>NZ_JBMHMJ010000001.1:0-81444 GCF_049178995.1 Micromonospora sp. WMMD735
GCCAATGGAAGGCAGCGGATTCCACGGAATCGAACCTGCGTGGCGAGGACCGGATGGCGGTGTGGCGATCGTCGGCCGCCGCGCTGGAGGCGATCAGTGGCCGACTGGCCGGGGTGGCGCCCGACTCGCCGCAGTGGTCAGCGGTGGCGCGGGCCAGCGCCGAGCTGCTGGCCCGGGTGGCGGCGGCCTCCGAACCGTCGGGGCAGGGTCCGATGAGCCGGGCCGCCGATGCTCTGGCTCGGGCGGCGGCGCCACCGCGTCGCGCGCCGGTGCCGCCGGCGTCGTCGGTGGCCCGGGAGCTGGGTCGCGTGGCGGACGCGCTGCTGGTGGCCGGACACGCCCGCGACGGCGGTGAGGCGGCCGTCCTGCTTGCCGTCGTCGTTCAGGCGGCCCGCCTGGTCGTGGCGCTGGCCGAGCTGCGCGCCGCGCAGCAGCAGGCCCACGCCGCGGGCGCCGCTGCTGTTGCCGCCGCGCACCTGATGCCCCTGCTCCGGTCGGGCTCCCAGCTCGTCGACCAGGTGCAGGTGCCGAACCAGGGCGGGCCGCCGCAGCGGCCGGTCCACACCGTGCCGGGCCCGGTCCGGCCCCGCGTCGACCCGAACGTCGAGCGGGATTCGCAGCTTTGAGGAGGACGAGCTAGTGGCCGAGAACGAGATGGCCGAGATTCACCAGCGGGCCGCTGCGGCGGTTACCGCCGCGATCCAGGCCGCCGGCCAGCTTGCGCAGGCGGCCATCGAGATCCGCATCGCCCAGCTGCAACGCGCCGCTCGGGCCAGCGAGGAGCAGGCCCGCCGCATCCGTGCCCAGGTACGGGCGGCTCAGCAGGCCGGCGCAACCCTGTGGCGGCCGGCGACCCGGCCGTCCTGGTGGCGGCAGGCGTCGGCCGAGGACATCGCGCGGGCCTGGCGGGCCAGCACCGAGTGGGCGGCCGTCGACCCGCGCGCCCAGGCCGCCCAGCGGGTCATCGTGGTGCGGCTCGCCGAGCGCGGCGTCCATGTCGACCCGCAGACCGGCGCCCGGCCGGGGGACGAGGCGTGGCTGTCCGACCAGCTCGACCGCGCCGCCGTGGACGACGTCGGCCGACCGGCGAACGCCCGATCGGCGGAAACCGGGCATGATGACGCCGGCGAGCGGCGGCGCACCGCCCAGGAGCGCCAGGAGGCGATGGCGGTGCACGTGCGGGAGGTGTGGTCTGCCGACCGGGCGGAGCGGGTCATCGCCTCGGCGGCGTGGCCAGCGCTGGCCTACAAGCTCGACCAACTGGAGCGGGCCGGGCACGATGTGCGCGACCTGCTGCGGCAGGTGCCCGGCTTCGTCGACCGTGCCCACACGCCCGCCGCGTACGCATTCCGGGTGGTCGACGACTACGCCACCGAGCAGGGAGCCGCAACGCCGCAGGCTGACGGCAACGTCCAGGGCGCCGCGGATCGCCCTGCCGTCACCCTGGATGGTGAGTGGCGGGAGACGGGCGGCGGCAGGCAGGAAAGCGGTCGCGGGGACCGACCGGAGACCAGTCAGGCGGGCGCCGGACCCGTCGATCGGGACGTGCACGGGGCGAAGCTCGCGGCCCAGGCATTCCCCCAGTCCACCGCGACCGCTGTCGCCGACGCCACGTCGACGGGCCGGCCGGCTGAGGCACCACCGGCACCACCACGGTCCCCTTCGGCGAGTGTGACCGCCGAGGCGCCGGGCCGGTAGAGAGCAGGCGCGGGCGGTGTCACGCTACTTCCCGTCGTCGGTCCTGGAGTGCTGGAGCTTGTGCACCGTCAGGCCGGCGTTGCGTCCTCGCATGGCCATGCCGGTGTCGTAGGTGAGCAGGCGGACGCGGCGGCCAGCCAGTGTCTGGAGGGTCGCGGCGCGGTCGACGATCTCGTCATCGGTGATCGACAGCCGGGTGTGCCCTGGCGGATCGAAGACGACGTCCAGGCTGATCTCGCCGCGCGGGATGCCACCACTGTCCAGTGGTGAGTAGTCCTGCTCGCGGAGCCGGCCGCCGTCCCGGACGACTTGTTCGATCTTGGCTGTGACCATCCGGGCCCGGCGCCGGGTGTCCTTGTTCTGGTGTTGCTTCTTGCCGTCCAGCTCGTCGACGACGGCCATCGGCACCAGGAGGTGGATCGGTTCTTCGCGCAGCCCGAGGTCCTGCCGAAGGTCGATCTCGTGCAGCTCCTGCGGGTAGTGCAGATAGACGTTGGTGTCGAGCACGACCAGGATGCCGGCGCGGTAGAGCTGGTCGACGCGCTCCTTGAGGCTGCGGATCGCCTGCTCGAAGACGGTGACTCGCTCGGTGAGTTCGGTGGAGATCAGGCCGTTGAGAACCCGATCCCCTCCCGGGCTCCCGAACGGGACGGTAGCCGCGAGGATGGTTTCGTAGCTGCGCAGCCCGAGCAGCTGCTCCAGCTCGGCGGGCCGGATCAGGTTGGGGTGCCGGTAAGGAACGTGTCACCAGCCGCAATCGAGGGTGATCGAGCTGGTCAGCAAGGTGAGCGTGTATGGGTTCGGGCCCGGGGCGCCGAGGTCGAGGTGGGATGCGCCATGATCTGCGGCCATGGCGCGATCGCTGGATCTCGATGAGCTGGTCGAGCATTGGACGCTGCTGGACGACGAGCGGGTCCTGATCGCGGGCAAGCGCGGGCCGACGCGGCTCGGGTTCGCGTTGCTGTTGAAGTTCTACATCTGGGTCGGCCGGTTCCCGCGCGGCCGCGGCGAGTTGCCGAACGAGGCAGTGGAGTTCGTGGCCCGGCAGGTCGGTGTCGAGCCGGCCGAGCTTGGACTTTACGAGTGGTCGGGCCGCACGATCGAGTACCACCGGGCGCAGATCCGCAGCCATCTGGGTTTCCGCGAGTGCACGGTGGCTGACGCGGAGCAGCTGACTCGCTGGCTGGCCACTGCGGTGTGTGAGGCCGAGCGGCGCTCGGAGCTGGTGCGCGACGAGTTGCTGGTGCGCTGCCGAACCGAGCGGATTGAGCCGCCGACGGCTGGGCGGATCGACCGGATCGTGCGTTCGGCGCTGCACCAGGCCGAGCAGGCGCTGACCGCCCGGATCGCGGCCCGGCTGCCCGTCGACGTCGCGGGCCGGCTCCGCTCGCTGGTCGCGGTCGACGTCCCGGACGACGATACCGGCGAGGAGTCGGTGCTGGTGCTGATCAAGTCGGTGCCGGGCAACGTGAGCCTGGAGTCGATGCTCACCGAGATCCGCAAACTGCGCGCGGCCCGGGCGATCGGCCTGCCGGGCGACCTGTTCGCGGACGTCGCCCCGCGGGTGCTGGCCGGCTGGCGGGCCCGGGCGATGGTGGAGTCCCCGTCGCACCTGCGCGATCATCCTGAGCCGCTGACGTTGACGCTGCTCGCGGCGTTGCTGCACAGCCGGCTGCGGGAGATCACCGACGCCTTGGTCGAGCTGTTGATCTCCACGGTGCACCGGATCGGCGCCCGCGCGGACCGGAAGGTCACCGAGGAGTTGGTCAACGCGTTCAAACGGGTGACCGGCAAGGAGAACCTGCTGTTCGCGATCGCCGAGGCATCGCTCGGCCGGCCCGATGACGCCGTACGCGAGGTGGTCTTCCCGGCGGTGTCGGGCGGCGAGCAGACCCTGCGCGAGCTGGTCCACGAGTTCAAGACCAAGGGGCCGGTGTACCGGCGGACCGTGCAGACCACGCTGAAGGCGTCCTACTCCAACCACTACCGGCGGGGCCTGATCGAGCTGCTCGACGTGCTCGAGTTCCGGTCGAACAACGCTACCTACCGGCCGGTCCTCGACGCCTTGGACCTGATCCGCCGGCACGTCGACGCCCGCACCAGCTACTACCCGGCCGGCGAGACCGTGCCCACCCACAAAGGGGTGCTCGGCGACTGGACCACGCTGGTGTTCAAGGACGAGGGCAAGGCCGGGCGGCGGGTGCGGCGCAGCGTGTACGAGATCTGCACCTTCCAGGCGCTGCGCGAGCAGCTGCGGTGCAAGGAGATCTGGGTCGTCGGCGCCGATAAGTGGCGCGACCCCGATCAGGATCTTCCGCACGACTTCGAGGCGCGCCGCGACGCCCACTACGCCGCCCTGCGTAAGCCGCTGGATCCGACGGCGTTCATCGACCAGTTGCGTACGGAGATGCGCGACGAGCTGGCCGCGCTCGACACGAGTCTGCCGAAGCTGGCCTGGTTGCAGATCGCCGACCGGGGCAAGAACGGGCCGATCAAGCTGACCGACTTGGACGCCGCGCCGGAGCCGCAGAACTTGCGCCGGCTCAAGAGCGAGGTCCGTACCCGGTGGGGCACGGTACCGCTGATCGACATGCTCAAGGAGGCGGTCCTCCGTACGGGGTGCCTCGCCGGCGTGACCGGCACCGCTGGCCGCGGGGACCTCGCGGCGGAGGTCCTGGCGGAGCGGCTGCTGCTGGCAATCTATGCGTACGGCACGAACACCGGGATCCGGGCGGTCGCGGGCAACGGGGTGCTCGGGCACGGCGAGGAAGATATCCGCTACGTGCGCCGCCGCTACCTGAGCGCCGAGGTCGCCCGCACGATCGCGACCGAGATCGCGAACGCCACGTTTGCGGCCCGGGCGCAGACCGTCTGGGGCGCGGGCTCTACTGCGGTCGCCTCCGACTCGACGCACTTCGGGGCGTTCGACCAGAACATCTTCACCGAGTGGCACTCCCGCTACGGCGGGCGTGGTGTGCTCATCTACTGGCACGTCGAGCGCAAGAGCATGGCCATCCACTCCCAGCTGATCACCTGCACCGCGTCGGAGGTCGCCGCGATGGTCGAGGGGGCGATGCGGCACGGCACCACGATGGAGGTCGAGGGCAACTACGTCGACTCGCACGGCCAGTCCGAGGTCGGGTTCGGCATCACCCGGCTGCTCGGCTTCGACCTGCTCCCGCGGATCAAGCGGATCAACAAGGTGCGGCTGTACCGGCCGGCCGCTGGCGAACCCGACGCCTACCGCCGGTTGGCGCCGGCGCTGACCAGGCCGATCCGGTGGGACATCATCGCCGAGCAGTACGACCAGATGATCAAGTACGCGACCGCGATCCGGGCCGGTACCGCCTCGACCGAGGCGATCCTGCGCCGGTTCACCCGCGCGAACGCCCAGCATCCCACCTACCAGGCGATGATCGAGGTCGGCCGGGCCCAGCGCACCGTCTTCGTCGCCCGCTACCTGCGCGATCGGGGCCTGCAACGCGAGATCAACGAAGGGCTGAACGTCGTCGAGTCGTGGAACCGCGCCAACAGCGTGATCTTCTACGGCAAGGGCGGTGACATCGCCACCAACCGCCGCGACGAGCAGGAACTGTCCGTGCTGTGCCTGCGCGTGCTGCAGGCCGCCCTCGTCTACGTCAACACGTTGATGGTCCAGGACGTGCTCGCCGACGAAGAGTGGGCTGGCGCGTTGACCGACGCCGACCGGCGCGGCCTCACGCCCTTGTTCTGGACCCACGTCGCCCCGTACGGCGAGGTGAAACTTGACATGAGCAGCCGTTTGACGCTGGCCACCGACCAGCGGGGGCGATCGTGACGGCGGGCGTCCGGCGGTGTGGTGTCCGGACGGTGATCCCACCGCTGGCGGTGACGGTCCACAATGGGGTGATGGCGGAAGGTGATCGGATGCGTGGGTGGGCGGTGGTGATCGCCGTCGGGGTAGTGGTCGCGGCACTGGGGGTGTTCCTGGCTGTCCAGACCCTCGACAGGGCGGACAAGTTCGCCAGCGTGTTCGGGTTGTTCGTCGCGGTGGCTGGTCTGGGCCTGTCCGCGTATGGGGTGTTCGGTGCCCGGCGGGCGGCAGGTGGGCAGTCGGTGGCCGATAGCGTCGTCGGCGGTGGGGTGACCCAGGTCCGTGGGGTCCGCGGCAGCGTGCGTTTCGGCCCGTCGGCACCGGACGTGGGATCGCCGTCCATACCCGCCACGCCGCAGCCGTCGGCTCCTGGGGCGGCGGCCGACGGCGTACCGGCCGGGGATGGGCAGTCGGTGACGCGGTCGTGGACGGCGGGGCCGGTGCGGCAGGTCGATGATGTCGACGGTGACGTGGACATCGACCGGTGAGCCGCCGGTGGTGGCCGCAGCCGGCGGCGGGTCAGATGGTGACCGGCAGTGTGGTCTTCGGGGACATCATCCAGATCTCCCACGTCGACGGGGATGTCACCGTCATCAGCCCGGACCGGCCGCCCTACCGGGTGAGCGCGGCCGACAGCGCCCCGGCGCCGGTGAGTGTGCCCAAGGCCCGGTCGCAGCCGAGCCGCCTGCTGCTGGCCCACCATCAGGTCGTGCCGTTCACCGGCCGCGAGCGGACCCTGGACGCGCTGGCCGAGTGGATACGCGGTGGCGAGCCGGTCGCGGCGCGTCTGGTCCACGGCGCGGGCGGGCAGGGCAAGACCCGCCTCGCGGCCGAGGTCACCGTCCAGTGCGCGGCCGCGGGGTGGGCGGTGTGGAAGGTGACCCATACCCCGACCCCGGTATCCGGTGCCGTGCCGGTGTCCCGGGTCGAGCTGCCTGGCACCGCGGTGCTGGCGGTGGTGGACTACGCCGACCGGTGGCCGGCCTCGGCGCTGCTGGCACTGCTCACCCAGCTACGAGACCTGCACGCGCGAGCCGGCGCCCGGGTGCGGGTGCTGATGCTGGCCCGCTCGGACGGATACTGGTGGCCCGCGGTGGCCAACCGGGCCGAGGGCGACCTCGATATCGACACCGACCAGATGGCGTTGCCGCCGCTGGCCGCCGACAGCGACGACGACCGGTCGACGCTGTTCACCACCGCCGCCGACAGATTCGCCACCGCGATGGAGCTCACACCCCCTGCCGGCGGCTGGCCGGTGCCGCAGCTGACCGCACCCAGCTACGGGCAAGTCCTGGCCGTGCATATGACCGCGCTGGCCGCAGTCGACGCCTACCGCCACCATCAGGCCCCGCCGACCGATCCCGGCGCGGTCTCGGCGTACCTACTGCGCCGTGAACAGGCCCACTGGCAGCACCTACACACTCGTGCCGAAGCGCCCCTGCGCACCCCGCCAGAGATGATGCACCGCACGGTGCTCGCCGCCACCCTGACCGGCAGCCAACCCCGCGCCGCCGCCCGGCACGCCCTGAACTGCGCGGGGTTCACCGACACGACGCAGGCCGCGGACCAGATCATCGACGACCACACCATCTGCTACCCGCCGACCGACACCCGCACCGTGTTCGCACCCCTGCACCCCGACCGGCTCGGCGAAGACCTGATCGCCCTGACCACCCCCGGTCACGACAGCCGACTGGAACGCGACTGGGCACCCGACGCGATCACAGGCATGATCGCGGATGCACCACCGACAGGGTGGGGCGCGACTGCGGTCACCGTGCTGGTCGAGACCGCCCGCCGATGGCCGCACGTGGCCAACAGCGTGCTGTACCCACTCGTGCGCGAGCATCCTGAACAGGTGATCGCCGCAGGCGGAGCCACCGTCACTCGGCTGGCCGGCATTCCTAGTATCGATCCGGCCGTGCTGCAAGCCCTCGAATCTCTGCTTCCTGCCTACCGGCACATCGACTTCGACATTGCCGCCGCCGCGATTACCACCACCCTGACCGCCCACCGGCTGGCCCACACCACCAACCCCGCCGAACAAGCTGATCTGCACGCCAATCACGCCTACCGGCTCGCCAACGCTGGCCGCCGCCAGGAGGCGCTAGCCCCGGCTGAGGAAGCCGTGGCGATCCGGCGCCGGTTGGCGGAGGCCAACCCCGCCGCCTACCTGCCCGACCTCGCCGCAGCGGTGGGCAACCTCGGCGTCAAGCTGTCCGAGGTGGGGCGCCGGGAGGAAGCGCTGGCTCTGACCGAGGAGGCCATGGGTATCTACCGCCGGTTGGCGGAGGCCAACCCCGCCGCCTACCTGCCCGACCTCGCCGCAGCGGTGGGCAACCTGGGCATCGAGCTGTCCGAGGTGGGGCGCCGGGAGGAAGCGCTGGCTCTGACCGAGGAAGCCGTGGCGATCCGGCGCCGGTTGGCGGAGGCCAACCCCGCCGCCTACCTGCCCAACCTCGCCATATCGGTGGGCAACCTCGGCGTCCAGCTGTCCGAGGTGGGCCGCCACCAGGAGGCGCTGGCTCTGACCGGGGAGGCCATGGGCATCTACCGCCGGTTGGCGGAGGCCAACCCCGCCGCCTACCTGCCCGACCTCGCCATGTCGTTGACCAACCTCGGCGTCCAGCTGTCCGAGGTGGGGCGTCGGGAGGAGGCTCTGGCCGCAGCCGAGGAAGCCGTGGCGATCCGGCGCCGGTTGGCGGAGGCCAACGCCGCCGCCTACCTGCCCGACCTCGCCATATCGGTGAACAGCCTCGGCACCCGGCTGTCCGAGGTGGGCCGCCACCAGGAGGCGCTGGCTCTGACCGAGGAGGCCATGGGCATCTACCGCCGGTTGGCGGAGGCCAACCCCGCCGCCTACCTGCCCGACCTCGCCATGTCGTTGACCAACCTCGGCGTCCAGCTGTCCGAGATGGGCCGCCACCAGGAGGCGCTGGCCCTGACCGGGGAGGCCATGGGCATCTACCCCCGGTTGGCGGAGGCCAACCCCGCCGCCTACCTGCCCGACCTCGCCATGTCGTTGACCAACCTCGGCGTCCAGCTGTCCGAGGTGGGGCGTCGGGAGGAGGCTCTGGCCGCAGCCGAGGAAGCCGTGGCGATCCGGCGCCGGTTGGCGGAGGCCAACCCCGCCGCCTACCTGCCCGACCTCGCCATATCGTTGACCAACCTCGGCACCCGGCTGTCCGAGATGGGCCGCCACCAGGAGGCGCTGGCTCTGACCGAGGAGGCCATGGGCATCTACCCCTGGTTGGCGGAGGCCAACCCCGCCGCCTACCTGCCCGACCTCGCCATGTCGTTGACCAACCTCGGCGTCCAGCTGTCCGAGGTGGGGCGTCGGGAGGAGGCTCTGGCCGCAGCCGAGGAAGCCGTGGCGATCCGGCGCCGGTTGGCGGAGGCCAACCCCGCCGCCTACCTGCCCGACCTCGCCATGTCGCTGTGGGCGTACGGGTGGGTGTGCGTGACCGTGAAGGCCAACTACGCCGAGGCTCTAGAGTCGGTCACCGAGGCGATCAGCCTGTACGAGCCACTCGCCGAGCGTCTGCCGGACGTGTTCGCCGGGCCGCTGGTCGCGGCGTACCAGACCTTGGCGAATGTCCTCGACGGGCTCGGCCGTGCGGAGGAGGCCACGGAGCTGCGTCGGCAGCTCGACCAGCTAACCGGTGGCGGGCCTACAGCGGAGTGACCGATCGACTTCAGGGAAGGCCCCTTCTGTGAAGGAAACCGTACGATGAGCCGGTGATCGCACCGGAGCAGCCAGCACCACCGATTCCCAGCCCTCGACCGGATCGGCGCAGATTGCCCTCACGAAAGGTTGCACCGCTGCCCATCGGCGGCCTGACCGTCCCGGACTCGATCGAAGACTGGGCCGGCCGCTACCTCGACGCCGCCGTCCGCGGGGTCCGCTCGGCCGAGGTTGCCGACAAGATCGCCCTACACCTGGCCCGGTTCCGCGACCACTTCCACGCCGCCCACGGCCACGACCGGCTCTCCGCCGTCGTCCATCGCGAAGTGGTCGCCTGGCGTACCCACCTCTCCACCGACCGGGACGCCGGCGGGCTCGGCCTGGCCCCAGCGACGGTCAACACCCACCTCGCCTCGCTATCCGGGTTCACCACCTGGGTGTGCACCCACAACCCGGCCGCCCTCCCGCACGGCAACCCGTGCGCGAAGGTCGGCGACCTGCCACTGCCCCCGCTCGAACCCCGCGCCCTGACACCCGGGCAGATCCGCACCCTGAAGAACGTCCTCGACCGGCTACCCCGCTTCCACCAGCACAAAGGCCGACGCCGCAGCGCGGCCCGCGAACTGCACGCCCACGCCCGGCCCCTGCGCGACCGCGCGATCGTGCACACCCTGCTCGGCACCGGTCTGCGCCGCGAGGAACTGGTCAACCTCGACCTGGAGCAGATCACCCCGAACACCCCAGAGGCGCTGCGCGCGGCGAAGAAGGCGAAGATCAGCGGCGTTCGCGGCAAGGGCGGTACCAGCCGCACCGTGTTCCTCGGCGCCGACGGCCGCATCGCCTTGGCCGACTACTTCGAACATGAACGCCCAGCCGACATCAGCCCGACGTCGACCGCGTTGTTCCTGTCCGCCGCCTCGATCGGCTCCCGCCGCCCCGACGGCCGGCTCTCCCCGCGCTCGATCAACCTAATCTGCGAACAGATCGGCCGCTGGCACGACGCCGAGCACACCGACCCGGCCCGGCACATCAGCCCGCTTCGACCCCACGATCTGCGGCACTCGTTCGCCTTCGCCCTCGCTGAGGCCACCGGCAGCGACGCCTACGAGCTCGAGCGCCGGCTCGGTCACCAGTCCCAGCGCTATATCCACCGCTACACCAACCCGCCCGAGGACATCGCCGCCGGCTACGTCGAGCAGATGTGAACACCGTCGTTTGCGGCTGGTGACACGCTTCTTACCGGCACCCCGAGTGGCGGGAGACGGGCGGCGGCAGGGAGAAAAGCGGTCCCGGGGACCGACCGGAGACCGGTCATGCGGGCGCCGCACCCGTCGATCGGGACGTGCACGGGGCGAAGCTCGCGGCCCAGGCATTCCCCCAGTCGACCGCGACCGCTGTCGCCGACGCCACGTCTGCGGGCCGGCCGGCTGAGGCGCCACCGGCACCACCGCGGTCCCCCTCGGCGGGTGTGACCGCCGAGGCGCCGGGCCGGTAGAGGGCTGGCGGGCGTCGTGCCCAGCTACCTCGCGTCGTCGGTCCTGAAGTGCTGGAGCTTGTGCACCGTCAGGCCGGCGTTGCGTCCTCGCATGGCCATGCCGGTGTCGTAGGTGAGCAGGCGGACGCGGCGGCCAGCCAGGGTCTGGAGGGTCGCGGCGCGGTCGACGATCTCGTCATCGGTGATCGACAGCCGGGTGTGCCCTGGCGGATCGAAGACGACGTCTAGGGTGATCTCGCCGCGCGGGATGCCACCGCTGTTCAGTGGTGAGTAGTCCTGCTCGCGGAGCCGGCCGCCGTCCCGGACCACTTGTTCGATCTTGGCTGTGACCATCCGGGCCCGGCGCCGGGTGTCCTTGTTCTGGTGTTGCTTCTTGCCGTCCAGCTCGTCGACGACGGCCATCGGCACCAGGATGTGGATCGGTTCTTCGCGCAGCCCGAGGTCCTGCCGAAGGTCGATCTCGTGCAGCTCCTGCGGGTAGTGCAGATAGACGTTGGTGTCGAGCACGACCAGGATGCCGGCGCGGTAGAGCTGGTCGACGCGCTCCTTGAGGTTACGGATCGCCTGCTCGAAGACGGTGACTCGCTCGGTGAGTTCGGTGGAGATCAGGCCGTTGAGGACCCGCTCGCCTCCCGGGCTCCCGAACGGGACGGTGGCCGCGAGGATGGTCTCGTAGCTGCGCAGCCCGAGCAGCTGCTCCAGCTCGGCGGGCCGGATGAGGTTGTAGAGCCGTCGACGTGCCTCATGCACCCACTCGATGTACGCGAAGGCCCGCTCGATGGCCACTGTCCCGCCGCCGCCTCCGTTGACGTTGTGCAGCCTGTTGAGCAGGTGGTCGAGGGCCGAGTCGAGCACCGTGCGCTCGGTGCCGGGCAGGGGGTTGACGAGCATCCCGCCATTCAACACGGCCCGCACTCGTCGCCATCGGGCGACGGAGTCCGCCAGGCTGCTACGGCCCGGTCGTGCATCGCCCTACGCGGCGGCGGGACGCTCCCGGCGAGCAACCTGGGCCAGCGCGCGGACGACGTCGGCGGGTCGCACGGTGATCGGCTCGTCGCCAGCGGCGTCGAGCGTGGCGTAGTGCGCCTCCACGATCTCCCGCAGGATCGCCCCCGGCTTTACGCCCCGGGCTTCCGCGTCCTCCATCACCCGGCGGGCGATGTCGCTCGGGTACCGGGCGGACATGCTCACCTTCGTCGTCGGCGGGGTGTCGTCGACCACCGCGTCGGACCAGTCCCGGCTCTCCAGCGACTCCTGCGCCGCCCTGATGTCCTCTGCTCGGCTCATCGTCCGCCCCTCTCCATCAACTTGCGCAGCGGCTGCGCCTCGTCCTCGTCGAGCCACCGCGCTCCGACCACCACGTACTCGTCGTCGGTCTCCTCGATGAGCGCCACCGCCAGCAACCGCCCGTCCTGCACCGCGCCAACGACGTGCATCACCGCGCCGATGTGGCGCACGATCCGGGGCCGGGCGGCGGTGAGCACGTGCAGGGCCGCCTGCCAGCCGACGCCGGCGCGGTCGAGCGCCTCGTAGCTGGTGTACGAGAACCGGTACGGGTCTACCGACATGGGGAAAGTATACAAACGCATACGTGGAGCGGGGTAGCTTCCGGCAGTCAGTCCAGATGCCCGCCAGCCCAACAGCGGGATGATCACGGAAAATTTGTGTGCCCATTCGCCTCTACCCGCTGACCACACCACAAGGTCAATGACGTTCCTCGAAGTTCTGGCGTGGTCAGCGGGCACACGGCATTCAAGATCGGCTACGAGACAACCCGGGCAGGAGCCGTCACTCTTGCACCTGGCGCTGCTGATTGGCAGCCCGGAGAGGGGCCTCCCGCCCGCCATCGACCGTAGGAAGTTGGACGGCGGACGGGAGCCCGTACCGATCGGAGAATGACACATGCTCGGCCTCGATGACCAGCACGGATGGGCGGCTGCCCTCCTGCTGATCGCCCTCCCCACGGCGGTGGTGTCGCTTGGCGTCGTCCTGGTGGCGGTCCTGGCGCTGGCCGCCCGCCACCCGCGGACTCGCCGCCACTGCATCGACGTCCTCACCCAGCTCACCCGGTTCGTCGGTGCGCTGCGGGGTGGGCGGTGAGCGCCGTCTCGCCGGTGCCGCCGGGTCGCCCCAGGGCGACCCGGCCGCCCCGGGCGGCCATCAACAACGCGCTGCTCAGCGCCTGCGACGGGCCCGAGGGAAGCACCCCGCTGCACGAGGAGGTCCGGCAAAACCTGGAGCACCTCTGGAAGTACGGCGGCAATCGCGACGGCAAAACCCCGGGGCGTCGCCCTGAATGGATCTTGATCCGGCCGGACTTCGTGCGGCAGAAGCCCGGCGCCGATCACGGGCCGGCCCTGGCCCGCCTGGTCCCGACCAGGGGGCTACCGCTTCGCCTGGAGTTGCTCATGCTCTTCGACGCCCAGTGTCGGTACGGTCCCGGGGAGCGGGCCCGCGTCGACCGCACGTTCGAGGACGTGGAGGCGAACGCGCCGATCAAGAGCTGGCAGAAGGTGGTGCTCTCCGACACCACCTCCGACTACCGGGAAGCCGGAGCGCTGCGGGGACGGCAGATCAAGGAAGCGCTGCGGGTGCTCGACAAGCAGCACCTGGTGGACATCGGTCCGGACAAGAGCCGCCCCGGCCGGCGGGACCTCAACCGGATCACGCCGCTGTCCGAGGCCAGCACCCCGGTCAGCCGGCCCAAATACACCGTGCCGACGGAAGGCGTGTACGTCTCGCGTCACTTCTTCACGAGCCTGTGGGTGTTCGCGCTGACCAACACCGAGATCGCCGTGTTCCTCGCTCTCTCGGCCCGACGCGCAGCCTTCCCGATCGCGCACAACACCGGCAGCGGCGTGTTCGTGGTGCAGGAGCACCGCCGTCAGTTCGGTTTCAAGGACAACACCTGGCGCGGCGCCCGCGCGCTGCATCGCTTCGGTGTGGTGGATCGCCGCCTCGATACGGAGCGCGACCCGCTGACCGGCACGATCACCGACTACGGCAGCCGCTGGAAGAAGAACGAGGTCATGCCGACGCGCTTCACCATCCTGGACGACGTGCTGGAGCAGCCGGCCGTGCCCACCATCGACCGAGTCCTGAACAACCCCACCGCCGAGGACCAGTGGAGGCAGTGGTTCACCTGAACACCTCCTACCGAAGTGAGGGCCGTTCGTCGGGGGCTATCAGTACACTCCGGGCCCGATGATGTCCTCGCCGATACAGCGCGCGACCGCGACGGGCCGGATCACCCACGTCACCCGCCGCCGCCTGGTCGAGGGGTTCGCCGCTATGCCCACGGCACACTGGAGCGGCGACCTTGACGAGCCAGACTTCCTGGCCCGGCTCTACCCGCTGGAGCAGATGCCGAGCATCGACCCACGCTACGACACCGCCGGTCGGGACATCTTCCAGCACCGTGTGGTCAACCCGCTCGACTGGCCCGACGACTGGATCTTCAGGGATGACCGGTTCGGGCTGGCGGACAACGACGACGCACTGCTGGCCTTCCTCGTCGAGATGCTGCACCCCGAGGTCCGCACCGACCTTGCTGAGGTCGAACAGCTTCGAGACTTTCTCAACGAGGTGCTGATCCACGACGGCTACGAGATCGTCCAGGTCGATGCCATCAGCGGCGCTCCGATCTTCGATTACCGCCTGATCGGCTCCGGCGTGCGCGGCTCCATGAAGAACCTCATCTTCGCCGCGGTCGGGCCCAAGCCGGAGATCGTGTTGGACGACGCGGTCAACAACGACCTGCACTTCGTACGCAACGCTGACAAGTGCCTGGTGTACGACCGGCCGTTGGGCGCACACGGTCTGACCTGGGCTGAGTTGACCGCCTGGTGGGCCGATCGACAAGGAATGACCGGCGAGCCGGAGCGGGACATCTCACGCAGCCTCTATCGAAGGCTGGACCAGTCGCTCGGCGATAACGACGCCGAACGGCGCATCCTGCGCACCTACGCCGAGCGCTACGTCCGGCTCGGCTCCGGCATCCCAGCTCTGATCCCGCAGGTCTACCTGCATTACGACCCATACACCGCGACCGAGCGACGGGCACCCGGCCCGCTCCCACGTCAACGCATGGACTTCCTGCTGCTCTTGCCTCACCGGGCCCGCGTCGTCATCGAATGCGACGGCAAGCAGCACTACGCCGACGACGACGGCCGCGCCAACCCGCGCCAGTACGCCGACATGATGCGCGCAGATCGCGACCTTCGCCTGAAGGGGTACGAGGTGTACCGGTTCGGCGGCGCCGAGCTCGTCGACGACAACGCTGCCCAGCACCTGCTCAGCAAGTTCTTCGACCGCCTGCACCGGCGGTACCACTCATGACCGGGACGCAGGCAGCAGGCCCGTGTCGGTGTCTTCGCCTACAGTGACACCCGTGCCCGAGGGACGACACGGTGGATAGCAAGACGAGCCAGGAGCTGGCCACCGTGTCGCAGATGCTGGTCCAGGCCGGGAACCAGCACGCGGCGCGGCTGCTGTCACTGGCCGAGCAGGCAGAGATCGGGAAATTGTCGCCGTGGGAGCGCGCGCCCGTTCCCGTGGTGCTGCGCGTGCATCCCGCATTTGTCGGGCTGTTTCGGCCGGCGGATCTCCAGGCGATCGCAGCGCAGTTCGATCGGGTCCGAAAGTGGGGGCACAGCGGCAATCACGAGGTGAGTATCGCGCCAGTGCTCGCCGACCCCTTCGCCCGCAACGACTTGGGCAGCGGCACGGATGCGATGCAGCTGCGCGACGAGATCGCCGAGACGTTGTGGGAGGTAAGTGCCACCAAGCTCCCGGACGTCTGCCGGGCGTTCGGACTCGAAGATGGCGACGTCGACGAGGCGATGGCCAGCAAGCGTGCGTACGTACGCAGCCGGACCAGCGACCACACCCTGGATCAGCTGTGCCAGCTCGGCTCACGTGTTGTCGAGCAGCATTACCGACCACGCCTGTGGGGGCTGCTTCAGGTGCATGCTGGCCGGCGTACCGGAGTCGACTCGCCGTTCAAGAACCTCATCTTTGCCGCGGACGGTCCCAAACCGGAATTGGTGCTGACCGACGCGGTGAGCAACACCATCGAGATCAGCAAGAACGGCGAGTTCTGCCTCGTCTACGACCGGGGCTTGGACCCCAGCGGGTTGAGCTGGCGGCAACTGGTCACTTGGTGGACCGAGACCCACGCCGAGGCCGGGACCAGCGAACAGGAGGCCGGCCGGCAGTTGTACCTGCGTCTGCGGCGTTCGCTGGACCGCGACCGCAAGCCCTCGGACCCACCCGGCCCGGAGCGGCAGGTGTTCCGCACCTACGGCGAGCTGCTCAACGAACACGGCTTTGACCTGCCGGCGCTGATTCCACAGGTCTACCTGCACTACGACCCGTACACCCGGGCCCAGCGGCGTGAGCCGGGACCGCTACCGCGCCAGCGGATGGACTTCCTGCTGCTGATGCGCGGCCGTTGGCGCCTCGTCCTCGAGTGCGACGGCAAGCAGCACTACGCCGACGACGACGGGCGGGCAAGCCCTCGTCGCTACGCCGAGATGGTCGCCGCAGATCGGGAACTCCACCTGGCCGGTTACGAGGTCGTGCGCTTCGGCGGCGCGGAGTTCCAGTCGCAGGACTATTCCCTGCCGATGCTGCGCCGCTACTTCACACGGTTGTTCATCGCGCACGGCTACCTGCGTGAATCCGCTGCGTGACATCGCTGGCCGGCGGCCGGGATCGCACACCGCCAGCTCGGGCAGCAAGGGGTGTGTAGTCGCTGCGGCCCTGCTCGGCGGTGTCCCGTAAGACCAGCTCGATGATGTGCCCGGTGAGCCGGGGGTAAACGGTTAGTACAGCATTCGGTGTACCGTAATGGGTGTGGAGACGATGACCTACGGGCAGGTGCTGGCTCGCTTCGGGCACGCCTTGTCGGATCCGACCCGGGCACGGCTGCTGCTAGCGCTGCGCGACGGGCCCGGATATCCGGCGGAGCTGGCCGAGCTTTTGGGCACGACCCGGCAGAACCTGTCCAACCATCTCACCTGCCTGCGCGGCTGCGGCCTGGTCGTCGCTGCGCCCGAGGGTCGGCGTACCCGCTACGAGCTGGCCGACCTGCGGCTGGCGCACGCCCTGGGTGACCTGCTCGGCCTGGTCCTGGCCGTGGACCCGGCCGCGTGCCCGGACGCCGCCTCGAAGGGCTGCTGCTGATGAGCCTGCCCCTGATCCAGCTCACCCCGGCTGGGCCGACGCCGACGCGCCGGGCGGTGCTCGCCCGGCGGGTGCGGCTGTTCGTCGCGGCGACGATCACTTACAACGTGATCGAGGCGGTCGTGGCGATCACCGCCGGCACGCTGGCGTCGTCGACAGCGCTGATTGGGTTCGGCCTGGACTCGATCATCGAGGTGGCCTCGGCGGCCGCGGTGGCGTGGCAGTTCGCCGGCCGCGATCCCGAAGCCCGGGAGAAGACGGCGCTGCGCATCATCGCCGTGTCGTTCTTCGCTCTCGCCGCCTACGTCACCGTCGAGTCGGTGCGCGCCCTGCTCGGCGGCGCCGAGGCGGAGCACTCCACCGTCGGCCTGGTGCTGGCCGGTCTGTCGCTGCTGGTGATGCCGGTGCTGTCGTACGCGCAGCGCCGCGCCGGCCGCGAACTCGGCTCCCGCTCGGCGGTGGCCGACTCCAAGCAGACCCTGCTGTGCACGTACCTGTCCGCCGTCCTTCTCGTGGGCCTAGCGGTTAACAGCCTGTTCGGTTGGTCCTGGGCCGACCCGGTCGCCGCCCTGGTCATTGCCGCCGTCGCGGTCAAGGAAGGCCGCGAGGCGTGGAAGGGCGACGGTTGCTGCGCCCCGAATGCCGCCCTGCACGCCACCACAGGCGCCGCCACGACCACTGACGCGCCGGCTCCGGGCGCAGCCGCCACGGCTGCCGGTGAGGCGGATGCGTGCGGCTGTCGACCGGGCTGCTCCTGCTGCGCTGTCGGCGAGGGAGGACGTCGTGGGTGACGACTGCTGAGGCGGCGACCGCGGCAACGATGACACCGTCTCGACCTGCACCGTCTGGATCATCCTCCGCGTCGTCATGCTGGTCGGCTGGGGTGCCCCTGGCCGGCATCCTGCTCACCTGACCCGGCTCGGCCGGGCGGTCCAGCTCCGGACACCGCTGCGATGCCGCGCGGCGCGGAGGTGGCCCGGCAGATCAACAATTTGGCGGCTGGTGACGCGTCCGTTACCGGCACCCCAGCAACCACCGAATGACGCCCCGGCACACAGCTGCACCGGCGCGAACACGCCGGGACGTCACCGTGACTGGACGCGGACGGCGACCACGGAACCCAGGAGAACGAGGCCCGCGGCGGCGGCGCCGGTACAGGGTCACCGCTCGGGTACGTGGGCGTGGTCGTGGTGGGCGACCCGCTGGGTCGTGGCGGGAGCGGGTGAGACTGGCGCTGCCGCCCCGGCGCCTGTCGAGGGCACGAACGCCGTGGCGGCGACCGCAGCGGCGTTGACAGGCCGCGTGGTGGCGCCAGTCTGCGGCTCTGCTCGCCGGGGGGTGAGTTTGTCCCAGACCAGGTTGGTCAGGCCCTGGCGGAAGGCGTGATCGCCGTGGAGGTCGGCGAGGCGGACCACGTCAGCGGGGTCGTCGAGCTGGGCGATGGCGGTGGTCATGGCGGTGGCGAACGTCGCGCTGAAGGTGGTCTGATCGCCTGCGCGCGCGGCGGCCTGGACAGCGTCGACGCGCAGGGCCTGCTGAGTGCAGGTGTCGAGCAGCGCCCGATCCGCCGGCGTCGTGGCCGCGACGATGGCGGCCGGCGGCAGCGGGCTGATCACCTTGGGCTGGCCTGCGCGGCTGTCGCGCTGCGTCGACGAGCCCGCCGCCGAGGCTGGCGGGGGCATATCGCGTACTGCCTGGTGCACGGCCTGCCCGGCGGCGCCGTAGAGGGCCTGGCGCCAGGCCGGGTCGTCGCACTTGAGCATCACCGCGACGGCCATCTCCGTGTTGCCGGGGTCGGCGAGGGCGTGGGTGAGCGCCTTGTCGAACGGGACGGAGAAGGCGGCCAGGTCGCTGGTGCGGGCCGCGTCCTGGACGACGCCGCCGCCGGCGACGTGCTGCACGCGCCGGTCCAGCCACGCCTGTTCGTCGGGGGTCAAGCTCTCGCGCAGGTCCGTCGGCATCCAGTCGCCGACCGTGACGGGCACGGTGGGCGGGGCACCCGACGGTGGTGGGGTGGTGTCGGCCATCAGGTCGATGACCGCGTTGATCGCGCGGAGCCGGCGGCGGGTGTCGAGCAGCTCGTCTCGGCGTGGGAACGGCTGGTCGAGCTGCTCGGTGGCGCGGGCGATCTCTTCGTGCTGACCGGCGATGCGGGCCTGCACGGTCGCCCGGGTGCTGTCCAGGTCGGCGAGCTGGTTCTCCAGGCGCCGGACGAGGCCGGTGGGGTCGCCCTCGACGGCGGAGGTGAGGCCGATGGTGGTGGAGGAGTCGGGGATTCCGTCGAATCGCAGGGCGACGAGCATGCCGTCGCGGCCGGACCAGAACACCGCGTCGACGCCGAAGCCGCCGAGCTGGGCGACGCCGGCGGCTTCGCGCCGGTCGGTGGAGGCGACGCCCTGCGCGGTGGCGGTCAGGGCGTGTTGCAGGGCTCGGCCGGCCTCGGCGCGTTTGGTGAACCGGTGCCCGGCGACGGTCATGGCGAACTTCTCGCCGCGGGTGTCCTGGCGGCGGGCGATGACGTCGTCGAGCACCTCGACGCGGCGGGTGTCTTTGGTGATCCACGCCTTCAGCTCGCCGACCTGCCGGCGCAGCGCCGCTTGGGTGTTGTGGTGGGTCCGGTCGGCGCGTTCGAGGCGGGTGAGGTCCTGGGCGACCTGCTCGCGGTCCATCAGCAGCGGGTTGCCGGTGGCGATGGCCTTGATCTGGTGCGCTTGCAGGGTTTCGTCGCTGACGTCCTCGATCTCGCGGGCGGAGGTGCCGCGCATGATCTGGTCGATGAAGGTGCCCTTGCGGGCTACGGTCTGCCAGGAGAAGGCGTCGAAGCTGCCGGCGACGACGTAGCGGTAGATGCTGACCTCGGGGTTCTGGTTGCCCTGGCGCAGGATGCGTCCCTCGCGCTGGGTGACGTCGGCCGGGCGCCATGGGCAGTCGAGGTGGTGCAGGGCGACCGCGCGGGCTTGGACGTTGGTGCCGACGCCCATCTTGGCGGTCGAGCCGATGAGCACGGCGACGTCGCCGGAGCGGCAGGCGTTGAACAGGCTGGCCTTCTTGGCGTCGGTGTCGGCCTCGTGGATGTAGCGGATCTTCTCCCGGGGCATTCCTCGCTCGACGAGCAGTTCGGCCAGGGCGTCGTAGGCGTTCCAGCGCTCGGGGTTCGGGGTGGACTGGTCGCAGAAGACGATCTGCAGCGCACCGGGGGTGGGGTGCGGGACGGGGTCGGCCGCGTCGGGGTTGACCAGGTAGACGGTGTCGCGGGTGTCGCGCCAGATAGCGGCGATCCGCTCCGCCGCGGCGTCGATCTTGCCGGGTGCGGTCTGCTGCTCGCCGATGAGCCGTAGGTCCAGGGAGGCGGCGCGGGCCTCGCCGGAGACCTTGAGCATGTTGTCCTGCTGGGGCTCGACCTGGCGGTTGCGGATCCGCTCGACGCGCTCGTCGAGGCCGGAGATGAACTCCTCCAGCTCTGGGGACGGGTCGAGGGTGACGATGTGGGGGGCGCGTTCGTCGTCGTCGCGTTGGGTCAGCTGCGGGGTGGGCAGGGCTAGGTCCTCGGGGGTGCGGACGTCGCCGTAGGTTCGCATCATCAGCGACAGCTCGGGCACGTTGGCGTACTTGGCCAGCCGGGCGCGCATCTGGAAGCCCTGCCCGGTCGGGGACACCTCGATGGCGGTGACGACCTTGGCGAAGGTGGCCGCCCAGGTGTCGAAGTCGGTGGTGCCGGTGGCCTGTAGGAGGTCGGGGCGGAGTTGGCGGGTCACCACGTACAGCTCGCGTACGGAGTTGGCGATCGGGGTGGCGGTGGCCCCGCACACCACCCGCGGGCCGCGCTGGCGGCGCAGGTAGGACAGCTTCATCCGGAAGTCGACCGCGCGGTCGGAGCCGTCGTTGCCGGCGTCGGGGATGGAGCTGGTGATGGTGTCGTTCTTCAGCTCGTGCAGCTCGTCGCGGTAGACGTAGTCGATGCCGGTCTGCTCGAACGTGATGCCCGGGTCGCGGGCCTTGTCGAGCTTCTCCTTGACCCGCTCCTCCTTGCGCAGCAGCGCCTTTTGCAGGCGCTTGACGCTGCTGGAGCGCTTGGCGTCCTCGCCGTTGGCGATGGCCTGCTCACCGGCGCGGACGATCTTGTCGCGCAGCTCCTGCAGTTCCTCGTCGAGGAAGCGGCTCTGCTCGTCCGGGGACAGCGAGAGCCGCTCGAAGAACGAGGCGGCCATGATGATCGCGTCCCAGTCGCCGGTGGCGCAGCGGGCGACGAACCGGCGGCGCCGGTCGGTGCTCATGTCGTCGCGGCCGGCGGCCAGCAGCCGGGCCCGGGGGTAGATCTGCAGGAACTCGCGGGTGAACTGCTCCAGCATGTGGTTGGGCACCACGATGGCCGGCTTGTTGACCAGGCCGAGGCGGCGTTGCTCCATCGCGGAGATGGCCATCACCGCGGTCTTGCCGGCGCCGACGGCGTGGAACAGCCCGACCGCCGGCTCGGCGACGATGCGGGCGACCGCCTCCACCTGGTGCGGGCGCGGCGTGAAGCCGACCGCGATGCCGGGCAGCGATCGGGTCACCCCGACGTAGCTGCGTGGCACGGTGGCGTTGAACATCTCGTTGTAGGTGGTGGCGACCTGCTCGGCGCGGTCGGGGTCCTCCCACACCCACGCGCCGAAGCGTTCCTCCAGCTCGATCGCCTTGGCCTGCGCGGCGGCGGTGGCCTCCACGTCGAGGGCGCGGTTGCCCTCCTCTACCTCCACGAACACCCGGATCGGGGTCTTGGTCAGCAGCCGCTGCGCGAGGTCCGGCGCGGCCATCCCGGGGGTGCCCCAGGTCGAGCGGGCCAGGACACCGGCGCGGGAGCCGCGGACCCGCCAGTCGGACCCGCCGACGTGCTCCACCCGCAGTCCCGGGTCGCGCAGCGTCTCCTGAAGGAACTGCTGGATGAGGGGGGCGGGCAGGAACGGGGCGCCGAACGCCGCGTCGATCTCCCCCGGGCCGAGGTCGCGGGGGATCACCCGTTGCAGGGCGCGCACGTTGGTCTCGAAGCGGGGGTCCGTCTCGGCGGCGGCCTGGGCGGCGCGCAGCTTCACGCGCACGTTGCCCGACAGGTACTCCGGGGCCTCCACGAGCCGGCCCTGGCCGGGGTCGTCGTAGACCAGGTCGCCGAGCGCGGCGCGGGCCTCGGGCTCGCTGACGCCGAGCAGCCGGGCGACCTCGGGCAGCCGCACGTCGCCGTGCGTGTCGACGCAGATGGCCAGGGCGTCTGCCGGGGTGTCCGCGCCGAGCTGCGGTGCCCGGGGCAGGATCACTCGGCGGGCGAAGATGTCGGCCTTCGTCGCGGTTTGGGTGGTGTCGTCGAAGTGCTCGAGGGCGAACACGGTGGCGGCGTGCGGGTCGGTCTGCCGGAAGCGGCCCATCGGCGGGTTGATCCGGGCCATCTTCGGCTCGCCCGTCTCCGGGTCGGTCCGGCCGGTGCGGCGCAGGGTGTAGCGGTTGAGCGGCCCGTGGGCGGTCACGTAGGCGTCGTACCGGTCGTTCAGCTCGGCGCGCAGTGCTGCCGGTGACCCGGGCGCGGGCGGGCCGCCGTGCTCGTCGCCGTCGTCGACGGTGGCGGCTTCCGCCGTCAGCAGCGCGGTCACGGTGTCGCGCAGCCTGAGCAGCGCCCGTAGCTCGTCGGCCTGGCTGGCGGGCACCTCGTGCGGCACCACCTGGCCGTCGGCGACGGTGGTGAAGGTCCCGTCGTCGCGGGCCTCGATGTGGCCCTCGGCGCGGTCGGTGGGCGCGAGTACCGCCAGCGGTTCGGCCGGCCGGTCGCCGTCCACGCGCGGCGTCATGGTCAGGCCCTCCCGGCGGGCCTCGTCGACGACGTCGCGCAGCACCCGGGTCAGGGCCTCACCGGTGTTGTCCCTCGCGCGGACGATCAGCTCGCCGTCGCGGTTCATGCCCCGCCCGAGCGTCATCTCGCCGAGCACCCGCTCCGGCCGGTCGGCGAAGTATTCGTTGACCTGGTCGGCGTGCTCGGCGGCGGTGTCCAGGTCCAGGGGCCGGGTCTGCTCCCAGGCGATCGGCCCGGGCTCGCGGTCCGGCTCGCGCCGGCGCAGGATCAGCAGGTCGGTGATGGCCTGGGTGCCGGCGGTGGCCTGGTGCGCTCCGGAGGGTAGGCGCACCGCGGCGACCAGGTCGGCCAGCGCCGCCATCTCCCGCCGGGCGGCGGGGTTCGCCGAGTCCAGGGTGTAGCGGGAGGTGAGCACCGCGACCAGGCCGCCGGGCCGGGTCAGGTGCAGCGACTTGATGATGAAGTGGTTGTGGATGCTGTGCCGGCCGGGGTTGTGCCGCCGGTCGGTCAGCCGCACGTCGGCGTACGGCACGTTGCCCACGGCCAGGTCGAACGCGCCGGACGGGGCCCGGGTGTCGGCGAAGCTCTCGGTGCGGATCTCCGCGTGCGGGTACAGGGCGGCGGCGACGCCGGCCGTCACCGGGTCCAGCTCCACCCCGACCATCCGCGCCTCGGGTGGGGCGAGGCCGATGAAGTTGCCGCTGCCGCAGCCCGGTTCGAGGACCGCCCCGCCGTCGAAGCCGAGCTCCCGTACGGCGTCCCAGATCGCGCGCACGTACGCCGCGTCGGTGTAGTGGGCGTTGAGGGTGGTCAGCTCCGCCGCGGCGTACTCCTGCGGCGACAGCAGCTCCCGCAGCTCGGCGCGCTGCTGGGCGAACCGGGCGTAGTCGGGGTGGTTGGTGCGGGACTCGAACACCCCTGGCACCGCGCCCCAGCTCGCCCACCGCGCGAGCACGGCCTGTTCCTGCCCCGTGGCCGGGCGGCCAGCGGCTTGCACCTCGCGCAGGGTCCGCAGGGCGGCCAGGTTCGCGCGGAGCTTGGCCATCTCGCCGGCGGGCGCCAGGTCCTGCTGCCCGCCAGGGCGGAACGATTCCGCGGCATCACCGGCGCCGGCGTCGGCATCCGCCCCGGCGCTCTGGTCCGCAGCGGTGGCGCTGGTCTCTTCGGCCGGGCCGGCTACCGGGTCGGGGTCTGCGGCTCGTCCTCGTCGTCCTCCTCCTCCGCGACCCGCTGCCACCACGGGTCGTTCGGGTCCTCCACCAGCGGCGTCCACGTCGGGCCGGCCGCCGCCGTCGACCCGGTCGGTGTCTCGTCCGCCGCCTGCTCGGCGTTCGGGTCGATCAGGATCAGCTCGGGGAGGATCTCCTCCTCCGCCATCTGCTTCGCCGCGTTCAGCCGGCCGAGCTTGCCGAGGTACCCCTCGCCCGGCTGATCCGGACCGGCCAGCTCCCGCGTCCGCTGCTCGACCTGCTCCGCTGCCTGCTCCCCCAAAGTCGAGAAGAAGCTGCTCGGGTCCTCGATGGTCGCGTACCGCTGGGGCAGGTACGTCTGCCAGTGCTTCTGGGCCTGCGCCCCGTAGTGGTTCATCCGTCTCCTCCGCGTCGGCCGGGCCGTCCTGGTCACCGTCGGCGGGCGGGTCGGCGGTCGCCTCCTCGCCCGCGTCGACCACCGGCGGCGCGTGCGCCGTGGCCGCGCCGTCCAGGACGGCCGGAGCGGGGGCCGGCACGTCGGCCACGGGCGTGGCCGGCTGCACCTCGGGGGCAGGCTCCGGATCCAGGTGCCGGGCGACGTACGCCTCCAGGGCGGCGATGTCCACCCCGCTCGCGCCGACCTGGTAGCGCAGCAGCGACCGCGCCGAGCGGGCGACGCCGGCGCGGCCCGCTGGGGTCTGATAGGTGCGGGCCGCCCACTCGACCCGGGCGGTGACCACGGCCTCCAGCAGCGGCCGAGCACGGTCCTGCGGCCGGGGGCCGATTGCCCGCAGCGCTCCCGGCGTCGTGGGGTGGGCCTGCACGGCGGGGGCGAGCAGGTGGTAGGCGCGTTCGGCTGCGCGCCGGCCGGCCTCGCTGGCGCCGATGGCCACGGTCACGCCCGCGGCGACGTCAGTCTGTTCGGTGAGCACCGCGACCTGTCCGGGTGTGAGCGTCGGCCCGCACGGTGCGACCACCACCGGGGCGTCCTTGCCGGCCGTCGCGGACCGCGCGATCGCCTCCAGCGCCGTGGCGGCCACCATCACCGGCCGCCCGGTCCGCTCCGGCTGCTCGGCGAGCCCGACCAGCGCGTCGGCGGGCCGGTGGATCGCGGTGGCCGGGCCATGCAGCACCGGCGGCACCGACTCATCGGCGCCGGGCGGGGCGTACCCGACGAAGCTCACCACGGCGTGCGTCTGGGGATCGCGCACGCCGACCACGACCCGGTCCTGGAAGCGGTCGACCAGCAGCCCGCCCCGGCCGGTCGAGACCAGCCCGGAGGCCAGGATCTCGGTGTCGGTGAAGCCGGCCCGACGCAGCTCGTTGACCAGCGCCGTCGGGCGGCCGGGCGCGTACCCGAGCATCCACCGGCCGTCGACCGGCACGCCCTGCTCAGCCAGCCACCGGCGTGGCCCTGCGCCGCCCGACTCGTCGAGCTGCGCGCGGTAGAAGCGGGCTGCGAGGTCCTGCGCGGCCAGTAGCCGGTCCTGCTCGGCGGTGGTCACCCGGGACCGCGTCGGAGGCCGGGGTGTGACTTGGGCGTCCAGGGATGCCGCGCGCAGTGCCAAGGCCGCAGCTCGATTGCGAGCCGCGTCGACCCGCTCGGCGACCTCAGCCGCCACCTGGTCGTCGCCGGGGTCCGGCATCGTCATGAAGCCCGCTTGTCGTCGGGCTCGCCCGCAGCCAACAGCCCCTGAGCGCGCAACCGTTCGAACAGCCGTTGATGGTGCTCCAGCGTGGACGTGAGCTGGTCGATCTGGTCCTGCAAGCCCGCGATCGTGCTGTCCACAGTTCGCGGCGGTGCAGGCTGCGCAGCTTCGTCGGTCATCGTGCCCCCGTAGTGATCGACTCCCCGCCCACGGTAGTCAGCCCCGGCACGCTACGTCGAGATAGATCCGGGCCGCTACCGCCGACGCTCGCCCGAGGGGTTGATGCCGCGGAATCACACCCAGGGCAGCAAGCCGGGCCAGGAGACGCCGACCGGCTCCCGACCGTCGTGGTCGTGCTTTCCAACATCGACGCCTCCGGCGGGGCCTCTCTCGGAGATCCGGCAGGGACCGCAGCCGCCAGGTGGGTGAGTGGTCACCCAGGGGTGGGATCTCCCCGCGCCGGCCGCCCAGAGGGCTACCAGACAGCCTCGGGGACGGCCAGGCCAAGCCGCTTCGCGGTCGGCTACGCCGAGCCTGGCCGTCCCCGAGGCGGCCCGGTCGATCGGAGATCGGCCGACACGAGGAGATCCCACCCCCACCCCGGGCGTCCGCGCGGGCAAGCCCGCAACCCCAGCCCACCGGGCCTACGCCGACCCCTGCGCGTCGTGACGGTCGAGCACGTACTTGACGCTGCTCTTGGCCCACGTCCCTTTCCCGGACGGCGTTGGCACCTGCTCGCTGTTCAGCGTCGCGGCGATCGCGGCCAGCGACAGCCCCTCGTCCCGCAACTGCACCGCCCGGGTGGCCGAGGGCGGCAACGGCGCAGGCGGTCGACCCAACCGCACGCCCCGCTCCCGGGCCGCCGCCATCCCTGCCGACACCTCGGGCCGGCGCATCTCCGATTCGCTGCTCATGCCCACAGCGTACGGCAAAAAGGTACAGACAAAGAGCCCTGGAAAGAGCTTTTTCTATACCTTTTCCTGTACGATAGAGGGGTACGGACCGGCCAGCCAAAACCCCTCAGTCAGGCACGTCGAAGGGACCGAGAACATGACCTTCCCCATCCGGCCCGCCCAGCTCGCACCGGTACGCGTCGGACGCGGCACGGCCGTGCACCTGGGCAGCCTCAGCAGCATCATGGGCCCCGACCGCAGTCCGCGATACGTCGCGGCCTGGTGCGGGGCCAGCGGCACCGGCGACAAGGTCCGCGTCGGTGAGCCCCTCACCGAGCCCATCACCTGCCGCACCTGCCTGCGCGTCCAGCCGCGCCTGATCGAGCTGATCAACGCGAGCCTGACCGGCGAGCCCACCACCCTGCCCCACACCGGCATGGTCGTCCCCCACGCCAAGCTGCGCGTCAGCGACATCCGCCGTGTCCCCGGCACCGGTGGAACCCGCGCCCGGCTCATGCTCGGCGAGCACTTCATCGGCTACATCACCAGCACCGTGCGCTTCCAGCCCATCCGTGGAACCTCGATCGGCACCGCCGACCTCGACCGATACGCCGACGGCTGCCGCGCGGCCAACGGCCGGACGGTCAACGTCAGCGACGTGCTCAGCGCCCTGGTCCGCGAGTACCAGATCGCCCAGCGGCACGCCGCCGCAGCCGCGCAGCCCGACCACAACGGCCGCATCACCCAGCCGCACTGAGGCCACACCCGTGCCCCAGGCCGCCACCGGCCTGGGGCACGGCCGCCCCGGAGCCAGCCACCACGCGGGAGAACACCATGACCAACCACCGGGCCGACGCCTGCACCATCCTCGCCACCGCCACCCCGTCCACCCACCGCCCGCTGCTGGCCTGGGCCGTCGGGATCACCGCACATGGTCACGCCGCCGACATCCTGACCTACTGGCGCACCCGAGACGCCCGGCAACTCGCCCCCGAGTACGCCGGCCAGACGCTGCCCGCCGGCCGGATGCTCCGCCTCGACCGAACCCGCATCGAGATCACCGACGGGAACCTCCACCAGCCCCTGCGGCTGAGCTGGACCGACCTGGGCGCGGTCCTGGACGACGGCCGGGTCACCAACGACCTGATCCACTGCTGCCAACAGGCTGTCATCGCCTGGCGTGACCACCCCGGCGGATTCCGGGGTGCCGGCTGGGCCGCCGCCGTCGACGCCTGTTCCCGGGCCGGGGAGGCCGTGTGGGCTGCCTGCCGCCCAGGTGAGCAACTTGACCTGTTCGCCGGAATCGGCATCGAGAGCTGAGGCCGGGGATCAGCGCGGTAGCACCGCCGGTGCTACCAGTGGGGGTACGCTGCCACTATGACCGCGAAACGCTCCATCAGCGTCCCCGACGACGTCGCCGAATGGCTCGACGGCCAGCCCAACGTCAGCGCCGCCATCACCGCAGCCGTCCGCGCCCAGATGGCCGGCACTCAGGTCGACGAGGTGCTGCGCCGCGCCGGCATCGAGGTCACCGAGGCTGGCAAGGCCCGCTGGCGTGACCGTCTCTCCACCCCGATCCCGGACGACGCGCTCGCCGAGGGGCAGCGAATGCTCGACGAGGCCGCGTGAGCGACGACCAGGTCGCCGTGGTCCTGGACGCCACCGCCCTCGCCGCGTACGTCAACGGGCAGCTCGCCGTCGGCGAACTGATCGCCGAGGTTGCCGACGAAGAACGAACCGTGGGCGTGCCGGCCGCCTGCCTCGCCGCCGCCTACGCCGCCACCAGCAGCGAGGTCGGCACCGCCCTACTCACCCTCCTGACCACCACACCCGCCATCACCCTGCTGCCCCTCGGAGCCGATCCCGGCGTCGACGACGCCCGCCAGGCCGGCGTCCTCGCCCGTGCCGCAGACGGCGACATCGCCCTCGGGCACGCCGCCCGCGCTGCCATCGCCCACCAGGCGCACCTGGCTACCAGCGACCCCAAGCCGGCCGCCGCCGTGTTGCCCGCCGGCTGGAGCATTCTCGACCTCAGCCAGGCATAACTACTCGGGTTAGTAGCGAGTTCGTCCATCTCCCCGGGGAGTGATGGTTTGCAGTTCAGATCGTGGGTTCATCGGCTCGGCTGGCCGCTGGAACAACGTCCCCGAGCGACGCTTTGGATCGGTTGAGGTTCGTAGGCAGGTCCAGCCGCGCGATAGGTAGTAGGCATGTAGCTGCTCGTTGGTTTTCCAGGCGTCCAGCCGGACGTATCTGCACCCCTGGCTGAAGGCGTAATCGCCAGCCCATGTGAGCAAGAGCGATCCAAGTTCCTGCCCAGATCGGTCGAGCCGTACCGCCAGCTTCGAGACGTAGACAGCCGGCTCGGCCAGCTCCGCAGTCGACCAGAAGTCCGGGTCACCAGCCGTCTCTACGGTGATTGTCCCAATCGCCTCATCGCCGTCCCACAGCAGCCAGATGTGTCCCGCCGCCAGTGCCGGTCCCAGCTTGGACCGCCATTTATCCCACGTCTCCCACTGATCCGACCCACGTTCGCGCAGCCACTGGATTCGCTGCGTGAGCAGTCCCATGGCGATCTCGAACTCGTCTTGGTTCTCAGCAGGGCGGATGCTCAGGACCAATTTAGCTCCGGCTCCAGGTTCGCTCGAACTTGCGCTCGAACACGATGACATGTTGATCGCTTGGCAGCACGTTGACTGTGCATCTCACGGGAGTGCCGTCAGCGATGTAGCCGGTCACGTAGTGGACGGCCACTGGGGTTCCCGGCCCAAGTCCGAGGCGGTGAATCTGCTCAGGAGTGGGCATCCGGGTGTAGATCTCATCGATGGCCCGGTCCTGCGGGTAGCCCAGATCGGCAAGAGCCTGGTTCGTGCCCCGTGCGACGTCGGCCGGAGACATGATCTCGGAATCCCTGACGATGTCGAGCGGGTAGTGCGAGTCGTTGATGTTGATCGGTTCGCCGTTGATGTAGCGCACCCGTCGACGAGCTACCACCACCGTGCCTGGGGCAACTTGGAGGCGTTGAGCGATGTCGGGCTGCGCCTGAACCAGGGAGACGTCGATTGTCTGACTTGGGACTCGACCCTCTTCGGTGATCTGCTGGCAGAAGCGGTCCATCTCAGGACTGGCTGGCTGGTCCCGCGACTCGCCCTGCGGGCGGTACAGCATGTTCTCCCGCTTGCGCACGAAGTGCCCGAGGGGACGCCTCGACACCACGAGTCCTTCAGCTACCAGTACGGCGATGCCGTTGCGGACCGTCTGCCGAGCCACGCCCCACTGCTCAGCAAGCTCTAGCTCCGTCGGCAACTGCTCGCCGCCGGTCAACTCGCCTGACGCGATCTTGTCGCGGATCGCCGCAGCGATCCGCTGGTAGGTCGGCATCGAGCTGCCTCTGAAGGTTTCCACGTTCCGAGTCTCGCTCACGCGGCTGAACATTGTCTAGTCAATGTTGCCGTTACCCCTTGACGTCCCTTGGTGGCCGGTAGCACTATCAACACCAAGCGCATTGTCTGGTCAATGAGTACCTACTAGACCTTTCAATGCGCCCGCATAGGCAAGAGGGCCCGGCGGGATAGCGCCCCACCGAGCCCCGGACGGCATCCCACCCCAAGGAGGATCAGATGCCAGCAATGAGGGTACTTCCTGCCCCGGCCGATCCGGCGCAGGCTCCTATCGGATCAACGGCCACTGAGGTGTCGGCGCTGGTGGCGCGGGCGCAGGCGGGTGACGCGGAGGCGTTCGGTCTGGTCTACGACCGGTACGTCGACCAGGTGTTCCGGTTCGTCTACCGCCGGGTGCTCGACCGGGCCACGGCCGAGGACCTGACGTCGGAGACGTTCCTGCGGGCGCTGCGCAACCTGGCCAGCTTCCGCCGGCCGGGTGGTGACTTCGGCGCGTGGGTGACCACGATCGCCCGGAACCTGGTCATCAACTGGCAGCGGTCGCACCAGCGGCGTGAGCGGCCGGTGGCGGAGCTGCGGGACGCGGCTCCGGTCGACCTGGTGCCGAGCACGGAGGCCGCCGTGGTGGCCACGCTGACCCGTGAGGCTCTGCTCGCCGGGATCGCGCAGCTCGCCCCGGTGCAGCGGCAGTGCATCACGCTGCGGTACCTGCGGGAGCTGTCGATCGAGGAGACGGCGCAGGTGCTGGGGAAGACCCCGGCGGCGATCAAGGCGGTGCAGCACAAGGCGTTGAAGGCGCTGCGTGGGCTGCTGCCGGTGACGGCGGTGATGCCGGCATGAGCACCCCGACGATCACGCCGGTCAACGGCGTCACCCAGGCCGCCCTGGTACGGGCCGCGAAGGGCACGCCGACCGCTCCCGACCCGAGCACGCCGATGGGCATCCGGGTCGTCACCGCGCCGACCGGCTCGACGGCCCCGGCCGGCGGCATCGAGCAGTTGCTGGCCCTGGCCCAGGACAGCGAGGCCGGTCGTACCCGTCAGCTCGCCGAGCGGATCGGCGCCCTGGTGACGGAGCTGACCGGCCGGTTGCAGGCCGAGCAGGCCGCCGAGGCCCGCCGCCGCGAGCTGGCCGAGAAGGAGGCCAAGCTCACCGCCGAACTCGCCGAGCTGCGGCAGAGGTTGGGTTCCGGGCCGGAGGCCGCCGCACACCGTGCCGCGATCCGCCAGTGGGCGCAGGCCAACGGCTACGCCGTGCGGGAGCGCGGCCGGATTCCACGGAATGTCGTCCAGGCGTGGGCGGCGGCGACCGGATCGGAGGTGACCCGGTGAAGGCACTGAAGATGCTGCTGCCGGCCATCGGCGCGTTGTCGCTGGCGGGGCACGTGTGGGCGGTGCGGACGGTCCGCGCGGACCGGGTCCGGCTGGCCGAGGCCCGCCGGCTGGTGACCATCGACCCGTTGACGGGGTTGGCGAACCGGTCCGGTCTGTCGGCGGTGCTGGCCGACTTGGCCGGTGAGCCGTACGACGTGGCCTTGGTCGACCTGGACGGATTCAAGGAGGTCAACGACACCTTCGGGCACGACGCGGGTGACGCGGTGCTGGTCGAGGTCGCGGCCCGGCTGTCGGCGGCGCTCGACGAGGTCGATGGCGCGGTGGTGGCCCGGCTCGGTGGTGACGAGATCGTGCTGGTGTGCCCGTCGCCGGCTCCGATCGCGGGGATTCTCGGCGCTGAGGTGGTGCGGGTCCTGGCCGCGCCGGTGGTCCTGCCCGGCGGGCGGGAGCTGCTGGTGCGGGCCAGTGTCGGCGCGGTGTCGGCGTTGGCCGGTGACGACTCGTCGCGGGTGCTGCGCGCGGCGGACCTCGCGCTGTACCGGGCGAAGGCGGCCGGTGGCGACCAGGTCGCCGAGTACGACCGGGCGGAGGACCTGCCCGTGGTCGAGCAGCGGCCGGTGGTGCGGCTGCGGGAGATGACCGGGACCGCTCGGGTGCTGGGGGGTGCGGCATGACGGCCCCGACGAGGTCTCTGGATCTGGCGGTCGTGTTGGCGCAGTACCGCGAGGGCCTGCCGGAGCTGTCGGATGGCGAGCTGGAGCACCGGGCGGCTGCGGTCGCGGCGCTGCCGGGCTGGTTCGCCGGCGAGCTGCGCCGGGCGGTCGACGCCGAGCGTGAGGCCCGCCGCCTGGCGGTGGACCGGCCGGCGCGGTCGCGGACGACGCGGGTCGCGGTGGGCGCGGTGGCGGCCGGTGCCGCTCCGGCGGCGCTGGCTGGTCAGGCCCTGGCCGAGCACGTCGACCGGGTGCCGCAGGCGCTGCTGTACTCCCCGGCCGTCGCGGTCGGCCTGGTCGCCGTCGTGGTCGGCGGGGCCCGCCTGGCCCGCTGGGTCGACGACCACCGGCACCCCCTGGCGGTGGACGTCGACGAGGACGACCTCAACCCACTCGGCAAGGAGCTGCTGGCCCAGGTCCGGGCCGGTCGGCGAGCGCGCGGGGAGGTGTGCTGATGGCCGGGCTGCTGGTGGTGCGGGTGCACCTGGACTGGACCGACCCGGGCCACTACGACCGCGACCGGTCGCTGCCCTGCCGGATCTGCGCCACCGCCACGCGGATGCGCGACGCCAAGGGCGAGGCGTGCCACCAGTCGTGCGCGGAGGACGAGATCGCCCGTGAGCTGCTCGGCACCGGTCGGGCGCTGATCGCCGACGAGCGGGTTCCCGCCCCGGCGCAGAACCCGGAGGTGGCGCGGTGACGACGCTGCAGAACGGGCCGGACCTGGCCCAGCTCGCCGCGACCGACCACAAGGTGGCCCGGAACCTGGCCACGGCCGAGCGGGAGCGGCAGGCCACGCAGGCACGGATCGTGTCCGAGGACGCCGCTACCGAGCGGCGGCTGCGGATGCAGGAGGGCCAGCAGCGCCTGGCGGCGCAGAAGGCCGCCGACCGGGACGCCCGCGCCGAGCGTCGCCGCCAGCAGCGGGAGACCGAGCGGGCCGAGCGGAAGGCTCGCCGGCAGGCCCGGCGGGTGGAGATGGCGGGCTGGTGGGCTGGCCGGGTCGCCTACGTGCGTAACAACGCCGCCGCGGTGTACTCCGGGCTGATCTACGGCCTGGCGGTGTCCGGCGCGGTGTACGGGCAGGTCGACGCGGCACGGGCGAACGGTCTGCCCACCCCGATCGGGGTGGTGACGGCGGTGGCGATCGAGGGCACCGGCCTGGCGATGGCGCTGACCGCGCAGCACCAGCGGCTCAACGGCGAGCGGGCGATCGCGGCGCGGTCGCTGATCTGGATCTGCACGGCGGCGGCGGTGGCGATCAACGCGATCGGTCACCACGCCGACCCGGCGAAGGCGATCGTCCTGTCCGCCCTGTCGGCGCTGGGGATCATCGTCTACGAGGTCCGCTCCGGAGCGCGGCACCGGCCGACCCTGCGGGAGCGGGGCATGCTCCCGGAGCCGCCGGAGCGGTTCGGGTGGCGACGCTGGCTGACCTACCCGAGGCACACCTACGCGGCGTGGAAGGTCGACGTCCGCGACCGGCTCTCCCCCGGTGCCGCTGAGCTGATCGCTCGGGCGGAGGCCCGGCGGGTCGAGCAGCGCCGCCAAGCGGCGGTCGAGGCCGAGCGGGAGCGGCAGAAGGCGGTGGCCGCCGAGGTCGCCGCCGGTGCCCGCAAGGCGCTGCGCAAGGCCACCGGCAAGGACTCCGGTGCCGCCCTGGCGGCCTTGGCCCGGCTGGCGGCCACCGGCACCCCGGCGCCGTTGCTGGCCCTGCCCTCCGTGGACCGGGTCGCGGTCGACGCGGCCCGCGCCGACGCCGTCGACGCCCGCCGGGCGCAGGCGGAAGCGGAAGCGCGTGCTGCCGCCGCCGAGTCGCGGGCGGAAGCGGCAACGGCCCGCCAGGCGGAAGCGGAAGCAACCGCCGCGACGGCGGTGGCCGAAGCGGAAGCGGAAGCACGGGCGGCAATCGAGCGGGCGGAAGCGGAAGCACGCGCGGCGACCGGTCGGGCGGAAGCGGAAGCAACCCGTCGGGCGCGGGCGGAAGCGGAAGCAGCGACCGCGACTCGCCGGGCGGAAGCGGAAGCACACGCCGCCGCGCTCGCCCGTCAGGCGGAAGCGGAAGCACGGACCGCGCTGAAGCGGGTGGCGGCGGAAGCGGAAGCAGCCCGTGCGGAGGCCCGTGCGGAGACCGGACGCGCCGCCCGTACTCAGGGGCAGCTCGATGCTGCCGGCACCGAGTGGCAGCGCCGCCTGCGGGTGGCCGAGACGGACCTCGACCAGGCCCGCCAGGAGCTGGGCGAGCAGCAGCACGCCCGACTGCGTGCCGAGGCCCTGGTCGAGGCCGCTCGCCAGGAGGCTGCCGACCTGCGGGCCGCCCTGGCCCAGGCCGCCGCCGACGCCGGCCGCCGGCCCCGCCGCACCCCGGGCGAGCCGGTGCTGTTCGACGGCGTACCGGTCCCACACGTCGACCGGGTCAGCCCGGAGACCGTCCGCGCGGTGCTCCAGGCCCGCAAGGACCACCCCAACGGCACCCAGAAGGACCTCGCCGCGCAGGCCGGTACCTCCGAGCGGACCGTCCGCACGGTGCTCACCGCCGTCGCCGCCACGGCCGGCTCCGCCTCATAACAGCTCATAACTCTGAGGCGTGAGCAGCCAAAACGAAGGGAGGAACGCGATGCAGCACGACACGACGGCCCTGGCCCCGACGCCCGAGCCGGAGCAGGTGGACACGGCGGTGCCGACTCCGGACCTGTCGGTGCTGGCGGCCGAGCAGCCGCCGGCCGAGCAGAGCAAGGACGACAAGGCCGCCAAGCCGGAGGAGTTGGCGGAGACGACGCCCGCGTCGGTGGGCCTGGTGGTGGCGCTGGTGGTCATCTCGGTCGTCGCCGCCGTGGTGGTGGCGATGTGGATGGTGTCGCCGCTGATGGCGCTGCTGCTCGGGGCCGGGCTGATCATGGTCGCGGTGCTGGCCGGCGCGGGGTGGCTGGCCTGGCGCAAGTACACGCGGCGGGCCAAGACCGGCGGCAAGACCGGCCGGGACGGCTCCGGCCGGGGCGACCGGCCCCACGCCGCCGCCAGCGGCGGCCGGTCGCCGGACGGCGGGAAGAAGCCCGGGGGCAAGTCGGGGCTGTGGCCCTTCGGTCGCGGCAAGGCCCCGGCCGGCGGCGGGAAGTCCCCTGACGGTGGCGGCAAGCCTCCCGCCGGTGGCAAGCCGACCGGCGACGGGGGCGGGAAGAAGCCGTCCGGCGACAAGTCCAAGGGCGGGCTGTGGCCGTTCGGTCGCGGCAAGGCCCCGGCCGGCGGCGGGAAGTCCCCTGCCGGTGGCGGCAAGCCTCCCGCCGGTGGCAAGCCGACCGGCGACGGGGGCGGGAAGAAGCCGTCCGGCGACAAGTCCAAGGGCGGGCTGTGGCCGTTCGGCCGCACCAAGGCCCCCGGTGGCGGCAAGGCCCCGGCCAGCGACAAGACCCCGGCCGGCAGCGGGAAGGCCCCGACCAGCGGAAAGACCCCCAGCAGTGGCGGGAAGCCGACCGGCGACGGCGGCGAAAAGCCGACCGGTGGCCGCAAGGCCAAGACGGCGGGCGGGGCAGCGCTGCTGGGGCTGGTGGGGCTGGTCCGGGCCGCGAAGAAGGCCAAGACCGGGGACGGCAAGGCGGCGGCGGACAAGCCGGCCGGCGCGGAGGAGCCGGCGAAGGCGACGACGCGGCCGTCGCCGGGCGGGCACCGGCCGGAAACGGTGATCGACGTCGACCCCGACGACATCATCAGCCCGCCCGGCCGGCCGGGCACGACGCCGACCAGCGGGCCGACGGGGCCGACAGGGCGGTCGGCTCCGCGTACCGAGCCCTTCTATGACCCCGGACCCACCGCTGGCAGCGGGTGGTGGGACCGGAAGGCACCGACACCGCTGCGCACCACCGAGCACCAGATCCCTGTTTCCAATCACCTTGGAGGACCAGCAATGAGCACCACGACCAGCAGTGTCGACCAGGACGCGATGCGGGTGGCGAACCGCTACGCCGGGCTGATCGAGAAGGCCGAGACGCTGACGGCCCGAGCCGGCGCCTGCCGGGACGCGGCCAGCCAGTACCGGCGCGACGCCCGAGCCAACCAGGAGTCGGCCGAGAACCACAAGCAGGCCGCCCGCACGATCCGGGACGCCAACGTCGCGGCGGAGCACGCCCGGCAGGCGCGGGACGCCGAGGCCGAGGCGGCGCGGGAGATCCTCGCGGCCCGCTACTACGAGGAGCAGGCCGAGGAGTACGAGGCCCAGGCCCGCTCCATCGGTTTCTGACCGACCAACCCGCGCGGGGGCCGCACCTGGTGCGGCCCCCGCACCCCACGAACCGCGCAGGACCAGGCAGAACGAGGAGGACGTCGTGACGAAGCGGCGAGCAGCGGTGGGCATTCAGTGGAAGACGTTCTGGGCTGTGGTCGCGCCGTTCATCAGCGCGGTTTGGGTGGCGGTGTGGCTGGTCACCGGCTCGCCGGTGTGGATCGCCGGGCTGGCCACGGCGCTGCTCGCGGCGACGGCCGCGTTCGGTGCCCGGCTGCTGGTCCGGATCTCCCCGATGTTCGCCCGGCTCAGCTCGGCGGCGAAGTCCCGGGTGGTGGGTTGGCTGGTCGCGGCGGTGACCGTCTACGCCGCCTGGTCGACCCTGGCGGTGTCGGTGCCGGACCTGTGGCCGGTGTGGGCGCTGGTCCTTCCGGCGCTGGGCGCTAGCACCTGGGTGATGGCGCGGGCCCACGAGTACCTCCTGCGGTACGCGCCCCCGCCGGCACGCCCGGCGGCGGCGGTCGCGTTGACCACCGGAGGGCACGCCCAGCTCGCCCTGGCCGCCGAGGACCTGAGCGGCCCGCGTGACGGGGAGCCGCACCTGGCGTGGCTGCTGCGCCTGGCGGTGCGCCGCGCCGGCCTGGAGTGGCTGCGGATCTCCAACCCGCAGATGGTCGGCCCGGCCGACGCGCCGTTCGGCGCGCGGGTCGAGGCGTGGGCACCGATCGAGCTGCGCCGCGTCGTCAACGGCAAGGTCCGCGTCGAGCAGGCCCCCCGCCTGGACGACCACGACGCCCGCCGGATCGCGTTGGCGCTGCGCGACATCACCCGCCGCGACATCGCCCCGGACTGGGTGTCCATCGACGAGGACCCGAACCGGGTCGGCGTGTACACGATCCAGGCCAACACCGAGGACGTGATGCGGCGGATCCGCCCCTACAAGGAGCGGGTCGAGGACCTGGTCGACGCCGCCGGCCGGCCGAGGTGGCGGCGGATCGCCGAACCCGTGCACGCGCTGTGGGGCATGGACGGGATGCCGATCGGTGTCGACGTCGCCCGCCACGCCTGGATCCTCGGCGCGACCACCGGCGGCAAGTCCGCCTACATCCACCGGGAGTGGGCCGACGTGACCCGCTGCGAGGACGCGCTGATCTGGGTCGCCGGCACCCGCAAGCTGTACGACCTGGTCGGCCCGTGGCTGGAGCCCTACCTGGGCCAGGACGTCCGCCCCCCGCTGGACTGGGTCCGCGCCGACGCCGAGGGCGTGCTGCAGATGCTGATCGCCGCGATGGAGATCGCCCGCTGGCGTCAGGACCAGCCGTTTAGCGCCCGCCACGGCTTCAAGAAGATCCTCTTCTACATCGACGAGGGCAGCTTCGCGCTGAACACCAAGGTCAAGGCGTACTACGACGGGGCCGAGGTCACCGCAGGCGACATGTACGCCGAGTGCACCCAGGCCATCGCGTCCGCCGGGATCTACCTGGTCGTCGCCACCCAGCGCGGTGTGCACCACGCCTTCGGCGACAAGGGCGGCGACGCCAGCGCGAACATCGGCCGCGAGATCGTCTTGATGAGTGGCGATGAGCAGGAAGCGGGCCGGGTCACCGGCAACTACAAGCTGCCCCCGCTGCGCCACCGCGGCGAGTGCTACGCCCGCCTCGGCGACAGCGACCCGGTCCGGGCGAAGATCGAGTACGTCCAGACCTCGGACCCGTCCAAGCCGGTGCTGCACGACGGGCCGCACGTCGACGAGATTTCGTGGAATCGCCGCTACCACCAGCGTGACCTCGACGCCGGATCGGCGCAGGCAGCCGGGACGGCCTACGCCGGCCGGCACCAGCTCGTCACCGACGACTACCTGGCCGACCTGCGCGGCGCCCGCACCCGCAGCGGCGCGAAGACGCAGGCCAGCACGCCCGAGCGCGACGCCGACCAGGCGATGGCCTCCGCCGTCGCCTCGATTTTCAGCCGGCTCGGCGGCAAGCCTGCCACCGCACCGCCCGCACCGGCCGCCGTCGAAGCGCCGGCCGCCGAGGCGGTGGAGCCGACGCCGATGGCCGGGTACCGCACCCGCGCCGACCGGGTCGAGGCGGCGGTCCGCCAGATCTGGCGCACCAGCAGCGCCCCGGCCTCACCGCGCGACATCCTCGCCGCGCTGCACGAGGGCGGCGACACCGCCGCCACCCCGCAACTGGTGTCGAACGCCTTGACGCAACTGGGCCAGCAGGTCCGGGTCGTGCGCCCGCAGAACCCGGACGGGCGGCCGGCGACCGGGCAGTACCTGCCGCCCGAGGCCGCCACCACCACGGTCACTGCCAGTAACGCCTAACGCCTCATAACCCGGGTGCCCCCTCCCCCCGCGAGGGGCCCCTATGCAGGCGTCGACCTCCCTCCCCCACCGCTGTTATGAGACCCGCCTGTTAGGTCACCGTCCGTAGAGGAGACCCGCCCGTCATGTCTGCCAGGATCGCCGAACTTGAGGCCGAGATCCGCCGCCTGACCCGTCAGCGCGACGCCCAGCCGGCCGACACCGTCTACGCGCTGACCCACCAGCAGCGCATCGACGCCCTGTCGGTGGAGCTGATCGCCTGGCAGCTCGACGGAGCCCGGATGCGCGCCGCCGAGGACGCCATCCGCGCCGCCGGCCGCCGCCACCGCCGCGCCCACACCGGCCGCAGCCGCTGGCCGGCGGTCGCCGGCGGAAGCGGTCTGCTCGGCAGCGTGGCCACCGCCGGGCACCTCGCCGCCAACGCGGGCGGCCCGCCACTGATCGGCGGCGTGCTGCTCACCGCCGCCGCCGCCGCGTTGGCGCTGACCGCGCTCGACCGCGTCCGCGACGGCCGCGAGGCCGCCGCCGCCGAAGCGGACATGCACACCGCCCAGCACCAGTACGCCGCCGTCGTCGCCCGCCACGCCCGCGCCATCACCCCGGTCCGCCCGCTCGCCATCCACAGTCAGGAGACGCCATGCGCCGCCAGCAGCCCGCAGCCCCCGGCAACCAGCCCGTCCGCCATCAGCACGACCCCGGCGTCCGCTGCTGCGACCGCTGGCCACCCGCCCGCCGCGTCACGACCGTCGGCACCGTCCTCACCGACCGCCGCCGCCTGATGGCCGCCGCCACCTACACCGCCTGGCTGCTGCTCGCCCTGGTCGCCATCGTCGCCGTCCACGCCCTGCTGCTACCCGCCACCACCGACTGGGCCAGCGCCCACGGCCCGTGGGGCTGGACGCTGTGGGCCGGCTGGGCCGCCGGCTCCCTCGCCGCCCTGCAACAGGGCGTGCTCGCCCGCCGCCGCTCCCGCACCGCCCTGTACGTCCTGCACGCCGCCGCCGTGACCGCCGTCCTCATGGGCATCGCCGCCCCCGGCGGCTGGACCCAGGCACTGACCGCGACCGCCGGCACTGCCGGCGCGTGGGCAATCGCCGTCCTCGCCACCCGCCGATAACCCCTCCCACCGACCGAACCCGGCCGCCGTGCTCCCTTTTCCGCCGACCCGTCGATAGGTACTCACAGAGGAGGAGTTATGACCACCACGACCACCCCGACGACCAAGGCCACCGTCCCGACGATCCCGGTGCGGCTGTACCTGAGCGACCCCGACGCCGAGCAGCCCCACGTCATCGAGCGGATCGTCACCGGCTGGCCCGTCGCGCCCGGCCTGGCCATCAACGTCACCATCGGCGACGACGGACTGCGACTCGACGGCCGCTACAGCCTGACCCACCTGCCCAGCGGCATGGCCATCGCCCGGTGGCTGTGCGCCCGCCACGTCGACCAGGCCGCCGTCGCGGCGATCGCCACCGGCGTCGACTGGACCGTCGACGCCGAGCAGCTCGTCGACGACGAGCGCACCGTGCCGCTGCGCCCCGGCGTCGCCGTCTGGGACTGGTGCGGCTACGACCGCTTCTGCCGGGCCGAGGCGTACCCGCGCCCGGACTCCCCCGCCTACGCCAGCCGCTAACGCGGCGCGGGCGGCCCCCACGCCCTGAGAAAGCCGGGGCCGCCCGCCACTCCCCCATCCACTCAGATGACAGGAGCTACCCACATGGTGCCCGACCCGGGTGACCCGACCTACCTCGGCGCGGCTTACGCCAGCCACTACGAGCCGCGCGGCGAGCACGGCCCCCGCCGCCACTTCACCATCCCGACCGCCGGGGCGTACGCCGTCCTGGTGACGATCTCCGCCAGCCTCGCCGACAGCACCTCCCGCTGCACCGGCTGCGGCGCGGAGGACCGCGACTTCAGCGAGCTGGAGATCCTGGCCCGCGCCGGGGCGCACGCGTCAGCGTGCGGGCGGGGCACCGTGCCGGCCGTCCTGGACACCGAGATCGCCGCCGCCCGCGCCGAGCTGGCCCGCATCGACCCCAAGGCCGGCGGCTACCTCCAGATCGCCGGGGTGCTGCTCGGTGCCGGCCTGGCCGTCCTCGGCGGAGCCGGAGCCGGCGGCCATCTCCCCACCGCCGCGCTCGCGGCCGGCGCGACTACCGCCGTGGTGGTGCTGACCGCCGTGGTGCTGCTCCTGCTCGCCTCCCGGCCCCGCCTGGCCGGCGGCTACGGGTTCATGGCCTACGCCGACGCCGACGACGCCCAGGGCGTGCTCGATCGCATCGTCGGCGGTGACGCCGTCCAGGTTCCGCAACTGACGTCCCTGGCCAAGGCCCGGGAGCTGTGGTGGCTTTCCCGCGCCACCCGGGCCAAGTACCGGGCGATCAGCAGGGCGGTACCGCTGCTGCTGGCCGGGTACACCGGCGCGGCCCTGACCGCCGCCCTGGCGATCGGCGTGTGGTGACCACATGACCCACCCGTTCGCCACCACCGTTGCCGCCACGACCGACGAGTACCGCCTCGACGTCGTCACCGACCCCGACGTCGACAACCCCCAGGCGGTCACCTACTTCACCGCCGCCGATGGTGACACCGCCTGCCACCAGGCCGTGCGGCTGCTCGCCGCCGTCGACGGCCCCGACGACCGCTACGGCGAGCTGTACGTCCACGACGGAGACGGCAACGCCGTCCACTACGACACCATTCACCTGCCCGCGTGACCATTCAATACGCACGAATGGGCGGCCCAATTGACCGGGCCGCCCATTCGATTGCTCGCGTTCGGATTCCCTTGGTACGCAAGGCCGCCAGGCTCGCCCCGGTATGTACCGATTTTGAAGTGAGATCCACACAGGACCAGCCAGAAACGCCGATCCCGGAGCGCGTCGGTGCCCCGGCCAATGGCACAGTCACCGTAAGATCCACGGGTTACAACCCCGGCCCGTCTCGGGGCCACTTCCAAGCTTCGATCTTGAGGGAGCGCCTTCGCTCAACCCCTAACTCCACAAAAAAGCAGAGCCCCAGACCCCCGTCGTTTGGCCGCGGTCGGGATCTGAGGCTCTTCACAAGCTCGGAGGCAACCATAGCACCCACCTCCGGGCTGGGTGCATTCTTGTCTCAAGACACGGTTACCGCGTGTCGCGTCGATGCCTGCGTGCACCCAGCTCACTCCTCTGCGTCACGAGCCAGCAGTGGCTTGATGACGCCACACTCACCACCCCAACGTGCACGGCTGCTCCGCTGGGCGATTCATCTTCTCGTCGAGGCTGATCAAGGCTCAGGACGTAAGCCTGGGTGGTCTGCCACGGTGCCGCGATGATCACGGCACCGCAGACGACGACGCTGCCTGCGGACCGGGTGGCGGCGTTGGGGTACTGCCCTGACTGCTATGTCACCGGCGCGGTCACGCTCGTCGTGCCCGGCGCGCGGCGCTGCCACGCGCACCTGGTCGACCAGCGGCTGCTGGTGGAGACCACCCGCACCGGACAGGCCCGGCTGGTCTCCCCGGCCGGTGCCCGCCGCCGGCCGACGTACCCGACCGGTCTCCAGATGCCGTGCGTGGCCTGCGCCGCTGCCGGCGTCGACCGGCAGGGCTTGCCCCGCGACGGCGCTGGATCGGACCCGCTGTGCATTCCGTGCTGGCGCGGTCGGGCCGATCGGCAGGGTGCGGCGGACCGGCGTCGGTTGGTGGCCGAGCTGCGCGAGCGCCTGGACGTCGGCGAGCCGGCCGGGTGCGCGGCGTGCGGCGAACCGGCCCCGGTGCCTGCCTGCTGGCTGTGTGGGTACTCGTGGCTGGCGCAGGCCCGCGCCGACCACGAGCACGCGCAGGCCTTGGAGGCTGCCGCCGTGGCTACGCGGTTCGCCCTGCTCGCCGAGACGACCGAGGCCCAGCAGCGGGTCGACGAGCTGACCGCCTGGATCGGCCGCCTGACCGAGACCCTGGCCGCGTTCCACACTGGTGACAGCTGGGGTCGGCCGGTGTGGCTGCTCGCGGACCTGCTCGCCCGTGATGCCGCTGCCCGGAGCAGCCGTCGTGGCCGTCCGTCGGCGCTGGGCCGGGTCGGCGGCATCATGGCCGTCGACGCCGACCGCCGCTCCGGTCGCCGTGCGATGCCCGGCCGGGACGCCGCCGCCGAGCTGGCCGGCTGCGACAGGACCCGCCCGGTCACCGACGCCTGGCGCCGTGCGGAGGCCCTGGGCTGGTGCGTGCGGGTCGAGCAGGGCCGCCGGCTGTCCTACGCCGAGCGGTGCGCCACCGGCCGCTCCCAGGCCCGCACGGTCTTCGACATCACCCCGGTTCACCGGGGCGACTCGGCCGCGCAGGCCGCGCACATCCCGGCCGCTCTGGCCGTCCTGGCCGACCTGCTGGAGCACGCCCGCACCCTCCTGGCCGCCGCCCAAGCCCACGTTGACGCCCTCGCTGCTCGTGCTGGTGGTTGGGTCGACTACCGCGAGCGGGTCCGCCGTCAGCAGATGCGCCAGGCGGTCACCGCCGCCCGCGATCACACTCGTGACCAGGCCACTAATTTCCGCACCCCCCACACGGTGTCTCAAGCTATGAGTGTTTACTCCAGCTTGTCTCGGGGTCTGCTGATCTCACCGCCGCTGGCGCCCACACCGTCGGTGGACAGCCGGCGAAGCCGGAGGAAGGACAGCGCTTCGCGCTCATCGACAAGAGCGGGCGGCGGTTCCGGGTGTGCCAGGCCATCGTCTGTACAGCGTCCTAGGCCGGCTCAGAGGCACGGTGCCGCACCACGGCCACGGCGGGCACGTCCTGAGTGGTCGGCATGGGCGTACGACCTCGCACGGGCCGTGCAGGGCCGGTGGGCGTGGCTACGTTCGGTTCCGTTGCCCCGGGTCGCTGCGACGTTGGGTGCCGCCCTGGGTCGAGACTGGACGGCCGAGGCCCTGGATGCCTGGGTGCGCCGGGCCCGGTCCCGGCCGTTGCTGGTCGAGCCCCGCGACCCGGTGGCGTACCTGCGGGCCGTGCTGGAGGACGCGCTGACCGGGCCGGACGCCCCGCCGCACCCAGCGGCCCGGCACACCCGGCACCAGCGGGTCCTGGCCACGATGCAGGCCGCCGTCCAGCGCGAGCGACGCGACCAGGCGCGCGCCGCCGAGGTCCAGCGGGACCAGGCCGCCGCACGGCCGGGCCGGCGCAGCCCGGCGGCCGAGGCCGCTCTCGCCGCGATCCGCGCCCGCACCCCGGGGCACCTGCGCCGCGCCGACCGCGCCACCCTGCTCGACGCCCCGCCGGCCGGCGGCGAGTGCGTGTGGCCCGACGTGGCGCAGCCCGGCAGCGGCCTCCCCGCAGCGGCCCGCCGCCTCTGATCCGGAGCCATCCCGGTACCTCAGTGTCACCCGGCCCCTGAAATCGGCTCTGCGTCGATCTCAGGGGCCGCTTTTCGTGATCTTGTCCAATCAAGATCAGATAGTTATCACTTTCCTAAAACTAAATAAGTGTTTCTCGTTCTAGGTAATAGAAATTCGGGTAGGATGGGTGCATGACGGAGACTGCGACGGCGAGCCCGCCCCGGGGCGAGCAGCCGACCTGCAAGTACGACGGCCGACCCCTGGCCTACTCGGGCAAGGGCCGGCCAAAGGAGTTCTGCCCGGACGACGAACGCCGCCACGACGGGCGCAACTGCCGGCAGGCGTTCGCGGCGCAGCGTGACGCCGAACTCGCCGCCGGCCTGGACGTGCCCCTAACCGCGTACCGGGAGGCGACCGGCCGGGTGCTGCCGGCGGTGGAGGCCCTCGCCGGTGACCTGGCTGCCGTGGTGGAGGCGATGCGCGCGGTGGACACCTCGGCGCTGTCCCGGGTTGAGGTGTCCGAGGCGGCGGCGGTGGCCGCCGTTGCGCGCGCCCAGGCCGCCGAGGATGACCGGGACCGGGCCACCCGCGACGCCCGCACCGCGACCGCCACGGCGGCCACCGCTCGGGAGGCACAGCGAGTCGCGGAGCGGCGGGCCCGCGATGCCGAGGCCGAGGCCGAACGGCGGACCACCGAGGCGTGGCGGCAGGTTGTTGACGCCCGCGAGGCCCAGGGTCGCGCCGAGGCCGCCGCTGGCGAGCGCGCTCAGGCCGTCATTACCGAGACGGGCCGCCGGGAGGCCGCCGAGCAGCGTGCCGCCGACCTCACCGAGCAGGTCAAGGAACTGCGCCGCGAGGTCAAGACCGCCGAGGCCGAGGCCCGCAAGGCCGACGCGGCCCGGGTCAAGGCGGAGCAGCGGGCGCAGCGGGCGGAGGAGATCCTGACGGTGGTCACCGGGGAGCGCGACGACGTCCGGACCGCCCTCGCAGAGTCCGAGACGGCCCGCCGGGACGCCGAGGCCGAGCTGCGCGCCGTACGCGCCGAGCTGGCCGCGCTGCGCCACCAGGCCGACGAGTACCGCGACGAGTGGCGGACCGCCGACCAGGCAGGGCAGGCCGCCCGAGTCGAGCTGGCCCGCACGGAGGCCGCCGCCCGCGCCGCGACCGAGCGGGCCGACCGCGCCGAGGCCCGCGTCGATCAGCTCCAGGCCCAGCTCAACGACGCCCGCACGGGTGGACCGCAGTGACCGGGCCAGAGCTGGTGGCGCACCAGGGACGCGCCGTCCCCGCCGCCATCCGCGCCCAGCACACCCTGAACGCCGAGGGCTTCGCCCAGGTGACCGACACGAACGGAGACGAACGATGACCAGTCACAGCGAGGCGGTAGCCGCAGTCGACGGCGCGGTATGGGCGGTGACTGCCTGGTGTGACCAGGTGCGGCAGGCCGCCGAGCAACGCATGGGCCTCCCCGCCGGAGCCGAGTCGGCTATCGGTGACCCCTGGTACCAGGAAGCGCTGGAAATCCGCGCCGACCTGACCGCGCTGCGCGGGCGATTGACCGACCCGCGCAACGGCTTCAGCTGATTGGCCCCATCCACCGGGCCAGCCCGGCGTACAAGCCAGGCTGGCCGGTGGACAGCGCGTCCCGACACCCCGACCGGATCACCTGCCGGGATGGAACGTGGACGTACTGTCAGGCCATGCAGGCAGACGTCTTCTCGGTCGAAGCCCGGGTGCCGATGCTGATCGTCCGGTGGAAGCCGGGCAAGATCCATGTCAGTCAGAATGGCATCAAGACCTGGTGCGGATCCCTCGTGCCGGATACCGCCACCCGCACCGTCCCCACCGTGGACTGGCACCTGCACACCAACTGCTACAACTGCGCCTACCGGCTGTGGCCACAGCATGCCCCCACCGGCTACCTGCGCCCCGCCGACGGCAAGGACTTCCCCATACCGAAGGCATGTCCTCACGGGCGGCGTGCCCGTGGCTGTGTGCGCTGCACTCCGCGCGCGGCTCAGAACTGGCCCTGCCCGAACGGATGCACCGACCCGGTCGATCACGACCCGCTCCACCGGTACACCAAGTGCACCGTCTTTCCGCCTCGCCAACCCACCGAGCCGGACGGACGCTGCATCGGCCGGTGTGAGTCCACTGAGAAGGTCGTGCATCGCGCCAACCCAGGTATGCACTTCGACCTCGCCGACAGCGCCGCTATGACCTGCTACCACTGCGGCGAAGCCGTCTGCGTCGAATGCCAGACCAACCCCGTCGACTCCGTCCTGATGTTCTGCGACACCTGCCCCTGACCCCTGCCGGACATCACCACCCAGGCATCTGACCGGTCCGACCGGTGGTGCCAAGCCAACCTATGCCCCGGAGTGGTGGCAGCAGCCACACCGGGTGCTCAGAGCCTCGACGGGCTTGCGGGTCGTGGTCGTTGGCGACGAGCGCGGCCCCGACAAGCCCTGGCGGGACTTGTCGGGGCCGCGCTGCTCGTCGACCGGGTTGCGATCCGGGGCCTTCTACCCGGCGACGTTGTTCGGTTGGCGTTGCAGGTGATCTATCAGGAGTTGTAGGTCCGCCGGTGTCAGCTCGGTCCGCAGCGAGTCGGCAATCTTGTCAGGGGTACCGCCCAAGCGTCGGATGGCTGATGCGGCAGCGGACCGGCGAGGGGCGCTCCGCTTGCTGTCTTCGTTGGTGTTGGTGCCCGGGATGGTTGCACTGGAGCCGTCTGCTTGGTTAACCGCGGTTAATTCGGGCTCCAGGTGCTGTCGGCGCTGCTGAAGTTCCTGGAACTGCTCCTCGGCTGGCACCTGATGGAGGTCACGGACATCTCGCAGCGGCACCTCGCCAGCTCGTAGCAGCGACTGGACCTCCGGTGCGAGCTTGAGCAGATTCAGCCGCTGCGTTACCCAAGGCGGAGTACGGGACAGTCGGACAGATGCAGCCTTTGCCGTGCCGCACTCCTGCACGAGCAGTTGCACAGCACGAGCCTCCTCGATCGGGTCGAGGTTCTCGCGGTCTAAATTCTCGGCCGCAGTGGCACTGACCCAAGCTTCGCGGCTGTCGGCGAGGTTGTTCTTGACGACGATTTCGAGCGTCGGCTGATCCACCAAGAGCGCTGCGGCGCGACGTCTGCCGCCGGTCACCTGTACCCAGACGGCGCTGCCGATCGTTTTCTCATGCTCCGGGTAGATCCGCAGGAAGGCATCCCGCGACACCACGGCGCACGGCTGGAGTTGCCCGTGCGTCTTCAGCGATTCCGCGATGCTCTCGATCTTCGCGTGGTCGGCACCGAGGTCCCGCGTGTTGAGCGGGTTGGCTGCGACCTGCTGCACGCGGGCCGAACGGGGCGTCGACTCGGTGATCGCCGGCTTTCGCGCCTCAGGAAGGGCCGGCTCGCTCGCAAGGTCCGATAGGTTCACCCGCTTGCCAGCCACGTCAGACCTCCTGGAGGTTCGGCGTACCGGCCTGTGACGGAATGACCGCCCCGCCGCCGTAGCCCATCTCCAGGGCCAGCCGGAAGAAGTCCTCCCGCGCCTCCATCGCCACCCTGTTGCGGGGGTACTGCGTCACCACCATGCCCTCGGCCGATGCCCGCGAGTGCACCTTGTACCGCCGGACCACCGTGTTGCACATCGGCCAGCCCTTGAGCTTGATGAACTGTGCGGTCTGCTGTAGGTCGGGAAGCCCGTCGCGGGGGTCCCAGCTGTTCACCACGACCCGGTACGGGATTCCGCGCGGGGTGAGGACGGACTCGATCGTCCGGGTGGTCGGGTCGTAGCAAAGCGGCTCGGGCACCATCGGCACTAGGACGTCGTCGCACTCATCGAGCGCGGCCTGGAGGATGCGCTCGTCCTCAAGCGAGCCCGGGGTGTCGACGAAGATGTGCTCATAGTGGAGACCGCGCAGCTTGCGAAGATCACGTGGGTCGTCGATCTGGGCAAAGTCGAAGGGCAAGCCGCCCTGCCGTTCCACCCGTCGTGACCACCACACCGAGGATGCCTGCGGGTCGGTGGAGGCCACCATCACCGGGCTTTCGGGATCACCGATGGCCTCCGCCGTCTTCTGCAGGATCGGCTCAGGGTTGACCAGGACGTCGTAGGTGACCGCCCCAAGGTTGACGGCGAGCGTCGTCTTGCCGACGCCACCCTTCTGGTTGGCGATGACATGCACCTGAGTCATGCGGACTCCGTTCCGTGTGCTTCCCGGGCCGATTGTGGCCGCGGTACTTCGGATGCCCGCCATGCTAAGGCCGGTCCTGCCCAGGTCAGAGCCTGCCCCGGCCGATCGCGCAGTTAACCGTGGTTAATCGTGCGATGGGCGGGCGAACGTCGACCCGGCCTCCATCTCAGGGCCTTCCCGGTGTGATCACCTGCTGCTTGCGGGGCTGTCCGCGCGAATGCGCACTGTGATCGCATGTAATCACATTGCCTAAGAGGTCTCAGAGGTCCTAGTGTGTTGTCATGGCAAGTGGTCCGCGCTACCAGGAGATCGCTGGCGACCTTCGTCGGCGGCTCGCCGACGGCGAATGGCCAGTCGGCACAGCACTGCCCGGAATCAGTGAGCTGCAGGAGGAGTACAACGTCCCAGGGTTGAACACCATCCGTCAGGCGCAGCGTGTATTGGTCGATGACGGGCTGCTCAAGCCGGTCCAGGGGCGAGGCACCTTCGTCACGGCCTTGCCCAGTCCGCCAGGAGATCCGGCCACCCTCAAGCAGGCGCTCGGTGACCTGCGTGCCGCACTGGCGCATACCCAGGTCGCACTCGACCGCGTCATGAAGCACCTGACCTGACCCCATCAACAAGCGCGAGGCGGCCCCGAAACCGACCAAAGCCCCGGGCCGCCCCGCCTCACTCCCCTTAAGGAGCACCATCATCATGACGGATTCTGTGGAATCTTCCGCAGTCTCGCCGCAGGCAGCCACCGTACCGATGCGCCCCGAGGAGGTGCGTCTGGGCAGTGTGGTGACGCATCCGGCCAACCCGCGCAAGACGATGGGTGACCTGTCCGACCTGGAGGCGTCAATCCGGGAGGTGGGGGTGATCCAGCCGCCGGTGGTGCTGCCCGCTTACAGGGTCGCCGCCGCATGGCCGGTGCACGCGGAGGCCCTCGCCGGGGCGCAGTGGGTGGTCCTGGTGGGCGCCCGTCGGCGTACGGCGGCTGGCCTGGTCTTCGGCGACGACCCGGAGGCGACGCTGGGTGTGCTGGTGCGTGAGGACGCGATCGCGGACGACCCGCTGGCGCAGCTCGACGTGATGACCGCCGAGAACGTGGCCCGAGCACCGTTGAGCCCGGTGGAGGAGGCGCGGGCGTTCGCCGAGCAGGAGGCCGCCGGCCGCCGACAACGGGACATCGCGGCGAAGGTCGGCTGCTCGCAGTCGCACGTGTCCAAGCGTCTGAAGCTGCTCAGGCTCCCCGATGAGTTGCTGGCCGAATTGGAGACCGGCCGCGCCCTGGTCGGCGACGACCAGGAGCCCGACGACCTGGACGAGAAGCGGCCGGCCCTGCAGATCCGGGACGCCCTCGCCCTCGTCGACGCGGCCGGCGACGACCAGTCGCTGATGCTGGCCGCGCACCGGCTGCGTGATGACCGCCGGCACCACTGGACCGCCGTCCAGCTGGTGGCGCAGGTGCGGCGGGAGCGGGAGCAGCAGGAGGCCATCGACGCCGCGCGCGAGAAGCTGGTCGCCGAGGGCACCCCGGTCATCAGCAGCGCGTCGCAGAAGTTCGGTGCCAGCTACTGGGAGCGCCGGCTGGACGGGGCGAAGGCGATCGCGGCGGCCCGCAAGGCCGGCGCTCTGGTCGCGGAGGTCAGCTCCCACGGGCAGGTGTCCTACTACTCCACGGCGGGCAAGCCGAAGACGGCCGACAACCGCAGCCCGGCGGAGCAGCAGCGGATCACCGACGAGCGGGAGCGCCGCAAGGCGATGACCGCCCGCGCCGAGGCCGCCGCGATCCTGGCCGCCCAGCCGCCGAAGCTTCCCCGCAGCGCGGGGGACATCATCGACGCCTGGCTGTGGGCGCCGGGCAACGAGTGCGCGCAGCTCGCCCACAAGTGGCTGCTGGCCGCCGGGGTCGGTCCGGACCCGGCGTTGCCGAACTACCGGTGGTGGGAAGAGGTCCGCCGCGCCGACTGGTCCACCCGGGTGCACGCCGCGCACGCTCTCGGGATCGCCCGCCGTGAGGTGCAGGCCCGCGCGACCTACCGGTCGTGGACGGACGCCGACGCGGCGTGGCTGGCCCGGCTGGCCGAGGACGCCGGCTACACCCTGAGCGAGTGGGAGCAGGCCCGGGTCGACGCCATCGACCCGCCCGAGCCCGAGCCCGACACCGCCCGGCCCGCCGCAGGCGAGAGCCCGGGGCGGGTGTCGCTGGTCTTCGACGCCGACGATGCGTGCTGCTGGGTGCTGCGCTACGACCAGGCCGATGAGCCGGCCGCGTACGCCGAACACCTCACCGATCCCGACGCCGTCGACGCCGCCCAGGCGTGGGCAGCCGAGCTGCTCGCCGACCGGCACGGGATCGAGGTGACCGGCTGGACCGACGGCCAGGTGGCCGCCGGCCGACCGGCGTACCTCGCCGTACACGACGCCGTGGTGGTGCCGGTCGGGGCGGGGGAGTGGCGGTTGCTGCGCGACCCGGCGGACGACGTGTGGTTGCTCCTGGCCGACGACAAGCCGCACGCCGACCATGACGGCCTGGGTGCGGACGAGGTCGACCAGGCGTGCCGGTGGGCCACCGGTGTGCTGACCGACGCGGGAGTCACCTGCCACGGCTGGACCGCTCGTGCCGACCAGGGCGGCGGTGTGGAGTACGTGGCCGACCTGACCGGGGAGTGCTGACGGTGCCCGCCGTCGACCAGGAGGCGATGCGGGTGGCGAACCGCTACGCCGCGACGGTCGCCAAGGCCGAGACCCTGGCCGATCGGGCACGGGCCTGCCGCGACGCCGCCGACCGGTACCGGCGCGACGCCCGCGACAACCAGGAGTCGGCCGAGCAGCACGCGGTGGCCGCCCGCACGATCCGCGACGCCGCCGTCGCCGCCGAGCACGCCCTGGCGGCACGCGACGCCGAGGCGGAAGCGGCGCGGGAGATCCTCGCCGCCCGCTACTACGAGGAGCAGGCCGAGGAGTACGAGACGCAGGCCCGAGCCGCTGGCGGCACCCCCACGAGTAAGGAGATCGGAATGGGCGACGGCACCACCCCGACGCCGGCCGCGTCGACGAGTCCCGCAGTAGGCGACGTGCTCGGCTACGCCGACGGCGACACCTGCCACGGCACCGACCTGGTCGCCAGCGCGGCCGGCCCGGCCACCAGCCTCGCGTTGATGGACTACGGCGACGGCGACAACCGGTGGGACGGCGGCTGGTACGTCGCGGTCGGCACCTCCCCGCACCGATGGAACCCCGTCACCGACGCCGAGCACGTCGACAGCGGGGGGTACAGGCGGCCGGGGAGCTACGCCGCCCCGCACCTGGACCCCGGTGAGGCTGAGGCCGCCGCTGGGCACCTCGACGCCCTGGCCGACCTCGCCGAGGCCGGGCACCGACCGTCGAAGCTCACCAAGTGGGGTCGAGCGGCGCAGCGGCTGGAGCACCTTCTCGTCGACGACGCCGACCTGGCCCGGCAGAAGGTGACCATCGTCGACGACGAGCTGCCGGTGACCGTGGGGGACCTACTGGCCCTGCTGCGCGACAAGCAGCCCGCTGCCGAGCTGGTGACCCGCCGGCACGTGGCCACCACCGCGATCGGTGAGGCCGGCGGAGACACCGGGACGCTGTGGATGGACCTGGTCGACCACGACGGCGCGACCAAGGTCATGGTTGTCGGCGTGGAAGGCGACGAAGACCCCGCCGCCGACTACTGGCAGCCCTACACCGCCCAGCACACCCCGGAGCAGGCCCGGGAACTGGCCTGCAAGCTGCGCACCTTCGCCCATGGAGCCCGGCAGGCCGCTCGCGGTGGCCTGTACCTGGGCGACTGACCTGCGGCACTACCGAACCGTAAGGCACCTTGCAAATATTCTGCAAGGTGCCTTACGGTTTGAGGATGGACAACATCACGGTTCCCTTCGGGCTGCGACCGCTCGTCGAGCGGCACGGCGGACCGGTCGACGTCGAGGACGCCCGAGCCCGCTGGTCCGAACTCGTCACCGCAGCCGAGGCCGGCGCCATCACCCTCATCACCCGCGATCGGTACCAGTGGGCCGCCCTGGTGCCGATGAGCGAGGTCGCCGAGATCTCGCCCAACCTGCCGACCTGGCCGGTGTCCGACGCCCGAGCCAAGCTCGGTCACCTCGTCGGCGAGGTCCACGGCCTCGACACCCGCGTGCAGGTGCTCACCCGCCACCGCCGGCCGGTCGCAGCGCTCATCGACCCGGGCGTCCTGGTCGACCGGCCCGAGCCGGCCGACCGGCTGCCAGCCGACGCGCTGCTGCGCGACGGTCACCGCATCGAGCTTGTCTTCGAGCCCGGCCAGCCCGGCCGCGTCGGCCCCGACGGCGAGGTTGTGGAGGAGCCAGAGGAGTGGTTCTACGCCGCCAACGCCTACGACAACCACGACACCGTCATCGCGGTCGGCGTCGGGGACACCCTCGGTGAGGCCCTTCTGCGACTGGCCCCGCCGCCAGCCGTCGAGCTGGCCGACAGCCCGCCGTTCTGACCCGCCGATTCCCCGGAATCGACACCCGTTCCAGATCCGCCGTCGATGCCTCCATAACTGATCTTATCGAGGCATGTTGGACCGGACGGCGCTGGCCAGTCGCTGCGGCGGCGCGTGGGAGGCGCGCACGGTCCAGGGCTGGTTCTGCAGGACGCTGAGCACCTGGCACCATAAGCCCGCCGCGAGTCAGGGCATAGCTGAGGGGCTGGCTTTCGGTTCTGAGTTCTTTCCGAATCTTGCCGAAACCCGCACCATTCACCTGGTGGCCGGGGTCTGCCCTCACCGGCGGGGATGCTGCTTTCCGCAGCGGCGAGCTTGCATGAAAGTGCAGCGCCGTCTCGACGGCAAGTCAGGCTGACTGCTCTACTGGGAGTCCTACACGGGCGCGCCGACGGGCGTGAAGCCGCGGGACGCCGGTGTGAGAGCCGCCAGAATTGGCGGCTCGCCCCGAGGCCGTCTGGATAGCGCTGGACCGGACCGGAGACAGTAACAACTGGTAGAGGCGTTGTGGCGACGTCGCGCCAGGCACGTGCAGGGGCCCGCCGATGGCGGGCCCCTTCGTCGTGTCCGAGCCTCGGCCGACACCGCCATCGGCGGACCGGCCGGTACGTCATCAACCCTGCGCCGAACTTTCACACGCCATCCTGTCGGCCGTCCCGTCGGTGTGGCGTGACGTGGTGCTGATCCGCAACCATGGTCGGCGCGGAAGACAGCTCACGCCACCCGGTTTCCTCGTTGGGCCGGAGAGTCCTTCCGCACTGTCCACACAGTCCAGCGCTGTCCAGTATCGGGAGGGGCACATGGCAATGAACGCCGTCGTGGGGTGCACTGCATCCGAGGGGTGGGCCGACCAGCGCGCCAAGCGCCGCACGGTCGTGCTCGTGATCGTCATGGTCTTTTTCACCTGGCTGACCGGCGTCGAGCACCTGAACGTGCTCGAGGCCGCCGGCCTTGTTGCGGTGATCGGGATCGCCGCCGGCATGGTGATCGATCGGGTGGTCGACGGAAACCGCTCTAGCGGCGAGGACCTCGCCACGCTGTTGCGGCTGGTTGACGGCCCGGGACGAGCCTGATGAAGGCGGCCATGCCCGGCCCGCGGCGCAGTGCCCGCCAGGCCTCCAGTCGGCGCGGATGGGAGTACGGCGCTGACGACGTCGTGGGCCGTGACTCCACCGTCTATGTCTTCAATGGCGGCGTGGAGAAGGTTCAGCTCATGGCGGCTGCGGCCGCCGAGGACGTACTGGACCCGGAAACCGCCCGCCAGCAGTTGAGCGAGGTGCTCACTGCAGCTCGCATCACCGCCGGCAAACCGAAGCTGGCCAGGCTGGCGCGCGACGTCGGCTACTCCGAGTCGATGCTGTCTCGGGTGTTCAACGGCCACCTGGCACCCAGTCGTGAGCTGCTCGACCGGCTCGCCGAGCACATGGACGTGGAAACTCGCACTTTCACGTCCGTCTGGGTGCCGTTATGGGAGGCTGCCGGCCGCAAGACCGAGCAGAAGTCCGACAACGCTGGCCCGCAGACTGGCCCGCCCGGCGCCCCGAGCGGCTTCGAGTGCCCGGCGTGTGGCTCCTGGGTGACCAACCCGAAGCGTCACATCGAGTGGCACATGGCGCCCGACGCCGGTTGGCAGGGCGGCTCGGTCACGCCGCTGCGTCCGGTGCAATAGCTGGTCGGAACAGCCGCCGCGTGGCTGCCGGCCCCTGGTGGTGTTGAACGACACGTGATCTTCAGTGCCTTTCCGGTGGAGATCATGTCAGTTCCTTGCGCCAGGGGGCTTTGGGGTCCGCGAGCGTGTCGAGCATGAGTTGGCACCAGGTGAAGGCGGCGTTCACGGCGAGGTGAGCGTGGCGGGGGCCGAGGCCGACCGGAGCGGTGGCGGGGCCGTGGCCGGTGCCGTAGCCGCGGTTGCGGAGTTCGGCGAGTCCGATGGCGATGCCTGAGACGGAGCCGAGGATTTTCTTGATCGCGTCGCTGCCGTCTGGGCCGGGGGCCTTGGACGACGGGTGGAGGCCGAGGGCTTGCTGGGCGTTTCGGACGAGCGCGGGCAGGTCGTCCTTGTCGTCGACGGGCTGGCCGCGTTCCTTGAGCACGACTTTCGCGGTGCTCTCGATGAGTTCCTTGGCGCTGCCTACGGCGAGGGCGGGGTCGTCCAGGACCGCGTGCTGGATGCGGGTGAGTTGCTGGCGGATCGCTGACGCGTCGGTGATGTTCTGCAGGGAGGAGGGGGCGAAGCGTGGCCCGCCGGAGGCGATGTGGCCGGTTTCCTCGTCGATGGTGTAGCCGTCGCGGCGCAGGGAGTTGAGCAGCTTGCTGGTGTACTGCGGCTCGAAGCCCTGGATGAGGCGCTCGAAGACCCGGAGCGCCCGGTTGACCTGGTTGATGTCGGTCCAGTCGATGGCTTCGAGGTACTCCTGCGTCGTGGCGCGTCGGACGCTGCTGTCCTGGTAGGTGCTGTCGGGGTTCGGCGCGAACAGCTCGTCCTGGAAGGCAGCTCCGATCGCGCCGACGGTGCTGCCAGTCATGAGGTCGCGGAAGAGCCCGCGGGTGGTCCGGCTGACGAGCTCGCTCACGCGGCGCCGCCTCTCGTGTCTGCGAGCACGCTGGCGTGGACGACGTGCTTGGTCGGGCAAGCGTGATCTCGGCGGATACGGCCGGTGGCGACGGCGGTCATCGTGCAGCGCGGGGTGAGGGGGTGAGCGGGCGGATCATGTGGTCAGTTCCGCTCGGGCCCGGCCGGCTTCGCGTAGTTGCTGCAGGTCGGGGATGTGGTTGTAGAGGGTGCCGGGGCTGACGCCGAGGAGCCGGGCGATGGAGGCGACGGAGGCGTCGGGGTTGGGCAGCAGGTCGCGAGCGGAGCGCAGCAGTTCGGCGTTGATGACGGTGGGCCGGCCGCCGACGCGGCCGCGGGCGCGGGCGGCGGCGAGGCCTTCGCGGGTGCCGGAGACGATTAGTTCGCGGATGAACTCGGCGAGGGCGGCGAAGACATGGAAGACGAGCCGGCCGCCGGGGGTGGTGGTGTCGAGGTTCTCGTGGAGCGAGGTGAAGCCGACGCCGCGGCCGCGTAGGTCGGTGACGGTGGTGATCAGGTCGTGCAAGGACCGGCCGAGGCGGTCGAGGGCGGGGACGACGAGGGTGTCGCCCGGGGCCGTGAACTTGAGGCAGGCGGTGAGCTCGGGCCGGTCGGCGTCCTTGCCGGACTGCTTCTCGGCGAAGATGCGCCGGCACCCGGCGGCGCGCAGCGCGTCGAGTTGCCGCTCGAGTTTTTGTCCGCCGGTCGACACCCGGGCGTAGCCGATCCGGATCTCGGTGAGGTGCGCCGGTGCGGGGGCGAGTAATTCGGTGGGTTCCAGGGGGTCTGGCACACGCCCATGGTGTCAGAAAACGGTTCCGGATGGGTTGTTGAACTCACCGGTTTTTGACGGAGTTTTTGACGGCCCGGAGCGGGATTGCCAAGGGTCCAAACAGCATCGTCAGAAAACGATGGTATTTTGACGGCGCGCAGAGCGCAGGTCTAGACCCAACGCCGTTCAGTTAGCGGCAGCCGACGGCCGCGGCGAGGCGGGTATGGACGGCGCCCCGGCCGCCGGCGCCGACGGGCCGAAACGCACGCTGCCGCGGACCCCACGGACCTGGGTCACCCCGCCGCCCACGACGCTATCGATCACCGACTGCCCACCTGCCGCCCGCCAGACACCGAACACCCCATACGCGGACAGACCCAGACCAGCCACCGCGACGAACAACCCGAACACGCTGGCGAACTTGTCCGCCCTGTCGAGGGTCTGGACACCGGGGGACTACTGCCAGCGGTGCTGGTTCTGCTCCTGGATCGCCTCGTTCGTCTTGATGGTGGCGTACGCCGCTCGAATTTGGGCCCGTTCGAGCTGCTGCTTGGCCAAGTAGTTTCGTGGATCGCGATCCGCGTCCGCCTGCGCCTTGGCGAGGCGGGCGAACGCGATGCCCTGCTTGACGTCCGGCCTGTTCAGGAAGTGCAGGACGGTCTTGGCGATACCGAAGATTGCGGCCAGGGGGTTGTTGTTCATCGGTGGACACCATTCTCTTTGGGGCTTCGGATTCGGCCGCCGGGGCTACGGTCCCCGGTGTCGGCTCAGAAGAGATTGCTCAGAAAGTCGATCAGGGTGTCGATGAACGATCCGTCGTCACCGCCGGTTTCGGTGGAGTCGGCGAACGCCCGGGGTCCGTCACCCCAGATGCCGCCGGGGTCCTGGTCGGCCGGGGTGGCGGTACCCCACTGCCCTCCGTCACCCCAGATGCCGCCAGGGTCCTGCTCCGCCGCGCTGGATGTGCCCTGCTGCGGCCCCTCGCGTGGGTCGAGCTCTCCTACCGCCATGACGCGCTCTTTCCTATGTAGACAGAAGTGATGCGGACCAAGTGAACGGCACCCGTTCGCGGATTGATTCCTCTAAGCTACCAGGCAACTACACCCTGAACCAGCCCAGCAAACATACAAGTTAGGTACTAAATGAGTACACAGTCGACCGGAGCGGCGACCGGCGCCGTCATCAGGGAGCTTCGCAGGGTCAACGGGTTGACCCGAGCCGAACTGGCCGAGAAGGTGGAGATCAGCGAGGTCTTCCTAGCAAAGATTGAACAGGGGTCCCGTGGGCCGTCCCCCCGGGTCTTCGCCCGGCTGGCAGAGGCCCTGGCTCTCAGCGCCGCCGAGCTGGCCGCACGAATCTCCTTGATCGACGCGGGCAACGCTACGTCCGAGCGGGAGGCACGCCATCGGGCGCTCAAGGCGGTGGCAGTCGGAGGCTGGGCGGCGGCCGCGCTGCTGGGGCCTACCGGGTTCATGACCAGAGCGGCAACCGCCATGATCATGGCGCATCGACTCAATGAGACGCGATGGCGGCAGGGGAACGGGCAGTCGGTCACCCCGGCACAGGCCCGCCGCCGCCTCCACGACATGGTCGACGGCCTGACCGACCAGCAGGTCATGGAGGTCATGGAGGGGCTCCCAGAGGACGGGGCGTAAGAATACATGGCCCACCTGTCGGTCGGCCGACTTCCAGAGGTACCGTCAGCAGCCGCACGGAGTGCTCGGCGTCGTCATCGAGGTCGGCCAGGCCAGGCTTCGTCCAAATGTCGCGGATGCGGGCATTGGCGGCCGGAGCAGTCACCCGGCAAGCCGCCACGTCAGCTCGGCGAGCTAATCGGCAAGGTCGTAGAACCTCGCGGCGAACCCGGCCGCGTTCGAACCCGACCTCGCCCGATCGTTGAACATCCTCGGCGTCTGGCTGTCGGGGGTGGGGCGGTGGGAGGCGCGACTACGGAGTCGATCGGCCTCTACGAGCCCTTGGCGAGGCGGTGGCCACAGGTGTTCGCCGACTACCTGAGTCGGGTAGCTGCGCCAGCACCTCGGCTGGCGCGGGCTCGACGGGCAGGGCCTCGGGGTCGCGGTGTCGGGTGCCGCAGCGGGCGAATGGTCCGAGGTCGCCGGTCAGGGCGGCCAGGTGGGGGTCGAGGTGGTCACGCCACCAGATGCTCATGCCGGTGTGCGGGTCGTTGACCCGCATCGTCTCCCAGGCTCGCCACAGCGCGTAGAGGCGGGACAACGCCTCGGGGTGCGCCCACCAGCGGGGGCACCAGTTGATGCCGGGGGTGGGTCCGGAGGCGACCCGCCGCTCGACGACCTGCGCGAGGTACCCGGCGACGAACTGGTCGATGTCGCGGAAGACCGGCTGCGGTGCGTCATGGCCGTTGGGGGTGTCTGGCGCGTCGGGTGTGCCGGTGAGCTGGTCGAGCAGGGTGCTCAGGTCGGCGACCGGGTCGGTGGCCGGTCCGGACGTCGGGGCGGTCATGCGGTGGGCTCCGGCGGGGTGTCGGGGGACAGGGTCCAGTCGGTGCGGCTGTCGGGATCCCAGCGGGCGATCGAGGCGCGGATCGCGGCGGCGTGCGGCCCGTCCTGCCAGGGGGCGGTGCGGGCGAGGGCCGGTGGGGCGCCGGAGGCGTAGACGACCATCCGGCCGCGTGGCAGGGCGTGCAGGTCGGCGACGTCGAGGATCCGCTGCCGGCGGGTGGCGTGGGACACCGATCGTTGGCCCCACCCGGACCCGCTGGTGCTGGTCGACCTGGTCGTCACGTCGTGCTCCCCGATCAGCTTCGACAGTTCTTCGAGCCAGTCCGGGTCGGCGACGCCGCCGCCGTAGGTGCGGACGTTCGCCGCCGACCAGAGCTTGCGCATGCCCTCGCGGCCCCACACGTCGACGCCTTGGGGGTAGGACTGGAGGATCGTGATGATCGGCAGGCCGTGGGAGCCGTAGTAGGAGTAGAGGCTGGGGAGCTGCCTCAGCCGGCAGATGTTCGCGGCTTCGTCGAGGATGCTCAGCAGCGGTGGGTCGAGGCGGCGGCCGGTCGAGGCGCGGGCGCGTAGCTCTCCGGAGCGTAGGACGGTGTCGGTGAGGGCGGCGACCAGGGGTGCGGGGGATCCGGGGCCGCCCTGGGAGAGCAGGTACAGCACGTCGGTGGACGTCACGAACGCGGCCGGGTTGAACTCGGGTACCCCGCCCCGGGTGGGTGGGGTGACCCAGCCGGTGACGGCCGGTTCGGTGAGGCACATGAGCATCTTCTGGGCGCCGGCGTAGATGCCGCCGCGGGTCTTGTCGGGCATGTTGACCACGCCGGCCACCGCGTCGCCGGGCAGCGCGAAGCCGTGCTCACGCAGCAGCATCGCCGGTTCGTCGTCGCGGGGGCTGACCGCCCACCGGTACGCGGCGAGGATGTCCCGGCCGGAGCACGCGGCGGCCAGCAGCAGGTTCGCCACCAGTTCCTCGGAGCTGGGGTCGAAGAAGGCGTCGCGGCTGACGCCGGGTTCGCGTTCGGCGGAGGCGAAGTGCTCGGCGAGGCGACGGGCGTCGGTGATGGTGGCCACGGCGCGCAGCGGGTTCCACCACATGCCCTGGTCGGTGCCGAGGATGTGCTGCGGGTCGAACGCCCACACGGTGCCCCGGGCGGCGCGGACCTCGCGGGTGGCGTCGACGATGTCGCCCTTGACGCTGGTGACCAGGGTGGGTCCGGGGGCGGCGACGATGGCGGGGATCGCCCGGCAGGTGGTCTTGCCGGTGCGGGGGCCCCAGATGTCGACGGCCATGTCCTCCCAGGACTGCCGTAGCGGCATTCCGCCGGCCACGGTGTGGGCGATGAGCACGCCGAGCTGGTCGGGGTCGGGCCGGTCGACGTCGGCGAGGCTCGGCCGTAGCCGCCGGCCGCTGTCGGCGACGCCCTGTGGGCTGAGGTGGGCGAGGTCCTTGCGGGTGGCCATCCGGCGGGCGGCGGAGTCGACCCGGGTACGACGCCTGCGGGACCACCGCCAGGCCGTGACCGCCGCGGTGGTCAGCAGCGCCAGGACGGCGACCTCGGCGACCACGACGAGCGTGCAGGCGGTGGTCCAGGTGATCTCGCCGCGCAGCACCGCCGTGGTCACCCGGATCGGGCCGCCTGCGGTGTAGCCGGGTGGCCGGGTGAGCAGCACCGGCAGCCATACCCCGACGGCCAGGACCAGGGCCAGGGCGGCGATGCCGCCCGCGATGAGGCCGGCGTCGTCGTGGCCGCCGCGCGGCCCGGCCGGGCGGCTCATGCCATCGTCCAGCGGAAGTCGGTGTTGCCGAGGTGCTTCTCCGTCTCGGTGGGTTCCAGGTGTACCGGGATGCCAGGTCTGCTCCCGACCTTGATGAGGAAGTTGCCCCGGCCGACGGTCTCGCTGCCCTCGGTGGCCGTCCAGGACGGCGGCGCCGACCAGGACAGCACCTCCCGCCGTTCGGCCTGCGACAGCGGCCGGACCCGGGAGACGGCGTCCAGCTCCTGCTCCGAGCAGGGGCCGATCATCAGCACCGCCGACCGCTCGGCGAAGCCCCGGGCCTTGGCCCGGTCGTGGGCGGTGGGGAGGGCTTCCAGGTCAGCGAGGCTGTGGGTGATGAACGCGGTGCCGGTGCCCTTCTGCCGGTTGAGTCGGGTGAGGCCGTCGGCGCGGTCGACCAGGCCGTGGCCGACGCGCAGCGCCCGCCACAGCTCGTCCAGGACGGTGAAGAACGTGCGGGCGGGGGCGAGACCGAGGTCGGCCATCAGGTGCGCCGCTTCGACCTGGGCGAAGCCGTAGGACCAGGTCGACAGGAGGGTCGCGGCGGTACGTAGCTCGTCGGTGTCGTCGATGCTGGAGATGTCGACGCACACGGCGGGGGTGTCGAGGCGGATCGCGGTGGTGGTCTGCCCCTCGAAGGTGTCGCCGAGGGGCCCGTGCAGCAGCGCCAGCAGGGTGCGGCGCAGCCCGTTGGTCTCGTCGCGGAAGCGGCTCAGGTCCTGGTCTTCCTGCCAGAGGGTGACCGCGCGGACCTCCGGCGGGGCGTCACGGATGACACGCAGGACGTCGGAGAGCACCGGCGGGAGGTCGGTTTCACGGTCGGCGAGGTAGCGCAGCGCGGCGGACAGCACGGTGGTCTCATCCGAGCTGACGGGCCCGCGTCGGACCAGGGTGGCCAAGGCGACCAGCATGTTCAGCCGCCGGTCGGTGACGGCGGAGCGCACCACCGCGGCGGTGCGCTCGTCGACGCGGTCGAGGACCTGCCGCCACGGGCCGGCGTCGAGGGGGTTGATCCGGTCCAGGCCGGGCCCGACGCGCAGCACCTGCCCGCCCAGGGCACGGACCAGCTCGGCGTAGTCGGGCTTGAGGTCACCGAGGATCAGCGGCGTGACGCCCTGGGCGGTGAGGCCGAGGACCATCCGCCGCACGGCCGTGGACTTGCCCATGCCGGGCTCGCCCTCGATCCACACCGACGGGTTGTTGATCAGGCGGGCGCGGGTGTACCAGGAGATCGGGTCGAAGCACACCGCCGAGCCGGTGTAGAGGTGCCGGCCGATCGGTACGCCGATCATCGGCGTCGACGCGCCGGTGCCGAACGGGAACAGGCCGCACACCTGCACGGTGGTGCCCCGGTACTCCGTCGGTGGCTCGATGTAGGACCAGGCGCCGCCGCCGGGCCCGCTGTGGCCGAGCCGGCCGGGTCGGCGGCCGGCTGGTCGACGCGGCGGGGGTGGGGTGGCGTCGCGGGTGCTGATGGTCATGCCGGCACGTCCTAGAAGGGGATGGTGGCGTGGGTGGGCAGGACCACTCCGGCGGGCAGGCTGGCGGCGAACCCGGCGGCCTGGCAGCCGTACATCGGGCGTAGCGCCAGGCGGGCTTCACCGGCGCGGGCCCGGATGATGCCGGTGGCCTCATCGAGGTGCTTGTCGTCGGCGACGGTGGCGGTGACCAGCACGGTGAACCGGACGACTCCCGCGCCGGTGGCCTCTTCCTCGGCGGCCTGTTCGGCGGCGGCCAGATCGGTGAGGTCCCGGGCGCTGGCGCGGTGCTTCTTGCTGGCCAGGAACCGGGCGTCGCGTTTGTCGGACTCGACCAGCCGGGCCGCTTCGCCGGGGGAGTACGGCCGGTAGATCATGGTGACGCGCTTGCGCAGCAGTTGCGGGTCCGGCTCGGTGAGCCGGGAGAACAACCGGCTGTACACCACCCCGCGAGGGGCCTCCACCAGGCACCAGGTGCGCGACACCCCGGAGTCGTGGCGGTAGGAGTCCCAGCTCTCCCGGGTGGCCACCGGCCCGGCCTGGGTCCAGTCGGGGGTCAGCCGGGGGTCGCGGGCGAGGTCCAGGGCGGCGGCAGGGTCGTACGCGGCGCGCACCACCCCGGCGAGCCCACGGGCGGACATCGGCGTGATGCCCGCGCCGGTCGCGCCGGTGAGCCCGGCGTGCAGGTGCGGCAGCCGGGCGGCGACCTCGCGGCACACATCCTCGTGCGACATCGACCTGCCAGGCGGTGCCGTGTAGGTCAGAGACACCCGGGTGTCCACAGTCGCCGACCCGGCCGGGTAGGACTGCACGACGTCGTCGAGGACCTGCAACGCCAGCGCTGGCGCGTCCGGTCGGCTGGTGGCGGCCACCTCGGCTGCGAGCCGGGTGCCCGGGTCCGGGGTGGTCTCGACGGTCACCTGGGCCTGCACGAGCTGCGGCTCCCGGGACAGCGCCGACAGCCAGGACGCCAGGTGCCCGACGCGGGCGTCGATGACGCCCTGGTCGACGAGGTCCATGCCCTCGGGGGCGCAGCGCAGGGTGACGGTGTAGTGCCGGCTCTGGGGGACCACCACCACGGCGACGACGCCGGAGCGGCCGGTCTCCACCTCGTACACCTCGGAGCGGGCCAGGACCCCGGGTAGCTGGTGGGCGGCGGCCACCCGGGACGCGGCACCGGAGACGTAGATGTGGTGGCGGCGGGACCGGGCCAGCCACCAGGCGACGCGGGCGGTGATGACCTGGAATCCGGTGCGCCCGTTGATCCGGATCGCCAGCGGCGCGAGGACCAGCAGCCCGGTGGTCGCGGTGACCAGGGAGGCCAGCACGGACACGGGCAGCATCGCGGCGGCGAGGACCATGACCAGGAACGCGGCGATGGTGCCGACCGGGCCGAGCCCGAACAGGCCGGCACCACGGCCCAACCTCCAGTTGCCGTAGGTGCGCTGGTCGCGGGTCTGCTCCCGCACGCCGGTGCTCACGAGCCCTCACCGTCGGTCGCTCCGGATGCGGTGCCGCCGACCTTGCGTACCGCTGCCGGGCCGGCCTTGGCGGCGGCGACGGCCGCGACAGCGGCGATACCGATGGGGCCGGCTGCGGCGGCTGCTCCCGCGCCCGCGCCGGCTGCTCCCGTGCCCGCGCCCGCGCCGGCACTCCCCGCTGCGGTGGAAGCACCGGCCTGGCTCCCCGACGCGCCCGCGCCAGCCGGTCCGGAGGCGGTGGTGGTCGTTGGAGTACCTGATCCGCCTCCGGATGGCCGTGACGTTGGGTAGGGCGGATCGCTGGGGCCTGAACCGTCCGGACGTCCCTGACCGCGACCGCCACCGGAGTGCTTGCCGCCCCCGCCCCCGCCTCCACCGCTCGTGCCGGCGAGCCGCACAGCGCCGGTGGCAATCTGACCGGCTGCGGATCCGGCGGCGATGGCCGCGCCACCACCGCCACCGCTGGACAGCACGGACACGGCCGGAGCGATAAGCCGCATCAGCGCAGGCAACGCCACGATGGCCATGGCGAACATGACCAAGCCGGTCAGGACGTCGGTCAGGCTCTGACCCTGGCCGAGCCAGAACACCGCCGCGTAGATCGTCGCTGCGGCCGGCTTGTAGAGCACCAGGGCCAGCAGCCAGGTGAGGTAGCGGCTGCGCACGGAGCCGCCGACGGCGGCGGCCACGGGAAGGAGCCCAGCCAGCAGCACCAGCCCGGCGTTGCGGGCCAGCAGCAGCAGGAGCTGCACCATCGAGGACAGGAACAGCATCATCGAGATGCCGATCACTACCAGCGCTGGCAGGCCGGTGGTGTTGGCGACGGCCGGGGTGAGAAGGAGCAGCCGCTTGCCGAGGTCACCGTTGGCGGAGGCCGACAAGATCCAGTCCGCGTAGGCGTCGCCGATCTCGGTGAGTATCCGCACGGCTGGCACGCCCGCTCCGGTGATCACGACCAGCAGGACGAGGTTCTTGCCGAGGGTGCCGGCTTCCCTGCCGTCGCGTTCCAGGGCCATCTTGGTCGCGGAGAACAGCACCGACCCGACGGCGATCGCGGCGACCGCCCAGGTGGTGTAGGCCTGAAGGTGCTTGATGACGCCCGACTCTTGCGACACCTCTGGAGTGGGGATGGACAACCACCCGGCGACCAGTGTTTGCAGCATCTTCGCGGCAGCCTGTGACGCCTGATCGGCCAAGTCGTTGAGGAACCAGCCGGCAGTGTTCTGCACGATCTGACTGGGGATGCACGTCGGATCGATGACCGGGGTGCAGGGCACTACTGCGCACCCCACTCGACGACCCCCACGAGGTCGGTGGTCACCCGGTTCACCGACGTCCACGCGCCTGCGGGTGGGGCGACCATATGCCAGTCTCCGTCACGCCAGCGCAGCGTCAGCGACAGGATGTGGTAGCGCGCGGTGCCGGCGGACGGTGCGCGGAAGGCCAGCCCGATCACGGCGGTGTCCGGGCTGTAGGACTGGAAGCTGAAGCCGGCGATCTGGCTGAGTTCCCCGGGCTGCGCCGGGGAGTCACCAGCGTTGCGGAGCGCCGCCAGGAGCCGGTCACGGTCGTCGCCCGGCTCGAACTGCTGCTCGATCGTGGGTTCCCACGACTGGCGGCCGGCCGAGTAGCCGGCGCGGACGCTGAGTTGCGCTGCCGCGATCAGCGCGCCCTCGGGGGTGTGGGCGTAGCCGGCGGCCGTGCCACCGCTGATGCGGGTCGGTCCCGCCGACGCGCTGACGGGCACGGCGTTCTGGCCGACCAGTTCCCATCGCACACCGGACGGTGCGGTGGTCGGCACGGCGGTCGGCAGGGCCTGCGGCGCGGTGCTGCCAGCCGACGGAGGGCTCGCCGAGGGTGCCTCTCCGGTCGTGCCGGTGCCGTCGTCGGTGAGCGTGGACACCGCGATGATGGCCCCGACGACGAGGACGATCAGCGCCAGCACCGCCGAGGCGATGAACCCCGGACGGGTCCAGGGCGGACGGTCGGCGAAGTCCTGGGTTGAGCGCGACATCGGTTCCTCCTAGATCAGCGCGGAGACCACCGCGGACGCGCTGCCGATGAGCATGCAGGCGGCGAACACCCAGCCGAGCTGGGAGATGTTGCTGTCGTCACCGCGGCGGTGCGAGATGGCCATCTTCGCGGCGGTGTAGAGCACCCCGCCGACGCAGGCGGCGGTGGCCAGGTAGGCGACCCACTTGAGGACGGTGAGGATCTTGTCTCCCACCCCGGGTGGGGGTGCACCGCCGCCCGGGTCGGGGACCGGCGCGTTCGTGGGCTCGGGAGCGGCGGCTATCAGGTGGTCGAGGTGGGTTCGCAGGTGGTCGAGATGTTCGATCAGGGTCATCGTGGGCTCTCTTGGGGTGGGTGGATCTTCTGCCGGATCGCGTGCCGTAGTGCCTCGATGTCCGGGGATGCGCCGACGTCGTGAGGGTCGTCGGCGGCGAGCAGGGCGTCGACCCAGCCGACGTTCCACACCGCTGGCGCCCAGCCGCGCAGCAGGTGCAGCCGGTCGGTGACGATGCGCGGAGGGCGGCGCGGGGACGCGGCGACAGCGACCACGCCGAGCACCCCCACCGGACCGGGCATGCCGGAGCGGCGACGCCACTGCTCGATGGCGCCGGTCGCGGCCCACGTGCCGGATGCCGTGGCACGGCAGACCAGCACGACGTGGGCCGGTGGCGTCGCCGGCGTGACGAGCGGCCAGCCACGGCTGCCGAAGTCCAGCCCGATGCCGGTCAGCCGCACGAGCGTGGTCACGCCCGCGCCACCGTGGCAGCCAACCCACCACACCGGCGGCCACGCGGGCAGATTCGGCGGAATCACGGCGAAGGGCAACTCGGGAGCGGGGCCGGGACGGGTACGCGTCCTCGCCACGGCGGTCGTCTTCATCGACAGCCGTGCCCCCGCGCGCAGCTACACCCCGTCACCCGATGCCTCCCCCGCATGTCAAGGTCACCGACGAGTACCCGACAGTAGCACTGCGTTTACGAATGGATCTATGGTTATCCCTCGCTGCAATAGGACGCGAAAGGCAGCACGGGGGAGGCGTCGAATGGCACGGAAAGGCTGTGCATCTGCCTGCATCGATAGGACCCTACCGGGCATGGCGTTGGTGATGCTCGTGATGGCGGGGTGCGCGCCCGGGGCGGGTCGGGAGACGCCTGCGCCGGTGGACAGCAGCCCGGGGTATCCGGCGGCCGTGGCTGGTGGTGGATCGGCTGGGTCGAGCGTGGAGCCGCCGGGCGGTGACGACCACGACCACGACGCGCCGAGCCTGCCCGCGCCAGCGGCGGACCGGGCGGTGCCGGTGGCGGCGACGTTCGCGGCGGCGTGGGCGCGGTCTGACCTGTCGGCGGCGGCGTGGTGGCGGGGTGTGGCGGCGAGCTGTGAGGACAGCTTCGCCCGGTCGCTGCGCACGGTGGACCCGTCCCGGGTGCCGGCCACGCGGGTGACGGGACGGCCGGTGGCCAAGCACGCGCCGCAGGACGGCAAGGCGGTGGTCGAGGTGCCCACGGATGCCGGGACGCTGACGGTCTGGCTCGCTGGCGTGAACGGTCGGTGGCTTGTCGTGGACGCCGACTTCCGCCGGGCGGTCAGCCGGTGAACCGTGCGCCGATCGCCGTTGGTGTGGCGGTGTTGGCGGTCGTCGCGGTGCTGTGCGGTGGCATGGTCGGGCTGCCGCTGATGATGTTCGGGCAAGCCAGTGCAGAAGCGGCGGGGTGCGAGGTGCCGTCGGTGGCCGGCTCGCCGGTGCCGGGGGTCGGGTCGTGGGGGAGCGCGGAGACGACGAACGCCGCCGCGATCGTCGCGGCCGGCCGGCAGCGTCAGGTGCCGGCGCGCGGTTACGTCATCGCGCTGGCGACCGCGATGCAGGAGTCCACGTTGCGCAACCTGGCCAACGCCAACGTGCCCGAGTCGCTGACCCTGCCGCATGAAGGCGTGGGCCGCGATCACGACTCGGTCGGGCTGTTCCAGCAACGGCCCGGCTGGGGCAGCGTGCGGGAGCGGATGACGCCGAGCTACGCGGCCGGGAAGTTCTACGAGGCCCTGGTGCGGGTCGATGGCTGGGAGCGGATGCGGTTGACCGATGCGGCGCAAGCCGTGCAGCGCTCCGGCCTGCCGGAGGCGTACCAGAAGTGGGAGGACGACGCCGAGCAGCTCGCCGCGCAGGTTCTTGGGCTGCCGAGCATCGACGACATCGGCGGCGGGGCACCGACGGCACCGTGCGGGGTCGACGACCTGGGGCCGGTGTTCGTCGGTCCCGGTGGTTGGGTGCAGCCCGTCCGCGCGAAGATCGTCAGCCCGTTCGGTTCGCGGGGTGGTCGGCTGCACGCGGGCGTGGACCTGTCGAAGGCCGGCATTCGCGGTGACGAGATCCGGGCGGCGGCGGCCGGGGTGGTGGAGCAGGTCAAGTGCGACTGGTACACCACGTGCGACCGGGACGGCAGCACCCGTCAGCGTGGCTGTGGGTGGTACGTCGACATCCGGCACCCGGGCGACACCGTCACCCGCTACTGCCACATGATCCGGCGTCCCGAGGTGTCCATCGGTCAACAGGTGACGGCCGGCGCGGTCATCGGGTTCGTCGGCAGCAGCGGTGGCAGCTCGGGACCGCACCTGCACTTCGAGGTGCACCTGAAGGTGCGGCCAGGGCCGTTCCATGCCAACAGCGGCAACGCGGTCGACCCGGTGCCGTACATGCTGCAGCGGGGCGCGCCACTGGGGCCGGCGTCATGACCGGGCTGCGTCCGGCGGTCTCCCTGCTCGCAGGTAGGGAGACCGCCGGAGGGTCGAGGGTTCGGAGGTCAGGGCTGATCCGGGTGGTTGGGCGACGCGACTTGCTCGGCGGGTTCTGGGGCCGTCGACCGTGCCGGCCGGCGGCGACGCGACGGGCCCTGGTCGGGTGCGTCCAGGCCGAGTTTGGTCAGCTCATCGGGCGTCCAGCCGCCGGCCAGTGCTGCGGAGTACCGGGCGTTGTAGTGGTCGTTGGCCTGGCGCAGGGCGTCGGCGAGCTGGTCGCGTTCGTGCCGCGCCGTCGCGGCCTCGCCGACCAGGTTGGCGCGCTCGCGCAGGAGCCGCAGGGCCGCCTTCTCGGTCTCGCTGCGAATGGCTTTGGCACTCTGCTCGACCATGGAGTCCTCCCCAAGATCACGACGGTCGGGTGGGTATGGGCGCTGAGCTTAGCGGTCAAGATCGATCGGCACGGTACCGGTTTTGCGGCCGTACGACCTACCGACGGGGGTGTGATTCCTACCCGTCGAGGCCGTCGACCAGGTCCAAGGGCTGCCCGTCGGTCCCTCGCGCGGCGGCGCGCGTTCTGGACGTTCGGCGGCGTACGGGCGTCGTCATCAGCTCCGGCGACGTGGGGGTTCCGCACGCACCGTCGGGCGCGGTGTATGTCGCCGCGCCCCCACACCGTAGGCACACGGACGATCGCCTTCGGCGGGGAAGCAAGTTGGAGTAAAAGTCTGACTTTTAGTCAGACGGGCCGCGTCGCGGCCGGTCAGGGGACGACGGGTCACCCTCGTCGGGAGGGTGATCGACGTGGTTGATCCTGCGCAGGTCGGCGTGGTCCGGTTCGGTGCGAGCGAGCGCCGACGGCGTGCCCACAACGACGATGATCCGCGCGTGCACCGGGTGACCGTGCGGTTGTCCGAGGCGGAGATGGCGGCGGTCGAGGCGAACGCGGCGGCGGCCCGGATGGCCACCTCGGCGTACCTGGCCGAGGTTGGAACGGCACCACTGGTGCCCGCGCCGGCCGGCGGAGGCGGGGGAGAAGCGGGTCCACTGCTGGTCGAGCTGATGGGCGCGCATCGGCAGGTGCGCGGTGCGGCGCACAACCTCAACCAGGCCGTGGCTCGGCTGCACTCCACCGGTGAGCCGTCCGGGGATCTGGCCGCGGCGGCGGCGTACCTGGCCCGGGTCGCGGCGCGCGTTGACGAGCTGGTGACTGCGATCGCCGCCGCGCAGACGGGCCGCCGCTGATGATCCCGAAGGTCACGTACGGCACCGACGTCACGGGGCTGCTGAAGTACCTGTTCGGTCCGGGGATGGCCGAAGAACACGTCAATCCGCATCTGGTCGCCGGGTACGACGATGTGGCGCTGCTCGCCCCGAAGCAGCGTGACGGCGGTGGTAAATGGTCGCTGGGGGAGTTGGGGGCGCGGTTGAAAGCGCCGCAGATCGCCGCCGGGGAGCGCGGGGTGAAGCAGTACGTGTGGCAGTGCTCGCTGAGTCTGCCGGCCCAGGAAGGGCAGCTCGACGATGCGACCTGGGGCCGCATCGCGGCCCGGTTCGTCGCCGAGATGGGCTTCACCGGGGACGCGGAGCGGGCCGGCTGCCGGTGGGTCGCGGTGCGGCACGGACTGTCGGCCAACGGCAACGACCACGTGCACCTGGTCGTCACCCTCGCCACCGAAGACGGGGCACCGGTGTGGCTGCGGCAGGACAAGCGGCGCAGCCAGCAGGTCGCCGATCTCCTGGAGGACGAGTTCGGACTCGGCAAGTGGACGCCTGGCCGGGCCGGGGCGACGAAGCGCCCGGAGCTGGGCCGGCCGGAGGTCGACCGGGCCCGGCGCAGCGGCCAGGCGCCGGACCGGGAGCTGCTGCGCCGGCAGGTCCGTGCGGCGCTGGCCGGCGCCCGGAGTGAGGCCGAGTGGGTAGCGCGGATGAAGGGCGCGGGGCTGCTGGTCGCCCCGCGGACCTCGGCGAAGGACCCAAACCAGGTGGTCGGGTACGCCGTGGCGCTGCGGCCGAGCGGGTCGGGCACGCCGACCTGGTACGCCGGGCGCAGCCTGGACGGGGACCTCAGCCTGCCCCAGGTCCGCACCCGGTGGCCCGAGGCCGAGCGGCCCCCGATGGGCCAATGGAAGGCAGCGGATTCCACGGAATCGAACCTGCGTGGCGAGGACCGGATGGCGGTGTGGCGATCGTCGGCCGCCGCGCTGGAGGCGATCAGTGGCCGACTGGCCGGGGTGGCGCCCGACTCGCCGCAGTGGTCAGCGGTGGCGCGGGCCAGCGCCGAGCTGCTGGCCCGGGTGGCGGCGGCCTCCGAACCGTCGGGGCAGGGTCCGATGAGCCGGGCCGCCGATGCTCTGGCTCGGGCGGCGGCGCCACCGCGTCGCGCGCCGGTGCCGCCGGCGTCGTCGGTGGCCCGGGAGCTGGGTCGCGTGGCGGACGCGCTGCTGGTGGCCGGACACGCCCGCGACGGCGGTGAGGCGGCCGTCCTGCTTGCCGTCGTCGTTCAGGCGGCCCGCCTGGTCGTGGCGCTGGCCGAGCTGCGCGCCGCGCAGCAGCAGGCCCACGCCGCGGGCGCCGCTGCTGTTGCCGCCGCGCACCTGATGCCCCTGCTCCGGTCGGGCTCCCAGCTCGTCGACCAGGTGCAGGTGCCGAACCAGGGCGGGCCGCCGCAGCGGCCGGTCCACACCGTGCCGGGCCCGGTCCGGCCCCGCGTCGACCCGAACGTCGAGCGGGATTCGCAGCTTTGAGGAGGACGAGCTAGTGGCCGAGAACGAGATGGCCGAGATTCACCAGCGGGCCGCTGCGGCGGTTACCGCCGCGATCCAGGCCGCCGGCCAGCTTGCGCAGGCGGCCATCGAGATCCGCATCGCCCAGCTGCAACGCGCCGCTCGGGCCAGCGAGGAGCAGGCCCGCCGCATCCGTGCCCAGGTACGGGCGGCTCAGCAGGCCGGCGCAACCCTGTGGCGGCCGGCGACCCGGCCGTCCTGGTGGCGGCAGGCGTCGGCCGAGGACATCGCGCGGGCCTGGCGGGCCAGCACCGAGTGGGCGGCCGTCGACCCGCGCGCCCAGGCCGCCCAGCGGGTCATCGTGGTGCGGCTCGCCGAGCGCGGCGTCCATGTCGACCCGCAGACCGGCGCCCGGCCGGGGGACGAGGCGTGGCTGTCCGACCAGCTCGACCGCGCCGCCGTGGACGACGTCGGCCGACCGGCGAACGCCCGATCGGCGGAAACCGGGCATGATGACGCCGGCGAGCGGCGGCGCACCGCCCAGGAGCGCCAGGAGGCGATGGCGGTGCACGTGCGGGAGGTGTGGTCTGCCGACCGGGCGGAGCGGGTCATCGCCTCGGCGGCGTGGCCAGCGCTGGCCTACAAGCTCGACCAACTGGAGCGGGCCGGGCACGATGTGCGCGACCTGCTGCGGCAGGTGCCCGGCTTCGTCGACCGTGCCCACACGCCCGCCGCGTACGCATTCCGGGTGGTCGACGACTACGCCACCGAGCAGGGAGCCGCAACGCCGCAGGCTGACGGCAACGTCCAGGGCGCCGCGGATCGCCCTGCCGTCACCCTGGATGGTGAGTGGCGGGAGACGGGCGGCGGCAGGCAGGAAAGCGGTCGCGGGGACCGACCGGAGACCAGTCAGGCGGGCGCCGGACCCGTCGATCGGGACGTGCACGGGGCGAAGCTCGCGGCCCAGGCATTCCCCCAGTCCACCGCGACCGCTGTCGCCGACGCCACGTCGACGGGCCGGCCGGCTGAGGCACCACCGGCACCACCACGGTCCCCTTCGGCGAGTGTGACCGCCGAGGCGCCGGGCCGGTAGAGAGCAGGCGCGGGCGGTGTCACGCTACTTCCCGTCGTCGGTCCTGGAGTGCTGGAGCTTGTGCACCGTCAGGCCGGCGTTGCGTCCTCGCATGGCCATGCCGGTGTCGTAGGTGAGCAGGCGGACGCGGCGGCCAGCCAGTGTCTGGAGGGTCGCGGCGCGGTCGACGATCTCGTCATCGGTGATCGACAGCCGGGTGTGCCCTGGCGGATCGAAGACGACGTCCAGGCTGATCTCGCCGCGCGGGATGCCACCACTGTCCAGTGGTGAGTAGTCCTGCTCGCGGAGCCGGCCGCCGTCCCGGACGACTTGTTCGATCTTGGCTGTGACCATCCGGGCCCGGCGCCGGGTGTCCTTGTTCTGGTGTTGCTTCTTGCCGTCCAGCTCGTCGACGACGGCCATCGGCACCAGGAGGTGGATCGGTTCTTCGCGCAGCCCGAGGTCCTGCCGAAGGTCGATCTCGTGCAGCTCCTGCGGGTAGTGCAGATAGACGTTGGTGTCGAGCACGACCAGGATGCCGGCGCGGTAGAGCTGGTCGACGCGCTCCTTGAGGCTGCGGATCGCCTGCTCGAAGACGGTGACTCGCTCGGTGAGTTCGGTGGAGATCAGGCCGTTGAGAACCCGATCCCCTCCCGGGCTCCCGAACGGGACGGTAGCCGCGAGGATGGTTTCGTAGCTGCGCAGCCCGAGCAGCTGCTCCAGCTCGGCGGGCCGGATCAGGTTGGGGTGCCGGTAAGGAACGTGTCACCAGCCGCAATCGAGGGTGATCGAGCTGGTCAGCAAGGTGAGCGTGTATGGGTTCGGGCCCGGGGCGCCGAGGTCGAGGTGGGATGCGCCATGATCTGCGGCCATGGCGCGATCGCTGGATCTCGATGAGCTGGTCGAGCATTGGACGCTGCTGGACGACGAGCGGGTCCTGATCGCGGGCAAGCGCGGGCCGACGCGGCTCGGGTTCGCGTTGCTGTTGAAGTTCTACATCTGGGTCGGCCGGTTCCCGCGCGGCCGCGGCGAGTTGCCGAACGAGGCAGTGGAGTTCGTGGCCCGGCAGGTCGGTGTCGAGCCGGCCGAGCTTGGACTTTACGAGTGGTCGGGCCGCACGATCGAGTACCACCGGGCGCAGATCCGCAGCCATCTGGGTTTCCGCGAGTGCACGGTGGCTGACGCGGAGCAGCTGACTCGCTGGCTGGCCACTGCGGTGTGTGAGGCCGAGCGGCGCTCGGAGCTGGTGCGCGACGAGTTGCTGGTGCGCTGCCGAACCGAGCGGATTGAGCCGCCGACGGCTGGGCGGATCGACCGGATCGTGCGTTCGGCGCTGCACCAGGCCGAGCAGGCGCTGACCGCCCGGATCGCGGCCCGGCTGCCCGTCGACGTCGCGGGCCGGCTCCGCTCGCTGGTCGCGGTCGACGTCCCGGACGACGATACCGGCGAGGAGTCGGTGCTGGTGCTGATCAAGTCGGTGCCGGGCAACGTGAGCCTGGAGTCGATGCTCACCGAGATCCGCAAACTGCGCGCGGCCCGGGCGATCGGCCTGCCGGGCGACCTGTTCGCGGACGTCGCCCCGCGGGTGCTGGCCGGCTGGCGGGCCCGGGCGATGGTGGAGTCCCCGTCGCACCTGCGCGATCATCCTGAGCCGCTGACGTTGACGCTGCTCGCGGCGTTGCTGCACAGCCGGCTGCGGGAGATCACCGACGCCTTGGTCGAGCTGTTGATCTCCACGGTGCACCGGATCGGCGCCCGCGCGGACCGGAAGGTCACCGAGGAGTTGGTCAACGCGTTCAAACGGGTGACCGGCAAGGAGAACCTGCTGTTCGCGATCGCCGAGGCATCGCTCGGCCGGCCCGATGACGCCGTACGCGAGGTGGTCTTCCCGGCGGTGTCGGGCGGCGAGCAGACCCTGCGCGAGCTGGTCCACGAGTTCAAGACCAAGGGGCCGGTGTACCGGCGGACCGTGCAGACCACGCTGAAGGCGTCCTACTCCAACCACTACCGGCGGGGCCTGATCGAGCTGCTCGACGTGCTCGAGTTCCGGTCGAACAACGCTACCTACCGGCCGGTCCTCGACGCCTTGGACCTGATCCGCCGGCACGTCGACGCCCGCACCAGCTACTACCCGGCCGGCGAGACCGTGCCCACCCACAAAGGGGTGCTCGGCGACTGGACCACGCTGGTGTTCAAGGACGAGGGCAAGGCCGGGCGGCGGGTGCGGCGCAGCGTGTACGAGATCTGCACCTTCCAGGCGCTGCGCGAGCAGCTGCGGTGCAAGGAGATCTGGGTCGTCGGCGCCGATAAGTGGCGCGACCCCGATCAGGATCTTCCGCACGACTTCGAGGCGCGCCGCGACGCCCACTACGCCGCCCTGCGTAAGCCGCTGGATCCGACGGCGTTCATCGACCAGTTGCGTACGGAGATGCGCGACGAGCTGGCCGCGCTCGACACGAGTCTGCCGAAGCTGGCCTGGTTGCAGATCGCCGACCGGGGCAAGAACGGGCCGATCAAGCTGACCGACTTGGACGCCGCGCCGGAGCCGCAGAACTTGCGCCGGCTCAAGAGCGAGGTCCGTACCCGGTGGGGCACGGTACCGCTGATCGACATGCTCAAGGAGGCGGTCCTCCGTACGGGGTGCCTCGCCGGCGTGACCGGCACCGCTGGCCGCGGGGACCTCGCGGCGGAGGTCCTGGCGGAGCGGCTGCTGCTGGCAATCTATGCGTACGGCACGAACACCGGGATCCGGGCGGTCGCGGGCAACGGGGTGCTCGGGCACGGCGAGGAAGATATCCGCTACGTGCGCCGCCGCTACCTGAGCGCCGAGGTCGCCCGCACGATCGCGACCGAGATCGCGAACGCCACGTTTGCGGCCCGGGCGCAGACCGTCTGGGGCGCGGGCTCTACTGCGGTCGCCTCCGACTCGACGCACTTCGGGGCGTTCGACCAGAACATCTTCACCGAGTGGCACTCCCGCTACGGCGGGCGTGGTGTGCTCATCTACTGGCACGTCGAGCGCAAGAGCATGGCCATCCACTCCCAGCTGATCACCTGCACCGCGTCGGAGGTCGCCGCGATGGTCGAGGGGGCGATGCGGCACGGCACCACGATGGAGGTCGAGGGCAACTACGTCGACTCGCACGGCCAGTCCGAGGTCGGGTTCGGCATCACCCGGCTGCTCGGCTTCGACCTGCTCCCGCGGATCAAGCGGATCAACAAGGTGCGGCTGTACCGGCCGGCCGCTGGCGAACCCGACGCCTACCGCCGGTTGGCGCCGGCGCTGACCAGGCCGATCCGGTGGGACATCATCGCCGAGCAGTACGACCAGATGATCAAGTACGCGACCGCGATCCGGGCCGGTACCGCCTCGACCGAGGCGATCCTGCGCCGGTTCACCCGCGCGAACGCCCAGCATCCCACCTACCAGGCGATGATCGAGGTCGGCCGGGCCCAGCGCACCGTCTTCGTCGCCCGCTACCTGCGCGATCGGGGCCTGCAACGCGAGATCAACGAAGGGCTGAACGTCGTCGAGTCGTGGAACCGCGCCAACAGCGTGATCTTCTACGGCAAGGGCGGTGACATCGCCACCAACCGCCGCGACGAGCAGGAACTGTCCGTGCTGTGCCTGCGCGTGCTGCAGGCCGCCCTCGTCTACGTCAACACGTTGATGGTCCAGGACGTGCTCGCCGACGAAGAGTGGGCTGGCGCGTTGACCGACGCCGACCGGCGCGGCCTCACGCCCTTGTTCTGGACCCACGTCGCCCCGTACGGCGAGGTGAAACTTGACATGAGCAGCCGTTTGACGCTGGCCACCGACCAGCGGGGGCGATCGTGACGGCGGGCGTCCGGCGGTGTGGTGTCCGGACGGTGATCCCACCGCTGGCGGTGACGGTCCACAATGGGGTGATGGCGGAAGGTGATCGGATGCGTGGGTGGGCGGTGGTGATCGCCGTCGGGGTAGTGGTCGCGGCACTGGGGGTGTTCCTGGCTGTCCAGACCCTCGACAGGGCGGACAAGTTCGCCAGCGTGTTCGGGTTGTTCGTCGCGGTGGCTGGTCTGGGCCTGTCCGCGTATGGGGTGTTCGGTGCCCGGCGGGCGGCAGGTGGGCAGTCGGTGGCCGATAGCGTCGTCGGCGGTGGGGTGACCCAGGTCCGTGGGGTCCGCGGCAGCGTGCGTTTCGGCCCGTCGGCACCGGACGTGGGATCGCCGTCCATACCCGCCACGCCGCAGCCGTCGGCTCCTGGGGCGGCGGCCGACGGCGTACCGGCCGGGGATGGGCAGTCGGTGACGCGGTCGTGGACGGCGGGGCCGGTGCGGCAGGTCGATGATGTCGACGGTGACGTGGACATCGACCGGTGAGCCGCCGGTGGTGGCCGCAGCCGGCGGCGGGTCAGATGGTGACCGGCAGTGTGGTCTTCGGGGACATCATCCAGATCTCCCACGTCGACGGGGATGTCACCGTCATCAGCCCGGACCGGCCGCCCTACCGGGTGAGCGCGGCCGACAGCGCCCCGGCGCCGGTGAGTGTGCCCAAGGCCCGGTCGCAGCCGAGCCGCCTGCTGCTGGCCCACCATCAGGTCGTGCCGTTCACCGGCCGCGAGCGGACCCTGGACGCGCTGGCCGAGTGGATACGCGGTGGCGAGCCGGTCGCGGCGCGTCTGGTCCACGGCGCGGGCGGGCAGGGCAAGACCCGCCTCGCGGCCGAGGTCACCGTCCAGTGCGCGGCCGCGGGGTGGGCGGTGTGGAAGGTGACCCATACCCCGACCCCGGTATCCGGTGCCGTGCCGGTGTCCCGGGTCGAGCTGCCTGGCACCGCGGTGCTGGCGGTGGTGGACTACGCCGACCGGTGGCCGGCCTCGGCGCTGCTGGCACTGCTCACCCAGCTACGAGACCTGCACGCGCGAGCCGGCGCCCGGGTGCGGGTGCTGATGCTGGCCCGCTCGGACGGATACTGGTGGCCCGCGGTGGCCAACCGGGCCGAGGGCGACCTCGATATCGACACCGACCAGATGGCGTTGCCGCCGCTGGCCGCCGACAGCGACGACGACCGGTCGACGCTGTTCACCACCGCCGCCGACAGATTCGCCACCGCGATGGAGCTCACACCCCCTGCCGGCGGCTGGCCGGTGCCGCAGCTGACCGCACCCAGCTACGGGCAAGTCCTGGCCGTGCATATGACCGCGCTGGCCGCAGTCGACGCCTACCGCCACCATCAGGCCCCGCCGACCGATCCCGGCGCGGTCTCGGCGTACCTACTGCGCCGTGAACAGGCCCACTGGCAGCACCTACACACTCGTGCCGAAGCGCCCCTGCGCACCCCGCCAGAGATGATGCACCGCACGGTGCTCGCCGCCACCCTGACCGGCAGCCAACCCCGCGCCGCCGCCCGGCACGCCCTGAACTGCGCGGGGTTCACCGACACGACGCAGGCCGCGGACCAGATCATCGACGACCACACCATCTGCTACCCGCCGACCGACACCCGCACCGTGTTCGCACCCCTGCACCCCGACCGGCTCGGCGAAGACCTGATCGCCCTGACCACCCCCGGTCACGACAGCCGACTGGAACGCGACTGGGCACCCGACGCGATCACAGGCATGATCGCGGATGCACCACCGACAGGGTGGGGCGCGACTGCGGTCACCGTGCTGGTCGAGACCGCCCGCCGATGGCCGCACGTGGCCAACAGCGTGCTGTACCCACTCGTGCGCGAGCATCCTGAACAGGTGATCGCCGCAGGCGGAGCCACCGTCACTCGGCTGGCCGGCATTCCTAGTATCGATCCGGCCGTGCTGCAAGCCCTCGAATCTCTGCTTCCTGCCTACCGGCACATCGACTTCGACATTGCCGCCGCCGCGATTACCACCACCCTGACCGCCCACCGGCTGGCCCACACCACCAACCCCGCCGAACAAGCTGATCTGCACGCCAATCACGCCTACCGGCTCGCCAACGCTGGCCGCCGCCAGGAGGCGCTAGCCCCGGCTGAGGAAGCCGTGGCGATCCGGCGCCGGTTGGCGGAGGCCAACCCCGCCGCCTACCTGCCCGACCTCGCCGCAGCGGTGGGCAACCTCGGCGTCAAGCTGTCCGAGGTGGGGCGCCGGGAGGAAGCGCTGGCTCTGACCGAGGAGGCCATGGGTATCTACCGCCGGTTGGCGGAGGCCAACCCCGCCGCCTACCTGCCCGACCTCGCCGCAGCGGTGGGCAACCTGGGCATCGAGCTGTCCGAGGTGGGGCGCCGGGAGGAAGCGCTGGCTCTGACCGAGGAAGCCGTGGCGATCCGGCGCCGGTTGGCGGAGGCCAACCCCGCCGCCTACCTGCCCAACCTCGCCATATCGGTGGGCAACCTCGGCGTCCAGCTGTCCGAGGTGGGCCGCCACCAGGAGGCGCTGGCTCTGACCGGGGAGGCCATGGGCATCTACCGCCGGTTGGCGGAGGCCAACCCCGCCGCCTACCTGCCCGACCTCGCCATGTCGTTGACCAACCTCGGCGTCCAGCTGTCCGAGGTGGGGCGTCGGGAGGAGGCTCTGGCCGCAGCCGAGGAAGCCGTGGCGATCCGGCGCCGGTTGGCGGAGGCCAACGCCGCCGCCTACCTGCCCGACCTCGCCATATCGGTGAACAGCCTCGGCACCCGGCTGTCCGAGGTGGGCCGCCACCAGGAGGCGCTGGCTCTGACCGAGGAGGCCATGGGCATCTACCGCCGGTTGGCGGAGGCCAACCCCGCCGCCTACCTGCCCGACCTCGCCATGTCGTTGACCAACCTCGGCGTCCAGCTGTCCGAGATGGGCCGCCACCAGGAGGCGCTGGCCCTGACCGGGGAGGCCATGGGCATCTACCCCCGGTTGGCGGAGGCCAACCCCGCCGCCTACCTGCCCGACCTCGCCATGTCGTTGACCAACCTCGGCGTCCAGCTGTCCGAGGTGGGGCGTCGGGAGGAGGCTCTGGCCGCAGCCGAGGAAGCCGTGGCGATCCGGCGCCGGTTGGCGGAGGCCAACCCCGCCGCCTACCTGCCCGACCTCGCCATATCGTTGACCAACCTCGGCACCCGGCTGTCCGAGATGGGCCGCCACCAGGAGGCGCTGGCTCTGACCGAGGAGGCCATGGGCATCTACCCCTGGTTGGCGGAGGCCAACCCCGCCGCCTACCTGCCCGACCTCGCCATGTCGTTGACCAACCTCGGCGTCCAGCTGTCCGAGGTGGGGCGTCGGGAGGAGGCTCTGGCCGCAGCCGAGGAAGCCGTGGCGATCCGGCGCCGGTTGGCGGAGGCCAACCCCGCCGCCTACCTGCCCGACCTCGCCATGTCGCTGTGGGCGTACGGGTGGGTGTGCGTGACCGTGAAGGCCAACTACGCCGAGGCTCTAGAGTCGGTCACCGAGGCGATCAGCCTGTACGAGCCACTCGCCGAGCGTCTGCCGGACGTGTTCGCCGGGCCGCTGGTCGCGGCGTACCAGACCTTGGCGAATGTCCTCGACGGGCTCGGCCGTGCGGAGGAGGCCACGGAGCTGCGTCGGCAGCTCGACCAGCTAACCGGTGGCGGGCCTACAGCGGAGTGACCGATCGACTTCAGGGAAGGCCCCTTCTGTGAAGGAAACCGTACGATGAGCCGGTGATCGCACCGGAGCAGCCAGCACCACCGATTCCCAGCCCTCGACCGGATCGGCGCAGATTGCCCTCACGAAAGGTTGCACCGCTGCCCATCGGCGGCCTGACCGTCCCGGACTCGATCGAAGACTGGGCCGGCCGCTACCTCGACGCCGCCGTCCGCGGGGTCCGCTCGGCCGAGGTTGCCGACAAGATCGCCCTACACCTGGCCCGGTTCCGCGACCACTTCCACGCCGCCCACGGCCACGACCGGCTCTCCGCCGTCGTCCATCGCGAAGTGGTCGCCTGGCGTACCCACCTCTCCACCGACCGGGACGCCGGCGGGCTCGGCCTGGCCCCAGCGACGGTCAACACCCACCTCGCCTCGCTATCCGGGTTCACCACCTGGGTGTGCACCCACAACCCGGCCGCCCTCCCGCACGGCAACCCGTGCGCGAAGGTCGGCGACCTGCCACTGCCCCCGCTCGAACCCCGCGCCCTGACACCCGGGCAGATCCGCACCCTGAAGAACGTCCTCGACCGGCTACCCCGCTTCCACCAGCACAAAGGCCGACGCCGCAGCGCGGCCCGCGAACTGCACGCCCACGCCCGGCCCCTGCGCGACCGCGCGATCGTGCACACCCTGCTCGGCACCGGTCTGCGCCGCGAGGAACTGGTCAACCTCGACCTGGAGCAGATCACCCCGAACACCCCAGAGGCGCTGCGCGCGGCGAAGAAGGCGAAGATCAGCGGCGTTCGCGGCAAGGGCGGTACCAGCCGCACCGTGTTCCTCGGCGCCGACGGCCGCATCGCCTTGGCCGACTACTTCGAACATGAACGCCCAGCCGACATCAGCCCGACGTCGACCGCGTTGTTCCTGTCCGCCGCCTCGATCGGCTCCCGCCGCCCCGACGGCCGGCTCTCCCCGCGCTCGATCAACCTAATCTGCGAACAGATCGGCCGCTGGCACGACGCCGAGCACACCGACCCGGCCCGGCACATCAGCCCGCTTCGACCCCACGATCTGCGGCACTCGTTCGCCTTCGCCCTCGCTGAGGCCACCGGCAGCGACGCCTACGAGCTCGAGCGCCGGCTCGGTCACCAGTCCCAGCGCTATATCCACCGCTACACCAACCCGCCCGAGGACATCGCCGCCGGCTACGTCGAGCAGATGTGAACACCGTCGTTTGCGGCTGGTGACACGCTTCTTACCGGCACCCCGAGTGGCGGGAGACGGGCGGCGGCAGGGAGAAAAGCGGTCCCGGGGACCGACCGGAGACCGGTCATGCGGGCGCCGCACCCGTCGATCGGGACGTGCACGGGGCGAAGCTCGCGGCCCAGGCATTCCCCCAGTCGACCGCGACCGCTGTCGCCGACGCCACGTCTGCGGGCCGGCCGGCTGAGGCGCCACCGGCACCACCGCGGTCCCCCTCGGCGGGTGTGACCGCCGAGGCGCCGGGCCGGTAGAGGGCTGGCGGGCGTCGTGCCCAGCTACCTCGCGTCGTCGGTCCTGAAGTGCTGGAGCTTGTGCACCGTCAGGCCGGCGTTGCGTCCTCGCATGGCCATGCCGGTGTCGTAGGTGAGCAGGCGGACGCGGCGGCCAGCCAGGGTCTGGAGGGTCGCGGCGCGGTCGACGATCTCGTCATCGGTGATCGACAGCCGGGTGTGCCCTGGCGGATCGAAGACGACGTCTAGGGTGATCTCGCCGCGCGGGATGCCACCGCTGTTCAGTGGTGAGTAGTCCTGCTCGCGGAGCCGGCCGCCGTCCCGGACCACTTGTTCGATCTTGGCTGTGACCATCCGGGCCCGGCGCCGGGTGTCCTTGTTCTGGTGTTGCTTCTTGCCGTCCAGCTCGTCGACGACGGCCATCGGCACCAGGATGTGGATCGGTTCTTCGCGCAGCCCGAGGTCCTGCCGAAGGTCGATCTCGTGCAGCTCCTGCGGGTAGTGCAGATAGACGTTGGTGTCGAGCACGACCAGGATGCCGGCGCGGTAGAGCTGGTCGACGCGCTCCTTGAGGTTACGGATCGCCTGCTCGAAGACGGTGACTCGCTCGGTGAGTTCGGTGGAGATCAGGCCGTTGAGGACCCGCTCGCCTCCCGGGCTCCCGAACGGGACGGTGGCCGCGAGGATGGTCTCGTAGCTGCGCAGCCCGAGCAGCTGCTCCAGCTCGGCGGGCCGGATGAGGTTGTAGAGCCGTCGACGTGCCTCATGCACCCACTCGATGTACGCGAAGGCCCGCTCGATGGCCACTGTCCCGCCGCCGCCTCCGTTGACGTTGTGCAGCCTGTTGAGCAGGTGGTCGAGGGCCGAGTCGAGCAA
>NZ_JBMHMJ010000002.1:0-120000 GCF_049178995.1 Micromonospora sp. WMMD735
CTGGGTGCCCTTGTTGGCCTGCTGGTTCGGGGGCAGCCCGACGTCCTTGACCTGGGCCGGCCGGCCCTCCTTCGGCGTCTCGGTGTAGGCGCACTGCGAGAAGCCCTCGGTGCCGGCGGCCTGCTGCTTGCTGTCGTCGTCGTCGCCACCGAGGCTGGTCGCCAACCAGACGGTGCCGGCGACCACGAGCACCAGGATGGCGGCGGCCCCGACGATCGCCTGCGTCTGCCGGCGCTTACGGGCCTTGGCCGAACGCTCGGCCATCTCCCGCTCAAGTCGGGCCCGCGCCGCCGCGCGCTGCCGCTCTCTCGTGGACGTCACGGTCACTCCTCCTGGGCTTTCTCTGGCGCGGCGGGGCCGCAGGTACGGGTTGTGGGCCGGCTCAGCCGGCGCTCGGGCTGGCCGCCGGGGACGCGGCCGGGGAGCCGGTCGCCGGTGCCGGGGCGGCCTGCGCCTCGCCGACGGTGAGCTTGCGGATCACCACGTCGGTCTTCGGCTTGACCTTGGCGCCCGCCCCGTTGTCCACGGTCGGCAGGGCGCCGATCTTCTCGACCACGTCGAGGCCGCCGGTGATCCGGCCGATGATCGGGTACGCGGGCTGGGCCGGGCTGGAGTCCTTGAAGAAGAGCAGGAACTGGCTGCCGTTGGCGCCCGGCGGGTTGCCGATCATCGCGACCGTGCCCTTGGGGTACGTCGGCGGCTGCCCGGGCTGCGGGCTGGCCGAGGGGCTCGCCTCGGGTGCGGTCGGCACGTTCTCGTTGTAGAACGAGTAGCTGGGGCCGCCGAGCCCGGTGCCGCTCGGGTCGCCGCAGCGCAGCGCGCCCTCGGTGGTGATCTCGTGGCACTTGGTGTTGTCGTAGAACGACGTGCCGGCCAGGTGGGCGATGCTCGCCCCGGCGCAGGGGGCCCCGGCGAGATCCAGTTCGGCGGTGATCGGGCCGCCCTGGTCGGTGTCGATGGTCATCGTGCGTACCCCGGTGGTGGGCAGATCCTTGGTGGCCGGGGTGCCGACGTCCTTGAGGTTGGTGTTGGCGGCGGCGTCCTGCGGCGTCCAGAGGCAGACGTCCTCGGCGGCCTTCGGCTCGGGGTCGCTGTCGAAGGCACCCAGCCCCCACGCCGCACCGGCCACGATCAGCACCAGCACCACTGCCGCACCGACCCCGGCCTGGATCTGCCGACGCCGTCGGGCGGCGGCGGCCCGCCGGGCCAACTGCCGGTCGAGCTTCTCCCGCGCGAGCTTGCGCTGCCGGTCCCTGCTGGAAGCCACCCGTGCTCCCCTCCTCTACCCTGGTCGTCACCGGCGGTCGGGCCGTGCGCGCCCGCCGTGCCCGCAGGTGCGCCACGCCACACGCCCGCCAGAGTGTACGGGTACCTGCTGTGAAAGTGGTGTACGAGGGCCGGCCTGGGTTTATCAAAGTGCGTCACTGTGCCGTGCGGGGCCCGTGGTACGGGTGGGCGCGGATATCGGATCGCGCCGACGACTAGGCTGCCCAGGAGACGGACGACTGAGACGGAAGGGGAGCGGACGTGCTCGTGGCCGGCTTTCCCGCGGACGCCTTCGGCACCAACTGCTACGTGGTGGCGACCGCGCCGGGGGAGCAGTGCGTGGTGGTCGACCCCGGTATCGGGGTGCTCGACCGGCTCGACGCCGTGCTCGCCGAGCACCGCCTGCACCCGGCCGCCGTGCTGCTCACCCACGGCCACCTCGACCACACCTTCTCCGTCGCGCCGGTCTGCGGCGCACGCGGCATCCCCGCGTACGTGCACCCGGAGGACCGGGAGCTGCTGGCCGACCCGACCAAGGCGCTGTCGATGGACCTCGCCGGGCTGTTCGGCGGCCGCCTGCCGTACTCCGAGCCCGACGACGTCGCGGAGCTGACCGACGGGGCGACGCTGGCGCTGGCCGGCCTGGAGATCACCGTCGACCACGCGCCCGGCCATACCGGCGGGTCGGTGCTGTTCCGGCTGCCCGGTGCCGGCTCGCCCTGGGAGGCCGACCAGGTCTGCCTCTCCGGTGACGTGCTGTTCGCCGGCTCGATCGGCCGCACCGACCTGCCGGGCGGCAGCATGCCCCGGATGCTGACCAGCTTGCGGGAGAAGGTCCTCCCACTCGCCGACGACACCGTGGTGCTGCCCGGCCACGGCCCGGCGACCACCATCGGCCGGGAGCGGGCACGTAACCCGTACCTCGCCGACCTGGCCGACCCGGACGGCGCACATCCGGCCGCCCCCACCCGGGGCCTCTAGTCGTTCCTCCGCGCCGCACGCGGACCTGTCGATCCCACCGCGCCCGGCGCGGACCCGCAAGGAGTACGTCATGAGCAAGCCCACGCCCATCTCCGGTTTCCCGGAGTGGACCACCTCGCAGCGGATGATCGAGCAGTTCGTCCTCGACCGGATCCGGCACACCTTCGAGCTGTACGGGTTCGCCCCGCTGGAGACCCGGTCGGTGGAGCCGCTGGACCAGTTGCTGCGTAAGGGGGAGACCTCGAAGGAGGTCTACCTGCTGCGCCGGTTGCAGGCCGACGCGGACGGCCCGGCCGGTGACGACGCGCTCGGGCTGCATTTCGACCTGACCGTGCCGTTCGCCCGCTACGTGCTGGAGAACGCCGGCAAGCTCCAGTTCCCGTTCCGCCGCTACCAGATCCAGAAGGTGTGGCGGGGCGAGCGCCCGCAGGAGGGGCGCTACCGGGAGTTCCTCCAGGCCGACATCGACATCGTCGACCGGGACACCCTGCCGGCGCACTACGAGGCCGAGATGCCGCTGGTGATCGGGGACGCGCTGCGGTCGCTGCCCGTCCCGCCGGTGCTGATCCAGGTCAACAACCGCAAGATCTGTGAGGGTTTCTACCGGGGCATCGGGCTGACCGACCCGGAGGCGGCGCTGCGCGCGGTCGACAAGCTCGACAAGATCGGCCCGGCGAAGGTGGCCGACCTGCTGGCCGAGACGGCGGGGGCGAGCGCGGCGCAGGCCGACGCCTGCCTGGCGCTGGCCGGGATCTCCGCGCCGGACGCGTCCTTCGCCGACGCGGTGCACGCCCTCGGGGTGCGCGATCCGCTGCTCGACGAGGGTGTCGCCGAACTGGTCGCGGTGGTGGAGACGGCCGCCGCGCACGCGCCGGGGCTGTGCGTCGCCGACCTGCGGATCGCCCGGGGTCTGGACTACTACACCGGCACGGTCTACGAGACCCAGCTGGTCGGCTACGAGCGGTTCGGTTCGATCTGCTCCGGCGGCCGGTACGACAACCTGGCCAGCGCCGGGAGCGTGTCGTACCCGGGGGTGGGGATCTCGATCGGGGTGACCCGGCTGCTCGGGCTGCTGTTCGGTGCCGAGGCGCTGTCGATCTCGCGCAGCGTGCCGACCTGCGTGCTGGTGGCCGTCGCGGCGGAGGAGGAGCGGGCGGCCAGCAACGCCGTGGCGGAGGCGCTGCGCTCGCGGGGCGTGCCGACGGAGGTGTCGCCGAGCGCGGCGAAGTTCGGCAAGCAGATCCGCTACGCCGAGCGGCGCGGCATCCCGTACGTGTGGTTCCCGGGTGCCGAGGGTCACCAGGTGAAGGACATCCGTTCGGGCGAGCAGGTGGACGCCGTACCGGCCGAGTGGACGCCGCCCCACGCCGATCTGAAGCCGCTGGTCGGCTGAGTCTCAGTTACTGGCGCGTACGCCGACGGGGACCTACGGTGGCGTAAGTTACGCCACCGTAGGGAGGGGCCCTGTGACCGAGCTGAGCCAGACCGCGCTGCTGCACGAACTCGAACCCGTGGTCGCCAAGAACCTCGACCGTCACCTGTCGATGGCCAAGGAGTGGTTCCCGCACGAGTACGTGCCGTGGAGCGAGGGGCGCACCTTCGACGGCCCGCTCGGCGGCGAGGCGTGGTCGGAGGGGGACTCGACCCTGCCCGAGGTGGCCCGTACGGCGCTGATCGTCAACCTGCTCACCGAGGACAACCTGCCCTCGTACCATCACCAGATCGCCAGCCTGTTCGGACCGGACGGGGCGTGGGGGACCTGGGTGGGTCGGTGGACGGCCGAGGAGGGCCGGCACGGCACCGCCATCCGGGACTACCTGACGGTGACCCGGGCGGTCGACCCGGTCGCCCTGGAGCGGGCCCGGATGGTGCACATGACCGCCGGTTACACCAACTCGCACGACTCGTCGATGCTGCGCTCGCTGGCGTACGTGTCGTTCCAGGAGTTGGCCACCCGGATCTCGCACCGCAACACCGGCCGGATCACCGGGGACCCGGTCTGCGAGGCGCTGCTGAGCCGGGTCGCGGCCGACGAGAACCTGCACATGGTCTTCTACCGCAACCTGCTCGGGGCGGCCCTGGAGGTGGCCCCCGACCAGACGATGCGGGCGATCGCCGAGGTGCTGGAGGACTTCCAGATGCCCGGCGTCGGTATCGAGGGCTTCACCCGCAAGTCGGTGACGATCGCCCTGGCCGGCATCTACGACCTGCGTCAGCACCGCGACGACGTGGTCGCCCCGGTGCTGCGCCAGTGGGACGTGTTCAACGTCGCCGGCCTGGGCGCCGAGGGTGAGGCCGCCCGTGACCGGATCGCCGCCCACCTGGACGGCCTGGAGCAGGCCGCGTCCCGGTTCGAGGAGAAGCGCGACGCCCGGGCCGCCAAGCTGGCCGCCCGCGCCTGACCTGATCGTCCCCTCCGGCGGTTCACCACACCCGTGCCTGCCCGCTCCGGCTCGCAGTCACGGGTGTGTGTTGCGCCCACGTCGCCGTCCCCTGCGGTGGGCGCGTCGGGTGTGCCGTGCGGCGGGCGCGTCGGCGTGCCGCGCCGTCGGGGACGGATCTCCCGGCCCCGCCGCGTCGCGGGTCTGCCGCCGACCCGGATGCCCCGTCCGTCCCCCGACGTCGGTAACACTCGGTGATGAATCGACTGACGTGACGCGCTGTGACTGATGCGCCTTCCTCGCATTCCTGCCCTTCCGCGCTGTGCTCTGCTGACATCGAAGCGGAGCCGTCCCGAGCTGCTGCTTCTTGCGGCGTGTGGTTCGGCGGTTCCCTGATGCGCGGCTAGCCCGGGTAACCGTCGCGGCGGGGGCGGCAGAGCGAAGGGGGACAACCGTCGTAGGGCGGGGTCGACCGGTGGTGACTCGCGGTGACGGGTGTCGAGGGCGGTCGTTCCCTGTCGCCACCGGGCCTGCGGGCGCGAGACGTCCTGGTCTGTGGCCGGGGCATTGCCCGCCATCGTGACCGTGGCCGGGTCGGTGTCACCGGGGTTCGCCGGACGGTGCCGGGGCGGGCCGGCCCCGGTCGGTGCGTCGGCGGGAGCGGCGGCGGCGCCTGCGGGACCGGGCGCGGGGACGGGGCGCGGCCGCGTGCGTCGGGCCCGCGGCGGTGACCGTGCCCGCCCGACCGTCCGTGGAGGCGGGGACGGGTCGGCGGAGGGTCTGACATGGATGTGTCCATGGTGTTGCCTGACCGTCATAACCGCTGGTGGGGTGAATCCGGGCAAACGCATGTCTTGATAACGATCTTAAATATGTGAATACTTCAGTCACTCGGCCGGTTTCCCCAGGTCGGCCGGGTTGTCCCCGGGTGCGTCCCCGTGACGCCGCCCGTCACCCCCTTCCGGAGGTTGTTGCATGCGACCCACGAGGTCCTCACTCCGACACGCCGCCGCCGTCGCCATGGCCGGGACCCTGGTCACCGGCGCGCTCATGGGTGCCCCCGCCCAGGCGGCCCCCGCCTCGCCCGCATCCCCCGACGCCGCCGCCAGCCTGGCCGAGCGTCTCGGTGACCGCGCCGCCGGCACCTACGCCGACGCCGCCGGCAAGATGGTCGTCACCGTCACCGACACCGCCGCCGCCAAGCAGGTCCGCGCCGCCGGTGCGGTCCCGAAGCTGGTCACCCGGGGCGCGGCGCAGCTCCGCTCCGCCACCGCCGAGCTGGAGCGGTCGGCCAAGATCCCCGGCACCGCGTGGTGGACCGACGCCGCCACCAACCAGGTCGTCGTGTCGGTCGACAGCACCGTCACCGGCGCCAAGCTGGAGCGGGTCAAGGCCGCCGCCGCGCGCACCGGTGGCACCGTCCGGGTCGAGGCCGAGGCCGGGGTGCTCAGCACCAAGATCTCCGGTGGCCAGGCGATCTACACCGGCGGCGGGCGCTGCTCGCTCGGCTTCAACGTCCGCAACAGCGCCGGTCAGACCTTCTTCCTGACCGCCGGGCACTGCACCAACATCGGCTCGACCTGGTACTCGAACTCCGGCCAGACCAGCGTGCTCGGCACCCGTACCGGCACCAGCTTCCCGGGCAACGACTACGGCATCGTCCGGCACAGCAACGCCGCCAACGCGACCGGCAACGTGTCCCTCTACAACGGCAGCTTCCGGGACGTCACCGGTGCCGCCAACGCGTACGTCGGCCAGAGCGTGCAGCGCTCCGGCAGCACCACCGGCCTCAAGAGCGGCTCGGTGACCGCCATCAACGCCACGGTGAACTACGCCGAGGGCTCGGTCTCCGGCCTGATCCGGACCAACGTCTGCGCCGAGCCGGGCGACAGCGGCGGTTCGCTGTTCAGCGGCAGCAGTGCGGTCGGCCTCACCTCCGGCGGCAGTGGCAACTGCACCCGCGGTGGCACCACCTACTTCCAGCCGGTCACCGAGCCGCTGAGCGTCTACGGCGTCAGCATCATCTGATCCACCTCGGTTGATCCAACCCGGGAGCGGGCCGTCGGGACACCGGCGGCCCGTTCCGCGCGTCCGGTGGGCGGGCCGGCCTTGCTCACCCCGCAACCGGGCGGACCGGGCGGCTGACACAATGCGGGGGAACAGCCGTACCGCAGATGAGGAGACGCAAGTCGTGATCCGTACCCATGACGCCGGCAGCCTGCGCGCGACGGACGCCGGCACCACGGTGACGCTCGCCGGGTGGGTCGCCCGCCGGCGCGACCACGGCGGTGTCATCTTCGTCGACCTGCGCGACGGCTCCGGCGTGGTCCAGGTGGTGTTCCGCGAGGAGGACGCGCACGCGCTGCGCAACGAGTTCTGCGTTAAGGTCACCGGCGAGGTGACCCGCCGCCCCGAGGGCAACGAGAACCCCGAGCTGCCCACCGGCGAGATCGAGGTGACCGCCAGCGCGCTGGAGGTGCTCTCCGAGGCCGCGCCGCTGCCGCTGCCGGTGGACGACCAGGTCGAGGCCGGCGACGACATCCGGCTGCGCTACCGCTACCTGGACCTGCGCCGCAGCGGCCCGGCGAAGGCGATGCGGCTGCGCTCGCGGGCCAACCAGCTCGCCCGCACCGTGCTGCACGAGCGGGACTTCCTGGAGATCGAGACCCCGACGCTGACCCGGTCCACCCCCGAGGGCGCCCGCGACTTCCTGGTCCCCGTCCGGCTCCAGCCCGGCAGCTGGTACGCGCTGCCGCAGTCGCCGCAGCTGTTCAAGCAGCTCCTGATGGTCGGCGGCATGGAGCGGTACTACCAGATCGCCCGCTGCTACCGCGACGAGGACTTCCGGGCCGACCGGCAGCCGGAGTTCACCCAGCTCGACATCGAGATGTCCTTCGTCACCGAGGACGACGTGATCGACCTCGGCGAGGCGATCGTCGCGGCGCTCTGGAAGGACCTGGCCGGTCACGAGATCTCCCGGCCGATCCCCCGGATCACCTGGCACGACGCGATGGCCCGGTACGGCTCCGACAAGCCCGACCTGCGCTACGGCCTGGAGCTGACCGAGCTGACCGACTACCTGCGCGGCACCGCCTTCCGGGTGTTCGCCGGCGCGATCGACGCGGGCGGCTACGTCGGCGCGGTGGTCATGCCGGGTGGGGCGGCGCAGACCCGCAAGGAGCTGGACGGCTGGCAGGACTGGGCCAAGGCGCGCGGCGCGCGGGGCCTGGCGTACGTGGTGCTGGACGCCGAGACCGGCGAGGCACGCGGCCCGGTGGCCAAGAACCTCTCCGCCGAGCACCTGGGCGGGCTGGCCGACGCGGTCGGGGCCAAGCCGGGCGACGCGGTCTTCTTCGCCGCCAGCACCAACACCCGGGAGGCGCAGGAACTGCTCGGCGCGGCCCGGATCGAGATCGCCAAGCGGGCCAAGCTGGTCGACGAGAGCGCCTGGGCGTTCTGCTGGGTGGTCGACGCGCCGATGTTCGAACGCACGGACGAGGGCGGCTGGACGGCCGTGCACCACCCGTTCACCTCGCCGAACGCCGACTGGGTCGACCGGTTCGAGCAGGCCCCGGACCGGGCGCTGGCGTACGCGTACGACATCGTCTGCAACGGCAACGAGATCGGCGGCGGCTCGATCCGTATTCACCGGGGCGACGTGCAGCAGCGGGTCTTCGACCTGCTCGGCATCACCCCCGCCGAGGCGCAGGACAAGTTCGGCTTCCTGCTGGAGGCGTTCAAGTACGGCGCCCCGCCGCACGGCGGCATCGCGTTCGGCTGGGACCGGGTCTGCATGCTGCTGGCCGGGGCCGACTCGATCCGCGAGGTGATCGCCTTCCCGAAGACCCGGGGCGGCTTCGACCCGCTGACCGGTGCCCCGACCCCGATCACCGGGCAGCAGCGCGCCGAGGCCGGCATCGACGCCAAGCCCAAGCCCACCGCCACCGCGTCCACCGGCACCGCCGGCCCGGCCGCCCCGGTCGCCGACCCGGTCTGACCCACCCCACCCGGAGCCCGGTCCCGTCCGGCCGGGCCCACCCGGCATCGTTGATCAAGAGGTTTGCGTCATCATCGCGCGGCGAGGTGACGCAAACCTCTTGATCGTTACGGGAGAGTGGTGGGATGCGGATGCTCGTGGTGGGAGGGAGCGGGTTTCTCGGGGGCGAGGTGTGCCGGCGGGGGTCGCTGCCGGGTGGTCGGTGGTGGGGACCTGCCACGGCGGCCGGGTGGCCGTGCCGGGCGTCGGGACACGCCGCCTGGACGTGACCGATCGGGACGCGGTGCGCCGACTGGTCGCCGAGGTGGGCCCGGACGTCGTCGTCGGGACCGCGTACCGTGCCGACGACTGGACGGTCACCGCCGACGGGGCGGCCCACGTCGCGTACGCGGCGGCCGAGGTGGGGGCGCGGCTGGTGCACCTGTCCAGCGACGCGCTGCACGGTGGACGTCCCGAACCCTACGGCGACGACGAGCCGCCCAGCCCGATCCACGTCTACGGTGCGGCGAAGGCGGCGGCGGAGACCGCGGTCCGGGCGATCGACCCGTCCGCCGTGCTGGTGCGTACCTCACTGATCGTGGGGGAGGGCAGCAAGCAGATCCGACTCTGCCGGGAGGCGCTCGCCGGGCGGGCCGTCCTGTTCACCGACGAGCTGCGCTGCCCGATCGACGTGACCGACCTGGCCCGCGCCGTGCTGGAGCTGGCCACGTCGTCGTACGCCGGGCTGCTCAACGTCGCCGGCCCCGACGCGGTCAGCCGGGCGGAACTGGGGTTGCTGGTGGCCCGGCGGGACGGGCTCGACCCGGGTGGGATGACGACCGCCACCGGGCGGTCGTCGGGGTTGGTCCGCCCGACGCAGGTGCGCCTGGACTCCTCCCGCGCGGCCGGTCTGCTCCGGACCCGACTGCGCGGCGTCGCCGAACTCCTCGCCGGCTGACCCCGCCCACCCTGCCCAACCCGATGTCCCGGCCGGCCCCACGCCCGGCCGGCCCCACGCCCGGCCGGCCCCACGCCCGGCCGGCCCCACGCCCGGCCGGCCCTCCGACCCGCCGCAGACCCGCTGACGCACAGTTTATGTGCACAAGAGTTGTGCACATAAACTGTGCACAGGTATTGTGCGGTTATGGCGAACGACGGACCCACCCCCCGACCCGCGCCGCGTGAGGTGCGGATCGACAAGCGGCAGGTACGGGTGCTGGCGCACCCGCTGCGGATGCGGCTGCTCGGCGCACTGCGGGTGCAGGGGCCCGCCACCGCCACCACCCTGGCGGAAGTGCTCGGCACCAACACCGGTGCCACCAGCTACCACCTGCGGCAGCTCGCCGAGGTCGGGCTGGTCACCGAAGACCACGACCGGGGGACCGGCCGGCAGCGCTGGTGGCAGGCGGCCCACGAGGTCACCAACTGGGAGCCGACCGACTTCGACGACGACCCCGACGCGCGGGCCGCGATCGAGTGGATCCAGGGTGACCAGGTGCGCCTGCTCGTCGAGCACGCCGAACGCTGGTTCGCCACCCAGCACGAGGCGACCCCCGCGTGGCGGGACGCGATCGGCATGAGCGACATCTTCCTGACCGTCGCACCGGACCGGCTCGAGGCGCTCACGGCGGAGGTGTGGCAGGTGCTGGAGCGGTACCACCACGAGGCGGAACACGCGCCCGCCGATCCGCAGGCCCGCCCGGTGCAGGTGTTCCTGGCCGCCTACCCGCTGCCGGAGGGGCCCCGATGAGCGCGCTGACCGTACGCCAGGTCCGGTTGCGCTACCTGACCCTCTACGGCCTGCGGTGGCTGCCCACCGGCCTGACCATCCCGGTGATGATCCTGCTGATGCAGGAACGCGGCCTGACGCTGTCCCAGATCGGCCTGGTCTCCACCGCCCAGGGTCTGGTCGTGCTGGCGCTGGAACTGCCCACCGGTGGCCTGGCCGACGCGCTCGGCAGCCGGGTGGTCCTGGTCACCGCCTGGGCGGTGAGCCTGCTGTCGCTCGGGCTCTTCGCGGTGGCGGACTCGTTCGCGCTGTTCTTCCTGGTCTGGGCCCTGCAGGGGGTCTACCGGGCACTCGACAGCGGCCCGCTCGACTCCTGGTACGTCGAGTCCACCCTGGCCGCCGACCGCGACGCCGACTACGAGCCCGGCCTCGGCTTCGCCGGCACCGTCGCGGGCATCACCATCGCCGGTGGCGCGCTGCTCGCCGGCGGCCTCATCGCGCTCGGACCGGTCGGGCCGGTGAGCGCCCTGACCGTGCCGGTGCTGGTCGCCGCCGCCCTCCAGGCCGTCGCCCTGGTCGTCCTGCTGATCCTGCTGGTCGAGACCGGCCCCGCCCGGGGTGCCGGCGCGCTGCGTGCCTCGGTCGTGGCGGCGCCCCGGATGGTCGGGCAGGCCGTCGGCCTGCTACGCCGCTCCCGGGTGCTGCTGGCCCTGGTGTCGGTGGAGTTGTTCTGGGGCTTCGGCATGGTCACCTTCGAGTCGCTGCTGCCGATCCGGCTCGCCGACGTGGTCGGCGACCCCGAGCGGGCGGCGGCCATGCTCGGTCCGGCGAACTCGGCGGCCTGGCTGGTCTCGGCGGCCGGCGCGGCGGCCACCCCGCTGCTGCTGCGCTGGCTCGGCGCCGCCCCCGCCGCCGGGCTGCTGCGGATCCTGCAGGGCGTCACCGTGCTCGGCATGGGGCTGCTCGCCGGGCCCGCCGGGGTGCTGGTCGCCTACCTGGCCTGCTACGCCGTGCACGGCGCATCCAACCCACTGCACCTGGGGCTGCTGCACCGGCAGGTCGACGGGCCCTACCGGACCAGCGTCATCTCGCTGAACTCGATGATGGGACAACCGGGGTTCGCCCTCGGCGCGGTGCTGCTCACCGCCCTGGCCGACCGTTCCGGGGTCGGCACCGCGATGGTGGTCGGCGCGGTCGCGCTGGCGGCGGCCGCTCCGCTCTACCTGCCCGCCTGGTGGGCCGGCCGCCGGGCCACCCCGGCCACGCCCGAAGGAGCCGGGCCGGCGACCGGTCCGGCCGGAACCGGGGCCGAACCGGCCGGGGCCGAACCGGCCGGGGCCGAACCGGCCGGGGCCGAACCGGCCGGGGCCGAACCGGTCGGGCCCGCAGCCGGATCCGAACCGGCCGGGGCCGTCCCACCGGTCGGCGCGGCGGCCTCAGCCGAGCCACACCGAGCTGCGCCGTAGCGTGCCGGTGAAGCCGAGCCGACGATAGAGCCGCAGCGCGGCCAGGTTGTCGGCGTAGACGCCGAGCGCGACGTGGTCGTACCGGGCGAGCAGGGCCCGGGTCATCCCGGCGGTCAGCGCCGCGCCCAGCCCCCGTCCCCGCCGGTCACGGGCCACGGTGAGCCCGGCGAGGAAGCCGATGTCGCCGCGACTGCGGTCCGCACCGCAGGCGACCAGGCGGTCGGCGTCCCAGATGCCGTACCAGCCGGTGACCGTCGGGTCCTGCGGGCGTGACGAGGAGGTGGGGAAGGCGTCGTCGATCAGCGCCGCCAGCGCCGGGTGGTCCGCCCGACCGAGGCTGACCACCCGCTCCTGCCCGGCTTGCCGGGGTGGGGCGGCGGTGGTCCAGAGGAAATCCCAGTCGTCGACCCGGGTCGCCGCGAACCGGTCGACCAGCAGCTCCCGGTCGGCCCGGGGTAGCTGCAGGTACTGCCCCGGGCGGACGACCCCGTCGGCGACCAGCGCCGCGACCAGCCCCACCGCCGCGTCGACCGGGCCGACCACGCCGCCGGCCAGGTCGTTGCCCGCCGTCGGGAGCACCCAGGCCACCGCGCCGTCGCGGGCCCAGGCGCGGGGCGCGTCGTCGAGCCGCAGCGCGTGCCGGACGAACGGGTGGTGGTCGGTGGCGGCGAGGACGGCCGCCCGGCCGGCGAGTTCCCGGTCGGTGTCGATCATGCAAGCAGCCTAGAACCCGGCCGGGCGGGACGCCCCGGCGACGCCGATCTCCACGATGGAGATTGACGAGTCGACCGTTTGGGTACATCCGGGCCGACCTACTGGGACCCCCTACCGGAGGACATAACCATGCTCGCCATCCTCGCGGCCGTCGTGTTCGGCTTCGCGCTCCTGCTGGACCTGCTCAACACCAACTTCGGTGCCCCCGACCTGTTCAACTGGAACACCCTGGTCCTGATCGGCCTGCTGCTGCTCTCGCTCTACCTGGCCGGCGTCGGCAGCGGCCCGCGCGGCGGTGGCGGCGGCCGGTGGTACCGGGGCCGTCGGCCGGGCCGCGGCTGACCGCAACAGATCAGAACGGGCGCGGCCCACGGCGCGATTCCGGCGTCGTGGGCCGCGCCCGGTACTGTCTTCCTGATGGATTCCGACGCCCTCTTCTCCCTCGGTGCACCCGCCGCGGCGCCCAGCGCCCCCGCGGGCTCCGTCGGCGTCGACGACTTCGCCTCCGTCGGGCAGGACGCCCCGCTGCCGGTGCGGATGCGACCCGCGAGCATCGACGAGTTGGTCGGCCAGGAACACCTCCTCGCCCCCGGGGCCCCGCTGCGGCAGCTCGTCGGCGGCGGCGCGGCGCTGTCGGTCATCCTCTGGGGCCCGCCGGGCAGTGGCAAGACCACCATCGCCCACCTGGTGGCCCGGGCCACCGACCGCCGGTTCGTGGCCATGTCGGCGCTGACCGCCGGGGTCAAGGACGTCCGGGCCGTCATCGAGACCGCCCGCCGCCAGCGCCGCTCCGGCGGCCCGCAGACCGTGCTCTTCATCGACGAGGTGCACCGGTTCAGCAAGACCCAGCAGGATTCGCTGCTCGCCGCCGTCGAGGACCGCACGGTCACCCTGCTCGCGGCGACCACCGAGAACCCGTACTTCTCCGTCATCTCGCCGCTGCTGTCCCGGTGCGTACTGCTCACCCTCCAGCCGCTCGACGACGACGCCGTGCGCGCGTTGCTGCGCCGCGCGGTGACCGACCCGCGCGGCCTCGCCGGCACGCTCACCCTGGCCGCCGATGCCGAGGACCACCTGGTACGCCTGGCCGGCGGCGACGTCCGCAAGGCGTTGACCGCGCTGGAGGCGGCGGCGGCCTCGGCGACCGCGCTCGGCGTCGACCGGATCGACCTGGCCACCACCGAGCAGGCGGTGGACGTGGCGGCCGTGCGCTACGACCGCGACGGCGACGCCCACTACGACGTGACCAGCGCCTTCATCAAAAGCATGCGCGGCTCGGACGTCGACGCCGCGCTGCACTGGCTGGCCCGGATGCTGGTCGCCGGGGAGGACGCCCGGTTCGTCGCCCGGCGTCTGGTCATCTTCGCCAGCGAGGACGTCGGCATGGCCGACCCGTCGGCGCTGAGCGTGGCGACCGCCGCCGCACACGCGGTGGAGTACGTCGGCCTGCCCGAGGCCCAGCTCAACCTGGCGCAGGCGGTGATCCACCTGGCGACCGCGCCGAAGTCCAACTCGGCGACCACCGCCCTCGGCGCGGCGATGGCCGACGTGCGGGCCGGCCGGGGCGGCGCGGTGCCGCGTGGGCTGCGCGACGCGCACTACGCCGGCGCCCGGGGGCTCGGGCACGGCACGGGTTACCGCTACCCGCACGACGACCAGCGCGGGGTGGTCACCCAGCAGTACGCTCCCGACGACCTCGTCGGGACCGACTACTACCGGCCCAGCGGGCACGGGGCCGAGCGGTCGGTGGCCGCCCGGCTGCCCCTGCTGCGCCGGATCGTCCGGGGGCTGTCCGCCCCGGCGACGCGCCCCGACGGTCCGGTGCCGGTGGTCAACGGCCGGCACCCGTCGGGCACGGGGCACGCCGATGGGGCGGACGAGGACGGCGGCGACGCCGCCGGGGAGGTTCGGCAGTGACATCGCGAGGTGGGGAGCAACCGCAGGACGGACCCGACGAGCGGCGTGAACCTCGCGCCAAGGGACGTCGGTGGGGTCGGGGGCGGGGCGGCGACGAGACCCCGCCCGAGCCGGCCGGCGAGGATTTCGGCTGGATCGACGACCTGCGTACGGCGAAACAGCAGCGCACCGAACTCGGCCCGGACGGCGGCCCGGTTCCGCCCGTGCGTGGCCCGGCCGCGCCGCCCGTCGGCCGAGGGCCGGTCGCGCCGCAGCCCGGGCCGGTCGCGCCGCGCGTCGGTCAGCCGGTGCTCCGCCCCGACCCCGCCGCCCCCCGGCCCGCGCAGCCGGACCCCCGACCGCACCCGACACCTGCCGGGACCGGGCCGGAGCCGGCACCGCCGGGCGTCCGGCCGCAGTCCGGGCCCCCGGCAGCCCCGTTCCCCGGTCAACCGGGCCCGCGCCGGGAGCCGACGGCCCCCGGTGTCGCCCGTCCGCCGCACCCCGCCGCCCCGGCTGCCCCGCCGGTCCGTGGGCCGGGCCGGCCCGCGACCTCCGAGCAGCGTCCTCGTTCGGGCGCGGGGCCGTGGCCGGACCCGGCACCGCCCGGCCGGCCGGGCCCGCAGCGGCCCGAGGAGGCGTCCCGCCCCGACCCCACCACCGGTGGTACCGGCCCGGTCCGGGCCGCCGTCCCGGCCCCCGGCAGTGCGTCGGTCCCCGGCACCGGGCCCGGCCGGGCGGTGCCCCCGCCCGGTCAGGCGTCCCCGTCGGGTCAGGCGCCCCCGCCCGGTCAGTCACCTCCGCCGGTTCAGGCACCTCCGGTCGGCTGGGCCGGCCCCGGCGGTACGGCCCCCGGCGTCGCGACCCCCGGTGGCCCGGCAGCCGGGCCACCGGCCGGCCGGGCGGTCCCCGAGAACCGGCCCGGCGTCGCGGCCCCCGCCGAGCCGTCCCTGCGCAGCCGCCGGACGGTGCCGGACGACCGGCCGAGAGGTCGCCGGGCGGCGGTACCGGTCGAGCCGGCCAGGTCCGGCCAGGGTTCCGCCTCCGTCGGCGTCGACCCGGGCGGTGCCCCCCGGGCCGGGGCGGGTGCCCCGGCCGGTGCCGGACTGCTGCCGGACCCGTCGGTCGGTGGCCCACGGGCCGCCGCCGTGGCACCGGTGGGCCCGCGTCCCGAGACGACCGCACCCGGTGCACCGGGCCGGCCCGCCGTCGCGGCGACCGGCGCGGGCCGGGAGCCCGCGGACCGGCCGGCCGCCGAGCGGGGTGGCCGCCGACGCGCGGCCGAGCCGGACCAGCCGCTGGTGCCGCTGAGCGGCAACGCGCCACCGCTGCCGGACGCCGCGCCGGGTGCGCCGGCCGCCCCCTCCGTCGCGGGTCGGCCCGGTGCGGCCGCCCGGGACGACAACGGGCGTCGCCGCCCGCCCACCGACGTCGCCGCACCGCCCGGCCGACGGGCCCGCCCCGACGACGAGCCGGCCGTGCACCGCCCCGAGCCGGCCGTGCACCGCCCCGAGCCGGCCGGCGACGCACCCGCGGGTCGTCGGGCCCGCCCCGACGACGAGGAGCCGTCGGGCGGATGGCGGCACCCGGTCGGCACCGACGCCCCCGGTTCCCGGGCCCGTCCGGACACCGACGAGGCACCGGGCCGGCGGAGCCGGTCCGACGAGGGCGGGACGGCCGGCCAGCCGACGGTCCCGCCGGTGCCGGGCGACCGACACCGAGGCGAGCGTCCGGAGCGCCCGGCCGAATGGCTGCGTCAGGCCGGGCGCACCTCGCACACCGACCCCGCCCTGCGGGTGCTGAACCGGTCGACCCCGCCGCCCGGCCGGCCGGACCCGTCGGCGGCGGCCACCCCGGCCGCCCCGACCCGTCGGGGTGGCCCGGAGACGACCGGCGTCCCCGCCGGGCCGTCCTGGCCCGACCAGCCCGGCCCGACCCGACCGACCGACCGGCCCGACCAGCCCGGCCCGACCCGGGCGACGGCCCGGCCGAGCCCGCCCGAGGCGGCCCCCGGCCGGGGGCCGCAGGGGCCCGACCGTCCCGCCCGGGGCACCCACGCCGGTCCCGGTCCCGGTCCGTCACCGGAGCCGACCCGGGGTCCGCGTCCCGGTGCCGCCGGGGCGGTCCCCGACCCCCGGGCCGGTGGCCCGGCTCCGGTGCCCGGCAGCGCGCCGGTGCCGGGTGGCCCGCGCGCCCACGGCCCCGGCGGTCCTGACGGCCCCGGCTTCCCCGGCGTCCGGGGCACCCCGTCCGGCGGGCCCCGGACCGGTGCCACTGCGGCCGTGCCGGTGCCCGGCGTCGCGCCGGTCGCCGACGGCCCGCGTGCGGTGGCGTCCCCACCGGTGGCCCGCCCGGCCGGTGCCACCGGTCCGGACGCGGCCGTCGCGGCACCCACCTCCGGCGCTCCCCGGGTCGGTGTCCCGGTCCCGAACGCCCCCCACCCGACCGGGCCCTCCGGTGGCGCCCCCCGCCCCGATGTCCCGGGCCCGGGCGGCCCGCGGCTCGGCGAGCCCGATCCCCGGGCCCCGCGCCCCGGCGCACCGTCGCGCGGCACCGCCCGCCCGGACACCCCGGTCACCGGCACCGCGCGTCCGGCCACCGGGGTGGCACGTCCGGACATCCCGGTCACCGGTACCGCGCGTCCGGCCGCCGGGGTGGCACGTCCGGCCGGCCCGGCCGCCGGTACCGCGCGGGTGGACGGCCCGGCCGGTCCGGCCACCGGCACCGCGCGTCCGGGCGGCCCCGCCACCGGCACCGCGCGTCCGCCCGTACCCGCCGACGACCCGCGTCGGGTGGCGGGACCGGAGGGGGACCGGCGGCCCGGACCCGCTGCCGATGCCACCCCCCGGCCCGCCGGTGCGGGCGGGGTCGTCGCGGCGGCGGCGGTGGCCCGGGCCACCGCGCCGGGCGTACGGCCGGAGGAGTCCGTCGGTCGGGCGGCTCCGCCGGTGCGTCCCGCCGACCGGGCGGAGGCGGCGGGTTCCGCCGCCGTGCCACCCGCCGCCGGCCGGGTCGACGGGCCGGGTGTGGCCCGGGTGACCTCCCCGCAGGAGGCTCGGTCCGATGCCGACGGTCCGGCCGGTGGGTCGTTGCGCCCCGCCAGCGGGGGCGACGCGTCCGGCGTCGATTCCGACGCGCCGACCGGCACCGAGCCGCGACGCCGGTCGGGGGAGCGGCGTCGGCTGCGGCTGGGAGTCCTGGTGCTGGTCAGCGTGGTGCTCCTCGGGGCGCTCCCGCTCTATTTCGCGATGCGGACGTTGAGCCGGGACCCGGTCTTCGACACCCTCGACGAGTTGGGTGTGCCCGGCTGGGCGACGGCGAAGACGGTGGACAACGTCAGCGGCAGCCGCTGGTGCCTGCAGGACTGCCGGCTGCGGGAGCGCACCGTGGAGTCCGACCGGGCACCGGAGGAGACCGCCCGGGTCTACGAGCAGGCCCTGCGGACGGAGGGCTGGCGGCGGTGGGAGGTCACCCGCTGCCCGGAGCAGCCGGCCAAGGGCAGCTACACCTGCTGGCGGCGCGACGAGTTGACCCTCGACCTGTGGGTGCGGGAGCCGACCTGCGCGGCACCACAGGCGAGCGGTGACCCGGCGGTGCCGCCGGCCACCCCGGTCCCCCCCGCGGCGGGGGAGTGCACCGGCTCGTTGGTCTCGGTGAAGGTCCGTAACGCGATCGACGACGAGCGGACCCGGCCACAGCCGAGCACCGACCCGTCACTGACCGGTGAGGACCCGTTCCCGACGATTACCGATGATCCGCTCGGCGATCTGACACGCTCACCATCCTGAGCCGGTTTCCATCACGGACGGTAGGGTCTGGGGCTGGCAGGCCCGCCTGCTCCCGATGACCCCGTGCGGGGTCACGCCGCGACGGCGGGGATCCGGGTCGCGTGTTCCGGGGCGTCGGGCCCCGGAACCCTGCTTGAGGAGGACTTGCGTGGATGGTGGACAGATCGCTGCGCTGATCGCGGCCGGCGCGTTCCTGATGCTGGTGCTCGTGCTGGCGGTGCCGATCCTGCGGCTGCGGCACACCGTGGACGCGACGACCCGGATGATCAACGACCTCAACGAGCAGACCGCTCCGCTGCTGGGGGACGTGAACACCACGGTGAAGAACGTCAACGTCGCCCTGGAGCAGGTGCAGACCTCCCTCGACGGGGTGAACCTCCAGCTCGCCAAGGTCGACACGATGACGAGCCACGCGCAGAACGTCACCGCCAACGTGGCGAACCTGGCCACCGTCGTCTCGGCCGCCGCGGCGAACCCGCTGGTGAAGGTGGCGGCCTTCGGGTACGGCGTCCGCCGGGCCGCGTCGGCGCGGCGGACCGCGGAGACCGAGCGTGAGGTGCGCGACACCATCAAGCAGCAGCGTCGGGCCGCCCGGCGCGGCAACCGCTGACCCCGGGCCGGCGGCGCACAGGAGGATAGGGACATGAGGCGACTTTTCTGGCTCGGTATCGGGCTGGCCGTGGGCGTGGTGGTGGTCCGCAAGGCCACCCGGACGGCCCAGGCGTACACCCCGGCGGGCATCGCCAGTGGGCTGTCCGAATCCGCTGGCGGTCTGGTCGAGTCGCTGCGTAACTTCGTGGAGGACGTACGGATCGGGATGGCCGAGCGCGAGCAGGAGATCCACGAGGCGTTCGCCCGCGGTGAGGCGTTCGACGACCAGTTCGCCGAGCTGCGGGAGGACCCGCGCATCGGTGACCGAGAGATCTTTCCGGAGGAACCCCAGCGATGAAGACGGCGGAGATCAAGCGGCGGTACCTCGCCCACTTCGAGGCGAACGGGCACACCGTGGTGCCGTCCGCTCCGCTGCCCGCCATCAGCGATCCGAACCTGCTGTTCGTCAACGCCGGCATGGTGCAGTTCGTCCCGTACTTCCTGGGGCAGCAGACCCCGGCGTACCGGCGGGCGGTGAGCGTGCAGAAGTGCCTGCGCACGCCGGACATCGACGAGGTCGGCAAGACCAGCCGGCACGGCACGTTCTTCCAGATGAACGGCAACTTCTCCTTCGGTGACTACTTCAAGGCCGGGGCGATCCCGCTGGCCTGGGACCTGGTCACCAAGCCGGTCGCCGAGGGCGGTTACGGGCTGGACGGGGAGCGGGTCTGGCCGACGGTCTACCTCGACGACGACGAGGCGTTCGAGATCTGGCGCTCGGTGGGGGTGCCGGCCGAGCGGATCGTGCGCCGGGGCAAGGCGGACAACTTCTGGTCGATGGGCATTCCCGGCCCGTGCGGCCCGTGCTCGGAGCTGTTCTACGACCGGGGTCCGGAGTACGGCCGCGAGGGCGGCCCGGCGGTCGACGAGGACCGCTACATGGAGTTCTGGAATCTGGTCTTCATGCAGTACGAGCGGGGTCCGGGCAGCGGGAAGGAGGACTTCCCGATCCTGGGCGACCTGCCGGCGCAGAACATCGACACCGGCATGGGCCTGGAGCGGATGGCCTCGATCCTGCAGGGCGTCGACAACCTCTACGAGATCGACGAGGTGCGGCCGATCCTGGACCGGGCGGCGGAGCTGACCGGCAAGCGGTACGGCGCGCACTCCGGGCACGTGGCGAGCGAGTCGCACCCGGACGACGTACGGCTGCGGGTGGTCGCCGACCACGTACGGACCGCGCTGATGCTGATCGGCGACGGGGTGACCCCGAGCAACGAGGGGCGCGGCTACGTGCTGCGCCGGATCATGCGGCGGGCGATCCGGGCGGTGCGGTTGCTGGGCTGGCAGGATCGGGCGTTGCCGGAGCTGCTGCCGGTGGCCCGGGACTGCATGTCCCCGTCGTACCCGGAGCTTTCGCAGGAGTTCGACCGGATCTCCCAGTACGCGTACGCCGAGGAGGACGCGTTCCTGTCGACGCTTCGGGCGGGCACGACGATCCTGGACACGGCGATCGCGGAAACCCGGTCGGCGGGGAAGCCGGCGCTGTCGGGGGAGAAGGCGTTCCAGCTGCACGACACGTACGGCTTCCCGATCGACCTGACCCTGGAGATCGCGGCCGAGCAGGGCCTGCAGGTCGACGCGGAGGGCTTCCGTCGGCTGATGGCCGACCAGCGCAGCCGGGCGAAGGCCGACGCGCAGGCCCGCAAGACGGGGCACACCGACGTGTCGGCGTACCGGTCGGTGCGCGACGACGGCGGTGAGGTGGAGTTCACCGGCTACACCGAGTTGCAGCGGGAGTCCCGGGTGCGGGCGCTGCTGCGCGGTGGCGCGACGGTGGGCGCGGCGGTCGAGGGGGAGACGGTCGAGCTGGTGCTCGACACCACCCCGTTCTATGCCGAGGGCGGCGGTCAGCAGCCCGACCAGGGGCTGATCACGGTCGGTGCCGGCCAGGTCGAGGTCTTCGACGTGCAGCAGCCGGTGCCGGGGCTGATCGTGCACCGGGCGAAGGTGGTCCGGGGCGAGGTGCGGGCCGGTGAGACCGGTTACGCCGAGATCGACGTGACCCGCCGCCGGGCGATCTCCCGGTCGCACACGGCGACCCACCTGGTGCACCAGACGATGCGGAACTTCCTCGGTGAGTCGGCGACCCAGGCGGGTTCGTTGAACGCGCCGGGCCGGCTGCGCTTCGACTTCAACACCCCGACCGGAGTGTCGCCGAGCGTGCTGCACGACGTGGAGCAGCAGGTCAACGAGGTGCTGCTGGCGGATCTGGAGGTCAACGCCTTCATCACCACCCAGCAGGAGGCGCGGCGGATCGGCGCGATGGCGCTGTTCGGCGAGAAGTACGGCGAGCGGGTCCGGGTCGTCGAGGTCGGCGACTACGCCCGGGAGCTGTGCGGCGGCACCCACGTGGCCCGGTCGGCCCAGCTCGGCCTGGTGAAGATCCTCTCCGAGGCGTCGGTCGGTTCCGGGGTCCGCCGGATCGAGGCGCTGGTCGGGATGGACGCGTTCGGCTTCCTGGCCCGCGAGCACCTGCTGGTGTCCCGGCTGGCGGAGCTGTTCCGGGTGCCCGGTGAGCAGGTCGCCGACCGGGTGGAGCAGACCGTCACCCAGCTGCGTGACGCCGAGAAGGAGCTGGAGAAGCTCCGCGCCCAGCTGGTGCTGGGCGGGGCGGCGGCGCTGGCCGGGCAGGCGAAGGACGTCCGGGGGGTGGCGTACGTCGGCACCGAGGCGCCGGAGGGCGCGGCCGGCAACGACGTGCGGACCCTGGCCCAGGAGATCCGCGGCAAGATCGATCCGGCGCGGCCGGCCGTGGTGGCGGTGGCGGCCCGATCGAACGGCAAGGCATCCCTGGTGGTGGCCGTGAACGCGGCGGCCCGTGGGCGTGGCCTGGCGGCGAACGACCTGGTCAAGGCAGCCTTCTCCGGGCGTGGCGGCGGCAGCCCGGACGTGGCGCAGGGCGGTGGCCTGCCCGCCGCCGAGGCGCCGAACCTGCTGCTCACGGTCGAGAAGGCGATCGCCGACGCGTGACGGAACAGCACCCGAGCCAGGGCGGACCCGAGCTGGTCCGCCCTGGCTCGTCACCGGGGAGGGTGACCATCCGTGAGTGAGTCGTCCCGTGGGGTCCGGTTGGGCGTCGACGTGGGGCAGGTCCGGGTGGGGGTGGCCCGGTCCGACCCGCACGGCATCCTGGCCACTCCGCTGGTCACCCTGGCCCGGGACCTGACCACCGGACCGGACGCGGTGCCCAGCGATCTCGCCCAGCTCAAGCAGCTGGTCGTCGAGCACGAGGCCGTCGAGGTCGTCGTCGGCCTGCCGGTCAACCTGGCCGGTCGGCACGGCCCGGCCGCCCAGCACGTGTTGGCGTACGCGGGCCGGTTGACCGAGGTGATCGCCCCGGTTCCGGTGACCCTCACCGACGAGAGGATGTCAACTGTCGTCGCGTCTCGTAGGCTTGCCGAGCGTGGCGTCCGGGGAAAGCGCCAACGTGCGGTGGTGGATCAGGCCGCCGCGGTCGAGATCCTGCAGAGCTGGCTGGAAGCGCAGCGGAGGCGGACGGAATGATCGACGATCTGGACCTCGGGTTCGACGAGCAGGAGAGGGGGGAGAAGGGCCGGCACCGGCGCGGCTTCGTCAACCGGCGTAACGGCACGTCGGGTGGCCGCAAGTCGGGCGGCGGGCTCGGAAAGACCATCTTCGCCCTGTTCATGGCCCTGGTGCTGCTGGGTGGCATCGGCGGCGGGGCCTTCTACGGCTTCGACCGGATCCGTAACCACTTCATCACCCCGGACTTCGACGGGCCGGGCACCGGTGAGGCGCTGGTCGACGTCAAGCAGGGCGACACCGCCACGGACATCGGCAACTCCCTCTACGACGCCGGTGTGGTCAAGAGCACCAAGGCCTTCGTCGAAGCGGCCGACGACAACGCGCTCAGCAAGAACATCCAGGTCGGCCGGTACAAGGTCAAGAAGGAGATGCGCGCCACCGACGCGCTCGCCCTGCTGCTGGACCCGAAGAGCCGGGTGGTCAACGGGGTCACCATTCCCGAGGGCATGATCACGCTGGCCATCTACGACCTGCTGGCCAAGGAGACCAAGATTCCGGTCGCCGAGTTCAAGGCCGCCGCGAAGGACCCGGTCAAGTTGGGCGTGCCGGAGTTCTGGTTCAACCGCAAGGACGGCAAGAAGGGGCCGCGCAGCCTGGAGGGCTTCCTCTTCCCGGCCACCTACGAGCTGCCGCCGAAGGCGACCGCCCCGCAGATCCTGTCGCTGATGGTGGACAAGTTCCTCGACGTGACCGGGGAGATGAAGTTCGTCGAGACGGTCGAGGCCGACCGGGGCATCTCGCCGTACGAGGCGTTGATCACCGCGTCGATCGCGCAGGCCGAGTCGGTCAACCACGAGGACATGCCGAAGGTGGCCCGGGTGATCTACAACCGGGTCTACACCGACCGCTACCACTGCAAGTGCCTGGAGATCGACAGCGCGATCAACTACTGGCTGCGGTTGCAGGGCAAGAACCCGAAGGATTCCGACATCCTCAAGCAGTCCGAGCTGAACGACCCGAGGAACCCGTACCGGACGCACGGCGCGGACGGCCTGACCATCACCCCGATCAGCAACCCCGGCGAGGACGCCCTCAAGGGGGCGATGAGCCCGCCCAACGGCACCTGGGTCTACTTCATGACCATCGACAAGAAGGGCACCATGGGCTACGGCACCACCGACGCCGACTTCCGCGAGCTGCAACGCAAGATGTGCACCAACGGCGTGCTGAGCGGCGAGAACTGCCGGTGAGGGCGGCGGTGCTCGGCAAGCCGATCGCGCACTCCCTCTCCCCGGTGATCCACAACGCGGGTTACGTCGCCGCCGGGCTCGACGGCTGGTCGTACACCCGGATCGAGTGCGGGGCGCAGGAGCTGCCGGCGCTGGTCACCGGCCTGGGCCCGGAGTGGGCCGGGCTGTCGGTGACGATGCCGGGCAAGGAGGCGGCGCTCGCGGTGGCCGCCACCGCGTCGCCGGTCGCCGCCGCCGTCGGCGCGGCCAACACGCTGGTCCGTCGTCCCGACGGCTCGTGGTACGCCGACAACACCGACGTCACCGGCATGGTGGACGTGCTGACCGGGGCCGGGGTACGCCCCGGTGCCACGGTGACGGTGCTCGGCGCCGGCGGCACCGCCCGTGCCGCCCTGGCCGCCGCCGCCCGGCTCGGCGCGACCGAGGTGACCGTGGTGGCCCGGCGCGCGGAGGCGGTGGCGCAGTTGCGGCCGGTGGCGTCGGCGGTCGGGGTGGAGCTGGTGTCGGCCGCCTGGTCCGACGCCGTCGCGCACACCCGCGCCGACCTGGTCGTCTCCACCGTGCCCAAGGGGGTGGCCGACCCGGTCGCGACCGGGGTCGACTGGGGACCGTCCACGGTGCTCTTCGACGCCCTGTACGACCCGTGGCCGACCCCGCTGGCGGCCTCGGCGCAGGCCGCCGGCCGGCGGGTGGTCTCCGGGCTGGATCTGCTGCTGGCCCAGGCCGTCGGCCAGTTCTCCCAGTTCACCGGGGTGCCGGCACCGGTGGACGCGATGCGGGCGGCGTTGGCGGCGGCCCGCGGCTGACCCACCGGCGGCCGGTCGTCACCGCATCGCCGACTTTCCGGTCAATCAGGCGTAACCTCGCCGAAGCGGCATTCGTTTGCTGGCCTGCCGAAAAGCAACCCCTGTTCCCTTATTCTTTGGTTAAGTCGTGTCGCCACTCTGATTTCCGACCTGCCATATCCAGCCGTGGTGGATACGCTGCTGCCGGTAATCGTCGCCCACCCGGGGAGTGTTCCTTGAGCCGGCACGGAATCCACCGCGCACTTCCGGCCATCAGCGGTCGACGCAAGGCGGTCGTCCTCAGTGTCCTGAGCGTCACCGCAGTCGGCGGCATCACGGCCACGATGATGCCGTTGATCGCCGCCGAGGTGCCACCGATCACACTCTCCGCCGTCGCGGACACCACTGTCACCCAGGTGCCGCAGGACGGCGACAACGGGATCAAGACCACCCTGGCCAGCTGCCCGCAGTTGTGCGACGGCAACCGCAACGGCCGGCGCGACGCGGTGCTGGAGTTCCAGGTGCGGGGCCTGCCCGCCGACGCGGTCGACGTCAAGGCGTCGCTGCGGGTGTACGCGTGGCAGCAGTTCTCCTCCCGGGTGCGGGCCCACGCCGCCCAGGGCACCGCCGTCGGCGCCGGCCAATGGGCCTACCGACCCACTCTGGGCCCGGTGCTCTCGGCCGTCGACCGGGTCGCCCAGGGCTACAACGAGTGGGACGTCTCCGCCGCCGTCACGGGCAACGGTCCGGTCACCTTCGCGTTGACCCAGGAGAACTGGAACACCCGGATCTACTGGGCCTCGCGGGAGAACGCCAAGGCCGCCATCCGACCGAGCCTGGTGCTGACCTACCAGCGCGGCGACCGGACGCCGACCCGGCCGCCGGCCACCACGGCGGCACCGACCACCGCCGCCCCGTCGCCGACGCGGACGTCGCCGTCACCGTCGCCGAAGCCGACGCGGACGGTCAGCCCGCCCGCGCCGACCACGGCCACCCCACGCCCGACGCCGACCGTGCGCCCCGGCACCGACGTGCCCGGCTGGCGGCTGGTCTGGTCCGACGAGTTCACCGGGCCCACGGTCGACCTCAAGCGGTGGAACCTGCGCGACAACGAGGGCCGCGACATCGACAAGGGCTGTAACGTCGACGACCCGGACAACACCTTCGTCGCCGACGGGGTGCTGACCCTGCGCGCCCAGCGGGAGACCGCGGTGTGCAGCTCGCAGACCCGGCAGTACACCCAGAGCTACCTGGACACCATCGGCAAGGCGTCGTTCACGTACGGCCGGTTCGAGATGCGGGCCAAGTCGCCCAACGGGCCTACCGACTCCAAGGGGCTCTGGCCGGCGTTCTGGCTGCGTCCCGACGACGGTGGCAAGGGCGAGATCGACGTGGTGGAGCTGCCCGGCGGGTCGTCCCTGCACGGGGCCGCCACCCAGGCGATCTTCTACGACTACACGCCGGTCAAGCAGGACCAGCGGTGGGACTTCCCGACCGGCTACCCGGGTGACGGCTTCCACACGTACACCACCGAGTGGGAGCCGGGGGTGATCCGCTGGTACATCGACGGCCGCCAGGTCTGGCAGCGGGACCGCAGCACCACCCCGTGGTTCGACGAGGCGTTCAACAAGCCGTTCAACCTGCGGCTGAACTTCCAGGTCGGCGGCTGGCTGGGCGACCCCGACGCGGCCACCCGCTTCCCGGCCGACTTCCGGGTCGACTACGTCCGCGTCTGGCAGCGCTGAGCCGCCCGGCACGTCGTACGCCGCCCGGTGGGTCACGGCCCGCCGGGCGGCGGCTTGTCCGCTGGTCCTATCGTGGCCGCCAGCGCGCGGCGGTCGGGCGGGACAGGTGGAGGGCATGACGGTGGCGACGGACCCACGGACCCGGCAGGACGGCGTGGGCTGGGTGACCCGGGCCATCTTCGGTGACCCCCGGCTCTGGCTCGGCATGCCGCCGGACCCGGTGCCCGCCACCCACCGCCCGGTCGTCCGGTACGCCGTGGTGCCCTCGGTGGAGCGGGCCAGGTTCCTGCTTCCGCTCGCCTCCCGCCGGGTCGGCGCGGCGTCGACGCTGGCGTACAACGCGTTGCGCCCGCCCCGGGTGCGGGCCAACCGGCTGGCCGTCGGGATACTGGCCGGGCTCGGGGCGACCGGGCTGGCCCGGATGCCGGTGCTGACCGTGGCGGTGCCCACCGACGCCGACCCGGCCGAGCTGCTGCTCGCCGAGCACCTGGGCCGGCTGGCCGGCCGACCGCTGCACGCCGCGATCGGCATCCGGCCGCCGGACCCGCACCACAAGCCGACGTTGCAGCTCTTCGACGACCGGGGCGTCGCCCGGGCGTACGCGAAGATCGGGTGGAACGACGCGACCCGGGCGATGGTGCGCGCGGAGGCCGCCGCGCTGCGGGATCTGCCCCGCGACGGTGGTGACTTCCCGGACGTACCCCGGCTGCTGGACGAGGTGGGTTGGGGTGACCTGGCGGTGACCCTGGTCGAGCCGATGCCGGCCCGGGTGCGCCGCCCCCGTCGTCCGCTGCGCCCGGAGGTGGCCGCGATGCTGGCGGTGGCCCGGCGTGGTGGTCCGCCGTCGACACCCCGGCCGCTGCGCGGTTCGGCGTTCCTGGACGACCTGACCGCGCGGGCCGCGACCGCCGGTGGTCCGGTGGTCGCGGCGGTGGCGGCCCTGGCCGCCCGCGACGGCGACCGGCCGGTGGAGTTCGGCCACTGGCACGGCGACTGGGTGCCGTGGAACCTCGGCCGGCACCGTGGGCGGTTGGTCGTCTGGGACTGGGAGAACAGCGGCGCCGACCGGCCGCTCGGCTTCGATCTCGCCCACCACGGGTTCCAGAGCGCCCTGTCGCTGGGCGGCCGGGACGTGGCGGGGGCGACCGGGGAGATGGTCGAGCTGTTGGACCGGCACGGTGCGGCGTTCGGCCTGGACCCGGCGGGGTGTCAGTTCGTCGCCGACGCCTATCTTGTCGAGCTGTGGTTGCGGACGGCGGAACTGGCCGCCGGCGGGGGTGGCTGGAGTGCGAAGTTGCACCCCGCGCTGCTGCACACGCTCGCCGACCGGCTGGGCACGCCCCGCCCCTGACCGGCGGTTTCCCGTGGGCTGGGACAAGTGTCGGGGTCCCGACCGGAAAAACGGCGAAAAGCCCTCACTGCCGTCACCGCCGCTACCGAAGCCGCCTCACGTTCCACTAGGGTGGCCCCACTCGACGACTACTGGCCGGTGACGGCGTGGTCGGTCCGGCCCGGGACGACGTGGGGACCTCGTCCGGGGCGCAGGTGTGGGGGAGGCCCGGCCGACGGCCGGCACAATCAGGGAGCACGATGGGATCGTCACGTGTCATTCAGCCCGGGGTGGACCATGCCCCGGTCACCTGCCGTGTGGGCGGCGGTGACTTCCGGTGACCATCGTCTACCTGCTGGCCGTGCTGGCGGTGCTGGTGCCGCTGCTGGTCGTTCCGGTGCTGGCGTCCCGCTGGATGTCGGCCGTCGCCACCGGCCGGACGGCCGAACGGTTCCGGATCGCCCTGTCCGGGCTGACCGCCGCGTTCGGCCGGGTCGGCGCGGCCGTGGTGGTGCTGCTGGCCGGGTGCTCGGCGGTCGTCGCCGTGTGCTGGCCCGTCGGTGAGGCGATCTCCCGGCTCGAACCCCACGTCGACCACCGGGTCTTCGACTACGTGCACGCCCACCGGGTCGGCTTCTGGGAGGACGTCAACCTGTTCATCTCCCCGATCGGCGACCGCTACCCGCTCAAGTGGGTGACCGTGGTGGCCGCGATCGGCTTCGCCATCGCCTGGCGGCGTCGCCGCTGGTGGATCCCGCTGGTGGCGATGCCGCTGCAGTTCGTCGTCGAGCAGTACACCCAGACGATCCTCGCGAAGGTCGTCGACCGGGGCCACCCGCCGACCGACCTGGGCACCTACCCCTCCGGCGGCTGTGGCCGGGTGCTGATGACCTTCGGCACCATCCTGGTGCTGGCCGCGCTGACCTGGCGGCTGCCGCGTCGGGTGCTGATCGGCCTGGTCACCGCCCTGGCCGTGCTGGTCTCGGTGGAGGGCTACACCCGCATCTACGCCGAGAAGCACTGGCTCACCGACGTGTTCGGCGGGTGGTTCTTCGGCACCCTGCTGACCGGCGTGATGGTGCTCGCCGTGCTGGTCGCCGACGGTCGGGTCCGCCGCCCCGTGGCCCCGGTGCCGACGGATACCACCGACGACGACCGGATGTTGACCGGCACCTGACCCGTACCCCCGTCCGGTGGGCGCGACCCGTTCCCGCGCCGTCCGGACCCGGCCCCCACCCCTCCTCGCACAGAAGTTGGGCCACCGCCGTGACCACCCTCCTCGTCGCCTCCACCGGTGGGCACCTCGCCGAGCTGCACGACCTGCTGCCCCGGCTCGGGGTGCAGCACGACTGCGTGTGGGCGACGTTCGACTCACCGCAGAGCCGGTCACTGCTCGACGGGCACGAGGTCATCCACGTACCCCCGGCGAGCACCCGCGATCCGGTGGGTGCGCTGCGCGACCTGCTGGCCGCCCGCCGGGTGCTCTGCGACGGGCGGTTCCGCCGGGTGATCAGCACCGGTGCCAGCGTCGCCATGTCGTTCTTCCTGCCCGCCGCCCGGCACGGCCTGGACTGCCACTACATCGAGAGCGCCACCCGCACCGTCGGCCCGTCGCTGACCGGTCGGCTGGTCGCCCGGGTGCCCCGGACCCGGCTCTACACGCAGTACCCGGGCTGGGCGAACGGCCGGTGGCGCTACGGCGGTTCCATCTTCGACGGGTACGCGCCCGCGCCCGCCGCCCCGCGCCCCCTGTCCAAGATCGTGGTGACCCTCGGCACCCAGGACCGCTTCGGCTTCCCGCGTCTGCTGCAACGCCTGGTCGACGTGGTGCCCGCCGAGGCGGAGGTGCTCTGGCAGGTCGGCGCGACCCGGATCCCCCGGATGCCGGCCGGTGCCCGCCGGCAGGTGCCGTACGCCGAGATGCAGCAGGCCATGCGGGAGGCCGACGTGATCGTCACCCACGCCGGGGTGGGGTCGGCGCTGGCCGCGATGCGCGCCGGCCACCGCGCCGTGTACGTGCCGCGCCGGGCCCGCCACGGCGAACACGTCGACGACCACCAGGTGGAGATGGCCCGGGAGCTCGACCGACGCGGACTGGTGCTGGCCCGGGAGGCCGACGCGGTCACCGCCGACGACCTGACCCGGGCGGCGGCCTGGACGGTGACCGCCACCGGAGTCGTCCCGGCGTTCCGGTGGGCGGAGGCGGCGTGAGGCCGATCGGGGACGGGCGGCCCGGTGGTGGGCTCCGCCGGTCGATGCGCGATTCTCGTCCTGCGTGGGTCGTCCGGACGCGACCCGTACGGCAGGACAGGGCCGAGCCGGTGGCCGACCGGACCGGTCGGTTGATGGTGGGAAATGTCCGGGCAGAGCAAGCTACGCACGATCTCACTTCTTTTTTGGGGGCGCCAGTGCTTCACAGAACGTCTCGACCGGTGTGGCGGCGGTGGTTCGCCGTGCTCGCCGCACCGGTGCTCGCGGTCGGCCTCCTGGCCGCGCCCGCCCACGCGGCGGATCTCACCCCGGTAACCAGCACCCTCACCTCGGCCAACCCGGCGGACAACATTCCGCACGCGCAGGACGGCGACACCAAGGCGTTCGCCGAGATCGGCAACACGATCTACGTGGGCGGTTCCTTCACCTCGGTCAAGGCCGCCGGCGCCACCAGCTGGACCTCACGCAACTACCTGTTCGCCTACGACCGGACCAGCGGGGCGCTCAAGGCCGACTTCAGCCCCACGCTCGACGGCGCGGTGCACGCCCTCGCCGCCAGCCCCGACGGCAAGCTGATCGTCGGTGGCGCGTTCAAGAACGTCAACGGGGTCAGCCGCAAGAACCTCGTCCAGCTCGACCCGGTGACCGGCGCGACGGTCGCCAGCTGGGTCGGCCGCAGCGACGGCGGCCTGGTCCGCCGTACCGTCGTGGTCGGCAACAAGCTCTACATCGCCGGCGCGTTCCACTGGGTCAACGGCACCGAGCACTCGCTGCTGGCCCGGCTCGACGCGACCACCGGCGCGATCGACCCGAGCTTCCAGATCGACGCCAGCGTCGCCCGCGCCAGCAGCGAGCTGGTCTGGGGCCTGGCCGTCGCCCCCGACGGCAAGACGCTGGTCGCGGTGGGCAACTTCACCGAGGTCAACGGCCAGCCCCGCAACCAGGTGGTGGTCGTCGACCTGGACGGCACCCCGACGGTCGCCAACTGGAGCACCCAGCGCTACGTGGCGCCCTGCTACAGCGGTTCGTTCCCGTTCTACGCCCGCGACGTCGACTTCTCCGACGACGGCACGTACTTCGTGATCATCGCCGACGGTGGCCGGGGCGACGGGGCGTACTGCGACGCCATCGCCCGGTTCGAGACCGCCGACCGGGGTACGGCCATGGACGCCACCTGGGTCAACTACACCGGCACCGACTCGGTGACCTCCGTCGAGGTGGCCGACAACGTGGTCTACGTCGGCGGTCACTTCCGCTGGCTGAGCAACGCCAACGGCAACGACTCGGCCGGCAGCGGCGCGATCAACCGGTTCGGGCTCGGCGCGCTGGACCCGATCAACGGCCTGCCGCTGGTCTGGAACCCGACCCGTTCGGGCGCCCCGGCGGGCACCACCACCTGGGGCCCGATCATGTGGGAGCTGTGGCGGGGCAGCACCGGCCTCTACGCCGGCTTCGACTCCGACGGCCTCGGCAACGAGTACCACGGGCGGCTGGGCCTGTTCCCGCTCGCCGGTGGCCGTACCGTCGCGGCGACCAACGCGCCGACGGCGTCCTCGGGCTACCTGTACGTCGGGACCGGCAACGGGCAGACCGCCAAGGTGTCGTTCAACGGCACCACCCTGGGCACCCCGGTGGCCAGCGCGCAGGCGAACCTCACCGCGTCCGGCGCGGCCTTCTCGGTCGGCAACAAGCTCTACTGGTCGAAGACCGACGCGACCGCCGCCGGCGGCAGCTACCTGGGTGTGTCGATGTTCACCGGCGGCACGGTGGGCGCACCCTGGGTGAGCAGTGGCTACAACGACTGGTTCAACCCCGCCACGATGGCCGGCGCGTTCTACCTCGACGGTCGGATGTACTACACCAAGGCCGGTACCAACAAGCTGTTCTACAGGTACCTGGAGCCCGACGGCTACATCGTCGGCTGCACCGAGTTCACCCTGCCCAGCGTGGGCCTGAACTGGGGCAACGTGCGGGGGATGGCCTGGGTCGACGGTAAGATCGTCTACGGCAACACCAACGGCTCCCTGCGGGCCGTGCCGTTCGACGAGACCGCCGTCGACGGCGCCGCCTCGGTGGAGATCGCACCGGCCGGCGGCGACGTGGACTGGTCGAGCAAGACGTTGTTCTTCGCCACCTCCTGAAGCCGCACCTGCCACGGGCGGTCCGCCGGTGTCCCGGACACCGGCGGACCGCCCGTGGCGCAGGGGGCCGGTCGGCTGTCGACCACAGGTGAGCGGTCGGCGACAATGGGACAACCAGCGGCTCGCCCCGGGGCCGTCGTCGGCCCGCGCCGACCTGCCCACCCCTCGCATCGCAAGAGGACCTGACTGATGGATGTGACCGACGTCACTCCCGCCCGGCAGCGCCCGGTCGGCCTGGCCGAGTTGGCCCGCATTCCGCTGCGGCGGTGGCGCACGGTGCTCGCCGCGACCGGGCTGGTGCTGTTACTGGTGGCCGCCTACCTGCTGGTCTTCCCGGCCACCTACACCGCCACCACGGCCGTGGTGGTCCGTCCGGTGGTCACCGACCCGTTCTCGGTGCCCTCCGGCGGCGCCGACCGGGCGGTCAACATGACCGCCGAGAGCGGGATCGCCACCAGCAACGACGTCATCGACAAGGTCGCCTCGATCACCGGCCGGGACACCACTTCCGTGGCCGACTCGCTCACCGTGGAGACGCCCGTCGGCGGGCAGGTGATGCGGTTCAGCTACGCCGGGCACAGCGAGACCGAGGCGGTCAACGGCGCGAACGGCGCCGCCGAGTCGTACCTCGAACTACGCAAGGGCATGTACGAAAACCAGCGCGCCGCGGTGCTCAAGTCGTACGACGAGACCATCGCCCTGGTCACCAGCCAGCGCACCACCACCCAGCGGTCGTTGCCGGCCAACCAGGGCTCGTCCAGCCCGTCGCCGCGCACCAGCGCCCTGCTCGACCAGCTACGGGCGCTCAACGACCAGCTCGCCACCCTCGCCGAGCAGCGTTCCAAGATCGCTTCGGCGGACCTGAGCCCCGGTTCGGTCACCAGCGCCGCCCGCGCGCCCGTCCCGTCGAGCCGGGACGCCGCCCCGCTGATCCTGGTCGCCGGGCTCCTCGGTGGCCTGCTCGTCGGCGGGTTGGTCGCCTTCGTCCGGGAGTCCATGGACCGCCGGGTCCGCACCGCCGGTGAAGCCTCCGCGCTGGTCGGTGCCCCGCTGCTGGGCACCGTCGGGCGGGACCGCTCGGGCCGGCTCTCCGACACCGACCTGCGCTACCTGGTGCTGGCCCTGGGCCGGTGGGTGGACGGACCGACCCCGCTGCCCCTGGTCCTGCTCTCCAGCGCCGCCGACGAGCAGCGGGAACAGGTCACCGCCGGGGTCGCCGCGGCACTGGCCCAGTCCGGGCACGAGGTACGCCTGGGCGTCGCCCCGGAGAGCCGGGAGCGCATCCGGGCGCTGCTCACCGACGCGCAGCGCCGGCACCCGGCCGTCGAGCAGACCCGGCCCCGGGTGCCCCGCCCCCGGCCGATGCCCAGCAGCGTCCCGGCCCCGGCCACCACCCCGGCCACCGGCGGCAACCCGGAGGACACCATGGTCATCCCGCCGGTCCGCAAGCCCCGGCCGTTCCCCACCGACGACCCGAAGAACGGTGGCGTCTACCGCTCCACCACCACCTCGGCGGACAAGACCGAGATCATCCCCCGGGTGCTGCCCAAGGAGGCCCCCGCCGCCACCGACGGTGAGCAGGTCCGCATCGGTGCCGGCGCGGTACGCCTGGTCCCGCTGGAGGCCCCGGTGGCCGCCGGGGTCACCGTGATCGACGCCCCACCCGCCCTGCACGACGAACGGGGTGTCCGAGCCGCCCGGGAGGGACGGGCCGTGCTGGTCGCCGCCCGCGACAAGACCCGCACCGGCCGGCTGGGTCAACTGGTGGAACGGCTGCGCTCGGTGGGCGTCGAACCGGTCGGGTTCGTGGTGACGGGAGAGAAGCGTGACTGAGCCGACCACCACCGCGTACCCGCCGGTGACCGTGGTGATCGCCACCCGGGACCGGCCCGGCCTGCTGGAACGGGCCGTGCGCGCGGTGCTCGACCAGGACTACCCCGGACCGGTGGAGTGCGTCGTCGTCTACGACCACACCGACCTGCGGGAACTGGACGTCGACGTGCCGGCCGGGCGCACCCTGCGGTACGTCCACAACACCCACCGGCGGGGGTTGCCCGGCGGCCGGAACACCGGCTTCGACACCGCCACCGCCGACCTGATCGCCTTCTGCGACGACGACGACCACTGGCTGCCGGCGAAGCTGCGCCGGCAGGTGGAGCTGCTGGCGCAGCGGCCCGACGCCGCCGCCGCGAGCTGCGGCATCCGGCTGGAGGGGCCGGGCATCGCCAAGGAACGGCAGCTCGACCGGACCGAGGTCGGCCTGCCCGACTTCGTCGAGGACCGGATCATGGAGGTGCACTCCAGCACCATCCTCATCCGGCGCACCACCTGGGAGGCCATCGGCCCGGTCGACGAGCAACTGCCCGGCGGCTACGGCGAGGACTACGAGTGGCTGCTGCGCATCGCCGGGCACGGCCCGGTGGTGATCGTGCCCGAGGTGCTGGTGGTGGTCGACTGGCACGGCGGTTCGTTCTTCTTCGGCCGCTGGGCGACCATCGTCGAGGCCACCCGCTACCTGCTCGACAAGCACCCCGAGCTGGCCGGCAGCCGTACCGGGCTGGCCCGGCTGCACGGGCAGATCGCGTTCGCCCTCGCCTCCGGCCGGCGGCGCGGCGAAGCGGTACGGGAACTCGGCCGGGTGATCCGGCTCAACCCCCGGGAGAAGCGGGTGCTGGTGACCGTCCCGGTGGTGCTCGGGCTGCTGTCGGGGGAGCGGGTGCTGCAGCTCGCCCAACGCCGGGGCCGGGGTGTCTGACCGGCGGGTGCCCGGATCACTCGCCGGGCCGCCGCCGCTGCCCACCTGGCCGCTGCTGGCCATGTTCGGGCTGGTCCCGCTGTGGTGGATGCTCGGCGGCTTCTATCTCGGCTGGTCGGTGTTCGGGGTGGTGCTGCTGGGCCTGATGGTCACCCGGGGTCGGGTGGCGCTGCCCGCCGGCACCGCCTGCTGGCTGGTGCTGCTCGCCCTGGTGCTGCTCAGCTTCACCCGGCTCGAACGGGCCACCGCCTACCTCACCTCCGGGCTGCGCTTCGGCTTCATGCTGACCGCGCTGATCGTCTGCGTCTACGTCTACAACCTGGTCCGCGACGGCGTCCCCTGGGAGCAGGTGCTCCGCCCGCTCGGCTGGTACTGGCTGGGCGTGGTCGCCCTCGGCTGGCTGGCCGTGCTGGCCCCCCGCTTCCAGCTCACCACCCCGGTGGAGATGCTGCTGCCGGGCAGCATGTCGGGGGAACGGTTCATCCAGGCGTTGACCCACGTGCGGGCCAACGAGTTCAACCCGGTCTCCCGGGCCCCGATCTACCGGACCGCCGCGCCCTACCCGTACACCAACAACTGGGGTACGGCCTACGCGCTGCTGGTGCCGTGCGTGCTGGCGTACCTGACCTCGGTGCGTACCGGCAAGTTCCGGGTGGCGCTGCTGGTGTCGTTGCCGCTGTCGATGGTGCCGGCGTTCATGACCCTCAACCGGGGCATGTTCCTCGGCCTCGGTGCCGGGCTGACCTACCTGGGCCTGCGGGCGCTGATCCGCGGCAACGCCAAGCTGATCGCCTCGATCGGTGGACTGGTGCTGCTCGTCTGGGTGGTCAGCCTGGTGGTGCCGGTGCAGGAGCTGATCGACAACCGGGTCAGCAGCACCGACACCAACGTCGACCGGATGGACCTCTACGTCCGTACCCTCCAGGCCGTCGAACGCTCGCCCCTGCTCGGGTACGGCGCACCGAACAGCGTCGACACCACGCTCGCCGAGGAACCGCTGGGCACCCAGGGGATGATCTGGCAGGTGCTCTACAGCCACGGCGTTCCAGCCCTGATCGCCTTCCTGGGCTGGCTGGCGCTGATCGCCAAGCGGCTGGCCGGCGCGGTCTCCCCGGCCGGGCAGTGGCTGAGCACCATCCCGGTGATCGCCCTGGTGGTGATCCCGGTGTACGCCTACATCGACCCGAACATGTCGGTCATCTTCTTCGCCGTCGGGGCCGGGCTGGCGGCGGTCAGCGGGCCGGTGAACCGCGCGGTGACCCTCGCGCCCGGGGTCGTCGACGCCCGCACGTCCCGCCCCGCGCCGGCCGGCGTCGGCGTGCCGTCCCCGGCCGCCGGCACCGTGGCGTCCGGCAGCACGACGTCCGGCAGCACGACGTCGGGCGGTACGGCGTCCGGCAGCACGGCGTCTGGCAGCACGACGTCGGGCGGTACGGCGTCCGGCAGCACGGCGTCCGGCGGTGCGGCCACGGCGACCGGAACGGCTGCCGTGCCGGCCCGGGCGTCGGCCGCCGTCGCGATCCCGCCGATCCGGGCCGCCGCCACCGTGCCACCCCGGCCGACCCGGGCCACCGCCGCCGCGCCACCCCCCGCTTCGCCCGCGCCGGCACCCACCGCCCCGCCCCGATCCCCGACTCCACCCGTGGCGGCGTCCCCGGTCCCGCCCCGCGCCCCGGTGTCGCCGGTGACGGCAACCTCGGTCCCGCCCCGCGCCTCGGTGTCGCCGGTGACGGCAACCCCGGTCCCGCCGGCAACTCCGGCCCCACCTGCGCCGGCACCCCGGACCCCGGCTCCGTCCGCGACGACGTCCCCGGTCGGGCCCCCGGTCCCGCCGTCGACGTCGGCTCCGGGCCGGCCAGCAGCCCCGCTCCCGTCCTGGCCCCCGGCCCAGGCCCCGGCCCGCCCCTGCGCACCCGCCCCGGCGTCGAACCGGGGAGCGTCGCCGACCCCGCCTCCGGTCACGCCCCCACCCCCGCCAGCCGGGCAGGTTCCCGACCCGATGCCCCGCCGGACCGCGATCCCCCTTCCCGGGCCGGCCCGACCGCCGGTTCCCGACCAGCCGTCGTCCCCGACCGCCGCTGCGACGCCGCCCCCCGCGCCGTCTCCGACGGCAGCTCCGACCGCCGGGCCGGCCCCGGGCCCGATCGTGTCTCCGGCTCCGGCCCATGCTCCGGTTCCGACCTCAACCCCGGTTCCGGCTCCGACTCCGGTTCCGACCTCGACCTCGACCCCGGTTCCGGCCCCGACCCCGACCCCGATCCCGACCCCGGCTCCGACCTCGACCCCGGTTCCGGCTCCGACGCCGAGCCCTGCTCCGCCGCCGGTTCCCGCCCGGCCTCCGGCGGCGACCACTGTCAGCGGTCCCCGGCCTGCCGGCGGGGTGGACGCGCCGACGGTGGTGCAACCCGCCCGCACCGGTGGCGACACCCCACTTGGCAATCCGGCCGACGGCCGGCCCCACGTCCGGGACCAGCGCGACACCGGGGACCAGACCCGCACCGACGACGGCAGGGAGCAGGGATGAGACGACCGGGAACCGGAACCACTCCGGCGGTGCCCCGGCAGCTCGACCGCCGCTCCGCCGATCCGGGGGCGCACCCGGCGGTCGCCGACGGGACCGACGCGACGGGCGGTGCCGGCGAGGTACGGCGTAGCGCCCGCAGCGGTGCGGTCGGGTTGGTCGGCGCGGCGGTCAACGGCGCGTTGGGTTTCCTGCTCACCGTGGTCATCGTGCGCGGCTTCGGCACCGACGGTTCCGGTGCGCTCTTCACCGCCATCGGCGTGGTCTCCATCCTGGGCGCGGTCTGCTGCGCCGGTGCGGACACCGCCCTGGTCTGGGCGCTGCCCCGACGTCGGATCGGCGTCGACGGCGACGCCGCCCGGCTGCTGCCGGTCGCGTTGCTGCCGGTGCTCCTGCTCACCGGGGTCGTGGCGGCGGTGGGCGCGCTCACCGCCGACCGGCTCGCCCCGGTCTTCTTCGAGCGGTCGGACGGGCCGACACTGCTGCGGCTGGCGTTCCTCGCCCTGCCGGTGACCGTGGCGATGACCGTGCTGCTCGCCGCCGTCCGGGCGGTCCGGCCGGTGACCGCCGTGGTCGGCATCCAGTACGTGCTGGTGCCGCTGGCCCGACCCGCCCTGCTGCTGGCGACCGTCGCCACCGGCGCCGGGGTGGCCGTCGGCTTCGGCGGCTGGCTGCTGCCGGTGGCGTTGGCCGTGGTCGCCGCCGCCGTCCTGCTGTTGCGGCCCCTCGGCCTGCTCGCCGGGGCGCGGCTACGGCCGGACGGCGCGGACTGGCGTACCCTCTGGGGCTTCGCGTTGCCCCGGGCGGTGTCAGCGGCCATCGACGCCAGCAGCATGTGGGTCGGGGTGCTGCTCACCTCCGCGCTGGCCGGCGCGGACGAGTCCGGCGTCTTCGGCGCGGTCGGCCGGTACGCCCTGGCCGGGCTGCTGATCATGCAGGGGTTGCGGGTGGCCGTCGCACCCCAGTTGTCCCGGCTGCTCGGGCAGGGGCGCACCGCCGACGCGGCGCTGGTCTACCGGCGGGTCACCGTCGTGATCATCCTGCTGTCCTGGCCGGCGTACCTGCTGCTGGCGGTGTTCGCACCCGGGTTCCTCAGCCTCTTCGGCGACGGGTTCACCGTCGGGGCCGCCCCGCTGGCGGTGCTCGCCGGTGCGATGCTGGTCAACTCGGGGGTGGGCATCGTGCAGACGATGCTGCTGATGAGCGGCAACAGCGCCCGCCACCTCCAGGCCACCGTGGTCGGGCTGGCGCTCACCGTCGGGCTGGGCTTCCTGCTCATCCCCGACCACGGGGCGCTCGGCGCGGCGTACGCCTGGACGGCTGGCGTGGTCGCCGAGAACGTGCTGGCCGCGATCGCCGCCCGGGTGGCGATCGGCGAGCCGCTGCTTACCCGCTCGGTGGGCTGGGCGGCGGTCGGGGCCGGCGGCGGCGCGGCCGTGGTGGCGGTGCTCAGCGCGCTGGTCGCCGGCCGGGGTGTGGCCGGCCTGGCGCTGGCTCTGGTGGTGCTGGCGGTCGTCGCCGTCGGGCTGCTGCTGGACCGGCGGGTCCGGCGTACGGTGCGGACCGCCGTGACGATGCTCAGGCCGAAACCGGCGTGACGAGAGGGAGACGATGACGATCCGCGACCGCCTCAAGGGTGTGGTCCCGCACCAGGTGACCCACCAGGTGCGCAGCTCGCTGGTCCGGTACGGCGAACGCACCAGCGACCGTCGACCGCTGCCGGACTTCCTGATCACCGGCACCAAGCGGGGCGGCACCACCTCGCTGTGGCGTTACCTGCTGGCGCACCCCCTGGTGCCCCGGCTCTTCCCGGCCTGGAACACCAAGACCTCGCACTACTTCGAGGAGAACTGGGGCCGGGGCGAGGCGTGGTACCGGTCGCACTTTCCGACGGTCCGGCACCGGCAGGCCCTGGAACGCCGGCACGGTGGGCCGGTCCGCGTCGGTGAGGCCGCGCCGCTGTACATGTTCCACCCGCTCGTCCCGCAGCGGGTGGCGGAGCTGATGCCCGACGTCCGGTTGATCTTCCTGCTCCGGGACCCGGTGGAGCGGGCGTACTCGCACTGGAAGGAACGGCGTACCGAGGGCAGGGAACCGCTGGACTTCGCCGAGGCGCTGGCCCGGGAGGAGGAACGGACGGCGGGGGAGCGGGAGAGGCTGATCGCCGACCCGACGTACTTCAGCGAGGCGTACGACTGGTACACCTACCGCGCCCGGGGCCGCTACCTGGAGCACCTGACGCCGTGGCTGGACCGGTTCGACCGCTCCCAGCTGCTGATCCTGCCCAGCGAGACGCTGTACGCCGAGCCGGCCGCCACGTACGCCCGGGTGCTGGACTTCCTCGGCCTGCCCCCGCACCAGCTCGCCGCGTACGAGGCGCACAACCACCGGCGTAGCAGCGCCATGCCGGATCAGGTACGGGAAGAGCTGAGTGCCCACTTCGCCCCGCACAACGCGGCGCTGGAACAGCGGTTGGGGATGCGCTTCGACTGGTCGTGACCGGTGCCGGTGCCCCGCCGGGGGAACCTCGTCGTCCGCAGGGCGGGACGGGTCGGGCACGGTGCCGTTGCCGGGACCGGGCGTGACAGACTGACGCGGTGTTGCGTTGGCTGACTGCAGGTGAATCGCATGGTCCGGCTCTGGTGGCGTTGTTGGAGGGGGTGCCGGCCGGGGTGGCGGTGAGCACTGCCGATATCGCGGGTGAGTTGGCGCGTCGTCGGTTGGGGTATGGCCGGGGTGCGCGGATGGCGTTCGAGCAGGATGAGGTCGAGGTTGTCGGTGGTGTGCGGCACGGGTTGACGTTGGGTAGTCCGGTGGCGATTCGGGTGGGTAATTCGGAGTGGCCGAAGTGGCGGACGGTGATGGCCGCTGATCCGGTCGATGCGGACGAGTTGGCGAGTCAGGCCCGTAACGCCCCGTTGACGCGTCCGCGTCCGGGTCACGCCGACCTGGCGGGCATGCAGAAGTACGGTCACACCGATGCGCGGCCGATTCTGGAGCGGGCGAGTGCGCGGGAGACGGCTGCGCGGGTGGCAGTGGGGACGGTGGCGAAGGCGCTGGTGAGGCAGGCCCTCGGCATCGAGATCGTGTCGCACGTGGTGGAGTTGGGGTCGGTGGCGGCGAAGCCGGGTTTGCGGCCGACGCCCGAGGACGCTGAGCGGATCGACGCGGACCCGTTGCGGTGTCTCGACCCGGACGCGAGCGCGCGGATGGTCGCGGAGGTCGACGCGGCGAAGAAGGCCGCGGACACCCTCGGTGGGGTGGTGGAGGTGTTGGCGTACGGGGTGCCGCCGGGTCTGGGTAGTCATGTGCAGTGGGACCGGAAGCTCGATGCGCGGTTGGCGACGGCGTTGATGTCGATTCAGGCGATCAAGGGTGTGGAGATCGGGGACGGCTGGCAGCAGGCGCGGTCCCGAGGCTCGGAGGCGCACGACGAGATCATGCCCACCGCGACCGGGGTCCGTCGGGTCACCGACCGGGCCGGTGGTTTGGAGGGTGGGATCACCACAGGTGAGCCGGTGCGGGTGCGGGCGGCGATGAAACCGATCTCGTCGTTGAACCGGGCTCTGTCGACGGTGGATGTGACCACGGGTGAGCCGGCCACGGCGATCAACCAGCGCAGCGACGTGTGTGCCGTTCCCGCTGCTGCGGTGGTGGCGGAGGCGATGGTGGCGTTGGTGCTGGCGGAGGCCGCGGTGGAGAAGTTCGGTGGTGATTCGGTGGCCGAGATCCGCCGTAACCTGACCGGCTACCTCGACAGCCTGATCATCCGGTGAGCGCCGGCTGTCAAGAAAGGCCAACCCGATGACGAAGCCTGTCTGTGTGCTGGTCGGGGCGCCCGGTTCCGGCAAGAGCACCGTCGGCGCGGAGTTGGCCACCCTGCTCGGGGTGGCGTTCCGGGACACCGACACCGACATCGAGCAGATGGCGGGCAAGCCCATTCCGGAGATCTTCATCGACGAGGGTGAGGCGCACTTCCGGGCCCTGGAGCGGGCCGCGGTGCTGGCGGCGTTGACGTCGCACGCCGGGGTGCTCGCCCTGGGAGGTGGGGCGATCCTCGCCGAGGAGAACCGGGCCGCGCTGGTCGGGCACACCGTGGTGCACCTGTCGGTGGAGTTGACCGACGCGGTGAAGCGGGTCGGGCTCGGCGCCGGCCGGCCGTTGCTGTCGGTCAACCCGCGCGCCACCCTGAAACACCTGATGGACCAGCGTCGGCCGCTCTACGCGGAGGTCGCGACCGCTACGGTGGTCACCGACGGCCGTGCGCCAGAGGAGATCGCCGCCGAGATCGTCGCCCTGCTCAAGCCCTGACCGCCCCCACCCGACGCCGGACCGGCGTCGACCCGTTCCGACGGGGTTCGGGCCGCCAGGTCGCCAGCAGGGCCAGGGCGAGCAGGATCTCGGCCAGGTCGCCGACGTAGTACATCAGGGTCGCCGCAGTCCTGAGCTGGTCGGCGGGGGCGGCGGCGTCGACCAGGCCGGCGTACATCAGCTGGGCGAGGGTGGCGTGGGCGGCGACCGACAGGCCCAGCACCACCAGGCGTACCGGCACGCCGGGGCGGTGCGGCCCGGGGTCGGGGCCGGCGATCGACCAGGTGAAGACGTACCCGCTGACCAGGAAGTGCAGCAGCAGCACCGGGTGCAGGCCGGGATGGGTCAGGGTGGCCCGGTACAGCGGCGTGAGGTGCAGCAGGTAGAGGCCGCCGGCGGTGAGCAGCAGCCCGGTGACCGGATGGCTGGCGACCGTCACGGCGGGCCGCCGCAGCAGCCGCAGCACGGCCCGGCCGGTGCGGGGCGCGACGGTGCGTAGCGCCAGCGTGCCGGGCGCGCCGAGCACCAGCCCGAGCGGCGCGAGCATGCCGACCAGCAGGTGCTGCCACATGTGCCCGACCAGGTCGTGCGCGGGCAGCAGCAGGGCCACTGCGAGCAGTGCGCTGCCCGCGCCGAAGCTGGCCGTCCGCCAGTGGCTCCACCCGGCCTGTCCCGGGCCGCGTTGGCGCAGCGCGGCGGCCAGGTAACCCCAGAACACCACCGGGGGTACGAGCAGCAGCAGTCCGACCCCGCCGCCGTGCGTCCCGGTCATCGCCGGTCGGCGCAGGTGTCCACGGCCGTGGCCCGGCGCTGAACCGTCCAGCCGAGGGCCACCAGTGCCGCCCCGAGCAGCAGGAAGCCGACGTCCCAGGCGGTCTGGTGCGGGCCACCGTGCACGTGGTGGATGCCGAGCAGGTGGTGGTCGACGATCCCCTCGACCAGGTTGAACAGCCCCCACCCGACCAGCGCCCAGCCCCAGAGTGCGCCGGAGCGCCACAGCCGGCCCCGGGAGCGGGTGACCCGGGAGTAGAGCAGGGCCAGGCCGGTGAGCACCGCCACCCAGGTCACCACGTGGAACAGCCCGTCCCACAGGGTGTTCATCTGCAACCCGGGCACGGTGTCCACCGGGTACGCCCTGATCCCGACGTTGTCGCTGCCGGTGCTGCTGAGCATGTGGTGCCACTGGAGCACCTGGTGCAGGACGATGCCGTCGACGAAGCCGCCGAGGCCGACGCCGAGGATGGTGGCCGGGAGCCGGATGTCCGCGCCGTCGACGGTGGTGCTGCCCATGGGGGTTCCTCCACGTTCGGGTCGGCACGTTCGGGTCGGTCCCGTCTCCGGTGCCCGGGTCCCGTGGGGCTAAACGCCGGCCCGGCCGCCGGGTCACGCCGGGGCGGGCCGCCATCAGGTGGACACTCCCCGTGCCGGGGCCGAGCCTGGACTAGGCTGCCGGCGATGGACGAGGTGACCCGGATTCCGGTCGGCGGCGAACGGCCGTACGACGTACTGGTCGGGCGGGGCCTGCTGGCCGAGCTGCCCGCGTTGCTTCCCGACGCGACCCGGACGGCGGTGCTGTACGCGCCGCCCCTGCGGGCGTTGGCCGAGGAGATCGGCGGGCGGTTGGCCGGGGCGGGGATCACCCCGCTGGCGATCGAGGTGCCCGACGCCGAGGCGGGCAAGCGGGTCGAGGTGGCCGCCGACTGCTGGGAGCAGCTCGGGGCGGCCGGCTTCACCCGTACCGATGCGGTGGTCGGGGTGGGCGGCGGCGCGGTGACCGACCTGGCCGGCTTCGTCGCGGCCTGCTGGTTGCGCGGGGTGCGGTGGGTGCCGGTGGCGACCTCGCTGCTCGGCATGGTCGACGCCGCCGTCGGCGGCAAGACCGGGGTGAACACGGCGGCCGGCAAGAACCTGGTGGGCTCCTTCCACCCGCCGGTCGGGGTGCTGGCCGACCTGGGCACGCTGGACAGCCTCCCGGCGGCCGACCTGGCCGCCGGGCTGGCCGAGGTGGTCAAGTGCGGTTTCATCGCCGACCCGGTGATCCTGGACCTGGTCGAGGCGGACCCGGTGGCCGCCGTCGACCCGAGCGGCCCGGTGGCCCGGGAGCTGATCGAGCGGGCGATCCGGGTGAAGGCCGACGTGGTCTCCGGTGACCTGCGCGAGTCGGGGGTGCGGGAGGTGCTCAACTACGGGCACACGCTGGCGCACGCGATCGAGAAGGTCGAGGGGTACCGCTGGCGGCACGGGCACGCGGTCTCCGTCGGCACCGTCTACGCCGGCACCCTCGCCCGGCTGGCCGGTCGGCTCGACGCGGTGACCGCCGAGCGGCACCGCCGGGTGCTGTCCGCGCTGGACCTGCCGACCAGCTACCCGGCGGACGCCTGGCCGGACCTGCTGGCGGCGATGCGGGTGGACAAGAAGGCCCGGGGGAGCCGGTTGCGGTTCGTGGTGCTCGACGGTCTGGCCCGCCCGGCGATCCTGGACGGCCCGGACGACGAGCTGCTGCACGCCGCCTACCGGGAGGTCAGCCGGTGACCGGCCCGGACGCCCCCCGGGTGTACGTGCTCAACGGGCCGAACCTGGGCCGGCTGGGCACCCGCCAGGTCGACGTGTACGGCGTGACCAGCTATGCCGACCTGGTGACGCTCTGCGTCGAGACGGGCCGTGAGCTGGGGTTGGACGTGGTGGTGCGGCAGACCGATGCGGAGCACGAACTCGTCGGCTGGCTGCACGGGGCGGCGGACGAGGGCGCGGCTGTGGTGCTCAACCCGGCGGCCTGGTCGCACTACTCGATCGCGGTCCGCGACGCCTGCGCGTTGCTGCGTGCCCCCCTGGTCGAGGTGCACATCTCCAACATCCACGCCCGGGAGGAGTTCCGGCACCACTCGGTGGTGTCGGCGGTGGCCACCGGGGTGATCTGCGGTCTGGGCGTGGACGGCTACCGGCTCGCGCTGCGGCACCTCGCCACCCGGCCCGCCGGGGCCGACTGAACCGCCGCCCGTTACTCTGCGTGATTGTCGGCCCGGCCCGTGGGGGGTGTGGCGGGCCCCCGTTGACGGCCCCGCCGCCGATTAGACGCAGCTAGTAGACTTGTCAGGTCTGTCCGCCAATTGATGATCAAGGCAGGAAATGGCATCCACCAACGACCTCAAGAACGGCCTGGTACTCAACCTCGACGGGGAGTTGTGGTCCGTCGTCGAGTTCCAGCACGTCAAGCCCGGTAAGGGTGGGGCGTTCGTCCGCACGACGCTGAAGAACGTGCTGTCCGGCAAGGTCGTCGACAAGACCTTCAACGCGGGCACCAAGGTCGAGACCGCCACCGTCGACAAGCGCACCATGCAGTACCTGTACGCCGACGGTGAGGACTACGTCTTCATGGATCTGGAGACGTTCGACCAGATCACCGTTCCCGGCGGCACCGTCGGCGAGGCCGCCAACTACCTCCTCCCCGAGGCCGAGGCGACCGTCGCCACCCACGAGGGGGTGCCGCTCTACATCGAGCTGCCCACCAGCGTGGTGCTCCAGGTCACCTACACTGAGCCGGGTCTGCAGGGCGACCGGTCGACCGGCGGCAACAAGCCGGCCACCGTCGAGACCGGCGCGACCGTGCAGGTGCCGCTGTTCATCACCACCGACGAGAAGATCAAGGTCGACACCCGCGACGGCCGTTACCTCGGCCGAGCCTGATGGCCGAGGGCGCCAAGCAGCAGATGCCGGCGCGCCGCAAGGCGCGCAAGCGGGCGCTGGACGTGCTCTTCGAGGCCGACCTGCGGGACCGGCCCCCGGTCGAGGTGCTCGCCGGCTACGTCGAGCGGATCGAGAAGCCGCGTCCGGAGCACCTGGACTACGCGATCGGTCTGGTCGAGGGGGTCGCCGGGCATCTCGACCGGATCGACGAGGTGATCGCCAGCTACGCCGAGGGCTGGACCCTCGACCGGATGCCGGCGGTCGACCGCAACCTGGCCCGGATCGCCGTCTACGAGCTGCTCTACGTCGACGAGATCGACGACGCGGTGGCGATCAGCGAGGCGGTGGAGCTGGCCCGGCAGATGTCCACCGACGATTCGCCGCGTTTCCTCAACGGCATCCTCGGCCGGATCGCCGAGTACGCCACCCGCTGAGCGTGGTCGCCCGTGCCCTGCGTGGCGTGGGCGGGACCGCACGCTGTGACGAGAAGGGCCCGTGCCGTCCGGCACGGGCCCTTCTCGTTGCGTGACCGCGGATCAGGAGGCGAAGAACGCCCGCGGGTCGGCGACCAGCACACCGTGCTCGGTGAGCCGTTCGATCAGACCGGACGGCGAGGCGTCGTAGACGATCGCCAGGGCGCGCAGGTCGTCGGCGCGGATGGAGAGCACCCGGCCGTTGTAGTCGCCACGCTGCTGCTGGATGGCACGGGCGTAGCGGGCGACGTAGGCGAGGTCCTCGGAGGCCTCGTCGTACAGCCGCTCCAGGTCGAGGACGATCTTGCTGGTGGGCTCGTGCCGTACCCCGCTGCCGTCGGGCAACAGCTCCGAGACGGGAACGCGGTAGAAGTCGGCCAGCTCCGCCAGTCGGGACACGGTGACGGCCCGGTCGCCGCGCTCGTACGAGCCGACCACCACCGCCTTCCAGCGTCCGTTCGACTTCTCCTCCACCCCCTGCAGGGACAGGCCCTGCTGCTGGCGGATGGAGCGCAGGCGGGCGCCCAGCGACTTGGCGTATTCAGAGGGCATTCGGACACTCCCAGTGCTGTGCTTGGGGTTCTCCCCGCGATCGCTACGGAGCGTGACGGTACGGGGATTGCGACACGTGGTCAAGTGCTCGTGACATTCCCATCGGAGATAGCGGGTGAGTTGTCCGCATTTCACCGTCCTGATCCGGGGATCAGTGGGTCGCGGCGAACGGCCAGGTGACCGCTGGTAACGTGGCCGCCAGCCCCGGTCGGGCCCCACGACCCGACCGGACACCCCCGACATCCTTTAACGACCCGTCCCGTGAGGCGGGGAAGGAGGTCCGCCGTGGCCTGCCCACCGGCTGCCCACCCGTCGCCCGAGCGGCAACCCTCGGTGAAGGTGATCCTCGCCAGCGCCGACGTCCAGCGCGTCGTCGACCGGATCGCCCACCAGATCCTGGAGAAGACCCAGGGCGCCGCCGACACCGTGCTGCTGGGCATCCCCACCCGGGGCGCCCCGCTGGCCCGGCGGCTCGCCGCCCGGATCAGCACCTTCGAGGACGTCGACGTCCCCGTCGGGGTGCTCGACATCACCCTCTACCGCGACGACCTGCGCCGGCACGCCACCCGCGCGGTCGGCCCGACCCAGCTGCCCCCCGGCGGCATCGACGGCAAGCGGGTCGTCCTCGTCGACGACGTGCTCTTCTCCGGCCGGACCGTCCGGGCCGCCCTCGACGCCCTCAACGACGTCGGCCGGCCCGCCTCGGTGCAGCTCGCCGTGCTGGTCGACCGGGGCCACCGGGAGCTGCCGATCCGCGCCGACTACGTCGGCAAGAACATCCCGACCGCGCTCGCCGAGAGCGTCAAGGTCACCCTCGTCGAGACCGACGGCGCCGACGAGGTCCGGCTCTGCGGGGGGACCCGGTGAACGCGCCGCGACGGCGTCCCGCAGGCGCGAACGAGAGGCGGCCCCGCTCATGATCAGACACCTGCTCTCCGGTGGTGACCTGGACGCCGGCACCGCCACCGAGATCCTCGACACCGCCGCCGAGATGGCCACCGTCGCCGGCCGGGAGGTCAAGAAGCTGCCGGCGCTGCGCGGCCGGACGGTGGTGAACCTCTTCTACGAGGACTCCACCCGGACCCGGATCTCGTTCGAGGCCGCCGCCAAGCGGCTCAGCGCCGACGTGATCAACTTTTCCGCCAAGGGTTCCAGCGTCACCAAGGGCGAGAGCCTGAAGGACACCGCGCTGACCCTGCAGGCGATGGGGGCCGACGCGGTGGTCGTCCGGCACCCCGCCTCCGGGGCACCGCACCGGCTGGCCAACTGGGTGGACGGCTCGGTGGTCAACGCCGGTGACGGCACCCACGAGCACCCGACCCAGGCGCTGCTCGACGCGTACACCATGCGGGCCCGGCTGGGCCGGCTCGCCGGCCTGCACGTGGCGATCGTCGGCGACGTGCTGCACTCCCGGGTGGCCCGCTCCAACGTGCTGCTGCTGAGCACTCTCGGCGCCAAGGTCACCCTGGTCGGCCCGCCGACGCTGATCCCGGTCGACTGGGCCGCCCGCGCGGGCGTCGGGTCCGTGGCGACCGACGCCGACCCCGGCACCGACGTCTGCTACGACCTCGACGCGGTGCTGCCCGGGGTGGACGTGGTGATGATGCTGCGGGTGCAGCGGGAACGGATGAACGACTCCTACTTCCCCTCGGCCCGCGAGTACGCCCGCCGCTACGGGCTGGACGGCCCGCGCCTGCGCCGGCTGCCCGAACACGCGATCGTCATGCACCCCGGGCCGATGAACCGGGGGATGGAGATCACTCCCGAGGTCGCCGACTCGCCCCGCTCCACCATCGTCGAACAGGTCGCCAACGGGGTCTCCGTGCGGATGGCCGTGCTCTACCTGCTGCTCGGAGGGAACAACCGGTGACCGCGTACCTGATCAAGAACGTGAGCGTCGTCGGCGGCGCGCCGACCGACCTGCTGATCCGCGACGGCGTCGTGGCCGAGACCGGTCCGGGCCTGGACGCGCCGGACGCCGCCGTCGTCGACGGCACCGGCCTGGTCGCCCTGCCCGGCCTGGTCGACCTGCACACCCACCTGCGCGAACCCGGCCGGGAGGACGCCGAGACCGTGGAGTCCGGCTCCCGGGCGGCGGCGCTCGGCGGCTACACCGCGGTCTGCGCGATGGCGAACACCTCGCCGGTCGCCGACACCGCCGGCGTGGTCGAGCAGGTGTGGCGGCTCGGCCGGCAGGCCGGTCTGGTCGACGTGCAGCCGATCGGCGCGGTCACCGTCGGCCTGGCCGGCGAGCGGCTCGCCGAACTGGGCGCGATGGCCGACTCGCCGGCCCGGGTACGGATCTTCTCCGACGACGGGCACTGCGTCGCCGACCCGAAGCTGATGCGCCGGGCCCTGGAGTACGTCAAGGCGTTCGACGGGATCATCGCCCAGCACGCCGAGGAGCCCCGGCTCACCGAGGGCGCGCAGATGCACGAGGGCGAGGTCTCCACCCGGCTCGGGCTGACCGGCTGGCCGGCCGTCGCCGAGGAGGCGATCATCGCCCGGGATGTGTTGCTCGCCGAGCACGTCGGCAGCCGGCTACACGTCTGCCACGTCTCCACCGCCGGCAGCGTCGAGGTGCTGCGCCAGGCCAAGGCGCGCGGGGTACGGGTCACCGCCGAGGTCACCCCGCACCACCTGCTGCTCACCGACGAGGTGGTGGCCGGGCGCGGCGTGCTGGCCAGCCCCGCGCTCGGGGCCGACTGGAGCCCGACGGCCAGCTACGACCCGGTGTTCAAGGTCAACCCGCCGCTGCGCACCGGCACCGACGTCGCCGCGCTGCGCGCCGCGCTCGCCGAGGGTGTCATCGACGTCGTCGCCACCGACCACGCCCCGCACGCCGTGGAGGACAAGGAGTGCGAGTGGGCGTACGCCAGGCCGGGCATGCTCGGCCTGGAGACGGCGCTGTCCATCGCCCTCGACGTGCTCGGCCCCCGGTGGGACCTGATCGCCGACCGGATGTCCCGGACCCCGGCCCGGATCGCCGGCCTCGACGACCACGGCCTCGACCCGGCGCCCGGGGTGCCGGCGAACCTGACCCTGGTCGACCCGGCCGCCCGCCGGGTGGTCGAGCCCGCGGAGCTGGCCAGCCGCAGTCGCAACACCCCGTACGCCCGCATGACGCTGCCGGGTCGCATCGTGGCGACCTTCCTGCGCGGCGAGCCGACGGTCCTGGACGGAAAGGCTGTCAAGTGATTCGAGCGAGGAACGTAGCGAAGCGGAGTCCCGCAGTCCGGATCGGGGGTGGGTGCGTGATTCGAGCGAGGAACGTAGCGAAGCGGAGTCCCGCAGTCCGGATCGGAGGGCAGGCCCGGTGATTCGAGCGATGAACAAGCGTAGGTCCGCGATCCTCGTGCTGGAGGACGGGCGCACCTTCCACGGTGAGTCGTACGGCAGTGTCGGGGAGACCTTCGGCGAGGCGGTCTTCAACACCGGCATGACCGGCTACCAGGAGACCCTGACCGACCCGTCCTACCACCGGCAGGTGGTGGTGCAGACCGCCCCGCACATCGGCAACACCGGGGTCAACGGCGAGGACGACGAGTCCGACCGGATCTGGGTAGCCGGGTACGTGGTCCGTGACCCGGCCCGGATCGGCTCCAACTGGCGGGCCACCGGCGGGCTGGAGGACCGGCTCGGCGTGGAGGGCGTGGTGGGCATCGCCGGGGTGGACACCCGGGCGCTCACCCGGCACCTGCGGGAGCGGGGCGCGATGCGGGTCGGCATCTCCAGCGTGGAGGACGATCCGCGTGCCCTGCTGGAGCGGGTCCGGCAGTCCCCGCAGATGGTCGGCGCGGACCTGTCCGCCGAGGTGAGCACCGCCGCGCCGTACGTGGTCGAGGCGGAGGGCGAGCACCGGTACACCGTCGCCGCGCTGGACCTGGGCATCAAGCGCAACGTGCCGCGGCGGCTGGCCGCCCGGGGGGTCACCACCCACGTGCTGCCCGCCGGCTCCACCATCGACGACCTGCTGGCCACCGGCGCGGACGCGGTCTTCTTCTCGCCCGGCCCGGGTGACCCGGCCACCGCCGACGGGCCGGTGGCGCTGGCCCGGGAGGTGCTGAGCCGGCGGATTCCGCTGTTCGGCATCTGCTTCGGCAGCCAGATCCTCGGCCGGGCGCTCGGCTTCGGCACCTACAAGCTCGGCTACGGCCACCGGGGCATCAACCAGCCGGTGCTCGACCGGGCCACCGGCAAGGTCGAGGTGACCAGCCACAACCACGGCTTCGCGGTGGCCTGGCCGGGCCACGGCGACGGGCCGGCCGGTGCGGTCGTCCCCGACCAGGTCATCGACACCGAGTTCGGTGGCGTGCGGGTGTCGCACGTCTGCCTCAACGACAACGTCGTCGAGGGGCTGCGGGCCGTGGACGTGCCCGCCTTCACCGTCCAGTACCACCCGGAGGCGGCAGCCGGCCCGCACGACGCCGACTACCTCTTCGACCGCTTCGCCGAGCTGATCGAGGGCCGTGGCCCGGACGGGCAGCCCGGCGCGGGCCGGAACCACAGCGAGGGGCGCACGAATGCCTAAGCGCGACGATCTCAAGCACATCCTGGTGATCGGCTCCGGGCCGATCGTGATCGGACAGGCCTGCGAGTTCGACTACTCCGGCACCCAGGCCTGCCGGGTGCTGCGCAGCGAGGGGATCCGGGTCAGCCTGGTCAACTCCAACCCGGCGACCATCATGACCGACCCGGAGTTCGCCGACGCCACCTACGTCGAGCCGATCACCCCGGAGTTCGTCGAGCTGGTCATCGCCAAGGAGCGGCCCGACGCCCTGCTGCCCACCCTGGGCGGGCAGACCGCGTTGAACACGGCGGTCGCCCTGCACGCGGCCGGGGTGCTCGACAAGTACGGCGTCGAGTTGATCGGCGCGAACATCGAGGCGATCAACCGGGGCGAGGACCGCCAACTGTTCAAGGAGATCGTCGCCAAGGCCGGCGTCCGGCTGGGGCTGCCCGACCCGGACGCGCTGGTGCCCCGCTCGCGGGTCTGCCACTCGATGGACGAGGTCCGCGAGACGGTCGCCGAGCTGGGCCTGCCGGTGGTGATCCGGCCGTCGTTCACCATGGGTGGCCTGGGGTCGGGCATGGCGCACACCGACGAGGACCTGGACCGTATCGCCGGGGCGGGGCTGGCCGCCAGCCCGGTGCACGAGGTGCTCATCGAGGAGAGCGTGCTCGGCTGGAAGGAGTACGAACTCGAACTGATGCGCGACCGGCACGACAACGTGGTGGTGGTCTGCTCGATCGAGAACGTCGACCCGATGGGCGTGCACACCGGCGACAGCGTGACCGTCGCCCCGGCGATGACGCTCACCGACCGGGAGTACCAGAACCTGCGTGACCTGGGCATCGCGGTGCTGCGCGAGGTCGGGGTGGACACCGGCGGCTGCAACATCCAGTTCGCGGTGAACCCGGCCGACGGCCGGATCGTGGTGATCGAGATGAACCCCCGGGTGTCCCGGTCGTCGGCGCTGGCGTCGAAGGCCACCGGCTTCCCGATCGCCAAGATCGCCGCGAAGCTGGCCATCGGCTACACCCTCGACGAGATCCCCAACGACATCACGTTGAAGACGCCCGCCGCGTTCGAGCCGACGCTGGACTACGTGGTGGTGAAGATCCCCCGGTTCGCGTTCGAGAAGTTCCCGGGCGCGGACCCGGAGCTGACCACCACGATGAAGTCGGTGGGCGAGGCGATGAGCCTGGGCCGGAACTTCACCGAGGCGCTCAACAAGGCGATGCGGTCGATGGAAACCAAGTCGTCGGGTTTCTGGACCACCCCGGACCCGCAGGGGGCCACCCGGGAGAACACCCTCGCCGCGCTGGGGATGCCGCACGACGGCCGGCTCTACACCGTGGAGCGGGCGCTGCGGCTGGGCGCGTCGGTCGCCGAGGTCTCGGCGGCCTCCGGCGGGATCGACCCGTGGTTCCTCGACCAGATCGCCGGTCTGGTCGAGCTGCGGGCCGAGATCGTGGCCGCCCCGGTGCTCGACGGCGGGCTGTTGCGCCGGGCCAAGCGGGCCGGGCTGTCCGACCGGCAGCTCGCCGCGCTGCGCCCGGAGCTGGCCGCCGAGGACGGGGTGCGCACCCTGCGGCACCGGCTCGACGTGCGGCCGGTCTACAAGACGGTGGACACCTGCGCCGCCGAGTTCGCGGCGGCCACCCCGTACCACTACTCCACGTACGACGAGGAGACCGAGGTCGCCGCGTCGGACCGGCCCAAGGTGCTGATCCTGGGCTCCGGGCCGAACCGGATCGGCCAGGGCATCGAGTTCGACTACTCCTGCGTGCACGCCGTCCAGGCGCTGCGGGCCGCCCCGCGCGGCACGGCGGGTGCCGTGGCGGCGGACGCGGCCGGTTCCGTCGGCTACGAGACCGTGATGGTCAACTGCAACCCGGAGACCGTCTCCACCGACTACGACACCGCCGACCGGCTCTACTTCGAGCCGCTGACCTTCGAGGACGTGCTGGAGGTCTGGCACGCCGAGGACTCGTCCGGCCGGGCGGCCGGCGGCCCCGGCGTGGTCGGGGTGATCGTGCAGCTCGGCGGGCAGACCCCGCTGGGGCTGGCGCAGCGGCTCAAGGACGCCGGGGTGCCGGTGGTGGGCACCTCCCCGGAGTCGATCCACCTGGCCGAGGAGCGCGGCGCGTTCGGGGCGCTGCTGGCCCGCGCCGACCTGCGTGCCCCGGCGCACGGCACGGCCACCTCGTACGACGAGGCGAAGGCGATCGCCGACGAGATCGGCTACCCGGTGCTGGTCCGCCCGTCGTACGTGCTCGGCGGGCGGGGCATGGAGATCGTCTACGACGACGCCACGCTGCGCGACTACATCGGGCGGGCCACCGACATCTCCCCGGACCACCCGGTGCTGGTCGACCGGTTCCTCGACGACGCCATCGAGATCGACGTCGACGCGCTCTGCGACGCCGACGGCGAGGTCTACCTCGGTGGGGTGATGGAGCACATCGAGGAGGCCGGCATCCACTCCGGCGACTCGTCGTGCGCGCTGCCGCCGATCACGCTGGCCGGCTCGCACCTGAGCGAGGTGCGCCGCTACACCGAGGCGATCGCCCGGGGCGTGGGGGTGCGTGGGCTGCTCAACGTCCAGTACGCCCTCAAGGACGACATGCTCTACGTGCTGGAGGCGAACCCGCGGGCGTCCCGGACGGTCCCGTTCGTCTCGAAGGCCACCGCCGTGCCGCTGGCCAAGGCGGCGGCCCGGATCGCGCTCGGCGCGACCATCGCCGAGCTGCGCGCCGAGGGGCTGCTTCCGGCGACCGGCGACGGCGGGGTGCTGCGGCCGGACGCCCCGATCGCGGTGAAGGAGGCGGTGCTGCCGTTCAAGCGGTTCCGCACCCCGGCCGGCAAGGGCGTCGACTCGCTGCTCGGCCCGGAGATGAAGTCCACCGGCGAGGTGATGGGCATCGACACCAGTTTCGGGCACGCGTTCGCCAAGAGCCAGTCCGCCGCGTACGGTTCGCTGCCGACCACCGGCAGGATCTTCGTCTCGGTGGCCAACCGGGACAAGCGGGCCATGATCTTCCCGATCAAGCGGCTGGCCGACCTGGGCTTCGAGATCGTCGCCACCGCCGGCACCGCCGAGCTGCTGAGCCGGCATGGTATCGCCTGTGAGCAGATCCGCAAGCACTACCAGAGCGGCGAGGGCGCGGACGCGGTGTCGATGATCCTCGCCGGTGACGTGGCGCTGGTGGTGAACACCCCGCAGGGGTCGGGCGCGAGCGCCCGCTCGGACGGCTACGAGATCCGCAGCGCCGCCGTCACGGCCGACATCCCGTGCATCACCACCGTGCCGGGGGTGGCGGCGGCGGTGATGGGCATCGAGGCCCGCATCCGGGGCGACATGCGGGTGCGCCCCCTGCAGGAGCTGCACGCCGCCCTCCGGGCCGCCCGGTGACCCCCGCCCCCCGCACCCCGCTCGCCCCGCTCGTTTCGGTGATCACGAGGTTCCGGTCACCGGACGGCGGGTGCGGTGACGCCACCCTCGTGATCACCGACGAGGGCGTCGGCCGGGAGGGAACATGATGTTCGAACGGGGTGTCCGGCGGGCGCTGTTCCGGATCGGCGGCGGCGACGCGGAGACGGCGCACGAGTGGACGCTGCGCCGGTTGGCGACCCTGTCCCGGCGGCCGGCGGCGCTGGCGCTGCTGCGGGCCCGCAACCTGCACCGGGCCCCCCGGACGGTGTTCGGGGTGGAGTTCCCCAACCCGGTGGGCCTGGCGGCGGGGATGGACAAGAACGGGGTGGCCCTGCCGGCCTGGCCGGCGCTGGGGTTCGGCTTCGTCGAGGTGGGCACGGTCACCGCGCACGCCCAGCCGGGCAACCCCCGGCCCCGGCTGTTCCGGCTGCCCGACAGCTCGGCCGTGATCAACCGGATGGGCTTCAACAACGCCGGGGCGCAGGCCCTGGCCGACCGGCTGGCCGCCGCGCCCCGCCCGCTGGGGGTGCCGCTGGGCATCTCGCTGGGCAAGTCCAAGGTGACCCCGCTGGAGGAGGCGGTCGAGGACTACCTCACCTCGTACCGGGCGTTGCGCGGGTACGGCGACTACTTCGCGGTCAACGTCTCCTCGCCGAACACCCCGGGGCTGCGCTCGTTGCAGGACAGGGCGCACCTGGACGCCCTGCTCACCGCCCTGGTGGGGGAGAAGCCGGTGCTGGTGAAGATCGCCCCGGACCTCACCGAGCCGGCCGTGGCGGAGCTGCTGGAGGTGTGCCTGGCCCGGGGCGCGGCCGGGGTGATCGCCACCAACACCACGCTGGCCCGCGACGGTCTCGCCGCCGCCGACCGGGACCGTGGCGCGCAGGCCGGTGGCCTGTCCGGCCGTCCGCTGACCGGGCGGGCCCGGGAGATGGTCGCGTTCGTGCACCGGGAGACCGGGGGCCGGCTCCCGGTGATCGGGGTCGGCGGCATCCTCGACCCGGACGACGCGGCCCGGATGTTCGACGCGGGGGCCAGCCTGGTCCAGCTCTACACCGGGTTCATCTACCGGGGTCCGGCCCTGGTGCGGGCCGCCGCCCGGGTTCCGGCGGGTGACCGGGCGGTGAGCGGCCGGTGAGCCGGCGGGCGCGTCCGGGGTTCCGGTCGTGCCCGCCAGGAGCGCCCGTCCGCCCCGACGCCACCACCGACGAGGGTACGGAGGAGCACGCGTGACGCCCGAGGAGATCCTGACCGTCGACCGGGCCCGCGTCTGGCACCCGTACGCGGCGCTGCCGCCGGCCCACCCGCCGTACGTGGTGCACAGCGCGCAGGGTGTCCGGCTGCGGTTGGCCGACGGCCGGGAACTGGTCGACGGGATGTCGTCGTGGTGGGCGGCGATCCACGGGTACCGGCATCCGGTGCTGGACGCGGCCGTCACCGACCAGCTCGGCCGGATGAGTCACGTGATGTTCGGCGGGCTCACCCACGAGCCGGCGGTCCGGTTGGCCGAGACGCTTGTCGAGTTGGCTCCGGACGGCCTGGAACACGTCTTCCTGGCCGACTCGGGTTCGGTGTCGGTCGAGGTGGCGATCAAGATGTGCCTGCAGTACCAGCGGGCCACCGGCCGGCCGCGGCGTCGCCGGCTGGGCACCTGGCGGGGTGGCTACCACGGCGACACGTTCCACCCGATGAGCGTCTGCGACCCGGAGGGCGGCATGCACCACCTCTGGGGTGACGTGCTGCCCCGGCAGGTCTTCGCGCCGGTGCCGCCCGGTGGCTTCGCCGACCCGCCCGACCCGGCGTACGTGACGGCGTTGACCGACGCGGTCGCCCGGCACGCCGACGAGTTGGCGGCGGTGATCGTCGAGCCGGTGGTGCAGGGGGCCGGCGGGATGCGGTTCCACCATCCCGGGTACCTGCGGGTGCTGCGCGAGGTGACCCGGGCGCACGGGGTGCTGCTGATCTTCGACGAGATCGCCACCGGGTTCGGCCGGACCGGGTCGATGTTCGCCGCCGGGCACGCCGGGGTGACCCCGGACGTGCTCTGTGTGGGCAAGGCGCTCACCGGCGGCTACCTCACCCTGGCGGCGGCGTTGTGCACGCCGGAGGTGGCCCGGGGCATCTCCGCCGACGGGGTGCTGGCCCACGGGCCGACGTTCATGGGCAACCCGTTGGCCTGTGCCGTCGCCAACGCCTCCCTGGGGCTGCTGCAGGCCGGCGACTGGGCGGCCGGGGTGGCGCGGGTGGGTGCGGGGCTACGGGCCGGTCTGGAGCCGTTGCGGGGCGCGCCGGGGGTGGCGGACGTCCGGGTGCTCGGCGCGATCGGTGTGGTGCAGCTGGACCACGAGGTGGACCTGGCGGCGGCGACGGCCGCCGCGGTGGGGCGGGGCGTGTGGCTGCGTCCCTTCCGGAACCTGGTGTACACGATGCCGCCGTACGTGACCGGGGACGACGACGTGGCCCGGGTCGCGGCCGGGATCGCCGCCGCCGTGGCGGCCGGCTGAGCACCGGGGGCGCAACCGGGGCGGCGACCGTCGCCCCGCAGCAGGGGAGCACGAGACGAGAGGGAGCAACGGATGGAGACCTTCGGAACCCGCCTGCACCGGGCGGTGGCCGAGCGCGGGCCGCTCTGTGTGGGCATCGACCCGCATCCGGGTCTGCTGGCCCGCTGGGGCCTTGAGGACGACGTCGACGGTCTGGAACGGTTCGTCCGGACCGTCGCGGAAGCGCTCGGTGACCGGGTTGCGGTGTTCAAGCCTCAGTCGGCCTTCTTCGAGCGATTCGGGAGCCGCGGGGTGGCGATTCTTGAGTCAACTATCCGACAGTTACGTGATGTTGGCGCGCTCGTTCTTCTCGACGCCAAGCGTGGCGACATCGGTTCGACGGTCGCCGCGTACGCCTCCGCGTACCTTGATCCATCCAGCCCGATGTATGTCGACGCGCTCACGGCGAGCCCCTACCTGGGAGTAGGTTCACTGGCCCCGATGTTCGACACGGCCGCTGCGCACGGTGGCGGGGTCTTCGTGTTAGCGCTCACCTCGAACCCCGAGGGGGCGGAGGTGCAGCGTGCCGTCACCTCAGGTGGACGTACCGTCGCACAGCTTGTTATCGATGAGATTTCCCAGCTCAACAGGGGTGCCGAGCCGCTGGGAAGCTTCGGATTGGTGGTCGGCGCGACCATCGGCGCCACCGGTCACGACCTGTCGCGGGTCAATGGCCCACTGCTCGCTCCGGGCCTCGGCGCGCAGGGTGCGACGGCCGCCGATCTACCCACCGTGTTCGGTCCGAGCCTGTCCGCAGTGTTGCCGTCGTACTCCCGGGAGGTGCTCAACGCGGGTCCGGACGCCGACGCGTTGCGGGCCGCCGCGGCCCGGGTGGCGGCCGACTGCCGGCGCATTCTGGCTTCCGGACACTGACTGACGGCTCGGTCACTTTACGTTGATCATCGCGCGTCCACGTTGCCGAAAACTCCGTCGAACGCTAGTTTTCCCCGCGCTGGGAACCACGGACCCCTTTGGTTGCCAGCGACACCACGTTTCACAGAGCGGCGGTGCGTTCCGCCCGTCGCGATAGGGACCTGAGGAGAACTGGTGCCGCTCCCGTCACTGACCCCCGAGCAGCGCGCTGCCGCGCTGGAAAAGGCCGCGGAGATCCGCAAGGCCCGTGCTGAGCTGAAGGAGCAGCTCAAGCAGGGCAAGACCACCCTGGCCGCCGTCCTTGCGCGAGCCGAGTCCGACGACGTCGTCGGCAAGCTCAAGGTGTCGGCCGTGCTGCAGGCGATGCCGGGTATCGGCAAGATCCGGGCCACCCAGATCATGGAGAAGCTCAAGATCGCCGACAGCCGCCGCCTGCGTGGCCTGGGCGAGCAGCAGCGCAAGGCGCTGCTTGGAGAGTTCGCCGCCAACTGACCGCCGCAGCAGGTACAAACAAGCGGTGAGCACGGATGAGGAGGCGTGCCCGGCGGCACGGCTCACCGTCCTGACCGGACCTTCGGGTGCCGGCCGGGGCGGTGTGGTCGAGGCGGTCCGGGCGCGTTCTCCCGCCGTGTGGGTGCCGGTCCCGGTGACCACCCGGGCACCTCGCACCGGCGAGTCCGACGGCGTCGACCGGCTCTTCCGGGAGCCGGCCGAGTTCGACCGGATGATCGCCGCGGGCGAGCTGCTGGAGTGGTCCCGGGCCGGGCCGTACCGCCGGGGCACGCCGCGCGCCCCGCTGACCGAGTGCCTGACGCGGGGCCGGCCGGTGCTGCTGCCGCTGGACCCGCCCGGGGCGCTGGTCGTCCGCGCGGCCCTGCCGCAGAGCAGGCTGGTGCTGCTGCTGCCGCCGGGACACCGTCCGGACCCGGCCCTGGCGGCCCTCGCCGCGCGCGCCGTCCACCACGACCACACCGAGCGCGCCGCCGCTGAGCTGGTAGGCTTGCTCGGTTCGTCCTAATCTGGCTCCCGTCCGACCGCAGAACCGTGGTCGGGCGACCGGCCGCCCCGAGCGGCCGAGCGACCAGCCACTTCAGAGGCAGAGGTATTTCGTGGGATCCATCGCCAACCCCGAGGGCATCACCAACCCGCCGATCGACGAGCTGCTCGAGAAGACCACCTCGAAGTACGCGCTGGTGATCTTCGCCGCCAAGCGGGCGCGTCAGGTCAACGCCTACTACAGCCAGCTCGGCGAGGGCCTGCTCGAGTACGTCGGCCCGCTCGTGGAGACCACCCCGCAGGAGAAGCCGCTCTCCATCGCCATGCGCGAGATCAACGCGGGCCTGCTCACCGCCGAGCCGACCGACCAGCCGTAACCCCCGTACCCCCGATGTCCGCCGAGATCGTGCTCGGAGTCGGCGGTGGCATCGCCGCCTACAAGGCGTGCGAGCTGCTGCGGCTGTTCACGGAGTCGGGCCACCGGGTCCGGGTCGTGCCGACCGCGTCGGCGCTCCGCTTCGTCGGGGCGCCGACCTGGGCGGCGCTGTCCGGCCAGCCGGTCGCCGACGACGTCTGGTCCGCGGTGCACGAGGTGCCCCACGTGCGGCTCGGCCAGCAGGCCGACCTGGTGGTCGTCGCGCCGGCCACGGCGGATCTGCTCGCCCGGGCCGCCCACGGCCTCGCCGACGACCTGCTCACCAACACCCTGCTCACCGCCCGCTGTCCGGTGGTGCTCGCCCCGGCGATGCACACCGAGATGTGGGAGCACCCTGCCACCGTCGCGAACGTGGCCACCCTGCGCTCCCGGGGGGTACGGGTGATCGAGCCCGCCGTCGGCCGGCTCACCGGCGCCGACAGCGGCAAGGGTCGGCTACCCGACCCGGCCGAGATCTTCGCCGTCGCCCGCCGGACCCTCGCCCGGGGCGTCGACGCCCCCGCCGATCTGGCCGGCCGGCACCTGGTGGTCACCGCCGGCGGCACCCGCGAACCCCTCGATCCGGTCCGTTTCCTCGGCAACCGGTCCTCCGGCAAGCAGGGCTACGCGTTCGCCCGGTCCGCCGTCGCCCGGGGCGCCCGGGTCACGCTGATCGCCGCCAACGTCTCGCTGCCCGACCCCGCCGGGGTCGACCTGGTCCGGGTGGGCACCACCGAGGAACTGCGCACCGCGACCCTGGCCGCCGCCGCCGACGCCGACGCGGTGGTGATGGCGGCGGCACCGTCGGACTTCCGGCCGGCGACCTACGCGACCGGAAAGATCAAGAAGTCGGACGACGGCAGCGCGCCGACCATCGCGCTGGTCACCAACCCGGACATCGCCGCCGAGCTGGGCCGTCGCCGTCGACCGGAGCAGGTGCTGGTGGTGTTCGCCGCCGAGACCGGCGACGCCGAGGCCAACGGCCGGGCCAAACTCGCCCGCAAACGCGCCGACCTCGTCGTCGTCAACGAGGTCGGCGTCGACAAGGTCTTCGGCGCCGAAACCAACGCGGCCACCGTCATCGGCGTCGACGGCAGCGTGCACCGCCTGCCCGAGCAGGCCAAGGAGGATCTGGCCGACCGGGTCTGGGACCTCGTACGCGACCGGTGGCCCGCCCGTTCCTGAACGGTGGATGCCGCCTCGCCCGGTCGTGAGCGGTACGCGAGGGTGACTAGACTGCTGCGGAACGATTATCTAAAGAGCTTAGGAGTGCCGTGACACGCCGCCTCTTCACGTCCGAATCGGTCACGGAAGGCCACCCGGACAAGATCGCTGATCAGATCAGTGACGGGATCCTCGACGCCCTGCTGACCCAGGACCCGCACAGTCGGGTGGCGGTCGAGACCCTGATCACCACCGGTCAGGTCCACGTCGCCGGCGAGGTGACCACCAAGGCGTACGCCGACATCCCGACCATCGTCCGCGAGACGATCCTCGGCATCGGTTACGACTCGTCGAAGAAGGGCTTCGACGGCGCTTCCTGCGGCGTCAGCGTCTCCATCGGCGCGCAGTCGCCGGACATCGCCCAGGGTGTGGACAACGCCTTCGAGTTGCGGACGGGTGCGTCGGAGAGCGCGTTGGACGCGCAGGGTGCCGGCGATCAGGGCATGATGTTCGGTTTCGCCTGCTCCGAGACGCCCGAGCTGATGCCGCTGCCGATCGCGCTCGCCCACCGGCTGGCCCAGCGGCTGTCCGCCGTGCGCAAGGACGGCACGATCCCGTACCTGCGGCCCGACGGCAAGACCCAGGTCACCATCGAGTACGAGGGGCTGCGCCCGGTACGGCTGAACACCGTCGTGGTGTCCAGCCAGCACGCCGCCGACATCTCGCTGGACTCGCTGCTGACCCCGGACGTGCGGGACCACGTCATCGCCCCGGAGCTGGAGAGCCTGGGCCTGGACACCGACGACTACCGGCTCTTGGTCAACCCGACCGGCCGGTTCGAGATCGGTGGCCCGATGGGTGACGCCGGCCTGACCGGCCGGAAGATCATCGTCGACACCTACGGCGGGTACGCCCGGCACGGTGGCGGCGCGTTCTCCGGCAAGGACCCGTCGAAGGTGGACCGCTCGGCGGCGTACGCGATGCGGTGGGTGGCGAAGAACGTGGTCGCCGCCGGCCTCGCCGAGCGCTGCGAGGCGCAGGTCGCGTACGCGATCGGCAAGGCCCACCCGGTCAGCCTCTTCATCGAGACCTTCGGCACCGAGAACGTGCCGGTGGAGCGGATCGAGCGGGCCGTCGGTGAGGTCTTCGACCTGCGTCCGGCCGCGATCATCCGGGACCTCGACCTGCTGCGTCCGATCTACCGGCAGACGGCGGCCTACGGCCACTTCGGCCGGGAGCTGCCGGAGCTGACCTGGGAGAACACCGACCGGGCCGCCGACCTGAAGTCGGTAGCGGGCGCCTGACCGGCACCACGCCCAGCGACCGGCGACCCGCTGACGGGTCGCCGGTCGCTCGGGTTTGCGTCGACGTCGCGCTGCCGCACCTCGACCGTCCCTTCGACTACCTGGTCCCCGCCGGGCTGGCCGACGACGCGGTCCCCGGGGTGCGGGTCAAGGTCCGCTTCGCCGGTCAGCTGGTCGACGGGTGGCTGCTGGAGCGGGTGGACAGCTCCGCGCACGACGGCCGGCTGGCCTACCTGGAGAAGGTGGTCTCACCGGAGCCGGTGCTGGCCCCCGAGGTGGCCCGGCTGGCCCGCGCGGTCGCCGACCGGTACGCCGGCAACCTCGCCGACGTGCTCCGGCTGGCCGTCCCGCCCCGGCACGCCCGGGTCGAGAAGGAACCCCGGGCCGACCCCGCGCGGGTCGACCCCGTCCGTGCCGGCACCGACCCGGGCGACGACGGGCCGACCCCGCCCGGCCCCGCCCCGCGTGACGCGGCCGGGGTCGACCCGCGTGGTTGGCGGGACTATCCCGCCGGCGCGGCGTTCCTGACGGCGCTCGCCGACGGGCGGGCCCCCCGCGCGGTCTGGTCGGCGCTGGCCGGGGAGGACTGGGCGGCCCGCTACGCCGACGCGGTCGCCGCGACCCTCGCCGGGGGGCGGGGCGCGGTCGTGGTGGTCGCCGACGCCCGGGACCTCGACCGTCTCGACGCGGCGCTGACCGCCCTGCTCGGCCCCGGGCGGCACGTGACCCTCTCCGCCGCGCTCGGCCCCGCCCGCCGGTACCGGGCCTTCCTGGCCGCCCGGCGGGGCGACGTGCCGGTGGTGATCGGCACCCGGGCCGCCATGTTCGCCCCGGTCGACCGGCTCGGCCTGGTGGCGATCTGGGACGACGGGGACGACCTGCACGCCGAGCCCCGGGCCCCCTACCCGCACGCGCGGGAGGTGCTGCTCACCCGGGCCCGGCTCGCCGACGCCGCCGCGCTGGTCGGCGGCTGGACCCGGACCGCCGAGGGGCAGCTGCTGGTGGAGACCGGCTGGGCCCGGGAGGTGGTGGCGGACCGGTCGACCCTGCGGGCGCGTACCCCGGCCATCGCCCCGACCGGGGACGATCCGCAACTGGCCCGCGATCCGGGCGCGGCGACGGCCCGGCTGCCCAGCCTGGCCTGGACCACCGCCCGGGACACCCTGCGCGCGGACGCGCCGGTGCTGGTCCAGGTGCCCCGCCGGGGTTACCTGCCCTCGGTCTCCTGCGCGGACTGCCGGACCCCGGCCCGCTGCCCGCACTGCGCGGGCCCGTTGGCGCTGCGCGCCGCCGACGCCCCGCCGGCCTGCCGCTGGTGTGGCCGGGTCACCGCCGCGTACGCCTGCCCGCAGTGCGGCGGGCGACGGCTGCGGGCGGCCGTCACCGGGGCCCGCCGGACCGCCGAGGAGTTGGGTCGGGCGTTCCCCGGGGTGCCGGTGCGCACCTCGGGTCGCGACGAGGTGCTCACCGCCGTGCCGGGCGGTGCGGCGCTGGTCATCGCCACCCCGGGGGCCGAGCCGGTGGCCGACGGGGGGTACGGCGCGGTCCTGCTGCTGGACTCCTGGGCGCTGCTCACCCGGGCCGACCTGCGCGCCGGCGAGGAGGCGCTACGGCGGTGGCTGTCCGCTGCGGCGCTGGCCCGTCCCGCCCCGGCCGGCGGGAAGGTGGTGGTGGTCGCCGACGGGGCGCTGGCCCCGGTGCAGGCGCTGCTGCGCTGGGACCCGGGCTGGTTCGCCGCGCGGGAGCTGGCCGAGCGGCGCGAGCTGGGCTTCCCGCCGGCGGTGAAGATGGCCAGCGTCACCGGGGGAGCGGCGGCGGTGGCCGACCTGCTGGCGCAGGCCGAGCTGCCGGAGGGGGCGGAGGTGCTCGGCCCGGTCCCTGCCGACGAGGACCGGGAGCGGATGCTGGTCCGGGTGCCCCGGTCCCGGGCCGCCGCGCTGGCCGGGGCGCTGCACACCGCCGCCGGGGTCCGCAGCGCCAGGCGGTCTGCCGAACCGGTCCGTCTCCAGGTCGACCCGCTCGCCCTGTTCTGAGTCGTCGCTCAGTTCCGTCGGGGGTCCGGCCAGCCCGCCGTCGCACCCCGGGTCCGCCGGCCGGCGGGCGTACGCGTGATAGCATCGCCCCTCATGCCCGGGCGCACGAATGGCGCGACGAAGGCGGGAACGCGTCGGGTCGACGCCAAATCGATGATCTCAATCAGCCGGTGAGCAGGGGTGGACCAGTCGTGACCGTTCGTCAGTCGATCGTCTTCAACGGTGACCTCGGCAGCGGCAAGAGCACCGTCTCCGTCGAGATCGCCAAGCGGCTGGGCCTGCGCCGGGTCAGCGTCGGTGACCTCTACCGGCAGATGGCCCAGGAACGCCAGATGACCGCCCTCCAGCTCAACCTGCACGCCGAGCTGGACCAGGCCGTCGACGGCTACGTCGACCAGCTCCAGCGCGACATCGCCGCCTCCGGCGAGTCACTGGTGATGGACTCCCGGCTGGCCTGGCACTTCTTCACCCACGCGCTCAAGGTGCACATGATCACCGAGCCGGCCGAGGCGGCCCGGCGGGTGCTGCTGCGCCCCTCCGGGCCGGCCGAGAGCTACACCTCGCTGGCCGAGGCGGAGGCCAGGCTGCGCGAACGCAGCGACAGCGAGCGTAACCGGTTCATCCTCCGCTACGGCGTCGACAAGGCCCGGCTGCGCAACTACGACCTGGTCTGCGACACCACCCGGGCCTCCGCCGAGGAGGTCATCACGCACATCATCGACGCGTACGAGGGCCGGCTCGCCGCCGACGTGCTGCGTGACGCCCCGCCGTTGCTGCTGCTGGACCCGGCCCGGGTCTACCCGACCGAGGACGTCGCCACCCTGCGCGGGCTCGACGGGTCCGGGCTCGTCGGGGAGCTGGCGGCGGCCGGCGACGAGGCCCTCGCCCCGCTGCGGATCGGCTTCACCGGCGAGTACTTCTTCGTCGTCGACGGTCACCGCCGGCTCAGCGCGGCCCTGCGCAACGGTTTCTCGCTGGTGCCCGCGCAGCTCGTCGCCGAGGTGGACGAGCCGGTGGTCGGGCAGACGAGCGCCGTCGACTACTTCGCCGCCCACGTGCGCCCCAGCCTCGTGCACGACTGGGAGGCCGCCCACGGCACCCGGCTCCCGCTGCCCGCGCACGCCCTGCTCGGCGGGGACGCCGTGCTGGCCGGCGAAGCGGGGGCCGGCGTCTGACCGGCCGTCCCACCCCGGTCACCACCCGTCGCGGTACGCCGGCCGGTGCCCCCGCCGTACTCCGTAGACTGGTACGGCACCACGCCGTCCAACGAAGGAGCCACCCCGCGTGACCGTCCAGCCCATCCGTCTGTTCGGGGACCCGGTGCTGCGCACGCCGGCCGATCCGGTCGTCGACTTCGACGTCGAGCTGCGTAGGCTCATCGCCGACCTCACCGACACGATGCGTGACCGCAGCGGTGCCGGGCTGGCCGCCCCCCAGCTCGGTGTGGGCCTGCGGGTCTTCACCTTCGAGGTGGACGACGTGCTCGGCCACCTGGTCAACCCGGTGCTGGAGTTCCCCGACGCCGAGGAGCAGGACGGCCCGGAGGGCTGTCTGTCCATCCCCGGGCTCTACTTCGACACCAAGCGCCGGCAGAACGTGATCGCCAAGGGTTTCAACGGCTACGGCGACCCGTTGCAGATCGTCGGCACCGGGCTGATGGCCCGCTGCGTCCAGCACGAGACCGACCACCTCGACGGGGTGCTCTTCCTCGACCGGCTGGACCCGGCCGGGCGCAAGGAGGCGATGAAGGCGATCCGGCAGGCCGACTGGTACGACGAGGCCGCCCCGCCGACGGTCAAGGTCAGCCCGCACGCCGCCGGCAACCCCTTCGGTCTGGGCCGGTGACCGCCCCGATGCGGCTGGTCTTCGCCGGTACGCCGGCGGTCGCCGTCCCCGCCCTGGCCGCCGTGCACGCCTCCGGGCACGAGGTGGTGGCCGTGGTGACCCGCCCCGACGCGCCCGCCGGTCGGGGCCGGGGCGTGCTGCGGTCCCCGGTCGGCGTCTGGGCCGACGAGCACGGCGTCGAGGTGCTCACCCCGGCCCGCCCCCGGGAGCCCGAGTTCCTCGACCGGCTCCGGGAGTTGGCCCCCGACTGCGTGCCGGTGGTCGCCTACGGCGCGCTGGTGCCCCCGGCGGCGCTGGAGATCCCCCGCTTCGGCTGGGTCAACCTGCACTTCTCGCTGCTGCCCGCCTGGCGGGGCGCGGCACCCGTGCAGCACGCGGTGCTGCACGGCGACGAGCTGACCGGGGCCAGTGTCTTCCAGCTGGAGCAGGGGCTGGACACCGGCCCGGTCTACGGCACGCTCACCGACGAGATCCGCCCCACCGACACCTCCGGCGACCTGCTGGAGCGGCTCGCCCACTCCGGTGCCGGGCTGCTGGTAGCCGTCCTGGACGCGATCGCGGCGGGCACCGCGCGGGCCGAACCGCAGCCCGCCGACGGGGTCTCGCTGGCCCCGAAACTGACAGTGGACGACGCCCGGGTGCGGTGGGGCGACCCCGCGTTCGCGGTCGACCGGCGGGTGCGCGCCTGCACCCCCGCCCCGGGCCCGTGGACGACCTTCCGGGGCGACCGGGTCAAGCTCGGCCCGGTCACCCCGGTCGGCAACGGCCCCACCCTGAAACCTGGAGAACTGCTGGTGGAGAAGTCCCGCGTGCTGGCCGGCACGGCGACCGTGCCGGTGCAGCTCGGTGAGGTGCGCGCGGCGGGCAAGAAGGCCATGCCGGCGACCGACTGGGCGCGTGGCGTCCGGGTCGCCGCCGGGGAGGAACTCGCGTGACCGGACCGACCGCACGAGGAGACCGTCCGGCCGACGGCGACCGGCGCGGCGACGACCGGCGGCCCTCCGGCGGCACCCGGGGCGACCGCCCCGCCCGCACCGGTGGGTGGGGCGACCGGGCCGGGTCCGACCGGCGCGGCGGGCGACCCGGCCGACCGGTCCGCCCGGCCGTCGACCTGCCCCGGTACGCCGCCTACCAGGCGGTCGCGGCGGTGCACCGCGACGACGCGTACGCCAATCTGGTGTTGCCGGCGATCCTGCGCGAGCAGGGGCTGGCCGGGCGGGACGCCGCCTTCGCCACCGAGCTGACCTACGGCACCCTGCGGCAGCTCGGCACCCTCGACACGATCCTCACCGCCGCCGCCGGTCGGGACGTCGCGCGGATCGACCCGCCGGTGCGCGACGCGTTGCGGCTCGGCGCCTACCAACTGCTGCACACCCGGGTCCCGGCGCACGCCGCCGTGTCCTCCACGGTCGACCTGGTCCGTACGGTGGGGGAGGGGGCCACCGGCTTCGCCAACGCGGTGCTGCGCGAGGTGGCCGGCCAGGACGTCGACGCGTGGACGGCCAAACTCGCCCCGACGATGGCCGCCGACCCGATCGGCCACCTGGCCGTGACCTACAGCCACCCGCAGTGGATCGTCCGGGCCTTCGCCGACGCTCTCGGCGGTGACCTGGGCGAGGTGACCCGGCTGCTGATCGAGGACAACGAGCGCCCGCCGGTGCACCTGTGCGCCCGTCCGGGCCTCCTCGACCCGGCAGAGCTGGCCGACGCGGTCGGCGGCGCGCCGGGTGCGTTCTCGCCGTACGCGGTCTACCTGCCCGGTGGCGCGCCCGGTGACCTGCCGGCGCTGGCCGACGGCCGGGCGCACGTGCAGGACGAGGGTTCCCAGCTGGTGGCGAACGCGCTGGCCACGGCTCCGCTGGACGGTCACGACGGCCGCTGGCTGGACCTGTGCGCCGGCCCCGGTGGCAAGGCCGGACTGCTCGGCGCGCTCGCCGCGCAGCGGGGTGCGCGGCTGACCGCGGTGGAGGTTTCGGAGCACCGGGCCCGGCTGGTCGAGCAGGCCACCCGGGGTCTGCCGGTGAGCGTGCTGCACACCGACGGGCGCACGGTCGGGGCCGATCCGAAGCTGCCGGAGGGGCATTTCGACCGGGTGCTGGTCGACGCCCCGTGTACCGGGCTGGGGTCGTTGCGCCGCCGGCCCGAGTCGCGCTGGCGGCGGCAGCCGTCGGACCTGCCGCCGCTGACCCGGTTGCAGCGGGAACTGCTCTCCGCCGCGCTGCGGGCGGCCCGTCCGGGCGGTCTGGTCGGCTACGTCACCTGTTCCCCGCACACGGTGGAGACGCACGTGACGGTCACCGAGGCGGCCCGGCGTGCCGGGGTGCCGGCGGACTTCGTCGACGCCCGGACGGTCCTGCCGCCGGGCATGCCCGGCCTGGGCGACGGCCCCACCGTCCAGCTCTGGCCGCACCGCCACGGCACCGACGCCATGTTCCTGGCCCTCCTCCGCCGCACCTGACCCGCCCCGCCCCTGCCGCCGCCCCGCTTCCTGCCCCCGGTGATCAAGAGAATTGCGTCAACGATCCGTCGCCGGATGACGCGAACCTCTTGATCACCGGGGGCGGGAAGCGGGAAGCGGCGGCGGACGGACGGGTCAGATGGTGGGGAGGCCCTTGGGGCCGGCGCCGCGCATCGAGCGGGTCAGCTTCCGGTCGTCGCTCCACAGGAAACAGCGGATGCCCCGGTCGCCCTCCTCCCACTCCCGCTGCGACGGCGGATAGAAGATCGACCCGGCCCGGTACGGCAGTTCGCTGTTGTTGGGCACCTCGGCGAAGCCGGCGATCAGCGCCATGCACCGCCGGTGCACCCGCTGGTTGGCGCGACTGAAATCGGCCCAGCTCAGGTCGCTGCGTTCCAGGTAGACGCCGACGAACTCGGCGCGGTGCGGCTCGGAGCAGAGCACCGGGGCCATGTAGTTGAGGTTGTTGCCGATCAGTTTGGGATCGAAGCAACGGTGGCTGAGCGGATTGTCGCCGATCATCGCCCCGCGCAGGCTGCCGACGCGGTTGACCGGCCGGGTGTTGTCGATGCTGTCGGTCTCGCTGAGGTCGCACCGGAACCAGCGGGCGCCGCTGTTCCACGCCGAGTTGGCCGGCAGCGCGATGTTCATCGTCAGCCGGGCCGAGTGCCAGTCGCCACCGAGGACGTCACGGGCCCGCTGGTCGCACTCGGTACGGGCGGGACGCAGCGCGGCGGAGCCCGGCTCGGGCCGTTCACCCCGGGTCACCGCGCCGGTGAAGGTGCCGACGTGGATGGTCTCGGCCAGGTGGCTGCGCGCGCAGTCCACGGTCTCGTAGGTGCCGGCCTGCACGACCGGGGTGATCCGGGGTAGGCAGGCGTCCGTGGCGGGCACGAACGACTGGGCGACCGGCAGCACCGGCCAGTCGTCGAGCAGGTCGCCGTCGGCGCCGTGCTGCGGTACGCAGCCGCTGAGCGCCACCGTCACGGTGCCGGCCAGCGCCAGCGCCACGAGCCACCGTCGCATCGTCCACCCTTTCCGGGGGTCGACGGTCCGTCGCCGTGCCCCGCCCGGCGTGCCCGCCGCCGGGCGAGCATCATACGTGACCGTCCCTGATGGAGTGTTGCCTCTTGCGGGCCGTTCGGCCAGTCGGCACCGGCCATTCGTCCCGGACTCCCGGGAAGGGGAGCCGTTGGTGCACCACGGGTCACGCCTGGGTCACAGGGCGTCGCTCATGGTGCCGTGCTGTCCGCGGCGGATGGCCGCGTTCGTACACTTGCCCTGTGACCGTACCGCCGTCGATCATCGCGCCCAGCATCCTCGCCGCCGATTTCGCCCGCCTCGCCGATGAAGTCCGCGCCGTCGAGGACGCCGCGGACTGGCTGCACGTCGACGTGATGGACAACCACTTCGTGCCCAACCTGACCATCGGCCTGCCGGTGGTGCAGAGCCTGCGGGCGGTGACCCGGCTCCCGTTCGACGTGCACCTCATGATCACCGACCCGCGGCGGTGGGCCCCCGGTTACGCCGACGCCGGCGCGTACAACGTGACCTTCCACGCCGAGGCGTGCGACGACCCGGTCGCCCTGGCCAAGGATCTCCGCTCGGCCGGTGCCAGGGCCGGGCTGGCCATCGACCGGGACACCCCGATCGAGCCGTACCTCGACCTGCTGCCCAGCTTCGACACCCTGCTGATCATGACGATCAAGGCCGGCTTCGGCGGGCAACGCTTCATCCCGCAGCTGCTGGACAAGGTGCGGGCGGCCCGCCGGCACGTCGACAGCGGCCACCTGGAACTGCGCATCGAGGTCGACGGCGGAATCGCCGCCGACACCATCGAGCAGGCCGCGGCGGCCGGCGCGGACGCCTTCGTCGCCGGCACCGCCGTGTACGGCGCGGACGACCCGGCCGAGGCGGTCCGTCGCCTGCGCGGGCTGGCGGAGCGCGCCAACGCCGGGGCCTGAGGTGGAACCCACCGGCGACCGCCCCGACGTGATCCTGGTCGTCGACGACGACGAGGACATCGCCCGCTTCGTCGAGTTCAACCTGCGGCTGCACGGCTTCGAGGTGCTGCACGCCGGGGACGGCCAGGAGGCGCTCGACATGATCGAGCAGCACAAGCCGGACCTGGCCGTGGTCGACCTGATGATGCCGCGCATCGACGGTCTGGAGCTGACCCGCCGGCTGCGCGCCAACCCGATCACCTCGGCACTGCCGGTGATCATGCTGACCGCCAAGGGCATGACCGTGGACAAGGTGCACGGGCTCAGCGCCGGCGCCGACGACTACCTGGTCAAGCCGTTCGACACCGCCGAGCTGGTGGCCCGGGTCAGCTCCACGTTGCGCCGCAACAAGGAGTTCCGTGAGGTCTCCCCGCTGACCGGCCTGCCCGGCAACAGTCGGATCCGCCGGGAGATCAGCGACCGGGTCCGCAGCGGCGTCGACTACGCCGTCGGCTACATCGACATCGACCGGTTCAAGAGCGTCAACGACCGGTACGGCTTCGTGCGGGGCGACGAGTTCATCTCCGCGCTGGCCCGCAGCCTGTACCGGGCGGTGGTCGCGATCGGGCTGCCGCCGGCCTTCCTCGGCCACGTCGGCGGCGACGACTTCGTGATCGTCTGCGCCCCCGACCAGATCCGCCCGCTGACCTCCCGGGCCGTGGTCGACTTCGAGAAGACCGCCGACACCCTCTACGACGCGACCGACCGGGAACGCGGCTTCGTCGAGCTGAAGGACCGGCGGGGCAACATCAGGCGGGCGGCCCTGGTCACCCTGTCGATCGGTGTGTCGCTCTCCGACGCCCGCAAGCGCTTCACCGACCCGCTGGCGGCGATCGCCGTGGCCAGCGAGATGAAAACGGTCGCCAAGAGCCAACCGGGGTCATACGTCGCAGTCGACAGGCGACGTGCCGACGGGGTGTGAAGTAGCACGCTGGATGTGGCGGACTCCCGGGGGTGACGTGTAAGACTTCGCATGTACCCACCACGCGCTGGCGGGGCTCGGTGAAATTCCGAACCGGCGGTGATCCACGCTCGACGTGGTAAGCCCGCGACCCGGACGGCTGTGCCGCCCGGTGGACCTGGTGAGAATCCGGGGCCGACGGTGGGGGAGCGGTCCGTCCGCACCCCCGACAGTCCGGATGGGAGACAGCGCGCGGGCGGGGCGGGCCTGCGTGGCGTCTCGGCGACCGCGTGGGCTCCCCGGGGGCGGCGCTGCCGTTCCCGGTTCCGCCGCCGCCTGCCCGCCTGCTCCCGTACCGCCCGCGCGGGGACCGGCGAGCGAGAGGGCAGGGCATGGGCGGCGTCTCCGTGGACGAGGCGATGCGTCGTGCCATCGAGTTGGGCGCGCGGGGTCTCGGCACCACCAGTCCCAATCCGGTCGTCGGCTGCGTGCTGCTCGACGCGGACGGCGTCGTCGTCGGGGAGGGCTTCCACGCCTACACCGGCGGGCCGCACGCCGAGATCGTCGCGCTCGCCCAGGCCGGCGAGCGGGCCCGGGGCGGCACCGCGGTGGTCACCCTCGAACCCTGCGACCACACGGGTCGCACCGGCCCGTGCAGTCACGCGCTGATCCGCGCCGGCATCGCCCGGGTGGTCATCGCCGTACCCGACCCCAACCCGGTCGCCTCGGGCGGCGCCGCCACCCTGCGCGCCGCCGGGGTGCGGGTCGAGTTCGGGGTACGCGCCGACGAGGCCGAGGCCGGCAACGTCGCCTGGCTGACCTCGATGCGGCGCGGCTGGCCGTACCTGATCTGGAAGTACGCCGCCACGCTCGACGGCCGGTCCGCGGCGGCCGACGGCAGCAGCATGTGGATCACCTCCGAGGCGGCCCGGATGGACGTGCACGCGTTGCGCGGCACGGTCGACGCGGTCATCGCCGGGGTCGGCACCGTGCTCGCCGACGATCCCCGGCTGACCGCCCGTAACCTGCGCGACGGCACCCTGGCCATCCGCCAGCCGCTGCGGGTGGTGGTGGACAGCGCGGGACGTACCCCCGCCGACGCCCGGGTCCGCGACGGCGCCGCCCGGACCTGGATCGCCACCGTCGCGGAGGTCGGCGCCGGCCCGGACGGCCGGGTCGACCTGCCGGCCCTGCTGGCCGAACTGCACCACCGGGGGGTACGCGCCGCGCTGCTGGAGGGCGGCCCCCGGCTGGCCGGGGCGTTCCTCGCCGCCGGCCTGGTCGACCGGGTCGTCGGGTACGTCGCGCCGAAGCTGCTCGGGGCCGGCCCGACCGCGTTGGTCGACGCGGGTGTGACGACCATCGCCGACGCCATCGATCTGGAAATCACCGACGTTACCCGGGTCGGGTCCGACCTGAGGATCACCGCGCTGCCCCGGAAGAGGGAGGCCTGAGATGTTCACCGGCATCGTCGAGGAGTTGGGCGAGGTCGTCCGGATCGCCGACACCGGGGGTGACTCGGCGCTGGTCGCGATCCGCGGCCCGCTGGTCACCTCCGACGCCCGGCACGGCGACTCCATCGCGGTCAACGGGGTCTGCCTGACCGTGGTCGACGTCGACGGCGGGGTGTTCACCGCCGATGTGATGGGCGAGACGCTGCGCCGCTCGGCGCTGGGCGGGCTGCGCCCCGGCGACCCCGTCAACCTGGAGCGGGCCGCCGCGCTGAACAGCCGGCTCGGCGGGCACCTGGTGCAGGGCCACGTCGACGGCGTCGGCGAGGTGCTCTCCCGGGAACCGGCCGCGCAGTGGGAGACGCTGCGGTTCCGGCTCCCCACCGCCCTGGCCCGGTACGTGGTGGAGAAGGGCTCGATCACCGTCGACGGGGTGTCGCTGACGGTGGCGGCGGTCGGCGACGACTGGTTCACCGTCGGGCTGATCCCCACCACCCTCAAGCTCACCACGCTCGGCGGCCGGGGGGTCGGCGCGCCGGTCAACCTGGAGGTGGACGTGCTGGCCAAGTACGTCGAACGCCTACTCGACGCCCGGCTGCCCGCCGGGACCGACGGCACCGCCCCGGCGCTGCCCGGGGACGCCACCGGAGGGGCGCGGTGACCGGCCCGGTCGGCTGGCTGCTCGACGCGCAGGTGCACGTCGTCGGTTCCCCGGTGCTGGTCCGGGAGATCGTCGGCAACGCCTTCGGGCTGGTCTCGGCGCTGCTCGGGCTGCGCCGGCTGGTCTGGGCCTGGCCGGTCGGCATGATCGGCAACGGGCTGCTGTTCACCGTCTTCCTCGGCGGGGTGTTCGCCACCCCGCAGGCGCACGACCTCTACGGCCAGGCCGGCCGGCAGGTCTTCTTCTTCGCGGTCAGCGTCTACGGCTGGTGGCGGTGGTCACGCAACCGCCGCCAGGGTGCGGACGCCCCGGCGGTAACCCCCCGCTGGGCCACCGGCCGGGAACGGCTCGCTCTGCTGCTGGCCGCCGTGCTCGGCACCGCGCTGGGCTATCCGCTGCTCGCCGCGCTCGGCTCCTGGGGGCCGCTGCCGGACGCCTGGATCCTCACCGGCAGCCTGCTGGCCACCTACGGGATGGCCCGGGGCTGGGTGGAGTTCTGGCTGGTCTGGATCGCGGTGGACGCGGTCGGCGTACCGCTGCTGCTGCGCGGCGGCTTCTACCCCTCGGCGGCGATGTACCTGGTCTACGGCGCGCTCTGCGGCTGGGGTTTCGCCGCCTGGTGGCGCAGCTCGCGGGCCAGCCGTACGGCGTCGACACCGATCCCGTCCACCTACTCGGAGGTCGTGGCATGAGCACCCAGGCGGTCACCTTCGCCCGGATCGAGGAGGCGGTGGCGGACATCGCCGCCGGCCGGCCCGTCGTGGTGGTCGACGACGAGGACCGGGAGAACGAGGGCGACCTGATCTTCGCCGCCGAGCTGGCCACCCCGGAGCTGCTCGCCTTCATGGTCCGCTGGACCTCCGGGTACGTCTGCGTCCCGCTGACCGAGGCGGAGTGCGACCGGCTGGACCTGCCGCCGATGCACCACACCAACCAGGACCGGCGCGGCACCGCCTACACGGTGACCGTGGACGCCCGGGAGGGGGTCAGCACCGGCATCTCGGCCGCCGACCGGGCGCACACCATCCGGCTGCTCGCCGACCCCGGCACCGACCCGACGGACCTGGCCCGCCCCGGCCACGTGGTGCCGCTGCGGGCCCGCGCCGGCGGGGTGCTGCGCCGTCCCGGGCACACCGAGGCGGCGGTCGACCTGACCCGGCTGGCCGGGCTACGTCCCGCCGGGGTGCTCTGCGAGCTGGTCAACGACGACGGCACCATGATGCGCCTGCCGGACCTGGAGAAGTTCTGCGCCGAGCACTCGCTCACCCTGGTCACCATCGCCGACCTGGTGGCCTACCGGCGGCGGCACGAGAAGCAGGTGGAGCAGGTCGCGCAGGCCCGGATGCCCACCCCGTACGGGGTCTTCCGGGCGCTGGGCTACCGGGCCGAACACGACCCGGCCGAGCACGTCGCGCTGGTCTTCGGCGAGCTGGGCGACGGCGAGGACGTGCTGGTCCGGGTGCACTCCGAGTGCCTGACCGGGGACGTCTTCGGGTCGCTGCGCTGCGACTGCGGGCCACAGTTGCAAGCGTCGCTGGCCCGGGTCGCCCGGGAGGGGCGGGGCGTGGTGCTCTACGTGCGCGGCCACGAGGGCCGGGGCATCGGCCTGCTGCACAAGCTCCAGGCGTACCAGCTCCAGGACCAGGGCCGCGACACCGTGGACGCGAACCTCGACCTGGGCCTGCCGGCCGACGCCCGGGACTACGGCACCGGCGCGCAGATCCTCTACGACCTGGGGGTGCGGTCGATGCGGCTGCTCACCAACAACCCGGCCAAGCGGGCCGGGCTGGAGGGGTACGGGCTGACCGTCACCGGCCGGGAGGGGCTGCCGGTCCGGCCGCACCCGGAGAACGTCCGCTACCTGCGGACCAAGCGGGACCGGATGGGCCACCTGTTGGACGAGCTGGACGAGGTGACCGAGGCCCCGATGGGCCGGCCGGTCCCCGGCGACGAGATCGGAGCATGACGATGGCGGGTTTCGGTGAACCCGGAGTGACCCCGGTGGACACCGCCGGGCTGACCGTCGGGGTGGTGGCGGCGCGCTGGCACGGCGAGCTGACCGACCACATGCTCGACCGGGCGGTGGCCGCCGCGCAGGCGTGCGGGGCGCGGGTGGTGACGGCCCGGGTAGCCGGCTCGGTGGAGTTGCCGGTGGTGGCGCAGGCCCTGGCCCGGCGCTGCGACGTGGTGGTGGCGCTGGGCGTGGTGGTGCGCGGCGCGACCGCCCACTTCGACTACGTCTGCCGGTCGGTGACCGACGGCCTGACCCGGGTCGCCCTGGACGAGGGCAAGCCGGTGGCGCACGGGGTGCTGACCGTGGAGAACCTGGACCAGGCCCGGGACCGGGCCGGGCTGCCCGGCTCCGCCGAGGACAAGGGCTGGTCGGCGACGGTGGCCGCCCTGGACGCCGCGCTGGCGGTCCGGGCCGTGTCCACGGCCAACGGCCACCGCGTCGGCTTCGCCGGCTGACGGACCGCCGGGGCACGCCGGGCCGGCGTGCCCCGGCGGGCTGTGGCCTCTTGGGCCGATGGTGTGGGGTCCGGCAGGCGTAGACCCCGCACCATCGGCCCACACGGGTCGTTCCGAGGGCACGGCCCCGCTACAGCCGGCCGGCCTCGATGATCCGGCGGAGGAACTGCCGGGTTCGCGGCTGGGTCGGTTCGCCGAACACCTGCGCGGGCGGGCCGGCCTCGACCACCCGGCCGGCGTCGAGGAAGCAGACCTGGTCGGCGACCTCCCGGGCGAACCCCATCTCGTGGGTGGCCAGCACCATCGTCATCCCGTCGGCCTTGAGGTCCCGGATCATCGCCAGCACCTCGCCGACCAGTTCCGGGTCGAGCGCCGAGGTGACCTCGTCCAGCAGCATCAGCCGGGGCGAGTTGGCCAGCGCCCGGACGATCGCCACCCGCTGCTGCTGGCCGCCGGAGAGCCGGTCCGGGTAGGCGTCCGCCCGGTCGGCCAACCCGACCCGGGCGAGCAGTTCCCGGGCCTGCGCCTCGGCCTCGGCCCGGGCCCGCCGGTGCACCCGGCGCGGCGCGAGGGTGACGTTGTCCAGCACGCTCAGGTGCGGAAACAGGTTGTACGACTGGAACACCATGCCGATGCGCCGGCGGACCCGGTCCGGGTCGACCCGGGGGTCGGAGATCTCCTCGCCGTCGAGCGTGATGGTCCCGTCGTCGAGTTCCTCCAGCAGGTTGACGCAGCGCAGCAGCGTCGACTTGCCCGACCCGGACGCCCCGATCAGGGCGACCACCCGGTGCTCGTCGACGGTCAGGTCGAGCCCGTCGAGCACCACCCGGCCACCGAACTCCTTGCGTACCCCCTGGCAGGTCAGCACGGCCATGGTCAGCCTCCGGACTGGCGTCGGGCCGCGCGCAGCGTCACCCAGTCGGTGACCGCGATCAGCGGGATGGCGAGCAGCACGAACAGCACCCCGGCCACGATGTACGGGGTGTAGTTGAAGCTCTGCGCGGTGGCGATCTGCGCCGCCCGGACGGCGTCGATCGGGCCGGCCAGGGAGACCAGGCCGACGTCCTTCTGCAACGCCACCACGTCGTTGAGCAGCGGCGGCGCGACCCGCCGGACGGCCTGCGGCAGCACCACGTGCCGCATGGTCTGCCGGTAGGTCAGCCCCAGCGAGCGGGCCGCCGCGAGCTGGCTGGGGTGGACCGACTCGATGCCGGCCCGGAACACCTCCGCCAGGTAGCCACCGTAGGTGAGCACCAGCGCCAGCCCGCCGAGCACCAGCACCGGGGGCATCCCCTGCAACCGCAGGCCGGGCACGCCGAGGGTGAGCACGTACAGCACGATGATCAGCGGCAGGCCCCGGAAGGTGTACGTGTAGCCGGCGGCGAGCGCGCGGAGCGGGAAGAAGACCGGCCCGCGCAGGGTCCGCAGCAACGCGATCAGCAGGCCGAGCAGCAGCGCCCCGGCAGCGCAGCAGACCAGCAGCCGGACGTTGAGCCACAGCCCGGTGAGCACCTCCGGCAGGGCGTGGCGGGCGATCTGCGGGTCGAGGAACGACAGGCGGACCCGGTCCCAGCCGGGCGCGCCGGTGACCGCGACGACCAGCAGCGTGCCGAGCACCGCCGTGGAGACGGCGGCGACCAGCACGCTGCGGGTCGTCTGCCGACGCCGGTACGCGGCCCGCCGCCGCTGGGCCGCCGACAGGAGGTACGGCCGGTCCACCGCCGGGTCGTCGTTGCCTGCGGACACCCGGCTCACTGGAGTTCGGTCGCCCCCGCCACCTGGGCGAGCCACTTCTGCTCCAGCTGCTTGAGCGTGCCGGCCTCGGCGAGTTCCCCGACGGTCTTGCTGACGCACAGCGTGAGCGGGGAGTCCTTGTCCAGCAGCAGTCCGAACGCCTCCGGCGCACCCACCTGCGGCAGCTGGCCGACGATGGTGGCGTCGGTGACCTCCGAACCGGTGATGTAGAACGCGGTCGGCAGGTCGACCACCAGCCCGTCGATCTGGCCGTTCTGCAGGGCCTTCTTGGCGTCGTCGTTGCTGTTGTAGACCTGCGGCTTGACCGAGGGCTTGATCAGGGCGGTGATCGCCTGGTAGCTGGTGGTGCCGACCTGCGCGCCGAGCTTGGCGTTCTTCAGGTCCGCCACCGACTTCTTCCCGGCGATCTTCGACGACTTGAGCGCGATGACCGTCTGGCGCACCAGGTAGTACGGGGCGGAGAAGTCGACCGCCTGCTTGCGTTCCTCGGTGATGGAGAACTGGTTGATGTCGAAGTCGAAGGTCTTCGGGCCCGGGGCGATGGCGGTGTCGAACTTCACCCGGGTCCAGGTGACGTCCCCCCGGGCGTACCCGAGCCTCTCGGCCACCGCGTACGCGACGGCGGACTCGAAACCCTCGCCGCTGTCCGGCTTGTCGCCCTTGAACCACGGCTCGTACGCGGGCTCGTCGGTGGCGATGGTGAGCTTGCCCGGCGTCCGGGTCTTCAGACTGTCCTTGGCGCAGGACGCTGCGGTGGGGGCGACGTCGGGGGCGGTGGGTGTGGGGTCCTGCGGTGCGCATCCGGCCACGGCGACGAGGAGCGCGGCGGCGGCGGTGGCGGCGGCGCGGGTACGTGAGCTGCTGCTGACCATGGCCGCCAGGATAGAGAAGACCACCGATCCCTCGAAGGGTGTCCCATCAGGTAGATGAGAGATCGATGTGCAAACGTGTCCGGCCCGTTGCCGGTGGCCGGTGACCCGCGCCCCGGCCGGCCGGAGCGCCCGGCGTCTCCGGCCCCGTCCCAGCCTGCGGGAACGGGATGTGGGCGGGGCGACCCGGCCGGACCCGGAGCGCACGGCGTCGGTGGGTGGCTGGAAGAATCCGGTTCCGTGAAGACGTTCGAGGAGTTGTTCGCCGAGCTCCAGGCCAAGGCAGCCGCCGGCACGCCGGGTTCCGGCACGGTCGACGCCCTGGCCAAGGGGGTGCACTTCGTCGGCAAGAAGGTCGTCGAGGAGGCGGCCGAGTCGTGGATGGCCGCCGAGCACGAGGGCCCGGAGCGCACCGCCGAGGAGATCTCCCAGCTGCTGTACCAGGTGCAGGTGCTGATGCTGGCCAGTGGCCTGGAGCTGAAGGACGTCTACCGACATCTGTGAGTGCGCCCGCGTCGTTGATCTGATCCGATCGAAGGAGCACTCCGTCATGCTGCGTGTCGCCGTACCCAACAAGGGGGCCCTGGCCGAGAAGGCCGCCCAGATGCTGCGCGAGGCGGGCTACCGCCAGCGCACCGACCCCAAGGACCTGGTCTGCCCGGACGAGGCCAACGACATCGAGTTCTTCTACCTGCGCCCGAAGGACATCGCCACCTACGTCGGCTCGGGTGACCTCGACGTCGGGATCACCGGCCGGGACCTGCTGATCGACTCCGGCGCGCCCGCCGAGGAGGTGGTCGACCTGGCCTTCGGCCGGGCCACCTTCCGCTTCGCCGCCCGCCCTGAGGACGTCGGCGACGTGCAGGAGCTGGGCGGGCACCGGATCGCCACCGCGTACCCGGGGCTGGTCGAGCGGTACCTCGCCGAGCTGGGCGTCAAGGCCGACGTGATCCGGCTCGACGGCGCGGTGGAGAACGCCATCCGGCTCGGGGTCGCCGACGTCGTCGCCGACGTGGTGGAGACCGGCGCGACGCTGCGCCAGGCCGGACTGGTCGTGTTCGGGGAGCCGCTGCTGCGGTCCTCGGCGGTGCTGGTCCGCCGGGCCGCCGCGCCGGCCCACCCGCAGGCGGAGCAGTTGCTGCGTCGCCTGCACGGGGTGCTGGTGGCCCGCCGGTACGTGATGCTCGCCTACGACGTGCCGGCCGGCCTGCTCGACCGGGCCAGCGGCCTCACCCCGGGCATCGAGTCGCCGACGGTCTCCCCGCTGCACCGGGAGGGCTGGGTCGCCGTGCAGGCGATGGTGCTCCGCGACGACGTCCACCGGATCATGGACGAGCTGTACGAGCTGGGTGCCCGCGCCATCCTGGTCACCAACATCCACGCCTGCCGGCTCTGACCCGACCGCCCGGCGGGCCCTCGTGATCGACGGCTGTGGGGCCGATACAGCGGCATCATCCCGCGCGGATACCGCTGTATCAGCCCCATTGCCCCAGCCGCCCCACCCCGGCCCGCCCCGCCCCACCCCAGCCCGGCCCGGCCCGGCCAGTTCGGCCTGACCGGTCCGACCGGGCCCGCTCGAACCGGGCGGGGCTGGTGGGGGTGGGTGGCGACGCGACGCCGTCCGGGTCGGGTGGCAGACTGGAGCGGTGAGCGACACCGAGTTGATCCGTCTCAGGCCGCGTCGTATCCGGGTCGTCTGCTGGGCCTCGGCGATCGCCCTGCTGGTGGTCTTCAGCCTGGTGGCCACCTCGTTGACCGGGGCGACCGGCGAGGGCTACGGCACCTTCCAGCGTGGCGACCAGGTCGCCATGGTCGGCCTCGGGGTGCTCGGCGCGCTCGGCATCCTGCTGTTCACCAGGCCCCGGGTCGAGGCGGACGCCCGGGGGGTCCGGGTGCGCAACATCCTCGGCTCGTACGAGCTGCCCTGGGAGGTCGTCCGGGGGGTGCGCTTCGACCGGGGCGCGCCGTGGGCCAGCCTGGAGCTGCACGACGACGACCTGCTGCCGATGGTGGCGCTCCAGGCCGCCGACAAGGAGAGCGCGGTCGACGGGGTCCGCGCGTTGCGCCGGCTGCACCAGGCCCACCTGGCCGGCCTCGGCGGCACCCCGGCCCGCTGAGCGTCCCGGCCCCCGCTACCGGGGTTCTCGTAGCGTGCTGACCTGCGGGCCCGGTTTGGGGGATGGCTGCGCCGGGGTGTAGTGTTACCACGTCGACCAGACTGCCCCCGCCTGTGGCGTGTGGGTGGTCCCGAAGCGGAGCGCCTGCTCCCACCCGAGTCGCCCCCGAGGTGGCCGGGTCCGGTCACCGGTTCCGGGTCCGTCCCGGCGCCGGATGCGCGATCCTGTGATCGTGCCGACCGGTCGAGCAGGCCCTGGCATGCGCCGGGGCCTTCTGCTTTCCGGGTCGCCCCCACCCGGGGGCCGCGCGGGGTCGGCCACGCAGCAGACTTGACTCGAGGAGGCCACATCAGCGTCGAACCACGCGTGAACGAGCAGATCCGGGCACGTGAGGTCCGACTGGTCGGCCCTGAGGGTGAGCAGGTGGGCATCGTCCCGCTGGAGCGCGCCCTGCAGCTGGCCGCGGACGTCGACCTGGACCTGGTCGAGGTTGCGCCGATGGCGCGCCCGCCGGTGTGCAAGCTCATGGACTTCGGCAAGTTCAAGTACGAGAGCGCACTCAAGGCGCGCGAAGCGCGGCGTAACCAGCAGCAGACCGTCATCAAGGAGATGAAGCTCCGGCCGAAGATCGACCCGCACGACTACGAGACCAAGAAGGGTCACGTGGTGCGGTTCCTCAAGGCCGGCGACAAGGTCAAGGTGACGATCATGTTCCGCGGTCGGGAGCAGAGCCGTCCGGAGCTGGGTTACCGGCTCCTGCGCCGGCTCGAGTCCGAGATCACGGACCTGGGATACGTCGAGGCCGCTCCGAAGCAGGACGGCCGTAACATGATCATGGTTCTCGCTCCGCACCGGGCCGTCAAGGCATCCGCGGTCGCCGCCACGGCGTCCCGTGGTGGCCCCCGGGACCGGGCCGCGGAGGAATCGGCCGCCCCGGCAGGTGGCGAGCCCCCGGTGGCCGGCGAGACCGCAGCAGCCGGCGAGACCGGCCCGACCGCTGACATCAGCGGCCAGTAACAGGGAGAGACGTTCCACATGCCGAAGATGAAGAGCCACACGGGTATGGGCAAGCGGGTCAAGGTGACCGGCAAGGGCAAGATCGTCGCCCAGCAGGCCGGCCTTCGCCACAACCTGGAGAAGAAGCCGTCCACCCAGACCCGGCGGCTGACCGGCACGGTCGAGCTGGCCAAGTCCGACGTCAAGCGCATCAAGAAGCTGCTCGGCCGCTGACGCGCGCCACCTTTACCTAACAAGGAGTTGAGATGGCACGCGTCAAGCGGGCTGTGAACGCCCAGAAGAAGCGTCGTACCCTGCTGGAGACCGCGAGCGGTTACCGCGGTCAGCGCTCCCGGCTGTACCGCAAGGCCAAGGAGCAGGTGCTGCACTCGATGCAGTACGCCTACCGGGACCGTCGCGACCGCAAGGGCGACTTCCGGCAGCTCTGGATCCAGCGCATCAACGCTGGCGCCCGGGCCAACGGCATGACCTACAACCGGCTGATCCAGGGCCTGCGCCTGGCCGGCATCGAGGTCGACCGCAAGATCCTGGCCGACCTGGCCGTCCACGACGCCGCGGCGTTCGCCGCGATCGTCGAGCTGGCCCGCGCCGCCGTGGCGGCCGAGGGCACCGGTGGCGCCGCGGCCCAGGCCGCCTGACCCACCCCGGCAGCAGATCGAGGCGTCTCCCATGCAGTCACCACCGCGCGGGAGACGCCTCGACGCCGTCACCGGCCCGTTCACCCCGCGTACGCCCCGGGTGGTCGCCGCCCGCCGGCTGCACCGCCGCCGCGACCGTGACGCCACCGGCCGGTTCCTGGCCGAGGGGCCGCAGGCCGTCCGCGAGGCCCTCGACCGCACCGGCACGGTGGTGGAGCTGTTCGGCACCCCGGCCGCGCTCGACCGGTACGCCGACCTCGCGGCCGCTGCCGCCCGCGCCGACCTGCCCGTCTCCGAGGTCACCGACGAGGCCCTGGCCGCGCTCACCGAAACCGTCACGCCGCAGGGCGTGGTCGCCGTCTGCCGGCACCTCGACGTGCCACTGGACGCCGCCCTGGCGCGCGGTCCCCGCCTGGTCGCGGTGCTCGCCGGCATCCGTGACCCGGGCAACGCCGGCACCGTGCTGCGCACCGCCGACGCGGCCGGCGCGGGTGCGGTGGTCTTCGCCGGCGACACCGTCGACCCCTACAACGGCAAGTGCGTGCGGGCCTCCGCCGGCAGCCTGTTCCACGTCGACGTGGTCCGTGCCGCCGACCCGCAGGCCGTGGTCGACGCGCTGCGCGCCGCCGGGCTCACCGTCCTCGCCACCACCGGGTACGGCGACAGCGACCTCGACGACCTCGCCGACCGGGGCCGGCTCGCCGCCCCCACCGCCTGGCTGTTCGGCGCCGAGGCGCACGGCCTGCCCGGGGAGCTGACCGCCGCCGCCGACGCCCGGGTCCGGGTGCCGCTGCACGGGCGGGCCGAGAGCCTGAACCTGGCTGCGGCCGCCGCCGTCTGCCTGTACGCTTCAGCCCGAGCACTGCGCCGACCCCGGTCGGGCGCACACCCAGCAGGGGAGCCGGTCACGTGAGGAACGCGCCACGGCGTTCGTTTAGCCAGCCCGCCGGTGTCGGCGGGCGGTGGTCCTGACCTACCTCCGCACGTAACTCCCACCGGCGGGCTGCGGCACCGCCGCGCGTCCGTAGACTCGCCTAGCCGCCCGGAAGGGCCGGCGCCGCCGTGAGGGAGTGCCCGTACGCCATGAGTTACCGCAACGATCCGTACGACCCGAAGCAGGTCGCCCTGCTCGACCCGGCCGCCCTGGCCGGGGCCGTGGCCGACGCCGAGAAGGCGTTCGCCGCCGCCACCGACCCCGACGCGCTGACCGCGCTGCGCCCCGCGCACCTCGGCGACCGGTCCCCGGTGTCGCTGGCCCGCCGGGAGATCGGCGCGCTGCCGCCGGCCGCGAAGGCCGACGCCGGCAAGCGGGTCAACGAGGCCCGCCGGGCGGTCGAGTCCGCGTACGCGGCCCGCGCCGAGGTGCTCGACCGGGAGCAGGCCGCCCGGGTGCTGGTCGAGGAGCGGGTCGACGTGACCCTGCCGTACGACCGGCGGCCCCGGGGGGCGCGGCACCCGCTGTCGACCCTGATGGAGCAGATCAGCGACCTGTTCGTCGGGATGGGCTACGAGGTGGCCGAGGGTCCCGAGGTCGAGCTGGAGTGGACCAACTTCGACGCGTTGAACATCCCCGCCGACCATCCGGCGCGCGGGCTGATGGACACCTTCCACATCGCACCCCCGCCCGGCGCGGACACCTCCGGCCTGGTGCTGCGCACCCACACCTCGCCGGTGCAGGCGCGGACCATGCTCACCCGCAAGCCCCCCATCTACGTGGTGGTGCCCGGCCGGGTCTACCGCACCGACGAGCTGGACGCCACCCACGCGCCCGTCTTCCACCAGGTCGAGGGCCTGGTGGTCGACCGGGGCATCACGATGGCGCACCTGCGCGGCACCCTCGACCACTTCGCCCGCGCCATGTTCGGCGAGGGGGCGAAGACCCGCTGGCGTCCGCACTACTTCCCGTTCACCGAGCCGTCGGGGGAGTTCGACGTCTGGTTCCCCGAGCACCGCGACGGCCCGCGCTGGGTCGAGTGGGGCGGCTGCGGCATGGTCAACCCGAGGGTGCTGCGGGCCTGCGGCATCGACCCCGAGGTCTACTCCGGGTTCGCGTTCGGCATGGGCATCGACCGGACGGTGATGTTCCGGCACGGGGTCAGCGACATGCGGGACATGGCCGAGGGCGACGTGCGGTTCACCCGCGCGTTCGGGGCCGGGGCGTAGGGCGATGCGGGTACGAGTCACGGAGACGGTGGTCTGAGTCATGCGAGTTTCTGTCAGTTGGCTGCGGGAGTACGTCGACCTCCCCGTCGACCTGCCCACCGAGGACCTGGAACAGGCCCTGGTGGACCTCGGCATCGAGGTGGAGTCCGTGGTGGACCTGCGCCGCACGGTCACCGGTCCGTTGGTCGTCGGTGAGGTCCGCGAGATCGAGGAGCTGACCGGGTTCAAGAAGCCGATCCGGCACTGCCTGGTCGACGTGGGCACCGCCAACGGCACCGGCGAACTCCAGCAGATCGTCTGCGGGGCGCGGAACTTCGCCCCCGGCGACCGGGTCGTGGTGATCCTGCCCGGCGGGGTGCTGCCCGGCGACTTCACCATCGGCGCGCGCAAGACGTACGGCCGGATGTCGGCCGGCATGATCTGCTCGGCGATGGAGCTGGGCCTGGGTGACGACCACTCCGGCATCATCGTGCTGCCGCCGGACACCCCGGCCCGGCCCGGCGACGACGCCCGCCCCGTGGTGGGCCTCGACGACGTCGTGGTCGAGCTGGAGATCACCCCCGACCGGGGGTACGCGCTGAGCGTGCGCGGCATCGCCCGGGAGCTGGCGTACGCCCTCGGGGTGGCCTTCCGCGACCCGGGCCGGGTGCCCGCGCCGGCCGGCACGGCGCAGCCGGCGTACCCGGTGCAGGTGCGCGACACCGTCGGCTGCGACCGGTTCACCGCTCGGATGGTCAGGGGGGTGGATCCGACGGCGGCCACGCCCGGCTGGATGCGGCAGCGGCTGACCGTGGCCGGCGTCCGCAGCATCTCCCTGGCGGTCGACGTCACCAACTACGTGATGCTCGAACTGGGCCAGCCGATGCACGCCTTCGACGCCGACCGGCTCACCGGCCCGCTGGTGGTGCGCCGGGCCGAGGCGGGCGAGAAGGTGACCACCCTGGACGGCGTGGTCCGCTCGCTCACCGCCGAGGACATGGTGATCTGCGACGACACCGGCCCGATCTCGCTGGCCGCGGTGATGGGCGGCGAGACCAGCGAGGTGGTCGGCGGCACCACGAACGTGCTGCTGGAGGCCGCCCACTGGGACCCGGTGATGGTCGGCCGCACGGCCCGCCGGCACAAGCTGTTCAGCGAGGCGGCCAAGCGGTGGGAGCGGGGCGTCGACCCGGCCCTGCCGCTGGTGGCCCTCCAGCGTGCCGTCGAGCTGCTCACCGCGCACGGCGGGGGTGGGGCCGGCGCGGAGATCCTCGACCTGGACCACGTCCGGCCGATGCGGCAGGTCGTCCTCCCGGTCGACCTGCCGTCGCGCCGGGTCGGCGTGGACTACTCCCCGCAGCGGGTGGTCGACCTGCTGGAGCAGGTGGGCTGCACGGTGATCCGGGGTGCCGACCGGCTGGCCGAGGACGTGGGCACGGTCGCGACGACGGCCGGCGGCGGCGACGTGCTCACCGTCACCCCGCCGACCTGGCGGCCCGACCTCACCGACCCGGCCGACCTGGTCGAGGAGGTGGTCCGCCTCGACGGGTACGACCGGGTGCCGTCGGTGCTGCCCACCGCGCCCCCCGGCCGGGGGTTGACCTGGCAGCAGCGTCGCCGTCGGGCGGTGGCCCGTTCGCTCGCCGAGCGCGGGTACGTCGAGGTGCTGGCCCTGCCGTTCGTCGCCCCGGAGCTGGCCGACCAGCTCGGGTTGCCCGCCGACGACCCGCGCCGGCCGGCCGTACGACTGGCCAACCCGCTGTCCGAGGAGGAGCCGCTGCTGCGCACGACCCTGCTCGGCCCGTTGCTCGGCATCCTCAAGCGCAACCTGGGCCGGGGGCACCGTGACCTGGCGCTCTACGAGATCGGGGCGGTGTTCCACCCGCGTCCCGGGGTGGGCGCGCCGCCGGCCATGGGGGTGGACCGCCGTCCCACCGACGCCGAGTTCGCCGCCGCCGACGCGGTGGTGCCCGCCCAGCCCCGGCACGTCGCGGTGGTGCTCACCGGGGACGTGGAGCCGACCGGCTGGTGGGGGCCGGGCCGCGCCGCCGGCTGGGCCGACGCGGTGGAGGCCGGCCGGGCCGTGCTGGCCGCCGCCGACCTGCCGGCCGAGCGGGTCGAGGTGCGGGCCGCCGAGCGGGCGCCCTGGCATCCCGGCCGCTGCGCCGCGCTGCTGGTCGACGGGGAGGTGGTCGGTCACGCCGGTGAGCTGCACCCGGCGGTGCTGGCCGCGTTGGAACTGCCCCGCCGGACCAGCGCCATGGAACTGGACCTGGACGCCCTGCCGGCGGCCCCGGTGGTGTCCGCGCCGACGGTGTCCGGGTTCCCCCCGGCGCTGATCGACGTGGCGTTGGTGCTGGACGACACGGTGCCGGCCGCCGACGTCCGGGCCGCGCTGGTCGAGGGGGCGGGCGAACTGCTGGAGCACGTCCGGCTCTTCGACGTGTACGCGTCGGAGTCGCTCGGCGCGGGTCGCCGGTCGCTGGCGTACAAGCTCACCTTCCGGGCGCCGGACCGGACGCTGACCGTGGAGGAGGCGGTGGCCGCGCGGGACGCCGCCGTGGCCGTCGCCGCCCAGCGGTTCGGGGCGACCCTGCGCGGTGCCTGAGGTGTGACAGCCGACGACGGCCCCGACCCGGTCACCGGGTCGGGGCCGTCGCGGGTTCACGCGTCGTCGGTGATCTCCCCGCAGGTGCGCAGGGCCGCCAGGTCGCGGACGGTGATCCGCCGGTAGTCGGTCTCCACCAGCCCGTCGGCGCGCAGTTCCCGCAGCGCCTTCTGGATGGAGGTCTCGGCCGCACCGCAGATGGTGGCGAGTTCCGGTTGGGTCAACCGGACGTCGATGACGACCGCGTCGCGGTCCTGTCTGCCGTGCGAGCGGCACAGCTCGGCCACCACCCGGGCCACCCGGATCTTCACCGGGTACGACGAGAAGTCGATCCGACGACGGTTGGACCAGCGCAGCCGGTCGGAGACCATGGCGGCCAGTTCGAGGGCGGCGTCGGGATGGTCGCGCAGGAAGGTCTTGAACTGTGCCGGCTGGATGACGCTGTACCGGGTGGGGCCGCAGGTGGTCACCGTCGCCGACCGGGGGTGGTCGTTGAGCGCCGACATCTCACCCACCAGGTCACCGCCGACCCGCAACGCCAGCAGGGCGGTCCGCCCGTCGGGCAGGGACGCGGTGACCTTCGTCAGGCCGTCCTCCAACAGCACCAGGTGCGCCTCGTGGTGGCCCTCGTGGATGAGGATCTGCCCGGCGGGGACCTGCCGGCGGACGCCGGTGGCCAGCAACGCGTCCCGTACCGGGCGGTCGAGTCGTTGCAGGAAGGTCCCGTACGGCCAGTCGCCGTCGGTGGGGACATGGGGTTGCCGCATCAGCACCGGCATCCTCCTCAGCAGACGAGAGGTGCCGAAGCGTATCCGGGCCGACACGGCTCGCACCGTCCCGCTGCGGACCGCGAGGGCCTCGGCGAGCACCAGGGCCAGGATCGCGGGCGGGGAGAGCCCGAGCGCCAGGAGCAGTTCGGTCAGGTTCGTCCACATGTTCCCAGCACAACCGACCCGGCCTAGCACGACACCTGTCCACGATGGGATGACCGGATGCCGACAGTCCCGACGATGCCGTACTTCTAGGGGGTCTGCGCCCGGCGGGGCGGCTTCCATGGGCACGGTGGTGCCCGCTCACCGAGCGGGCTGACGACGAAGGGTGTGCCATGCGACATCCCGAACGGCGTCTGCTGATCTCTGTGGACATGGAACGATACAGCCGGCGCAGCAATCTTCAGCAGTACGAGGCACAGCAGAACTTCCACTCGCTCCTGCACGCGGCGGCGACCGACGTGGGCCTGGACCGGGTCACCTGGACCACGCAGCAGGCCGGCGACGGCGAGCTGGCGATCCTGCCCCGCGACGTGCCGGAGTCCCGGGTCATCGGCCGGTTCGTGCCGGAGCTGAACCGGCGGCTGCGCGCGTTCAACAGCAGCCGGACGCCCGCAGCGCAGATCCGGCTGCGGGTGGCCGTGCACCAGGGCCTGGTGCACCTGGACGGCGCGAACGGCTTCCCCGGCCACGCCGTCGTGCACGTCTGCCGGCTCTGCGACGCCAAGCCGGTGCGCCAGGCGCTGGCCGCGTTCCCCGACGCGGGCGTCGCGCTGGTGGTCTCGACGCAGATGTACCGCGAGGTGGTCTGCGAGTACCCGGAGGAGATGCGGCCGGAACGGTTCCGCCGGATCGAGGTCGAGCACCCGGAGAAGGAGTTCCGGGAGCCGGCCTGGCTCTACGTGGTCGACGAGGACATGTCGTCGTGGCCGCCGCAGGATCCGTCGTCCCCCACCGGGGGACCGCCGCCGGCCGGGCCGGACACCGGAACGGGCGCGGCCCGGCCGGACACCGGAGCCGGCGCGGCCGGGCCCGGCATCCGCACCGGCGACATCCGGGTACGCGGACAGAACGCGATCGGCCCGAACGCCACGGCCATCGGGTCGGTCGGACGCGATGCCGTGTTCGGCGGCGAGGGCGGCGGCCGGTGACCGGGGTGTCGGATTCGTGGGAACCGCCGGACCTGGACGGCCTCGGCCAGCCGCGCCCGATCGACACCGCGGCGGACCTTCCCCGCGACGAGGAACGGCGGTCGGACGAGAACGTGGCCGAGTGGTCTGCGGCGACGGACGCGTCCCCGGTGGGGCCGCACCCTGAGGACGAGCCGGTGGACGAGCCGGAGGAGGCACCGGACCCGGCGGCCGTCCTGGCCCGCCTCACCGCGCTGCTCGGTGTCCCGGCGGGCATCGGGGTCGGTGACGTACGGGTCCGGGGTCAGAACGCGACAGGCCCGGGGGCGACGGCGATCGGCACCGTGAACATCACCACGGCGACCGTGGGGGCCGGTGGCCGGACCTGGTCGGAGACGCTCAGCGGCACCTGGGTCCGTCAGCTGGCCGACGGCTACGCCCCCGCGCCGAGCGACCAGCGGCTCGACCGGCAGCTCAAGCTCCGTCACCTGGTCTGCCTGACCGGTGCCGACGGTACGGGCCGGCACACCGCCGCCTGTCTGGCCTCGGCCCGCCGTTACGGCTACGACCGGGTGGGCGTGCTCGACGCGGAGCACCTGTCGGACCTGCTGGGCGCCGACGCGCCGGTGCGACCCGGCCACGGCTACACGCTGGCGCTCGGCGAGGAGGCGGTCCGGGACCTGGACGGCATGACCCTGGTGGGCCTGTCGGCGAGGCTGGAAGCCACCGGAAGCAGCCTGGTGCTGGTCGGTGACTTCGAGCGCCGGGAACAGGAGTTCGCCGGGCACCTGGTGCCCCACCGGCCGGCGGCCCCGGTGGAGGTGTTCCGGGCCCAACTCCGCCGGTTGTTGCGGGGGCAGTGCGTCGGCTGGTGCGTCGACGGCTGCACCGGAGACTGCGTCGACGTGTACGTCGAGGAGGAGTGCGTCCCGCATCCGCTGCTCGCGGCCCACCTGGCCGGCGGCCCGCGCGCCGCTGAGGTCGTCCGGCTGGCGGAACTGATCGCCCAGGCCCCGCCGCGCGGCGGCGACCTGACCGAGCGGCTGGAACGGCTGCTCCCCCGGCAGTTGCGGGAACGGGCCAGGCGGGTGCTCGCCGTCGAGGACGACGGCGTCGAGGGGGCGTCCCGGTGGGACGTCGACCAGCGGCGGGCGTTCCGGTTGTCGTGCGCGGTCCTGGCCGGGCAGTCCGTGGTCGAGGTCCAGGCGGCGGCCGGACGGCTGCTCGCCGCGCCGGTGCCGGGCGACGACGGTGCGACGTCCCCGGCACCCGTGGGGTTCCTGGGCGGGGTGGTGGACCTGCTGCTCGGTCCGGTACTGCGGCAGGCCGTCGTCCTGGTCGACGACGACCGGCTCCACGGCGGGCGGCGGATCGAGTTCTCGCCCGGCAACGACCAGCTGCGGACCAGCCTGCTGGAGGTCGCCTGGTCGGACTGGTGGCTGCCGGAGCATCTGCTCGGGTGGCTCGCCACCCTGGTGCGGACGGGCAATCCGGGTGTCCGGGAGGCTGCCGCCGGAGCGGTCGGCTGGTCGGCCCGGCACGGGGTGCGGGTCGCGTTGGAGACGGTGGACCGGCTGGCCCGGGAGCGCCGGGCCGGCGTCCGGCAGGCCGCCGCCATCGCGTTGGTCGCCATGGCCATGCAGCCGGAGCTGCGGCAACGGGTACGCACGGAGTTGGACCGGTGGGCGTCGAGCGGACCGGCCCACCTGCGGGACACGGTGGCCCGCGCCTACGCGTTGGGGCTGGCCCGGCTCTGGCCGGACACCGCCCTGCTGCATCTGCGGCAGATCGCCCAGGCGCGGATGCAACGGTGGCACCACTCGGTGGTGCGCGGCCTGGTGGAGGTGCACACCGCCGGTCACCAGGCGACCGTGCTGCCGGCCCTCGCCCAGTGGACCCGTGCCGAGGACCCGGAGGTGTGGCTGCACGCCGGGCGGGCGTTGCGCCAGCTCGCCGACCGGTGGGCGCCCGCGCCCCGGGAGCACTGGCCGGAACTGCTCGATCTGGCCCGAATCGGGACCGTGTCGATGACCGACCTGGCCGACTGCTGGGCCAATGCCCTCAGCCTGCCCACGACCGCCTACCGCTCGTGGCGCACGCTCGGCTTCTGGCTGAACCGGGCCGACGGCCACCCCGAAGTCGCCGCCTACTGCCTGGAGCTGCTCGGCCTGGTGGTGGCGGGTCGGGCGCCGCTGCGGCACCGGCTGGACCACCAGCTGCGCCACGTCTGGGGACCCCTGATGCCCGACAACACCCTGCTCGCCGCCGTACGCCGACTCACCGACGAGGACCACGGATGAACGTGTACTCCAGCACCACCGCCGGCACCCAGGTGCCGGCGCCGCAGCGCCGCCACTGGTGGCAGGGTCTGTTCGGCACGCCGGTGCCTGCCGTGCCGACGCCGCCACCACTGCCGGCACCGGCACCTGTCACGGTGTCGTTCCGGCAGGACGCCCCGCACCCGTTGCTGGTGCCGGCGAAGGGGGACGCCTTCGACTTCCGGGTGTACCCCGTGTATGTCTGGACCGGCCGGCGGATGACGTTCGAGGAGCTGAAGTACCGCGCCGAGCGGTACCTCGACTGGGCCGGCGGGATCGTCCGGGAGCGGATCGTCGACGTGTCGCGGGAGTTCGAGCCGCATCGCTCACATGAGCTGGAGCGGGTGCTCAACGACCGGCTCGCCGGGCAGCGGTGGCCGGCGAACGAGTCGTTGCCGCAGTTCACCGCCCATGTCCGGGTCAGCCCTGACGAGCGGGTACGCGACCGGCTGCGGCCGTACTGGGAGGAACGGATCAGGCTGGAGTGCGAGCACGAGTTGCAGAAGATCCGGGCCCGGCACGTCGATGACCTGACCCGTCGGTGGTGCGCGGTGCTCCAGGCGTTGGAGGCCGATCCGGTGACGATGCACGCGGCACGGCTGACCGGCGAGCAGTTCGCCGAGGTGTTCCGCCGTTACGTCGACGAGCGCCGGGCGACGGTGCCGGAACTGGTGACCCTGCTCCGGGAGGCGGTCCGGGGCCACCACGATCTCAACCTGGGCCCGTCGGAGTACACCGAGGCATGGGACGTCGCGTTGCGCACGTACGAGCGCGAACACGGGCTCGTTCAGCGGACCGGCTGAGCGCGGGCGTCCTCCGGAGGCGGCCCGGCCTCCGGAGGACGCCGCACGGTCAGCCGGTGAAGGGCAGTACGACGCGGGAGGCGTCGCCGACGCCGAGGGCGGTCGGGGTGCCGCCGATGGCGTTCCAGACCTGCACGGTCACCGTCCCGCCGCGCAGGTTGCCGAGGGTGCCGGTGGCCGAGCGCAGCCCCTGGGTCTGCCGGTAGCGCTCGACGCCGGGCACCGGGTCGGTGGCGAAGTAGGCGTACGTCTCGACCCGGTCGGCGGTGCCGTCGCCGGTGAGGTCGTACGACACCCGGGCCTGGACGCCGTCGCCGACGGCGGTGCCGGCGTCGACGGCCAGGTCGAAGGTGGTGGCTGCGCCGGTCCAGGTGCCGGTGAGCCCACGGGCGGTGAAGACCCGGGCGTTGGTGGGGGTGCCGTCGTGGTTGCCGTTCGCCGCCGCCAGGGTGACCGTGCCGGTGGGGCCGGTGGTGCCGGCCAGGGTGCCGTCGGCCTGGAGGTGGCGGGTCGCGTTCCACGGCTGGCCGGGGGACGGGGTTGGGCTGGCGGTTGGGGTCGGGCCGGTGGTGGGCGTCGGGGTGGTCGTGCCGGTGAACGGGGTGAGGGTGAGGCCGGCGGCGCGCGGGTCGCCGTCGTGCACGAGGGACTCCTGGGCGAGCACGTCGTCGAAGGCGAAGCCGTACGCCCGGCCGTCGACCATGTGCTGGTGGATGATCCGGGAGTAGTGGTTGGTCAGCGTGCCCCGGTAGAAGTCGGCCGGGCCGCCGCCGGGCTGTGTGGTGATGGTGTCGAGGGTGGCGCGGTGCAGGGCGGCGCAGAGCGTCCGGGCGATCGGCCCGACCACCTGGTCGTTGGGGGCGGCGAGGGCTCCGTCGCAGTCCCACACGTCGGAACTGGTGGGCCTGGTGAAGGTGGCGACCTGTCGGCCGGCCGGGTCGGTGAACGTCATCGTGGTGCCGGCGGTACGCCCGAGGTAGCGCACGTCGGGCCGGTCGGTGAACGGGGTCACGGTCAGCGTCCGGGTGGTGTAGGAGCGCCAGGCCGCGTCGATATACGGGTCGAGGTAGCCGGAGGCGAACCGGCCGGCGTCGACGGCCTTGCCGGGGGAGAGCACCCGCAGCACCGTGCCGTCGGACCGGGTCTGCACGGTGTCCGCCCAGCCGGGCTGTGCGCGGACGGCGTCGATGACGGCCTGCCGGCCGCCGTTGACGAGTTGGCCGGCCCGCCGGGTGGTGCCGCTCGCGCCGGTGACGCTGACCGCGTGCGGGACGGCGAACATGTCGACCTGGGTGCTGTTGAGCCAGAGCCCGGCGTCGTTGTAGGTGAACTCGGACCAGTCGAACAGGATGTCGCGGTTGGGGTCGCCGGCGGCCCAGGGGGCCGGCTGGACCAGGCCGTCCGGGGTCAGTGAGAAGCGCAGCTTCTGGCCGAAGGAGAAGTAGACCCGGCCGGAGAGGCCACGGGGAACCCGTAGCGTGACGGAGCCGCCGTTGGCGGGTCCGGCGATCGCGACGTCGGGGGCGGGGGTGGGTGGCTGGCCGCCGGCCGGCCAGGGGGTGAAGACGCCCCCGGCGGTCACGTAGCCGAGCCGGCCGGAGGCGAGGTCGACGCCGAGGAGGTAGAGGTGGACGGCCTCCGCCCGGCCGGTGCTGTTGGTGACCGTCAGCGGGAGCGGGGACGGTCCGACGGCGCGGGTGGGCGCGGTGGTGAGGCCGAGGGTGGTGGCGCCGGCGATCGCGATCGCGGCGAGGGCGGTGGCCCAGCTTCTCGGGGTACGCAAGGACGGCTCCTTCGGCCGGGCCGCAAGCGGCAGGCGGGTGGTTTGTGGCTGATGGGCGGCTAGAGAGCGCTCTCTCAGCATGGCCAATACCGTCACGACTGTCAATGCAAGGGAGTGGTCCAGGTCACTTCTTCATGTCCATGCAGTAGGCTGTATTAACTTGCACAGAGGGGCGGTGGGTCGCTAGCCTTCTCTGCATAGTCATGCGGAGGTTGGAATGGGTATCCGAGTTGCGGTCGCCGGGGCGAGCGGCTACGCCGGGGGCGAGCTGCTGCGCCTGATCGCCGGTCATCCCGAGTTCGACCTGGTCGCCGCCACCGCGCACCGCCAGGCCGGTGCGCCGGTCACCGCCGTACACCCGCAGCTCGTGGGGTTGGACCTGGCGTTCGCGGCGACCGACGCGGTGACGCTGGCCGACGCGGACCTGGTCTTCCTGGCCCTGCCGCACGGCGAGTCGGCGGCGCTCGCCGCCGAACTGCCCGAGTCGGTGCGGGTGGTCGACCTCGGTGCCGACCACCGGCTGCGCGACGCCGACGCCTGGTCCCGCTACTACGGCGGCCCGCACGCCGGGGCGTGGACGTACGGCCTGCCGGAGCTGCCCGGCCAGCGGGCGGCGATCGCCGGGTCGACCCGGGTCGCCAACACCGGCTGTTACGCCGTCGCCATCACCCTGGCCCTCGCGCCACTGATCGCCGCCGGTGCGGTCGCGCCGGCCGACGTGGTCGTGGTGGCCGCCTCCGGCACCTCCGGGGCCGGTCGGGCCGCCAAGGCGCACCTGCTCGGCAGCGAGGTGATGGGGGACCTGTCGCCCTACAAGGTGGGTGCCCACCAGCACGTGCCGGAGATCAAGCAGGCCACCGGCGCGACCGGGCTGTCGCTGACCCCGGTGCTGGCCCCGATGCCGCGCGGCATCCTCGCCACCGTCACCGCCGTGCCCACCGGCGACGCCGAACCGCGTGCGGTGCTGGCCGCCGCGTACGCCGACGCGCCGTTCGTGCACCTGCTGCCCGAGGGGGCGTGGCCGCACACCGCCGCGACCGCCGGGGCGAACTCGTGCCACCTCCAGGCCACCGTCGACGTCGACTCCGGCCGGGTGATCGTGGTCAGCGCCATCGACAACCTCGGCAAGGGCGCCGCCGGCCAGGCGGTGCAGAACGCCAACCTGATGCTCGGCCTCCCCGAAACCACCGGCCTGCCCACTTTTGGAGTTGCCCCGTGAGCGCGAGGAGCGCAGCGCAGCGGAGCCCCGCAGTCGCGAACAGGTCAACATCCGTGAGCGCGAGGAGCGCAGCGCAGCGGAGCCCCGCAGTCGCGAACGAAAGGCCAGTCCAGTGAGTGTCACCGCCCCTCGGGGCTTCCGTGCGGCCGGTGTCGCGGCCGGGTTGAAGAGCGGCGGGGCCACCGACGTCGCCCTGGTCGTCAACGACGGTCCGGACGCCGGAGTGGCCGGCGTCTTCACCACCAACCGGGTCAGGGCCGCGCCGGTGCGCTGGACGCAGCAGGTCGTCCGGGGCGGCGTGGTCCGCGCGGTGGTGCTGAACTCCGGTGGCGCGAACGCCTGCACCGGTCCGGCCGGGTTCCAGGACACCCACGCCACCGCCGAGCACACCGCCGCGGCGCTCACCGCGTCCAGCCCCCGGCTGCGGCTCGGTGCCGGTGACGTGGCGGTCTGCTCGACCGGGTTGATCGGTGAGCGGCTGCCGATGGACCGGCTGCTGCCGGGGGTGCGTACCGCGATCCGGGCGCTGGCCCGCGACGGCGGTCCGGCCGCCGCCGAGGCGATCATGACCACGGACACCCGGCCGAAGACCACCGTCGCCCGGGGCTCCGGGTGGAGCGTGGGCGGGATGGCGAAGGGCGCGGGCATGCTCGCCCCGGGCATGGCCACCATGCTGTGCGTGCTGACCACCGACGCGGTGGCCGGGCCGGAGCTGCTGGACGCGGCGTTGCGGGCGGCCACCCGGGTCACCTTCGACCGGGTCGACTCCGACGGGTGCATGTCCACCAACGACACGGTGCTGCTGCTGTCCAGCGGGGCGTCCGGGGTGGAGCCCGACGAGGCGGAGCTGACCGCCGCGGTCACCGCGGCCTGTCACGACCTGGCCCAGCAGTTGGTGGCCGACGCGGAGGGGGCGACCAAGCAGGTCGCCATCGAGGTGGTCGGTGCCGCCGACGAGGACGACGCGGTCGAGGTGGGCCGCTCGGTGGCCCGCAACAACCTGGTCAAGACGGCGTTGTTCGGCAACGACCCGAACTGGGGGCGGATCCTGGCCGCGGTCGGCACCACGGCCGCCGCGTTCGACCCGGACGCGGTGGACGTGGCGGTCAACGGGATCTGGGTGTGCCGGGGCGGTGCCGCCGCCGAGGACCGGTCCAAGGTCGACCTGACCGGGCGGGACGTCACCATCCGGATCGACCTGCACGCCGGCGGGGCGGCGGCCACGATCTGGACCAACGACCTGTCGCACGCGTACGTGCACGAGAACTCGGCGTACTCGACATGAGCCTGTCCGCGGATCTCACCCGGGCCCAGGTGAAGGCCGAGACGCTGATCGAGGCGCTGCCCTGGCTGGCCCGGTTCTCCGGTGCCACCGTCGTGGTCAAGTACGGCGGCAACGCGATGGTCGATCCGGCCCTGCAACGGGCCTTCGCCGCCGACATGGTCTTCCTGCGCTATGCCGGGCTCAAGCCGGTCGTGGTGCACGGCGGCGGGCCGCAGATCTCGGCGATGCTCGGTCGGCTCGGCATCGCCAGCGAGTTCAAGGGTGGCCTGCGGGTCACCACGCCGGAGGCGATGGACGTCGTCCGGATGGTGCTGGTGGGTCAGGTGGGCCGGGAACTGGTCGGTCTGATCAACGCGCACGGACCGTTCGCCGTGGGCCTGTCCGGCGAGGACGCCGGCCTGTTCACCGCCGTGCGCCGGCCCGCCTGGGTCGACGGCGAGGCGGTCGACGTGGGTCAGGTGGGTGACGTGGAGTCGGTGGACGTCTCGGCGGTGACCGACCTGATCGCGGCGGGCCGGATCCCGGTCATCTCGACCGTCGCGCCGGACGCCGACGGGGTGCTGCACAACCTCAACGCCGACACCGCCGCCGCCGCGCTGGCGATCGCCCTTCAGGCCCGCAAGCTGGTCGTCCTCACCGACGTCGCCGGCCTGTACGCCGACTGGCCGGACACCGCCAGCCTGGTCAGCGAGATCGACACGGAGGCGTTGGCGACGCTGTTGCCGTCTCTGGAGGCGGGGATGGTGCCCAAGATGGAGGCCTGCCTGCGGGCGGTGCGCGGGGGAGTGCCCGCCGCGCACGTCGTCGACGGCCGGGTCGCCCACTCCACGCTGCTGGAGGTCTTCACCTCGGAGGGGTTCGGCACGATGGTCGTCGACACCCCGGCCGGGTCCACCACCACCCAGGAAGGCACGGTCGGCTCATGAGTACGCTGGTGGAACGCTGGCGGCAGTCCATGATGGACAACTACGGCACCCCGCCGCTGGCGCTGGCCTCCGGTTCGGGCGCGGTCGTCGTCGACGAGGCCGGCCGGGAGTACGTCGACCTGCTCGGCGGCATCGCGGTCAACTCCCTCGGGCACGCCCACCCCGCCGTGGTAGCCGCCGTCTCCAAGCAGGTCGCCACCCTCGGTCACGTCTCCAACCTGTTCGTCGCCGAACCCCCGGTGGCGCTGGCGGAACTGCTGCTGGCGCTGGCCGGCCGGCCCGGTCGGGTGTTCTTCGCCAACTCCGGCGCGGAGGTCAACGAGGCCGCGTTCAAACTGTCCCGGCTCACCGGCCGGTCGCACGTCGTCGCCACCGTCGGCGGTTTCCACGGCCGCACCATGGGGGCGCTGGCGTTGACCGGCCAGCCGGCGAAGGCCGACCCGTTCCGCCCGCTGCCCGGCGACGTCGACCACGTCCCGTACGGCGACGTGGCGGCGCTGGCGGCGGCCGTCACCGACGCGACGGCGATGGTGATCCTGGAGCCGATCCAGGGCGAGAACGGGGTGGTCGTCCCGCCGCCCGGCTACCTGGCCGAGGCGCGGCGGATCACCGCCCGGCACGGGGCCCTGCTGGTCCTCGACGAGGTGCAGACCGGGATCGGGCGTACCGGGTACTGGTTCGCCCACCAGGCCGAGGGGGTCGAACCGGACGTCGTCACCCTGGCCAAGGGGCTCGGCGGCGGGTTGCCGATCGGCGCCTGCCTGGCCTTCGGCCGGGCCGCCGAGCTGCTGCGCGCCGGGTCGCACGGCACCACCTTCGGCGGCAACCCGGTGAGCTGCGCCGCCGCCCTCGCGGTGGTCTCCACGATCGCCAGCGAGGGGCTGCTCGACCACGTCAAGCGCACCGGTGAACGGCTGCGCCGGGGCGTCGAGGCGCTGGGTCACCCGCTGGTGGCCGAGGTACGCGGAGCCGGGCTGCTGCTCGGCATCGTGCTCGCCGCGCCGGTCGCCGGCCCGGTGGCCGACGCGCTGCGGTCGGCGGGGTTCCTGGTCAACCCGGTCCAGCCGGGCGTGATCCGGCTGGCCCCGCCGCTGGTCCTCACCGCCGAGCAGGTCGACGCGTTCCTGGCCGCCCTCCCCGCCGCCCTCGACGCGCACACCCCGGCATCCGACGGCGCGCCGGGTGCGCAGACCGCCGCCGTGCCGCCGTCCACTCCCACCCCGACCCCGACGGAGACCCGCACATGATCCGGCACCTGCTGGCCGACGACGACCTCACCCCGGCCGAACAGTCGGCCGTGCTCGACCTGGCCGCCCGGATGAAGGCCGACCGGTTCGGGTTCACCCCGCTGGCCGGGCCGCGTTCGGTGGCGGTGCTGTTCGACAAGCAGAGCCTGCGCACCCGGATCTCGTTCGACGCCGGCATCGCCGAGCTCGGCGGCCATCCGCTGGTGGTGGACACCCAGGTCACCCACTTCGGGCGGGGCGAGACACTGGCCGACGCCGGCCGGGTGCTGTCCCGCTACGTCGCGGCCATCGTGCTGCGTACCCACGGCGACGACCGGATCGCCGAGGTGGCGGAGCACGCCACGGTGCCGGTGGTCAACGCGCTGACCGACGGCTACCACCCGTGCCAGCTCCTGGCCGACCTGCTCACCGTCCGCGAGCACTGCGGCGGCACCGCCGGGCGGACCCTGGCGTACGTGGGGGACGCGGCGAACAACCTGTCGCACTCGTACCTGCTGGCCGGGGCGACGGCCGGGATGCACGTGCGGGTCGCCGGGCCGGCCGGGTTCCAGCCCGATCCGGGGGTGCTGGACCGGGCCGGGAAGATCGCCGCCGGCACCGGCGGGTCGGTACGGGCGCTCGTCGACCCGGTGGAGGCGGTCCGGGACGCCGACGTGGTCGCCACCGACACCTGGACCTCGATGGGGCAGGAGGACGACGGCCTGGACCGGATCACCCCGTTCCTGCCGTACCAGGTCAACACGGCGCTGCTCGGCCACGCCCGGCCGGACGTGAAGGTGCTGCACTGCCTGCCCGCGCACCGGGACGAGGAGATCACCAGCGAGGTGCTCGACGGCCCGCACAGCGTGGTCTTCGACCAGGCGGAGAATCGGCTGCACGCCCAGAAGGCGCTGCTGACCTTTCTCCTGGAGGCATCCTCATCATGACCGCCCCGACCCGCGCCGCCCGGCACGCCCGCATCGTCGAGTTGATCCGGGCCAGGGCGATCCGTTCCCAGACCGAGCTGGCCGACCTGCTCGCCGCCGACGGGGTGCAGGTCACCCAGGCCACCCTCTCCCGGGATCTGGAGGAGTTGGGTGCGGTGAAGGCCCGGGGCGGCGACGGGCGGGCCGGTTACCTGATCCCCGAGGACGGCCACCGGCCGCTGCGTGACGCCGAGGCGGCTCCCGCCCGGCTGATCCGGCTGCTGCGGGAACTGCTCAACGGGGTCGACTCCAGCGGCAACATCGCGGTGCTGCGCACCCCGCCGGGCGCGGCCCACTACCTGGCCAGCGCGGTGGACCGGGCGGGACTGGCCGAGGTGGTCGGCACCATCGCCGGTGACGACACCATCCTCGTGGTGGCCCGGGAGGCCGACGGTGGGGCCGCGCTCGGCGAGAAGCTCGCCGGGTGGGCCCGCCGCGACGACGGCGGCGAGACGAACACCCCGTGACCGCCCGGGTCACGGGTTCACAGACGACGGACGAGCCGGCGTCGGGGCGTACCCCACCGTCGGGGAGCGAAAGGTGAGCACTGCCAGAATGAGCGGCGTGGACGACAAGAGCCTGACCGAGAACAGCGCCGCGACGAACCGAACGAGCCTGTGGGGTGGCCGGTTCGCCGGTGGCCCCGCCGAGGCCCTGGCGCGGCTGTCGGTGAGCGTCCAGTTCGACTGGCGTCTCGCCCCATACGACATCGCGGGTTCCCGGGCGCACGCCCGGGTGCTGGCCGGCGCGGGGCTGCTCGACCCCGACGAGCTGGGGAAGATCCTGGCCGCGCTGGACGACCTGGAGGCGGCCTGCGCGTCCGGGCAGTTCCGCCCGACGATCGACGACGAGGACGTGCACACCGCGTTGGAGCGGGGCCTGCTGGAGCGGCTGGGCAGTCTCGGCGGCAAGCTGCGCGCCGGCCGGTCCCGCAACGACCAGGTCGCCACCGACCTGCGGCTCTATCTGCGCGACCATGCGCGGGGGGTGGCCGCCCGGCTGGTCGAGCTGGCCGAGGCCCTGGTGGAGCAGGCGGAACGGCACGTCGACACGGCGGCACCGGGGATGACCCACCTGCAGCACGCCCAGCCGGTCACCTTCGGGCACTGGCTGCTGGCGCACGTCCAGCCGCTGCTGCGGGACCTGGAGCGGCTGCGCGACTGGGACCACCGGACGGCGGTCAGCCCGCTCGGCGCGGGCGCGCTGGCCGGCTCGGGCCTGCCGCTGGACCCGGTGGCGGTCTCCAAGGAGCTGGGCTTCCGGACGTCGTTCGCCAACTCGATGGACGCGGTCGCCGACCGGGACTTCGTCGCCGAGTTCCTCTTCGTCACCGCCCTGGTCGGGGTGCACCTGTCCCGCCTCGGCGAGGAGGTGGTGCTCTGGACGTCGCACGAGTTCGGCTGGGTGGAGCTGGACGACGCGTTCGCCACCGGGTCGTCGATCATGCCGCAGAAGAAGAACGCGGACATCGCCGAGCTGGCCCGGGGCAAGTCGGGCCGGCTGGTCGGTGGGCTGATGAGCGTCCTGACGATGCTCAAGGGCCTGCCGCTGGCCTACGACCGGGACATGCAGGAGGACAAGGAGCCCGCGTTCGACGCGGTCGACACCCTGGAGCTGCTGCTGCCGGCGCTGGCCGGGATGATCTCCACGATGACGGTACGGGTGGACCGCCTGGTCGCCGCCGCGCCGGTGGGCTTCTCGCTCGCCACCGAGGTCGCCGACTGGCTGGTGCGGCGCAACGTGCCGTTCCGCGACGCGCACGAGATCACCGGCAAGCTGGTGGCGCTCTGCGCGGCCCGCGACTGCGCCCTCGACGACGTGTCCGACGCCGATCTGGCGGCGGTCAGCGAGCACCTCGACCCGTCGGTGCGTGACGTGTTGTCGGTCCGGTCGGCGCTGGCCGCCCGGATCACCCCCGGCTCCACCGGCCCCGGTCCGGTCGCCGACCAGCTCGCCGCCGCGTCCGACCAGCTCACCGGCTGGCGGGAGTGGGCCGCCGAGCGGGTCGTCCCCCGCTGAGCTGACCCGCGCCGGTCGCCCGTCGTCCCGTGGTCCGGGGCGACGGACGACCGGGCGCGGTCCGGCCGGTCGTGCTGCTGACCGTCGGCCGGGCGGGCGGGTGGGTCGCCGGTCAGGTGGGGCGTTCGCGGCGGGGCAGCTTCGCCAGCACCGCCTCGTACGAGCCGTCGACCGCCTCGACCAGTTCGTCGTCGGGGATGGCGCCACCCAGGTCGAGGGCGTTCCAGCCGGAGCGGCCGACGTACGGCATCGGTCGGGCGTCGGCGGGGAACCGGTGCAGCCACTCGTCGGCGACCTCGCGGCTCGGGCCGCACTTCACCCCGATCCGGGGGGTGCCGTCGGGTGCGCCGAGGAACGCGAAGATCCGGCTGCCCACCTTCACCACCTCGTCGCCCTCCCAGGGGCGGTCCAGCCAGGCCCCCGGCTTGCCGAGGCAGTACGCCAGCATCTCCTCGCGGGTCATGGTGTCCTCCCGGTGCGGTGGTGGTCGGCCCAGTCTCCCCGAACCGGCCTGCTCCGGCTGGTCGGCCGTCCTGGTCGTTGCCGCCGGGTCGCCGCTGGCGTACGGCTGGAGATGACTTCGGGGGGAGAGGTGGGGCGGCCAGGCGACTACTCCACGTGCTGGGTGGTGGCCGGCGTTGACATCGTCGTGTCGGCGGTCCGGCTGACCAGGCGTTCGTAGCGTTGCCGGGCGGCCTGCGCGCTGCCCAGGCCGAGGCCGTGGCCGATCGCCTGCCAGGTCAGTCCCCGGGCCCGTGCCGTCGCCAGCAGGCCCGCCTCCAGCACGTCGAGTTCGGCCCGCAGGTGTGGCACCAGGGTCAGCGCGGCCATCAGATCGGCCCCGTCGACAGGCTCCTCGTCGGTGTCCGGCACGATCCCGCCAGCGGCGAGCGCGGTGACCACGCAGACCGCTTCCCAGGGGTCGGCGAGGTGCGGGTTGGTGTGCCGACGGCGTCGGGCGTCGGTGTCGGCGTGCCGCTCGCTGAGCCGGTGCAGCGCGGCGTAGGTCCGTTCGGCTCGGGCGCGGCTCGCGTCGGGTGCGGTGAAGGCGTCGCTCATCCCCCCATCCCAATCCATCAACGAAACGTTGTCAACGAAACGCTTAGGCGCTCCCGTCGGTTTGCCGATCTTCGCCGGGTGGCGTTACCTGGACCGGTGGACTATCCGTGGCTGCACGCCCCCGCCGCCGAGGTCGCCGAGACGGCACGCACCCTGCTCGGCTGGGAACTGGCCGCCGGCGGCGTCCGGATCAGGCTGACCGAGGTGGAGGCGTACGCGGGCACCGGCGAAGATCCGGCGTCGCACGCCCACCGGGGCCCCACCCCCCGGACCACTGTGATGTTCGGTCCGGCCGGGCACGCGTACACGTACTTCGTGTTCGGCATGCACTGGTGTCTCAACATCGTCTGCGGCCGGGACGGGGAGGCGGCGGCCGTCCTGGTGCGCGCCGGTGAGGTGGTTGACGGGCTGCCGACCGCCCGCGCCCGTCGGGGCGACGTCGCCGACCGGGACCTGGCCCGGGGGCCGGCCCGGCTGGCCGTCGCGCTCGGCGTCACCGCGTCGGCGAACGGCACCTGCGTGCTCGACGGGAGCGGCCCCCTGCTGCTGAGCCCGCCGACCCGGCCGGTCACCCGGGCCGAGGTCTCCGCCGGCCCCCGGGTCGGGGTGGCCGCCGCCCACGACGTGCCCTGGCGGTTCTGGATCACCGGTGACCCGACGGTCAGCCCCTACCGCCGGCACGTACCCCGACGTCGCACCTGACCCGACAGCCGACCGGCCGGTCGGCGGGACCGCCGGCTCGCTGGCATTCGCGCGCAATCATGACCCTGGAGGTGGCCCGGATGGACTCACACGACGCCGGAGTGCTGGTCGGCCGGTTGGCCTGCGTGGTCATTCCGCTACTGGTGATGCTGGTGCTGGCCGCGGTGGTCGTGGTGGCGGTGCAGGTCGCCCGCCGCCGGCCGACCCCACCCGGGCCGCCCCCGGCCCCGTCCTGGCCCCCGCCCGGTCCGGCCGGGTCCGGCCCGCCCGCCGCGCCGCCGCACCCCACGCCGCCGGCCCCCGCCGGTCCGCCGTCGGGCGCATCGGACCAGCCCGACCCGGGTACGCCCCCGCAGGGGGAGCGGCCACCGGCGGGGTGACCGGGGCCACCCCACGCGTGGTCGCCGCCGGAATAGTTGACGCTGCAACTATGTTGTGCGCGACGTCCGGGTACCACGAACGGTCCCGGTATCTCAGACGCGAGGAGCTGGTCATGCAGTTCGGAGTCTTCACCGTCGGCGATGTCACGGTCGACCCGACCACCGGACGGGAGCCGACCGAGCACGAGCGGATCAAGGCGATGGTGGCGATCGCCCTCAAGGCCGAAGAGGTCGGTCTCGACGTCTTCGCCACCGGTGAGCACCACAACCGCCCGTTCGTCCCCTCCTCGCCCACCACCATGCTGGGGCACATCGCCGCCCGTACCGAGCGGCTGCTGCTGTCCACCTCGACCACGCTGATCACCACCAACGACCCGGTGAAGATCGCCGAGGACTACGCCATGCTCCAGCACCTGGCCGACGGCCGGGTGGACCTGATGATGGGGCGCGGCAACACCGGGCCGGTCTACCCGTGGTTCGGGCAGGACATCCGCAACGGCATCCGGCTGGCCGTGGAGAACTACGAGCTGCTGCACCGGCTGTGGCGCGAGGACGTCGTCGACTGGCAGGGCAAGTTCCGCACCCCGTTGCAGTCGTTCACATCCACCCCGCGCCCGCTCGACGGCGTGCCGCCGTTCGTCTGGCACGGCTCGATCCGCAGCCCCGAGATCGCCGAGCAGGCCGCGTACTACGGTGACGGCTTCTTCGCCAACCACATCTTCTGGCCCAGGGAGCACACCCAGCGGATGGTCGGCCTCTACCGGCAGCGCTTCGCCCACTACGGCCACGGCTCGCCCGAGCAGGCCATCGTCGGGCTCGGCGGCCAGGTGTTCATGCGGCGCAACTCGCAGGACGCGGTCCGCGAGTTCCGGCCGTACTTCGACAACGCGCCGGTCTACGGGCACGGGCCGTCGCTGGAGGAGTTCACCCGCCAGACCCCGCTGACCGTGGGCAGCCCGCAGCAGGTCATCGACCGTACCCTCGGCTTCCGCGAGTACGTCGGCGACTACCAGCGGCAGTTGTTCCTGCTCGACCACGCGGGGCTGCCCCTGAAGACGGTGCTGGAGCAGCTCGACCTGCTCGGCGAGGAGGTCGTACCGGTGCTGCGCAAGGAGTTCGACGCGCTGCGCCCGGCGCACGTGCCGGTCGCTCCCACCCACGCGTCGCTGGTCGCCGCCCGCGACGCCGCCGACCGGGCGGCCACCGGAGCGGCCGACGCCGGTGACCTGGCCGGGGCCGGGGCGGAGGGTCGGCGATGACCCGCCGCACCCTGGCCGTGGTGTCGGCGGGGCTGAGCCAACCGTCGTCCACCCGGCTGCTCGCCGACCAGCTCGCCGCGGCCGCCCGCGACGAGCTGGTCGGGCGCGGCGACGAGGTGGAACTGCGGGTAGTGGAGCTACGCGACCACGCCCACGACGTGGTGAACAACCTGCTCACCGGCTTCCCGTCGACCGAGCTGCGGGCCGCCCTCGACGCGGTCACCGGAGCCGACGGCATCGTCGCCGTCACGCCGATCTTCAACGCGTCCTACAACGGGCTGTTCAAGTCCTTCTTCGACGTGGTGGACGCCCAGGCGCTTGTCGACCGGCCGGTGCTGATCGGCGCGACCGGCGGCACCGCCCGGCACTCCCTCGCCCTGGAACACGCCGTCCGGCCGATGTTCGGCTACCTGCGGGCGGTGGTGCTGCCGACGTCGGTCTTCGCCGCGCCCGAGGACTGGTCCGGCGGCACCGCCGAGGGGGCGCTGCGGGCCCGCATCCAGCGCGCCGGCCGGGAACTGGCCGACCAGGTCGACAGGCGTCCGCCTGCTGCCGGCCCGGCCGACCCGTTCGCCCTCACCACCGACTTCGCCGAACTCCTCGGCGGCGGTCGGGAGGACTGAGCCTCACCGGTACGGGTGGGCCACCAGCACCGGGCAGTGGGCGTGCTGCACCACCGCCTGGCTGACCGAACCCAGCAGCAGGCCGGTGAAACCACCCCGCCCCCGGGTGCCGACGGCCAGCACCGACGCCGTCGCGCTCGCCTCGACCAGGCCCTGCGCCACCCCGACCGCCCGGACCGGGTGCTCCCGCAGCACCACGTCCGGGTGGTCGGCGCGCACGGCGGCGGACGCCTCGGCGAGCAGCCGCACGGCGTGCGCCCGGTACGCGGCCTCTGCCTGCTCCGCGTCGACCTCGTCCCGCTCCGGCGGGGTGGGGCCGACGTGCACCAGCACCAGCGGGACCCCCCGGCGGACGGCCTCGGCGGCGGCCTGGTCGGCGGCCACCCCGGCGGCCGGCGAGCCGTCCACGCCCACCAGCACCGGCCCGTCCGGGCGACCCGCGGGGGTCTCCGGGCGCACCACCAGCACCGGGCAGTGCGCGTGCGCGGCGACCTGCGCGCCGACCGAGCCGAGCAGCAACCCGGTGAACCCGCCCAGACCCCGGCTGCCCACCACCACCAGGTCGGCCCGGCGGGACTCCTCGACCAGCGTCGCGCCCGCCCCACCGGCGACCTGCCGCGCCTGCACGGTCAGCCCCGACCACCTGTCGGTCAGCTCGGCGGCGGTCCGCTCCAACATCCGCTGCGCCTCCTGCGACGGCGCGGGCACCCCCAGGTCGTACGGGTTCAGCGGGACGCCGTACCCGAGCGGGTGCAGGTAGCCGTGCACCAGGTGCAGGGACGCGCCGCGCAGCACCGCCGCGTGGGCGGCCTGCTCCGCGGCGGCCAGGCTGGCCGGCGATCCGTCCACCCCCACCACCACCGGTCGTGTCATCGGCCCTCCCAGGATCGGTTCTGCCCGTGTCGCCGGTCCTGCCCTCGTCGCCGGCCCAGCCCATTGTCGACGCGCCGGCCCGCCCGCGCCGGCAGGTCACCCGGCCGGGCGTGCCGCCGCCCCGACGGTCAGGCCGGCCGGCGTCGGACGATCACCAGTGGGCTGTGCGCGTGGTGCAGCACCGCGTGGCTGACCGATCCGAGCAGCACCCCGCCCAACGCGCCACGGCCGTGCGCGCCGACGACGGTGAGCTGGGCGGACGCCGACTCCTCGACCAGCACCCGGGCCGCCGCGCCGGGCACCAGCAGCCGGGTCACCGGCACGTCCGGATAGCGTTGCGACCAGCCGGCCAGCGCCTCGGCGAGCACCCGCTCCTCCTCGGCGGCGACCGCCTCCACGTCGTAGACCAGCGGCAGCACGTCACCCGGGCCGATCGGTGCCGGGGTCAGCCAGGCGTGCACGGCCAGCAGCCCGGTGTCGCGCTGCGCCGCCGCGGCGAAGGCGAACCCGAGCGCCTCGGTGGACAGCGCCGACCCGTCCACCCCGACCAGCACCGGGCCGTCCGCCCGTGGCTCACCCCGGACCACCAGCACCGGGCAGTCGGCGCGGGCCGAGACCTGCACCGCCACCGAACCGATCAGCAGCCCGGCGAAGCCGCCCAGCCCCCGGGTGCCGAGCACCACCAGCGCCGCGTCGCGGGCCTCGCGCAGCAGCACCGGGGTCGGCGCGCCGTCGGACAGGTAGCCGGTGACGGTCAGCTCCGGGGCGATCTTGCCGGCTTCGGCGACCGCCTCGGTGACGATCCGTTCGGCCTCGTTGCGCAGTCCGCCGTCCGGCGGTCCGACGGGCGCGGGGCCGAGCGGGACGCCGAAGAGCGGCCAGACGAACGCGTGCACCACCCGCAGCGGGCGGTTGCGGGCGACGGCCTCCCGGGCGGCCACCCCGACCGCGTCCAACGCCGATCGGGAACCGTCCACACCCACCACGACGGGGGCACCGGCTCTGTTGGTCATCACGTCCTCCTTCGTCCCTTTCTAGCCTGGCCCGGCCCGGCCGGCCCGGTCAGGGGCGTCCGGCCCCGCCGGCGGGCCCAAGGTCCCGGGTGGGGCGGTCGGGCGGTGGGCGCTGCGCCATGTCGCCGAAGTTGCGGTTTCGGAGCCGTCGGACACCGCTGTTTCGGTGCCATGGAGTTGATCGAGCGTCACGTCGTCGTCGTGGCGCACCCCCGGGTCGGCCGGGGCTCGGGCGATCCGCCGCAGGTCACGGGACCAACGGCCCTGCCGCTCGGCCGCCGACGGGTGTGCCATGGAGGCGACGACCACCGGCGAAGGGCACCCCGATGACCCCTCTGGAGATGCTCACCGAGCACCCGTTCCTCGCCGGGCTGCCGCCGCAGTGGCTGCCCCGGCTGACCGGGTACGCCCGACCGGTGGTCTGGCACCCCGGCCACCGGCTGTTCCGCGCCGGTCAGCCGGCGGAACGGTTCTGGCTGGTCCGGGGCGGTGAGGTGGCGCTGGACTTCCCGGTCCCCGCACGCGGCGACGTCGGCATCGAGTCGATCGGGGCCGGTGGGGTGCTGGGCTGGTCGTGGCTGTTCCCGCCGTACCGCTGGCAGTTCGGCGCGGTGGCCGTCCGACGGACCCCGACCGTGGAGTTCACCGCCGAGGGGGTACGCCGGCTGATGGAGTCCGACGACGCCCTGGGCCGGCAGCTCACCACCCGGTTCATGAGCGTGGTGGTGGACCGGCTCCAGGCGTCCCGGGTCCGGCTGCTCGACCTGTACGGCTACCCGACCTCGGCCGCGAGCTGACCCGCGCCCGCGTCGAGGCACCCGGCGGCGTCGGCCCGGACCGCGCAACCGGCGTCGGGGCGGTGCGCGGGGCGACGACCAGTCCGGCCGGGCGGACGAAGACCGACCGGCGGGCCACCGCGTCGCCCCGGTCGTCGAGCCGGTAGCCGTCGAGCCAGACCCAGCCGTCGTACGTCGGCCAGTCGAGCACGCGGATCACCCGGAACCGGACCGGCCTGACGAACTGGACGCTGGCCGCGCGGGTCAGCAGGAGCAGGTCGCCCGCCCTCGGCGGGGGCGCGTTCACCGCCGGCCGAACACGCTGCGGTACCGACGCCACGCCCTGATCCGGGTGCGCGCGGCCTCCACCGCCGGGCAGAAGCCGGTGCCGGTGCACCGCTCGCACCGCCGGTCGCGGTGCTGGTCCAGGCAGCGCCAGGCCGATTCGATCAGGTACGGCACCGCGCGGTGTCGACACATTGCGCCTCCCGGGGGTGGGGTCGTCGCGGCACCCCGCCCCGCCGAGCCCCGCTCCACCAGGGCGGAGGCACCGCGCCACCGATTCCACACCCTTGGTCACCCCGTGTCAATGTTGACGCGTACACGTAAGCGCGATGTAGTTAACGTGCCATCTGAGACGCGATTGCGCTAGCGTGCAAACATGATCGTGTCAACTCCGGCACGCGCGCACCGGTCTACCTTTCGGGCATGACTGATGAGGTGCCGGGGCCACTCGTCGCCGCAGGCGAGATCCTGAAGATGCTGAATGTCAGCCGGTCACGGTTCCGGGCCATCGCGCTGCACCCGAACTTTCCGCGCCCGTTCCAGACGTTGTCGGTCGGCTCGGTGTGGCTGCGGTCCGACGTCGAGGCGTACATCCGGGACCACCGCCGCCCCAGGCCGTCGGCAGACGACGACGAGCAGGGCTGAGACGCCGGGTCAGGTGACGGTCAGGCCGCGTTCGGTGAACTGGCCCCGGACCCGGGCCACCAGCTCCGGGGTCGGCGGTTCCGTGCGGGCCAGCGGAAAGGTCAACCCCAGCTCGGCGTACTTGTGCGCGCCGAGGCGGTGGAACGGCAGCACCTCGACCCGCTGCACGGTGGCCAGCCCAGCGACGAAGTCGGCGACGCCCGCCACGTTCTCCTCGGCGTCGGTGAGGCCGGGGACCAGCACGAACCGTACCCAGATCGGGGTGCCCCGGTCGGCGAGCCGGCGGCCGAAGCGCAACGTCGGGGTGACCGACCCGGTGCGGGTGACCCGGCGGTAGGTCGCCGGGTCCCACGACTTGACGTCCAGCAGCACCAGGTCGGTGGCGTCGAGTAGGGCGTCGTCGGCGCGGACGCCGAGGAAGCCCGAGGTGTCCAACGCGGTGTGCAGGCCCAGGTCGTGACAGCGGCGCAGCACCTCACCGGTGAACCGGGGCTGCATCAGCGGCTCGCCGCCACTGATCGTCACCCCGCCACCGGCCACCGCGATGAACCGCCGGTACGGCTCGATCTGCGCCATCAGCTCGTCGACGGTGCGGTGCCGGCCGCTGCGCCGGTACCAGGTGTCCGGGCTGTGGCAGTACCGGCAGCGCAGCGGGCAGCCGGCGAGGAAGGCCACGAACCGGGTGCCCGGCCCGTCCACCCCGACCGACACGTCCCACGAGTGCACCGCCCCGGTCGGCACGCCGTCGCCCCGCCGGGTGGCGGTGGCGACGGCGTCGGGCGGCCGGACGTTCACAGCGACCCGTGGAAGGTCCGGGACACCACGTCCTCCTGCTGTTCCCGGGTGAGCCGGACGAAGTTCACCGCGTACCCCGAGACCCGGACGGTCAACTGCGGGTAGCGCTCCGGGTGCGCCATCGCGTCGACCAGGGTGGCCCGGTCCAGCACGTTGACGTTGAGGTGGAACCCGCCGGCGTCGGTGTAGCCGTCGAGCACCCCGGCCAGGTTGTCGATCCGCTCGTCGCGGGTGTGGCCCAACCCGTCCGGGGTCACCGTCGAGGTCAGCGAGATGCCGTCGCGGGCCGCGTCGTACGGCAGCTTCGCCACCGACAGCGCGGCGGCCACCAGCCCGTGGGTGTCCCGGCCGTTCATCGGGTTCGCGCCCGGGGCGAACGGCTCACCGGCCCGCCGGCCGTCCGGGGTGTTGCCGGTGTGCTTGCCGTACACCACGTTCGAGGTGATGGTCAGCACCGACATGGTCAGCTCGGCGTCGCGGTAGGTGCGCTGCCGGCGCAGCTTCGCCGCGAACGTCTCGGTCAGCCACACCGCGATCGCGTCGGCCCGCTCGTCGTTGTTGCCGTACGTCGGCGGTTCCCCCTCGACCACGTAGTCGATCGCCAGGCCGGTGTCGTCGCGCAGCACCTTCACCTTGCCGTAGCGGATCGCAGCGAGGCTGTCCACCGCCACCGACAGCCCGGCGATGCCGGTGGCCATGAACCGGCGCACCGGATGGTCGTGCAGGGCCATTTCCAGCCGCTCGTAGGCGTACCGGTCGTGCTGGTGGTGGATCACGTTCAGCGCGTCCACGTACGTCTCGGCCAGCCAGTCCAGGGTGCGCTCGTACGCGGCCAGCACCTCGGCGTAGTCGAGGGTCTCTCCGCCGACCGGGGCGCTGACCGGGGCGACCTGCTCACCGGTGATCTCGTCGCGCCCGCCGTTGATCGCGTACAGCAGGGCCTTGGCGAGGTTGGCCCGCGCGCCGAAGAACTGCATGTCCCGGCCCACCCGCATCGCCGACACGCAGCAGGCGATCGCGGTGTCGTCGTCGTACGCGGGCCGGATCAGGTCGTCGTTCTCGTACTGGATGGCGCTGGTGTCCAGCGACACCTGGGCGCAGAACCGCTTGAAGCCGACCGGCAGCCGGGGCGACCAGAGCACCGTCAGGTTCGGCTCCGGCGCGGGACCGAGGTTGTAGAGGGTCTGCAGGTAGCGGAAGCTGGTCCGGGTCACCAGCGGCCGACCGTCGGCACCCATCCCGCCGAGCGCCTCGGTGACCCAGGTCGGGTCGCCGGAGAAGAGCTGGTCGTACTCGGGGGTGCGCAGGAACCTGACGATCCGCAGCTTGATCACGAAGTCGTCGACCAGCTCCTGGGCGTCGATCTCGGTCAGCCGCCCCTCGGCAAGATCCCGCCGCAGGTAGACGTCGACGAACCCGGCGGTACGCCCCAGCGACATCGCCGCGCCGTTCTGCTCCTTGGTGGCGGCCAGGTAGGCGAAGTAGAGCCACTGGATCGCCTCCCGGCCGGTGGTGGCCGGGCCGGAAATGTCGTAGCCGTAGCTTTCGGCCATCTGCGCCAGCTCGCCGAGGGCCCGGATCTGCTCGGCCAGCTCCTCACGGTCCCGGATCACCTCGTCGGTCGACGGCCGGTCGTCCAGCGCCGCCTTGAGCGCCTTACGCTCGGCGACCAGCCGGTCCACCCCGTACAGCGCCACCCGCCGGTAGTCGCCGATGATCCGTCCCCGCCCGTACGCGTCGGGCAGCCCGGTGATGACGTGCGAGCGGCGCGCGGCGAGCACGTCGGCCGGGTACGCGTCGAACACCGCGTCGTTGTGCGTCCTGCGGTACGTGGTGAAGATCCGGTGCACCTGCGGGTCGGCGGGGTAGCCGTACGCCTTCAGCGCGGTCTCCACCATCCGCAGCCCACCGGCGGGCATGATGGCCCGGCGCAGCGGCGCGTCGGTCTGCAACCCGACGATCAGCTCCCGCTCCCGGTCGATGTACCCGGGGGCGTGCGCGGTGATGGTGGACGGGGTGGCGGCGTCGACGTCGTACACGCCGCGTCGGCGTTCCTCGACGAACATCGACCGCAGCGTGCCCCAGACCTCCAGGGTGCGGCAGGTGGGTCCGGTGAGGAATGACGCGTCCCCGGTGTAGGGCTCGTGGTTGTCCCGGACGAAGGCGGCCACGTCGACGGTGTCGCGCCAGGCGTCGCCGGTGAAGCCGCGCCACGGGTCGAGATGTGCGGTGCCGGTCATGATCGGTCCTTCCGCGCTGGTCGGGTCCGGCGGCCTGGGTCGCCGGGGTGTTGCGCCTGCACCATCAGCCTCGTCGGGCCGGGCCGTCCCGGGCAGAGGCGCAGGACCACCCCCGCCCGGGACCAAAGACCCCCGGCGGCCGGTCAGCGCCGCACGACGAGCCGTTGGGCGCGCAGCAGCCGCGCCCACCACGGCCGGGGCGTCGCCGGGCGCAGCGCGGGCACCCGCGCTCCGCGCAGGCTGACCCAGCCGCCGGGCCCCATGGTGACCGTGCCGATCGCCGGTGGTCGACGCCGCGCCACCACCGCCACGCCGGCGGTGAGCAGGGCGACGGCGGCGGCACCGGCCGTGGCGGCGAGCACCCGGTCCGGGTCGGGCAGCGCCCGGTAGCGGACCCGCCCGTCGGCGAGCACGAACGCCCCGACGGCCCGCCCGTCGCGGGTCACCGGCACCAGTGCGGCGGCCGGCGAACCGGGCAGCGTCAGCACCGGCCCCACCGGCCCGGCCGTCGTGGTCCCGGTCGCCTCCACCGGGGTACGCGGCACCGGCGGTGGGCCCAGCGTGGCGGGTCCGGTCGGGTTGAAGATCGCGGTCATGGCGCTGCCTCCTATCGGCTGTCGGACGTGCCGGTGCCGGCGGCGACGGCGGCCCGGCCCGCCGCGAGCCGGGCGACCGGCACCCGGTACGGCGAGCACGAGACGTAGTCCAGGCCGGCGTCGGCGAAGAACGCCACCGAGTCGGGGTCGCCGCCGTGCTCGCCGCAGACCCCGACGGTCAACTCCGGGCGGGTGGCCCGCCCCTGTGCCACGGCCAGCCGCACGAGCTGACCCACCCCGACGGTGTCGAGGCTCTCGAACGGCGACACCTCGAAGATCCCCCGCTCCAGGTACGCCCCGAAGAACGACCCCTCCACGTCGTCGCGGGAGAACGCCCAGGTGAGCTGGGTCAGGTCGTTGGTGCCGAAGGAGAAGAAGTGCGCCTGGGTGGCGATCTGTCCGGCGGTCAGCGCCGCCCGGGGCACCTCGATCATCGTGCCGATCGGCACGGCCGGCGCGTCGGGCACCTCGGCGAGCACCCGCTCGGCCTCCGCCCGCACGACCGCCAACTCCCGCACGTCACCCACCAGCGGCACCATGATCTCCGGGCGGGGGTCCCCGCCGTCGCGGACCCGCTGCGCCGCCGCCTCGGCCACCGCCCGCACCTGCATGGCGAACAACCCGGGCACCACCAGCCCGAGGCGCACCCCGCGCAGCCCCAGCATCGGGTTGGCCTCGTGCATCCGACGGACCGCCGCCAGCAGCTCCCCGTCGCGTCCCGGGTCCCGGCCCGACGCCTCGGCGCGGGCGACCCGCGCGGTCAGCTCGGCCAGCGGCGGCAGGAACTCGTGCAGCGGCGGGTCGATCAGCCGGATCGTCACCGGCAGGCCGTCCATCGCGGCGAGCAGCTCGGTGAAGTCGGCCCGCTGCAACGGCAGCAGCGCCGCCAACGCCCCGGCCACCGCGTCCGGCCCCTCGGCCAGGATCAGCCGTTCCACCAGTTCCCGCCGTCCGCCGAGGAACATGTGCTCGGTGCGGCACAGCCCGATGCCGGTGGCGCCGAGCGCGCGGGCCCGACGGGCGTCGGCGGCGGTGTCCGCGTTGGCCCGCACCCCGAGCCGGCGTACCGCGTCGGCGTGCCCGAGCAGCCGGTGCACCGCCGCCACCAGGGGGTCGGCCTGCGGGTCCAGCTCACCGGCGAGGTACCGGGCGACGGGGGAGGGCTGCACCGGCACCGCACCCGGGTAGACCCGGCCGGTGGTTCCGTCGATCGAGATCACCTCGCCGGCCCGGACCACCCGGTCGCCGACGGTGAACTCACCCCGATCGGGGTCGACCGCCAGCGCGTCCGCCCCGCAGACGCACGTGCGGCCCATGCCCCGGGCCACCACGGCGGCGTGCGAGGTCTTCCCGCCCCGCGCGGTGAGCACCCCGGCGGCGGCGATCATGCCGGGCAGGTCGTCCGGGTTGGTCTCCCGACGCACCAGGATCACCGGCCCGTCGGCGGCGGTCGCGGCGGCCGAGTCGAACACCACCCGACCCACCGCCGCCCCCGGCGACGCCCCCACCCCGACGGTGAGCGGCGGCGGCGCGTCGGCCAGGTCGAACGCGGGGAACATCAACTGACCCAACTGCGCCCCGCTGACCCGGCACAACGCCTCGTCCAGGGTGATCAGCCCCTCGTCGACGAGCTGGGCGGCGATCACGAACGCGGCGGCGGCGGTCCGCTTGCCGACCCGGGTCTGCAACATCCACAGCGTGCCGCGTTCGATGGTGAACTCGACGTCGCACAGGTCCCGGTAGTGCCGTTCCAGCGTGGTCAGCACCCCGGTGAGCTGCTGGAAGCTCGCCGGGTCGAGCCGGGCCAGCTCGGGCAGGGCGACGGTGTTGCGGATGCCGGCCACCACGTCCTCCCCCTGGGCGTCGGGCAGGTAGTCGCCGTACACGCCGGGCAGGCCGGTGGCCGGGTCGCGGGTGAACGCCACCCCGGTGCCGGAGTCCGGGCCGAGGTTGCCGAAGACCATCGCCATCACGTTGACGGCGGTGCCCAGGTCGTCGGGGATGTGCTCCTGCCGCCGGTAGATCCGGGCCCGCGCGGAGTTCCACGACGCGAACACCGAGCACACGGCCTGCCGCAACTGCTCCTGCGGGGACTGCGGGAACTCGTGCCCCACCACCCGCAGGAAGATCTTCTGGTACGTCGACACCAGGTCGCGCAGTTGTCCGGCGTCCGGCCCGTCCGGGCCGGCGGTGGCCCGCAGGGCGGCCAACTCGTTGTCGAACTCCTCCGCCGGCACCCCGTGCACGGTCCGGCCGAACATCTGGATCAACCGCCGGTACGAGTCCCACGCGAACCTCGCGTCGCCGGTGCGGGCGGCCAGCCCCGCCACGGTGGCGTCGGTGAGCCCGATGTCCAGGATCGTCTCCATCATCCCGGGCATCGAGTACCGGCCGCCGGAACGCACCGCCAGCAGCAGCGGGTCGTGCGGGTCGCCGAGCCGCCGGCCCACCTGCCGCTCCACCCGCCGCAGGTGGGTGTCGACCTCCGCGAACAGCCCGTCCGGCGGCGACCCGGTGGCCAGGTACGCCCGGCAGGCGTCGGTGCCGATGGTGAAGCCCGGCGGCACCGGCAACCCGAGGCGGGTCATCTCGGCGAGGTTGGCGCCCTTGCCGCCGAGCAGGTCGGCCCTGCTGCGGTCACCCTCGATGAAGTCGTAGACGTACCTGGTCATGGCCCCGGCCTCCACTCCACTCGCCGGTCGGACCTGTCCCTTCGTTGGTAGCAACGCCGGGGGGTCCACCGGCAGGGCCGGACGGTACGCCGAGCGGGCCACAGGTCCCGACGTGTCGGTGCCGGTGCGTATCCTCCGGGCGGTGACCGCCGATGTGTCCCTGCGCCCGGTGCGCGACGACGACCTGCCGCACTTCTTCGTCCACGAGCAGGACCCGGAGGCGGCCTGGATGGCGGCGTTCGGCCCGGCCGACCCGACCGACCGGGCGCTCTTCGACGCGCACTGGGCCCGCATCCGCGCCGACCCCCGGGTGGTCAACCGCACGGTGGTCGTCGACGGCGCGGTGGTCGGGCACGTGGCGGCCTTCCCGGTGGGCGAACACACCGAGGTCAGCTACTGGATCGACCCGCGCCGGTGGGGGCGCGGGCACGCCACCGCCGCGCTGACCGCCCTGCTGCGGGAGCTGCCGCACCGGCCGCTGCGGGCCCGCGCCGCGAAGGACAACCGGGCCTCCCTGGCGGTGCTGCGCAAGTGCGGCTTCGTCGTCGTCGGCGAGGACTCGGGATTCGCTCCCGGCCGGGGCGTCGAGGTCGAGGAATGGCTGCTGGAGCTGCCCGACGTGCCCGCTGACCAGCGCGGGCACTAGTCTCGCGGAGTGAACTGGCTCGAACTCGTCGGCTGGGCCGGCTCCGCGCTGCTGGTCTGGTCGCTGCTGCAGACGCGCATCCTGCGGCTGCGCGCCCTCAACCTGGTCGGCTGCCTGATCCTGATCGGCTACAACGCCGCCGTGCAGGTCTGGCCGATGGTCGGCCTCAACGTGGTGCTCGCCGTGATCAACGTGTGGTACCTGCGGACGATGCTGGCCACCCGGCACGACGACCGCGCCTACCAGGTGGTCGAGGTGGGCGTCGGCGACCAGTTCCTGGCCCACACGCTGCGGGTGCACGCCGCCGACATCGCCCGGTTCAACCCCGACTTCCGCCCACCCCCGGCCGACGCCGACCGGTCGGCCTTCCTGGTGGTACGCGACGACGAGGTGGTCGGGGTGGTGCTGTCGCACGCCGAGGCGGACGGCGTCGCCCAGATCGACCTGGACTACGTCACCCGCCGCTTCCGCGACTTCACCCCCGGCGAGTTCGTCTACCGCCGCAGCAGCCTGTTCACCGACCGGGGGTTCCGCCGGGTGGTCAGCCCACCGGGCATGGTCGCCCCCTACTACCACCGGCTCGGCTTCCGCCCCGAGGGCGACGCGTACGTCCTCGACCTGACATCCGCCACCGCCGGACGCGGCTGACCGCACGGGCCGGCGCACCGGTCGGACCCGCCGCCGGTGACCGGTCGGGGTCACCGGGAGGGTTCGCGGACCGCTCGGTTGGGCACAGACTGGGCTACGCCGGGCGGGTCCTCCGTCCGGCGGCGTCGGCGGTGTCGCCGACGCCCACCGCCTGAGGGAGAGTGCCGGGCGTGCAGAGCTACTGGAGCCAGTTGGCCCTGGTCGGAGTCCTGGTGGTGCTCAACGCGATCTTCGCGGGCAGCGAGATGGCGCTGGTGTCGCTGCGGGACAGCCAAGTGCAGCGGCTGGAACGCACCAGCCGGGCCGGCCGGGTGCTCGCCCGGCTCGCCAAGGACCCGAACCGTTTCCTCGCCACCATCCAGATCGGCATCACCCTGGCCGGGTTCCTCGCCTCGGCCGCCGCGGCGGTCTCCCTGGCCAGGCCGCTGGTGCCGCTGCTCGGGTTTCTCGGCGGGGCCGCCGAGACGGTGGCCATCGTGCTGGTCACCCTGGTCCTGACCTTCGTCACCCTGGTCTTCGGTGAGCTGGCCCCGAAGCGGATCGCCATGCAGCGCGCCGAACGCTGGGCGCTGCTGGTGGCCCGCCCCCTGGACATCCTGTCCAGCTTCACCCGCCCGGCGGTGTGGCTGCTCGGCGCCACCAGCGACCTGGTGGTCCGCCTCGCCGGGGTCGACCCGAAGCACCAGCCCGACGAGATCGGCCCCGACGAGCTGCGCGACATCGTCGCCGGCAACCACGGCTTCACCAAGGAGCAACGCACGATCATCGCCGGCGCGGTGGAGATCGCCGACCGGCAGCTGCGCGCGGTGCTCGTACCCCGGTTGCAGGTCTTCACGCTCGACAGCGGGACCACCGCGGAGGCCGCCCGGCTGCTGCTGGCCGCCACCGGCCACTCCCGGGCCCCGGTGGTCCGCCACGGCGGCCTCGACGACGCGGTCGGCGTGATCCACCTGCGCGACCTGGTGGGGGTGCCGGACGACCGGCCGGTCGACGACTGCGCCCGCCCGCCGATGCTGCTGCCCGACTCGCTGCCGGTGGTCGACGCACTGCGCCAGTTCAAGGCAGAACGGCAGCACATCGCCCTGGTCGTCGACGAGCGGGGCGCGGTCGACGGCATCGTCACCCTGGAGGACATCCTGGAGGAGATCGTCGGGGAGATCTACGACGAGACCGACCGGGACGTCCGCGCGGTGCGCACCGAGGACGACGGCTCGCTGGTGCTGCCCGGCACCTTCCCCGTGCACGACCTGACCGACATCGGCGTCGAGGTGCCCAACCGGCCCGCCGGTGACTACACCACCGTCGCCGGCATGGTGCTGTCCTGCCTCGGGCACATCCCCACCGTCGCCGGGGAGCAGGTCACCATCGACGAGTGGGAAATCACCGTCACCGACGTCGACCAGCGCGCCATCACCCAGATCCGGCTGCACCACGCCCCGACCGCGACCCCCGCCGAGGAACCGGAACCCGTACCCGACGAGGCCCACGCCTGACCCGACCCGGGATCAGTGCGGGGGCGTCGGGTCGCCGAACGGGAAACCCGGCACCGGGGGCAGCAACTGCACCTGGTCGGCGGGGAACTGGCGGGTGTCCCGGCTCAACGCCCACGCCGTCACCCGGATGAGCCAGGGGCCGGACGGGTGCCGCTGCGCCCCGATCAACCGGCCCCACACCCGACTCCACCAGTGACCGGTCACCAGCACGTCGGTCAGCCGCAGCCGGCCGTCCGGGAAGTCCCCCCGCACCACCACGTCCACCACCCGCCCCAGCCGCCGGCCGTGCAGGTCGTACGCGGTGCGCCCGAGCAGCTCACCCACTCGCACGGTCGGCCCCCGGAATCCGGTCGATCAGGTGCCGCCGCAGCCACGTCTCCACCGGCGGGCGGGGCAACTCGTCGGCGCGGGCCCGCAGCCGGACCGCACTGTCGATCCGGGCCACCTGCCCGAACGGGATGCGCAGCGGAGCCGACGCCTCCTCGGTGAACCGGTCGGCGAGCGCCACCAGCAGCCGCCCGACCCGGCCACCGATCCGCCGCCCCAGCGCGCCCTGCCCGGTCAGCAGGTACGCCACGTACGGCACGCCCCGCCCGTCGACGGCGAACTCGACGTCGTCGACCTTGCCCAGCAGCACCCCGTCGGCGTCGACGATCTGCCGGTCGAGCAGTTGCCGGCCGAGCTGGACCCTCACCGCCCCATCCCCGTCCCGACCGCCAGCGGAACCGCCGCCACCGACGCCGCCACGATCACCAGCAGGAACACCGCACCGAGCAGGTTGAGCCACGGCCCGTTCACGTCGTCACCCAGGTACGTCCGGTCGTTGGCGACGACCAGGATCGGCAGGTACGTCAACGGCAGCACCACCGCGCTGGCGACGAGCATGTACTCGGTCAACCGCACCGGGTCGACGGTGGTGGCCAGCAGCAGCGTCGCGGCCAGCACGCTGACCAGCAGCACGCTGTGGAACCGGGCGGCCTCCCGGGGACTGACCCGCTTGCCCCACTGCCAGCCGAAGTACTGCGCCGCCGCGTACGCCGCCGACAGCCCGGTCTCCAACGCGGCCCCGAACGTCACCGCGAAGAACGCCAGCGCGGCGACCGCCAGCCCCACCCCGCCGAACGCCAGCACCACCGGCTCGGCGACCTGGTCGAGGGTCGACAGCGACACCCCGGCCGGGTGGAACACCACGGCGGCCGTGGCGATCAGCGACAACGCCAGCAGACCGCCGACCGGGAAACCGATGAGCACGCTCGACCGGGCGTCGGCCAGGTCGGCGGCGCTCCAGTTCTCCTCCACCCCGCCGGAGGAGAAGAAGAACACCTCGTACGGGCTGACCGTGGAGGCGAACAGCGCCACCGCCACGAACCAGTACGCCCCCCAGCCCTGCCCGGCCGGATTCGGGTGCAGGGCGTCGTGGCCGAGCGCCGCCCAGTCCGTCGGCAGCCGGAACAGCGCCACGGCGAAGACCAGCAGGGTCAAGCCGGCCAGCCCGAACACCCGCTCCATCAGCTGGAACCGCATCCGCCACAGCACCAGCCAGACCGCGAACGCCGCGACCGGCACCCACAGCAGGTAACTCACCCGGGACGCCAGTTGCAGCGCCAGCGCCACCCCGCCCAGCTCGGCGGCCAGGGTCAACACCGTGACCAGGTAGGACGCCGCCAGGTTGAGCAGCGCCACGCGGGGACCCAACCGCTCCCGGACCAGGTCGAACACCGCCCGGCCGCTGACCGCCGCGATCCGACCTGCCATCTCCGCGTACGCGCAGATGCCGACCACGCCGAGCAGCAGCACCCAGGCGTGGGCCATGCCGAAACGTGCCCCCGCCTGACCCGCCGCCACCAGGTCGCCGATGTCGACGAAACCGCCGATGGCCGAGAGCACCCCGAGGGTGGCGGCGAGGAGCTTCCTCACGTGCGGACGGGATCGGCGGCGGTCATCGAGGCGACGATATCGGCGCAGTGCCCCTTGTAACGGGCGAACCGGGCAGGCTCGCCGCTCCCGCCCGGCGGGTCAGTCCCGGCTGAGGTTCTGCAACCGCACCTGACCCCGCGACACCAGGCGTCCCTCCGCGTCGGTGATCTCCACCTGCCAGAGCTGCTGGCTGCGCCCCCGGTGCACCGGGGTGCCCACGGCCACCAGCTCGCCCTCGCGGACCGCGCGCAGGAAGTCCGTCTGGTTGGAGACTCCGACGACGCTGCCCCGGTCGCCCAGCCAGAGCGTGCCGCCCACACTGCCGACCGTCTCCACCACGGCGCAGTAGACCCCGCCGTGCAGGATGCCGGCCGGCTGGTGCAGCTCGGGCCGCACCTTCCACCGGATCACCACCCGGTCCCCGCTGGCCTCGTCGAACGTCAGCCCCAGCAGACCGACCAGACCGTCCGTCATCTCCGGGATCTCCACGGCTGTTCCTCCTCGTCGCACCGGCCGGGCCAGCCTAGCCGCGCCGCCCGGCGGCAAACCCGGTACGGCCCCAGGTCGGCGATGGGGGAGAATCGGTGACCGTGACCGACAGCAACCTCCCGCACGG
>NZ_JBMHMJ010000002.1:125000-3592500 GCF_049178995.1 Micromonospora sp. WMMD735
TGTGTTTCTTGCCGGAGGTAGAGCACTGGATGGTCTAGGGGGCCTACAAGCTTACCGAAATCAGCCAAACTCCGAATGCCGGTAAGTGAGAGCGCGGCAGTGAGACTGCGGGGGATAAGCTTCGTAGTCGAGAGGGAAACAGCCCAGATCACCAGCTAAGGCCCCTAAGCGTGTGCTAAGTGGAAAAGGATGTGGGGTCGCATAGACAACCAGGAGGTTGGCTTAGAAGCAGCCACCCTTTAAAGAGTGCGTAATAGCTCACTGGTCAAGTGGTTCCGCGCCGACAATGTAGCGGGGCTCAAGCACACCGCCGAAGCTGTGGCATTCACATTTTAACCACGCGTACCCTTGATGGTGCGTGCAGGTGTGTGGATGGGTAGGGGAGCGTCGTGCCGGGGGTGAAGCAGCGGGGTGACCCAGTTGTGGACGCGGCACGAGTGAGAATGCAGGCATGAGTAGCGAAAGAAGGGTGAGAAACCCTTCCGCCGGATGACCAAGGGTTCCAGGGCCAGGCTAATCCGCCCTGGGTGAGTCGGGACCTAAGGCGAGGCCGAGAGGCGTAGTCGATGGACAACGGGTTGATATTCCCGTACCCGCGAAGGAGCGTCCCTGATGAACCTCGTTGTGCTAACCACCCGAACCAGCCGAGACCTTCGGGTTGAGGTTGGGGAGCGTGGGAACCTGGCGGGTAGTAGTCAAGCGATGGGGTGACGCAGGAAGGTAGCTGAGCCCGGCCGGTGGTTGTGCCGGGGTAAGCGTGTAGGCCGTGGTGTAGGTAAATCCGCACCGCATGGAGGCTGAGACGTGATGCCGAGCCGATTCAGGTGAAGTCAGTGATCCTATGCTGCCGAGAAAAGCCTCTAGCGAGTTTCGAGCGGCCCGTACCCCAAACCGACACAGGTGGTCAGGTAGAGAATACCGAGGCGATCGGGCGAACTGTGGTTAAGGAACTCGGCAAATTGCCCCCGTAACTTAGGGAGAAGGGGGGCCGGAGACGTGAAGCCCCGTGCGGGTGGAGCGTTGTATGGCCGCAGAGAGCAGGGGGAAGCGACTGTTTACTAAAAACACAGGTCCATGCGAAGAAGTAATTCGATGTATATGGACTGACGCCTGCCCGGTGCTGGAACGTTAAGGGGACCTGTTAGCTCTTTCGGGGGCGAAGCGGAGAACTTAAGCGCCAGTAAACGGCGGTGGTAACTATAACCATCCTAAGGTAGCGAAATTCCTTGTCGGGTAAGTTCCGACCTGCACGAATGGCGTAACGACTTCCCCACTGTCTCAACCACAGGCCCGGCGAAATTGCAGTACGAGTAAAGATGCTCGTTACGCGCGGCAGGACGGAAAGACCCCGGGACCTTTACTATAGCTTGACATTGGTATCTGAATGGACTTGTGTAGGATAGGTGGGAGCCGGTGAAACCTGTACGCCAGTATGGGTGGAGGCAATCTTGAAATACCACTCTGGTTGATTTGGGTATCTAACTTCGGACCGTTATCCGGTTCAGGGACAGTGTCTGGTGGGTAGTTTAACTGGGGCGGTTGCCTCCTAAAGGGTAACGGAGGCGCCCAAAGGTTCCCTCAGCCTGGTTGGCAATCAGGTGTTGAGTGCAAGTGCACAAGGGAGCTTGACTGTGAGACTGACAGGTCGAGCAGGGACGAAAGTCGGGACTAGTGATCCGGCACTTGCGTGTGGAAGCGGTGTCGCTCAACGGATAAAAGGTACCCCGGGGATAACAGGCTGATCTTCCCCAAGAGTCCATATCGACGGGATGGTTTGGCACCTCGATGTCGGCTCGTCGCATCCTGGGGCTGTAGCAGGTCCCAAGGGTTGGGCTGTTCGCCCATTAAAGCGGTACGCGAGCTGGGTTTAGAACGTCGTGAGACAGTTCGGTCCCTATCCGCCGTGCGCGTAGGATACTTGAGAAGGGCTGTCCCTAGTACGAGAGGACCGGGACGGACGAACCTCTGGTGTGCCAGTTGTCCCGCCAGGGGCACGGCTGGTTAGCTACGTTCGGAAGGGATAACCGCTGAAAGCATCTAAGCGGGAAGCCTGCTTCAAGATGAGGTATCCCACCCCACTTTGTGGGGGTAAGGCCCCCAGCTAGACGACTGGGTTGATAGGCCGGAAATGTAAGCTCGGTAACGGGTTGAGTTGACCGGTACTAATAGGCCGAGGACTTGATAACAAGGCTGCTACGCGTCCACTGTGCAACTCTGAACAAACACCGAACAACCCCCCACAGGGTGGTAGTGGTTTTTTGTGGGTGTGTGTGTTGTTTGATATGTTCATAGTGTTACGGCGGTCATGGCGGAGGGGAAACGCCCGGTCACATTCCGAACCCGGAAGCTAAGCCCTCCAGCGCCGATGGTACTGCACTCGGGAGGGTGTGGGAGAGTAGGACACCGCCGGACAATCTTCCAGTCGAGGGCCGCCCCATCCGGGTCGGCCCTCGACTGCGTCGCGCCGTGGTTGGCGCAATCAGGAAGGATGTACCTGTGAGTTCAGGACCGCAGGGCGGAGACCGTCCGCGATACGAAGACCGTTCCGACCGTCCCCAGGGGCGGGACGCCGGGCCCCGCCGGGACGACCGTCCCCCGTACCGTGGCGACCGCGACGACCGCGGTGCCTCGCGGGGTGGGCCCCGGGGCGGCGATCGGCGCGAGGGCGGTTTCCGGTCGGCCCCGCGTACCGGTGACTCCCGCCCCGGTGGTTTCCGTCGCGATGGTGACTCCCGTGACGGTGGTTTCCGGGGTGGCGACCGCCGCGAGGGTGGTTTCCGCCGTGACGGTGACACACCACGAAACGGCGGCTTCCGCAGCGGCGATCGCCGTGAGGGCGGCTTCTCCGGTGAGCGTCGTGAGGGCGGTTTCCGGTCGGGTCCGCGTGATGGTGACTCCCGCCCCGGTGGTTTCCGTCGTGACGGTGACTCCCGGGACGGTGGTTTCCGGGGCGGTGAGCGTCGTGACGATTCGCGTGGTGACCGTGGTGGTTTCCGGTCAGGCCCGCGTGAGGGCGGTTTCCGGGGTGGTGACCGTCGTGAGGGCGGCTTCTCCGGTGAGCGTCGTGAGGGCAGTTTCCGGTCGGGTCCGCGTGATGGCGACTCCCGCCCCGGTGGTTTCCGTCGCGACGGTGACTCCCGCGAGGGTGGTTTCCGGGGCGGCGACCGTCGACCTGGTGGCTTCGGCGGCGATCGCCGTGAGGGTGGCTTCTCCGGTGAGCGTCGTGAGGGTGGTTTCCGGTCGGGTCCGCGTGACGGTGACTCGCGGTCCGGTGGTTTCCGTCGTGACGGTGACTCCCGCGAGGGTGGTTTCCGGGGCGGTGAGCGTCGTGACGATTCGCGTGGAGACCGTGGTGGTTTCCGGTCAGGCCCGCGCGAAGGTGGTTTCCGGGGCGGCGACTCCCGCGAGGGTGGCTTCCGCGGTGGTGACTCCCGCGAAGGCGGTTTCCGGGGCGGCGATCGCCGTGAGGGCGGCTCCCGGTCGGGTCCGCGTGACGGTGACTCGCGGCCCGGTGGTTTCCGTCGCGATGGTGACTCCCGTGATGGTGCTTTCCGGGGTGGCGATCGCCGTGAGGGTGGCTTCTCCGGTGAGCGTCGTGAGGGTGGTTTCCGGTCGGGTCCGCGTGACGGTGACTCGCGGTCCGGTGGTTTCCGTCGTGACGGTGACTCCCGTGACGGTGGTTTCCGGGGCGGTGGTTTCCGGGGCGGTGAGCGTCGTGACGATTCGCGTGGTGACCGTGGTGGCTTCCGGTCAGGCCCGCGCGAGGGCGGTTTCCGGGGCGGCGACCGTCGACCCGGTGGCTTCGGCGGCGATCGCCGTGAGGGCGGCTTCCGTCGCGACGGTGACTCCCGTGACGGTGGTTTCCGGGGCGGGGATCGTCGCGAAGGCGGCTTCGGCGGTGACCGCCGCGAGGGTGGTTTCCGGGGTGGCGACCGTCGTGAGGGCGGCTTCGGCGGTGAGCGTCGTGAGGGCGGCTTCCGGTCGGGCCCGCGTGACGGTGACTCCCGCTCCGGCGGTTTCCGCCGAGACGGTGACTCCCGGGATGGTGGTTTCCGGGGCGGGGATCGTCGCGAAGGCGGCTTCCGTGGTGACGACTCGCGCGGCGGTGACCGTCGTGACGGCGGTTTCCGGGGCGGCGAGCGCGGTGGTCACGACCGGCCGCGCCGGGACGACCAGCGGGGGGACGACCGCCGCCGGGAGGGCGGGTTCGGCCCCGACCGGGAACGTCGGGACGAGACCGACGGCCGGGCGGTCGCGCCGGTGCTGCCGGACGAGATCTCCGCGAGTGACCTCGACACGGCCGTCCGCGCGGAGCTGCTGTCGTTGAACAAGCCGGTGGCGGAGACCGTCGCCCGGCACCTGGTCGCCACCGGTCAGCTGATCGACGAGGACCCGGCGGAGGCGTTGGCCCACGCGATGGCGGCCCGGCGGCTGGCCGCCCGGATCTCCGCCGTACGTGAGGCGGTCGGCCTGGCCGCGTACCACGCGGGGGAGTGGCAGACGGCGATCGCCGAGCTGCGCACGTACCACCGGATGACCGGCCTGCAGAGCCACCTGGCCGTGCTGGCCGACTGCGAGCGGGCGCTGGGGCGGCCGGAGCGGGCGATCGACCTGTTCCGGGGGGCCGACAACGACAAGCTCGACAAGGCCGTCGCGGTCGAACTGCTGATCGTCGCCGCGGGTGCCCGGGGTGACCTGGGGCAGAAGGACGCGGCGGTGGCGATGCTCCAGGTTCCGGAGCTGACCACCGACGTGGCCGAGCCCTGGACCGCGCGGCTGCGGTACGCGTACGCGGACGCGCTGCTCGCGGTGGACCGCCGTGAGGAGGCCCGGGAGTGGTTCTCGCGGGCCGCCGACGTGGACACCGACGGGGAGACCGACGCGCCGGAGCGGCTGCTGGAACTCGACGGCGTGGTGATCGAGGGCGACGACGAGGACGACGAGCCGGTCGAGGAGCCCGCCGCCGCGGGGGAGGCCACCGGCACGCTGCCGGCCGACCCGGACGCCGGGGCCCGGCTGGCCGCCGACGACCGTGACGAGGACGACGACGACTTCGACGACGACGAGGCTCGCGACAGCCACGACGACCGTGACGACGAGGACGAGGGTGTCGCGCTGACTCGGCCGGACGCCGCCGAGGCCGGACGGGACACCCCCGACGCCGCCGAGGACGTCCGCGACGCCGACCGGGACGACCGTGCCGGTGACGACCTGCCTGCCGGTGCCGCACGGGACGTCGACGACGTCGCGGGGACGTCCGTGGACGACCGACCCGGCACCGTCGCGTCCCCGGCCACCGGCGTCGACGAGGCGACGGCTCCGGGCGGGGTGCGGGCGGTCGACGGCGCGGCGGCGGAGGCGGACCAGCGATGACCGCAGTCGCCGGGGACCGGCTGATCGACGGGTACACCCTGGTCGTCTTCGACCTGGATGGAGTGATCTACCTGATCGACCGGCCGATCCCCGGCGCGGTCGAGGCCCTGGGCGCGTTGCGGGCCGAGGGCCGGTCGGTGGCGTTCGCCACGAACAACGCCTCGCGGCGCTCCAGCGAGGTCGCCGACCTGCTCACCGGCATCGGCGTACCGGCTGACCCGGCGGAGGTGCTCACCTCGGCCGCCGCCTCCGCGGAGTTGCTGCGGGACCGGCTGCCGGCCGGCGCGGCGGTGCTCGTCGTCGGTGCCGAGGCGCTGCGCGCCGAGATCAGCGCCGTCGGGCTCACCCCCGTCGACCGCGCCGACGCCGCGCCGGTCGCCGTCGTGCAGGGGTACGGCCCGCAGGTGGGCTGGGTGGACCTGGCCGAGGCGTCGGTGGCGATCCGGGCCGGGGCGACCTGGGTGGCCACCAACACGGACCGGACGCTGCCGAGTGGGCGGGGCCCGCTGCCCGGCAACGGGTCGCTGGTGGCCGCCCTGCGGCACGCTCTGGACCGGGCACCCGACGTGGTCGTCGGCAAGCCCGAGCCGGCGCTGTTCACCACGGCCGCCCGGCGTGCCGGCACCGGCCGGACGTTGGTGGTCGGTGACCGGCTGGACACCGACATCGAGGGTGCCCGCCGGGCCGGGCTGGACAGCCTGTTGGTGCTCACCGGCGTCAGCGACGTACCCGAGCTGTTGGGTGCCCCCGAGCAGCGGCGGCCGACCCACGTGGCGGCCGACCTGGCCGGGCTCTTCGATCCGACGGCGGTGGTCCGGGTCCCCGGTGCCCCGCAGGCCGGTGGCTGGGCGGCGGCGGTGGTGGACGGTGCGGTGGAGCTGAGCGGTGCCGGCCGGCCGTTGGACGCGCTGGCCGTGCTGTGCGCGGTCGCCTGGGAGGCGGGTACCGGAGCGGACGTCCGCCCGGCCTCGCCGGAGGCGGAGCAGGCGTTGGCCGGGTTCGGCCTGGCCACCTGAGGTCTCGCCACCTGAGGTCTCGCCATCTGACGGCGGAGCGGGCCGGCACCGGGCATCGGTGCCGGCCCGCTCGTCGCCGGGCTGCGGCTCAGAGCAGCTTGCGTAGCTTCAGCAGGTCGAACGGGCTGGCCTTGATGGAGATCCGGCGGGCGGCCACCGCCTTGGTGACGTCGAGCTGGCCGCGTACCAGGGCGACGAGGTCGTCACTGGAGGTGATCAGGGCGATCTTCGCCTTCGGGTCGTCGCCGTCGGCGAGATCGACCAGCCGGCCGCCTTCGATCCGGCCGTGGAACGCGGTCTCCAGATCGGTGATCCGGCAGGCCAGGGTCCGGTCCAGATCGATCTTGCTGGACGCTTCGGCGTGCCGGTCCAACCGGTCGGCAAGATCCCGCAGGGCCTGTCGGCACTCGTCCACGCTTGCCACATCGTCTCCTTCGTACCCGCCACGCCGTTTTCCGGCACCGTACCGCAAGGGACGGCCCGGGGCGCCCGGTAGCGTGAGGGCCGCACACTGCCCCCGCGGAAGGACTTGAGTCATGCAGGACGCGTGGCGCGCCTACCTGGAGCTGGCCCTGGGCCTGACGGAGGCGCCCCGGAAGAGGGCCCAGGACGCCGCCCGGCGGTTGGCCGGCACGGGCGGCGCGACGGCCGTCCAGTTGCAGGCGCTCGCCGAGGAACTTCTCGCCACCGGCGCGGCGAACCGGGAGGCGCTGACCAAGCTGGTCCGCTTCGAGGTCGACCGGGCGCTCGGTGCGGTGGGGCTGGCGACGGCCGACGAGGTCGCCGAGCTGACCCGCCGGGTGCACGAGCTGGAACGGCAGCTCCGCGAGGCGAAGGGCGGACCGGGCGGGTCGCCGGTCGGTGACACGGCACCGGATACGACCGTACCGTCGACCGGCGGTGCCGGTACGGCCCGTGACACGGGCGTGGAGTCCGGGGCCGCTGCGGCGGCCGGGCCGGCTCCCGCGACGGTGGCCGACGCGGCGGCCGGGACCGCCCGAGCGTCGACCGGGGTCGTGGCGAAGAAGGCCGTCGCCAAGAAGGCGGTGGCGAAGAAGGCGGTGACCCCGACGACGGTGGCGACGACGGCCCCGAAGGCGGTGGCGAAGAAGGCGGTCGCGAAGAAGGCGGTGGCGAAGAAGGCAGGGCCGGCGGCGGACACGGCCCCGTCGGCCGCCCGGTCGACCGGAGCCGACCGGGGTGCTCCCCCGCCCGGGAAGGGGACTCCTGGCCACGACGGCTCCGGTGGTGCCGGGTGAGCCGTCCCGTGGGGAGCCGGTCGTGACCGGCCCGTTGCGCCCCGGCCCGCCCCCCGCCGGGACACCCGGCCCGCCCGTCGGCCGTCCCGTCCCGTCGGGGGCCGGGACACCAGGCCCGCCGCCGGTCGGCCGGCCTGGTCCGCCGGCTGCCCGGCCCGGGCCGCCGCCCGCCGCCCGGCCCGGGCCGCCGCCCGCCGTCGGGCACGACGACGAGGTCGACGACGCCCGGCATCCGGCCGTGGACGCCGCCGTGCGGGCGATGGCCAACGCCGAGGGCCTGTCCCCGGCCGACCAGATCGCGCAGTACGAGGCGGCGTACCAGACGTTGCGGGAAACCCTCGCCACCATCGACCAGACCTGACCGGAGAGAACCACCCCCATGGCACGTCGTACCCGGCTCGACGCCGAACTCGTCCGTCGCGGCCTGGCCCGGTCCCGGGAGCAGGCCGGCGCGTTGATCGAGGCCGGTCGGGTCCAGTTGCGCGGGGTGCCCGCGCGCAAGGCCGCCGCGATGGTCGACCCGGCCGATCCGCTGCTGGTGACCGGGGCGGACCCGATCGACGAGTACGTCTCCCGGGGTGGGCACAAGCTGGCCGGCGCGCTGGCCGCGTTCGGTCCCGGTGGGTTGCGGGTGGCGGGCCGGCGGTGCCTGGACGCCGGGGCGTCGACCGGGGGGTTCACCGACGTGCTGTTGCGCGCCGACGCGGCCGAGGTGGTCGCGGTGGACGTCGGCTACGGGCAGCTCGCCTGGTCGTTGCGGACCGACGACCGGGTGCGGGCGATGGACCGGACCAACGTGCGGACGCTGACCCCGGAGGTGATCGGTGGGGCGGTGGACCTGACGGTGGCGGACCTGTCGTTCATCTCCCTGCGGTTGGTGCTGCCCGCGCTGGCGGGCTGCACCCGTTCCGACGGGGACCTGGCGCTGATGGTGAAGCCGCAGTTCGAGGTGGGCAGGGAGCGGGTCGGCGCGGGCGGGGTGGTGCGTGATCCGGCGCTGCGGGCCGAGGCGGTGCTGGAGGTGGCGGCGACGGCGGCCGGGCTCGGGCTGGGGCTGGCGGACGTGGCGGCCAGTCCGCTGCCGGGGCCGAGTGGCAACGTGGAGTTCTTCGTGTGGTTGCGCCGGGACGCGCCGCCGGCCGATCCCGGGCGGGTGCGCGCCGTGGTGGACGCCGGGCCGAACGGCCCCGGGCCGGACCCGGAGTCGGGGAAGGTGGCAGGGTGAGCGTGGTGGGCGGCGTCGGGACGGTGTCCCGCGAGGGCGGACGGGAGGCGGGTCCGGTGGACCTCGACGATGGTGGGGCGGGCCGGGCGTGGCGCGGGTGGTGGCACCGGTGAGCCGGACGGCGCTGCTGGTGACGCACACCGGGCGGCGGCGCAGCACCGAGCATGCCCGGGCGGTGGCCGCCGACCTGATCGCGGCCGGTTTCGAGGTGCGGGTGGTGGCCGAGGAGGCCGATGATCTCGACCTGCCCGGGGTGGTGCCGGTGGACGGTCTCCAGGCGGCGGAGGGTGCCGAGATCGTCTTCGCGCTCGGCGGGGACGGCACGTTCCTGCGGGCGGCGGAGCTGGCCCGGCCGGCGAAGGTGCCGTTGCTCGGGATCAACCTGGGCAAGGTGGGTTTCCTGGCCGAGGCCGAGATCGACGATCTCGACACGGCGGTGCGGGACGTGGTGGGGCGCAACTACACGGTGGACGAACGGCTCACCCTCGACGTCACGGCCGAGTTCGAGGGTGGCCCGACGATCGAGTCGTGGGCGCTCAACGAGATCAGCGTCGAGAAGGGCGAGCGCGCCCAGATGCTGGAGCTGCTGGTCGACGTGGACGGTCGTCCGCTGTCCCGGTACGGCTGCGACGGTGTGGTGTGTGCCACGCCGACGGGGTCGACGGCGTACGCGTTCTCCGGTGGGGGGCCGGTGGTCTGGCCGGAGGTGGAGGCGCTGCTGTTGGTGCCGATCAGCGCGCACGCGTTGTTCAGTCGGCCGCTGGTGACCGCGCCGACGTCCACGTTCGTCATCACGGTCGATCCGTTCACCACGTTGGCGGTGTTGTGTTGTGACGGCCGGCGGGTCTACGACCTGCCGCCGGGGGCGACGGTGACGGTGCGTCGGGGTGCGTTGCCGGTGCGGGTGGTGCGGTTGCGGGACCGGCCGTTCACCGACCGGCTGGTGGCGAAGTTCGATCTGCCGGTGCAGGGTTGGCGCGGTAGTCGCCGCTGATCGGGGCCGGTAGGGGTGTCCGTGGTCACCTGCGGGGCCGTCGACCAGCGGCGCGGTGCCGGTGGCGGGCGGGTGGAGGATTTCCTGCCGGTGTGGTGCCCCGTGCCGGCTGGTCAACTGTCGCAGCACGCGTCTACTGTCGGGTGCTGTGCTGGAAGAGCTGCGGATCACCGGACTGGGCGTCATCGAGGACACCACCCTGCCGCTGGCCGGCGGGATGAACGTCATCACCGGTGAGACCGGTGCCGGCAAGACGATGGTGGTGACCGGTCTCGGCCTGCTGTTCGGCGGGCGGGCCGACGCGGGTCGGGTGCGGGCCGCGCCGGGGCGGGCGACGGTCGAGGGGCGGTTGCGGCTCGACGGCCGGGTGGCCGACGTGGTGCACGCCCGGATCGTGGACGCCGGTGGCGGGCCCGACGACGACGGTTCGCTGCTGATGAGCCGGACGGTGACGGTGGAGGGGCGGTCCCGGGCCCATCTGGGTGGCCGGAGCATGCCGGTGTCGATGCTCGGTGAGGTCGGCGAGCAGGTGGTGGCGGTGCACGGCCAGTCCGACCAGTTGCGGTTGCTGCGGCCGGCCGAGCAGCGGGCGGCGCTGGACCGGTTCGCCGGGCCGGGGCACGAGAAGCTGGTGGACGCGCTGCGGGAGGCGTACGGGCGGTGGCGGCAGGTGGTCGACGATCTGGCCGACCGGCGCAGTAACGCCCGGGCCCGGCACCAGGAGGCCGATCTGCTGCGGCTGGGCCTCGACGAGATCACCCGGGTCGATCCGCAGCCGGGTGAGGACGACGAGTTGAAGGCCGAGGCGCAGCGGCTGGAGCATGCCGAGGGGTTGCGGACGGCGGCGCAGTTGGCGCACGTGTGCGTGGCCGGTGGGGTGGAGGCGGCCGACGACACGCCGGATGCGACGGCGCTGCTGGGCACGGCCCGGCGGACCCTGGAGGCGCAGGCGGGCACCGATCCGGCGCTGGGTGAGTTGGCCGGCCGGTTGGAGGAGGCGGCGACCCTGGTGGCGGACGTGTCGGCGGAGTTGTCGACGTATCTGGCGGCGTTGGACGCCGACCCGGCCCGGTTGCAGACGATCTACGAGCGGCGGGCCGCGTTGCGGGCGTTGACCCGTAAGTACGCCGACGACGTCGACGGGGTGATCGCGTGGGCGGAGCGGGCCCGGACCCGGCTGTCCGACCTGGACACCTCCGACGAGTTGCTCGACGAGCTGGACCGGGAGGCGCAGCGCCTCGCCGGTGAGGTGGCCGAGTTGGCGGGGCGGTTGTCGGCGTCGCGGCAGGAGGCGGCGGTGCGGTTCGCCGAGCAGGTGACGGTGGAGTTGGCGGGGTTGGCGATGCCGCACGCGCGGATCGAGGTGGCGGTGCTGCCCCGGCCGGCGGGCCGGTCGGAGCCGACGTTGCCGGTCAACGGGGTGCAGTGCGGGGTCGGTCCGGACGGCGCGGACGAGGTGGAGTTGCGGTTGCTGGCGCATCCGGGTGCGCCGTCGTTGCCGTTGCAGCGGGGCGCCTCCGGGGGTGAGCTGTCGCGGGTGATGCTCGCCATCGAGGTGGTGTTCGCCGGTTCGGGTGGTCCGCCGACGTTGGTGTTCGACGAGGTCGACGCGGGTGTGGGTGGGCAGGCGGCGGTGGAGATCGGTAGGCGGTTGGCGCGGTTGGCGCGTAGTCACCAGGTGTTGGTGGTGACGCACCTGCCGCAGGTGGCGGCGTTCGCCGACCGGCACCTGGTGGTGGCGAAGGACACCGGGGGTGCGGTGACGACCAGCGGGGTGCGGGTGGTGGAGGACACCGAGCGGGCCCGGGAGTTGGCGCGGATGCTCGCGGGTTTGCCGGATTCGGATCTGGGTATCGCGCATGCCGAGGAGTTGCTGGCCGTTGCGGCGAAGGAAAGGCGGCCCTGAGGGCAACGATTGTGAGCGGAGGCACACCGGCCTGCGCTCTGGTGTGCTTCCCTGGGTAGGCGGCCCTGCTCAGGCATGTCGCGACGAAAATGCCTGCCTCCCATGCCAGGATGGTCACGATGCGTCTACCCACGTTGCGCCGGGCCCGGAACGCGGAACCGGACTCAGTTCTCGGCACCGCACGTCTGGATCGCCGTACGAAGCGGCTGGTCGGCCGGCTCCGCCCCGGCGACATCGCGGTGATCGACCATGTCGACCTGGACCGGGTGGCGGCCGATTCGCTGGTCGCGGTCGGTGTCGCGGCGGTGCTCAACGCCAAGCCGTCGGTGTCGGGCCGGTATCCGAACCTCGGTCCGGAGGTGTTGATCGGCGCCGGCATCGTGCTGCTGGACGATCTCGGCGAGGGGGTGTTCGAGCGGATCCGGGAGGGTGACACCGTCCGGATCGAGGGCAACACCGTCTTCCTGGGCGACGAGCCGGTCGCGCACGGTGACCTCCAGGATGCCGAGACGGTCGCCAAGGCGATGTCCGACGCCCGGGAGGGGCTGTCGGTGCAGTTGGAGGCGTTCGCCGCCAACACGATGGACTACCTGCGTCAGGAGCGGGACCTGCTGCTCGACGGGGTGGGTGTTCCCGAGATCCAGACCCCGGTGCAGGGGCGGCACTGTCTGATCGTGGTCCGGGGTTACGACTACAAGGCCGATCTGGACGTGCTGCGCCCGTACATCCGGGAGTTCAAGCCGGTGTTGATCGGCGTGGACGGCGGGGCGGACGCGCTGGTCGAGGCGGGGTACACCCCCGACATGATCATCGGGGACATGGATTCGGTCACCGACGACGTGTTGCGGTGCGGCGCCGAGGTGATCGTGCACGCCTACCCGGACGGCCGGGCGCCGGGTCTGGCCCGGGTCAACGGGCTCGGGGTGCCGGCCATCACCTTCCCGGCCGCCGCGACCAGCGAGGACCTGGCGATGCTGCTGGCCGACGAGAAGGGCGCCTCGCTGCTGGTCGCGGTGGGCACCCACGCCACGCTCGTGGAGTTCCTGGACAAGGGGCGCGGGGGGATGGCCTCGACGTTCCTCACCCGGTTGAAGGTCGGTGGGAAGCTGGTCGACGCCAAGGGGGTGAGCCGGCTGTACCGGCAGAGCATCTCCGGGTCGTCGCTGCTGCTGCTGGTCCTGTCGGCGATCGCCGCGATGGCGTCGGCCGTGGCGGTCTCCACCGTCGGCAAGGCGTATTTGGGTGTGGTCTCCGAGTGGTGGGACAATTTCGTGTTCCAGCTCGGCCAGCTCTTCTAGCTCCCGACCGATCAAGAGGCTGCAAGCGTGATCAACTTCCGGTACCACGTGGTGTCCCTGACCGCGGTCTTCCTGGCGTTGGCGATCGGCCTGGTGGTCGGCACGGCCGCCCTCAACGGGCCGGTCGCCGATTCGCTCAAGGAGACCGTCAACTCGCTGCGCAAGGACAACCAGCAGATGCGGCAGTCGGTCAACAGCCTGCAGAAGGAACTGGACATGGAGGAGGACTTCGCCGCCGAGATGGCGCTGATCATCCTCCCGGGTAAGTTGACCGGCAAGCGGGTCATGGTGCTCAGCCTGCCCACCGGGCGGGAGCACACCGAGGGTGTGCTGAAGATGCTCCAGACCGCCGGGGCCTCGGTGACCGGTCGGGTCGACATCCAGGACAAGTTCGTCAACCCGGACAACAACACCAGCCTGATGGAGTTGGCCGTCACCGCCGCCCGGCCCACCGCCCCCGCCTCGACGCTGCCCGGCAACGGCAACGGCGTGGAGACCTCCAGCGCCCTGCTGGCCAGCGTCCTGCTCGACCGGCCGCAGGGCACCCCGGCGGTGACCGACGCCGACCGGCGGGCGGTGCTGGCCGCGTACGTCAACGCCGGCTACCTGACCAGCGAGGAGAAGGTCACCGGCCCGGCCGAGGCCGTGGTGGTGGTCAGCGGGCAGCCGTACGTCGACAAGGACTCGGCGAAGAAGGACGAGTCGGTGGTGAAGATCGCCGAGCAGTTCGACCGGACCGGCGCGATCGTCGTCGGCGGCAACGGTTCCACCGGGGGCAACCTGGTGGCCGTGGTCCGGGGCGACCCGGTCCTCGCCCAGACGATCTCCACCGTCGACAACGCCAACACCGTGCAGGGGCAGCTGGTCACCAGCCTGGCCCTGGTGCAACAGCTCACCGAGAAGCGGACGGGTCAGTACGGCGTCGGCGACAACGCCACGTTGGTGCCTAGACTGCCCCAGTGAACGAACCACGTACCCCGGTGACCGGTTACCACCCGTCCGCGCCGTCCGGCGGTGCCGCATGAGCGGGATCGGGCGGCTGCTCGCCGCCGCCGCCGGTGCCGCCGCCGCCCGGTACGCGCTGCGGGAGGCCCGTACCTCCCCGGCAGGGCCGGCGCTGGAGCGGACCAACTTCCGGGGCCGTACCGTCAGCCTCGCCGCCGGGCCGGCGCTGGCCGTCGGTGCGTCCGGCGCGGGGGCGCTCGGCGCGGCCAGCGTCCCGGCCGGCGCGGCGGTGCTCGTCGCCGGTCTCGGCTCCGGCGCGGTGGGCCTCTACGACGACGTGGTGGGTGCCCGCCCGGAGCAGAAGGCCGCCAAGGGTTTCGCCGGTCACCTCGCCGCCCTGCGGGCCGGTCGGGTCACCGCCGGCATGGTCAAGGTCGCCGGGGTGGGTGCGGCCGGGCTCGCCGCGGCCGTGCTGCTCGCCGCCGACCCGAAGGTCGCCGCGCACCCCCGCCGGCAGCGCCACGGCGCGCTCGGCCGCACCGTCGACGTGCTGCTCGGCGCGGGCGTGGTCGCCGGCACCGCCAACCTGCTCAACCTGCTGGACCTGCGTCCCGGTCGGGCGTTGAAGTCCGGGGTGCTGCTCGGTGTGCCGCTGGCCGGTGGCCCGCACGCCGGTATCGCCGCCGGTGCGGTCGGTGCCGCCGCCGGGCTGCTCGACGAGGACCTCGGTGAGCGGGTGATGATCGGCGACAGCGGGGCCAACGCGCTCGGCGCGCTGCTCGGGGTGGCCCTGGCCGCCCGCACCGGCCCGCTCGGCCGGGCCGGTCTGCTCGCGGTCCTCGCCGGTCTCACCGCGGCCAGCGAGAAGGTCAGCTTCACGGCGGTCATCCAGCGCACCCCGGTGCTGCGGGAACTCGACGCGCTGGGCCGGCGATCCGACTGACGTGACCAGACCGGCCCCCCTCGCCGGCACCGGTCGGGTGGCCGGCGCCGCCGCCCTGATCGCCGTGCTCACCGTCCTGGCCCGGCTCGCCGGGTTCGGCCGGACCGCCGTGTTCACCTGGGTCGTCGAGGACAGCGACCTCGGTGGCATGTACGTCATCGCCAACACCGTTCCCAACATCATCTTCGAGATCGTGGCCGGTGGGGCGCTGGCCAGTCTCGTCGTACCGCTGCTGGCCGGGCCGGTCGCGGCCGGTGACCGGCGGGCGGTGGCCGCGACCACCGGGGCGCTGCTGACCTGGACGGTGACCCTGCTGGTGCCGCTGGCGGCGCTGGTGGCGGTGTTCGCCGACCCGGTCGTGGCGGCGATCTCCGACGGGCGGTCCCCGGCGGAACTGGCCGCCGGGGCGCGGATGCTGCGGGTGTTCGCCCCGCAACTGCCGCTCTACGGCATCGGGATCGTGCTCACCGGGGTGCTCCAGGCGCACCGCCGGTTCGCCTGGCCGGTCGTCGCGCCGCTGCTGTCCAGCGTCACCGTCGTGGTGGTCTACCTGGTCTTCGGCGTCACCCAGGGGCGGGACACGAGCATCGCGCAGGTCAGCCGGGCCGGTGAGCTGATCCTCTCCGGCGGCACCACCCTCGGGGTGGTGGTGCTGTCGCTGTCGCTGCTGATCCCGCTGCGCCGCCTCGGGCTGACCTGGCGGCCCGGCTACGCGTTCCCCGCCGACGCGCGGGCCCGTGTCGGCGGGCTCGCCGTCGCCGGGGCGGTCACCGTCACCGCCCAGCAAATCGCCCTGGTGGTCATCCTCAACCGGGTCTCCGGCGGCCCGACCGGCTCCCCGCAGGTGTACAACCTGGCCCAGACCGTCTACCTGCTGCCCTGGGCGGTGCTGGCGGTGCCGCTGGCGGTCGCCGCGTACCCGGGCCTGTCGGCCGCCGCCGCGTCCGGCGACGAGCAGGGCTACCGCGCCACCGTCGCCTCGACCACCCGGGGGGTGCTGCTGTTCGGCTTCCTCGGCGCGGCGGCGCTGATCGGCACCGCCGAACCGGTCGGCCGGTTCTTCCCGCTCGGCGCGGAGCCGACCGCCGCCGCGATCGCCGGGTTCGCCCCCGGCCTGGTCGGCTACGGCCTGTTCGCGGTGCTGTCGCGGGCCCTCTACGCCCGGGGTGCCACCCGCGCCGCCACCGCCGCCATCACCACCGGCTGGCTGGTGGTGCCGCTGGTCGCGTTGCCGCTTGCGGCGCTGCTGCCGCGCGCCGACCGGGTGCTGGCCGTCACCCTGGCCAACTCCGTCGGCATGCTGCTGCTCGGGGCGCTGCTGGTCGTCGCGGTACGCCGCAGCGCCGGGCCGGCGGCGCTGGCCGGTTGCCGCCGGGCCGCCACCGCCGGCCTGCTGGCGGCGCTGGTCGCCGCCCCGGCCGGTGGGCTCACCGCCCGGCTGGCCGCCGGCGGCGGCACCCCGACGACAGCCGGGGCACTCGTGCAGGGCATGCTGTCCGGGGCCGTGGTCGGCGTGCTGTTCCTCGCCGTCGCCTGGCTGGTGGACCGGCGGGACGTCGGGCCGCTGCTCACCGGCGTGCGACGTCGGCTGGGCGGCCGGCGGGCGGCGGGTGACCCGCAGGACGGCGTTGCGCGCGACGCCGGTGACGGGAAGGAGACCCTCTCCCCATGACCGACGCGACGTCCGCCCCCGACGCCCGGGGCACGGTGGTGCTGCTGCTCGCCTCCAGCACCGGCGGGGTGGGCCAGCACGTCCGGTCGGTGGCGCGCGGGCTCGTCGAGGCCGGCCAGCCGGTGCTGGTCTGCGGCCCGGCCGCCACCGCCGAACAGTTCGACTTCACCGCCACCGGGGCCCGCTTCACCCCGGTGGAGATCTCGGCCAACCCGACGCCCGCCGACGCCCGCGCGGTCACCGCGCTGCGTCGCGCGCTGGCCGGTGAGCCCGTGCGGGTGGTGCACGCCCACGGGCTGCGCGCCGGGCTGGTCGCCGCGCTCGCCCGGCCCGCCGCGCCGCTCGTGGTCACCTGGCACAACGCGGTGCTCGCCGGCGGGCTGCGCGGGCGGCTGTCCCGGCTCGCCGAGCGGGTCGTCGCCCGGTCCGCCCGGGTCGCCCTGGGCGCCTCCACCGACCTGGTGCAGCGGGCCGCCGCGTTGGGCGCCGCCGACGCCCGGCTCGCCCCGGTCGCCGCGCCGGCCCTGCCCGCCCCGCGTCGCCGTCGCGCCGCCGTACGCGCCGAGTTCGGTGTCGCCGCCGGGCAGCCGCTGCTGCTCTCCGTCGGCCGGCTGCACCCGCAGAAGCGCTACGACGTGCTCGTCGACGCCGCGGCCCGGTGGCGTACCCGCACCCCGCCGCCGGTGGTGGTGATCGCCGGCAGTGGCCCCGCCTACCTGCCGTTGGCCGCCCGGATCTCCGCCGAGCGTGCCCCGGTGACGCTGCTCGGGCACCGTACCGACGTGGCGGACCTGCTCGCCGGGACCGACCTGGCGGTGGTGACCAGCGACTGGGAGGCCCGGCAACTGTTCGCCCAGGAGGCGCTGCGGGCCGGCGTACCGCTGGTGGCTACCGCCGTCGGTGGGCTGCCCGAGCTGGTCGGTGACGGTGCGCTGCTGGTGCCGCCCGGTGACGTCGACGCGGTCGACGCGGCCGTCCGGTCGCTGCTGGACGACCCGAGCCTGCGCGCCGACCTGGCGAAGCGGGGTGCCACCCGCGCCGCCACCTGGCCCACCGAGGCCGACACCGTCGCCGCGCTGCGGGCCCTCTACACCGAGCTGGACGCCGACCCGCCCGGCCGCGCCGGGGCGTCGGCCCCCGGCACCGACACCCCCTCGACGGGACGCGCCTGATGCTGCGCCGATTCACCCCGGTCCTGCTGACCCTGGTCGTGGTGGCGCTCGGGGTCACCGCCCTGGCCGCCCGCCCCGACAGCAGCCCACCCCGGCGCAGCGCCGACTACGTCGTGCTGGCCGGGGTGGCGGGGCTGCGCTGGTCGGATGTCGACCCGCAGAGCACCCCGACGCTGTGGCGGATGGCCCAGCAGGGTTCCATCGGTTCGTTGTCGACCCGTTCCGCGCACCGCCCGACGTGCCCGGTGGACGGCTGGCTCACCCTCGGCGCGGGCAGCTACGCCGGCTGGAACGGCAGCCGCCGCCCGGGCGGGTGTCCGCCGGCGTCGGTGACCGTGGAGCAACCCGACGGGATCGGCGCGAACCTGCCCGACCAGGAGCGGGTGGTCGCCTACAACGCCGACCGGCAGCCGTGGGGCGCGGTGCCCGGTTCGCTGTCGGAGTCGGTGCGTTGCTCGGTGGCGGTCGGCCCCGGTGCCGCCGTCGCCGCCGCCCGTCCCTTCGGTCGCGTCGACCGGTACGCCCCGGCGCTGCCGGCCGATCCGTCCGGGCTGCTCGGTTCGTGTGTGCTGAGCATCGTCGACCTGGGCACGGTCAGCGGCACCGACCCGGCCGACCGGCGGGCCGACGCCCGGCGGGCCGACGAGGCGTTGGCGAAGGTGCTCGCGGCCCGGCCGCAGCGGTCGCTGGTGCTGGTCGCCGGGGTGTCCGACACGGAGGCGCCAGCCCGGCTGCACGTGGTGGTCGCGGACGGCCCGGGGTGGGAGAACGGCTGGCTGACCTCCGCCAGCACGGGCCGGGAGGGCTACCTGCAACTGGTCGACCTGGCGCCGACGGCGTTGACGGCGCTGGGTCGGCCGCTGCCCGAGCGGTTGTTCCTGGGCCGTCCGGCGGTGAAGGTCGACGGTCGCCCGGACGACCTGGCCAGTGCCATCGCCGCGCCGGCCGACGCCGACCGGGAGGCCGCCGCCCAGCGGGCGGTGGCCGGCTGGTTCTTCGGGCTGCTCGCCGCCGCCCAGATCATCCTGGCGGTCGCGGTGCTGCCGTTGCTGCGGCGGGCGCGGCGGCTGGCCGGCCCGCACAGCCCGCCGCCGGTGTCGCCGCGGATCGTGGCGGCCGTGGAGCTGCTGCTGATCGCCGCCGCGTTGGCGGTGCCCGCGGCGCTGCTCGCCGACGCGGTGCCGTGGTGGCGGGGCGACCACGCGGGGGCCTACTTCGCGGTGGTGACGGTCGCGTTGATCGTCGCCGCGACGGCCCTGGTCCGGTTCACCCCCGGTCACGACCGGACCCTCGGCCCGCTCGGCGCGGTCGCCGGCCTGGCCACCCTGGTGGTCGGCGCGGACGTGCTCAGCGGGGCCCGGTTGCAGCTCAACGGGGTGGTCGGTTACTCGGCACTGGAGGGGGGCCGGTTCTCCGGTCTCGGCACCGTGGGCCTGGGGGTGTTCCTCGCCGGTTCGTTGCTCAGCGCCGGCTGGCTGGCGCAGCGGGTCCGCCGGCAGTGGCGGCCGATGGTGGTGGTGGCGGTCGGTGGGCTGGCCGTGGTGGTGGTCGGCAGCCCCTACCTGGGGGCCGACTCGATCGGGGCGATCGCGTTGACCGCCGGGGTGGCGGTGGCCGCCGCGATCAGCACCGGTGGCTGGCTGACGGTCAGCCGGTTGGTCTGGGCGACCATGGCCGGGTTGGCGTTGACCATCGGATTCGCGGTGGTGGACCTGCGGCGGCCGGTGGAGGAGCGGGGGGCGTTGGGACGGTTCCTGACCGCCCTGGGCGAGGGCACCGGCGGGTTGACCGTGCACCGGTCCAGCACGGCCAACTTCCAGACGTTGGTGAACAGCCCGTTGACGGTGCTGGCGCTGGTCGGTGTGCTGCTGGTGTGGTTCGCGCTGCTGCAGCCCTGGGGTGGGCTGATGCGGCTGTTCGGCATCTACCCGGCGATCCGGGCGGCGTTGGCCGGCACGGCCCTGGCCGCGGTGATCGCCGGGCTGCTCGGCGGTGCCGCGTTGGACGTGGCCGGGGCAGCCGCGGCGCTGGTGGTGCCGATGGCGGCGTTGGCCTCGCTGCGGGTGCTGGACCACTCCACCGACCGCACCCAGCCGGGCAGCGGCCACCCGCGTCCGGACGGGCCGTCCGGTGGCCCGCCCGGCGGGCGCCCCACCGGTGGGCGACCCGACGACGGTGGGGCGGCCCGCGCGGGCGACGGCACCGACACCGCGACGGCGGCGTCCGACGGGGGCGGGACGGACGGGCCGGTCGACGACGGTGCCGGCGACCCGGACGCGGGGGCCCGGCCGGCGGGCCGCAGCGCACCGCGGGTGCCGGTGGCGCGGACCGCCGCGCCGCAGGTGTCGACCGCGACCGGGGCGGCGGCCGGCCCGGCCGGCGGCGGGACCGGTTAGCCCGAGGTCGGGTGCGACGCCAGGTGGCCCCGGGGGAGGTGTTACCGTGGAATCCCGTGGATCGCGTGATCACTTGATCGGCACGGCGGTTCGCACGACCGCTACGGACGACACGGGAGCAGGCCTTGGCCCCTTCAGCACGCACGACCCGGCACATCTTCGTCACCGGGGGCGTCGCCTCCTCGCTCGGTAAGGGCCTCACCGCCTCCAGCCTCGGCAATCTGCTCACCGCACGCGGGCTGCGGGTGGTCATGCAGAAGCTCGACCCCTACCTCAACGTCGACCCCGGGACGATGAACCCGTTCCAGCACGGCGAGGTGTTCATCACCGAGGACGGCGCGGAGACCGACCTCGACGTCGGGCACTACGAGCGGTTCCTCGACCGGGACCTCTCCGGCAAGGCCAACGTCACCACCGGCCAGATCTACTCCGACGTGATCGCCAAGGAGCGGCGCGGCGAGTACCTGGGCGACACCGTCCAGGTCATCCCGCACATCACCAACGAGATCAAGGCGCGGATCGTCGGCATGGCCGACCCGGACGCCGACGGCCAGATCCCCGACGTGGTGATCACCGAGGTCGGCGGCACCGTCGGCGACATCGAGTCGCTGCCGTTCCTGGAGGCGATCCGGCAGGTGCGCCACGACCTGGGCCGGGACAACTGCTTCTACCTGCACGTGTCGCTGGTGCCCTACCTCGCGCCGTCGGGGGAGCTGAAGACCAAGCCGACCCAGCACTCGGTGGCGCAGCTGCGCAACATCGGCATCCAGCCCGACGCGATCGTGCTGCGCTGCGACCGGGAGATCCCGGAGAAGCTGAAGCAGAAGCTGTCGCTCTACTGCGACGTGGACGCCGAGGCGGTCGTCGCCGCCCCGGACGCGCCGAGCATCTACGACATCCCCAAGGTGCTGCACCGTGAGGGGCTCGACGCGTACGTGGTGCGCCGGCTCGGCCTGTCCTTCCGGGACGTGGACTGGACCCGCTGGGACGACCTGCTGGAGCGGGTGCACCAGCCGCACCACACGGTCACCGTGGCGGTGGTCGGCAAGTACGTCGACCTGCCGGACGCCTACCTGTCGGTCAGTGAGGCGATCCGGGCCGCCGGGTTCGGCCACCGGGCCCGGGTGCAGCTGCGCTGGGTGCCCAGCGACGACTGTGTCACCCCGGCCGGTGCGGCGTCGGCGCTGGCCGGCGTGGACGGCATCGTCATCCCCGGCGGGTTCGGTGTCCGCGGCATCGAGGGCAAGATCGGCACGGCCCGGTACGCCCGGGAGAACGGGGTGCCGCTGCTCGGGCTCTGCCTCGGTCTGCAGTGCATGACCATCGAGGTGGCCCGCCACCTGGCCGGCCTGGACGCGGCGAACTCCCTGGAGTTCGACGAGGACGCCAAGCACCCGGTCATCGCGACCATGGCCGACCAGGAGGACATCGTCGCCGGCCGGGGTGACCTCGGCGGCACCATGCGGCTGGGGGCGTACCCGGCGACGCTTTCCGAGGGGTCGATCGTGGCCGAGGCGTACGGGGCCACCGAGATCAGCGAACGGCACCGGCACCGCTACGAGGTGAACAACGCCTACCGGGACCAGCTCACCAGGGCGGGCCTGCACATCTCCGGCACCTCCCCGGACGGCCGGCTGGTCGAGTTCGTGGAGCTGGACCGCAGCCTGCACCCGTTCTTCGTGGCCACCCAGGCGCACCCGGAGCTGAAGAGCCGCCCGACCCGCCCGCATCCGCTGTTCGCCGGGTTCGTCAAGGCGGCCGTGGCGTACTCGCAGGCCGACCAGCTGCCGGTGGACCTCGACCCGGCCCCCGGGGCGGCGACGCCCGAGACGACGAGGAAGACGCAGGCGGCGGCGAAGAACGCGGCCCGCAACGGCGCCCCGGCGACGGCGTCGTCCGCGTCGTGAGCGCCGTCGAGCACCGCTACGAGCTGCTGAACCGGGTGCAGCGCTACGCCGGGCGGATCTTCACCGTGGTCACCGACGAGGTGACCATGCCCGGTGGGGGCACCGCCACCCGCGACTACGCCCGGCACGTCGGCGCGGTCGCCGTGGTCGCCCTCGACGACGCCGGTCAGGTGGTGCTGGTGCGGCAGTACCGGCAGCCGGTCGGCCGGCACCTGTGGGAGCTGCCCGCCGGGTTGATGGACGTCTCCGGGGAGGACCTGCCGGTGGCCGCCGCCCGGGAGTTGGCCGAGGAGGCCGACCTGACCGCCGCCCGGTGGGACCTGCTGGTCGACGTGCACACCTCGCCGGGTTTCTCCGACGAGGTGGTCCGGGTGTTCCTCGCCCGCGAGCTGGCCGAGGTGCCCGTCGGGCAGCGGCACGAGCGCCACGACGAGGAGGCCGACCTGCAGGTCGTCCGGATCGACCTGGATGAGGCGGTCGGTATGGCGTTGGCCGGGGAGATCACCAACGGTCCGTGCGTGGCCGGGCTGCTGGCCGCCGCGCGGGCCCGTGACGCCGGCTGGTCGGTGCTGCGCCGCGCCGACACCCCGCTGCACCGCTGAATCGGGTACGCCGACAGGGGCCGTCGCGGTACGCCGCGCGGCCCCTGTGTCGTCCGCCACCCCGGTCGGCCCGCTGTGTCACGACGTCGTTGCGGGAGCGTTTCCCGTGCGGCGGTCGGGGCCGCGCGGTGCGACGATGGGTGTGACGCCGAACGGCTGGCCTACGCGGTATGCCTGACACACCGTCAGGCGCACCGGGCACCGGTTGTCACTGTGCCGCCCGTCGGGGGCCGGCGGCACGCCTAGACTGCCGCCGGCGGGAACGGTGGACCGCGTCGGCAACGGAGCCGGCGGGGCACCGCGCAGTCCGGGGTGCGGCACCCCGGAGGAAGGTGTCTCACGTGAAGGTCGGAATCCCCCGCGAGGTCAAGAACCACGAGTACCGCGTGGCGATCACGCCGGCGGGCGTCAACGAGTTCGTCCGCCACGGTCACCAGGTCTTCGTCGAAGCCGGCGCCGGTGTCGGGTCCAGCCTCACCGACGACGAGTTCGCCGCCGCCGGGGCCACCATCCTCGGCACCGCCGACGAGGTGTGGGACACCGCCGAGCTGGTGCTGAAGGTCAAGGAGCCGATCGCCGAGGAGTACCACCGGATGCGCGCCGGGCAGGTGCTCTTCACCTACCTGCACCTGGCCGCGTCCAAGGAGTGCACCGACGCGCTGGTCGACCGGAGGGTCACCGGCATCGCCTACGAAACCGTCGAGCTGCCCGACCGGTCGTTGCCGCTGCTCGCCCCGATGTCCGAGGTGGCCGGCCGGCTCGCCCCGCAGGTCGGCGCGTACCACCTGCAGCGGCAGGGCGGCGGGCGGGGCATCCTGATGGGCGGCGTCTCCGGGGTGTACGCGGCGAAGACCGTCGTCATCGGCGCGGGCGTGTCCGGGATGAACGCCGCCGCGATCGCGCTGGGCCTGCAGGCCGAGGTGCTGCTGCTGGACAAGAACGTGGCCCGGCTGCGGCAGGCCGACGCCATCTACCGGGGCCACCTGCAGACGGTCGCCTCCAACGCGTACGAGATCGAACGGGCGGTGCTCGACGCCGACCTGGTCATCGGCGCGGTCCTCGTCCCCGGTGCGAAGGCCCCGACGTTGATCTCCAACGAGCTGGTGTCCCGGATGAAGCCGGGCAGCGTGCTGGTCGACATCTCCATCGACCAGGGTGGCTGCTTCGAGGACTCCCGCCCCACCACCCACGCCGAGCCGACCTACCAGGTGCACGACTCGATCTTCTACTGCGTGGCGAACATGCCCGGCGCGGTGCCGCACACCAGCACCTACGCGCTGACCAACGTCACCCTGCCGTACGCACTGGAGCTCGCCGACCAGGGCTGGCGCGACGCGCTGCGCCACGACCCGGCCCTGGCGCTGGGCCTGAACACCCACGACGGTCAGGTCGTCTACGGCCCGGTCGCCGAGGCCCACGGCATGGCCACCCTCCCACTGGACGAGGTGCTGGCCTGACCCGGCCGACGACGCACGCCCCGGCACCCGACGTCGTGCCCCGCGCGGCCGCGGACGGGGTGCCGGGGGTGGCAGGTGACGGGGCCGGGGTGGGCGGGGAGCCCGCGCCGGCCCTGCGGCGGGCCGTGCGCGGCTACCTCGACCACCTCACCGTCGAGCGGGGACTGTCGACCAACACCCTCACCTCGTACCGGCGGGACCTCGATCGGTACCTGGACACCCTGGCCGCCGCCGGGGTGCGCGACCTGGCCGCCGTCGACGCCCGGCAGGTCGAGGCGCACCTGGCCCGGCTGCGCGCCGGCGACGACGACCATCCGCCGCTGGCGGTGACCTCGGCCGCGCGGGCCGCGTCCGCCGTGCGCGGGCTGCACCGGTTCGCCGTCCGCGAGGGCCTGGCCGGCGACGACCCCAGCCGCGACGTGCGCCCACCCACCCCGGCCCGCCGGCTGCCCCGGGCGCTGCCGGTCGACGACGTGGTCCGGCTGCTGGAGACGGCCGGCCCGGTCACCGCCACCGGCGACGGGGCGGCCCTGACCCTGCGCGACCGGGCGCTGCTGGAGTTCCTGTACGGCACCGGCGCGCGGATCTCCGAGGCGGTCGGCGCGGCCGTCGACGACTTGGACGTCGACGAGGGCACCGCCCTGCTGCGCGGCAAGGGTGGCCGTACCCGGCTGGTGCCCATCGGCGGGTACGCCGTCGACGCGCTGCGCGCCTACCTGGTGCGGGCCCGGCCGACGCTGGTGGCCGCCGGGCGGGGCACCCCGACGGTGTTCGTCAACGCCCGGGGCGGGCCGCTGACCCGGCAGGGGGCGTGGACGGTGCTGCGGCGGGCCGCCCGCCGGGCCGGACTGCCGGTGGACGGGCCGCAGGCGGTCTCCCCGCACACCCTGCGCCACTGCTACGCCACCCACCTGCTCGATGGCGGCGCGGACGTGCGGGTGGTGCAGGAGTTGCTCGGCCACGCCTCGGTCACCACCACCCAGGTGTACACGTTGGTCACCGTGGACCGGCTCCGCGAGGTGTACGCCACCAGCCACCCCCGCGCCCGCGACGCCGACCCCCCGCCGGCCCGCTGACCGGCCGCTATGCCCGACACGCCGGACCGGTGCCGAACGCGCTGGTCGTCGGTGGCGTAGAGTCGGCATCGGCGCGGACCTCCTGGGCGACAACCGGGGTGCGCAGCGGCGCTGCGAAGGACGTCGGAGTGTTCCGACGCCGGGTGGTCGTCGGGAGGGGGCAACGAGGACATGGCTGGCAACGGTGACCGTGCCGACGCCTGGACGTCGGAGCTCCGTGAGCAGCAGGCGTCGCTCGGCGCCGACCTGGGCCCGGCCGATCCGGCCGCCTACACGATGCGCAAGCCGATCCCCGAGCCGATGCCCACCGACCGGCACGGTCCGGCCCGGATCATCGCGATGGCCAACCAGAAGGGTGGCGTGGGTAAGACCACCACCACCATCAACCTGGGCGCGGCCCTGGCCGAGTACGGCCGCAAGGTGCTGCTCGTCGACTTCGACCCGCAGGGCGCGCTGTCGGTGGGCCTGGGGGTCAACCCGCACAACCTCGACCTGTCCGTCTACAACCTGCTCATGCAGGACGACGTCATCGCCGAGGACGTCCTGATCAAGACGGACGTGGCGGGTCTGCACCTGCTGCCGGCCAACATCGACCTGTCGGCCGCCGAGATACAGCTGGTCAACGAGGTCGCCCGGGAGATGGCCCTGGCCCGGGTCCTGCGGACCATCCGCAAGGAGTACGACTACATCCTGATCGACTGTCAGCCCTCGCTGGGCCTGCTGGCGATCAACGCGCTGACCGTCGCGCACGGCGTGCTCATCCCCCTCGAATGCGAGTTCTTCAGCCTGCGCGGGGTGGCGCTGCTGCTCGACACCATCGACAAGGTGCGCGAGCGGCTCAACTTCGACCTGGAACTCGAAGGCATCCTCGCCACCATGTACGACAGCCGCACCACCCACTGCCGGCAGGTGCTGCAACGGGTGGTCGAGGCGTTCGGCGACAAGGTCTACCAGACCGTCATCACCAAGACGGTCAAGTTCCCCGAGTCCACGGTGGCCGGTGCGCCGATCACCACCCTCGACCCGGCCTCCTCGGGGGCCCGCAACTACCGGCAGTTGGCCCGTGAGGTGATCGCGGCCCAGGCCGACCGGTAGGTCGGGGTGCACGCCGGGGCGTCCCGGACGGCGACGACGTCCGGGACGTGGACTACGGTCGTCCGGTGACCGCGCCGCCGCTCGACCCGCCGACGACCCCGCAGCAGCCGCCCGTGCTGGCCGCCGAGGTCGCCGCCGACGTGGCGACCGACCCGGCGGGGGTGCCGCAGGCCGGGCAGAGCGGCGGCTTCACCGTGCGGCTGGCGAACTTCACCGGCCCGTTCGACCTGCTGCTGCAGCTGATCAGCAAACACAAGCTGGACGTCACCGAGGTGGCGTTGCACACCGTCACCGACGAGTTCATCTCCTACCTGCGCGCCATGGGCGACGAGTGGGACCTCGACGAGACCAGCGAGTTCCTGCTCGTCGCCGCCACCCTGCTCGACCTGAAGGCGGCCCGGCTGCTGCCGTCGGCCGAGGTGGAGGACGAGGAGGACCTCGCCCTGCTGGAGGCCCGGGACCTGCTCTTCGCCCGGCTGCTGCAGTACAAGGCGTACAAGGAGGCGGCGGCGCACATCGCCGAACTGGAGGCCGTCGGCGGGCGACGCTACCCGCGGGCGGTGACCCTGGAGGCCCGGTACGCCGAGGCCCTGCCCGACCTGGTGCTCGGCATCGGCCCGGAACGGCTGCGCACGCTCGCCGTGCGGGCGATGACCCCGAAGCCGGTGCCCGAGGTGTCCATCGCGCATGTGCACCTCGTCCGGGTCAGTGTCCGGGAACACGCGGCGGTCATCGCCGAGCGGCTACGCCGGGCCGGGGTCGCCACCTTCGCCCTGCTCTGCGCCGACTGCGAGATCACCCTGGAGGTGGTGGCCCGCTTCCTGGCCCTGCTGGAGCTGTACCGGGAGGGGCTGGTCGCGTTCGTCCAGGAGGAGGCCCTGGAGGAGCTGACGGTGCGCTGGACCGGCCCCGCCGACGGTGGCGCCGACCTGCACGTCGACGAGTACGCCGGCAGCCCCGCCGACCCCGACCCGGCCGGGCCCGCCACCGACACCCCGGCCGCCGCCCCGCCCACCCCGGTGACTGCGCAGGAGAACTGATGAGCGACGAGGAGCGCCGGGACTCGCTGGCCGACCAGGCCGCCGCCTGGATTCCCCCGTGGGAGCGGCCCGCCCCGCAGCGCAAGCCCGCACCCGGCGCGCCGGACCCCGGGGTCGAGGACGCTGCCGTCCCGTCGGAAACGGACACCGTCCCCGAACTCCCCGCTGCGGCGGCACCGCCCGCAGTCGACGCTGCCGATCCCGACGCTGCCGATTCTGCTGCGGCCGGTCCGGAGACGGCCGCGCCCGAGGGCGTGGACGCTCCCGGTGTGCCCGGAACGGACCCGGTTTCCGGGCTGCCCGCGCCAACGGCATCGGCCGACCCGGTGTCGGCCGGCCCGGTGTCCGCCGACCCGGTGTCGGCCGGCCCGGCAGCGGCCGACGCCGAAACGACAGACGTCGGGACGGCCGGTTCCGAGCGTGCTGCCGGCGGGACACCCGATCCCGAACCGGGCGAGGACGTGACCGCAGCCGCCACCGCAGCCGGTGGGGCGGGTGGCAGCGACGCCGGGCCGGAGGCCGCGGGGGAGCGGGGTGCGGCGGGCGTACCGAAGCGGCAGCCGGGGGGACGACGGCGGGTGACGGTCGTCCCGCCGCCGGCACCCGAACTCGACGACGTGGAGCTGCGCGGCGCGTTGGAGGCCATCCTGCTGGTGGTCGACGAACCGGTCAGCGAACTGGTGCTGGCGCAGGTGCTGGAGCAGCCGCCGGAGCGGATCGGGCCGGTGCTCGACGACATCGCGGCCGGCTACACCGCTGCCGGGCACGGGTTCGAGCTACGCCGGGCGGCCGGCGGGTGGCGGCTGTACACCAGGCCGGAATACGCGACGTACGTGGAACGGTTCGTGTTGGACGGGCAGTCGGTCCGGTTGACCCAGGCCGCCCTGGAGACACTCGCAGTGGTCGCCTACAAGCAGCCGGTGACCCGGGGTCGGGTGTCGGCCATCCGGGGTGTCAACTGTGACGGGGTGCTCCGTACCCTGGTCTCCCGGGGGTTGGTCGAGGAGTGCGGCGCCGAACCGGACAGTGGGGCGTTCCTCTACCGGACCACCACGATGTTCCTGGAGAAGCTGGGCCTGGACTCGGTCGCCGACCTGCCCCCGCTCGCCCCGTTCCTCCCCGACGACGTAGAAGAGCTTGCCGATGCCACGCGATAACCGTTCCCCCAAGTCCGACGCCCCCGTGTACGAGGGTGCCGAGCGCCTGCAGAAGGTGCTCGCCGCCGCCGGCGTCGGTTCCCGACGTGCCTGCGAGGATCTGATCTTCCGGCGTCGGGTGACCGTGAACGGGCGGGTCGCCCAGCTCGGGGACAAGGTCGACCCCGCCACCGCCGTGATCCACGTCGACGGGGAACGCCTGCAGGCCGACAACCGCCTGGTGTACGTGGCGATGAACAAGCCGCGCGGGGTGGTCACCACGATGGCCGACGAGAAGGGCCGCAACGAGCTGGCCGAGTTCATCGGCAACCGGGTCGAGCAGCGGGTCTACCACGTCGGGCGGCTCGACGCCGACAGCGAGGGCCTGCTGCTGCTCACCAACGACGGCACCCTGACCCACAAGCTGATGCACCCGTCGTACCAGGTGCTCAAGACCTACCTGGCCGAGGTGGCCGGGCCGATCCCGCGTAACCTCGGCAAGCGGCTGCTGGCCGGCGTCGAGCTGGAGGACGGGCCGGTCAAGGTCGACTCGTTCAAGGTGGTGGACACCCTGGGACGGACCGCCCAGGTGGAGCTGAGCCTGCACGAGGGACGCAAGCACATCGTCCGGCGGCTGCTGGCCGAGGTCGGGCACCCGGTGTCCCGGCTGGTGCGTACCTCGATCGGGCCGATCAAGCTCGGTGACCTGCGCACCGGGCGGATCCGGCGGCTGACCAACGCGGAGGTCGCCGCCCTGTTCAAGGCCGTGGGTGACTGACCCCGTCTGAGCGGGTAGGTGTGCCGGTAGGCTTCCACGCGGCCGACGGGCCGGTGGTGGCGTGCGCCGCACCGGCGGCGCGGAGAGACCCGCGAGGCGCGGGATGATGGACGACGATGGACGACCGCTCGACGGCGTCGGGACGACCGGCGACCTGAGAGATACGGGCTGAGGAGGACAACGGTGGAGGAAAACGTACGGGCCGGGCGCTGCGTGGTCGCTGTGGACGGGCCGTCCGGTTCGGGTAAGTCCACCGTCTCGCGGCGGCTCGCCGCCGGCCTCGGTGCCCGCTACCTGGACACCGGTGCGATGTACCGGGCGATCACCTGGGCGGTGCTGCGTTCCGGCGTCGACCTGGCCGACGCCGCCGCGGTGGGCAAGGTCGCCGAGGAGGTCGAGCTGCGCATCGGCACCGACCCCCAGGGGTACGGCGTGACCGTCGACGGGGTGAACGTCGACCGGGAGATCCGGGGTCCCGAGGTGACCGGCGCGGTTTCCGCGGTGGCCGCCGTCCCGGCGGTGCGGGCGCTGCTCGTGGCCCGGCAGCGGGAACTGATCACCCACGCCGGCCGGATCGTCGTCGAGGGTCGGGACATCGGTGCCGTGGTGGCCCCCGACGCCGACCTGAAGGTCTACCTGACCGCTTCCGAGGCGGCCCGGGCCCGGCGACGCAGTGCCGAGGACGCCGTCGACGTCGCGGCGACCGCCGCGGACCTGGCCCGCCGGGACCGGCTCGACTCCACCCGCACGGTCGACCCACTGCGGCAGTCCGCCGACGCCGTCGAGCTCGACACTACCGAGCTGGGCATCGACGAGGTCGTCGACCGGCTGCGTGGGCTGCTCACCGAGCGGGGAGTGGCATGAGCGACGGATGGGTGGAGCTGCGCGAACCGGACGTCGAGGTCGACGAGCCGACCGGTCCGCAGCCGGTGGTGGCCGTGGTGGGCCGCCCCAACGTGGGTAAGTCGACGCTGGTCAACCGGATCATCGGCCGCCGGCAGGCGGTCGTCGAGGACGTCCCCGGGGTGACCCGGGACCGGGTGCCCTACGACGCGCAGTGGAACGGCCGTTCGTTCACCGTGGTGGACACCGGCGGTTGGGAACCGGACGCGAAGGACCGGGCGGCGGCGATCGCCGCGCAGGCCGAGACGGCGGTGCTCACCGCCGACGTGGTGATCTTCGTGGTCGACGCGATGGTCGGCTCGACCGACGTGGACGAGGCCGCGGTGCGGATGCTGCGGCGCAGCGCCAAACCGGTGATCCTGGTGGCCAACAAGACCGACAACAGCGCCATCGAGTTGGAGGCCACCTCGCTGTGGTCGCTGGGGCTCGGCGAGCCGCACCCGATCTCCGCCCTGCACGGCCGGGGCTCCGGGGAACTGCTCGACGCCATCCTCGACGCCCTGCCCGAGGCCCCGAAGATCGTCGAGAACCGGCCGCGCGGCCCCCGCCGGGTGGCGCTGGTCGGCCGGCCCAACGTCGGCAAGTCCAGCCTGCTCAACCGGTTCTCCGGTGAGGAACGGGCGGTCGTCGACTCGGTCGCCGGCACCACCGTCGACCCGGTGGACAGCCTCGTCGAGATCGGCGGCGAGACCTGGCAACTGGTCGACACCGCCGGGCTGCGCAAGCGGGTCGGCAAGGCCAGCGGCACCGAGTACTACGCCAGCCTGCGCACCGCCGGGGCGATCGAGGCGGCCGAGGTCGCGGTGGTGCTGCTCGACTCCAGTGAGCCGATCAGCGAGCAGGACCAGCGGATCCTGACCATGGTCGTCGAGGCCGGCCGGGCCCTGGTGATCGCCTTCAACAAGTGGGACCTGGTCGACGCCGACCGCCGGTACTACCTGGACAAGGAGATCGACCGGGAGCTGCGCCGCATCCCCTGGGCGATCCGGCTCAACCTGTCGGCGCAGACCGGCCGGGCCGTCGACAAGCTCGCCCCCGCGCTGCGCAAGGCGCTGGAGAGCTGGGAGACCCGGGTGCCCACCGCACAACTCAACCAGTGGCTCACCGCCCTGGTGCAGGCCACCCCGCACCCGGTGCGCGGCGGCCGGGCCCCGAAGATCCTCTTCGCCACCCAGGCGGGTGTCTCCCCGCCGCGGTTCGTGCTGTTCACCACCGCGCCGTTGGACGCCGGCTACCAGCGTTTCGTCGAGCGCAAGCTCCGCGAGGAGTTCGGCTTCGAGGGCAGCCCGGTGGAAATCTCGGTACGCCCCCGCAAGAAGCTCGGCCCCGGCGGTCGGGGCAAGGCCCACGGCTGACCGTCACCGGACGAGGGCTGCCGCTCCTCCCTCGGGGGAACGGCAGCCCCCTTTCCTAGGATGCTCTAGGGGTGGTGGCGGTGCGCACCGGCGCGGCGGGGGGCTGTGCGCGCGGTGCGAAGATCCTGCGCTAAGCTGTACCGGCTGCCGCGGGGGAAACCACGCGGGGAGCATCGGGACGTGGCGCAGCTTGGTAGCGCACTTGACTGGGGGTCAAGGGGTCGTCGGTTCGAATCCGGCCGTCCCGACGCAGCTCAGAGGGCATATCCGATCGATGGATATGCCCTCTTCTAGTAGCTGGGTGACCAACTGAGTGACTACGCCTCAGCGTCGAAGATCCGGTCCATGGCGACGGCACCGCCGAGGAGCACCGGCCGTAGTTGGTGCCGGTAGACGCTCTCGGTGACGGTAGTGCCGGAGTGCCCGCAGAGGTCTGCGATCTGTTCGATGCTCACGCCGCTGTCGGAGAGCAGCGAGACGAAGCTGTGCCGCAGCTCGCGGGGTGTCCAGTCGCGCGGGTCGAGGCCCGCTCTGGCGACGACGGGGCGAAAGGCCCGCAGCACGTTGTGCCGGTCGAGGGCCGTGCCGGCGGCAGAGACGAAGACGAGCCGGTCAGCGGAAGGTTGGCCCTGGTGCTCGTGGTGGGTGGTGAGCGCGGTGACGCACCGGGCCGGCAGGGCTAGGGTGCGACGCGATTTCCTGGTCTTGGTGTCGCCGTCGGCGCGTACCGAGCGCCAGACCTGGATGGAGGGCGGCAACGGCGGTTCGTTGGCCGGCTTGCCCTTGAGGTCGACGTGAGCCCAGGTGAGCGCCCGCAGTTCCTCGGTACGGGCACCGGTCAGCAGTGAAACCACGATGTAGGCGTGCAACGGGCTGCCCTCCGCAGCCACCAGGAGCGCCTTCGCTTGACCGAGGGTCAGCGACTTGGAGGGACGGCCACCGCGACCGGTGGGAACCGTGCACAGCGCGACGACGTTGCGCTTGACCTTGTCCCGCGCCATGGCCCGATTGACCGCGCGGTTCAGCAAGGAATGGAGGAGCCGAAGGGTCCGTGTGCTCAGGTGTTGGGCCTTGCCCATGAGCCATCGGTCGACATCGGTAGCGGTGAGGTCCCGCAGCTTCCTTGCGCCGAGGTCACTGACGATGTGGGAGTTCACCAAGGTGGAGTAGTTCGCCCTTGTGCTGTCGGACTGCCGGCTCAGGCCGTAGGCCAGCCAGTCGATGAGAGCATCGGCAACGGTCTGCCCGTCCTTGACGAGGGCCAGGCCGTCTTCGTAGTCGCGGATCTTCTCGCGGAGTTTGGTGCGGGCTTCGGTTTTGGTTTTGCCGCTGCCTTTGCGCACGATGCGCTTGCCGGCTGGGGTGTAGCCGACGGTGAGGGTGGCGATCCAGCGTTGCCGGGATTCGTCCCAGTGCAGGCCGCCTTCTCCTCGGGCACGGCGTTGGGTCATCGGGTTCCTCCCTTCTGGGCTTCCTGTTCGAGCAGAGTGACGTAGGCAGTGATGGCGGCGGCGGAAACAAGGCGGGTGCGACCCTGCCGGACTGTGCGCAGCCGACCGGCGCGGATCTGTTCGTAGATCACGGAGCGGGACAGGCTGAGCAGTGTCATGGCCTCGGGAATGCGGTAGAGCGCCTTTCTCTCAGGTGCGGTCAGGGTGGTGGGCAAAGGCTTCCTCTCCTCGGTTCGTCGGTCGACCGTCAGTCCGGTGCTGAATCGGGGCGGGTCAGGTAGCAGCGGTTAGCTCCTCTCGGGCGATCTGTTGTCGCTCGCGGGCCATGGCGGCGGCGGTGTTGGCGAGGAGGGCGTCACCGGTGGTGTGCCAGCCGACGCCGGCGAAGGTGAGGGTGCCGACGATCAGGGTGGTGTCGTCGTGCTCGTCGACGAGCTGGCCGCCGGTCGGGTGCGCGTGGTCCTGGTCCTCGTGCTGCCGGTGGTGGCGGCGGGTGTCGCGCAGGAGTTGGAAGGTGACGGAATACCGCCGGGCCTTGGTGAGGAAGTGGCCGCCGAAACCGAGCATGTGCGCCCAGCGACGCAGGCGGGCGTAGGGGTTGGTCGTCGGTCTGTTGGCCGGTTTGGTGTCAAGGGCGGCTTGACGGTGGGCGACGCAGACAGGGCAGGCGGCGTACAGGGTGTGGGTGCCGCAGTCGGGGCACTCCCAGCGGCCGACGAAGCCGGGCCGGGGCCGGTGGTCGCGGGGCCGTTGCCAGAGGGGCACGGAGGTGCCGGTGGGTCGGCCGATGCGCCAGCAGGCGTCGATGAGGCGGGCGGTGTGGTCGCCGTCGGGGTCGGCGTGGTCGCCGATGGTGTCGGCGGTGAGCCTGACGGAGCGGTGCCCGGTTACCTCGGTGCTCTTGGTGGCGTACTTGGCAAGGTAGCCGGCGACCATGCTGTCGGTGACCTCGCCGTGGCCGGTCAGCGTGATCGGGCGGATGTCGAGCTGCTCGCCCCAGGCGATCGGCCAGCCGTCGGGCCGGTCGGGGTGGGCGGGGGTGGCGAACGCGACCTGCGCGGCGGCGTGCCGGAGCGCGTCGACGAGGTCGGCGGTGGTGAAGGCGGCCGGTGGTGGGACGACGGCGGCTGGGTCGTCGGGGTCGACGCCGTCGAGGCGGACGAGGGCGTGGAAGTGGACCGCGCCGCGTGCCTGGAACTCGGCGGCCTTGCCGTGGGACAGCCGCACGGGCGGGACGGTGCGGGTGTTGCCGGCGGCGGTGACGACCTGGACGCGGGGAATGCCGCGGTGGCGGGCGAGTTTGGCGAGGTGAGGTTCCCCCGGTTTGCCGGAGGGTTAGTTACCTGGCGCCGGTGGGCTCAGGCTGAACGATAGCCGTCTGGTCGTGTCGGGCCTGGTGGGTGTGCCAGGCGGTTTCGTACTCGTCTGGGGATCGCCAGCCGAGGTCTTTCTGGATGCGGCGGGTGTTGTACCAGCCGTCGATGTAGGTGAAGATCGCGTTCTCGGCCTCGTCGCGGGTGCGCCACGAGTTGCGGTAGACCAGTTCGATCTTCAACGTCGACCAGAAGTTCTCCATCAGGGCGTTGTCGTAGCTGTCGCCGACCGACCCCATGGAGGGCAGGATGCCGTTGTCGGCCAGGCGTTGGGCGAAGCGGAACGACGTGTAGTTCGACCCGCGGTCTGAGTGGTGGATCAGTTGGCCGTCGCGGACGTCGCGGGACCAGATGCCGTATTCGAGGGCGCCGAGGATCAGGTCGGTGTCGCAGCGGTCAGAGCAGCGCCAGCCCACGATGCGTTTGGAGAACACGTCCCGGACGGCGGCGAGCCAGAACACGCCCTCGCCGCAGGGGATGCGGGTGGCGTCGGCGACCCACAGCCGGTTGGGCGCCGCAGCGGTGAACTGCCGGTTCACCAGATCGGGAGCCGGTGTCGCCTTCGGGTTCGACCGGGTCGACGGGATGCGCCACTTCTTGCGCAGGAACGCCCCTTGCAGGCCGGCGGTCCGCATCAACCGCTCCACCCGCTTGCGACCCACCTGGCGGCCCTGCCGGCGCAGCATGGCGTGCACCCTTGGACTGCCGTAGGTGCCACCCGATACGTCGTGGATCTCCGCGATCTCCACCGCCAGTTCCGCATCCTCCCGCCGCCGAGCACACGGGTTGGCGGCCTGGGCGAGCCAGCCGTAGTAGGTCGACGGGGCGACGTTGAGGACCCGGAGGACGGGCTCGACCCCGAAGCGATCGCGTAGCTCGTTGACGAGCGTCACGACCGTCGCCGGGTCGGGTCGAGTTCCGAGGCGAAAAAAGCCGACGCGGCTTTCAGGATCTCGTTGGCCCGCTTCAGCTCGGCATTCTCCCGCCGTAGCCGGCGCAGCTCCTCAACCTCCGAGGTCGTCGGCCGGTCGTCACGCTGACCGCGGTCGGCCTCGTCCTGGCGGATCCAGTTGCGCAACGCTTCGTGATGCACACCAAGCTGGCGTGCCAGCTGCCGGATCACGGGCTTCGGGTCCGACTCCCGATACAAGCGCACCGCACGTTCACGCAGCTCATCGGGGTACTTCTTCGGTGCTGCCACGGATGACTCCCTTCAGCTCCATCAGAGCATGATCGAAAGCCTCCGAGCTGCCGGGGGAACCTCAGTTCGAATCCGGCCGTCCCGACAGACGAAAAGCCCTGATCAGCGAGAACGCTGATCAGGGCTTTGAGCTTTTCTTGGGGGATTTGAACGCCCCCGGTCCCCCGGTTAACCGGTGTCGGCGACCGGCCCGTCAACTGCCGTGCGCGGGTGCTGGCCATCGCGAGCTCTCTCTGGCTCTGCTCGCCATGGCACTTTCTGCGATGCTCGTCTACATGCCCTGTTGCCTGCCCCGTCCCCGGAACATGACAGCCGGGCATGGCAGGAGCATCGCCATCCCGAGCGCCGGGTAGGTGTGCGGCGGAGAATGCGGGCCGCATGGTAAGCCGTCGGCGAACCCTCGGATCGACCCGGCGACTCAGGAGCCGCCTCGGGTCGCCGGGACGGGCTCGTCGGTCAGCCCGGCCGCCAACGGTGAGGCGACCCGGTCACTTGCTCTCTCGGCCCCCGATTCGCCGCCGTCCGGTGATACCACCCCGTCGTAGTTGTAGACGACGAGCGTGGCGCGATCACGTTGGTGCTGCTTGGTGGTGCGTCAGCCTGCTCTCCGGCTGAGCCGAGCGCTGAGGCTTCAGATCACGCAGCCTTGGCTCTCAGCCCTGAGAAGCCGCGGAGAGTAGCGCCTCTCGTCGATGCGTTTAAAGAACCCACCCGATGGAAGAGGTATCTATCGGCATCCATCGAGGGAGACGACGTTGACACACGGTAGACGGCCCACGGCGGTGCTGATGACCCTCACCCTTGCTGCTACGACCGCACTTGCCGGTTGCGGCGGCGTCGGTGGTGGCGGAAGCGACGCGGGCGGCGCAGCGAAGGGTTCCGGGACACTGACCACGATGGGTTTCGGCCTGTCCGACGAGATCGCGGAGTCCCGTGTCGACTCGTTCAGGAAGGCCAATCCGGATGTCAGGCTGACGATCACCGAGGGCAGTTTCGACGAGCAGCAGTTCCTCTCCGCCGTCGCCTCGGGTAGCCCGCCCGACCTGGTCTACCTGGATCGGAAGCTGATCGGCACCTACGCCCGTAGCGGTGCGGTCCAGCCGCTGACGGACTGCGTGCGGGAGCAGGGCATCGACCTGGGGCAGTACCGGCCGGACGCGCGAGCCCAGGTCACCCTGGATGACACCGTCTACGGCATCCCGGAGTTCTCCAGCGTACGGGTGCTCTATCTCGACGAGACGGTGCTCGAACAGGCTGGGATCAGCGCCGACCAGGCCGACGTTGCCGACTGGGCGGCCCTGCCGGCGCTGGCGACCAGGCTGGCCCGGGTGGACGGCGGCAAGGTCACCCGGATCGGCCTTGACCCGAAGATCCCGGAGTTCCTGCCGATGTGGGTCCGGGCCAACGGCGGGGAGATGATCTCCGCCGACGGCCGGACCGCGAAGCTGGACGATCCGTCGGTCGTCGAGGCGGTGCGGACCACCACCTCGCTGATCCAGGTGCAGGGCGGCTGGGGCAACGTCAAGTCCTTCCGGGACACCTTCGACCTGTTCGGGGCGAAGAACCCGATCGCGGGACACCAGATCGGGGTGTGGCCGTTGGAGGACTGGTTCCTCAACCAGATCGCGAAGAACTCCCCGGACGTCCCGTTCGTCGTCAAGCCCTTCACCGACCGCCAGGGCAAGCCTCTGACCATGGCCAACGGTCAGGCATGGGTGATCCCCAAGGGCGCAAAGAACCCGGACGCCGCCTGTACCTTCGCCAGAACGGTGACCGCCACCGACACCTGGATGACCGCCGCGAACGCACGACTGGCGGCCCGGAAGGCGCAGAACCTGCCGTTCACCGGCGTCTGGACCGGCAACATCCCCGCCGACAAGAAGATCTTCGACGAGCTCTACCAGCCCAGCGGCAGCCCCCGGTTCGACGACGCGGTGCAGGTGATCCGGGCGGCCCAGGATGCCGCGTTCTCGCTGCCGGCGTCGCCGGCCGGCGCCGAGTTCGACAAGGCCTGGACCGATGGGGTGAACCGGGTGCTGTCCGGGCAGGCGCAGCCGGCCGACGCGATGCGCCGCGCCCAGCAGGAGGCCACCGCCGCGCTCGACCGGGCGTCGAAGTAGCAACCGCAGCCATGACCACCCCTACCACCGACACCGCCGGAGACGCTGCCCGCCCCCGGCCCACCAGGCGGCCCCGGATGACGCCGACGGCCCGCCGGGAGGCCCGCTGGGCGTACGTCTTCCTGCTGCCGTGGATCGTCGGCTTCCTGGCCTTCACCGCCGGCCCGATGGTCGCCAGTCTCTGGCTCAGCTTCACCGAGTACGACGTGATCAACCCACCCCGGTTCACCGGCGGGGACAACTACCAGCGGCTCGCCGCCGACCCGCAGGTGCTGCGCAGCCTGACCAACACGATCTACTACACGCTGCTGCACGTGCCGCTGACCATGGCGCTCTCGCTCGGGCTGGCCGTGCTGCTGCGCCGGGTCGGTCGCTGGCAGGGTTTCTTCCGGACGGTGTTCTACCTGCCGGTGATGACCCCGGCGGTGGCCGTCGGCGTGCTCTTCCTGCTGCTGCTCAACACCCAGAACGGTCTGGTCAACCGGGCGCTGGGCCTGGTCGGCGTCGACGGTCCGAGCTGGACCACCGACCCGGACTGGGTGCTGCCCGGCATCGTGCTGATGAGCCTGTGGAGTCTCGGCTCCAGCGTGATCATCTATCTGGCGGCGTTGCAGAACGTGCCGCGCGATCTCTACGAGGCGGCTGAACTCGACGGCGCCGGTGGCTGGGCACGGTTCCGCCACGTCACCCTGCCGATGATCTCCGGCGCGCTGTTCTTCACGTTGATCGTCAACACCATCGCCGGGCTGCAGATGTTCACCGAGGTCTACACCATGTACTTCGGCAACCGGCAGAACGCCGGGTCCTTCAACAGCGACGCGGCCAGCTTCTACGTCATCCGGCTGTTCCAGGAGGCGTTCCAGTTCCTGCACATGGGCTTCGCCTCCGCGATGGCCTGGGCGCTCTTCCTGGTCATCGCGCTGATCACGCTGGTTCAGGTCAGGTTGTCCCGCCGGTTCGTCTACTACGAGGGGGACTCGTGAGCATCGCGGTGCGCCGGGGCGTACCCGGGCAGGTGTCGGGCGCGACGGGAGGGCGGCGACCGGCGGGTGTCGGGCGGGACGGGCCGTCGTGGTGGGCGCGGGCGCTGCGGCTGGCCGCGCTGCTCGGTGCCACGGTGCTCTTCGTGGCCCCGTTCGTCTGGCTGGTCGCGGCGTCGCTGCGCCCCCGGGCGTACGTCTTCGACACCGGCTTCCTGCCGGTGCCTTTCGCGCCGGAGAACTACCGGACGGTGTGGCAGGCCGTCCCGCTGGCGCAGTGGCTGGGCAACAGCCTGGTGGTGTCGCTCGCCGCCGCCGCTGCGGTGACCATCTCCAGCGCCTGGGTGGCGTTCGGTTTCGCCTATTTCCGGTTCCCGGGGCGCAACCTGCTGTTCGGGCTGGTGTTGGCCACGATGATGCTGCCGTTCGCGGCGACGATGATCCCGACCTACCTGATCTGGTCGGAGGTGGGGCTGGTCGGCACCCAGGTGCCGCTGTGGGCGGGCAACCTGTTCGGCTCGGCGTTCTACATCTTCCTGATCCGGCAGTTCCTGCTGTCGTTGCCCCGGGAGTACTTCGAGGCCGCCCGGGTCGACGGCGCGAGCTACCCGCAACTGTTCTGGCGGATGGCCTTCCCGCTGATCCGCCCGGCGCTGCTGGTCGCGTTCGTGTTCGAGTTCAAGGCGAGTTGGACGGACCTGCTCAAGCCACTGATCTACCTGCGCGACGAGCCGCTCTACACCCTGCCCCGGGGGCTGAAGGTGATGGTCGACCGGTTCGGCTACGGCGGTGAGCACCAGCAGTGGGAGGTGCTGCTCGCCGGGACGGTGATCTCCACCATCCCGATGATCGTGCTGTTCTTCCTGGCCCAACGGCACTTCGTCGAGGGCATCGCGACCACCGGCCGCAAGGGCTGAGACGGCTGCGGGGCCGACGACCTTCCCGACAGGAGGATGAATGCGACGCGGTGGCGCGGTGCTGACTCTGATGATGCTGCTGGTCACGGCATGTGGCCTGCCGCGAGACACGGCGAACACCCTCGCTGGCGTCCGCGACGGCGTGCTGAGGGTGGGCGTCACCGAGAACCCGCCCTGGGTGACGGTGCCCGACGAGGGTCCACCCTCCGGTGCCGAGGTGAAGCTGGTCGCCCAGTTGGCTGCGGAGTTGGGAGCCGAGGTCGAGTGGTACCCCGGCCCGGAGTCCGAACTGATGGCCGCGCTGAAGGACCGCGTCCTCGATGTCGTGGTCGGCGGCCTGGATGCCAAGGCACCGTGGACGAAGGAGGCGTCGCTGACCCGACCGTACGTCACGACGCGCACCCTGGTGGCCGCCCCCGCCGGCGTCCGCGTTCCCGACGACCTCACCGGACACCGGGTGGCCGTGCGCGGCGGCACCGCCGACGTCGCCGCAATGACCAGCGAGGGCGCTGACGTCGTGGCCGTGGACGAGGTGACCGGCGCGGAGGGTCTGCCCGTCGTCGTCGGCGAGTGGCGGCTGGCCGAACTCGGGCTCACCTCCTCACGGCACGAACTCGCCAGCACCGATCACGTGTGGGCGTTACCGCCCGAGAATGCGTGGCAGGTGGAGGTGGAGCGGTTCCTGCTGGAGCGCTCGCATGCCGACGTCATGCGGCTGCTGGTCGAGGCACAGCGGGCGGAGGCGGCCCGATGAGGATGTACGACCGATTCGAACTGCCCCCGGACAAGGCCGCTCTGCACCGGCGCGCGATCCGGCTGGAATGGTGGACCATCGCCTTCTTCGTGGCCACCGTCGCCCTGCTCGCGGTGACCCTCGGGCAGTCGCAGGCGATGAAGGCCGCCTGGATCGAGGACATGCTCGGCCTGGTCCCACCCGCGGCGTTCCTCATCGCCGCCCGGTACCGCAACCGCGCCCCGAACGAGCGCTTCCCCTACGGCTACCACCGCTCGGTGAGCGTGGCGTTCCTGACCGGCTCGGTCGCGCTGCTCGGTCTCGGCGGATACGTCGTCTACGACTCCGCGGTACGGCTCGTCGCGCGGGAACGGGCACCGATCGGCCTCATCGAGGTCTTCGGACAACGGTTCTGGCTGGGTTGGCTGATGATCGCCGTCCTGTTCGTCACCATGGTGCCGGCCATCCTGCTCGGCCGCGCCAAGCAACGGATCGCCCGCCAACTCCACGACAAGGTGTTGTTCGCCGACGCCGAGATGAACCGCGCGGACTGGCTCACCGCCGGCGCCGCCATCCTCGGCGTGGCCGGCATCGGTATCGGTCTGTGGTGGGCCGACGCCGTCGCCGCCCTGATCATCGGCGGGGACATCGTCCGCGACGGGGTCCGGACCACCCGCGGCGCGGTGGCGAACCTGATGGACAACAAACCCCGCGTGGTGGACGGTAGCCACGAACACCCACTGCCTCACCAGTTGCTCACCGCCGTCCAGGACCACGACTGGGTCGTCGACGCATGCCTGCGCCTGCGGGAGGAGGGCCACGTCTTCGTCGGCGAACTCATCGTCGTGCCCCGGGAAGGCACGGACCGGCTGGTCGACCGGTTGGAGGAGCTACAGCAGTTCGCCCGCGACTTCGACTGGCGCATCCACGACCTGGTCGTCGCACCGGTCCACCGCCTCGAAGCCTGAGCCGGCGTCACCATTCTCGACGCTCCCTCACGGACGCTGCGACAGGGGTCTATGCCTGCAGCGTCGGTCATCCCCGACGAAGGGCTTCGACGCCCCCGCCCACATCCGGCACGCCTCCGGTGGGGGTTACGGGCACCGTCCAGCGGCCGATGTCGGCGAACGGCACCCGGACGTACTCGGCCTGACCACCGTCGTAGCCGCCACAGGTGTGTGAGTAGCCGTAGATACCGCCTACGGCCGTGGCGGTCGGGTTGACGTTGTGGCAGTTGCTGAACAACCCTCGGGCGCAGAAGAAGCACGAACCGCAGTAGACGTTGAAAGGCACCATGACCCGGTCGCCCGGCTGGACGTTCCGTACCGACGGACCGACCTCGTCGACCACGCCGACGAACTCGTGGCCGAAGGTGTGCCCGACCCGGGTGTCGGGCATCATCCCGTGGTAAAGATGCAGATCGGACCCGCATATCGCTGCCCGGGTCACCTTGATGATCGCGTCGTTGGGGTGCTCGATGGCGGGACGGTCCTTCTCCTGCACCCGCAGGCGGTACGGACCGCGGTAGACCATGGCTCGCATGACTGCCTCCTGAACCAGGTAGCCGGTCACGAAACACGGCACCGCCCGGTCGCGCAGATGGCGACCGGGCGGCACCGGGTTTCACGCACAGGATCAGGCGTTGTGGTTGGCGAGCGTTGGGTGTCATGTCCCGCCGTCAGCACGTGGCATCGCACGGACGGTCCCGACCGGGTACCGGGGCGGGGAGGTCCCGGTTCCGGTAACGTAATCGACGATCATCAATGCGGCGAGGTGGGTGCCGTGCTGGTTGCCGCCGCAGCCAACCTGAAGGAGAAGACGGTGGACGCAAGAACGATCGTCGCGAGCGGTGCCGTGCTGGGTGTGCTGGTCCTGCTCGGTGCACCCGGCTCACCGGCCGTCGCCAAGGAGCAGCCGCGCAACTGCGCGGTCAACGTGGACACCCGCGTACTGCGCTGTGCCGATACCGAGGCGCAAGCGCTGCGCGCGGTGGGGGCTACGCAGGCCAGCGTCGTCATCGCCCGCACCTACGACGGTACGGGCTTCAGCGGCGCGCAGTTGGCCTGGGCTCAGAACGGCAACTGCACCCCCGAGTACGACGTCGAGTTGCAGTGGGACGACCTGCGGACGACCAGCGGGGGCAACTGGAACAACCGAATCACGTCGGTGCGCACCTACAACCAGTGCGACGTCAAGTTCTTCGACGGGATCAACTTCACCGGTGCCCAGTCAGTCTGGATCGACGAAGCCTCCAACCTCGCGACCATCGGCGACGGCTGGAACAACCGGGCTGGCTCGATCAAGTTCTCCTGATCGCTCGTGCGGCGGTGCTCACTGCGTGGCAACGGTTCAGGGAACTCATGGCTTGCAGGACGGGGGGCCGGGTTCGTCGGGGGCGTACCGCTTCCACTCCGCCCCGGTGGGTGGGCCGTGGCGGGCGCACAGCTCCGCGTACGCGACCCGGGGCGCCGGCACGTACCAGTCCCGGGTCTGGAAGACCTCGTCCACCGACTCGACCAGGACGCCGTCGGTGCTCACCGCCAGGCCCGCGATCCGGGACGGGTGGCCGGTCCGGGTGGCGAGCAGGCGTGCCGTGGCGATCTCCCAGAAGCGGATCGTGCCGGGCTCGCGGAACGCTCCGTCGCTCACGGCGAGGACCGACCCGTCGGCGATGAACGCCAGGGCCGTCGCCTCCTTCGCGTCGTTGGACTGCAACCGGGTGAGCAGGGCACCGGTGCCGGTGTCCCGGATCTCGACCGGTCCGTCGCGGCTGCCCGTCGCGAACCGGGTGCCTGCGGGATCCAGTGCCAGTGCGCTGACCGGGTACCGGTAGGTGGTGCGGTAGTCGTGGATCAGCGTTCCGGTGTCCGGGTCGTAGAACCGGACACCGGTTTCGCTGCCCACGGTGACCAGGGAACCGTCGGGGGCGAAGATCGCCTCGTGGACGAAGAAGTCGCCGCCGGTACGGATGATCTGGGTCAGCCGCCCGGTGGCGATGTCCCAGATCCGGACCCGGTCGTCACTGCCGGAGGCGGCCACGCGGGTGCCGTCGGGGCTGATCGTCAGACTCGCGACGTAGTCGCTGTCGGTGCTCATCGGACCGGCGATCTGCCTACCCGAGCGCGGATCCCACACCCGTATGCGATTGCCGGCCCCGGCCGCGACGACCCGCCGGTCAGGGTCGGTGGCGACGTGTGACACCGCTCCGACGGAACCTGGCAGCGGTACCCCGTAGGGCTGATCGGTCGTCGCCTCCCAGAGGCGGAGGTTGTCTTCGCCGTCGACGGTGGCCGTCAGGGTCGACGTCCCGGCCGTGGTGACGGGCAGCGTTCGCCCCCCGTCGAGTGGCCGTGGCGCGGTGGTCGGCGCGCCGGTGGTCGAGTCCCACAGCCGGATCCGGCCGTCGGCACCGCCGGTGGCGAGGACGCGACCGTCGGCGTTGAACGACACCGACCACACCGTTGCGCCGTGGCCGGTGATCGGCGGACCCACCGGCACCCGGGTGGCCGGGTTCCAGAGACGGGCGGTCCGGTCGATGCCGGCGGCCGCCACCCGGGTGCCGCCCGGACTGACCGCCACGGTGAGCACCGGGTCGGAGCCGGCGGGCAGGTCGGCGGGCCGGCGTCTGCCGACGTCCCACAGGGTGACGTCGCCTCGGTCACCGCCCGTCACGAGTTTCGTCCCGGTGGGGTCGAAGGCCAGGGCACGGATCGAACTCCGGGTCGTGATCGGGGAGCCGACGGCCCGGCCGGTATGCGGGTCGCGGAGAACCACCGTCTCGTCGTCGGCGGCGGATGCGAGCCACTTGCCGTCCGGGCTGAACGCCACCGCCTGCACCCGGGTGGAATGCGCGACCGAGGCGATCTGCTCGCCGGTACCGCGGTTCCAGACACGGACGGTTCCGTCCCACCCGGCCGACGCCAGACGGGTGCCGTCGGGGGCGAACGCCACCGAGCTGACCCGGTCGGTGTGACCGGTGAGCGGTCCGCCGGTGGGCTGTGCCGTCGTGGTGTCCCACAGCCGGATGGTGCCGTCCGCCGCGGCCGACGCCAGCACCGTCCCGGCCGGGTCGTACGCCACGGCGGTGACCGCCCCGGTGTGCCCGGCGGGTGGCGCGGCAGCGGGCCGCCCGGCGGCCGTCTGCCAGACCCTGCCGGTTGCCGCCTGCCAGAACCGGACGGTGCCGTCTTCGCCGCCGGACGCCAGCTGCCGGCCGTCCGGCGAGAACGACACGGCGTGGACTGCGCCGGAGTGACCGACGAAGCCGGACTGCCCCTCGGTGAGGCGCGCGGCCAGGGCGTCCCCGGCCTCGGCGGTGGGTGCCTGCTTCCAGGCGGCGACCGCGAGCCGGCGGGCGGTCACCGGCTGCGTGCCGTCGATGCTGCCACTCTGCGCCGCGAGCTGCCGGGACAGGGCGATGGCATGCTGCTCGTTCGCGTTCCTGGCGTAGCGGAGCGCGGCGACTGCGGCGACCGTGGCGACGAGGGTCAGCACGCACAGGCCGGCCAGCAGGGTCCGGCGTGCCCGGGTCGCCCGCCTGGCGGCCCGCTCGCTGGCGGCGAGGAAGACGGTCAGGTCCTGGGGCAGCCGCCGGTTGGCCGACCAGTCCCGTCCTTCGCCGAGGTCCCGGCCGCGGAGCAGTTCGGCGGGCTCGCGCCGGTCGGACCAGCGGTGCTGCTTCTCCTCGACGCGCTGCAGCCACTGCTGGAACTGCTCGTCGTTGCGCACCCAGCTGCGCAGCGTGGCCCAGTCACGGATCAGCGCGTCGTGCGCCAGCTCGGCGACCGGTTCGGCAACGGGTGCCGGGGCACTGGTCACCACCAGCCGTTGGGCGGTGAGGACCGCCAGCACGTCGTCGGCGTCGCCCGCCAGCTCCCGCAGCTCGGACAACCGACGTCGGCGGCGCACGGCGGGGATGTGGTGCGCGGCGTCGGCCGGGCGGACGAGCGCCGTCAGGACGTCCCGGCTGGCGACCTGCGGGAGACCGGTGACGGTCTGGTCGCACCAGGCCGTGATGCTGCCGCGCAGGCCCCCGAACCTCTCGTACGCGCGGTGCGTCAGAACCCCGTCCTCCTGGCTCTCCCACAGCTGCTTCAGCGCCACCTCCAGCAGCGGCAGGACTGCCGTGGCCGCCCGGGGATCGGCGGCGAGGACGTCGTCGATGATCCGTTCCGGCAGGCCGTCCTGCAGCCGCGCGCCGCCCGCGGCGGCCGGTGCTTCGATGATGTCGTGCAGTTCGGCGCGAGTGAGCGTGGCCGGGATGTTGATGATTCCCGGGCCGACGAGCTCGAGCAGGGCGGGCGCTTCGGCGGCCAGCCGGGGGTAGAAGTCGTCCCGCATGACCAGCAGCACGGTGCGTCCCGGCCGCCCGGCGGCGACCAGACCGTCGAGGACCGGCCCCGCCGCGGGCGTGATGAGCAGGTCCTCGAACTGGTCGATCACCAGCAACTCGTGTTCCCCGAACGGGAGGCCCGCATCGTCCGGCCTGACCACGATCGTCGACCACGTTGCGCTGCCCGGTAGCCGTCCCCCCGCGAGCGCCGGGAGGACACCCGCCTGGACGAGCGACGACTTCCCGGCGCCGGACGGGCCGAGCAGCAACAGCAGCGGTGGCCGGTCGGCCAGCGCGGCCACGACCCGGTCGACGGCGCCGGCCCGGCCGTGGAAGACCCCGGCGTGTTCCGGCCCGAACGGGTCCAGGCCCCGGTACGGGCAGGAATCGGACACCGCCAGCGCGGGCCAGGCCGACCGCAGGGCCGCGACGGACGTCGCATACCCGATGCCGGTGCCCCGGTCGAGCGCGTCCGGGCGGGTCACCGCAGAGACCATGCCGATCACCGCGTCGGCGCTGTCGTCCCACACGGGGCTGCCGCTGAACCCCTGGGTCAGGTCGTTGGCTGCGGTGAGCTGCAGCAGCGCCGGTTGCAGCAGGTCACCGGCCCGCCCGTACCCGAAGTGGCCGCCGGGACCGGCCTGGGCCGGGAAACCGAAGGACCGCACCCGGTTCCCCCGCCGGCCGCCGGACCCGGCCAGGGGGAGCGGTCGCAGACCCCCAGGGACCGAATCCAGCCGTACGAGGGCGATGTCGTCGCCGTCCGGCGGCTGCCAGCCGTCGGCCAGCACCCGGCCGCTCACCATCGGGGTGCCCGCCGCCTGCGGGAAGCGCAGCCGCACCGGGTCGCCGATCCGGGCTCCTGCCGCCAGCACCACGTGCGCGCAGCTGACCAGGACGTCCTCGGCGATCAGGAAGCCCGCTCCGGCCGCGGTGTCCCGCGCGTCGAGGATCTGGGCCACGCTGCTGGCCCACCGCAGGTCGACGGCACCGGTCACGCGATGTCCATGCTGCCCGATTCCTCCTGCACCAGGACCTCTGGCCCGTCCCGCCGCCACTTCATCTTGACCTTGAGATTGCCGCTCATCGCCGTCTTGGTGATCACCGCACCGGCCTGGGCGGACAGCGCGATTCCGAACTCGACCTCCAGTTCGGCCGGCTTGGCCCGGCTGAGCTGGTCGAGCAGGACCTGGGCGGCGTCGACCACCGGCTCCAACAGGTCCTGCAGGGTCGCGGACATCTCGTGCACCCGGTCGCCGACGCGACCGGCCTTCACCGGGCCACCGGCGGTGTCCACCTCGGCCGACTCGACCAGGACGACGCCGCCCCCGGCGAGCGGTATCCGAGCAAGCTCAGTCATCGACACCCCTTCACTTCTCGGACTCGAGTACACGCCAGGGCTTGGGGAAGAAAGCCCAATGACCGTTGACGTACGTCAGACCGTTGTACGCCATCCCGTGCTCCTCGCCGGGAACCACCATGTCGATGGAGTAGATCGTCAGTCCAGGCCGCAACTGGTCCTTGATTTCCTCGTACCCGCCCGGGAAGTTGGCCTGGGCGTCCTTCCCCCAGGCCCGCAGTTCCTCGGTGGTCGCACCCCAGACCCGTACCTCCGTCTGGTCCGGCTTGGCGAACGGCGCCGCCGTGGGCGGCATCGAGGCCCAGAGGCCCTTCTCGTAGAAGCGCTGCGCCCGCTCGGCGAAGGCCGGCTCGAACAGCGCCTGATAGTCCGCGGTCGTCGGGCGCAGGGAGGCGACCAGCGCGGGATCGCCGTGCGCGGCGAGCTCCGCCATCAAGGCTCGGGCACCCTGCTTGTCGCCAGGATAGGCGGCCTGCACGGAGACGACAGCAGGCTCCGAGGACGGGCCGGCGGGGGTGCCGTCCACAGCGGAACAACCGCCGACAGCGACAAGCAAAGCCACGGCGGCCAAACTCCACGACGCCCGAAACGACTTTCGACTCCACACCATGGTGACTCCTATGCGAGGCGACGCGCGCAAGAGTGGCATGGCTCCGAGATCAAAGTGCGCGCAGCTCGCGATTCGCCACTGTCGACAATCAGACGCCCTGGGCACGCCCGGCAGGGGGCTCAGACCGCCGGATCGAAGCCGGGCGACGGCCTCGTAGCGGCAGTGGTCGCCCTGATGGAGCCGTACGGTCACGCGGTCAGCACGGCGAGACCGGCGGCGGCCAGGGTAGCGGCCCTCGACCGTCTGGGGGTCGACGTGCCGGACGCCGTCCGACCGCCCGGCAGACTGAGCGAGGGACCTACCGCATCCAGGCATCCCGGCCGGTTGTCCGCCGCAGGGCCCCGGGCACGGTGCCGCTGATCGTGCGCAGCCGGACGGCGTCGGTGGGCACTCGGAACGCGCCGTCGCGGAAGGCCACGACCTCGACTCCCCCGGGCAGTTGGAGAGCGGGGGACCTCAGGTCGAACGGCAGGTGCTCATGACGGCGGCCAGGGCGTGTGCCAGGATCAATGCCGGCGACTGGAGCAGGTGAGCCGCGCCAGGGACCTGACGCTCAGCATCCCTATGCCACGCCGCCCCGGTTGGAGGCGTGCTCGCTCTCATCGAAGGAGCCCGTGCGTGAGGGACTTCGCCGCGCTGCACCGCACTGCGGCGCCCCTCGTCCTACCGAACGTATGGGATGTCGCCTCGGCCCGCTGCCTCGTCGACGCTGGCTTCCCCGCGCTCGGCACGACCAGCCTCGGCGTTGCTGCTGCCAACGGCCTGCGCGACGGTGTCAACGCCACCGACGACCACACGCTGCGCCTCACGCGCAGCCTGGCGACGCTCCCGGCCCACCTCACCGTCGACATCGAGACCGGGTCGGTCGCCACTGCGGCTGCGGTGGCCGCAGCCGGTGCCGTCGGCGTGAACATGGAGGACGCCATGGGCCCGGCCACGGCGCACGCGGCACTGATCAGGTCGGTGAAACGGGAAGTGCCGGGTCTGTTCGTCAACGCCCGCACCGACACCCACTGGCAGCGTTCCGGCGACCTGGCTGAGACCCTGCGCCGGATACGGCTCTACGCCGACGCCGGTGCCGATGCCGTGTTCGTGCCCGGGATAGCGGAGCCCGCCGACATCGCCGCCGTCGTGGCGGCGGTCGACGTACCGGTCAACGTCCTGTTCCTGCCCGGACGACACACCGTCGCCACCCTGACCGAGCTCGGCGTACGACGGATCAGCACCGGCTCCCTGCTGTTCCGCGCCGCTCTTGCCGCATCCGTGCAGACGGCTCTGGCCGTCCGCGACGGCCTCACCGTCCGCGCGGACCTTCCCTCCTACGCACAGGTCAACGCGGAACCCGACGTGCGCCGCGGCTGGCCGGAGAACGACGAGACGGAAGGTCACTCCCGGTAGACCCACATGAACGCCACTCCGGCGGGGTTGCCGTGCGCTTCCCGCGCCCGCTGTCGCGGTCGAGGAACTCGGCGACGCTCACGCCCCGGCCGTAGAACGCGAACCGGATACCCCACGGCTTCAGTGTTCCCGGTACCGCGCCCGGGGCCCTGTCGGGTCGGCTGCGGTATCCACCAGCCGAGCAGGTCAGGGCCCGAGACCCGGCGCGTGAGGAGCAGGTCAACCGGCCGCAGGCAGCGGCTGTCCGGGCCAGTTGAGGGCGCGGGCACCGAGCACCGCGGCCTGCAGGGTGAACCGTTGGGCGGGGTCGGCCGGGTTGTAACCGGTGAGGGCGTGGATGCGTTCGAGGCGGTAGGTGACCGCCCGTACCGAGACGTGGATGCGTTTGGCGGTCTCGGTGGCGACGCCGCCGGTGTCGAAGTATGCCTGCAGGGTGGCTACCAACGGTTCGGCACCGCCACGGGCCCGGGTCAACGGGTGCAGCACGGCGTGCACGAGTTCGACGATGGCGGGTTGGTCGCGTAGCAGGACGCGGTAGATGAGCAGGTCCCGGGCGTTGACCACGGGGGTGGGCATGCGGAGCCGGCCCGCCATGGTCAGGGCCTCGCGGGCTTCCTCGTAGGAGCGGGCGATGCCGTAGAGGCCCGGGTGGGGCCGGCCGACGGCGATGCGCCAGGGTTGTCCGTGGGGCAACCGGCGCAACTGGTCGTGCATGAGCCGGCCGAGATTGTCGTCGGTGTCGTGGCCGGCAGGCACACCGTCGGAGCCGGTGGTGTCGGCGGGAGCGATGACGACCAGGAGCCCGTCCTTGGTCGCGACAAGAACGTCACGGTCGCCGAGCCGGTCGAAGATGACCGCCTCCAGCGCCGTTGTCGCCGTGTCGGTGTCCGGCAGCCGCCGGCTCGGCGCGGCCAGGGCGACCTGGTGGACGCGGGCGAGGTCGAGGCCGAACGGTTCGGCCCGGTCGACCAGACCGCCGAGGTCGGAGTCGCCGCGCAGCAGGTCGTCGATGAGTTCGCGGCGCAGCGTCTCCTCATGGCGGACCAGGTCGCGACGGGCGACGGCATAACCCTCGGCCAGGGTCGCGACGGCATCGTCGATGACGTGCAGCACGGCGGCGGCCGCCGCACGCACGGCCTCACGGTCACGGCTACGTACGACGTCCGGAAGATCCTGCCACAGCCGTCGGGCGGCGGAGAGGTAGAGCTGCACCACCCGGCCGGCGGAGATGCCCTGCTCGGCGGCTTTGCGGCCGAGCGTCTCGACGGCGTCGAGTTCGGCGCGCTTGGGTTTGCGGCCGGTGATGGCGGCATCGGCGAGCAGCGGCAGGTAGTCGCCCAGCAACGCCACGGGCACGTTGCCGGCGTCACGGCTGGCGCTGGCGGCGACCTCGGCGAGCCACTGCCCGTCGGGTTCGGCCGCCGCCGGCCGCTGAATGCGCCGTGTGCCGTTGTCACTCACGTGGCCGCTCCCGTTCACCGTCGCGTCGAACCCAGCATCGCCCATCCTGGCGGCGGTAGACACCGATTCGCGGTCCGTACCGGTCGGCGAGCGCCGCGGTGGACCACCGGGACCGCGCCGCGGTGGCCACCCTGCGGTACGGCGGCACCGTGTACGCGGCACCCCGCCACCGCGTTCCGGACACGGCACCGAGGGCAGCGGTCCTGCGGTGGTGATCGTCTGCTGGTTGCCGAGCGTCGGCAACGTATGACGGTTCAGCTGACCGGCCACAGCCCTGGCCCGGTTCCCGGTGATCAAGCGACCATGGCGGGACAGCAGGCCCGGACAACGTGGCCCACCAACCGATCGGCTGTCCAGCCGGCCCGGCGCGGCGGAGGAGCGGTATGTCTGACGAGCTCAGCATGACGGGCACTCCCGCGTTCGTGCACAGCTCACCGCGGGACGTCGCGGTGATCGGAGCGGGCATGGTCGGCTTGTCCACGGCCTGGTTCCTACAGGAAGCCGGCGCACAGGTGACGGTCTACGAGCGTCATCACTCCGGCGCCGGCTCGTCGTGGGGCAACGCCGGCTGGCTGACCCCGGGGCTGACCGCCCCACTGCCGGAACCTGCGGTGCTGCGCTACGGTCTGCGCGCGGTGCTCAGCACCCGATCCCCGGTGTACCTGCCGCTGCGCGCCGACCGTGACCTGTGGCGCTTCCTGCTGTCGTTCGTGTTCCACAGCACCGCCCGGCGGTGGCGGCGGGGCATGGCCGCCTACGTCCCGCTCAACGAGCGCAGCCTGGACGCCTTCGATGCCCTCGCGGCCGGCGGGGTGAGCGCCGTGACGACGCCGGCCGATCCCTTCCTGGCCTGCTTCGCCCGCGAGCGGGACAGCCGTACCCTGCTCGACGAGTTGGAACAGATGGGCGACGCCGGTCAGGACGTCACCTTCCGCCCGGTGACCGGCCAGGTGCTCCGGTCGATGGAGCCCGTTCTGAGCGACCGGGTCGGCGCCGCCGTCCAGATCTTCGGGCAGCGGTACCTGAACCCTCCCGCGTTCGTCACGTCGCTGGCCGATGCGGTCCGGGACCGTGGCGGCCGCATCCTCGACAGCAGCGCGGTGACCGGTCTGCAGCCGGCAACCACCGACGTCCGCGTCACCGGCCCGTCCGGGCAGCAGCACCGCCATGACGCCGTGGTCATCGCCACCGGAGCGGCCTTCGGCGAGCTGGCCACACGCTTCGGGGTACGCCGCCCGGTGCAGGCCGGGCGCGGCTACAGCTTCAGCGTGCCCGCCGAACGGATGCCCGCCGGCCCGCTGTACTTCCCGACGCAGCGGGTCGCCTGCACTCCGTTGGGCAGCCGGCTGCGGGTGGCCGGGATGATGGAGTTTCGCCGACCCGCCGACGAACTGGACCCGCGACGCATCACCGCCGTCGTCGACGCGGTGCGGCCGTTGCTCGACGGGGTGAACCTCGATGACCGCCGCGACGAGTGGGTCGGTTCCCGGCCGTGCACTCCCGACGGCCTGCCGCTGATCGGCGCGACCGCCGCGCCACGGGTGTTCGTCGCCGGCGGCCACGGCATGTGGGGCATCGTCCTGGGGCCGGTCACCGGCCAGTTGGTGGCCCAAGCGGTGCTCAAGGGTGAGGTGCCCGCGGAGCTGACGCCGTTCGACCCGCTGCGTTAGCGGGCGCGTCGGCACTGCCGAACCTCCGGAACGAACGCAGCCCGCAGCCGTCGGGTCGAGACCCACCGGCGGGCGGGGTGGTTCACGACACCCACCGATCGCCAGGGCGGAGCCGTTCGAGCTTCCGCCCTGTGGTTTCCCGAAGCACTTCCGGCTTCCCGAGCAAGGAGCGGCACATGAGCGTCGACATCGAAGTATCCGATCAGGGCTGGCTCGCCGGCCTCCGCGCATCGCTGAGCGAGGACTTCGCCGCCCAGACGACCCGGCTCAAGGAACTCACGGAGATCTCGGCCGACACCGGCGACCCGGGCGAAGCACACAACCGCGCGGCACTGGTGGCGGCCACCCGGCACAACCTCGAACAGATCACCGGTGCGCTGCGCCGCATCGCCGAGGGCAGCTACGGCCGCTGCGAGAAATGCGACGGCCCCATCCCCGCCGAACGGCTCGAAGTGCTACCGCACGCCCGGTTCTGCGTCCCCTGCCAGCAGAAACACCAGGGCTGACCGAATGCCACGGCAGTGGCCGCGCCGGCGACGAGGCCGGCGCGGCCGCTGATCGTGGCAGCACCCGGCCCCGTCACCCGGCAGCCGGGTGACGGGGCCGGGTGCCGGTGACATCCACGTCGATGACGTCCAGGATCCCCAGCAATCCCGCCAACGCGATCGCCTCGCCCCGCGAGAGAGCCAGGCTGCAGGTGGCATCAGGATCGTCGCCGACGCCGTGGATCAGCTCGCGTCGACCGCCGGCGTAGTGGGTGACGACGCCGACCCGATGACCGGTGACGGTGGTGAACGTGTGGCACTCGCCGATGCCCGGCAGCGGTGTGAATTCGACGTCCATGACAGAACTCCGGAAGAAGGCGACCGCTCACCGCGGCCGGGAAGTGGATACGGATGCGGGACAGGCCCACGTCAGCCCGTGAGTAGCCGGCGCAGACCGGTGAGCGTGGCCAGCGGCGGTTCGGCGGGCATCGTGACGCAGCGGCCGGTCAACGCGGCCAACCTCGCGGCGGTTCCGGGGGCGGTCGCACCACCACCGGTGAGCAGCAGCCGCCGCTGACCGCCCCGCGGACGGTCGAGACGGCGCACACAGTCGGCGATCGCCGGGATCCGGTCGACGGACCCGGCGTCCTCGACACGCTCCACCGCGACGATGCTGCGGTCACCGATCCGTGCCACTTCGGTACGTCCGGATCCGATGTCCACCACGACCACGTCACCGCCCGGGTCAGGACGGCAGGCCAGAGCGGCCGCGAGTGGCTCCTCCACCGCGCTGACCCGTCCGCCGACGGCACGGCGGACCGCGGCGACAAGCACGTTGCGCTGGCGCAGGGTCGCGGTCGCCGGCACACCGACCAGGACGGGATAGGCGGTGTCGGACGGTAGGCGGATGTCGGCGGTCAGCAGCCGCAGCAGCTGCACGCAGGCGAAGAAGTCACGCACCACGCCGTCGCGCACCGGCCAGGTGACGGTCACACCACCGGCCTGAGCGGTCAGCGCGGCCCGTCCGGCCACGTGCCGGTCGGAACCGGGACGGCAGAGCACCGCCGGTTCCGTGATCACCGTTCCCGACTGCGACGTCCACATCCGCACGGTGGACGTTCCGAGGTCAAGAGCAAGGCATGCCTGTACGCGCGGACGAGCGTAGGCACCGGCGGTCAGCATGTCGTCCACCCGGGTACGGCGGGGACCAGGTGTCGAGGGTCAACGAAGGGAAGCGACGTCGCCGGCAGCTCAACGGGCGTGCCGAAGCGACAGTCATGAACGAGGGGTGGCATGGTGCTCCCAGCCAGGGGGCAGCGTCGTGTCCGACGCCGCGCAACGGGCGGCTTCAGGCGGTGAGCGTCCACGTCGGCGGAGCCCGGTCCGCCGACCATGCCGGTACACAGCCCGGGACCGCACGGCGGGTCAGCCGGAAGACGATGCACAACCCGATGTCCCGGGCGGCGGACACGACCAACACCAGCACAGCCCACACGAGCAACGTCGGCAGCGAAGCTCGCCGGCCGACGCCCCCGAAGCCGCGCCCGTCACCCATGGCGGCCACCATAGCCGTCCGGACCAGGAACGGCCACGACAGCACGCGACCCGTCGGCCGAGGTCACCGGCGTCCGGCCTACCGAGCAGTCGGTGACCGCAGGCCGGGTTGCCGGGCGTCGGCAACGAGCGCGACGAAGTTTCGCCGGACCCGGCCGCTGTCACCGATCTGTTCAGCGGCGACGATCGGAGCCGGTGAACGCTCGTACCAATGGAAGTGATCGGTGTGACCGTGTCCGCGAACGTCCTCTCCTCCGACCAGCGCGCCGCCGGCATGTGTCGCCCGGCCCCGCCGACCGCGGTCGCGATCGACCTCGGCAGCAGCTCCATCGGCGTCTGGGCGGCGCACCGCGGCACCATCAGCGCGCCGTGCGGGGACGCGTTCCTCTCCGCCGGTTCGCTGATCCGGCGCGGCCGCATCATCGACGCCGACCGCTGCGAGATCCTGCTGTCCCAGGTGATCAGCCGCTTCAGCGAACCGGTACCTGCCGGCGGTGTCGTCGCGGCCTGCCGCCCGGTCCTGGCCGGCGACCACGACCGAGCCGTGGTGCGTCGCGTCGTCGAGGCGGTCCTCGCCCCCTCCCACCTGGTGTTCATCGACACCGTGCGCGCCGCCGCGATCGGTTCGGGAGCAGCCGCCGGCAGCCTGCTGATCGCCGACGTCGGAGCCCAGCTGACCGAGGTCGCCCTGTTGGACCACGGGCGGGTCGTCGCGGCCCGTCGCGCCGACATCGGCACCCGCGACCTCGCTTACGGTGCCACCGTCGACCTGGTGAGCGACGTCGTCGCATACCACCTCGAGGCCCTGCGGGCCGGGACAGCGCGGACGCGACTGGCCCCTGCCCTCACCCGCGGGCTGCTGCTCGTGGGCGACGGCGCCACCCATCCCGGCCTGTCCCCGGCGTTGGCCGCCGCGCTCCGCCTACCGGTGCACCGCGCCGCGTCTCCCCGCACCGCGGCGCTCAACGGCGCCGGGCTGGCCGCCATGTCGTTGCTGCGCCATCCCGCCCGGATCCGACACCCGGCAGCGCTGAAGGACACCGCCCGGCGCAGCACCGCCGACACGACGTAGGCGCGGCGACGTATGCCCGGACGCACCGGTACGCCACCGGTGGACTCCCGATGGACACGGACGGTGCCCGAGAAGCCGACCCTCCCCGCGCTGACCCGAACTGCCGTCTCGACGTCACCGCGCTTCGCCACACCGATCCCGAACAAGGAGAAGAGATGTCGCCGAGCACCTACCAGCCGAACGTTCCCGCCTACACCGTCCCCGGACTCAAGCCGGACACCGCCGCCGAGGTGATCTTCCTGTTGCAGGACCGGCTCAACGCGCTCAACGACCTCGCGCTGACCCTCAAACACGTCCACTGGAACGTCGTCGGACCCCACTTCATCGCGGTCCACACCATGCTCGACCCGCAGGTCGACGCCGTACGGGTCATGGTCGACGACGTCGCCGAGCGCATCGCCGCTCTCGGCGGATCACCCGTGGGGACGCCGGGGGCACTGGTCAGGCAGCGCGACTGGGACGACTACCCGATCGGCCGGGCGGACACCCACGCCCACCTCGCCGCCATGAACGTCGTCTACGGCGCAGTGATCGAGGCGCACCGGGCCGCCATCAACGAGACGGAGAAGGCCGACCCCGTCACCCAGGACATGCTGATCACCCAGGCCGGACGCCTGGAGCAGTTCCACTGGTTCGTCCGGGCGCACCTGGAGACCGACGCCGGCACGCTGGTCACTCAGGAGACCCACGACGAGAAGGCGGCCGCCGAGCACGGCCGCAACGGCACCGCCACCCGCGTTCACCAGGCTCGGCGGACACCCGCACCGTGGCGCGGTGGCCCCCGGGCAGGAGGCCGATGACGAGAAGGCGGAAAAGGTGACTGCTCCGGTCAGCGCCATCGGTCCGGTCGTCGGAGGGCTGTCGCCGCGCTGGGCGCTCTCGGCGTGGCGGGGTCAGCTGAGGACGGCCGCCAGGTGGTCGTAGGTCGGAGCGAGCTGCCGCAACGTTCGGGCGGCGGGTTCCGTGCGTCCGTTGACGATGTCGTGCTGGAGGCTGCCGACCAGCCGGGCCTGCCGGGTAGCGACGGCGGCGGCCTCGTCGTGGCCGAGGCTGGCGAGTGCGGTGGCGGCATCGGTGAGCCGCCGGGCGCCGACCCGGATCGCGAAATGCGTCAGGTGAGCGTGTGTCTCGGGGTCGAGTCCGTCGGTAACCAGGTCAGCGAGGCGGTGCACCGCTGCGGCACCGCCGATGGTGCCGGGTGGCACGGCGAGGTCGTCGCGCCCACGTAGCCAGGCGACCGCGCCGGGCAGGGCCGCGCGCAGCGCTGCCTCGGTGGTGACCTCGCGGACCTGCTGGAAATCGCCACGCATGGTGTACGGCTCGGCGTGGTAGAAGGTGATCGTCTCGGCACGCCAGGCGGCCAGGAAGTCCCGGGTCGGCAGGGTCGCGTAGGGGCAGCCGTACGGATCGTGGAACCGGACCAGCGTCTCGTCGGCTTCCAGGACAGCCACGAAGTGGTCCGACCCGATCGGTCCGGTCATCCCGGGCACGTGCCGCAACAGCCCCATCTCCAGTGGACCGGCCAGGACTGGGCCGGTTGTGACCGCTTCGTTGAGCATCGCCAGGGCCTGCTCGCCGTCGTCGGCGCCGTGTCGGCGGCAGGTCCAGCCGAGCAGAGCGATCGCGTCGTCGATGCCGCGGTCGTCCCAGCCGTACGGGTCGAACAGCGGCAGCCGCCCGCCGAGCAGATGCATGCCGAACGGCGAGCCGGTCAGCACTTCGACAATCGATGGGGAGGGGGCCGTCGGGCCGAGGGCCATCGCCAGCGAGTCGGCGTAGCAGTAGGGCCCGGAACCGATGTAGGGGTGCATGCTTCAGCTTCCTTCGCCGGTCGAGACGGGGTAGGTGACGTCGAGGAGCGCACCGTCGGTGCCGGGCCGGATCTCGACCGGGCTGGCGAGGCTGATCAGGCGTTTCGCGTCGATCCATGCCTCCAATGTCTCGTAGGCGTGCAGGATGTCGGGGAATCCGGCGTCGGCTTCGGCGACCGGCAGGTATGCGTCGGTGCCGGCCGGCGACAGCCGGACGCGCAGGTCGTCGACGGGTTCGACGGCGCCGGTGAACGCCACCGCGACCTCGACAGGTCCGTCGCTGTCGTGGGTCACGAACCCGTGGAAGTGCACCAGGGTCGGCCCGTCGCTGGGCACACCGGTCGCCTGCAGCCGGGCCCGGATGCGGTGCTGTGCATCGGTGACGAAGGTGTCGAGTTCGCCGATGCGCACGCGCCGTTCCTGACACAACAGCTTGCGTGGTGGCCTCAGTCGCAGCCCCGGAGCGGTCGTGATCGGTGCGGCGGCACCGTCAAGGGCCTCGATCAGCTCGCGCCGGCGTCGAAGCTGGGCCTCCTCGGCTGCCAGCCAGGCGCGGAGTTCGGCCTGGCGGGCCTGCGGGCTGAACTCCAGCAGGGTGGCGATGCGCGCCAGCGGCAGGCCCAGGACGCGCAGCCGGGCGATCAGCCGACCACGGGGAATCTGATCCCGGTGGTAGCGGCGGTAGCCGGTGGCGGGATCGATGGCCGCGGGCACTAGCAGACCCTGTTCGGCATAGAGCCGCAGTGCCTTCGACGACAGGCGGGTCGCGGCACCGAACTCGCCGGGCGGGATCAGCTCCACGTCGTTCACCCGCCCAGCCTGGGCCATGCCCCTGGGGCGAGGTCAAACATACTCGCCTCGTCCTCGTCACCCAGGCGGTGCCGATGCGATGCGAGGCCGGCCGCCCTGCTCGGATCGTCGGCCATCCTCGACCTACCGACAGGTGCAGCGGCGGGAGCTCGTCTGACCAACTCTTGGCCCTGAGCTGAGGCGTCCGGATGAGCCCGGCCCGCAGCGGCTCTAATACTGGCCTCAGGTGGATCGGGGAGGATGATCGGCAAACGCGTCGATGGGAAGGGGGCGGGCCGGCGTGCGGATCATGATCGCGGATGATGAGGCGGCCATCCGTGAGTCACTGGAGCGGGTGCTCCAGGTGGAGGGTTACGACATCAGCACCGCCGCCAACGGTCTCGCCGTGCTCGACGGGATCCACAGACCGGACGGTGACACCCTGGATCTGCTGATCCTCGACGTGATGATGCCTCGCCTCGGTGGGTTGGAAGCCTGCCGGCGGCTGCGGGCCGCCGGCCGGGATCTGCCGGTGTTGATGCTGACCGCCCGCGATCAGGTCTCCGACCGGGTGGCGGGGCTGGACGCGGGCGCCGACGACTATCTGCCCAAGCCCTTCGCCACTGAGGAGTTACTGGCCCGGGTGCGTGCCCTGCTGCGCCGCCGCGCCTCGGGCGACGCGGAGTCGCCGATCCTGTCGTTCGCCGACGTCCGCCTCGATCCCGACAGGTTCGAGGCGTGGCGGGGTGTGCGACCGCTACGCCTGACCCGTACCGAGTTCTCCCTGTTGCAGGTCCTCATGCGCAACGCGACCCGGGTGTTGACCCGCGACGCGTTGTTCGAGGCGATCTGGGGCTTCGACATGACCACCACCGCCAACAACCTGCAGGTGTACGTGAGCTACCTGCGCCGCAAGATGGAGTCCGAGGGCGAACCCCGATTGATCTACACGCTGCGCGGCCTGGGGTACACGTTGCGGGAGACCCCTCCGTGAGCGGGCTCGTCGGCCGCGAGCAGCGCCGGCTGAGCCGTTGGTGGCATCGGCAGTCGCTGCGGAGCAGGCTGACGGTGATCGCGGCGACGGCCATCGCGGTCAGCGTGTTCGTGGCTTTCCAGGTGGCCAGCGAGCTGATGGACCAGAAGCTGCGGGACACGGCCGAGACCCAGCTGCGCGCCGACGCCCGCGTGCTGGCGACGAGCGCGCAGCGCGTCGGCCTGACGAAGGTCCAGCTACCGCAGTACTCCGGGTCCGGTCGGCTGGTGCGGCTCATCCTGCCCGACGGCTCGACCCGGACGCCGGCCGGCCAACCCGCGCTGCCCGCCGTCAGCGAGCGCGCCGGGCGTGTGGCGCAGGGGGCGTCGTCCGATCTGCTGGAGTCGACCGACTGGAACGACGGCTACCGCATCTACACACTGCGCACGGTTGACGGCGCGGTCCAGGTGGTCGACCTCGCCGACGACGGCCCGGTCAACCAGTTCGGGTTCGGCATGCTGCTGATCGGGTTGTTCTGCGTGGTTGGCGGCGCCCTCATCGGGCGGACCGTGGCGCGGACCGGGCTGGCCCCGATCGACCGGCTGACCGCCGCCGCGGTACGTGTCGCACACACCCAGGATCTCGACGCCGACATCCCGAACGAGGGCGGCGGGGAGATCCGGCGACTGATCCAGGCGATCAACGACATGCTGGCCGCGCTGCGGGACTCCCGACAGGCCCAGCGGCTACTCGCAGAGGACGCCGCCCACGAACTCAAGACCCCGCTCACCAGCCTGCGCCTCAACATCGAGTTGCTGATCCGCCTCGATCGGCGCGGCACCCTCGGCACCGCCCTCTCGGCGGAAAGCCGCACCCGGCTGCTCAACGATCTCGGTGCCCAGGTGGCCGAACTGAGCACCCTTGCCGCCGAGCTGACCGACCTGGCACGCGGCGACGTCAGCGACGAGAGCACCGAGCTGCTCGATCTCGCCGACGTGGTGCTGGCCGCCGCAACCCAGGCGCGTTCCCGGATGCCCGACATCGAGGTCGCGCTCCACGTGACCTCCGTGTGGGTCAGCGGACGCCCCGCTGCTCTGCGACGGGCAGTGCTCAACCTCATCGACAACGCCGGCAAGTGGTCCCCGCCGGACCAGCCGGTCCGGATCCGGCTCCGGGCCGAGGACACGTCGGCGGTGCTCGAGGTCGACGACGCCGGGCCGGGCATCGACGACGCCGACATACCCCGGGTGTTCGACCGGTTCTACCGGGCCGACAGCGCACGGGCGCTGCCGGGATCCGGTCTGGGCCTCTCGATCGTGAAACGGGTCGTCCACGCCCACGGCGGCCGGGTCACCGTCGTCCGGTCCGCACGCGGGGGCGCGCTGCTGCGGGTCGCCCTTCCGGCCGCGGCCCCGCCCGCCCCGTTCGCTGCCACGGAGGGCACCGCAGTGCGCTGACCCGCCCCGGCAGCACGACGCACGATACGAGGCAGCAGGCATCAAGCATGGCCCCGCGCGGCCCACCTCAGGGTAGGACCCGGCAGCTCCGACCCGGCCAAGACCCCGGCCGGCATCCGGGAGAAGGTGCCCTCCAAGGCCCACCCGCAGAAGCGCATGAAGATCGACTCTCAGGAACCGACCCGCAAGGCACGTCACGCCACCGCACCGCCACGCGCGTCACCGGCGCTCACCGTCGCGAACCCGTCTTGGCCGAGACCGCGCGACACCGCGACCGCCACTCGGGCCGACGACGAGACCCGGGGCGGGCCTGGAAGCCCGTCCCGGATCTCGTACGTGTCTGCGCGCTCACCGTTGCAGGGCGGGCTCCTCGTCGTCGACGGGCGGCCGCCGACGGTCCGGCAGTTCCACAGGTCGCGACAGCCGGCTCGGCCACCAGATCCGCCGACCGATCAGCAGGGTGAGGGCGGGCACCAGCACCGACCGCACCAGCAGGGCGTCGAGCAGCACGCCGAAGGCGACCAGGAACCCGACCTCGACCAGCATCACCAGCGGAAGCGTGACGAGGACCGCGAACGTGGCCGCCAGGACCAGGCCCGCCGAGGTGATGACGCCGCCGGTGGCGGAGAGAGCCTTGAGCATGCCGTCTCTGGTGCCCAGACGTACGGTCTCCTCGCGGGCCCGGCTGACCAGGAAGATGTTGTAGTCGACGCCGAGCGCCACCAGGAACAGGAACGCCAGCAGCGGCACCGAATAGTCGATGCCCGTGAATCCGAGGATCGTGTCGAAGATGAACACGCTGCCGCCGAAGGCCGCAGCGAATGAGACGACCACGGTCGCCATGAGGAGCAGCGGGGCGACGATCGCGCGCAGCAGCAGCGCCAGGACGATCAGGACGACGGCGAGCACCAGCGGGATCACCAGCTTCTCGTCGCGCCGGGTGGTCACCTCGGTGTCGAGGTTCTCCGCACTCGGTCCGCCGACGATCGCCTCGGCTCCGTTCACCGTGTGCACGGCGGCGCGTACCCGCTTGATCGTGTCGTACTCCGCGGGGGTGTCCGGCGCGTCGGTCGGGAACACGGAGATGTCGGTCCAGCCTCCGCTCGTCCGGCCCGGGATGGCCTGGGCCACGCCGGGGGTGCGCCTGGCGATGTCGAGAACCTGCTCCTGGTACGCCGGCCGCGTGAAGATCGTCATCGGCTGGCCGCCGAGTTCCGGAAAGTGCTGGCGCAGGACGGTGAAGCCGGTGACCGACTCCGGCGCGTTCAGGAACTGGTCCTGTTCCTGCAGAGCGCCGGTGTTCCCGGTCAGCCCGATGGAAAGCAAGCCGAGGATTCCGAACGACCCGAGCGTCGCCACCCACCGGCGGCGGCTGATGGCGGTGCCGAGCCGCCCCCACAGCCCCGGCTTCTGCTGCACAGCGGTGTCGAACCGGGGGATGGCCGGCCAGAAGATCCGCCTGCCGAGCACCACCAGCATCGCCGGGAACAGCGTCAGCATGGCCACCAGCGCGCACAGGATGCCGGCCGCGCCGATCGGCCCGAGCCCGCTGGTGCTGTTCAGGTCCGCGGCGAGCAGGCAGAGCAGGCCGGCGACCACGGTGGCCGCGGACGCGACGATGGCCGGTGCCGCACCGCGCAGCGCGTGGACCATCGCGACCCGGACGTTCTCGTGGTGATGCAGTGCCTCCCGATATCGAGCGATGAGCAGCAGCGCGTAGTCCGTGCCGACGCCGAACACCAGGATCGTCAGCAGCGCCGAGTTCTGGTCGTTGACCACGATGCCGAAGCCCTTGACGAGCAGGTAGACGCTTGCCATCGCCGTCAGTGCGGCCGCGCCCACGGCCACGAGCGGGATGAGCCACAGCACCGGACTGCGGTAGGTGAGGACGAGCAGGACCGTGACGACGATGACGGTGGTGAGGAAGACCTGCAGGTCGATGCCGTCGAAGACGGCGTCCATGTCGCCGTCGATCGCGGCGGGGCCGGTCACGTCGAGTTCCAGGCCGGCGGGGCGGTCCTTCGCGGCGTCACGTAACGGGCCGACGATGGCCTCCGGTACGCCGTAGGTGGTGCTCACGTCGAGGGTGAACATCATCGCCTTGCCGTCGGTGGAGCGCCTCGTCGCTGAGCCTTCGTCGTCTTCGTCGGCCGGAGCCGCCACCTTCGGTGGGTACCGCCTGGTCAGAGTGTCGTGGTGGCGTTCGACCGTCGCGCGGTCGGCGTCGGTCAGGCCGCCGGCGCGCCTGTACACGAAGACGTACGTGTTGTCCTCACCGCCGGGGAGACCGTCCTCCAGCACCGCCACCTTTGTGGACTCGGCGCTGGCCGGCAGGGTGTCTGCGGCTCTGTCGGTGGTGACCGAACTCAACTTTCCGCTCAGCGGCACCATCACCGCCGCCAGTGCCATCCACAAGCCGATCACCAACCACGGCACCCACCGGCCCGCCAGCCGGCTGGGCGGCGCTTCTCCGTGGGGCGCTGCGTTAACCGCCATTCAATGGCCTCCTACATACGCGTTACATCGCCTGTCTGACGCGTATTTCGTACCGAGCGAATCTGAGACGATCATTAATGCGGTGCTCAGGGTGCAGGCCCGGATCCTGAAGGCGCCGATGCTCGCCAGCACCACCAGACCGGCGCGGAAATCTGATGGGAAGCCACGTTCGAATTCCATCCGCTATTCGCGGTGCCGCCCCTGTCACGAGGAAAACGACCGCAGCGCGACGAGACACGACCGAATCGAGCTGGCGTCGATCACAAGATCACCACGGCGAACGGCCACGAGGCGAACCGCGACGACAACGGCATCGAATACCCCGAGCAGAGGCCCTCAAGGACGTCTCGTAGCTCGGTGGCTGGTCCATGGTGGATCATGTCGGGGTGCAGGTGATCAGTGCGGCTCGCACGGAGTGGACCTTCCCGTTCACGGGGCTGCGGCCCGTCCAGTTCCGCAGACTGGTCAGGTTGGTCGCCGAGCGTGATGGTGATGCGATCGCTGACGGTCGGCCGGGCCGGCAGTGGTCGCTCGACCAGGCCCGATCGGGTGTTGCTGGTGGCCGCGTACTGGCGCACGAACCTGACGATGCGGCGTCCGCAGCGACGGCGACGAGACGATCGATCTTCGATGCCAGGTCCCGGTGGACAAGGCGTAGACGTCGAAGGCGAAACGAACCCTCGTCAGTGCGGCACAGCGGGGATGATCCAAACCACCATGAGGAACAGCGGTGCAGCGGCGAGGGTACCGCGGATGAGGGGCCAGCTGATCTGGCCGCTTCTGCTCGGAAAGCTCGGAAAGAGCCAGAGCAGGATCAGACCGGTGATCAGAGGGACGAGCAGTAACGGCATCCCGACGGTGAGCCCGAAGATCACCATCTCCATCCACGGTGATTCGTCATGGCCCACCCGTTCGTGAGATTGCTGGCTCAGCACGACGAGGTAGGCGGCGACCACCAGCAGGTGCCAGCCGAGCAGGACCATGAACGGAGGGACCGGATCCCGTTTGACGGTGTCCTGCGTGTCGATCTCTCGCACGTGGTCCCTCCCGGGAGAGCAGCTAGACCTTAACGCTCTATCGCTAGCAGTGGAACCCGAGCCGATCCAGACCGCCGACGTGAGGTGGCTGCTCGCTCGGAGGCTTGGCCGTACGGCTAAGGCGTGTCCGAGGATTCACCGCGTCCGCTGTTGCGTGGCCGATACCTGAGAAGACCGAGCGCCCAGACTGCAGACGCGACGCCCAGAAGCGACAACGCTGTTGCGGGTTCCCTCGCGCTGACGAGCCGTCCGAGGTACGCCGCTGCGAGTAACAGAAAGAACAGCCCATTGCAGAGAAAGAACATCCCCGCATCGGCCGGCTGCCGCCATCCTCTCCGCACAACGGGCGACGGGCGACCGGTCAGCAGGAGATGGACACCGTAGATGGCAGATGTCATGCCGCCGATGCCAGACAACATCTGAAACACGTCGCGGGGGTCCACGGATCCTCCAGAACTTTGCCGGATGCAGCGCCACACATCATCACCTCACTGCCGAAATCCGCACCAGCGGACCCGGCGAACACCGTCCCGATCCGCCCTGCGACACCGGCCACATCAACAGGTTCGTCGGTCCTGACCCTGATCGCTTCCGCTCCCCACGGCGGCTCCGCTTCCGCAGCCCATCCCGGCCACGATTCGCGCAGGTGGTGGTCGTCTTCCTGCAGGACTGTCGCACCGGTGGAGATCCACCTCGACGAAGGCGAGATCCACAGCCTGTGAACCACCAGGACTCCAGGACGACGCCACCCGGCGTCGCCGCGGCCAACTCCCACATCACCCGAGACGCTGCGGCACCGAACGCCGGGCCGGAACCCCTGGTGCCGCAACCGACATGGCCTCCTTGAGGGCGTCTCTCCCGATCAGGACGAAGCCGAGGGTCGGAGCCATCAACCCGGCGAGGGTGCTCCCTCCCGAGCCGGGCAAACCGTTGACCAGGACGAGACGATCGACTACGTGGCGGTGGTGCCACGTCGGCTCCACCCGGTCCGCGACGGCAACAAGAGCACTGGCGAATCGTGGCTACGACAGCGTCGCCACGACACCTCGCCGTCTTTCCGCGGCCACTCCGGCGTCCTGGCGGTTCACGGAGCGCGTCTACATGTGCGGTTGTCCCGACATGATCAGCTGATTGATACGCCGGACCTCGCCGGGCAGCGTAAAGAGGTCGATCAGTGGACCGATGCCCAGGCAGCCGAGCGTCAGGAGGTAGACGACTGCGCGCCTGTTCACGCCGAGGTAGAAGTAGTGGCCGCCGAACAGGCCGAGGAAGACCAACAGCAGGTACGCGACGGCGAGAGATTTCGGCTGCGCCGGCTGGGTCACTTTTTCCCCTGATCGTAAGGGTTTCCGGGCCTGTCAACAGGTCCGTCGGACGGTCCGGGCCGCCTGAACCAGGACGGTACCACGATACCTGTCGGATCTCCTTGCATTGATGCCCGTCGGCGTTCGGCGGCGTTGTCAACGATCTGCGGCACGACGGTGCTGATCGGTTCCGGCCGTGCCGCCCCGCTGGCACCTGCCGCAGGCGCGGCCGTCCCGATCGGCCGAGCACGACGGGTATCCGCCGCCGACCACGCCCCAACAGATTGATTCAACTCAATTGTTGGGCGAGAATGGCGGGATCAGGGGCCGTCATCGCCCGTCTTCCTCGTCCGGTCGGGAGGAGGTGTCGAGCATGGAGCGCTACGAGGACCTCGAAGGAACCGCCGTCGGTCTGATCAACGCCGTCATCAACTGACGTCGCCGGTCACCAACCGGGCGGGCACGGGCTGTCCCATCGTCGCGTGTCCGCCCCTCGGACCGAACCAACCGACCGGGCGGGAGGACAGCGTTGGCCGACCTCACCTGGCGGGACCCGGCGGCATCGCCGCTGCGCCCGCTCATCGACCTGACCGCCGATGCCACGGTCCCGCCGTCCCTGGTCGCCGAGACGGCACTGTTCTGCGCCGACCAGCCCGACCCCTGCGGCTGGCTGCCCGCCCACGCGCCCCCCGCCGACCTGCGACGCGCGATGTGCCGCGCCGGCCTGCTCGACGCCACGGACCCCCTCGTCGTCCCACCCGGGGTGGCGCAGCGGCTCACGGCCGAGGACCCCGCCGGCCTGCTGTGGGCGGCCCGACTGATGCGGGCGCTGGGCCGCCGGCAGGACGCCGCGACCCTGCTGCGCCGCATCGGTTCCGACGCGCCGCCCCCGGTGTACGCCTGGCGTGATCTCCTGCTCGCCGAGGACGGCCGGCAACCACTGCCCCCGGTACCCCCCGAGGCGGCGGGCCTGCCGGTCCGCCTCACCACCGCACTCGCCCACGCCCGCTCCGCTGTGACCGACGGGCAACCGGCCACCGGGGCCCTCACCACGGCGGATTCCCTGGCCGCCGCCCTGACCGGCGACCGGATCGCGGTGACCGCCCGGGCCCGGGTCCTCGCCGCGCGGCTGCGCTCCCCGGGCGAGCCGGTGCCGGACGCCGACACGATCCGCGCCGTCGCCCACGTCCTGGGAACGGACCGGACCGACTTCCTCGCCCGCGACGCCGCCCTGGCGCTGTTGCGGGCCGCCACCCGGGCCGCCCTGGACGGCACCGGCGTCGGGCCGGCGTACGAGTTCGCCAGTGCCGCCCTCGACCTCGATCCCACCGGCGCGGCGACCAGACTTCTCGCGGCGGACGCGGCCCGGGCGGCGGGCGACCGGGAGACGGCCCGCACCCACTACCGGGTGGCCGTCCGCACCGGCCTGGCCGAGCGCACCGCCGCGCTGGCCGGACTGCTCGACCTGGCGACCCCCGCCGCGCCCGACGAGCCCACCGGTGGGTCGGCTCCGGCAGCGGACACCGGCGAGCTGGTGGGGGCGCTGGCCGACCTGCTCGCCACGGATCGCCGCCCAGATCGGGACCGGTTGGCGGTGCTCGTGGCGCGGCGTCCGGCGTTGGACGGCACCGCCGGCGCCGACGCGGTGCGGTGGGCGGTCGCGGCGCAGGGTGACCCGGCGGCCGGGGCGCGTCCGCTTCCGCTGGAGCGCTACCGACCGTTCCTCGACCTGAAGCCGAGCGCGATCCTCGACCCGGTCGACACGCCACCGGTCGCGATCCACACGCCGCTGATGTCGTACGCCGCCGTGCTGGAGCGTCGCGAGCCCTGGTTCCGGGAGATCCACCCGCAGCGGGCCACGGCCGCCATGTTCCGCGACGAACTACAGGCGACAGCGGCGGTGTACGGGTACGCCTCCGATGCCGCCTCGGCCGACTACGCGACGTGGCTGGCCGCCTCCGACGGCTGCCCGCCCGACGTGCGGGACCGACTGGCCGACGTGTCGGACCTGCCGCTGCTGGACCGGGCGTTGCTGGGCCGGCTGCTGTCCGCGCTGGGTTTCCACACCGAGGCCAAGCGGATCCTCCCCGGACCGGACGTGCCGGTACGCGACCCCGAGAGCGCGTACGCGCTGGCCAGCTGGATCTTCGCCGAGCAGATGCTCACCACGGGGCACGCGGCCGAGCTGGAGCCGCACTTCCGCACCCTGTACGACCAGCTCGGTGACGACGTCCGCTACGCCCGCACGCGGGTGGTCACCACCATCAACGCCACCGTCAACGCGGCCCGACGCCGGGAGCCCGACACCATCGCCCGGTGGCGCAAGCTCGGCGAGGAGGACCTGGCCCGGTACACCGCGCTGCCCGAGGTGTCGGACTTCGACGCCGCGATCATGACCAGCAGATGGTTCCGGGCCATGGGGTTCCTGCCGTTCCTCACCGGCGACCGTGACCTGCTGCGCGCGGACATGGACCGGTGGCTCGGCATCGCCCGGGAGCTGACCGGACACGACGGGCACACCCGGGTCATCGCCGCCGACAACTACTTCCCGGCCGTGGAGACCGCCGTGCGCACCCACACCCACCTCGGCGAACGGGACACCGCGCTGGCTCTGGTCGACGACCTGGCGCAGCGGATCGACCCGATCGACCCGAAGACCTGGCTCACCGCGGGCGAGCTGCGCTACCAGGCCGGCGACCACACCGGGGCGCTTGAGGCGTACCTGCGGGCCGCGCACCTGCAGTTCCCGTACGGCCGGATCTCCTGGTTCAACGCCGGCCAGGTGCACGAGCAGCTCGGCCGGGCGGACCTGGCCGCCGAGTGCTACCGCCTGTCGCTCGCGCACTGGCCGACCGGGGTGACGCCGCTGCGCCGCCTGCGTGACCTGCACCTGCGCGGTCTGCTGCCCGACGACGGGGGAGTGCTGGCGGCCTGGATCGCCGGCCAACCGGCGTGGCCGCAGCTGCCCGCGTTCCCGGGGTGAGCCGGGTGCGGGTGCCGCCCTACGGGGCGCAGCATGAACTGCTGCTGCTCAGCGACACCGACGGGGCCGGCCTGCCCCGGCACAACCCGATGCCCCGGGCCTGGACGCTGTGGCACGTCCGGGGTGAGGTGGACGTGCCACGTCTGGCCGCCGCCATGCGGGCCGTCGCCGCCGGCAACGATGTGTGGCGGGCCCGGTTCGCCCCGGGCCCGGAGCTGGTGTACGGACCCGAGCAGCCCTTCCCGGTGACCATGGTGGACTGTGCCGACGTGCCGGCGGACCGGTTGCTGGAGGCGGCCGGGGCGGCGCTCGGCGAGGCGGTGTACGCGCCGATCGACCTGCGCCACGACCCGCTGGCCGGGGCCTGCCTGGTGCGGCTGGCCCCGGACGAGCACGCGCTCGCCCTCGTGGTGGACCACGGCTTCGCCGACCACGCGACGCACACCCGGTTCGTGCGCCGTACGGCGGCCGCGTACGAGCATCCGGGGCGAGCCCTGCCGTCGCTGCCGTCGTTCTTCGCGCACGCGGCCGGGACCGCCGCCGATCCACGACGCCCGGCGTCCCGGCAGTTCTGGGCGGAGGCGATGAGCCGGGACGTTCCCGCCGTCGCGTTCCCCGGCGGGCGCTGGAAACCGTGGCGGGACACCACCGCCACCGCCGCCTCGCCGCTGCGGCTCGACGGTGCGACCACCCGGGCCATCCGGTACGGCCGGGACCTCACCGGCGCGACCGGCTCCGGTCTGCTCCTGGCGGCCCTGTCGTTCCTGCTGGGACTCTGGGCCGACGCGCACGTCCCGGTGCTGTACGCGCGGGGCGGCCGGTGGACCCGGGAGAGCGTCGAGGTGCCCGGCGCGCTGCACGAGGCGGTGGTGAGCGTACCGCCGGACCACCTGCCCGCCGTCTCGCTCGCCGACCACGTCCGTGCTCTCACCGCCGTCAACGCCGCCGCGCCGCCGCTGCTCGGCCGGTGGCTCACCGACTTCGGCGGGGTCGAAGCCCTGCGGGAACGGCGTCGGCTCGTGCTCAACGTGGTGGCGGCGGAGCCCACCGTCACGGTGGGCAACGCCACGATCGGCCCGGCGGGCCGGCTGCTGCGCGGTGCCGTACGCCCGCCCGCAGGCCGGCGCGGCTTCCCCGCCCACAACGCGCTGCACCTGGCGGTGACGTGGTCTGCCGAGCAGCCCGAGGTGACCGTCCACCACGACCCCGAGGTGCTGCCGGCCGCCGCGCCGGTCGGTGCCGCCCTGGTCCGGTTCTTCGCGCTGCTGGCCGAGCGGCCCGACATCGCCGCCGACCGGGCCGCCGACCTGCTACGGGCGACGTGGCTGCGGACGGCCGACACCCCGACCACGGCCGCGTCGACCTGACGTGGCGTACCGCCGTGGCGGGCTGCTCCGGCAGCACGACTTCCGGTCCCTGTGGCTCGGGGCGGTCGCGAGCCAGTTCGGTGCCCGGATGGCCCTGGTGGCGCTGCCGTTGGTGGCGGCCGGCCCGATGCACGCCTCCGCCTGGCAGGTGGGTCTGGTCGGCACCCTGGGCACGGTGGCGTTCCTGGTCGTCGGCCTGCCCGCCGGCGCGGTCGTCGACCGGGTGCGGCAACGGCGGCTGCTCATCGGCACCGACCTGGGGCGGGCCGTGCTCGTCGCCTCGCTGGCCGTGCCGGCGGCACCGGGCGGGGTGGCGCTCGGCCAGTTGTACGTCGTCGTCCTCGGCGTCGGGGTGCTCACCGTGTTCTTCGACGTCGCCCACCAGAGTTACCTGCCCCGGGTGGTGCGGCCCGACGAGCTGGTCGAGGGCAATGCCCGGCTGAGCACCACCCTCGCGGTGGCGCAGGTCGCGGGGCCCGCACTGGCCGGGCTGGCCGTCGAGCTGGCCGGCACCGGAACCGCCGTCCTGCTGATCGCGGTGGGGTTCGCCGGGTCCGCCGCGTACCTGGCCCGGATCGGGGCGGCCGATCCGCGGCCCGCCACCACCGGCCGGTCCCGGCTCGCCGGGCAGATCCGCGACGGCGTGGCCTACGTGCTGCGCCACCCGGTGCTGCGGGTGCTGGCGCTGGCGGGCGGCGCGTACAACATGTTCGCCCTGATGGTGCAGACGATGGTGCCGGTGCGGCTGGTCAGCGAGCTGGGCGCGTCCCCGGCGACGGCCAGCGCGTACTTCAGCGCGGGCGGCGCCGGCGGCATCCTCGGCGCGGTCGTGGCCCGGCGGCTGACCCGCCGGCTCGGGCAGTACCGAGCGGTCTGGCTCTGCCTCCTCGCCACCGCGCCGTGCGCGCTGCTCACCCCCCTGATCGACAGCGTCGGCGGGATCTGGCTGGCGGCCGGCGGCTACCTGCTGCTGTGGGCGGGAGCGACGGCCTCCAACGTGGCCCAGGTCAGCCTGCGTCAACAGTTGTGCCCGCCCGGACTGCTCGGCCGGATGAACGCCACCATGCGGTTCCTGCTCGGCGGGGCGATGCCGGTGGGTGCGCTGGCGGGCACCGTGTTGGGGACCGCCGCCGGTGCCCGAACGGCCCTGTGGGTGGGTGCGGCCGGTCTGCTCCTGTCCTGCCTGCCGCTGCTGCGCCTGCGCGTCCCCGCCGACCGGCGGCCCGCGTGAGCCTCAGCGTCGAGGATCCGGTGTCGGTGCGTCGTTCGACGGTGCGGCAGGGCGCTGCCGATCTCAGGGGTTCTCCACGGCTGACGGCGTTGCTTTCAGTGCGGCGGCGAGGGCGTCGGTGAGTTCCTCATCACCGGCACCGAGGAGGCGACCGGCGGTGACGAACTCACGGGCCCGCAGGGTCAGGGCTTCGAGCCGGGCATCCGGCTGCAGGACGGCTGCGGAAGCCACCCGGGTGCCGGCCGCCCGTCGGGTGACGACCAGGCCGGCCGCCTCCAGCTCCTGGTATGCGCGAGCCACGGTTCCGTTGGCCAACCCCAGATCGGCGGCGAGTTGCCTGACCGTCGGAAGTCGCTGCCCTTCCGCGAGCACCCCCCACCGGATGAGCTCGGCGATCTGCTGACGGACCTGTTCGAACGGGGGAACAGCCGAGGACGGGTTGATCCGGATGGCGGGGCCGCTCGTCATCCGGCTAGCCCGTCGGCACCGACGTGGCTGGCAGCACCGGTCACGGCGCCGGGGAGCCGGTGCGGGGCCATCACCAGGGCACCCGCGTAGCCGCCGAAGATGATCAGGCCGAGCCCGGCAAGGAGGCTGAGGGCGAGACCCCAGGCGGGTGAGCCACCGGCGCGCCAGTCCCACTGGCGATCGGCGTACCAGAAGGCGAGGGTGGTGAACACGATGGCGAACACCGCCGTGCAGGTGTAGACCGTGCGGCGGATGGCGGCGTGACGCCAGCTGTCGTCCGTTGCCGTATCCGCCTCGTCGGCGCCCGCCTGGGGAGCACGAACGATCAGCCACACGATGACGATGGTCAGGGCGGCGGTGACACCGAGAGTGATCAGTGTGCTCGTGAGGCTGACCGGTGCCGCGGTGCCGAAGTACTTGACTTCGTGATCGGGGCGTTCGGGGGTGGGGAAGCCGGCGAAGAGCGTGATGCCGACCCCGAGCAGCGCGATCACGACGACTTCCCGTCTCGGCGCGTAATCCCGGACGCGTCGGGGAACCAGACTGGCGGTGCCACGGCCCCGGCCCGGTCGTGGTGTGACGGCTTCACTGGCGAGAGCACCGAGGAGGGTCGCCAGGACCAGGGCGATCGGAGCCAGGTCGAACAGGTAGGTGCGGGTCAGTGCGAAGGCGGTCCCCACACCGACAGCCATCCCGACCATTCGATACCGGCCACCAGTGGTCATGACCCCTCCTTGTATCGAAGTTCTGATACAAGAGTAACCACTTCGCTGCCGTGTGTCACCCCCTGGTGCACGGGACGGTACCGGGAGAGCAGTCGGATGCGCAGGCACCGCCGCCGAACCGGGCCCGGACATCGTCGTCGGTGACGGAGCGGGGGCGTTCAGGTCACCAGCCCGGTCCGGTACGCGTACACCACCGCCTGCACACGGTCGCGCAGGTCGAGTTTGGTGAGGATGCGTGAGACGTACGTCTTGACGGTCTCCTGACTGATCACCAGCCGGGCCGCGATCTCGCTGTTGGACAGGCCGTCGGCGATCAGACGCAGCACCTCCAACTCGCGCGGCGTCAGTCCCGTGTCGTCCGGGGTGCCCTCGGCGGGGCGGATGCGTGCCGCGTACCGGCCGACGAGTTGCCGGGTCACCTCGGGTGCCAGCAGCGCCGCCCCGCCGGCGACGGTGCGGATACCGTGCAGCAGCTGCGCCGGTGGGGCGTCCTTGAGCAGGAAGCCGCTCGCCCCGGCGCGCAGCGCCTGGTAGACGTACTCGTCGAGGTTGAACGTCGTCACCACGAGCACCCTGACCGGGTGGGTCACCCCGCTGCCGGCCAGCAGGCGGGTCGCCGCGATGCCGTCGAGGACCGGCATCCGTACGTCCATCACCACCACGTCCGGACGCAGCCGCCCGGCGAGATCGACCGCCTCGCGCCCGTTCCCGCACTCGCCCACCACCTCCAGGTCGGGTTGAGCGCCGATGATCGTGGCGAAGCCGGTCCGGATCAGCGCCTGGTCGTCGCAGACCAGCACCCGGATCGGCGCGGTCACGACGCGTCACCGGTGGGGATGCGGGCCCGGACGACGAAGCCCTCGTCGTCCCGGCGTTGCGCGCTGAACTCGCCGCCGAGCACGGCGACGCGGTCCCGCAGCCCGGCCAGGCCGCGCCCGCTCCCACCCGGGCCGGCGGGGCGGGTACCCGGGCCGGCGGTGCTGATCTCCACCGTGATCTCCCTCTTCCCGTGGTGGACGTGCACGGCGGTGCGGCTGCCGTGGGCGTACTTCAGGGCGTTCGTCAGCGCCTCCTGCACGACCCGGTAGGCGGCGGCCTCCGCGCCGCCGACGGTCTCCGCCGGGCTGCCGTCCTGGGTGAACTCCACCGGCTGCCCGGCCCGCCGGGTCTGCTCGATGAGTGCGGGCAACTCCCCGACGGACGGCACGCGCGGGTCGGCGCGGTGGTCGGGGTCGAGCAGGTCGAGCAGGATCCGCAGGTCGGCGATGGCCCGCCGGCCGGTGTCGGTGATGGCGGTGAGGGTGGTGTCGAGGCGGTCCGGGACGGCCGTCAGGTAGCGTGCCGCCTCGGCCTGCACGACCATCGCCGTCACGTGGTGGGTCACGATGTCGTGCAGTTCACCGGCGATGCGGGCGCGTTCGGTGGCGCGGGCGGCCTCGGCGGCCCGCCGGCGGCGTTCGGCCTCGGCGGCCCGGCTCTGCCGCAGCCAGGCCCCGGCGCCCCAGGCGAGGGTCAACGCCAGGTAGAAGGTGAGGAAGCCACCCACACCCTCCGTCGACCCCTGCCGGTGCAGGGTGACCGCCAGGGCGACGTACGCGGCGGAGCCCACGACCAGGGTGGCGCGTCGACGACGTTCCAGGTGGACGCCGGCGCTGAGCAACGCGACGGCAAGCGCGGTGCCCGCGACCGTGTGGTAGGCGCGTACCTGGTCGACGGCGAAGCCGAGGGACACCAGGGCGAGGCAGATCCCGGGCCACCGCCGGCGGACGGCCAGCGGGAGGCACTCCAGGGCGATCGCCACCACGGTCAACGCGTCGAACGGGCGGCCGGGCAGGTCACCGAGTTGCGTGCTGCGGTCCTGCAACACCGGCACCGGCGCGCAGGCGAGGGCGAGCAGCAGCGCCAGCGGGAGGTCCCGGACCGTGACCGGCCAGCGCCGCCACCGGTCCGCAAGCGTCCGCGGGTCGACCATCAGGAGACGGTAACGTCCGCCGTCGGCACGTCGACCGGCCGGCGACGCGGGATGATGCGACCCCGACGGTGGGCCAGCGCCAGGAACACCACGGTCAGTGCCAGCCCCGCCAGCACCGTGTACAGACTGGCCTCCGGGCCGAAGTCGCCGCCGCTGAGCAGCGTCGGGCCCGACGTGCTGGCGTCCAGCAGTCCCTGCGACTCGCCGTTGCCGGAGACCACGACGCTGAAGATCCCCGCGGCGGCGAAGTTCCACCCGAAGTGCAGCCCGATCGGCACCCACAGGGTGCGGGTGGCGGCGTAGCAGGCGGCGAGCATGAAGCCTGCCTCGATCGTGACGGCGGTCGCGCCCCACACGCCCGCGTCGGGGTTGGCCAGGTGGACCAGGCCGAACAGCACCCCGGTCACCAGCAGCGACAGCCAGGTCCCGAGGCGTTCCTCGACGAGGCGGAACAGCAGGCCCCGGAAGAGCAACTCCTCGGTCACGGCGGCGGCCGCCATGAACCCGAACAGGCCCACCATGCCGGTCACCGAACCCGTGCCGTGCACGTGGTAGCCACCCAGCAGGGCGATGGTGACGACGACGGCGGCGAACATGACGAACCCGATGACCACGCCCCGGACGATCCGGATGCCGGCACCGGGCCGGGCCAGCTCCGTGACCTCCCGTCGTTCGGTACGACGCACCACCCACCGGTACGCGAGGAGCGTGGCAACGGCGGTCGCCACGCCGAGGAGCAGGGTGAGCCAGGGGTCGTCCTGCACCGCGGCGACGGCCCGGCTGCCGACGAGAGCGGTTGCCGCGACGGCGAGGACCTGTTTCAACACACGCATGACGGGTTCCTTTGCGGGGTGGGCGGCCGGAGTGCCGCGGGCCACCTGGAACGCTAGGGATCGGCGGGCCGGGAATCGTCACCGTGCGGTGGACACCTGCGGGTAGCTCTCGCGGGGGACGAGCCCGGTCACGCGGTCGTGCCCGGTCGTGGTGCGGCGCGTACGTGGGCGCGTTCGCCCTGCCTGCCGACGAGGCTGAGGAACTCGACGGGCCCTGAGCTGGTCGCGCCGAACCAGTGCGGCGTGCGGGTGTCGAACTCGGCGGCCTCCCCCGGGTGCAGGGTGAGGTCGTCGTCGCCGAGGACCAAACGCAGGGTGCCGTTGAGGACGTAGACCCAGTCGTACCCCTCGTGGGTGCGCAGGTCGGGCACGCGGTCGTCGTCGCCCGCCGGCAGGACGAACTTGTAGGCCTGGATGCCGCCGGGCCGGCGGGTCAGCGGCAGGATGGTCACGCCGTCGGCGGCGGCGACGGGTCGCAGGTTGATCCGGGGGTCACCGGTCAGCGGAGCGTCCACGAGTTCGTCGATGGTGACGCTGTGGGCGCGGGCGAGCGGGAGCAGTTGTTCGAGGGTGGGACGTCGTAGGCCCGCTTCGAGCCGGGACAGGGTGCTGGCGGAGATGCCGGTCTCCTCGGCGAGGTCGGTCAGGGTGATGTTGCGGCGCAGCCGTAGCTGCTTGAGCCGGGGTCCGACCGCGTCGAGGGTGCGGTTCAGGTTCTCGTCCACCAGGCCATTTTGCCATTCGGCAAGAATCTTTGCGGGTTTTCCTCGGCGGTCGCAGGATCACCTCATGACCGGCGGAGACGGGGAAGGGACAGGTCGGATGGTCGAGTCGAAGGAGATCGTCAGGGACGTCGTGGTGGTCGGTGGCGGCGCGGCAGGGTTGAGCGCGGCGCTGATCCTGGCGCGGTCGCGGCGGCGGGTGACGGTCGTCGACGCCGGAGCGCCGCGCAACGCGCCGGCGCAGGCGGTACACGGCCTGCTGGCGCTGGACGGGCTCAGCCCACGGGAACTGCTCAGCCGGGGCCGCGCCGAGGCCACCCGCTACGGCGCGGAGGTCGTCACGGCCGAGGTGGACGACGTGTCGCGTACCCCACGGGGGTTCGCGGTGCGCACGCGCGACGGGGCCGTGCTGCACGGACGTCGGCTGCTGATCGCCACCGGCCTGGTCGACGAGTTGCCGCAGATCCCGGGGCTGCGGCAACGGTGGGGGCGGGACGTGCTGCACTGCCCGTACTGCCACGGGTGGGAGGTGCGAGACCGGACGATCGGGGTGCTCGCCACCGGACCGATGTCGACGCATCAGGCGCTGCTGTTCCGGCAGTTGAGCGACGACGTGCGGTTCTTCCTCCACGACCAGGAACTCGACGGGCAGGACCGGGTGAAACTCGACGCGCTCGGCATTCCCGTGATCTCCGGCCGCGTCGCCGGACTGGAGATCGTCGAGGACCGCCTGGCCGGCGTCCGCCTCGACGACCGGATCGTGCCGGTCGAGACCGTGGCGGTGGCGTCGCGGATGGTCGCCCGCGCCGAGGTGTTCGCCGGCATCGGCGTCACCGCGACACCGCACCCGGCCGGGTCCTTCGTCGCCGCCGACGAGACCGGTCGCACCCCGGTGCCCGGGGTGTGGGTGGCGGGCAACACCAGGGACCTGTCCGCCCAGGTCGGTGCGGCCGCCGCCGACGGCGCACGCGCCGCCGCGCACCTCAACGCCGACCTCGTCGCCGAGGACACCGACCGGGCGGTCGCCCGCCTGCTGGACGCGGAGGCCATCCGATGACGCACCGCTTCGACCAGGACTACTGGCAACGGCACTGGCAGCCCACGGCCGGGCACGGGCCCGGCTCGATGGCCGGCAACCCGCCGAACCCGTACCTCGCCCGGGGGGCCGCCGGCCTGGCACCGGGCACCGCGCTGGACGCCGGATGCGGTGCCGGCGCGGAGGCGATCTGGCTCGCCACCCGTGGCTGGCAGGTCACCGCCGTCGACATCGCCGCCGAGGCGCTGACCCGGGCCGCCGACCGCGCGAGCGCCGCCGGGCTGACCGGACCGCCGATCCGGTGGGTGGAGGCGGACCTGACCGGCTGGGAGCCGGGCGTCCGCTTCGACCTGGTCACCACCCACTACGCGCACCCCGCGATGCCGCACCTCGCGTTCTACCGGCGCATCGGCGGGTGGGTGGCGGCCGGCGGCACCCTACTGATCGTCGGCCACGGCCACACGCCGCACCCCGGCGGCCACGGGCAAGCGCCGCACTCCGGCGGCCACGGGCAAGCGCCGCACTCCGGCGGCCACCTGCACACGCCGCACTCCGGCGGCCACCTGCACACGCCGCACTCCGGCGGCCACCTGCACACGCCGCACTCCGGCGGCCACGGGCACCACCATCCGGCCGAGGCGACGGTCACCCTCACCGACATCATCGCCGGCCTGGACGTGGCCGAGTGGGAGATCCGCACCGCCGAGGAACACCACCGGGGCATTCCCGGGCCCGGCGGACGCACGGCCACCCTGCACGACGTCGTCGTACGCGCCACCCGCCGCCCCTGACCTCCTCTTCGCCGCGACGCCGGGACCGAGGTCCACCCCCGGCGCCGTACCGAACCGCGCCCTCGAAAGGAAACCCGCGCATGTCCTCGCCCGACAGTTTGTCCCACGTGAACGGCCCCGACGCGACGGTCCACGACCCGCGCCGACGCCGCGCCATCCTGGTCGCGGTGTGTATCGCCCTGATGGCGGTCATCGCCTCCGTCTCCGGGCTCAACGTCGCCCAGCCGCAGGTCGCCGTCGAGTTCGACGCGTCGCAGAGCACCGTCCTGTGGATGATCAACATCTACACCATCAGCCTGGCCGCGCTGCTGCTCCCGCTCGGCGCGCTCGGCGACCGGGTGGGCCGCAAGCCGATCCTGCTCGCCGGCCTGGCCCTGTTCGGCGTCGCCAGCGCGGCGGCCGGCCTGGCCACCTCCGCCACGATGATGATCGCCGCCCGGCTGCTCGCCGGCGTCGGCGCCGCGATGATCATGCCGGTCACGCTGGCCGTCATCACCTCCACCTTCCCCGACGGGGAACGCTCCAAGGCGATCGGCATCTGGACCGGCGTCGCCGGTGGCGGCGGCATCCTCGGCATGTACCTGTCCGCGGTGCTCGTCGACTGGGCGAACTGGCGGTGGCTGTTCCTGCTGCCGGTCGTCCTCGTCGTCGCCGCCGCCGGCACGGCCCTGCGGGCCGTCCCGAACTCCCGCGAGCAGACGCGGCACCGCTTCGACGTCGTCGGGTCGCTGACGTCCGTGGTCGCCGTGACCGCCCTCATCTACGTCCTGCACGAGGGCCCGGTCCACGGCTGGACCGCGCCGCTGACCACGGCGAGCCTGCTCGTCGGTGTCGTCGCCGCGATCGGCTTCGTGGTGTGGGAACTACGCCGGCCGGCACCCCTGCTCGACGTGCGGCTGTTCGGCGACCGACGCCTCGCCAGCGGCTCGCTGGCGCTGCTGGCGCTCTTCGGCGTCCAGGCGGGGATCTTCGTCGTTCTGTTCCCCTACTTCCAGGCCGTCCTCGGCTGGTCCGGCCTGCGCGCCACCCTCGCGCTCATGCCCATGGCGGCGACGATGATGCTGTCCTCCGGCCTCGCCCCGCGGGTGGCCGCCCGGGCCGGGGTCCGCGCCACCATGGCCACCGGCATCGTGCTCGGCGGCGCGGGCCTGGCCCTGATGGCCACCCTCGTCTCCGTCGACGGCGGCTACCCGGCGATCCTGCCCGGCATGCTCGCCATGGGACTCGGCATGGGCCTCACCCAGACCCCGTCCACCGAGGCCATCACCTCCGCCCTGCCCCGCGACCGCCAGGGTGTCGCGTCCGCCCTCAACGACGTCACCCGGGAGTTCGGCACCGCGCTCGGCGTCGCGTTGCTCGGCGCGGTCCTCACCGCCGGCTACCGCAGTGCCGTCGACACCCGCCTCGGCACGGTCCCCGCCGACACCGCCGACGCCGCCCGCGAGGGCATCGCCACCGCCATCGCCGCCTCCGACGCCGCCGGTGCCCAGGCACCCGCACTGGTCCGTGCCGCCCAGGAGTCCTTCGTGGACGGCTGGCAGCAGGCCATGTGGGTGGGCACCGCCGTGATGGTGGTCCTCCTCGGGTACGTCCTGGCCCGGGGCCCGCGACGGGCCGTACCCGGCACGCCGGTGGCCGCACCGGCGTCGACGAGCGACGTCACCGTCGGCTGACACCGGTACGCGGCACCACCTTCGCGTACGTGTCGCAGCTCGCCGGCCGGACGGCGATGGACGGCCATCCGCCGCCGTCGGGCCGAAGACCCGACGTGCCCCCGCTGTCGGACGGACAGCGGGGGCACGGCCTGCCCGCTACCGGGTCACGGGAGGGTCCACTTCTGGTTGGCGGCGGCCAGGCAGGTCCAGAGGTGGACGGCCTGGCCGTCGGTGGCGCTGTTGTTGGACACGTCCAGGCACTTGCCGGACTGGGGGTTGCGCAGGGTGCCGTCGGTCTGGGCGGACCAGTTCTGGGCACCGCTGCCGTTACAGGTCCAGAGTTGGATCTTCGTGCCGTCGGCGGTGCCGCCGCCGGAGACGTCCAGGCACCTGCCGAGTGCCTTGACGGTGCTGTTCGGGGTGACCGTCCAGGTCTGGGCGGCCGTGCCGTTGCAGGTCCAGATCTGGATCTGGGTGCCGTCGGCGGTGGCGGCGTTGCGGACGTCGAGGCACTTGCCGCCGAGCCCGACGACCGGCCCGGTCCCCGGGGTGCCGGGGGTTCCGCCGCCCCGGACCAGGGTGAAGTCGTCCACGTCGAACAGGCCGGTCCCGGAGCCGGTGAAGGTCAGGTAGACGGTCTGCGTACCGGTGGGCACCCCGGCCAGGGTGGTGCCGACGTCGGCGTACGTGCTCCAGCCTCCGGTGTTGGGCACCGCCACCTGGCCGAGCAGCGGGCCGGTGGCCGAGCCGGTCCGGATGCCGATGGTGCCGCCCGCCCCACCGGAGACCACCCGGGCCCGCAGCGAGGTGACCCCGGTCAGGTCGAGACCGGGGTACGCGGCCCAGTCGCCCGGGTCGACGTAGCCGAGGGTCTGCCCGCCGTTGGCCCCGGCCTTGGTGAACGCGCTGACCCCGTTGGCCGAGCCGAACGCCTCGGCCTGCACGGTGGTGGTGCCGCCCGGCGTACCGCCCAGCTCCTTGATCCGGACGTTGCGGAACGACACGTCGTCGCCCGTGCCGTGGTTCTGGAGCCCGATGTGGCCGGCGAGCGAGCGGGCCGGGTCGGTGTTGGTGAAGTCGTTGATCTTCCGCCCGTTGAGGAGGACCTGGAGGCGTTCCCCCTCGACCAGCAGCTCGTAGGTGTTCCACTCTCCCGGCGGGTTCAGGGCGGCGTCCCGGGCGGCCAGATCGGCGGACTGGAAGGTGTAGACCGCGCCGGTGGTGCGGTCGGCGGCGTCGGTGGCGTCGATCTGGATCTCGTACCCGTTGTCGACCGCCGACCACGGGTCGGTCGACGGCGGGAAGCCGATGAAGACGCCCGAGTTGTCGTCGCCGGCCATCCGCCAGTCGAGCTTCAGCGAGTAGTTGGTGAACTGCCTGGCGCTGTACCAGTACAGGCCCATGCCGCCGACGGAGGTGAGGGTGGCGTCGGCGTTGCCGAAGCTGCCCGGACCGGCCTGCGACCAACCGGTGGTGGACCCGTCGTAGAGGGTGACGTAGCCGGTCTCCGGGCGGCAGTCGGCCTTCGCCCGGCCGGCCGCGTACCGGATGCCGCCGAGCAGGTGGCTGCGGAACGCCGCCTCCGCGTACGACCCCTGGGTGTGTCCCAGGCCGGTGTAGAACGACCGGCCGGAGTTGACCGTCTTGCACCAGGAGATCGGATGGTCACCGCCCATCGAGCCGCCCGAGTACGACGACTCGTCCAGGGTGGCGAGGACCCGGGCACCCGAGCGCGGGTTGGTCTGGAAGTTGTACCACTCGTCGGTGCGGGTCCAGGTCTGCGGCAGGTGCCCGGTGGCCGGGTGCGCCCGGTTCTCGACGCGGACGTTGGCCTGCTGGATGGCCGGGTGCGAGGCGAAGTAGCCCCCCACCAGGCTGCCGTAGTACGACCAGCCGTACTCGGTGTCGGCGGCGGCGTGGACGCCGACGTACCCGCCGCCGCCGTCGACGTACGACGCGAAGGCGGACTGCTGTGCGGCGTCCAGGACGTCACCTGTGGTGTTGAGGAAGACCACCGCCTCGTACTGGGCCAGGTTCGCGGCGGTGAACCGGGACGCGTCCTCGGTCGCGGTCACGGTGAAACCGTTCGCCGTGCCGAGTTCCCGGATCGCCTGGATACCGACGGCGATCGAGTCGTGCCGGAACCCGGCGGTCTTGGAGAACACCAGCACGTCGTACGGGGCGTCGGCCGCACCGGCCGGCGTCGGGACGGCGAGCACCGCGGCGGCGGCGGTCACCGCGCCGAGGACGGATCGAAGGAGTCTGCGCATGTCACTCTCCCGGACGGGTGGAGGAGGGTGCCGGGTGCCCCGCTTGCCGGGTCACGGCAGGGTCCACTTCTGGTTGGCGGCGGCCAGGCAGGTCCAGAGGTGGACGGCCTGGCCGTCGGTGGCGCTGTTGTCGGACACGTCGAGGCACTTGCCGGACTGGGGGTTGCGCAGGGTGCCGTCGGCCTGGGCGGACCAGTTCTGCGCCGCGGTGCCGTTGCAGGTCCAGAGTTGGATCTTGGTGCCGTCGGCGGTGCCACCGCCGGAGACGTCGAGACACTTGCCCAGCGCCTTGACGGTGCTGTTCGGGGTGACCGTCCAGGTCTGGGCGGCCGTGCCGTTGCAGGTGTAGATCTGGATCTGGGTGCCGTCGGCGGTGGCGGCGTTGCGGACGTCGAGGCACTTGCCGCCGAGCCCGACGATCGGCCCGGTACCGGCGGTGCCGCCGGTGACGAACGTGAACGTGTCGAGGTCGAACAGCGCCCCGGTGCCCCCGGCGAAGGTGAGATAGAGCGTGCCGGTGCTGGCCGGCGCGCCGGAGAGGGTGCCGGTGACGGTGGTGAAGGTCTCCCAGCCGCCGGTGACCGGGACGGTCGCCTGACCCAGCACGGTGCCGGTGGGTGAACCCGTCCGCACCTGGAGGGTGCCGCCGACACCGTTGGAGGAGACCCGGGCGCTGAACGAGGTGGCCTTGTCCAGCCGGTACGGCTCGAACGCGATCCAGTCGCCGTTGTCGATGCTGCCGACGGTCCTGCCACCCTCGGCGGGGGTCTTGTCGTAGACGGTGATCCCGGACGAGGTCTTGAAGTGCTCGGCCTGGCGCTTGCGCGGCTGGAGGGTGTGCTGCCGGTGGGTGGTCAGCCCACCGGCGTCGGTGTACTCGGCGTCGAAGATCGCGAAGATGTTCGCCGCGTCGTCGTGCTCGCCGTCGACCGGGATGGTGATCGTGCCGGAGCAGCCGTTCTTCGCGGTGATCTGGTGGCCGTGCTGGTCGTGGCCGAGCACGTAGGTCATCTTCACCCTGGTGCAGTCGATGGTGCCGTCCTCCGGGTCGGTGACGGTGATGCTGAACGGCACCGTGTCGCCGTAGGAGAACAGCGAACCGTTCGCCGGGCCGGTGATGGTGACCGTCGGGGCGGTGTTGCCGATGCCGATCTGCACGCTGGCCGTGCCGGTCGCGCCCTGCGGGTCACGGACGGTCAGGGTGACGTCGTAGGTGCCGTTGGCGGTGAACGTCTTGCTGGGGTTGGCCGCCGTGGAGGTGGTGCCGTCACCGAACGCCCACGAGTAGGTCAGCGCCCCACCCTCCGGGTCCGAGGACCCGGCCGACGAGAAGGCCACCGTGAGCGGGGCCGCCCCGGAGGTCCGGTCGGCGGCGGCGACGGCGGTCGGCGCGCGGTTGCCACCGCCGACGTAGTCGTACCGGTACAGCGCCGAGTTGGCGTCACCGTTGAAGTAGCCGGTGCCGTAGTCGAGGACGTACAGCGCGCCGTCCGGGCCGAACGTGGAGTCCATCACCTGCTTGCCGTTCCAGGGGAACGACGCGTCGATGGCGCCCCGGGAGCCGTCGGCGTTGACGTGGATCGGTTTGATCCAGCCCCGGCCCAGCTCGGTGGCGAAGAACTGGCCGTCGAAGGACTGCGGGAACTTCGTGGTGGACGGGTTCGACGCGCTGTAGCGGTAGACCGGGCCGGCCATCGGTGACTCGGAGCCGCCGCCGAACTCCGCCGGGGTGCCGGCGTCACCGGCGTAGCGGATCCAGGCCGGCTGTGCCGCGGGCAGGGTGGGCAGGCCGGTGTTGCGGAACGAGTTGTTCGTCGGCCCACCGGCGCAGTTGTACTTGGCACCCGCGGTCCCGGCGGCGAAGTCCCACTCCGCGTACGTCTCGGCGGCGGTGTTGGTGCCGGTGCAGTACGGCCAGCCGTAGTTGCCCGGCCCGGTCACCCGGTTGAACTCGACCTGCCCGCTGGGGCCGCGCGCGCCGGTGGTGCCGGCGTCCGGGCCGTAGTCGCCGACGTAGACCACCCCGGTGGCCCTGTCCACGCTCATCCGGAACGGGTTGCGGAACCCCATCGCGTAGATCTCCGGGCGGGTCCGTGCGGTGCCCGGGGCGAACATGTTCCCGGCCGGGATCGAGTAGCTGCCGTCCGCGTTCACCCTGATCCGCAGGATCTTGCCGCGCAGGTCGTTGCTGTTGGCCGCGCTGCGCTGCGCGTCGTACGCGGGGTTGCGGTTGGTCCGCTCGTCGATCGGCGAATAGCCGGCGGAGTCGAACGGGTTGCTGTCGTCGCCTGTCGACAGGTACAGGTTCCCGGCCGCGTCGAAGTCGATGTCCCCGCCGACGTGGCAGCAGATGCCCCGGTCGGCCGGCACGTCCAGGATGGTGACCTGGCTGGACGTGTTCAGCGTCCAGTTGGCGTTGAGGGTGAACCGGGACAGCCGGTTCACGCCCTGCCAGGCGGAGAAGTCCGTGCCGGTGGCCGGGGCGTCCCCGGCGGGGGTGGACAGCGGCGGGGCGTAGTACAGGTAGACGTGCCGGTTGGTGGTGAAGTTCGGGTCCACCCCGACGCCCTGCAGGCCCTCCTCGTCGTGGGTGTAGACGGGGATCGTGCCCACCACGGTGGTGGTGCCGGCCGCGTCGGTGCGCCGCAGGGTGCCGTTGCGGGCGGTGTGCAGCACCGACCGGTCGGGCAGCACCGCGATGGTCATGGGCTCGCCGACCTCGGGCTCCCCCTTGGCCAGGGTGACCTGCTGGAAGTCGGTGGGGTTGATGGTGTGGGCCTGGGCGGGGGCCGGGCTGCCGAGGGCGAGCAGCCCGGCGGCGGCGACCAGGAGCAGTGCGGAGCTGACCGACGCCGTTCGCCGGCCGAACGCGCCATGGTGTGAGGACACTGGCTGTCCGTCCCTTCCTGACGTTCGATTGCCAGGGCGGGCGCGCGCCGTCGCGCCGGATGCCGTAGCGGGGGAGGGGGTCGATGGATCACCGCGCCGCCGGTTCACCTCGCTGAAACACTTGCGTGATGGCGAAGACATTAAGCTGTTTCGATTCCGCTGTCCATGCCTTCTGTCGAATCACGACCGACTTTCGCTCGAACCGCGAAAAGTCCACGCCGACGCGGCACGGGGGACGCGTCCACCGGCATGAACCAGCCATCGCGCCCAGCCGCGACCGGGGCCGCCCTACTGCGGACCGCGTAGAAACTCCACCAGGGTCCGTACCCCGAAGCCCGTGCCCCCGTGCGGGGTCTCGTCGAAGGCGGCCTCGTCGTTGAACGCGGCTGCCCCGAGGTCGACATGGACCCAGGGGAGCCGTGGCCCCACGAACTCCCGGAGGAAGAGCGCCGCCTGGATCGCGTCGCCAGGGCGGAAGGCGGCGTTCGCCCGATCCGCCACCGACGATCTGAGGTGACGCCGCTCGGACTCCCACAGCGGGAGACGCCAGAACAGCTCGTCGGACCGGGCGGCGGCGGCCGACACCTCGGCGGCCAGCGCATCGTCCCGGGCGAAGTAGGCCGCCGCGCGGGTCCCGAGCGCGTGCGGCACCGCCGCCGTCAGGGTCGCCACGTCGATCAGGACGTCCGGGGCCGGGTCGCGGGCCAGCAGCAGAGCGTCGGCCAGCACCACCCGGCCCTCGTTGTCGGTGTTCAGGACCTCCGTGGTCGTCCCGTCGGCGTGCCGGACGACGTCCCCCGGGCGTAGGGCCGCCGGGCCGGGCATGTTCTCGGCGAGCGGGAGCAGCGCCCGCAGCCCCACCGGCAGGCGCAGGGCAGCCACGGCGCAGACCGCACCGACGACGGCTGCGGCCCCGCCCATGTCGGCCTTCATCGTCCGCATCTCGGGTGGGCTCTTCAGGCAGAGCCCGCCCGAGTCGAAGGTGATCCCCTTGCCCACCAGGGTGACGCTTCGTCCGGGCGCCGGAGGGTCGTACCGGAGTTCCACCAGGCACGGCGGCTCGGCCGAACCTCGGGCCACCGCCAGCAGGCCCGCCATGCCCAGGGTGTGCAGCGCCTCGCCGTGGTGCACGACGCAGGACAGCGCACCACCGGCGAGGCCGGCGACGCGCCGGCCGAACTCCGTCGGGCCCAGTGCGCCGCCGGGACTGTTCACCAGATCCCGCGCGAGGCAGACGGCATCGGCGACCGCGACGCCCTCGGCCACCGCACCGGGGTGCGCGGTGCGGATGGTGATCTCACCCAGGGGCGGAGCGGCACCGTTGCGGTGGCGGTCGTAGCGGTAGGCGGCCAGCACCGCACCCTCGGCCACCGCACGGGCACGGGAACCCGCGGACACCGGGCCCTCCGTCGTCTCGGCGAGGTCCAGCCGCAGGGTACGGGCTGGGCCGGCGGCCCGGACGGCAGCGGCCGCCGCCCGGCGGAAGGTCGCCGGGGTGGCTGCCCCGGCGGGACCCAGGCCGACGTTGAGCAGCACCACCCGATCGTCCGGGCCCGGTTCGGCGACGACCTGACCGGCGCGGCCGGTGAACCCGCGACGCAGGGCGAACGTCCCCGGGCGCGTGCCGTGGTGCCAGGGCAGGGCCACCACGTCGGCGGGCCGGGCATCGGCGACCGGGGTCACGATCACGCCCGGCACGGGTCAGGCGCGCTCGTAGGCGGTGCCGGCCTGGTTGCGCGTGAGCAGCCCCTCGTCCACCAGGGCACGACGCAGGGCCACCCAGTCGTCGAACCACTCGCCGCACAGGGCGTTGACCCGGGCCTCGGGATAGACCTCTCCGGGGGAGAAGGTGTCGACCACCACGGCCAGCACCCGGGCCCGCACCTCGGCGTCTGCGGGGATGGCGGTGATGCGGCCACGACGGAAGTAGGCCCCCGCGCCGTCCCCGCCACTGCGGCCGGCAACCCGGACCTCGGCCTGGACCGCACGGCGGAAGGCGTCGTCCACCAGGGCGTACGTGTTGGTGGCCCGGTCCTCGGCGACGATCCTGCCGTCCACCAGCCGACGCAGGGCGCCCGCGGTGGCCTTGGGGGTGAGCCCGGTCTGCTCGGACACCGACCCCACGGTGCGTGCCCCGAGCACGAGCGCGGCGAACGCCGACCGCCGGGCCGGCTCGGCCAGCAGGCCGACGATGTCCCCGCAGGACGGCGGACGGTCAGCGGAGTCGGACTGCGGCTCTTCGTCGGCCGGGGGCACCGGACACCTCACCTCTGCGTCGTCGGGCGGACCGTTCACCACGACCGGACCTCTCCCGGATCTGTCCACTGTCGATAACCTAGCAGTCGCATCCCGTCACGCCGGCCGAACCGCCGGTGCCACGGCCGTCGACTCAACCCCGGACCGTCGGCGTCTCCAACACGACGGGCGGCTGCGTCCGGGCCCGGCGGGGAGTGCTCTGCGCCGGTGGTGTGCGGTACGCCGAGGGACGGTGCCGCACCGCCAGGGCGATCACCTTGGCCCCCTCGATGAACACCCAACGTCGGCGCTGCCAGGCGTGCAGCAACTCCAGTGTCGGCTCCCAGCGCGTGCCCGACCAGTGCCCGGCCTGCAGGTCGCGGAAGCGGGTACCCCCGATCAGGGCACGGAACAGCCGCGCCTCGTCACCGGTGAGGACCGTCTGACCCGCCGGCAGACCCGGCCGCTGCTCGTCGAGGGCGACCGAGCTGAAGCCGAGCCGGTAGGTGAAACGGGCGGTGTGCCGGTGCGCCTTCCACAGCCGCACCCGGGCGGCCAACCGGTGGCGCAGCTCCTCGTTGCGCGCGTCGTCGTGGAAGTCACCCTCGAAGTGGTACGCGATGTCCCAGAGTTCCTCGTCGGAGAGCCCGGGATAGGCGAACCGGTAACCGGGGAAGGGACGCGACAGGGTCAACCCGAACGACCCGGGCCGTTCCACGTACGGGCTGAACCGGTCGAAGTGCACGGCGAGGATGTCCGCGTCGGGCGGTTCCAGGTGGGTCAGCGAGGCCACGAGGTTGAGCTGGGACAGCAGGGACGCGGGGGTCTCCCCGGGATACCCGGTGAGGATGTTCCACACCGGCAGCACCCCGAACTCCGCGCAGCCCAGCAGGAACCGGACGTTCTGCATCGCGGTGGCGCCCTTCTTCAACGCCCGCAGTCCCTCGGTGCTGAGGCTTTCGATCCCGGGCTGGACCGAACGCACCCCCGCCCGCCGGATCGCCCGGATCTGCGCCCAGTCCATGTTCGCCTTCACCTCGAAGAAGAGCGAGTGGTCCGTGCGCATCTGCTCCACCCGGGGCAGCGCCGTCTCCAGGTAGCCCAGGTCGAGGATGTTGTCCACGGCGAAGAAGTCGAGCACCCCGTACCGGTCCATCAGGTGGTGCAGTTCCTCGGCCACCGAATCCGGGTGCTTGCTGCGGAACTCCATGGTGGCACCGTTGAGCCCGCAGAACGTGCAGTGCGTCTTCGCCCCCCACCAGCAGCCCCGGGAGAACTCCACCGGAAGCGTGATGTCGGGCTCCAGGGCATGCAGGCCGACCTCCCGCAACTGCTCGAAGAAGCCGTCGTAGTTGGGCCGGGGCACCACGAGCTGCGCGGTGGTACGCCGGGCCGGCAGCGCCCGGGACGTGGCCGCGGCGTCCTGCCCGCGTACCACCAGGCGACCGGCCGCCGCGAGCGGGCCACCCGCCGCGACCTGCCGCAGCAACGCGACGAAGGCGTCCTCGCCCGGCCCGTCCACCACGGCGTCGACCGCCGGGAACTTCGCCAGCAGGGTACGGCCCATCGGCCCCTCGCAGTTGCTGCCGCCGAGCACGATGGTCCCGGTGTACCCCTGCGCCCGGAGCCGTTCCGCGACCGCGAGCGTCGGACCGTTCTGGCTGAACGTCGTGGTGAACCCGATGACCTGCGGCGCGGCCCGGAGCAGCCCCTCGGCGGTCTCGACCACGTGCCGGTCGGCGACCGCGCGCAACGCGTCGACCAGCGCGATCTCCCGCTCGGTGATCCCCCGCTCCCGCAGCAGCGTGTAGTAGGCGGCACGCTCGGCGTCGCCGGCCGCCCGCCGGGCGTACACCCAGTCGCCGACCGACAGGTGGTAGAGGCCCTCGGCGACCCGCGTGTAGGCCGCCGCCCAGTCGTCCGGGGACAGCCCGAGCATCCGTCCGGCCAGGGCGTAGAAGCTGAGGTACGCGTAGTCGGAAACCACCTCCCAGCCCTCCGCCTCGGCCACCGCCCGCAGGGTGCCGATCTGGATCGACGGGCGGTGGACGTTGTTCCAGGGCATCGAGACGAGTGCCGCGCGGCCAGCGTCGCTCATCACGTCATCACCAGATGATGCGCAGGTCGTAGACGTTACGGAGGAAGGGTGGTTCCGCCGTCGGCTCGGGCAGCCGGTAGTCGGGGATCATCTCGTGCCACTCCTCCCAGGCGGTGAGGATCTGCGCGCGGGCGTAGGCGGCACCGAGACACTGGTGGTGACCGGTGCCGAAGGCGATGTGCGGATTCTGCGTCCGGTCGAAGTCGACCCGCTCCGGGTCCGGGAAGACCGCCGGGTCGTAGTTCGCCAGGGCCAGCGGCAGCAGCACCGTGTCGCCCCGGGACGCGACCCCGCCCGCACCCTCCCGGGTGGCCAGCCGACCGGGATACATGCAGGAGTTCACCCTGAGGAACTCCTCCACCACAGCCGGCCGGATCTGCGGCTCGCGCAGGAACCGGCGCCGGTCCCCCGGGTGGTGGGCGAGATGCTGGATGCCGTTGGCCATGTGGTTGACGGTGGAGTCGACCCCGGCCAGGAAGAGGACCGTGAGCAGGGACTCCCGGTCGGCGTCGCTGACCGGGGAACCGTCGATGTCCCAGTCGAAGGTGGCGGTGGTCAGGTCTGCCTCGACCGGCTCCGCACGACGCCGCGCCACGTGCCGCCGCACGTACTCCTGGAGCGCGGGGAACGCGGTCTCGGCGTTGAACGCCTGGCGTGGGTCCGGCGCCTCCCGGGACCGGATCATCGCCACGTTGATGGCGAGCAGGTGATCGAGGTCCGCCCGCGGCCACCCGACCGCCAGCATGAGGTTCTCCAGCACGTACGGGCGGGCGAACTCGTCGGAGAAGGAGACCTCGCCCCGGTCGACGAACGCCTCGATGCGCCGCCGGGCGTTCGCCCTGATCGCGGGGGTCAGATCCCGCGCCCGTTGCGGGGTGAACCAGGCCGCCAGGTGTCGCCGCCACTCGGTGTGGGCGCGACCCTGGATCGTCAGGGGGATCCAGCGCTCGTCCTCGGCACCCTCGGCGGCGCTGACCCGGGACACGCTGAAGGTGTCCTCGTCGCGGAACGCGGCGCAGATCCCCTCGTAGGTGGACAGGGCCCAGAAGCTGCCGCCGTGCGAGCTGTGGAACGCGCCGTCGCGGGCGTGTTCCGCCGCGACGCGCCGGTACGCCTGCGGCGCGGCGAAGAAGTCGAAGTCGACCGAGTCCCTCGCCGTCGCGGCGGTGGCCCCGGTGACCGGGCACCTGTCAGCCTGCACCAGCTCTCTCCTTCTCCCGTGATAGGGCGGGCACCGGGTCGAGCCCGCCCCGGGGCCAGACCCCGGCGTTCAGCCCGGCGGTGGTCAGTCGCAGGGACCAGAGTTCGTCGAGATCCCCGGCGTCGAGCAGGACGCCGTCGACCAGGACGGCGTCGGGACGGGTGAGGTCGGCCACCGTGGTCGGCAGCCGCCGGTAGAGCACCAGATCGGCCTCGGTGGTCGCGGCCGGGCCCCGACGCATCGCGGCGTGGGCCGCTCCGGTGGCCGCCTGCAGCACCGCGGCGAAGGGGATTCCCGCGCGGGACAACTCGGCCAGCTCCTTGTGGAACGACGGGCCCGCCACCACGAACGGGTTGCCGCAGTCGGTGCCGACCAGCACGCGTGCCCCCGCGTCGGCGACGGCGCGGACCAGGCCACCGAGCCGGTCCACCAGCCCGCCACGCTCGGCTGCCGCGGCGCGGTCGAGAGCGAGGGCCCCGCGGGCGGCCACGGTCCAGGCCTGCGTCCGACCCGCGTCGGCCAGCGCCAGGGCGGTGGGCGAGGGACGCGTCCACCGCCGTTCGCCGGTCAACGCCCGCCAGGTGACCAGGGTGGGACAGACGAAACGTCCGGCGTACCCCTCGACCCGGGCGGCGGCCTCCGCCTCCACCCGGTCGAGGGCGGCGGAAAGGACCTGCCACCGCCGGTCACCGGGGAGCCGGAAGATGTTGGGCACCAGACCGTAGAGATGTTCGGTGGACCACATCGCGGCCTGCGCCTCGGCGATCGGCACCCGTTCGGGGGCGTGTCCGACCACCGGGAGACCCACCCGGTCGGCGGCGGCGGTGATCGCCGCGAACCAGGCGGGTTCCACGTCGTCATAGACCTTGATGCCGTCGAAGCCGAAGCCGAGCGCCTCGTTGAGCACGTGGTCGGCCGAGTGCCGGTCGTCCACCACCATCGCCCCGCCCGGCACCCGGGTGGTCGGGCCGTCGACCACCGCCGTGCTGACCCAGGCGCGGGGCACCACGGCGGTCCGGGCCCGGTGCACGCCCGCCACGTAGCGGTGCGCGGGCTCGCCCCACATCTGGCGGTACGACGTCACGCCGTGGGTGAGCAGACCGACCAGATCGCCGGACGACGACACGTGCGCGTGCGCGTCCACGAAGCCCGGCAGGGCGTACCACCGGGCCGGTCCGTCACCGGGCGGCCCGTGCGCCAGGACTCCGTCCTCGACCACCAGATCCCGTACCGGTCCGGGGCGGCCGGTGTCCGGCCCGACCGGCGCGACGGCGGGAATGCGGTGGGCGCGGGGCCGGGTCGCGAGGGCGCGCAACGCGTCGGCCTGCGGATCGCCGGCGGGCAGCAGGCCGACCCGCAGCCGCCACTGCGCGTCCTGGCTGGGCGTCATCGGGCACCCGTACCAGCGGCCTGCCCGGCGGCCTCGGTCGCCACGCGCGCTCCCACCTCGGCGAGGCGGTGGGCCGCCCGCACCCGGGTGGGGCTGTCGACCAACCAGATCCGGGCACCGAGGCGGCGCTCACCCGCGGTGAAGACGTCGAGTTCCGGGTCGCCCCCGGCGGTGACGAGCACGAGTTCCTGGCCCGGGTCCCGACGCTGGACGGCCCGGGCAGAGCCGTACCACAGGCCACGGGTGACCGCCGCCAGCTCCGGCAGGTCGACCCGACGGCACGCGTCGACCATCCAGTCGGGCGCGCCGACCCGGTGGAAGTGGTCGGTCAGGTAGCGGTGTCCGTCGGGGGCCTCGATCGCCGCCGCCTCCTGCTCGACCGCGTCGTCGGGGAGTTCCACCTCCTCGGCGTGCGCGCAGAAGGAGTACGCCCGGGTCACCCTCGAATCGTCCGCGGCGACCCGCAGGGCCGTCCGCCCGCCGAAGTAGACACCGAACACCGTGTACTCGGGATGCCCGAAGAGGTCCATCACCGCCCGGACGTCCTCGACGTGCCTGTCGATACCGTGCCGTTGCGGCACGCCGACGCGTTCGCTGGCCCCCCGCCCCCGCAGGTCGAGGGCGAGCAGGTCGGCGTCGGGAACGGCGTCGAGGAACCCCGAGTCGGCCCAGATCCGCCAGTCCATCGCCACCCCGTGCACCAGCACCACCGGTGTCCCCGTCCCCGGCCTGCGCATGCCGTGCAACCGGGCGCCGTCGGCGGACGTGGTCTCGAACGGTTCCAGGTCACGCTGCTGCACTACGCCCTCCCAAGGCCATCGCCCGACCCAGTTCGTCGCGCCCGCTGTCGTGTACGGCCAGGACCAGCCCCTGCGGCGCCTCCAGGAACACCCAGCCGCGCACGGACCACTCGGCCAGCTTCCCGTGGGCCTGCTCCGGTGTGGCACCCGCCTCGACGGCCGCCGCCACCGACCCGGTGATCCGACCCCCGTGCGTCAGCCCACGGAACAGGACGTTCTCCCAGCCCCGCAGCACCTCCCGACCCCGTCCGACGTGCGGACGATGGTCGTGGACCGCCGTGACGCTGGGGCCGAGGCGGTAGGTGAAGCGGCTCTGCGGGTGCAGTTTCTTCCACAGTCCGACCCGGGCGCCTAGCCGCCGGCGCAGGGTCAGCAGCAGCGCGCCGTCGGCGGCGTCCGGCTCGGCGTGGTCGAACGAGTAGGCGAGCGTCGCCCGGTCCACGTCGTCGCCCGGGTGGACGAAACGGTACTTCGCCTCGGGTCCGCGCAGCTCGATCCCGAACTCCTGCGGCCTCTCGAAGTAGGGGCTGTAGCGGTCGACGCGGACCTTGCTCACCGTGGACGGCGGGTCCAGGTGCGACAGGAAGGGGATCAGCCGAAGCTGTTCCTCCAGCATCTCCGCCTGCTCCCCGGGCATCGCGGAGAGTAGATTCCAGCCGACCTCGATGCCCAGCTCGCGGCAGAGCACCAGGAAACGCAGGTTGTGGAAGGCGGTGGCACCCTTGCGGAGCAGCTTCAGCGACCCGGTGCTGAGGCTCTCGATGCCCGGCTGCACGGTCATCACCCCGGCCGCCCGCAGCTGCCCGAGCGCCCTGGGTCCCAGGTTCGCCTTGACCTCGAAGAAGGTGGTCACGTCCACCTCGGCCTCGGCCAGCTCGGCCAGTCCGTTGTCGTCCTTGGCGAGGATGGTGTCCACCGCGTACGTGTCGAGCACCCCCTGCCGCTCGGTCAGCTCACGCAGGGTGTGCACCAGTTGCCGGCCCGGCTTGCTGCGGTACGGCATGCCGCTGCCGTTCTCGCCACAGAACGTGCAGTGCATCTTCTCGCCCCACCAGCAGCCGCGCGACATCTGGAACGGCAGCGCCACGTGGGGACGGATCAGCTCGCTCCAGGGAAGCTCCGCCAGCCGGCGGAAGTAGTCGTCGTAGCGGGGCACCGGCACGGCGTCGACCGACTGCACCACCGGCGTGCTGACCACCAGCCGGGTGCCGGCGCGGGTCACCACCCCCGGTGCCGAGATCGGCACGCTCGGGTCCTCGGCCGCGCACAGCGCGGCGACCGCGGCCTCCCCCTCACCCTGCACGACCAGGTCCACGAACGGGTAGGCGCGCATGACCGCCTCACCCATCGGCCGGTCGCAGTTGGCGCCGCCGAGGAAGACCAGCCGGTCGGGGGCCCGGTCCTTGATGGCCCGGCCGACCGCCAGGGCGGGCACCAGTTGGCTGAACGAGGTGGTGAATCCGAACCCCTGCGCGCCGGTGTCCAGGAGCCGGTCGGCGGTGTCGGCGACGAACCGGGGCGCGCTGGCACGCATCGCCAGCACGAGGTCCACCAACTCGGCGGAGACGCCGCGGGCACGGAGGAATCCGGCGTACTCGGCACGGGCGGCCTCCTCGTCCTCGTCGCGCGCCGCGGGCAGGCCGCGCCCGAAGATCCAGTCACCCACGCCGAGGCCGTAGAGTTCCTCGCCGATGGTGTCGTAGACGGCGGCGAACCGCGCCGGCTCGCAGTCCAGCTCCTTGACGGCGAACTCGAACCAGTCCAGGTAGATGTACTCGGCGGTCACGGGACCGCCCCCGGACCCGGCGGCCAATGCGATCAGCGAGGCGACCTGGATGGACGGCCGGTAGAGGCTGTTCCACGGGGGCGCGACGAGGACGAGTCTCATGGCCGTGCGCCTCCCTGCCCGGCCATGGCCGCACCGAGCCGCCCGGTCGGCAGCACCGGGTAACCCGCACGTGCCTTGTCGAGCAGTTCGAGCCCCGGTGCCACCACGTCGACCACGGTGATCGACCCCGGTCGGGTGAGCACCCGGTGGTAGGCGTGCACCCCGACCGCGGCCAGCCGATCAACCAGATGGCGGAGCAGTTGCTCGGGCGTGGCCTCGACGGGCAGCCCGTCCTCGGGACGGAAGGGCTCGGTGCGTCGGGGCAACGTGCGGACGTCGAAGCGGGCGGCGGCCAGGTGCCGGGGATAGCGGGCCAGTGCGGAGGTGATCTGCCCCGCCTCGGTGTCGGCGTTCACCGGCCCGTGCTGGAACATGGTGCGTACCTGGAGATACTCCAGCAACGCGCGTTGGAGGGCGTAGGCGCGCACCGGCGAGGCGCCGCTGCCGATGAGACGGATCACCTCGTCGGCGCTGCCGTCGCAGACCACGTAGGCGGGCACCCCGGTGTCGCAGGTGATCGACACGATGAGGATCGGCGCGCCGGTCAGCTCCTCCACGTCGTCGGCCAGGGCCCGCAGCTCCGTCGTGAGCGTCGCCGGATCGACCACCACCAGGCCGGGCTCGCCGAGGCCGAAGTAGCTGCGGGCGAGTTGACAGGACCACGCGTCCCGCTCGATGACCTCGTTGATCGCATGGACCAACGCCTCGTGCAGAGTGGTGCCGGCGGCGTAGCCGGCGCTCGAGGTGTAGTGCCACAGCGGACGGAAGGCTCCGTCGTCCTGCGGATGCGGCCAGTTCTGGTAGCCCCCGTCGCGCAGGAACACCGGCTGGCGGTGGGAGCTGCCGCCGTCCTGCCCGAGGGTGGTAGCGACCGGAACATAGTCGCGGGTGAAGACCGAGGAGTCCGGCATGATCCCGCCCAGCCGCCGCAGCAGCGCCGAACGGCGCGCGGTGGGTTGCCCGGCCACCGCCCGGCCGGGCATGAAGCCACTCCAGCCGCCGCCCGCGTCGCGCCGCCAGTCCAGGTGGTAGTGCTCGGCGCTCTCGAACAGGGCGCTCGCCAGGCTCCGGTGGCCGAGGCCCTTGCCGGAGCTGCGGGAACAGAGCACGCCGTCGGCGTCGTGCAGACGTACCTCGTAGGTGGGTGCGGTGTCCGGGCCGTACCTGCGGATGTCGGGTGTGAGCCGCTCGGCGGTCAGCCAGTCGCGCACGGCGGTGAGGGCGGTGCCGATGGGCGTCTCCCGTTCCGGTGGGACGTCATCGCGTTGTGCCCCGCCCTGCAGGACGGCGGTCAAGAGGTCGTTGTCTGCGTACTCGGTCGTCAAGGATCTTCCTCACTTCTCCCATGTCGAAGACGGGAACGCCCGCGCGGACGAGGCCCAGGAGCGGCTGTGGTCGGGAGACGGCGTGCGCGAAGTGCAGCCGGGTGGTCGGTAGTTCGGGCGCGGTGACCGCCAGCTCCCCGGTGTCGGCCCAGACCCGTACACCGGCGGCTGCCAACTCCTGCTCGGGTGCTTCGGGAGGCCGGCCGGGGACGGGGGCCGGGACCGGTTCGAAGTCGAGGGTGGCGCACCGTAGCAGCAGGGGCCAGCGTTCGAAGCGACGCAGGAAGTACCGCTCGGCCGGTACCGCCGTCTCGTTGGCCCGCCACATGGTCTCGGCCTGTGCCAGTTCCAGCAGGGCGCGCTCGGTGGCGGCGGCGACGGTCTGCGCCGCGCCCAGGCCCGTCGCGGGCATCCGCCGGCCGGCTCGGGCCACGACCAGCACCACCGGGGTACCCCCGACGAAGGAGAGGGGGATCGTCTCCACCTCGGCCCGGTCAGTCGCCGCCGTACCGCAGCGTCCGGCCGGGGTGACGGCGAGTGACCGGTAGAGGAAGGCGCCGTGGTCGAGGAGTTCGGTCAGTTCCAGCACCGCCCCCCGCAGCGCCGCGTCGGGTGTCGGCGCCACCGCCCAGCCGATCGTGCTGGACAGTCGCGCCACGGGCGGGGTGAGGGTCCCCTCGGCCAACTCCGTGCCCGCCACCCACGGCGCGGACCAGAAGAGCGGGACCGCCAGGTCCGGTCCACCGTCGAGCGCCCGGTAGCGGCGCAGCCGGCATCCCGGTGGGACCGTACGCGCACCGTCGGGGCCGGACCGCGCGTCGGCTGCGGTGGCCCGGCTGGTCGACGGGCGGGCGAGCAGGGCGAAGGGAGTACACGCGAGCATGCGCTCGACGGCTTCGGACAGTGCCTTACGCCGTGCGACGGCTTCGGTGACGGCAGTGCCGTAGCCGTGGGCCAGCGCCGTGTCGGCGACGGCCGTACACCGGACGGTGATCGTCTGCTCCGCAGGGAACGCCTGGTACTCGACCCTGCGCAACATGCACGTCACCACCGCTGTCACGGTCATCATCACCCTCCTCCCGGACCCGCTCGCCCGTCGACTGGTCACGCCCCGCCGGTCAGGTCAGGACGCGTCCGCTGGGCGGCTCACGCCGGCCGACTCACGTGGTCGGCTCGGCCTCGTCCGACCAGGCCCCCCACGTCTCGAGCTCGTGCAGTTCCAGCTCGCTCAGCTCGGCGTTGTTGGGGTCGTCGTTCAGGAAATCTGCGGTCATGCAGTCGAACACGACAACCGGTCCCATGTTTCCTCCCTTCTGGGCGTCGTACGGACGGTGGTCCACCGCCACCACGTCAGCGACGCGTGGCGGGGCTGGAGAGGGTGAGCGGGACCTGGGTCCGGACGCGCTTCGGCGTGCCCTTGGCCGGCGGCGTGCGGTAGGCCGAGGGTCGCCAGCGCACCGCCAGGGCGATCACCTTGGTGCCCTCGACGAACACCCAGCGCCGCCGCTGCCAGGACTGCAACAGTTCGAGCGCGGCGTCCCAGCGTGGCCCGTCCCACCCCTGGGCCTGGAGATCCCGGAACCGGGTACCTCCGATCACCGCACGGAACAGTCGGGCCGAGTCCCCGTTCAGGGTGACCCGCTGCGGTGGCAGGCCGGGCCGCCGGTCGTCGAGCACGACGCTGGCGAAGCCGAGCCGGTAGGTGAAGGACGCCTCCCCGTGACGGCTGCGCCAGAGCCGGATGCGTGCGGCCAACCGGCGGCGCAACTCGACGTTGCGGGGGTCGTCGGTGAACTCACCCTCGAAGTGGTAGGCGATGTTCCACAGGTCCGACTCGGACAGCGCCGGGTAGGCGAAGCGGTAGCCGGGGAACGGTTTGGTCAACGTGAGCCCGTACTCGGCCGGGGACTCCACGTAGGGACTGAAGCGGTCGAAGCGGATCAGGGTCACGTGCGGCGGTACCAGGTGTGACAGGGAGGCGACCAGATCGATCTGGGCCAGAATGGACGCCGGCGCCTCCCCGGGATAGCCGGTGAGGATGTTCCAGTCCGCCCGCACCCCGTACTCGGCACAGCCGAGCAGGAACCGTACGTTCAGGAAGGCGGTGGCACCCTTGCGGAGTGCCCGCAGCCCCTCGGTGCTCAGGCTCTCGATGCCCGGCTGCACCGAACGCACCCCGGCCCGACGCATGCGGCGGATGTCCGCCCACTCCATGTTGGCTTTCACCTCGAAGAACAGGGAATGGTCCGACCGCAGTTCTTCGACCGCCGGTAGGGCGGTATCCAGATAACCGAGGTCGAGAATGTTGTCCACCGCGAAGAAGTCGAGCACGCCGTACTGGTCCATCAGGTGCCGGAGTTCGCCGGCCACCGAGTCGGGGTGCTTGCTTCGGTAGCGCATCGTGGCCCCGTTCAGGCCACAGAAGGTGCAGTGCGTCTTGGCCCCCCACCAGCAGCCGCGTGAGAATTCCACCGGCAATGAAACATCCGGTTCCAGCCGGTCGAGACCGGCCGTCGACAACTGCTCGAAGAATCCGTCGTAGTTGGGCATGGGAACGGTCAACCGGTCGGCGGGGATCAGTTCGGCGACCTGGGCGGTCCCCTCCCCGCGCGCCACCAGGCGGCCCGCCGAGCGCACCGGTTGATCTGCCGCCACCTGGGCGAGCAGGGCGGCGAGCGCCTCCTCGCCCGGCCCGTCGACCACGGCGTCCAGGGCTGGGAAGTTGGCCAGCAGCGCGCGGCCCATCGAGCCCTCGCAGTTGCTGCCGCCCAACACGATCGTCCCGGTGTAGCCCGCCTCGCGGAGTCGTTCGGCCACCGCCAGGGTCGCACCATTCTGGCTGAACATGCTGGTGAACCCGATGACCTGGGGCTCGGCGGCGAGCAGCCGTTCGGTCGTGGCGGCGACGTGCCGTTCGGCCACCGCCCGCAGCGCGTCGATCACCCCGATGCTGGTCTCGTCCACCCGCTTGGAGCGCAGCAGGTCGACGTAGGCCGCCCGCTCCTCGGGCGCCGCACCGCGTCGGCTGAAGATCCAGTCGCCGACCGACAGGTGGTAGAGCCGCTCGGCGATGAGTTCGTACGCCTGGGCCCAGTCGTCGTCGGACAGCCCGAGAATCTTCGGAGCCATTGAATAGAAGTCGAGGTAGGCGTAATGGGAGTCGACCTGCCAGCCCTCGGCCTCGGCCACCGAACGTAGAATTCCCACCTGAATGGACGGTCGTGTCGCGCTGTTCCACGGCATTGATACAAGTGAGACTCTGCGTGGTTTGATGACCGATCACCACCTCGATCGATGTGTCATTCTGGACTCATGTTCACTACTACGCAGCGCGTCCGTCAAGTCCCATTCGGTGATCACTCATCCCCAGAACCACGTTCGACGTGCGGAGATTCAGCCGATGAGTTTCAAGTTCGTTGGCGGGATGTTCCATGACCTTTGTCGCCGACGACGGCTACCACATTTCCACCGAAGAGCGCATCGCGCTGGAGCAGTTGGCCCGGACTCCGGCCGGGACATCCGCGTTCGCGCTACGCGCCCGCATCGTCCTCGCCTGCGCCGCCGGGGACACCACCGCCGAGGTGGCCCAACGACTCGGGGTCTGCCGGGAGACCGTCCGCAAGTGGCGCAACCGGTTCGCCGTCCACCGGCTCGCCGGCCTCGCTGACGAGCCGCGCCGGGGCGCCCCGCGCACGATCGGCACCGACCTCGTACACCGGGTGGTGGTCGCCACCCTCGACCTGCCGCCGCCCACCGGCGAGCGCTGGACCACCCGCGCACTGGCGGCCGCCACGGGTGTCTCGCAGACCACGGTCTCGCGCATCTGGCGCGAGTACGGCCTGCGGGCGGACCGGGTGCGCGCGTGGCGGCTGGTGACCGATCCGGGGTTCGTGGCCGCCGTGCGTGGCGTGGTCGGCGTACACCTGGCGGGTCGGGAGAGCACCCTGGTTCTCGCCGTGGATCATCCGGACGCCACGGGCGTCGCCGCCCCCGCCGCGGTGATGGCCCCGCCGGCGCTGCACAGCGTCGCCGGGCCGGGCCCGGCGGGCGGTGCGTCGGGCCCGGCCCGGCGGCTGATCCCGTTCCTGGCCGAGGTGGAGGCGGCGGTGCCGGACGGGACGCTGCACGTGCTCCGCGCCGATCGCCCCGGGGCGGAGGCGCGGGCGGTGGCCCGCTGGCTGGCCCGACGCCGGCGCTTCCGTCACCAGGTCATCCCCCCGTGCGCCCCGTGGCCGGTCCTGGCCGACCGGTGGCTGACCGCACCGGGTGTCCGCGACCATCCCGGCACCGCAGAACTCAGGCTCCTGGTGCGCCGGTGTGTCGGAGGGGCCCACCAGGCCGGTCGGATGTGGCGGGCGGATCCACAGCGGACGGAAGATGGTGACGGAAAGTCAATGCTTCCTTGCCTACCGTAGCCGGCATCGATAGCATCGACCTGCGGCCGGAGATCCACACCAGGTGTGCCGCCACTGCCGGCCCCCGCCGCACCGTCCACCCGTGCCATGGGACCCGCGTCCACCCGACTGGGGATGTGGAATGAAGGTATCGCTGACCGGAGCGGCGGAGACGACGCTCGCCACCCTCTGCGCGCGGGCCGTCGACGCCCGATCACCGCACCCGATACTCGGTGACCACACTGCGGCCGGGATCCTCGACAAGCTGGACTACGACTTCGCGAAGTTGCAGATCCAACCGGCGACCGCTGTCGGTGTCGCCCTCCGCACACGGTTCTTCGACCGCTGGACCCGGCGGTTCCTCGACGCCCACCCCGAGGCCACCGTGCTGCATCTGGGCTGTGGCCTCGACGGGCGGGCGCAACGGCTTGCCCCTGGTCCCGGGGTGCGGTGGTTCGACATCGACCAACCCGAGGTCATCGCCCTGCGGGACGCGCTCTATCCCGCGCGTCCGGGCTGCCGCACCCTCGGTGCCTCGGTGGTCGAGGAGAGCTGGCTGACGGAGATCCCGACCGACCGGCCGGTGCTGGTGCTCGGTGAAGGACTGGCCATGTACCTCGGTGCCCAGGACGGCCCGCGGATGCTGCGCACCATCGTGGCCCGGTTCCCGCTCGGCGGCGAGATCGCCTTCGACTCGTACTCCCGGGCCACCGTGCGCCTGAGCGGACCGTTACCGGTGATGCGACAGACCGGCGCGCAGATGCGCTGGGGCATCGACGACCCGCGCGAGGTGCCGCAGGACGTCCCGGGCCTGCGGCTGGTCGAGTCGGTCAGGGCCTACGACACCGCCGACCCGGACGACCACCGACGGTTGCCTCTGGGCCTGCGGCTGCGGCTGCTGCTCGACACCAAGGTGCTGGCGAAGCTGCCGGTCTCGCGCGGCGTCGGACACCTCTCGCGCTTCGCCTTCCCCTGACCGGGGAACTGCCGGCCCCTGCCCGGGGCCGGCAGCGCGCGTCAGTCGACCGACGACGCGCTCTCCACCGTCGGTTCCCGGTCGACGTCGGCGTCCGGTGTCCGCTGTGCGTCCGTCGGCGGCTCCAGCCGGCGCAGAGCCGGCACCAGCAGGGCGAAGGCGGCGACCACCCCCCAGGCCACGGCGAGTAGGACACCCGTCTCACGCAGGCCGATCCCACTGATCAGCAGGCCGGCGACCAGCGTACCGACCGGAACCGCCGTGGTCGTGGCGGCGTTCTGCAGGCCCAGGACCCGACCCCGGTAGCGCTCCGGGATGCGTTCGGTGACCAACACCAGGGCCAGGGCCTGCATGGGCCCTGCGCCGAAGCCGGCGAGCGTGGCGGCGGCAAGCAGCACGGGGACCGGTGGGAGCAGGGCCAGGCCCACGGTACCCACCGCGGTGAGCAGTTGCGCGACGACGAACACCGTACGCCGGGACAGGCCCGCCCCGGCGATCGAGTACACGATCGACCCACCGATGCCGCCCACGGCGAGGAAGGCCACCATCAGACCGAAGCCGCCGGGCGAGTCGCGGCCGACGAGGTACACCGGGAGCAGGAGGTTCTGGAGCGGGGCCAGCACGAGGACGCTGATCGTCACCACGAAGGTCATCGCGGCGAGCACCCGGTCGCCGCCGAGGACCCGGAAGCCCTTGAGCAACTCGGTGCGGATCCCGCCGCCCGCCTCACCCGAACCTCGACCCAGCCGGGCCGGGAGGGTGAGCGTGGTCAGGGCCGCCGCCGCCGAACACGCCGCGGTGACCCAGAGGACCGTGGTCGGGTCGAAGAGGACGAGCAGGCCGCCGGCGGCGGCCGGGCCGACGACCAGGACCACGCCGTTGATCCCCTCGCGCAGGCCCGCCAGCCGTTCCAGGCCGACCCCCGCCGCCGTTGCGACGTCCGGCACCAGGGATTCGCGCGCCGTCATGCCCGGCACGTCGAGCAGCGCGCCCGCGACCCCGAGCACCACGAACCAGCCGACGGTGAGCCCCGTGACCTGGTCGACGACAGGGAGCGCGGCCACCGCCACCGCCGAGGCGAGGTCGGCCCAGATCGACGTCCGGCGGCGACCGAAGCGGTCGACGACCAGCCCGCCGGCCACTGCGGCGAGCAGCATGGGCAGTGCGCTCACCGCCGCGATCACCCCGGCTGCCGCCGGGTCCCCGGTGCGTACCAGCACGAGCCAGGGCAGGGCGATCGCGGCCATGGAGTTGCCCAGGAGGGACAGGGCGTGGGAGAGGAGGTACCGAATCAACACCTGGCTAATTCTGCGGGACGCGGGACCGCCGGCGACAGCCGAAATCGCGAAAGATCATGATTTGCCAGGAGGTAACGTCGGGCTTTCAGATACAGCACCGTATTAGGATATGGTGCTGTATCCGGGGCCGGAGCGCCCGCACTCCCGGCACCGTCGGCGGGACGCGAACCCGGCCGGTCTACCGCCTGTCCCCGGACGGGCCGCTGGTCCGGTGGAGCCGACGCCGGGCACCGGCGGAACCGTCCGCGCCCCGTTCGTCCCTGCCGGCCGGCTCCGGTCGACCGGTCGACCGGCCCACCCTCTGATGGGGAGATCCGCAGTCATGAGCAGCAACACCTACAAGGTCATCGTCCGTGGCAAATTCGCCCCGCTCACCGACGTGCAGCGCGCCGCGCTGCTCGCCCGGGCCGACGACCACGACCTCTTCTCCGCCCGCTTCACGTCGGAGGGCACGGTGACCTACGAGCGGTCGCTGCGCACGTTCACCTTCCGCTGTCTGGTCTCGGGCGCTCCCGACGACGGCGAGGCCGCGATCTTCGGCAAGGCGGAGCGGTCGGCCGCCGCCGCCGTACGGGAGCTGGGTGCGGACTGCACGGAGCTGAACTCCGTCTCCAGCGATCTTGAGGACATGCTCCGTCGCCGGAGCCGCTGAGGTGCCGGCCGGCACCCGGGAGGGAATTCGATGACCCCTGAAGAGCTTGCACTGCTGCTCGCCGACTCCGACGTACGTCAGGTCTTCGCCGCCGTCACCCTCGGCGCGGCCACCTCGACCGAGATCCTGGCCGCCACCGGGCTCACGGGGCAGCAGGCGGCCCCGGCGATCGGAAAGCTCATGCGGGCCGGGTTGCTCCGGATGGACGGCCCCGGGCGGCTCGCGCTGGCGGGGGAGAGCCTCGCCGGGGTGGCGGCGACGGCAGCCCGACGGCAGGAGGAGCGGGCCGTCGCCGACCAGCCGGATCCGGGGTTGCGCGGCTTCGTGCGGGGCAACGTCGTCGTCCGGCTGCCGGAGGAGGACGGTGCCCGGCGGACGGTGCTGCGGCACGTGGCGGGGCAGAGCTTCGCCCCCGACGAGCGGTACGACGAGCGGGTCGTGACCGACCGCCTGCGGCCGTGGTGCACCGACGGCGTGCTCGACGCGGTCACCCTCCGGCGTCTCCTCGTCGATGCCGGACTGCTGAACCGGTCGGCCGGCTGGTACGTGCTGGTCGCGTCCGCAGAGGAGCCGGTAGGCCGGTGACGCTCGACGCCACCCGGTCCACACCGCCCCGGATGCCCGGGAGGGAGCGGACCGGTGCCGCCCGGTGGGGCGACGGTGTCCACCGGGCGGATTGGTCGTTCGGCGCTCCCGCTCCCGCCGCAGCCCTGCTGTGGCGGGAGCTTTCCCGGCACGTGAGCGCCCCCTGTCCGCGTGGCGGGACGGATCGACCGGGTGTTTCGCGGGCACGGTGGTCATGCCCAACCGGGGTTGTCTAGTGTGACTTATATCGCAATAACAGTACTTAACGATCTAGGGGCCTGATGTTCGGTCCCGCTGTTGCGGGTGCGGCGAACCCCGGCCTGTGCTGGGGGATCGGCGGGGTCGAGGTGGCCCGGGGATGACCCCGGGTCGTGGCGGGCGGGTCGCCAAGCAATCACGTGTATCTATCGACGGACGGTGCCCTATGGGCTACGTTCCGAGAGCAGTCGATGACACGGGGTGATCTTTTGAGTCGCGCTCTGGCCACTTCTGGACGTCTATTTCACGAGAGAGGCGGATCTAGCGGGCAGCCGTTCGGCTGGCCACAGCTTCCGAGCCACCGGCATCCCGGCACCCCGTCATGACGGCCCGACACGTCATCCTGGGCCTGCCGACGCTCGCCACCGGCGGTCTCTCCGAGAACTGGCTGTTACGCGAGTGCGGCGACCTGCACTGGTCCCTGATCGGCGAGCACTTCGGCACCTCGGTGACCAAGCTCGCCGACTCCGACGGCACGCGACTGCTCCCCGCCTTCGTCCGGGTCCGGCACACCGCGAGCGCCTCCTTCGCCTCGTTCGCCGAGCTGGACGAGGGCGAGATGACCGGCCAACTGACCAGGCTGGACGACCGCCGTTTCCTGTCCGACATCCGCTTCACCACCGGGACGGCGCACGTCGACGTCCGGTTGCTCACCGTCTTCGTCCGCCGTTCGGACCGCAACTGGCTGGTCCCCGGCGTGCCACAGGTGCCCGGCTGCCTGCCGGTGCGCGAGCCGACCGCCGACCAGCTCGACTTCCTGCACGACTTCCAGACGCACGGTGGGCGGGAAGCGGGTGGCTCCGGCCTGCACACCGAGCGTTACGAACTCAACCCGGTCGTGGACGTCAACGCCCTCGGCCTGCTCTACTTCGCGTCGTACCCGCACATCAACGACCACGGCGAGCGCCGGTACCTGCACTCGCTGGCACCCGGCGGCGAGTGGGCCACGGCCGCCGCCACCGTCAGCCGCGACATCATGTACCTGGCGAACTGCGGTGCCGAGGACGCGGTGCGGTACCGGCTCGACGACCTCCGGTGGGAACACGGCCACCGGGTGGTGCTGGCCTCGACCCTGCTACGTGAGCGGGACGGCAGGCCGCTGGCCCGCATCGAGACCGTGAAGGTGCTCCGCGGTAGCAGCGTGTTCGGTGCCCTCTGGGGCGACCACGTCGCCGCCACCGGTGCCCCCGCCCCGCCGGCGGACGCCGGCCCCGACACGACCGCCCCGCCGGCGGACACCGGCCCCGACACGACCGACCTGGACGCGCTGCTGCTGCCGCTGCTCGAACGGGCGTTGGACCGGCCCGCCGGCACCCTGGCCGCCGACGACGACCTACGCCGGTACGGCCTGGACAGTGTCGCGCTGGCCGAGGTCGTGGCGCTGGCTGAGGGCGAGCACGGTCTGCGGATCGATCCCAGCGCCATGTTCCAGGCATTCACCGCCGCCGCCATGGGGCGGGTGATCCGCGGCGAGGACCGCGATCCGGAGCCGATCGCCGCCGTCACGGCCGTGCCGCAGCCGCAGACCGCGGCTCCGATCGCGGTGATCGGCATGGCGGGGCGCTTCCCCGGCGCGGCGGGCGTCGCGGAACTGTGGGACCTGCTCGGCCGGGACGAGGACGCGATCCGCGACATCCCGACCGACCGCTGGGACACCGCCGCCCATCCCGGACTGGTGGGGCGGGCGGCGCTGCTCGACGACATCCGCCGCTTCGACCACGAGTTCTTCGCCGTCAGCCCCCGTGAGGCCGCGCTCATGGACCCGCAGCAGCGGCTCATGCTCGAGGTGACCTGGGCGACGGCCGAGGACGCCGGACAGGACCCCAGCACGCTGGCGGGCAGCCGGACCGGCGTCTACACCGGCGTGTGCCACTCCGACTACGCCGCCGTGCTGGCCGAACACGCCGGGCGCGACGAGCCGCACCTGAGTGTGGCGGTCTCACCGTCGCTGGTGGCCAACCGTGTCTCCTACGCCCTGGGTCTGCGCGGCCCGAGCGTCGCCGTGGACACGCTCTGCTCGTCGTCGCTGGTCGCGGTCGCCAACGCCGTCGCGGCGCTGCGGGCCGGCATCTGCGACCAGGCATTCGCCGGCGGGGTGAACGTCCTGTGCGACCCGGGACGGCACGCCGCGTACCAGCGGGCCGGCGTACTGAGCCCGCGGGGGCGGTGCCACACGTTCGACGACGCCGCCGACGGCTACGTCCGCGGCGAGGGAGCGTGCGCGCTGCTGCTCAAGCCCCTCGACCGGGCCCTCGCCGACGGGGACCGGGTGCACGCGGTGATCCGCGAGGTCGCGGTCAACCACGGCGGCCAGGCCCAGTCGTTCACCGCGCCCAACCCGGACGCCCAGGCCGATCTGCTGGTCAGCGCGTACACCGCGGCCGGCGTCGACCCCACGACCGTCGGCTACCTGGAGGCACACGGCACCGGCACCCGGCTGGGCGACCCGATCGAGGTCTCGGCCATGGTGACGGCCTTCCGCCGGTTGTACGCCCGCAGCCCGCACCCGATGCCGCAGCTACCGCACTGCGGGATCGGCTCCGTCAAGACCAACATCGGTCACCTGGAGTCGGCCGCCGGCATCGCCGGAATGATCAAGGTCATCCTGGCGATGCACCACCGGACCCTCCCCGCCACCCGCAACGTCCGCCGGACCAACCGGATGATCGACCTGGCCGGATCGCCACTACGCCTCCAGGTGCACCGCGCCGCCTGGGAGCCCCCGCCCGGCGGCGGCCCCCGCCGGGCCGGCGTCAGCTCGTTCGGGATGGGCGGCACGAACGCCCACGTGGTCCTGGAGGAGGCACCGCCCACCGCCGACGCGCCGCCCACCGGCCGGGTGACGGTGCCGGTGTCGGCCCGTACCCCGCAGGCCCTGCGGGAAGCGGTCGCCGCGCTGCTGGACGTGGTCCGGTCGCCCCAGGCACCCCCGTTGGCCTCGATCGCCCGGACGATGCGCACCGGGCGCGCCGCGCTGGCCTGCCGGGTCGCCGTCGCGGCGGCTGACCTCGGCGAGTTGGCGGACGGACTCGCCGCCGTCCTGGAGGCCGGGCCGCCCGCCGGTGACGCCCCGGTCGAAGGCCCGGTGCCCGCCGCACCAGTGGTCTCCCTGCCGACCTACCCGTTCCGCCGGGACCAGCACTGGGCCGCGCCCACCGCGACGCCCGAGTTCCTGACCGCGCTCTGGCGGGACGCGCCACCGCCCACGCCCGCCCCGCGGGGCCGCCTCCTGGTCGTCACGACGGACCCGGACCTGGCACCGGCCCTGTTCGGCGACGACGCCGTCGCACACCGGCCCGGTGACCCGTTGCCCGCCGTGGACGGCCTGACCGGGCTCGCCGACCTGGTCGACTGGAGCGAGCCGGGCGCGCTGGTCACCGAGCGGATCGAGCTGCTGCGTGAGGTGCTCGGCCGGCTTCCGCGTACCGGACTGCGCTGCCTGCACGTCAGCGGTGCCCGCCGGTCGGTGCTGGCCGGCTTCTACCGTGCCCTCTCCGGAGAGCTGCCCATGGTCGTCTCCCGCACCGTCCGGGTCGACGGCGACCGGAGCGACCTGGCCGCCGCCGTCACCGCCGAGCGCGCGGCCGACGACCGCGAGACCGAGATCCGGTACGTCGGCTCCCGACGGCAGCGCCGCACGGTCGGATTCGCCCGACCCACCGACCCCGACCCGCTGGCCAACCTGGACGACGGTGCCGTCCTGATCACCGGGGGCACCGGCGCGATCGGCCTGCGCCTCGCCGCCCACCTGGCCGATCGCGGCGCGCGACACCTCGTCCTGATCGGTCGCTCCCCGCTGCCCGTCCGCAGGCGTTGGGTGTCCCTCGCCGCCGCCGAATCGACCGATCCGCTGCTGCGCGCCCGCCTGACCCGACTGCTGGCGCTCACCGACCGGGGCGTGACGCTCTCCGTCCACACCCATCCGCTGGACGACGTGACGTCGCTGCGTCGACTGATGAACCGGGTGCGGGGCACCGCAGGCGACCTCACCACGGTCCTGCACTGCGCGGGGGTGATGCACGCGCCCCAGTCGTTCCTGGCCCGGACCCGGGACGAGACAGCCGACGTGCTCCGGCCGAAGCTCGCCGTCGAGACGCTCTGGGCGGCGTTCGGTGACCGGCTGCCGCGGCTGCTGGTGCTGTTCTCGTCGATCGCCGCCTCGTCTCCCCGACTGGCCGGCGGGCACCTCGACTACGCCGCCGCCAACGGCGTCCTCGACGACTTCGCCGAGGCGCACGCCGACGAACCCCGGTGCCTGGTCCGGTCGCTACGGTTCCCGCTCTGGCGGGGCATCGGAATGGGGGAGCGGCACACCAGCGCCGGGAGCGACCTCGGCATCCCCGACCTGGGCGAGGCGGAGGCGCTACGCCTGTTCGACCTGGCGCTGCGGGTACCGGACGAGCCGGTCCTGTTGCCCTGCCTGACCCGTCGTACGGGCGTACCGGCCGACGAGTTCCTCCGCGCGCCCCGCCCCGCCGCCCCGCCGCAGCCGGCACCGGTCCTCGACCCGGGGGAGACGGCACCGGTCCTCGACCCGGGGGACGAGCCGAGGCCGGACGACATCGACTGGCTGCTCGACGTGGTGGCCCGGACGACCCGTACCGAACGGTCCCTTCTGCGACCCGAGACGAACCTCGTCGACCTGGGCGTGGACTCGCTGCTCATGGCCGAACTGGTCCGCGACCTCGAGGTGGCGGTCCACGACGCCGTGGACCCCAGCCTGCTCCAGGAACATCCGACGCTGGCCGGGCTCGGCCGGGCCCTCACCACCCGGAGCACGCACCCCCCGGCGGCCCGTCCGGCCGTGGTGCCCGCACCGACGCCCGTCCCGCCCGGCACGCCGGTGCGGATCGCGGTGATCGGGATGGGTTGCCGGCTGCCCGGTGCCGCCGACCCGGGGCAACTGTGGCAGGCGCTGCTCGCCGGGCGGGACATGGTCGGCGACGTGCCGCCGGACCGGTGGGACGTCACGGCACTCTACCGGCCGGGTGGCGGCCCAGGGCTCAGCCAGAGCCGGTGGGGCGGCTTCCTCGACGACGCGGCCCTGTTCGACCCGGCCTACTTCGGCTTCGACGACGAGACGGCACGGCAGCTCGACCCGCTGGTGCGCAAGACGCTGGAGGTCGCCGTCGAGTGTGTCCGTGACGCCGGATACACCGACGAGGAGCTGCACGGCCGCCGGGTCGGCGTCTTCGTCGGCAGCCGGACCGGCAACCACCGCACCTACCTGCGCCCGCTGACCCGCGAGTCCATCATCGGGATCAACCAGAACTACATCGCGGCGCACGTGTCGCACTTTCTCGACCTGACCGGCCCGAACCTCGTGGTCGACAGCGCGTGCTCGTCGGCGCTGGTCAGCGTGCACCTGGCGGTGCAGAGCCTGCTGCTGGGCGAGTCCGAGCTGGCCCTGGCCGGCGGTGTCGACCTGCTGCTCGACGAGGAGCCGTACCTCATGCTCAGCGCCGGCAACGCGCTGTCGCCGACCGGACGGTGCCGCACCTTCGACGAGTCCGCCGACGGGTTCGTTCCGGGCGAGGGCGCCGGGCTGGTGCTGCTCAAGCGGCTCGACGACGCGCACCGCGACGGCGACCGGGTCCTGGCGGTCATCGAGTCGTCAGGCGTCAACAACGACGGACGGACGATGGGTCACACCACCCCCAGCGGTCCCGCCCAGCGGGCCCTGATCACCGAGGTGCTGGCCCGCGGCGGGATCGACGCGCGCACCATCGGGTACGTCGAGGCGCACGGCACGGGCACCATGATCGGCGACCCGATCGAGTTGCAGGCGCTGACCGCCGTCTACCGGCGACACACCGACGACCGGGCCTACTGCGGCATCGGCAGTGTCAAGAGTTCGATGGGTCACCTGCTCAGCGCTGCAGGAATCGCCGGATTCATCAAGGCGGTGCAGACGCTGCGGTACGGGCTGATCGCCCCGACCCTGCACTGCGAGCGGCCCAACCCACGCTTCGCGTTCGCCGAGTCGCCGTTCTTCCCGGCGCGCACGACGACGCAGTTGCCCGCCGGCAGCCGCGTCGCGGTCAGCGCGTTCGGATTCGGCGGCACCAACGCCCACGTCGTGCTCGGCCCCGGCGCACCCGAAGGAACCGGTCGGGCTCCGCTCGCGCCGCCCACGTACCGGCGTCGTCGGTTCTGGCCCCGCGGCACCGCGACCCGGACGATCCCGGCCCACCCCGTCGCCACCCCGGTCCGACCGGCGCGACTGGACCTGACCGTCACCGCCGCGCACGCACCGACCCCCGCCCTCGGGCCGTCCCCGCCGGCAGGCGGCCGGGTGGACCTTCCAACCGTCAGCTGCCGTCTGCGGGTGATCGGGAACCACCCGATCGTCGACGACCACCGGGTCCACGGGGTCCGCACCCTGCCCGGGGTGACCTTCCTCGACATCGTGTACCGCCTGCTCGACGGGTGCGGCATCGAGCCGGGCGGTGTCGGGCTCAGCGACGTCCTCTTCGTCAGCCCGCTGACCACCGGCGGGGACGTAGACCGGGAGGTCACGGTCGCGCTGGAACCGGACGGCGAGGTCGTGCGGGTCACCGCCACCAGCCGGCGGGTCGTGGACGGTGTCGCGGCCGACGACCCGACCACCCACCTCCGGGCCACCGTCCGTACCGGGCTGCCGGCCCTGACCGGGTCGGCGCCACCGGCGGGAGCCGCCGCGCCGCGCGACATCGGCGAGGTCTACGCGACCGGCAGGTCCGTCGGAGTCGAACACCGGGCCTTCATGCGCTGCCACGGCACGCTGCGGGTCGAGGCGGACACGGTGGTGACGCAACTCGCGCTCGGCACCGGGGCACAAGCCACGGTGGACGACTTCATGCTGCACCCCGCACTGCTCGACGGATCCACCATGCAGGCGTACGCGCTGGCCTTCGCCGGTGCCGACGCCGACGCACGGCCCCTGATCCCGCTGCACATCGGGGAGTTCCGGGCGACCCGACCCCTCGGTGACAGGTGCACCGTCGCGGTCCGGCTGGCCCCGGCGGGACCGGCCGCCGACATCGTCAGGGCGGACATCGATCTGTACGACGCATCGGGCGTGCTGTCCGCCCGCTTCAGCGACCTGGTCTTCAAGCGGGTCCGGTCCACCGAGGCGATCACCCGGCTCACCACCCCGGCGACCGCGACGGCACCTCCCGTGACCACCGCCGCGTCCGGAACGGACGGCTCGCTGCACGCTGAGATCATCGCCATGGTCCGGCAGGCTGCCGGTGACCCGGACCTGCACGTCGAGACCGACTGCGGCTTCTACGACCTCGGCCTGGAGTCGACGCACCTGCTGTCGCTGGTCCGTTCCTTCGAGCAGCGGTGGGGCATCACGCTCTATCCGACGTTGCTGTTCGAATACCCCACCGTCGACGCGGTCGCGGAGCACCTGGCCGGCCTCGTCCCGGCCGCTCCGCCGTCCGGGACGACACCGGGACCGCGCGACGACGTCCCGGACGGCACCGCGTACGTGACAGGCGAGTGGTGCGCTGCGGTCCGGCCGGACGTGCCGTCGATCGGACCGCTGGTCGTCATCGGCGCTGCCCCGCTGCGGCCCGACCAGATCGTCGTCCGGCGCGGCCCGGCCTTCCGGCGCTGCGGCGACCGCGAGTACGAACTCCGCCCCGGTGACCGGGCCGACCTGCAGACCCTGCTGGCCAGCCTGCCCACCGCCCCCGGGGCGGTCGTGCACGTCGGACCGCCGGTCGGCGACGACCTCCCGGCGGCGGTGGAGACCGCGTGCCGGGAGATGCTGGCGATCGCCCAGGTGTTGCTGGCCGCCCCGGTGCCCGTCGTGCACGTGGCGCAGCCCCTGGTGGCCGCGGCGGTGGCGGGCATGGCCCGCACCATCCGACTCGAACAACCGCGCCTCGCGGTGACCGCGGTGGAGTGCGCGGGCGACCCCGATCCGCAGGCCGTGCTCGCCGAGCTGGCCGATCACGGTGAGACCTGGGTCCGGCACGAGGCCGGCCGGTTCGTGCGCCGCTACCGGGACGTGACCCCCGGCGACGGGCAACCGCTGCGGCCCGGCGGCGTCTACCTGATCACCGGTGGGGCCGGTGGCCTGGGCCGGGCGCTCGCCACGTCCCTCACGTCGCGGGGCGCCACCGTCGTGCTCGCCGGACGTAACCCGGCGCGGGAGTCGCCGGCCGCCGAGTTCGTCCGCGCCGACGTCACCGTGGCCGCCGACGTGCGGCGGCTGGTCGACGGGATCATCGCCCGGCACGGCCGGCTCGACGGCGTGGTGCACGCCGCGGGTGTCCTGCGCGACGGCCTGCTCGCGGGGAAGTCCCCGGACGACCTGTCGGCGGTGCTGGCACCGAAGGTGCGCGGCACGGTGCTGTTGCACGAGGCGACCCGGCACCTCGACCTGGACTTCTTCGTCGCGTTCTCCTCGGTGACCGGGGTGGCGGGCAACGTCGGGCAGGCTGACTACGCGGCGGCGAACGCCTTCGTCGACGCCTACGCACGCGAGCACGGGCTCACCTCGGTCGCCTGGCCGCTGTGGGCGGACGGGGGCATGCGCACCGACCCGGCCACCGGGGCGGTGTTCCGCCGCCAGGGGCAGACGCCCCTGCCGACCGGGACGGGTCTCGCGGTCCTCGACGCGATCCGGGACCGTCGGGGCACCGAGATCGTCGTGCTGCACGGCCGACCCGACCAGGCCCGTCGGGCACTGGGCCTGCGCGAGCCCGCCACCCCCTCGGCGGTCACGACCGCGGCACCGCCCACGGACGGCTCGCGTGCCGCCCGCCCGTCGACGTCCGGGGAACCTGACCGGGCCGCCGTGGGCGGATCCGGGTCGTCCGACCGGGACATCGCCGTGATCGGCGTGGCGGGCCGCTACCCGATGGCTGCGGACCTCGACCGGTTCTGGGCGAACCTGCTCGACGGACGCGACTGCGTCACCGAGATCCCGCAGCAGCGCTGGCGGCTGGACGGCTTCTTCGCCCCGGAGCCGGCCGCCGGGCGTTCGTACAGCAAGTGGGGTGGATTCCTGGACGGGATCGACGAGTTCGACCCCGCGTTCTTCCGCATCACGCCGCGCGAGGCCGAGGGCATGGACCCGCAGGAGCGGCTGTTCCTGCAGGTGGCGTGGCACGCGTTGGAGGATGCCGGGATCACCCGCACGGCCGTCGCCGGCCGAGGAGTGGGCGTGTTCGCCGGTGTCATGTTCACCCAGTACCAGATGCTCGGCCTCGGCGCCGAGGACCGGCTACCGGTGCTGCCGACGTCGTTCGCGTCGTCGGTCGCCAACCGGGTCTCCTACTTCCTCGACGCGCGTGGCCCCAGCCTCGCGGTGGACACCATGTGCTCGTCCTCGCTGACGGCGCTGCACCTGGCCTGCGAGAGCCTCCGCTCCGGGGAGAGCGGGCTGGCCCTGGCCGGCGGGGTGAACCTGATCGTCCACCCGTACAAGTACCTGCACCTGAGTCAGGTCGGGTTCGTCTCGTCGGACGGGCGGTGCCGGGCCTTCGGCGCCGGCGGCGACGGGTACGTCCCGGGTGAGGGTGTCGGTGTCGTCGTCCTGAAACCCCTCGCGGACGCCGTGGCGGACGGGGACCGGGTGCTCGCGGTGATCAAGGGCAGCGCGATCAACCACGGTGGACGCGCCAGCGGATTCTTCGTCCCGAACCCGTCGGCACAGGCCGACGTGCTCAGGCAGGCGCTACGCCGGGCCGGGGTCGACCCGGCCACGGTGAGCTACGTCGAGGCGCACGGCACCGGCACCGCCCTCGGCGATCCGGTGGAGATCTCCGCCCTCAGCCAGGTCTTCGACACCGGGACCACCCGGCTCGGCTCGGTGAAGTCGGGCATCGGCCACCTGGAATCCGCCGCCGGGATCGCCGCGTTCACCAAGGTGCTGCTGCAACTGCGGCACCGCACCCTGGTGCCCTCGCTGCACGCGCGCCCGGCGAACGAGGCGATCGACTGGGAGCACTCGCCGCTCAGCGTCCAACAGCAGACCGAACGGTGGCACAGCCCGGATGGCCTGCCCCGGCGGGCCGGGATCAGCGCTTTCGGCGCCGGGGGCAGCAACGCCCACGTCATCGTCGAGGAGTACCCGCAACCCGCCCCGGAGACAGGCACCGGGCCGCAGGTGGTGCTGCTGTCCGCACGTACCCCGCAGGCCCTGCGCCTGCTCGCCGAGCGGTACACCGAACTGCCCGCCGGGGACCGGCTGACGGAGCTGGCCGACGCGGCCGGGCTCAGCGACGCCGACCCGGACGCCTCCTTCGAGGACCTGGGTCTGGACGCGGACGATCTGCGTCGGCTCATGCAGGCGGTGGCCGCCCGCAGCGACGGACGGGTGCCACGGATGGACGCCCAGTCCAGCCTGGCCGCGGTGGCGCGGGCGCTGGGCGGCGGCATCCCGCTCGCGGACGTCGCCTACACCACCCAGGTGGGGCGCGACGCGATGGTCGAGCGGCTGGCCGTGGTGGCCACCGACGTCGAGGAACTGCGGGCGGCGCTGCGGGCCTTCCTGACCGGTGACGGGTCGCGGGTCCACCGGGGCCGCGCCACGACGCCGGCCACCGCGCCCGCGTCGACCGACCCGGACACCCTGGCCGCGGCCTGGGTGACCGGTGCCGCCCCGGACTGGCGGGCGCTGCACCGCGACCGGCGGGCACACAAGGTCGCCCTGCCCGGCTACCCGTTCGCGCGGGTGCGGTGCTGGGTCGGGACGGACACCGACGCGGCCGGTGCCGTCGACGCGACCGTTGCCGTCGACACCAGCCGTGCCGTCGACGCGAGCGGTGCCGCCGGCACGGGCGGTGCGGCCGGGGCCGACGGGGCGGCCCGACACCGGGAGCCGGTGCCGTGCGACGCCGACGTTCCGTCGTGGGAGGTGTGCGCCAGCCCCGAGCCGGTGCCCACGCAGGGGCCCGTTCTGGTGCTCTACGCGCCCGGGCGCAAGAGGCTGGCGACCGGCCTGGCCGCCAGGCACCCCGGCGCGCAGCTCGTCGAACTCGGCGGCAGCGTCACCGGCGACCCGGGAGTGATCTACCTGCTCACCGGGTCGGCACCCGCCGTCGGCACCGAGACCGCGCGGGTCGCCGACGGCGAGGCGGCCGGGGTACGCGCGCTGGCCGCCTACGCCCGTCGCTGGGCGCACCTGCCCGAGCTGCACTGGATCGTGGTCACCGTCGGTGCGGCCGCCCCGCCCGGACGGCAGCTCACGGACCCCTACGTGGCCGGGGTCCTCGGCCTCACCCGGGTACTGGAGAACGAACATCCGGGCTGGTCGGTCGCGGCTGTCGACGTCGACCCGGCCCACGTGTCCGCCGGCCTGCTCGCCCCGGTCCGGCGCGGCACCCGGGTCGCCTACACCGGGGCGACCCCGCACCGGCTGACACTGCGCCCGGCGCCCACCCCACGCGGTCCCGAGCTGCTGCGCCGTGGCGGCCGCTACCTGATCGTCGGTGGTGGCGGCGGGATCGGCCTGGCCCTCGCCCGGAAACTCGTGGCGGACCGGGGCACGGAGGTGGTGCTGGTCGGCCGCCGGGAGCGACCCGACCTCGCGGCCGAGCACGGTATCCGCTACCTGCGTGCCGACGCCCGTGACGTCGGGCAACTCGCCACGGTGCTGGAGCGGGCGGGCACGGTGCACGGGATCATGCACGCCGCGATGGTCCAGCGCTCCCGGCTGGTCCGCGACCTCACCGACGACGACCTCGTCGAGAGCCTGGGTGCCAAGTCCGGCGTCGCCGCCGCCCTGATCGACGCCATCGGCGCGCGGGAACTCGACTTCCTGCTCTTCTTCTCCTCCGCCCAGTCCTTCCTCGGCGAGCCCGGCCTGGGCAACTACGCTGCCGGCTCCACCTTCCTGGACGCCTACGCGCACGCCCTCGACGAGCGTCTGCCGTACCCGGTCCGGGCCATCAACTGGGGCTTCTGGGGGACGGTCGGTTCGGTCGCCACCGACCGGCACCGCGCCGAGTTGACCGCCGCCGGTTTCCACTCCATCACCGCCGAAACCGGTTTCGGCACGCTGACCGAGGCGTTGCGCCGACCGGCTCCCCAACTCGTGGTGGTGCCCGGCACCGCCGCGTTACGGGAGCGGATGACCGCCAGCGAAGGGACGACAACGGGCGTGGCCGCCACCGACGGATTGACCGACGCCGAACGGATGGTCGTCGACGACTTCCACGCCGTCGACGGGCAGCTGACCGCCATCGCCCGCAGCGCGCTGCTGGCCCTGCTGCACGAGATGCACGCCTGGCGCGGACCCGACCCGGACGCGACCGAGGTCGCCCGCCGGGTGGGTGTCACCGCCCGCTACGAGCGCCTGCTGCACACCCTGCTGACCATGCTCGCCGACGGCGGTGCGCTCACCGTCCACGAGGGTCGGTTCCGGCCCGAACCGGCGGCGCTCGCCGACGCTCTGGCCGGCGGTCACGGCGCGCGCCTCGACGAGCTGGCCGCCGCGAACCCCGACTCCGCAGTCTTCGTCGCGTTGCTGCGTCGCTGTCTCGACCACTACCCGGAGCTGCTCCGCGGCGAGCTGCTCGCCACCGACCTGCTGTTCCCCGCCTCGGGCACCACCGCCATGGAACAGATCTACCGGGGCAACCCGATCAGCGACCTGTACAACGACCTGCTCACCGCACGGCTGCTGGAACACGTCGACCACCGCCGGGGACGGCTGCGCCCCGATGACCCGATCCGGATCCTGGAGGTCGGCTCGGGCACCGGTGGCACCACCGCCGGTCTGCTGCGTGCCCTGGCCGCCCACGGCGAGCACCTGGAGTACTGGTACACCGACCTGTCGGTGGCCTTCCTGGCGCACGGTCGCCGCGAGTTCGGCGGACGGTACCCGTTCGTGCGGTTCAAGCGGCTGGATCTCGACACCGACCTGGTCGCCCAGGGGTTCCCCGCAGCCGGGTTCGATCTCGTGGTCGGGGCGAACGTCCTGCACGCCACCTCGGACGTGAGCCGCGCGGCACGGCACCTGCGCGCCGTGCTGCGTTCCGACGGGCAACTGCTGCTCAACGAGCTGACCACGGTCACCCTCGCCGCCACCGTCACGTACGGACTGTTCGACGGCTGGTGGGCACACACCGACACCCGGCTGCGCCTGCCCGGGTCGCCGCTGCTGAGCGTGTCGGGCTGGGACGCGGTGCTCAGCGCAGCCGGCTACGCCCAGGTCCGGGCGGTGCCCGGGCCGGCACCGACCTCCCGGAACTTCCAGCACGTCATCGTGGCCGCCGCCGCGGCACCCGTCGACGAACCGGCACCGGCACCCGGGCCGGTCGCGGCGCAGGCCCCGGCACCCGACGACGCCCCGTTCACCGCCGAACTGCTGGCGCTCACCGCGGCGGCCTCCGGAATCCCCGTCGAGGATCTCGACCTGGACACCGAGATCGGGGAGTACGGGTTCGACTCGGTCAGCTACAGCCTGCTCGCCGGGCGGCTCAACGACACCTTCGGCTTCGACGTCACGCCCGCCCTGTTCTACGAGACCGCCACCCTGCGCGCACTGGTCACCCGGCTCGGGCGGGACCACGCCGCACTGCTGCGCGACAGGTACCCGCAGGCCGTACCGCAGACGGCGCAGCCCGACAGGCGGCCGGCGCCCGCGCGACGGACCGGAGCCGACGACCACATCGCGGTGATCGGCCTGGCCGCGCGACTGCCCGGCAGCCCCGACCTGGACGCCTTCTGGAACAACATCGTGGCCGGTGCCGACCTGGTCAGCGACGTACCCGCCGACCGGTGGGACTGGCGGTCCCTGCCCGACGGCGTACACGCCCGGCGCGGCGGCTTCATCGGCGACGTCGACCGGTTCGATCCGCTGTTCTTCGGCATATCGCCGGAGGAGGCCGACGGCATGGACCCCCAGCAGCGCCTGCTGCTGGAGGGGGTGTGGAGTGCGCTGGAGGACGCCGGACTGCCGCCGGGCACCCTCGCCGGTCGACCGGTCGGGCTGTTCGTCGGCGTCGGGTCCAGCGACTACGACGAGATCCGCCGCCGCTCGGGCAGACCCGTCGACGCGTACGCCGCCACCGCGACCGCGCACTCCATCCTGGTCAACCGGGTGTCCTACCTGCTGGATCTGCGCGGCCCGAGCGAGCCCGTCAACACCGGCTGTTCCAGCTCCCTGGTGGCGATCCACCGTGCGGCTGCGGCGCTGCGCGCCGGGGAGTGTGACGTCGCGGTGGCCGGAGGCGTCAACCTCATCCTGTCGCCGCACAACCATGTGCTGCTCAGCCGCACCGGCATGCTCAGCCCGTCCGGGCGCTGCCAGGCGTTCGACGCGCGGGCGGACGGCTTCGTCCGGGGTGAGGGGCTGGGCCTGGTCGTGCTCACCCGGGCCGGCGCGGCGGGTCGGCACCTGATCCGCGGGCTGCTGCTGGGCTCGGCGGTCAACCACGGCGGTCGGGCCCGGTCGCTGACCGCGCCCAACCCGGCCGGACAGGCCGCGATGATCGTGCGCGCCTACACGGAGGCGGACGTCGATCCGGCCACCGTGGGATATCTGGAGACCCACGGCACCGGCACCGAGCTGGGCGACCCGGTCGAGGTCAACGGGCTGCGGCTGGCCTTCGACGAACTGGCACGCCGGCACGGCCGGCCGCTGCCCGACGACCCGTTCTGCGCACTCGGCGCGGTCAAGGCGAACATCGGCCATCTGGAGTCCGCCGCGGGCGTGGCCGGACTGGTCAAGGTCCTGCTGGCGATGCGGCACGGCGTCCTGCCGCCGGTGGCCGGGCTCGGCGAACCGAACCCGCACCTGCGCCTGGACGGCGGCCCGTTCCAGCTGATCCGCGAGGCGACGCCGTGGCACCGACCGCCGGGCGGCCGCCGCCGCGCCGGGGTCAGCTCCTTCGGGTACGGCGGGGTCAACGCCCACGTCGTGGTGGAGGAGCCGGCGGCCCCGGCCGTCCCGACGGCGTCGACCGGCCCGTGGGTGTTCCCCCTGTCGGCCCGCACCGCGCAGGCGCTGCACCGCTACGCGCTGGCGCTGCGTGCCGCCGTGGACACCGACGTCGAACTGGCGGACGTGGCGCACACGCTGCAGCACGGCCGGGACGCCATGACCGTGCGGCTGGCGGTGACCGCCGGTGACCGGGCGACGCTCGTCGCGGCCCTGACCGCGGCGATCGACGGCACCGGTCACGCCGCGCTGGCCCACCCCGACGGCGTCACGGCGGCCGACCGGTGGACGGCCGGCGCCGACGTCGACTGGCCGGACACCGGCGGCACCCTGATCCCGCTACCCACCTACCCGTTCGAGCGACGTCGGTGTTGGACCGACCCCCGGCCGGAGACGGTTGCCGGGGCCGGCGGGCCGGCGGTCAGCTACGCACCGCGCTGGCGGCAGATCGCGGACCTGGGAACCCACCTGCCGGCGACCGGGACCGTCTGGCTGCTTGGCGACGGCGACTACCCGGCCGCCGACGTGCACCGGGTCACCTCCGCGTCGCTGGAGTCGCTGCCCACACCCGCCGTGGTGCACGCGGTCGTCACCGGCGGCGAGCCGGCCGTCCTGCACCTGTTCCGGGTGATCCGACATCTGCAGACCCGGCCCGGTGGCGCGGGCGACCTCACGCTGACCGTGGTCACCCGGGCCGCTGCCGCGGTGGACGGACCGGTCGTCGACCCGGTCGCGGCGGCCGCGCACGGGCTGGTGAAGTCGACCCGCCGCGAGTGCGAGCGGTGGCGGGTCAGCGCCATCGACGTCGGCCCCGCCGACCCGACGCTGGTCGCGGCCGCCACGCCCGGCGACTACGCGGTGCGCTCGGGCCGCTGGTACCGGCGGGTGCTCCAACCGCTGCACGACGCCGGTACCCGTCCCGTGTTCCGCGACGGCGGGACGTACGTGCTGGTCGGCGGGGCCGGGGACGTCGGCCTGGACGTGGCCGAACACCTGGTCCGCAGCCACCGCGCCCGGGTGGTGCTGGTCGGGCGGACCCGCCCTGCGGGCGAGCGGGCAGCCCGGATCAGCGCCCTCGACCCGACCGGGACCCTGGTGGACTTCCAGCAGGCGGACGCCCGCGACGCCGACCGGATGCGGGCGGTGTTCGACCGGCTCGGCGTGGTCCACGGGGTCGTGCACGCGACCACGGTGGCGCGTGACCGCTCGCTCGCCGCGCTGGACGAGGACTGGTTCGTCGAGGGGCTCATCGCGAAGACCCGGACCACGCTGGCCGTGGCCGAGGCGATCGGTGACCGCCGGTTGGACTTCTTCGCGATCTTCTCCTCGCTGCAGTCGTTCCTCGGCAATCCGGGCCAGGCCACCTACGCCGCGGCCTGCACCGCCCAGGACGCCATCGGCCACGCGCTCGCCGCCCGGCTGCCGTACCCCGTCCGGGTCCTGAACTGGGGACCGTGGTCGGGCTCGACGCTCACCGAGCGTCACCGCAGCCGGTTGGCCGCGGCAGGTTTCCATCCACTCCCGCCCCGTACGGGCATCGAGGTGCTGGCCGGCGTGCTCGACCGGCCGGAGATTCAGGTGGTGGTCATGTCGGGCACCGAGAGCGCCCTGAACGGGATCGGCGTGGAGACGACGGGCCAGTCACCCGGCGTCGCGGCCGTGGAGCCCTGGCGGGAGGCGGTGGCCGCCGAAGCCCCCTGGCGGGAGGCGGTGGCCGCCGAAGCCCCCTGGCGGGAGCCGGTGGCCGCCGAGCTGCTGGCCATGGTGCGTGCGGTGGCCGGGCTCAGCGTGGCCGAACTGGGCGAGGACGACCAGCTCAACCGGTTCGGCTTCGACTCCATCATGTACACCAGGCTCAGTCACCAGGTCAACGTGCGATGGGACCTGGACGCGACCCCCGCGGCGTTCTTCGGGGTGTCCACCGCCAGGGAGCTGGTGGCGAAGATCCTCGACGAGTACGGGGCGGAACTGGCCCGCCACCACCGCCCCCGGACCTCCGCCGCGCCGACCTCCGCCGCGCCGGCCCCGCCCGCGCCGACCCCGGCCGCTCCGGTCACCGTGGCCCCCCGGAGCATCGCTCCGGCCGCGCTGACCGGGCCCGTCCCGGACCCGCAGCCGACCGCCGAGGACGGGGTGGCGATCGTCGGAATGGCCGGCATGCTGCCCGGCTCCGACGACCTGGACGAGTTCTGGGCCCACCTCGTCGCCGGCGACGACCTGGTCACCGAGATTCCACCGGACCGCTGGGACTGGCGGCGCATCCACGGCACCCCCGAACCGGGCGAGTTCCGCACCACCGCCCGCTGGGGCGGCTTCCTGCGCCGGGTGGACCTGTTCGACGCGGAGTTCTTCGGTGTCTCGCCCACCGAGGCGACCGCGATGGACCCGCAGCACCGTCTCGTCCTCGAGGCGGCCTGGACGGCGATCGAGGACGCTGGCATCCGCCCCTGCGATCTCGCCGGCTCCGACACCGGCGTGTTCGTCGGCAGCAGCACCTACGACTACTTCGAGCTCCAGCACGCCCTGGCGGTGCCGCTCGACGGGTACCACACCGTCGGCCGGGCGCACGCGATCCTGTCCAACCGGGTGTCGTACCTGCTGGACCTGCACGGCCCGTCCGAGACGATCGACACCGCCTGCTCGTCGTCGCTGGTCGCCGTGCACCACGCGGCGGAGGCGATCCGCAGCGGGGAGTGCACGGTGGCGCTGGCCGGCGGCGTCAACGTGATCGCGTCACCGACGCTGTTCGTGGACATGAGCCAGGCCGACATGCTCAGCCCGGACGGTCGCTGCCGGGCCTTCGACGCCCGCGCCAACGGCATCGCCCGCGCCGAGGGCGCCGGCATCGTGGTGCTCAAACGACTCAGCGCCGCCCTCGCCGACGGCAACGTCATCCACGGTGTGCTGCTCGGTAGCGCGATCAACCACGGCGGGCGCAGCAACTCGCTCACCGCGCCGAACCCGGCGGCCCAGGCCGCCTGCATCGTCGCCGCGCACCGTCGGGCCGGGACCGACCCGCGCACGGTGACCTACGTCGAGACCCACGGGACCGGCACCGAGCTGGGCGATCCGGTCGAGATCGAGGGACTCAAGACCGCCTTCCGTCAGCTGTACGCCGATCGTGGCATCGACGGCGGGGGACATCGGGTCGCGCTGGGCGCGGTGAAGAGCAACACCGGTCACCTGGAGGCGGCCGCCGGGGTGACCGGACTCATCAAGGTGCTGCTGGCCATGCGGCACAGGGAACTACCCGGCAATCCACACCTGGAGACGCTCAACCCGCACCTGCGGCTCGACGGCAGTCCACTGCACGTGCTGCGCGGCAACGAGCCGTGGCGGCCCGCCGTCGACCCGGACGGCGTCGAGGTTCCACTGCGCGCCGGCCTGAGCTCGTTCGGTCTCGGCGGTGTCAACACGCACCTGGTCCTGGAGGAGTTCCCCGTCCGGCCCGGTGCCGGTCGGCCCGGCCCGCACCTGTTCGTGCTGTCGGCCCGGGACGCCGAGCGGCTGCGCGGGTACGCCGAACACCTGGTCCGCTGGGTGCGGGACGCCACCGACGTGGACCCGGCGGCCCTGGCCTACACGTTGCAGACCGGCCGGGAGGTCTTCGCCCAACGGCTCGCCGTGGTCGCGGACGGCACCGCGGCACTGGAGCGACGCCTGACCGGGTGGCTGGCCGGGACGAGCGACGACGGCGTCAGCGTGGGCGACGGCCGGGGGACCGCCACCGCGTTGCTGCTGGACGGCGTCGAGGGACGGCAGTACCTGCGCGCCGTGATGACGGCCGGAAAGCTCGACAAGATCGCCCGGCTGTGGGTGGACGGTGCCGCGATCGACTGGGCCGACCTGTGGCCGGGGGAGCCCGTACGGCGGATCGCCGCCCCGACCTCCGCCTTCGCCCGGCAGAGCTACTGGATCACGCCCGGACCACGCTTCGACCGGGTGCAGGCCGCGGCGACCGGGCTCGTCGCAGCCGATCCGGCGCAGGTCGTCGACGCGGTGCCGGAGGCGGTACCGCCGGACCCGGCACCGGTGGGCGCGGTGGCCCCCGCACCCACGGCCACCGGCACCGGCGGCGACCCGGAGGCGGCGGTACGCGACCACGTCCGCGACCTGCTCGCCGCGCACCTGGGGATGGACCCGGACCGGCTGTCGCCCGACCGGGTGCTCTCCGACGTCGGCGTGGACTCGCTGGGCCTGCGTCGCCTCAGCCGCCGCCTCGGGGCCACCTACGGTGTCGACGTACCGACCCGTCTGTTCAACGTCGGGCAGACCGTACGCGCCCTGGCCCGGACGATGCACGAGACGTACGGGCCGCTGCCCGCAGCCGTCGCGCCGGCACCCGTCCCGGCCCCTGCCCCGGGCAACGGGATCGGCGCCCTGCTGGCCGGGCTGCGCGACGGATCGGTCAAGGTCGACGACGTGCTGGCCGACCTGCGGTGGGGAAACGGCCGATGAGCCCGGCACTGCGGGACATCCTCGCCGCCGTCGCCGCCGGTGAGCTGCCCGACGACGTCGCCGAGTCGCTGTTGCGCGGCCTGACCGGTCCGGGACCGGAGACGGCCGGACCGTACCCGTTGAGCCGCGGTCAGGCGGCACTCTGGGCGATCCACGCCAGCCGGCCCGGCACCACCTCGTACAACCTCCCGTTGGGGCTGTGGCTGGGTGACGGGGTCGATCCCGGGGTGCTCACCCGGGCCCTGGTCGCCGCGGTGCAGCGGCAGCCGGGGCTGCGGATCGCCGTCCGCCTGGACGGGGGCACACCGGTGCAGGAGATCGTCGAGCGACCGGTCGAGGTGGTGCGGCTCGACCTGGGGCACGTCACCGACGGGGAGTTCACCGCCCGGGTCCGACGTCTGGTGCACACCCCGTTCGACCTGGAACACGACCCACTGCACCGGATGTGGTTGATCACGGCACCCGGGGACCGCACCCTGCTGCTCCTGGTGTTCCACCACCTGATCACCGACGGGATCTCCAGCCACCTGGTGCTGCGCGACATCGTGGCCTGCCACGACGCGCTGGCCGGCCCCGGCGTCCTGCCACCCGTCGAACCGGCCGCCAGCTACCGCGAGTTCGTCCGCCGGCAGCAGGAACTGCTCGACGGGCCGGCCGCCGCGACGCACCGCCGCTGGTGGCTCGACCGGCTGGCCGGCGCGTCCAGCGGGCCCGTCCTCGACGCGATCACCGACCGGCGGCGGACCGGGCCGGCCACCGGGGACACCGGCGCGATGGTGCAGTTCCGCCTGCCGCAGGCCAGCTGGGCGGCCGTTCGCCGCACCGCCGGCGCGGCCGGGCTCACCCCGTTCAGCGTGCTGCTGGGCGCCTTCAGCGTGCTGCTGCACCGGCACTCCGGCCATCGTGACGTCAGCGTCATGGTGCCGACCGACGGCCGGATCTCCGAGCGGTTCGACCGCACCGTGGGCTACCTGATCAATCCGGTCGTGGTGCGGGTGGACTGCGACCCACGGCGCAGCTTCGCCGAGCTGATGACCGCCGTGCACGACCACATGGCGCAGGCCGAGGAGCACAGCGACTACCCGTTCGCGGCCGTGGTCGGCGACCTGCGCCGCGAATCCGGCGCCGCGGTCTCCTTCGACATCGGCTTCTACCTCCAACAGGGTGTCGGCGGCGACCAGGACATGGCCGCCGGGCAGACCGTCTTCCACGACGCCCTCGAACTCACCCAGGAGGGCGAGAACCCGCTGGTCGTCGAGGTCGTGGTGCGCGGACCAGCGGCGCTGGTGTACGTCAAGTACGACCGTGAGCTGTTCGACCGGACCACGGCCGAGCGGCTGGCCGAGCACTTCCGGCTGCTGCTTGCGGCCGTCACCGCCGACCCGGGGCAGCGGATCGGTGACCTCGCCCTCACCACCGCGCAGGAGCACGCCCTCGTCGAGCGGGCCAACGCCACCCGGGTCGGGCGGCCGTACGACGTGACCGTGGCCGATCTCGTGCTGGCCCGCGCGGCGTCGGCCCCGGAGCGGGTCGCGGTGGTCGACGCCGACGGCACGACCGGCTTCGGTGAGCTGGCCGGGCGGGTGCACGCCCTGGCGCGAACCCTCGGTGCCGCCGGGGTGACCCGTGGCGACCTGGTCGGCGTGCTGTCCGGCCGGCGGGCCGCGATGATCGCGGCGATGCTGGCGGCGCACACCGTCGGTGCCGCGTACGTGCCGCTCGACCCGGACTTCCCACCCGCCCGCCTCGCCCACGTCTGCACCGACGCCGGTCTCGCCGCGGTCCTCGTCGACCCCGCGTACGCCGACCGCCTGCCCGCCACGGCACCGGGCACCCGGATTCCGCTCGACGGCACCGCCACCGCGGCCCCCGGTCCGGTGGTCGCCTGCCGCGACGACGACCTCGCGTACGTGCTGTACACCTCCGGCTCCACCGGCCAGCCCAAGGGCGTCGAGGTCACCCACGGCAACCTGGTCAACTTCCTCACCGCGATGGCCGAGCAGCCCGGCTGCGCCGACGACGACGTGCTGCTGGCCGTCACCACGGCCGGGTTCGACATCGCCGGCCTGGAACTGCTGCTGCCGCTCACCCGGGGCGCCACCGTCCACCTCGCACCGGCGGAGGTCACCCGCGACGGCTTCGCGCTCGCCCGTCTGCTCGACGACAGTGGCGCGACGATCGTCCAGGCGACCCCGGCCACCTGGCAGATGCTGCTGGCCGCCGGCTGGCGCGGCCGGGTGCCCCGGCTGCTCTGCGGTGGGGAGGCGCTGAACGCCGAACTGGCGGCGGAGCTGCTGGACCGGGCCGGCGAGCTGTGGAACATGTACGGCCCGACCGAGACCACGATCTGGTCCTCGGCGCTGCGGGTACGCCGCGACCGGCCGATCACCGTCGGCACCCCGATCGCGAACACGACGTTCCACCTCGCCGGCCCGGACGGTGACCCGGTCCCGTTCGGCGCCACCGGGGAACTGCTGATCGGCGGGGACGGCGTCGCCCGGGGCTACCGGGGCCGTCCCGAGCTGACCGCCGAGCGTTTCGTCGTGCGGGACGGGCAGCGCCGCTACCGCACCGGGGACCTGGGCCGGTGGACCGACAACGGCGAGATGCTGCTGTCGGGCCGGGCCGACCGGCAGGTCAAGCTACGTGGCCACCGCATCGAGCTGGGCGAGATCGAGGCGGCGATCCGCCGTACCGGCGTGACCACCGAGGCGGGCGTGGTCCTGCGCGACGAGCAGCCGCGCCTGGTCGCCTTCGTCGTCGCCGACCCTGAGGCTGCCGCGACGGTCGTCGCGCGGATCGGGGAGTGGCTGCCGGCGTACATGATCCCGTCCCGGACCGTGCCTTTGCTGCGGCTGCCGATGACCCCGAACGCCAAGGTCGACACCGTCCGGCTCGCCACCGCCCCGCTCGACGAGCTGATCCGTGACCTCGGCCACCCGCAGACGCCACGGGCACCCCGGCCGGACGACAGCGGCCGGCTGCTGGCCACCCTGCGGGAGCTGGCCGCGGGAGTGGCCGCCGTCGACCCGGACGAGATCCCGGTGGACCGGCCGCTCGGCGAGGCCGGCTTCGACTCGGTCGGTTTCACCCGCCTGGCGATGGCGGTCCGCGTCCGCTTCGGCGTCCCGGTCAGCCCCACGCTCTTCTACGCCCACCCCGTCCTCACCTCCCTCGCGGCGCACCTGGGCGCCACCCACCCGGCAGCGGTCACGGACAGCGGACCCGACGCCGGGTCGCCGACGGTGACGCCGGTCCGGGTCGCCGGATCCGACGCACCGCCGCCGCGCACCGGCTATCCGCCGGTGGCGATCGTCGGCGTCGGCGGCCGGTTACCGGCGTCCGGGTCGCTGCGCGAGTTCTGGACGCACCTCGCCGAGGGCCGGGACCTCACCGAGCCCTACCCGGTGGGGCGCGGCTTCTCCGCGCGGCTGTTCCCGGAACGGTTCCGCGGATCGTTCGTGCGGGACGTCGACGCCTTCGACGCGGCGCGGTTCCGGATCTCGCCGCGCGAGGCGGCTCAGATGGATCCGCAGCACCGGCTCCTGCTGCACGCCGCCGACGAGGCGCTGCTCGACGCCGGGCTTCGGCCCGCGGCGCTGGCCGGGAGCCGCACCGGGGTCTTCGTCGGTCTCAGCGGCGCCGACTACCTGAGTCTGCTGCCCCCCGGATCGCCGGACATGGGTGACCACTTCCTGATCGGCAACGTCGCGTCGATCGCCGCCAACCGCATCTCGTACGTGTACGACCTGCGCGGCCCCAGCGCGGTCTACGACACCGCCTGCTCCAGCTCCCTGGTGGCGATCCACCGCGCGGCCCGTGCCCTGCACCTCGGCGACTGCGAGCTGGCCCTGGCCGGCGGCGCGAACCTGCTGCTGTCCCCCCACGGGTTCACCGGCCTGCGTCGGGCCGGCATGCTCAGCCCCGACGGCAGGTGCAAGACCTTCGACGAGCGCGCGGACGGCTACGGCCGGGGCGAGGGCGTGGTGCTGCTGGCGCTCAAGCTGCTGGACCGGGCGGTGGCCGACGGTGATCCGGTGCACGCCGTGCTGATCGGCTCGGCCGAGAACCACGGCGGCCACACCCACTCCCTGACCGTGCCCAACCCGCAGGCTCAGCGCGACGTCCTGATCGCGGCGCACCGGGCGGCGGCGGTGCCACCCGACACGATCGGCTACGTCGAGGCGCACGGCACCGGGACACCGCTCGGCGATCCGATCGAGGTGGACGCGCTGCGGGAGGCGTTCGCGCAGCTGTACCGCGACTGGGGACTGCCGGTCGTGCCGGGGCGCACCGGACTCGGCTCGGTGAAGGCCAACATCGGCCACCTCGAGGCCGCCGCGGGTGTCGCCGGAGTGGTGAAGGTGCTGCTGAGCATGCGACACCGGCTGCTGCCCGGCCTGGTCGGCCTGTGCACCCCCAACCCGATGATCGATCTGACCGGCAGCCCGTTCCGGCTCCAGGCCGAGACACAGCCCTGGGAACCGGCTGGGGGCGTACCGGCACGCGCCGGCGTCAGCTCCTTCGGCATGGGCGGCAGCAACGTCCACGTCGTGGTGGCGGAAGCGGAGAGGCAGTGATGGGCAACAGCACCGAGGACCGCGCCGCCCGGCTGATCGTCCTGTCGGCCGCCGGCCGCGAACAGCTCGACCGGTACCGCACCGAGCTGGTGGCATGGTTGCAGGCGCACCCGCAGACGACGCTCGACCAGATCGAGAACACCCTGTGGACGGGCCGGGAGGAGCTGGCGGAACGGCTCGCCGTGGTGGTGACCAGCGTCGCGGAGCTGACCGAACGGCTCCGTGACGGCACGGGGACCGTCACCGGCACGGCCACGCGCACCACCGGTGAGCCGGTCGTGACCGGCGACCCGCACGAGGCTGCCAGGCTGTGGGTCGCGGGTGCCGCGGTGGCCCCGCCGCAGCGCACGGGCCGGCGACCGGCCCGGCTGTCACTACCGCAGCCGCCGCCGGTGACCCACCGGTACTGGATCGACCCGCCGGCCACCCTCGCCGCCGATCCGGCCGAGCGGACCCTCACCGGCGACGAGTTCTACCTGCGCGACCACGCCCTGGGCCAGGTGCGCATCCTGCCCGCCGTCGTGGCCCTCGAATTCGCCGTCGACGCCGCCGCCCGGGCCGGGCACGGCACCGCGACGGGCGTCGAGAACGTCATCTGGGCCCGACCGGTGGTGCTCACCGGCGAGCCGGTCCGGGTGCGGGTGCGCCTGGTGCCCGCCCCCGACGGCGTCGCCTACGAGCTGCGCCGCGTCGACGGCACCCGGGACGGGGAGCTGTGCTCGACCGGGACCCTGCGCTTCGACGACGTCGAGACGGTGGCCCCCCTCGACCTGACCGCCGTGCGTGCCCGCCTGCCCCGCACCGCCTCGGCGGACGACTGCTACGCGGTCTTCACCGCGCTCGGCGGCGGGTACGGACCGAGCCTGCGCGGGTTACGCGGCATTCGTAGCACCCCCGGCGAGGCGCTGGCCGAGGTCGGCGTGCCGGACGCCGCCGACCTGCCGTTCGAGGACTTCACCCTGCACCCCTCCCTGCTGGACGCGATGCTGCAGGCGGCGCTCTGGACCGCCGCCGACCCGTCCGCCCCGCGCCCGCGCGAGCTGCCATTCTCCATCGACCGGGTGGAGATCCTCGGGCCGCTGCCGGAGCACGGGTACGTCCACGCCGTCGCCACCGGCACGGGACACGACATCGCCCTCGCCGCCGCCGACGGCCGTGTCGCCGTCCGGCTGCACGGTGTCGTCACCCGCGCGGTCCGGGACCAGGCCGACGCGGTGGCCACCCACCTGCTGGCCCAACGGTGGCGGGACGCCCCGGTGCGCCCCGCTGTCCCGGCGGGGCGCACCGTGGTGCTGGACCCCGGCTCGGACAGCCCCTTCCCGAGCCCCGACCCGCTGGTGGTGGTCCGCCTCGGCGACGACGATCCGCTACCCGGCCTGATCCGGCTCTTCCGGGCCTGGGCCGCGCAGCCGAGCCGGCGGCCGGTCCGGGTGCTGCACGTGTTCCGACCGTCCGGTGCGGCCACCGACGCCCGCCTGCTGGCCCTGGACGGCATGGCGCGCAGCATCGCCAACGAGCATCCGGACTTCCGGGTCGCGGTGATCACCACCGATGACGCCGACCCGCGGGCGGTCGCCGCCGGGGAGGCCGCCGCCGAACACGAGTTCCGGGTCCGGTACGCCGCCGGCGGCCGGCAGGTGGCCCGGTGGGAGCCGATCGTCCCGGCACCCGCCCCGACGCCGCTGACGCCGCACGGGACGGTGCTGGTCACCGGCGGCGCCGGCGTGATCGGCCGACACCTGGTCACCCACCTGGGGCCGTCGGCGCGGTACGTGCTGACCGGGCGGTCCGCCGACGCCGACCTGAGCGTCCTGCGTGCCGCCGGGATCGACGTGCACTACCTGTCCTGCGACCTGGGCGCGCCGGGCGCGGCCGAGCGGTTGGTCGCGCGGGTCCGTGAGACGTTCGGGCCGCTGCGGGGGGTGCTGCACCTGGCCGGCGTCACCCGTGACTCGTTCCTCCTGCGCAAGACCGACGAGGAGATCGCCGCGGTGCTGGGGCCCAAGGTTCACGGCACGCTCGCCCTGGACCGGGCCACGGCCACGGACCCGCTCGACTTCTTCGTCTGCTTCTCCTCGATGTCCGGGGCGGGCAGCCCGGGACAGGCCGACTACGCCTACGCCAACCGCTTCCTCGACGCGTTCACCGCCTGGCGACGCGACAGCGACCGGCCCGGCCGCAGTCTCAGCGTGCTGTGGTCGCTGTGGGCCGACGGCGGGATCCGGATGGACGCCGACGACGCCACGCAGGACCGCATCGTCCGCCGCTCCGGGTTGCGTCCACTGCCGACCGCGGCCGCCCTGGCCGCCTGGGACAGGGCGTTGGGCCACGACGGCGACCACGTGCTGGTCGCGCACGGGGAGTTGGACCGCATCCGGCAGCTGCTCGACGCGCCGGCACCGGTCCCGGCAGCGGCACCGGCCCCGGCGGCGACGCCGGCCGACGCCACCGCTGCGGTCACCGCGGTCGCCGAGGAGTTCCTGCGGGGCGTGCTGGCCGAGGTCTTCGACTACCCGCCGGAGGACATCGACGCGGACACCGCGTTCGAGCAGTACGGCATCGACTCGCTGCTGATCATGGACCTGACCCGGCGGCTCGAGGACCACTTCGGATCGCTGCCGAAGACCCTCTTCTTCGAGTACCAGGACCTGCGCGGCCTCGCCGGCTGGTTCGCCGAGCAGCACGGCGCCCGCCTGACCGAACTCGTCCCGACGACACATCCGGCACCGGAGCCGCCGGTGGTCCCGGCCGCGGTGACGGCCCCGCGACCCGACCACGCCGCACCCGGGTCCCCGCAGCCGGAGCCCATCGCGATCGTCGGCGTCGCGGCCAGGTTCGCCGAATCCGACACCCTCGACGAGTTCTGGGCGAACCTGCGGGCCGGCCGCGACCTGATCACCGAGATCCCGGCGGACCGCTGGGACTGGCGTGACTACGACCAGGCCACCCCGGCCGACCGGGCGGCCCGGTACAGCCGGTGGGGCAGCTTCCTGCGGGGCATCGACCGCTTCGACCCGCTCTTCTTCGGCATCTCCCCCCGGGAGGCGGAGATCATCGACCCACAGGAGCGGCTGTTCCTCCAGACCGCCTGGCACGCCATGGAGAACGCCGGACACACCCGGGCCGGCCTGCGGGGCCGCCGCGTCGGGGTCTACGCCGGCGCCATGTACGGCCTCTACCAGCTCCACGAGGCCGCCGACGGCCGGATCGGCGCGTCGTCGCACGCGTCCATCGCCAACCGCGTCTCGTACACCCTGGGCCTGACCGGTCCCAGCCTCGGCGTGGACACCATGTGCTCCTCCTCGCTGACCGCCATTCACCTCGCCGTCCGCGACCTGCGCTCCGGTGAGACCGAGATGGCCTTCGCCGGGGGTGTCAACCTGCACGTCCACCCCTACAAGTACCGGTTCCTCGGCCAGGGCGGCTTCACCTCCAGCGACGGCCGGTGCCGCAGCTTCGGTGCGGACGGTGACGGCTACGTGCCCGGCGAGGGCGTGGGCGTGGTGCTGCTCAGACCGCTGTCGGCCGCCATCCGGGACGGCGACCACATCCACGGCGTCATCCTCGGCACCTCCGTCAACCACGGCGGCAGGACCAACGGTTTCACCGTGCCCAACCCGGTCGCCCAGAGCGACCTCGTGGAGCGGGCGCTGGCCGAGGCCGGCGTCACGGCCGCCTCGCTCGGTTACCTGGAGGCGCACGGCACCGGTACCGCCCTCGGCGACCCGGTGGAGATCCGGGCGCTGGCCCGCGCTCTGGACGCCTCCGGCCTACCCCGCGACAGCCTGCCGATCGGCTCGGTGAAATCCAACATCGGCCATCTCGAGTCGGCCTCCGGGATGGCCGGACTCTGCAAGGTGCTCCTGCAGATCCGGCACGGGGAACTCGTACCGTCGTTGCACGCGGACCCGGTGAACCCGAACATCGACTTCGCCTCCACGCCGCTGCGGGTGCAGACCGAGGTGGCCCCCTGGCCCCGCCGGGGCGGGCAGCCGCGCCGCGCCGGCATCAGCTCGTTCGGCGCGGGCGGAGCCAACGCCCACCTGGTGGTCGAGGAACACCTCGCCGCGCCCCCTGCGGCCGCCGCGCCGGGCCCCCGGCTCTTCCCGCTGTCGGCCCGTACGCCGGAAAGCCTGCGCCTGCTGGCCGGGCGGCTCGCCGACGCCGTGGCCGACGGCCCCGCCGACCGGCTCGCCGACGTGGCGTACACCCTGCAACAGGGACGTGAGGCCTGGGCCGACCGCATGGTGGTGCTCGCCTCGACGGCGGACGAGCTGGTCGACCGGCTGCGCGCGGGCACCGGAGACGGCGTGTGGACGGGTAGCGTCCGCGGCCGCAACGCCTCCCGTGCCGTCGTTGCGGCCGGCACGGACCTTTCGGGCCTGGCGGCGGCCTGGACCGCCGGCGCGACAGTCGACTGGGGTGGCACCGGTCGGCGGCTGCCGCTGCCCGGCTACCCGTTCGAGGAACTGCGCTGCTGGATCACCGAGCAGACCTGGGCACCGCCGACGGTCGGACCGGCCACGCACCCGCTGCTCGGCGCGATCGATCCGGCCGGCAGCATCACCGGACTGACCTACCGAACCACCTTCCCACCCGGGCATCCGCTGATCGACGGACACCGCGTCGGCGACATGCGCCTGCTTCCCGCCGCGGCGGTCCTGGAGATGGCCCGGGCGGCCGCCGCGACCGTCGGCCACCCGGTGCCGGTCCGCCTGCGCGATGTCCGCTGGCTGCGCCCGTTCGTGGTCGCCGACGCCACCCGCCGCCTCGCGACCCGGCTGCGCAGCGACGGCACCGGCCTGGTCTTCTCCCTGCTCGACGACGCCGGTGACCTGGTGGCCGAGGGGGGCGTCGAGACACTGACCGGCACCGTGCCGGAGCCCGTCGCGGTCGAGCGGATCCGGACGGCCCTGCCGCACCGGCACGACGGGGCGGCCGTCTACGCCGACCTCGCCGCCGCCGGCCTGGTCTACGGCCCCGCCCTGCGTGCCGTCGAATGGATCGTGTCGGGCACCGGGGAGGCGCTGGCCAGCCTGCGCCTGCCCAGCGGGGCCGCCCCGTTCGCCGGCTGCGCGCTGCCGCCCGCCCTGGTCGACGGGGCACTGCACACGTTCGCGGTGCTGCGCGACCCCACCGACGGACCGGCGATGGTGCCGTTCGCGCTCGCCGCCGCCGAGGTTTTCGCGCCCCTACCGGACCAGGTGTACGCCCACGTCCGGGCCGTCGGCCCGGACCGGTACGACCTGACCCTGACCGACCGGGCCGGCGGCGTCTGCGTCCGGCTACGTGACCTGGCCCTGCGCCCGGCTCCCGGGGCGCGGGCGTCCCGGGTCGGGTCCGCCGTGGCCGGGCCGGCGGTGGACGACCTGATGTACGTACCCCGCTGGTCCCCGACTCCGGCCGAGCCCCTGACCGTGGACGACCCGGACACCTGGGTGATCGGTCCTGCCGCCGCCGCTCCGCTCGCCGCCGTCCTCGCCGCCCGGCTCGGCGGTGCGGTCACCGACATCGGTGCCGACGGCTCCGTCGTACCGCCCGGGCGGCCGGGCCACGTGGTCGTGCTCTCCGGCCCTGCCACCGGCCGCACCGACGACCTCGCCGCCCTCGACCGCGCGCAGGAGCACGGCGTCCTGGCCCTGTTCCGCGTCGCCAAGGCGTTACAGCGGTCGGGTGCCCCGGTACGGCTCACCGTGGTCACCGAAGACGCCCTGAGCACCGGCCCGGAGCCGGTCGGCAACCCCTACGCGGCGAGCCTGCACGGACTGGCCCTCTCCCTGGCCCGGGAACACCCGCGCTGGCGGGTGGCGGTGGTCGACCGCTCGTCGACCGATCCCCTGTCCGCCGACGTCCTCGACGTGCCCGCCGGCGGCCCGTACGCCCTGCGCGCCGGTGTCCTGCACCGGCGGAGCCTGGTCCCCGTCACCGCCGCCGCACCCCGCGAGGCGATCCGCCACGGGGGCGTCTACCTGATCCTCGGCGGCGCCGGAGGTATCGGCCTGGAGCTGACCGAATGGCTGGTACGCGGCTACCGGGCGAGGGTGGTGCTGGTCGGCCGCAGCGAGCTGGACGACGGACGTCGGGAACGACTGCGCCGCCTGGACCCGGCCGGCGAGCTGGTGTCGTACCGCAGGGCCGACGCCACCGACCCGGCGGCACTCGCCGACGTGGTCACCGCTGTCCGGAGCCGGCACGGCGCGTTGCACGGGGTCGTGCACGCCACCATCGTGCTGCGTGACCAGATCGTCGCCACGATGACCGAGGAGACCTTCCGGACCGTCCTCGACGCCAAGACGCGGACCTCGGTGGCACTGCACCACGCCATCGCCACCGCCGCCGGGCTCGACTTCGTGCTGTTCTTCTCCTCCGCGGTGGCGCTGTCGGGCAGCGCCGGGCAGGCCAACTACGCCGCCGGATCGACGTTCGAGGACGCGTTCGCGCAGCACCTCGACGGCGTCCTGCCCGCCCGTTCGGCCGTCATCAACTGGGGCTACTGGGGCACCGTGGGCATCGTCGCGGACGAACGGTACCGGCAGCGACTGGCCCGGACCGGAATCCGGTCGATCACCCCGGCGGAGGGCATGGCGGCGGTGCACGACGTGCTGGGTCGTACCGACCGGCAGGTCGTGGTGATCAAGGCGGACGCCGGTGTGCTGGCCGCCGCCGGGGTCGAGCGGCCGGGGGACCCGGCCGGCGACGACGAACTGGCGCCGTCGGCGGCCGCCCTGGCACCGGTCGCGCCGCTGTTGACCGACGCCGACCAGGCGTCGCTGGACGGGATCGTGACCGGCTGGCTGTGGGAGCTGTTCCGCAACGAGGGCGTGTTCCGCAGCGACGACGAGCGGTGGACCGCCGCCGACGTCCAGCGACGGCTGCGGATCGCCGACGGGCAGTCCCGGCTCTTCGCCGAACTGCTGCGGGTGCTCACCGCGGCCGGCTTCCTGCGCGACGACGGCACCGCGCTGGTCCCCACGAACCGGTCGGCCCCGGTGGACCCGGAGAACGAGCTGATCGCACTCTGCGCGCGCCAGCCGGCACTGAACCGCATCGACCGCCTGCTGAGGCCCTGCATGCGCGACCTGTTCGGAGTGCTGAGGGGCAGCGTGCGCGCCACCGAGGTGATGTTCCCCGGCGGGTCCACGGCGTTGGTGGAGGACGCCTACCGGGGCAGCCCCGTCGTCGACCGTGCCAACGAACTCGTGGTGGCCGCGGCGCTGGACCGGGTCGGCCGGCTGGGCGGACCGGTCACGGTCGTCGAGATCGGGGCCGGGACCGGTGGCACCACCGCGAGCCTGCTGCCCGCCCTGACCGCCACCGGCAGGGATCTGACCTACGTGTACACCGACATCTCACCCGCGTTCCTGCAACACGGCCGGCAGCGGTTCGCCGAGCGCTACCCGACGGTGCGCTTCCAACGACTCGACATCTCCGGCGACCCGGCCGCGCAGGGATTCCCGCCCGGCGAGGCGGATCTCGTGGTGGCGGCCAACGTCCTGCACGCCACCCCGGACCTGCTGCACACCCTGCGCGCGGTCGCGGCGCTGCTCAAACCGGGCGGACACCTGGTGCTCAACGAGGCCAGCAACAACGCCGTCACCACGACGCTCACCTTCGGCCTGCTCGACGGCTGGTGGCTGCACCGCGACACCGGCCTGCGCCTGCCCGGATCCCCCCTGCTGTCCGGGGCCGGCTGGCGCACCGCGCTCGAACTGGCCGGGTTCGCCCGCAGCCGGGCCTTCCCCGCCGACCGGGCGCTCACCCAGCACGTCGTCGTCGCGGCCACCGGCCCGGCCCCGGCGACACCCGTGCCGGCGGTGTCGCAGCCGAGCCCCGGCGACGCGCAGCCGCTGGCCGAGCCCGCCCGCGAGGCGACAGCCGGGTCGCCGCCGCGCACCGGCGACGCGCAGCGGCTCGTCGAGGCCGCCCGCGAGTACGTCAAGGACGCGTTCGTCCAGGTCCTCCAGGTACCCCGCGACCGGCTGTGGCTGGACGAGACGTACGAGAACTTCGGGGTCGACTCGTTGACCGTGCCCCGCATCGCCGACCTGCTCGCCGAACGGATGGGGGACCTGCCGGCCACCCTGCTGTTCGAGCACCCGACCATCCGCGAGGTCGCCGACCATCTGGTCGAGCGGTACCCGCAGAGCGTCAGGGGCCTGCTGCCCGCCGAACCCCCGCCCGTACCGGTGGTCGGTCCGGCGGCACCGTCCGTGCCGGCGGCGACGGTCGAGCCCGCCGGGCGACCGACGCCGACGACGGACACCCGGATCGCCGTGATCGGCATGGCCGGCCGGTACCCGCTCGCCGACGACGTCGACACGTTCTGGGCCAACCTGCGGGCCGGCCGGGACTGCGTCCGCGAGGTGCCGGCCGACCGCTGGGATCCGTCGGTGGTCTCCGAGGTGGACGGCAGACCGGTCAGCCGGTGGGGCGGCTTCCTCGACCACATCGACGAGTTCGACCCGCGGTTCTTCCAGATGTCGATGCGCGAGGCGGAACTGACCGACCCGCAGGAGAGACTGTTCCTGCAGACCGCCTGGCACACCCTGGAGGACGCCGGTTATCCGCACGCCCGGCTCCGGGGCAGCCGCGTGGGCGTCTACGTCGGCGTCATGTACGGCCACTACCAGCTCCTGGAGGACGAGCGCGGGCTGGCCGGGGGAATGGGCTACGCGTCGATCGCCAACCGGGTGTCGTACGTCCTGGACCTGCACGGCCCGAGCCTGGCTGTCGACACCATGTGCTCGTCGTCCCTGACCGCCATCCATCTCGCCTGTACGGCACTGGCCGCCGGGAGCGCGGACTACGCGCTGGCGGGCGGCGTGAACCTCACCCCACATCCGCGCAAGTACCGGCAACTCGCGGCCGGTGGGTTCACCGGCGACTCCGGACGGTGCCGCAGCTTCGCGGCCGGCGGCGACGGCATGGTCCCCGGCGAGGGTGTCGGCGCTGTCCTGCTCAAGCCGCTGGCCGCCGCCGAACGCGACGGTGACCGCATCCTCGGAGTCATCCTCGGCAGTGCCGTCAACCACGGCGGCAAGACCGGCGGGTACGCCGTACCCAGCCCGGGTGCCCAGAGCGAGGTCGTCACCAGCGCCCTGCGGGCCGCCGGCGTCGACCCGGCCACCGTGTCGTACGTGGAGGCGCACGGCACCGGCACGGCGCTCGGCGATCCCGCCGAGATCGCCGGCCTGACCCGGGTGTTCGGCGACGCCCCCGCCGCCTCGATCGCCATCGGCTCGGTGAAGTCGTCCGTCGGTCACCTGGAGTCTGCGGCGGGCATCGCGGGTCTGACGAAGGTGCTGCTGCAGATGCGGGTGGGGGAACTCGCGCCGTCACTGCACGCCGAGGAGCTCAACCCGGCCGTCGACTGGGCGGGCGTCCCGTTCCGCGTGCAGCGCGAGGTGGCCCCGTGGACCGGCCCGCAGCCACTGCGTGCCGGGGTCAGCGCCTTCGGCGCCGGCGGCTCCAACGCGCACGTCCTGGTCGAGCAGTACCGGGCCGGATCACCCTCCGGCGTCGTACCGGTGCCGGCCGTCTTCCCGTTCTCGGCGCGCGACGTGCAGGCGTTGCGCCGCGTCGTCGAGCGGATGCTGGACCGGTTGCGCGGTGGGGCGGCCGGACCCGGCCTGTCCGAGATCGCCTCGGCCGCCGGGGTGCCGGTCACCGCCGTCGACGAGCCGCTCGACGAACTCGGCCTGGACCCCGCCGTGATCATGCGGCTGGCCGGGCGGGACAGCACCCTGAACGTCGGGACCGTGCACAGCGGATCGACCCTGCGTCAGCTTGCCGCGGCCCTGCCGGCCGCTGCGGACCTCGACCTCGACCGGCTGGCCTACACGCTGCAGACCGGGCGCGAGGCGATGGCACACCGGCTCGCCGTGGTCGCCCGTCGGCCCGACGAGCTGATCGACCAGCTTGAGTCCTTCCTCGCCGGACGGCCGTCGGGCTGGACCGGTGTGGTCACCGCGGAACCCGGCCCCCCGGTCGCGCCGGGCACGGACCCGCGCGACGTCGCACGCCGCTGGGTCGCCGGCGACGTGATCGACTGGCGGGGGACGCCCGGCCGCGGACCGGAGCCGCTGTCGCTGCCCGGGTACCCGTTCGAGCGGGTCCGCTGCTGGATCCGGTCCGCCGGGCCGACGGCCGCCACGCCGGTGCCGGACCGGCCGACCGGCCCGCGCCGCCCCGCGCTGGACACCGTGCTGCGACTGGTCAGCGGAATCAGCGGCTATCCGGTGACCGACCTTGACCCGGATGCGTCGTTCCACGATCACGGGCTCGACTCGCTGGCGCTGCTGAGGCTGGCCGGTGACGTCGCCGCCGCGTTCGGGGTGCCGGTCGGCCCGGACCAGCTGCTGGCCACCCCGACCGCCACGGCCCTGGCCGGGTGGCTCACCCGCGACGACCCGCGTGCGGCACCGGATCCGTCCGGTCCGCCCGGGACGGACGATCCGGTGGTGATCGTCGGCATGGCCGGGGTGCTGCCGGGCTCCGCCGATCTGGACGAGTTCTGGGCCAACCTGGAACGTGGCGGGGACCTCTTCTCCGACGTGCCGGCCGACCGGTGGGACGTGCGGGAGCACCACGGCGATCCCGCCGGTCACCCGGAACACACCCGGGTGACCCGGGCCGGTTTCATCGCCGACGTCGACCGGTTCGACCCGCTGTTCTTCGGCATCTCCCCCCGGGAGGCCCGCTGGATGGACCCGCGGCAGCGGTTGCTGATGCGTACGGTGTGGGCTGCGCTGGAGGACGCCGGCATCGACCCCGGCGACCTGGCCGGCACCGACACCGGGCTCTTCGTGGGCGTCGGTTCCTCCGAGTACGCCGAGCTGATCCAGCGTTCCGGTACCGCCACCGACGCCTACTCGTCGACCGGTCTCGCCCCGTCGATGCTGGCCAACCGCATCTCCTACCAGCTCGACCTGCACGGTCCCAGTGAACCGGTGGACACCGCCTGTTCCAGTTCGCTCGTCGCGCTGCACCGGGCGGCGGAGGCGCTGCGCCTCGGACGGTGCGGCACCGTCATCGTCGCCGGTGTCAGCCTGATGCTGTCCCCGGTCACGTTCGCCTCGCTGGAACGCGCCGGGATGCTCAGCCCGGACGGTGTCGGCCGGGCGTTCGACGCCGACGCGGCCGGCTACGTACGCGGCGAGGGGGTCGGCGTCGTGGTACTCACCCGGCTCAGCCGGGCCCGGGCCGACGGCAACCCCATCCTGGCGGTGCTACGGGGCAGCGCGGTGAACCACGGCGGCCGGGCCAACTCGTTGACCGCACCCAACCCGCGTGCCCAGGCCGAGGTGATCCGACAGGCGCACCGGGAGGCGGCGGTCGACCCGCGGACGATCGGATACCTGGAGACGCACGGCACCGGCACCGTCATCGGTGACCCCGCCGAGACCAACGGGTTGCGCGAGGCGTTCGCCGACCTCTACCGCGACTGGGGCCACGGGACGCCGGCCCGGCCGCACTGCGCCCTCGGGGCGCTGAAGAACACCATCGGCCATCTCGAACCGGCGGCGGGTATAGCCGCCGTGCTGCGGGTCCTGCTGTCGCTGCGGCACGGCCGGATCACCGGCGACCCGCACGGCCCGCGGCCGAACCCGCACCTGGGTCTGGAGGGCACGCCGTTCGAGTTGGCGACGGGGCTGCGGGAGTGGCCGCCGCCCGCGCCGGCAGTGCCACGCCGCGCCGGGGTGAGCGCCTTCGGGTACGGCGGAGCCAACGCCCACGTCGTCCTCGAGGAGTACCCGAGCCCGCAGCCGCACCCGCCGACGGGACCTGTGGTGTTCGTCCTGTCCGCCAGGGACGGCGACCGGCTGCGGGCGTACGCGCGTGCCTTCGCCGACCGGCCGGACCGGTGGGCGCACGACCTGGCGGGCACCGCGTACACCCTGCAGGTGGGGCGTGGGGCGTACGCTGAGCGGCTGGCGTTCGTCACGGACTCCGCCGAGCACGCCGTCACCACACTGCGTCGGTTCCTCGCCGGTGACACCACCGGTCTGCACACCGGGCGGGTCGAGCGGGGCGCGAGCGGTGACCCGTACGACGGCCACGGCGACGACGAGACCGCTGCCGCCTGGGTACGGGGCGCGCGGGTGGACTGGCGTCGCCGGTGGGTGGACCGGCCCCGTCGGCGGTCCCTGCCGACGTACCCGTTCGCGCGGGAACGGCACTGGTTCACCGACGGCACGACGGCCCCGCCGATCAGCTACTTCACGGCGACCTGGCGGGACGAGCCGGTCCCGGCGCCCGGGGAGCACCCGGGCCGGGTGCTGGTCCTGGGTGACCTGCCGGTGCCGGGCGCGGTGCACGTCGTGGCGGGCGCAGAGTACCGCGACGACGGCACGGTGGTCACCATCCGGCCCGGCGAGCAGGACGACTACGCCCGGCTGCTGGCCGACCCGCCGACCCGGATCGTGCACCAGTGGCCGCTGCTCACGCCCGGCCGCGACGACCTGGGGATCGAGGCGATGTTCCGGATCGTCAAGGAGCTGACGGCCCGTGGCACCCGCGCCCCGGCCCGCATCCAGGTGCTGGTGCCGGAGGGTCCGCACGCCGAGGCGTGGGGCGGGTTCGACGTGTCGTTGCGGGCCGCGCTGCCGGGAACGAACGTCGGCGTCGTACGGGTCGAGGGCCCCACCGGTACCGACGAACTACTCGCCGAGATCGCTGCGCACCGGCTGTCGGGTCCGGCCGTACGGGTGTCGGTGACCGGCCGTACGGTCCGGGTGCTCAGCGAGATCCCCGCTGAGCCGGTCCTGCCCCCGCCGCTGCGCGACGGTGGCGTCTACCTGATCACCGGTGGTCTGGGCGGCCTCGGCGTGCTGCTGGCCCGGACGCTGCTCTCGCGTGGCGCCCGGGTCGCGCTGACCGGCCGCTCGCCGGCCGCCGAGCGCAGCGGTGCACTGGCGGAGCTGCGTGCCCACGGCGAGGTCGGGTACCACCAGGCGGCCGTCGACGACCGTGCCGCCATGGCCCGTGTCGTGGCGGAGGTGACCGCCGCCTGGGGCCCTCTCGACGGGGTCTTCCACCTGGCCGGCACCGTGTCGCGCACCCCGCTGCCCGGCAAGGGCCTCGACGAGTTCCGTGCGCACCTGCGGGCCCGGCTCACCGGGACCGTGGTTCTCGACGAGGTCACCCGCGACCAGCCGCTGGACGTGTTCGTGCTCTACTCGTCGCTGGCCGGGCAGCTCGGTGACTACGGTCTCCTGGACTACGCGGTCGGTGCCCGGTACCTCGACGGGTTCGCCGCCGCGCGGGAACGGGAGCGCCGCGCCGGACGCCGACGTGGTCGCACCGTGTCGGTGGACTGGCCGATGTGGCGTGCCGGCGGCATGCACGTGGACGCCGGGGACGAGCGCCGCTACCTGGCCGCCACCGGCTTCCGCTACCTGGAGGCGGCAGAGGGCGGGCAGGTGCTCGACCTGGTGCTGCGCCTCGACCGGGACCAGGTGGCCGTCCTGCCCGGTGAGCCGGCCGCGATGCGGGAGCTGGTGGCCGGGATGCGCCTACGTGAGGACGGCTACCCGGTGCCGACGTCCGCCCCGCACCCCGCTCCCGCTGTTCCCGCCCCGCACCCCGCTCCCGCTGTTCCCGGACCGGACGCCGCTCCCGCTGTTCCCGGACCGGACATCGCTTCCGGGCCGTACGTCGCTCCCGGGTCGGAGCTGGTCGGGCAGGTCCGCGGGTTGGTCGGCGAGATCCTCGGGATCGCCCCGTCCACGCTCGACCCGGAGGCCGGCTTCGGCGAGTACGGCCTGGACTCCTTCGGCCTGCAGAACCTGGCCGCAGCGCTGGCCGTCCGCTACGACGTGACCGTGCCGACCACGACGCTGTTCGCCGCCAACACCATCACCAAACTCGCCGCGCACCTCGCGGCCGAGCTACCCGCGACCCCGGCCGTCGCGCCGGTCGTACCCGAGCCGTTCGTATCCGCGCCGTTCGTATCCGCGCCGTTCGTCGCACCCGCATCCGTACCCGTACCCGTATCCGGGCCCGTCCCTCCGGCACCGGCGGACCACGAGCCGGTCGCGATCATCGGCCTGGCCGGGCGGCTGCCCGGCGCCGACGACCTGGACTCCTTCTGGCAGCACCTCGCGGCCGGCCGGGACCTGATCACCGAGACGCCCGCCGACCGGTGGGACTGGCGGGAGGTCGCCCGTCGCTTCGGCGGCACCGCCCGCTGGGGTGGCTTCCTGACCGACGTAGACCTGTTCGACCCGCTGTTCTTCCGCATCTCACCGGCCGAGGCGCAGGTCATCGACCCGCAGCACCGCCTGTTCCTGGAGCAGACGTGGGCTGCGCTGGAGGACGCGGGATGCCGCCCGGACCGGCTCGCGGGTGGCCGGGTGTGCGTCTTCGCCGGGGTGCAGTTCACCGACTACGAGTCGATGGTGCTCAACGGCGAGCACGTCAACGCGCACGCCGGCACCGGACTGGCCCGCACCATGCTGGCCAACCGCATCTCGTACCTGCTCGACCTGCGCGGCCCGAGCGAGAGCATCGACACCGCCTGCTCCAGCTCGCTGGTCGCCCTGCACCGCGCCGTCCGCTCGTTGCGCGCGGGGGAGAGCGACCTGGCCATCGCCGGTGGGGTGAGCCTCGTGCTGTCCCCGCAGACCGTCGTCGCCGGCAACCAGCTCGGTGTGCTCGCGCCCGACGGCCGGTGCAAGACGCTCGACGAGCGGGCCGACGGGTACGTCAAGGGGGAGGGCGTCGGCGTCGTCGTCCTCAAGCCGCTGTCCCGGGCCCTCGCCGACGGCGACCGGGTGCACGCGGTCATCCGCGGCAGCGCGGTCAACCACGGTGGCCGCGCCTCGTCACTCACCTCACCGAACCCCCTCGCACAGGCGGATCTGCTGGTCGAGGCGTACCGGGACGCGGACGTGCCGATCGAGACGGTGTCCTACGTCGAGCTGCACGGCACCGGCACCGCACTCGGTGACCCCGTCGAGATCGACGGCCTGGTCCGGGCCCACCGGACGCTGGCCGTCCGGCCCCCGGTCACCTGCGGCATCGGCACGGTCAAGAGCAACATCGGGCACCTGGAACCCGCCGCGGGCATCGCGGGTGTGATCAAGGTGGTGCTGGCGATGCGGCACCGACAGCTTCCGCCGACGCTGCACCTCTCCCGGCTCAACCCGCTGATCGAGCTGACCGGCACGCCGTTCGAGCCGGTCCGGCAGACCCGCCGGTGGGAGCCGCGCGACGCCGACGGCACGTCCGTGCCGCTGCGCGCCGGAGTCAGCTCGTTCGGCTTCGGCGGGGTCAATGCCCACGTCGTGCTGGAGGAACCGCCCGCGCCCGCGCCGTCACCGCCGGACACCGGACCGGAGGTGTTCCTGCTGTCGGCGCGCGACGAGGCCGCCCTGCACCGGTACGCCCGAGCGACCTGGACGTTCCTGGGGGACCAGCAGCCCGCCCTGTCGTCGTTGGCCCACACCTCGCAGGTGGGTCGGGTCCCGATGGCGGTGCGTCTGGCGTTGGTCTGCACGTCCGTGGCGCAGTTGCGGGACCTGCTCGCCGCGTTCCTGGCCGGCGACCTCGCGGCGGGTACCGTGGCCGGCGACCACGACTGGCTCACCGAGCCGGAGGGCGTCAGCTATCTGCGGCGGCTGGCCCGCGAGGGGCGGCTCGACCGGATCGCGCGGCTGTGGCAGGACGGCGCGGCCATCGACTGGGCTGCGCTGCGCACCGACCGACCTGCCCTCACCTCGATGCCGACGTACCCGTTCGCGCGGGAACGGCACTGGCTTCCCACCGGGTCCGACCCGACGTCGGAGGATTCCCGGCGGCTGCTGGTCAAAGCGTGGGAGCCGGCGTCGCTGCCGTCCGCGTCGGCACCGGACGAACCGGTGGTCCTGGTCGGTGCCGAGACCGAGGCGCTCGCGCTGGCGGCGTTCGGGGGGACCGCGCGGGTGGTCCGCCTGGACGACACCAGCGAGGAGACCGGCCTGCGGGCCGCCACCGCGATCGGCCGGGCAACGGTCGTGGTGGACCTCGTCGACCTGTCCGCGGTCCCGGTGGCCGAGGTGCACGTCGACTGGGCGCGCATCGTGCTGGCCCGGGAGCTGGTCGCGGCGAACCGGACCACCGGACTGGCCTACCTGCACCTGACGCGGGGGTTGGTGACCTTCGGCGTCGAGAACCCGACGCTGCGGGGAGCAGCGTTCGCGGGGCTGGTCCGGATGCTCACCGCCGAGTACCCCGCCGTGTCCGCCCGTACCGTCGACGTCGATGTCACGGACCCGGACGTGGTGCGCGACGTGGTCGCCGCGGAGCTGGCGGCGACCGATCCGGTCACCGAGGCGTGCGTGCGCGACGGCCTCCGGTACACCCCGGTGCTGCGGCCCGTGGACGCCTCCTCGGCACCGGCCCGGTGGTCGGCCGCGCTGGCCGGGCAGCCGGTGGTGATCACCGGTGGGACCGGTGCGCTCGGCCGGCTGCTGGCCGCCGAACTCGTCGCGCGGGGCGCGGACCGGCTGGTGCTGCTCGGGCAGTCGTCACTGCCCGCCCGGGAGACCTGGGCGGCCCTGATCGCCGCTGCGGACACCGATCCGGACCTGGCCGCCCGGCTCCGTGACCTCACCGCGCTGGAGCGCCCCGGGGTGCACCTGATGATCGAGAACACCCCGCTGGAGCGCGTCGGGCAGGTGCTCGACCGGGTACGACGGCAGTGGGGTCCGATCGCCGGCCTCGTGCACTGTGCCGGGCTGGGGGTGATGACCGACCCCGCGTTCATCGGCAAGCGCACCGCCGACATGCGCGCGGTGCTGGAACCGAAGACGACGGGCCTGCAGGCCGTGCTCGACGCGTGCGCGGACGACCCGCTGCGCTTCGTGGTGCTGTACTCGTCGGTCGCCGGTCAGGTGCCCACCCTGGCGGTCGGGATGAGCGACTACGCGGTGGCCAACTCGGTGCTGGACCGGGTGGCCGAGTACCGGACCGCCACCGGCACGGGTGTTCCGGTCTTCCGGTCGGTGCAGTGGCCGAGCTGGCAGGCGGCCGGCATGCCGGAGGTGGACACCCCGACCTACCGGGCCCGAGGGCTGCTGGCGCTGCCCCCGCGGGACGGCCTGGCGCTGCTGGACGCGGCGCTGGCCGGGCCCGACCCGGTCGTGCTGCCGTGCGTGGTGGACGCCTCCCGGTTCGACGCGCGTGCCCTCCTGGAGGTCACCCCGGCTGCGACCCCGTCCGCGCCGGCCGCCGCCGTCGTGCAGGCGCTGCCGGCGGGGCACGGGATCCGGTCCGGCGACGACGGGGTACGGCGGCTCACCGAGGTCTTCGCAGCGACGTTGCGCCTGGACGCCGCGCAGATTCCGCCCGACGCCGATTTCGCCGACCTCGGCGTGGACTCCATCATGATCGCCCAACTGCTCGCCGCCCTGGAGCGCGACCTCCAGGTGGTCGTCGAGCCGTCGATACTGCTGGAGAACCCCACCATCGCCCGGCTGAGCACCGCCCTGGCCGGCGTACTGCCGCAGGAGCCGGTGCCCACGGAGCCGCAACCGGGGCGTGGGACGCAAGCGGAGGGTGGGCCGCGACCGGTCCCGAGGACGCCGCAGGTGCGGGGGATCGCCGTGGTGGGAATCGCCGCACACTTCCCCGGCGCCCCCGACCACACCACCTTCTGGCGCAACCTGGTCGGCGGGGTGGACTCGGTGACCGAGGTGCCGCCGTCCCGCTGGGACGTGGACCGCTTCTGGCACCCGGTCCAGCAGCCCGGCAGAACCGTCAGCAAGTGGGGCGGGTTCCTGGACGCCATCGAGGACTTCGACCCGGAGTTCTTCCGTCTCGACCCGGCCGGCGCCGCCCACGTCGACCCGTTGGTGCGGCAGTTCCTGGAGGCCGGGGCCGAGTGCATGGCCGACGCGGGCCTGACACCCGCCGACGTGGCCGGCCGCCGGGTGGGGGTCTTCGCCGGTGCCCGGGTGGCGAACTTCGGCGCCCACCACACGGCCGCGACCACCCATTCGATCAGCGGCATGGCGCAGAACTTCATCGCCGCGCATCTCTCGCACTACCTGGACGTGCACGGTCCGGCCATGGTCGTCGACAGCGCCTGCTCGTCCGGGCTGGTCGCGGTGCACCTCGCGGTGCAGAGCCTGCGGGCCGGCGAAACCGACACGGCGCTCGCCGGCGGCGTCGAGATCCTGCTCGACGAGGTGCCGTTCGTCGGCATGAGCGGTGCCGGGGCGCTGTCACCCACCGGCCGGTGCCACACCTTCGACGAGCGTGCCGACGGCATCGTCCTCGGTGAGGGCGTGGGCGTCCTGCTGCTCAAGCGGGTCGAGGACGCGCTCCGCGACGGCGACCGGGTGTACGCGGTCATCGAGGGCAGCGCCGTCAACAACGACGGCCGCACCATGGGCATCACCACCCCGAACCCCCGGGCGCAGCGCGAGGTCATCGAATCCGCGCTCGCCGTCGCCGGCGTGTCCCCGGCACTGCTCGGCTACGTCGAGGCGCACGGCACCGGCACCATGATCGGCGATCCGATGGAGTTGAAGGCGTTGACCGAGGTGTTGCGCGGTGCCACGGACGAGGTCGGGTTCTGCGGCGTGGGGAGCGTGAAGACCAACATCGGGCACACGCTCAGCGCCGCCGGGATCGCCGGCCTGATCAAGACGGTCCTGTCCGTGCACCACGGGCAGCTGCCGCCCACCCTGCACTGCGCGACGCTCAACCGGCGCTTCGAGTTCGACAGGTCACCACTGTTCCCGGTCCGCGAGCTGCGCGACTGGACCGGACGCGACGGCGTACGCCGGGCCGGGGTCAGCTCGTTCGGCTTCGGCGGCACCAACGCCCACGTGGTGGTGCGGCAGGCGCCGCCCCAGGCCCGGGTGCGTGAACCGCTGGAGCCACCGCGGTACCGGCGACGCCGGTTCTGGTTCGACGGACCGGTGTCGACGTCAGCCAACGGCCACGGGCACGACCACGGCCCGGAGTCGTTCGCGCCGTTCTTCGAGATCCAGTTCTAGTGCGCGGGGGAGAAGGTCCGGTGGACTCCTTGGATGGTCTGGCCTGCACCGTCGTCATCCGCAGCAGCGATCCTGTGGTACGCGACCACCGCATCCACGGCACCCGGATCCTGCCCGGAGTGTCCTTCCTCGACATCATCTTCCGCGTGGTGCGGGCGCGTGGCGTCGACCCGGACGGCGTCGAGCTGCGCCGGGTGCTGTTCCGCAACCCGGTCGCCGCCGGCCCGGACTTCGACACGGAACTGACGGTGCGTTTCGCCCGCGGTGACGGTCACTTCCGGGTGTCGGTCACCGGGACGCGTCGCCCCCGTGGGGACAGCGAACCGGTGCTGGACTGTCAGCTGCACCTGGGCCTTCCGTTCCCGCGACGGCGTCGGGACCTGCCCGCACTGCGGGCCACGGCACGGCAGACCGTCGACATGACCGAGCTGTACGCGACGGCCCGCGCCACCGGCATCGAACACGGCGAGTTCATGCGGGCCCTCGGCACCCTGCACGTCGGACCGGACGAACTGCTCGCCGAACTGTCGCTGAGCCCACCGGCCGCCGGCTACGCCGGGTACTTCCACCTGCACCCCGCCGCGCTCGACTCCTCGACACTGCTGCCCACCCGGTTCGCCACCGCACCGCCGGGTGCCGAGGCCCGCCCGTACGTGCCGATGCTGATCGAATCGGTCCGGGCCCGGGGCCCGCTGGGCGCCCGGACCCTGGTGCACGCCACCCCGCCGCGTCCGGCCGGCCCGGATGGGGATCTCACCACCTGCGACCTGGAGTTCCATGCCGAGGACGGGACCGTTGTGGCATGGCTGCACGGGCTGACGTCCAAGCGGATCCGCGACACGGCGGCCATCACCCGTCTCGACGCGTACCCTCCGGCCGGACCGGACACCGGGCGGATCGTCCGTGAGCTGATCGAGGCGAGGCTCGGTCGCCCGGACTTCGACGAGACGGCCGGGTTCTACGAGCTCGGCATGGACTCCTCGGCGTTGCTGGGCATCGCGGCCGACCTGGAGCAGGCGTTCGGTGTCGACTTCTCCCCGACCCTGCTGTTCGAGCACAACACGTTCGCTCTGCTGGCCGAGCATCTGCGGGGGTTCGCGGCGGTGTCCGCGCCGCCCACGGTGCCGGCCGCCGGGATTCCGGTCCCGGCCGAGACGGTGTGGTTCGAGTCGCTCTGGCGTCCGGCTCCGCTGCCGCCCGGACCGCCTCCGGCCCGGGTGGTCACCATCGGGGCGCACACCCGGAGCCGGTGGCCGGACGCGATCGGGCCCACCTCCGCCGGGGTGGTGTGGCAGCCCGTCGACCCGTCGGACGTCACCGGTGAGGCGGTCGCCCTGACCGAGTTCCTCAGGGCCGCGTCCGACGCAGGCCGGGACGCCCTGCGGCTGGTCTGCCACGTCGAGGACGACGACGCGCCCGTAGCGGCGGTCGCCGGCCTGTTCCGGACCCTGCTGCGGGAGAGGCCGGGCACCCGGGCCGCGGTGGTCCGTTCGCCGCACCGGTCCGACGCGCTGGCCGAACTCGCGGCCGGGCTGCCCGACGTGGAGGTGCGGTACGTCGACACCACGCGGCAGGTCCGCGTCGTCCGCACGATGCCGGAGCCGCAGGGCGGCGGCCCGCTGCGGCAACACGGCGTCTACCTGATCACCGGAGGCCTCGGCGGGGTGGGCCTCGCCCTGGCCCGGCACCTGGCCCGGTCGGTCCGGGCACGGCTCGTGCTCGGCGGACGCACGGGCGCGGACCCGTCCGTGGTCGGCGAACTGACCGCTCTCGGCGCCGAGGTGCTCACCGTCGTGATGGATGTGACCAGGGCGGACGATGTGCACCGGGCGGTGCGCGCCGCCGTGGACCGCTTCGGTGCCCTGCACGGGGTCGTGCACGCCGCCGGGGTGCTGCGCGACGGGCTCCTGACGGGCAAACGGGCCGAGGACGTCCGTGCGGTGCTCGCCCCGAAGGTCGACGGCGCGCGGCACGTCGAGGCGGCCACCCGGCACCTCACCCTGGACTTCCTGGTGCTGTGTTCCTCCACCGCCGGCACCTGGGGCAACCCCGGTCAGGCCGACTACGCCTGCGCGAACGCCTTCCTGGACCTGTTCGCCGGCAGCCGCCGCGACATCGTGTCGGTGGGGTGGCCGGCCTGGGCGGAGGGCGGCATGCCGGTCGACGCCGCCGGGTTGCGCCGGATGGGATTGCGGGCGATGGACACCCCGCTCGCGGTCGACGTGCTGCTACGGGCGGTGGGCAGCGGCCGCTCCCACGTCGTGGTCCTGGCCGGGGACGCGGCCCGGATAGCCGCCGCGTTCACGCCGGACGACGCCACGGCGGACACCCCGGCAGCGGTGACGGCCGGACCGGCCCCCGACGGCGACGATGCGATCCCCGACGGCGACGACGCGGTGGCCGTCGTGGGGATCAGCGGCCGCTACCCGATGGCCCGCGACCTGGACGAGTTCTGGGTGAACCTGCGCGACGGCCGCGACTGCATCACGACGGTGCCCGCGGACCGGTGGGACCACTCGGCGATCTACTCCGAGGACCGGCGGACGCCCGGCAGGTCGTACGGCAAGTGGGGCGGATTCCTCGATGGCGTCGACGAGTTCGACGCCGGGTTCTTCCACGTCTCGCCGAAGGAGGCGGCCGTGCTCGACCCGCAGGAGCGGCTGTTCCTGCAGGAGTCGTGGCACGCGTTCGAGGAGGCCGGTCACGCGCCGTCGGCCTGGCGCGGCCGGTCCGTGGGCGTGTTCGCCGGCGTGATGTACAACCAGTACCAGCTGTACGGCGTCGACGCGGCACCCGAACCGGTGCCCTCGTCGTTCAGCGCATCGATCGCCAACCGGGTGTCGTACTTCCTGGACCTGCGCGGCCCCAGCATCGCCCTGGACAGCATGTGCTCGTCCTCGCTCACCACGTTGCACCTGGCCGTCGAAGCCATCCGCCGGGGGGAGTGCGAGGCGGCCCTGGCCGGTGGCGTCAACCTGGCCGTGCACCCGAACAAGTACCTGTTGCTGAGCCAGTCCTCCTTCCTGTCCAGCGACGGGCGTTGCCGCGCCTTCGGCGAGGACGGGGACGGCTACGTGCCCGGCGAAGGGGTCGGCGTGGTGCTGCTGCGCCCGCTGCGGGACGCGGTGCGCGACGGTGACCACGTGCACGCGGTCATCCGGGGGACCGCGGTGAACCACGGCGGCCGTACCGCCGGCTTCTCCGTGCCGAACCCGGCGTCCCAGGCGGCCCTGATCGCCGCCTCGATCCGACACGCCGCGGTGGACCCCGACGACCTGGGCTACCTGGAGGCGCACGGCACCGGCACCAGCCTCGGTGACCCGATCGAGGTGGCCGCACTGGAGCAGGCGTTCGACCGGATCGGGGCCGGCCGCGGACCATGGCCGCTCGGATCGGTCAAGTCGAACATCGGGCATCTGGAGTCGGCCGCCGGCATCGCGGCGCTCACCAAGGTCGTGCTCCAGTTGCGCCACCGGGAACTGGTGCCCTCGCTGCACGCCGACCCGCCGACCAGCGCGGTGCGGTGGGAGACCTCCCGGTTCCGGGTGCAGCGCGAGCGGGCGCCCTGGCCGGCTCGTGCGCACGGGCACCGGGCCGCAGCGATCAGCTCGTTCGGTGCGGGCGGGGCCAACGCGCACGTCGTCCTCGCCGAGTGGCCCGTACCGCCGGCCGTACCGGAACCGGCCGCGCCGCACCTGTTCGTGGTGTCCGCCCGGGACACCGTCCGCCTCGACGAGACCGTCGGCCGGCTCGTGGCCCACCTGGAGAACACCGGTGGGGACGTGGCCGCGACGGTGGGCGCGTTGCTGGCCCGGGCCGGTGCGCCGACGGCGCTACCGGACGAGCCGTTCGTGGAGTTGGGACTGGACTTTCCGCGCCTGACCGATCTCGCCCACCGGGTCGAGGCGGTGTTCGGGACCTGCCCGCCGATCGACGGGGAGACCACCGCCGCCGGCCTCACGGCCGCCCTGGCCACGGCGACCGTCGCCGTGGATCCGGGCGCGCTGGCGTACACGTTGTGGGCCGGGCGCGAGCACTTCGACGAGCGGCTCGCCGTCGTGGCCACGACCACCGCCGAACTCGTGGCGGCGCTGCGTACCGGTGACGGCTGTCATCGCGGCCGTCGGCGGGGGGCGGCCGGTGCGGCGGCGGGGGACGACCTGGCGGCACTCGCCGCCGCGTGGGTCACCGGGGCCGAGATCACCCCGCCGCTGCCCGCCCGCCCGCGCCGGCTCTCCCTGCCCGGCTACCCGTTCGCCCGGGACCGGCACTGGGTCGCCACCGGCGGTCACTCGGGCCGGTCCCGGCCCGCCCTGCTGGAGCTGCCCGACCTGGTGGAGCTGCCCGACGGCCACGTCCTGCTGGCCAGGATCGCGCAGGACGAACACGCCTGGCTGGCCGACCACACCGTCGACGGGACCACGCTGGTCCCCGGGACGTTCTTCGTCGACCTGGCCCTGCGGGCCGGCGACCGGCTCGGCCGTCCGGTGGTCGCCGAGTTGGTCCTCGGGACGCCACTCCCGTTCGGCGACACCGACGTGCGGCTCAGCGCGGCGCTGCCCGGCGACGACGGGCGGCGCGCCTTCGAGGTGCACGCCCGTGCCGTCGGGGAGCCGACCTGGATCCGGCATGCGACAGGCGTGCTCGCCCCCGTCGACACCGCCGCGACCGAGCCGCCACCGCTGCCCGGCGACGCCGAGGAGGTCGACCTCGGCGGATTCTACGACCGGCTGCCCGGCTACGGTCCCGCCTTCCGGGGTCTGCTGCGCGCCTGGCGGGCCGGCGATGCGGTGTACGCGGACGTCTGCGTGCCCGGCGGCGACGCCGGCCCGTACGCCCTGCACCCGGTCCTGCTCGACGCCGCGCTGCACGCGGTGGCCCTGGGCGGATTCGTCCCCGACGAGCGGGCGCACCTGCCGTTCGCCTGGTCCTCGGTCCGGGTCGCCACGACCGGGGCGGTCACCGCGCGCGCCCGCGTCACCCCGGTCCGGGCGGGCACCGTCGCGGTGCGGCTCACCGACGCCACCGGCGGGCTCCTCGCCTCGGTGGACGCGGTGACCCTGCGGCCGTCCGGGGCCCCGGACAGCCCGCTGTACCGCGTCGACTGGGTGCCCCTCGACGACCTCCCGCCCGCCGGCCCGCCCGGCCGGTGTGCCGTCGTGGGCCCGGACCGCCCCGGTGTCGGCGCGTCGCTCGCCACGGCCGGTGTGACAGTGACCCGGGCCGACACCCTGACGCAGTTGTCCGAGGTCCCCGAGGTGGTGATCGTGCCCGTCGCCGGGGCCGGGTCGTCGGCGGACGCCGCGCTCGCGGTGACCCGGGAGGTGCTCGCCCAGGCACGGCACTGGCTCGAACACGACCGGTTCGGTGCCGCGCGGCTGGTCTTCGTCGCCACCGACCCGGACCCGACGACGGCCGCCGCGTGGGGACTGCTGCGTTCGGCGCAGTCGGAGCATCCGGGCCGGTTCACCCTCGTCGAGCTCGACGGGGCGGGTGCCCCGGACGCCCTGCTGCGGGCGCTGGCCGCGGACGAGCCGCAGCTCGCGGTCAGGGACGGTCGGCTCCTGACGCCCCGGCTGGTCCGCGTCCCCGTGACCGGGCCGGTGCCGCCGCGCGAGCGGGGCACGCTGCTCGTCACCGGCGGCAGCGGTGGCCTCGCCGTCCCCGTGGTTCGTCACCTGGTCGCCCGGCACGGGGTCACCGACGTGCTGCTGGTCAGCCGCGGTGGCCTGGTCCCCGCCGGACTGTCCGGCCTGGACGCCCGCGTCGAGGCCGCCGCCTGCGACGTCGGCGACCGCGCGGCGCTGACCGCGCTGCTCGCCGGCCGCACGGTCACCACGGTGGTGCACGCGGCCGGGGTGCTCGACGACGGCGTGGTGACCGCGCTGGACGCCACCCGACTGGAGAACGTGTGGCGGGCCAAGGCCACCGGCGCCGACCGGCTGACCGAGCTGCTGCCGGACGCCGAGACGGTGTTCTTCTCGTCGGTGGCGGGTGTGCTCGGCGGACCCGGCCAGGGCAACTACGCGGCAGCCAACGCGTACCTGGATGCGCTGGCCCGGCACCGGGTCGCGGCGGGCGGACGGGTGGTCTCGATCGCCTGGGGCCCCTGGGACCTCGACGACGGCATGACCGCCGACCGGGACCGCCTCGCCCGCGCGGGCCTCGACCGGCTGACGGTCGACGCCGGACTGCACCTGCTGGACACCGCCCTGGCCGGCACGGAACCGGACGTGGTCGCGCTGCGGCTGCACACCCGGGCGTCAGCGGTCGTGCCCCCGATGTTGCGTGGACTGCTGACCGACGCGCCGGCAGGCGCGGTCGATCCCGGTCTGCGTGGGCCGGGCCTGGCCGAACTGAGCCCGGCCGTGCGGCGGGCCCGCCTCGCCGGCCTGGTCCGCGGTGAGGCCGCCGCCGTGCTCGGGTACGCCGGAGCCGGCGCGGTCGATCCGGAACGCTCCTTCCAAGAACTCGGATTCGACTCGTTGAGCTCGGTGGAGTTCCGCAACCGCCTCGGCGCGGCGCTCGGACTGGCCCTGGAGGCCACCCTCGTCTTCGACCACCCCACCCCCGGCGACCTGGTGGAGCACCTCGCCGGCCGCTTCGACGACGCCACCGGCACCGATGAACTGCCGACCCTCTTCGCCGACTTCGACCGCGTCGCCGTCGGCCTGACCGGGGCGGCGGCCACCGACGACGTGTCCCGGACCCGGGTGGTGCAGCGGGTACGGGACCTGCTCACCGCCCTCACCCCTGCCCCCGACGCCGCCCCGCCGGACGTGTTCGCCGCCGCGACGGACGACGAGGTGTTCGCCATGATCGACGCTGAGCTCGGCAGCCCCGTTGCGGGTCAGGAGGACCGATGACCACCGAGGACAAGCTCCGGGACTACCTGCGCCGCGTCACCGCGGAACTGCAGGTCACCCGCCAGCGGCTGCGCGCGGCGGAGAGCAGGTCCGCCGAGCCGGTCGCCATCGTCGGCATCGCCTGCCACTACCCCGGCGGTGTCGACTCACCGGAGGACCTGTGGTCCATGGTCGCCGAGGGCCGCGACGGCATCACCGGGTTCCCCCGCGACCGTGGCTGGGACGTGGACGCCCTCTACCACCCCGACCCCGACCACCCGGGCACCTCCACGGTCCGTGACGGCGGATTCCTGCACGACGCCGCGGCCTTCGACGCCGCCTTCTTCGGGATCTCCCCGAAGGAGGCGGCCTACACCGATCCCCAGCAGCGGCTGATCCTGCAGACCTCGTGGGAGGCGGTGGAACGGGCCGGCATCGACCCGGTGACGCTGCGCGACACCCGTACCGGGGTGTACGTCGGGGCCATGCACCACGACTACCACGGCGCCCAGGGCGGCGGCAGCGTCGTGTCGGGGCGGGTCGCCTACCAGCTCGGCCTGCGTGGCCCCGCCGTCACCGTGGACACCGCATGCTCGTCGTCGCTCGTCGCACTGCACCAGGCGGTCCGGGCCCTGCAACGCGGCGAATGCGACATGGCGCTGGTCGGCGGCGTGACCGTGATGGCCACGCCTGACGCGTTCGTCGAGTTCAGCCGGCAGCGCGGGCTCGCCCCGGACGGGCGGTGCAAGCCGTTCGCGGCGGCGGCCGACGGCACCGCCTGGTCCGAGGGCGTCGGCGTGCTGGTGCTGGAACGGCACTCCGCCGCGAGGGCGGCCCGCCGGTGGATCCACGCGACGATCCGTGGCCTCGCCGTCAACTCGGACGGGGCCAGCAACGGACTGACCGCCCCGAACGGCCCCGCCCAGCGCCGCGTGATCCAGGAAGCCCTGGTCGACGCCGGTCTCACCCCGGCCCAGGTGGCGGTGGTCGAGGCGCACGGCACCGGCACCCCGCTGGGCGACCCGGTCGAGGCGCAGGCGGTGCTCGCCGTCTACGGCCGGGAACGCCCCGTCCCCCTGCGGCTGGGCTCGATCAAGTCCAACCTCGGGCACACCCAGGCCGCGGCGGGCGTCGCCGGGATCATCAAGATGGTCATGGCCATGCGGCACGGGGTGCTGCCGCGCACGCTGCACCTGGACCGGCCCACGCCGTACGTGGACTGGTCGGCCGGCGCCGTCGAGCTGCTGACCGAGCCGGTCGGTTGGCCGGCCGGCGACGAACCGCGCCGCGCGGCCGTCTCGTCCTTCGGTGTCAGCGGCACCAACGCCCACGTCATCCTCGAGGAGCCCCCGGCTGCCGCACCGACGCCGGTGGCCGATCCCGGTGGACGCTGGCCCTACGCCTGGGCCGTGTCCGGCTGCACCCCGGCGGGTCTGCGCGCCCAGGCCGCGGGGCTGGCCGCCCATCTGGGAGCCCGACCCGACCTGGACCCGTGGGACGTCGCGTCGTCGCTGGTCACCACGCGGACGGGACGGGAGCACCGGGCCGTGGTGTGCGGTGCCGACCGCGACGAACTGCTCGCCGGTCTCGCCGCCGTCGCCGCGGGACGGCCGTCGCCGGCCGTGGTGGAGGGCGTCACCGGGGCACCCGGTCCGGTGGCGTTCCTCTTCCCCGGGCAGGGATCGCAGTGGCGGCAGATGGCGGTGGGCCTGTTGGCGGGCAGCCCGGTCTTCCGCAGGCAGATCGCCGAGTGCGAGGCCGCTCTCGCGCCGTACGTCGACTTCGACCTGACCGCCGTGCTGCGCGGCGAGCAGGACTACGACCGGGTCGACATCGTGCAGCCGGTGCTGTTCGCGATGATGGTGGCACTGGCCGAGGTGTGGCGTTCGGTGGGCGTGACACCGGCCGCGGTCGCCGGCCACAGCCAGGGTGAGATCGCCGCCGCGTACGTCGCCGGGGCACTGACCCTGCCGGACGCCGCCCGGGTGGTGGCACTGCGCAGCCGAGCCCTGACGCAGCTGTCCGGTCTCGGCGGCATGATGTCGGTGGCGTTGTCCGCCGGGCAGATGCGCGAGCGCCTGCGCGCCTGGACCGGTCGGCTGTCGCTGGCCGCGGTCAACGGCACCTCCTCGGTCGTGGTCTCCGGTGACGGCGACGCGCTCGACGAACTGCTCGCCGAGCTGGAGGCCGAGGACGTACGGGCCCGCCGGGTGGACGTGGACTACGCCTCCCACAGCGCGCACGTGGAACGGGTGAGGGACAAGGTCCGCGACGCCCTGGCCCCGGTGACCCCGACCCGACCCGTCGTGCCCTTCTTCTCCAGCGTCGAGGGCCGATGGATCGACGGCGACGACCCGCTCGACGCCGACTACTGGTACCGCAACCTGCGCGAGCCGGTCCGCTTCGACGAGGCGGTCACCGCCCTCGCCCGCCACGGCTGCACCACCCTGCTGGAGGTCAGCCCGCACCCGGTGGTGTCGACCGGTGCCCAGGAGACGGTGGACGCGCTCGACGCCGACGTCGCCGTCCTGCACACGTTGCGGCGTGACGAGGGCGGACCGGAGCAGATGGTCCGGGCGTTGGCCCAGCTGCACGTGCAGGGCGTCCGGCCGGACTGGTCGGTGGTGTGGCCCGGCACCCGGGCGGTCGAGCTGCCCACCACCGCGTTCGTGACCGAGCGGTACTGGCTGCCGGCCGGCGGCGCAGACCCGGGCGCGCTCGGCCTGGACGCCGTCGAACATCCCGTCCTGCGGGCCGCCGTGTCCGGTGCCGACCGGATCGTGCTCACCGGCCGGCTGTCGGTTGCCACCCACCCGTGGCTGGCCGACCACACCGTCCAGGGGCGCGTCGTGCTCCCCGGCGCGGCCGTGGTGGACATGGTGTCCCGGGCCGGTGACGAGGCCGGTTGCCCGGTGATCGCCCAACTGACCCTGCTCGTTCCCGTCGTGGTGCCCGAGGACGCCGAGGTCCGGCTGCGGATCGAGACCGGTGAACCCGGGGCGGACGGCGCACGGGAGCTGACCGTGCACGGTCGGGTCGGCACCGGCGGCTGGACGCTGCACGCCACCGCCGTGCTCACCGCGGGCGGTGACCTGCCGCCGCCGACGGCCACGGCCTGGCCCCCGGCGGACGCCGAGCAGCTCGACGTGGAGCACCTCTACGACCGGTTGGCCAGTGCCGGGCTCCGGTACGGGCCGCAGTTCCGGGGCGTCCGGGCGCTGTGGCGCGACCACGCGCACCTGTACGCCGAGGTCGCCCTGCCCGGCGTCGAGCCCGGTGGATTCGGCATCCATCCCGCGCTGCTGGACGCCTGCCTGCACCCGGTGGCGCTCGGGGACTTCGGGACCGGGACGCAGGACCGGCCCGCGCTGCCGTTCGAGTGGACCGGGATCCGGGTGCACGCGACAGGTGCCGACACCGTCCGGGCCACCCTCACGGGCACCGGGGACGGTGGCGTCCGTATCGAGCTGACCGACCCGTCGGGGGCACCTGTCGCGTCGGTACGGTCCCTGCTGCTCAGTCCGCTCCCGGACGGCGCGCTCGGCCCGCCCGACCACGGCGACCTGCTGCTTCCACAGTGGACACCCCGCCCCCTGCCGGACGGATCAGCAGTCGGGTACACGGTCCGTGACCCCGCCCTGGCGCGACTGCTGCGCGTGACGCCGAGTGACGAGGCCGCCCGGTTCGTGCTCGTCCCTGCCCCGACCGGCCCACCCGCCGCAGCCGCCGAGCGGGCTCTCGCCACGGTGCAGGAGTGGCTCGCCGACGAGCGCGGGGCCACCGCCACCCTCGTCATGGTCACCCGGCGGGTGCTCGACGACCCCGGCGAGGCTGCGGCGGCGGCGCTGGTGCGCTGCGCGCAGCTGGAGCACCCGGACCGCCTGGCGGTGCTCGATCTCGCCGACGGCGACGACGCCACCATCGCGGCGGTGCCGGCCGCGTTGGCCGCGGACGAGCCGCAACTGGGCCTCGCCGCCGGGGCCGCGCGGGAGCTACGACTGGTCCGGGTGTCACCGACGGGTGAACCCCCAGGTGACCTCGGCACCGTCCTGGTGACCGGTGCCTCGGGCACGCTCGGCGGCATCGTCGCCCGGCACCTGGTGCACGAATGCGGCGTCCGCGACCTGGTGCTGGCGAGTCGACGCGGCCCACAGGCCCCGCAGGCGGCTGCCCTCGCCGCGGAGCTGAGCGCGGGCGGTGCCCGGGTCGCGGTGGTCGCCTGCGACGTCGCGGACCGGGCGGAGCTGACGGCGCTGCTCGGCACGACCGCCGTCACCACGGTGGTGCATGCCGCCGGTCTGCTTGACGACGGCCTGGTGACGGACCTGACGCCGGAACGGCTCGCCCGGGTGCTGCGTCCGAAGGTCGACGCGGCCTGGCTCCTGCACGAACTGCTTCCGCAGGCCCGGCTGATCATGTTCTCCTCAGCGGTGGGCGTGTTCGGCGGGCTCGGCCAGGCCAACTACGGTGCGGCCAACGCCGCCCTGGACGCGCTGGCCCGGGTCCGCCGGGCCGCCGGGCTTCCCGGCGTCTCGGTGGCCTGGGGCATGTGGGTTGACGAGAGTGCGATGACCGGCCAGGCCGACATGTCGCGGTTCCGCCGCTCGGGGTTCCTGCCGCTGCCCCGCGAAGCCGCGCTGGCGGCGTTGGACGCCGCCCTCACCACCGCCGTGCCGGTGCTCGTTGCGGTCCGGCTCGACCTGCCCGCACTGCGGGCCACCGGCGACGCCGTACCGCCGGTGCTGCGGGACCTCGCCGGGGCGCCGGTGCGGCGGCTGGCCGCACGCGGCGGTGCCCTCGCCTCCGAGCTGGCGGGCCGACTCGCCGGCAGGACCCCGGCCGACCGGCACCGGATGCTGCTCGACCTCGTCCTCGCGCACGCCGCCGCCGTGCTGGGGCACGCCTCCCCCGACGCGATCGACCCGGACGGGGCGTTCAAGACGGTGGGGCTGGGCTCGCTCAGCGCGGTCCAACTGCGCAACCGGCTCGCCGGCGCCACCGGGCTGCGGCTGCCCGCCACGCTCGCGTTCGACCACCCCAACCCGGCTGCGCTGGCCCGGCACCTCGACGAACGCCTGGCCGGCGCGGATCAACCGGTCACCGTCCGGGACGTCGCCGCCGCGACCGGTGCCGCAGACGATCCGGTGGTGCTGGTCGGCGTCGGCTGCCGGTTGCCCGGCGGTGTCCGTGGCCCGGAGGACCTGTGGGACCTGCTGGTCGCCGGACGGGACGCGATCGTGCCGTTCCCCGACGATCGCGGCTGGCCGCTCGCCGACCTGCACGATCCGGACCCGGATGCGCCAGGCACCTCGTACGCCCGGTCGGGTGGTTTCCTTGCGGATGCCGGCGGGTTCGACGCCGCGTTCTTCGGGGTGTCGCCACGGGAGGCCGTGGCGATGGATCCCCAGCAGCGGCTGCTGTTGGAGACCGTCTGGGAGACCTGCGAGGACGCCGGCATCGACCCGGGCGTCCTGCGGGGCAGCCGAACCGGCGTGTTCATGGGTGCCATGTACCAGGACTACGGACGGTTGCTGGAGGGCGGCTCCGCCGAGGGGTTCCTCGCCCCGGGCGTCGGTGGGGGCGTGCTGTCCGGACGGATCGCGTACACCTTCGGGTTGGAGGGCCCGGCGGTCACCGTGGACACCGCCTGCTCGTCGTCGCTGGTGGCGTTGCACCTGGCCGCGCAGGCGATCCGGGCGGGGGAGTGCGACCTCGCGTTCGCCGGCGGGGTGACCGTGCTGGCCACGCCCGCGGTGTTCGTGGAGTTCAGCCGCCAGCGCGGACTCGCCGCGGACGGCCGGTGCAAGCCGTTCGCCGCGGCAGCCGACGGGACCGGCCTGGGCGAGGGCGTCGGTGTGGTCCTCGTCGAGCGGCTGTCGCGGGCGCGCGAGCAGGGCCACCGGGTGCTGGCGGTGCTGCGCGGCAGCGCGGTCAACTCCGACGGGGCGAGCAACGGGCTCACCGCGCCGAACGGGCCGGCCCAGGAGCGGGTGATCCGGGCGGCGCTGAACGCCGCCGGGCTGCGCCCGTGCGACGTCGGCGCGGTGGAGGCGCACGGCACGGGCACGGCACTCGGCGATCCGATCGAGGCGCAGGCGGTGCTCGCGGTGTACGGCGCCGAGCGCCCCCGGCCGCTGTGGCTCGGTTCGATCAAGTCCAACCTCGGACACACCCAGGCGGCAGCCGGTGTGGCCGGGGTGATCAAGGCGGTGTTGGCGCTGCGGCACGGCCTGCTGCCGCGCAGCCTGCACGTCGACGAGCCGTCCCGGCACGTGGACTGGTCCGCCGGGAACGTGGCGCTGCTGACGGCGGCGCAGCCCTGGCCGCGGCACGAGGTGCCGCGACGCATGGGCGTGTCGTCGTTCGGCATCAGCGGCACCAACGCCCACGTGGTGATCGAGGAGGCACCGCCGGAGCCGGAGCCGGACGGGGAACGGCCGGTCCTCGACGGGGTGCCGTGGCTGCTGTCGGCGCGGTCCGAGGGTGCGCTGCGGGAACAGGCGGCCCGGCTGGCGGCTGCCACCGCCACGGATCCGGCGTCGGTGGCGTACTCACTGGCCACCACCCGCGCCACCCACCGGCACCGGGCGATGGTCACCGGCGGGGACGAGACGCAGCTGCGGGCCGGGCTGGCCGCGCTCGCCTCGGGGCGGACCGACCTCAGCGTGCTGCGGGCCACCGCCACGCGGCAGCGGCTGGTCCTGGTGTTCACCGGCCAGGGCAGCCAACTGCGGGGGATGGGCCGCGGACTGTACGAGACGTTCCCCGAGTACGCCCGCGCCTTCGACGAGGTGAGCGCACACTTCACCCTGGACACGCCGCTGCCCGAGGTGGTGTTCGGCGACGGCGACCTGATCGACCGCACGGAGTACACGCAGCCCGCCCTGTTCGCCCTCCAGGTGGCCCAGTTCCGCCTCGTCACCTCGTGGGGGCTGCGACCCGACCTGCTGATCGGCCACTCGATCGGTGAACTGTCCGCGGCGTACGTGGCGGGCATGCTCGCGCTCGGTGACGCCGCCACGCTGGTCACGGCCCGGGGGCGGGCCCTGGCCGACCTGCCGGCCGGCGGCGCGATGGTGTCCGTCCGCGCCGCCGAGGCGCAGGTCCTGCCGCTGCTGGCCGGCTACGGGGACCGGGTGTCGATCGCCGCGGTCAACGGCCCGGACGCGGTCGTGCTCTCCGGGGACGAGGACGCGGTGCTGGAGGTCGCCGGGGTGCTGGCCGACCGTGGACACCGCCACCGGCGTCTGCGGGTCGCGGTCGCGTTCCACTCGGCCCGGGTGGAACCGGCGCTCGCCGGGTTCCGGGCGGTCGCCGAGACACTCGGATTCCAGCAGCCCCGGATTCCGGTCGTCGCCACGGTACGGACCGAGGAGAAACTGATCTCGCCGGCCTACTGGGTGGACCAGCTTCGCGGTGCCGTGCGCTTCGTCGACGCGGTGCACGAGGCGGAGCGGGCGGGTGGCACCGCGTTTCTGGAACTGGGACCGGACACCGTGCTGGCTCCGGCCGTGCACGCCTGTCTGCCGCAGGCGCCGGTGTCCTCGGTCGCGCTGGCCCGACGGGGCCGGCCAGCGGTCCACGCCGCTCTCGCGGCCGTCGGCACCCTCCACACGCACGGCCTCCACGTCGACTGGCCGGCCGTGTACGCGGGCCGCGAGCCCCGGCGCTGCCCGCTGCCGCGGTACCCGTTCCAGGCGCGCCGGTTCTGGCCCGAGCCGGTGCCGACGCCCGTCGCGGCCACCGCGCGCCGACCCGCCGCGGATGCCCTCTGGGATGCGCTCGGGTCCGGGGACCCGCAGGTCGCCCTCGGCATGCTGGGCCTGCGTGGCGACGAGACACCGCAGCAGGTTCTCGCGGCCGTGGCCCGGTTGCGGCCCGGTGCGGTCCGGCGGCCGGTGCGGTGGCGGCTGGTGCCGGACGTCGCACCACCGGTGCTGGACGGGACCGTCGCACTGGTGCCACCGCCCGGCGGTGACCCGGACCTGACCGATGCCCTCGCCGGCGCGCTGGCCCGACACGGCGCCCGGGTGACGGTCGACGTCACCGGGCGACCGGACCTGGTGATCGCCCTGCCCGGCGCCGAGCCGGTCGTGGTGCCCGGGGTGCCGTCGTGGGCGCTCACCCGGGACGCCTCGCTCCCGGTCGCCGACCATGTCGTCGACCTTCCACCGGAGGTGGACGCCCTGGCCAGGGGCCGGCTGTGCGCGGTCATCGCGCAGCGGTACCCCGTGACACGGATCCGGCCGGAGGGGGTGTTCGTCGGCGAGTACGCCGACGACGAACCGACCGGTCCGGCGGTCGCGGTCGCGGTCGCGGTGGAGCCGTCCGCCGCCCACGCGCCGTCTGCCGCCCACGCGCCGTCCGCCGCCCACGCGCCGTCCGCCGCCCACGCGCCGTCCGCCGCCGCGCCGTCCGCCGTCGCGCCGGAGGACCCCGCTCCGTCCGGCGAGTTGCGGGCGGCGCTGACGCGGTTGCCCCGTGACCGGTGGAACGCCGAGGTCCTGGCGGGGGTGCGGAAACTGACGGCGGCCGTACTCGGGCACGACTCCGCCTCCGACATCGACCCCGGTGACGAGTTCTTCGACCTGGGGTTGTCGTCGGTCACCGCGCTGGAACTGCGCGACCACCTGGTCGCGTTGACCGGTCTGGAATGGGCGGCGGACGTGCTCTATGAATGCCACACCCCGCAGGTGCTCGCCGATGTGGTAGTCGCTCGACTGAGTGAGGAAGAATAGCCGCTGGTTGATACCGAAATCAACTTTCCGAGCGTGGTCCAGTGGATCCTCGCCTGCTTAGACGCGCCCGAATATCGCTTGTCCAATTACTTTCCCATTCGGGTGGACAACGTGAGGGAAAGTGGAATAGTCTCGCCGGAAAGCAGCTTCCGCCGATGCGTCAGAGACAATTAAGTATTGACTTCAGTTGATCAGGAGAACTGTCAGATGCCAAGCCCTGCCGTGTGGAACGTGGTGCTCGACGCAGCACCGGACGCCGACGTCGTGCTGGCCACCGACTTCCCGGTGACGGGCCGCAACGAAGGTGGTTTCGCCGACCTGACGCCGCACCTGGGCCTGGACTGCGCACTGTGGCAGACCGTCGCCCCCGTCCGCGTCCCCACCTCCGGTGTCGACCAGGACGAGTACCTCGCCCCCTGGCTGACCGAGGTCACCCGCAGTGGGCGCACCGTCCGGGCGCTCCTGGGCTACTGCGCCGGATCGGTCTTCGCCGGCGTCCTGGCCGAGCGGATCGCCGCCCGGCAACCCACCGCGCCGCAGGTGGTGGTCTTCGATCCCGAACTGGTCGACGTGCCCACCGTCCACCTGCAGTTCGGCCGGGTCGTCGGCAACATGACGGCCGTGTTGACCCCGGCGGAGGTCAGCGAACTGGCCGGCGCGGCGCAGCGGCTGGCGGCACGCCCCGGGAGCACACCGGCCGAGTTCGCCGCCGAACTGTACGCGGTCTTCGAGCCGGTCGGCTCCACGGCGCTACGCCGCGCCGGCCTCGACGAGGACTACGCCGCCGAACTGGTGGCACTGGTCGGGTCGTTCATGACCTATCTCGGCGTCGCCGCGGGGCTGGATCCCCGACCCGGCTGGTCCCGTGCCACCGTCATCACCTCGGCGACCCCGACCAGCGGGCTCAACCGGATGCGCGCCACCGCCGGAGCGGCCCCCATCGGGATCGCCGACGAGGTCCGGTTCCCGGTGGAGCACCGCGACCTGCTGCGCACCCCGGAGGTCGCCGCGACCGTGGCCGGCCTCCTGGCCGCCGGATCGCGGGCCGGCCGGTGAGGGCCGTCGCCCCGGACCCACCCGTCCGCGCCTCGCGCAAGGAGACCGCCCTCTGGCTGCTCGACGATCTCGTGCCCGGCAGCGGCGCGAACAACCTGTCGCTGGCCTTCCGCGTCGTCGGCCGTCTCGACCCGGCTGCCCTGACGGCCGCGCTGAACCTCCTACCCCGCCGGTACGAGGCGCTGCGCACGGTCTTCCACCGCACCGACGCCGCTCTGACCAGGACGGTACTGCCCAGCCTCAGGATCACCCCGGAGCAGGTCAGCCGGCCCGCTGACGAGCGCGGCACACTGACCGCCTTCGTCGCCCGCCCGTTCCACGCCGACGGCAGCCCGCTCCTGCGCGCCCTGCTGCTGCACGGCCCCGAGGACGACGTCCTGTGTCTTGCCCTGCACCACGCCGTCGCCGACGTGACGTCCACCGCCATCCTGCGGGCACAGCTCGTCGAGTTCTACGAGGCGGTGCTGGCCGGCCGGGACCCCGACCCCGGCGAGGTGCCCGTCTGGCACGAGCCCGCGCCGTCCGAGCAGAGCGAGAAGTTCTGGCGCGACACCATGAGCGGTTTCCGCTCGTCCGGTCTGGAACTGGGGTGCGAGAAGCCGGCACCGTCGACCACCACACTCCAGGGTGACGAGGTCACCCACGTCCTGTCGCCCGAGGCGCACGCGGTCGTCCGGCGGTTGCAACGCGAGCTGCGCGCCCCCGAGTCGGTCATCCTGCTCACCGCGTACGCGGTGCTGCTGGCCGGACACGGCGCCGGCCCCGACCTGACCATCGGATCACCGGTCAACGCCCGCAGCCGGGAGGCGGCCGGCGCGGTCGGCTACCACAGCAACCTGCTCACCCTGCGCCTGCTGACCGAACGCACCGTCGGTTTCCGGGAACTCGCCGGTCGTGCCCGCCGGGTCTTCATGGAGGCGATGGCCCACCTGGACATGCCCGCCGACGAACTGCTCGACGTGGTCGACCGCGACGGTTCCGGCTGGCGCAACGTGCTGTTCCGGCACGTGTTCAACTACGTGCCGTTCGCCGCCGGGCAGCGCCGCTTCACCGTGGCCGGCGCCGCCGCCGAACTGGTCGTGGTCGAGAACGGGTTCAGCCAGTTCGACCTGGAGTTCTTCGTGACGTCCGACCGGGACAGCGCGACCGTGCGCGCGGCGTTCTACACCGGCGTGCTCGACCGCGCCGACGTCGAGCTGATCGTCCGCCGTTACGACGCGCTGCTGGTCGCCGTCGGCGACGACCTCGACGCGCCGACCGGCTCGCTGTCGATCTGGTCGCCGCAGGACCACGCGGTCATCGGAGCAGCCAACGCGACCGACCGCCCGGTCGAGCTGACGTCGGTGCTCGCCGGATTCGCCCGGTGTGCCGCCGCCGACCCGGCCGCCCCGGCGGTCCGCGACGGCGACCAGCTGGTCAGCTACGGACACCTGTGGTCCGCCGCCGTGCACACCGCCGAGCGGCTGACAGCGGCCGGCGTCCGCCCCGGCGACGTCGTCGCGTTGCTCGTGCCCCGGGGCGCGACGCTGGCCGCCGCCGTGTTCGGCACCTGGCTCGCCGGCGCGGCGTACCTCCCCCTGGACCCGCACCACCCGGCGGAGCGGATCGCCTACCAGCTCGACGACGCCGGAGCGCGGGTGGTGGTGACCGGAGCGGGGCTCGTCCCGCCCGGCGACCGGCGGACGGTTGCGGTGCCCGACGTCGGCACCGCCCCGACGGTCCGGGTCGACACCACCGCCGCCGCCGTGGCGCGACCGTCCGCCCTGGCCTACGTGATCTACACGTCCGGTTCCACGGGCCGGCCGAAGGGCATCCCGATCACCCATCGGAGCCTGGTCAACCACATCACCGACTACGCGGTGCGCTTCGGCGTCGCCGGCTCGCGACGGCCGACCGGCTGGCTCAGCACGTACAGCTTCGACACCTCGTCGCTGGAGTTGATGATGCCGCTGCTGCACGGCGGGCACACGGTCGTGCTGCCCGACGAGGCCCGCACCGACGGCAGCCTGCTGGCGGCGGCGGTGCGGACGCACGACATCGGCTTCCTCCAGGCGACCCCGACCACCTGGCGACTGGTCGTCGACCAGATCACCGACCTGGTTGCCGGACGGACGCTGCTCAGCGGGGGCGAGCCACTGCTGCCGGGGCTGGCAGCCACCCTGACCGCGGCAGGTGCCCGGCTGTGGAACGTCTACGGCCCGACCGAGAGCACGATCTGGGCGACCGCCGGCCGGGTACCGGCGGACCCGGGGCCCCGGGTGGACGTCGGGGCACCGGTCGCCAACACCCGCATCTTCATCGCGGGCCCGGACGGGGAGCCGCTGCCGGTCGGTCTGCGCGGCGAGCTGTGCGTCGCCGGGGTCGGCGTCGCCGACGGCTACCACGGACGCCCCGATCTGACCGCCGAGCGTTTCGGCGTGCATCCCGGGTACGGCCGCTTCTACCGCTCCGGCGACGTGGCGCGCTGGCGGCCCGACGGCCGGATCGACCTGTTCGGCCGGATGGACCGGCAGGTGAAGCTGCGTGGCAACCGGATCGAGCTGGGCGAGATCGAGGGCGTCCTCACCGATCATCCGGACGTCGAGGCGGCCGCCGTGGTCGTCGTCGGGGATCCCGGCGCCGACGGTAGCCTCGCCGCGTTCGTCCGGGTCCCGGATCGGCCGGAGGCCGTCGACGAGCTTTGGGAGTACGCCCGTGGGCGGTTGCCGCGGTCGGTGGTGCCGCACCGGTTCCTCGCGGTGGAGGCGTTCCCGCGCACCGGCAGCGACAAGGTCGACTACCTGGCGTTGGCGGACCTCGCCGCCCGGGAACCGGCGGGGGCGGGCGGTGCCGCACCGGGTGGGGGCCCCGCCGCCGCCGACCGGCTCACCACGACCCTGGTCGCGCTCTTCGCCGAGCTGCTCGGCCGGTCGGACCTGGACGCCGATGCGCACTTCTTCACCAACGGCGGGCACTCGCTGCTCGCCGCCGCGCTGGCGCAGCGGATCAGGGACGAGACCGGTGTCCGGCTCGCCCTGACCGACGTGTTCGAGAACCCGACCCCCGCCGTGCTGGCCGACCGGCTGCGCGGACTCACCTGAGCGACCGGAAGGGGACATCCATGGAGATCCTGAAACTGGCGATCAGCGGCTGGTTCGCCCGCGCGCTGGCGGTCTTCATCCGCCTGGAGATCCCGGACATCCTGGGTGACGGCGCGATGACGGCGGCCGAGCTGGCGCGACGTACCGACACCGATCCGCAGGTGCTCTACCGGCTCCTGCAGATGCTCACGGTGCCGGGCGTGGTCGTGCACACCGGGGACGAGTTCCGGCTCGCTGAGGGGCACGAGATGCTGCGCGCCGACCACCCGTACACCCTGCGGCACTTCGTCATCCTCTCCGCCGAGCTGTACGACGACGCGTTCGCGGGCCTGATGCACACGGTGAAGACCGGCCGCTCCGGCTTCAAGGAGGTCTTCGGGGAGTCCCTGTACGAGTACCTGGAGACCCACCCCGACGACGCCGACCTGTTCGACAGGGGCATGGTCGACCTGGCCGGGCCGATCGCGGCGTGCCTGGTCGCCGTACACGACTTCAGCGGGGTCACCTCGATCGTCGACGTCGGTGGCGGCAGCGGCGGCCTGCTGCCGGGGCTGCTCACCGCCAACCCCGTCATGCAGGGCACCGTCGTCGACCGGCCGAGCGTCTGCGCACGCGGCCCGGCGACCCTCGCCCGGGTGACCGACAAGACGGTCATCGACCGGATCACCTTCGCCCCCAGCGACTTCTTCACCGAGGTCCCCGCCGGTGCCGACAGGTACGTGCTCAAGAACGTGCTGCACGACTGGACGTACGACAACTGCGTCCGGATCCTGCGCACCGTGGCGACCGCCCTGGCCGGCAGTCCACCCGGTGCCCGGCTACTGGTCGTCGAGCCGCTGGTGGAGACCGACCTGGACGGCTGGCGTGCGGTGTTCCAGGCGGTCGCCTGCGACGAGGGCACCCTCGGGTTGGACGAGGAGGAGCTGCGTCGGGCGCTGACCGAGGCGGGTCTGATCGTCGAGTCGGTCACCCCGCTGCCGACCGGCCACAAGGTGCTCGAGACCTCGCTGCGGCCCGCCTGACCATGCTCACACCGGTCTTCCTCTTCGCGGGCCAGGGCTCCCAGTACCACGGGATGGGCCGGTGGCTCTACGGCGCCGACCCGATCTTCCGGGACGCGCTGGACTCCCTGGACGCGGTCGTGCGTGACGTCCGTGGCGACTCCGTCGTCGCGGGCATCCACGGCGACGAACAGGGCGCGGAGCGGCCGATGACCCGGTTCGCCCTCACCCAACCGGCCATCTTCATGGTGGAGTACGCGCTGGCCAGCATGCTGCGTGCCCATGGATTCGAGCCGGCGGCGGTCCTCGGCGCCAGCCTGGGTGAGGTGGTCGCCGCCGCCGTCGCCGGCATGATGGACCCCGCGGACTGCCTGCGTTCGCTGCTCGACCAGGTGGAGCTGTTCGAGGCGGAGTGCCCGCGCGGTGGCATGCTGGCGGTCCTCGCCGACGCCGGGCTCGTGGAGCGCGATCCGGCGCTGGCCGGTGCCTACCTGGCCGCGATCAACGCGCCGGACAACTTCGTCCTGGCCGGCACCGCCGACCGGCTCGACGGCATCGAACGTCACCTGAACGCCTCGGGGGTGCTCTGTCAGCGGCTGCCGGTGCTGTTCCCGTTCCACTCACCGCTGATCGACGGGGTGCGCGACACGTTCACGAAACTGGTGGGTGGGCTCACCCTGCGGCCCGCCACGATTCCGCTGATCTCCGGGACGACCGGCACCGAGGTACGCCGCCCGGACCCGGAGCACTTCTGGCAGGTGCTGCGCGAGCCGTTCAACCTGTCGCGGGCCCTCGAACCGCTGCTGGCGCGCGATGACCTGCTCTTCCTGGATCTGGGTCCGTCCGGGTCGATGGCCAACCTGGTGCGGGCACGACTGCCGGTGGGCAGCCGGTCCCGGGTGCTGCCCCTGCTCTCCCCGTACGCCCGCGGCGAGGTGCTGTACCGGGCGGTGCTCGACACCCGTCCCCTGGTCGCCGCACCGGCCCGACGAAGCGAGGTGACCACCGTGACCGACGCGACCCCCGTCGTCGGCCCCGCCACCCCCGGCGACGGCTTCGACGTCTACGTCTTTCCCGGCCAGGGTGCCCAGGCCCGGGGGATGGGCCGCGACGTGTTCGACAGGTTTCCGGACCTGGTCGACCGGGCCGACGCCGTCCTGGGGTACTCCCTGCGGGAGCTGTGCCTCAAGGACCCGGACCGCAACCTGCGCGACACCCGGTACACCCAGCCCGCGCTGTACGTGGTCGAAGCCCTCACCTGGCTGGCCGTCCTGCAGGAGGGCGGTCGCCTGCCCGACTACCTGCTCGGCCACAGCCTCGGCGAGTTCGCCGCCCTGTTCGCCGCGGGCGTCTACGACTTCGAGACCGGGCTGCGCCTGGTCGCCGAACGTGGCCGGCTGATGGGGCAGGTCACGGGCGGCACGATGGCGGCCGTCTCGGCCGTCGACGCCGACCTGGTCCTGGAGGTGCTCCGCGCTCACGAACTGTCCGACGTCGACATCGCCAACTACAACGCGCCGACCCAGACGGTCGTCGCGGGGCCGGCCGACGCGGTCGGGCGTGCGGTGGCGCTGTTCAAGGAGAAGGGTGCCCGCTGTGCCCCGCTCAACGTCAGCGCCCCGTTCCACAGCCGCTACATGACACCCGCGGCGCAGGAGTTCGGACGCCTGTTGGACGCGACGACCTTCGCCGCCCCGAAGATCCCGGTGATCAGCAACGTCGACGCCCGGCCCTACGAAACCGGCGCGGTGGCCGACACGCTGCGTCGCCAGATCGTGTCGCCGGTGCGCTGGACCGACAGCATCCGGCTGCTCATGGGCCGGGGTGAGTTCCGCGTCCGCGAACTCGGCCCGGGGCAGGTGCTGACCAAGCTCGTCGCCCGGATCCGCGAGGAGGCCGACCCACTGCTACCCGAGCCGGCGCGGATGCTACCCGAGCCGGCGCGGACCGTCGCGGTCACCGTGCCGGCCCCGGTCGCGCCGCGGCGCGCGGAGCTGGGCTCGGCGGCCTTCCGGCAGGCGTACGGCGTCCGGCACGCCTACGCCGCCGGCGGCATGTACCACGGCGTCAGCTCCGTCGAGCTGGTCTCCCGGCTGGCCCGCTCCGGCCTGCTCGGCTACTTCGGGGCGGCCGGACTGCCCGTCCCGGATGTCGCGGCCGCGATCGACGGCATCCGGGCCGCCGCCGGGCGCGGTGCGCCGTTCGGGGTCAACCTCACCTACGATCCGTTCGACCCGGGCGCCGAGGTGGATCTGGTCGGCCTGCTGGTGCGCGAGGACGTCCGCTTCGTCGAGGCGGCCACGTACGTCGAGGTGACCGCCCCGCTGGTGCGCCATCGTCTGACCGGTGCCAGGATCCTGCCGGACGGCGGCGTGCACGCCCCGCGCAGGCTGTTGGCCAAGGTGACCCGTCTGGACACCGCCCGCCTGTTCTTCGCGCCGCCGCCGCCGTCCCTGGTGCGACGGCTGGTGGACGAGGGCCTGCTCACTGCGGAGGAGGCCGCGGCCGGCGAACGGATCGCCCTGGCCGACGACATCTGCGCGATCGGCGACGGGGCCGACTACACCGACCAGGGCGCACTGACCGCACTGCTGCCCTCGGTGCGCCGCCTGCGCACCCAGCTCGGCGGGGTCGCGTCCGCCGTACGGGTCGGGGGTGCCGGTGGCATCGGCTCCCCGGAGTCGGCCGCGGCGGCGTTCGTGCTCGGTGCCGAGTTCGTCCTCACCGGCTCGATCAACCTGTGTACCGCCGAGAGCGGGCTCGCCGCGCCCACCAAGGACCTGCTGCCGGAGCTCGACGTGCACGACACCGCTTACGCTCCGTACGGCGGGCTGTTCGAACTCGGCGGCCGGGCCCGGGTGATGCGCAAGGGCGTGCTCTTCCACGTCCGTGCCGGCAAGCTGTACGACCTCTGGCGCACCTACGACTCCTGGGACGCCGTGCCCGCACCGGTCCGGTCCCGGGTGGAGCGGGACTACCTCGGTGCCGGCTTCGAGGACGTGGCGTCGCGCCTCGCCGCCTCCGGCGGTCCGGCCACCGACCCCAAGCGCCGGATGGCCCTGGTCTTCCGGTGGTACTGCGCCCAGGCACAGCGCTGGGCGATCGAGGGCACCCCCGCCCGGACCGCGGACTACCAGGTGGCCTGCGGGCCCGCGCTGGGCGCCTGCAACCACTGGCTGCGTGGCACCCCGCACGCCGACTGGCGCGACCGGCACGTCGACGAGTTGGCCGACCGGCTCATGACCGAAGCCGCCGAGATCGTCGGGTCGGCCGGCCTCTAGAGAGTAAGGAGAACGTCGTGTCCGAGACCGTTCGTGTCGTCGAGGGCCTGCCCATGGCACGTGGCACATGCCCCTTCGACCCCGCGCCGGAGCTCGCCGAGCTGCGCCGGGAGCAACCGGTGGCCCGGATGGAGTTCCCGGACGGCCACCTCGGCTGGCTGGTCACCGGCTACGACCAGGTCCGCCGGCTCCTGGCCGACAAGGGCATGAGCTCGCGCGGTGACCTGCTGCGCTCGCCCATCCCGTTGCCGATGGCCGGGGACCGCACCGAGGTGGCGCCGGGGATGTTCACGGCGATGGACCCACCGGAGCACACCCGCTTCCGGCGTCGGTTGACCGCCTGGTTCTCGGCCCGACGCACCCGCACCCTGGAACCGCGGCTGGTCGAACACGTCGAGCGGTACCTCGACGACATGATCGAAGCGGGCGGTCCGGCCGATCTGGTCGGCGCGTTCGCCGAGCCGGTGGCCGCGCTGGCGATCTGCGAGCTGCTCGGCGTCCCGGTCGACCAGCGTGAGGTGTTCGTCCGGGGGATCAAGGCGCTGTTCACCGTCCACTCCAGTGCGGCGCAGGCCATCGCCGGCTGGCAGGAGATCGGTGGGCTGTTGGCGGACCTGGTCCGGGCCAAGCGGGCAGAGCCCGCCGACGATCTGCTCGGCACGCTCGTCACCGACGGCGAGTTCACCGACGAGGAGTTGGCGACCGTCGGCAGTGTGCTTCTCGTCGCCGGCTACGACACCAGCAGGAACATGCTCGGGCTGGGCACGTTCGCCCTGCTGGAGCACCCCGACCAGTACGCGGCTCTGGCCGCGGACCCGGGCCTGGGCACCAACGCGGTCGAGGAGCTGTTGCGCTACCTGACGATCGTGCACGCCGGGTCGATCCGGGCGGCCGGCACCGACCTGGAGTTCGACGGGCACCGGCTGACCGCCGGCGACGCGGTGTCGCTGTCGCTGGCCGCGGCGAACCGGGACCCGGCGCTCTGCGACGACCCGGACCGCCTCGACATCACCCGGACGCCGGTGCCGCACCTCGCGTTCGGCCACGGCATCCACCAGTGCGTCGGGCAGCAACTGGCGCGGCTCGAACTGCGCATCGCATTCGAGTCGCTGGCCCGGCGGTTGCCGGGGCTGCGCCTGGCGGTACCTGCGGACCAGGTCCGCACCAGTCCGGAGATGATCATCTACGGCGTGCACGAGCTGCCGGTGACATGGTGAACGGAGACCACCCGATGTACCGAGAGATGCTCAAGTCAAAGATCCACCGCGCCACGGTGACGCAGTCGGACCTGCACTACGTCGGCTCGCTCACGCTCGACTCCACCCTGATGGCTGCCGCGAACCTGCTGCCCGGCGAGAAGGTCGACGTCGTGGACGTCGACAACGGCGCCCGGCTCAGCACCTACGTCATCGAAGGGCCCACCGACAGCGGCGTGGTCGGCATCAACGGCGCCGCCGCCCGGCTGATCAGCCCCGGTGACCTGGTCATCATCATCTCGTACGCGGCGATGGCCGACGAGCAGGCCCGCTCGTACCGGCCGACGGTGGTCTTCGTCGACGGTGCCAACCGCCCCCGGAACATCGGGTCCGATCCGGCCGAGGTACCTGCCGGCGTCGACGACCTGATGCGTGGCGACACCGTCAATGCGTGAGCGCACCGACCCGGCGAACTCGGAGACCGCGATGAACCGACCCGACGTGATGACCTCGTTCACCACCGGTCTCGCCGACATCAACCTCGACGAGACCGACGGCCGGCGGGCGGGGACGCAGGCCGCCACCATGAAGTCGGCCAGCTCCTCGATCTACGACATGGCGGCCACCCTCTCGGGCCGGGGCGAGCTGTGGAACTGGGGCATGTGCGATCCCGACCTGGCCGCCGAGATCGAGGCCCGACTGCCCGGGTTCGCCGAGTTCGGCACGGACGGCTTCAGCGAGCAGCTCTACTACCTGGCCCTGCGCGACCTCCCGGGCGGCCTGGACGGGTGCGCCGGGCAGACGCTCCTGGAGGTCGGCTGCGGGGCGGGGGAGGGGCTCAACTTCCTGTCCCGGCTCGTTCCCGACACCCGGATGACCGGCCTGGACCTGTCGCCGAAGGCGGTCGCCCGGGCCAACGCCACCCTGGCGCGCGGCGACAGCCTGCGCTTCGTCCAGGGCGACGCCGAGGATCTGCCGTTCGAGGACTCCTCGGTGGATGTCCTGATCAACATCGAGAGCTCCCACACCTACCCCGACCTCGAGCGGTTCCTGCGCGAGGTCGCGCGGGTACTGCGTCCGGGCGGGGCCCTGTCGCACATCGACGTGTTCACCCGCCAGCGGCTGCAGACCATGCGGCGGATCACCGCGGAACTGCCCCAGCTGACGTGGGTCACCGATCACGACGTCTCCGCCGCGGTCCGGGCCGCGGTCCGCCGACGGATGACCCCGGGCAGCCGCTTCCGCCGGACGCTGGACCGCCAGCGGATGAACCCGTTGGTGCGGACGATCGCCACGCACAGCCAGATCCTGATGTTCGGCGGCATGTTCGCAGGCTACCGGCCACCCACCTCGATCAGGGCGCTCAGCCGGTTGGGCGTCGTGCCGTGGATGAGCGGCCTGCCCATGGAGAGCTACCGGCACCAGGTCGCCGTGCGGGTGTGAGGGAGACGACGTGACCAGCCACCTGTTCGCCGTCGCCGCCGCGACCGGGGACGACCTGCTCGCCGCGGTCCGCGCGCATGCCGACCGGATCCGCAGCGGCCGGAACCTGCCCCCGCTGGACCGGTACTGCCACGACGTGGCGACCGGGACAGCCGGCCTGCCGCACCGGGCCACGCTCGTCGCCGACTCGTACGACAGCCTCGCGACCGGCCTGGCCGAACTGTCGGCCGCAGGGCCGGACCGCCAGGCGGCGCAGCCGCTGCGGCGACGGCCGGGCCCCGTCTTCGTCTTCGCCGGACAGGGCGCGCAGTGGGACGGGATGGGCCTGGAGTTGCTGGCCACCGAGCCGGTCTTCCGCGCGGCGCTGCTGCGCTGCGAGGAGCGGGTGCGTACGCTGGCCGGCTTCTCGGTGACCGAGCAGTTACGGGCCGACCCGGCGACGTCCCGGCTCGGCGAGATCGACGTGCTGCAACCGACGATGGTGTCGCTGCAGGTCGCCCTGGTCGCCCTGTGGCGCAGCTGGCACGTGGAACCGGCCGCGGTGGTCGGCCACAGCATGGGTGAGATCTCCGCAGGGTACGCAGCCGGCGCCCTCACCCTCGACGACGCCCTGCTGATCGCCTGCCGCCGTAGCTCCCTGCTGCGCCGGATCACCGGTCGGGGTGCCCTGGCCACCACGGAACTGTCGCCGGAGGCCGCGCACGCGCTGGCCGACGCCAGCGGGGGGCGCATCTGCGTAGCCGGGGAGAACAGCCCCCGGTCGACGGTGCTGGCCGGGGACACCGGGTCCCTGACCGCGCTGATCGAGGACCTCGACCGGCGGGACGTCTACTGCCGGATGGTGCGGGGCACGGTCGCCTCGCACAGCCACTACGTCGACGAACTCCGCGACGACCTGGCCGCCGCGCTGCGCCCGCTGTGCCCGGTGGCGTCACGGGTGCCGGTGTACTCGACGGTGACGGGCGCACCCGTGCCCGGCACCGCGCTCGGACCGGCGTACTGGATGCGGAACCTGCGGGAGCCGGTCCGGTTCGCCGCGACCGTCACCCGGCTGGCCGAGGACGGTCACGACGTCTTCGTCGAGATCAGCACCCACCCCGTGCTGATCAGCAGCCTGAGGCAGACGCTGGAGAGCGTGGGGCGGACGGCCGAACTGCTGCCCTCCGGCCGCCGGCGGGCCGAGCGCAGGACGGTGCTGTCGTCGCTCGGCACGCTCTACGCGTGTGGTCACGACGTGCACTGGCCGGCACTCGCCCCGCCGGCTCCGGGACTCACCGCCTACCAGGACGCGGTCCTGGACGCGGTCCGGCTTCCCCGGCCCTTGCCGGCGCGGGCGGGGTCACGATGACGGCCGGGCCCGACGGGGGACCCCAGCCGGTGGGTGCCCGACCCGTGGTGCGGGACGGAACCCGCCGATCAGAGGCGCGGATGCCGGGGGCGCGGGGGTCCTCAGGACATCCCCAGCCGCCGTGGTCGCCGGGGCAGCAGGAAGAGCAGGCAGATCACCGCAGCCAGTCCGGCGGACGCCCAGTAGAGGGCTTCGCTGAACGTCGCGATGAACGTCCGGGTCTTGATGTCGGCCAGGGTGCTCCCGATCGCGGCCTGCTGCGCGGGGTCGCCGCCGGCCAGCGTGCGGCAGCTCTGCGGGATGGCGGTGATGTCGGCCTGACCGAGCGCCTCGGTGGCGCAGGTGCGGATGGCCGTCTGCTGCGAGGCGACGGCCGGGACATCCGGGAGCACCCGGTCCGCCTGCGTCCCCGCGTTGGTGGCGAGGGCCGAGAAGAAGATGCCGCCGATGATCGCCACACCGAGGGCGGCACCGAGCTGACCTGCAGCGTTGATCAGACCGGACGCCGACCCGGCCTCCCGTGGCTCGACCTCGGTCAGGATCATGCCGGTCAGCGGGGCGAGCAGCATGCCCATTCCGGAACCGAGCAGCAGCATGGGCACGACGGCGTGCCACGAGGTGATCGTCTCGCCGGCCAGTTGGGCGATCCGCGCGTACAGCAGGAGCCCGACCAGCATCAGCAGCGCCCCGGCGAACAGGCAGTTGCGGCCGTAGCGGGGGAACAGCTTGCGGACGGCGAGGTTGCCGGCGATCGGGACGCCCAGCGAGAACGGAATCGCCGTGAGGCCGGTGTGCAGCGCCGACCAGCCGAGGCCACCCTGAAGGTAGAGCGTCCAGCTGAGGAAGAACCCGGCCGGGATGCAGCTGAACAGCAGTTGGGTGCCGACGCCGGCACCGAAGGTCCGGATCTTGAACAGCGAGAGGGCCACCAGCGGCGATCCGTCCTTGGCGGTCTTGTAGCGCTCGTAGAGCACGAACACCGCGAGGACGGGCGCGGAGGCGACCAGCGAGACGATGCTCCAGACGGGCCAGCCGAGCTCCCGGCCGCGCAGCAGCGGCAGCAGCAACAGCAGCAGGCCGGCGGTCACCAGCACCATGCCGACGAGGTCCAGCCGGTTGGCGCGCGGCGACCGCGACTCACGCATCCACATCCAGCCGGCGACCAGGGCGGCCGCGCCGATCGGAAGGTTGACCACGAAGATGGTGCGCCAGCCCAGGTCGGCCGGGTTCCACGAGATGAGCAGCCCACCCAGCAGCGGCCCGGCGACGATGGCCAGGCCGATCATGCTGGCGTACAGGCTGACGACCCGGCCGATCTCCTGCGGTGGGAAGGTGACGTGGATGATCGCCAGGACCTGCGGGACCATGACCGCGGCGGCGATGCCCTGCAGCACCCGGGCACCGACCAGGACCTCGGAGGTGGGGGCGAAGGCGCACAGGGCGGAGGCCAGGACGAAGCCGGCGACCCCGGTCAGGAACATCCGTTTGCGGCCGAAGATGTCGCCGAGCCGCCCTCCGGTGATCAGGACGACGGCGAAGCACAGCGTGTAGCCGACTGTCAGGGCCTGTACGGCGGCCGCCGAAGCGCCGAGATCCTCCTGGATGCTCGGGATCGCCACGGTGACGATGTTGACGTCGAGCAGGTCCATGAAGGTCGCGACGAGCAGGACCATCAGCGCCAGCCAACGGTGGGGATGTGGGCCGTCGGTGGCCGCGACGGGAGATCCGATGGCCCCTGCGGGCGCCGGCTCCACTTCCTGACTCATGAAATGTGCTCCAGTTCTTGCGGTTCGTCGCCGGTAGCGGACACCGGCGATGGCTTAGGGGGCGGTCGGGTCCGTAGCGGACGCGCCGTCCGCCTCGGACGTGCCGGTACGGGCGAGCGCGGTCCACGACCGCATCAGCAGCTCCACGACGTCCATGACGTCCCCGGCCGGGCTGTCGCCGGCCAGCAGCACGCGCTGGATGGACAGTCCGTCGTCCAACGCGTGCACGATCAGCGCCAACAGCTCCACCGGCGCGGGTGGCGTGACCGACCGGGCGGCGAAGCCCCGCGCGAGCGCCTGGGCCATGGCCTCGTGGGACCGTCGTTCGCGGTCGGCCATCAGGGACAGCACCTGCGGATCGCGCCTCGCGTAGAGCCACAGTCCGGTGCGCAGGGCCAGCCAGCTCGCGAAGTTCTTGTCCCGTTCCCGGTGCCAGGCACGCAGGTGCTCGATCGTCTCCTCGAACGACCCGGCCTTGCGGCTCAGCGCCTGCACCTCCTGCAGTTCGCGTTCGGTGCGCTGTTCCAACAGGGCCAGGACCAACTGTTGCTTGCCGTCGAAGTTGCCGTAGAAGGCACCCCGGGTGTACCCGGCACGTTCGACGATCTGCTCGACCGAGGTGCCGTTGACACCGAACTCGGCGAACAGCTCGGCTGCCGCCTGCAGCAGCTCCTGGCGGGTGATTTCCCGGCTCTGCTGGCGGGTGAGTCGCTTGCTGATGATCAACCTCCTCGTGAGACTCAGATACGGTACCGTATTCTGATACAGTGTTGTATCCGAATGCCGCATAACCCACCCCGGGGCGTGTCGCAGCGAACACCGGCGGCGCACCGACACTCGGGTCAACGTCGTGAGCAATCGAATGGGGATGCTGGTGACCGGAGCATTCGACTGGACGGACGTCGAGTTCGACCTGTCCAACGTGAACTTCGTGACCGACCGGGACGCCGGGGAGCGCTGGCTGGGTGCGCCCCGGCCGGTGTGTCCGGGCCGGTTCTCCGACGGTAACGAGGTCTATGTCGTCACCCGCTACGACGCGGTCCGTAGCCTGTTCACCGATCGTCGGGTCAGCAACCATCCCCCGGAGGGCGTCCATCTCGACAGCATGCGCCGCCGGGGTGTGCCCGAGGAACTGCTCAAGTACTTCGATTCCACGATCATGACGATGGTGCCGGAGGACCACCGGCGGGTGCGGTCGCTGATCGACCGGGCGTTCTCGGCGCGGCGGGTCAGGACCCTGCGCCCCCGGATCGAGCAGCTCGTCGACGACCTGCTCGACCAGATGGATGCCGCCGGGGAGGTCGACCTCGTCGCCGAATACGCCCATCCGATCTCCACGACGATCATCTGTGAGCTGCTCGGCGTCGACGACGAGTACCGCGACAGGTGGCTGCGGTGGACCGAGGCGTTCACCACCTTCGTCCGCCCCGACCCGGTGATGCTGCCGCCCGCGCTGCGCGGCATGGTCGACACGGTCATCAGGCTGATCGGCGCGCGGCGGGCCCAGCCCGGCGACGACCTGATCTCCGATCTGGTCAAGGCGAGCGACGAGACCGAGAAGCTCGACGAGGTCGAACTGGTCGCCCTGGTGCTGGTGCTGGTGCAGGCCGGCCTCGACACCGTCCGGCACTCGATCTCGCTGAGCCTCTTCCACCTGCTGACCCATCCCGATCAGCTCGAACTGGTCAGGTCGCAGCCGGAGAACACCGTCCAGGCGGTGCGGGAGTTGATGCGCTACGCCGGCCCGATCAAGATGGCCCTGCCCCGCTTCGCCGTAGAGCCGATCGAGGTCGACGGGGTGACCATCCCCAAGGACGGGCAGATCCAGCTCGTGGTGGGTGCCGCCAACAACGACCCGCAGCGGTTCACCGACCCGCGCACCCTGGACGTCACCCGGGTCGACAATCCGCAGCTCAGCTTCGCTGCCGGCGACCACTTCTGCCCGGGGGCGTCGTTGGCCACCGCGGAGACCGAGATCGCGCTCAACAAGCTGTTCGCGCGCTTTCCCGGTGTCCGCCTGGCCGGCGACCCCGACGAGGTGGGACCGCGGTTCCTCAAGGCCGTGTCACGCCTGCCCGTACGGCTCGTGTGATCACCGTTCTCCAAGACCGACAACGATCAGTAGGATGAAAAGTGTTACCCACAGTAGTAGCAACGCAGTATCTGACCGCCCTGCGTGAGGGTGGATCCCTGCCCGGGGTGGTGGAGGCGGACAACGACGGCGTGTACGTCGTCAAGTTCCGTGGCGCGGGCCAGGGCAGTGCCGCCCTGGTCGCCGAGATCGTCGTCGGCGAGCTCGGCCGCCGGCTCGGCATCCGCGTCCCCGAGCTCGTCACCATCGACATCGACCCGGAGATGGCACGCCGCGATCCCGATCAGGAGATCCAGGAACTCCTGCGGGCCAGCGCCGGGGTGAACCTGGGCATGGACTTCCTTCCCGGCTCGGTCGGCTTCGACGGCGTCGGGTGGCAGCCCCCGGCCGAGGAGGCAGCCAGGATCTACTGGCTGGACGCCCTCACCGCCAACGTGGACCGCACCTGGTCCAACCCCAACCTGATCATCTGGCACCGCCAGCTCTGGGCCATCGACCACGGCGCCGCGCTGCTGTTCCACCACTCCTGGCCGACCGTCGCCACCTGGGCCGAGCGCCGCTACGACCTGTCCCAGCACGTGCTGGCCGATCTGGTCGCCTCGCTGGGGCCCGCGACGCTGGCCAAGCTGGACGCCGAGCTGTCCGATGCGGTGACCGAGGACCTGCTGACCGAGGTCGTCGCCATGGTTCCGGACAGCTTCCTGTTGGGCATGAACTCCGTTCCCGAGGATGCGGACCCGCCCGAGCTGCGACAACGCTACGTCGACTACCTCCTCGCCCGGCGTACCCGCGTGGGTGCCTGGTGGCCGGGGGTCGATGCATGACCGCCAGGGCGTCCATCCTCAGCTTCGACTACGCGCTGTTGCGCGCCGTGCCCCGGGTCGACCGCGGTGAGCAGGTCAACGTCGGAGCGTTGCTCTACTGCCCCGGCGCGGACTTCCTCGGTGCCGCCGTCCATGTCGACGCCGACCGGCTACGGATGCTGGATCCGGACATCGACGTCGACATGGTCGCTGCGGCCCTCGACGCCATCCGTGCGATCTGCGCCGGTGATCCCGCTGCTGGTCGGGCGGGAGCCGGCACCCGGGGGGCGCGGTTCGGCTGGCTGACCGCGCCGCGCAGCACGGTGATCCAGACCAGTGCCGTCCATGGCGGGCTCACCACCGATCCGGCGGCCGAACTCAAGCGCCTGATGGGACGGCTCGTGCACTGAACGGCGAGGCAGCGGGCCGCAGCCACCTCCTTTCCTCAGTCGCGTTACCCGAGGAGCACCGATGGAAGACATCATCAGCGCCGTTCTCGACCCGGACACCCGACCGGAGGACTTCGCGGCCCTGCCCGTTCCGGAGCACTATCGCGCGGTCACCCTGCACGCCGACGAGGTCGAGATGTTCGCAGGGGTCGCCGCCGAGGCCCGGGAGCCGCGCCGGGCCGTGCACCTCGACGACGTGGCGGTCCCCGAGGTCGGGCCCGGCGAGGCACTGGTGGCGGTCATGGCCAGCTCGATCAACTACAACACCGTGTGGTCGTCGTTGTTCGATCCGATGCCCAGTTTCACCTTCCTGGCCCGGTACGGCCGACGCTCACCGCTGGCCCGCCGCCATGACCTGCCCTACCACGTGATCGGTTCCGACCTGTCCGGAGTGGTGCTGCGTACCGGGCCAGGGGTCTACGCCTGGAAGCCCGGCGACGAGGTCGTGGCGCACTGTCTGTCGGCCGAGCTGGAGGCACCCGAGGGACACAACGACACCATGCTCGACCCGGATCAGCGGATCTGGGGCTACGAGACCAACTTCGGCGGTCTCGCCCAGTTGGCACTGGTCAAGGCGAACCAGTTGATGCCCAAGCCAGCGCACCTGACCTGGGAGGAGGCGGGGACTCCCGGTCTGGTCGCCTCGACGGCCTACCGGCAGCTGGTCTCCCGCAACGGCGCCCAGATGAAGCAGGGCGACAATGTGCTCATCTGGGGTGCCTCCGGCGGGGTGGGCGCGTTCGCCACCCAGCTCGCGTTGGCCGGAGGGGCGAAGCCGATCTGTGTGGTGTCCAGTCCGACCAAGGCCGCCATCTGCCGGGCGATGGGTGCTGACGCGGTGATCGACCGCACCGACGAGGCCTTCACCTTCTGGAAGGACGAGTACACCCAGGACCCCGGGGAGTGGAAACGGTTCGGCCGGCGGATCCGGGAACTGACCGGCGGGGAGGATCCCGACATCGTGTTCGAGCATCCCGGGCGGGACACCTTCGGTGCCTCGGTGTACGTGACCCGCAAGGGAGGCACCATCGTGACCTGCGCTTCCACCTCCGGCTACCGCCACGAGTACGACAACCGCTACCTGTGGATGTCGCTCAAGCGGATCGTCGGATCGCACTTCGCCAACTATCGCGAGGCGTGGGAGGTCAACCGGCTCATCGCCAAGGGCCGGATCCACCCCACGCTGTCCAAGACGTACGCCCTGGCAGACGCCGGACAGGCGGTCGACGACGTGTACCGCAACCGGCACCTCGGCAAGGTCGGCGTGCTGGCGCTGGCACCGCACGAGGGTCTCGGCGTCCGCGACACGGCGATGCGCGAGCAGCATCTCGACGCGATCAACCGGTTCCGGCGGGCTGACCGGCCGACCGGTGGTAGCCCTCGCTGACCCGACCGTCAGCGAGGCGACGCCGGTCGGTCAACTGCCCACAGGCACCCGCGTGCCGCGCCGGCCTGCGGGTGCGACAGCGACACGTCGTCCGGAGGCCCGCTCGATCGGTCCCGCAGCGGAGCGGGATCACCGGGTCAGCCGTCCGCCCCCACGATCGGTCGAGGTGGAAGGCCGGTTCGACGTCATGCCCTCATCGACGGAAGGACTACCCATGGCACGCCGCCTGTTCACCTCCGAGTCGGTCACGGAAGGCCACCCGGACAAGATCGCTGACCAGATCAGTGACGGGATCCTCGACGCCCTGCTGAGGCAGGATCCGCACAGTCGGGTGGCGGTCGAGACCCTGATCACCACCGGGCAGGTCCACGTCGCCGGCGAGGTGTCCACCAAGGCGTACGCCGACATCCCGACGATCGTGCGGGAGACGATCCTGGGTATCGGTTACGACTCGTCGAAGAAGGGTTTCGACGGCGCTTCCTGTGGCGTCAGCGTCTCCATCGGTGCGCAGTCGCCGGACATCGCGCAGGGTGTGGACAACGCGTTCGAGTTGCGGACGGGTGCGTCGGAGAGCGCGTTGGACGCGCAGGGTGCCGGCGACCAGGGCATGATGTTCGGCTTCGCCTGCTCCGAGACGCCCGAGTTGATGCCGCTGCCGATCGCGTTGGCGCACCGGCTGGCTCAGCGGTTGTCGGCGGTGCGGAAGGACGGCACGATTCCGTACCTGCGGCCTGACGGCAAGACCCAGGTCACCATCGAGTACGAGGGGCTGCGTCCGGTACGGCTGAACACCGTCGTGGTGTCCAGCCAGCACGCCGCGGACATCTCGCTGGATTCGTTGCTGACTCCGGATGTGCGGGACCATGTCATCGCCCCGGAGTTGGAGAGTCTGGGCCTGGACACCGAGGGTTACCGGCTGTTGGTGAATCCGACGGGGCGGTTCGAGATCGGTGGTCCGATGGGTGATGCGGGTCTGACCGGTCGGAAGATCATCGTGGACACCTACGGCGGGTACGCCCGGCACGGTGGTGGTGCGTTCTCGGGTAAGGATCCGTCGAAGGTGGATCGTTCGGCGGCGTACGCGATGCGGTGGGTGGCGAAGAACGTGGTCGCCGCGGGGCTCGCGGAGCGGTGTGAGGCGCAGGTGGCGTACGCGATCGGTAAGGCCCACCCGGTCAGCCTCTTCATCGAGACGTTCGGTACGGAGAACGTGCCGGTGGAGCGGATCGAGCGGGCGGTGGGTGAGGTGTTCGATCTGCGTCCGGCGGCGATCATCCGGGATCTGGACCTGTTGCGTCCGGTTTACCGGCAGACCGCGGCCTATGGGCACTTCGGTCGGGAGTTGCCGGGGCTGACCTGGGAGAACACCGACCGGGCCCAGAGCCTCAAGGCCATCGCGGCCTGAGGTGCCGACCCCGCCGCCGCGCTCCGCGCCGGGCTGGTCCGCCGAGACGACCCGGCTCGGATGGCCATGGGACGACCCTCGGCGCGGGTCGACACGACCCCGGCACACCTCCCGTCGGGCTCAGGGACCGTCGAGCCTTCCCCGCACCGAGAGGAAGAGATAATGACTGACAACGCCATCGTCACGGTCCGTTCCGACGCCGACATCGACCGGGTCTGCGCTCTGCTCGACCACGACGGCGCCGTCATCGTCGAGAAGTTCCTGGACGCCGGGACCCGGCAGGCGCTCTGGGACGATCTCGGGCCCGCGCTGGAGGAGTCCGGCTACGGCGACAACGACTTCTCAGGCCACAAGACCAAGCGGATGTCGTCGTTGTTCGCCCGCAGCCGGCACATGGCCGCCGTCGCGCTGCACCCGCTGTTCCTGGGTGCCGCGCGCCGGCTCATCCAGCGGCCGGTGCCGGTGTGGTTCGGCGGCGAGCAGGTGAGCATCAGCCCCAACATCCAGGTCAGCGCTACCCAGGTGATCCAGATCTGGCCGGACGAGGGGGTGCAGTGCCTGCACCGCGACGACACCTCACACCTGCGGCCCTACCCTGCACCGACGACCCGGGTCCAGGTGATGGTGGCGATGAGTGACTTCACCGCGGAGAACGGCGCGACGATGGCGATCCCGGGCAGTCACCGCTGGGACGACGAGCGGGCGCCGCGCCGCGACGAGGCGGTGCCGGCCGCGATGCCGGCCGGGTCGGCGCTGATCTGGCTCGGTGGTCTCTACCACGGCGGTGGGCAGAACACCTCCACGCAGCCGCGCACCGGGCTGACGCTGTCCTACATCGCCGGCAACATGCGCCAGGAGGAGAACCAGTACCTCGCGGTGCCGATGGAGGTGGTCCGCGAGTACCCCGAGGAGTTGCAACGCCTGCTCGGCTACGACGTGTGTCCCCCGTTCCTCGGCTGGTACGAATCCCGCGACCCGCACACCCTGCTCGCCGAGCGCGCTGGTGGGGGTGCTCCCCGGGCCTGATCCACCACAGCACCGATCATGGCCGCCGCTCCGGACGGCCGCGAGCATCGTGACGGGTCGGGCCCGTCGGCCGCGCCATGTTTCACCCCGGGGGAGAGGGGCACTTTCCGGCGGCGACCCGTACGGGCCGCACATCGCCCGTACGGAGGTGCCCCGGTGACGCTCGACCGTCCGGAGACGGTGCCCGTGGTCGACGGCGGGTCGAACCGGGCCGGACGGCATCCGGTGCGGTCCGGGAACCCGCCCCGGGCGGCGGGCACCCCATGGTGAGCCCCGACGGCGACGACCCCGGTACGGCGTTCCGGTCGGCCGTGCTCGCCGGGCTGCTCGACCTGCCCTTGCCCGGCGGCGGCCACACCCGTGACCGCTTCCTGCGGTTCGTCGAACTCGGCCGCGCCGACCTGCCCCTGGCCCGGCTGGGCGAGGGGCACGCCGACGCCCTGGCGATCCTCGCCGAACTCGGCGTGACGACCGACCCCGACCGGCGTCGTGAGCCGTGGGGTGTCTGGGCGGCCGTGCCGGCGTCGGTCACGGCGACCCGCGACGGCGACCGGTGGCGGCTGACCGGTGACCGGCCCTGGTGCTCCGGGGCCGGTCTGCTCGCCCACGCCCTGGTCACCGCGACCACCGACGACGGCATCCGGCTGTTCGCCGTCGAGGTCGACGCCGCCGGGGTCACCGCGTTGCCCGACACCTGGCCGGCCGTCGGCATGGCCGCCAGCGACAGCCGTACCGTCAGCTTCGACGGCGTGACCGCCGTCGCGGTGGGCGGACCGGGCAGCTACACCGCGCGGCCGGGTTTCTGGCACGGCGGGCTGGGGGTGGCGGCGTGCTGGTACGGCGGGGCGGTCGGGGTCGCCGACACCCTGTACACCGCGGCGCGGCACCGCCGTCTCGGCCCGCACGCCCTGGCGCACCTCGGCGCGGTCGACGCGGCCCTGACCGCCGCCCGGAGCGTCCTGTTCGCCGCCGCCGACGAGATCGACGCGAACCCCACCGGGGACGCCGACCGGTTGGCCCACCAGGTCCGCGCCACCGTCGAGGCGGCCGCCACCACGGTCGTCGACCGGGTCGGCCGGGCCTTGGGGGCGGGCCCGCTGTGCCAGGACGCCCACCATGCCCGCCGGGTCGCCGACCTGACGGTGTACCTGCGGCAGAGTCACGCGGAGGCGGACCTGGCCCACCTCGGCGAGCTGGCGGCGGCGGTCGGGGACCCCGGATGGTGAGGCCGATCGTCGACGCGGGCACCGACGAGAGCAGTTGGCGTGCGTGGCCGGCACCGGCCGGCTGGCCCGTACTGGCGCTGGACGACCGGGTGCGGACGGTGCCGCCGCTGGTGGTCGCCCCGCACCCCGACGACGAGGTGCTCGGGGTGGGCGGTCTGGTCGCGATGCTCGCCGGCGACGTCGAGATCGCGGTCGTCACCGACGGCGAAGCGTCACATCCGGACTCCACGGTCCACCCGCGGGCGACGCTGGCCGCGATCCGGCGGGCCGAGACGGTCACGGCCTGCGGACTGCTCGGGGTCGCCCCCACCGCCATCGACCACCTCGGGCATCCCGACGGCGGTGTCGACGAGCCGGCGCTTGCCGAGGCGTTGACCGGCCGGCTGGTGCCGGGGCGGTGGTGTGTCACGACGTGGCGCGGCGACGGACACCCGGACCACGAGGCGGTGGGACGGGCGGCGGCGACCGCCTGCCGGCGTACGGGCGCGACGCTGGTGGAGTTCCCGGTGTGGACGTGGCACTGGGCCCGCCCCGACCAGCCCGACGTGCCGTGGCACCGCGCCCGCCGGGTCAACCTGACCGGGGCGGCCAGGTCGGCCAAGCTGGCCGCGATCGACGCCTTCCGCAGTCAGGTGCTGCCACTGGGGCCGGCACCCGCCGACGCCGCGATCCTTCCCCCGAACGTCCTCGCCCGCTTCGCGCGCCCCTACGAAACGGTGTTCCTGCCATGACCCCAGGCGGCACCCCGGCCGGCTACTTCGACGACATGTACGCCGGCGCGGAGGACCCGTGGAGTTTCGCAACCCGCTGGTACGACCAGCGTAAGCACGAGGTGACGGTGGCCTGCCTGCCGCGCCGGCGGTACCGGTCGGCATTCGAGCCGGGGTGTTCGACCGGGATGCTCACCCGCCGTCTCGCCCCGCGGTGCGACCGGCTGCTGGCGGTCGACATCGCCGCCGCGCCGGTGGCGAGTGCCCGACGGCGGCTGGCGGAGCAGCCGCACGTCCGGGTGGAGCGGATGCGGGTCCCCGACGAGTGGCCGGCCGTGGCGGACGACCGGTTCGACCTGATCGTGCTCTCCGCGCTGGGCTACTACTTCGACGACGCCGGGTTGGATCTGCTGGTGGCCCGTACGGTCGACTCGCTCGAACCCGGCGGCACGCTGGTGGCCGTGCACTGGCGGCCGCCGGTGGCCGAGCACGCCCGCAGTGGCGACGACGTGCACCGGCTGCTCGCCGGCGTGGACGCCCTGGCGCGGACGGCACGGCACGAGGAGGCCGACTTCCTGCTCGACGTGTTCCTGCGGGTGCCGCCGCCGGCCAGGTCCGTCGCCCAGGCCGACGGCCTGTGGTGAACCGGATGGCGGTCGTGGTGCCCGCCCACGACGAGCAGGCGTTGCTGCCCGGCTGCCTGACCTCCGTCCTCGACGCGCTGCGGCAGCTGCCGGTGCCCTCGGAGGTGATCGTGGTGGCCGACGACTGCCGGGACGCCACGGCCGCCGTCGCCGAACGGGCCGGCGTCGTCGTGCTGACGGTGCGGGCCCGCAACGTCGGCCGGGCCCGCGCCGCCGGCATGGCGTACGCGCTGCGCGACGGCCCGCAGGGGTTGTGGCTCGCCACCACCGACGCGGACAGCCGGGTACCCCGGCGGTGGGGCGGCTGGCAGTTGCGTCACGCCCGTGCCGGCACCGACCTGCTGGTCGGGACGGTACGGGTCACCGACTGGACGCCCCGTACCCCCCAGGTCCGTGACCGGTACGAGGCCCGGTACCGGCAGGGGCTGACCGGCACCGGCCACCGGCACGTCCACGGTGCGAACCTGGGCTGCGCCGCCATCGCGTACGAGCGGCTGGGCGGCTTCGCCGACCTGCGCCACGGTGAGGACCACGACCTCGTCGAACGCGGTCGGCGGCAGGCCATGCGGGTCGTCACCGACGCCGGCTGTGCGGTACGCACCAGTGCCCGCCACCACGGTCGGGCCCCGCACGGCTTCGCCGGTTACCTCGACGCCCTCGAAGACCGGCCTACGGCCCCCTCGACCGTGCAGCCCGAGCGGACGCCGTGCGGCGGGTGCACCGTGGCATGACGAACCGCCCTGCACCGGCGGCGCGCGAAGCACGCGTACCGGAAAGGGCGGCGTCGCTCCCGGCCAGGGTCCGGTCGGACCCTGGCCGGGAACGTCCGGTCAGCCGGTGCGGCCGGCGCGGTGCCGGCGGCGGGTCAGCACGACGAGGACGACGCCGAGCAGGGCGAGCAGCACCCCGACGGCCAGCGGCGCGGCGACGGCGTCACCGGTCACCGGCAGGATCCCCCCGACGTAGCGGAAGGTGGATCCGTTCGAGGTGCCGCCTGCGGTGCTCACCACGACCGTGGTGTCACCGGCCGCGCAGGGCGGTGTGCGGAAGGTCAGCGAGCGACCGTCCGGCGACACGGTGACCTGGTCGGCCGGGATGGTCGTGCCGCAGATGGTGACCGTGGTGCCGCCGGGTACGAACCCGGAGCCACCGACCGTCACCGTCGTGCCGCCACCGGTCGGCCCCTGTCCGGGGGTGACGGTGTCGATGCGCGGCGGGACGGGTTCGTAGGTGAACCCGTCAGGTGCGGTGACGTCGTCACCGGGCAGCAGGACGGTGACGTCCACCGGCCCAGGCGAGCCGGGCGGGGTGACCACGGTCAGCGAGGTGCCGCCCGGGTTCACGACCAGGTTGGTGCCGGGTGTGTTGCCGAAGTTCACGCCGGTGGCGCCGGTGAGACCGGTGCCGGTGATGGTCACCGTGGTGCCGCCGGTGGTCGGTCCGGTGCCCGGCACGATGGAGGTGATCGTCGGTGCGACGTACGTGAAGACGGGCGCGGTGGCGGTGCCCGCGGGGAACACCAGCCGGACGTCCGCCGGCCCGGCCGCGTTCGGGGGGGTCACCACGGTGATCGTGGTGCCGGCCGGGTTGACGGTGAACCCGGTGCCGGGCACCCCGTCGAAGGTCACCCCGGTCGCTGCGGTGAACCCGGTCCCGGTGATGGTGACCGTGGTGCCACCCGAGGTCGGTCCGCTCGTCGGGGTCAGCCCGGTCACGGTCGCGCCGCTGCCGTCGGCGAGGTAGGTGTAGTCCAGCGGTGCCGCCGTACCGCCGCCGGTGGTCACCAGCACGACGGCCGGTCCGACCGCGCCGGGCGGGGTGACCGCCGTCAGGGAGGTGCCGCCGGGGGCGACCGTGACGTTGGTGGCCGGCACCCCGTCGAAGGTGACGGTCGTGTCACCGGGCACGAATCCGGTGCCGGTGATGGTTACCGTCTGGCCGCCTGCCTGCGGGCCGGTGTTCGGGGTGATCGACGCGACGGTCGGCGGTGCGGCCACGTACGTGAATCCGTCCGGGGCGGTCGCGTCCGCGCCCGGCAGCAGCACGGTGACGTCCACCGGGCCGACCTGACCGGGCGGGGTCACCACGGTCAGCGAGGTGCCGCCCGGGTTGACCGTGACGTTGGTGCCCGGGGTGTCGCCGAAGGTCACGCCGGTCGCCCCGGTGAAGCCGGTGCCGGTGATCGTCACCGTGGTGCCGCCGGCGGTCGGCCCGGTGTCCGGGACGATCGAGGTGATCGTCGGCCCGAGGTAGGTGAACGTCGGCGCGGTCACCCGACCGGCCGGGAAGACCAGCTCGACCAGGGCCGGGCCCGCCGGGTTCGGCGGCGTCACCACGGTGATCGTGGTGCCGGCGGGGTTGACGGTGAACCCGGTGCCGGGCAGTCCGTCGAAGTCCACGCCGGCCGCCCCGGTGAAGCCGGTGCCGGTGATCGTCACCGTGGTGCCGCCGACGGTCGGCCCGGAGGTCGGCGTGAGGCCGGTGATCGTGGCCGCGCTGCCGTCGGCGAGGTACGTGTAGCCCAGCGGCGCGGCGGTGCCGTTCACCGTGCCGACCACGACCTCGGCGGGTCCGACCGCGCCGGGCGGGGTGACGGCCGTCAGGGAGGTGCCGCCCGGCGCGACCGTGACGTCGGTCGCGGGCACCCCGTCGAAGGTGACCGTGGTGCCACCCGGGATGAAGCCCGTGCCGGTGATCGTCACGGTCTGGCCACCCGACTGCGGGCCCTCGTCGGGGTTGATCGTCGCGGTGGTCGGTGCCGCCGGCGGACGCTCGCAGAGCGCCTCGGCCACGATGACGGTGCCGACGGGAATGGTGGTCGGAACACCGAGGATGCTGCCCGACAGGGTCAGCACGGCCCGCACCGTGATCGCGGTCGCGCCGGTGGCGGTGGTCGTCTCGACCCGGGTCAACGAGGCGTTCAGGCTCGCGTCCAGCAGCCCCGGCACCACCACCGCCGCGCTGCCCACGACGGCGGGGGTGTTCGCCGTCAGCGTCACCGCCGAGCCGAACAACTCCAGCCCGACGAGCGTGGTGTCCGCGCTGGTCGCGCCGACCTGCGGACAGACCGCGGTGGCGGTGACCTCGGCGGCGTCCAGCACGTCGATGCCGAGCACGGTCAGGTTGAGCCCGTTGACGCTGGAGGACGCCGACGACCCGTCCGCCGCCCGGGTGGCGGTGACCTCCTCGACGGTGCCGCTGGCGGTCACACCGACCGCCCCGGGCACCGAGATCGCCAGCAGCGTCTCGGTGTCGGTGCCCCCGGCGGCCGGCGCGGTGGCGGTGCCGACGGTCGCGTCGGCGCTGATCACGGCAATCCCGGCCACCTCGGCGGACAGGTCGACGACGACGCCACGGGCGCTCGCGTCGCCCGGTGCCGCCAGTGCCGGCGTACCCAGGGTCAGGGTTGCCAGGCCGGTGACCAGGAGCGCCGTGGCGGCGCTCGTGGATCTTCGCAGGACGGTCCTCACCAATTTCCCCCGTTCAGATGGATGACGGGCCTGCGTGATGTGGCGGCAGCCGTCAACGAATGAACGAGGACAAACCGGGCAAGTTACGCATTTTGCAGTCCTTGGGTCGCTGTGGGTGGCGGCGGTGTTCGCGCGATGGCATCTGCCCGCTGTTGCCGGCGCTCCGGGTTCGATCGGCTCCACAGGCGAACATCCCGGGGCGTGTCGCTAGCTATTGGTAATGGGAACCGTTATCGTCTGCTCGTCCGAGTCGTCGAGCGTCGGGAGTGCGCGGTGGGTCATGTGTTGCTGGTCGAGAGCTGGGTCGGTGCGATGAGCAGCCTGCTGCCCCGGGCGATCCGGGAGGCGGGACATCGGTTCACGTTCCTGACCAGGAACCTGCACCACTACCTGCGCCAGGGCGGCGGCACCGGGACGCACCCGCTGCTCGACGCCGACCACGTGATCACCGCCGAGACCAACGATCCGGAACGGCTGCTGCCGTACGTACGGAAGCTGCACGAGGTGCTGCGGTTCGACGGCGTCGTCACGTCCTGCGACTACTACCTCGCCACCGTGGCCCGGCTCGCCGCGGACCTGGGTCTGCCGGGCACCCGGCCGGAAGCCGTCGAGTGCGCCTACCGCAAGGACCTGGCGCGGCAGCGGATGCAGGCGGCCGGCCTGCCCGGCCCGGCGTTCGCCGTCACCGAGGACTGGGCGGGCACCGAGGCCGCCGCCCGTGCACTGGGTTTCCCGCTGGTCGTCAAGCCGGTCGACCTGTGCGCCGGGATGCTCGTCCGACTGGTGGCCGACCGGGACCAGCTACGCGAGGCGTTCGACGCCCTCGGTGGCTTCCCGGTCAACGCCCGGGGGCAGCAGCGCTCGCCGCTGGTGCTGCTGGAGGAGGTGTTGGTCGGGCCGGAGGTCAGCGTGGAGACCGTGACCGTCGACGGGGAGACGACGGTGCTGGGTGTGACGGACAAGAGCCTTGCCGGTGCGCCGTGGTTCGTGGAGACGGGGCACATGTTCCCCGCCGCGCTCGACGCCGCGACGGCCGGCGCGGTGGGTGACATGGCCGTCGCCGCCCTCGCCGCGGTCGGGTTCGACCGGGGGGTGGCGCACACCGAGCTGCGACTGACGGCCGCCGGGCCACGGGTGGTGGAGATCAACCCCCGCCCGGCGGGCAACCAGATCACCGAACTGGTGCGGCGGGCGACCGGGGTGGACCTGCCCATGGTGTACGCCCGGCTGGCCGTGGGTGAGCAGCCGCAGGTCACGGTGGCCGACACGGGTGTCCGTAGCGCCGCCATCGCGTTCCTGCTCCCGCCCCGCGCCGGCACCGTCGCCGGGATCGACGGGGTGACCGCGCTGGCTGCCGCTCCCGACGTGGTCGACTGGGCGGTGAAGCCCGCCGGGCACCGCACCGGCGACGCGGTGAGCAACAACGACTACCTCGGTCACGTCATGACGGTGGACACCACGGGCCCCGGCGCCCGGGTCCGGGCCGACGAACTGGTCGCCGGGCTCGGCGTCCGGTACGTCGACGAGCTGGCCGGAGCCCGCGCGTGACCCCGGTGGACACCGGTGGGCCGGTCACGTCGGTGCCGGACCTGATCGACGCGGTCCGGGCGGGCCGCTTCGGCCCCGACCCGGCCACCGCGCAGGTCACCGTCGCGTTCACCACCCGGCAGGGCGCCCGGCATGCCGGCCGGGCCCGTGGCTACCGCAACCAGGTGCTGAGCCTGCGGGTGGACGCCGCCGTCGGTTCGTGCGCGACGGAACCCGACGAGCCGACCGACGAGGTCGCCCACGAATGCGTCGGTCGCAGCGTCGCCGAACTGCTCACCCACCCGGCGTCGGCGGTGCGTGTCGCGGCCCTGGACGCCTACCTCGCCACGGTCCGACCGCACCCGCAGACCGCCTGCGACAGGGTGACCATCCCGGCCGGGACGTCGCTTGCCAAGTCGACCGCCCGGGCCGCCGCCGTGGTGGACCTGCTGCCGGTGATGCCGGGTCAGCGGGTCCTGGTCGTCGGGGTGGTGAACTCCCTGCTGGCGCAGTTGCGGGACCGGGGCGTCGGCTACCTGCCGTGCGACCGGGCCGGCGGGAGCACGGAGTGGGGGGAGCCGTGCCTGCCGGACGCCGCCGTGCTGCTGGAACGCTGCGACGCGCTGCTGGTGTCCGGGATGACCCTGGGCAACGACACGTTCGCGCCGCTGCTGCGGCACGCCCGTACCACCGGCAAGCCGATGGTGGCCTTCGCCCAGACCGGCAGCGCCATCCTGCCGTGTTTCCTCGGCGCGGGGTTGAGTGGCGTGTCCGCCGAGCCGTACCCGTTCTTCTGGCTCGACGGCGCAGCGACGACGGTCTACCGCTACCGTGCCGCGGCCGGGTCGCCGTGCTGACCGCCTCCGTGCCCGCCGCCCGCGCGCCGCACCTGCTGGGTCTGCTGGGACGCTCCCCGGTGGCGTTCGTCGACACCCCGCTGCCGCACCCGCACGGCGGGTTCCACGCCAAGGTGGAGTACCTGAGCCCGGGGGGCATGAAGGCGCGGGCCGCGGTGGCGATGTTGCGGGCCGCCCGGCGGCGCGGTGACCTGAGGCCGGGCGGCACCGTGGTGGAGTCGACCAGCGGCACGCTGGGGCTCGGTCTCGCGTTCGCCGGGCAGGCCCTGGGCCACCCGGTCGTCCTCGTGGTGGACCGGGAGATCGAACGGCCGATGCGGGCGCTGCTGGCGGCCCACGGGGCGACGGTGGAGGTGGTGGCGCAGCCGCACCCGGTCGGTGGTTGGCAGCAGGCCCGCCTGGACCGGTTGCGTGAGGTGCTGGCCCGTATCCCCGGCGCCTACTGGCCCGACCAGTACCACAACCCGGACAACGCCGCCGGTTACCGCAGCCTCGCCGAGGAGCTGACCGGCCAGGTCGAGGCCGTGGACGTGCTGGTGTGCAGCGTCGGCACCGGTGGGCACAGTGCCGGTCTGGGCCGGGCGTTGCGCCGGTACTGGCCGGGGATGCGGCTGGTCGGGGTCGACACCGTCGGCTCGACGATCTTCGGACAGCCCGCGCGGCCCCGGCTGATGCGCGGGCTGGGCAGCAGCATCTTCCCCCGCAACGTCGACTACGCGGCCTTCGACGAGGTGCACTGGGTCGGCCCGGTGGAGGCGGTGGACACCTGCCGCCGGTTGGCCCGGGCGGCGTTCGTCACCGGCGGCTGGAGCACCGGGGCCGTCGCCCGGGTCGCCGCGTGGATCTGCCGGATGCAGCCCGGTGCCCGGGTGGTGACGATCTTCCCGGACGGCCCGCACCGCTACCTCGACTCGATCTTCGACGACGCGTACTGCGCCCGCCACGGGCTGTTCGCCCCGGCTCCGGACCATCCGATCGAGATCCCGTACCCGGATGTCGTCGAGGTGACCCGGTGGAGCCGCTGCCGGACCGTCCTCGATCCGCTGCGCCGCCTGGCGGTGCCGGCATGAGGCTCGACTGGCACAGCTACCCGCTGCGGCTGCGGGAACCGCTGCGGATCTCCCGGGCGACGATGCCGGGCCGTGACGCCGTCCAACTCGACCTGTCCCACGACGGCGTCACCGGGCACGGCGAGGTGGTGACCAGCGTCTACTACGGACTGGACCTGGTCGCCATCCTCGGGCTGCTGCCCGGGCTGCGGCACCGGGTGCGCGACTGCGGCGAACCCGAGGTGCTGCTCGCGGAGTTACCGGCACTCGCCACGCAGCTGCCCACCGGTGTGCTGGCAGCCCTGGACGCCGCCGTCCACGACCTGCTGGGCCGCAGGGCCGGACAGCCGGTGCACCGGTGGCTCGGCCGTCCCGCCCCGACCCCGGCGGCCACGGCCCACACCATCGGTCTCGTCGCGCCCGACCACGCCGGGGCCACCGCGCGGGACCTGGCCCGACGCGGCTTCCGACTGGTCAAGGTCAAGTGCGGAGACCCCGCCGACGTGGCCCGGGTCGCCGCCGTCCGCGCCGCACTGCCGCAGGCACGGCTCCTGCTCGACCCCAACGGCGCGTGGACCCCCGAGCAGACCGTGCGGTTGCTCGACACGCTACGCCCGTACGGCATCGACGCCGTCGAGCAGCCCATCGCGCCCGGCACCCCGCAGCTGCTCGGCTGGATCAGCGCGCGCACCGACGTGCCGGTCATCGCCGACGAGGACGCGGCCACGGCGGCGCACGTCGACGCCCTCGTCGGCACGGTGGCCGGCATCAACGTCAAGCTGGCGAAGTGCGGCGGCATCCACGCCGCCCGGCAGATCGCCGCCACGGCCCGGGCCCACGGCATGGACCTCATGCTGGGCTGCCTGGTGGCCAGCTCGCTGGGCATCGCACCGGCGGTGCACCTCACCGGCGACGCCCGTTGGATCGACCTGGACGGGCACCTGCTGCTCGCCGACGATCCGTGGACCGGCATCGGCGGCCACGACGGCGTCCTGCGGGTGAGCGGGGCACCCGGTCTCGGCGTGCGGGCGGCCCGATGAACACGTGGTCCACCCTGCGCAGTTTCCCGCTGCCGATCCGGCTGCTGGTGGTCAACCAGTTCGGGGTCAACGTCGGCTTCTACCTGCTGCTGCCCTACCTCGCCGGCTACCTGGCCGACGACGTCGGCCTCTCCGCCGCCGTCATCGGCATCGTGCTCGGCGTGCGCAACCTCAGCCAGCAGGGCCTGTTCCTGCTGGGTGGCTCCGCCGCCGACCGGCTGGGCGCCCGAGGTGTCATCATCGCCGGCTGTGCCCTGCGCGCCGTCGGCTTCGGGTTGTTCGCCCTCGGCACGGCACTGCCGGTGCTGTTGGCCGCGTCGATCCTGTCCGGACTGGCCGGGGCGCTGTTCAACCCGGCCGTACGCAGCTACGTGGCGCAGGCCGCCGCCGACCGGCGGGCCGACGCGTTCGCCCTGTTCACCGTCTTCGCCAGTGCCGGCGCTCTGCTCGGGCCGCTGCTCGGCTCGGCGCTGCTCCTGGTCGACTTCCGGGCCGCCGCGCTGACCGCCGCCGGGCTGTTCGCCGTACTCACCGTGGCGCAGGCGGTCTGGCTGCCCGCCACCCCGGCCACCTCCCCCGAGGCGACGCTCTGGCAGGACTGGCGTACCGGCCTCACCGACCGCCGGTTCCTGGCCTTCAGCGTCGCCCTGGCCGGCATGTTCGCGTTGCAGACCCAGCTGTACCTGATCCTGCCGGTGCAGGCGGAGCACGTCACCGGGCAGCAGGTGGCGGTCGCCGTGCTGTTCGTCGTCTCCACCGCCGTGACGCTCACCCTGCAACTGCCGCTGACCGGCTGGCTGCAGGGCCACTGGCACCGTGGGGCGAGCATCACCGTCGGGATGGCGGTCATGGGGGCCGGGTTCCTGCTGCCGCTGCTGCGGGTGGAGTCGTCGTCGCCGGTGCTGCGGCTGGTGCCGGTGCTGGCCGCGGCGGTGCTGCTCACCCTGGGGGTGATGATCGCCCAGCCGTTCGTGCTGGAGTTGATCCCCGCCTTCGCCGGCCCCCGGCTGACCGGTACCTACTTCGGCCTGTTCTACCTGGTGTCCGGGGTCCTCGCCGCCGGCTGCACCGCCGCCGTCGGCGCGGCGGTGGGCACCGCCCCGGCAACCGGGGTGCCGCCGGCGGCGTGGCTGCTCACCGCCGCCGTCGGGATGGCCTCGGCGGGCGCGGTGTGGCTGCTGCGCCTCGACGGCCCCCGCACGCCCGTGCCCCCGCGGGCCCCGGTGGGGGTGTCATGAGCGACGGGAACCTCCTGACCGACAACCCGGAACTGTACGAACAGCAGTTCCCCGACCCGGGTCACCGTGCCGCCCGGTTCGTCGACGACGTCGTACGCCGGTTCGCCGACCGCACCGACGTCGCGCCCCGGCTGCTCGACGTCGGCTGCGGCACCGGCCGCGACGTCGGGCACCTCGCCACCCTCGGCTACGCCGCCGTCGGGTTGGACACGTCGGTGCCGATGCTGACCTACGCGCGGCGTCGCCACCCCGGCGTCCGGTTCGTCCACGCCGACCTGCGGGACTTCGACCTGGCCGGCCCCGTCGACGTGGTCACCTGCCTGGACAGCGCGCTGCTGTACTGCCACACCAACGCCGACCTGACCGCGTTCCTGCGCTGCTGCCACCGGCACCTGCGCCCCGGTGGGCTGCTGCTGGCCGAGATGCGCAACGGGGCGTTCTTCCTCGGCAACACCGAACTCCTCGACGGCACCCGTACCCGCACCGTGACCTGGCGCGGCGTCCCGTACACGTCCGGCACGCGGCTGTGGATCGACCACGGTGGGCAGCTGCTGCGCCGCGAACGGGTCTGGACCTGGCCGGCCTGCCCGCAACCCCTGGTGCAGACCTCGGCCTGGCGGCTGCTGTTCCCCGCCGAGCTGCGGTACCTGCTCGACACCACCGGGTTCGACGTGGTGGCCCTGTTCGACGCCCCCGGTCCCCGCACCGACCCGCCCTGGGAGCCGAACGCCACGTTGTCGCCCACGCTGTCCGGTGACCGCCTGCACCTGGTCGCGCGTCGACGCGTCGGCCCGGCCTGACTCCGGCCGCGGAGTGCCGCGGCGAGACCCACCATCTTATCGGAAAGGACATTCATAATGGATAGATCGTCTGCGGACGTGTCGAGGGTGACCCGTCGCGGCCTGCTCAGCGGTGTCGCCGCCGTCTCCGCCACCCTGCTGGCCGGCTGCGGTGGGGGCGACGACCCGAGCACCCCCGCCGCCGGGCGACCCCGGCGCGGCGGCCGGCTGCGGGCGGCGTTCGCCGGCGGCGGCGTCAACGAGACGTTGGACCCGCACCTGGCCAACCTGTTCAACGAGGCGTCCCGGGCCAAGGCGATGTTCGACAAGCTCGCCGACTACGGCCCCGACGTCTCCATCCGGCCGCGCCTCGCCGCACGATGGGAACCCAACGGCGACCTCACCCGCTGGCGGATCAGCCTGCGGGAGGCGACGTTCCACGACGGGCGGCCGGTCCGCGCCGCCGACGTGCTGTACAGCTACGCCAGGATCACCGACCCGAAGAAGGCGTACCGGGCCAGAGCCAGCCTCGGCCTGCTCGACCTGCCCCGCAGCCGCGTCATCGACGACCGGACCGTGGAACTGGCCCTCACCCGCCCCTTCGCCGAGTTCCCCAACGCCCTGGCCGCGTTCGGCGCGTACATCGTCCCCGAGGGCACCGACAGCTTCACCCGGCCCGTCGGATCCGGGCCGTTCACCTTCGACTCCTGGCAGCCCGGCCGGTCACTGCTGCTCAAACGCTACGACGGCTACTGGGAGGGCGCAGCCCACCTCGACGAGCTGGAATACCTGATCAGCAACGAGGAGTCGGCCCGGGTCAACGCCCTGCTCGCCGGGCAGGTGGAGTACGCCCACGACATCACCCCCACCACCGCCCGCACCCACGCCGGCAGCACCCGGCTGACCGTCACCCGGATGCCGAACAGCACCATGCAGTCCTTCGCCATGAAGGTCGACCGGCCGCCGTTCGACAACCGGGACCTCCGCGAGGCCATGTTCCTGCTCACCGACCGCCGACAGCTCGTCGACACCGTCCTCGCCGGGTCCGGGCAGATCGGCAACGACCTGTTCGGCAAGGGCTACCAGCACTACGCCGACGACATCACCCAACGCACCCACGACCTCGACCGGGCCCGCTTCCTGATCGACAAGGCCGACGCCCGGGGCCTGCGGATACGCCTCGACACCGCCTCGGTGGCCAGCGGCTTCGTCGAGGCCGCCAGCATCCTCACCGACCAGGCCAGACAGGCCGGCCTGGTCATCGACACCGCGCTGGGCAACAAGGACACCTACTGGAAGGACATCCTCGACACCGGTGTGCTGTCCTCGTACCGCTCCGGCGCCATGCCCATCGAGACGCACATCTCCCAGCGGCTGCTGACCACCTCCACCACCAACGCGACCCGGTGGACCCGCCCCGACTTCGACGCCCTCTACACCCGGGCGGTCTCCAGCACCGACGAGGCCACCCGCCGGCAGGCGTACGGCGACATGCAGCGCGTCCTGCACGCCGAGGGCGGCTTCCTGATCTGGGGTTTCGCCGACTTCCTCGTCGCCACCGCACCCCGCGTCGGTGGCGTCTCCGCCCAGGCGCCGGCCAACACCCTCGACTGGGCCCGCTTCGACAAGGTCTGGCTGGGGTGAGTCTGCCCCGCTACGCCGCCGGGCGGCTGCTGCTCGGCCTCGGGCAGGTCGCCGGGATCACCACCATCGTGTTCGTGCTCACCGAGGCGCTGCCCGGTGACGCCGCCGTGGTGATCGCCGGCGACCAGCCCGACCCGGCCCGGATCGCGGCCGTCCGGCAACAGCTGGACCTCGACCGGCCGGCCTGGCAGCGCTACCTCGACTGGCTGACCGACCTGCTCCACGGCGACCTCGGCGTGTCACTGATCTCGGGACGGCCGATCGTCGACCGGCTCGCCGACAGCGCGGGCGTCACCCTGCTGCTGGCGGCGGTGACCCTGCTCGTGCTCGTACCGCTCGCCGTCGCCCTGGGCATGCTGGCGGCCCGCCGGGAGGGGGGACCACTGGACCGGACGGTGTCCGCGGTGTCGGTCGCCCTGTACGCGGTGCCGGAGTTCGCCCTGGCGATCCTGCTCGTCGCGGTCTTCGGCGTGCGCCTCGGCTGGCTGCCACCCACCGCGTTCGGCGCCGACCTGCTCGCCCAGCCGTCGGTGCTCGTACTGCCCCTGCTCGTGCTGCTCGCCCGGCCGGTCTGCACCATCAGCCGACTCACCCGCGCCGGCCTGCTCGACGCGCTACGCGCCGAGCACCTCCGCCACGCCCGACGCCTCGGCATCACCGGCGGCCGGCTCTGGCTGCGCCACGCCCTGCCCGACGCCCTGGCACCGGTCGTGCAGCAACTCGCCCGCACCACCGACTGGCTGCTCGGCGGGGTCATCGTCGTCGAGGCGGTGTTCGTCATCCCCGGACTCGGCACCGCCCTGGTCGACGCCGTGTCCACCCGCGACGTGCCCACCGTGCAGGCACTGTGCGTCCTCGTCGCCGTCGCCACGGTGCTGGTGAACCTGGCCGCCGACCTGGTGGCGTTCCGCCTCGCCCCGCGTACCCCGGTGGGCCGATGAGGCGGCTGCGCACCCTGACCGTGGCGGCGCTGCTCAGCGTGCCGCTCGGTCTGGCCGTGGGCGGCCCGCTGCTGGCCGGGGAGCCGGCCGGCCGCACGTTCCCGTTCGCCGCCGACGGGCCGCTGGGCACCGACTTCGTCGGCCGCGACGTCGGCCAGCAGGTCCTGCTCGGCGGCCGGTCCGTCGTCGCCGTCGCCGTCGCCGCGACGCTGCTGGCGTACCTCGTCGGGGTGCCGCTCGGGCTGTTGGCCGCGTCGACCCGCCGCCGGTGGGCCGACGAACTGCTCATGCGCCCACTGGACCTGGCGCTGGCCGTGCCGTCACTGCTGCTGCTGATCCTGCTGGCCGCCACCGCACCGCCCGGACCGCTCACCCTGGTCGGGATCGTCGCGCTGATCGGGCTGCCGGAGATCACCCGGATCACCCGGGCCACCGCGCTGCCCCTGGCCCACGGGCCGGCCATGGAGGCGATGCGCCTGTACCGCGAGACCTGGTGGCGACGCGGCCCCGGCTACGTCGGCACCGGCATCCGCCGGGTCCTGCTCGCCGACGCCGGCGTCCGGTTCGTCGGCGCGACGTACCTGGTGGCCACCGCCAGCTTCCTGGGCATCGGCGTGGCACCCGACGCCGCCGACTGGGCGGTCATGGTGGACCGCAACCGCGCCGGACTGTTCCTGCAACCCTGGGCCGTCGCCGTCCCCGCCGCCCTGCTCATCTGCCTGGCCGTCGGCCTCAACCTGGCCACCGATCAGATGCTGGTCAGCCGCCGCACCGACCCCCCGCCCCGGCCCGCACCCCCCACGACCGCCCCCCGCCCGCCGACACCCGGCACCCTCCTTGAGGTACGGGACCTGACCGTCACCAGCGGCGACACCCGCCTGGTCGACGGCGTCTCCTTCGCTCTGCCCGCCGGAAAGATCCTCGCCGTCGTCGGCGCCTCCGGCAGCGGCAAGACCACCACCGGCCGGGCCCTGCTCGGCGACGTCGCCCACACCGGCACCGTCACCCTGGCCGGCGCGCCCGTCACCACCCGCACCCCGCCACCGCCCGGCAGCGTCGGCTACGTCCCCCAGCAACCCGGTGCCGCACTGCACCCGGTACGCCGCATCGGTGCCGTGCTCGACGAGATCGCCCGGCACCACACGCCCGGCACCGGCCGCAACGCCCGCCGACGCGCCGTGACCGCCGTCCTCGACCGGGTCAGCCTGCCCACCGACCGCCGGTTCCTGCGCCGTTTCCCGCACCAGCTCTCCGGCGGTCAGCAGCAACGCCTCGTCATCGCCCACGCCCTACTCGCCCACGCCGTCCTGCTCATCGCCGACGAACCCACCACCGGGCAGGACGCCCTCACCCGCACCGACGTCGCCCGGGAACTCACCACCCTCGCCCGCGACGGCATCGCCGTGCTCCTGCTCAGCCACGACCTGCACCTCGTGCGCGCCGTCGCCGACCAGATTCTCGTGCTGCACCGGGGAGCCGCCGTCGAATACGGCACCGCCGCCGACGTCCTCGCCACCCCCCGAGACCGGCACGCCCGGGACCTGCTCGCCGCGCCACCGCACCCGCCGTCGACGGCGACCCGGCAGGACCGGCCGCTGCTGCACGTCGCCGGTCTGAGCGCCGCCCACCGCGACGGCGGCCGACGACGTGACGTGCTCCACGACGTCACCCTGACCGTCCCCGCCGGGCGGTGCCTGGCCGTGGTCGGCCGCTCCGGCAGCGGCAAGACCACCCTCGCCCGCTGCCTCGCCGGCCTGCACCCCACCCGCACCGGCCTGGTGACCCTCGACGGGCAACCCCTCGCCGGGCACCTTGACCGCCGCCGCCCCGACGAACTCGCCGCCATCCAGTACGTGTTCCAGGACGCCCGCGCCAGCTTCGACCCCCACCGGACCGTCCTCGACCAGACGGCCGCCCCCGCGCGACGCCTCCACGACGCCCCACCGGCGCAGGCCCGCCGCACCGCCCTGGACCTGCTCACCCGGGTGGGCCTCACCGAACCCACGGTCACCCGACGCCCCGACCGGCTCTCCGGCGGCGAACTGCACCGCGCCGCACTCGCCCGGGCCCTGGCCAGCCGGCCCCGGGTGCTCATCTGCGACGAGACGACCGCCGGGCTCGACCGGCTCACCCAGCACGGCATCCTCACCCTCCTCGACGAACTGCGGCACAGCCTCCGGCTGACCGTCGTGGTGATCAGCCACGACCGGGACGTGGTCGCGCACCTCGCCGATCACATCGTCGTTCTCGACAACGGATGCGTCGTCGACGACGGCCCCGCCGACGACCTGCTCCACCACGCGCAGCACCCGCTGAGCCGCGCCCTGCTGCACACCCACCCGGCGGACGACACCGCACCCACCCACCCGTGACCGGAGGAACCATGCCGCACCACCGACAGCGCGTCGGCCCGTACGAGGTCCAGATCGCCGGCCCCCGGCACGTCGACGGGGCGCGCAGCGTCATGCTGGACACCTTCTACCGCGACTTCGGCTTCGGCTACCGGCCCGAATGGCACGCCGACGTCATCGACCTCGACGGCACCTATCTCACACCCGACCGGCACGCCCTGTTCGTCGCGACCAAGGGCGACGAGGTCGTGGGCACCACCGCGGTACGCGCCGCCGCGCCCAAGAGCCCACCCCACCCACGTTTCCTCGCCGAGCGCTACCCCGACGACACCACCGCGCAGCTGTTCCGGGTCTACGTGCGGCCCGGACACCGACGGTGCGGTCTCGCCCGGGCACTGGTCGGCCTCGCCGTCGACTTCGTCACCCGGCAACCCCGTTACCGCGCGCTGTACCTGCACACCGACACCCGCGTCGCCGGTGCCGAACCGTTCTGGCGGAGCCTGGCGACGCCGGTCCACGACGCGCGTGACGGCCACGACGCCACCTGCCAGACCGTCCACTTCGAGATTCCGCTGCCCGGCCGCCACCGGTAGCCGCCCGTCGTACCCGGGCGTACCGCATCCGTCGCGGACGGCTTGACCTGGAGCGCGCTCCAGGTGGCAGGGTCGACGCCATGGCAGGGGACAGGGGAGCGGCCCGGCTGGTGCTGGGGACGATGAACTACGGCACGACCGTGGACCGGGACCGCGCGTTCGCGCTGCTGGACAGGTTCGTGGAGCTGGGCGGGCAGTGGCTCGACACGGCCAACTGTTACGCGTTCTGGTCCGATCCGAGCGGTCTCGGCGGGGCCAGTGAGCGGGTGATCGGGGCGTGGCTGCGGGCCCGGCCGGCCGGACGGGCCCGGGTGCGGATCGCGACGAAGGTCCGGTACGACCCGCTGGTGGCGCACCGCTGGCCCGAGTCCGCCGAGGGACTGTCGGCCGGGGCGATCGCGGCGGGCGTCGCCGGCAGTCTGTCCCGGCTGGGCGTCGACGCGGTCGACCTGCTGTGGGCACACGGTGAGGACCGCAGCGTGCCGCTCGCCGAGACCGTCGCCGCCTTCGGCGCGCTCGTCAGCAGGGGGACCGTGCGTCGGGTGGGGGCGGCGAACCACGCCTCGTGGCGTGTCGAGCAGGCCCGCGCCCTGGCCCGGGACCAGGGGGTGGCGCAGTGGTCGGCGGTGCAGCTGCGGCACTCGCTGGCGCAACCCAGACCCGGTGCCGTGTTGCCCGACCTGGGCCACAAACTTCTCACCGCCGACGACCTCGACTACGCCCACACCGAGGGCCTGGACGTGTGGGCCTACACCCCGTTGATCAACGGCGGCTACGTGCGCCCCGACAAGCCCCTCCCCGAGGCCTACGACCACCCGGGGACGAGCCGGGTCCTCGGCGTGCTCGACGAGATCACCGTCGAGACGGGGGCGACACGCAACCAGGTGGTGCTCGCCTGGCTGCTGCGGCAGGGCATCCGGCCCATCGTCGGCGTGAGCAGCCTCGCGCAGCTCGACGAGGCCGTCGACGCGGTGCACGTGCCGTTGGAGGACGGGCAGCTGGCCCGGCTGGCCGCCGCCCGCTGAACGGAACGGGAGGGTTCCGGGGGATCGCCTTCCGCCGAGCCGGTGCCGCCGTCGGGCGACGGCGGCACCGGCCGGTCCGGTGGAGCCTCAGGTGGCGAGGGTGGCCAGCGGCTTCAGGCCGTAGGTGCGGGCGTAGCCGTTCTCGATGCCCACGAGCAGGTCGACGACCTCGAAGTAGCGGTCCCAGAAGGGGGTCTCGCGCAAGGCGTCGATCAGCAGGCGGTAGGCGTCGTGGTCGTCCGCCTCCCAGACCCAGATGTCGGTGACCCGCGCCGAGTAGAACTCCGTGTCGTAGAAGCGGGAGCGGACACCGTGGGTGCGGGCCTGGATGACGGGGAGAACGTGGGTGGTGAAGGCCTGGACGCGTTCGGCCACGGTCATCGCCAGCCACTCGGGGGTGGTTTTGACAAGCATGAAAGCGGTGACCGGCGGCTCGGTTCGGTCAGCGGGCATCGACGGTCCCCTGGGTGGTGAGGACGGCGGGCCGCAGCGTTCGGGCGCACCACTGCGCGAACGTGGTGGCCGGCCCCGCCTGCGGTGAGCGGTCGACGCCCGAGTCCAGGCCCTCGTCCTTGGCGCGTTTCATGTCGACCATGGCCTCGACGAACGCCGCGTCGAGGCCGTAGCCGAGCATGGTGGAGCGCAGTTCGTCGAGCGACTGACGCCGGTAGCGGACCGGACGACCCAGTTCCTCGGTCATGATGCGGGCCAGGTCGTCGGGCGAGAGGTCCTGCGGGCCGAGCACCGGGACGTCGCCCACACCGGTCCAGGAGCGGTCCAGCAGCAGCCCGGCCGCGGCGGCGGCGATGTCGGCGACGGCCACCATGGGGGCGCGACGGTCCGGGGCGACGGTGTCGGTGAAGACGCCGTCGTCGCGGATCGTGTCGACCTCCTCCAGCAGGTTCTCGAAGAAGGACGGGCAGGCCAGGGCGCGGTAGGCGACGCCGGAGCCGGCGATCAGGTCGTCCATGGCCAGGGAGGCGGTGACCAGCCCGGCCCGGGCGGCCTGCGGGGTGCCACGGCCGAGCGCCGAGACGCCGACGACATGGCCGACGCCGTGCGCGGCGAAAGCACGCGCGGCCGGGCGGGTGAAGCCGCTGTAGGCGTCGTCGGGCGTGCCGGAGGCGTCCGGTGGCACCAGCCAGAACACGGCGTCCGCCCCGGCGACGGCACGCTCGACGGTCGCGGCGTCGCCGTGCGAGCCGACGACCACCTCGACCCGGCCACGGACGTCCTCGGGCAGCCGGGCCGGGTCCCGGACGACGACACGCAACTCCTCACGGCCTGCGGGTGCGGCCTCGATCAGCAGCGACAGCAGGTGCCGCCCGATGTTCCCGGTGGGTCCGGTAATGACGATCATGAAACCTCGATTGTCGGATCGGCAGGACTCACCCATCGTGCGGACGGGCACCGCATTGCCACAATGGGAACTTCAGCATCCAATCATTGCCTGAAGTGGAATAAATGCGGTGAGCAGCCCAGCCCCGAACCTTGATGCCAACCTCGCCGTCGCTCTCGACGCCCTACTGACCGAGCAGAGCGTCACCCGCGCCGCCGCGCGGCTGCAGACCTCCCCTGCGGCGATGAGCCGTACCCTGGCCCGGTTGCGCCGGGTGCTCCGCGATCCACTACTGGTGCGGGCCGGACAGCGGATGGTGCCCACTGCGCGCGCCGAGGCGCTGCGGGACGAGGCCGCCGCGGTGGTACGCCAACTGGAGGCGTTGCTCGCCCCGAGCGGCGGAATCGATCCCGCGGCACTGCGGCGGACCTTCACCATCCAGGCCGCGGACCTGGTCGGTGACGCGGTCGCGCCCGGTCTGCTCCGGCTGGCCCGACGGCGGGCGCCGGGCGTCTCGCTGCGGGTGCTGGCCGAGGAGTGGGAGGCGGGCCCCGCGCTGCGTGACGGACGGATCGACCTGGAAGTCGGCGCCATCGACCACGTCGACCCGGAGACCCACGTCGAAGAACTCGTCACCCTGCGGATGGCGGCCGGGGTCAGGGCCGGGCACCCACTCGCCGAGGGAACTCTGACGGCCGCCAGACTCGCGGCGGCCGAGCACGTGGCGGTCAGCCGCCGCGGACGCTTCACCGGCCCGCTGGACACGGCCCTGGCCGCACAGGGGCTCAGCCGGCGGGTCAGCGCCGTCCTGCCCGGACACCTGGCCGCGATGATGCTGGCCGCAGCCGAGGACGTGGTCTGCCTGGTGCCGACCGCGCTGCCGGGTGAACCTCCGTCACGGCTCAGCGACGCGGCGCACACGCTGGGGCTGCGCCTGCTGGACATTCCGCTGCCGCTGCCACCGCTGACGATCGGCATGGCCTGGCACCCACGGCACAGCGTCGACGGCGCCCACCGGTGGCTGCGTGCCGCCGTGCGTCACGTGCTCCGTCCCGCCCGGGAGGAATAGGAGCTGCACGTCAGGGCCGCGTACCCGTGCCCGTCGGGGCGGGCCGCACCGCTGGGGGGAGAACTCGCGGATACGGCCGATCACCGGCGACGGCGGGACATCCACTGCCAGAGGTGGGTGCCGTCGACGCTCGGGTCGTTGCGGGCCACGTAGATCCAGGAGAAGTGGCCGGGGAACTGGTGACCGTTCCAGACGACGTGGTCGTACAGGGTGATCAGCGATCCCGGGATGAGGCCGTGGGCGTGGACCGTGTTGGTCGCGGGCGGCACGGTGTCGTCGTCACGCGAGGTGACCAGCCAGGTCGGGGTGTCGATCGCCGCCAGCTCCGCGTCGGTGACCAGCGGCGGGCCCTCGCCGCCGAGCGGCTCGACGACGCCGCAGATCGGCACCGACGCGGCGAACAGGTCGGGATAGGCGACGGTCATCTTCAGGGACATGTATCCGCCGTTGCTGCAGCCGACCACGTAGATCCGGTCGGGGTCGACGCGCTCGCGGCGGACGAGGTCCTTGACGATGTCGGCGATCAGCGGGGCGAACCGGGGACCGTCCTGCATCCAGTAGGAGGTGCTCTGCGGGGCGACGACGTACGCGTCGGAGAAGATCCGTTGCCCCTGCGGGGTGGCGAAGCCCAACGCGCCGCGGTTGGCGCGCAGCGTGGTTTCGTTGTCGTAGTAGCCGTCGGGCAGTGAGGCGCCCTCGCCGGCACCGTGCAGCCAGAGGATCAGCGGTCGCCGGCCATGGCGCGGTGAACGCTTCGGGGAGTACAGCCGGTACTTCATGCCCGAGCCCGAGACGTGGTGGCTGAAGGCGTCCACCTCGGGGTTCGACAGCCGTCCCTGGACGAAGCTGGTGACGGTGACGGGTGGGCCGTGACGCCGGGCGAGCGGGGTGTTCTGCGTGATGGTGTAGACGAGGTCCAGCCGGACGTTGCGGCCCTTGCTCAGGATGTAGCCGAGGGTGCCGCCGCCGAGTTGACCCTCGCCGTGGCTCAGGTCGAGCACGATGTTTCCCTGCCGGTCGAGCCGGGCTGCGGTCACCGGGCGGTCCAGGTCGTACTCGCTGAAGATCAGGTCGCCGGGAGCGATCGGGATCGGGCTGGTGGCCCTGGCGTGCACGGTGAACGTGCCGGTGCTGAGCCCGGTGGGGTCGATCGGCCCGAGTCGGCCGGTGTCGAGGGTGACCGAGGTGACCTGTTCGCCACCGTCGAGCGTCGTGGCGTTGAGAGTGAAGCTGACGCTGGTGGGGTGGTGGCCGTCGGCGTGGGCGGCACCGGGCAGCGCGAGGCCGACGGCGGCGCCGGCACCGCCGGCCAGGACGGTACGGCGGGTGACCGACGTGGACATGTGACCCCCGACAATTACGTAGATGTCTGTCGATAGATCGTCAACCTAGCGCCGGGGAGATCCGCTGGCAACCGGTCACCGACGGCGCGACGACGCCCGGTGGCGATCAGTTGCCCTCGTCGACGTGGCTCTCGCTGCGGCGCACCGGCCGGCCGGAGTCGTCTCGATCTCCTCGGCGGGACGGGTGCGTCAGTGCGCGTTCTGTTCCTGGAAGTCGACGATGGCTTCGCCGTGGTCGCGGGCCCAGTCGGTCAGGACCCTGATCGGCTCGACCAGGGTCTGCCCGAGTGGGGTGAGGCTGTACTCGACGCGTGGGGGCGCTTCGGCGTAGGCGCGGCGTTCGACCAGGCCGTATCCCTGTAGACGGCGCAGGGTCTGGGTGAGGACCTTGTGGGAGATGCCGCCGATGAGGTGGGCGAGTTCACCGGGGCGTCGGGGTTGCCGGCTGAGCGCGAACAGCACGATCACCGCCCACTTCTCGGTGATGATCTCCACCGCCAGGCGGGTGGGGCAGTCGGCGAGAAAGACCTGACCGGGGGAGTTGTGCACAAGGTCGAAAGGTACCAGCAGGTTCCTATCGGCTCCGTAGCGTTTCCGGTGAAGCCCATCAGGAGCACAGGGAGCCCTTTCATGCCACGAGTGGTCGTATTCGACGAGACCGGCGGTCCGGACGTGCTGCGCATCGTCGACGAGCCGGTCGTCGCGCCCGCAGCCGACGAGGTACGCGTACGGATCGAAGCCTTCGCCGCCAACCCGCTCGACCAGATGGTCCGGGCCGGGCAGTCCCCGCGGCCCGTACGGCTGCCGCACGCGCGGCTGGGCGTCGAGGGAACCGGTGTGGTCGACGCGGTCGGACCCGCAGTGACCGGACTGGCCGTCGGCGACCCCGTCATCCTGGGGGCGATCCCCGACTTCGAGACCACAGGCGCGTATGCCGAGTACACCACGCTGCCGGCCGACCGGGTGGTGCCACGGCCCGCCGGGCTGGAGCCCGTCGACGCGGCGGCGCTCTGGGTGTCGTACTTCACCGCCTACGGTGCGCTGGTGGAGAGGGCCGGAATGCGACCCGGGGACCAGATCCTGATCACCGCGGCGTCGGGCGGTGTCGGGCGGGCCGCGATCCAGATCGCCAACCAGATCGGCGCGGTCCCGATCGCGGTCACCCGACACAGCGCCAAGGTGGACAGCCTGGTGGCCGCCGGGGCCGCCGCGGTGATCGCCACCGACCGGGAGGACGTCGTGGAGGCGGCGCGGCGGCACACCGGGGGAGTGGGCGTCGACATCATCCTGGACGCCGTCATGGGTCCGGGCCTTGCCGAACTGTCGCTGGCCGCGAAGCTCGGCGGCACCCTGGCCACGGTGGGTTGGCTGGACCCACGGCCGGCGTCGTTCCCGGCGAATCCGTCGCTGACCATCCACCGCTACATGAGCATCGCGGACATGGTCGACCCGGTGACCGCCCGGCGGGTCGCCGCGTTCCTGACCGCCGGTGTCGGCACCGGGGTGCTGCAACCGGCGGTGGACCGGGTGTTCACGCTGGACGACATCGTCGGGGCCCACCGGTACCTGGAGCAGGGAACGGCGGCGGGCAAGATCGTGGTGACGCCGTGACTGCGGGCCGGGCCCATCGTCTGACACCGCCGGTCTTCGAGCACGACCGACGTGATGGACGGTCGCGCAGCTGACCTGGTGACACTTGCTGACTGTCTACGCCAACTACACGGCGTCTCCCGGCCGTCAGGGCTGCTGCCCCCCGCCTGTCGCCGTTTGCCAAGCTCGGTGAGCAGTTGGACAGGGCTGCCGCTCTGGGTGTGAGGGACCGGACGTTTCTGCGGGAGCAGCGCGAACATCTCGCGGCACAGTGGGAGCAGACGACGTTTGCGCTCGGGGAGACGGTGCTGCACGGCGACGCGCACATGGAGAACCTTCTCATGACTTCCGGTGGTCGGTGGGCATTCGTGGACCCGGAGGCCGTGCGTGTCGGACCACCGGAGTGGGATCCGACCCTCAGCGCTCTCTACTACGAGTGCGGATGGTTCACCGAGCACGGGTACGCGACGTCTGCGGAGACCTACGGGTATGACGTCCGCCTGGGCTCTGCGTGGCCGGCACTTCGGCAGATCCGCATGTTGCGGATGACGTTGTGGTTGGCGCAGTCGGCGGACACTGATGCGCAGCGACAGCGACAGTTGACGCATCGGCTGATCACATTGCGCGACGGGTCGGCTCCGGCTGGCTGGACAGGCTTCTAGATCTGCTACTCGGCACGTCGGCCGAGTGGGCGCGCATCGCTGCCAGCTCGTCTTGGAGAGCGGGCTCTACAGCGACGGATTCGAAAGCCCTGTGGAGGACGCGAAGGTCGTCCTGTAGCCGGCTGGAGTGCACGCCGTCCGCGTCGGCTGAACCGGCTCGTGCCGACTGGAGCGCACTGGCAACGTCGCCTTGGCGTGCCTGGAGGCAGGCGATTCGAATCATGGTCAGTGCCCGGGGTCTGGCAACCGCCGTGGGGTGGAGGCCGTACGCGGCTCGCAGCCGAGCGATCGTGGCGCTGATGAGAGCCCGGTCCCCGACAGCCGGTGCGGCGGGCCGCTTCTAGGTGGCTGCCGCGCGCGGTGGTTGCTGGGCCGCCCTGGTGACCAGCGCGTCCAGCAGTGCGGGTGTCACCGGTTCGCCGGTCACCAGTACCCGGAAGTGGATCGGCCCGACCACCTGGTCGACGAGGAGGTCGACGTCGGTGTCGGCGGGTAGTTCGCCGCGTGCCGCTGCCCGGTCGAACGGCATGCGGTCGCGGGCGCGCAGCTGTGGCAGGACCTCTGCGCGTAGCCGGGCGGCCAGGTCGGGATCGTGTTGGGCCTGGCCGGCCAGGGCCCGGAACACCGCCCCCGAGTCGGACACCTCCAGGAAGCGGACCAGTTCGTCGAGGTGGGCGCGCAGGTCGGTGCGGAAGGCACCGGTGTCGGGCAGCGTCAGCTCCTGGACGCTGTCGGCGGTGAACGCGTCGACCAGGATGTCGGTCTTGGAACGCCACCACCGGTAGATCGTCTGCTTGGCGACGCCGGCCCGGGCGGCGATGCCCTCGATGGTGACCCTGGCGTAGCCGATCTCGGCGACGAGGTCGTCCGCCGCCCGGAGCACGGCCTCGCGGGCCGCCTCGCTGCGGCCGTGCCGGTTGCCGCGATGCATCGGGCGCTCCTTCCCGTGAGGTGCCTTTCCCGTGAGATCCACGTCTTCGGAGACGCTACAAGACCCGCCACTTTCCTAGACGCAACGTTGCGTCTAGTCTAATGCTCATGACGACGACACTGCACGACCCTGCGGTCCGCGACCTGATCGCCCGGCTGTTCACCGAGGCCGAGCGCGACGATGAGCGCTCGCCGGGTCGGCCCGCCCCCACGGCCACCCCCCAGGAACGTTCCGATCTGCTCGAAGACATCTACATGCCGATCTCGGCCCGCGGCGGCGACCTGCTCTACGCCCTGGTCCGCGCGGCCCGACCGCAGACGGTGGTCGAGTTCGGCACCTCGTACGGGATCTCGACGCTCTACCTCGCCGCGGCCGTGCGCGACAACGGGATCGGGCACGTCACGACGACCGAGCTCAGTGCGACCAAGGTGAGGGCGGCCCGCGCCACCATCGAGGAGGCCGGGTTCAGTGACCTGGTGACCGTGCTCGAGGGCGACGCGCTGACCACTCTCGGCGCGGTCGGCGGCCCGATCGGTCTGGCGCTGCTCGACGGCTGGAAGGAGATGTGCCTGCCCGTCCTGCGCCTGATCGAGGACCGGCTCGCCCCGGGCGCCCTGGTCGTCGGCGACGACTCCACGTTCGAGTCGATGAGCGATTACCTGGCCTACGTCCGCGACCCGGCCAACGGCTACGTCAGCATCGACTTCCCGGTCGAGGACGGCATGGAACTCAGTTGCTGGACGGGCCGCTGATCAACGAGCGGCAGCCTTGTCGCAGTGGTGTGAGGCGTTGGCGTCGGTTTTCGTACGGCCGGGCGGGCGACTCGACCCCCGGGACAGGTCTCATTCCTCGTTCCGGTGCCCGGTGGCGGGAGCGCGCCTGGCCAGCGCGGTGATGAACGTGACGATCTCGTCGGGGTTCTCCTCGGCCATGAAGTGTCCGCTGTCGGTGGCCTGGTAGGTGAGGTCCGGGGCCCACGCGCGCCAGAGCGCGGAGGCGTCGAAGCCGAGTTGGGAGCCCCAGTCCTGGGAGATGACACCGACGGGCATCGTGAGGTGTGCGCCGCGTTCACGGTCGGCGATGTCCATGTCGAGGTCGATGCTGGCCGTCGCGCGGTAGTCGGCCACGATCGAGTCGATCGCGGCGACGGAGCTGTCGACGTAGTGGTCGCGCTCGTCGGAAGTGAAGGTGGTGCCGGTGGGGTCCCATGCGTCGAGGAAGGAGCCGAAGAACTCGGGACCGACGGCGGCGATCATCTTCTCGGGCAGGCCGGCCGGCTGGGCCATGAGGTAGAGGTGCCAGGCGACCTTGGCGTTGACGCCCTGCAGGACGGCCCACGTGTCCAGGGTCGGCAGGACGTCGAGGATGCCGAGGTAGCGCACCGCCTCGGGGTGGTCGAGCCCGGCGCGGACGGCGACGAGAGCACCGCGGTCGTGGCCGATGAGCCCGAAGCGGTCGAAGCCGAGCTGACCGGTGATGGCGATCACGTCGTTGCCCATCGTGCGCTTGGCGTAGGTGCCCGGGTCGTCGGCGACGGGCTTGCCGCTGGCTCCGTAGCCGCGCAGGTCGGGGACGATGACGGTGTGGTCGGTCGCGAGCTTCCCGGCGACGTGTCGCCACATGTAGTGGGTCTGCGGAAAACCGTGGAGCAGCACGACGGCCGGCCCCTGGCCGCCGACGGCGACGTTGAGGTCGACGCCGGTGTCGCCGGCGATCGTGCGGTAGGTGAAGTTGTCGATCACAAATGGTGTGGTCACTGGTCCTCCTGGGGTCGGTTGGTGGCGCGGGTTTCGGGATGGCCGGAGAAGAGGCCGGCGGGCAACGTGGTGACGCTGGTGGCGGAGGCGACGAGCGCAGGGATGATCACGGTGTCCACGAGTGCGGACAGGTAGGCGTCGTCGACCGCAAGGCCGTTCGCGTGCCGGAGCAGCAGCACCGACCCGACGACCTCGTCGAAGGCGAACGGGCTCGCCCCGGTGGGCAGTTCGCCGCGAGCGACCGCGGCGTCGATGACCGCCTGCGGCAGTCTGGCCCCCGTGGGTCCCGCGGAGCTCTCGATGGCGTCGCACAGTTCGGGGTCTTTCAGCCCGGCCTGGAGCAGCATCAACGCGGTGCCGATGTCGGCGGCGGCCATCGTGCCCTCCAGCCGTCGGGCCAGGATCAGGAGGTCCTCGCGCAGGGTCGCCCCCTGCGGTGGCGGGGACGTCGAGTGCCGGGCGGGCCCTGCCTTCACCGCGGCGATGACCATGTCCCGCTTGGCTCCCCAGCGCCGGTACAGGCTGGCCTTCGACGTCTGGCAGCGTCGAGCCACCGCTTCGAAGGTCACGTCCTCGTACCCGTCCTCGGCGAGGATTTCGAGTACGGCCGCGGTGATCCGACGCTCAAGGTCGGCATCGCGCGGTCGGCCGCGGGCCGCTGGAGACTCTCCATTCCGATACGCCACGTGCCGTATCGTATCTCAGGGCGTCGGGGCCGTCGACCGGCGACCCCGGCCGGTGCCTCGCCGCAGGGCGGTCACGTCGTGGCCGTCCGTCGCGCGCTGCCCGACCCGGGATCTCGTGGCCGGTCCGAACCGGCCGTTCACGGCGGCGTGCCGAGGCGCTAGTTGCCGACGCCGAGGCTCGCCATGAACGCCGCCGGGTAGCGGTCACCGCGCGCCGCGCCCTTCGGCACGGCCCTCTCGATCTCTTCGAGATCACCGGCCGACAGCTCCACCTCCAGCGCCGGCAACGCCTCGGCCAGCCGCAGCCGGGTACGCGCACCGACCAGCGCGACGATGGACGGGTCCTGCGCCGCCACCCACGCGATCGCCAACTGCGCCACCGTGCACCCCTTCGCGTCGGCGACCCGCCGCAACGCCTCCACCAGGGCGAGGTTGTGCGACGCGTTCTCAGCGGAGAAGCGGGGAGCATGGTTACGCGGATCGTCCGCCCGCCCCGGCACCCAGTTCCCCGACAGCAGACCACGGCCCAGCACCCCGTACGCGGTCAGCCCGATGCCCAGCTCCCGCAGCGTGGGCAGCACGTCGGCCTCGACCGCCCGCGACAGCAGCGAGTACTCGATCTGGAGATCGGCAACCGGGTGTACGGCGTGCGCCCGCCTGACGGTCTGCGCGTCGACCTCGGACAGCCCCATGTACCGCACGTAACCGGCGTCGATCATGTCCTTGATCGCGCCGACCGTGTCCTCGATCGGCACCGACCGGTCGAGCCGGGCCGGCCGGTAGATGTCCACGTGGTCGACGCCGAGCCGGGTCAGCGAGTAGCTCAGGAAGTTGCGCACCGAATCCGGGCGGGAGTCCTGACCGGCGAACCGCATGCCCGGCCCCACCTGCTGCCCGAACTTCACACTCAGCAGATAGCTGTCCCGGTCGCGTCCCCGCAACGCCTCCGACAACAGCAGCTCGTTGTGCCCCATGCCGTAGAAGTCGCCCGTGTCCACCAGCGTGACCCCCGCGTCCAGCGCGGCCCGTACGGTGGCGATGCTCTCCCCACGATCGGCCGGGCCGTACGTGCCCGACATGCTCATCGCCCCCAGCCCCACCGCGGAAACCGTGGGACCCGTGTCACCCAACCTGCGTGTCTGCATCGAAACTCTCCCTCGTCGGTCGATCCCGGCTCCACCCTGCGCCACTTCCCGGCCCGCCGGCAGCGGAGCGCTTGTCGTGGGAGCGCCACTCCCTGGCTCGGTGCCAGCCCCGGCGGGCAGCATGGAGGCATGCAGCGTGAGCAGCTCGCCGACTTCCTGCGGCGTCGGCGCGAGGCCGTCCGCCCCGCCGAGGTCGGCATCGCCGAGGGCCCCCGTCGCCGCACCGCCGGCCTGCGCCGCGAGGAGGTCGCCATGCTCGCCGGCATGTCCGTCGACTACGTCGTCCGCCTTGAGCAGGGCCGTAGCAGCCAGCCCTCGACGCAACTGCTCGGCGCCCTGGCCCGGGCCCTGCGTCTGACCGACGACGAACGGAACCACCTGTTCCACCTGGCCGGCCACCAGCCGCCGCCCGCCGAGGGCACCGCCCGCCTGGCCCGGGCCGGCCTGGTCCGCCTACTCGACCTGGTGGGCGACACCCCCGCCATGGTCCTGTCCGACCTCGGCGAGGTCCTGGCGCAGAACCGCATGTCGATCCTGCTCAGCGGCGACCACACCGGGCTGACCGGCGACCGCCGCTATGTCGCCTACCGTTACTTCACCGACCCGGCCGTGCGTGACCTCCACGACCCCGGGGAATGGCGGCGGCACGCCCGCCAGCAGGTCGCCGACCTGCGTGCGGTGGCCGGCCGGCGGGCCGGCGACCCGACCGTGACCGGCCTGATCGAACGGTTACGGGCGGCGAGCGACGACTTCCGGCGGCTGTGGGCCGAGCACGAGGTGGCGGTACGCCGCGCCGACCGCAAGACGTTCGTGCACCCGCGCGTGGGCCGTATCACGGTGGACTGCGAAACCCTGGTCACCCCCGACCTCGGCCAGCAGTTGCTGGTGCTGACCCCGGCCGATGCCGGGGCCAGGGAGCGGCTTGAGCTGCTACGCGTGCTGGGCGTCGAGGAGTTTCCGACCGGCGTGCCCCACTGACGGCGTCCGCGGTTACCCACACCACTGCCACCGGTGACCGAGCCCGACGACGACCGGCTCCCGCTGGCCACGCCCGTAGCGCCGGCACGAACGAGCCGCTCGCCGCCGTCGACGCCACCCGACTCCTGCCACCGCGCCACCGTGATCCCTCCGACCGCACGCTGGTGTCGCAGGCGACCCGCGAAGGATGACTCTGGCCTCCCGGTCAGGCGTCGATTGCGCTGTGCGATGTGGGTGTGAGGGGAAGGGATGTCAGGTGGCGGTGGGGAAGCGGAGGTCCGAGGGGGACGTCTCGGCCCGGGCCGGCCACCGACTGGTGACGACCTTGCCCCGGGTGTTGAACGCCACCCCCTCCGGGCCGTGGATGTGGGTGTCGCCGAAGAGCGACGCCTTCCATCCGCCGAAGGAGTGGTAGGCCATGGGGACCGGCAGCGGGACGTTCACACCGATCATGCCCACCGTGACGCCCCTGACGAACCGGCGGGCCGATGCCCCGTTTGCGGTGAACAGCGCGGTGCCGTTGCCGTACGGGTTGGAGTTGATGATCTCGATGGCCTCGTCCAGGGTGTCCGCCCGCAGCACGACCAGCACCGGGCCGAAGACCTCCTGTTGATATGCGGACATCCCGGGGGTGACCCGGTCCAGCAGGCACGGTCCGACGAAGTATCCGCCTTCGTGGCCGTCGACCCGCAGCCCCCGGCCGTCGACGACCAGGGTCGCCCCGGCCCGTTCCGCCTCGTCGACGGCGGTGATGACCCGCTCACGCGCCTCGCGGGTGACCAGCGGACCCATCTGGGAGGCGTCGTGGTCGCCGGGACCCACCACGATCGCGGCGACCTCCTTGTCGAGCAGCTCGATCAGCTCGTCACCGGCCGATCCGACCGCTACCACGGCGGAGATCGCCATGCACCGTTGCCCGGCCGAGCCGTACGCCGCCGAGGTGATCTGGCGTGCGGCGTCGGACAGGTCGGCGTCGGGCAGCACCACGGCGTGGTTCTTCGCCCCGCCCAGCGCCTGGACCCGCTTGCCGGAGGAGGCGGCGCGTTCGTGCACGTACCGTGCGATCGGGGTGGAGCCGACGAAGGACACGGCAGCGATGTCCGGGTGGTCGAGCAGCGCGTCCACGGCGGCCTTGCCGCCGTGCACCACGTTGAACACCCCGTCCGGCAGGCCGGCGTCGGCGTACAGCTGGGCGACGAGGTTCGACGCGGACGGGTCCCGCTCACTCGGCTTGAGCACGAACGTGTTGCCGCAGGCGATGGAGATCGGGTGCATCCACATCGGCACCATGACGGGGAAGTTGAACGGTGTGATTCCCGCGCACACCCCGAGCGGCGCCCGCAGGGAGTACGAGTCCACGCCGGTGGAGACCTGGTCGGAGTAGGCACCCTTGAGCAGTTCCGGGATGCCGCAGGCGTACTCGACCACCTCGCGACCCCGGATCACCTCGCCGCGCGCGTCCTCGACCGTCTTACCGTGCTCCGCGGTGATCAGCCGGGCCAGGTCGCTCTCGTGCCGTTCCACCAGGTCCCGCATCCGGAACAGCACCTTGGTCCGCCGGGACAGCGACATCTCGCCCCACGACCGGTGGGCCGTCACCGCCGCCGCGACGGCGCGGTCGACCTCGGAGCGGTCGCCGACGGCGACCTGTGCCTGGGGCTCGCCGGTCGCGGGTTGGTACACCGTCGTGTACTCGCTACCGGCGACGGACGCCCCGCCGATCCAGTGCTCGATGCTGCGCACCGCACTCTCCTTCGTTGCCTGGCGCTCTCAACGTCGCCTGATTCGTCCTGCTGTCTGGTGGGTGTCGTGGTCGGGTGAACCGTCAGCTGCCACCGGGGTGTACGTGGGCGGACCGCCGGCCGTGCGTGCTGCCTAGAGCCACCGGGTGCCGATGCCTCGTAGGTCGGGGGTGCTGAAGGAATACAGCAGTTCCATGCCGTGCGTGCCGCCGGTCCTGATCGCGTGGCTGACACCGGCGGGGATGTACATGGCGGTGCCCGGCCCCGCCTCGAACCGCTCGCCGGCGAGCGTGAACAGTGCCGTACCGGACAGGACGTAGTAGAACTCGGCCGAGGCGGCGTGCAGGTGCAGCGGGTGCGTCATGCCCGGCTCCATCCGGTAGACACCGGTGAGGAACTCGCATCGGGGGTCGCCTGTCCGGTGCCGGTCGACGAGGCGGTGCACCGACCCCTCATCCTCCGCGTTGTGGTTGAGGCTGGAGATCAACTCGTACTCCAGGTCGTCGCGGTGGATGACGAACCCCGGACGCGGCGCGCCCGCAGCGGCGTCGGTGGCCGCTGTCCGGCGGCCTCCGGCGGGCAGGGCCGTCACCGCTCGGCGTCCACGCTTGTCGCACCCAACGGGATCTGGGGACTGGTGAGCGGGCCGTGGTGCTTGGACAGGCAGATGGCCTCCCAGCCGGAGACCACGCCGTGGATGACTCCCGGCTCCCAGCAGAGGTACTCGCCGGCGTGGTAGACGTGCTCCGGGTCGGTGGCGCACCAGCCGTCGAGGAAGAAGATCTCCTCGGTGCTGTGGTGGAACTCCAGCGCGGTCTTGGCGAACCGGCGCGGCAGGACGAACAGGATGGTGTCCTTGCCGGTGTCCTCGACCTTGCGCAGCCGGATGCACTGGGTGGGCACCTCCAGGTCGCCGTGGCTGCTGGTGTCGGTGACGCCCGCGAACGCCTCCTGCACCGGCGACCAGTTCGCCGGGTCGAACACGTCGACGATCTCGCTCAGCGGTTTCGTCGGTGCGGGCGGCTCGCCCGTGCGGACCTCGAACCGGGAGTCGCTCCAGAAGATCAGGCTCGCGCCGCCCACCGACGAGATCGGACCGAGGCCGGTGCCGGACGGCAGGAACAGGTAGCGCCCGCGCCCGCACTGCCGGCCGGCGACGGTCAGGTCGCCGGCACGGACCAGGAGTTCGAGGTCGGCGGCGTTCCAGTGCTCCGGCATGCTCCAGCCGGGCGGCACGTCGACGACGAGGGTCTGCGCGCCGGTCTGCGGGTCGCCGTTGATGTGCCGGGTGAGGAGGCCGAAGGGCAGTCCGTCCTCCCGCCACACCCGTTGGGGCACCCCTTCGATGATGACTCGACGCTTGCCGGTGTGCGCCACGGTAGCCTCCTTCACGTTGGGGTCGGATTGTATGTAATTCTGTTGACCGCGTCCAGGCTTGCCTGGCATATCATGAGGTAGATGCGGTTTTGTGCCGGGTCGGTGATCGTGCTGAGCAACCACAGGTGTCTTGTTGTATGCAACTGTGGTTTCGATGGCAAGCGTTGCCGCTGGCTCGCGTCGCAGTGGCCGTCGCAGTCGGACCAGTTCCGCCGGGCGGGCTGGACGGTGGCGCCGGTCCTGCGCGCTGCGGATGTTCTCCTTGTGCCTGGCTTGACGGTTTGTATACGATCCAGCATCCGAGTTGCCCTGCTAGCTGCGTTTCCTCATCTACTCAGATCGGGGAGAGATGCCGCGAAGGTTCGGTCTTGTTGGTGCGACGGTGGTCGTCGAGGACGGCGCTCGCATCACTGACGTGCTCATTGAGTCGGGGCGCATCGAGAGGGTCGGCGGGATTCCGCCATCGGTGGACGTCGAGACGTTCGATGCGCGGAGGAAGATCATCATTCCCGGCGGCGTCGATGTGCATACACATATGGATACGCCGTTCATGGGTGCCGTCACCTCGGACGACCACGCCTCGGCGAGTCGGGCCGCCGCGGTGGGTGGCACCACGACCTACGTCGACTACGCGTTCCAGCGGCCGGGGGAGCGTCTGCCCGAGGTGCTGGCCCGGTGGGCGGGCCGCGCCGGCGGACGCTCCGCCGTCGACTTCAGCTTCCACCTGGCGGTGACGTCGCCGTACCCGGATCTCGCGGCCGACATGGCGCTGGTGGTCGCCGACGGCGTGACCAGCTTCAAGGTGTTCATGGCGTACAAGGGCCTGGCCATGCTCGACGACGGGCAGCTCTTCACGGTCCTCACCGAGGCGAGCCGGCTGGGCGCGACGCTCTGCGTGCACGCCGAGAACGGTCACGTCATCGATGTCCTGGCCGAGCGGCTCATCCGGGCGGGAAAGACCGGACCGTTGGGTCACCTGCTGTCCCGGCCGCCCGAGACCGAGGTGGAGGCGGTTCGGCGTGCCATCATGCTCGCGAACATGGCGGACGCCCCGCTGTATTTCGTGCACCTGTCCACCGCAGGTGCGGTCACCGCCGTCGCCGAGGCCCAGTCGGCGGGGCGCCCGATCTCGGGTGAGACCTGTACGCACTACCTGCTGCTCGACGAGGGTCTGTACCACGGGCCCGGCTTCGAGGCGGCGAAGTACGTGGTCAGTCCGCCGCTGCGCGGTCGCGAACACCGTGAGGAACTCTGGCGCGGGCTGCGGGAGGGCACCCTCGCGGTGGTCAGCTCGGATCACTGCCCGTTCTGCATGGCCGGACAGAAGACCCTGGGTGTGCACGACTTCAGGCGGATCCCCAACGGTGCGCCCGGGATCGAGCACCGCGTGCCGCTGCTGTACGGGCACGGGGTGCGGTCCGGCCGGCTGAGCCTGGAGCGGTTCGTCGACGTGGTGTCGACCGGTCCGGCCCGCCGGTTCGGTCTGTACCCGACCAAGGGCGTGATCCGGCCGGGTGCGGACGCCGACCTCGTCGTGATCGATCCGCAGGCGGCCTCGGTGGTGCTCGCGCAGACGATGACGCAGGACTGCGACTACACGCCGTTCGAGCGGTGGCACGTGCCCGGACGGATCGACGCGGTCTACCTCCGGGGTGAACTCGTCGCCCGTCGCGGCCGGTTCGTCGGTCGTCAGGACGCCGGTCGGTTCGTGTCCCGTCGTGCGGCGTAGGTCGGTGGGATCTACCTGGGAAGAGTCTTGACACACACCAAGTTGTATACAAGCATCCCTCGTGTTATCCGCTTTACCAGGTTCGTTGCGGTGGACAAAGCAAGCTTGCACACAATTGGAGGTATCGGCATGGGGACGTGTTCCGTGCGGGTGCGGGCCGTGGCAGTGCTCGCCGTGGCGAGCCTTGCCTCCGCGGCCTGCGGCGGCAACGACGCGCAGAGGTCTGACGCCGGCAACGGCCGGACCCTGACCATCGCCGCACCCGGGGTCCTGTCGAGTCTCGACTCCGAGCGCTACCAGGGATTCATTTCGATCGACCTGCTACCGAACACCGCCGGAACGCTCGTGCGCTTCAAGAAGCCCGAGGCCGGCGCGACGACACTCCAGACACCTGACCAGATAGAACCCGAGCTCGCCGAGTCCTGGAAGCTGAGCGAGGACGGCAAGCAGATGTCCTTCACGCTCCGTGAGGCCAAGAGCCAGTTCGGCAACACCCTGACCGCCGAGGACGTGAAGTGGTCGGTCGACCGCATGGTCAAGAGCACCGGTGTGCCGATCGCCAAGATCCTGATGGGGGTCGGTGGCTGGGACATCGCCAACCCGATCACCGTCACCGACGACAAGACGTTCACGATCAACGTGGCCAAGCCGAACGCGGTGAGCGTCACGATCCTGAGCACGTTCTTCATGACGATCTACGACTCGGTGGAGGCCAAGAAGCACGCCACCGCCGACGACCCGTTCGCCTACAAATGGCTGGGGGAGAACACCGCCACCTTCGGCGCCTACCAGGTGCGGTCCTTCGACCCGGGCAAGGAGGTCCGGCTCACCGCCAACCAGAACTACTTCCGGGGTGTGCCCAAGGTCAAGGACGTGGTGGTGCGGGCGGTCGCCGACACGTCGAACCGGCTCCAGTTGGCCCAGAGCGGCCAGGTCGACGTCGCCACGGCGATGACCTTCGACCAGCTCTCGTCGTTGAAGAGCAACGGCGACGTACGACTCGAACGGGTGCTCTACCCGAACATCGACGTGCTGGTGCCGAACCTCAAGGCCAAGCCCTTCGACGACAAGCGGGTCCGCCAGGCCCTGTCGTACGCCATCGACCGCAAGGCGATCGTCGACTCCGCGTACCAGGGCTTCTCGGCGGCCTCGACCGACTTCATGCACGACGACTTCGGCGCGCCGGCGGCGGGTCAGCCCCTGACCACCGACGTCGACCGGGCCAAGCAGCTGTTGGCCGAGGCCGGCCTGCCCAACGGGTTCCCGATGGAACTGGCCTACAACGCGGCCAACGTCGGCGCGCACAGCGAGCAGGTGGCCGTGCTGCTGCGGTCGCAACTGGCCAGGGTCGGCATCGACGTGAAGCTGAACAACGTGGCGTCCGGTGCGGACTTCGACACCGCCAAACGCGAGGGCAAGCTGCAGACCTGGCTGGCCACCAGCACGCCGCTGATCCCCGACCCCGCCTACTACCTGCAGGTCTTCTACTCCACCGGTGGTCTGACCAACCTGCAGAACTACAGCTCACCGACGCTCGACGGTCTCTCCCGCAAGATCCTCGAAACCCAGCCGGGAGCCGAGCGGGAGGCGTTGGTCAAGCAGGTCAACGACTTCATGGTGGGCGACATGCCGGCCGTCCCACTGGTCGACGCCCAGAAGTACTACGTGTTCAAGAAGAGCGTGACCGGGTTCGTGAGCTACTCCCAGGGTCACGTCAACTACTACGACATCTCCATCGGCTAGCCCGGGCGGGTGTCCCCGCCACCGCGGTGACGGGGACACCCGCCCATCCGGGCGACCAGCCGGACGCCCACCGAGAAGCTGGAATATCCGACGAAACCGGCACTCGAGAAAGCAGGATGTTCACTGATGTACCGACTAGGCGTTGATGTCGGTGGCACGTTCACGGACGTTCTTCTGATCGAAGAGGCGACCGGGAGGACCCGCCGGACGAAGGTGCCCTCGACGCCCCAGGACCAGTCCGTCGGGGTGCTCGAAGGCGTGACCCGGGTGCTCGCGGACGCCGCGGCCCGTGCGGCGGACGTCCGCCAGTTCCTGCACGGAACGACAGTCGCCACCAACGCGGTGCTGGAACGGCGTGGGGCCCGGGTGGGCCTGGTGGTGACCGTCGGCTACCGACAGGTCCTGCACATCGCGAGATCCTTCGTGCCGGGCGGACTCGGCGGCTGGATCGTCTGGGACCGGCCGGCCGAACTGGTCGCGCTGGAGGACGTCCGCGAGGTCGGGGGCCGCCTGGACGCCCGGGGTGAGGAGATCGAACCGTTGGACGAAGCGGCCGTGCGCGATGCGGTCCGCCACCTCGTCGAGCGGGGGGTGGACGCCCTCGCCATCGGCTTCGTCAACTCCTACGCCAACCCCGCCCACGAACTGCGGGCGGCCGAGATCGCCCTGGCCGAGGCACCCGGCCTGCCGGTCTCCACCTCCGCCGGGGTCCTGCCCGAGCTGGGCGAGTACGAGCGGACGCTGACCACCGTGGCCAACGCCTACGTCCGCCCCGGTGTCGGCTCCTACCTGCGCAACCTGAGCGTCAAACTGACCGCCGAGGGGCTGGTCGGTGAGCGCCGGGTGCTCCGCTCCGACGGCGGTCTGATGACCTTCGAACGGGCCGAGGACATCCCGGTCAGCCTGCTGATGAGCGGTCCCGCCGGTGGGGTGGCGGCGGCGGTGGCCCTCGGGCCGGCGGCCGGCCACCCGGACCTGCTCACCCTGGACATGGGCGGCACCTCCACCGACGTCGCCCTGATCGAGAACGGCACCCCGGTCATCCGACGCGAGACGACGGTGGCCGACCTGGCCGTCCGGGCCCCGTCCATCGACGTGCAGACGGTCGGCGCCGGTGGCGGTTCGATCGCGCACGTGCCCGAGCTGACCGGCGCGCTGCGGGTCGGACCGGCCAGCGCCGGTGCCCTGCCCGGCCCGGCGACCTACGGTCGGGGCGGCGTGCTGCCCACGGTCACCGACGCGAACGTGGTGCTCGGCTACCTCCCGCACGCGTTGCTGGGCGGTGCGATGCCGCTCGACGTCGACAAGGCCCGCGCAGCGGTAGGCTCCGTCGCGTCCCGGCTCGGGGTGTCCGTGGAGGCCGCCGCCGCCGCGATCGTCGACATCGTCAACGAGAACATGCTCGGTGCGCTGAGGCTGGTCTCGGTGCAGCGCGGTTACGATCCGCGGCGCTTCGCGTTGTTCGGCTTCGGCGGTGCCGGCCCACTGCACGTCAACGCCCTGGCGAAGCTCCTCGGATCCTGGCCGGTGGTGATCCCCCAGTCGCCGGGGGTGCTCTGCGCCTACGGAGACGCCTCGACCGGGGTCCGGGCAGAGGCGAACAAGTCTCTGGTACGCCCGCTCGACGACCTTGACGAGGAGCACCTCGGGCGCGAGTTCGCCGAGCTGGCGGACCGGATCGGCGCGGAGTTCGACCGGGCCGAGGTGCCCGCGCAGGCCCGCACCATCCGGTACGAGGCGGACGTCCGGTACCACGGTCAGGGCTTCGAGGTCTCCGTCGACGTCGGCTCGTCCCGACGGGAGGCGCTGCTTCCCAAGCTGCGCCACGGCTTCGACGAGGCGCACCGGCGGCTGTTCGGCTTCGCCCTCGACGAGCAGCACGAGATCGTCAACATCCGGGCGGTGGGGGTCTCGGACGCCGAACGGATCAAGCCCGTCGAGATCGAGCAGGGCGACCGTGACGCGTCCCGGGCGGTGATCGGCCGGCAGCAGGTGTACGTCGACGGTGGTTGGCAGGAGGCGTCGCTCTACGACCGGACGGCGTTGCGGGCCGGCAACGAACTGCCCGGGCCGGCGATCGTCGTCGAGATGGATTCGACCAGCCTGGTCCTGCCGGGCTGCGTCGCGCGTGTCGACAGGCTGGGCAACCTGCTCATCCTGCCCGCCGAGGAGGGAGTGGCGCGATGAGCGCGGTCATCGTCGAGACCCCACGTCCGCAGGGTCCGGTCGGGGTCGAGACCGCGGTGCTCGACATCGTCGAGAATGCGCTGCGCAACGCCCGGTTCGAGATGGACGCCGTGGTCCTGCGGACCGCGATGTCGCCCGGCATCCGGGAGCAGCACGACGCCTTCCCGCTGATCGCCGACCGGCACGGTCGGATGGTCGCCGGTCAGTTCGGCTCGTTCATCGACGGCTTCCTGTCCGGATACGACGGCACCGTCGAGGAGGGCGACGTCTTCTTCACCTCCGACCCCTACGCCTGCGAGGGCGCCATCAGCCACGCCAACGACTGGCTGGTGCTGCTGCCGATCTACTTCGAGGGGTCGCTGGTCGGCTGGGCGGCGATGTTCGGCCACATGAGCGACGTCGGGGGCAAGGTGCCCGGCAGCCTCCCCACCGACGCGGTGTCGATCCACGAGGAGGGGGTGATCGTCCCGCCGGTGAAGCTGCTGCGGGGCGGCACGCTCGACCAGCAACTCCTCGACACGATCCTGAACCAGGTACGCCTGCCCAGCTGGAACCGGGCGGACCTGAACGCGGTGCTGGCCTCCTGCCGGACCGCCGAGACCCGGGTCCGCGAGCTGTGCGACAGGTTCGGCGCGGACACCTACCTGTCGACGCTCGACCTGCTGCTGGAGCGCAACCGGCAGGCGATGGCGAAGCTCTTCCGCCAGGTCGTCCCGGAGCAGCCGGTCACCTTCGAGGACTTCGTCGACGACGACGGGCGCGGTCAGGGGCCGTTCCGGATCCGCTGCACCCTGTGGCGTGACGGCGACCGGGTGGTGCTCGACTTCACCGGGACCAGCGAGCAGGCCGAGGGATCGATCAACTTCCTGCTCAACGAGAACGTCCTGCGGATGTTCTTCGGGGTCTACACGATCATGGCAGTCGACCCGATGATCCTGTTCAACGACGGGTTCTATCCCCTGGTCGACGTCCGGATCCCGGAGGGGAGCCTGCTCAAGCCCCGGCGGCCGGCGGCCATCTCGTGCCGTACCCACGCGCTGGGCCGGCTCTTCGACGTCCTGGCCGGACTGCTCGGGCAGTGTCAGCCGGAGTTCCTCGCCGCCGCCGGCTTCTCCTCCAGCCCGCACCTGATGTACTCCGGGCTGGACCGCTCCGGCACCTGGTTCCAGCTCTACCAGATCGGCTTCGGGGGCGTTCCCGCCCGGCCCGTGGGCGACGGCTTCGACGGACACTCGATGTGGCCCTCGTTCACCAACGTGCCGAACGAGTACCTGGAGGCGTACTACCCGCTGCGGATCGAAGCCTACGAGTCGGTTCCGGACTCCGGGGGTGCGGGCCTGCACCGGGGCGGCAACGGCATCCGGGTCGGCTACCGGTTCCTCGAACCGGGCGAGGTGTCGATCCACGACGACCGTTGGTTCACCAAGCCCTGGGGGGTGCTCGGCGGTGAACCGGGCGGACGGGGGACCAAGATCCTGGAGCGGCCTGACGACTCGCGGCAGGTCGTGCCGGCCAAGTGCGATCGGCTCGCCGTGCGCCCCGGTGACCTCCTGCACTTCGTGACCTGGGGTGGTGGCGGCTGGGGAGATCCGCTCGAACGGGACCCCGAACTGGTTCGACACGACGTCGAGCGGGGCCTGGTCACCGCCGAGGGCGCCCGACGGTACGGGGTGGTCCTCACCGGCGGCGCCGTCGACCTCGACGGCACCCGCGCGCTGCGGGCACGGTTGGCGGCCGGTCGGGGGGAACTGCCCCGCTTCAACCGGGGCGGCACGCTGGAGGAACTGGCCGCCAGCTGCCTGACCGAGACCGGGCTGGCGGCCCCGCGTGATCCGTCGCGGGGGCCACGGTCGCAGGAGCCGACCGCCGGCCCGCCTGCCGTGCCCACCCGTGTCCGACCGACCGCCGCGCAGGCGGGGCCGGGCGGCGGGCGACCCGCCGGGTCGACCGCCCGGCCGGAGCCGGCGGCGCACTCGCCGCTGGAGGTGTTCGTGCATCACATCGCCCGGCAGTTGACCGGGCGGTGATCCACCACCGCTTCGGGGCCGGTACGGCCCTGGGGACACGACGGGCACCCGCCCGTCGACGAACTCTCGAAGGAGAACTGTCATGGCTGACCTGCAGATGTCCGCGCTCGGCATGATCGAAACCCGTGGTCTGGTCGCGGCGATCGAGGCCGCCGACGCGATGGTCAAGGCTGCCACCGTGGTCCTGGTGGGTACCGAGTACGTCGGCGGTGGCCTGGTCACCGTGGTCGTCCGGGGTGACGTCGGTGCGGTGAAGGCCGCCACGGACGCCGGGGCGGCCAGCGCCTCCCGGCTCGGTGAGGTCGTCTCCGTGCACGTCATCCCGCGTCCGCACGGCGAGGTCGAGGCGATCCTGCCGACCGGGGCGACCCGGGGTGGAACGAAGGCCTGATCGGGGCCGCCGCGTGCTCACCGAAGGAGTTGACACATGAGTCGGGTATGGACTGCTGTCGATATAGAGGACGTCGCCCGATCGCAGGAGCCGCGCGAGATCCTGCTGGGCCCGCGTGACCTGATCTCGCCGCACGCGGCGGACATCGCCCGGGGCCTGGGCATCGACATCCGTCGCGTCGGGCAGGACGCGCCGACGACGCCGACCGAATCGGCCCGCGACGACGACAGGGCGGTGGCCGACCCGGGCGCGACGACGGGCGGATGCGACGACGCCGACGGCTGCTCGTGCGGCTGCGAGGGTGCGCAGGAGGCGGAGCGGACCATCCGTACCATCGCCGCCGCCGTCCAGTCGGCGAATCCGGATGCGGACGCGTCGACGGTCGCCAACGAGACCCTGCGGGCGCTCGGCGCGTTCGGTGGGCCCGGGGTGGGCAGCCCGGAGCAGGCGCAGCCGCTGCCCGGGCAGCGGCTGCCCAAGAAGGCCAAGGGGGCACGCCCCCAGTTCTTCGCGGAGCCGGGCATGGAGGCCGTCGTCTCGACGCTGGTGACCCTCTCGTCCGAGGTGTGGGTGCTCCGGGAGCGGGTCATGACGCTGGAACAGCTGCTCGCCGACCGGCGCGTGCTGGACCGTGGCGCGGTGGACGACTTCACCGTCTCCGCGCAGGACGCGCAGGTCCGTGACACCGAGGCGGCGGCCTTCGTCGCCCGCGTGCTGCGGGTCTTCTACGAATGGCGTGAGGAGATCGTGCGGGAGGAGACCCCGGAGTCGTACCGGGAGGTCATCCGACGGGCCTTCACGCAGGTGGGGGAGGAACAGTGAAGCAACAGCAGCGGCACGGCCTGTTGCCGCAGGAGAACCACGACGAACTCGCCCGGGAGAACTTCGTCCGGGCGTTGAAGTCGCACATCTCCACCGACGTGACGCCCGGGGTGCGGGAGCTGTACGTGCACCGCGTGGCACCCCGGTACCAGCGCGAGATGGGAGTTGCGCCCCGGGACCGGGAGACGGTGCGCCGGGCGATGGAACCGGAGCCGTACTACCAGCTCTGGAGCTCCGTCCGCCGGGCGAGCCAGGATCTGCTCTGGAACGTGGTGTCGGACAGCATCGCCCGCCAGCTCGACGACCTGAAGACGCGGGCGGATGCCGCAGGGCGCAAGCTCGGCTCGCTCGAACTCGACCCCGCCTTCACGCTGCCCTGGTACTTCTGGGGCATCGACATCCACGCCATGCCCGGTGGCTACCGGGGCGAGTACGCGCCGGACGACCTCACCGTCGGGGCCCTCTACGACCGGGGCGTCTACGTGTACGCCATGGGCCAGATGGGTGCGCTCAACGACGACTACGGCCAATCCGTGGTCAACAACTACCTCAAGAAGGAGCACCGGGACTTCCGTCCCCGCCGCATCCTGGAGGTCGGATGCGGGGTGGGCAACTCGACACTGCCGTACGTCGAGGCCTACCCGGACGCCGAGGTGCACGGCATCGACGTCGGCGCGGCCCTGCTCCGGTACGCCCACGGTCGTGCGGAGTCCCTCGGCAGGAAGGTGCACTTCTCGCAGCAGAACGCCGAGGCGACGACGTTCCCCTCGGGCCACTTCGACCTGGTCGTCTCACACATCCTGCTGCACGAGATGCCACCGGACGCGGTCCGCGCGGTCCTGAAGGAGTGTCACCGGCTGCTGGCCCCCGGCGGCATCATGATCCATGCCGACTTCCCGGGCTACGCGGGGCTGGACCCGCTGGTGCAGTTCCTCATCGACTGGGACACCTGGAACAACAACGAGCCCTTCTGGGGCCCGATGCGGGACATGGATCTCGTCCAGGCCGCCCGGGACGCGGGATTCACCGGCGACTGCTCGGAGCTGTCCTGCAAGCGCGAGTGCGTCGAGGAGGTCACCGCCCCGACCGGCCGGGTGTTGCAGAGCGGCGAGCGGCAACGCAGTGGCACCCTGGCGCTGCTGGTGGGCAGGCGCTGACATGCCGCACAGCAATGTTGAACTGCGGACGTACGCGTTCGTGGACCGGCTGCAACCGCAGATGGCGGCCCTGCTCGGTAGCGTGATGTCGGGGGACCCCGTCGTCGAGGGGATGTCCCAGCTCTATCTGGAGATCTCCCCGGGCAGTGACGTCTACGCGCTGGTGGACGCCGCCGTCAAGGCCGCCGGTGTCCGTCCCGGTTCCCAGGTCGTCGAGCGGCAGTACGGGATGACGGAACTGCACTCGGTGTCGCAGGACGCGGTCCACCAGGCCGGCCGGACCATCCTCGACCTGCTCACGATGACCGAGGCGGACGCGCGACCGGCGGAACTGGTGTCGGCCAAGATGATCTCCAACATCGACGCCTACCAGGCGCAGCTGGTGAACCGTTCCCGCAAGGGTTCGCTGCTGGTGGCCGGTGAGTCGATGCTCGTCGTCGAGTGCGAGCCGGCGGCCTACATCTCGGCCGTCGGCAACGAGGTGGAGAAATCGGCGGACATCAAGATCGTGGATGTCCGGGGGGTCGGTCAGTTCGGCCGGCTGTGGGTCTCGGGCCTGCACTCGGAGGTCGACTCGGCGCGGGACGCCGTCCGGCAGGCCTTCGACACCAAGCCCTGGTCCAAACGACGCTAGTGAAACGAGGTGATCCGGAGTGCGCATCGCCCGGGTGATCGGATCGGTCGTCAGCACCGTCAAGGCCGACGCGCTGACCGGAGCCAAGCTGCTCGTCGTCGTGCCCCTGGGGGAGACGCCCGCTGCGGAGCCGTTCGTCGCGGTCGACACGGTCGGTGCCGGTCGGGGAGAGGTCGTCCTCATCGCCACCGGTGGAGCCGCTCGGCTGGCCGATCGGCAACCCACCCAGGCGCCCGTGGACTCCACCATCGTCGCGATCGTCGACCGGCTGGAGACCGACACATGGGTCAACTACGTAAAGGACTGACGTGGACCTCTGGGATGCGGGTGCCCTCGGCGTCGTCGAGACGCAGGGACTGGCCGTCGCGATCGTCGCCGTCGACGCGATGACGAAGGCTGCCGAAGTGACAGTGATCGGCGTGCGTCGAATCGGTGGCGGTCTTGTCACGGTGTCGTTCATCGGTGACATCGCCTCGGTGACGGCGGCGGCCGAGAGCGCCCGGCAGGCCGTCACGGCAACCGGCGGGTCGCTCACCTCGACCGTCATCGGCCGACCCGCCGTACCGACGGATCTCTTCCGGCACACCGCCCCGGGTGAGCACCGACCGTCAGCCACCAGCGCGGCCGAGCTGCCGGACCCGCCGGCTGAACCCGCTGCACCCGAGCCGACCGGCCCGGTGGGCACCGGCGATCCCGGTGGGAGCAGCACGGTCCCGAAGCGGCGGGCCACCCGCAAGCGGCCAGCGCCACCGTCGACCGGCGGGCCCGGACCGTCACCCGGCGCACCGACCGACCAGCCAGGAGGGACGTGACATGCGCGGATACGTCGGCCCGGAGGGTGCGCAGATCCACTACCGGGCCAGCGGCGTCCAGGGGCCCGCGGTGGTGCTGTTCCACGAGTCGCCGCAGGCCTCCAACGTCTTCGCCCCGGCCATGCCCGCCCTCGGTCGGTCGCTGCGCGCCCACGCCTTCGACACCCCCGGCTACGGGCTCTCCGACCCGCCCCCGCACCCCCTGGACATCCCCGGCTACGCCCGTCTGCTGCTGCGGGCGATCGACTCGTTGGGCATCGAGACGTTCGCCGTCGTCGGTCAGCACACCGGCGCCTCCCTGGCTCTGGCGGTCGCCCACCTCGCGGCGCCCGGTCGGGTCACCCACGCGGTCCTGTCCGGACTCGTCCTCGACCGGGCCGAACGGGAGGAGCTGGGTGCCTCCTGGGCACCGGACAGGCCGATCGATCCGGACGGTGGTCACCTGAGGCACCTCTGGACGCGGTACGCGCAGCTGTGGGAACGTCCCCCGGAACTGGTCAACCTCGCCGTGGCGAACATCGCGTCGGTCTTCGACCGGTACAACTGGTCGTACCGGGCCGCCTTCGGGTACGACCCGGTGGAGCCGTTGCGGACCCTGCCCTGCCCGGTGCTGCTGCTGACCGCCGGACGGGACATGCTCGCCCACTGCGACGCGCTCGCGCTGACGATCCGTCCCGACGCGAAGGCCGTCCGGCTCACCGACACCACCGGTCAGCTGCCGTGGCGGGTGCCGGAGGAGTTCGCCTCGGTGGTGTCGTCCTTCGTCACCGGCCCGGGGCCAGCGCCCCGGCGGCCGTCGGGGATCCCGGAGGGGCATCGTGGCTGAGGACGCCGACGTGCTGGTCATCGGGGCCGGCACCGCCGGCCTGCCCTGCGCGGTCGAGGCCGCCCGGGCCGGGCTGCGGGTCGAACTGATCGAGGCGGACGCCGACATCGGCGGCACGCTGCGGGTGTCGGCGGGGCACCTGAGCGCTGCGGGTACCCGCCGGCAGCGGCGGGCGGGCATCGACGACGACCCGGACCGGCACTACGCCGACGTGCTGCGCATCGGACACCAGCAGGGCGACCTTGCCCTCATCCGGCTCGCCGTCGACGAGGCCGCCGGGGTCGTCGACTGGTTGGACGACAACGGCTTCCCGTTCGCCCCCGGCACGCCGGTGGTCTACCACGGGCACTCGCCGTACTCCCGGCCCCGGACGTACTGGGGGGTCGGGCACGGGCGGTCGATCCGCGAGACGCTGCGGCCCATGCTCGACGAGCAGGTCGCCCGGGGGACGATCCGGCTGCGGCTGCGTTGCCGCGCCGAATGCCTGACCAGCGAGGGCGGGGCGGTCACCGGTGCCGTCGTGCGCACCCCCGAGGGGCCCCGGGAACTGCGCGCGGGCGTCACGGTCCTCGCCTCGGGCGGCTACGGGGCCAATCCCGGCCTGTTCGCCGCGCTGACGCCGGGCGGACCACGCCTGGTGACCAACGCGGTCCCGACCTCGACGGGTGCCGCGATCGACATGGCGGTGCCGCTGGGGGCCCAGGTTCGCTTCGGTGACCTGCACACTCCCCGCCTCGGCCTGCTCGAACGCCGCTCGCAGCCGGGTCGGGTGGACTTCTGGTCGGAGCTGGCGAGCCTCGCGCCGGCGGAGCGTCCACCCCGGGAGATATGGGTGAACGCGGCCGGGGAACGGTTCGTCGCCGAGGACCTCGACGACGTCACGCGCCACGAGCGGGCCGTGCAGGAGCAGCGCGGGGCCGAGTTCTGGATCGTCGGCGACGAGGCCGGCGTGGTGGCGGGCGCGCCGTTGGTGCCCGCGTGGGACGCCGAGCGGTTTCGGGCCGAGGCGGCCTCGGGGGACACCGCCTGGGTCGCCGACGACCTCGTGGGTCTCGCCCGCCGGGCGGGGATCGACCCGGAGGGGCTGACGCGCACGGTGCGGGAGTACAACCTGGCGGTCGACCGGGGCGAGGATCCGTGGGGGCGGCGGGCCCTCGACCACCGGATCGGCCGACCGCCCTTCTACGCGGTGCGGTCGGTGGCCGCGCTGCTGTGCAGCTTCGGCGGGTTGGACGTCGACACCGGCCTGCGGGTCCGGCGGGCCGGTGGCGGTGTGGTGCCCGGGTTGTTCGCCGTCGGGGAGGCCCTCGGGATGGGGGCCACCAGCGGGGCCGCGTTCTGTGGCGGGATGGCGGTGACCCCGGCGCTGGCGTTCGGGCGACTGCTCGGCCGGCGACTGGGCGGGAGGTCGTGATCGCCGCAGGCTGATCCCGACTGTTCTGTATGCACGAATGTCCGACTGTGTACCCCCTTGTGTTCACGACTAGGAAAAACCGTTGTTGACAGCGAGTGGGATTGAGTTGTTGTATACAACAACCACTCGGCGGTTGCTATGAGAGGTGTTCATGTCCAGCGATTTGCACCCCGACGGACCGCTTCACGGCGTGCGCGTGGTCGAGTTCGGCTCCCTGCTCGCCGGCCCCTTCTGCGGCCAGCTGCTAGCCGACTTCGGTGCCGAAGTGATCAAGTGCGAGCCACCGCGCCAGGGCGACCCGATGCGCGACTGGGGTCAGGAGAAGCCGCACGGCAAGTCGCTCTGGTGGCCGATCGTGGCGCGCAACAAGAAGTCGGTCACCGTCGACCTGCGGACACCCGAGGGGCAGGCCGTCGCCCGGCGGTTGATCGCCCGGTGCGACGTGGTGGTCGAGAACTTCCGCCCCGGCACGATGCAGCGCTGGGGACTCGGCTACGAGCAGCTCTCGGCGGACAATCCCGGCCTGGTCATGGTCCAGGTCTCCGGCTTCGGGCAGGACGGCCCCTACTCCGCGCGACCCGGCTACGGCTCGGTCGGAGAGGCGATGGGTGGCCTGCGGTACGTCGTCGGCGACCCCCGCACCCCACCGAGCCGGGTCGGCATCAGCCTCGGCGACTCGCTGGCCGGCACCTTCGCCGCGCTGGGCGCGCTGCTGGCGCTGCGGGTGCGTGACCGGACCGGCCACGGTCAGGTCGTCGACTCCGCCATCTACGAGGCGGTGCTGGCGATGATGGAGTCGCTGCTTCCCGAGTACGCCCTGGCCGGTCACGTACGTGAGCGCACCGGTGCCATCCTGCCCAACATCGCCCCCTCCAACGTCTATCCGACCCGCGACGACGGGCTGGTGCTCATCGCCGCCAACCAGGACACCGTGTTCCGGCGGCTGGCGACGGCCATGGAGATGACGGAGCTGGGCACCGACCCGCGCTTCGCCACCCACGCCGCCCGGGGCCACCACCAGGCCGAGCTGGACGGCATCATCGCGAAATGGTCTGAGCAGCACGACACCGAGCAGCTGATGGCGGTGATGGTGACGCACGACGTGCCGGTGGGCCGGGTCTACCGGGCCCCGGAGATGCTACGCGACGAACACTTCGCCGCCCGCGAGGCGATCATCCGGGTCGCGCACCCCGAGTTCGGCGAGTTCCCCATGCAGAACGTCGTACCGCGGCTGTCGACCACCCCGGGGCGGGTCAAGTGGACCGGGCCGCAGCTCGGCGAGCACACCGACGAGATCCTGGCCGCCGTCGTCGGCCTGACGACGGCGGAGATCGACGAGCTGCGCACCAGCGGCGTGATCTAGAGGCGGACACGGTGAATGACCTTCAGGTGGACTACCGCAGGGCCGGCTTCGGCGCGGACCTCGGCCGCGGATTACGCCGGGCACTACTCCTGGTCGACTTCGTGCAGGCCTACCTCGACCCGGCGTCGCCGCTGTTCGCCGGCGACCAGGACCCGCCGGCCCTGCGGGCCTGCGCCACCCTCCTGGACACCGCCCGGCGCACCGGCGTACCCGTGATCCACACCCGCGTCGAACTCGCCCCCGGCAGTCAGGACGGCGGCCTGTTCGTGCGGAAGGTGCCCGCACTGAGGGTCTTCGAGCGCGGCGGCGCATTCGCCGCCGCGCCGCCCCGACTGGCCCCGGCCACCGGCGAGACGGTCGTGACCAAGCAGTACGCCAGCGCGTTCTTCGGCACCAGCCTGGCCAGCACCCTGCGGGTGCTCGGGGTCGACGCCCTGCTCATCGGCGGCTGCTCGACCAGCGGCTGCGTACGGGCCAGCGTGGTGGACGCGTTGCAGCACGGGTTCGTCCCGCTCGTCGTCGCCGACGCGTGCCTGGACCGGGACCCACGCCCGCACCAGGCCGCGTTGTTCGACCTCGGCGCGAAGTACGCCGACATCGTCGACCTCGACGAGGCGACGCTGCTGCTCGGCTCGCCCGGAGGTGTGTGATGCGGGTCCTCGGCTACGCGCGACGGCGGGTGCTGTTCCTGCCGCTGGGGCTGCTCTCCGTCATCGCGCTGGCGTTCCTACTGGTCAACGCGCTGCCGGGCAATCCGGTCGGGGTCATCGCCGGGCCGGCCGCCTCACCGGAGGAACTGGCCGAGATCGAGCGGCGGCTCGGCCTGGACCGGCCGATGTGGGAGCGGTTCGTCGACTACCTCGGCGGCCTGCTCCGGGGCGACCTCGGTTCGTCGTACTACACCGACCGGCCGATCCTCTCGGAGATCCTGCGGTTCGCCCCGGCCACGCTCGAACTGGTCCTGCTCTCCCTGACCGTCGCCGCGCTCCTCGGCGTGGGGCTCGGCACGCTGGGCGCCTACTACAAGGGCACCATGGCCGACCGGACCTCCCGGTTCGTCATCACCACGTTCCAGTCGATCCCCGACTTCTTCCTGGCCCTGCTGCTCATCTACCTCTGCTTCTACCTGGCCGGGTGGGCACCGGCACCGGTGGGCCGGCTCGGCCTGATGGACGAACCACCGCCGACCGTGACCGGGGCCCTGCTGCTCGACTCGCTGCTCGCCGGCGACATGGCGATCTTCCGGTCGGCGCTGGCGCACTCGATGCTGCCGGTGCTCACACTCGGGATCTACTACTCGGCGTACTTCGCCCGCAGCACGTACGCCTCACTGGTGCCGGCGCTGGAGTCCAAACAGGTCGAGTTCGCGCGGGCCTGCGGCCTGTCCGAGCGGACCGTCCTCGCCTACGCCTTCCGCCAGGCGCGGACCCCGATCCTGACCTACGGCGGCATCCTGCTCGCCGCGCTGCTCGGCGGCGCGGCCATCATCGAGACCATCTTCTCGTGGGGCGGCTTCGGGGAGTGGGCGATCGACTCCATCCTCCAGCTCGACATGCCGGCCGTGCAGGGCTTCATCCTGGCCGCCGGCCTCGGGACCCTGCTGGCCTTCACCGCACTGGACATCCTGGTCGCGGCGCTCGATCCGAGGGTGCGTTATGACTGAGACCCTGACCGCAGACCCCACCACGGTCGTCGCACCGGCGACGGCGCGACGGCGCAGGAGCGGCCGGCGACTACGGCTGTGGATACCCTCCGGCATCCTGACCGCCATGCTGGCGGCCGCCTACGTCGCGCCGCTGCCCCACGACCCGGCCGTGCCGGTGCCCGAGACCCTCGCGGCACCCGACGGCGAGCACTGGATGGGCACCGACAAGTTCGGCCTCGACGTGTTCAGCCGGCTCGTCGCCTCGGCGGGCGTGGACATCCCGCTGGCCCTCGCCGGCATGCTGATCTCCCTGGTGATCGGCGTCCTGCTCGGCCTGGCCGCCCTGCACCGGGGCCCCTGGGGTGAGCGCGTCGTCCGCGCGCTCGACGTGTTCCAGGCCTTCCCGCTGCTGATCCTGGCCATCGCCCTGGTCGCGCTGATGGGCAACAACATCGAGAACGTCGTGGTCGCCATCGCCATCATCAACGTCCCCCGGTTCGTCCGACTGGTCCGCAGCGAGGGCCTCACCATCCGGGAGAGCCGCTACATCGAGGCGGCGCACGCCATCGGCGCGAGCGGGCCCCGGGTCATGTTCCGGCACGTCCTGCCGAACATGACCGGCATCATCCTCGCCCAGGCGTCCCTGGCGGTGGCGCACTCGATCGTGGTGATCGCCTCGCTCTCCTTCCTGGGCATCGGCATCAACGCTGCCGACGCCAGTTGGGGTGCCATGATCCAGACAGGAGCGCAGAACATGACCACCGGCCAGTGGTGGGTCTCGGTGTTCCCGGGACTGGCCATCTTCCTGACCGTGCTGTGCTTCAACGCCATCAGCGACGAGTTGCAGGACTCGTTCGGCCGGGCGAGGCAACGATGAGCGCCCTGCACGCACTGCGCCGGTCGCGTACCCGGCCCGCCGCGCCGGACCCCGACCACCCCGGGGGTCGCCACCTGCTGGAGGTGAGCGGGCTGACCACCCGGTTCGACACCCCGGCCGGCCTGGTGCACGCGGTCAACGGCGTCGACTTCCACGTCGACCGGGCGGAGATCGTCGGTGTGGTGGGCGAGAGCGGGTGCGGCAAGTCGGTGACCATCCGGTCGATCCTCGGACTGGTGCGCCCGCCGGGGCGGGTGGTCGACGGCACCGCCCGCTTCAACGGCGTCGACCTGCTCGCACTCAGCGGCGCCGAGTTACGCCGGCTGCGGGGCAAGGAGATCGGCTTCATCGCGCAGAACCCGTTCAGCGCCCTCAACCCGGTGATGCGGATCCGGCGGCAGTTCGCCAAGATCATGGCGGCGCACGGCGTCAGGTCCGAGGGCGAGGCCCACGACCGGGCCCGCGCCGCGCTGGCCGACGTCGGCATCGCCGGCCCGGACCGGGTGCTCGACGGATACGCCCACCAGCTCAGCGGCGGCATGGCCCAGCGGGTCGTCATCGCCATGGCCATGTTGCTCAACCCGACCTTCGTCATCGCCGACGAGCCGACCACCGGCCTCGACCTGACCGTGCAGCGGCAGATCCTGGACCTGATCCGCGCGATGGTGAAGGAACACGAGCGTTCCATGCTGTTGGTCACCCACGATCTCGGCGTGGTCGCCCAGTACTGCGACCGGGTGGTGGTGATGTACGCCGGCCAGGTGATCGAGCACGGCACCGTCCGGGAGGTGCTGGGCACGCCCGGCCACCCGTACACCCGGGCGCTGATCCGGGCCATTCCCCGACCGGGCCAGCCCTTGGTGCACCTCACCGGGCGGCTGCCGGACCTGGTCGACTACCCGGCCGGGTGCCCCTTCCAGGCACGCTGCCCGCACGCCTTCGAGCCGTGCACCCGGGTGGTCCCCGAGCCGGTCACGACGGCGTCCGGTCACACGTACCGCTGCCACCTGCCGCAGGAGAAGGAGGCCGTACGGTGAGCCTGCTGGAGTTGGCGAAGGTCAGCAAGGAGTTCCATCTGGGCGGCGCCACCACGGTCTACGCGCTCGACGAGGTGTCGTTGACGGTGGACGCCGGGGAGACCCTCGCGATCATCGGGGAGAGCGGATCCGGCAAGTCGACGCTGGGCCGGCTGGCACTGCGGCTGATCGAACCGACCCGGGGGCAGGTCCACTTCGAGGGCACCGACGTGCTGGCGCTGCCCGCCGCCGAACTGCGGAAGATGCGCGCGAGGCTCCAGATCATCTTCCAGGAGCCGTTCGAGTCGCTGAACCCCCGCATGCGGGTGGGCGACATCGTCGGTGAGCCCCTCGCCATCCACCGGCCCAGGACCCCGGTGCAGGAGCGTCGTGACCGGGTCGCCCGGGTGATCGAACAGGTCGGCCTCTCGCCGGACATGGCCCGGCGGTACCCCGGCGAACTCAGCGGTGGACAGCAGCAGCGGGTGGGCATCGCGCGGGCCATCGTGACCGAACCGTCCCTGATCGTGCTGGACGAGCCCACCTCCTCGCTCGACCTCTCGGTGCGCGCCCAGATCCTGCAACTCCTCGCCGACCTGCAGGCGGAGCTGGGCATGGGTTACCTGTTCATCTCCCACGACATCCACACGGTCCGGTACGTCAGCGACCGGATCGCCGTGATGTACCGGGGACGGGTCGTGGAGACCGGCCCCTCCGAGCGGGTGTTCGCCGACCCCCAGCACCCGTACACCCGGGCGCTGCTGGCCGCGGCGCTGCCCGTCGACCCCGACCAGGAGCTGCCGCCGGCCCGACTGGTCGGTGACCCGCTGAGCCCGACCCAGCTCGTGCAGGGCTGCGTGCTGTACGGACGGTGTCCGGTAGGTGAGGACCGTTGTGTACAGACTGAGGTCAGGCTGACCCCGATCGACGTCGGCCGCGAGGTGGCCTGCATCAAGCCGGGCGCGCCGGGGAGCTGACGGTTGCTCCCCGGCGCGGGCCGGTCGCCCCGCTCAGAGATCGGGACTGTTCACCATGGCGTCCAGCAGGACCCGGCGCGCAGCCAGGACGTGGGCCCGCATCGTGCTCGACGCCCACTCGGCGTCGCGGGCCTTCAACGCCGCGACGAGGTCGCGGTGGTGCGCCATGCTGCGGGCCAGCGCGTCCGGGGTGTAGAGGCGGAAGGCCCGGACGATCAGCGGCACCTCCACGACCGCTGACAGCAACGAGGTGAGCCGCTGGCTGGCGGCGGCGCCGATGACGATGGCGTGCAGTTCGGAGTTGAGGGTGGCGATCTCGTCCAGGTCCTGCGGGCTCATCCGTTGCGCCCGCTGTTCCATCTGGTCACAGAGCAGGCTCAGCCGTGGCAGGTGCTCGGGGTCGATGCGCTGGGCGGCGAGGGCGGCGCCGTAGCTCTCCAGCCGGGCCCGGATCTCGTAGGTCTCCTGGAGGTCGCTGAGCGACCACTCGGCGACCCGGGCCCCCCGATTGGGCTGGAAGACGACGAGACCCTCTGCGGTGAGCCGGCGCAGGGCCTCACGGATCGGGGTCCTGCTCACCCCGAACTGCCGGGACAACTCCACCTCGCCGAGCCGTTCCCGAGGGCGGATCGCGCCACTGAGAATCGCCCCCCGCAATGCCTCGTAGGCATCCTCTGCGGCATTCGTCACTCGTGCCTCCGTGATGTGAGCGGTGTGCGGCAGTTCTCCTTGCCGCCTACCCCGACGGCCTGAGATTGTATACACATGATGGTGAACGTGGTGGAGGTGTCCCCTCGGGACGGCCTGCAGAACGAGTCCGAGATCCTGCCGACGTCGAGCAAGATCGAGTTGATCCGGCGGTGCGTCGACGCCGGCGCCCGACGTGTCGAGGCGGTGTCGTTCGTCCGGCCGGACCGGGTACCCCAGATGGCCGACGCGGAAGCCGTCATGGCCGGGGTGCCCCGGCGCAGCGACGTGTCGTACATCGGCCTGGTGCTCAACCGGCGTGGGCTGGACCGGGCGCTGGCAACCGGGGTCGACGAGGTCAACTGCGTCGTCGTGGCGACGGAGACCTTCAGCCGACGCAACCAGGGCACCTCCGTCGACGCGATGGTCCGGGCCTGGTCCGACATCGCCGAGGCCGCCCACACGGCCGGCCTACGGGCCAGCGTGACGGTGGCCGCCGCGTTCGGCTGCCCCTTCGAGGGAGATGTCGCCCCGGCAGCCATCGGTGACCTCGTCCGCCGGCTCGCCGCCAGCGGACCCGACGAGATCGCGTTGGCCGACACGATCGGGGTGGGGGTACCCGTGCAGGTTCGGGAACTGGTCGCGGCGGCGATCACGGCGGCTCCGGGCGTGCCGCTGCGCGCCCACTTCCACGACACCCGCAACACCGGCATCGCCAACGCCCTCGCGGCGGTCGAGGCCGGTGTCACCGTGCTCGACGCGAGCGTCGGAGGCATCGGCGGCTGCCCGTTCGCCCCCGCTGCGACCGGCAACGTCGCGACCGAGGACCTGCTCTACGCGCTGGACCGCTCCGGGCACTCGACCGGTCTCGACCCCCGCGGTGTCACCGAGACGGCGGCATGGATCGGTGCTCAGCTCGGCAAGACCAGCCTGCCGGGTGCGCTTGGTCGGGCCGGCTGGTTCCCGGGACCGCCCCCGCAGAGCTGACCGGTGTGAGCGCCGACCAGGGCGTTGGGGCGAAGGGCGTCACAGGCGGGTGTTGGCGGCAGGCGTCACCGTGGCGCACAGCGAGCCGACCGCCCAGGACCACTGCCCGCCGGGCCGGTCGGCCACCATGTCCAGCGGCAGCGAGGTGACCACCCCGGCGATCGAGGGGCCGGTCCCGATCTGCACCAGGTGAGGCCGGGGCACCTCGGTGAAGAACACGACGCCGCCGCTGAGGAACGTGCCACTGCCGACGGCCACCATGACGATCTGGTACGCGATCGCGCGGGGCAGCCCGGTTGGCGGCAGGAGCCGGGACACGGCGAGTCGATGACCGTCCATGGTGTCGGTCAGGCCACCCGGGCTGCGGGGCGACCCCCACCGCCATCGATTGCGCATCCTGACCGGCGCGCTGCCGACCCGGCCGTGGTCCCGTCGAACAGGATCGTCGTACGTCTCTGGACCCGCACAGAACTCTCCGCCCACCGCCCGATGTCGCCGGTCGGGGGTCCACGACAGGAACGGCGCGGGAGGCACCCCGTCACAGCCGTAGGTCGCCGCGTCCTGCAGCAGTACCGAGCCGGCGGCGTGGGTCTCCCGGCCGGCGACGAGGTCAGGCCAGGACGAGGAGGTCCATCCAACTGGTGGCAGGTTCGGTGGGGTCAGCCTCGGCGGCGGCACGGAGTCGGGCGAGGCCGCGGGCGTAGACGTCGTCGGGGAGGGCGCGGAGCTTGGAGTCCGCAGCGCGGCGGAGCCCGTCGGCGTAGGCGGTCAGGGTGGGTGCGCTGCGTTGCGGCAGCGGGCGGAGCGAGACCTGGGCGAAGCCTGCCGTGGCGAAGGCCGCGCAGACCCGGTCGACGGTGGGGTAGGTGTCGACCAGCTCCGCTGTCTCGGGGAAGAACCGCACCCGCAGGTCCCGGTCGCAGCGGCCGGGGAAGGAGTTGCGAATGAGCACCGGAGCGCCTGGTTTGAGTGCCCGGCGTAGTTCGCGGGCCGATGCCTCCAGATCGTCCAGATGGTGGATCACGGAGCCGAGCCATGCCGCGTCCGCGCAGCCGTCCGGGACCGGCAGCGACTCCGCCCTTCCGTCGAGCGCCCGGATCTCCTCAGACGCAGGAATCAGCGCCCGCATCGCTGCGGCCGGCTCGACGGCCAGCACCCGGACTCCAAACCAGGCGTGGAATGTGCTCGCGAACGCTCCGGTCCCCGCACCCACGTCGAGCACCGTCATGCCAGGTGCGAGACCCGCCGCTGCGGACACTGCGGAACGCCATGCCTCCAGGCCCTCCCGTGGGACCTCCCGAGCCGCCTGATAGTCGGCGGCTGCCTGGCTGTCGTAGCGTGTTTCAGCCATGCCCGTCTGCTCTCTGCGCTCCACAACGAGGTGCTGCCTACAGGTGTCGTTCAATGCCCGGACAGTCTCTCGGTGATCTTCCCGAGTTCCGCGTCTGCCTCGCCGAAGACAGCGTAGAAGAGCCAACCGCGAGGAGGAACCAGTGTGCTGGCCGCCAGCGGAAGGATGCCGTCACGGCCACTGGTCGCGAGCCGTCCCGCATCGTCCAGCAGGTGGACCAGTCGCTCGAAGTAGTCGTCGCCGCCGATCCGGACGAACGCCAGACGCAACCGCACGCCCAACTGCTGGGCGATCATCCCGGGCGAGAGGCGGGCGTTGACCTCCAGCACCGGGACCAACTCCCCCGACGCGGTGGTCATCGAGTCGACGGACAACGGCCCGCGGTAGCCCTCCGCCGCTGCGGCCCGGGCCACCGCCTCCACGCATGCGCGGTACTCCGCACGGTCGAGCCGCTGCATCAACTGCGGCGTCGGAGACGACGAACCCCGGTAGGAGTGACCGACGTTGAGGATCTGGCGGACGCCGTGCCACACCAGTTCCCCTTCCGGGTCGATCGTCAGATGCGCGGCGAAGTCGTCGGACCGTTCGTACAGCGGCTGGACCACCAACTCGATCATGTCCGCAGGTCGCCGACGCAGGCTGCGTTCGACCAACGCGAGTCTCGCGGGTGAGTCGAGGATGACATTGCCCTGCCCGGACACTCCGTAGGGGTCTTTGACCACGCACGGCAAGACCGCCGCCTCGCGCAGTTCCTGTAGCGAGGTGACAACCAGTCCGGAGCCTGGTAACCCCAGCCGCGTCGACCAGGTCTTGGAGTTGACCCGCCGGACGGCGTCCAGGTCGGGCAGCGCCGCGTCCAGTCCGAGGCTTCTGACCGCAGCGGCCGTCCCCGGCAGCACCGCATACGGTTCGGGTCTCGCGCCGGTGAATCCCGGCAGGCCGACGACAGCCAGGCGCTCCTCGACGGGGAGCGCCAGATCGCCGGGAACCGGCAGGTGCCGTGCACCGAAACCTGCGGCGCGCATCACCTCGCCGAAGGCCGCGGGCGGCTGGTAGTGAGTGAGTAGCACGTCATCGGGGCGGCAGAGGACGGCCTGTAGCTCATCCATGCCCCGCAGCAATCGCTCGGCGTGTGGATCGCGGAGGGCTGGCAGCCGCGCCAACCCGGTCGGCCGCCACCGGTGCTCCGCGTCGCAACTGCCGAACCTGACGACCGGGTCCGCCGGGGCGACAGTCACGACGTGGGTCCGGCATCGGGACGCAGGAAGCGGTGCTCGATACGTTCCAGGGTGCGGAAATCGTCGACGCTCACCTCTTGCAGGTCGATGGGCCTTCCGGAGAGGTCTTCGAGCAGGTAGATGAACTCCAGGAAGTCCAGGGAGTCGATGAGCCGGGCCTCGATCAGGTCCTCCGTCGGGCTGGGCTCGCGGTCGAGTTCGGGGTTCTTGGTCTGGATCCATTCGGCGATCCGCTTCACGACTGCTCCATGTTGTTTGTCGAACGGTGGGATGACGGATCCGAGGAGCCGGAGTTCGGTCACCAGCGGCGGCGGCTCACTTCCCCGGGCCGGGGTGATGGTCAGTGGCCACTGGTCGACGCCGCTGGACCTTCTCCGCAGGGCTGGCCGTCGGCACGCCGCTTCGGGGCGCAGCGCCGCCGCGGACGGTGGTCAGTGCGCTCTGTTCCGGTTCGCTGCGATGGTTGGCCAGCCCGCGTGGGCCGTGCGGTGCGGCGGGTTGTCGCACGCACGGGATGGGGACCCGGTCGACGTCCCGGCACGGCCGGGAAAGGACTCGCGGCGTGCGCCGGTGGGCTGCTCCAGCGCCGCGTGCAGCGGCGATCCGGTCATCGCGACCTCCCGGTCGGGACCGGGACAGCCGCGGCCGTCCCGTCTCCGCGTAGGGCGGCGAGGGCCGCGGTGAACTCCGCGCGGAAACCGGCGACGTAGGCTGCGGCCGGCTGTACCGTCCGGAGTGCGGCGCACCCGAGGCCCGCGTACCGGGCCAGCTGCTCGACGTGGCCCTCGGCCTCCTCCGTGGGTGCGGCGGCGGAACCTCGCGGGACTGGTCGGCGTTCACCCATCACGCTGGTCCAGGCGATCAGCGTCGCGGGCAGCGGCTGCGGCGCGTCGGTGACGGGGCTGCGCAGCACCCGGTGCGCACGTCCCGGCCAGCCGATCGAGAAGCGGTCGGTAACGACGGTGTCCTCGGGGCCGGCCTGCAGGAGTGCCGCCTTGTAGGAGGGGTGCGCGGCCGACTCGGCAGTGACCACGAACGCGGTGCCGCACAGCGCGCCGGACGCACCGGCCCGGAGGGCACCGAGCAGGTCGGTGCCGGTGGTTATCGCGCCGGCGACGAACGCCGCGGGCTCCTGGTCGTACTGGGCGAGCAGTTCGCGTGTGCCCAGTGTCCCGAGGTGGTGGCCGCCGGCCTCGATGCCCTGGAGCACCACGCCGTGTGCGCCCAGTCCGGCCGCGACCGAGGCGTCGGCGGCGGTGCCCACCTGGATCAGCAGGCGGTGTCCGGCGGCCAGCACCCGTGCCGCCTCCGGCTCGGGGAGCAGGCCGTAGCTGTTCAGAAGAAGTGGCCGGTCCGCATTGGCGAGCAGCGCGCCCACCTGATCGGTGAGCAGCCGTCCGGCGACCTCGGGGATCACGTTCACCGCGAAGGTGTGTCTCGTGCGCGCGGCAGTGTCGACCACGAGCGCGGCGCTCTGCTCCGGGTTGCTCTTGTAGAGGGCGACGGTGCCGAGCGCGCCGCTGTCGCTGACCGCTGCCGCGAGCGCCGGTCCGGCGATGCCGCCCATGCCTGCCTGGATGAGTGGAAATTCGACTCCGAGGGCTCGCGCCCCCCGCTCCGCCGCCGCCGTCACCCTCGCAGCCGGAACATCGGGAAGGTCAGCCACGAACATCATGGACCTGCCGTAGCGCCTTCTGTGGCGTGCCGTGCGCCTGCAACATCGCGTGCATCCAGCGTTCGACACCGAAAGCAGTGCAGCTGCTGTGTGCGACAGCGCCGGCGCTGGTGATACCGAGCCGTTCGCCGAAGAAGTTGCGGTGCCTGTTCACCGACGCGATGGCGGTGCCGTCGGAGGCGACGAACTCATACTTGACGGGGTCGAGGGCCATCAGTTTGGCCCGCGAGCCGCTCCTGTCGTAGAACGGGTCGCTCGCGGGCTGGTACGACAGTTCGATGCCGAGTCGGCCGGCCAGAGTCTCCAGCAGTTCCTTCGAGCGGGCCAGGTGTTCGCGGGCTCCCTCGGCGGTGCCGAAGTAGACGATCTCGCGCATATGGAAGCCCCAGAGGCGGCGCAGACCGTCGTAGTGGTCCTCGTTGCGGAAGCAGCGGCCGATCGAGGTCAGCCTCAGTCCCGGGCCGACGTCCTGGCTTTGCAACGAGAGCAGCAGGCCGTAGCAGGTGGCCGACGGCAGCAGGTAGCCGGTGGGTCGAACCGGCTGCTCCGCCACCGGGCCCCCGGACGCCAGTGCCTCGACCGCACCGTCCGGAAAGCGGGCGGCGGTCACGCCGAGGTGCGGGAAGTTGCGGAAGTAGTCGAGCCGGGCCAGGCCCTCCGCGGGCAGAAGTGGCGGCCCGACCACTGGGGAGGCGCCGAGTTCGTCGGCCATGTCGGTGAACAGGGCGTCGAGTTCGAGCAGGAGTGCGGCTCGCTGTGGTTCGAGGACGACCAGGCCGGGGCCGGGGTTCAGGAGGGTGAGTTCTCCGGCCGGGGCGGCGGGTGGTGTGCGCGGTGCCATGGGTGACCTGCTCCTGTTGAGGTGGGCGGGACAGGGAGCGGCGGAGTCGCTCAGGCTGCGGCCTGGTCGAACAGGCCGATCCGACGGTAAAACGCGTCGGTACGGGCCGTGACTGCGTCGTGGGCGGCGCTGCGGGAAGGGTCGGCGAGGACACGGCTGCGGAAGGCGAACGGATCGGGGATTCCCGCGTTGCGGTAGGCGTCCACGCTGTAGAGCTGTTGCAGCGAACTCGCGATGTACTTCCCCACGTACTGACGGGCCACGGCGATCTCCTTGTTGTCGCCGTCCGCACGCAGTCGCACCCACAAGGCACGTACCAGTTGAGCACCGAAGGCGATGTGCCGGGACTCGTCCTGGTGGTGCACCCGGTTGATGGCGCGAATGGTCTCCGGGAGGGCGGCGTCGGCAGCCATCCTGCTGTTGAAGTGATCGACGATCTGTTCGAAGATCAGGATCCGGCTGAACACGATGAAGTTGTCCAGCAGAGCGGAGTGCTGCTCCTGGGGGAAAGCCATGGACCGGTTGGTGAACAGCTTTCCGCCGTAGCGGAGGCAGAACTCGGCGAAGAACCACATGTGCTCGTTTTCTTCGCCCAGGAAGTGATGGAAGAACGGGGTGGGAATTTCGAAACCGGGGGTGTGGATCCGCTGTACCACCTCTTGCATCAGCTCGCGGATCCCATGCACGTTGAGGCTGTAGAAGTTGATGCTCTCCCACTTCGACAGGGCGAGATACTGCTCGCGGTCCAACTCCGCGGCGGCTGCGGTGCCGTACACCGTCACCAGATCCTCGCTCATCCACAGCGCGCTCTCGGGGATGCTCTCGGGCCACTCGAAAGTCTGGTAGGGGTTGTAGTACTCGTCCTCGGCCGCTGCGGTGAGCCGCGTGACGGCGAGGGCGACCTCGTCGTCCCAGATGGTGGCGTTAGTGGTCATCGGGCGATCTCTCCAAGCTTCTTCTCGGTACTGGTCGTCGCACGCGTCGAGCGGAAGCCCGCCAGGTCGAGAGTGCCGGTGGCGCTGTCGACCAGGAGAATCTCGAAGGCGCGCAGCAGGAGGTCGATGTCGTGGCGCGGGATCAGTTCGGTGTCGGCCATCAGATAGAGCAGGCAGGTGTCGGGCGCGTATCCGGTGTGCAGGAAGAAGGTGGCGTCCTGGCGCTCCCACGAACCCACGAAGGTGACCGTGGTGCGGCAGAGGAGCGCACGCAGTCCGTCCGGGCCCTCATCGGTGTGCGGTAGGTTTTCCCAACGGTCGTGCATACGTTTGTCGTTGAAAAAGCAACCAAGGTTGAGTGCGCCGTGGCTGCGTTCGCGCGCCTCGTCGAGAATCTCGTCGACGGCCGACGGGTCGTACTGGGCATGACGGTAGGCGTTCATTCCGGTCAGGAAGGTCCGGCGTACCGTCTGTTCAAAGGTGTCGTCGTCGACGTTCATTGCGAACAGCGCGTTCTCCACCATGGGTGCCACGAGCCGACGGCTGCGCTCGTCATGCCGGTTGACCGCGATGAGCTGCAGCGCCACGGTGTCGTGCCCGGTGTAGGCACCGAGTACGGCCGCCGTGGCGGCCAACAGCACGGTGCCGGTGCTGACCTGGCATCGTTCGGCAAGCACGGTCGTGGCGACCGCGACGGCGGGGGAGTCCATCGCCAGCCGGACGAAGCGCTCGGGTCCACTCTCGCCGGTGGCCGTACGAAACAGCGTCGGTGGCACGGTGTGCAGCGTTCGACGCCAGTACTCCGCTGCGGCCGCACCGCGGGCGGCACCAGGACCCTCCGCCTCAAAGCGTGCCTGGTCGAGCGGCTGCCACTGCGGTTCCGGCGGCCCGCTGCCGTCGAGCAGCTGCTGCAGATCGCGCTCCAGCTCGCGTACGCCCCAGAAATCGACAGCCAGGTGCGAGAACACCAGGACGGCGACGGCTGGACGTCCGTCTTGTAGGACGAGCGCGCATCGGAAGGGCCATTCCTCGGCGTGGCGAAAGGTCAGGCCCACCAACTCCCGTGCCAGCTCGACCGCAACGTCATCGGCGGAGCCGGATGCTGCGTCCGTCACCTTCAGGGACAGCGCGCCCTCGGCCCAGACCTCCTGGACGGGCCCGTCGCCCTCGTCGTGAAATCGGGTACGCAGCACTTCGTGACGTGAGACGAATGCGCTGAGCACAGTCTCGACCTGTTCGGTGGAGATACCGGCCGGGATCTTCGCGATACGGCGGATGTTGAAGTAGTGAGCATCGTCACCGAGCCAGCGAATGGCCTTCCAGATGGCGCGTTGACCCCACGTCATAGGGGCGGTTTCGGATCGTTTTCCTTGGAACGTCAACGAATGGGCGCCGGGGTACTGCATTGCCAGGTTCCTCAGGTCAGGCATCGCCCAGGGCGACGCGGGTGAAGGTGCCAGGACGATGGAAGAACGATGCCGCGACGACGGCCGGGTGGTCAGCGCCGCACGGAACGCGGAGAATCTGGCATACCGGTCAGGCGCTGACGGGAAAGCGCTGGTAAGGGGGGAGGGGCGCCTCGACACTGAGGCCCGGTTCGGAGCGGCCCTGGGCTCGCGCACGAACTGTCTCCGGGTAGGGCGGAAACGTCAGCGAACAAGCCCGGTATCGCGGCGCATCGCCTCCGATAACGCGAAGGGTGCGAAGCGGCCCGGACTGGACACGCGGAGCCGGACGAACACGGAGTGCAACGGTAACCACATCGATGCAGGTCTGTCTAGACCGATCCCTGTGGCGGATCAGGGATCCGTTCCGTTGTGCAGACGAACTAGATGACCATCAATGAAATTCTTGACGTCACACGAGGTCTGAGCCAGACTCTGGACCGCGAGCTTCCCCGGCGACAGTGGCGTTCCCGGGCTCGCGGGAGTCCGCTGTCTCCCTCCTCCGATCGCAATCGGATCCCGGCGAGATGCCCTTCACCTGTGCCGTTTGCTCGTCCTGCGTGCCCTGACGTACTCGGGGGAGTTCCTGATGCCTTCCACGACGCCCGACCCGGGCGCCGGACCGCTTCGACGACGCGCCGTTCGATGGCTCGCCACTGTACGGCTGCTGCGCTACGCACACCCGGGACTGATCGCCGGCGCGGGTGCGCTCCACGTTGCGGTCGGCCTGCTCCCGATCGCCTTCATCCTCGCGACGAGTACCCTGATATCGAGAATCCCTGATGCCATGTCAGATTTTGGTGGCCATGGTGGCATAGGTCGGATCGGTCTCGCGCTGATGCTGGCCGTCGCCGCTTTCGTGCTGCAACAGATTCTCGTCCCGTTCCAGTCGGTGCTGGCTGAACTGGTGATCCGTCAGGTCGACGGCGCGTGCACCGTCCGACTGATGGCGTGTGCGTTGCGTGATCTCCCGGTCGCGGACCTGGAACGGCAGGAGGTGCTCGATGTGCTCTCGGACGCCCGTAACGGCTTCGAGCGGGTGGTCCCCACCCCGGGCGATGCCGCTGCCGGAACCCTGGCTCTGATCGCCCGCTACACCCAACTTGTCGGGGCTGCGGTCATGGTGTCCGTGGTACTGGGACCTGGCATCGGTGTGCTTGTGGCCGCAACGGCGATCGTGATCAGGTTCGGCCAACGCGGCTCGCTGAGCCGCTTCGGCGCGGTACGGGCGACCCTGGCCGGTCCGCGGCGGAGACTGTCCTACCTGCGGCGCACGGCGACCGGAACCGGGCTGGCCAAGGAGGCACGGGTGCTCGGCCTGGTCCCCTGGCTCCGGCAACGCCATGGCACGGAGGCACGCGGCTACCTGGAGCCGTTGTGGGCGACCCGCCGCAGGCTGCTGTTCTGGCCTTTCGTCGCGCTGGCAGGGTTCGGCCTGCTCGGTGGCGGCGCGGCGCTGTCGGCCCTGGCCGAGGACGGCACGAACGGTTCGCTGACGCTGCTCCAACTGTCTGTTGCCCTTCAGGCCGTGCTGATTCCCATGCGCTTCGGCGTCTTCTTCCCCGAGAGTGACATGCAGACGCTCTACGGGTTGGCCGCCCACGACGCACTGACCCGCCTGGAGCAGGTCGCGGCGGATGGGGGCGGCCACGGTCGGCAGTACGACCCCGGTCACGTCCTTGATCAGGCCGGGGCCGTTCGCTTCGAGGGCGTCGGTTTCCGCTACCACGACGGTGCTCCCGCCGTGCTCGACGGGCTCGACCTCGAACTCGCACCGGGGACGTCGACGGCGATCGTCGGCCTCAACGGCGCGGGGAAGACGACGCTGGTGAAGCTCCTGACCAAATTGCACGAACCCACCAGTGGCCGGATCACCGCTGGCGGGACCGACATCGCCGGTATCTCGCCGTCGGCCTGGCACCGGCGCATCGCCGTGATCTTCCAGGACTTCACCCGGTTACATCTCACCGCGGCCGAGAACATCTGGCTGGGCCGACCGGACCTCCTCGGTGACCGCAACGCGCTCCTCACCGCGGCCCGGCGCGCGGGCGCACAGGAGATCATCGACGGCCTCCCGCACGGCGTGGACACGGTCCTCAGCGCCGAGTACGAAGGTGGCACCGACCTGTCAGGCGGCCAGTGGCAGCGGATCGCTCTGGCCAGAGCCTTGCTGGCACTGGAGTGCGGGGCGTCCCTCCTGGTGCTCGACGAGCCCACCGCCCAACTCGACGTCCGTGCGGAAGCCGCGTTCTTCGAGCGCTTTCTGGACATGACCAAGGGTGTGACCAGTGTTATCGTCTCGCATCGCTTCTCCAGCGTGCGCCAGGCCGACCGCATCGTCGTGCTCGCCGACGGCAGGGTGGCCGAATCCGGCACGCACGAACAGTTGATGGAACTCAACGGAAGTTACGCCGAGCTCTTCAGGATTCAGGCGGAACGCTTCACCGCGGACGAAGCCGCCGACCCGTCGACGACTGAACGCTTCCTGCCGAGGATCGACGGAGCGGCCCGATGACCACGGTCCTTGCGGTCCGACACCTTCTGTGGCTCGCCTTCCGCTGTGATCCAGGGCGTCTCGCGCGTGCCTCAGCGATGCTGGCCGCCGGATTCCTGTCCACCCCGTTGATCGCGCTATGCCTCAAGTCGCTCACCACCGCGGCGGTCAATCATGACTCGGGCACCGCCGCTCGGCTGGCGCTGATAACGGCAGCACTGCTGGTCTTTGAGCTCATGATGAACCACTTCGCCCACCTTTCCTACTTCGAACTGGGCGACCTCAGCGAGGTCGAACTCCAGAACGAGCTGATCACGCTCGCCCACGGCGTCGGCAACCTCGAACAACTGGACACTCCGGCCTACGCTGACACCCTGGCGTTGGTCCGCGAGGAACTTCCACGCACCCGCGCCTCCCTGGAGGCCGTTCTACAGCTCGGGGGCCTGGTCCTGCAGATGGGCCTGACGGCGGTCCTGCTCGGCTCGCTCAACGCGTGGCTGCTCCTTCTTCCCGTCGCCGGAGCAATCCCCGTCCTGGCAGGCAATCGGGCTCAGCGTCTGGTGGATCGTGCGAAGGAGGACACCGCTGCGCTGACGCGTCTCGGCCGGCACCTGCTGGAGACCACCACCATGCTCGCGTCGGTCAAGGAGATCCGCCTGTCGGGTGCCGAGGCCATGCTGATCGAACGCCACCAGCGCGACTGGGCTACCACCTCTACCGCGCTACGCAGGGCCCAGACTCGAGCTGCCCTGCTGCGTGCAGCGGGGCAGCTCACCTTCGCCGCCGCCTACGGCGGTGCGATCTATCTGGTGGTTCGGCAGGCGTTGCAGGGCGGCTCGGGGCTGGGCGACGTGATTCTGGTGATCGCTCTGGCCGCTCAGATTTCCTTCCAGGTGTCCAATGGACTCGGCCTGCTGACGATTGTCCAGGCGGCGGGGTGCACGATGGAGCGGATCCGGACACTACGCAGTGTCGCCGCCGCGTCGCCCGAATCTGCCGTACCCGGGTCGGGGAAACTGCCCGCAGTCCTCACTCGCGGCATCCGTCTCGACCACGTCAGCTTCCACTACCCGAACAGCGACCGGAAGGTCCTCGACGACGTCACCCTCGACATCCCGGCAGGCACGGCGCTTGCCGTGGTGGGCGAGAACGGGGCGGGTAAGAGCACCCTGGTCAAACTGCTGTGCGGGCTGTACCGGCCGACCTCGGGAAGAATTCTGGTGGATGACGTCGACCTCGCGTCCGCCGCCCCCGCCGGGTGGCAGCGCCGGGTGTCGACCCTCTTCCAGGACTTCGCCCGGCTGGAGCTGCGGCTGCGGGACAACACCGGCATCGGCGACCTCGACCGAATCGACGACGACCAGGCCCTGCAGCGGGCGATCGACAGGGCCGAGGCGGGCCCCGTCCGGGCGCTCGTCCCCGACGGTCTGGACGGCCTGCTCGGCCGGGGGTACGGCGACGGCACCGAACTCTCAGGCGGCCAGTGGCAGAAGCTCGGGCTGGCCCGCACGCTGCTGCGCCGAGGTCCGCTTCTCGTCGCCCTGGACGAACCCGCCTCCGCCCTGGACGCGACCGCCGAGCAAGCGCTCTTCGAGCGCTTCGCCGACCTCGTCACGGAAACCCGTGCGGACACCGGCGCGATCACCGTACTGGTTTCGCACCGCTTCTCCACCGTGCGGATGGCCGACCTGATCGTGGTCCTGGAACAGGGCAGCGTCTCGGAGGTCGGCACCCATGCGGACCTCATCGCGAGTGGTGGCCTCTACGCGGAGCTGTACCACCTCCAAGCTCGTGCCTACGCGTGACCTCGGTCCTTCCGGGTGGTCGATCGCGCGGGGACCGGAGGTGACGGTCCCTATCGCGGTCGGTCCGGCACAGTGCACGCCGACGTTCGAGCGATCATGGGACCGCGAGAACGTCGACGACCTGCGGCGGCTGGCCGACAGGGGCAGTGAGACGCCATGGTCGACGCGGCAGGCCGTCGTCGAGGCCGTTGGTTGGTCGGATCCGCTGTTGACGACTGGTTGTCGATCGGGGAGGTGGCCCGGCGTACGGGTCTGAGTGTCAGCGCCATCCGGTTCTACGCCGACGAGGGCGTCGTCGCGCCGGCCGGGTACACCGGGGCCGGGTACCGGTGCTACGACGCGCGGGGCGTGGCGGCTCTCGAACTGGTGCGTACGCTGCGGGACCTGGGCGCGGGGCTGGACGAGATCCGCCGGTTGCTGACCGAGGAGATCACAGTGCGGGACCTCGCGACCGCTCATCTGGCGCTCGTCGAGCGGCAGATGGGGCAGTTGCGTACCCGGCGTGCCGTGCTGCGGGCGGTGGTGCGGCAGGACAGCGAGGCCGGGCAGGTGAGTCTCGTGCACCGGCTGGCGTCGATGTCCGACGACGACCGTGAGCAACTCGTGCAGGAGTTCTGGAGAGAGGTCACCGAGGGCCTCGACGTGGGGGAGTTCGTCGACCACCTGCGCCCGTGGCGGCCCCGGCTGCCGGAGGACCCCACCGGCGAGCAGCTCGACGCGTGGATCGAGTTGGCCGACATGGTGCGTGACGCCGGGTTCCGGCGGGCGGTCCGCGAGTACTTCGGTGAAACCTTCGCCGCCGCGGCGGACCACGGGCGGGACGACCCGTCGGCGGGGGCGGAGACCGCGGAACAGGTCGAGATCCTCGCGCAGGCCAGGGCCGCGTCCGAGGCCGGCGTACCTGTCGACTCCCGCGCGGCCCGGCAGTTGGCGACGCGGTGGGTGGCGCTGACCGCCAGCCGCTGCGGTGAGCGGGATCTGACCGAGGTGCGGCGGCAGATCGTCGCCGCCGACCCCGGGCCGCAGGTGGCCCGGCATGTCGCGCTGCTCGGCAGGTACCACGCGCTGACCGCCACCATCAACGGCACACCGCAGCCCGTCGTGCGGGCCCCGGCGTCCACCTGGCTGTACGCGGCCGTCGCCGCGCTGCCCTGACCAGGTGTGCGGCCCGGCCCCGGAGCGGCACGAGGTCGGCGTGCCTCCCGGCGGTCCGGGTCGACGGCGTGGACGGCACCGGAACAGGCCCGAGCCGCGGAGACGCGGCTCGGGCCTGTTCCCGGTTGTGCGAGGTCAGCCGAGGGTCACCGGTTGCGCAGCCGGTACGCCCGGATGACCGTCTGGTCGACGCTGTCGCCCTGCCGGTCGGTGACCGAGGTGCGCAGCGACACGTACCCGCCGGTGCGGGGGTGCTGGAGGGTCGCGGTCCAGTTCGCGCCGGCGGCCCGGACCGTGGCCGGCTGCCAGGTCCTGCCGTCGTCGTAGGAGACCTGCACGGTGACCTGCTTCGGGGCCACCGTGACCCCCTCGTTGCCGAGGATCCGCAGCGGGACCTCGAAACGCTTTCCGGCCGGTGCCGACGCGTTGCGGTCGAGCGGCGGGTCGTACCGCACCACCATGACCGGCAGCCGGGCCCAGTCCGCGGAGGCCGGCCGGGCGGAACGGAAACGCCAGGTCAGGGCGACCTCGGTGGACAGCTCGGTGAAGCTGCGCCGGGAGGAGGCCTCCAGCCGGTACGCGGCCGCCTCCGCCGGCACCTCGAAGAAGCCGAAACCGGCGTCGGCGGGTTCGGTGTACTCCGCGACCAGCTCGTCGCCCCGTTAGAGCGCCGTGCGACCGGTGTCACCGGCGGACCAACCGCCGTGCCCGGCCGCGTCCCCGTGCAGCGGGATGTCGACCCGGATCACGTCCTCGATCCGCCCGGCGCTGCTGAACGGGCTCCCGGTCGCGATCAGGGTCGGTCCGACAGGTGAGGTGTTCCACACCTCCTGGTAGCTGCGACCGGCCCGGTAGCGCCGCAGCGGGCTGTAGAGCGACGTGCGGAACTCCGTGTCCCCGTCGACGCTCTGCCCGATGGTGATGCCGCCCGACCAGGCGACGGCCTTCGTGCTGTAGTACTCGGTCCAGGTGTCGCCGACCGGCACCCCCGCGCTCAGGGTCCAGCCGTACACGCCGTCGAACTCCGCCGACATGTTCCGTTCGACCTGGTCGCCGAGCCGCTCGCCGCGCAGTTCGTGGCGCATGGTGGCCAGCTCCGAGCGCCGCACGTCCCTGCGGTACCCGGTGGGCAGCCGGCCGGGGAAGCCCTCACCCAGGTGGTAGATGTACGGGCTCCCGGCGAAACCGCCGTCGCCGTCCGGCCGGGCCCACTGGTGCGCGACGTAGCCGGCGACGTGCCCGTGGCTGGCCCGGTCACCGAGTTGGGCCGAGTAGAGGCCGGCGAACCCGGTGGCCCCGATGTCGATGATCGCCGGGGAGCTGCCGAACAGGTCCACCAGCACCCCGGTCTGCACCAGCACCGGGCGGGCGGTGCGCTCCGGCACGCTCGCCGTGATCGGCTTCGCCTGCCGCGCGTCCAGGGTGACAGTCGTGTCCCGGGTCAGCGTGATCTCGGGTCGGATCAGCAGGCTGCTGCGCTCCCGCGCACCGGACTCCTCGACGACGCCGGTCACCGCGTAGCGGCCGGTGGGCATCCGGACGGTGACGGGGCCCCCGGAGATCCTGTCGAGCGGTTCGATCGCCGGTACGTCGATCCCGCTGACCAGACTCCAGTAGGTGTCCGCCGCCACGCCCGTCGAGTCGAGGTGCTGGACCGTCAGGTCGTAGCTCTCCACCTCGCGGTGCACGCCGACCGGAACGACGGTGCGGAGTTTCCCGGTGCTGGCGACCAGGTGCCCGCTGTAGTAGCCGTCCGCGCCGTCGACGCTGGTGTCCACGGTGGCCGCCACCTGGGCGGTGCCGCCCGCCGGCACGGTGACCTGCGGCGACGCGGTGCGGAACATGCCGGCCGGGGCCGGTTTGCCGTCGGGCCCGGTGATCTGCCAGGCCAGGTCGAGGGTGAGCGCCTCCGTACCGTCGTTGCGGAAGGTGACCGTCCGGGTGATCGGGTCGTCGTCGCGGTGGGGCCACCGCGTGCGACCGTACGACACGCTCTGCGGTTCGGCGGTCACCGACTGCCCGATGGCCCGCGCCACGTCGACCAGGCCCGCGCCCTGCTGGTACGCGGTGTCACCCGGGTGCGGGTTGGCCGAACCCATCAGGGTGGCCTTGAGGCGGGTCGCCTGCCAGCCGGGGTGCTGCTGGGCGAGCAGCGCCGCCGCGCCCGCCACGTGCGGTGCGGCCATCGAGGTCCCGGACTCGGCGACGTGGTACTTGTCGACCGGTACGCCCATCTCGCCCTCGGCGGCCCGGGCGGCGACGATGCCGACGCCCGGCGCGGTGATGTCCGGTTTCACGGCGTCGTCGCCGACCCGCGCGCCCCGACTGGAGAAGGGCGCGAGGGACCCGTCGCGGTCGACCGCGCCGACGGTCAGCGCGGCGTCCGCGCTACCGGGCGAGCCGACCGTCCGCCCGGCCGGGCCCTCGTTGCCGGCGGAGACCACGAAGAGGGCCCCGGTCTGCGCGGTCAGCGTGTTCACCGCCTCCTCGAACGGGTCGACCTCGGGCCCGTCGCGGTCACCGAGGCTCATGTTGATGACCGCTGCCTTCTTGTCCACCGCCGCCCAGTGCATCGCGGCGAGGATCGCCGAGTCGTCGCACCACCGCTCGCAGACCTTCGCGGAGACCAGGGAGGCACCCGGGGCCACCCCCCGGTACTTCTCGTCCGAGGCGGTGCCCCGGCCGGCGATGATCGAGGCCACGTGGGTGCCGTGCCCGAACCGGTCGACCGGGTCGGTGTCCGGCAGGAAGGTGACCGCCTCGGTCACCGCGCCGGCCAGGTCGGGATGGGTCAGGTCGACGCCGCTGTCGATGACCGCCACGGTCACCCCGGCGCCGGTGAAGCCGGCCTGGTACGCCGCGGGCGCCCCGATCTGCCGTACCCCCCGGTCCACCGCCAGTCGACGTTTCCCGTCGAGCCAGATCCGTTCGATGCCGGCGACGCGGCCGGCGGCCCTCGGCGCGGCCCCGGTCAGCGTCGTCCAGACGTCGACCAGGTCGGCCTTGTCCGCGCTGACCGCGGCCCCCTCGATCGCCGGTAGCGGCCGGTCGACCCGTAGTTCGCCACCGGGCAGCGGCGAGCCAGCCCGTCGGGCGGTCGCCCGGTCCGCGTACGCCACGATCATCGGCAGCCGGTCGCGGGCCGCGTCGTGGTAGCCGTACCCGATCAGCCTGGTGACGTTGAACAGGCGACGGTCCAGCACACCGGACGCGATCAGCGGCACCGCGTCGGCGGGTACCACGTGCAGCTCACCGTCGATCTGGTGGGACCGGAAGCGGATGCCCGCCCGGTCCTTCGCCGGGCGGATCGTCACCCGACCGCCGCGGTCGACGGTGATCCGGTCGCCCGTGATCAGCGTGACCGTCGCCGGCTGGGCGCCGACCCCCACCGGCGGCACCCCGCCACCCCGGCCGGTTGCGCCACCGTCGGGCGCGGCGTTCGGCGCGGGCCAGACGGGTTGTCCCCACCCCAGCACCACGGCGGCGGCCAGTGCGGCCGCACCGATCCGTGTGAGTCTCCTCATCGAACCTCCAGATCAGACCATCAGGACGTACGAGAAGGATCCGCAGCACTCTTCAGATTCCTGTTAGGACGGTCCGCTGCGGGTGCGGCGCAATGGTGTCGCCCGGATCACTCGACGACCGGTGAGCCTCCTTCCCGCTGTCACCGGCGTCCGGTGGCCCCGGGCGAGCTGTCGGGCGGCATCCCCGGGGGTCGATGCTCCGCCGCCGAGGTCGGCTCGTCGGGTGCCACGAGTGTGCGGGAACCGGCGCGGGGCACCACCTGCCTGGCTATCCTGTGGCACGTCGTGACGGGCTCGGCTCGTACCAGGAACCCACCAGAAGGCGACCACCGTGACAGCCACCCCACGCCAGGACGCCCGGCCGGCGACGGTGACGGCGCACGGGGTCCTGGCGGTGCTGACGGTGCTCACCCTGGTGGGCAACCGGTACTACGGCGCGGACGGGTGGCAGGTCGCCGCCGCGGCAGGTGCCGCCGTCCTGCTCCACGGGGCCGCCGTGGTGTCCCGCCGCCGGCCGTGGCCGGGGTACGCGACCGCCGCGCTGGGCATGCTCGTCCTGGCGACGATCTCCTTTCCGAGCTGGTCGGCGATCCTGCTGCCGTCGGCCCTGTGGTTCCCCGTCACGTTGTGGTGGCTGACGGGCCTCGTCCCGGTCAGGTCCTCGGTGGTCGCGCTGGCGGTTGCCGTGCTCGGGATCGTCCTCGCCGAGCTGGTGGCCTGGGACCGGCTGCCCCCCGGGATCCCCGGATGGACCCTCCTGGTCGAGGGTGGGCTGCTGACGCTCGTGGTCGGCGGGGTGTGGGCTGCCGCCCTGCTGGTGCGTCGGCGGCGCGAGGCGGGCCGGCGGGCCGAGAGCGGACGGCTGGCTGCGGCCGTCGCGGACGAGCGGGCCAGCATCCGTCGTGACCTGCACGACGTGATCGCCCACACGGTCACCGTCATGGTCGCGCGGATCGAGGCCGCCGCGGTGACGACGACGGATCCGGCGACCCGCCGCGAACTCGGCGACATCGCCGAGGCGGGCCGGGACGCCCACCAGGGTCTGCGGGCGATGCTGGCCACCCTGGGGCCGACCACCACGGCACCGCGCGCCGGTGCCCGGCGCGACCAGGTGCCGATCTCGCTGGACGCCCTCGCCGACATGGTGGCCTCGGCGGCCAGCCCGCTGCACGCGGTGACGTTCGCGGAGGTGGGCCCGCGGCGGCCGCTGAGCCTGAGCGCCGAGGTGGCGGCGTTCCGTACCGTGCAGGAGGGCGTCACCAACGCGCTGCGTCACCTCGAACCGCCGGTCGAGGTGACCGTTCAGCTCCGGTGGGGTCCGGCCGAGCTGGAGGTGGAGGTACGCGACGACGGAGGCTCGGCGCTCCGCGCCCCCGGCAGCTCGGCGCTCCGCGCCCCCGGCAGCTCGGCGCGCCGTGCCGTCGGCGGCCGTGGCACCGGCCTGTTGGGCGTCGGGGAACGTGTGCGCGCCGCCGGGGGCACCCTGTCGGTGACGGAGGGGGACGACGGATGGGTGCTGCGAGCGCTGCTGCCCACGAAGGAGGGGGCATGACCAGGATCCGGGTGATGCTCGTCGACGATCAGGAACTGTTGCGGACCTCGTTGCGTACGGTCCTGTCGGCCGACGAACGCATCGAGGTCACCCACGACGTCGCGAACGGCCGGGACGCGGTCGAGGTCGTCCGGCGGCACCGTCTCGACGTGGTGCTGATGGACATCCGCATGCCGCGCATGGACGGGGTGGCCGCCACGGCGGAGATCGTCCGGATCGCACCGGCGACCCGGGTGCTCATGCTGACGACGTTCGATGACGACGACCTGGTCGTGGCCGCCATCCGGGCCGGCGCGAGCGGCTACCTGACCAAGGACGTCCGGCCCGCCGTCCTGGCGCAGGCCGTGTGTGACGTGGCCTGCGGGACGTCGGCGCTGGCCCCGGGGGTGGCGGCGACGGTCCTCGATCTCGTCCGGCAGGTGCCGACGCGCCGGACGGGGGCGCTGGACGGGCTCACCCCGCGCGAGGTCGAGATCTACGGGCTGCTCGCCCGGGGCAGGTCCAACGGCGAGATCTGCGCGGACCTGGTGCTGAGCGAGAACACGGTGAAGTCGCATGTCCGGGCCGTGCTGCAGAAGCTGGACCTGCGCGACCGCGTACACGTGGTGATCCACGCGTACGAGAACGGGCTGGTCGGCCGGCACGATCTGCCCGGCTGAGATTTCACTCTGCCGGGTGGTGCCGGCTCACCCCGTGGTGTGATGACCGTCGGTGACGGCCTGCCTAGGTTCGACGTCGTGCCTCTCCACCGTCTGCGTTCTTCCCGGATGACCTCCCTGTCCGCCGTCGCCGCTGTGCTCGTCGCCGTACCGCTCGCCTCGGCGACGCCGGCCCACGCCACCGGCAGGGGGCTGGTCGACGACTACCGTTCCGCCTACGCGACGCCGGGGGTCGCGGCGGCCGTGATCGACGGCTCGTCGGTCGAGACGACCGTCCGCGGCCGGGACGGTGACGGCGACGCGGTGACGGCGGGGACGCCGTTCCGGATCGCCTCGATGAGCAAGTCGATGACGGCGACAGCGGTCATGCTGCTGGTCGACCGGGGCCGTGTCGCGCTGGACGACCCGGTCGTCACGGTCCTTCCCGACTTCCGGATGGCCGATCCGCGCTTCACCGCGATCACCGTGCGGCACCTCCTCAGCCACACCTCGGGCCTGTCGGCCAGCACGAACGACGAGTACGTGTTTCCGCCTCCGCGCGACGCGCGGCAGGCCGTGGCCCGGCTGGCCGACGAGACCCTGGCCGCCGAACCGGGCAGCCGACCGGTCTACCACAACACCAACTTCACGATCGCCGCGAGGATCGTCGAGGTGGTGTCGGGTCAGCCCTTCGACGAGTTCCTGCGTGCCGAGCTGTTCACCCCGCTGGGGATGACCCACACCCGCTCGACGCCTGGGTGTTCCGATCGCGCCGAAGGTCTGCCGTCCGGGTACGGGGTCGTGCTCGGGTTCGCCGTCGCGGTGCCGGAGATGCCGGGGACGTGCGCCGGCAACGGCGGGGTGATCTCGACCCTGGACGACATGGTGCGGTGGCTGCGGTTCAACCAGGGCGGCCCCGGCGCCGGCCTGCTCAGCGCCGCCGCCCGGACCGAGCTGCACACCGTGCAGCCCAAGGCCGGCGACTACGCCCTGGGCTGGCAGGCCCGCCCGGCCGCCGCCGGTGCCCCGCCGATGATCGGCCACGGCGGGACCCTGGCGACGTGGACCGGGGACATGGTCTTCTCGCCCACGACGGGCAGGGCCGCCGTCGTCCTGACCAACAGTGTCGGCGCGCCCGGCGAGCTGTCGGCCAACCTGCTCGCGGAACGGCTCGGGACCCCGACACGGCCGATGAGCAATCCGCTCGACACCGTGAACGCGGTCCTGCTCGGGCTCACGGTGGTGCTGGCGGCGCTGCTGGTCACCGCGGCCGTCCGGGCGCGCCGCTGGGCCGTCCGACGCCGTACGACGCGACGACCGCTGTCGATCCTGCGGCTCGTGCCCCTGACCCTGGCGACGGTGCTGGGTGCGACGCTGCCCGCGGTGCTGCCGATCCTGCTCTTCGGCGCGACCTTCGACCTCGGGTACTGGATCGTCTTCGCCTGGCTGCTGCCACTGCTGCCACTGCTGTCCCTCGTCAGCTGTGTGCTGGGGGCGGTCGCGCTCGCCCGTCGGCTCTGGTGCCTGCGCCACGCAGGTCAGGCGGTCCCCGCCGGGGACAGTCCTGCGGCGGCCGGGCGGACGACGGCGTGACGGCCCCGAGCGGGGGCTATGGGTCGTCCGTTCCGTGGCGCAGTTGACTGAAGGCCCGGTCCGCGTCGGCCACCGCCTCGGGTTGGACGTCGCGTGCGGTCCGCCCATCGGCGATCTTGCGCCAGTTGGTCCGGGCCAGTACGCGGTGGACCGCGATCACCTGGGCGGCCTGGAGTCGGCCCTCGATGCCCCGGTCGAGGACGTCGGCCAGCGCGTCCTCGTCGTCGAGCGTGTACTGCACGAGTCGTCCCGCCAGGCTCGGTGTGCTGAACACCAGCCGGTGGAACGCCACCACCTCGGGTTGGTCGTTGAGGCCGGTGACCGGCTCGAAGCGGTCGAGGCCGGCCCGGAAGTGCCGGTGCAACGCCGCCATCGGCGTCACGTCGGGCCGCCGGTCGCGGACCACCCGTGCGGCCTCGCCCTGGTGGTCGGCGAACCGGTGCAGGATCAGGTCTTCCTTCGTCGCGAAGTAGCGGAACAGGGTCGGCTTCGACACCTCGGCCGTCGCGGCGATGTCGGACACCGACACCCGGTCGAAACCGTGCGTCAGGAACAGCGAGATCGCCACGTCGGCGATCGCGTCCCGGGTCCGTGCCTTCTTGCGTGCCCGCAGCCCGGTCCGTTCGATCATGCGGTCAGGGTAACATTCGTTACCGGGTTGCATTTTTAACTCGGTAACGTTTCGATGGGGTCATGAGGCAGGCAGACAACCCCCGCACCCCCACCGCCGACGGCGTGGTCGCCAATGCACCCGGCGACAGGCCGCCGGTGCTCGTCACCGGGGCGACCGGCCGGGTCGGACGATGCGTGATCGACCTGCTGACCGACGCGGGCGTGCCGGTCCGTGCCCTCGTGCGCCGCTCCGAGTCGGCGGCGACGCTGCCCGCCACCGTCGAGGTCGTCACCGGCGACCTCACCGCGCCCGCATCCCTCGACACCGCGCTGCACGCCGTCAGCACGGTCTTCCTGGTCTGGACCGCCCCACCGCAGAGCGCGGCGGCCGTCGTCGACCGGCTGGCCGCCAGCGCACAGCGGATCGTCCACCTGTCCGCGCCGCACCGCACCCCGCACCCGTTCTTCCAGCAACCGAACCCGATGGCGGCGCTGCACGCCGAGATCGAGCGGCTCATCACCGGCACCGGACTCGGCCTGACGGTCGTCCGACCGGGAATGTTCGCGTCGAACGCCCTGCTCTGGTGGGCCACCGCGATCCGCGCGGGCAGCCCGGTCCGGTGGCCGTACGGGGCGGCCGAGACGGCACCCGTCGACGACCGCGACGTGGCGGCGGTCGTCGCGCGAATGCTCATCGAGGAGGGACACGTCGGTGGCGACCACGTCCTGACCGGCCCCGAGTCCCTCAGCCAGGCCGAGCAGGTGGGCATCATCGGTGACGTCCTCGGCCGCCCGGTCGCGTTCGAGGAACTGTCACCCGACGAGTTCCGGCGCGGGACCCCGCAGGCCGCACGACCGGCGGTGGACATGCTCCTGAACGCGTGGAACGCCGCGCTGGGACAGCCGGCGTACCGCACCTCCGCAGTGGCCGACATCCTCGGAACGCCCCCACGAACGTTCCGACAGTGGGTCACCGACCACGCCGCGGCGTTCACCGTGGACCCTACGTCCGGTCCATGACACCGATGGAGGCCAACAGGCGCAGTGTGCCGCGGGCGTCGGGCCCGTCCACAGTTCGCGGAACCGGAGTGCGGTTCTGCCGGACCCCAGGTCGCCGCGAACAACGGGTTTAGGACAACACCGGTCCGTCCACCGTGCCGGGCTCCCGACCCGCCGCTCCCCGACAGCGTCAGGGCGGGAAGCGACACGGCCGGGCCTGAGGCGGTGGAACCGCTCGGCGGACGGGTCACGCCCCCAGGCCGGGCTGATCCCTGAGCTGCCGGCGGGAGGTGACGCCGAGCTTACGGAAGACACTGCGTAGGTGGGCGTCGACGGTGCGGGGGCTGATGAACAGCCGGGCGGCGACCTCGTTCGACGTGGCACCGGCGGCGACCAGCCGCGCGATGTGCACCTCCTGCATGGTGAGCTGGTCGTACGTGTGACCGGACCGGCTGCGCGGCCGCTCGCCGGTGGCCCGCAACTCGTCGGCGGCCCGCTGGGCGAAGGCTTCGAGCCCCGCCCCGGACAGCAGGCCGTGCGCGGTGCGCAGGTACGGGCGGCACTCCCGCCTGCGGCCCTCGCGCCGCAGCCACTGTCCGTACAGCAGATGGGCTCTGGCCCGGTAGGGCAGCAGCGGGCTCCGCTGGAGATGTTCGACGGCGTTGCGGTACTGCTCCTCGGACCCGGTCACCAGCCCCCGGGCCAGCGCCGCGACGCCCAGGCCCGTGGCGGTGCCGCTGGCTTCGGCGCGTTCGGTCAGCGATTGCAGGGCGGTTGCGGCGACGTCGGTCTCGCCGCAACGGACCGCGGCCTCCACCAGTTCGGGCAGTGCGAAGCTGGCCAGGAAGAGGTCGCCTGCGGCGACGGCCTGCCGGGCGGCGTCCAGGGCGGCCGGGTGGTCGGCGAGGCCGTTGTGCAGTACCGCCGCCGCCCAGTGGATGTTGGCGACCAGGAGGCCGCTGCCCTTCGCCGTCGCCGCGATCATGGAACTCTCGAAGAGTTGCAGGGCCTCCTTCCGGCGGCCGCGCATCGCGGCCATCTGAATCCGGTGGAACGGCAGCGGTGGGCCGCCGATCACCTCGGCGATCGCCTCCTCCTCGGCGATCGCCACCATCGCCGAGCCGAGGTCGCCGGCGAACACGCCGTGCGAGCCGGTGTGGGCGAGACCGAGTCGCAGAAGCAGCGGCGAGCCGGACTCGCGGCCGGTCCTCGTCAGCCACCCGGTGATCGTCGCGTGCAGGTGCGGGTCCCACATCTCACCCGCGAGCATGAGGGCGAGCGCGGGTCGTTCGATCCACAGCGGATTGTCGGGTCCGTCGAGGACCTGCCGGATCAGCGGAACGGCGACCCGGTGCCCCTCCTCCTTCAGCAGGATCAGCAGATCCAGGGCATCGGGTGGGCGCGGCGTCGACACCGAGGACCGGGCCGCGGCCAGGACCGTCTCCATCACGCCGCTGGCCCGGCCGACGAGCAGGCTCATCTCGAGTGCGTCGAGGAGGCACCTGCGGGACCGGTCCGGGTCCAGGTCCGCGAGACGGCGCGCGGCACGGATCATGAACGCCGGTCCGTTGTGGTCGTGGTGGCTCTGGAAGGCCACCTGCCCCCGCAGCAGATCGGCGTACGCGTGCTGCGACTCGTCGAGCACCGCGTTCTCGACGGCGCCGAGCAGCGCGGCGGCCCGCCGGGGGTCACCCGCGCCGAGCCTGGCCTGTGCCGCCTCGAGCGTCCGCTGGACCCGTCCGGTGGCGTCCTGCGACAGCTCTCCCGCACGTTCGAGGAAGGCCGCTGCGGCGACCACGCCGCCCCGCGCCCGGGCACGCTGGGCCGAGCGGGCGAGTTCGGCGGCCACGTCGTCGTCGGGACCGGCGGTGGCCTGGGCGCGGTGCCACGCGCGCCGGTCCGGGTCCGAGACCGCGCTGGTGACCTCGGCCAGCACGCGGTGGGCCGTGTACCGCTCGCCGGCCCGCGCGGCCCGGTAGACCGCCGACCGGGCCAGCGGATGGCAGAAGCGGATGCGGGTGGAGAACTCGATCAGTCCCGTGGCGGCCGCGGCCACGCTGGCCGTGGGCACGTCGACGCCCAGCCTCCCTGCGGCGGGCCACAACAGGCCGGGGTCGCCCGTCGGATCGGCGCTCGCGACAGTCAGCAGGAGACGGACCTCGTCGGACAGGTGCGCCAGCCGGGCCTGGAACCCGCGCTCGATCCGGGCGGGCACCGACGACGTGTCCGGTGGGCCGTAGCCACCCGACCTCGGCAGTTCGAGCAACGCCAACGGGTTCCCCCGCGCCTCGGCGACGAGCCGGCCGAGCACCTGCTCGTCGATCAGCAGGTGGCTCTGCGCCGCGAGCAGCGCCCGCGCGTCGACGTCACTCAGCCCGCCGACATCGAGGACCGGCAGTTCGTCGAGTCCGCCCGGGGTCGGCGTCCGGAGCGCGAACAGCATGGCGACGGGCTCGGCGGACACCCGCCGGCCCACGAAGCTCAGCGCCGACGCCGACGCCGCATCCAGCCAGTGGGCATCGTCGACCACACACAGCAATGGGCGGTCCCGGGCCGCGGAAGCCAGCATCTCCAGGGTCGCCAGACCGATGCGGAACAGGTCCGGTGTGCCCGCGGTCAGCCCGAAGGCGGTCCGCAGGGCGTCGGCGTGCCGGACGGGCAGGTCGGCGAGATGGCCCAGCACCGGCACGCACAGCTGGTGCAGGGCGGCGAAGGGCAACTCCCGCTCGAACTCCGCCCCGGACGCCAGGAGCACCCGCCACTCCGACGCCGCCCCCCGGGCGTGATCCAGTAGCGCGCTCTTGCCGATGCCCGGTTCGCCGCGCAGCACCAGCGCCCCGCCCCGGCCCGACCGTGCGGCGTCGGTCAGCTCGTCGAGGAGCCCGAGTTCGTTCTCCCTGCCGACCAGCGGGCCGCGAGGCGCAGCTGTGGTTCGCACCCAGGCAGGTTAGCCGTGCGGGCCCGGACCCCGGCCGCCCGAGGCCGCGTTCGTCCTCGACGTGCCCGACGCGGGCCGACCCTCGTCGCCGACGGACTCGTCTCACTGCTGACCGAGCCCGCAGGCGGTGTCCGGCGAGGACTCCGCGGCGAGGAGGGCGAGTAGCTTCTCGATCCGTTCCGTGCCCGGCTGGTGGCCGGTCAGGGCGTGCGACCGGGCCGCCAGTCGCGCGCTGCGCCGGGCGGCGGCCACGTCACCGGCCCGGTACTCGGCCGCGGCGCGGGCGGCGAGCGCCCGGCCTTCGAGCAGCAGGTAGCCGCACTGCCGGGTGATGGACAGCGCCGCATGACACCAGGACGGAGCCGCAGGCTCGTCGATCTCGGCGAGGCTGACGGTGACATCGGCCTCGAGGTACCGGTCGGCGGTCGAGCGCGCGGTCCGCAGGGCGTCCAACAGGGTGCCGGTCCTGCCCTCGACGACGCCCAGGACGTGCAGAGCGAGTGCTTCGACCCGGGGCTCGACCGGCGCGCGCGCCATGTCGAGCGCCTGCCGGGCCAGGCGGGCCGCCTGCTGGTGGTCGCCCCGGTCGCCGTGGACCCGGGCCAGCGCACACAGCGTCGTGGCACGACCCCGGCTGCCCGTCTGTTCATGCAGTTCCAGCGCCTCGCTCAGCGTCCGTAACGCATCGTCGGACCGGCCGAGAAGGTGGTGGACGACCCCCAGGTTGCTCAGGATCAGCGCCCGGCTGGAGGTCGCCCCGCCCTGGTGCGCCAGGGTCAGCGCCGCGTGGTGATGGTCCGCGGCGTCCCGGAGCCGCCCGAGGTCGGCGCAGACCAGTCCGAGATTGTTGTGGTTGACGGCGACGCCCGCGGTCCGGCCGTTGCGCGTGTTGAACTCCAGCGCCTGCTCCATGACCCGCAGGGCCTCACCCGGCTGGCCGGTCATCCGGAACACCGGACCCAGGTTGCCCAGCGCGGCCGCCTCGCCGTCGTGCCATCCCGAGCGGTTCGCGCAGCGCAACGCCAGCTGATAGTCCTCGATCGCCTCCGGGAACCGTTCCAGCCGCCAGTGCAGTGCGGCGAGACTCAGCCGGGCCGCCGCCTCGGCCTGCCCGTGCCGGTCGGCCAGGGCCGCGGCGAGACCGATCCCCGCGACCTCGGACCACTGCGTGGTGTGCATTCCCAGCCACAGGTATCCGCGTAGCGCATCCGCCAGCGACCAGGCGAAGGCGTGCAGTTCCTGGTGCGCCGCGTGGCGGGTCACGGCGACGAGGTTGTGCCGGTTCGCGTCGAGCCAGGCGAGGGCGTCGACGTGGGCGGCGAACCGCATCGGTGGCCCGGCGGGCGCGGGTGGCCGCGTGGGCACGCGCAGCACCTGTGGATACAGCCGGTCGGCTGCGGCGTACACGCTGTGGAGGTACCACGACAGCAGATCGACGAGTGTCTCCCGGTTGTCCTCCACCGCCGCCAGTTCGGTCACGTACCGGCCGAGCAGGTCGTGGGTGCCGAAATGACCAGGCGTCCGCTCCTGGGCCAGGTGCGCGTCGGCGATCCGGGCGAGCATGTCCGCCGCCTCGCCGGCGTCGCAGCGGAGCATCGCGGCGGCCGACTCCGCCGTCACGTCGCAGCCGGGCACCAGGCCGAACAGCCGGAAGAGCCGCTGGAGTCGCGGTGGCAGGGTCTGGTACGAAGCGGCGAACGCCGTACGCACCGCGACCTGTTCGTCGTCACGGACGGTCAGCACGGTCAGCGGGTCGCCCGCCCGAAGCCGCGCCAGATACGCACCGACCGTCTCGCGCGGCCGGCCGTGCAGGTCCGCCGCGGCGATCCGCAGGGCCAGCGGCAGGTGCGCGCAGTCACGGGCCAGTTCCGCGAGAACCTCCCGCTGCCCGGCGACCCGTTGCGCGCCGATGACGCGGGTCAACAGCTCGGTGGCCTCCTGCGACGCGAGCACGTCCAACGACAGCCGCTGCGCGTCGTGCCCGGCGGCCAGCCCACCGAGGCCGTCCCGGCTGGTCACGATCACCAGGCAGCCGGCGCCGCCGGGCAACAGCGGCCGTACGTGCGCGGTGTCGCGGGCGTTGTCGAGCAGGATCAGCACCCGCCGGTCGGCGAGCACGCTGCGGTAGAGGTCCGTCGCCTCGTCGACGTCGTCCGGCACCCGGGTGGGCGGCACACCGAGCGCGCGCAGGCAGCGCGACAACGCGTCCAGTGGCGCTGTCGCCGCGCCGGGGGAGTAACCGCGCAGGTCCAGGAACAGCTGCCCGTCGTCGAACAGTGGCCGTACCCGGTGGGCCCAACGGATCGCCAGCGCCGTCTTGCCCACCCCGGCCGTCCCGACGATCGCGACGACCGCCAGCGCGCCGTTCTCCCGCGCCCGGCTCAGCATCGTGTCCAACGCGGCGAGTGCGTCACCGCGGCCGGTGAAGGTGGCCAGCCCGGCGGGCAGTTGGGCGGGACGCAGACCGGTCTGTGGGACCGACGGCGCGGGCCCGCCCGGCGGGAACTGTTGCCGCAGCACCCGCACGTGGGCCTCCGCGAGGCGCGGGCCCGGCTCGATGCCCAGCTCGTCGGCCAGGAGGCGGCGGATCCGCTCGAACACCCGCAGCGCCTCGGCCTGGTGCCCCGATCCGGCCAACGCCGTCATCAGCCGCGCGGCGAGTCCCTCGTGCCACGGGTTGGCGGTGACCAGCTCGCGCAACGGCGCCACCGCGGCGGCGTGTCGGCCGAGCGCGAACTCGGCGTCGGACAGGTCCTCGGACGCGGCGAGCCGCTTGTCGTGCAGGCCGGCGGCGGCCGCCGGTACGAACGCGGCGGACGCGCCGGCGAGTGCCGGTCCCCGCCACAACGCCAACGCCTGCCGCAACAGGGTCGCGGCCCGCTCGTGCCGGCCGGAGTCGGCGTGCCGGCGTGCGGCGTCGGTCAGCCCGGAGAAGACCGCCACATCCAGGTCGTCGCCGGCCAACTCGAGGCGGTATCCGCCGGAATCCGAATGGATCGTCTCGGGTATACCGGCCGCCCGGGTCAGTTGCCGCAAGCGGGAGACGCAGACCTGGACCTGTGCCCGTGCACGGGTGGGGAGAGCACCGCCCCACAGCGCCTCGGCCAACTGTTCCGCCGACACCACCACGTTGGGATTGAGCAACAGATACGCCAGCACCGCGCGTTGTTGGGGTCGCCCCAGCGGCACTCGCTCGCCCCGCACCACGGCCTCGACCGGGCCGAGCAAGCGCCATGTCATCCAGCCCCCACGTCGATGTATCGATGACGATTCTATGCGTAGCTGCCAGGGCGGCTATCGGATGGCTAGCCGATGGCAAGCGGCACCGCGCAGCCTGATGGAGCCGGGCGGACGGCCCGGAATCCGAGATAAGGGAGCTTCAATGGGACGAAGAATCCGCGCGGTTCTCCTCGCGGTGACGGCGCTCAGCATGGTCGTCGCATCGTCCGGGGTCGCGCAGGCCGGCGCGTCTCCGCAGCCGCCGCAGCCATCGCCGTCGTCGCTGCGCGACGCGCGGGCCGCCGCAGCGGCGTCGAACGGACTGGGCCCGGCCGCGAAGGGCGGGATCGGCACCGCCGCGGCGTGGTTCACCGGCACCGTCTCGGCCGGCGGCACCCAGGGCTGGACCTGGACCAATGCCCCGGCCGACGCCGCCTACGTGGTCGGCTACAACCCGGCCGGTGCCACCACCTCGGCCACCTGCCAGTTCGAGACGATCAACAGCCGGTACGTCCAACTGCCCAGTGGGGAGCGGCAGTACCAGTTCACCGTCAAGAACGTCGGCTCGATCGCCTGTGGTGCGACGGTGCAACTCACGGCGGTGACCAGCACGTCCCTGGTGTCGACCGGCGGCGTCAGCCCCGGTGGCACCCAGACGCACCTGTGGAACGTCCCCTGGAACACCATCTGGGTGGCCGGTCTCAACCCGAACGGGGCCACGAGCTCGGCGGCCTGCCAGTTCCAGGTGACCCGCATCTGGACCGTGCAGCCGGGCAGCTCCCTCCGGCAGATCTGGGTGGAGGTCAAGAACGTGGGGACCATCACCTGCCAGACCGACATCCGGCTCGGCTCCACCACCATCGGATCGCAGTTCTCCATGGCAACCGTCGGCCCCGGCAGCACCTGGTCCACGACCTGGAACAACGCGAATCCCGTCACCTCGGCCTACGTGATCGGCCCGTCACCCCAGGGCAGTTTCCCCACCTACTGCCAGTTCGAGGTCACGCGCGTGGTCTACGTCCAGCGCATCAACAGTGACGGATCATCGCAGCGTCAGCTCGCGATGTGGTTCAAGAACCTCAGCACGCTCTCCTGTGGAGGGACCGTCTACCTGCAGACCATCGCGGCCTGATCCCGCACCCGTCCCCGCGGTCATCGCTCGGCAACCACCGTTGTCGGGCGGTGGCCGCGCCCCCTTTCGCCACCGGTCTTCTCCCTGGTTCCGCCGTCGGTGGTGGAACGACCGTCGGAAGGCGGTGCGCCACCCGGGGACTCGCCTGCGGGGACGGCAGCGCTGCGGGCCCGCCGGTCCTGAGCCGGGACGACCGGCCCCGGCCGGCGCGAGCCGGGCGGTCGCCCCGGCCGGTGAACGCCGGGCGTCGGACGGGCCGGAGGGAGAGGGCCGCGGTGCGGCCATGATCCAGGCGTACGGCGCTCGCGCACTGCATCGATAGACGTCACCCACCTCGATGTCGGGCGGAAGTGTGCCGGGGTGAGATGAAGCGCTCTGATCTGGTCGGCGGCGATCCGCAGGGAATGCAGAACGAGCCGGGCCCTTCCCGCCCGGAACGCTGTGGAGCTGGTCGTCGAAGGACCCCCGGCAGTGCGACCGCAGCCCGATCAGCCTGTCGAGCGGGTCCGCCCGACCGGCGATCCCCGGGGCGCCCGGCAGGTCGACCGGAGGTGGTCCGAGCAGACCGACAGGTGTGCTCACCGCTCCTGCGCGCAGCAGCGCCGGCGTCTCGGCAGATGAACACGGTGTGACCCTTGCCTCATCATCGACCGATCCCTATCGTTGGATGGAAAGCGCTTTCCCGTCCCGGCGCTCATGCTCGAAAGGTTGGATCCAGATGAGACGCAACGTCACCTCGCGGTGGCTGGCCGGCGGTGTCACTGTGGTCGCAGGTGCCGTCGTCGCGCTGGCACTGCAGATTCCCAGCGCCTCCGCCGCCACGAACCTGAGCCTCGGCGCCGGTGCCGACGGCTCCAGCAAGGCCAGCGGCACCAGCTACGGCAACGTCGTCGACGGCAACACCGGCACCTACTGGTCGCCGAGCGGCTCGACCGGCACGATCTCGGTCAAGTGGGGCAGTGCCACCACGGTGTCCTCGGCCGTCATCGTGCAGGCCCCGGGTGGCGGGTCGATCAGCGGCTGGCAGCTCAGGAACAACGACACGAGCGCGGTCCTGGCCAGCGGCAGCAGTGCCCCGAGCACCATCACCTTCTCCTCGACGTCGCTGAAGAAGATCTCCTTCGTCATCACCAGCGCGTCCGGCACCCCGCGGATCGCCGAGTTCGAGACGTACTCCGGCGGCGGGTCCACCCCGACCGCCGGCCCCACCAGCGGTCCGACGTCCGGCCCGACCAGCAACCCGGGCACGCCGACCGGCGCGTGGCCGTCGTCGGCCGGCTCGGTCGGCATCTCCGGCACGGTCAACGTCTCCGGCACCTTCGACGGCGGCATGAAGACCTACTGCTGCATCGGTGACGGCGGGCAGAGCGAGTCGCAGGACCCGATGTTCAAGATCGCCAACGGGGGCACCCTGCAGAACGTCATCCTCGGTTCGCCCGCCGGCGACGGCGTGCACTGCGAAGGTACCTGCACCCTGCGCAACGTGTGGTGGAACGACATCGGTGAGGACGCCGCCACCTTCAAGCAGACCAACGGCGGCACCTCGTACGTCATCGGTGGCGGCGCGCGCAGCGGCAGCGACAAGACCTTCCAGCACAACGGCAACGGCACGGTCAACATCTCCGGCTTCTACCTGAAGGGGTCCGGCAAGCTGTACCGCGGCTGCGGCAACTGCACCACCTCGTACACCCGGCACGTGCGCATCGACAACGTCCTGGTCGACGACATCGACATGCTCGCCGGCATCAACAGCAACTGGAACGACACCGCGACGATCACCCGCGTGGTCGTGATCGGCTCGGCCACCATCTGCGGCAAGTACAAGGGTGTGCCCAAGGGCAGCGAACCCAGCTACCTCGGTGAGGGCTGGAACGACGCCAACTGCAAGGTCAACAGGAGCGACGTCACCTTCCGGTAGCCCACCCCGGACGAGTGGGGCACCCGCCACCGGGCGGGTGCCCCACTGCGCCGCACCGGGCGAGACGCAACCCCTCCGACGCCACCAGCAGGACCGAACAGGAGGACCCCGGACGCTGCCGGTGTCACGTCAGCAGCGGTAACGCCCGCTGGCGGACGTCGACGTAGCGCTCGTACACCTCGGGGGTGCCGGCGGCGGTGACCTCCTCGGTCTCCACCGGCCACGGCGGTGGCCCGGGGTTTCCGGACAGCGCCCAGGCCGCCTGCCGCGCCGCGCCGAGCGCCACGTACTCCACCGGGCGCGGCACACTCACCGGTGCGCCGAACAACGCCGGCGCGACCGCCCGCACCGCGCGGGACCGGGCCGCACCGCCGATCAGCAACACCCGGTCGACCGGGACGTGCTGGGCGCGCAGCGCGTGCAGGGCGTCGGCGATGCCGCCGAGCATGCCCTCCACCGCGGCCCGCGCCAGGTTCGCCGCCGACGCGTTCGCCCGGGTCAGGCCGGCGAGCAGACCGCGCGCGTCGGGCAGATCGGGGGTGCGTTCCCCGTCCAGGTACGGCAGCAGCGTCAACCCGCCCGCGCCGGGTCGTGCCGCGAGCGCCAGGTCGTCCAACTCGGCCAGTGACCGGCCGAGCAGGTCGGCGACCGCGACGAGCACCCGGGCCGCGTTGAGCGTGCACACCAGCGGCAGGAACCGGCCGGTCGCGTCGGCGTACCCGGCCACCAGGCCGCTCGCGTCGGCGGTCGGCCCGTCGCTGAGCCCGTAGACGCACCCCGAGGTACCCAGCGAGACCACCACGTCACCCGGTCGCAGGCCGACGCCGAGTGCCCCGCCCATCGTGTCACCGGTGCCGGCCGACAGCAGCGCGCCGGAGGCGGTCTCCCCGACCACCTCGGCCGGCCCGGCGACCCGGGGGAGTGCCACGTCCCGGCCGAAGGCGAGCCGCACCAGATCCTGCCGGTACGCGCCGGCCACCGGTGACCAGTATCCGGTGCCGGACGCCTCGCCCCGGTCGGTCGTCGGCTCGCCGCCGTCCGCGCGCAGCCGGTGGGTGAGCCAGTCGTGCGGCAGCAGCACCGTGCTGGTGCGGTCCGCGAGTTCGGGCTCGGCGCGGGAGAACCAGCGCAGCTTGGTGACGGTGAAGCTGGCCACCGGCACCAGCCCGACGGCGTCGGCCCACGCCGTCGGGCCGCCGAACTCGGCGGTCAGGTCGGCGGCGGCGCGCGCCGAGCGGGTGTCGTTCCAGAGGATGGCGGGACGCAGCACCTCGCCGGCCTCGTCGAGGCAGATCATGCCCTGCTGCTGTCCGGCCACGCCGATCGCGGCCACACCGTCCAGCAGGCCGGCGCTGGCCTGCTCGTACGCGGCCCACCAGGCCCTCGGGTCGACCTCGGTGCCGTCGGGGTGCGGGGCGCGGCCCGCCCGGAGCACCTCGCCGGTCTCGGCGTCGCAGACCACGACCTTGGTCGACTGGGTCGACGAGTCGACCCCGGCGACGAGAGTCCTCGCGCCACCCATGGCGGTTCCTCCGTAGCTCGGCGGGACCCGACCCTACGTCCGGCAACCGGATTAGTTCAATGGCTTGACAAAATTGCCGTCGCGGTAGCGGCCCCGACCGTGCAGCGCCAGCGCCGACCTCGATCACCGTTCTGCCGTAAGGGCTCCCTGCCGCTGTGGGCCGTATCGATCGACGAGCACGGTGCCGATCGCGGCCAGATGGTCCAGCACCCCCGTGGGGCCGGTCACCTCCAGGTAGTCGACCAGTCCGGCAAGCTCACCGGCGAGCTTGCGTTCGTGGTTGCCCCGGATCACGACCTCGACACGGCCGTCAACCGTGACACCTCCCACGTCGAGGCGGGCACCGAACCCCATCCGGAGCACGCCGATCCCGTGGGGCGCGCACATCGCGTGCGCCTCGACGGGCGTTCGCCTGCGTTCGACCTCGTCGGCGATCTCGCGCCAGCTCCCGGCCAGGTCGAAGTCCTCCGGCCGGTGCACGGGATCGGCGGTCGGATCGACGGACGACACCCGGTCGATCCGGAAGGTCCGCCGGCCGGCCTCGGTGCCCGCGACGAGATACCACGCCGGGCCTTTGGTGACGATGCCCAGCGGGTGGACCGTCCGCCCGGTAGCGGTGCCGTCGCGGTCGACGTACCCGAGCCGGACCTGGACGCCGCGGATCACCGCGTCCTGGAGTTCGTCGACGAACCGCGGCGGTCGGCGTTCGACCTGGCTCGCCCCCCAGCCTCGCGGGTCCGTGACGAGCGCCGTCGCCGCCGATTCGGCCTGCTCCCGGAACGGCTCCGGTAGCGCACGGACGAGCTTGCGCAGCGCCGCTTTCGCGACGGGCGTGACGGACGAGGCCGGGCCGGCGACCAGGAACAGGGCGCGGGCCTCACCCGCGGTCAACCCGGACAGGTCGGTACGGGCACCGCCCACGAGGCGCCAGCCGCCGCCCCGGCCCTGCACGGAGTACACCGGCACGCCGGCCATGCCCAGGGCGTCGAGGTCGCGGCGGGCGGTGCGCTCGGAGACCTCCAACTCCCGGGCGACCTCCGCCGCGGTCACCTGGCCGCGCTGTTGCAGCAGCAGGAGCAGGGCCATCAACCGGTCGGCTCGCACCCGGACGACACTGCCACGAAAACCGGTCAGGAGGTGACCGGTATCGGTCCGCAGGATGCCGGCATGACCATCGACTTTCCCGAGCCCACCCACATTCCGGTCAACGGCGTGCACCTCGAAGTCTTCGAAGCCGGCCGGCAGAACGTGGGCAACCCCGTCGTGCTCTGCCACGGCTGGCCGGAGCACGCGTACTCCTGGCGCTACCAGGTGCCGGCCCTCGCTGCGGCGGGCTACCACGTCATCGTCCCGAACCAGCGGGGTTACGGCACCTCGTCCCGGCCCACCGACGTGACGGAGTACGACATCGCACACCTGTCGGGCGACCTCGTCGCCCTCCTCGACCACTACGGCTACGCCGACGCCACCTTCGTCGGCCACGACTGGGGCGCGTTCGTCGTCTGGGGCCTGACCCTGCTGCACCCGGACCGGGTCAACGGCGTGGTGGCGCTGAGCGTGCCCTACCAGGAGCGCGGCGAGACGCCCTGGATCGAGGCCATGGCGGCCGCCCTCGGCGACGACTTCTACTTCGTGCACTTCAACCGGCAGCCGGGCGTCGCGGACGCCGTGTTCGAGCAGGACACGTCCCGGTTCCTGCGGAACCTGTACCGCAGGAACGTACCCCCCGCAGCGCCCCAGCCGGGCAATGCGCTGATCAACCTCGCCAGGGCGCAAACCCCGCCCGGGGAGCCCGTCATGAGTGACAGCGACCTGGCCGTCTTCGTCTCCGCCTTCGAGTCGGCAGGGTTCACGGGCGGCATCAACTGGTACCGGAACCTGGACCGCAACTGGCGTCTGCTGGCCGACGTGGACCCGATCATCCGACAGCCCGCCCTCATGATCTACGGCGACCGCGACCCGGTCGCGAAGGCGGAACGGCTGACGGCATTCGTGCCGAACGTGGAGGTGGTCAGTCTGGACTGCGGTCACTGGATCCAGCAGGAGAAGCCGCAGGAGACGACCGGGGCGATCCTGACGTGGCTGGGCCGGCGCGGAACCGCCTAGCACCTCCGCCGGACAGGCGTTTCCCGATCCGGGGGATCGCCGGTGCTCGCTGCTGGTCGTGTCCCCGGCGCGGTGGGTTGGTGGCCTCGCCACCAACCCACCCTGCTGCTGTCGGCCGAAGCTCTGACCTGTCGCCCGGGTCAGCCCCGCCACCACGCCCACCGGGTCGAGACGACCCGCGAGCGTCGTCGTCGCGCGCCCACCAGCGACAACGGGCCCGTTTGGTAGCCTCGCGAGGTGAGTTCTCCCCAAGCGGACCGGTCAGGGCTGCCGGCCTCCCGGTAGCCCCAGATGCCCCCGCCCCTGCGCTGACGAGCCGCGCCGACCCGGTCGGCGGCGACGTCGCGTGAGTTCCTGCGCGTCCGGAGCACCGGCAGTGCCACCCGCCTGCCACCCATCACGTCCCTGCTTCGGAAGGCTCACGCATGCCCGTCCTCCTCTATCTGCTCGCCGTCGCGGTGTTCGCCCAGGGAACCTCGGAGTTCGTCCTCGCCGGCATCCTTCCCGGCATCGCCACCGACCTGGCGGTTCCGCTCGGCCGGGCCGGGCTACTCACCGCCGGCTTCGCCCTGGGAATGGTCATCGGCGCGCCGGCGATGGCCGCCGCTGCCCGCCGGCTCCCACCCCGCTGGACCCTGGCCGGCTTCCTGACCCTGTTCATCGCCGCGCACGTCATCGGCGCGGTCACCGACAGCTTCGCCATCCTGCTGGCCTCACGGATCGGGGCCGCGTTGGCGAACGCCGGGTTCCTCGCCGTCGCACTGTCGACCGTGACGCGCATCGTGCCGGCCGAGCGGCACACCCGCGCGCTGGCAGTCATCCTCGGCGGCACCACGCTGGCGCTGATCGTCGGAGTGCCCGCCGGTGCCCTCATCGGCGACGTGCTGGGCTGGCGCGCCACCCTGTGGGCGATCGCGTTGCTCTGCCTGCCCGCGCTGGTCGCGGTTCTGGCGGCCACGCCGACCCACCCCCGGCAGAGCGCCGCAGCGGACGCCGGGAGCGCCATCGGCCGTGAGTTGGCGAGTCTGCGTCGGCGTCCGGCACAGGGGAACATCGTGCTGGCCGTGCTGGTCAACGCCGCGACGTTCGCCACCTTCACCTACCTTTCGGCGATCGCCACCGGGCCGGCCGGGATCACCGAACGCACCGTGCCGTTGCTGCTCGCCGTCTTCGGCACCGGCGCGTTCCTCGGTGTCACCGTGGCCGGACGGTTCGGTGACCGGCACTGGCGACCGCTGATCACTGTCACCGGGCCGCTGCTCACGGCGGGCTGGGTGCTGCTGGCGTTCACCGTCGCCAGCCCCGTGGCGCTGTGGATCCTCGCCCTGACCCAGGGCGGGTTGTCCTTCGCCTTGGGCAGCATGCTCATCGCCCGGATCATCGCCACCGTGCGCGACGCACCCACGATGGGTGGCTCCTTCGCGACCGTCGCGTTGAACATCGGTGCCGTCACCGGACCCGTCGTCGGCGGTCTCGCCATCGAGGCCCTCGGCGTGCACGGCCCGGTCATCGTCAGCGCCGTGCTGGTGGCTCTCGCCGTCGCCGTCTGGTCGACCTGTCGAGCTGCGCACCGGCAGGCATGAGGCCCACCGGGGTGCTGCTCCTCCCGAACAGGCGAGGATCCTGCCGCTCGATAGCATGCGCGCATGTATGCGCTCTACGCCTGGGGAAACTTCATCAGGGAGGTCGGACTCGACCGGCGGCCGGCCTGGCTCGACCCGGCGGTGCTCCGCGGCGAACGACAGGTCGTCGACGACGGCCTGATGATCGGCGACACCGACACGCTGCTGGTCGACGGACCCGGCACCCTCTTCGCGATCGATGACGACGACAAGAACCTCGTGCCCGGCAGTGCGCTCGTCGGCCGCGACCTCAGCGGTGTGCCGTGGCGGGTCTCCCGCATCCGCGCAGCCACCGACGGCACCCGCGAGGACGCCCTGCGTATCGTCGCGGCGGCCGAGGAGGACGGCGACTACTACGAGGAAGACGAGCGGCACGAGTACAACTCGGTCCCGGTCGGCGAGATCGTCACCCTCTGGGAGGACGCTCACGGCCAGTGGACGCTGGCCCTGGTCGAGCTGTGAGAACAGGGTGACCACGGCCGGCCGGCGGCATCCCGCTGCTCGCTACGAACTCGGCTGATAGCTTCCCCGGACATGGAATCCCGGACGGTTCAGGTGGGAACCGCCACCCTGCACGTGGGAGTCACCGGTCAAGGGCCCGACGTCGTCGTCCTGAGTGGCGGCCCGGGATGCGTGCAGTACCTGGAACACGACGAACTCGCGCCACGGGGCCACCGTGCCTGGTACCCCGAGCCGCGCGGCGTCGGCCGCTCGACCGGTGGCCCGCACACCATGGAACAAGCCGTCGCCGACCTCGAAGCCATCCGGGCCGCAGTCGGTGTCGTCACCTGGATCGTCGCCGGTCACTCCTGGGGTGGCGATCTCGCGGTGCGCTACGCCGTCGACCATCCGGAGGCGGTGGCCGCGGTGGTCAGCATCGCCGGTAGGGGACCGCAACGCGACCAGACCTGGACCGAGGCGTACAAGGCCGGCAGGGCGACCCAGCCGGTGGTAGACATCGACCACGTACCCGAGGTCCACGCGGCACTCGGCGACTCGTTCACCGAATGGACCCACCGGGCCGACCTGTGGCGCGGGCTCGCCACCTGCGGCGTACCGATGCACTTCATCGCCGCCGGCGACGACATCCGCCCGTCCTGGCCCCTGGCGCAGCTCGCCGCACTCGTGCCACACGGACGGTTCTCCACCGTTGCGGACGTACCGCACGACTTCTGGTTCACCCACCCCGAGGTGTGGACCTCGACCATCACCAACGCCTGCACCGGTCCGTGATCCGCGCGCGGCGGCCGGACTCCGGGAGCTCCACGTCGGACTCCGGTGATCAGTCGGCGCGGCGGTAGTGCAGGGCCAGCGCGCCGTTGCGGAACGGCTTCGCCGAGACCAGTTCGAGTCGGCGGGTGCTGGGCAGCCCACCCTGGTGCAGGGTCGGGCCGTGACCGGCGATCCGGGGGTGCAGGAGCATCCGGTACTCGTCGATCAGGTCCAGCCGGTCCAGCTCGGTCGCGAGGTTGCCGCTGCCGAGCAGGACCCCGGCCGGGGTCGCGTCCTTGAGCTTCTGTACACCCTCGCGCAGGTCACCGGCGATGTGGTGGCTGTTGGTCCACGGGAAGTCCGTGCGCGTCGTCGACACCACGTACTTGGGCTTGGCTTCCAGCTTGGCCGCCCATTCCCGCATGGCAGGCGGTGCCTCCTGGTCGCCGCAAGCGACGGCCGGCCAGGCACTCTCCATCATCTCGTAGGTGACGCGACCCCACAGCATCGCCCCGCTCTCGTCCATGAGCCGGGTGAAGAAAGCGTGCGTGTCGTCGTCGACGATCCCCTCCTGGTGGTCGACGCAACCGTCCAGGGTGACGTTGAGGCTGAAGGTGAGCAGGCCCATGGCCGGCGAGTCTAGTACCGGTGGGGCCACGGCCCGAGCACGACATGCAGTCGACGATCAGCGCTCCTCCCCGAGCAGCACTTCGATGGTGTCCGCCAGGTCGGTCGAGTGCGACGGTGGCTCCACGTCAGTTCCCAGCCGCCGTGGTCCGTGTCGACAGTGCGCAAACCCCGCCGGTGAGGCTCGTCGAGGACCGTCGTCTTTCCCGCGCCCGACATGCCGGTCACCAGTACCCGCGCCACGTCCGTACGGTAGCGGGAGACGAGACGCAAGCCGGCCGGTGGCAGGGCCGCCGGGGTGATCGTCCCGGGGTGACGCGGATCGAGGCGATACTGATGACGGGGTACCCGGGGACGCCGGCCACCGGGCGCGGTGCCCCCTCGTCCGGCCGTCGGTGACACCCGGATGAGTCTGGTATCGGCGTTCGTGCCGATCTGGATCCTCACCGTGGTCGGCTACGCGGCCTGTCGGTGGGGCCTGTTGGGCGAGGCCGGGGCGGCGGTACTCGGCCGGTTCGTGTTCCAGCTGGCGATGCCGGCCGCCCTGTTTCTGGCACTGTCCCGGATGCCGCTGTCCGGGTTCGCCGGCCGCCCCCTGCTCGCCTTCGCGGTGAGCACGGCTGCCGTGGTCGGGTTCGGGTGGTTCGGTGCGAGCCGGCTGTTCGGTCGCGCGCCCGGGGAACGACCCGTCTGGGGCATGGCCGCCGGGTACGTCAACTCGGCGAACCTCGGCATCCCCATCGCCACCCAGGTGCTCGGTGACGTGGCGTTCCTGGCGCAGGTGGTGCTGCTGCAGGTGCTGGTGGTGGCACCCGTGATCCTGGTCGCCCTGGACCGGCACCGCGACCCCGCCGGGCGGGTACGGATGCACCGGATCGCCTCCCTGCCGGTACGTAACCCGGTGATCCTGGCGTCCCTGCTCGGTGTCGCCTGCTCGGCTGCCGGCCTGCGGCTGCCGGCGACGGCCGACGCGACGCTCACCCTGCTGTCGGGCGCCGCAGCTCCGGCCGCTCTGGTCGCGCTCGGCGCGTCGTTACACCGCCGTACGCCGTCGCGGGACGAGCGGGCCGCGCCGGCCGAGCTGGCCGTGATCGCCGCGCTGAAGCTCGTCGGGCAGCCGGTCGTCGCGTACGTCGCGGGACTGGCCCTGCACCTGCCCGCGCCGCAGCTGCTCGCCGTGGTGGTGTGCGCGGGCCTGCCCACGGCGCAGAACACGTTCATCTTCGGCCAGGAGTACGGCGTCGGCGAGGCGGTGACCAGCCGGGCGGTGTTGCTGACCACGACCCTGTCGCTGGTCACCCTGGCAGCGGCGGCGGCCGTGCTCGGATAGGTCAACCTGCGCAGAAACCCGCAAACCGTGGTGAGTCACCCCCGACCGTGTGTCGACGGCCGGACCTGCCGAGCATCCCCGGGCGGGCGGTCCCGCAGCCCGGTCGGGGCGCGGCTTTGCGGCGTGAATGCGTACGTCGGGGCAGTGGACCCGCCATGATGACGGTGTGAAGGCGATCTACCCTGACGATGACGGCGGTCGAGCGGCGGACCCTGCGGCCGTGCCCGGTCTGCACCCCGGAACCGAAGGTTCCGCCGACGGCACGTCCCGCACGGTCGAGGTCGACGGGGAGACCTTCGCCCTCCGCGCCAACGGGTTCGGCGGCACCGACTACACCTGGCTCAGCGGGCCGGATCCCGGCTACGGCTTCGGTGTGAGCCCGACGGCTGACCTGTCGCCCGACGAACACGTCAGGAACATCCGTGGCTTCCTGGGCATGGTCGACCCCGGCACCGGGCACGTCGCCGACGACTGACGCCCCTGTCGGGGATGCACCGTGGTCCTGGTCTTCAAGCGCAGACGACGTCGGCCGCTGGGTGCAGCGGAGAAGGCGGGGACCTTCGGCGGCGTGCGACATGCGGCAGAGCCGGATACCCGAGTGCGAGCCGGGCCGGTGGGCCGGGGGTGACCTGGCGGACGGTGCCGTGGCGTTGGGCCTGCGATTCGGGAGCGGCTGGCTGACGGTCTACAACGCGCTGGACGAGAACGGGATTGAGGAGGGCGGTCCTTTCCCGCGGTACCGCCGACACCGTCTGGGCTGAGCCCGCAGTGCAACGGGTGCGACTCTGGTTGTCGAGGCTCGGGCGACATCTGCCCGACGAGCGGTCCGCGGCGGCAGAGGGGCGCGCGGTTCACGTCGGGTTGGTGACCCGCAGTCCCTTCCCCCGGGGGTCTCCGCCGTCGTTGAGTGCGGCCAGCAGGCGCAGCCCGTCCTCGGCAGGGCTTTCCGGCGGCGCCGACAGGACTATCAGTTCCGTGCCCGATCCGTCCGGCAGGGCGAAGTTCTCCTGGTGCAGCTCCAGCAGTCCGACCAGCGGGTGCCGGAAGGCCTTGCGTCCATGGCTGCGGGCGCGCACGTCCGCACGGGCCCAGAGCCGGCGGAAGCGTTCGCTGCCCATGGACAGTTCGCCGATGAGCGAGGCCAGGCGAGGATCGTCGGGGTGCTTGCCGGCGGCCAGCCGAAGGTGCCCGACCACGTCGAGGGTGCACGTCTCCCAGTCCGCGTAGAGGCCGCGCTCGGCTTCCTCGAGGAAGATGTGCCGGGCGGTGTTCAGGCCCGTCGGGGTGCGACCGTAGAGAAGTCCGGCGAGGCGGTTACCGGCCACCACGTCCATCCGGTGATCCATGATCAGGGCCGGCGCGTCGATGATCAGGTCGAGTACCCGCAGCAGCTCCGCCCGGGGGCGACCGCTGGGTGACCTGTCGCGGCGGCGGCGTTGCCGGGCCAGCCGGTGCAGGTGGTCGCGTTCGGTCTCGTCGAGTCCGAGGACCCGGGCGAGCGCGTCGAGGACCTGTTCCGACGGTTGGGTGGCGCGGCCCTGCTCCAGACGTACGTAGTAGTCGACGCTCACCCCGGACAGGTGGGCGACCTCTTCGCGACGCAACCCCTCGACGCGGCGTCGGCCGTCGGTCGGGATGCCGGCGACCGACGGGTCGACCCGGGAGCGCCGGGTACGCAGGAAGCCCGCGAGATCGTCCATGACCTCCAGTATCGCTGCGGCGACGGGCGTGCGGGTGGTCCTGCCAGTACCAGGAAGTCCGGTCCGACGGAACACGCGTCCCTGAACGGCGCGGGTCCGGCCGTCGAGCATGGGTGGCGACACCCGGTCGTCGAAAGGACCAGCTGTGAAGACCCTCGTCGTGTACGCCCATCCGGAGCCGCGTTCGCTGAACGGTGCGCTGAAGGATGTCGCGGTGTCCACCCTCGCGGCCGCCGGTCACGAGGTGCGGGTGAGTGACCTGTACGCGATGAACTGGAAGGCCGTCGTGGACGCGGCCGACTTCGGCGGGTACGCCACCAGCCCGCTGCGGGTGGTGCCGAGTTCGGGTGGGGCGTACGACGCCGGCGCGCTCACCCCCGACGTGCTGGCCGAGCAGGAGAAACTGCTCTGGGCCGACACGGTGATCTTCCAGTTCCCGCTGTGGTGGTACACGATGCCGGCCATCCTCAAGGGCTGGGTGGACCGGGTGTTCTCCTTCCACTTCGCCTACGGCGTGGGCGTGCACGACGAGACCCGCCACGGCGAACGTTACGGTGAGGGGACGCTGGCCGGTCGGCGGGCGATCCTCTCGGTGACCATCGGCGGCCCGGAGTCGCACTACACCGATCGCGGGATCAACGGCCCGATCGAGGACCTGTTGTTCCCGATCCACCACGGGATCCTCTACTACCCCGGCCTGGAGGTGCTGCCGCCGTTCGTGCTGTACCGCGCCGACAGGATGTCCGACGACACGTTCGCGGACGCCGCGACACGGTGGAGGGAACGACTGCTGACGCTGGAGACCACCGCACCCATCGCGTTCCGGCGGCAGAACTCCGGTGACTACGAGGTCCCGTCACTGCGGTTGAAGGAGGGCCTGGAGGCGGCTGGCCGCAGCGGTTTCAGCCTGCATGTGCGCGACCAGCCACCGGGTCGATGAGCAGTAACCGTCGATGACGTCACCCCGCGCGGGAACGACCTGCGGGGCCGATCCGGGCCAGGGTGCCGTTCTCCAGGGCCGTCCACAGGGCCCCGTCGGGCCCGAGGGCGATGCCGTGCGGTTCGGAGCGCGGGGTGGGCAGATCGTGGACTTCGATCGTCCCGCCGGTGGTGATGGAGCCGACCCGGTTGCCCGCCCACTCGGTGAACCACAGGTCGCCGCTGCCGCCGGTGGTGATGGCGTGGGGGCGGGCGGTGCGGTCCGGTAGCGGGAACTCGACGATCGTGCCGTCGGGGGTGATCCGGCCGATCTGGCCGGCAGCGATCTCGACGAACCAGACGGCTCCGTCCGGGCCGGCGGTGATCCCCACCGGGGCGGCGGCGTCGGTGGGCAGTGGATGCACGGTGACGGTGCCGGCCGTGTCGATCCGGCCGATCGCGTTCGCCCGGTTCATCGTGAACCACATGCCGCCGTCGGCGCCGGCCGTGATGGCCGACGGGTAGGCGCCGGTGACCGGGAGCGGGAACTCGCTGGCCGCGCCGTCGGTGGTGATCCGGCCGATGCGGTCGGCGTTCATCTCGGTGAACCACAGGGCACCGTCGGGCCCGGGGGCGATCCCGTACGGTCCGCCGTCACGGCTGGGCGCGGGGAACCTGGTGGTCTCGCCGTCGGTGGTGATCCGGCTGATCCGGTGGGCCCGCGACTCGGTGAACCACAGCGCGCCGTCGGGCCCGGTGACGATGATCGTGGGCTGCCCGGCGGGATCGACGAGGTAGGTGGTTGCCGGCTCGCCCGGGACCATCCGTCCGATCCGGCCGCTGTGGGCGAGGGTGAACCACAGGGCGCCGTCGGGTCCGGTGGTGACGCCGTACAGGCCGCTGCCGGCGTCGGTCACGGGATGTTCCTCGATGACGACGCGGGTCACGGGGTCCGCTCCAGTCCGTACCCGATGGCGGTGCGTTCGATCTCGGCGGGCGTGCCGGTCATCAGGGTGCGGCAGTGCCGGGTGATCAGGTCGGCGGGCCGCAGCCGGTGGACGTCGTCGTCGCTGAAGCGTCGCCGGATCGGTCGTGCCGGATTCCCGCCGACGACCGGGTGGTCGCCGCCGGCCATCAGGAACCGGGTCCCCGCCGCGATCGCGCAGAACCTGCCGATGACCAGCTGTTCCGGCCCGTGGTGGTAGAGCACGTTGCGCTGCTCGAAGCCGGTCGGATCGTCGGGATCGTCGTAGTGGGTGTAGTCCCCGACGGCGATCCCGGGGGAGGTGACCAGCGGCTTGGGGAACACCACACGGGGATGTGCCGCCACGGGGTGCAGGGCCGTCGGGTCAGGCGTCACGGGGAACCTCGCTCGTTAAGGCTACGGATGTAGCGATAGCATCGTGGCATGGCGTCGCCCCCACCGACAAGCGATCATCCCGACGAGACGGTGACCGCCCCCACGCGTCGACCCGGCGGGCGCAGCGCGGCGGTCCGTCGCCGCGTCCTCGACGCCGCGCTCGCCCAGTTGGTGCAGCACGGCTACGACTCCCTGAGCATCGAGGTGGTCGCCGAACGCTCCGGTGTCCATCGCACGACGGTCTACCGGCGCTGGCGGGACGTCGGTGGCCTGCTGGCCGACGTCCTCGACGAGGCGGGTGCCGACGCCTGGCGTCCGCCCGACACGGGATCGCTCGACGGTGACCTGGTCGCGGTCAACCACGAGGTCCACACCGCACTGACCACCGACCCGGTGACCGTCGCGTTGATCGCCGCGTCGTTCCGGTCCGAGCGGGCCGCCCGGGCCCTGAGCACCTTCTGGGCCGGCCGGTACGACCGCTGCGCCGGCATCACCCGCCGCGCCGTCGAACGGGGTGAGATTCCGCCGGACACCGATGCACGCCAGCTGCTCATCGCCACCACCGCCCCGCTGTACCACGAGCTTCTGCTCCTGCGGGCGACGACGGACGCGGACCTTCCCGACCGCGTCGCCCGCAGCGCGGCCACCGCCGCCCGCGCGGGTGCCTTCAGCAGCCCGAAGAGGTCGACCACGCCGTAGTGGTTCGACCATGCCGGCCGGTGCCGGGGCGATCAGTTACCCGCTGATCCCACCCGTTGCGCCTCGGCGATCGCCTCCTCGACGGCCTGCCGTGCGCCGCTGGTGCGGGCGACGACCTGCATCAGGACCTGCCTGATGCCGTCCAGGGCCTGCAGCAGCGGTCCGGGTTGGCCGCCCTGCAGGACCATGGTGACGAGCTGCTGGGTCTCACCGGTCCGGGTGAGGGCACCGCCGGCTGCGTCGCGGGCGGTGCCGACGGCGCTCTGCACGGGCGTCAGCGCGGCGATCGTCTCCTGCGGGGTGGCCTGCTCGGGTACGGCGGCGACGGCCTTCGTCGCCTCACCGATCGAATCCCCGATCCTCCCCAGACCGCCCTGGACATCGGTGAGGGCGCTTCGTACCCGGGCCACTCCTGCGGCGACGGCGAGGAAGCCGGCACCTGCGGCACGCAGCGCCACCTCCTGCGCCTGCCGGTCGGCGGCGGCGGTCAGTCCCTGAGCCCGCTCGACGCCGGCCATCAGGGCCCGCAGCTCACCAGTGATCTTCTCAACGGCTGACATCGAAGCGGCATCCCCAATCGAGAACGGCGAACGGGTGCACCCGACGCTACCGAAGGCACTGCGCGGCCACCAGAGACGGCAGCAGGAGCCCGACCCGTGCTGCCGTGCCCCCAGCGCCGGGACCGTGGGCGCGATCGCGGGACGCTCGTCGCGGCCGGAGACTCAGGAACCCGCCACGTTCGTGGGTACGGTCCAGCCGGTGGCTCGGATCCACCCGGCCAGGTCCAGGGTGGTCGGCTCGATCGAGCGCACCACCGCGAGATCCGAGGCGTGTTCCGCCGCCTCCGCGAACTGGCGGAACATCGCCCGGTCGAGTTCGTTGGGAAGCACACTCAACGGGAGGGCCTCGTACCGTGCCGGGAGCCCGGCACACCCGCCGAACGCCGCGGCGATCTGGGGGCCCGTCAGCTCGTCGCCGACGAGCTCGACGGCTCCGCCGGACGCCTGCGCCCTGTCGAGCAGGAGCGCGGCGGCGACCCGGCCGATGTCCCTGATCGCGATCATCTTCAGGGCGACGTCCTCCGGCAGCGGCAGTCTCAGCACGATCTCCCCTTGCTCCAGGGTCGGTGCCATCACGCTCGCGAAGTTCTCCATGAAGGCCGTCGGGCGAACCATCGAGGCCCGCAGTCCGGACGTCCTCAGGTGCTCCTCGATCCGGTGCTTCGAGTCGTGGTGCGGCACGCCCGACTCCCGGTCCGCTCCGAAGACCGAGTTGAACACGACGTGCGGGACGCCCGCCTCGACCGCCGCGTCAACGAGCACCTCACCGATGCGGACCTCCGCCTCGACCTCTTCGAGGCTGTTCGACTCCGGGGTCATGAAGGAGAACCCCTCGACCCTCGCCAGCGCGGCGACCAGCGACGCCGGGTCGTCGGCCCGGACGGCCGCCAGTTCGACACCGCGGGCGGCCAGCGCCCGGGCCCGGTCGGACTCCGGGTTGCGGACCAGCGCCCGCACCCGCGCCCGGTGGTCCAGCAGCGCGTCGACCACCGCCCCGCCCTGTTGTCCCGTCGCGCCGAAAATGGCGATGGTGCCGGTCGTCGGTGTGCTCATCGCTGCCGCCCCTCACTAGTTCATGTCGTGAACGAAACTAGTTCACGGCATGAACGTCGTCAAGGGGTGGGTGTGGCGGGACCTCACGGTGTGGCGGGCGGGGTGGGCGACGAGAGGTCCGAGGTGTCCACGATGGCGGTGGCCACCCGCTCGAAGTCGTGCTGGTCGGCGGCGTCGAGGTTCTTCGCGATCTCGGGCAGGCGCTTGGTGACCTCGGCGTAGAAGGCCTCGGCGAGCACCTTCCCCGTGGGCGTCGCACTGAGCATGACGACCCGTCGGTCCTGCGCCGAGCCTGCCCGGCCGACCAGCTCGCGCCGCGCGGTGCGATCGACCAGCTGACTCAACGCGTTCTTGGTCATCCCCAACGACGCGGCGAGGTCGGCCATCTGGCGCGGCTCGTTCCTGACTGCGCAGAGCAGCGTGGCCTGCGAGGGGGTCAGGTCGAACTCGGCGCAGATCTGCGCGTACTTGCGTTGAATCACCACCGAGAGCCAGAAGAGCTTGTCGCCGTAGCCCATGCCGGCCTCCCCGTCCGATGACGAACGATCAGCGTACCTGTCGCGGGCCGGCAGGCCACGCCGCTCACCAGGAGATGAACCAGGCGCTCCGCAGCCACTGGGTGATGTTCGTGGTCAGGCCACGTCGATCGGGAGGGCGGGACCCAGCAGCAGGCCGCCGTCGAGTACCAGTTCGGTCCCGGTCGCGAACGACGCGTCCGGTGAGGTGAGGTAGAGCAGCGCTGCGCTGACGTCGGCGGGGTCGCCGAGGCGGGGGATCGCGAAGGGCCCCGGGTCGTAGAAGTCGGAGATCGGCCGTTCGCCGGGCGCGGCTGGTTCGTGGATGAGGTTGGTCGAGACGACTCCGGGGTGGATGACGTTCACCCGGATGTTGTCCCGACCCAGTTCGAGTGCGGCGCTCATGGTCAGGCCCCGGACCGCCCACTTGCTCGCGACGTAGGAGGCGTAGCGGGCGGTGCCGCCGTACGCCATCGTCGAGCCGATGTTCACGATCACGCCGCCGCCGGCTCGTCGCATCGCCGGGGTGACGGCCTTGATGCCGAGGTACTGCCCGGTCACGTTGATCGCGAAGGTGCGGTCCCAGCGGGCGCGGTCGGTGGACTCGATCGTGGTGGCGGCGTTCTGGATGCCCGCGTTGTTCACCAGGATCGTCAGCGTCCCGAAGGTGCGCTCGGCCACCGCGACGGCGGTTGTCCAGTCGTCTTCACGGGCGACGTCCAGGTGGACCGCGAGGGCCCGTTCGCCCAGTTCCGCGGCGAGTTTCGTGGCCCTGCCCAGGCTTGCGGCCGTGCTGCCGATGACGACGTTCGCGCCCTCGGCGTGGTAGGTCCGGACGTGGCTCTCGCCGAGTCCTCCGGTGCCGCCGGTGACCAGTGCGGTCTGGTTGGTGAAACGTGACATGGCGTGTCCTTCGAGGGGTGATGTTGGTGAGCTGACCGGCTCGCCTCGCCGCCCGACACTACGGCCCGGCGAACAGGTGAGTCAAGTGACTCACCTCGCCGTCGGGCATACTGGGCTCCATGAGCACCGAGCCGTCGGCGTACCACAGGCGCGTCGCCGAGGAGAAGCGCGCGGCCATCCTCACGGCCGCCACCTGCCTGTTTCTGGCCTCCGGCTATGACGGAACCTCCCTCGCCAAGATCGCGGAGGTGGCCGGGGTCTCCAAGGCCACGCTCTTCAAGCAGTTCCCCACGAAAGCGACGCTTTTCGATGCGATCGTGGCCGAGTCCTGGCAGGTCGAGGACGCCGACGCACCGGAGCCGTCGGCCGAGGACCTGACGGTCGGCCTGACCACGATCGGTCACCGGTACGTCGAACTGCTCACCCGCCCGGGGATGACCGCGCTGTTCCGCATCGTCATCGCGGAGCTGCCGCGCTTCCCCGAACTCGGCGAGGCGCAGTTCAGTCGCGGAAAGATGCCCTACTTCGAGTCGGTCAGCCGCTACCTCGCCGCCGCCGACAGCGCCGGCTCCGCGAAGGTCGACGACCCTGATCTCGCCGCGACCCAGTTCCTGGGGATGATCTCCAACTTCGTCTTCTGGCCCACGCTCCTGCTCACCGACTGGGCGCCGCAGCGGACCGCGATCGAGCACGCGGTGCGGGAAGCGGTCAACACCATGTGCGCCCGGTATCGGACCTGACCGGGCCGGGCCTCATCCCACCTGGTCATCCACGACGCAACTCCTCGCCCCGCGACGGCCGCACCGAGAGCACCCCGCTGCCGTCAGCGCCCAGCGGTCACCGCTCGCGTGCAGCCCACCGGTAGGGGGGCGGAACCCTCAACCCGGCCGAGGTCGGAAGCGCTGCCGTGAACGCAATATCCTAGGATGCTTTAGGGGGAGTGGCGCAGCGGCGCCGACGCCGTAGGTGCTCGCCCGCCAGTGACGGAACAGGGCCGGGCTGGGCCTCGGCCGCGCAGGTCGCTCGCAACGACCCGTTCGGCCCGGGTCGACTCCGGGTGCGGCGCCCGGGCCACGGTGGTATCGGTGTCCTCCGCTGCGAGATCGATTCCCGCCGTCAGCATCCGCCCAACCTGGTGGGCGCGGTGGATTCCCGATCGTTCGTCATGTCGTTCCGCTTCAGGACAGCGCGGCGTGGGCCTCGGTGAGGAAGCGGTCGAGGTCGCCGCCGTGGGCGAGCGCCGCGTCGCGGACGGCGTCGATCGCGGCGGCCAGCGGGTCGTGCTCGGCCAACGCGACCAGGGCGGGGAATGCGACAGCCTGTTGGAGCATCCCGGTGACGCGCAGTGTGCCGTACGCCGCCGGGTTCGGCGCGAGGGGAATGACGGTACGGGGCACCTCGGGGTCCGACAACAGGCGGCGGGACGCGGCGGCACCGTGCTGCTCGGTGAAGGCGCGGGGCAGCGGACGACCGGCCTCGGCGGCAGCGAGAGCATCGGCGATCCAGCCGATCTGCTCCAGCCCGGCCACCCGCATCGCGCGGCGGGCCGCCCAGCAGGCGACCTCCCGCTGGCGATCGGCGGGCAGCGCCTCGATCCGGTCGAGCAACCGGCGGTCGATCCGGGCCAGGGACTGCGCGTGTCCGAGGAGCCTGCGGACACGATCCGACGGGGGAGTGCCTCCCCAGCGTTCGGCCTCCCGCTCGGCCCGGAGCCGCCGGAGCTTCTCGGCCTGCGCGGTCGCCTCGGCGGCCTGTCCGCGCAGGGTCTCCGTCCACGGGAGGGGCGCGGTGCCGTCGAGCAGGTGGTCCCAGATCAGGCCGAGGGCGACGGCGTGCCGCCCCCGTACCCCCTCATGGCGCAGCGTGACGCCGTCGGGCCCGGTGGTCAGCCGTACCGTGCTGGGCTCGTCGTCCGGCAGGGTGGTCAGCGGGTCGGGGAAGATCGGTGACTCGGCGGTCGCCCACGACCAGCGGAGGGTTTCCGCGTCGACCCGGTCCAGGCGCACCTCCAGGTCACCGACGGGCAGCACGCCCACCGGCAGGGTCACCGGTGCGGGCCGGTGACGGACCACCGTCACCCGGGCGAGTCCGGTGTCGTCCTCGTCCGGGTCGGGTGGACGTGGCGGCATCCCCGCCGGCCGCGTGGACGGGCGCGGCACCAGGGACAGCATCGCCCACTCGGCCGCCCTCGCCGGCTTCTGCTCCCAACGGCGTGCCGTCGGGTCGGCCAGTACCGTGCGGTACGGCGTCTGCTCGCTCACCGCCCACACGTGCAGCTCGTGTTGCTCGGGAGGGTCGTCGTCGGTGCGTACCCCCTCGTGCAGGCGGCGGCGGGCGTGCACCCGTACGCGGATCAGCCCGCGCGGCACGGCGACGTCGTCGAGGTTCTCCGCGGGACCGCTCATCAGGCCGACCACCGACAACCGGCCACTGGGACTCCAGAGGGCCGCCTCACTGATCGCGTCCCAACCCGCGTCGACCTCCGTCGGCGGGCCGGCCAGCACCCGCAGGCGTGCCTCGATCTCACCCGTGTGGATACCGCAGAAACCGGTGACGTGATTCGGCCCGCCCACGTGCAGGAGGTCGTCGCCGACGGTGTAGATGGGCATGCCGGCCCCGCCGGGCGCGGTGACCACCTCGTACTGGCAGTAGCTGACGTGCAGTCGCGCCCAGCCGGTCATGGGGTGGACCGCCGCACGGTGGGCCCAGGCGGGCTGACCGGGGGCCACTGGCCGGCAGCCCCGCCCGTCGCTGTGTCGTCCCGAACCGTCACCGTGACCATCCCGCCGTGTTCCGTGCCGTTGAGGTGAGCGGCATCATGGCATGACGGTCCGACGTAACCGCTCCCGTCAGCCGCCCGGACAGCGGTTGTCACCCCGCTGCATTCCACCCGGTGCCCCGGCGCGACGGGCGTCGTTCCCGGCACCGGCGTGAGATCGTCACCGACGCGTACGGCGAGCGGTAGGGCGGGCACGGCGATCACGACAGCCAGCACCATGGCGACCACCTGGACGGCAGTCGAGGTGAAGCGTCCGGCCACGTTCCCCGCCGCGCGGTGAGGGCGGCACATCGACCACCAGCTCCGTTACCGAAGGTACGTGATGATTCACTCAGGGCTATCGGATTCGGCGGGCGGCGTTGTAGCATCGAACTCGACCTTGGGAGATCACGTCTCTTTCGAGGTGGTGATCGGCGTGCTGACTCGGCGACCTCGCCGGACTCGATACGAAGGCGGGCAGGAATTCGGCAATTCCCTCGCGATGACGATGTGAATTCACCCTGTCGGCCTCGCGTCCTTCGGGCGCGGTGGCGGCCTGCCCCGGCGGCGCGGCCGTGTCTGTCCGCCGTCGAGGTGCCCACCGACCAACATAAATTAACCTGACCGAAACGTATTGTGCGATCCGGTGCTCTTCCTGGTGGTGCCCCTGTGCAGTGGCCTGCGGCGAAGCCGGCGAACCTCCCTTGATTTTTCGACCATTTCCCATGAGGATGGCTCATCATACGGTTTTGCAGTCGCAATATCAGGCATTTATTTGATCTGGCGGAGGGCGGTCCAGCTCGCCTGCCGGTGCATTGTGGCGCGGTCCAGCGGCTACCACAGAGCTGATTTCCGGCCGATACGACGTGATGGGTTCGGGCTCGGCCGGGAAAAGGATGTCCGTCGCCGGAGAGACCTTCGGCGGCAATTCACCTTCGATGGGAATGCTGAGAATAGGCCCGGAGTCCGGGTCCGAGGTACGGGTCGGGCGAGAGCGTGAGCTGAGCCTCACACAGACAGCGTTGACCCGGCTGGCACGGGGGAGCGGCTCGGTGCTCCGGCTGGTCGGTGAGCCGGGCATCGGCAAGACCTCGCTGCTCACCGTCATCGCCCAGGCTGCGGCCGATCGTGGCTACCAGGTGTTCCACGCCGTCGCCGACCAACTCTCCCACCAGTCGCCACTGAGCGTCCTGCTCGCCTGTCTCGGCGTCCGCCAACGGCCGGACGATCCGTCCCGGGCGGAGATCACCCAGACCCTGCTCGGCCGGGCGCCGACCTTCCCCGTCACCGGGTCGACCCTGGCCGCCGTGGCCGACATGCTGGTCTCCCTCGTCGACGATCTGTGCGCGGCGGGCCCCACCGTCCTGATCGTCGACGACGCACACTGGATGGACGAGCCGTCGACCGTGGTCTGGCGACGCCTGGCGGCCAACGCCGAACACCTGCCCCTGCTGCTGGTCGCCGCCCACCGGCAGGACCCGTCCCGTCCGACCCACACGCCGGCCGGCGGCGGCCGGGGCCACGAACACCTGCTGAGCCTCACGCCGCTGGACGACACGGAGGTCTCCCAGCTCCTGACCGGGCTGCTCGGAGCGCCACCCGGCCCGACCCTCAGCCGGTGGTCGGGCGCGGCGGTCGGCAACCCGCGCTATCTGCACGAGCTGGCCGCCGCCCTGGCCCGGGAGGACCTGGTGCAGGTCGTGGCGGGGCACGCGGACCTGCGTGACGACGACGACCGGATACCCCCGGCCCTCACCGCCGCTTTGACCAGCCGACTCGGTCTGGTGCCGGACGCGGGGGACGTGTTGCGGACCGCCGCGCTGCTCGGCACCGAGTTCACCGTCACCGATCTCAGCGTCGTGCTGGGCCGCCCGGTGCGGGCCCTCGCCGACGTGGTGCAGAGAGCCGTCGCCGCCCGCATCCTCGCCGGCTCCGGACAGCGAATGACGTTCTGCCACCCGTTGATCCGCCAAGCCCTGCACGACGCCGTCGCGCTGCCGCTACGCCGGGCGCTGCACCTCGACCTGGCCCGGGAGTTGGCCGCCGCAGCCGCCGAACCGCTCACCGTGGCGCGCCAACTGGAAGCGGCGGGCGGCGTCGAGAACCGGTGGGTGCCCGACTGGCTCCAGAGCTCCGCTCCCGCTTTGGCGGACGCCGACCCGGCACTCACGGTCCGGCTGCTGCGCACCCAGCTCGGACAACTCCCCGCAGACGACCCGCACCGGGCCGCGCTGAGCGTCGCACTGGCCCGAGCGCTGCAGCTGCTCGGCCGGTGGGAGGAGGCCGCCGACCGGGCCCGCGAGGCCCTCGCGTCGTCCACCGGACTGGACGCGCACGGCGAGCTGCACTGGCTGCTGATCCGCGCGCTCAACAACAGCGGGAAGACCGACGAGGCCGAACTGATCCTGCGACAGGCGCTCACCCGACGGACGGCGATACCCGAACCGTGGCGCGGACGCCTCCTGGGCACCCTGGCCCTGATCAGCCGGGCCGGCACCGGCGGGCCGGGCGAAGCCGAGACCCTCGCCGGCGAGGCCCTCGACGCCGGCCGCCGCTGCGGCGACGACTGCGCGATCGCCGGCGCCAGCGTCGTGCTCTCCCTCACCCGTTCCGACCGGCGTGACCACCCGGCGGCACTCCGGTACGCCGAACAGGCGCTCACCGCCCTCGTCGGTCACCCCGGCCACCCGGAACTGGAGATGTTCGCCCTGCACTGCCGCGTCGTGAGCCTGCAGAACATGGCCCGGTGGCGCGAAGCCGACAGGGTGCTGCGACTGTCCCGGGAAATCCGCCGCCGGGCCCACGACGTCGCGGCCGGGTCCATCGGCGTCACCGAGGCGATGCTGCACTACTGGGTCGGCCGCTGGGACGAGGCACTGACGGCGCTGACCCCGGTCGCGGACGACCCCTGCGGCCCGTTCTATCCGGGCCTGCACCGGGGCGGACCCGCACTGCTACGGCGGGGCGTCACCGCGTTGATCGCCGTCCGGCGCGACGACCGCGCGCTCGCCGAAACCCACCTGCACTCCCACCCGGACATGCCCGCCGACCGCAGCACCGACGAGGACAGCGAGGGGTTCCTCCTCGCCGCCCGGGCCGTACACGCCGAACAGCAGGGCGAACCGGAACGGGGTGCCGCGCTGCTCGCCACCATGCTGCAGCACCGCCCCGACACCGGAACGGGCCCCCACCATCCGTGGTTCGCGGACCTCATCCGGATGGCGTCGGCCTGCACGGACACCTCGACCGTGACGGCCACCCTCGACCTGACGCGCCTGTGGACCGAGGCCGAGAAGACACCGGGGCGGGCCGCGACCATGCGGCAACGCTGCATGGGCCTGGCCACCGAGGACCCCGGGCCGCTGCGCACAGCCGTGCAGCACTACCGGTCGGCCGGCCCCAGGACCGAGTTGGCGGCGACCCTCGAGGACCTCGCGGTGGTGCTGGCCGGCCACGGCGCGACCGACGAGTGCCGGGCGGCCGCCACCGAGGCGATCGGCCTGTACAGCCGCATGGGCGCGACCTGGGACGTCCGTCGCACCGAGGCGCGGCTACGGGGCAGGGGAGTACGTCGAGGAGTCAGCGGCCCCCGCGCGTCCCGGCCGGTGTCGGGCTGGGCGGCACTCACCGCCACCGAACGGCGCGTCGCCGTGCTCGTCGCCGAGGGCCGCTCCACGCCGGAGATCGCCGCCACGATGCTCCTGACCCGCCGCACGGTCCAGACGCACATCTCCCGCGCCCTGCACAAGCTCGGGCTGCAGAGCCGCAACCAGATCGCCCGGGAGGTGCTGCGCAACGCCGGCGCCCGATGACGGATGACTCGCCGACCGTGCGGCGGTTTTCTGCGTCAGCTGACGCATGTCTCATTCGTCCGGCCCGGGGAAGCTATCCGCATGACCGTCCCCGCCCAGCCGGACGACACCACAGCCCCCCACGCCACCATCCAGATCGCACTCGAAGGCGGTCCGGCGAGCCTGCCGCCCGAGCTGCGCAGCCAGTGGGTCCCACCGGACGCGCCGAAGGTGAAGATCCCGCACAACGGTGGCTACGAGCACTTCGAACGCCCCGACGACAGCGACACCGAGCCGCTCGTCTTCCGCTGGGCGTACCGGTCCCGCATCGCCGAGTAGCCGGCGGGGAACCTGCCCCGGCCGGACGGCCCGGCCCGGGGGAGACCGTCCCCGGACCCGCATCGCACGTCGTCGATTGTCCCGCGCCGGCACGGCGCACCACAGCCCGACCACCGGGATGGAAACGAGGGTGACGCACATGGTGGATTCTGTCTTCGTCATGCCCGGCACGGTGGCTGCCCCCCGTACGGGCACCCTGCGCGACCTGCACAACCGCTACGAAACGGTCCGTGAGGCGCTGACCCTGATCGACAAGGCGGCCCGCGAGTTGGGGTTGCCCGACATCAGCACCCGCCTGATCGAGGACGCCGCCGGCGAACGCCCCTACAGCCCCGAGGTGCACTACCTGGAGATCTTCGCGGTCAGCCTCGCCACGTACCACCTGCTCGTCGCCGAGGGCGTCGAACCGGTGGCGATCGTGGGGCAGAGCATCGGTGAACTGTGGGCCCTGGCCGTCGCCGGACACGTCTCGGTGGGCGACGCCGCCCGCCTGGCGGTGGCCCGGTCTGAGGCACTGACCCGGCAGGCATGGCCGGGCACGATGCTCGCCGTCGGGGTCGACGGCCGCCGGGCGGAGTCACTCGCCGGGCTGATCGGCCACCCGCACCTGGTGTTGGCCTGCGAGAACACCCCCCGACAGAGTGTCCTCAGCGGACCGAGGCGGCAGATCGACGAGGCCGAACGGGTGGCCGAGGCGCTCGGCTGGCCCAGTGTCCGCCTCGACGTCCCGCACCCCACCCACACCCCGGCGGTCGCGCAGGCCGCCCGGGACCTGCGGGCCACCGCACCCCGCGTCTCCTACGGCGGCGGACGGTGGCGGGTGACCTCACCGTGGCTCGGCCGGGACATCGGCGACGAGGACCCGGTCGACCTGGTGGCCGGCGCACTCACCGCCCAGGTCCGGATGCTGCACACGGTCCGCGCCCTGCACGCCGCCGGCGCGGACACGTTCATCGAATGCGGGGAGTGGCCGGTCGTCACCCGGTTCGTCGAGGCGTCGGTCCCGGGCGTCCAGACGGTCGTACCGCTGAGCGAGCACGACCCGGTGGCGGCCGTCCGGGCGCTGGTCGCCAGCCGTACCGACACCGCCCCACCCCCGGTGCGGACGCCGGCACCCCTGCGTGTCCCGGCGGCCCCGCCACCCGTGGCGCCTGCGCCACCCGTCGCGGCCCCTCCACCACCACCCGTCCCGACGCCCGCCGTCCCGACGCCGCCACCCCCGGCGGCGGTCGTCCCGGCTGCGCCGTCAGTCCTGACGCCGCCGACGCCGGTGACACCGGCCTCCCCGGTCACGGTCGACCCACCCCAGCCCGCACCGGACGCCGACCGGCGGTACGTGACGGTCCTGGCCGAGATCCGCGCCCTGTACGGCGACTACCTGGGCTACCCGCCGGAGCTGCTCGGCGACGACGACGCCCTGGAATCCGACCTGGGCGTGGAGTCACTCAAGCAGGTCGCCCTGCTCGGCCGGGTCGCCGACCGGTACGGCCTGCCGGACCTGCGCGCCAACACCTCCCTGCTGACCGTCGGCACCCTGCGGCGGATCGCGCAGGCCGTCGTCCAGGCGGAGGCGACCGCCCGATGACCGACACGTCAGACCTGCACGGCCGGATCGCGTTGGTGACCGGCGCGGCCAAGAGCCTCGGCGCGGACATCGTCCGTCGGCTGGCCGCCTGCGGCGCACACGTCGTCGTCAACTACTTCCACTCCGTCGACCAGGCCGAGCTGCTGCGCACCGAACTGGCCGAAGCCGGCCTCAGCGCGGAGTTCATCCGGGCCTCGGTGGCCAAACGCGGCGAGATCGACCGGATGTTCGACCTGATCCGGCAGCGGCACGGCGGCCTCGACCTCCTCGTCAACAACGCGGCCGGCGGCGCGTTCCTGCCCCTGTTCGACGTCGACGACACCTACTGGCAGCGGGCCTGGTCCACCAACGTCATGGGCGCCTACCACTGCTCCCGGCGGGCCGCCGAGCTGATGGCCGGCCGCCCGGGAGCAGCCATTCTCTGCCTGTCCAGCGTCGGCGCCCACCAGCCGGTCCCCGGCTACGGCCCCGGCGGCGTCACCAAAGCCGCCCTGGAGTCCCTCGTGCGGTACCTGGCGCTGGAACTGGCCGACCAGGGCATCCGGGTCAACACCGTCCTGCTGGGCTCCGTGGCCAGCGAGATCGTCGTCAACCTCGACGACCCGGCCGCCGCCCTCGGCGACTCGCCACGCGCCAGCGACCTGACCCGCCGCACCATCTCCACTCCCGAAGCGGCCCGGCTGCTCGTCCACCTCCTGCACCCGGACACCGGATTCATCACCGGGCAGACGCTCGTGGCCGACGGCGGCATCAGCATCGGCGGCATGCAGGGCCTACGACTGCACAGCAAACTCGCCGCGCAGGTCGGCGTACCTCCCCGGACCCTGCCGCCGCCCACGACGGCAACCAGCGCTGTCGAACCGGCCCCGGCCGTCATCGGGGCCGCCCCCGAACCGGCCCCGGCGACCGTCACCGAACCGCAACCGTCCACCACCGCGACCCGCACCGGACCGCAACCGGACCCGGCGACCACCGAAGCCGTCGCCGCACCGCCACCGGCCCTCGCCGCCGCGACACCACGCCCGGTCCACCACCCGCAGCCGCACAGCCCACAGACCGGCCCCGAACACGACCCGGACGCCATCGCGGTGGTCGGCCTCGGGGTGGTCCTGCCCGGCACCAACAACCCCGCCGACCTCTACGACCGGCTCCGCGAAGGCGCCCTGCTGGCCAGCGAACCGTCCGCCTTCGACCTACGGCACTTCTGGTCGGCCAGCGCGACGGACACCGACAGCTTCTACATCCGGGAAGCCGGCTACGTGCAGGGGTTCGTCCCCGACCCCGCCTCCGTCGCCGAACCCGACGGGTTCCTGGGACACCCCGGCTGGCCACGCACCACCCGGTGGCTGCGCCACTGCACCGTCCAGGCCCTGACCGGAGTACACCGCCGGCCCGGCGACCGGTGGCTCGCCGCGACCACCGGCATCCACGACCAGACCGGACTCGGCACGCAGGGCATCGTCCTCGGCGACGAGTACCGACGCCTCATCCGCGACGCCATCCAGCGCAGCGGCGACGACGACTGGCTGGCCGAACTCGCCGACCACGCCATCAGCGCCCACTACGGCGGCGACGGCGGCAACCCCCTGGCCTACCTACCCGCCTCGGTGTCCCGTAACGCGCTGCGCGGCCTGATCCCGCCCGACGCCCAACACCTGACCCTCGACGCGGCCTGCGCCACCGGACTGTTCTGCCTCGACGCCGCCGTCAAAGCCCTCCGCGAGGGAAGCTGCGACGTCGCGCTCGTCGGCGGCACCTCGGTGATCGAACCGATCGGCTTCACCCTCTTCTGCCGGGCCCAGGGCATCACCGCCAGCGGCCGGATCCGCCCCTTCGACCAGGCGGCCGACGGGACACTGATCGGTGAGGGCGCCGTCATGCTCGCCCTGAAACCGTACGCCCGCGCGGTAGCCGACGGCGACCACGTCCACGGCGTCGTCCTCGGCACCGGACTCGCCGCCGACGGCCGGGGCAAGGGCATCCACGCGCCCGCCACCCGGGGGCAGGAACTGGCGATCAGCCGGGCCTGGGCCGACGCCGGCGTCGACGCCGCAGACGTCGACTGGGTGGTGGCCCACGGCACCGGCACCCCCGTCGGCGACGAGGTCGAACTACGCTCCCTGCTGTCACGACTCGGCGAACGGGACCGACCGTGCCTGCTGACGTCGAACAAACAGGTCTTCGGCCACACCGGTGTCCTGGCCGGACTCGTGTCGGTGGCGCATGCGCTGGTCGCCCTCGCCCACCGCACGATCCCCGGCCACACCGTCGTCACCGACCCCCACCCGCTGCTGGGCGACGGCACCCGACTCACGGTGCCGGTCACCGACGCACCCTGGCCGGTCGACGAGGCCCGCCCACGGATGGTCGGGGTGTCCTCGTTCGGGCTCGGCGGAGCCGACGCCCACGTGGTGCTCGCCGACCGGATACCGACGGCCCGACCCGCCCACCGACCGTCGGTGATCGACCGCACCGCCGACGCCGAAGACCTCGTCGTCGTCGGCTGGAACACCCACCTGCCCGGCCTGGACCGCGACCGGGTGCCCGCCTGGCTCGTCGGCGACGGCCCCACCCCGCAGCCCAGCTTCGGCAGCCCCTACCCGCTGCCGTCCCCCCTCGACGTGCGGATCCCACCCCGCACGATGCGGCACATGGACCCCGCCCACCTGATGATGCTCCAAGCCCTCGGACCGCTCCTGACCGAGCTCGGTGAACCGGGAAACACGCTGCGGCCCAGCACCGCGATCCTGGTCGGGGCGAGCCTGCCGACGACGCACAACGCCCGCGCCGCACTGCGGGTCCACGCGCAGGAGTGCGCCGCGACCTTCGACCTGCTCCCCGACGCCGGGCAGGCCCAGACACTGCGGGAGTACCTCGCCAAGGCCCTCGCCGACGCCGGCGACGTCGTTCCCGACGAACTCAACGAGGACGACTTCACCGGCGCCGTCTCCTGCATCCTGTCCGGCCGGGCCGCCAACTACTACGACTTCCGGGGCTTCGGCACCAGCGTCTACGCCCACCGCGACTCCACCCACTGCGCACTCGACCTGGCCCTGCGCCAGCTCCGCCACCGGGCCTGCGACCTGGCCCTCGTCGGCGCGGTGAGCCTGCGACCGATCAGCGGATGGGACGCGCACCTGGACACCCTCGTACCGGCGGGGCGCACCGTCGCCGAAGGCGCCGCCGTCGTCGCCGTCGCCCGCCGCCACACCGCCCGGGAACACGGCCTGCCCATCCTGGGCACCCTCACCACGACACCCGGGCGCACCACCGACGACCCGCCCCACACCCTGCCCGCCGCCGCCGGCACCGACCGCACCTACCTGGCCCTCGACGCCCTGCTGGCGGTGCTCCGGGCCGTCGTCACCGGCACCGGCACCGTCGTGCCACCGGCCGCCCCCGGATCACCCACGATCCGGTTCACCGGACCGACCGGCCCCTACCCCGACGGGGCCGTCCCGGAACCCGCCGAGCAGCCCGTCGGCCGCCGACAGACCCTCCACCTGCGGCCGCTGACCCCACCGGACCCCGACGGGCCCGCGATCCCGGCCGGGAGCATCGTGGTCACCGACATCCCGGACCTCGCCGCCGCCGTCACCGGCCCCGACATCGCCATCTGGTCACCGAGGCCGGGAGTCGACGCCACCAGCCACGTACCGCCCGACGCTACCGCCGACGCCCTGGCCGGCCTACCGTTCGTGCCACGCCACATCCGGATCCTCACCCGACTCGAAACCCCCGCCGACGACACCGACGACACCGAAGCCACCCGCCTGGAGGACCTCCAGGACCTGGCGTTCACCACCATCCGGGCCGCGCTGCCCGCCCTGCGGGCCGGCGGATCACTGGCCGCCGTGCTGCTCACCGCACTACCGCAGGAAACGACCCACCCCCTCGCCGGGCTGTTCACCGGACTCGTCCGCTCCGTACGGGCCGAAGTCCCGCAGTGCAGCGGAAACTCCCTGATCACCGACACGTCGCACGCCCCGACCGCACTGGCCCAACTGGCCCGGGCCGCGACCGCCCGCGTACCGACGCACACCCTCGCCTGCCGCGGACAGAACTGGTACGAACTCACCGTCGCCGACGACGAGTCCCCGCACCGGACGCCGCAACCCGCCCTGCCCCCCGGCGCGGTCGTGGTCGCCTTCGGCGGGGCCCGGGGCATCACCCCCGAACTCCTCGACGCCGTGGCCCGCACCACCGACCGACCCCACCTGTACCTCATTGGCCGCACCCCGCTACCGGACACCGACGACGAACTGCCGCCCCAGGCCGCGTACATCGCCGCCGGACGCCGCGAACACCCCGACGCGTCGCTGCGGGACCTCAGGAACGCCTACGAACGAGCCCAGGCCCGCCTGGAGGTACGCCGGACCGTGCACCGGCTCACCGAACTGTGCGGACCCGACCGGGTCCACCACCGCGTCGGCGACGTCCTCGACGCGGACCGGACCACCGCCGTCCTCGACGAGATCATGGACCGGCACGGACGCATCGACCTGCTCGTCAACACCGTCCTCGACCTACGCTCCCGGGCCCTGCACGCGAAGACCCTGACCGACTTCCGGGCGGTACGGGCCACCAAGGCCACCGGCTACCGCAACCTCAAACGGGCCCTGACCGGCCGGCCACCCCGCATCTGGTGCAACTTCAGCACCCTGGCCACCCTCGCCCCCGCCCCCGGAGACGTCGACTACTGCGCCGTCAACGAATACCTGGCGTACGCGAGCGCGTGGGCGGACCGCACCGCACCCGACGGACACCGCGAACTCGCCATCCTCTGGAGCGGCTGGCGGGAGGTCGGCGTCGCCAGCAGCACCGCCATGCAGGAGACCCTGCGCCGCAACCGGATGGACGCCTACATCAGCAGCAGACAGGGCGCCGCCCAGTTCCTCGACGCGGTGACCCGACCCGGCACCGGGGCGGCGGTCTTCTTCATCCGCGACGAGGAACGCGTCCTGCTGGGACAGCGGGGGATCAACACCGACACCACCGGCGGCCCGCTGCCGCTGCCCGTACCGGACGCGCCGCCACCCATCCCGCCCGACCCGACTCTGGCCACGCCGCTGCTCGACGGTGTCCTGCTGCGCGGCCACCGCTGGGCGGTGTTCACCAAGACCTGGGAACCACACACCCTCGCCGAGCAGGACGGCCGGTGGATGCGCCACCACCGCGTCAACGGGGAGTACGTCCTACCCGGCACCTTCGCCCTCGAAGCCGCCGCCGGGGCCGCCGCCCACCTCTGCCCCGACCTCACCGTCACCGGATTCCGTGACCTGGCCTGCCACACGTCGGTGACCGTCAGGTCCGCCGGCCCACCCCGCACCATCACGGTGGAGGCCCGACTCACCGACCGGTCCCCGGACCGGGCCGTGGTGGCGGTCCGGATCACCACCAACCGGATCGGCCGCAACGGCAAGGTCCTGCGCTTCAACGACCTGCTCTGCGAGACGACCGTCGTGCTCGCCGACCGGCACCCCGCACTGCCCGCGCCGACCGACCAGACGGCGCACCGCCCCGAACCGGACTTCACGATGCCGGTCTACTCCGCCGACCTGCCGATCACCCTCAGCGGCCCGTTCGCCGGAACCGGCGAGTACGCCCGCGGACCCCACGGCACGAGCGCCACCTTCCGCCTCGACCACCAGGCATGGAGCCCGGCCCTGGCCGGGATGACCGTACCGGCGATCCTGCTGGACGCCATGGTGCACCTGCTGCTCCTGCCACCCCACGGCGACCGGCCACCCCTCGTCGGCCCGATGGCCGGCATCGAGACGGTGGACCTCGGCGGGCCCGGCAACGACTGCCAGCTCAGCGCCGCCCACCCGACGATCCGGCTGCACTGCCGCTTCGCCGACGGCACGCTGACCGCATCCACCCCCGACGGCCACGTCCTGGCCCGCGTCACCGGGGTCAGCGCGCACGCCACCGACCACAGCGGAAGGCTGATCCGGCCGCACGCCGACACCCCGCAACCGGCCCTTCCCTGACCGCCGAGGAGACAACGGTGCTGTGGCACGACATCACGATCGCCGGAACCGGCTCCTGGATCCCCCCGATCCGACCCGAACACGACCCGTGGGACGGCACCCGGACCGGCCGACCGTCCATGGCCGCCGCCAACGGATTCACCTCCGCAGCGGTCTCGACCGGGCAGACCGCGACCCAGATGGCCGCCCGGGCCGCCCTGCTGGCACTGCGCCACGCGAACGTCCCCAGCACCGACGTGAGCCTGCTGGCCCACGCCACCTTCCAGGACGAGGACCACTACACTCCCGCGCCCTACCTGCTGCGGGTCCTCGGAGCCACCCGCAGCACCGGTATCGAGGTCGGCGCGGCCAGCGACGGCGGCGCGGCCGCCCTGGTGACCGCCGCCGAACACCTGACCGCCCAACCCACCGCCCGGGCGGCCCTGGTCACCGCCGCCGCCCGCTTCCCCCACCAGCGGTGGGCCCACGTCCGCGACATCGGCTACGTCGCCGGCGACGCCGGAGCGGCCGCCGTGCTCACCCGCGGCACCGGCTTCGCCCGGCTGCTGGCCACCGCGCAGGCCACCGAACCGCAACTGGAGGTGCTGACCCGCGCCGGTGAACACGACGACGCCGCCGGCCCCGGACGACGCTTCCTCGCCGAACAGACCGGGCTCCTGCCCCACATCGACACCCTGCAACGCCGCACCCGCCACTGCGTCGACACCGTCCTGGACGAGACCGGCCTGACCGCCGCCGACATCTCCCACGTGGTGGCCATCGCCATCGGCTCGGCCGTGCTCGACCTGCTGCTCTCCGGACCCCCGCTGCACCGCCGCGCCACCGACACCAACTGGACCTTCGGCCGCCACCTGGGCCACGCCGGCCCGTGCGACGTCCTGCTCGCCCTCGACCGGATGTTCCGCACCGGCGCGCTACGGGTCGGGGAACGCGTCCTCGTCGTCAGCTTCGGCCTCGGCTTCCGCTGGACCACCGCCCTGCTCGAGATCACCCGCCCGCCGCCCGGCGCGACGACGGCAGACCGGAAAACGAGGTGACCCATGACCGCGACGCACACGACGACCACCGCGTCGGTACCCCTGGCACCCGGCGCGCTACCCCTGCTCGGGCACGCGTTGCCCCTGCTGCGGGACCCGCTGGCGTTCATCCGCTCCCTGGCCGGATACCCGACGATGGTGCGGGTCCGGCTGGGCCCGACCACCGCACTGCTCATCTGCGACCCGGCCCTGACCCGGCACGTCTTCGTCAACGACCGCACCTTCGACAAGGGCGGCCCGATCTACGACCGGATCCGGGAGGTCATCGGCGACGGCTTGTCCACCTGCCCGTACCCGCTGCACCGGCGGCAACGGCGGCTGTGTCAACCGTCGTTCCACCCCCGACGCCTGCACGGCTACGCGGCCGTGTTCGGCCGGGCCTCCGACGCCACCGCTGGTTCCTGGCACGACGGCCAGGTACTCGACGTCACCCGGGAGATGATGACCCTCACCACCCAGGCCACCATGGAGACGATGTTCAGCGGGTCCCTCCCCGCAGAGATCCTCCGCCGGGCCCTGGCCGACACCAACACCGTGGTGAGCGCCTTCTTCCGCCGCATGATGACCCCGGCCCTGCTCCGCCGGTTGCCGACCCCCGCCAAACGACGCTACGACCAGGCCCGCGCCCGGCTGTTCGCCACCATCACCGACATCGTCGCCGCCCGCCGCGCCGACCCCACCGACCACGCCGACCTGCTCTCCGCACTCGTCGCCGCGGTCGACGTGGAAAGCAGCGACCACGAGCAGCAACTCAGCGACTCCGAACTGGCCGACCAGGCCCTCACCTTCTTCCTCGGCGGCATGGAAACCACCGCCATCACCCTGGCCTGGGCCCTGTACCTGATAGCCACCCACCCGGACCTCCAACGCCGACTCCACGCCGAGACCGACACCGTCCTGGCCGGCGCGCTACCCGGCCCCGAACACCTGCCCCGACTCGACCTGGCGGCCCGGGTGGTCACCGAAACCCTCCGGCTCTACCCGCCCGCCTGGATGATGACCCGGACCGTCACCGGCGAAGCCGAACTCGACGGGGTGCGGCTACGCCGTGGCGACACCCTCGTGCTCAGCCCCTACCTGATCCACCGCCGACCCGACCTGTACGCCGAACCGACCCGCTTCGACCCGGACCGCTGGCTCGACACCTCACCCGACCGGGCCAGCTACGTCCCGTTCGGCGCCGGCGCACGCAAGTGCATCGGAGACCAGTTCGCCCTGACCGAGGCGATCCTCGCCCTCACCGCCGTGACGGCCCGCTGGGAGCTGACCCCGGTCAGCGACGAACCCTTCCGGCCCAAGGTGGAAACCAGCCTCAGCTCGCGCGGGCTGCGCCTGCGGCTGCGGCAGCGCCGGACGGAGACCACCGCAACCCACGCGCCACCGGTCACCACGTCGCAGCCCGTGCCGCCGACCGTCGGATCGGGCCCCGGCACCTGCCCGGTCGCCCACTAGGAGAACAACCATGAAACCACTGGTCAAACAACTGCTCCGCGACCACGAGATCCGTCGGCACACCGCCGCGCCGGCCGACCGGCTCCACCGGCCCACCCGCCCCGACCCGAACGGGTGGTTCTGTGTGGCCTTCTCCGACGAGGTCCGCCCCGGGACCATCACCACCCGCCCGATCATGGGTGGCGAGGTGGTCCTCTACCGGACCCCCCGTGGACTGCTGCGTGCGGTCCGCCCCCGCTGCCCCCACCTCGGGGCACACCTGGGCGTCGGCAGCACCCTCGAGGGCGAGGAGATCGTCTGCCCGTTCCACCGGTTCGCCTTCGACCCCTCCGGGGCCTGCGTCCGCACCGGCTACGACCTGCCGCCACCCAAGGCGACCCTGAGCCAGTTCCCGGTCTGCGAGGCCAACGGATCGATCTACGTGTGGTGGCACGCCCTCGGCCTCGCCCCGCAGTGGCAGGTGCCGACCTTCGGCATGGACGATCGGCAACCGTTCAGCCACAACACCTTCGACATCGCCGGGCACCCGCAGGACGTCATCGAGAACGCCTTCGACTGGGGTCACCTCCCGGCGCTTCACGGACTGCGGGACCTGGTCATCGAGGGGACACCGGTGATGGGGGAGCCGGTCAGCACCGTCACCGCCACCGCCCGGGGCACCGTCATGCGCCGGATCCGCCAGTCCTACACCCTCACCGTGATCGGACTGGCCACCATCGCGGCCCGCACCCGGCTGCCCAACGGTGCCGGCGACCTGCACGTCATGCTGCACGCCACCCCCACCACCCCGGGTCGGATCCACCTGCGGATGGGCACCAAACTGGAACTGGCCGGCCTACCGTTCCTGCCCGAGCGGGCCGCCCGGGCCACGGCGATGCCCGTCGCCCGGCTGCTCAGCGTCATCGCCCAACGGGTGGCCTCGGTCGACACCGGCGCGGACCTGCTGATGTGGCACCACCAGGAGCACGTCGAACAGCCGAAGCTCGCCCGGGGAGACGGCCCCATCGGTCGGTACCGGCAGTGGGCCCGGCAGTTCTACACCGACCCCGGCGTCCCCACCGACGGCACCGCCACCGACGCGTCCACCGCCAACGCATCACCAGTCGCCGACGGATCACCGGCCGACAACGGAGCCCGGTCCGGCAACGGATCACCGGCCGGCAACGGAGCCCGGTCGGTCAACGGATCGTCCGTCGAGGGGCGGAAGGCGGACCACTCCGAGGTGTGACCGTGACCGGCGTGGCCCGCGAACCGGGCCGGGCAACGAAGGGAGACCCTGGTGACGGGGCAGAACGCGACACCGGATGCGGCGCGACGGCTGGTGGTGCTCGGCGCGGGGGTGATGGGAACGGGCATCGCCGCGCTGGCGATCGGACACGGCATCGCCGTGTCGATGATCGACGTGGACCGCGGACGGCTGGCCGAGGCCACCGTCCGGGTCGACCGGCAGGTCCGCACCGCCCGGCTGATGGGATGCCTGCCACCTGACGTCCGGCCCGGCCCACTGGACGTCGGGCCGTCCCTCACGGACGTCCCGACGGGGCGGACCGGCACCCTGACCGCCGTGGTCGAGGCGGTCACCGAGGACCCCTACGCCAAGGCCAAGGTGCTGACGGACGTCTCCGCCCTGGTGGCACCCGGCACCCCGGTGGTGTCCAACACCTCCTCCATCCCCATCGACGAACTGGCCCGGTCGGTGGCGCGGCCGGAGGACCTGATCGGCAGCCACTTCATGAACCCGCCCTACCTGATCCGGACCGTCGAAGTGATCCGGGGCCCCCGCACCGGCCCACACACCCTGGACGCGGTACGCCGGCTGCTCGCCGCCCTGGGCCGTGAGCCGGTGGTGGTCGAGGACGCCCCCGGCTTCGTCACCAGCCGTATCCTGCACCCCATGATCAACACGGCGGTCCGGGTGGTGGCCGCCGGCACGGCCAGCGTCGAATCCGTCGACACCCTCCTGCAGGGATGTCTGGGACATCCGACCGGTCCACTGCGCACCGCCGACCTCATCGGCCTGGACAACCTGGTCGACTCCCTGTGGGTGCTGCACGAGCGTACCGGCGACGAGAGTTGCCGCCCCTGCGAGCTGCTGCTGACCAAGGTCCGGGCCGGACACCTCGGCCGCAAGAGCGGGCAGGGGTTCTACCACTACGAGGGAGACCTGTGATGACTGTGCCATCCGACCAGGACGTGTCGGACACCGGCGATCGTGCCGACACCCTCGCACCGGAGTTGGCGCGCTTCCTGACGGCGCGTACCGGGCGGTCCTGGCCACCGGACACGGACCTGTTCGCCACCGGCGGGCTGTCGTCCCTGTTCGCGATGGAGCTGGTGGTGCACCTGGAGCAGACGTACGGGGTCTCCGTGCGCGGCGCCGACCTGCGGCTGGACAACTTCCGGACCGTACGCCAGATGGCCGCCCTGGTCGACCGGCTCCGCACCGGCGAATCCGGAGACCACGGTGCCTGACCCCACCACCGACGTGCCCGCCCGGGCCGCCACGCCCGTCACCCGCCCGGACGGCCCACGAGCGACAACCCGCGAAGGAGCCGCCGTGACCAGTGAGGCCCGGCCCGCGCCACCCGTGACCGTGAAGTGCCTGGTCTGGGACCTCGACGACACCCTCTGGCAGGGCGTCCTGCTCGAAGACGAGCAGGTCGTGCTCCCCGACCCGATCCGGGCGGTGATCACCGGCCTCGACGCCCGGGGCATCCTCCAGTCGGTGTGCAGCCGCAACGACCACGAGCCGGCCTGGGCCCGGCTGCGCGCGCTCGGCGTCGCCGAGTACTTCGTGGCACCGCAGATCGGCTGGGGACGCAAGTCCGACGCCGTCCGACGCATCGCCGACCAGCTCGGCTTCGCACTCGGCACCATCGCCTTCATCGACGACCAGCCCGCCGAACGCGCCGAGGTCGCCTACCACCTTCCGCAGGTGCGTTGCTACGACGCCGGCATGGCCACCACCCTGCTCGACCGCCCCGAGTTCACCCCGACGTCGGTGACCGTGGACGCCCGCCGTCGCCGGCAGATGTACCAGGCCGGTCAGCGGCGGGCGGACGAGCAGGCCCGGTTCACCGGGCCCGCAGAGGACTTCCTCCGCTCACTTGACCTGGCGATGCACATCCGGCGGGCCGACGCCGCGACCCTGTCCCGGGTCGAGGAGCTGACCCTGCGAACCAGCCAGATGAACGCGACAGGCGTGCACTACCCGGACCGGACGCTGCGGACCCTGATGGCCGACCCCCGCTACGAGGTGCTGGTCACGACGCTGACCGACCGGTTCGGGCCGCATGGCGCGGTCGGCGTGCTGGTTTTGGAGAAGCACCCCGGGGTGTGGCACCTGCGGCTGCTCGCCACCTCCTGCCGGGTGGTGTCCTTCGGCACCGGCACGGTCCTGCTGACCTGGCTGGTGGACCAGGCCGCCCGCGCCGGGGTGCACCTGATCGCCGACTTCCGGCCCAACGACCGCAACCGGATGATGGAGGTCGCCTACCGGTTCGCCGGCTTCGACGAGGAGCGCTGCGCGTGCCGGGACCGCATCGCCGTCGACGCCGACCGCGCCGTCCAGCGACTACACCTGCTGGCCCGCCGACAACCCGCTCCCTCGACGTTCCACCTGACCGCACCCGACCTGGTCGGCCCGGCGTCCGTCGGCGCGGGCTGACCGCCCGCACCCGGCCTCGGCCGTACGCGCCGTCGCGGCCGATGGATCGTCGAGCCGTGGGGCGGACCGCTCAACCATCCTGGCGTCGGGGCTCGTGCCGGCGGGCGAGAGTGCTCTGCGGTGGGCCCGGACGAGCAGCATGGCCGCCACGACGTCAGGGCCACGCCGAGACCGCCGACGGTGCGGACGCCTACGGGCCCGGCACGCATGACGGCGACCGTCACCATGCCGACCGTCATCGGGACGCTGAGGGTGACCGCGAGCCGCGCGGCGATCACCCGGTCGACGGCGAACGGCGGGCGACGGGCCAACGCCCCGCCCGCGAACCCGGCCCACGCCATCCGACACCGCTCATCGCGACGGACGCGATCTGGTCCGTGGCGGCAACGCGCCGGGTTCGGTGGCCGGCAGCAGGCCGATGGTCACGGCTGCCGTCGGCCACCGAGCCCGGCGGCGCGCTCGGAGCAACCGGCGGTCCAGGAGCTTCCGCCGGTGGTGAACGCGGCAGGGAACGGGCTTCCGATCGTGGGCCAGCCGGCTCCGTAATCAGATCGGCGCAGCGGTGAGTAGGCGTTGCTCCCGATCTCTGCGGCTCTTCACGATGATGCCATCCAGCCGTCACTTTCATCGAAGATGGTGACTGCATCTGCTCTCGATGGCGACCAGGAGGCACGGCATGGCACGACCGACCACGAAGACGCCCGGACTCGCGCGGCCCCGGGTGCGCGCCGTGACGCTGGCGCTCGCCACGTTCGTCGGCGCGGCCCTCTCGGCCGGCATCGCGGGGACGGCGGCGGCGACGCCGCCGGGCATCCCGTCGAAGGCGACGGCGCAGTCGCAGCTCAACGCCCTCACCGTCGCCGCCGAGGGTTCCACCAGTGGCTATTCCCGGGACCTGTTCCCGCACTGGATCACCGTCAGCGGTAGCTGCGACACCCGTGAGCAGGTCCTCAAGCGTGACGGCACCTCGGTCGTGGTCAACTCCTCCTGCCAGGCCACGTCGGGGCGCTGGTACAGCCCGTACGACGGGGCGACCTGGACCGCCGCGTCGGACGTCGACATCGACCACGTGGTCCCCCTGGCCGAGGCGTGGCGCTCCGGGGCGAGTTCCTGGACGACCAGCCGCCGGCAGAGCTTCGCCAACGACCTGTCCGGCCCGCAACTGATCGCGGTGACCGACAACGTCAACCAGGCCAAGAGCGACCAGGACCCGTCGACATGGCAGCCGCCCCTGTCGGCCTACCGGTGCACCTACGGCAAGATGTGGATCACCGTGAAGTACACCTGGGGCCTGCGACTGCAGTCGTCGGAGAAATCCGCCCTGCAGAACATGCTCGACACCTGCTCCTCCTGAACACCTGCCCGCAGGACCGGCCGACCCGGTGCAGGGGAGGGCGGCCGTGCCGAGGATCTGCGCGGTGTCGGAAAGCCACGTTGCGACGCGGGGACCACCCGCCCTAACGTGTCCGACATAGACATGTGCAGATCTACTGTCGGGGGACGTGTATGCGCGCGATGGCCGCTGTCGTGGTCGCCTTCCTCACCGTGGCCGTCGCCCCGGCCGCACCGGCCAGCGGGGCGACCCTCGCCTGGCGTTCCTGCCCCGGTGTCGACGACAGCCGCCTGCGCTGCGCCACCGTCCAGGTGCCGCTCGACCACGCGCGGCCGGCCGGCCCGACGATCGACATCACGATCTCCCGGCTCCCCGCGACCGACCCGGCGCTGCGCCGCGGCGTACTGGTCACCACCGGTGGCGGGCCGGGCGGTGCCGGCGTCCCCGAGCCGCTGAACCTCGCCGCCGTCGTCGATCCCGCGGTGCTCGCCCGCTACGACATCGTCGGGTTCGACATGCGCTTCGTCGAACGCAGCACCCCGATCACCTGCGGCCAGCCGGAGGAGGAACCGGGCGGCTACTGGGTGCGCACCGCGACGTACCAGTCCCTGGCGGACACCGCCGCGCAGGCCCGCGCGTACGCCCGCGCCTGTGCCCGGCACGCCGGATGGGCGCTGCCGTTCGCCACGACCGCACAGGCCGCCCGCGACATGGACACCATCCGTACCGCCCTCGGCGAGCGGAAACTGTCCTTCCTCGGGGGTTCGTACGCGGCGCTGCTCGGCGTCGCGTACGGCACCCTGTTCCCGCACCGGGCGGACCGGTTCGTGCTGGACAGCCCGGTCAACTACGACCTCGCCTGGCGTCCCTACGAGCTGGCCCGGATCCCGGCCTTCGAGGACAACTACGCCGCCTTCACCGGATACCTCGCCGACAACAGCGCGACGTTCGGACTCGGCGCGACGCCGACCGAGGTCGCGGCAACCCTCAGCCGGGCCTTCGCCGGGGCGGCGACCGAGCCGATCGTGGCCGGAGACCACGCCTGGACCGCCGGCGAACTGGGCTCCCTGACCGTCATCGCGACGTACTTCGAGCACCTGTGGCCGGTGGTCGCGACCGACCTCGCCGCCATCCTCGCCCACCGCCCACCGCCGATCCCGCTCGACCCGCGACCGGCTCCGCTGCCCGGCACCCCGGGTGTGCCGGCGGACAACCACACCGCGGTCAACACGGCGTTCCGCTGCGGCGACGACGCGTGGCCGCGCGACCCGGCGACCTACCGCCACGACCTGGCCCGCCTCGGCACCCGCTATCCCGTCTTCGGCCCGTCGATCGCCAACCTCAACCCCTGCGCCTTCTGGCCGGTCAGCCGGGACAACACGCCGCCGCTCGCCGGCAACCGGGCACCGGCGGCGCTCGTCGTCGCCGCACTCCGCGACGCCTCGGTGCCACCCGCCAACTCGATCGCGACCGCCCGGGCCATCACCGGCTCCCGGCTGGTCACCGTGGACAGGCGGACCCACGCGCCGCTGCTCAACGGCCCGGCCGACACCTGCCTGACGGGCCCGGTCACCGCATACCTGGTGCACGGGCACCTGCCGGAGCGCGACACGGCCTGCTAGCAGCGCCCGCGCCGCGCTGTCGCAGGGGGACCCGGAAAGCCGGGCGGGAACACGGTTCGCCGTCCGGGAACCAGGGCATCAGGACGACACACGGAGGTGGCTCGCACAGCGTGCCGACGGGGGAGCCGATGGAATCGACAAGCGCGGTGTCCGCTGGACCTGACGGTCCGGTACCACCACATTCCGGCCGTGTCTTCGGTGGCAACTATCTCGCCTTCGTCACCGGGACCGGCCTGTCCTCGCTGGGCAACGCCGCCTGGTACATCGCACTGTCCTGGACGTTGGCCACCACCGTCAGTCCGGGGCTGGCCGGGCTGCTGTTGGCACTGGCCACCCTGCCCCGGCTGGCGGTGCTGCTCTACGGAGGCGCGGTCGCCGACCGACACAGCCGCCGGAAGGTGATCATTCTCAGTGACGGTGCCTCCGCCGTGGTCATGATCGCCGCCGCCGTCACCCTGCTCGTCGGGGGCCCCTGGTGGGTGCTGCTGCTGGCGGCCGGGGCGATGTCGGTCACCGGCGCGTTCTTCGTCCCCGCCTCGGCCGCACTGAGACCCCAACTCCTGGCCAGGGACGACCTCGTCCGCGGCAACGCCCTCTACTCCCTGGCGCTGCGGGGCGGGCAGGCCGCGGGAGGACCGGTCGGCGCGTACGCACTCGCGCTCGGCGGAGGACTGCTGGTCGCGCTCCTCAACGCCGTGTCGTACGTCTGCTCGATGGTCGCCGTCGCCGTCACCCGCCCGTACGCGACGCCTCGGGAGCAGCCCGCCACCGGCGACCGCCCGCGCGGTCCGGGCACGGCCGGCGTCCGGGCGGGCCTACGGTACGCCTGGCGCCACGCCCAGCTGCGCTGGCTGCTGCTGGTGCTCTTTCTCAACGAGCTGAGCTGCGCCGGAGTGCTCAACGTCGGACTGGCCCTGTTCGCCCGTGCGCGCGGCCTCGACGAGGGCGGCGCCGGACTGCTCCTCACCGGATTCGCCGTCGGCTCCGCGGCCGGAGCCCTCACCCTGATCGCGGTACCCGCCCGCCGCAGCGCCGGCACGGTGTTCGGGGTGGCGCTCGTGGCCCAGGCCGCGCTGCTCGCGGCACTGGCGGCGGCGGCCTCCCTCGGCCCGGTGGTGGCGATCTTCGTCGCGCTCGGCGCCCTGCTCGGCGTGACCGCGAGCCTGGGGACGTCGCTGCTGCAGACCTGGTGTGAACCGGAGTACCGGGGCAGGGTGCTGGCGGTGCTGGCGCTGGTGGCGTTCGCCGCGATTCCCCTGGGTAACCTGCTGATCGGCGTCCTGTTCGCGCATCTCGGCCTCGCCACGGCCCTGCTGGTCCACGCGGCGATCGCGGTCACCGCCACCGCCGCGTTCCTGTCCCGCCCCACCCTGCGTCGCGCCGGTCTGTAGCCGGGGTGGACGCGGCACGTGCCGGCCGGCCCCGGGGCGGTCACCCGAATCCCGGTGGCCGTGTCGACCCGACTCATGCATGATCGACATCTGGGTCGTTAGCTCAACTGGCTAGAGCATCCGACTGAGTAGCGCGTCCGCCCTCCGCTCGTGCGGCGATGGGTGCGCTTCCTTCTCCTTGTTGGATCGGAAGGTTCGGGGTTCGAGTCCCCGGCGACCCACTGCGCCACCGGGCGTCACCACCCGCCAGAGCCGACCGGAACGGAGGAGCACGTGATCGAGAAGCTGATCATCCAGAAGACCCTGCGCGTACCGGCGAGCACGGCCGGGCCCGGTGACGGCACGTCGGTGGCCCGGCAGCTGGACGCGGCGCTGCTCGGCGTCGGGTTCTCGGCCTCGCGGGCCCTGCTGGAGCACCTCGGCGGCCTGGCCCCCGGGCCGGCGATGGATCTCGCCGCCACGGTCGTCTCGGCGGTACGCGAGCTGGCCGGCGACCACGTCCAGCACAACGCCTACTTCATCGGTTTCCCGCACGACGTGCCGGACACCATCGAGTTCTGGGTCGACCGGCTGCGGGCGGCCGTGCTCACCGGCGGCGGCACGGCGACCGACGCGCAGCTGCGGGACGCCGCCCTCTCGGGCGCGGTGAACCTGCTCGACCTGCCGGCCTACGGCACCTACCAGCACACCTACGCGGAGCTGCTGGCCGCGCACGACACGCTGGTCACCACGGCCGGTGACCGGGTGACCCTGCTGCATCTCGGTGACACCGTCGAGGTGGAGACGGCACGGCTCTACCTGGCCCTGGCCGGCAGCCCGACGCCGCACGGTGAGGCCGACCTCGCGATCCTCGGCGAGCTGGCGGTGGCCTGCGCCGACGGCGCGCAGCCGGCCGAGATCCCGGTACGGGAGAACCGGGCCGTCCTCAACGGGATCCGGCTCGTCCTCGGTCGGCCGCTGGTCGGCGTGGACACGACGACCGACGTGCTGCGTCTGGCCTGCCAGGTCTCCGGCGGGGACGTCTCGCTGGCGGCACCCACGCGGTTCCGTGCCTTCCGCCGCCCGGAGCGGCGGATGCTGCTGGCCGCGCTGAACGAGGTCGTCGCCGCACACCCGGACAAGCTGGGTGACGTCGCACGCTACGCGGAGCGCTGGAAGCGGCTCGGGGAACGGCTGCACCCGCACGAGTACGACCAGTGGCCGCACGCGCAGGCGGTGTTCACTGTCGCGCGTGGCGAGCGGCGGGTGCCCAACCTCGCCGGCCGGGCCGAGACGGCGATCCGCGCCGGTGCCGTCGGTCCGGCCGCATCGGTGCTGTCGGCTGCGCCGGGCCTGCTCCTGCGCTCTGCCGACCGGCTGCTGCGGCTGGCTTCGGCATCGGAGCGGGGCACGGTCGTCGACGCGGTCACCGGCGCGCTCGGTTCGGCATCGGGCCGGGTGCTGCTCTCGCTGCGGGAGCACGTCGACAACCGGCTGACCCCCGCCTCGGCCCGGATGTATGCGAGCCGCTCCCGCACCGCCTGGGTCGGCCCCGACGAGCGGCCGCCGCTGCCGGCCGGGCTGGTGGCCGAGCTGTCCGCGCTGCTCGACGCCGAGATCACCGCCCGGCTGCCGCAGTGGCACCGGCCGCTGCTGGTGGATCCGCAGGTGCTCGACGTCGCCCTGCCGCTGTCCGGCAAGGCGGCCGAGGGCGGCTTCGCGGTCCTGCCCAGGGGCTCACGGGCGTCGGTCTCCGGTGAGCTGCTGCGCTTGTTCACGTACTGGCGGCAGACCAGCCGTCGCACCGACTACGACCTGTCGCTGCTGCTGCTCGACGACGACTTCCACAGTTCCGGTCAGGTGTCCTGGACGAACTACCGGCACGACGGCGTGGTGCACTCCGGCGACCTCACCGACGCGCGCAACGGCGCGACCGAGTTCATCGACGTCCCGCTGACCGTCGGCGGACGGTACGTCGTTCCGCAGGTCAACATCTATGCGGGCGAGTCGTTCGACGAGGTCGCCGAGTCGATGTTCGGGTACCAGACCCGGGCGCGGGACCAGGGTGGCGCGCCGTTCGACGCCCGGACGGTGCGGGCCCGGTCGGAGCTGCGTGGTCAGGGCCGGGTGGCGCTGCCGTTGGTGTTCGCCAGGAACGAGGGCGGCTGGCAGGCGGTGTGGCTGCACCTGTACCTGCCGGGACGGCCGTCGTTCAACCGGGTGGAGGAGAACACCTTCACCACGGCCGACCGGGTACGGGCACTGATGGAGCGGCGGTACCTCACCGTGTCCTACCTCGTCGACCGGTGGCGCACGCGGGCCGAGGTGACGACGTGGGACGGTCGGCTGCCGGACGAGCCGGTCACCTTCGTCGGCATCGAGGCACCGGAGAACCTGCCGGACGGATCGGAGGCGTTCACCCTGGGCCGACTCAACGAGTTGATCCCCGGGTAAGCTGTGACCGTCGAGGCCATGCGGGTGCTTCCTGCTATTCCGTTCGATTCGGGAACCTCCGCGCAGGCGGAGGATCTGGTATTCAGCCCCCGCGCTCTCCTCGACGTCCCCGATGCGGCACCGCCCCCGCACGTCGACCCCCTCTGGCGCTGAACAGCCCGGATGGCACCTGGTGCCATCCGGGCTGTGTGCGACACCGGCGATTCGAGAGCGGTGAGAGCGGCCTGGCGGGTCTTCGTCACCACGTCGGGACGGTCGTCGAGCACCCGCGCACCGTGGCCTCGCTGCCCCCGGTCTGCTGGGCGACATCGGACAGTCGGCGCATGGCGGTGGTCGACCCCTTCGTTGACAGTGCCGATTGCAGCACTATACGTTTAACAAGTTGGTTAAGTGAGAGGGTTCTCGATGGTAGCCGCCGATCAGCTCAGCGTGGTGTTCTCGGCGCTCGCCGATCCCACCCGACGGGCGATCATCGCCACGTTGGCCGCACGCGACGCGACGGTCACCGAGCTCACCGCTCCGCTGTCGATCTCGATGCCGGCGGTGTCCCGGCACCTGAAGGTGCTTGAGCGCGCCGCGCTCATCTCGCGGTCGCGGTCGGGCAAGTGGCGCGCGAGCCACCTTGAGGCTGGCCCGCTGCGCGAGGCGGCCGACTGGATCGAGCGCTACCGGCGTTCGTGGGACTCGTCCCTCACCCGCCTCGACGTCCATCTCGCCGCGATGCAGGCCGCTGAGCCGGCGGCGGACGACCATCAGGAGAGGGAATGAGACCGACGACGCCGCAGCTGGCGATCTCGCGTCTGTTCGACGCGCCGCGGAAACTCGTCTACCGGGCCTTCACCGATCCCGAACACCTGGCGGCATGGTGGGGCCCGCTCGGGAACTCGCTGCCGCGCGACGAGATCGAGTTCGACGTGCGCCCCGGCGGATTCCAACGGTGGACCGAGGTCAACGCCGCTGACCCCGGCATTCGCGTGCACGTCCACATCGACCTCACCGACGTCGTCGACGGCGAGTTGATCGACGGTGTCATGCGCGTCAGTGGGCGGCTGCGGGAGGGCATCGAGCCGTTCGAGACGAGACTGCGCATCGAGTTCCACGACGACCCGGACGGACGGACGCGACTGGAGATCCGCCAGTGGCTCCCCGAACAGCTGGCGCGGCCGAGCGGGGAGGGCTGGCGTCAGGCGTTCACCAAGCTGGACGCCAACCTGGTGCATGTGCAGCTGACCACCGAGAGGTAGGGGTATGGCAAAGCTGATCTACATGAACAACGTTTCGCTCGACGGTTACATCGAGGACGAACGCGGCACCTTCGCCTGGTTGCCCATCGACGACGAGGTGTTCGCGTTCCACACCGAATGCCTGCGGCCTGTGGGCACGTTCCTCTACGGGCGGTGCCTGTACGAGGCGATGGCCGTCTGGGAGACCGACCCCGCTCTGGCGGAGAAGTCGGACCTCATGGCCGACTTCGCCAGCGTCTGGCAGGGAGCGAGCAAGATCGTCTACTCCACCACCCTCACCGGAGTCTCCACTGCCGACACCCGGATCGAACGCCGTTTCGAGCCCGCTGCCGTCCGCGAACTGAAGGCCACCGCCAGCAGCGACCTGATGGTCGGAGGTGCCAACCTCGCGGCACAGGCGTTCAAGGCCGGACTGCTCGACGAGTGCGAGCTGTTCATCCTGCCCATCGTCGTCGGCGGGGGTAAACCAGGGCTGCCGCCCGGCATGCGTGCCGAGCTTGAGCTTCTCGAGGAGCGCCGATTCGGAAACGGCGTCGTACACCTGCGCTACCGCCCCCTCGGACGGTGAACGACGAGCCCTTCCGGTCGTCGCGCGGCGCGGATCAGGTGGCGGCGAGTGGTCGATCGGTCCCGGTAGGGCATCACCGACCCGGCGGAGCTACGGCGCCGAGCTGCCGTCCGACGGGTCCCGGACAGCTCCGGAACCGCCCCACAACGACTGCCTACCGGATCTGGCCTCGGCGAACGCGAGCCTCATCAGCACGACGAACGCCGCCTGGTGGAACTCCGGCGGAATGCTCCCGGGCGGGATCGCCCCCGGGTGAAGACTGACGAGCCACCGCTGCACCAACGCGGCGCTCTCGTGTTCGTCGACACCGGCGAACGCTTCGATCGCCCGTTCGTAGTGGCGTCGCACCTCCTCGACCTGCCCCGTGTCGAGCAGGGCCAGGCAGAGGGCGAGCAGAGCCTTGCCCTCGCGGTGCCGGTCGTCGACCGCCCGGAAGATGTCGGCGGCCCGTCGATGGGCGACGACGGCGTCCGCCGACCGCTGCGCTGCCCGCAGGTTGTTGCCGAGGTTGTTCGTGGCGACGCCCTCGCCCTGCCGGTCACCGGCCTCCCGGTACGCCTGCACCGCCTGTTCGTAGGCGGCGGTGGCGTCGGCGAACCGTTCCGCGTCCTGCAGGGTCACACCGAGGTTGCTCAGCGCCGCGCCCTCACCGCCGCGGTCGCCGGTGTCGCGGTATGCCTGCGCCGCCCGCGTGTGGGCGGTTGCCGCCTCGGCACACCGTCCAGCACGGCGCAGGGTCAGGCCGAGGCCGGTCAACGCCAAGCCCTCGTTGCGCCGGTCACCGGTCTCCCCGAAGAGTTCGACGGCCCGGGTGTGGGCGGCCACGGCCTCGTCGAACCGCTGGACCATCTGCAGCGCCGAGCCCAGATAGTGCTGGGCCTCGGCCTCGTGGTACCGGTCGTCGAGCTCGCTGAAGACGTCGATGGCCCAGGTGTGCACGGTGACGGCCCGCTCGTGCTGGCCCACCTCCTGCAGGTCCGCGCCGAGGTTGTTCCAGGTGATGCCCGCACCCTGCCGGTCCCCGGTCTCGCGGCAGATCTCGGCGGCCCGGGTGTGGGCGCTTATCGCCTCGTCGAAGCGCCCCACCGCCCGCAGCACCTGGCCGAGGTTGTTCAGCGCCAGGCCCTCGCTGTGCCGGGCGTCGATCTCACGGTAGATGTCCAACGCCCGGGTGTGGGCGTCTATCGCCTCGTCGAACCGCCCCACCGCCCGCAGGGCCAGGCCGAGGTTGTTCAGCACCATGCCTTCGTCGTGCCGTTCACCGGTCTGCCCGATGATGAGCTCGACCGCCCGGGTGTGGGCGGTGACGGCCTCGTCGGACCGGCCCGCCTCGTTGAGGGCCATGCCGAGGTTGTTCAGTGCCATGCCCTCGCCGTGCCGGTCCCCGGCCTGCCGGCAGATGGCCCGGAAGCTGTCGGTGACGGTGATCAGCTCGGACAGGTACCGACGGAACGACAGGAATATGTGCAGGAGGGAGGCCAGCCCGATGCTGGCCGTGCGGTGCCCGTGCACGCCCGCGGTCGTACAGACGGCGACCAGGTTGGGCCGTTCGGTCTCCAACCAGGCCAGCGCCTGCTCCCGGGTGGAGAAGGTGGCCACGACCGGGGGCGGTTGCATCTGCCCGGCCGCCCCGTAGGTGGTCTCGATCCGGGCCAGCGCCTCCCGTGGGACGGAACTCGCGGTGAGCGCGGCGGCGATCGACGGAGGCTGCAGATGGGCACTGGCGGCGGCGGTGGCCGCAACGTAGTAGGTGAACAGCCTGGCACGGGCGGCGTCCGGAGCATCGACGTCGGCCGCCTGCTCCTGCGCGTAGAGCCGGACCAGGTCGTGCATCCGCCATCGTCCCCAACGGGGGCCGGCCTCGACGAGGTGGGCGCGGGCCAGATCCGTCAGGAGCGTTTCGGCCCGGTGCGCATCGGTGTCGACCAGACAGGCGGCGGCCTCCGTGCCGACCTCCGGGCCGGGATTGACCGGCAGCAGCCGGAACAGGCGGGCCTGGAGGGGGCTCAGCTGCCGGTAGGACAGGTCGAACGCGGCACGCACCGCACGGTCCTCCCGGCTCAGCCGGTCCAGCCGGGTGTGCGCGGCACGCAACGCCTCCGCGAGGGAGGCCAGCGTACGGGTGCCGGGGTCGGCCAGCAGACCGGCGGCGATGTGCAGCGCAAGCGGCAGGCCCGCGCACAGTCCGGCGATCTCGGCGGCGGCCTGCGGCTCGTCGTGCCCTCTGCTGTCGGCCGGGCCGCGCAGCTGTTCCAACTGGTCGGCCAGGAGCCGCACGGACGTCTCGACGTCCAGCACCCCCAAGTCGTGCAGCCGGGCCCCGACCGCCAGGGTGTGGCGGGAGGTGATCAATGTGGCGGTGCTGTCGTCGCTCGGCAGCAGCGGCGTCACCTGGGCGGCGCTGGCCGCATTGTCGATCACCAGGAGCAGCCGCCGGTCCTGTGCGGCGTAGGCGGCCAGCACGCTACGGAACAGCGCGCTGCGGTCCTGCTCGCCTGCGGGGATGTACTCACCGGGCAGGCCCAGCGCCTGCAACAGGCCGAGCAGTGCCGCGTCGGGCGACAGCCGCCGCAGCGGGTCGTAGCCGAACATGTCCACGAACAGCACTCCACCGGGGAACCAGCCCGGCCGTCGTCGTGCCCGGGTGGCGGCCTGCACGACCAGTTCGGTCTTGCCGACCCCGGCCAGTCCGGCCACCGCCGACACCGGTCCCGCCCCGGTGCCCCCACCGGGTGCCAACTCCTTGAGCAGCGACTCGACCTCGGTCTCCCGGCCGGTGAAGGACGTCGAGGCCCGGGGTAACCCGGCGGGAGTGACCTGCGGAGGCAGGGTCACGGTGATGGCGTGCCCCTGGATCACCGCGTTGAGGAACACTCCGCCGGTGATCGTGTTCGAGGTCGTCCCCTCCGTCCGCCGGCCGAAGAGCCGTCGCCCGAAGCCGTCGCCCTTCACGTCACAAGCCCCGGGACGGGTCGGTCCCGTCGTCGCGGACCGGCGGATCGTGCGGCTGCCGGACGATGTCACGGGCCTGGACGACCGGACCGTGGAACGTGCCGGTCGTGATCGTGTTGGTCACCGCACCGGCGACGGCCTCCGGGGGTGCGGGGGAGGACGGGCCGCCGACGGTCAGGTCACGGGCCTGGACGACCGACTGGGCGAACTGGCCGCCCCGGATCGTGTTGTCGACCCGGTCGACCGGCCCGCCGTGCGACGCGGACCTGCGGGTCGCTGCCGCGGTGTAGGCGGTCAGCGCCAGCCCCAGCACGGTGGCGAAGATCCCGAGCGTGCTGGCCCACTTGTCGGCCTCCGTCACGCCCATGCGGGCGAACGCCACGCCGAGGCCGACCAGGCCCAGCGAGCAGACCACCCCGGCCGTCCACCCGGCGATCCTCCTGTTACGACGGGTCATCGTTACATTATCTACGGTCACCGCTACTGCGGAACGTCACCGACGCTGTGCCGTGATCAGGACGTACCCCGGAAAGCCACCCGGGCCACGCTCGTGCGCACCCTCCTCGTCCCGGAACAGCCAGTTGGTGATGCTCGTGCCGTACAGCCGCGCGATGTCAGGATGCAGACGGATGTACTCCCGAAGCTGCTCCTGCGCCGGGGGAGGGAAGACCGCGTGCTCCGTGACGTCCCGGAGGTCGAGCACCGTGAACCCCGCCTCCCGCAGCAGCGGTGCGTAGTCGTCGATGTCGATGAGGTTGACGACCTCCGACGGCTCGTCGTAACCGGGCCGGCGGAAGCAGTCGGCCAGGGCCAGCCGCGAGCCCGGCCTGAGCACCCGGGCCGCCTCGGACAACGCCCGCTGCTTGTCCGGCATGTGCAACAGCGACTCGAAGAACCACGCACCGTCGAACGACGCGTCGTCAAACGGCAGCTCCATCGCATCGGCGAGCTCGAAACGCACCCGGTCGGCCAACCCACCCCGCTGCGCCCGCGCCGTGGCCTCCGCCACCTGACCGTCGCTGACCGTGATGCCGACGACCTCCACGTCGTACGAGCGGGCCAGGTCGAGCGCCGGACCACCCACCCCGCACCCCAGATCGAGGATGCGCTGACCCGAGGCGGGCGTCAGCCGCTCGATCAGCCGGGCGGTGAGCCGTTCGGACGCGGCGATCAGGTCGACCTGGTCCTCGTCGTCCGACCAGTAGCCGAAGTGCAGGTTCGCCGGCATCTGCGCCCCGACGAAACCGTCGTACATCTCCGCGACCCGGGTGGCGTTGTCGTCTGCTGTCGGTGTCACCTACGGCCTCCAGTGTTCACAGTCGATCGGATCTGTCGGCCCGGCCCCGGGCGGCGGTCCACACCCCGGCGGGTTCAGCGCGCCGGGAACAGGTCGGTGGCGGTGACCCGGATCGTGCCGGGGGCGTCCCGGGGGGTCGGCACGAGATGCAGATGCTGGGTGTCGGGCTCGTCCGGACGGTCACACCCGGCCGTGCAGGCACAGGGATCGGAGGTGAAACCGGCGAACCGGTAGGCGATCTCCATCATCCGGTTGCGCTCCGTCGGGCGGAAGTCGGCCACCAGGTGGACGCCGGCCGCGAAGGCCCGGTCCACGAGCCAGTTCAGGATCACCGCCCCCGCCCCGAACTGCACCACCCGACACGACGTGGCCAGCAGCTTCACCTGCCAGACACCCTCCTGACGCGCCAGCAGCACGACCCCGACGGCCCCGTGCGGACCGAACCGGTCGGCCATGGTGGTCACCAGGACCTCGTGGCCGGCATCGTCGAGCAGCCGCCGCAGCGCCGCATCGGAGTAGTGCACGCCCGTCGCGTTCATCTGGCTGGTCCGCCGGGTCAGCTCCTCGACCCGGGCGAGATCCCGGTCGGTCGCCCGGTCGATCCACATCTGGAGGTCCAGCGAGCGGAGGAACTCCTGGTCCGGCCCCGCGAAGTCGCGTTGCACGGCGGTACGTCGGACGTTCGCCTGGTACATGCGGCGTCGCTGCCGGGCGTCCTCGGTGACCACCGCCGGGGTGAACTCCGGCCGGCGCGGCAGTCCGGGCACCTCCTCGTGGGTGTAGCAGCGCACGTCGGGCAGGTGGAACGCGACCTCGGCGCGTTCGGTGGGCTGGTCGTCGACGAAGGCCACAGCGGAGTACGCGAACCGCAGACCGTCGGCGATCCGGCGCACCGACTCGGACTTGGGACCCCACCCGATCTCCGGCAGGAGGAAGTACTCCGCGACGTCCCACCGTTCCAGTTGCCGCCACGCGAGGGCGTGGTCGTTCTTGCTGGCGACCGACTGCAGGATGCCCCGCGCGTCCAGGATGGTGATCACCTCACGTACCTCGTCGGGCAGCCGGAGGTCGTCGCCCTCCAGCAGGGTGCCCCGCCAGAGCGTGTTGTCCAGGTCCCAGACGAGACACTTCACCGGCTGGTCAGGCATCGGCCCTCCCCGCCGTGGCCAGCGCGTGGTCGGCGAGGATGAGCTGACAGATCTCGGTGGTGCCCTCGATGATCTCCATCAGCTTGGCGTCCCGGTAGGCCCGGGCCACCGGGCTCCCGTCGTGGGCGGCCCGGGAGGCCAGCAACTGCACGGCCGTCGCCGCGCCCCGCGCCGCGTTGCGCGAACTGACCTGCTTGGCCAGCACCACGGCGGCGACCAGCCCCGGATCACCGTCGTCCCAGCACCTGCTGGCGTGCTCGCAGGCACGGCTGGCCACCTGCTCGGCGACGAGGAGTTCGGCGAGGTGCCGGGACACGAGCTGGTGGCGGGCCAGCTCGGTGCCGAACTGGGCGCGGGCACGCACGTGGGTGGCCGACACCCGCAGACACTCGCGCAGGATGCCCACGCACCCCCAGGCGACGGACATCCGCCCGTAGAGCAGCATCGCGGTCACCAGCATGGACAGGTCGTGCCCACCGCCGCCGAGGATCGCGGAGGCGGGAAGGCGGACGGCGTCGAGACGGACGTCGGCGTGACCCGCCGCGCGGCACCCCGACGGATGCGGGACCCGGGTCAGCCGGACCCCCGGACGGTCGCGGGGGACGACCGCGACGGCCGCCCCCGACCCGAACCGGCCGACGACGAGGATGAGGTCGGCGTAGGTGGCCGCCGTGGTCCACACCTTCTCCCCGGTGACCACTGCCTCACCGTCGACGACCTCGATGCGGGTGGTCATCGCGCCCAGATCGCTGCCGGCGTCGGCTTCGCTGAACGCCACCGCAGCGAGCTGCCCGCCGGTGAGCCGGGGCAGGTAGTGCCGCCGCTGGTCGGCGTCCCCGAACCGGCCGATGCTCCAGGCCGCCATGCCCTGGGAGGTCTGCACGCTACGCACCGAGCTGCACAGGCCGCCGGTGTGTGCGGTCAGCTCACCGTTGTCCGCGCTGCTCAGACCGAGCCCGCCGAACTCCGCCGGCACCTGGGCGCACAGCACACCCTGCCGGCCCAGCTCCCGTAACACCGCGACGGGCAGTTCACCGGCGAGGTCCCAGCCGCCGGCCCGGTCGCCGATGAGCGTGCTGGTCAGGTCGCGGGCGGTGGCGGTGGTACGGCGTTCACCGGCCATGGTCGTCACGCAGCCGCCGCACCAGGGCCGCCATCGACCGCACCGAGCGGAAGTTGTCCAACCGCAGGTCCGCACCCAGCACGGCGATCTGGAAGGTCTGTTCGAGGTGGACCACCAGCTCCATCGCGAACAGCGAGTTGACCAGCCCGCTGTCGAACAGGTCCTGGCCGACCTCGACGGAGGTCTTGAGCCGGTCGGTGAGGTACGACCGCAACGTCTCCTCGGGGTCGAGGATCTCCGCGCTCTGCTCCACCGTCACGACAGTACCTCCGTGTAGTCGTAGAAACCGCGGCCCGACTTGCGGCCGAGATGGCCGTCGCGCACCTTCGCCGTCAACTGTTCGCAGGGCCGGTACCGCTGCTCGCCCGTGCGTTCGTACAGCGCCGCCAGCGAGTCCACCAGGTTGTCCAGACCGATGAGGTCGGCGGTGCGCAGCGGGCCGGTCCGGTGCCCGAGGCAGCCCTGCATGAGGGCGTCGACCTCGTCGGCCGTGGCGATGCCGTCCCCCACGAGGCGGGCCGCGTCGTTGAGCATCGGGTGCAGCAGCCGGCTGGTGACGAAACCCGGCGAGTCGCGCACCTGCACGGCGCGTCGGCGCAGGCCCGCCAGCAGGGCCATGAGCGCGGCCACGGTCGCCTCGCCGGTACGCGGCCCTCGGATCACCTCGACCAGGTCGATCAGGTACGCGGGGTTCATGAAGTGCGTGCCGACCAGTTGGTGCGGTCGGGGCAGGGCCCCGGCCAACTCGTCGATCGGGATGCCCGAGGTGTTGGTGACGAGCGGGACGTCCGTGCCGACGGCCCCGGCCACCTCGACGAGGATCGCGGTCTTGACGGTGAGGTGTTCGCTGACCGCCTCGATCACGGCCGAGACCCCACCCAGCTCCCGTACGGAGGTGGCCGTCACCAGCCGGCCGGGTCGCCCGTCGGCCGGTGCCGCGTTCATCAGCCGGGCGTGGCGCAGCTGGAGGGGAATCGTGTGGGTGGCCCGGTCGAGCGCCGCCGGGTCGTTGTCGACCAGCACCACCGGTCGTCCACTGCCGAGCACGGTCGTGGCGATGCCCGTTCCCATCACCCCGGCGCCCACCACGGCGACCGGCCGGCTGTCGGACCCGACTCCCATGCGTGTGCCCCCGACCCTCGACGATCCTCGCCCCGAGCGGACGTCCGGCGGCGCGCAGCCCCGATGCGGGTCCGCTGCCGACGTGGCGGACTCCGGGACCCGGCCTACCGGTTTCCGTCGTCCGGCTCCACCGCGAGCGAGGCTAGCATCCGACAAATCTCCGGACATAGGTCAGATGACTCATCCGTCCATTTAGTGGGTGGCGGAAATCGTGTCTCGCGCGATTGCCGGGAAATCCCGGAAATGGAATCCGCTCGACCTCCTGTACGACCCGTGTCCCGCGCGAAGGTGGGTTGAACAGGGAGTGGTCGAACGGAGGCCGGCGTCGTGTCCTGTGGCCTGCGTCACGCGAGTCAGATTACGGAAGATCCACGTGGTCCGACTCGGGTACATAGATCAGGCGTTCTGACAATTGAGGAGCCTCGATCTTGGTGAGCGACGACGAACTGCTGGATTACCTCAAACGAGTTACCGCTGAGCTGGACAGGACCACCCATCGGCTCCGCGCGGAGGAGGAACGCCAGCGGGAGCCGATCGCCATCATCGGGATGAGTTGCCGCTTCCCCGGAGGCGTGCGCTCACCCGAGGACCTCTGGGAGCTGCTGACCGCCGGCACGGACGCCATCACCGGCTTCCCCGACGACCGTGGCTGGCCACCACCGTCCACCGTCGCCCACGACGGCACCGAAGCCGCCGGCCCCCCGCCCGTACGCAACGGCGGCTTCCTCACCGACGCCGCCGACTTCGACGCCGGCTTCTTCGGCATCGCCCCACGCGAAGCCCTGGCGATGGACCCGCAGCACCGGCTGCTGCTGGAAACCAGCTGGGAAGCCTTCGAACGGGCCGGCCTCGACCCCCGGTCCCTGCGCGGCAGCCGCACCGGCGTCGTCGTCGGCATGGGCAACACCGACTACGCCTTCACCGCCGTCCCACCCCCGGCCGGGCTCGAAGGGCACCTGCTCACCGGAGTGTCCGGCAGCGTCGGCTCCGGCCGGCTCTCCTACACCTACGGCCTGCGCGGGCCCTCCCTGACGGTCGACACCGCCTGCTCGTCCTCACTGGTCGCCCTGCACCTGGCCGCCCACTGCCTGCGCAGCGGCGAGTGCGACCTCGCCTTGGTCGCGGGCGCGGCCGTCATGGCCACCCCGGCCAGCTTCGTCGCCTTCGCCCAACACGGCGGACTCGCCCCGGACGGCCGGTGCAAGTCGTACGCCGACGCCGCCGACGGCACCGGCTGGGGCGAGGGGATCGGTGTGCTGCTGGTGGAACGGCTGTCCGACGCGCACCGGCACGGCCACCCCGTCCTGGCCGTGCTGCGCGGCTCATCCGTCAACTCCGACGGTGCCTCCAACGGCCTGACCGCGCCCAACGGCACCGCACAGCAGCAGGTGATCGAGGCCGCGCTGACCGCCGCCGGGCTGACCGGCGGCGACGTGGACGCGGTCGAGGGACACGGCTCCGGCACCCGGCTCGGTGACACGATCGAGGCGCAGGCGCTGCTGGCCACCTACGGCCGCAACCGCCCGGCCGGACAACCGCTGTGGCTCGGCTCCGTCAAGTCCAACCTGGGCCACGCCCAGGCCGCGGCCGGCATCGCCGGAGTGATCAAAATGGTACTGGCGCTGCGGCACGGCGTCCTCCCGGCCACCCTGCACGCCCGACAGCCCAGCACCCGGGTCGACTGGTCCACCGGCACCGTACGCCTGACCACCCGACAGCGACCCTGGCCGACCGTCGACCGCCCCCGCCGCGCCGCCGTGTCGTCCTTCGGCATGAGCGGCACCAACGCCCACGTCGTCCTCGAACAGGCACCCGCCACCACCACCGACCCCCGACCCGCACCGGCCGTGCTGCTGCCGTGGGTGCTGTCCGCCCGCACCCCGGAGGCGCTGCGCGCCCAGGCCCGACGCCTGCGCGCCCATGTCGACGAACACGACCTCGACGCCGCCGACGTCGGCTACTCGCTGGCCACGACCCGCAGCACCCTGGAACACACCGCCGTCGTGACCGGAACCGACCGCACCACCCTCCTCGACAACCTCGAAGCACTCGCCGCGGACCGGCCCGACCCGGCCACCGTCACCGGACGCCGCACCGACACCGCCCGGCAACCGGTGCTGCTCTTCTCCGGCCAGGGCACCCACTGGGACGGCATGGCACGCGACCTGCTGGACACCGAACCCGTCTTCGCCCGCACCATGACCGAGTGCGCGCAGGCCCTCGCCACCTGGCTCGACTGGCTGGTGCTCGACGTCGTCCGGGGAGTGCCCGGCGCGCCGACCCTGGACCGGGTCGACGTCGTCCAGCCGGTCCTGTTCGCCACGATGGTGGCGCTGGCCGAACTGTGGGCGTCCTACGGCGTCCGCCCCGCCGCGGTGGCCGGACACTCCCAGGGCGAGATCGCCGCCGCGTACGTCGCCGGCGCACTCTCCCTCGCCGACGCCGCGAAGATCGTCGCCCTGCGCAGCAGGGCCCTGCGACGGCTACGCGGCGCCGGCGCGATGCTCTCGACGCTCGCCCCGGTCGCCGACGTCAGGGAACTCCTGACACCCTGGCAGGACCGGCTGTGGATCGCCGCCGTCAACGGACCGGCCGCCGTCACCGTCTCCGGTGACGACGCCGCCCTCACCGCCCTGGAACGCGAACTGTCGGCCCGTGGCATGCTGCGCTGGCGCATCGAAGGCGTCGACTTCGCGGCACACTCCGGCCAGGTGGAGCAGATCCGCGACGAGATCGAGTCGGAACTGACGGGCCTCACCCCGCGACCGTCGGACGTCCCCTTCTACTCCACCGTCACCGGCACCCACCTCGACACCCGCGGCCTCGACGCCACCTACTGGTACCGCAACCTGCGCGAGCCGGTGGCCCTCGACGCCACGGTACGGGCCCTGCTCGACGCCGGGCACAGCCTCTTCGTGGAGGTCAGCCCCCAACCCGTGCTCACCATGGGCGTCCAGGACCTGATCGACGAGTCAGGCACCGACGCCACGGTCATCGGCACCCTGCGGCGCGGCCGCGGCGACCGACGCCAGTTCCTGGCCACCGTCGCCGACGCGTACACCCGCGGCGTCGACGTCGACTGGCGGGCGGCGTTCACCGGCGCGACCGTCGTCGACCTGCCGACCTACGCCTTCCAGCGCGACCGCTACTGGCTCCCCGAGGCCGACGGCGCCGACGACCGCCGACCCGGCACCCCGGCCACCCGCACCAGCGTCGCGGACCAACGGTTCTGGGACGCCGTGGAACGCACCGACCCGGCCGGGCTCTCCCACCTCATCGGCGTACCGGACGACACCACCCTGCGGGCGGCGCTGCCGGCGATCGCCCGCTGGCGTCAGCAGTCGACCGAGACCACGCTCGCCGACTCCTGGCGCTACCACGTCTCGTGGACACCGCTGCCACCACAGCCGCCGGCCGGCCTGCTCGGGACCTGGGTGGTGGTCCAGCCGGCGGACCACGACCGGGACGACCGCCTGCGGGGGGTCCTCGCCCGGCTCCGGGACAGCGGCGCGTACCTGCGCACGGTCACGCTGTCGCCGCAGGACGCGAGCGGCGGGCGGGTGGCCGAACGGCTGCGCGACGGGGTGCGCGACGCCCCGGCCGTGGTCGGCGTGGTGTCGCTGCTGGCCCTGACCCGGCACACCGACCCGGACCAGCCCGACGTCCCCGGCGGCGTCGCCCTGACCCTGGCCCTGGTCCAGGCGCTCACCCAGGTGACGCTGGCGGCGAAACTGTGGTGCCTCACCTGGGGCGCGACCACGGCGACCACCGGCACACCCGACCCCGCACAGGCCCAACTGTGGGGTCTCGGCCTCGCCGTGGCCCAGGAACACCCGCGCCTGCTGGCCGGCCTGGCCGACCTGCCCCCACTGCCGCAGGCAGCCGCCCTGGCCCACCTCCCCACCGTGCTGTCCGGTCGCACCGGCGAGGACCAGGTCGCGGTGGACGACTCCCGGGTGCTGGCCCGCCGTCTGGTACGGGCACCGGCACCCGGCCCCGACGGTCTCCGGTGGCAACCGAGGGACACCGTCCTGGTGACCGGCGGCACCGGCGCCCTGGGCTCCCGGATCGCCCGATGGGCCGCCCGCAACGGTGCCCGGCACCTCGTCCTGCTCAGCCGCCGGGGTGCCACCGCGCCGGGAGCCGACAGCCTCGCCGGGGACCTGCGCGCCTGCGGCGTCACCGTGGCCTTCGAGGCGTGCGACACCGCCGACCGGACGGCCCTCGCCGCTGCCCTCAGCCGCGTCCCGGACGACCTCCCGCTGCGCGCCGTCGTCCACGCGGCCGGCGTCAGCGGCGGCCACACCCTCACCACCGACCTCACCACGGCCCAGTTCGCCGAGGTGGTCGCCGGCAAGGTACGCGGCGCCGAACACCTCGACTCCCTGCTCGCCGACGCGGACCTGGACGCGTTCGTGCTGATGACGTCGCTGTCCGGCGTGCTCGGCGGCGCCGGACACGCCGCCTACAGCGCCGCCAACGCCCACCTCGACGCCCTGGCCTGCCGCCGTCGTGCCGGCGGCCGGACCGCGACGGCCATCGCCTGGGGCGGCTGGACCGAGACCGGACTGACCGCGACCCCCGACGAGCTACGCGACCTGTTCGACCTCGTCGGGGTCCGCGCCATGGCCCCGCAGCCGGCGATCACCGCGATGGGCCGGGCCGTCGCCGGCGGCGACACCACCGTGGTCGTGGCCGACCTGGACTGGTCGCTGTTCATCTCCGCCTACACCTCACTGCGCCCGAGCACGTTCGTGGAGAACTTCGTCGAAGCCGACGACGACCGCGACGGCGGCGTGGACCACGCGGCCCGACTACGGGAACGGCTCGCGGCCCACGAACCGGCGCACCAGGAACACCTGCTGGCCGAGCTGGTGCGGGAACGCGCCGCCGGGGTGCTGCGCCACACCCGGCCGCAGGCGATCGACATCGACAGGCCGTTCCGGGAACTGGGCTTCGACTCCCTGCTGGCCGTCGAACTGCGCAACCGGCTCAACGCCGCCACCGGCCTGCGACTGGCGACCACCGTGGTGTTCGACCACCCGACCCCGCAGCTGCTGGCACGACAGATACTCCACACCCTGCTGCCCGAGAACGAACCTCCACCGTCGCACGCGATCTTCGCCGACCTCGACCGGCTGGAGACCGACCTGCACACCACCGCCTTCACCGCCGAGGCCCGGGCCCGGGTGACCGCCCGGCTGTCCGAACTGACAGCGAACTGGACGGCCGGCGCGGCGGCGGGCGGATCGCTGTCCGACACCGCCAGCGACGACGAGATGTTCTCCTACCTCCAGGAGAACTTCGGGATCTCGTGAGCCGGCCGACCGTCACCAGCCGAGGAGGGTCCGTGACCAACTCCGAGCGACTCCGCCACTTCCTCCGCGAGACCGCCACCCAGCTCCAGCACACCCGCCAGCGGCTCGCCGAGGTCGAGGCCCGGTCCCTGGAGCCGGTGGCGATCGTCGGCATGGCCTGCCGCTACCCCGGCGGCGTCGACTCCCCGGACGCGCTGTGGAACCTGGTCGCCGCCGGCACGGACGCCGTCACCACCCTGCCGACCGACCGGGGGTGGGCCCCGCCGGACGTCGGACCCAACCTGGGCGGATTCCTGCACGACGCGAGCGGATTCGACGCCGAGTTCTTCGGCATCTCACCGAACGAGGCGCTCGCCATGGACCCGCAGCAGCGCCTGCTGCTCGAATCGGCGTGGGAGGCCGTCGAACGGGCCGGCATCGACCCGACCACGCTGCGCGGCAGCCGCACCGACGTCATCGTCGGAGCCGCCTTCACCGGCTACGCCCCCAGCGCCACCGGCGCCGACGGCGTCCGCGAAGGAGACGCCGTCACCGGCAGTTCGTTGTCCGTGCTGTCCGGTCGGATCGCCTACACCCTCGGCCTGACCGGAGCGGCGGTCACCGTGGACACGGCCTGCTCCTCCTCCCTGGTGGCACTGCACCTCGGCGTCCGCGCGCTGCGCGCCCACGAGTGCGACCTGGCCCTCGTCGGCGGCGTCACCGTGATGGGCAGCACCGCCCCGCTGCGGGAGTTCGCCCGCCAGGGCGGCCTCGCCGCCGACGGACGCTGCAAGGCGTTCGCCGACGACGCCGACGGCATCGGCTGGGGGGAAGGCGCCGGCCTGCTGCTGGTGGAACGCCTGTCCGACGCGCGCCGGCTCGGTCACCCCGTGCTGGCCCTGGTACGCGGCAGCGCGACCAACCAGGACGGTGCGTCGAACGGCATCACCGCACCCAACGGCGCCGCCCAACGGGCGGTCATCGTCCAGGCACTGGCCAACGCCGGGATCTCCCCGGCCGACGTGGACGTCGTCGAGGCGCACGGCACCGGAACCGGCCTCGGCGACCCGATCGAGGTCCGGGCGCTGCTGTCCACCTACGGCCGGCACCGACCCCCCGACCGGCCGCTCTACCTGGGCTCGGTGAAGTCGAACATCGGCCACACCCAGGCCGCCGCCGGCGTGGCCGGCGTCATCAAGATGGTCCAGGCCATGCGGCACGGCCAGCTTCCGGCGACGCTGCACGCGACACCACCGTCGTCACACGTCGACTGGACGCAGGGCGCGGTCGAACTCCTGCACGACCACCGGGACTGGCCCGACACCGGCCGGCCCCGCCGCGCCGCCGTGTCCTCCTTCGGCATCGGCGGCACCAACGCCCACGTCGTCCTCGAACAGACGACCGACCAGCCCGCCGACACCGACGAACCGGCAGGCCACCACCCGTGGATCCTGTCCGCCAGGAGCACCGCCGCACTGCGCGCCCAGGCCGCGGCGCTGCACGCCCACCTCACCACCCATCCGCACCTGGAAGACCCCGCCGTGGCCCACACGCTGGCGGCCCACCGGACACTGTTCGACCACCGGGCCGTCGTCACCGGCCAGGACCGCGAGCACCGGCTCGCCGCGCTCCGGTCCCTGGCCGCAGGGGAACCCACACCCGCCGTCCACGTCGGACGTTGCGGCACCGTCCGCGCCGCCGTGCTGTTCACCGGGCAGGGCGCGCAACGACCCGGCATGGGCCGCGACCTGTACGAGCGGTTCCCCGCCTTCGCCCGGGCGTTCGACGCGGTGTGCCGGCACTTCGACGCCACGCTGCCGATCCCCCTGCGTGACGTCGTGTTCGCGGCCCCGGCCACCCCCCACGCCGCTGAGCTGGACACGAGCAGCTACGCCCAACCCGCGCTGTTCGCCGTCGAGGTCGCGCTGTTCCGGCTGTACGAGTCGTTCGGCCACACCGCCGACTACGTGCTCGGCCACTCTCTCGGCGAGATCACCGCCGCCCACGTCGCCGGAGTGCTCTCCCTGCCGGACGCGGCCACCCTGGTGGCCGCCCGCGGCTCCCTCATGCAGCAGCTACCACCCGGCGGTGTCATGAGCGCGGTCCGCGCCGGCGAGGTCGACGTGCTCGCCGCACTGGGCACCCTCGACCGACCCGTCGACGTCGCCGCCGTCAACGCCCCGTCGTCGGTGGTGGTGTCCGGCACCGACGCCGACGTGAGCGCCGCCGAGCAGGTGTTCACCGCCCGCGGCTGGCGGACCACCCGGCTGACGGTCACCCACGCGTTCCACTCGGCCGCGATCGACCCCATGCTCGACCGGTACGCCGACGTGCTGTCCGGCGTCACGTTCGGCCAGCCCGCCATCGCCTTCGTCTCCGCCACCACCGGCCGGATCACCTCCGGCACGGAACTCGCCACCCCCCGGTACTGGCTGGACAACGTACGCCGCACCGTCCGCTTCGCCGACGCCCTGCGATCACTGGACGCCGCCGGCGTCACCACCTACGTCGAGGCCGGCCCGGACGCGGTGCTGTCCACACTGGTCCGCGAGTGCCTGCTGCCGTCCCCGCGCCGGGCGGTCGTGCCCCTCCAGCGCCGCGACACCGACCAGGCCGCCAGCGTCGACCGGGCCATGGCGGAGCTGTTCGTCCACGGCGGGCCGGTGACGGCCGTCGTCCCCCCGCACCCGGCCGGCATCCCGGCCGAACTGCCCACCTACGCCTTCCAACGACGCCGCTACTGGCCCGAACCGACTCCGCGCCCCACCGCCGACGGGCACGACTGGCACTACGGGATCAGCTGGGAACCCCTGACCGCCCCGCAGCCGACCCATGGTCCCGCCGGCACCTGGCTGCTCGTCGCCGCCGACCCGGAACTGGCCGACCGAGTGTCGACCGCCTGCGGCACGGCCGGGATGACCGTCACCTGGCTGACCGACGACGGCGCGACACGCCAGGCCCTGGCGGCCCGGCTGGCAGCCCTGCCCACCGAGCCGGCGGGCATCCTGTGGCTCCCGGACGGCGCGGACACCGAACTGGCCGCACTGACCAGGTCGGTGACCCTCGCCCAGGCCCTCACCGACGCCGGCATCCCCGCACCCGTGTGGTACGTGACGGCAGGTGCGACGTCCGTCGCCGGTGAACCCGTCACCACCGTCACCGGCGCGGCGGTCGCCGCCCTGGGCCGGGTGATCGGCCTCGAACAGCCGGATCGCTGGGGTGGCCTGATCGACCTGCCCGCCGCACCGTCGGACGCCGACCTCGCCGCGCTGCCCGGCCTGCTGGCGCTCGACCCGGGTGAGGACCAGATCGCCCTGCGGGCCGGCGGACGTCACGTCCGCCGGCTCATCCGGGCGACCGCCCCGGCCGCCGCGACACCGTGGCGGCCGAACGGAACGGTGCTGGTCACCGGCGGCACCGGCGGCCTCGGCAGCCAGGTCGCCCGCTGGCTCGCCACCGCCGGCGCCGAACACCTGGTCCTCCTGTCCCGGCGGGGACCCCGGGCACCCGGCGTGGCGACCCTGCTCGACGACCTCGCCGCGACCGGCGTCGAGACCACCGTGGTGGCGGCCGACGTGCGGGACCGGGCCGCGATGGCCGCCCTGCTGGCGCGACTACGGGCCACCGGACGACCGCCGCGGGCCGTCATCCACACCGCCGCGACCCCCCAGCCGCCCGCGACGGTCACCGAGACCGCGGTGACCGACCTCGCCGGGGCACTCGACGCCAAAGTGGCCGGCGCCGCCGTGCTGGACGCGCTGACCAGCGACGACGACCTCGACGCGTTCGTCCTGTTCTCCTCCGCGGCGGGGATCTGGGGCAGCGGCTCCCAGGCCGGGTACAGCGCCGCCAACGCCGCCCTCGACGCCATCGCCCAGCGCCGACGGGCACGGGGACAGGCCGCCACCTCGATCGCCTGGGGAGCATGGGCCGGCCCGGGCATGGCCGAACGGGCCGGCGACCACTACGCCGTCCGGGGCGTACGGTCGATGCGGCCCGACACCGCCCTCCACGCGATGTCCCGCGCGGTCGCGACCACGAACCCGGTCCCGGTCATCGCCGACATCGACTGGCCCCGCTTCGCCGCCACCTACACCGCCGCCCGCCCCCGCCCCCTAATCTGCGAACTGGCGTCACCACCGTCGGGAACCACCGACCGGCCCGCCCGGACGGACCTGCGCACCCGCCTGGCCGCCCGGTCCGGTCAACAGCAGACCGACCTGCTGCTGCGGACCGTCCGCGCGGAGATCGCCACCGAACTGGGCCACCCCTCACCGGACTCCGTCGAGCCGCACCGCCCGCTGCGGGAACTCGGCTTCGACTCGCTACGCGCCGTCGCGCTACGCGACCGGCTGACCAAGGTGACCGACCTGCCGCTGCCCCCCGGCCTGATCTACGACCACGAAACCCCGCTGGCCCTGGCCGACCACCTGCTGGCACTGCTGCGCGGTGACGCCGCGAACGCCACCGCACCCGCCGACGGCGGTCTGCACGACATCTACCGGCGGCTCGCCCTGCGGGGCGACATGAACGCGATCGAATCGCTGTGCGTCGGCGCGGCCGCGCTGCGCGAGACGTTCGACTCCGCCGCCGACTTCGGCCCCGACGCGGCCCTCGTCGACCTGGCCCGTGGCGGACAGGGGCCGCCGGTGTTCGCCGTACCGCCGTTCGCGCCCGTCGAAGCGGCCATCCAGTTCGCCCGGCTGGCCGACTACCTCCAGGGCCGCACGAACCTATCGGTGCTGCCGGTACCCGGGTTCCGCACCGGTGACCCCCTGGCCACGACCGTCGAGGCCCTGGTCGGGGTGCTCACCCGCTACGTCCTCGGACGTCCCGGTGACCAGGCGCCCGTCCTGCTCGGCTACTCCTCGGGAGGATGGCTCGCCCACGCGGTGACGCACGCCCTGGAGCAGGCGGGGACACCACCGCTGGCCCTGGTCCTGCTGGACACCTATCCACCCGACGGCATGTCCCCGGCCCTGCGGCGCGCCATGAACTACGAACTGGTCGTCCGCCGGGCGACCTTCGCCACCCCGGACTTCACCTCCCTCACCACGTTCGGCAGCTACCGCCGCATGTTCCGCGGCTGGCGACCCGAACCGGTGCGGACCCCCACCCTGTTCCTGCGCCCCCTCCAGCCGGTACCCGGATCGCCGGACGAGCCGCCCGTCACCGGCGACTGGCGCTCCCGGTGGCCGGGCGACCACGAGGCCGGTGAGGTGCCGGGAGACCACTGCACGATGGTCGGCGAACACGCCGACAGCACCGCTGCCGCCATGTGGACATGGCTGGACGGAATCCGGCGCGTCAGCGCCACGGGAGGGACGTCATGAGCAGATCAGACTGGCTGGACCCGGGCGAGACCGAACTCCTCGACGGCCGGGCGCTGCGGGACCGGGCCGCCATCCAGGACGTGGTGGTCGCCGCCGGACTGCTGCTGGACGCCGGCGACTTCGACACGCTCCGGACCCTCTACACCGCCGACGCCATCTTCCAGATGGACCCGCCCCCGGAGGGCTACCCCAGCGTGCTCACCACCCCGGAGCAGATCATGATGGGCTTCAGCTACCAGTGGAACCACGCCCGCGACGAGGTCGGCGTGATGTTCCGGCACGTGACGTCCAACCTCCTGATCACCGCACTCGGACCGACCACCGCCGAGGTGTACTCGATCGTCACGGTGACCGGCCTCTACACCGACGGGCAGTTCGGACTGCGCCGGCTGGGCAACTACGTGGATCGGCTCCGCCGCGAGGGGACACGCTGGCGCATCGCCCACCGGACGGTGCACATGTCGGCGCCCCCACCGCTGCGCCCGGCGCGACCGGCGACCGCCGACGCGACCCGGCAGGCACCGTGATGACGGCCGGTACGGGCAGTACGACGAGTGAACCCGTCGCCGTCGTCGGGGTGGCCTGCCGCCTGCCGAAGGCCCCGACCCCCCGGGACTTCTGGCGTCTGCTGACCGACGGGCTCGACGCGGTCGGCGAGGCACCACCCGGACGTTGGCCCGGCCCCACGCTGCCGCACCGCTTCGGGGCGTTCCTCGACACGATCGACACCTTCGACGCCGACTTCTTCGGCATCCCGCCCCGCGCCGCCGCGGCCATGGACCCGCAGCAGCGGCTGCTGCTCGAACTGAGCTGGGAGGCCCTGGAGGACGCCAGGATCCCGCCCGCCCGGCTCCGCGACACCGCCACCAGCGTCCACGTCGGAGCGATGTGGGACGACTACGCGACGCTGGTGCTGCAGGCCGACCCGGAGGCCGTCGACCAGCACGCCCTCGCCGGCACCGGCCGCGGCATCATCGCCAACCGCGTGTCGCACTTCCTCGGCCTGCGTGGCCCCAGCACGACGGTCGACAGCGCCCAGTCGTCCTCCCTCGTCGCCGTGTACCAGGCGTGCGAGGGCCTGCGCCGGGGCGAGTCCACCACGGCCATCGCCGGCGGCGTCAACATCGCCATCCGAGCCGAGACCACCCTCGGCGCGGCCCGCTTCGGCGGCCTGTCGCCCGACGGGCGCTGCTACACCTTCGACGAACGGGCCAACGGCTACGTCCGTGGCGAAGGCGGCGTCGTCGTGGTGCTCAAACTGCTGTCCCGGGCGGCCGCGGACGGCGACCGGATCCACGCCGTCATCCTCGGCGGCGCGGTCAACCACGACGGCGGCGACCACCAGTTCACCGTGCCCAGCCCGGACGCCCAACGGGAGGTCATCGAACAGGCCCACCGACAGGCCGGCGTCGACCCCGCCGACGTGCAGTACGTCGAACTGCACGGCACCGGCACCAGGGTCGGTGACCCGGTCGAGGCCCGGGCGCTCGGCGCGGCCGTCGGCCGCCACCACCCGGCCGACCGGCCGCTGCTGGTGGGTTCGGCCAAGACCAACGTCGGACACCTCGAAGGCGCCGCCGGCGTGGTCGGGCTGCTCAAGCTCGTGCTGAGCCTGCGGCACCGCCAACTACCGCCGAGCCTCAACTTCACCCGGCCGAACCCCGAGATCCCGCTCGACGACCTGCGACTGCGGGTACCGACCACGCTGCAACCGTGGCCGGCCGACGGACGGCTGCTCGCCGGTGTGAGTTCCTTCGGCATGGGCGGGGTGAACTGCCACCTCGTCCTCACCGACGCGCCCCCGTCGACCTCCCGCCGGCCGCCGGCCCGGCCCGGCCCGCCCGTGCCCTGGCTGATCTCGGCCCCGACGCCGCAGGCCCTCCGGGCCCAGGCCGCAGCCCTGATCACCTGGCTCCAGGAACATCCCGACGCCGACCCCGACGCGGTCGGCCGCTCCCTCGCCCTGACCAGGACACGGTTCGCCCACCACGCCGTCGTCGACGCACCGGAGGCCGCCGGACGCCGGGACGTGCTGGCCGCGATCGCCGCCGGTCGCGCCGACACCGACACCGACACCGCCTGGCTGTCCGACCTGCAACCCGACCCGGCCGGATACGTCGACCTGCCCACCTACGCGTTCACCCGCGAGCGGTACTGGGTGGGGGAGGTCGCCGCGCCGACCGCGCCGGGCGGCCCGGCCCCGGACACCCTCGACCTGGTCCGTGCCGCCGTGGCGGCGGAACTCGGACACGCGACAGGTGACGCGGTCGACCCGCACCGCACCTTCGAGGACCTCGGGCTCGACTCGATGGGCGTCACCAGCCTCACCGCCCGGCTGAGCACCGCCACCGGCCGGCAACTCGCCACCGGCCTGACGTTCCGGTACCCCACCCCGGCCGACCTCGCGGAGTTCCTGCGCGCGGAACCCACCGGCGAATCCGCTGCGCCACCACCGCCACCGGTCACGGCACCGACCACGGACGACCCGGTCGTGGTGGTCGGTATGGCCTGCCGTTACCCCGGCGGCGTCCGGTCCCCGGAGGACCTGTGGCGGCTGGTCGACGAGGGCACCGACGCCATCACCCCGCTGCCGACCGACCGGGGATGGGACCTGGAACGCCTCTTCGACCCCGACCCGGACCGGCCCGGCACCTCCTACGCCCGCCACGGCGGCTTCCTGCACGACGCGGCGGCCTTCGACGCCGAGTTCTTCGGCATCAGCCCCCGCGAAGCCGCGGCGATGGACCCCCAGCAGCGCCTCCTGCTGGAGGTGTCCTGGGAAGGCATCGAACGCGCCGGCATCGACCCCCTCAGCCTCACCGACAGCCGCGTGGGTGTCTTCGTCGGCGCCACCGACCAGGAGTACGGACCCCGCCTCGACGCCACCGGTGAGGGCTCGGACGGCTACCGGCTGACCGGCGGCACGGTGAGCGTCGTCTCCGGCCGGATCGCCTACGCCCTGGGCCTCGCCGGACCCGCCGTCACCGTCGACACGGCCTGCTCGTCGTCGTTGGTCGCCATGCACCTCGCCGCGCAGTCCCTGCGGCAGGGGGAATGCAGCCTCGCGCTGGCCGCCGGCGTGACCGTGATGGCCGGCCCGGGCATGTTCGTCGAGTTCAGCCGGCAGCGCGGCCTCGCCCCCGACGGCCGGTGCAAGGCGTTCGGCGCCGACGCCGACGGCACCGCCTGGGCCGAGGGGGCCGGCATGCTGGTGCTGGAGCGACTCTCCGACGCCCGTCGCAACGGACACCGGCCGCTCGCCGTGCTCCGCGGTTCGGCGATCAACTCCGACGGCGCCAGCAACGGTTTGACCGCCCCCAACGGTGCCGCCCAGGAAGCCCTCATCCGGCGGACGCTCAACGTCGCCGGCCTCACGGCGCAGGACGTCGACGCCGTGGAGGCCCACGGCACCGGCACCCGGCTCGGCGACCCGATCGAGGCCGAGGCCCTCCTGGCCACCTACGGTCGGCACCGGCCGCCCGACCGGCCGCTGTGGCTCGGCTCGCTGAAGTCCAACATCGGCCACACCCAGGCCGCCGCCGGCATCGGCGGCGTCATCAAGATGATCGGCGCGATGGGACGGGGCACACTGCCCCGGACCCTGCACGCCGACGTGCCCTCACCCCGGATCGACTGGACGACGGGTGGCGTGGCGCTGCTGCGCGAACCGACCCCCTGGCCGGACACCGGCCGCCCACGGCGGTTCGCCGTCTCCTCGTTCGGGATCAGCGGGACCAACGCGCACGTGATCCTGGAGGCACCGGCGGAGGAACCGGCGGAGCCGACGCCGTCCGACGTCGCGGTGGTGTCCACCGCCGCGGTGGTTCCGTGGGTGTTGTCCGCCCGATCGGAGGCGGGGCTGCGCGCGGTGGCGGGCGGGCTGGCGGACGCGGTCGGCGGTTCGACCGACGTGGACGTCGCCTTCTCGCTGGGGTTGCGGTCGGTGTTCGATGTCCGGGCGGTCGTGGTGGGCACGGGCGACGAGCTGCGTTCGGGTCTGGTCGAGGTGGCCGGCAACGGGGTGGACGTGAACCGCGCGAATGTGGTGGCTGGTGTTGTGGGTGGTGGTGGGCGGGGTGTGGTTTTTGTGTTTCCGGGTCAGGGTGCGCAGTGGGTGGGTATGGCGGCGGAGTTGTTGGTGTCGTCGCCGGTTTTTGCGGCGCGTATGGGTGAGTGTGCGGTGGCGTTGGCTCCTTTTGTGGAGTGGGATTTGTTGGAGGTGGTGTCGGGTGGGGTGGGTTTGGATCGGGTTGATGTGGTGCAGCCGGTGTTGTTTGCGGTGATGGTGTCGTTGGCTGAGGTGTGGCGGGTGTTTGGGGTGGTGCCGGATGTGGTGGTGGGGCATTCGCAGGGTGAGATTGCGGCGGCGTGTGTGGCGGGGGTGTTGAGTTTGGGGGATGCGGCGCGGGTGGTGGCGGTGCGGAGTCGGTTGTTGCGGGGGTTGTCGGGTGGGGGTGGTATGGCGGTGTTGGGGGTTTCGGTGGGTGTGGTGGAGGGTTTGTTGGTGGGGTTGGGGGGTCGGGTGGTGGTGGCGGCGGTGAATGGTCCGTCGTCGGTGGTGGTGTCGGGTGAGGTGGGGGCGTTGGGGGAGTTGGTGGTGCGGTGTGGGGAGTTGGGGGTGTGGGTGCGGGTGGTTGATGTGGATTATGCGGCGCATTCGTCGCAGGTGGATGGGGTGGTGGGTCGGTTGGGTGTGGAGTTGGGGTCGGTGGTGCCGGTGTCGGGTGGGGTTCCGTTTTGTTCGACGGTGGTGGGTGGGGTGGTTGATGGGGGTGAGTTGGGGGCGGGGTATTGGTGTCGTAATTTGCGGGAGGTGGTGGGTTTTGGGGGTGCGGTGGAGGGGTTGGTGGGTGAGGGGTTTCGGGTTTTTGTTGAGGTGAGTCCGCATCCGGTGTTGACGGGTGCGGTGGAGGAGGTGGTGGAGGCGGGGGGTGGGGGTGGTGTGGTGGTGGGGACGTTGCGTCGTGGTGAGGGTGGTTGGGGGCGGTTTTTGTTGTCGTTGGGTGAGGTGTTTGTGGGGGGTGTGGGGGTTGATTGGGGTGCGGCGTTGGTGGGTGGTGGTCGGGTGGTGTTGCCGACGTATCCCTTCCAACACGAACACTTCTGGCACACCGACACCGCCGGCCCGCCGGCCATCGGCACCGGCACCGGTCTGGACCGGATCGAGCACGACATCCTCCGGGCCCTGGTGAGCACCCCCGACCCGGAACGTCTGGTGCTGCTCGGCGCGATGTCGCACCGGACCCACCCCTGGCTGGCCGACCACAGGGTACGGGGAGACGTCCTCTTTCCCGGCACCGGTTTCCTCGACCTCGCGGCGACCGCCGGTGAACTCGCCGGATACCCCCGCATCGCCGAGCTGACCCTGTCCACCCCACTGGTGCTCCCCCCGTTTGGAACCGTCGAGGTGCAGGTCGTCATCGACCCCGCCGACCAACCGGACCAACGCTCGGTGCGGATCAACGCCCGGACGGACGCCACCGGCTCACCCGCGTGGACCCGCCACGCCACCGGCACCCTGAGCCGCGAACCACGGCGGCCACCGGACGACCGCCCCGCCACCGAGGGCACCGAGATCCCCCTGACCGGCCTCTACGAGGAACTCGACGAACGCGGATTCCAGTACGGGCCGGCGTTCCGGGGCCTGGACGCGGCCTGGTCGCACGACGGCGACGTGACCGTCGAGACGAGCACCGACCTGGCCACCGGCGGGCACACCGTCCACCCGGCGCTGCTCGACGCCGTGCTGCACGCCGCGACGCTGCTCGACGGGGGGACCGCAGACGGCCTGCCGTTCGTCTGGACCGGCGTCAGCGTGCACGCACCAGCCGGATCGGCGCTGCGCGCCCGACTACGCCGCGTCGCACCCGACGCCGTGGCGATCGACGCCGTCGACCAGACCGGCGCACCCGTGCTGACCGTCGACGCGTTGACCCTGCGCGCCCCGGCCGGCGACGGTGTGCCCGGCGGGGCCCTGTTCGCCGTCGCGTGGCAGCGGTTCGACCCGCCGACCGCCACCGCCACCGACACCGACACCGACACCGGCACCGGCACCGGCGACGTCGTCGACGTCACCGGCCAGGACGCCGCAGCCGTACTGGACATCCTGCAGCGGCGGCTGACCGGCCCACCCGAACCACTGGTGCTCACCACCCGACAGGCGTGCGCCGTCACGGCGGACGACGAACCACCCGGCCTCGACGGTGCCGCCGTGTGGGGCCTCGTCCGGTCGGCGCAGGCCGAACACCCGGGCCGCTTCGTGCTGGTGGACTCCGACGGCGGCCCCCTGCCGCCCGACGTCGCCGGCTGGGACGAACCACAACTCGCCTTCCGCGACGGCGTCGCCCACGTGCCACGGCTCGTCCCCGCGCACCCCGGCGACACCCCGCTCACCGTCGACCCGCAGGCCACCGTCGTCGTCACCGGCGGCACGGGCACCCTGGGCGCCCTGATCGCCCGCCGGCTGAAGACCGACCACGGGGTACGCCGCCTGCTGCTGCTCAGCCGCAGCGGACCGGCCGCCCCCGGGGCAGCCGACCTGGCAGCGGAGTTGGACGCCGACATCGTGGCCGTCGACGTGGCGGACCGGGCCGCACTGCGCGAAGCGCTGCGCGGCGTACGCGTGGGTGGCATCGTGCACGCGGCGGGCATCCTCGACGACGCCCCCCTCACGTCACTCACCCCGGAGCGACTGGCCCGCGTGATGGCCGCCAAGGTCACCTCGGCCGTCCTGCTCGACGAGCTGACCCGCGACCAGGACCTGGCGTTCTTCGTGCTGTTCTCCTCGGTCGTCGGCGTCCTCGGCAACGCGGGGCAGGCCGCGTACGCCGCCGCCAACGCCGCACTCGGCAGCCTCGCCCGGCGTCGGCACGCCCACGGGGCGCCGGCACAGTCGATCGCCTGGGGCCTGTGGGAGGTGAACACCGGCCTGACCGGGGCGATGACCGACGCCGACCGGGCCCGACTGGCCCGCGCCGGCGTACACCCCCTCTCCGTCGGGGACGGCCTGCGGCTGTTCGACGCGGCCCTGCGGACCCCCGTGCCCGAACTCGTCGCGGCCCGGCTCACCCGCACACCGGGCGACGAGACCTCCCCGCTGCTGCGCGGCCGCACCACCACACCCGCCTCCCCACCGCACCGGCTCGACGGCCGGCTCGCCCGCAGACCGGCCGAGGAGCAACAACGGCTGGTGCTCGACCTGGTCCGCACGCACGCCGCCACCGTCCTCGGCCACGACAGCCCCGACCTGATCCGGCCCGACCGGGCGTTCAAGGAGATCGGCTTCGACTCGCTGCTCGCGGTCGAGTTCCGTAACCGGCTCGGCAGGGCCACCGGCCTGCGGCTGCCCGCCACCCTGGTCTTCGACCATCCCGATCCGGGCACCCTCGCGGAGTACCTGCGCCAGCAGCTGACCGGCGGACGACACACCCCCTCAACACCCGGCCGCCAGGCCGTCACCGGTAACCGGGCCACCGCCGACGACCCGGTGGTGATCGTGGGGATGGCCTGCCGCTACCCCGGTGGCATCCGGTCGGCCGACGACCTGTGGCGGTTCGTCGTCGAGGGGGGCGACGCGATCACCGGCTTCCCGACCGACCGCGGCTGGCCCGACGACCTGTACGACCCGGAGCCGGGCAGCTCCGGACACACCTACGCCAGGGGCGGCGGCTTCCTGCACGACGCGGCCGAGTTCGACGCCGACTTCTTCGGCATCTCCCACCGCGAGGCCCTCGCGATGGATCCGCAGCAACGGCACCTGCTGGAGGTCTCCTGGGAGGCCCTGGAACACGCCGGCATCGACCCGGTCACCCTGCGCGGCAGCGACACCGCGGTGTTCACCGGCCTGATGTATCACGACTACGGCGTCCGCGTGGACGTGCCGCCCGACGCCGTGGCCGGCTACCTCAGCTCGGGCACCACCGGCGGCGTCGCCTCCGGACGGGTCTCCTACGTCATGGGTCTGGAAGGCCCGGCGGTCACCGTGGACACCGCGTGTTCGTCGTCGCTGGTCGCTCTGCACCTGGCCGGGCAGGCGCTGCAGGCCGGGGAGTGCTCGCTGGCCCTGGCCGGTGGCGCCACCATCATGTCCACCCCCGGTCTCTACGTGGACTTCGGTCACCAACGTGCGTTGTCCCCCGACGGGCGGTGCCGGCCCTATTCGGACGCGGCGGACGGCACGGGCTTCTCCGAGGGTGTGGGTGTGGTGGTGGTGGAGCGGTTGTCGGAGGCGCGTCGTCGGGGTCATCGGGTGTTGGCGGTGGTGCGGGGGAGTGCGGTTAATCAGGATGGTGCGTCGAATGGGTTGACGGCGCCGAGTGGGTTGGCTCAGCAGCGGGTGATTCGTCGGGCGTTGGGTGTGGCGGGTTTGGGTGTGGGTGATGTGGATGTGGTGGAGGGGCATGGGACGGGGACGCGGTTGGGTGATCCGATTGAGGTGGGGGCGTTGGTGGGGACGTATGGGCGGGGTCGGGTGGTGGGGCGGCCGTTGTGGTTGGGGTCGGTGAAGTCGAATGTTGGTCATACGCAGGCGGCTGCTGGTGTGGCGGGTGTGATCAAGATGGTGCAGGCGTTGCGGTTTGGGGTGTTGCCGGCGTCGTTGCATGTGGGGGTGCCGTCGTCGCAGGTGGATTGGTCGGGTGGTGGGGTTGCGGTGTTGGGTGAGGCGCGGGTGTGGCCGGAGGTGGGTCGGGTTCGTCGTGCGGGGGTGTCGTCGTTTGGGATCAGTGGGACGAACGCGCATGTGATCCTGGAGGAGGCGCGGGAGCCGGAGCGGCCAGCCGAGTCGGGGCCACCGGCCGGGTCGGCGTCGCCTGTCGCGTCGGCGTCGCCCGCCCTGCCGGTCGTGCCGTGGGTGATCTCGGCGAAGAGTCCGGGTGGTCTGCGGGCGCGGGCGGAGCAGTTGGTGTCGTGTGTGGATCTGGATCTGGTTGATGTCGGGTATTCGTTGGCGACGACCCGGACGGTGTTCGAACATCGTGCGGCCGTCGTCGCTGGTGACCGTGCCGGGTTCCGCACGGCCCTGCAGACCCTGGCGGACGGCGGTGCGTCGGCGAATGTGGTGGCTGGTGTTGTGGGTGGTGGTGGGCGGGGTGTGGTTTTTGTGTTTCCGGGTCAGGGTGCGCAGTGGGTGGGTATGGCGGCGGAGTTGTTGGTGTCGTCGCCGGTTTTTGCGGCGCGTATGGGTGAGTGTGCGGTGGCGTTGGCTCCTTTTGTGGAGTGGGATTTGTTGGAGGTGGTGTCGGGTGGGGTGGGTTTGGATCGGGTTGATGTGGTGCAGCCGGTGTTGTTTGCGGTGATGGTGTCGTTGGCTGAGGTGTGGCGGGTGTTTGGGGTGGTGCCGGATGTGGTGGTGGGGCATTCGCAGGGTGAGATTGCGGCGGCGTGTGTGGCGGGGGTGTTGAGTTTGGGGGATGCGGCGCGGGTGGTGGCGGTGCGGAGTCGGTTGTTGCGGGGGTTGTCGGGTGGGGGTGGTATGGCGGTGTTGGGGGTTTCGGTGGGTGTGGTGGAGGGTTTGTTGGTGGGGTTGGGGGGTCGGGTGGTGGTGGCGGCGGTGAATGGTCCGTCGTCGGTGGTGGTGTCGGGTGAGGTGGGGGCGTTGGGGGAGTTGGTGGTGCGGTGTGGGGAGTTGGGGGTGTGGGTGCGGGTGGTTGATGTGGATTATGCGGCGCATTCGTCGCAGGTGGATGGGGTGGTGGGTCGGTTGGGTGTGGAGTTGGGGTCGGTGGTGCCGGTGTCGGGTGGGGTTCCGTTTTGTTCGACGGTGGTGGGTGGGGTGGTTGATGGGGGTGAGTTGGGGGCGGGGTATTGGTGTCGTAATTTGCGGGAGGTGGTGGGTTTTGGGGGTGCGGTGGAGGGGTTGGTGGGTGAGGGGTTTCGGGTTTTTGTTGAGGTGAGTCCGCATCCGGTGTTGACGGGTGCGGTGGAGGAGGTGGTGGAGGCGGGGGGTGGGGGTGGTGTGGTGGTGGGGACGTTGCGTCGTGGTGAGGGTGGTTGGGGGCGGTTTTTGTTGTCGTTGGGTGAGGTGTTCGTGGGGGGTGTGGGGGTTGATTGGGGTGCGGCGTTGGTGGGTGGTGGTCGGGTGGTGTTGCCGACGTATCCCTTCCAACACGAACACTTCTGGCTGACCACGGTGGACCGTGCGCGGCCGACCTCCGCCGCCTGGCGTCACCACGTCGTCTGGCAACCCACGGACGTCGACACCGCACCACCGTCCCCCGGCGACGGCACCGCACTGCCCGGAACATGGCTGGTGCTGACGGCCGGAGACCCGTGGGGGACCGCCTGGGCCGAGGCGCTCACCGCCCACGGCATCGACGTCGTCCACGCCGACGTGCCGGCCGGCGCCACCGGCCGGACCGAGCTGGCCGATGTGATCACCTCCACCGGGAGCGATCTGCGCGGCGTGCTGTCCTTCCTTGCCGCCGCCGACGAACCGCTGCCCGGCCACCCCGGCGTGCCCGCCGGGCTGGCCGCCACGGTGGCCCTCGTCCAAGCGATCGAGGACACCGGGAGCGCAGCGCCGTTGTGGCTGCTGACCGACGGGGCGGTACCGGCAGAACCCACCGACCCCGTGACGGGCACCACCGACGCCCTGGTCTGGGGCCTGGGTGCCGTGGCCGCCCTCGAACTGCCGGACCGCTGGGGCGGCCTCGTCGACCTACCCGGATCACCCGGCGACGACCAGGTCACCGCCCGCCTGTGCCGGATCCTGACCCGCCACGGCCGCGCCGACCGGTATGCCGTCCGGGCCGGCGGAACGTACGCCCGGCGGATCAGCCCGGCGGCCCGGCACACCACCGCCCCGGCCCGCCGACGGTGGAGAGCCTCCGGAACGGCGCTGGTGACCGGGGGAACCGGAGCCGTCGGCCGACACGTCGCGCGGTGGCTGGCCCGCAACGGCGTCGAACACCTGCTGCTCCTGAGCCGGCGCGGCCCCGACGCCGAGAACGCCGCCGAACTCACCGCGGAACTGACCGGACTGGGCACCCGCGTCACCATCGTGTCCTGCGACGCCGCCGACCGCGCGGCCCTGACCCGGGTGCTCGCCGAGGTACCCGGGCAGTTCCCGCTCACCGCGGTGTTCCACTGCGCCATGGTGCTCGACGACGCCGTGCTGGCCGACATCACCCCGGCCGGCCTCGACGCCGTCCTGCGGCCGAAGATCGACGCGGCGACCAACCTGCACGAGCTGACCCGGGACCTCGACCTTTCGGCGTTCGTCCTGTTCTCCTCCGTCGCCGGTGTCCTCGGCAACGCCGGGCAGGGCGCCTATGCCGCGGCGAACACGTTCCTCGACAGCCTCGCCTACCGCAGACGCCGACAGGGCCGCACGGCCACCTCCATCGCCTGGGGCGCCTGGGACACCCCGGACGCCGACCGACGCAACCGCAGGCTGGCCAGCCAGGGCCTCGTCGCGATGCGGGCCGAAACCGCCCTCGACGCCCTCCAGGAAACCCTCGACCGGGACGAGACCTTCCTGGTCATCGCCGACATCGACGAGCACCGGCGGGCCCCGCAGCAGCCGGCGGAACCCACCGCGCCCACCGCCCGGCTCGACGGCATGTCCGTCCCCGAACAGACCGGCTACCTGCGGGACCTGGTCGGCGCGGAAGCGGCGTTCGTCCTCGGCCACGGCGACGCGTCCCGCGTCCCGGCGGACCACGCGTTCCGCGACCTCGGCTTCGACTCCCTGATGTCGGTGCAGCTGCGCAACCGGCTCAACCAGGCGACCGGCCTGCGGTTGCCGAGCACCGTCGCCTTCGACCACCCGACCCCCGTACGCCTCGTCGAACACCTCCGGGAAATGCTGACCGGCGGCCACCGCACGGAGCCCACCCCGACCGTCGTGGCCGTCGCCGACGACCCGGTGGTGATCGTGGGGATGGCCTGCCGCTACCCCGGTGGCATCCGGTCGGCCGACGACCTGTGGCGGTTCGTGATCGAGGAACGCGACGCGATCACCGGCTTCCCGACCGACCGCGGCTGGCCGGTGGACCTCTACGACCCCCGGCAGGGCGCCCCCGGCCACACCCACGCCCGGGGCGGCGGTTTCCTCCCCGACGCCGGTGACTTCGATGCCGAGTTCTTCGGCATCTCGCCCCGCGAGGCCCTCGCGATGGACCCGCAGCAGCGGCTCCTGCTGGAGGTCTCCTGGGAGGCCCTGGAACACGCCGGCATCGACCCGGCCACCCTGCGCGACAGCGACACCGGGGTCTTCGCCGGCACCAACGGCCAGGACTACGGAATGCTGCAACAGACCACCGCCGGCGTCGAGGGCTACACCCTCGCCGGACGCGCCTCCAGCGTGGTGTCCGGACGGGTCTCCTACGCGCTGGGCCTGCAGGGGCCCGCCATCACCGTGGACACCGCGTGTTCGTCGTCGCTGGTCGCTCTGCACCTGGCCGGGCAGGCGCTGCAGGCCGGGGAGTGCTCGCTGGCCCTCGCCGGCGGCGTCACCGTCATGGCCACGCCGACGACCTTCATCGAGTTCTCCCGGCAGGGCGGCCTGTCCCCCGACGGCCGTTGCCACTCGTACTCCGACTCGGCCGCCGGCACCGCCTGGTCGGAGGGTGTGGGTGTGGTGGTGGTGGAGCGGTTGTCGGAGGCGCGTCGTCGGGGTCATCGGGTGTTGGCGGTGGTGCGGGGGAGTGCGGTTAATCAGGATGGTGCGTCGAATGGGTTGACGGCGCCGAGTGGGTTGGCTCAGCAGCGGGTGATTCGTCGGGCGTTGGGTGTGGCGGGTTTGGGTGTGGGTGATGTGGATGTGGTGGAGGGGCATGGGACGGGGACGCGGTTGGGTGATCCGATTGAGGTGGGGGCGTTGGTGGGGACGTATGGGCGGGGTCGGGTGGTGGGGCGGCCGTTGTGGTTGGGGTCGGTGAAGTCGAATGTTGGTCATACGCAGGCGGCTGCTGGTGTGGCGGGTGTGATCAAGATGGTGCAGGCGTTGCGGTTTGGGGTGTTGCCGGCGTCGTTGCATGTGGGGGTGCCGTCGTCGCAGGTGGATTGGTCGGGTGGTGGGGTTGCGGTGTTGGGTGAGGCGCGGGTGTGGCCGGAGGTGGGTCGGGTTCGTCGTGCGGGGGTGTCGTCGTTTGGGATCAGTGGGACGAACGCGCATGTGATCCTGGAGGAGGCGCGGGAGCCGGAGCGGCCAGCCGAGTCGGGGCCACCGGCCGGGTCGGCGTCGCCTGTCGCGTCGGCGTCGCCCGCCCTGCCGGTCGTGCCGTGGGTGATCTCGGCGAAGAGTCCGGGTGGTCTGCGGGCGCGGGCGGAGCAGTTGGTGTCGTGTGTGGATCTGGATCTGGTTGATGTCGGGTATTCGTTGGCGACGACCCGGACGGTGTTCGAACATCGTGCGGCCGTCGTCGCTGGTGACCGTGCCGGGTTCCGCACGGCCCTGCAGACCCTGGCGAACGGCGGTGAGGGCACCGGACTCTTCCGGGCAACCGCCGCGCCCGCGCCCCGGCTGGCGATGGTCTTCTCCGGGCAGGGCTCCCAACGGCCCGGCATGGGCGCCGAACTGTACCGCCGGTACCCGGCCTTCGCGCAGGCCATGGACGAGGTGCTGGAGCGGCTACCGATCCGCGACGTGCTGTTCGGCCAGGACCGGGACCGACTCGCCGAGACCGGCAACGCCCAACCCGCCCTGTTCGCGTTCCAGGTGGCACTCTTCCGGCTGGCCGAGTCCTGGGCAATCGTGCCCGACCACGTGGCCGGGCACTCGATCGGCGAGATCGCCGCCGCCCACGTCGCCGGCGTCCTCTCCCTCGACGACGCGTGCACGCTGGTCGCCGAGCGCGCCCGCCTGATGCAGGCGCTGCCCGGCGACGGGGCGATGGTGGCGCTACGGGCGGGCGAGGAGGAGGTCCTGCCGCTGCTGTCCGACGAGGTGTCCATCGCCGCGGTCAACGGCCCCCGCGCGGTGGTGATCGCCGGCACGGAGGAGGCGGTCCTACGGGTGGCCGCCGGATTCGACCGGTCGACCCGGCTACAGGTCTCCCACGCCTTCCACTCCCACCTCATGCAGCCGGTCCTCGCCGACTTCCAGGCCGTCGTCGACCAGTTGACGTTCAACCGACCCCAGATCGACGTCGTCGCCGGTGGCGACGTCACCGAGCCCGGCTACTGGGTCCGCCACGTCCGCGACACGGTGCGCTACGCCGACCGCGTCGCACGCCTGACCGACCTCGGCGTCACGGTGTCCCTGGAGATCGGGCCGGACTCCGTCCTGTCGGCGCTGGGCCCCCGCACCGCGGCCAACATCCCGCTGTGCCGCCGCAACCAGCCCGAGGACGTCACCGTGGTCACCGCGACCGCACGTGCCCACGTGCACGGCGTCGCGGTGCGGTGGCCGGCGCTGTTCCCGGGCGCCCGGCGGGTCGACCTGCCGACGTACCCCTTCCGGTCCACCCGGTTCTGGCCCGCCGTCAGCATCACGACCGGCGACGTCACCCGCGCCGGCCTCGACGCCGTCGACCATGCCCTGCTCGGCGCGGGAGTGGACCTGCCCGACCGGGGCGGACGGGTATTCACCGGCCGGCTGTCCGTCGCCGCCCAACCCTGGCTGGCCGACCATGTCATCCACGGCGTGAACCTCTTCCCGGCCACCGGCTTCGTGGAACTGGTGCGTCGCGCCGCCCGGGCCGTCGACGATCTCGCCCTCGACGAACTGACGCTGCGGACACCCCTGGTCCTGCCCGCCGCCGGCACCGTGCAGGTCCAGGTGACCGTCGACGGCCCGGACGCCGCCGACCGGCGTCCGGTCGCCGTCTACGCCCGGACCGGTGACGACGACGGCCCGTGGACGCAGCACGCGGCGGGCCTGCTCTCCCCGGCGGGGCCGCAGACCGCCGGCCCGGCGGGCGAATGGCCCCCACCCGGGGCGGTGCCGATCGACCTCGACGGGCTCTACCCCGGGCTCGCCGGCCGGGGCTTCGCCTACGGCGAGACGTTCCGGGGCCTACGGTCGGCCTGGCGCGTCGGCGACGAGATCCTCGTCGAGGCCCGGACCACCACCGACCCGCAGGGCTACGCAACCCACCCGGCCCTGCTGGACGCCGTCCTGCACGCCTCGGTCTTCCTCCCGGACGGCCACCGGCCCCGGGTGCCGTTCCTCTGGAACGGGCTGCGCTTCCACGCGCCGAGCGGTGCGGTCCTGCGGGCGAGGGTGCGCCCCACCGGCCCGGACACCCTGTCCGTCGACGCCACCGACGAGACCGGCACCCCCGTGCTGACCGTGGAGGCGCTCACCCTGCGGGGCCACCCGGCCGACAGCCGGGTGCGCGACGCGTTGTTCGCGGTCGAGTGGCAACCTCCGCACCACCGCGACCCTACCGGCACCGACGGCCACGACCGGATCGACGTCACCGGTCGGGACGCCGGAGACGTCCTGGAGATCCTCCAGCACCGCCTGGCCGGCACCGCCGACCGACCGCTGGTGCTCGTGACCCACGGCGCGGTCCAGACGACCCCGCAGGACGACCCGGCGCTGCCCGGGGCGGCGGCCGTCTGGGGCCTGGTGCGCTGCGCCCAGGTCGAACACCCCGGCAGGTTCATCCTGGCCGACCTGCCCGCCGACGGCACCGGGGAGCTGCCGGCCGACCTCTGCGGGTGGGACGAGCCCCAGATCGCGGTGCGCCCCGCGGGCGCACTGGTGCCCCGGCTGCTGCCCACCACGGCCGACCTCGACCTCCCCGCCGTCGATCCGCAGGCCACCGTCGTGATCACCGGGGGCACCAGCGGCCTCGGCGCGCTGATCGCCCGGCACCTCGTGGCCGAGCACGGCGTCCGCGACCTGCTGCTGCTCAGCCGCAGCGGGCCGGCCGCACCCGAAGCCGCCGGGCTCGTCGCCGACCTGGGCGCGCGGGTGCTCGCCGTCGACGTGTCCGATCGTGCGGCGCTGGGCCGGGCCCTGGACGGTGTCCGGATCGGCGGGGTGGTGCACTGCGCGACGCTGCTCGACGACGCCCCGGTGACGTCGCTGACCCCCGACCGCGTCCGACGCGTCATGTCCACCAAGGTCACCTCCGCCGGGTGGCTGGACGAGTTGACCCGCGACCAGGACCTGTCGTTCTTCGTGGTGTTCTCCTCGCTCGCGGGGACCCTGGGCAACGCCGGACAGGCCGCCTACGCGGCGGCCAACGCGGCACTGGACGCGCTGGTGGCCCGCCGGTGGGCCCGAGGGCTGCCGGCCCGGTCGATCGTCTGGGGCCTGTGGGACACACCCTCGACCCTGACCGGCGGCATGTCGGCGGCCGACCGCGCCCGCGCGGCCCGCGCCGGGGTCACCCCCCTGCCGACCGGGGACGGCCTGCTGCTGTTCGACGCCGCGCTGCGCTGCGCCCGGCCCGTCGTGGTGGCGGCCCGGCTGCACCCCACACCCGGGGAGGCGACCGCACCGGCGCTGCGGAGCCTGCTGCCACGGCTGGCACGGCAGGAGCCCCGCCGCGACGACATCCGCGACCGGCTCGCGGGACGCGCGCCGCAGGACCGCAGGCGGATGCTCGTGGACCTCGTGGGGGGCCACGCGGCCGCGGTGCTGGGACACGCCACGACCGCGACGATCGGCCCCCACCGGGCCTTCACCGACCTCGGGTTCGACTCGCTCATGGCGGTCGAGTTCCGCAACCGCCTCGACGACGCCACCGGCCTGCGCCTGCCCGCCACCATGGTCTTCGAACACGCCAACGTGGACGAGTTGGCCGGGCACCTGGACACGGTGCTGTTCCCCGCGGCCGAACCGACCGCCGGCACCGCCGACGACGAGCAGATCCGGCAGTTGCTGCACACCATCCCGATGAGCGAGCTGCGCGGATCGGGCCTGTTGGACCGGCTGCTCGCGTTGGCCTCCGGTGATCCGGCCCGGGCGGGTGCGCTGGAGGCGATCGACGACCTGGACACCGACAGCCTCATCGCGATGGCGCTCGGCGGTGCCCACCCGGGCGACCCAGACGAGGAGGTCCCGTCCCGATGAGCGACGAGAAGCTGGTCCAGGCGCTCCGCGCCGCTGTCAAGGAGAACGAACGGCTGCGCCTGCGCAACTCCGGACTGGCCGACTCGCTGCGGGAACCGATCGCCATCGTGGGCATGGCGTGCCGCTACCCGGGCGGGGTGGGGTCGCCGGAGGAACTGTGGCAGTTCGTCGTCGAGGACGGCGACGGCATCACACCGCTGCCCACCGACCGGGGCTGGGCCGAGGACCTCTACCACCCCGAGCCGGGAACGCCCGGGCACACCTACACCCGCGGCAGCGGGTTCCTGCACGACGCCGGGGTCTTCGACGCCGACTTCTTCGGCATCTCACCGCGCGAGGCCCTGGACATGGACCCCCAGCAGCGGCTGCTGCTGGAGGTGTCGTGGTCGGCGATCGAACAGGCCGGGATCGACCCGACCACGCTACGGGGCAGCGACACCGGCGTGTTCGTCGGCGCCATGTACCACGACTACCTCGGCAGCACCGGGACCGGCGCGATGATCTCCGGCCGGATCTCGTACACGCTGGGTCTGGAAGGTCCCGCGATGACCCTGGACACCGCCTGCTCGGCGTCCCTGGTGGCGTTGCACGTGGCGACCGGGGCGCTGCGGGCCCGGGAGTGCGGGCTGGCGCTGGTGGGTGGGGTCGCCGTCATGGCGACCCCGGAGGCGGTCATCGAGTTCGGCCGTCGCCGGGGACTGTCGGAGGACGGCCGGTGCCGGTCCTTCGCCGAGGCCGCCGACGGCACCGGGTTCGCCGAGGGCGTCGGCGTGCTGGTGGTGGAACGACTGTCCGACGCCCGACGCAACGGGCACACCGTGCTGGCGGTCGTGCGCGGTAGCGCGGTCAACCAGGACGGCGCGTCAAACGGCTTCACCGCCCCCAGCGTCAAGGCCCAGCAGCGGGTGATCCGCCGGGCACTCGCGGCCGCCGGCCTGGCCGCGGACGACGTCGACGTGGTCGAGGGGCACGGCACCGGCACCACCCTCGGCGACCCGATCGAGGCGCAGGCCCTGCTCGCCACCTACGGACGTGACCGGCCCCCGGAACGCCCGCTGTGGCTGGGCTCGGTCAAGTCGAACATCGGCCACACCCAGGCCGCCGCCGGGGTCGCCGGCATCATCAAAATGATCTTCGCGATGCGGCACGGTCGACTGCCCCGCACCCTGCACGTCGACGAGCCGAGCCGCCAGGTGGACTGGTCCGGCGGCGGCGTACGCCTGCTCCTCGAACCCCGCGACTGGCCCCGCGGACAACGACCACGGCGGGCCGGGATCTCCGGGTTCGGCGTCAGCGGAACCAACGCGCACGTCATCATCGAGGAACCACCGGCCGAGCCCGCCGAGCCGGCAGCCGGGCCGCACACCGCCGTGACGACACCCCCCGGCCTGGTCTGGCCGGTGTCCGGACACACGCCCGAAGCCCTGCGGACGCAGGCCCGGCGCCTACTGGCCCACCTGGACCGCCAGCCGGAACCGGACCCCGCCGACGTGGCCCGCACGTTGACCACCCGCCCGGCGTTCCCGCACCGCGCGGTGGTCACCGGATCGGACCTGACCGACCTGCGACGGGGCCTCACCGCGGTGGCCGCCGGAGCCGACGACCCGGCCGTGTTCACCGGCGGGGCGCGACCGGCCGGACTGACGGCGTTCGCGTTCACCGGGCAGGGCGCCCAGCGACCGGGCATGGGCCGCGAACTCGCCCGGGCGTTCCCGGCGTTCGCTGCGGCGTTCGCCGCGGTCACCGCCGAGCTGGACCGGCACCTGCCGCGACCGCTGCGCGAGGTCGTCTGGGGCGACACCCCGGAACCGGTCGAGCAGACCCAGTACGCCCAGACCGGACTGTTCGCCGTCGAAGTGGCGCTCACCGAACTGATGCGGACCTTCGGCATCCGACCGGACCTGGTGCTCGGCCACTCGGTCGGCGAACTCGTCGCCGCACACGTGGCCGGGGTGCTGTCCCTTCCCGACGCGGCCCGCCTGGTCGCCGCCCGCGCCCGGCTGATGCAGGCACTCCCACCCGGCGGCGCGATGGTGTCGGTACGCGCCGACGAGGCGGCCGTGGCACCGTACCTGTCCGCGCAGGTGGCCCTCGCCGCGGTGAACGGACCCACCGCCGTCGTGCTCTCCGGAGCCGAACAGCCGGTCCTCGCGGCCGCCGCCGACCTGTCCGCCCGGGGCGTGCGGACCACGCGGCTCGCCGTCAGCCACGCCTTCCACTCCCCGCTGATCGAGGGCATGCTCGACGACTTCCGTGCGGTCCTGGCGACGGTGGAGCTACGGCCGCCCGTCCTGCCGCTGCTGTCCGGCGTGACCGGGAAACCCGCCACGGCGGCGCAACTGTGCACTCCGGAACACTGGGTGGCCAACGTCCGGGACACCGTCCGGTTCGCCGACTGCGTCGACGCCCTCGCCGGGCACGACGTCACCTCCTGCGTGGAGATCGGCCCGGACGCCGTACTGGCCGGGCTGGCCACCGCGCCGGTGCCGTGGGTGCCGACGCAGCGCCGCCGGCTGGCCGAACCGGCCGCGCTCCTGGCCGCGCTGGCCCGGTCGCACGCCGACGGCCGGACCGTCGACTGGACCGCGTGGCTCGGCGACGTCGGGCGGCGGATCGACCTGCCGACCTACGCCTTCCAGCACAAACGGTACTGGGCCGGCGGCATCAGCCTGGGGCGCGACACCGGACCCGGCCCGTCCGCCCTCGACCACGACATCCTGCGGGAGGTGGTGGAGTCCCCCGACACCGACCGGCTGGTGGTGACCGGCCGGGTGTCCCGGCGCGCCCAGCCGTGGCTGGCCGACCACGCGTACGGGGCGACGGTGCTCCTGCCCGGCGCGGCGTTCGTCGACCTCGCCCTCGCCGTCGGCCACCGGGTCGGCTGCCCCGTCGTCGACGACCTGACCGTCGCCGCGCCGATGGCGGTGCCGGACGAGGGTGAGATCCCGGTGCAGGTCGTGCTGGAACCGGGCGACGGTCGGCGGACCGTGCAGGTGTACTCCCGACCACCTGACCAACCCGGCTGGACCTGCCACGCCACCGGGACCCTGTCGGACCGGCAGCCGCCCCTGCCCCTGGCCGAACCGACCTGGCCCCCGGCGCAGGCCACGCCCGTGGACACCGACGGCACCTACGACAGGCTCGCCGACCAGGGCTTCGCCTACGGCCCGGCGTTCCAGGGCCTGCGTGCCGCGTGGCGGCGCGACGACGTCGTCGACGCCGAGGTGACGGTGGACGAGGCCGGCCGTCACCTGGTGCACCCGGCCCTGCTGGACGCGTCCCTGCACGCGGCCACGCTGCTCGTCGCCGCCGGCCTGCCCTTCGCCTGGACCGGCGTCGCGGTGTTCGCCCCCGGCGCCACGGCGGCCCGGGTGCGGCTGCGTCGCACCGGCACGGACACCGTCGCGGTCGCCGCGTTCGACCAGGCCGGCAGCCCCGTGTACGCGGTGGACTCCCTGACGCTGCGGCCGGTGACCACGCAACAGGTGGCGGCCGACACCGTGCTGCGGCGGGCGATGTTCCACGTACGGTGGCAGCCGACGCCGGCCGGACCGGAGCCCGCCGGGATCACCTTCGACGTCCGGCCGGGCGGCGGCGTGAACCCGCGCGACGCGGTCACCGGGGCCCTGCGACAGATACAGGAATGGCTCGCCGGACACCACGACGACCACGAACGGCTCATGATCCGGACGGCCGGTGCGGTCGCGGTGACTGCCGACGACACCGTGTCCGACCTGGGCGGCGCAGGAGTGTGGGGTCTGGTGCGCTCCGCCCAGGCGGAACACCCCGACCGCCTCGTCCTCGTCGACACCGACGGCACCCACGACGAGCGGACCCTGAGCGCCCTGGTCGCCGCAGGGGAGAGCCAGATCGCGGTCCGCGACGGCCGGACGCTGGTGCCCCGGCTGGCGCGGACCCCGGTGCCCGCCGCGACGGACGACGAACCGCTGGTGCCACCGGACGAAACGGTCGTCATCACCGGCGGCACCGGCGCGCTCGGCCGGCTGATAGCCCGCCACCTCGTCGTCGACCGTGGCGTGCGGAACCTGCTGGTGCTCAGCCGCAGCGGCCCGGGGTCGCCCGCCGCCACGGAACTCGTCGAGCACCTCGGGGCACGCGTCGTCGCGGTCGACGCCGCCGACCGCGACGCGCTGGCGCGGGTGCTCGCCGGGGTCCGGATCGGCGGGGTCGTCCATGCGGCAGGCGTGCTCGACGACGGTGTGGTCGAGTCGATGACGCCGGAGCGGGTCGCCGGCGTGCTCCGGGCGAAGGTCGACGCCGCCGTCGCCCTGCACGACCTGACCAGGGACCGACCACCGGCGTTCTTCACGATGTTCTCCTCCGCCGCCGGGGTCCTCGGCAGCCCCGGCCAGAGCGCGTACGCGGCGGCGAACGCCACCCTCGACGGCCTCGCCGCGCACCGCCGGTCGCTGGGGCTTCCCGCCCAGTCACTGGCCTGGGGGCTGTGGGCGCAGAGCGACGGGATGGCGTCCGCGATGGACGCGACCGGCCGCGCCCGGGCGGTGCGGGCCGGCGTCGCGCCACTGTCCGCCGCCGAGGGACTCGCCCTGTTCGACGCCGCGCTGCGGACCGACATGCCCCTGCTCGTGCCCGCGCGTCTCGACACGGCCGCGAACGACGATCCGTCGACCATGATGCGTGACCTGCGCCCCGTGCGGGCACGCCGCAGCACCGAACAGCGCAACGTGCTGCACCGGCTGGTCGGGTTGTCCCCCGGTGAGCAGCACCGGGTGCTGGTGGACGTGGTACGCGGCCACGCGGCGGCCGTCCTGGGTCATCCGGGCCCGGACGCCGTCGGTGCCGGACGGGCCTTCACCGACCTCGGGTTCGACTCGCTGATGGCCGTGGAACTGCGTAACCGGCTGCAGTCCGCGACCGGCCTGCGACTGTCGCCCACCCTGGTCTTCGACCACCCGAACCCCGAGGAGTTGGCGGCCCATCTGCGCGCGGCGGCCGGGCCGGCGCAGGAGGCCGCGCCGGTGCCCGTCCTGGCGACGCTGACCCGACTGGAGGCGCAGCTCGCGTCCCTGGACCCGGACGACGGCATCCGACCACAGGTCACGGACCGGCTCGGTCGCCTGCTGTCCGACCTCGACGACCGGTCGACGCCGTCCGGGATCGACCTGACCGGCGCGTCGCGGCAGGAGGTCCTCAACCTGATCGACAGCAGGTTCGGCGTCTAGCAGCCCTCTCCGCGTCCAGCAGACCCTGCAGGAAGGCCAGGCACACCACATGGCGAAGTCAGCACCGGTATCGACCGACGTCGGTCACATGTACGACGTCATGACCGAACTGTTCACCACGCTGCTCGACGGCAACATCCACGTCGGCTACTGGCACGACGACGGGGACCGGACCTCCGTCGCCGGGGCCGCCACCCGCCTCACCGACATGGTGATCGAACGCGTCTGCGCCGGACCCGGCAGCCAGGTGCTGGACGTCGGCTGCGGAGCCGGCACCGCCTCGCTGCGCCTCGCCACGACACGGGACGAGACGGTGGTGACGGGAATCTCCGTCAGCCACGGCCAGATCGACACCGCCAGGGCCCGCGCGCGGGAACTCGGCGTAGCCCACCGCGTCCACTTCCGTTACGCTGACGCCATGAACATGCCGTTTGGACCCGGTATGTTCGACGGGGCCTTCGCCATCGAATCCCTCATCCACATGCCGGACCAGGACCGCGCGCTCCAGGAGATCGGCACCGTGTTGCGCCCGGGCGCACGACTGGTCATCGCCGACATCATCGACAGACACCCGGCCAACGGCGCCGAAAAGGAGATCATCGACAATTTCTGTGCCGTGACACAGTGCCGCACCATCGCCGCGCTGCCCGACAGACTGGACCGGGCGGGCTTCGAGGTGCTGGAGTTCGACGACGTCAGCACCCACGTGATGCGGGCGTTCGCGGTGCTGTCCGACCGGATGCGTGAGGTCCGGGCCGACTTCGTCGGCAGGATCGCGCCCGCGCACTTCGACCAGCTGGTCGAACTGTTCCGACGCTTCAGCGCCGTCACCGCGGCCGGCTACGTTTTGGCGGTGGCCCAGCGCCGATGACCGTGCGGGGAAAGGGTCCATCCCATCGATCGGTGGGGAGTCACCAGGTGCTTTCCCGGTACCAGCTCGCCCTGCTCGCCGACCCGGCACCCGACGACGGGCGGCACCGGGCACCGCCCCACGGCCGGCCCGAACTGATCGGCAGATCAGCCGAGAGGGAACTGCTCGACTCCCTGCTGCGTGGCCGCGCACGCCTCCCGGCACTGCTGTTCAGCGGCGGGATCGGCGTCGGCAAGACGGCACTGCTGCGCGCCGCCGACGAACAGGCCCGCCGGGCCGGCCGTCGCGTCGTGTGGGTCACCGGCGCACCCGTCGAGGCCGACCTTCCCTACTCGGGCCTGCACCAGCTGCTCTACGCCCTGCGTACGGACCTCGGCCGCCTGCCCGTCCACCAGCGGGTCACCCTGTCGCGAATCCTCGGGCACGCCGACGGCCCCCTCCCCGACCGCCTGGCGACCTGCGCGGCCACCCTGTCCCTGGTCACCGAGCTGGCCGACGACGGTGGCCTGGTGGTGCTCATCGACGACGCCCAGTGGATCGACCGGGAGAGCACCGAACTGCTCGCCTTCGTCGCCCGCCGGACCTGTGACCTGGCCGGCCTGGTGCTGGTCGCCGCCGCCCACCAACCCGGACCACCGCTCGCCGCCGGACCGCACGTCCGACAGCTCGCCCCGCTGTCGGACCACGACGCCGGCCTGCTGATCGACGCCCGGCACCCCACCCTGCACAGCCGCGTCCGACGCGTCATCCTCGACCACGCCCAGGGCAACCCGCTGGCACTGACCGAGCTACCCAGGGCGCTCAGCCGGGAACAGCGGTGCGCGAGCATGCCGCTGCCGGTCCACCTGCCGGTGACCCCGAGGATCAGCGGGCAGTTCGGGGCACCCATCCGCGACCTGCCCGAGCCGGCCCGGCAGCTCCTGCTGGTCGCCGCCCTCGACGGGACGGCCCGGCTGGCGACGCTCACCGAAGCGACCGACGAGGCCGACGTGACCGCCCAGCTCGGCCCCGCCGAACGGCACCACCTCGTCACGGTGGGCACCGACCGGTTGCTCTTCACCCACCCTCTGGTCCGGCTGACCACCATCGACCTGGCCACCCGGGCCGAGCTGCGCACCGCCCACCGCCACCTGGCCCGGGTGACCACCGCCGACCCCGACGTCCGGGCCACGCACCTGGCGGCCGCGGCACTGGGCCCGGACGACTCGCTGGCCGAGGCCCTGGCGACGGCCGGGGACCGGGCCGCCGACCGGGGCGTCCTCACCACGGCCACCGAGATGTTCGCCCGTGCCGCCGAACTGAGCACCGCTGCGGCCGACCGCGCCGAACGGCTGGGCATCGCGGCCCAACTGGCCTGCCGCGCCGGCTGGCTCCGGTGGGCGGGACACCTCAACCCGCCCCCGGGGGAGTTCGGCGTCACCACCCACACCGCCGCCGTCAGCGCGTACCTGCTCTCCCTCGACGAGGGCGACGTGGACATGGCGCACCGTCGCCTCCTGCGGGTCTTCGACGACCCCACCACCAGCACGCCGATGCGTCGGATGGCACTGGAGATGCTGTTCCACGTGTGCGTCCTCGCCGACCGGCCGGACCACTGGGCTGCCCTGGACACCGTCCTCGCCCGTCCCGACTGCGAGTCGGCGGACATCGTCCTGCGCTGCCGCGCGATCCTCTCCGGCCGGGACGGCGACGCCGACACGATGCGTGAACGGTTCCTGGAACTGCTCGACCGCTGGCCGACGACACCGGCGGAACTCACCGCCCTGTCCACGGCGTCCCTCTCCGCCACCGCCGCCGCACTCGACGCGGTCACCGAGTTGCTGCCGGTGCTGCGTGGCCTGCCGGACGCCTCGGCCGACAGCCGGGGAGCACCGACGGCGAGGTTCGGCCTGCACATGGAGATCCTGGACCGCTACCAGTCGGGACGCTGGGACGAGGCGGAGACCCTCCTGCGGGAGAGCGCCACCGTCGCGGGCGTCAGCGGCCTGCGGACCCTGGAGGGCATCGCCCGCTGCCAGCGGGCGCTGCTGGCCGCCGTACGAGGTGAGACCGAACAGGCCCTGGAGTTGACCGACGAGGTGCTGCGCTGGGCCACCCCGCGTGGGATCGGGCTGGCGGTCATCCTGGCCCACCAGGCCCGGGCGCTGGTGGCCCTGGGCACCGGTGACCACGAACACGCCTACACGACCCTGTCCACCATCGCCCCCGCCGGGGCGGTGACCCGCCTGCCGGTCAGCGCCCGGCGCATCGTGTTCGACCTGGCCGACGCCGCCGTGCACACCGGGCACGGACCGCAGGCGGCCGCCTATCTGCAGGCGTTGCGCGACGGGGGATTCGACCGCCTCTCCCCGCGGATGACCATGCTGACCCACGGGGCCGCCGCCCTGCTCGCCCGGGACAGCCACACCGACGAGGCCTTCCGGCAGGCGCTGACCGCGCCGGGACACGAACGCTGGCCGCTGGAGCACGCCCGGATCCGCCTCGCCTACGGTGAGTGGCTGCGCCGCGCCAAGGAGATCGGCCCGGCCCGGGTGGAACTGGGCGCGGCACTGGAGGTCCTGGAGCGGCTCGGTGCCAGGCCGTGGGCGGTGCGGGCCCGCAACGAGCTACGGGCCGCCGGGCTGGCGGTCGCCCGGCCCGCCGAAGGGCCGGCCGGGCTCACCGCGCAGGAGGAGTCCGTCGCCAGGCTCGCAGCCCAGGGCCTGACGAACAAACAGATCGCCGTCCGGCTGCGCCTGTCGGACCGCACCGTCAGCGGACACCTCTACAAGGTCTACCCCAAGCTCGGGGTCACCTCACGGACCGGGCTACGTGACGCACTGGAGATACGAGCCGGAGGGGATACGGATGGCACAGCAGACTGAGTTCACCGAGGCACTGCTCGACTACGTCCGGCAGGTCTCGCTGCGCGACGACGAGATCCTCGCCGACCTGCGGCGGGAGACCGCCGCCCTGCCGATGGGCCGGGCGATGCAGATCATGCCGGAAGAGGGCCAGCTGCTGGCCCTGCTCGTCAGACTGACCGCGGTATCGCTCTCGGTGGTCGAGGTCGGGACCTTCACCGGCTACAGCACGCTGTGCATGGCCAGGGCCCTCCCACCCGGCGGCCGGCTGGTCACGGTGGACATCTCCGAGCGGTGGCCGATGATCGCCGCACCGTACTGGGAACGCGCCGGGGTGGCCGACCGCATCGACGTACGCATCGGTGCCGCCCGGGAGGTCCTGGCCGACCTGGAGCGCGAACTCGGACCGGGCGCGGTGGACCTGGTGTTCATCGACGCCGACAAGGCGGGCTATCCGGACTACTACGAGGCCGCGCTGCGACTGGTCCGCCGGGGTGGGCTGGTCGTCCTCGACAACACGGTGTTCTTCGGCCGGGTGCTCGACGGGGACCACCAGGACCGGGACACCGCCACCATCCGGGAGTTGAACGTCTCGCTGCTCGCCGACGACCGGGTCGACCTGGCGATGCTGTCCTTCGCCGACGGTCTCACCCTGGCGGTGAAGCGCTGAACCGACCCCGCCGCCCCGCCCTGACAGGCGGCCCACGGCCCGGTCGCCGACACGATACCTCCCAGGACCCTTCAGGGGGCGTGCCCCGGTCGCCCGCACCGCGGGAGTAGGGCCCGGCCGCCGGGCACCGACCCCGGTGCCCGGCGGCCGGGCCCGTCAGCTCCGGTCGCCGGTCCAGGCCGCTTCGAGGATCGCGGTCAGGCTGGCGGTGTCGGTGGGCCCCGGATGGTTCTGGATCAGGCGGGTGACGCCGGAGGCCAGCTCCGCGAAGCGGGGCAGGTCGGCGCGGGCCACCCCGATGTCCGCCAGGGTGGGCGGGATACCGATGTCGGAGAGGAGCCCGTGGAGCCAGGTGAGGAACACCTCGGCGGCCTCGTCCGGCGCGGCGTCGGTCACGTCGAGCCCGCACACCCCGGCGAGGGTCGCCAACCGGTCACCGACGGCGTCGCGGGCCGCGTCCAACGCGTACGGCAGCAGCAGCCCGACGCCCAGGCCGTGCGGCGTGTGCGTGGCCGCGCCGATGGGGTACTGGAGAGCGTGCGGGGCCGCGTTGCCCGCGTGGGAGAAGGCGAGCCCGGCGAGCACCGACCCGTAGGACATGTCCGCCCGCGCGTCGGTGTCTCCGCCGTCCCGCACGGCCCGCCGCAGGCTCCGGGCGATCCGCTCCGCGGCCAGCAGCGCATAGTGGTCGGTGACCTGGTTGCGGCCGAGGAACACCTGCTCCACCGGGTCGCGCGGCCCGTGGGGCCGGGGCCGCGCGGTGTAGCTCTCCACCGCGTGACAGAACGCGTCGATGCCGGAGTGGGCGGTGACGGTCGCCGGGCAGGTGTAGGTCAGTTCGGGGTCGACGATCGCGAAGTCCGGCACGATGTGGACGCTGGACACCCCCACCTTCAGCGCCCGGTCCGGGTCGGTCAGCACCGAGACGGGGGTCAGTTCGGAGCCGGTGCCCGACGTCGTCGGGACCGCGACGAGCGGAATCGTCGGCCCCGGCACCCGCGCCTCGCCGTAGAAGTCGCGCGGTGTGCCCCCGTGGCACCGGATGACGCCGACGATCTTGGCGAGGTCGATCACCGTGCCGCCGCCGACGGCGAGGATCACGTCGGCGTCCACCGCGGCGGCGGCCGCCACGGCCCGGTCGACGTCGGCGAGGGGCACGTCGGGATTCGCGTCGGAGAACACCTCGACGACCTCGACCCTGTCCCGCACGGCGGCCACGATCGCGGCCACCCCCGGCTGCCCCAGCAGGGTCCGGTCGGTCACGACGAGGACCCGTGAGCCGTTCTCGGCCACCACCCGGGGGATGTTCTGCGCGACCCCTTCGCCGACGATCAGCTGGCGTGGTCCACGGACTGTCTCAAGCATGGCGGTGCCTCTCCGGAACGGCGGCGACGTGCTGGTCGGACGTCAGCGGCGGGACTGTCACGGCAGGTCGATCGCCGCGTAGGTGACGTCGAGATATTCGAGGATGCCCTCGTGCGACCCCTCCTTGCCGATGCCGGACTGCTTCACGCCCCCGAACGGGGCCGACGGGTCCGAGATCAGCCCCCGGTTGACGCCGATCATCCCGGTCTGCAGACCCTCGGCGAACCGCAGCGCCCGCTGCAGGTCACGGGTGAAGACGTAGCCGACCAGGCCGTGTTCGGTGTCGTTGGCCTTCGCCATCACCTCGTCGTCGGACGTGAACCCGATGATCGGCGCCACCGGGCCGAAGATCTCCTCCCGCAGCATCCGCGCGTCGTCGGGCACGTCGACCAGGACCGTCGGCGGGTAGAAGTGACCCGGCCCGTCCGGGCGCACCCCGCCCACCAGGACCCGGGCGCCCCGACCGACCGCGTCGGCGACGAGGTCGTCGAGCTTGGCGACCGAGGGCTCGTCGATCAACGCCCCGACGTCCACGCCGTCGTCGAGGCCGCGGCCCACCACCAGCGCGCCCATCCGCTCGGTGAACCGCTTCGTGAACTCCTCGCGTACCGGCTCCTCGACGTAGATCCGGTTGGCCGCGATGCAGGACTCCCCGATGTTGCGCATCTTGGCCACCAGCGCACCGTGCAGCGCGACGTCCAGGTCGGCGTCGGCGCACACGATCAGGGCCGCGTTGCCGCCCAGCTCCATCGAGGTACGCAGCACGTTGTCCGCAGCCTGGCGCAGCAGCACCCGCCCGACCTCGGTCGACCCGGTGAAGGACACCTTGCGGGTCCGGGTGTCGGCCAGCAGCGCCGAGACCACCGCACCGGAACGTCTGGTGGTCACCACGTTGACCACCCCCGCGGGGACGCCCACCTCCTCCATGATGCGGGCCAGCAGCAGCATGGTCAGCGGCGTCTGGGCCGCCGGTTTGGTGACCGTCGTGCAGCCCGCGGCCAACGCCGGGGCGATCTTGCGGGCCCCCATGGCCAACGGGAAGTTCCAGGGCGTCACGAACACGCACGGTCCGACCGGCTTCGGCACGGTGAGGATGCGGTACCCGCCGGCGGGAGCGGTGCTGTAGCGCCCCTCGACCCGTACCGCCTCCTCGGCGAACCACCTGAAGAACTCGGCGCCGTAGGCCACCTCGGCCCGGGCCTCGGCCAGCGGCTTGCCCATTTCGAGGGTGATCAGCCGGGCGACCTCCTCGGACCGGTCGGTCAGGGCCCGGTACGTCGCGGTCAACAGCTCCGACCGTTTCCGTGGCGGGGTCGCCGCCCACTGCGCCGCCGCCCTGCTCGCCGCGTCCAACGCGGCCAGCCCGTCGTCGACGCCGGCGTCCGCCACCTCGGCGACGGTCGTGCCGGTGGCGGGGTCCTCGACGGCGAAGGTGGCGCCGCTCGCGGCGTCCCGCCAGGTGTCGCCGATCCGCAGCCGCCGGTGCTCGGGGGCCAGGACGTCCATCGGGTCACTCATTGCGTCGCCTCCAGTGCTCTTCGTGGTGATGTCCGGCGTGCGGCGACGGACGGTTCACCGGCCCGCACCCCGCAGGCCGGCGTACCGTCGCCACCCCGGCTACCGCCCGGCCGCCGACAGCGACAGTCCGGTGCCCGCGTCGAACAGGTGCGCCCGGTCCAGGTCGACCGTCACCCGCAGCCGCTCGCCGGGCGTACTGGTGACGGTGGGTCGGGCCTTGACCTTCAGGATCTCCGTGCCCACCCGCACGTCGACCACCGTCCGGTCACCGAGGGGTTCGAGCCCGTAGAGCTCACCGGGCAACGACGCGTCCCCGCGCCGCTCCACGGACAGGTCCTCCGCACGCAGGCCCAGCATCAGCGCCTGACCGTCCCTGGCGGTGGCCCAGCGGGGCCGGGGCAGCGTCCAGCCGGCCGCGCCGACCAGTTGGTCCCCCTCGGCGTGGCAGGCGAGCAGGCTGATCGGCGGGCTGCCGACGAAGCCGGCGACCCACTGGTTGGCCGGCCGCTCGTACACCTCGGTCGGGGTGCCGACCTGTTGCACCGTGCCCTCCCTGAGGACCGCGACCTGGTCGGCCATGGACAGCGCCTCGACCTGGTCGTTGGTCACGTAGACGAACGTCGCCCCGAGGCTGCGGTGGATGCGGGTCAGCTCGGTGCGCATCTCGACGCGGAGCTTGAGGTCGAGGTTCGTCAACGGCTCGTCCATGAGGAACGCACGGGGGCTGCGGACCAGCGCCCGGGCCAGGGCGACCCGCTGCATCTCACCGCCCGACAACTGCGCCGGACGACGGTGCAGCAGCCGTTCGATGTGCAGCAGGCCCGACATCCGCTCGACGGCCGCGGCGATCTCACCCGCCGGGCGGCGACGCGCCCGCAGCGGCGAGGCGATGTTCTCGTACGCGGTGTGCCGGGGGTAGAGGGCGTAGTTCTGGAACACCATGGCCAGGTCGCGGACGGCCGGTGCGTCGGCGGTCGCGTCCCTGCCGTCCAGGTGCACCGACCCGGCGTCGGGCTTGTCCAGGCCGGCGATCGCCCGCAGGGTCGTCGTCTTGCCCGCACCGGACGGCCCGAGCACGACGAAGAACGCGCCGTCCGGCACGTCCAGCGTCACCCCGTCCAGGGCGCGGACCTTACCGAAGGACTTGCACAGCCCCTTGACCGCAACGGTTCCCATCAGGCCACCAGCTCTTCCGTGCGCACGTCGTAGACCGCCGGGGTCCCGCCGGTGTGGCGCAGCCCGACCTTCGCGTCGGCGGCGAACCGTACGGTCGGTGGCATCCGGACCCGCACGTCGCGTCCGCCGTCGTGGTCGACCACGTAGATGATCTCGTCGCCGAGCCACTCGGCCGACACCACGCGGGCCGGCACCGACCGGTCCGCGCCGGGTGCGGTGACCTCCAGCGCCTCCGGCCGCACGCCCGCCACCAGGGGACGGTCGCGGGGCAGCCCCGGCGGTGGCGTGAGGACCAGTCCGCCCTGACCGCGCAGCTTCCCGTCGGCCACCTCCACCTCGATGAGGTTCATCGGCGGGGAGCCGATGAACGCCGCGCAGAACAGGCTCGCCGGACGGTCGTACACCTCAAGCGGGGTCCCGATCTGCTCGACGCGGCCCTTGTTGAGGATGGCGATGCGGTGACCCAGCGACATCGCCTCGACCTGGTCGTGGGTGACGTAGACCATCGTCGCCCCCAGTTCCCCCTGCAGGTGCTTGATCTCGGTGCGCATGTCCGCCCGCAGTTCCGCGTCCAGGTTGGTGAGCGGTTCGTCCATCAGGAAGGCGCGTGGCCGGCGTACCAGGGCGCGGGCGAGTGCGACCCGCTGCTGCTCCCCGCCGGAGAGCTGACGGGGCCGCCGGTCCAGCAGCGGACCCAGCCGCATCAGCCGGGCCGCCTCCTCGACCCGCGCCTGCACCTCGTGCTTGGGCAGCCCCTCGGCCCGCAGCGGGAACGCCAGGTTGTCGCGGGTCTTCAGGTGCGGGTACAGCGCGTAGAACTGGAACACCATGGCGATGTCGCGTTCGGCCGGCGGCAGGTCGTTGACCAGCGTGTCGCCGATGTGGATGTCGCCGCTGGTCTGCCGCTCCAGGCCGGCGATCGCCCGCAGCGTGGTCGTCTTGCCGCATCCCGACGGGCCGAGCATCACGAACAGTTCGCCGTCGCCGATGGACAGGTCGACGTGCTCGACGGCGACCGTGCCGTCCGGGTAGCGCTTGTGCAGGGCGCTCACCTCGATGCCCGCCATCAGCGTCGCACCGCCCCGAGGGTCACACCGGCGACGAGGTGCCGGCGTACCAGGTAGGCGAAGACGAGCACCGGCAGGGCGAAGACCACCGAGGCGGCGGCCACCAGGCCCCAGTCGACGGTGGTGCCGCCGATCAGGCCGGCGATGGCCGGTGGGGCCGTACGCACCTCGTCGCTGGAGGTGAGGAAGATGGCGAACACGAACTCGTTCCACGAGAAGATGAGCGCGAACACCGCCGTCGCGGCGATGCCGGGCACGAGCAGGGGGAGGGTGAACTTCCAGAACGCCTGCAGGCGGCTGTAGCCGTCGAGCATGGCGGCGTCCTCGTACTCGGCGGGCACCTCGTCGACGAACCCCTTCATCATCCAGATCGTGAACGGGACGTTGAACGCCGCGTAGATCAGGATCAGACCGAGCTTGGTGTCGATGAGTCCGACCTGGCGGTACATGAGGAAGATCGGCACCACGACCACCACGGGCGGCATGAAGCGGGTGGACAGGATGAAGAACAGCTGGTCCTTCTTGGCCTTCAGGGTGAAGCGGGAGTACGCCCAGGCCGCCGGCACCCCCAGCACGGTGGCCAGCACCGTGGACACGCCGGCGACGACCACGGAGTTGAGGAACGCCACGGACAGTGCCGAGCGGCCGCCGTCCGCGCCGACGAAGACGTCCCTGAAGTGGTCGAGGGTGACCGTGAAGCCGAAGAACTCGGCCGGCACGGCGTAGACGTCCCGGTTCTCCTTGATGGACGTCTCGATCATCCACAGCACCGGGAAGAGCATCACGACGGCCAGTGCGGTCAGCAGCACGACCTCCAGCACCGACCGGCCGCGGCCCCGGCGGCGCACGCGGCGTGCGGGGGACGGGCGGTCCGGGGTCGGGCCTGCGGACACGGCCTCGTCGACGGAGACGGCCATCAGCCCTCCTTGAGTTTGTTCAGGTAGCGCAGGTAGAGCTGCGTGAGGACGATGACGACGAGGACCATGAGGATCCCGTACGCCGAGGCGGTGCCGGTGTTGAAGCCCAGGAACGCCACCTTGTAGACGTGGAACGACAACGTCTCGGTGGAGACCCCGGGACCTCCGTTGGTGAGGATGTAGACGAGGTCGAACAGCCGGAACGCCTCGATGGCCCGGAACAGCACGGCGATGAGCAGCAGCGGCCACACCAGCGGAAGGGTGATGGTGCGGAACCGGAACCACTCGGACGCCCGGTCGATCGAGGCGGCCTCGTACAGGTACTTCGGGACGGCGGTGAGGCCGGCGAGGGCGATGAGCATGATGAACGGCGTCCACTGCCAGGTGTCGACGACGATCAGGGACACCAGCGCGGTCCGCTGCCGGGTGAGCCACTCCACCTGCCCCAGGCCGAGTGAGCCGAGCATGCTGTTGACCACGCCGAACTGCGCGTCGAGCATGAACCGCCAGAACAGCCCCACCACGACCGGGGACAGCATCATCGGCACCAGGAACATGGTGGTCAGCACGCCCCTGCCGTGGGTGCGCCGGGAGATCAGGTAGGCGATGGAGAAGCCGAGCACGGTCTGCAGGGTGACCGCGCCGACCACGTAGATCAGCGTGGTCAGCGCCCGCTGGTGGACCTGCGCCGACGTCAGGATGGCGGTGTAGTTGCCGAACCCGACGAACCGGGCGGGCCCTCCTCGGGTGGCCGAGTAGTCGGTGAACGACAGGTACAACGCCCACAGCAGTGGGAACACCGACATGCCGAGCAACAGCAGCAACGCGGGGGAGATGAAGGCCACGGCGAGGCTGCGGTCGCCCAGCCGGCGGCGGGGCCGGCCCGGTGCAGGTGGCATCGCGGACGCCACCTGCCCGGGGCGGTCGGTCGTCAGCGGGACGGGATCTTTCACAGCCCGCCGCCGCCCTTGCGGTTGCTGGAGTCGAGTACGCCCTGCTGCTCCCGGGCGATGTCGTCGAGCGCGGCCTTCGGGCTCTTCGCGCCGTTGAGCGCCGCGTTGACGTTCGTGTTCTCGATGTCGACGAGCCGTGCGTACTCGGGCACGTTCCACATGTCCCGCATCCGGGGCACCGAGTCGGCGTACACCTGGTTGAACGGTCCGGCGTTGAGGAACTCGGGCGACTGCAGGGCGTCGGTACGCGACGGCACGCCACCGGCCGCGGCCCACTTCTTCTGCACGTCGGCCTGCTCGAACCACCGCATGAAGTTCAGCGCCTCGGCCTGCTGCGCCGACGGGGAGTAGGCCGACACGTGCATCCCCATCCCGCCGAGCGGGACCAGGTTCGTCTTCTGGGTCGGCAGGGTGGCGAACCCCAGCTTGCCGAGGATCTGCTCCCGGGTGGTGCCGAGCGTGGACTGCTTCGGGTCGAGCAGGCCGCCGCTCGCGGCGATCCAGTTGAACGCGATACACGCCTTGCCCTGGGCGACCGCGGCGTTCACCTCGTCGATGAACCAGTTGCCGGAGCCCTTGGCGGTCAGCGGCTTCATCTTGTTGACCAGGACGTCCATCGCCTCGTGACCCGCGGTGTCGTTGAGGACGCCGTCGATCTTGCGGCTCTTGGCGTCCCAGAGGTTGCCGCCGTAGATGCCGTTGACCGTGTTGTAGGTGACGGCCGCCGCGTCGGAGCCGTTGGCCTGGTGGAAGGCGAGCCCGCTGACGCCGGGGTTGTCCGCCTGGCACTTCGCGGCGACCGAGATCATCTCGTCCCAGGTCTGTGGGGGCTTGTCGCCGATCAGGTCCTTGCGGTAGATCATCGTCCAGGTGTCGCCGAGCAGCGGCAGCCCGTACAGGCTGGCGTTCTCGTCGCGCTTGCCGGTCTCGGCCTGCGGGAACTGGCCGTACGCCGCCAGCAGGTACGGGTTGTAGGCGTCGACCTCGATGTTCTTCTTGACGAAGTCGGTCAGGTCGAGGATGTTGCCGTTGGTCACGGCCTCGCCGATGTGCTGCGAGTCCAGGATCGCGATGTCGAAGTCGGTCTTGCGCGCGGCGAACTGGGTGAACATCGCGTCGTGCCAGTTCGCGTTCGGCACGGTGTTGACCTTGATGGTCACGTTCGGCCGTTCCTTCTTGTACTCCGCGTTCGCGAAGTCCTCCAGCGCCTTGGCCGGGGGCCACTCGAACCAGATGAAGCTGAGGTTGAGCGGGTCCTTGGTGAGTTCGGGGACCGTCGCCGGCGCCTTCGGGGCGCCGGCCTTCGTGCCGTCGTCCCCGCCGTCGCCGCACGCCGCCAGGGTCGTGGCGACCAGCAGCATGGCGGCCGCCGCCAGCCGTACCTTCCGCCGGGAGACCGATGTTCGACCGATTCGCTCCGGGTGCCGCATGGTGGTACCTGCTTTCTGGGGTGGTGGGGACTTCTAGAGCCTCGCTATGTGCCTCGCCGAGCAGGTGCTTGGTTGTTTCAGGCGTGGTGCCGGGCCGGCGCGGGGGCCGCCCCGTGGACCGGTGTCACCGACGCGCCGCGACCTGCCGGTTCGTCGTCGTGCCGGTTCGTCGTCGTGCCGTCGGCGGGCACGCCGACCCGGCGGTGACCCGGTGTTGGGCCGGGCGGGACGTCGAGCATGCTCATGGGAGCTCCGGTTGATCGAGTGGAGCGATGGCAGGCGTTACGGCGACGGTGCAGAATGACGGTCGCCCGTCACGTTTCCTATACGATCGGGTGGGGGGCGTCAGCATGTCGCAGCGTCGTAACTGATGTCAACAGGTTCCCGAAGGTGCACGAAAGGACCTCACGTCACGATGGACGACGAAGCGATCAGCGCGCGGGGCCGCACGGCCGCGCCGGGTGCGACGTCACCCGCGCGGTCGCGCGGCCGGCTCGCCGACGAGGTGTACGACACGCTGCTCGGACAGCTGATGTCGCTACGGATCGAGCCCGGCTCCCGGGTCACGATCGACGTGCTGGCGCGCGAGCTGGGGGTCTCCCAGACGCCGATCCGGGACGCGCTCAACCGGATGGAGGCCGAGGGTCTGGTCGTCCGGGTGCCCCACGCCGGGTACCGCATCCCACCCCAGATCACCCGCCAGCGGTTCGAGGACATGCTGGAGGTCCGCCTGCTCCTGGAACCGGCGGCGGCGCGCAGGTCGGCCGAACGCGCCTCCCTGGAGCAGGTGGCCGGCCTGCGCCGGATGCTGGAGGAGATGGCGGAGCTGGAGGGGGGTGTCGGGCCCACCGCCTACGGCACCTTCGGGCTGCGCGACGCCGCCTTCCACGACCTGGTCGCCCACAGCGCGGAGAACCAGGTCATCCGGGAGGCGCTCGCCCGCCTGCACAGCCACGTGCACCTGTTCCGGCTGCACCACGACGCCCAGGTCACCCACCTGGCGATGGCCGAGCACGAGGACGTGGTGGCCGCGATCGCCGCGCGGGACCCCGACGCCGCCGCCTACGCGATGCGCCGGCACATCCTGCGCTCCGGCGAGCGCTTCCGTCGGCTGTTCGACGAGATCAGGGACGGCCACGCGTTGACCGTGCGGTCTTGACGGGCGGGCGGGGCGAAGGAATGCTAGCTCAATCGGATCGGATTGGATCGCGTCCACCTCACCGCCACCACCATTGCGAGGAGAAGCAGATGCCCCGAGCGCTGCTCCTGACCGGCGACGCCGCCGAGGAACTCGACACGATGTACCCCTACTACCGCGTCCAGGAGGGCGGCTGGGAGGTCGACGTCGCGTCCCGCACGCGACGTGACGTGCAACTGGTCATCCACGAGTTCGACCCGAACTCCGACGCCTACGTGGAGAAGAACGGCCGCAAGCTGCCGGTCGACGTGCCCTGGGCCGAGGTCGACGTCGAACGCTACGACGCCCTGATCATTCCCGGCGGGCGCGCCCCCGAGTGGATCCGGGTCGACGCCGACGTCAGGCGCATCACCGAGCACTTCTTCGCGCGTAACCTCCCCGTCGCCCTGGTCTGCCACGGTGCGCAGGTCCCGGCGGTCTACGGCCTGCTCAAGGGCCGCAAGACGGCGTGTTTCCCGCCCATCACCGGCGACATGGAGAACGCCGGCGCGACGGTCATCGACGCGCCCGACGTCGTCGACGGCAACCTCGTCTCCTGCCGGGGCTGGCCCGACATGCCGCAGTTCGGCCGGGCCATGATGGAACTCTTCGCGAAGTCCGTCGACGCCCCTTCGGCCTGAGCGCGCCCGGCCCGTGCCGATGACGACCACGCGGACGGTCACCGTCGACGGTTCTCCCGTCCACGTACTCGACAGCGGCACCGGGCCGGCGGTGCTGATGCTGCACGGCTCCGGACCCGGCACCACCGGGTCCGGAGCCTGGGCGGCGACGGCGCAGGCGCTGGGCCCGTCCTGGCGCGTGCTGGCCCCCGACCACGCGGGGTTCGGTCGTACCCCCGTCCCGGTGGGCTCCCGGGGTGGCCTGCGCCTGTGGACCCGGCAGGCGGCGCGCCTGATGGACGCGCTCGGCGTCGGGGACTACGCCGTGGTGGGCCACTCCATGGGCGGGGCCGTGGCGCTGGCCCTGGCGGCCGAGCACCCCGGCCGGGTCACCCGGGTGGTGGCGGTCTCGACGATGGGTGCCCCGGGGGCGCCGCTGTCGGCCGACCTCGACGCGCTCTGGGCCGCCCCCGCCGGCCCGACCGGGGCCCGGGACATGCTGAGCCGGCTCCTTCTCGACCAGGCGCTGGTGACCGATGCGGCGGTCGCCGCCCGCGCGGACGCGATGCTGGCCGGGGCCGCCGCGTACGCGTCGTTGTTCCCGCCGCCCCGGCGACGATGGGTCGACGACCTGACCCTCCCGGAGCGGACGCTGGCCGCGATCCGCGCGCCCGTGCTGCTGGTGCACGGCGCCGACGACCGGGTGACCCCGCTCGACCCGGCGACCCGGCCGCTGCTCGAGCACCTGGCCGACGTCCGGCTGCACGTGTTCGGCAGGTGCGGGCACGTGCCGGCGATCGAACATCCGCGCGAGTTCCGGCACCTGCTGGCGGGATTCCTGCGCCCGGAGCATTGGGCATGACCATGGGGGCCCGGCCCGGCCGGCATCGCGGCCGCGCCGTACCCGGTTACGGCGCGGCCGGTGCACCCGGCTCCGCCCTGACCTGCCATGATCGCCGGGTGCGCGATTGACAGTTGATCGACGTACTGCTATCAGTAAATAGACCTTACTGATTGCTGCGGTGCCCGCCCGGGCGCACGTCGCGTCCGGGCACCGACCGGCCGGCGGTCCGCCGCCCCGTCCCCGAGGAACGCCATGGTGCGCAGAAGAACAGTCGCCTACGCCGTGGGCACCCTGCTGGCCGGCATCGCGGCGGTCGGTTACGGCCTGCCGTCGGCCAGCGCCGCCACCGCCGGCCCGATCACCGGTTTGGCCGGCAAGTGCGTCGACGTGGCCGGCGCCAACCCGGCCAACGGCACCGCCGTGCAGCTCTACGACTGCAACGGCACCGCCGCCCAGACCTGGACGGTGGGCAACAGCGACAACTCGATCCGCGCGCTCGGCAAGTGCCTCGACGTGACCGCCGCGTCGACCACCAACGGCGCCAAGATCCAGCTGTACGACTGCAACGGCACCGGCGCCCAGAAGTGGACCACCGCAAGCGGTGGCGCCCTGGTCAACCCCGCCTCGGGCAAGTGCCTCGACGTGACCGACCGGAGCACCGCCAACGGCGCCCGACTGCAGATCTGGACCTGCGGCGGCACCACCAACCAGCAGTGGACCCTGCCCGGCGGCGGCACCCCCACCCCGACCGCCACCGCCCCGACCGGCACCCACCTCGACGACCCGGCGAAGAAGGACGTCGCCATGCAACTCGTCTCGGCGGCCGAGAACTCCTCGCTCGACTGGCGCGCCCAGTTCTCCTACATCGAGGACATCGGCGACGGCCGGGGCTACACCGCCGGCATCATCGGTTTCTGCTCCGGCACCGGCGACATGCTCGAACTGGTCCAGGCGTACACGAACACCAAGCCCGGCAACGTGCTGGCCGGATACCTGCCCGCGCTGCGCGCCGTCAACGGCACCGCCTCGCACGCCGGCCTCGACCCCAACTATCCCCGCGACTGGCGCACCGCCGCCAACGACCAGGTGTTCCGGGCCGCGCAGGAGTCCGAGCGGGACCGGGTCTACTTCACCCCGTCGGTGCGGGACGGGAAGAACGACGGGGTCCGGGCACTCGGCCAGTTCGCCTACTACGACGCGGCGGTCATGCACGGGTACGAGGGCATGCGCCAGATCCGCAGCCGCGCCCTGCTCCGGGCGAAGCCCCCGGCGCAGGGTGGCAACGAGCGGACCTGGCTCAGCGCGTTCCTCGACGAGCGGGTCGTCGAGATGAAGAAGGAGGAGGCCCACTCGGACACCTCCCGGGTCGACACCGCCCAGCGGGTGTTCCTCGACAACGGCAACTTCGACCTGAACACGCCACTGGTGTTCGCCGTCTACGGCGACCAGTTCCGCATCGGCTGACCCCCCACCGCCGGGGCAGCCACGCTGCCCCGGCGGCCCCGCTCAGGGCGCCCAGGGGGTCGTGACGTTCCAGGTGCTGTCCGCGGCCCACAGGACGGGTGAGTTCCACGCCTCGCCGCCCGTGCCGTTGCTCAGCCACACCTGCGAGGCGTAGTGCCGCAGGTACCTGCCACGGAAGTTGTACGACTCCAACGACACCCCGCTCCCGCTCACCCCGACCCGGGCACACCAGGTGGCGTCGTTCCTGAGCAGCGCCGAACCGTCGTTCGGGGAGTTGCGTACCCGCGACTCCTGGTGGCGCAGGAACTGCCCGGGGAAGTTGACCGACTCGAACGAGTAGCACGCCGGATCGGCCAGCCCGGCCCGGACCGTGTACGTCGCGTCGTTCCTGAGCAGCGCCGAGCTGTCCGCGTTCACCACCTCGGTGTAGGCGAGGCCGTCCCGGTGCCGCAGGAACCGGTCGGTGTACCCGGGAGTCGTCACCTGCAACGACCGGCGGGTGTTCAGCGGCAACGCCACCGGCGCCGAGCTGCCGACGGACCGCGACGCGGCGATCAGGGCCAGGTTGGCGGCCCGCACCCGGGCCTGGTCCAGCTTGACCACCTGCCGGTCGTAGGTGAGGAACCCGTTCAGCTCGCCCTCCTGGTCGGTGATCTCGGTGTAGACCGAGGCGCTCAGCCCCTTGCCGAGCATGAGGTTCTGGGTGCCCTGCACGAGGCCGACGTAGCGGTCGGTCAGCGCGGTGGAGTTCGGTTGCCACTCGTAGGCGAAGAAGCTGCCGTTCGGGCTCCATTCGTGCCCGGGCGCGTGCAGGCCGAGGCCACCGAACTCGCCGAGCACGGCGATCCGGCTGCTCGACGGCACCGGCGAGTCCGGTCCCAGGTAGACGTGCCAGTCGTCGATGTCGCCGACGCCGGGGTCGCCCGACGACTGGCAGCAGTTGTGGCCGCTGTGCGCGTTGACCAGCCGGGTCGGGTCCTGGGCCTTGACGGCCTGGGCGACCCGGCGGGTGTCGGCCAGCGCCCGTTCCCCCCACCCCTCGTTGTAGACGGTCCAGGTGACGACGGCCGGCGAGCTGCGGTGCTCGTCGACGATCTCGCGGGCCTCGGCTTCGAGCTGCGCCTGCTGCGCGTCGGTGGCGTCGACGTCCTGCGCGGTCAGCGACGGGACGTCCTGCCACACCAGCAGCCCGAGCCGGTCGGCGTGGTAGAACCAGCGCTGCGGTTCGACCTTGATGTGCTTGCGCACCATGTTGAAGCCCAGGTCCTTGTGCTTCTGCAGGTCGAACGCGAGCGCGGCGTCGGTGGGCGCGGTGTAGAGCCCGTCCGGCCAGAACCCCTGGTCGAGCGTGCCGGCCTGGAAGACGAACTGGCCGTTGAGCCTGGGCCGCAGGACGCCGTTGACGACGCCGGTGCTGATCTCCCGCATGCCGAAGTAGTGGGTGGTGCGGTCCACCTGGACGCCCGCTGCATTACGCAGGGTGATACGCAGCTGGTAGAGGAACGGGCTGTCGGGCGACCAGCGGCGGGCGTTCGGCACGGGCACCGTGAACTCGGTGAAACCGCCGGTGGCGGAGCCGACCACGGTGGTGCCGTCGAGCGCTTCGGCCAGGACGCTGTGCCCGCTGACGTCGCCCCGGGTGAGAACCCGGACGCGCAGGGTGTTGTCGGCCAGGCGCGGCGAGAGGTCGGCCCTGCTGATCGAGGCGGTCGGCACCGGTTCCAGCCACACCGTCTGCCAGATGCCCGAGCTGGGGGTGTAGAAGATCCCGCCGGGCTGCTTGGTCTGCTTGCCGATCGGCGGCAGGCTGCCGTTCTGCCGGCTGTCCGTCGGGTCCCACACCTTCACCACGATCTCGTTCGCGCCGCCCCGCAACTGGGCGGTGACGTCGAAGCTGAAGGCGTCGTAGCCGCCGGTGTGCCCACCGACCGCCACGCCGTTGACCCAGACGGTGGTCTGCCAGTCGACGGCGCCGAAGTGCAGCAGCACCCGGCGTCCGTTCCAGCTCCCGGGCACCGTCACCGTCCGGCGGTAGAACAGGTAGTTGCGGGTGTCGCCGGCGGCGCGCTGTATCCCGGACAGGGCGCTCTCCACCGGGAACGGCACGTTGATCCGCTCGGGCAGGTCGGTGCCGAACGCCGGGGCGTCGTCGGTGGCGGACTGGCGCAACTGCCACTCGCCGTTGAGGGTGAGCCAGTCCGGCCGGGTCATCTGGGGTCGCGGGTACTCCGGCAGGGGCGTGCCGTCGAGCGCCTGGGCGGTCCAGGGGGTGGTCAGCGGCGGGTTCTTGGCCGGTGCGGCGTGCGCCGGGCCGGCCGGCGCGGTGAGCAGTCCGGCGACCAGGGTGAGGACGAGCAGGAGGGGTGCGGCGAGGCGGACGGGATCGGGACGTGTCATGCCGTGTCTCCATCGGACGGGCCGCCGGGGCCGGGCTGCGCCGTGGGCGGCTGGCAGTGGGGGTGTGGGGCGACCGGTCAGGTCACATCCGGCCCGACCGGTCGGGCGCGGACGTCGGGGGATCTCCGGGGCGATCGGTGGCGGTCGTCATGAGGTGCCTGCTGGCCGCCCCACGGTATCGGACCCTGGGGGACAAAGGGACCGCATACGGACCGGGCGCAGCCCGGCGGGCGACCCTCCCGCCGGTACGATGCCGGGCATGGGGTGGGGGACCGCGACGAGCACGGCGACGGTGTCGCCGGTCGCCACTTGCCGGGTCCCGACCGCATCCTGCCTGGCCCTGGTACCGCTCCGCGCCGTCGCCGGCCGGCACCGGCCCGGCCGGGGCCGGCCGACCCGGTGAGCCCGGGCGGCACCGACGCGAGCCTGCTGGCACTGGCGGTGGGCCTCGTCGTCGCGGTCTCGCTCATCGCGGTGATCACGGTGGTCCTGCGCCGTCGTGGTGACCGCCGGGACCTGCCGGGCACCCAGGTCCGCGAGCTGGAGGCGCGGGTCGCCGCCGCCGCGTTCCCCGACGCGGACACCCGAGCGTGGGACGCGGCCACCCGGATCGCCGCCGCCCGCAGTCACGAAGCCACCGGCACTGACCGCGCCCCCGGCCCTGTCGACCCGCCGGTCGCCGGCACGCCCGCTGCGGACGCCACGTCACCCGGCGCGGAAACCCCGGGTGGTGCGTCGGCGGCCCGGCCGGTCCAGGACCCGACCGCCCCGCCGGCCCGGTGGCCGTCGACGGCCGGAGGTGACAGCGACGCGATGGCTGACGCGTTCGCCTGGCTCCGGATCGCGGCGCTCGTGGAAGCCGGCCAGCGTGAGCAGGCCGTCGAGCTGCTCGGCGCCACCATGACCATGTCGCCGGACGAGGCGGAACTGCTGGTCGACGGCCTGGACGGCGCGGGTGACCGCCACACCGAGGGTGCGCGGTGGCGCGACTGATCCATCTGAACGGCCCGCCGGGCATCGGGAAGTCCACCCTCTCGGCGCGCTACGCCGACCGCCACCCCGGCACCCTGAATCTCGACGTCGACGCGCTGCACCGTCTCGTCGGCGGATGGCGCGACGAGGAGTTCGACACCTGGCCCGTCGTGTGGTCCCTGGGGCGGGCGATGGTGACGGTCCGGTTGGCCGGCGGAGGTGACGTCGTCCTGCCGCAGTATCTCGCGACGGTCGACGAGATCGACGGTCTCGCGGCGCTCGCGCGCGGGCAGGGGGCGGATTTCCACGAGGTCGTCCTGGTCAACGAGCGGGAGACCGCGATCGAGCGGTTCCACCGTCGCGCCCGTGACTCCGACGACGAGTGGGTCCACCACCACCGTCAGTTCATCGCGCGCGCCGGCGGATCGGCCGTGCTCGGCACCATGTACGACGACCTGATGCGGGTGGTCCGCCTATACCCCGGGGCGGTGCTGGTGCCGAGCGCGGCGGGGGCGGTGCAGGCCACCTACGACCTGCTGATGGGTGCGCTGGGCCGGCCCGGCTCCGGCCGGCCGGGATCCGCGCGGGCCGGGGGTCCGTGACCCCCGGCCCGCGTCGGTCACCGCCGGTTCAGTTCGCCGCGCAGGAGACCGCCGGTACGGCGTTGGTGCCGCCCGACGAGCCCAGGAAACCGAAGGTCGTGCTGCCGCCGGCCGCGAGCGCGCCGTTGTAGCTGACGTTGCGGGCGGTCACCGTCGCGCCGCTGGTGGTCAGCGTCGCGCTCCACGCCTGCGACACCTGCTGCCCGTTGCCGAACGTCCAGGTCACCGTCCAGCCGCTGATCGCGGAGCCGCCGGCGGTGACCCGCACCTCGGCCTGGAAGCCGCCCTGCCACTGGCCGGTGACCGTGTACGTCGCCGAGCAGGAGCGCCCGCCCGGCGGCGGGGTCGTCGGCGGGGCGGTGGTCGGCGGCGGCGTGGTGGTCGGGGGAGTGGTGGTCGGCGGCGTGGTCGGGGTGGTGCCGCCGACGGCGCTCATGATGGCGTCGATGATGCCCTGCTGGGTGACCGCGCCGCTGCTGCGGTTGAACAGCCCGAACCCGTACGCGCCGTTGTAGCCGTTGTCCCAGTAGGCGGTGGCCGCGCCGTACTTCCTGGCGGTGGCGACCAGGGTGCGCGCGTAGTCCGCCCGGTACCGGTTGTTCGTCGAGTCGGCCGAGGTCTTGTCGACCGAGCCGTACTCACCGACGAACACGGGGTATCCACGCGCGACGAAGGTGTCCCGCACCTTCTTCAGTTGCCCGTCCATGAAGTCCTGCTGTCCCCAGGTGGACTTGCGTGCCGGGTTGGTGGCGGCCGGCCCCCACTGGGTGATGGTGCCGTTCTCCTCACCGGCGAAGTCCCAGGGGTCGTAGTAGTGCACGGAGATCATGAGTCGCTGCTCGTTGGCCGGCACGGACGACGAGCGGTACTGGTCGGTCGGCAGCACGAAGCCGTAGTTGCCGACGGTGTAGTCGATGTTGGTGTTCCAGCCGGGGATGAGCAGCCAGCGCGAGGCGTTGTTTCCGCCGGTCCGCCGGACCGTGTCCACGAAGATCTGGTTGTAGGCGTTGATGTTGGAGTAGCACGGCTGGGTGGGATTGCCGTACTGCCCGTCGAACTCCTCGTTCATTGATTCGAGGACGAGGCGTTCGCCGTAACTCTGGAACCTGGTCGCTATCTGCTGCCAGACTTTCTGGTACTTGTCTCTGATCGTCGTCTGGTTGGACGAGTCGCAGATCAGCCACGAACCGTTGATGGTCTTGTAGCCGTCGCCGTGTATGTTGATCAGCACGTACAGGCCGCGGCCATAGGCGTAGTCGACGATTTCCTGGATGCGGTTCAGCCAGGCGGAACTGATCGTGTAGTTCGGGGCGGCCCCGATGTTTCCCAGATAGGAGACCGGAATGCGGATCGTCTTGAACCCCGCCGCCCGCACCCGGTCGATGAACGCCTGCGTGACGACCGGGTTGCCCCAGGCCGTCTCGCTGGGGATTCCGTTGGCGTTGGCCTCCAGGGCGTTACCCAGGTTCCAGCCCGCCCCCATGTTGGCGACGAGTTGGGTGGCGTTCACTTGGGTCATGCTGTCGGCCGACGCGGAACTCGTCATCACGGCCGTCGATCCGGCCAGCGCCAGTACGCCGGAAAGTACGGCGAACTGAACCCTCCTCAGTGTGGATTTCATCAGCATCTCCCGTCTTCGGGTCAACCATCGTGCGATGGTTGTCGAAGCGTTTCGACAGTATTTCGACTGCCTGTTCCGGCAATCGATGGGCCGCCAAAGAATAGATGCACGTGCATCGATCGGCAACGGGAGTGCTGTCGCGGGCGGGTGCGGGTCGCTGCGGCCGGCTGGCGTCGGGCTGCCGGGTGGCCGGGTGGGGCGGCCACCCGTGTCGCGCCACGCCGACCTGGCTGGCCGAAGCGGTGGCGTGGACCGTGGAGGCGCCGGTTCCGTGCGCGCCGGGCGCGTGCGCCGCGTGCCGTCGGGGCGGCGGGCGGTGGTCGCGTCGACGTCGCACGGCCCGACCGCGACCGGTGCCCGTCGTGCGGGTGGCCCACCGTGCCGCAGGGGCGCTCGCGTCGGGCGTGGCCCCGCCGGCCCCGGCCGGCAGGGTGGCGTCGGGGGTGGGTGCCCGCCGTCGGGGGTCCCCGTTAACGCTATTGATCATAGTGAATTGTTGAAAGTATCTTCCGGTGGGAAGGAAGGTCTGGTCGCGACTTTCCGAAATGTGTAGAGTGAGCGCAGCGCCGCCCTGATCGACATCCCGCCGCTCGGGGCGCGGGCATCTCGGACAGGCCGGGGAGGCCCCGCCGTCGGCGGGGCGGACCCCGATGACCACGCGCCGGAAGCAGGCTGCGGTCATTGCACCAGGACGAATGATCGTCCTCGATGGCGAACGGTACCGACGTCTACAAGGGAGGGTAACCCTTCCCGACCTTCGGTGAGTTGCGGTGAGGCGGAACGGAGGAGACAGATGTCCACGGAGGACTGCTCGTTACGGACCCGGCGCGGCTTCCTGGGAATGGGGGTGGGGCTGCTCGGCGCGGCCGGCCTCGCCGCCTGCGGAGGAAGTGGACCGTCGACGCCCAGGGTGCAGGCCGAGGTCCCGCAGGAACTCATCGACGCCGCGGCGGCGTTGAAGGGCTCCTCGATGGGGATGCTGTCGCAGAAGCTGTACTCGGAGGCGGCGAACGCGGCCCTCGACAGCTCGATCAGGAAGTTCGCCGACACCACCGGCACGAAGATCGGAAACAGCCTGGTCCAGGCCGACGCCGGCGACGTCGTCGCCAAGATCGATGCCGAGGTCAAGGGCGGCGTCGCGCGTGACCTCGCGTTCATGACCGACTCGCGGTTCGTCGCCCAGTTCCAGGCGCTCGGCGACCTGGAGGACGTGACGGACGTCGTCCAGGCGTTGACGGCGAAGTACGGCGAACCCACCGCCGAATCCAAGAACTTCTGCGTCTTCGACGGCAGGTGGTTCGCCATCCCGTACCACTTCATCGGGATCGGGTCGTTCCTGCGCAAGGACTGGATGCAGGACAAGGGCATCACCCCCAAGGACAGCTACACCTGGGAGGAGCTGCGGGACCTCTGCCTGGCGATCTCCGACCCCGGCAAACGGCGGTTCGGCTGGGGCATGACCGTGAACCGGTCCGGTGACGCCAACGGCATGATCGAGGCCCTGATCAATTCCTACGGCGGGGCGATCGCCTCCAACGACGGCCGGAAGGTCACCTTCGACTCTCCCGAGACAGTCCAGGCGGTGACCTTCCTCGGCGACATCTACACCAATCCGACGTACAAGCCGATGCTGCCGCCGGGGGTCGCGGCCTGGACCGATTCCAGCAACAACGAGAACTGGCTCGCCGGCATCCTCGGCTACACCCGCAACCAGTTCAGCGTCTACGCGGACTCCAAGACCAAGAAGAACCCGGTCTACGAACGCACCCACGTCTTCCCCGACTGCACCGGCCCGGCCACCGACACCTCCCTGCTGCTGGGCCAGTCCCAGTGCTTCGTCATCTTCAAGGGCGCCAAGAACGCCGAACTCGCCAAGCTCCTGACGCAGTACCTGGTCAGCGCGCCCGCCCTCGTCGGCGTGGCCAAGGAGGCTCCGGGGCTGGCCCTGCCGGCCTGGGACCGGGTCTGGGACGCCGACTCGTTCTTCACCAGCGGCGACCCGGCGTTCCCCATCATGCGCAGGATCACCCAACAGAAACTGCCGCTGTCGACGAAGAACGGCCTGGACTTCCCGCAGAAGGCCAGCGCCGGGCAGCAGGCCGCCGTCGGCGCCTACGTGCTGACCGACATGATGCAGCAGGTCATCCAGGGCACGTCGCCCGCGCGGGCCGTGCAGGCCGCCCACGCCAAGATGGTGCAGATCTTCACCCAGCAGGGTCTGCCGCAGTGACGTCGGTCCGCCCGGCGCCGGCCCCGGCGTCAGGAGGATCCCCACGGTCGAGGCCCGGCGCGCGTCCCGCGACCCGACGACGGCTGGGACGCGACTGGCGGCTGGCAGCCCTGTTCCTGGCCCCCACGGCCGTGCTCGTCGGCGCCCTCGTGCTCGTCCCGATCGGCTGGGCGGTCGTCACCAGCACCACCGAGCGGCACGGCCAGCACAGCGTGTTCGTCGGTCTGGCCAACTACCTCGCCCTGACCGACGACGAGCAGTTCCACACCGGCGTGGTGAACTCGTTCGTCTTCACCGCGTACGCCGAGGTGTTCAAGGCGGTGCTGGGCCTGTCCGCGGCCCTGCTGCTGCACCACCGACGCCGGGGACGGGCGGTGCTGGCCGGCCTGCTCCTGCTGCCGTGGGTGGTGCCGACGGTCGTCACCGCGTTCAGTTGGCGCTCGCTGCTCGACCCGATCTTCGGCAGCGTCAACCTGCTGCTCACCGAGTCGGGGATCGGGCCGCTGCTGGTCGACGCGCACCTGGTCGACAGTTGGCCGGCGGGCTGGCTGTCCGAGGCGTCCCTGGCCATGCCGTCGGTGATCATGGTCAACGTGTGGAAGGGGGTGCCGTTCTTCACCGTCGCCTTCCTCGCCGGGCTGAAGGCCATCCCCACCGACCTGTACGAGGCGGCGACCGTCGACGGGGCGTCGGCGTGGCGGCGGTTCGTCCACGTGACGCTGCCCGGACTGCGCCACGTCATCACCGTCACGGTCACCCTGTCGTCGATCTGGACGTTCAACAACTTCGACCTCATCTGGTTGCTGACCCAGGGCGGCCCCGGCGACGCGACCGCACCGTACGTGCTGGTCGCGTACTCCAAGGCGATCCTCCAACTCCAGTACGGCGCGGGAGCGGCGGTCACGCTCGTCATGCTGCCGGTCATCGGCGTGCTGGTGTACGTGCTGGTCCGGCTGCTGCGGCGGGACGCCGACACCGCGCCGACCCGACCCGCCGGGCCGGTGCGCCGGGCCCTGCCGTGGGCCGCCGCCGTGCTGGTCACCGGCGCGCTGGCCTGGGCGTCACCGCAGATCCTCTGGAAGGCGGCGCTGGTCCTCGGGGTGATCCTGCTGGTCGCGGCGGCGGTCGGCCGGGTCCTGTCGGCGTTGCAGTCGTGGGGACGGCGCAGGACGTCCGCCCTGGTGTCGGGCCTGGCCTCCGGCGTCGCCCTGGCCGCGCTGCTCGTCTTCGTCCTGGCCCCGCTGTACTGGATCGTCGTCACGGCCTTCAAGTCCGACGGCCAGATCGTCCTGCACGAGCGCGACCTGTGGCCGACACCGTGGACGCTGCAACAGTTCACCGACCTGTTCACCACCAAACCGTTCGGCCGCTGGTACCTCAACACGGTGCTGGTGTCCACGGCGTCCACCGTGGTGGCGCTGGTCTGCGCCGCGCTGGCCGGCTACGCGCTGGCCCGGCTGCGGTTCCGCGGTGCACAGGGCTTCACCGTCACGGTCCTGGTCACCTACGTGATGCCCGGCGCGCTGCTGTTCATCCCGCTGTACCAACTGCTCATCGGGGTCCGGCTCACCGACTCGTTGTGGTCGCTGGTCGTGACGTACCCGACCTTCACGCTGCCGTTCGCCACCTGGCTGCTGGCGGGATACTTCGCGTCGATCCCCATCGAGTTGGAGGAGGCCGCGCTGGTCGACGGCTGCACCCGGCTGCAGGCGTTCGGCCGGGTGGTGCTGCCCCTGGCCAAGCCGGGACTGCTGGCGGTCGCCCTGTTCACCCTGACCAACGCCTGGAACGAGTTCCTCTTCGCCTTCGTGTTCATCACCAAGGACGAGTACAAGACCCTCCCCGTGGGCATGCAGTCGATGATCACCGGAGACGTCGTACCGCAGGGACAACTCGCCGCCGCGTCACTGCTGGTCAGCATCCCCGTGGTGATCATGTACGCCTTCGGGCAGCGGTTCCTCACCGAGGGGCTCACCGCCGGAGCGGTCAAGGGCTGACCGCCACCACCGCCGACCACCCGGTGGGCCGGCACGGCGTCCAGCGGGTCTGTCGGCATGTTGACACCATCGCCATCCCGGCGGCCGGCACCCGTCGTGACCTGGGCCGACGCCCTGCGGCCCCGCCGTCGCGACCGCGCGGGCCCTGGCGTGGGCGTGGGACAGTTCTGGTCGTTCGGCCGGGCCACCCGGCGACGACCGCTGACCGCACCGTTCATCAGAATCTGGGGAATCAGAGCATGAGTGCCGACTCGGACTGGAGCGACTTCCTGACCACCGACACGCCGATCGGGGACACCACCCTGACCGAGGCGGTGGCGGCGCTGCCGGAACCGTCGGCGTCCATCGTGGAGAGCGAGATCAGCGGCGCGGTCAGTGACCAGGGCTGGTCGAACTGGCACGCGGACAGCGGTGACGACTGGGCTGAATCCGCGCAGGACTGGGCCGACTACGCCGTGGAGAACGCGGCGGCCGGCAACGTCGAGGTCGCCGAGAGCGCCATGGCGCGGGCGGCCGACCACGCGAGCATCGCGGAGAACAACTACACGGTCTCCGACGAGTACTCCGACGCCGTCGCCGACCACGTGGAGACCGCCGCCGCCGAGGTCGACTGGGCCGCCAGCGGCACCGACACCAGCACCTCGTACGACCCGACCTCCTACGACGCGAGCACGTCCTACGACGCGAGCACGTCCTACGACGCCAGCACCTCGTACGACACCTCGTACGACGCCGGGGGGTACGACGCGGCGTCCAGCTTCGACACCAGCATCTCCTACGACGCAGCGGAATGAGCTGGGCTGACCCCGGCGGACCCGGTGCCGTGCCGCCGGCCGTCGCGGCCGGGCTGGAGCCCGGCCGGCTGGCGGCCGGCGTCCACCGTCGGCTCGGCGCACCGCCGAGCGTGGCCCGCCAGCACCTGCTGCGCAGCATCCGCGATCTCGCCTTCGACCTGAAGGTCGAGCAGCTCAGCCTCCTGGAGGCGGTACGCGGCTCCCGCCTCGGCGGGGTCACCCTCTCGCCGACGCAGGTGCCGGTGCTGCTGCGGGTCACCCTGGAGGCCGACGGCCCCGGGGTGCGGGTCGGCGTGCTGCTGGTCGACCGCTGGCCGGGCAGGCTGGGGCGGAACTGGGGTGTGACCTCGGTGTACGTCGGCCTCTTCGAGTCGGTGCTGAGCACCTTCGACGCCGTGCTCGGCCGGCTCGACCCGACCGCCGCAGCCGCGTTCGGCCCGTGGTGGCGGCAGACAGGCCCGGGTGACGTGGCGGTGATGCAGCACGCCGCCGGCCTGGCCAACCGGGCGCAGGCGGCGCTCTCCCGGCACGCGGGACGGCTGCTCGACGGCGACGGGCCGGCGCAACGGCAGGCGGTGGTCACCCGTACCGGCGGCGCGACCTTCACGTTCGAGACGGCCGACACCGTCGCCGAGGTCCCCGCCGAGCTGGCCGACGGCATGTTGATGGTCGGCACGCTGATCGTCAGCCGGCCGGGTGGCATGCCGCCGAAGCTGGTCGGGCAGGTGCAGTCGCTGGTGTTCCGGGTCGAGGAACGCCTCGCGGCGGGCGGGACGGACCGGATCACCGTCGATCCGGCGGACGTGCCGGCGGTGACCTTCCTGCACCAGCAGGCGCGGCTGCGCGGGCTGCTGCCGGTACGGACCCTGCGTACCTGCACCACCTGCCGGCTGGAGAAGGTCGCCAACCCGGAGATGGAACGCATGCAGGAGCGCACCCGGCGGACCCGGGACCTGGCCAGCAGCATCAGCGGCCTCGTCACGCCCTACGTGCTCGCCGGCCGGCTGGTGCAGCTCAACAACAAGGGCCCCGCGTTCGCCTGCCCCCGCTGCCAGGGGATGGACGCCGACGAGACGGTGGTGACCTACTGCCAGAAGTGCGGGGACCGCCGTGCCGAGACGGCGCTGCGCACCTGCCCGAAGTGCCAGTTCGACTTCCGCAGCCTGATCGGCGCGGAACCGGTCTGGCGGCCCCGGGCCGCCGTGGCGCTCCCGGGACCGCAGCCCGACGGCCCCCTGCCACCGGCACCACGGCCCGCGACCCCGTCGGCGTCCGCGCCCGGTGTTCCGGGCCGGTCCGGTGCGGCCCGGCCCGTGGTCGGCGTGGCGGCTGCGCCCCCGCCGGGCGGCGGCCAGTCGGTGGCCGGCACCCCGGTTGCACCCACCGCCGGGGCACACCCTCCGGGTCCGTCCGCCGCGCCACCGGCCCCGGTACGCCCGCCCACCGGGCAACCCCCACCCGGCTACCGACCCGACCCGGAGGCCGAACAGTGGCCCCGGCCACCGGGCTTCCCGCCCTGAGCCGGGCGCGCCCCCTGGCGTCCACCGTGTGCCCCGGCCCCCAGGGCACACGGTGCGGCGGTGGCCGAGGACCTCGGAGCGCGGGTGGGGTGGGTTGACCTGTTGCGGTCAGGGTCGCAGCAGGTCGGCTGTCACCGCCGGTGCCGCCGGTCGGGCTCATCGGCGGGGCCGGCCCCGAGGCCGGCCGCGATCCGGTCCGGCATTGGATAGACGTGTTCGACGGGCAGCCGCGCCGTCGCGGCCTGCTCGTCACCCCGGCGCAGCAGGTCCCGGATCTGCTCGACGGTGGCGGTGACGTCCTCGACCGCGACGGTCCAGTCGTCGACGTACCGGTCGACCGCCTCGCCGGACAGTCCGACCTGCAGGGAGCGGTACGGCAACGCGGCCAGCCGCAGCGAACGCTCCGGGTCCCACTGCACCCGGACCGGACTGGTCCGCAACTGCCGTGACCAGTTCTCCCGGTCACCGTGCAGGTCACGGTCGTAGTGACTCAGGCAGGCCCGGGCCAGCGCCCACTCGAACCCCGCCCGCGTGATCTCGATGGACAGCACGCGCTCCTGGCCGGGCTTCGTCGCCCAGCCGCAGCGGTACATCATCCACCGGAACGACGGCTTGATCCACGTCATCCGCTCCCGCTTGAAGGGGGGCACGAAACGGCCGGCGGCCACCGCCGGCACCGCGATGTCGGGTGGGTACGCCTGGTACACGGTGACGGTCGTGGCCGTGTGGCGGGCACGGATCTGGCGTACGGGAACGGACACCCGCCGATCCTCGACGACCAGGACCCGACCGGTCCACCGGATTCCGCGCCCGTCGACCCCGTGTGGACGAGGGCCCGTGTTGCCCGCGCGGTGTTCACTGCAGGCAGGTGTCTGTCGACGTAGGAGGGTGGGCATGCGGCGATGGTGGCGAGCCAGGCGGGCGGGTATGCGGCAGTGGTGGCGGGCGCTGAAGCCCGCTGAGCAGGTGGGATGGCTCGGCCTGGTTGTCACACTGGTCACGGGTGTCATCGCGGCGGTGCCGGCGTACCTCACCGTCACCAAGGAGACACCGGCGGCGTCCGAATCTGCGGCAGGCGTCACCACACCGCCGGAACCGACGGCAGGTCCACCCGGGACGCCGGAGCCGACCGACCCGCCGAGCCCACCGGCCACCCCGACGGCATCGACGACACCGGGCAGCCCACCTCCCACCCGGACACCGCCGCCCACGGTCGTTCCGACCGTGACCAGGACGCCGACGCCCACGGTCGTTCCGACCGTGACCAGGACGCCGACGGTGCGGTTCGCGATCACCGTCGCGACGGTGGTGCCGAACTGCCTGGACGTCTTCGGCACGGGGGACGAGCCGCCGGCCGGCCGAACCGCCGTGCTGTTCGTCCGCCCGGCCGGTGCGAGCTACTTCTACGAGAAACCGCTGCACTTCCCCACCCCGCACAGCTGGCAGGCCAGGCGGGTCGTCGTCGGCGACCAGACGTCGCCGGGACGGCGCTTCGAACTGCACGTCTTCCTCGTCAGCGACGCGTTCGCCAAGGATCTCGCGAAGTACGACGGAGCGCCCCACTCCGTCGCCGAGGTGCCGGGCGAGCCGCTCACCTCGGCGGCGGTGACGCGCACCGACGAGATCGGCAACTGCTGACCCGGCCCGGGAGTGCACAACGGTGAGGCAGCCCCGCCGGCCCGGGTGGCGTCACCGTCCCCGACGGCCGTCGTCCGGTCGGCGGCTGCGCGTCAGGAGGTAGCCGGCGTAGGCGGCCAACGCCACGGCCGCCACCATCGCCGACGGACCGACCAGCGCGCGGGCGCTCGCGCGGGAACCCATCGCGACCCCCGAGGAACGGTCGGCCAGCAACGACCAGCGGGACCGCCACGCCAGAGCAGACCCGACCGAGAGCGCCGACCCGATGGACAGCACCGATCCGGCGGAGCCGACGCTGCCGACGGAGGCGATCGAGCCGACGCTGCCGATGGACAGCACCGAGCCCCGCGACCCGATCGACAACACCGAGTCGGTGGACCACAACGACAGCCGCGACGATCCGGTGGAGGTCATGGGCGCATTGTGCCGCACTCCGGTCGTTTCCGAGGGCCGATCGGACCCGCGTCGGCCGGCACCCGGACGGACCGCGCTGCTAGGGGGCCGTCCAGAGCAGCAGCCCGAGGCCGTACGGGCCGAGGAAGATCAACCAGAACCAGTACCACCGGGTGCCCAGGACCGGCGTCGGGCCGGTGACCACGACGACGAGGGCGACGGCGGCGAGGAGGACGCCGGTTCCGCCGAGGACGGACACCGATGCGTTGAGATGGCGGTCAGATCCTCGGGCGGCCCGACCCGACACGCCTTCCGGCTCGCACGAGCGCGGTCGCCACCGGTGGTGCCCGGCCGGGCTGGGCCGGGCACCACCGGTGGCGACTATCCGACCGGGCGGACGTCGGCGCCGGCCGGGAACGGCCTGGCCGCCGGCGCAGTCCCACTCCGGCTCCGGGGGCGGCCGGGGCCCGCCCCCGTCGGGGTCACGGGGTGAACTCGCCGACGACGGTGTAGAGACCGGGGTCGGCCTGGGCGAGCGCGGCCGTCCGCCGGGCGTACCCGGCAGCCTCGGGGTCGGCCTGGGTGGCCCTGACGTCGTCGGCGCTGCGCCACCGGGCGACGTTGACGACGCGGGTCCGGTCGAGGCTGGCGAGCAGGGTGACCGAGACGAGACCGGGCCGCCGGGCCACCACCTTCTCGGTGCCCTCGACCAGCAGGTCGATCAGCTCCTGCTGCCGGGACGGGTCGACGTCGATGACGTTGACGAACGTGACGGGGTCGGACATCGTCTTCTCCTTCGTTCGGGCTCCGTGCGGGTGGTGCCGCCACGGCGGGCCGCACCCGACGCCGCGTGGAGCTGCCGGTGAGCGGACGGGACCCGCCCGCTCTGTGAGGTAGACGACGCGGGACGGCGAACTGTCAGGCGGTCCCCGTCGTGCCGGGCGTGATCCGATAGCGGTGGGCGGCGCGCGACGGTCGACGCGTCGGCCCGGGGGAGGGAGCAGAGGTGCCGCCTCACGCCGTGCCGGGCCACCCGGGGACGCCGGACCCGGTGACCCGCGAGCGTGGTGTGCTCCTGGGGCTCAGCTACCGCCTGCTCGGTTCGCTCGCCGACGCCGAGGACGCCGTGCAGGAGACCTACCTGCGCTGGCACCGGCTCAGCGACGGGGAACGCGACGCCGTCGTCAACCCCCGCGCCTGGCTGATCAGGACCGCCAGCCGCATCGGGCTCGACATGCTCACGACGGCGCGGGCCCGCCGGGAGCGGTACGTCGGCGAGTGGCTCCCGGAACCCCTCCCGGTGACCGGCTGGAGCAGCCGGGAAACCTCGACGGTGGTCGACCCCGCCGACCGGGTGAGCCTGGACGACTCCGTGTCGATGGCCCTGCTGGTGGTGCTGGAGGCGATGACCCCGGCCGAGCGGGTCGCCTTCGTGCTGCACGACGTGTTCCGGTTCACCTACCCCGAGATCGCCGGGATCGTCGGCCGTACCCCGGCCGCGTGCCGGCAGCTCGCCTCGTCGGCCCGGCGTCGGGTCCGAGAGCAGCGCCGTACGCCGGTGCGTCCGGCCGAGCACGCGGCGACCGTACGGGCGTTCCGGTCCGCCTGGCAGACCGGCGACCTCGCCGCCCTGGTCGACGTGCTCGATCCGGACGCCACCGCGATCACCGACGGTGGCGGCCTCGTCTCGGCTTCCGTCGTACCGCTGCACGGGCCGCAGGCCATCGCCGGTTTCCTACTGGGCGTGCGGGACCGGCAACCCGACCTGCTCGTCGACGAGGCGTCCGTGAACGGCGAACCGGGCCTGGTCGCCACCGACCGGCACGGCCGTACCCTCGCCGTGCTCGCGTTCGCCGCGACCGGCAGTGGCCGGATCGGGCACCTGTGGGTGGTCCGCAACCCCGGCAAGCTCGCCCGGTGGCGACACGTTCCCACAGGTCGCGGCCGCTGAGCGGTGCCCCCGGGGTCGGCACGGGGGCGATCCCACCGCCGGGGTGTCCCGACCGTCACCCGCGCCGACGGGGACGGCGGCCGGTCGTTCGGCCGGCCGGCCGGCGTGAGGGTCTGCCGTCAGGCCGGCTCGGGCACGCCTCCCGGATCGCCGTCGTCGGGCATCGGCTCGACCGGGGCCTCCGGCAGCTCGCCGGGCGTGTCGGGGAGAAGCTCGCCGACGTCGTCCGGCACCGGCTCGCGGGGGTCGAGGGGTGGGTACACGTCCGGGTCGAGGTCAGGATTTGTCATCGGGCAATTATCCGGCACGACGGTCGGTCGCGCCTGTCGGCGGGGCCGTGCCGGCGTCGTCGCGGTCCGCCCGGCGGCGGGTCGGCGCGGGCGGGTGCCCGGCGGCCCGGGGTGGTCCCGGGCCACCGGGCAGGGGATCAGGCGTCCTCGTCGCCACCCCCGTCCTCGTCGTCGAAGATCTCGTCGGCGATCATGCCGCCGGCGAAGCCGAGAGCCGCGCCACCGACCACACCGGCGGCGACCGCACCCATGCCGGGACCGTCGTGATCGTGGTGCCCCTCCTGGTGGTGACCGCCGGGATGCCCGTACCCCGCGTGCCCGTGTCCGGGCTGTCCGTAAGCAGGCTGCCCGTAGGCGGGTGCGCCGTAGCCCGGCGGCGGGGGTGGCGGCGGGTAGCCGGGCGTCCCGTGGGCCGGGGCGTAGCCGGAGCCGGCGTGGGGGGCCTGCCGGCCGTCGACCGCCTGCCGGAGCCAGCCGTCGACCTGCGCGGTCCAGTCGCCGTGCGCGTCGCCGTGGGCGACGTGGTGCCTGCCGTACGAGTCGTGTCCGCCGGTGAACAGGCCACCGTGCTTGTCCAACTCCAGTACGACGTCCACGCCGTGCTCGTTGGCGACGAAGGTCAGCTCGACCTCGTTGACGGCATGGGCGTACTGCGGTGCCGCGTAGTACTCGATCTCCTGGTAGAACGGCAGCGTCTGGTGCAGCCCCGAGAGGTGGCCCCGTTCGAGGTCGGCCGCCTTCACCGTGAAGCCGAGTCGGCCGAACGCCTCCAGGACGCGCTCCTGGGCGGGCAGCGGGTGCACGTACACCGGGTCGAGGTCGCCCTTGTCGACCGCACCCCGGACGGCAACCTCGGTACGCAGACCCATCGTCAGGCCGGGCAGGTGCTGCCCGTTCAGCTCGGTCACCGGCGTCTCCCACGGCACCGCCACCTGGAACGGCAGGCTGAGCTGCTGCCCTCGCGCAGGAACAGGCCACCGGCGACCGGCACCCGGTGGAACTCCACGAGCGCGTCGTACTCCTCCTCCGCGCCCTCCATCTCGACCCGGGTGACCAGACCGACGGTGATCTGGTCGATCTCCACGTCGTGGCTGCCGCCGGTCAGGTTCACCTGGCCGGCGAGCGTCAGCCCCGGCCGGGTGCTCGGATTGGACAGGACCGCATCGACGCTGGGGCCGCCCACCCCGAACGCACCCAGCATCTTCTTGAACACCACGAACCTCTTCCTCGACGGCCGTCGGGCGCGCGGTGACCACGGACCAGACGCGATGTGCACGAAACCGTTGTCCAACAAAGACTCCACCGGAACCCACTGTGTAAGCCGACGGGCCGGCAAGCTACCAACGCAACCTGGACGGTGGCTGAGTGGACCGGGCCCGTGGCCGCCACGGTCCGTCGCCCCGCGTGGGGCCGTCGCCTCCGCGTGGGGCCGTCGCCTCCGCGTGGGGCCGCCGTCCGCTCCCGACCCGATCCGGGCGCGCTGCGGCCGATGTCTGTACCGTGTGGACACACGGGTGGCGGCTCAGCGCCATGACCCCGGATCGTGATCGCGGTGCGGTGCGGGAGTGGAAAATATCCGACTATAGTGGCGGCGGTCACGTCACGGTGGCGGTGGGAAGGGTGGCGATGGAACGGCCGGAGTGGGCGCCAGCGGATGTCGATCTCAGCCGGCCGAGCGTGGCGCGAGCCTACGACTACTGGCTCGGCGGCTCGCACAACTTCGAGGTCGACCGGGAGTTCGCCCGCCAGGCACTGGCCGCGGTGCCCGATCTCCGCCTGGTCGCGCGGGCGAACCGGGAGTTCCTGCACCGCGCGGTGCGGTTCATGCTCGACCAGGGCGTCCGGCAGTTCCTCGACATCGGGTCCGGCATCCCCACCGTCGGCAACGTGCACGAGATCGCCCAGCAGGTCGACCCGGACGCCCGGGTGGTCTACGTGGACATCGACCCGGTGGCGGTGACGCACAGCACGCACATCCTCGCCGGCCAGCCCAACGCGGTCGCCCTGCTCGAAGACCTGCGCCACCCGGAGGCCATCCTCGACCATCCGGAGACCCGCCGGCTGCTCGATCTCGACCGGCCCGTCGGCCTGCTGCTCGTCTCGGTGGTGCACGCGGTCCCCGACCACGACGACCCGTACGGTCTGATCAAGCGACTGTGGACGGCCCTGGCCCCCGGCAGTTGCGTGGCGATCAGCCACGTCACCACCGACAGCCGACCGGACGAGATGGGCGAGGGCACCCGGCTCAGCGGCCGGACCAACACGCCCGTCACCGCTCGCACCCGTGCCCAGGTGGAGGACTTCTTCGCCGGCCTGGAGCTGGTGGAGCCCGGCGTGGTGTGGTCACCGCTGTGGCGTCCCGAGTCGCCGGCCGAGGTCGGCGAGCACCCGGAGCGGATGAGCTTCTACGTCGGAGTCGGACGCCGCAGGTGAGCGATCGGCCCGACGCCGACGGAATCGACGACCGGCACCGGCCCGGCGTCGAGGGGTTCGTCACGGCGTGGGCCACCGCCCTGCACCGGGCCCACTACGTGCCGATCACCGCCGGGCAGCGGCACCGGATCGTCAGCGCGCTGGCCGCCCGGCTGGTCACCGCCGTCCTCGCCGACCCGGTCCGGCCCGGCGACGGCCAGCGGATCGGCGCCGATCTGGTGGCGGCCGGCTTCGGCTCGCCGGAGGCGCTCGGCGGGACGATCGCGGTCATCGGCGCGCGGCTGCCCGCCGCGCTGGGCGTCGCCGCCGACCCCAGCCGCGTCGCCCGGCTCAACGGCCTGCTGGCCGAGCTCGCGGCGGGCTTCGCGTCCGCCGCGCACGACCGTAGCCTGCGGGAGCAGGACACCGTCCGGCTGGCCGCGCTGGCCGCCCGCACCCATGCCGAGGAGGCGTTGCGGGTCAGCGAGGCCCGGTTCCGCCGCTTCGCCACCCACGACCAGCTGACCGGCCTGCCCAATCTGACCCGGTTCACCGAGGAACTGGGACGCCTCTGTTCCGCCGCCGTGCCGGTCGACCGGGTCGGGGTCTGCTGCCTCGACGTCGACGACTTCGCCGCGGTCAACGACGTCCTCGGGCACCAGGTGGGTGACCTCCTGCTCCGCGAGATCGCCCACCGCCTCGCCGCCCTCACCGACCCGCGGATCGACCTGGTGGCCCGGCTGGACAGCGACCGGTTCGCGATCCTGGTCCGCGACACCACCTGCGCCGAGGACGCCATCAAGATCGCCGACCGGGCCCTGGCTACGCTCGCCGCCCCGTTCCACGTCAACGACACCGAAGTGCCCCTGACGGCGAGCGCGGGTGTCGCCGAGGGCAGCGTCGCCGACGACGGCGCAAGCCTGCTGCGGGACAGCGAGATCGCGCTGCACTGGGCCAAGGCCGACGGGAAGGCCACCCTGCGCCGCTTCGACCAGGACCGCAGCGCCGCCGACGCGGCCCGCTACCGACTGTCGGCGGCCATGCCCGCGGCGCTGCACCGTGGTGAGTTCATCGCCGCCTACCAACCCATCGCCGCGCTGCACTCCGGGCGGCTGGCCGGCGTGGAGGCCCTGGCCCGCTGGCGGCACCCCCAGCTCGGCCTGCTGACCGCCGCCCGGTTCATCGACCTCGCCGAGCACACCGGCCTCGTGGTGGCGCTCGGCCGCCACCTGCTGGAGCAGGCGTGCCGGCAGGCCAGCCGGTGGCAGCGGATCCAACCCGGGCTGTACGTCAGCGTGAACGTGTCGGTACGCCAGCTCCGCCGCAACGGCCTGGCCGGGGAGGTGGCGCAGATCCTCGACCGGACGGGCCTGCCACCCCACCTGCTCCAGCTGGAGGTCACCGAACAGACCGTGATCGACCTGACCGGCGTGGTGACGGAGTCCCTGGAGGCGCTGATGGCCCTCGGTGTCCGGGTCGTCATCGACGACTTCGGCATCGGCTACGCGAACCTGGCCAACCTCCGTTCCCTCCCGCTGCACGGACTCAAGCTCGACGCCAGCCTGACCCGCCCGTCGGCGCAGCCGGTCCGGCGGCCGGGGGCCCGCCGTCCCGCCACGGACGACGACTTCCTGCGTACCGTCGTGTCCCTCGGGCACCGGCTCGGCCTGGTGGTGACCGCCGAGGGCATCGAGACCGCCCAGCAGGCCCACCGGCTGGCCGCGACCGGCTGTGACAACGGGCAGGGCTGGCACTTCGGCCGTCCGGTGCCGCCCGAGGAGATCACCGCCAGCATTCTCGCGCAGCGCGACCTCGACACGGTGTCCCGGGACACCGCCCTGCCGGCGTTCCCGGCCCCGCAGCGCTGACCTGCGGCGGCGTGGCAGGCGGCCCGCCGACCCACCCGGGCGGGTGCGTCAGGATGGGGGGAGCCCGACCCGGCAGCAATGTGACGCCGGTCACTCCGATTGGGGACCCGATCCGGTGCGGCCGTCGTCTTACCAGGTGTGAGGACAGACATGGAAGCAGACGACGAGGGTGAACTCGTACGCCGCGTCGCCCGTGGCGACCGCCAGGCGTTCGACGAGCTCTACCGGCGTACTGCCCCGTGGTTGGAGGTGCGCCTGCGGCGCCGCTGCGCCGACCCGGACGTGGTGGCCGAGGTGCTCCAGGACACCTACCTGGCGGTCTGGCGGGCAGCGGGCAGCTTCGCCGGCACCCGGGCACGCACCGGCGGTGAGGCGCAGGGCAGCGCCGTGGGCTGGCTGTGGACCATCGCCGCCCACCGGCTGGTCGACGCGTTCCGCCGCCGCGCCCGCCGCAGCCAGGTGCCGCAGGTGGAGCTGATGCCGGCCACCGCCCCCGCCGCCGAGGACGAGGTGATGTCCGCCCGGATCGGCCAGGAACTGGAGCAGGCCCTGCTCACCCTGCCACCCGGGGTCCGGGCCGCCCTGCGGGCCACGGTCCTCGACGGGCTCTCGGCGCGCGAGGCGTCGGTGCTGCTCGGCGTACCGGAAAACACGGTGAAGTCCCGCGTCCGCCGGGCCCGGGTCGCGCTACGGGAGGCATTGTCATGACCACCCACCCCAACCTGACCCAGATCGACCGCTATGCCACCGGCGACCCCGGTCTCGACGAGGCCAGCGTCTGGGCGATCGAGGTCCACCTCGAAGACTGCGCCGACTGCCGCGCCCGCCTGGCCGGCAGCACCACGGCGGAGAGCCGGGCCGTGATCGACATGGTCGCCACGGCCCTGGACCGGGAGTTGGCGGCCACCCCGGCCCCGGCCCGCCGCAGCCGGCCCTGGTCGGTGGCCCGGCACCGCTGGTTCGTCGGCACCCTGCTGCCCTGGCTGGTCATGACGGTGACGGTGCTCGGCTGCGCCGCGCTGCTCGGCGCGCTGTGGGTCGGCCTCCCCTCCGTGGTGCTGCTGATCGCGCCCCTGGCACCGCTGCCCGGCGTGGCGGTCGCCTGGCACCGTCGGGCCGACCCGGCCTGGGAGTTGATCGCCGCGACGCCCGCCGCCGGCCTGACGATGCTGCTGCGACGCACGGCCGCGGTGCTGGCGTTCGTCATCCCCGCGCTCGCCGTGGTCGGTGCCGGGACCGGGGCGTCGATGGCGCTGCTGCTGCTGCCCTGCCTGGCGTTCACCGCCGCCACCCTGCTGTTGGGTACCCTTGTCGGCGTACGCCGCGCCGCGCTCGGCCTCATGACGGCCTGGACGCTCGCGGTGATCGCCCCCAGCCTGCTCGCCGCCCGGATGCCGGTGGTGCTGTCCGCGGACAGCGCCCGCACGTGGGCGCTCGTCACGGCCGCCCTGACCGTCGTCGCCCTGCTCCGGGTCGACGGTTTCCGGCGGCTGTCCCACCGCGACTGATCCCCCCTGACCTGACTGACCCCCACCCCTGACCTGACGCAGCGGTACGGCCACCGGGCCGGACCGCCACCCTGCCCTGGCAATTATCGAAGGAGACAGCGACGATGCGTGCGGTGAGCGCGGTCGAAACGACCACCACCACCCATCCCTGGGCGATCCACGCCGAGGGCCTCCAGGTCCGGGCCGGCCGGTACCTCGCCGTCAACGGCCTCGACCTGGCCCTGCCCACCGGCGTACACGGACTGCTCGGCCCCAACGGCGCGGGCAAGACCACCCTGATGCGCGCCCTGGCGACCGTCGTGTCCCCGGCCGGCGGCCGGCTGACCCTGCTCGGACACCCCGTCGACGGCCGTTCCGAGCTGCGGGCGGTCCGTCGTGACCTGGGCTACCTGCCGCAGCACTTCGGCTACTACCCCCGGTTCACCGTGCGGGAGTTCGTCGGCTACATGGCCTGGCTCAAGGAGATGCCCAAGGCGGGCGTCGCCGCGGCGGTGCAGCGGGCCATCGACCGGGTCGGGCTCACCGCCAAGGCCGACGCCCGGATGAAGACCCTCTCCGGCGGCATGCTGCGCCGGGCCGGCATCGCCCAGGCCATCGTCAACGACCCACGGCTCCTGCTGCTCGACGAGCCGACCGTCGGCCTCGACCCGGAACAACGGCTCGACTTCCGGGAGCTGCTGCGCGACCTCGGCGGCGACACCTGCGTGCTGGTCTCCACCCACCTGGTCGAGGACGTGGTGGCGGCCTGCACCGACGTCGTCCTGGTCAACGAGGGCCGCCTGGTGTGGCGGGGCACGCCCGAGGTGCTGGCCGCGCAGGGCGACGCGGGTCACGCCGGTGACAGCCCGGCCGAGCGGGGCTACTCGGCGCTGCTGCGTCAGCACCGTGCGGAGGCCACCCGATGAGCGGGCGGACCGCCGACACGCAGACTGCCGCCGCCCGGCGGCCCGAGGGGAAGCGGGGTGCCCGGGTGGGCGTCATGGGGATCGAACTGCGCCGCTCCGCCGCACTCGGAGCCGCGGCGATCACGGTGGTGATCGGGGTCGGGTCGCTGTACGTGGCGACCGGCCGCTGGTCGACCGGCTGGATGGCCCTGGCCCTGGCCATCCGGGAGTACCTGCTCCTGATGTGGCCGCTCGCCCTCGCGGCCGGGGCCTGGCAGGGCCGCCGGGAACACCGGGCGAAGGTCGGCGAGCTGTTCGCCACCACCGCCCGCCCCCGCACCGCCCGGATGCTGCCGGTGCTCGGCACGATGGCCCTCACCCTCGTGGTCGCCTACCTCGTGGTGACCGCGGCGGGCATCGCCTGGATCGTCAACACCGCCTCGTACGTGCCGCTGCCGAACTTCGTCGTCGTCACCGCGGTCGGCGCGCTGTCCCTGGTCGCCGCGGCGTGGCTCGGACTGGGCATCGGGCGGTTGCTGCCCGCCCTGGTGACCGCCCCGGCGCTGGCGGTGGGCGGTGTGCTGCTGGTCTTCTTCAGCACCGTCTCGACCCCGGAGCGGCTGGCCGCGGCGATCTCCCCGGCGCACGGCTCCGGCGGCTTCCACGAGTACCAGACCATCGACAACCGGGTCAGCGGCGCGCTGGCGATCTCGATGATCACGCTCGCCGTCACCGGCCTGCTGCTGTTCGTCGCCGACGGCTGGCGGCTGCGGGTGATGGCGGTGCTGCCGGTGCTGCTCGGGGTCGGGGTGGCGACGACGATCCTCCCCACCGACCGGGACATGCTCACCTGGCCGGTCGACCCGGTCGCGCGGGAACTGGTCTGCACCGACGACACCCCGACGGTGTGCGTCAGCCGGGTCCACGCCAACGTGCTCGACACGATCACCCCGCGGGCCCGGGAGGGCCTCGCGGCGCTGGCGAAACTACCGGACTCGCCGACCGTCGTGCACGAGGACACCCGCACGATCGGGTACCGCCAGGAGCAGCCGGCCGCCCGGAACGGGGTCGTCACGATCGAGGTCCGGATCGACAAGCGGGGCCGGCTCGCCCACCCCGACCTCGTGGTCCTCGACGTCGTCAGAAGCCTGGGCGTCCCGTACGACTACGACTGCCAGAACCGCAACGAGACGGTCGAACGGGCGGCGGCGTACTGGCTCATGGGCCGTGAGCCGCGCTCGGACGTCGGGCTGGTTCCCGGCATGATCGAGGAGGACCCGGCGATCACCACCGGGGCGAAGACCCTGTGGCAGGGCCTGCGGGCGCTGCCCGAGGCGGAGGCGGTGGCCCGGGTCACGGCCGTCCGCGACGCCGTGCGGGCCTGCCGGGACTCCGAGGGCCTGCTGTCCCGGAGCGCCAGGTGACCGGGACGCTGCTCTACCTGCGCTCACGCCGGGTACCCGTGGCCCTGGCCGCGGCGGTCGGCGGCGCCGCGGTGGCCTGGGTGCTCTACCGGGCCCTGGCCAAGGACCGCGACGCCACCCCGCTGCTGGTCGTGCTGACCGTCCTGATGATGGTCGCGACGCTCGCCCCCACCCTCGTCGGCCCGGACGCGAACCTGGACCGGACGGCGTCACTGCGGTGGTCCTGGCGACGCGGCGCGCACCTGCTCGCCGGCGGGGTGATCGTCCTCGCGGTACTGCTCGCCACGTTGCACACCGGAGCCCGGTTCGGGCCGGCCGCACTGGTGGTCCGTGACACCGCCGGGCTGCTCGGCCTGACCGCGCTGTGCACGAGCGTGGTCGGCGCCGCCCGGTCCTGGTTCCTGCCGGTGGGCTGGACCACCATCGCGGCCATGTACCCGCAGCAAGGCACCTGGGGAGCGGTCGCCACCTGGCAGGGCCAGCCGACCGACAGTCGGGCCGCCACGGTGATCGCGGTGGCGTTCGCCCTCGCCGGGCTGGTCGTCTACGCGGTCGCCGGCCCCGCCCGCACCGACCCGGCGGAGTAGCGGCTCGGGCGTCCGGCGGCGGGCAGGAACCGCCGCCGGACGCGGCGGGGGACGACCGGGCGGCCGGGCGGGGCGCGACGCCCGGTCAGCGCGGCGACGCGGCGGCGGTGCAGGCCGGCGGGAGGTGGAACCAGCGCAACGCCTCCACGCCGGCCGGCAGACCGGTGGGCCCCTCGTCGACCTGGTCCCGGCGGCCGGCCAGGATCTCCCGCGCCTCGTGCAGGTAGCCGGCCAGGGCATCCTCCCCGGCCCGACGCCGGCGCGCCGCCGGCTGCTCCCCGCCGGTCACCAGCCGGGCCAGGTCGGCCAGGCCCACCGACCGGCCCGGCCCCCGGTGGTGCTGCCACAGGCCGGTACGGGCGTCGAAGTGGTAGTCGGCCAGCAGCCGGTGCCCCTGCCGGGCGACCAGGTCGACGGCGTCGATCAGGTAGTCGGCGACCTGGTCGGACAGGAAGTAGCCGAAGGTGATCCGGGTCCACCCCGGCTTGATCCCCTCGCACCCCCGGGCGATCTCCACCCGGAACGCCCGGGACCGTTCCTCGTCGATGCCGAGCAGGCGGTGCCCGTACGGGCCCGCGCAGGAGCACCCACCCCGGGCCTGGATGCCGAACAGGTCGTTGAGCAGCGCCACGACGAAGTTGTGGTGCAGGTGGCGGGCACCGTGGCGGATCTGCACCGACACGATGGGCAGCCGCCGCGCCCGGGGGTTGCCCAGCACCACGATCCCCGGGTTCGTCGACCAGCGGCGTAGCGCCCGCGACCACAGCCGCTCCTCACGGTCGGCGATGACGTCGGTGCCGACGGACTGCTTGAGGGCGAACACCAGGCCCGCCCGGATCGACTCGACGATCGCCGGCGTGCCACCCTCCTCACGGGCCACCGGATCGTCGAGATACCGGTGCCCCACCGGGTCGACGAACGCCACGGTGCCGCCACCGGGGACCACCGGAACCCGGTTGCGCATCAGATCCCGCCGCACCACCAGCACGCCGGGGGTCTGCGGGCCGCCGACGAACTTGTGCGGGGACAGGAACACCGCGTCCTTGCCGTCTGCGGCACCCGGCGTCGACTCGCCCATCCGGATCGGCACGTACGGGCCGGCGGCCGCGTAGTCCCAGCACGACAGCGCCCCGTGGGCGTGCAGCAACGCCGCGACCGCGTCGGTGTCGGACAGGATGCCGGTGACGTTCGAGGCGGCGGAGAAACTGCCGACCCGCAGCGGGCGGTCCGCGTACCGGACCAGCCGCTCGGCCAGCTCGGCCCGGTCGATGTGCCCGTCGGCGTCCGCACCGATGACGACCACGTCGGCGTACGTCTCCCGCCACGGCAGCTCGTTGGAGTGGTGCTCGTAGGGGCCCACGAAGACCACCGGGCGCTGCTGCGGGGCGATGGCGTCCAGCAGGCCGTGGCGGCGCGTCGGCCCGTCGGGCAGCCGCAGTTCGAGCACGCCCACCAGCTTGTCGACCGCCGCCGTCGCCCCCGCACCGCAGAAGATCACCGCATGGTCGTCGGTGCCGCCGACGGCGTCGAGGATCGTCCGCCGGGCGTCCTCCCGCAACCGTCCCGTCGCCCGGCCGGTGGCGGAACTCTCGGTGTGGGTGTTGGCGTAGCGGGGGAGGACCCAGTCCCGGACGGTGTCCTCCACGAAGTCCAGCGCCCGACCGGAGGCGGTGTAGTCGGCGTAGGTGATCCGGCGTGGCCCGTACGGGCCGTCCAGCACCTCGCCCTCGCCGACGACCCCGTCGCGGATCCGCGCCAGCAGCCGCTCTGTGTCGACCGTACCCATGTCGCGCTGCCTCCCCACGGCGATGGCGACGGGGCGGGTCGACGGGATGTCGGCGAGCGTCGGTTCCCCGACCGCTGTCCACAGTGTGCCCGACCGGCCGGTCCTGCCGCTCGCCGCCCGGTGTCCGGGGTCCGACGCCGCCACCCGGTCCGGGGCGGCCCGGTGTCACCACCGGCGTCCGGCCCGCTGCGGCACCTGCCGCCCGGGTCCACCTGGTGCCCGCGCCCGTGCGGGTGCGACGATCTCCACCGGCCCTGCCGACGACCCGAGGAGGACGCGATGGCGACCGCTGCCGAGCTGGACGACTGCCGGCGGGTCGCCGAGGAGGCGGCCCGCCTCGGTGGCCGGGAACTGCTGCGGCGCTTCGGCGACCACGGCCGCGTCGACTACAAGACCGCTCCCACCGATCTGGTCAGCGAGGCGGACCGGGCCAGCGAGACGCGCATCGTCGAGCTGCTGCGTGCCCGCCGCCCCGGCGACGGCATCCTCGCCGAGGAGGGCAGCGACCACGTCGGCGACTCCGGGCTGCGCTGGGTCCTCGACCCCCTCGACGGCACCGTCAACTACGTCTCGGGGATACCGTTCTGGTGCGTCAGCGTCGCCTGCGAGCAGCAGACCCCGGACGGCTGGCGGCCCGTCGTCGGGGTGGTCCACGACCCGGTCCACGACGAGACCTTCTGCGGCGTCCGGGGCGGCGGCGCGGCCCTGAACGGCACCCCGCTGACCCGGCGCGCCGGTGTCACCCTCGGCGAGGTCGTCCTCGCCGCCGGCTACGCCTACGACGTCGCCCACCGCCGGGTGCAGGCGGCCGTGGTCACCGACCTGGCCGGTGACGTACGCGGGGTGCGGATGCTGGGCTCGACGGCGCTGGCGTTGGCCTGGATCGCGGCGGGCCGCTGCGACGCCTACGTCGAGGACCGCACGTTCCGCTGGGACTGGGCGGCCGGTCAGGTGATCGCCGTCGAGGCCGGCGTCGCGGTCGAGGTCAGCGGCAGCCGGGTGCTCGCCGCGCCACCGGAGCTGATCGACGGCCTGCGTCCCCGGGTCGCGGCGCTGGGGTGACCCGCACCGGCCGCGCTGACGGTCGGGGCGTCACCCGGCACCGAGACAGACGAACGCCGCCGCCGTGGCCGCGGCGGTGCCGTCGCCGCAGGCGACGAAGGCCCGTTGGGCGTCGGCGAGCGCCTGCGCCGGGCGTAGCCCGGCCCGCATCCGTCGGTGCAGGTCGAGCATCAGCGCGGTGGTGGGGTCGGCCGGCACCGGCAGCACGGTGGCGACCAGGCACCGGGCACCCAGTCCGAGCAGCACGGCGGTGAAACCCATGACCTCGTCGCCGGGGCGGACCCCGGTCAGTCCCGAGTCGCACGCGGACAGCACCACACAGCCGGGCGGACGGGTGACCCGCTCCCACTCGTAGGCGAACAGCGGTCCGTCGGCCAGCTCCAGGGTGGAGAACTGCGGATTGTCGGCGCGGAAGGTGCCGTGCGCGGCGATGTGGACCAGACCGGCCCCGTCGAGCGCCGCGGTCAACGCGTCGGCGGTGGCGTCCGCGCCGGTGAGCAGGGTCGCCCCCGGCAGCACCTGCGCGAGCCGGCCCACCTCGGCCTGACCCGCCGGCAGGCGCGGCCCGCAGGCCAGCACCGACGGCCCGGCCGAGGGTTCGCCGTCGTCCGCCCGCAGCCAGGCCGTGGCCGACGGGGCGACCGTCACGGCACGCCCGGCGCAGGTCGGCAGACCCGCCCAGGCCACCGCGTGCAGGGCCCCGACCGGCACGATCACCAGGGGACGGTCGCCGAGGTGCCGGCGCAGCGGATCGAAGAGCTGCCGGTCCAGTGCGGCGGCGGCGTGCCCGGCCCCGTCCCGTGCGGTCGCCGTGTCGCCGGTGGTGACCAGCCGGCGCAGCGCGAACCGGTGCCACCGGGTCAGGTGCACCGCCTCGGCCAGCGGACCGAGGTCGTGCAGGCTGGCCCGACCGTCGCGGACCAGCACCGCCCGCAGCCGGTCGCCGTGGGCGACCAGCTCGACCAGCACCCGGGCGCCGAGCCGTCCGGCGAGCACGCCCACGCCCGGCGGTTTCACCACACCGGTCCCACCTGGCACCCGGCGGGCCAGGTCCCGGATGCGCTGCTCCAGCCGCGCCTGCCGACCACGCAGGGCGTGCGCCGGCCGGCCCGCCAGCACCTCGTCCTCCAGCAGGCTGCTGACGAGCCGCAGTTCGGTGAGCGCCGCGAACAGGTCCGGGTCGTCCGGGGGCAGCGCCGGACGCATCCGCAGGGTGTTGGCCCGCCAGCGTTCGGCCCAGGCCAGGGTCCGGGCCGGGGAGCCGGCCCGCACCGCGATGTCGAGACCCTCGGCGGCCAGTTCCCGACCGTACGTGCCGCTGTGGGCGCGCAGCTCCGTGGCGCCGAGCGACGTGCGGTGCCGGTCCAGCACGGCCAGCCCCCGCCGCAGCGCCCGGGCCGCCCCGGCGTCGTCACCGGTGAGTCGACGCGACCGGGCCAGGGCGTACCAGCCCTGGGCGCGGCGGGAGGCGGTGCCCCGACGGCGGGCCTGCGCGGCCACGTCGAGCAGGCTCACGGCCCGGTCGACGCGACCCGAGGCGGCGGCCAGCAGGCCGGCTTCGAGGCGGGTGGTCAGCGCCGGCCCCGGCCACCCGGTGGCGTCGAGTTCGTCGGCCGTCCGCACCATCGCGGTGAGCAGCGCCGCCGTCCGGGTGCCCCGGCGGAACTCCGCGCGCAGCTCGACGTGCCGGGCGAAGGCGGCCCAGGTGCGGCGGCCCTGACGCCGGAACCTGACCCGGGCCTGGGCTGCGGCCGCAGTCGCGGTGTCCAGGTCGTCGGCGAGCAGCGCGGCGCGGGCCTGGGCCAGCAGCGCCTCGGCGAGGTCCGAGGCCATGCCCCGGCGGTGCAGCTCCCGTACCGCGGCGGCGGCCACCCCGACCGCCTCGTCGAGCAACGGCACCGACAGCAGCAGCTCGAACCGGTCCAGCAGCAGCGCCGGACGCGGGACGGCGAGCCGGCGGTACTCCTCGTCGACGTCGGCGAAGCAGCGCAGCGCGACGGCGATCTCGCCGCGTTGCCCGGCGGCGATGCCGCTGTTCCACCTGGCGTCGGCCGCGGCGAGGTCGAGCCCGAGCCGGTGGAAGACCGCCGCCGCCCGGGAGAGGTCGTCGCCGGGGCCACCTGAGGCACCCCGGTGCGCGTTGAGCAGTCCCCGGTTGTTGCGGGCGCGCGCCTCCAGCAGCGGATCGTTCTCGCGTTGGGCGATGTCGATGGCGATGCCGTAGTCGCGCACCGCCTCGGCGTAGCGCCCGCGGTAGTGCAGCACCACCCCCCGCTGCATCCGGGCCCGGCCGGCGTCGGCACCGGTGAGCTGGGGCAGCGCGGCGGTCACCGCCCGCAGCGCGGCAGCGGTACGACCGGCGTTGGCCAGCACGTACCCGAGGCTCATCCGGGCCAGCGCCCGGGTACGGGGGGTGCCGGACACCCGTACCGCCCGGCGCAGGTGGCGCAGCGCGCCGGGCAGGTCGTTGAGTTCGCGCAGGGCCAGCCCGATGGCCCGCTCGGCGGTGGAGCGCTCGTCGTCGTCGGCGGTCTGGCTGGCGAGCACCCGCTGGGCGATGCTGATCGCCTCGGGTGGGTATCGCTGGACGGCGTCGAGCGCCGCCTGGGCCGCCGCGGCACCGCAACCGGTGCTGTCGGGCATGCCCTAGAGAGTCCACGACGAACAGCCGCGAGTCAACGTCGAGAATCCATCGCGGGAATGTCGTCAATGGGTGTCCTGCTCGGTTGCCCTAATTGACAAGCGGCGATGGTGCGGAATAATTGGCGGTCGGGGAATTCACCGCGCCCGCCCTCGGTGGGCACGCTTCTTTCACGAGCATGGAGGATCCGTGCCGCCGTCTGACCACCCCACCGTGCCGGGTCCGGGCGGCCCACTGTCCCGACGGCGGATCCTGACGCTGTCCGCGCTGGCCGTGGCGGCGCCGTTCGGTGTATTGCCGCGTCCGGCCCCGGCCGCCGCCGGCGACGCGGATGCCGACGCCTACCAGAAGGCGTTCGAGGCCGCCCTGGCCGCCGACCAGAACGTCCGCCGCTACACCGCCCCCGGCCGGGAGATCCTCTACCGCCCCCGGCAACTGCTCGCCGCCGCCGCCGACGCCAAACGGGTCGCCACCTGGCTGCGCGCCCACGATTATCCGGTGACCGTCGGCACCGGATTCGCCGGTGTCACCCGGCTGCTGTTCGACCGGGAGACCGACATCCCCGGCGTCGTGCGAAAACTGCGCGACCCCCAGCAGTGGCCCGGCCAACCGGTGCCGGCGGTGCAACCCCACCACGTGCTGCTCGGGCTGGGCAACATCATGGGGAACCCGGGCACCCCGCCCCGCTCCGCCCCGGCGCTGCCGCCCCCCGACCCGACCCGGCTCGGTGAGGGCGCCGGCGTCACCGTCGGCATCTGCGACACCGGGATCTGGCAGCAGGCCGGCGCGTGCCACCCGCAGTGGCTCGGCGGGGCGTACCTGCCGCAACTCGACGACGAGGACCCGCTCTACGTCCACACCGACGTGCTCGCCCCGCAGGGCGGGCACGGCACCTTCGTCGCAGGGGTGGTCCGGCAGGCGGCCCCGGGCGTACGCGTCGACCCGGAACTGGCCCTGGACCCGACCGGGGTGGGCGACGAGTCGACGGTGGTGGCCGCCCTGAGCCGGCTCGCGCCGCAGGTCGCCGTGTTCAACCTCTCGCTGGGCGGCTACACCCTGGACGACCAGCCGTCGCTGCCACTGGCCAACGCGGTGGCGGCGTTGCCGGCGACGAGCGCCGTGGTCGCGGCGGCCGGCAACGCCGGCACCAGCCGACCACTCTGGCCGGCCGCCCTGGACCGGGTGGTGGCGGTCGCGGCGGTCAGCCAGACGACCGGCGGCCCGGTGCCGGCGGCCGACAGCTGCTACGGACCCTGGGTGGACGCCTGCGCCGTCGGCGAGCGGCACAGCACCTACGTCGAGGGGCAGCTCCCCCTGCCCGGCAGGCCGGCACGGCAGTTCCACGGGTTCGCCGTCTGGGCCGGCACCTCGTTCGCCACCGGGCACGTCTCCGGGCGGCTCGCCGCGATGATGACCGCCGGGGGCCTCAGCGCGGACGCGGCGCGTGCGAGCCTGCTCGCCGCCCCCCGTTGGCATCCCGACTACGGGGTGCTCGTCGGATGAGCCGCGTCGACGCCCCGGGCGGTGACCCGGCGACCGGTGCCAGCGCGACCAGCCTGCTGTCCGCCGCCGCCCGCGGCGACGAGTCGGCCTGGGCCGAGCTGGTCCGCCGGTACACCCCGATCGTGTACGCGGTCATCCGCGCCTACGACCTCAGCCGGTACGACGCGGCCGACGTCAACCAGACCGTCTGGCTGCGTCTGGTGGAGCAGCTGGGTCGGGTACGCGAACCCGAGGCGCTACCGGGCTGGCTGGCCACCACCACCCGCCGGGAGTGCTACCGGCTGTCCCGGGTGAGCCGCCGGTCCCACCCCGTCGACCCGTACGACCAGGCACTGGAGGGCCAGTACGGGCTCTCCCGGGAGCGGGCGGCGATGGCACCCGCACCGGACGACGAGTTGCTGCGCGCGGAGCGCCGGCAGGCGTTGCGGGCGGGTTTCGTGCAGCTCCCGTCGCGCTGCCAGGCGTTGCTGGCGCTGCTGACGGCCGACCCGCCGGTGAGCTACCGGGAGGTCGCCGAACGGCTGGGCGTGCCGATCGGCAGCATCGGCCCGACCCAGGCACGATGCCTGCGTAGGCTGCGGGAGTGCCCGGCGATCGTCGAGTTTCTCGGAGCTTCCACCATCGGTACGAATCGGGGGTGAACCGGATGGAGCCGTGGCCGCCTGCGGATGACGAGGCGCTGACGACGGAGCTGGGTGCGGCCCTGTGGGACACCGGGCCGGTCTCGGAGGCGTACCTGAGCGCGGCCCTGGCCGCGTTCACCTGGCGGACCGCCGACGCGGAACTGGCCGTCGCGGAGCTGACGTTCGACTCGGCGGTCGACGCCGAGTTGGCCGGCATGACCCGTTCCGCGGCGTCCGCGCGGACGCTGTCGTTCCGGGCCGGGTCGGTGCTGGTGGAGATCGAGGTGACCGACGCCGGGATCGTCGGCCAGCTCTCCCCGTCCGGTGGCGGGCGGGTCAGTGCCCGGACGGCCGCCGGCACCTACGACGAGGCGTCGGTGGACGCCGTGGGCTTCTTCTCGCTGGGTGTCCCGCCGCCGGGCCCCGTCCAGCTGTGCGCGCGCACCGTCGGGTACGCGGTGTCCACCGCCTGGGTCTGTCTGCGCTGACCTCGGTCCGACCGTGGTCGTGCTGGCCGCGCTGCTGCGCCGTGATCCGGTGCCGCACGCGCGGTGCGCCGCCCTCTCGACGGCGTCCGACAGTACAGTCGGCGTCCCGTGCCCGGTCGTGGCCGCGACCCACGACGGTGGGGCGCGGGCCGCACGGCCCGCGCCCCACCGTCCTGCGGTGGTGACGGTATTACCCCCGCTGCTCGCCCGCCAGCAGGTACTGCACCCCGCCGAGGTCGGCCCGTTCGGTGCCGTCGGCGTCGGGCCCGAACTGGGTCACGTTGAGCGCGGTCTCCTTGGTCAGGGTCGTGTCGGCCGAGAAGCCCAGGGAGAACTCGAGGCGCTCACCGGGCTTCAACAGCAGCCCGCTGATGGTGGCCCGCCCCGGATCGACGATCTCCAGCTCGGTCTTGCCGACCTGGCGGACTCCCGTGGCGACCTTGCCGGTGGACTGCCAACGCTCGAACAGGGTCGGGCCGAGGTCGACGAAGACCCGGGCGCCCTGGGCCTGCTCGGCCGGCTGGGTGAAGACCAGGTCGTTCTTGGTCTCCGCGGCGGTCACGTTGCCGATGGCGAACGGCCGGACGACCCGGGGCCCGCCCGAGACGAGTCGGACCGAGTCGACGTTGCGCCAGGCGACGTTGTTGTTGTACTGGGTGTTGACGCTGGTGCTCGGCCCCTCGAAGGTCATCGGGTCGGTGGGCGAGACCCAGCGCGCCAGCAGGCAGAAGTGCCCCGGTCCGGGCACCCCGGTCCACGGGATCGTCACGGTGGTGACGCCCGGGTAGACGGGCACGCTGACCGCGCCGATCTGGGTCCAGTGGGTCGGCCAGGTGGCGCCGCCGCCCGGGGTCGTCCGGTAGACGCGCAGCACCCCGTTGTCGATGCCCGAGCCGTACGGTCCGTTGTTGCGCAGCTTGATGAAGAGGTAGTTGGTGACCCCGACCCTCGGGTTCTGGCTGGTGGAGCACTCCACGGCCGTCGGGCAGACCTTGATGTCGGGGCTTGCCCACAGCGGGCTGTACGAGTGCGGCTGGATGCCGGTGTCGGCGGTGACGTCCTTCATGTAGACGTCGGTGCGGGCCGCCGCGGCGGCCTTGCCCTGCGGTGCCTCGCCGGGTGCCGCGGCGGCGGCGGTGACCGCCAGCAGCCCGGCCAGCGCCGCGCCCGTGAGGACGGCCAGCGTCGAGCGGCGGACGCGCTTTCCTACCTTGCCCATGACAGGTTTTCTCCCATCGGCGGGGGACGTCGAGTCCGGCGTGTTGCGATGCCGTGTCGACGCGATGACGTCGTTGAAGAGCCGTGAACGTGCCGGGAAATACCGTCGCGGGGTCGGCCGTCAGATGACGCCAGGACCGGCAAATAAGACACTCATCGATGTCTGGCGCGTATGCGCCCCGGCGGGGTGCCACCGGAACGACACGGTCATCCGGGCGTGATCGCGACCACTGCCGGACGTAAGGTGTACTAGGGTGCTCCCATGGATCTGAGTGACAGCGCCTCACCGGTGACAGCCACCCGGCACGGTCCAACGGAGGGCGACTCGTCGACACCGATCCGGCTCCGTGCGGCGAACATTCACCAGCGGTACGGCAAGAATCATGTCCTGAAGGGCGTCGATCTGACGGTCCGTGCCGGCGAGGTGGTCGCCATTATCGGCGCCAATGGCTGCGGAAAGTCGACGCTCATGAGGATCTGCGCCGGTCTGGTCAGCCCGTCCAGTGGTGTGGTGGAGGTGGACGAGAGCATGGCCTACTGCCCTCAGCAGGCAGGACTCATGGGTTACCTGACCGCCGACGAGCACTTCGCGTTGTTCGGTGCCGGGCACGGAATGGGTCGGAGCGAGGCTCAGGCCACCGGCCGGCAGCTCGCGAAAAGCCTGGCCTGGGACGGCGGCATGACAACGCAGGCCAGGCATCTCTCCGGCGGCACCCAGCAGAAACTCAACCTTATTCTCGCCGCGCTGACCGATCCCGACATCCTGCTGCTCGACGAGCCCTACCAGGGTTTCGACCGGGGCAGCTACATCGATTTCTGGGACTGGGTTCTGCAGCGCCGCGACGCCGGAAAGTCGACGCTCGTCATCACCCACATGTTGAATTCACTCGACCGGGTCGACGCCGTTCTCGACCTCGGAGCGAAGGCCGCCGAGTCATGACCAAGCTGCTCACCGTCGCGGAGATGATGGGTCGGGATCTCGCCCGGCGGCGGGTGGCCCTCGCGCTGCTCGCATTCGTCCCCCTGCTGTTCTACCTGGCCCGGCACGACGGTAATCCCGAGAAGGCGATCCGCTTCGCCGGTCTCGGCCTGGCCTGGGCGGTGAGTACGGCCGGCCTCTTCCTGAGCAACACCACCAAGGCCGTGGAGCGGCGGCTGCGCCAGATCGGCTACCGGCCGGCGCACCTCTACCTCGGCACGCTCACCGCGCTGCTGGCCCTGGGTGCCGTACTCGCCACGGTCTACTGGGTGCTCATCTATCTCGACCAGGACAACCTGGCCCGGCCCGGCGCGGTAGCCATCGAGTTCGGGCTCACGGTGGTGGTCGCCGCCCCGCTGGGCCTGCTGATCAGCGCCGTCGCCCCCCACGATCTGGAGGGCACCCTCGTCCTGATCTCGATCACCGGATTGCAGTTCCTCGTCGAGCCGGACCAGAAACTCGGCAAGGCCCTGCCGTTCTGGTCGACCCAACAGGTCGGGACCTTCGGTCTCGACGGCGGCGACCCGGAATACCTCCGCAAGGGCCTGCTGCACGGCGCCCTGTACTGCACCGGCCTCGTCCTGGTCACGGCGGTGCTGGCCAGCGTGCGGCTACGGCAGCGCAGGCACCTGCGGATCCGGGCGGCCGTCCGGTAGGAGCAGCGGGGCGGGTAGGAGCAGCGGGGCGGGCGTGGTGCGCCGCGCCCGCCCGCCGCTCACCTCACCTCCTGCAGGGCGAACGACACGTCGTTCGGTGGTGCCACCAGCAACGGCAGCCGCTCCGCGGGGGTGCGGGCCTGCCGGCGGCGTTGCTCCAGCTCGGCCATGCGCCGCATGCACGCGGCACGGGCGGGTGACCCGAAGCCGGTCTCCGGCGCCGCGGTCAGCGAGGCCGCCCAGGCCCGGTAGCGGTAGAGCGGCCGGCGCAGGTTGCGGATGCGGTACAGCCAGGCGACCCGCAGTTGGAAGTCCGTGTCGGAGCCGAAGGCCGCGGTGCCGTCGAAGCCGTTGAGCCGGGTGAAGACCTCCCGCCGGACGACCGTCGCCGGGTGCAGCGCGACCGTCTTACGGCCGAAGCGGTGCACCAGGTTCCCGTTGCGCGGCATGTGCCGTACCCCCTGCGGGTTGCCCGACGCGTCGATGACGCGGTACCCGCAGCCGACGAGGTCGGCCCGGCCCCGTTCGAGCACGGCCAGTTGGCGGGCGAACCGGTCGGGTTCGCTGACGTCGTCGGCGTCCTGGAAGCCGATGTACCTCGTGGACACCGATTCGACCACCGCGTTCTTCAGCCGCAGCGGCCCGACGTTGCGCGACGCGCGCAGCAGCGTGAGCCGTGGATCGTCCCGCCAGGGCGCGAGCGCGGTGATCCAGTCGTCGTCCGGCGAGTGGTCGTCCGCGACCACGAGCCGCAGGTCGGAATAGGTCTGCCCGAGTATGGAGGCGACCGACTCGGGCAGGTAGGTGGCGCAGCGGAAGTGCGGCACGATGACGGTCAGCAGGGGTTGCCCACCCATCAGGCGCCGACCGGCATCGACTCGCTGCGTACCGCGTCGATGTGCGCCCGCAGCCCCTCCCGCAGGGAGACCGAGGCGCGGAAGCCCAGCGCCTCGGCCGTGCGGGTGACGTCGGCGCGGGTGGACACCACGTCGCCCGCCCGGTGGGGCTCGACACGGACGTTCGCCGGGCGTCCCATCAGCTCACTGATCAGGTCGATGATCCCGGTGACCGAGATCTGCTCACCGGTGCCGACGTTGCACACCCGGCTCGGGCCCGGCGCGTCGACGGCCGCCGCCACGGCGCGTACCGCGTCCTTGACGAAGACGAAGTCGCGACGCTGCGAGCCGTCGCCGAAGACCCGGATCTCCCGGCCGTCGCGGACCGCGGAGATGATCCGGGAGATCAGCATGTCGGGTCGTTGCCGTGGGCCGTACACCGTGAAGAACCGCAGGGCCATACTGGTCAGCACGGAGGCGGGACGCGCCGCGTAGGCCAGCGCGAGGTGCTCGGCCGCCAGTTTGGTCACGGCGTACGGGGAGATCGGTGCGGGCGGTTGGTCCTCGGTCATCACCCCGTCGCGCTGGTTGCCGTAGACGCTTGACGACGAGGCGATCACCAGTCGTCGTAGTCCGGTCTGCACCCCTGCCTCCAGGAGCCGCCGGGTGACGATCACGTTCGACTCGACGTAGTCGTCGAAGCGGTCCCACGAGGGCCGGACCCCGGGCAGCGCGGCGAGATGGACCACCGCGGAGACCCCGTCGAGCAACGGACGGATGTCCGTGGTGCGTAGGTCGGCGACGACGTGCCCGCCGGCCGCACCGGCCGGTCGGGGCCGCAGGTCGACACCGATCACCGGCTGGCCACGGTCGGCCAGGTGCTCCACCAGGTGTCGCCCGATGAACCCGGCGGCACCGGTCACCAGCACCGTACGCCGTGGGTCGTGAACCGTCATTTCCGTGCCCTCCCTGGTCTGGGACGTGCCTGGCGGTGGACTCTCAGCTGCGTCGGACCGACAGCGTGTGGGCCAGGTCGGTCAGCGCCGTGCGCACCTGCGCGGCGATGGGCAGGGAGTCGAGCGCCGCCACCGCCTGCTCGGTGCGGGCGTGGATCATCTCTTCGACCGTCCGCAACGCGCCGGTGTCCCGCACGATCTGCCGCAGCCGTAGTGCCTCCCGCTCGCCGAGGCCCGGGTTGCCGTGCCACCGGGATATCTCGTCGGCCTGGGTGGCATCCGCCCGTTGCCTGGTCAGCGCCATGAGTACGGTGGACTTCCCGCTGCGCAGATCGCTCAGGGTCGACTTGCCGGTGACCGCGTCGTCGCCGAACACGCCGAGGATGTCGTCGCGCAGCTGGAACGCCTCACCGATCGGAACACCGAACCGGGAGAGCCGGTCCACCTCCGCTCGGGGCGCGCCGGCCAGCATCGCGCCGATCTGCAGCGGACGCTCCACGGTGTACTTCGCCGACTTGTAGAGCAGGATCGTCAGGCAGTCGGCCAGGTCGGCCCGGACGGCCTCGCCACGGACGTCGAGATACTGCCCGAGCAGCACTTCGACGCGCATGCTCTGGAGCAGCCCGGCCGCCGCCGCCACCCGCTCCGCCGGCAGGCCGCAACCGTGGAACGCCTCGTCTGACCAGGTCAGACAGAGGTCGCCCCAGAGGATCGCCGCGTTGCGGCCGTAGTGTTCGGGGTCGCCGCGCCAACCGAGCCGGCGGTGCGCCTGGGCCATGGTGACGTGCAGGGTCGGATTGCCCCGCCGGACGTCGCTGTCGTCCATGATGTCGTCGTGCACCAGGGCGAAGAGGTGGAACAGTTCCAGCGCCGTGGCGGCCACGACGATGCCGGGATCGTCGTCACCGCCGAACGCGCGCCAGCCCAGGCAGCAGAACGTCGGTCGGGTGCGTTTGCCTCCGGCGAGTGCCAGGGCGCGCAGCGCGTCGACTCCGTCGCGCCACTCGGGGTTGGCGTTCATGTCCCGCCGGGCGGTCAGGAAACTGTCGATGGTGCGTTCCACCTCGACCCTGAGCGCGGGCCCGGGGAGGCCGGGCGCGCCTCGGGTGGTCTCGCTGGTGGCGATCATCTGTCCCCCGTCCGGTCGCAGGCGATGTCGACGGCAGGTAACCGGTGTCCGGTCCCGCCGGGGTGAACGATCGCGCAGGCTGAATGCGGCAGAGCGGGGCCGACCCTCGATGTGAAGTGATCACGATCAGTGACGGCCTGAGTGGGGTGGCCTGCGCTTACGTGACCCCTCGTGGCTGGCTGGGTATCCACTGTAGCCGATCGATGAGCATCTGGGACCCCCTACTTTGCTTATCCGCAATTTCCCGTGTGGGCGTTTTGTTCTTTGTAGGGGGTTGACTGGAGTCGATTTACCGTGGATTGTTGTGCGAGCGAAATTGACCGATCCGGATGGTGGGGGAGCGGTATGGAGCAGGTCGTGCTACTCGACCAGGATGGCCAAGTCGTTGGTGAGCAGGACAAATACACCGTCCATGATGGAGGCACCCCGCTTCACCTAGCATTCTCCTGTTACGTGTTCAGCAATAGTGGGCATTTCTTGATGTCGCGCCGATCGTTGCGGAAAAAGACGTGGCCAGGTATATGGACCAACAGCTTCTGTGGCCATCCCGCCCCAGGTGAGGCGATGACCGACGCCGTTCACCGGCGGGCGTCCGCTGAGCTGGGCATCACGCTGAGCAACCTTCGTCTGGTGCTGCCCCGTTTCCGCTACCGCGCCGAACTCGACGGTGTGGTCGAGAACGAGATGTGCCCGGTGTACGTGGCCCAGGCGGTGGGCGACCCGGTGCCGAACCCGGACGAGGTCGACCGGGTCGACTGGGTCGACTGGGACTCGTTCCGGGAGCGGGTCCGAACCGACCCGGCCCTGTCCCCGTGGTGCCGGTTGCAGGTCGACGAACTGGCGGGGCTCGGCCCCGTACCGGCCGAATGGCCCACCGGCGACGCCGCCGAGCTGCCCCCCGCAGCCAGGGTCGCGGTCGCCGGGCACGGCTGACCAGATGACGTCCCACGAGCCGCGGACGGCCGCCACGAACTGGGCACGCTATGTGGCCTACGTCGGCGGCCACCGCCGCTGGTTCCTGCTCCTGGCCGCGCTCATCCCGCTCGACGTCGGCACCCAGTTGGTGGCGCCGCAGGTCGTACGCCGGTTCATCGACGCGGCGGTGGGCGGCCGGTCGCAGGCAGAGTTGGCCGGGTACGCCGTGGTCTTCGTGGCGCTCGCGGTCGTCCGGCAGGTGCTGTCGACAGGCACCGGCTGGGTCTCCGGCCGGGTCGCCTGGCGGACGACCAACGAGGTGCGTCGTGACCTGCTCGCGCACGTCCTGCGGCAGGGGCCGGCGTTCTTCCTCCGGCACCCGCCCGGGGAACTGGTCGACCGGATGGACGGCGACGTCACCCGGTTGGCCAAGCTGCTGTCCGAACTGGTACTCGACATCGCCGTCCAACTGCTGATGATCATCGGGATCGTCGTGGCGCTGTTCCTGCTCGACTGGCGGTACGGCGCGCTCTTCACCCCGCTCGCCCTGGTGATGCTGCTGCTCCTGCGGCGGCTGCTCGGCCGCGCGGTGCCGCTCATCGCCGACCGGCAACGGGCGGAGGCGGGCCTGCTCGGTTACCTCGAGGAGAACCTGACCGGGCGGGAGGACCTGAACGCCAACGGCGGGACGACCCATGCCCTTCAGACGGCCTGGGAACGGATCACGCACCACTACCGGCTCGCCCGGCGGGCCGCCCGCGCCACGGTCACCTGGCCGGCGGCAGTCCAGGTGCTCACCGCCGTCAACCTCTGCGCGGCACTGGCCACCGGTGTGTGGCTCAGCCAGAACCGGGGAGTCAGCGTCGGCACCGTCTTCGCCGGGCTGTCGTACGCGATCCTGCTGCGGATGCCACTGGTCAGCATCACCTCGCGGTTCCAGGACGTGCAGAACGTCCTGGGTAGCGTCCGCCGCGTCGAGGAACTGTTCGGCGAGGCCCACATCGTCCCCGACGGCGGTGGCACCCTCGCACCCGGACGCGGCGCGGTGAGCTTCACCGGCGTCACCTTCGCCTACGACGACCGTCCGGTGCTGTCGGACGTCTCGTTCACGATCCCGGCCGGCCGTCGGGTCGCGCTGGTCGGACGCAGTGGCGGCGGGAAGTCGACCATCCTGCGGATGCTGTTCCGCCAGTACGACCCGCAGGCCGGGACGGTGTCGGTCGGCGGGGTGGACGTCCGGCGGCTGGACGTCGTCGCGCTGCGCTCCCGCATCACGCTCGTCACCCAGGACGTGCACGTCATCGCCGGCACGCTGCGCGACAACCTGACCTTCTACGACGACAGGTGGCCCGACGAGCAACTGCTCCGCTCGGTGGAGGAGGTCGGGCTGGGCACCTGGTACGCCGCCCTGCCCGACGGCCTCGACACCCGGATCGGGCCGGGTGCAGCCGGGCTGTCGGCCGGTGAGGAGCAACTGCTCGCGCTGGCCCGGGCGCTGCTGACCGACCCCGACATCGTGCTCCTCGACGAGCCGTCGGCCCGCCTGGACCCGCATGCGGAGCGGCGGCTGCGCCGCACGATGGAGCGGTTCATCGAGGGTCGTACGGCGCTCGTCATCGCGCACCGGCCCGAGACGCTCACCATCGTCGACGACGTGATGGTGGTCGAGGAGGGCCGGGTCGTGAGCCTGACGCCCCGCCCCGACCCGACCGACGGCACCGGCGGACCGGTCGACCAGCGGTTCTTCGTAGGGCGGTCCTGATGACCACGACGAGCGGTGGCCGGGCCCGCCTGCTGTTGGCCGGTCGCGGACGCCGGTACGCCGTGCTCGCCGCCGTGTGGGCGGTGCTGCGCCTGGGCATGCTCGCCCTGGGACTGTTGATGCAGACGGCGTTCGACTCCCTCAGCGGCGAGTCGGCCGCCGGCCTGAACCTGTGGAGTGTCGTCGCCCTCGTCGCCGGCATCGAGGCCGCGCGCATCTCGCTGCAGTTCAGCACGGTCGTGCCCTGGCTCGAACCGCGCATGCAGTACCACACGGTCGGCGCGTTGCGGATGTCGCTGTTCGAGTCGCTGCTCGAACCGCCACCGCAGGCCGGAGGCGGCAGCGTGGGCGAGGCGGTCGCGACCGTCGGCACCGACGCCGCCGACGCCGGCTTCTTCGTGGTGTGGTCACCGATCAACATCGCCCGCTGGCTCTTCGCGGTCGCCGCGATCACCATCATGATGCGCATCGACGTGCTCATCACCCTGAGCATCCTCGGGCTCTTCGTGCTGATCGTGGCGCTGATGCGCCTGGTGCACGGGCGGATGGTGGCCTACCGCGAGCAGAGTCGCGCCCAGACCGCACGGGTCACCGAGGCGCTGCGCGAGGTGACGGGCGCGGCGCTGGGCGTGCAGGCCGCGCGGGCCGAGGAGGCGGTCACCCGGCACCTCGACCGGCTCAACGCCGACCGGGCCAGGATCGCCATCGCCGAGGAACTCGCCGTCGCCGTGCAGCGCAGCACCCTGCTGAACGCCGCTCCGCTCGGCACCGGGATCGTGCTGCTGATCGCCGCGCCGGCCATCAGCAGCAACGAGCTGTCCATCGGCGACATGGTGCTGTTCACGTTCTACCTGCAACTGCTCGTCGACACGCTCGCCTCCCTCGGCGTGCTCACCGTCCAGTTGCAACGCGTGCTCGTCGCGCTGCGCCGGATGACGGCGATCACGGGCGGTCGGCTGCAACCCCGGCACGGGATGGACCTCGACCACGGCCGACCCGGTGCGATGACAGGTGTCCCACCGCGGCAGCCGCCCCCGCCGCCCGCCCCGGGCCCGCCCACGATCACCGTCACGGACCTCACCGCCCGGCACGACGGCGCGGCCCACGGGCTGGCCGGTATCGGCTTCACGATGCCGGCCGGGCAACTGACGGTGGTGATGGGCCAGGTCGGCTCGGGCAAGACCACGCTGCTGCGTGCCCTGCTCGGTCAGGTTCCGGGGGCGACCGGTGAGGTGCGCTGGGACGACGTCCCGCTGCCCGCCGACCGCCGCGCGGTGCTCGTGCCGCCCCGGTGCGCGTACACGCCGCAGGTGCCGCGACTGTTCACCGGCACGATCCGGGAGAACATCCTGCTCGGGCTGCCGGCGGACCGGCTGGCCGAGGCGGTGTCCCGGTCGGCGCTCGACGCCGACCTGACGACGATGCCCGACGGGCTCGACACGGTGATCGGGCCGCGCGGCCTACGCCTGTCCGGCGGCCAGGCACAGCGGGTGGCCGTGGCGCGGATGCTCGTGCGCCGTACCCCGTTGGTGCTGTGCGACGACGTCTCCAGCGCACTCGATCCCGAGACGAGCGACGCCCTGTGGGAGGGGATCCTCCGCGACGGCGGGAGCACGGTCCTCGCGGTGTCCCACCGGCCCGAGGTGCTCCGCCGGGCCGCCCTCGTCGTCGTCCTGCACGACGGTCGGCTGACGGCGGTCGGGGCCCCGGCGGACCTGCTCGACAGCTCCGACGAGATACGCCGGCTCTGGTCCGCCGTGGCCCACGACTGACCCCATGCGGAGGCACCGATGATCGAGCTAGTGACCCGGCCCGTCCGGTGGGCGATCCGGCGCGGCTACCAGCCCGCCGAGGGTGATCCACCGCCCACCGGGTGCCTCGTGGTCCGCCCCGGACCGACAGTCGTGCGGTCCGGAATCCCGGTCCGCGATGTCGCCGCGACGCTCGGCGACGGCTTCGCCGGTGGGCTGGCCCTGGTCCTGCCGACCTACGTGGGTCGCGCACCGCTGTCGAGCCACCGCGAGAGCGTCGAGGAACTCGTCAGCCAGCTCACCGACCTCCCCCCGACGGTCGCCGCCCGCCCGTTGGTGCTGGTCGTCGGCATGCAGTACCGCGACGGCCAGCACGACGAGGCGGTCGAACGACTGCGCCGGCTCAGCGAGGTCGCGGCCTCCCCGGGCGGGCCGACCTTCGTCGGCATCGCGATGCCCCAGGCCGGGAAGAGCCGCATGCTCAACGCCGCCTTCGCCATGGCCACCGGCCTCGGCCTGGCCGGCGTGGCGTGGGTCGACGACGACGTCACGTTCAGCACCGGCTGCATCGGCCGGCTGTTCGAGGACTTCCTCGACCGTGGCGCCCGGGGCTCGGTCGGGGCGAGCAAGGTTCCCCAACCCAACCCGTACGCGGCGGCCCGGTTGCTGCACCGGGGCAAGGGGATCACCAAGACGCCGAAGTTCAGCTACCCACACGGGTGCTGCATGGTGGTCGACGCCGACCTGGCGGCCCGGGGCATCCCCGACCGCTACACCTGCGAGGACGACTACTTCTGCTTCGCGCTGCTCGACCCACGCGACGAGAACCCGCTGCACCGTACGCACATCGTCGCGGACGCCGTGAGCTACCACCTGACCGGCGGCCCGGCGGGCGAGATCAGACAGCGCGTCAACCGCTCGCTGCTGACCGCGGCGGTGCTGATGGCCGACTTTCCCGCCGACGTCGCCGGGCGGTACTGGCGCATGTACTTCTACGGGCTGTGGCCGCTGGCGCCCGCCGCCCGGGGTCAGGGCATCCGCTTCGCGGCGAAGAAGTGGCTGCTCAAGTCGGTCCACTTCGGCTGGTTCTCGACGGTCGCGCTGGGGCTGGCCGTACGCGGCGTCGCCGGTCGGCCCCGACGCGAGATCCCCTGGTCGGCATACACGAAGCACGCCAAGCCGACGGCCTCGTCGGTCCCGTTGTCTCCCACGATCCCCGGAGGGGAACGCGCATGACAGACATCGCGAAATACATCAAACAGCGTGCACAGGGCAAGGGCGTCCTGAACGTGCTCAGCGGGGTGTCCCGCACCTACCTCAACGGCACCGGAACCAAGACGCTCAGCGACGCCGCCTGGCTCAAGCAGAAGTCCAGCCGCACGCCCCCGCAGTTCAGCATGATCGCGATCGAGACGATGAGCGGCTGCAACTACCGCTGCTCGTTCTGCCCCATCGGCACCATCAAGATGCCGTCCGGTCGGATGTCGATGGAACTCTACGAGTCGCTGCTCGACCAGCTCGCCGACTTCACCGGCGTCATCCACCCGTACCTGTTCAACGAGCCGCTGCTGGACCGACGGCTACCCGAGATGGTGCGGATGGCCAAGGAGCGCACCAGGGCGTCGATCTCCATCCAGACCAACGGCTCCAAGCTCACCGAGGAACTGGCCGACGAGCTGACGAAGTACGCCACCGTCGTCGTCAACGACTACACCACCGACCTGTCGGTGCTGGAGAAGGTCCGCCGGTATCCGGCCCGACCCGAGCTGGTGCTGGTCGACCGCGACCCGGACGCCACCCTCACCAACCGGGCCGGCAACGTGCTGGGGCGGCCGACCGTGCTGCTCAACCAGTTCTGCGTACGCCCGTTCAACGAGTTCTACATCACCCATGACGGCCGCGTCGTCCTGTGCTGCCAGGACTGGAGCGTGCAGGAGGTCATGGGCAACGTCAACGACAACACCATCGAGGAGATCTGGAACAACGAGAAGTACACCGCCCGCCGCGCGAGCCTGCTGCGAAAGGAGCGGACCGACCTATGCGCGAAGTGCGACTTTCCGGGAATCTGAGCACGGTCCCGGCTGCCGCCCCGGTGCTGACGGCGCTGCGGGCGCAGGCCCCCGGCCTCCTGCACGTCGTGGACCCGTACAAGGTGCCGCTGGCCGAGGCGGTCGAGAAGGCACGGGCGATGGCCGATCTCGGTCACCCCGCGCTGCTGGTCGGCAGCACCGACAACCCCGCGTTCGACCAGCGGGTCGCCCCCTACGTCGCCGAGCTGCGCGAGCGGACCGACCTGCCGCTCGTCCTGCACTTCCCGTCGATACCCGGGCGGGGCGCCCCGCTGTGTCCGGGTGCCGACGCGGTGCTGGTGCACGCCGTGTTGAACTCGGTGCGCTCCTTCTTCGTCACCGGTGGTCTGGCCGCCACCGCCCGCACCGCGACCGCGCTCGGGCAGGACGGGCCCGAACTGCTGCGTTCGGCGTCGTTCGCCTTCGGCACCGACGGCAAGACCCACGAGGCGGTCGGTGCCCGGCCGGCGGCCGAGGACGGCCGGGAACTGCCCCGGCTCGTGGCCGAGGTCGCCGCCGCCGACTTCGACCTCGCCTATCTGCTCTACCGGCACGGCCGGGTCCCCGACCGGGTGCTGCGTGCCTACCGGCGTGGCCTGGCACCCCAACAGTTGCTCTTCGTCGGCGGCGGGGTCACCTCGTACCGTCAGGTCCGCGAGTACCACGACTGCGGCGTCGACTGGGTCGTCGTCGGCAACGGCCTGGAGACCGCCGACTGGCGGGACACCCTGCACGGCTTGTCCGGCCGTCCGGGCGGACGGCCCGGCGGCGCGGGCGACCCCGCCGTCCCCCCGGCGCTCGCCGCCGCGTTGCAGCGCGGGCTACGCCGGCCCGTACGGTCCGATCCGGCCGGTCGGGCGGCGTACGCCACGAACGTCGGCCGGCTGCACCACCTGCTACCGGCCGTGGTGACCCCGGTGACCTCGGCGGAGGAGGTGGCGCACGTCCTGCGGACGACCCGGGCGGCCGGCACACCCGTCGCGGTGCGGGGCAGCGGACACTCGTTCGGCCGGCAGGGCCTGTCCGACGGCGGGGTGCTGATCGTCGGCGAGCCGGGGGACCCCGCCGTGCGGGTGCTCGACGACGGCACCGCCGAGGTGTCCGCCCGGGCTCCCTGGTACGCCGCCGAGCTGGCCCTGAACGCCCAGGGCCGCAGCATCCCGGTGCTGACCAACCACCTGACGGTCTCGATCGGCGGCACCCTGTCGGTCGGCGGCTACGGCGAGGGCACGATCACCCACGGCGGCCAGGTCGACCTGGTCGAACGGTTCCGGCTGGTCCTGCCCGACGGGCAGCCGCGGTGGTGCTCGCCCACCGAGTCGCCGGAGCTGTTCCGCTACGGCATCGGCGCGCTGGGCACCCTGGGCGTGCTGGACCGGGTGGTGCTGCGCACGGTCGAGCACCAGCGGCACACCACCATCGCCACGCAGCGACATCCGTCCCTGACCGCCCTGGTGGCGGAGGTCGGTTGGCTGGCACAGGAGCAGCGCTCGCCGGTCGACCTCTTCTCCGCCCAGCACTACGAGGGGGGTTTCGTCGCCACGTACGGGATGCGCGGTGGTGGCCCGCTGCCGCAGCGGCTGGCGGGGCGGGCCGAGACCCGGGTCGAGGCCGACTGGCCGCTGCGGTCCATGCGCGAGTCCCGGCGCAACCCGGCCGACCCGTCGGTGCACTTCATCTGGGCCGACTACTGCCTGTCGTTGCCGGCCGCGGCCGAGTTCGCCCGCTTCCTCGACGTCGAGATCCTGGCGGGCACCGGCTACCGGGAGGGCGGTGGCCGGCTGCTCATGCTCGGCGTGCACCGGCCGGAGCAGCGTCCGGGCGTGCCGTTCACCCCGGCGGCCGGCCTGCGGGGCCTGGCGCTCGGCTTCGGACTGTACTTCAGCGTCCCGCGCGGGGACCGGCCCGCCGTCGACCTGGTGCAGGGCCTGCACCGTCGGGTGCTGGCGCAGTGCCTCGCGCTCGGCGGGCGGCCCTACCTCGCCGGCTGGTACGACCTGACCGAGGCGGACCTGCAGTCGATGTACGGCGACGACCTCACCACCCTGCGCCGGCTCCGCCGGGAGCTGGACCCGCAGGGGCTGTTCAACCCGGGACTGCTGGCATGACACCGCGAGCGCGACGGAGGGAGTGGGCATGACCCGCAGCGTGCAGGTCATCTCGATGCGCACCTGGGGAGAGCTGGGGAACCTCCTGGCCGGCCGGACACTCGCCGCGACCCTGGCCGCCGGCCTCGACGACGTCGACGTCACCGTCGTCGAGGCCGAGACGATCTTCCCGCAGTTCGCCGAGGCCGGTGCCGCCATCCGTGAGCTGGTGGCGGCCCGGTTGCCCGCCGACGAGGTCCGGGCCGGCTACCTGCGCCTGATGGCCGACTTCACCAGCCGGCTGCCGGGCGGCTTGGACGACGACCCGGTGCCGGCGGCGACCGCCGACCGGCTGACCGCCGTCGTCGAGCACTTCGCCCGGACGAAACCGGATCTGGTGATCGGCACCAAGGGGGTGATCTCCCGGCTGAGCCATGCCGCGCTACGGGTCGCGGACCTGCCGATCCCGGTGGTCAACTACGTGACCAACGAGGGGCTGCTCCGGCTGCCGGTGCACCGGGCCCCGCACCTGCCGGTGCACCTGGTGCAGTTCGACCGGGCCCGGGACTACCTGATCCGCGAGCACGGCTACCGCCCCGAGCAGGTCGTGCCGGTCGGCCGGTTGCTCGCGCAGGCCCAGGCCGCCCAGGTCTTCGAGGGTGCCGCGCAGGGCGGCCGCATCGGTGACACCGACGCCGACGCCATGGAGCCGGCGCTGGCCGAGGCGCGTACCCGGGTCCTGATCCTGTCCAACCGGGGCGGTCGGGAGTACCTCGCCGCCGTGGAGCGGATCGCCACCACCCATCCCGACGCGGCGCTGGTCTTCATCGCGTACAACAATCCGGCGCTCGCCGCCGAGGCCGCCGCGCTGCTGACCGAGTTGAAGGTGCCGGCCTGGCAGACCTTCGACCGGCTGGCGCAGGGCGACTACCTGCGGTACCTGTCCTGGCTGCACGCCGCCGACGCGCCGTTGTTCATCTCCAAGACCGGACCGAACTCGATGCTGGAGGGGCTCTACTTCGGCATCCCGCAACTGCTGGTGCGCTCCGGCCTGCCGATGGAGGAGTGGGTCGGCCCGTTCCTCGCCGAGCACGGCGTCGGCCAGGGCTTCGACCGGATGGAGGATCTGGTCGACGTCGCCGTGCGCTGGCTGGGCGACCCCGACGAGCTGCCCCGACGCCGCCACCTGGCCACCACCCTGGCCCGTACGCTGCTCGACCCGGACCGGGCCCGGCGGCGGACCGTGGCCGCCGTCGCCGCGGTGCTCGACGGCCGGCCGGTGCGGATCGACGAGGAGGCCCCGTGCTCTCCGGAGTGAGCGGCCTGGACGACGAGTGGGCGGTCGCGCAGCGCGTCCTGCTGGAGCGGGTCACCGACCGGCTCGCCGGGACCGGCATGACGCCGCAGGGGCTGGAGTACGTCCGGCAGATGAAGGGCTATCCCCGGATCCCCTACTTCGCCGCGCTCTGGGTGCCGGATGCGCAACTGCGGCAGGAGTTGGGGATCGCGATCTGCACCCACGCGATGGGGATCAAGCTCGTCGACGACCTGATGGACGGCGACCAGCCGATCCGGCCCTGGGACCAGATCCTCGGCATGTTCCTCACCCAGAGCAGCACGGCGACCTTCGGCGCCCACCACCGGCCGGCCGAGGTGCTGCGGGTCTTCGACGAGGACTACGGGGTGATCTGGCGGGAGCAGATCAACGAGGCGGAACGCCCGGCACACGACCTGGACAGCTGGATCCACTACGCCAGCATCAAGTCGGGTCGGATGATGATGTGCTACGCCTCCGCCGCCTGCCTCGCCGCCGACGTCGTGGACCGGCTGCCCGCCGCCCGCGCCTTCTGCGAGGCGTTCGGCGTCCTGTTCATGATCGGTGACGACATCCGCGACCACCGCGACCTCGGAGAGGCAGGTGGCAACCTGTGCCACCTGATCCGTAGCGGGCGGGTGAGCCGCGATGCCGCCGTCGCGGCAACCCGCTGGTGGCGCGCGGAGGCGCTGCGCGCCCTGGCGGAGTTCCCACCCGAGTTCCCGATCGCCGGCTTCATGGCCGACTTCGCCGACCGTCTGATCACCTTTCTTCTGGAGGACGACCGTGTTGACGTTTCCTGAGTTCAAGGCCGAGATGGACGCCAGCCAGGCGCGGGTGGTCCAGCGGTGTCTCACCGAACTCACCAGCCTGGGCATGTCCCCACAGGGGCTGGATTTCGTGCGTGACCTCCCCGGCTACCCGCGTACGCCGTACTACACGACGCTGTGGGTGCACGACCCGCAGGTGCGCGCCGACCTCGGCGCGGGGGTGTCGATCCACGCGGTCGGCGTGAAGCTGATCGACGACCTCATCGACGACGACCAGCCGCTCTCGCCGCGCGACCAGATCTTCGGCGTCCAGTTGCTCTCGGTCGGCACCACGCTGCTGGCCAGCCACCAGCGCCCGGTCGAGGTGCTGAAGACCCTCGAGGACGACTACCGGGACATCTGGCGGCAGGAGATCGTCGAGGTCGCCGCGCCCCGGCCGACCACCGTCGAGTCGTGGATCGCGGCGGCCCGGATCAAGGCCGGGGTGATGCTCGCCAACTACGCCGCGGTCAACTGCCTCGCGGGCGGGGTTCCCGAGCTGGTGGGGCCGGCCCGGGAGTTCGGTGAGGCACTGGGCGTGCTCTACATGATCGGCGACGACGCGGTCGACTTCGACGAGATCCAGGAGCGCGACGGGAACCTCGCCCACCTGGTCGCCTCGGGCGCGGTCGACGTCACCGACGTCGCCACCGCGATCGACGAGTGGCGCGACCGGGCCGTCGCGGCGGTGCGGCAGGGCGACCCGGTGTGCGACCTGGTGCCGTTCTTCGACCACTTCGCGGTGAAGCTGAAGGGCCTGCTCAGCCGGCCGGCGGCGGTCGTCTGATGACGCCGCACCAACCGCTCGCCCGGCTGCTCGCCGGGAAACTGGTGGATCCGGCACCCGAGGACTGCCAGCGGGACTTCGGCCGGCTGCACCGCCGGCAGCCACAGGCGGTCGTCTTCCCCGCAGGTGTCGCCGACGTGCAGGAGACGGTGCGGTACGCCCTCGCCGGCGGGCTGGCGGTCGTCGCACGGGGTAACGGGTGCAGCAGCAACGGGCAGAGCCTCACCGACAGCCTGCAACTGGACACCGCCGCGTTGGACCGGATCGAACTTCTCGGGGCGGCGACCGTGCGGGTCGAGTCGGGGGTGCGCTGGGGAACCCTGCACCGCTGGCTGCACGAGCACGGCCTCGCCCTGCCGGTGGTGACCAGCAACGAGCACGCCACGGTCGGCGGGACGCTGTCGGTCGGCGGGTTCGGGCCGACGTCGCCCTTCGTCGGCTCGGTCGTCGACCAGGTGACGGCGCTGGACGTCGTCACGGGTGACGGCACGCTCGTGCACGCGACCGCCGACGGGCCGTACCCGGAGTTGTTCCGGTACGCGCTCTGCGGCCTCGGCCAGGTGGCGGTGATCGTCCGGGCCGATCTGCGGGTGGTCCCGGCGGAGCCGGCAGTCCTGGTCCGCCGGCTCGGCGGCGACGACCTCGCCACGGTGGCGGAGCAGGTGTGGGGCGACGAGCGGCTGCGGATCTGTCGCACGGTGTTCTCCACCGCCGCCGGCCGGTGGAAGACCGAGGTCGGGCGGGCGGCGGGTGACGCGGCGGCCGGGTCGGACGAGACCCTGGTCGCCGACTACCACCAGCGGCTGTTCGAGGCGGAGGCGGGGTTCTCCGTCGGTATCGCCCGCGCCCAGGTCGCCGGAGGTCTGCTGGCCGACGTCGCCGAGGCCCGGCGGTTGTGGAGCGACTTCTTCCTGCCGATGGAGAAGGCGGACGCCTTCTTCGCCGCCGTCCGCGACAGGTTCGCCGACCCGGCGGTGATCCCGGTGGTCAACGGCACGTTCCTGCGCCCCGGGGGCCGGCCCCGACCACCGCTGAGCCCGCTGCCCGACGCCGACCGGGTACGCACGTTCGGCTTCTACTGCATCGTGCCGCCGGATCGGGTGGACGCCTACCGGGAGCACTTCGACGCGGCGGGGGCGCTCTGTCACGACCTCGGCGGCCGGGTCTACCTGCACGGCTACCACCGGGTGGAGCGGGACTTCTACCGGGCCCAGTTCGGTGGGCCGACCGTCGACAGGTGGCGGGAGGTGAAGCGCCGCCACGACCCGGGAACCGTGCTCGGCCCACGGCTTCCGATCTGAACCGTCCCGTGGCCCGGCCCGCCGGCCCGCGTCCGCCCGCGCGGTGCCGGCCGGACCGAACCGGGGCACGTCGAGGGCGTCGGTCCGATCCGCGGCACGATCGAGGCTGATCGATTACTGTCAGATCCTGCGAGGTGCACCGAGACCCGGTGCCGACCGGCGTCCTCGCTCCGCCGCGCAGCCGTGCGCGTTCCCCGGAGGAGCCACCACCGCCATGAGACCTACGAGCAGCCTTCTCGGCGTCGCCGCCGCAGGTGTGACACTGGCCGCCGCCCTGGCCGGGGTCAGCGCACCCGGCGTCGCCTCGGCCGGCACGACCCCGCCCTCAAGCACCGCATCGCCGGGCAGCCCGCCGCCCGGTAGCCCCGTGCCGAGCAGTCCGGCACCGAGCAGCCCCGTGCCGAGTGACCCGGCACCGAGCAGCCCGGCACCGAGCAGTTCCGTGCCGAGCAGCCCGGCACCGAGCGGGGCCGCCTGCACCGTCCGGTACTCGGCCTACACCTGGGACACCTACCTGACGAGCAGCATCACCATCGTCAACACCGGTGCCACCACGATCACCGCCTGGCGGCTGACGTTCCCGCTGCCCCCCGGGCAACGCATCACCACCGGCTGGAACGCGGTGTACTCGCCGTCGAGTGGCACCGTCACGGCCCGTGGCCACGACGACAACGTCACCATCGGGCCGGGCGGGGCGATCGCCATCGGGTTCGTGGCCGACCACACCGGTGACACCGGCAGCCCGTCCTCGTTCACCCTCAACGGGACGCCCTGCGCGCTCGGCTGATCCAGCGGTCAGGCGGGCGGGGCCGGTCCGCAGGTCTCAGTGGGCCGACGGCGGCCAGCGGTGCGTACGCCATGCGTGCCAGGTCGGGAACCCCGCCGGGGGAGCATCGATGGGTTCGCTGCCGTCGAGTTCCCCCGGTGTGGGGACGTCGAGGCGGGTGGCCCACCCGGCGAGTTCCTCATCGGCCATGGGCCAGGTCGTGTGCGGCGCATCGGCCTGGCGTCGGTCACGCCGTCTGCGCTGTTCGGCCGGGGTGAGGGTGAAGTAGTGCAGCTCCACCCTCGCGCCGAGGTCCGCTGCGGCCTGGCGCAGGGCGGAACGCTCGTCGCGGCTCCACAGGCCGTAGTCGATCACCACGTTGGTGCCGAGTTCGAGAGCGCGCAGTCCGATCCCGATGAGCCGCCCCTCGATGACGGCCCCCGCCAGGGGAGGGTTCCCGGGCCCGTAGAGCGCCTTCACCCACTCGTCCTTCGTCAGGCGCAGGGCGTCGTGCTCGACCTCGATACGCCGCGCCGCCGTGGTCTTCCCGGTGCAGGGGAGCCCCACGGTCAGGAACAGTGTCGGTCGCCCCATCGTCACCCTCCGGTCGGACGTGCCCCATCATCGCTCATCGCCGCGACCGCCGCTCGCGGTTCGGAGGGTGGGAGCCGGCCGCTCAGGCCGCGCCGCCGTCATCCGACGCGGCGGTGCGGCGCAGCTCGCGCAGGACGCCGTGGCGGCGCAGGGCCCAGGCGAGGCGGGGAACGCTCGGGTGCCGGACGAACAGCACGGCGGCGCGGCGGACCAGGCCGACCCGGTCGGCGTCCACCTGGTTCTCGACCACCTGCCAGACCAGCTCGCGCACCCGGGCGTCGTCCAGCACCGCGCGTACCTCACGCCGCACCCGGGGGTCCTCGGCCGCCGAGGTTACGGCGGCAGCCAGACCCGGCCGGTCGGCACGCGGACGCACCACCGCCGCGAGGAGAGGACGGCGTACCGCGTCGCGTTCCAGCAGCAGCAACACCGCCTCCCGGATCTCGGTGGTGTCCAGGCTGGACCGCAGCAGCCGCAGCAGGCTGCGTTCCACCTCGCGGTCGTGGTCCGGGACGGAGAGCGTGGCCAGCAGCAGCGCCACCTCGTCGAGGTCGATGACGTGGCGCACCCCGTCGCGGAACTCCGGTAGGCCCCAGGCCGCCTGTAGGGCCGTCACGAGATCGCGGTTCACGGCCCTCCGCTACCCGCGACCGGCAACCGGCGAAACCCCGACCCGTCGATCCACCGCGTCGGCCGCCGCCCCGGAACCGGTTGGCCCGGGCGGCCGCGACGGCATCAGGGGTGGGGCTCCACTTCCGGGGCAGGGGAAGTGGTCCGCGCCCGGGTCAGGCGGCCGCCTGCCGGGGGCAGAGGATCGGGTGCAGCAGCCGGGACAGCTCGTCGACGTCGGTGACGGGTCGTCCGAAGCTCACCCTCGCCCGTCGGACCGCACCGGGCCGGCCGTACGCGACCGTCAGGCCGTACCTGTCGATCCGGACCACCCGGGGCGACTCGGCACCGGAGAGCTTCAACTGCCGGCGCAGGTGGGCCGCGACCTGTTCGGCGTGGTGGTCGGCGAGGTCGGCCAGCAGGTCCGCCTCGGCGGCGTGCAACGGGTCGGGCTCGGCCTGCGCGTACGCCTGCGGGTCGATCGGGCGCATGCCGTCGGTGCGTTCCCAGCGGGCCTCGGTCACCGCGAACCGGTGCAGCCGGAACCTGCTGCCCACGTCGAGCAGGTCGCCGGTGGGCCGGGTGGCGGCGAAGTCCATCGCGGCCTGCCGCGCCGCGTCGCCGTGGAGGCGTTCGGCCCAGCCGGAGACCCAGGCCCGGCCGAGCGAGGGGGCGTCGGCGGTGGGTGGCAGGTCGAGCACGTCGAGGACGGTGGCGACGTCGGTGTCCCCGGCCGGCGGCGCGAGTGCCGTGGCGAGGTCGCTGGACGCCGGCACCAGCAGCAGCACCCGGCCGGCCGGGTCGGTGGCGTGCCTGACCTGGCGCGGGCCGGTGCTGCCGGGCAGGTGGGCGAGGGCGGGCAGGTGGCCCGCGACGAGGGTGCGCACGATCTCCGCCGGGCTGGGTCGCATGATCCCGATCTCCTCAACATAGGTTAGCCTTACCTAACTCGCAGGCTAGACCATCCGATCGGAGACGTCGAACGTGAACCACCCCCGTCCCAAGGCCCGGCTCTCCCGTGCCCTCGGCATCCCGCTGACCCGCAAGTGCGTTCGCTACTTCGAGCGGCGTCCCTACCCGCCGGGCGTACACGGCCGCAACCGGCGCAAGACCTCCGACTACCAGGTACGGCTGCTGGAGAAGCAGCGGTTGCGCCACCAGTACAACGTCAGCGAGGCACAGTTGCGCCGCACGTTCGACGAGGCCGCCCGGGGTGTCGGGAAGACCGGCGAGTCGCTGGTCGCCCTCCTGGAACGGCGACTCGACGCGCTGGTGCTCCGGGCCGGGCTGGCCCGCAGCATCTACCAGGCACGCCAGCTCGTCGGGCACGGCCACTTCACGGTGGACGGACGCAAGGTCGACCGGCCCTCGTACCGGCTGCGGCCCGGCCAGGTGGTCGCGGTCCGCGAGCGCAGCCGCACCCTGCCGCCGTTCCAGCTCGCCGCCGCCGGCGCGCACGCCGACGACCGTCCCCGGCCGTACCTGTCGGTGGAGCTGACCGCGCTGCGCGCCACGCTGCTGCGCGAGCCCGCCCGGCACGAGGTGCCGGTGATCTGCGACGAGCAGCTCGTGGTGGAGTTCTACTCCCGCTGAGCGGTCAGCGGCGGCCCGGTCCACCGCCCGTGCCGTGGTCGCGGTACGGGCGGGTCGCCGCCGACCACCGCGGACCCCGGCGCGTCGCCGGGCCGGGTCGGCGTGTCGTCGGCGCGGGCGTTCCACGCCGCCCACAGCCGGGCGTAGCTGCCGTCCGCCCCGATCAGCTCGGCGTGCCGGCCACTCTCGACGATCTCGCCACGGTCCATGACGACGATGTGGTCCGCGGTCACGGCCTGGGTGAGGCGGTGGGCGACGACCAGGGCGGTGCGTCCCGCCAACGCCGCGGCGGCGGCCTGTTCGAGGTCACGCGCCCCCGCGCTGCCGGCTTCCGCGGTCGCCTCGTCCAGCACCACGACCGCCGGGTCGAGCAGCACCACCCGGGCGAGCGCCAACTGCTGCGCCTGCGCGGCGGTCAGCGGGTGGCCGCCCTCGCCGACCACGGTGTCCAGCCCGTCAGGGAGGGCGAGCGCCCAGGACAGGGCGCCAACCCGGGCCAGGGCGACGGTGAGTTCCTCCGGTGAGGCGCCGGGGCGGGCCAGCCGCAGGTCCTCGGCGAGCGGACCGGCGAACACGTGGGTCTCCTGGCTGACCAGGGCGATCGTCCGGGCGGGCAGCTCGGCGACGGGAACGCCGCCCAGGGTGGCCACGCCGTTGCCGGGGCGCAGGACCCCGGCGGCGATCGACGCGACGGTGGTCTTCCCGGCACCGGTGGAGCCGACCAGCGCTACCACCCGGCCCGCCCCGACCCGCAGCGAGACGTCGCGCAGCACCGGCGTCGCCCCGTCGTAGCTGAAACTGACGCCGTCCAGCACGAGGTCGTGCGTCGCGGGCGCGGTGCCGCCCGCGCGACGGTCCGGGTCCGAGCGCAGCACCCCGACGAGGCGGGCCAGGCTGGCCCCCGCGTCCTGGGCCTTGTCGAAGGTGACCATCAGTTGCAGGACCGGGCCGAACAGCCGGTGCAGCAGCAACGCGGCCGCCGACACCTCGCCGAGGGTGACGGCTTCCCGGCGTACGAGCAGGAACCCCACCACCAGCACCGACCCGAGCCCGGCCAGCTCCGCTCCGTTGATCCGTCCCACGAACCGGGTGTAGAGGGCGAACACGCTCGTCGAGAGGTCCCGGGCGCGGGCGGAGGCGTCCGCGATGCCGCCGAGGTGGCGGTCCTCCAGCCGGTAGGCGTGCACCGTGCTGATGCCCTGCACGCTCTCGACGAACCGTTGGGACCGCTGGGCGATGGCGACCCGCTCGGCCGCGTAGGCCGGTGCGGCCCGGGGGAGGTACCACCGCGACGCGAGTACGTAGAGCGGGACGGCGACCGCGCCGGCCAGCCCGAGCCGCCAGTCGATGCCGACGATCGTGCCGAGGCTGATCGCCGCCAGCAACAGGGCCGAGACCAGGGTGGGCAGCACCTCGGTGACGGCCCGGTCGATGGCGCTGACGTCTGCGCCGACCCGCGAGACCAGGTCGCCCCGCCCTGCCCGGTCGAGCACCGCCACGGGCAGCCGCAACGCGACGTCCAGGGTGCGTTCGCGCAGGTCGGCGAGGATGCCCGCGCCCAACCGGCGGATCAGGTGGGCGCTGATGCCGGTGGCCAGGCCACCGACGACGGCGGCGGTCGCGATGAGCACGGCGACCGGAACGAGCACCCCGGTGCCGCCACCGGCACGGACCCGGTCGACCAGCAGGCCGAAGGCGTAGGCGGGGACGATCGCGGTGGCGGCGGCGAGCAGTCCCACGACCAGTGTGCCGCAGGCGGCGCCCCGGCGGGTCCGCAGTTGCGCGCCGAGCCACGCCCTGCTCTCGCGGGGGCCGGCCACGGGCAGGGTGGGGGGCGTCACCGCAGCACCGCCCGGCGGTAGCTGTCGTCGTCGGCGACGAGCTCGGCGTGTGTCCCCTCGGCGGCGACGACCCCGTCGGCGACGAACACGACCCGGTCGGTGGCGGCGAGCAACGTCGGACTGCCGGTGATGACGACGGTGCCGTAACCGCCGTCCGACCCGTGCCGCAGCGTCCGGATGCCGTCGGCCACGGCCTGTTCGGTGACCGCGTCGACGGCGGTGGTCGGGTCGTGCAGGACCAGCAGCGGCGGCCCGGCGAGCAGCGCGCGGGCGAGCGCGACGCGTTGCCGCTGGCCGCCGGAGAGGTTCGCGCCGCGTTCGGTGACCGGCATCCGCAGGCCCGCCGGATGCAGGTGCGCCACCTCGTCGGCGGCAGCGGCGCGCAGGGCTGCGTCGAGCCGTCCGTCGCCGTCGTTGTCGCCGTCGTGCAGGGTGACGTTCGAGGCGAGGGTGCCGGTGAACAGGTCGGTGCGGTGCGGTTCGCTGTGCAGCAGGTGGCGCGCCCGGTCCCGGTCCACGGTCTCCAGCCGTTCGCCGCCGAGCAGGACGTCACCGGTATGGCCGTCGGGCACCGCCAGCAGCCGCGCCAGCGCCTCGGCGTCCGCCGGCCGGGGGGCCACCACGCCGACGAACTCCCCGGCGCGGACGTGCAGGTGCAGGCCGGTCAGCGGGCCGTACGTCACGTCGGTCAGGCGCAGCTCGCACCCGTCGGGCACGGCGGTGCCCGGCGGCAGGACCACGTCGGCCCGCAGGACGGCGGCGACCCGGTCCGCCGCCGCGCGGGCGGCAGCCGTCCAGCCCGGTACGACCGCGAGCACGCCGAACGGTTCGACGAGGAACTGCGCGGAGCCGATCACCGTGATGAACTGGCCGACGGTGATGCGGCCGGTCAGCGCGAACCAGCCCGCCATCAGCGCGATGCCCCCGGCCAGCAGGCTGCTGAGCATGGTGGACGCGCCCAGGTACGCGTTCTGGGTCCGGGAGGCGCGCAGGGTGGCGGCCAGGCTGTGCCGGCTCACCCGGCGGTACCGCCCGGTCCCGGCGTCCTGCGCGCCGATGCCGCGCAGCGGGCGCAGCCCGGTGACCAGGTCGGTGGCGAGCGCGCTGGCCCGACCGGCCTGGTCCTGCTGTTCCTTGACGCGCCTGGCGATCAGCGGGGCGGTGCGGGTGAGGACCGCCAGCACGACCGGGATGGCGATCAGCACGGTCAGCCCGAGCGGCGTCGAGATCAGCAGCAGCGCGACCGCACTGACCGTGACCGCCACCAGGGCGCTGGTGACCCGCGGGATGTGGTCGAGCAGGTAGGAGGTGTACTCGGCGTCGGTGGTGGTGACCGCGAGCAGGTCGCCGGTGTGCCGCCCGGTGCGCAGCACCCGCGGGTGGAGGATCTTCGCCGCCAGTTCGACCCGTAGCTGGTGGCCCTCCTCGGCGATGGCCCGTTGCAGGTTCCGCGCGCCGAAGCGGTACGTCACCACCAGGACGAGATAGACCAGCGCCAGGGTCGCGGTCCAGGCGAGCAGCGCGGTCATCGCACCGGTGGCCACGGCCCGGTCGACGATGACGCCGACGAGGATCGGCACCAGGGCCGCGCAGAGCTGGTAGACGCCGGCCAGCGCCGTGCCGGTCCAGAGGCGTCGCCCGTTGCGGGCGACCGCCCGGCGCAGGACCGCAGCGCCGGTACTGACCTTGCTCACTACGGAGAACCCCCTGGTCAACGGCTCAGGAACGTGGAGTACTTTACCGATCAAGTTTTAGGTAAGCCTGTCCTTACTATGTGAGTTGGAGTACTCCGTATGCGCCCCACCCGGCTGCTCACCGGAATCGTCGCGGTCGCCACCACGCTCGCCCTCGCCGCCTGCGGCGGGTCCTCCGACGCCGACGAGAAGCCCGCCGCGTCCGGGTCCGGGTCCGCGACGGCGACCTTCCCGCTGACCGTCACCCACGCGCTGGGCACCACCACGATCGCGAAGAAGCCCGAACGGGTCGCCACCGTCAACTGGGCCAACCACGAGGTCCCCCTCGCCCTGGGCGTCGTCCCGGTCGGCTACGCCAAGGCCAACTTCGGCGACGAGGACGGCGACGGGCTGCTGCCCTGGGACGCCGCTCGGCTCAAGGAACTCGGCGCGTCGACCCCGGTGCTGTTCGACGAGACCGACGGCATCGACTTCGAGGCGGTGGCGAACACCAGGCCGGACATCATCCTGGCCGCCTACTCCGGCCTGACCAAGCAGGACTACGACACCCTGAGCAAGATCGCGCCGGTCGTCGCGTACCCGCAGGCACCCTGGGCGACGTCCTGGCGCGACAGCATCACGCTGGAGAGCAAGGCCCTCGGCCTGGCCGCCGAGGGTGACGCACTGATCGCCAAGATCGAGAAGCAGATGAAGGACGAGGCCGCCCGCTACCCGAAGCTGGCCGGCCGGTCGGCGATGTTCCTGACCCACCTCGACCCGACCGACCTCAGCAAGATCAGCTTCTACACCACGAACGACACCCGGGCCCAGTTCTTCACCGACCTCGGCATGAAGCACCCGGAGAGCATCGCGAAGGCCTCCGCGACCACCAAGGAGTTCAGCCTCACCCAGAGCGCCGAGCAGGTGCAGAACCTCAGCGACGTGGACATCATCGTGACCTACGGTGACGCCGCCGGCACCACCCTGGCCACCCTCCAGAAGGACCCGCTGCTGTCCAAGATCCCTGCGATCAAGCGCGGCTCCTTCGTCTCCCTGCCCGGCAGCACCCCCGTCGCCACCGCCGCCAACCCGACGCCGCTCGGCGTGTCGTACGTCCTCAAGGACTACGTCGACCTGCTCGGCAAAGCCGCCGACAAGCTCTGATGACCGGTGCAACCACCTCCGGGCCGGACGTCGCCCTGCGGCGACGCCCGGCCCGGACCCGCCTGACCTGGCTCCTGGTCGTCCTCGGCGCGCTGGCCCTGACCCTGGTCGCGTCGGTGGCCTTCGGCTCCCGGGTCGTCGGGTGGGCCGACATCACCGCCGCGCTCGGCGGCACCCAGGACACCCTCGACCAGGCGGCCGTGGTCAAACGCCTGCCCCGTACGGTGCTCGCCGCCCTCGTCGGCGCGGCCCTGGCCCTGTCCGGCGCGGTGATGCAGGGCGTCACCCGCAATCCGCTCGCCGACCCGGGCATCCTCGGGGTGAACATGGGCGCGATGCTGGCCATCGCGGTCGGCCTGGCCACCGTCGGCCTGTACACCGCCACCGCGTACATCTGGGTCGCCATCGCCGGGGCGGCGCTGTCCTCGCTGTTCGTCTACGCCGTCGGCTCACTCGGTCGCGGCGGCGCCACCCCGCTCAAGATCGCCCTGGCCGGGGCGGCCACCTCCGCCGCCCTCGCGTCGCTGGTGGCCGCGGTCGTGCTGCCGCGCGGCGACATCGCCGAGAACTTCCAGTCCTGGCAGGTCGGCGGCGTCGGCGGGGCCAGCTGGGACAGCATCGGCCAGGTCCTGCCGTTCCTGGCCGCCGGGCTGGCCGTCTGCCTGCTGTGCGCCCGGGCCCTGAACTCCCTCGCGCTCGGCGACGACCTCGCCGCCGGCCTCGGCGAACGCGTCGCCCTGGTGCGGGGGATCGCCGCCGCCGGCGCGGTGGTGCTCTGCGGCGCGGCCACCGCGGTCGCCGGGCCGATCGCCTTCGTCGGCCTGATCGTCCCGCACCTGTGCCGGCTGCTCGTCGGACTCGACCACCGCTGGCTGTTGCCGTTCGTGACCCTGGTCGGCGCCGCGCTGCTGACCGTCGCGGACGTCGCCGGACGGGTGGTGAACCGCCCCGACGAGATCGAGGCCGGCATCATCACCGCCCTGATCGGCGCCCCGTTCTTCATCTACATCGTCCGCCGGCAGAAGGTACGCGAACTGTGAGCACCACGACCCTTCAGGCCGTCACCCGCGGCCGGGTCCGGCGTAGCCGCCGACGACGCGCCGTGCTCGCCGCACTCACCCTGGCGGTGGCCGTCATGGTCGTCGTCTCGCTGATGGTCGGGCGGACCTTCTACCCGGCCGGCGACGTGCTGCGGGTGATCCTCGGCGAGACCGTGCCCGGCGCGTCGTTCACCGTGGGTGAACTCCGGCTGCCCCGCACGGTCCTGGCCCTGGCGACCGGTCTCTGCTTCGGCATGGGCGGGGTCACCTTCCAGACCATGATGCGCAACCCGCTCGCCAGCCCCGACATCATCGGCATCAGCTCGGCGGCGAGCGCCGCCGCGGCCTTCGCGATCATCGTGCTCGGGCTGGACGAGACCGGCGTCGCGGTCTTCGCCATCGTCGCCGCACTCGGCGTCGCCGTGCTCATCTACCTGCTGTCGTTCAAAGATGGCGTGGCCGGCACCCGGCTGGTGCTGATCGGCATCGGCATCGCCGCCATGCTCAACAGCGCCACCGCGTACATCCTCAACCAGGCCGGCCAGTGGGACCTGCAGGCGGCGACCCGCTGGCTCAACGGCAGCCTCAACGGCTCCACCTGGGACGAGACGGTGCCGGTGCTGGCCGCCCTGGCCCTGTTCGGCCCGGTGCTGCTGAGTCGGGCGCGCAGCCTGACCATGCTGCAACTCGGCGACGACACCGCCGCGGCGCTCGGCACCCGGCTGGAACGTACCCGGCTGGTCTCGATCGTCGCGGCCGTCGGTCTGATCGCGTTCGCCACGGCGGCCACCGGGCCGATCGCGTTCGTGGCCTTCCTGGCCGGGCCGATCGCCGCCCGGCTCGTCGGGGCCGGCGGCTCACCGTTGGTGCCGTCCGCCCTCGTCGGCGCGCTGCTGGTGCTGGTCGCCGACTTCATCGGCCAGTTCGCCTTCGACATCCGCTTCCCGGTGGGGGTGGTCACCGGGGTGCTCGGTGCCCCGTACCTCATCTACCTGCTCGTCCGCACGAACCGCGCCGGAGGCTCGCTGTGACCACCGACCACGCCCTGACGACCGAGAAACTGACAGTCGGCTACGGCGACCGGGTCGTCATCGAATCGCTCGACCTGCTCGTGCCGCCCGGCCGGATCACCGCGATCGTCGGGGCCAACGCCTGCGGGAAGTCGACGCTGCTGCGGTCGATGTCGCGGCTGCTCGCCCCGCGCACCGGTCACGTCATGCTCGACGGCCGCCAGGTGCACCGGACACCGGCCAAGGAACTGGCCCGTACCCTCGGCCTGCTGCCCCAGTCACCTGTCGCGCCGGAGGGCATCACCGTGGCCGACCTGGTGGGCCGGGGCCGCAACCCGCACCAGCGGCTGCTGTCCCGCTGGAGCCGGGACGACGACCGCGCGGTCGCCGCCGCCCTCGACGCCACCCACACCGCCGACCTGGCCGACCGGTCGGTCGACGAACTCTCCGGCGGCCAGCGCCAACGGGTGTGGATCGCGATGGCGCTGGCCCAGCAGACCGAGCTGCTGCTGCTCGACGAGCCCACCACCTTCCTCGACGTCAGCCACCAGGTCGAGGTGCTCGACCTGCTCACCGACCTGAACGCCACGCGCGGCACCACCATCGTGATGGTGCTGCACGACCTGAACATGGCGGCCCGCTACGCGGGCCACCTCATCGCGCTCGCCGACGGCGGCCTGCACGCGGCCGGACCGCCGGCCGAGGTGCTGACCGAGGAGTGCGTACGGGCCGTCTTCGGCCTGGACAGCCGGGTCATCGTCGACCCGGTCTCCGGCCGGCCGCTGATGCTGCCGATCGGCCGCCACCACGTCCGCGCCGCGCGCGCCTAGCCTTCACCGCCCGGCGGTGGACCGTCCGGGCGCGCGGTCGGGCGGTTCGCCCGCACACTCCACCGCCCGTCCGTGCGGATGAGGCGGATCGGATGGTCGAAACACTTGCTGACCTGGTCGCTGGTGAGGACCTCGTCGGCGGGGCCCGACGCCAGGGGGCGTCCGTCGCGCAGCAGCATGACGTGGGTCGTCCCGGGAGGAAGTTCCTCCAGGTGGTGGGTGACCAGGACGGACGCGAGCTGCGGACAGGTCTGCTGCAGTGCGTCGAGCCGCTCGATGAGCTGTTCCCGGCCGGCCACGTCGAGGCCGGTCGCGGGCTCGTCGAGCAGCAGCAGCCGGGGCCTGGGCATCAACGCGCGGGCGATGAGCGTGCGGCCCCGTTCCCCCTGCGACAGGGTGGGCCACCGCGCCCCGCGCCGCTCACCGAGGCCGAGCAGGCCGGTCAGCCGGTCGGCCTCGGCGACCTGCGCAGGCGTCGGCTCCCACCGGGGAACCCGGTCGTTGGTGTTGGTCAACCCGGTCAGCACGACGTCGTGCACGGTGAGCGGGGAACCCGGGTCGTGCCGTGGATTGACGTGGCCGACGTAGGAACGCAGCTCCCGCAGGTCGACCCGGCCCAGCCGGTGCCCGAGCACCTCGACGGTGCCCCGGGTGGGATGGGAGACCGCCCCGAGGAGGCTGAGCAGGGTGCTCTTGCCCGCCCCGTTGGCACCGAGCAGCGCCCAGTGCTCGCCGGCCCGTACCGTCAGCGAGACCTCGGACAGGATCGGCCTGCCGTCGCGGACGACGGCCGCGTCCGTCACGGACAGCACCGGCGGCGCGGTCACGGGGAAACCCTGCGGCAGCATGCGCAGACCGTAACAACAGCTCCCGGCGTCAGCCCGGTCGAATCTCCCGGGGTGGGACGGCCCCGCCGCGCACCCGCGCACCGTCGTGCTGCTGCTGACCATGGTCACCGGTGGGCTGCTCGCCGTGGCGTACCTCGTCGGGCTGCTCGTGCTCCCCGTCGTCCCGACGGTCGCCGACTACGAACGCCGGCGGGACGCGCCCCGGGCCGGCTGAATGACAGACGGGCGGTGGAGCTGGCCCGGGAACGGTCCGGCCCAGGGCGGGGCAGCCCTGGGCCGGATGAGTGCCGCGTCGTCGATCAGGCGATCTTGATGTCGCTGCACCACATGTAGGTCTGGTCCGCGTGCGACGCCTTCCAGATGAAGAACAGGACGTGGCTTCCGGAACGCGACGACGGGATCGAGACGTTGAACGAGATGTTCTGTGCCGGCGCGTACCGCCCGGTCGTGGTGATCAGGTCCAGGTTGCCCCACCCGACCTTCTGGGTGGCCGGGTTGAACCCCTGCTTGGTGACGTAGACCCGGAAGAAGTCCGCACCGTGGCTGGCCTGGTCGTACATCTGGACGGTGAGGTTACGGCTGACGGTGGTCGCCTTCCACGCCCCGGGCGTGTTCAGCGAGTTGTTCCGGGACAGGGCGTTGCTGCACAGCTGCCCGTCCGGGGTGCTCGGCTGGTACTGGCCGGCCAGGCCGTCGCGCAACGCGCTCATCCAGTTCCACATGGTGTCCGGGTTGGCCTGCCACGCCTGCCAGCACATCGGGTCCTGCTGCTGCATCGCGGGGTTGGTGTGCTGGCTGCCCCACGTCTTCCAGCACTGGTACGCCCGGGTCGCCGGGTTGATGATCGTCCCGTGCGCCTGGGCGGGGCTGGTCATGGGCAGCGTACCGACCACCATGGCGAACATCAGGACGAGCGCCTGGAGGGACCGGCGGACGGTTGACCGGGGACGTCCACCGGATTGGTCGGACTGGTGTGAACGCACTGTTCATCCTCCATTCGTCGGTACGAGACATCGGAAGGCGAATGCTCCCGAATCCACTGTGGCACCAATGACGCAAAATATCAACGTTGATCGATGTTTAGTGGGATTGGATCGAGCTGTCGGATGTGGTCGAGCTGTCCGAGATCACCGGATCGACGACGGGCACGGCGGACCGGGGACACGGCATCACCGCGGATCGGGTGCCGGGTCCGGTGGCCGAAAACGGCCGCTACGACGCCCGGCGCGTCACAGCTTGGCGGCGGCGTCGTAGCGGCGACGCAGGTCGGCCATCTCGGTCGCGCCGAGCGACTCCTGCTGCGCCATCGTCGCGTACGCGGGCGGGAACATCTCCCGGAGCCGGTCGACGAACCTGACCTCCGCCGTCGCCTCGACGACCCTGATTCCCGGAGGATCGGTGGACATGTCCATGATCAGCGGGCCGGCCAGCTTGACCGCCACGTCCCAGGGGCGCTTCTGCTCGGCGATCCCGCACAGGTGGAAGCCGTAGACCGTCCGGACGTCGGCGAACGTGGTGGCCCCGGCCGGCTCGAAGCCGTAGACGCGGACCCCGCAGATCACCGGCGGCTTCTCCGCGCCGGCACCCTGCTGGGCGTCGTGCCCGGCGTGCTGGTGCTGGGCCGGGTCCGCCCGTTCGAGCGTGGTACGCATCCGGGCCACGATCTGCGCCGGCAGATCCGCCGGCTCCGCCCTCGTGCTGCTCCGGTTGGCCAGCACGACCGTGCCGACCGACACCACCAGCAGGACCACCGCCACCCACACCAGGCGGTGCCGGTACCACGCGGAACTCTCTGGGGAACTCATCGCTTCTCACCTCGTCGCCGGTTCTGGTGCTGGCGGACCGACCGCTGCCGGGGCGTCGGACGCGCCGGTAGTCGGGGACACGTGCCGGGGTGCGCACGGCAGGCTCAGGTGCCTGTCGTGGCGGGATGCCCGTCGTCAGGACGATGGCCCGGCGCGGTGACGTGCGGACGTCCGCCAGGGTGGCGTGCCACCCGTACCGCGGTGCTCCCGTGCTGGCCGTGCTCAGCACGGTTGCCCCCGTGCTGCGGCGATATGAGCCATTCCAACACGTCTGGAGTCGCTCTGGCAACATTGACGGGTGTCAGTGGCGGTTCGGCCCGATCGTCTCCGCAGGTGAGGACGCCGGAATCGATTCTCCACGCCCCGGCGTCCGGTGCGCGCCCGCGCCCGTCATCCGGGGCCGGCGTCGCCCCGGCCGTGGTCGCTGCCGGCGCAGCGGACGCCCGTCAGCCGGCACAGCGCGGCGAAACCGTCCGGTGTGCCCGGCCAGTGCCGGCGCAGCGCACCGACACCCGCCCGGCGGACCACCGAGCGCAACACCGCGACGACGAGGATCGCGTCGTCGGCGTATCCGAGGACCGGGACGAAGTCGGGGATCAGGTCGATCGGGACGACCAGGTACGCCAGCAGCAGGCCCAGACGCACCCGGACGCCGCGCGGCAGGGTGGTGTCACCGGCCAGCCGCCGCAGCAACCGCACCAGGTCGGGCAGGATACGCAGCGCCTCGGCCAGCAACGGGCCCTGCGGTCGTACGATCAGCAGACCGACCAGCAACGCCACCCACGAGACCGCCACCGCGACCGCGCCACCGACCAGGATGTCCGCGACCATCCGCGCCGCCCCCTTCCGCCGCACCCGTCCGCGCGGCCAGGGCATCGTCGCAGAGTCCCGCCGGGCCCGTCGGTCGACGCGGCACCGGTGGCCGGACCGGCCGACACCCGGGGAGGGTCACCGCGATGGACGAGGCGATCCCGACCGGCAGCGACCGGACGATCCTGATCGTCGTCCGGGGGAACTCGGGGGCGGGCAAGAGCAGCATCGCCCGGCAGTTGCGGCTGCGGCACGGTCGTGGCTGCGCCCTGGTCGAGCAGGACTACCTGCGTCGGGTCGTGTTGCGGGAGCGGGACCGGCCCGGTGGGCTCGCGCCCACCCTCATCGGGCAGACGGTCCGGCTGGCCCTCGACCACGGCTACCACGTGATCCTCGAAGGTATCCTGCACACCGCCCGGTACCGGCGGATGCTCACCGCGCTGCGCGACGGTCACCGGGGCAGGACGGTGTTCGTCTATCTCGACGTCTCGTTGCCCGAGACCCTGCGACGACACGCGACACGTCCGCAGGCCACGGAGTTCACCGCGGACGACATGCGGGGCTGGTACGCCCCGCGTGACCTGCTCGGGTACGACGACGAGGCCGTCCTGCCCGAGACGACCCCGCTTCAGGAGGCGGTCCGGCGGATCGCCGCCACCGCCGGCCTGCCCCTGACCGGGGGTGACGCCGACTTCCTCCCGGTGCGGCCCTGAGCACCCACCGTCTGCGTCCAGGCGACGGTGGACGGTGACTGCTCCTAGGCTGGTCGGGTGCGCGAGGACGAACTACGGGACCTGGTCCGGGGCGACGGGTGGTTGATGCGCGCCCTGCGGGTGGTCCGGGACACCGGCCTGCCGGACGCGTGGATCGGGGCGGGGGTCGTGCGGGACCTGGTCTGGGGCCGACGGTACGGCCACGGCTTCGACCCGTCGGCGGTACGGGATGTCGACGTCGTCTTCCTCGACCCGACCGACCTGACCCGCGCCAACGACGACCGGGCCACCGCGCGACTGGCGACGGCCTGGCCGCAGCCGCCGTGGGAGGCGAAGAACCAGGCCGCCGTGCACACCTGGTACCCGGCGACGTTCGGCGGCGACCCGGTGGCCCCGCTGCGGACCATCGCCGAGGCGGTCGCCACCTGGCCCGAGTACGCCACCGCCGTCGCGGTACGCCTGCTCGCCGACGACCGGATCGCGGTCTGCGCGCCGTACGGCCTGGACGACCTGCTCGACGGGGTGTGGCGGCACAACCCGACCCGGGCCGGCCGCGAGGTGTCCCGACGCCGACTCGCCCGCCAGCGCCCGGCGGCACGCTGGCCCGGCGTACGGGTGGTCGACCCGGCCGCCGACGACCGGTGAGCGGGTTGCGGAGGTCCCCTGTCCCACCCTCGCCGTCGTGGATCTGCACCCGGTGGTGTGCCGTGCCCTGTGCGCCGTCACCTGTGTGCTGTGCTGGGCATGCGGTGTATGGCCGGGGAATCGAACCCCCGCGCCTGCCTCCGGCGCGCCAGGAGTGAGCCGGGATACCCGCCGGCTCTCGGGTCGGTGCACGCCTCCACGTCGGCTACCTGCTCCGCAACCCGTCAGTCCAGCAGGTCGACCTCCCAGTTGGCCCGCTGGATCAGCGTGTCGACCTCGCGGATCTGCCGGGCGAGGTCGTCGGCCTGGCCACGTAGTTGCGCCACCGGCAGCGCCGGGATCATCCTCAGCTCCGAGCGTAGCTGCCGGAACCCCCGCTGACCCTCACCGGCGGCGGCGTTGGCCGCGGAGGTGACCACGCCGTGCCGCAGCCGGAGCACGTCGCGGCGGGCCAGGGCGTCGGTGAGCGTGCCGCCGTCGACCACGGTGGCGGCGTTGGTGCGGTTGATCCGCCGGATCAGCGTCTCCAGCTCACCGAGCACCCCGCCGGCCTCGGTCAGCAGCGCCGCCGCGTCCTCCGCCGGTGTCTCGCCCTCCTGGAACCGGGCGCTGGCCACGATGCGGGCACGGAGTTGCTCGGCGCGGCGCGCCGCATCCGCGCGCAACGCCAGGGCCTCGGCGAGCTTCATGCCCGCCAGTATGACCGGCGAAGATCACCGCCGCCGCCCATTTCGCCGACGCCGGGGGAGACCGCGCCGCCGACCGACCCCGGGGGAACGTCGGGGTGGCTGGGTACGATGCCCGGCGTGCCTCTCCCCGCAGACCTGCGTGACCTGCTGAAGGACCCGTCGTTCTGGTCGGCCTACGAGCGCGCTGAGGGCGACGACGGTGATGACGACGACGAGCGCTGGGAGGACCATCCCGGGTGGACGCTGACGGCCGACGTCGGCGACGGTCACACCCTCGTCCTGGAGATCGACATCGATCTCGGCATGCTCAACCTCGGGGTGTGCCCGCCCGGCGTGACCGAGCCGCTGCAGCTCGGCTGGGACGACGACGCGCATCCCTTCCCGCACGCCCTGCGCTGGGACGAACTGGACCTGGTCGCCCGGGCCGTCGCGTTGCGGGACCCGGACCTGCCGCATCCCGGCCCGCTGCTGGCGCTGGTCAGCAGGTTCGTGCTGCTCGGCGAGCACGACGACCTCGACGCGGTCACCCCGCTGCTGGCCGCCGCCTTCGGGACCGGTCCCGACGACGCCGCCTACTGGCCGACGGTCCGCTCCTGGCTGTACCGGTGCGACGGGCGCGGCAGAGGCGTCACCTGGCAGCGCGACGACGCCGGCAACTGGACCGTCGAGCAGGACGAGGACCAGGGCGGCGACTTCACGCTCTACAGCCTGCGCGGCCCGGGGTCGGAGTTCCCGTTCGACGCCTGGCGTGACCTGCTGGCCGCCGCCGGGCGTACCGTCGCCGCCGCCGTGCCCGTGCCGGCGCGCGACGCCCTCGGTGACCTGCCGGCCCGGGCCGTCGCCGACCGTGACCTGAGCCTGGCCGCGCAGACCGGCCGGACGCTCGCCGCCGCCGGCGTCGGGCATCCGGTGCTCCTGCGCGGACTCGCCGAACCCGCGCACCCCGCCGAGGTCTGCTGGATCCTCGAAACGGTCACCGGCGCGCCGCAGGGCTCCCTCGTCGCCAGGTGGTTCGGCCCGAGCGCGCTGCGCTCGGCCCGTCGCCACCGGCTGAGCCTGCACCTGGAGGTCGGCGGACGGTCCGACCCGCGCGGGTACGCCACCACGGTGACCCGCGACCTCGACCGGGCGCTGCGCGAGCGCGGACTGGGCCACGCCGGGCAGGGCGGCAGCAGCATGCGCCGGGACGCCTCCGGCGGCTACGTCACCCACGCCGTCAGCGTGGACATCGCGGTCTTCGACGATCTCGCCGCCGGCACCGACCTCGTCCGGCACACGCTGCTGCGCCACGATCCGGCACCGGAGACCGTGCTGCGCCACCACGGGGGCACCGAGGCCGTGGTGGCGCTGCGGTGACCCCGGCGGGTCGACAAACGGGCGACCCGCCGCCCGCCGGACGGCACTATGCTGCGACCAGTCCCCGTCGAGCAGGGAGATGACGTGTCGCGTCGTACCGGTAGGCCCTCGTATCTGCTGGCCGCGTCGGCGTCACCACGCCGCCGGCTGTCCCGGCTCGCCGTCGTCGCCGCGATCGGGCTCGTCGTCGCCCTCGTCGGCGGCGGCATCGGCTATGCGGTCGGTCGACCGGACGCCACCGAGTCGACCATCGCCGACCTGCGCCGGGCCGAGGCGAGGCGGGACGCCCAGCAGATCACCGAGCTGACGGCCACCGCCCGACGCCTCCGCGACGAGATCACCCCCGTGCTCGACGCCCTGCGGGCCGAGCCGACCGCCGACCAGCAGCAGGCACGTCAGTGGCAGCAGACCCTGCTGCGGGCGGCGGAGCCGTTCGCCAACCCGCCGTCGGGCAGCACGGCGACCAACGTGGCGCGCGGCGGCCTGCGCGGCGCGGTGGAACAGACGTCCCTGGCCGTCGAGTCGTACCTCCTCGCGGTCACCGGGCCACCCGCGCAGCGGGCGGCGCTGACGGCACTGGCGAAACGGCAGGCGGAGCAGGCCGCCGCCGCCTGGTCCGTCGCCGCCACCCAACTCGACCAGGTCAACGTCGACGCCGGCCACGGCCACCAGCACGTCTATCTGGACGGCGACCAGCACGACGGCGCCGAAGAGGGCACCGGCGGGTGACCGGAGCGACGGAACTGCTCGCCGAACGGTTGCTGCGGGCCGGGATCGGTGACGTCGTCACCGTCGAGCCGGTGAGCGGTGGTCTCGCCGCGCTCGCCGGGATCGCCCACCGCAGGGACGCGCCGCCGGTCTTCGTCAAGACCTTCGCCGAGGCGCCCGACGGCGACGCCTTCGTCGCGGAGGCCGAGGGGCTGACGGCCCTGCGGCAGCAGGGTGGGCTGGCCACCCCCGACGTGCTCGTGGCGAACCACGAACTGCTGGTGTTGTCGCTGCTGTCGCCGAGGCCGCAGGACGGGGCGTTCTGGGAGCGGTTCGCGCACGCGCTGGCCCACCTGCACACCAGCACCGTCCACCCCCGCTTCGGCTGGCACCGGGACAACTGGTTGGGGCGTCGCCGGCAGGTCAACACCTGGGCCGACGACGGCTTCGCCTTCTTCGCCGAGCACCGCCTGCTGCGCTGGCTGGGTGAGCCGAGGGTGCGGGCGGCGCTCGACGCCACCGACCGGGCCGCGGTGCAACGGCTGTGTGCCCGGCTGCCCGAGCTGCTGCCGGACCGGCCGGCCTGCCTGACGCACGGCGACCTGTGGTCGCAGAACGTGTTGTCCACCGGGGACGGACGGGCGGCGTTGATCGACCCGGCGGTGTCGTACCTGTGGGCCGAGGTGGACCTAGCGCACCTGTGGACCACGGCGGCCCCACCGGAGTCGGATCGGTTCTTCGCCGTCTACGCCGAGCTGACCGGCCTCGACGCCGACTGGCGGGACCGCATGCCGATCATCCAGTTGCGGCAGCACCTGGCGGTGCTGGCCCAGTTCGACGACGACTGGGGTGCCGCCGACACGATCCGGGCCACCCTGGCCCCGTTCCGGTCGCGGGCCTGACCGGCCCGGGGCCGGGTGTCGCCGGTCACGACTGCGGCACCCCGGGCGGCTGCCGGTCCGGCCAGAACGGCCATTCCTCGAACGACCGGCACCGCCCGTCGTCGGCGAAGCGCATCACCCACAGGTCGCGGTACTCCTGCGTGACCGGGTCGCCGTAGTGGACCTCGTGGCGGGACACGGCGGTGTCGCCGTCGACCGCGACGACCGTGCTGGTCATCCGGAAGACCTCGTCGGGGCCGTCGCGCTGTTCCTCCCACATCCGGGCGATGGCCGGCAGGCCCACCACGGGGGTCAGATAGGGCCCCTGCTGGTAGCTCGCGTCCTCGGTGAAGAGCGTGACCAGGGTGTCCGTGCCCGGCGTGCGCCAGGCCCGCTCGTAGCCGACGAGCCAGTCGTCGACCTGCTTCCTGTCCATGTGCCCCACCCTGCCATCCGACCGGCACCCGTACCCGGGTTGCCCGCGCTCCGGTGGGCCGGCAGCCGGGGGTGGGGCAGGTCACCCTGACGAACTGTACCGGCTGGTCGGTACAGTTCCGGCGTGATCACGTCCTCGACCCCGGTTCCCGCTCCGGTGCTGTCCACCCGCCGCCGGTGGGCGGCGCTGGCCGTGCTGGCCGCGGCGGTGCTGCTGCTCGCCGTCGACGGGACGGTGCTCTCGCTGGCGGTTCCGGCGCTGACCGCGAGCCTGGCGCCGACCGCGGAACAGGTCCTCTGGATCGGCGACGTCTACTCGCTGACCCTCGCGGGGCTGCTGGTGCTGATGGGCAACCTGGCCGACCGGTTCGGGCGAAAGCGGGTCCTGCTGGTCGGTTCGGTGGCGTTCGGCGCGGCGTCGCTGCTGGCGGCGTTCGCCCCCAGCGCACCGGCGCTGATCGGGGCCCGGCTGCTGCTCGGTGTGGCCGGCGCGACGCTGATGCCGTCCACCCTGTCGCTGATCCGCAACATCTTCACCGACAGCGGGGAACGGACCCGGGCGATCGCCATCTGGTCCACCGCCTTCGGCGCCGGGTCGGCGGTCGGGCCGCTGGTGGGCGGGTTCCTGCTGGAGCACTTCTGGTGGGGCTCGGTGTTCCTCATCAACGTGCCGGTGATGGTCCTGGTGGTGGTCTCCGGCCTGCTGCTGCTCCCGGAGTCCCGCGACCCGCGACCGGGCCGCTTCGACGTGCTCTCCGCCGTGCTGTCCATGGCGGCGGTCGTGCCGCTGGTGTACGCGGTCAAGCACGTGGTCGGGGCCGGCGTCGACGGCGTGACGGTGTCCTGCCTGCTGGTCGGCGTGACCGCCGGGGTGCTGTTCGTGCGGCGGCAGCGGCGGCTGGAACAGCCCATGCTCGACGTCGAGCTGTTCGGCAACCCGGCGTTCCTCGGGGCGGTCGTCGCCAACGTCATCGCCATCTTCGCGCTGGTCGGCATGTTGTTCTTCTTCTCGCAGTACCTCCAGTTCGCCAGGGGGTTCGGCCCGTTGCAGGCGGGCCTGGCCGAGTTGCCCGCGACCCTGGCCTCGATCGTCGTCGTCGTGATCATCGCTGCGGTCGTGGCCCGGTTCGGCCGGGGCCGGGCCATCGCGCTCGGCCTGGGCCTGGCCGCCGCGGGGCTGGCCGGGGTGGCGGTCGCCGCGCACGCGCCGTACCCGTGGCTGGCGTTGGCGCTCGTGCCCATCGGCCTCGGTATCGGGCTGGCGATGACCCTGACCGGCGACGCCATCATCTCGGCCGCGCCCCCGCGCAAGGCCGGTTCCGTCTCGGCGATCACCGAGACCGCCAACGAACTCGGCGTGGTGCTGGGCATCGCGGTGCTGGGCTCCCTGCTGTCGCTGGTCTACCGGCACGCGGTGAGCGTTCCGTCCGGGCTGCCGGCCGCCGACGCGGCCCGGGTCCGTGACTCGCTGGGCTCGGCGTTGCAGGTGCTGCCGCCGCAGGCCGCCGCCGGGGCGCGGGACGCGTTCATCACCGGCGTGCAGGTCACCTCGTCGCTCGCCGCGGCGCTGACCCTCGGCGCGGCGGTGCTGGCCTGGGTGCTCATCCCCTCACCGCGCCCCACGCGGCCGTAGGTACGGTGTCGCCGTGGGACGCACAGCCGGCCGGTCGCCGCAGGACACCCGACGTGCCCTGCTGGACGCCGCCGCGGACGTCGTCCGCGCCCGGGGGATCCACGCCTCGCTGGACGACATCGCCCGCTTCGCCGGCGTGTCCAAGGGCGGCCTGATCTACCACTTCGCCAGCAAGGACGACCTGATCCTGGAACTGGCCCGCGACCAGCTCGCCTCCTTCCAGGCCGGCATCGACGCCGCGTTGGACCCCAGCGACACCGCACCGGGACGGCTGACCCGGGCCTACCTGCGCGCGTCGGTCGCCCCCGCCGACGACGACGCCGCCGTACGCGCCTCGATGGCGCTGGTCACCCAGCTCATGACGCTGCCCGCGGTCGCCGAACTCGCCCGCGCCGACGCGGAACGGCTGGCGGCGGCCCTCGCCGCCGACGGGCTGCCCGCCGACGTGCTGGCGCTCGTGGTCGCGGCGGCGGACGGCATGGGAAGCGCGCCCCTGTGGGGGGCCCCGACGCACACCCCGGCCCACCGGCGACTGTTGGAACGGCTGCTGCACCTGACCCGGCACCCGCACCTGTGGGAGACGCTCACGCCCTGAGCCGGGCGACCCGCGCGGCCCGTCACGGCCGCGCCGTCGGCGGCTGTCGACGTCCCGCCACAGGCGGTATCCTCATCCACTCTCGTCGATCGGCGAGGTGGTTTCGTTCCGCTCCGCACACCCTTCGGAGGCACGATGAGGTTCCGCACCGCCCGTACGCTCGGCGCACTCACACTCGTACTGGGAGCCGTCGCCGTACCGGCGACCCCGGCCGCCGCGCACGACACCGCCGACGCGATCGCGGTGTACCCGCCGATCCAGGGCTCGTCCACCTGGAACAGGTTCGGCGGGTCCGGGCCGGCCAACCACCACATCGTGTTCGGTAACTGGGGCTACACCAACGACTGGGCGGTCGACATCTACCGCAACCCGGGGGCCACCGTCGTCTCCCCGTTCGGCACCAAGACGGCGGCCGGGCACCCGGTCGCGGTCACCGTGGTCACCGTCCGTCCGGGCTGCGCGACCGGCAACCTCGCCGACGGCGGCTACCGGATCGGGCTGGAGGCCCGGGACACCACGACCGGCGGGGTCGTCGGCCGGGCGGACGTGATGCACGTGAACAACAAGCCCGGCGGTGTGGTCGTCGGCGCCTCGGTCGGCCCGTGGACCAAGCTCGGTGAGACCGGCCGGTTCCGGTACTCCAGCTGCTACCAGGTCAACGGGGACAGTGGCGCGCACATCCACCTCGAGGTGATCAACCAGCACCGGTACTCCTGCTACGTCAACCGCGCCGCCGACACCGCCCTGACCGACCTGACCGTGGTCGGCCGGATCGGCGTCCACTACTCCGGTCAGCGCGCCGTCTGCTGACGACGGCCGGCGGCGCGACGACCGGTCCGTCACCGACGGTCGACGTCGCCACCGCCCGCCGGGGCCGGGCCGTGCCGGACGCTGTCGGTTGGTCGGCAGTGTCCGGGCACGGACAGTGGCCGTCAGGTGACGCCGGGTCCCGCCCATGATGGGTCACGTCGACGTGCCGTCGCGACAGGCCGGCGCACGGGACACCCCGGTCAGGAGGATGGGCATGCCGTTCGAGGTCGACTTCAACTGGGCATCGCAGGCCGTCATCGAGACGGTGGCCGTGCCGTTCCCGTCCCTGGAGACACCACCCGGCGTGGTCGTCGCCGACCCCGCGGTCCCGCAGTTGGCGTTCCAGCAATCCGGCCCGGTCACGGTCACGATGCTCGGCAGCGGCCGGTGGAACCGCGACACCAGCTACCGGTTCAACGCCGGCTGCAACCAGGAACCGCACCACGCGGCGGCGATCGGTGAGGTCGGGGTACTCGCCGCCGCGGAGGCGCAGCGGTTGGAGGAGTGGTTCCTCCAGCGGTATCCGAACTCCAGCCCGGAGGTGCTGAAGAACGGCGGGAAGTGGAACCTCACCCTCAAGCGCAACGGTGCGGTCTTCAACTTCCACGTCGGCGTCCACGACTGAGATCTCGCGTGCGGGCGCGGGGCGGCCCGGCCGCCCCGCGCCGGCCTCCCGGGGGCCTGCCCGAACGGTGGATCAGCGATCGGCCACTGTGGATCTACGATCGGTCACAGTCCCGTCACCCCTGCGGAAGGACCCCCATGCCCCAGCCGATGCGCCGCCGGTTCACCCGACTCGCGGTGGTCGCCACCGCGGCGGCCGCCGTCAGTTTCACCGTCCAGCCGGCCCCGGCCGCCGCCGTGCCGTTCGAATGGAACGGGGCCTTCGCCACGTACGAGGAGTGCGAGCAGTGGCGCATCGACGCCAGCTACTGGGGTGAGGCGGGCAGCAGTTGCGTCTACCGCACCCTGCCCGACAGCCAGTACAACGGCTGGTACTTCCGGGCCGCGATCGCGGGCTGAGCCCCGACGAACGGTCCGTCCACCCCCGACCACCGCCTGCCGCAGGCCACCGCCTCCGGTACGCCGAACGGGCGGTCACCCCGGTGCGGGTGGCCGCCCCGGGGCACCGCCCGGGTCAGCTCTGCTGGTAGTTGACGGCGGCGAACCCGCACGGCCGGTGCAGGTGCAGGTAGTAGGCGCCCTCGCCGTACTCGTCCAGGTCCGCGCCGCCGACCAGACCGACGTAGTCCATCGGCTGCCGGCACCCGGGGCAGTCGGGGTGGTCGGCGTCCTGGATCCAGTCGGGCCGGCCGCCCAGCGTCGAGCCGCCCCGGTCCCACGCGCTGGCCTGGTAGGGGCTCTGCCGGACCTCCCCGGGGACGGGCAGCAGCGCGGGCGGATCCTCCACCCCGGCGGGGCCGAGATGGTCGGGGCGGGTGTTTCCGGTCCACCACTCGGTGCCGCCGTCCGGTGTGACCCGGCTGTACAGCGTCGTGTAACAGGCGCAGAAATGGCACGTCCCGATCACCAGGCGGCCGGACCAGCCGGTGTGCGCCAACGCGACACCGACGGCGGGGTCCGCCGGGTCGAGGTCCGCAGCCGTCCACAGCGGCGACGCGCACCACGGGCAGTTCGCCCCGTCCGGCCGCCGTGGTGCCTCGCGCATGATCCACCGGTACGCGGTGTCACCGCACAGGTCGCGCCGGTGGCCCTGCGGGTCGACCGTCCAGCCGCCCTCGGGCGCGTAGTCCAGGATGTCGACGTGCAGCGCGTCCGCGCCGGGCGGGGGCTGTGCCGACCAGCGACGCAGGGCGTCCTCGGCCAGCGGGTGGGCGGTGTGCGCCAGGGCGACCAGCAGGTGGTTGAGCTGCTCCGGCGTCCGCCCCCCGTCGACGCGCGCGACGATCCGACGGACCACGTCGGCGTCCGCCGCCCGGTACAGCTTTCCCGGCCACAGCACATCGTGGTCGAGCAGCGAACTCAGGTGCGGCGTCAGCCTGCCCGGCTCGGCGTCCGCGACCAGGGACAGCTCCTCGACCGCCTCGTCGTCACCGACGGACACCTGCCGGACCAGCTCCTCGATCATGGGGCGATGCTAGCCAGCCGGCACCCGGCCCGCCGCGGGGCACCGGCCCTGCTCACACCGTGAACGCCGGTCCGGGCCGACCGATGCCGATCCGGCCGTTGGTCGGGCGGTGCTCGAACGTCACCCCCAGCTCCTCCTCCCAGCACCGCATGATGTCCTGCTCACCCTCCCGGTCGATGTCGTCGAGCACCACGGCGAAGTCCGCGGCGAACCGCGCGGCGAAGAAGGGCCCGGCGGGATGGCGGGCGTGCGCGTTCGCCGCCCGGTAGGCGGGAGGGCCGTCGACAAGGAGCAGGTCGACGGCCCGGCCCGCGGTCATCTCCGCGAGGCGGCGCTGCTCGTACCAGGTCGACTCCTCGTCCGGCCAGCGGGACTCGACAGGTGTCAGGGGGGCGTGCACCACGGTCACCACGTCGCCGAGACCCTCGCCCGCCAGCTCCTGACCGAGCAGTTCCGCCCAGCGCTCGTCGTGCTCCACGGTCCACAGGTGCCCGCCCCGCTGCCGCAGCAGCCGGCCGATGTAGAAGGTGGAGACGCCACCGCCCAGCTCGACGACGCACCGCCGCCGGTTGACCATGATCTCGTTGAGCACCGCGACCACCCCGCTCGGTCGCATGGCGCTCGCGCTCCACGGCAGGTACGTCAGCGACAGCGGGGCCAGCGCCTGCATGGCCAGCAGGTCGTTGCGTTGGAGTTCGTTGCGTTGCAGCGACGGACGGTGGCGCTGCTCGTACTCCGGTCGCGCGGTCACCGTGGCACCATCCCCACCAGCCAGGAGGGCAGCAGACCCTCGTCGAGCAGGTCCAGCACCACCGTCTTGGCCAGGGCGGAGGCGAAGTGCACCTGGGCCGCCCCGCTGGGCGTGCGCAGCCGCGACAGGAGCCGGGAACGTTCCCGCCGGTAGCTCGCCGACTGCCTGCCGTGGGTGCGGAAGTCGTCAGTCCAGCGGTTCAGCTCGCAGAAGTTGGTGACCCTCGGCGCGAAGTTCTCGAACAGGACGGCCCCGTGGTCGAGCCCGACGGTGTCCGGTTCGAGAAGCTGCACGAGGGTCCAGTAGTACTGGTCGCTCGTGCCGTGCAGCCGGTCCGTGTCGACCTGGTGCGCCCGCAGCCGGTTCAGCAGCGGGAACCGCCCGCTCGGGGGGTCCGGATACGCCGCGCACAGGGCGAGGAGGTCACCGGCGGGCCCGAGGAAACCGCCACTGTTGAGATACGGGTACGGGCCGACGGGCGGGTCCTCGTGCAACGCGAGACCGACGGGGCCCATCGGCCAGCTGTTCGGCTCGGCGCTGAACACGATCCGCTGCGCGAAGCCCGCGTACGCCGTGCGGATGTACTCCTCCCCGCGCAGCAGGAGCGTGTCGTACGCGTCGGTGAACAGCACCAGCTCGTCCCGTGGGACGTGCCGGGCCAGGTGGTCGGTGAGCAGCGCCCGCTTGTCCCGGGGCCGGAACCCCCGCTGCCGGCCCTCCAGGACGACCAGATCGAGCCCCACCGCCGCGCAGGACGGCGCCAGCAGCCGCTGCAGGAAGGGGTGTTCGAGGTCGGTGGCGATGGTGATGACCCTCATGGTCGGCGTCCAATCGTGCTGACGGTTCGTGCCGTTGGACCACACCGGCTGCGCCCTGGTGCCCGACCGGTGGGCCGGGGTCGGACCGGCTGCCAAACTATCGATCCACGATGGTCGTTGTCGACCCGTGGCATCGTCCCCGGCCCTGTCCGAGAGCTGTCGTCGAGCCGTTCTCAAGGACGGCCACCGCCGGGCACTGCCGGCCGGGACCCCGCGCCGACGGTTCCGACCGGAAGGCGAGCGGGTCTGCCCACCGGCGTCCGTGGTTTCTCAAGCCGTTCCCAAGCGGTGGCCGGAAGACTCGGGGCGCAGCCAGCACACGACGCCGAGAGAGGCGGGGCGGATGACCGGACGGGACGAGTCGGCGCACACACCGGGCGGGACACCGGTCGCCGTGGTGGGCATCGGCTGCCGGTTTCCCGGTGCCAACGGGTTGGCGCAGTTCTGGCGTCTGCTCAGCGACGGCGGCGACGCGATCACCGACGTGCCGGCCAGCCGGTACGACATCGACGCCTACCACGACCCGCGGCCGGGCACGCCGAACCGGATCGTCAGCCGCCGGGGCGGCTTCCTCGACCAGATCGACCAGTTCGACGCCGGCTACTTCGGGGTGGCCCCCCGGGAGGCGGAACGGATGGACCCCCAGCAGCGGCTGCTGCTGGAGACCGCGGCGGAGGCGCTGGCCGACGCCGGCCTGACCCGCGACCGGCTGTCCACCACCCGCACCGGCGTCTACGTCGGCGGCATGTCCTCGGCGTACGGGCAGCTGCTCAGCGACGCGTCGGTGCTGGACCTGCACGCGGCGACCGGCGGCGCACGAAGCTTCCTGGCCGGCCGGGTGTCCTTCGCCTTCGACCTGCGCGGCCCCAGCATGGCGGTGGACTGCGCCTGCTCCTCCAGCCTCGCGGCGCTGCACCTGGCCTACCAGAGCGTGCGCAACGGGGAGACCCAACTGGCGCTGGCCGGCGGGGTGAACCTGGTGATCGCCCCCGAGGAGACCATCCCGTTCTCGGCGGCCCGGATGCTCTCCGCCGACGGCCGGTGCAGGTTCGGCAGCGCCCACGGCGACGGCTTCGTCCGCAGCGAGGGGGTCGCCGTGCTGGTGCTCAAACCGCTGGACCGGGCCGAGGCCGACGGCGACGCCGTCCACGCGGTGATCTGGGGTTCCGCGGTCGGCAACGACGGCCAGTCCGGCGGCTACCTGCTCACACCCTCCCAGCCCGGCCAGGAGGAGACGCTGCGCGCTGCGTACGCCGACGCGGGCGTGTCCGCCACGCTGGTGGACTACGTCGAGGCGCACGGCACCGGGACCCCGGCCGGTGACCCGGTGGAGCTGGGCGCCCTCGGCGCGGTGGCCGGCGCGGGCCGGGACGGGCACTGCCTGGTCGGCTCGGTCAAGACGAACATCGGCCACACCGAGGCGGCCGCCGGGCTGGCCGGGGTCATCAAGGCGGTGCTCGCGCTCCAGCACCGGGAGATCCCGCCGAGCCTGCACGCCGCCGAGCTGACCGACGCGGTCGACTGGGCGGGGTTGCGGCTACGGCTGGTGCGGGAACGCACCCCCTGGCCGCAGACCGACCGGCCGGGCCTGGTCGGGGTCAGCTCGTTCGGCATCTCCGGAACCAACGCGCACGTGGTGCTCGGCGAGTACACCCCACCGGCGCCCGCGCCCGCGCCCGCCGACGGTGACACGCCCGACGGGGACGCCGCGCAGCTCCTGGTGCTCTCCGCACCCGACCGGGAGGCGCTCACCGCCCTCGCCACCGACTACGCGCGGTTCCTCGGGCCGGGTGGCGACGGGCGGGACCTGCCGTTGCGCGACGTGTGCTTCAGCGCGGCCACCCGCCGGGACCACCACGAGAACCGGCTGACCGCCGTCGGCGCGTCACCCGACGACCTGGTCGAGCGGCTTCGGGCGTACGCCGCCGGTGAGTCCCGCCCCCGGCTGGGCGGCACCGCGTCCGCGCCGGTGGACGGCGACCGGCCCACGGTCGTCTTCGTCTTCCCCGGGCAGGGCTCGCAGTGGGACGGCATGGGCCGCGAACTGCTGGCCCGCTCACCGGTCTTCCGCGACACGCTCACCCGCTGCGACGAGGTGATCCGCGCCGAGGTCGGCTGGTCGCTGCTGGCCCGGCTGACGGGGGAGACGGATGCCCCGGCGTCCATCGACACCGTCCAGCCGACCCTGTGGGCGATGCAGACCGCGCTCTGCGCCGTGCTGCGCGACTGGGGCGTCGAGCCCGACCACGTGGTCGGGCACAGCATGGGCGAGGTGGCGGCGGCCGGCGCGGCGGGCGCGCTCAGCCTCGCCGACGCCGGTGCGGTCATCTGCCGGCGCAGCCGGCTGCTGCGCACCGTCGCCGGGCAGGGCGTCATGTACTCGGTGGAGCTGTCCGCCGACGACGCCCGGGCCGCGCTGGCCGGCCACGAGCACCTCGTGTCCGTGGCGGTCAGCAACAGCCCCACCTCGACGGTCCTCTCCGGCGACCCGCAGGCGCTGGCCACCATCGTCGCGGGCCTCGACGAACGCGGCGTGTTCTGCCGGCAGGTCCGGGTCGACGTCGCCTCGCACAGCCCGCAGATGGACCAGCTCCGCGACGACCTGCTGGCCGACCTCGGCGACGTCACCCCCCGCGCGGGTCACGTCCGGTTGTACTCCACCGTGGACGACGCCCCCTGCGACGGTTCCGGCTGGGACGCCGCCTACTGGATCCGCAACCTGCGCGAACCGGTGCGGTTCGGGGCCGCGGTGGCACACCTCGCCGGATCGGGCGACACGGTGTTCGTCGAGATCAGCCCGCACCCCATCCTGCTGCCGGCCATCCAGGAGACCCTGGCGGCGGCCGGGACCGACGGTGCCGCCGTCGGCTGCCTGCGCCGCGACGAGCCGGAACGGGCCAGCCTGCTCGACACCGTCGCCGCCCTGCACCGCGCCGGCTGCCCGGTCGACTGGCGCCGGGTGGTCGGCGGGCCCCCGCCCCGCTACGTGCGGCTCCCTTCCTACCCGTGGCAGCGCCAGCGGTACTGGCTCGCCCCGACCCCGGCCGGACAGCCGGCCCCGCACCGCGTGGACCGGGTCGTCGACCCGGCCCGGGAGCCGTACCTGCTCGATCACCGGGTGCAGGGCACCGTGGTCGTGCCGGGCACCGCGTACGTCGAGCTGCTGCACACCGCCGCCGCCGGGATCTGCGCCGGGCAGACACCCGTGCTGCGCGACATCCGCTATCTCGACGCGCTGTTCCTGCGCCCGGACCAGCCGCCGCCCGCGCTGTCCACCACGTTCACCCCGCGCGGGCCCGACACCTGGGACGTGGCGGTGACCGGGGCGGAGACGACCCACGTCACCGCGACGGTCACCCGCACCCCGCCGCCCGAACGACGCCGGCTGCCGGTGGAGGCGACCCGTGCCGCCTGCCCCGACCAGCTCACCGGGGTCGACTTCTACCGCCGTTTCGCCGCGCGGGGCAACGAGTGGCAGGGCGCGTTCCAGGGCGTCGCGGAACTCTGGACGGGCGACGGTCAGGCACTCGGCCGCATCCAGGTGCCCGCCGGGGTCGACCCGGCCGGGTACACCTGCCACCCGGCGCTGCTGGACGCGTGCGGGCAGGTCCTCGCGTCGCTGATCCCGGCCGAGGACCGGTCGTCGGCGTTCGTCCTAGGCGGCATCGACGCGGTGACGATCCACCCCGACTCGGGCGTCCCCGGCTGGGCGCACGCCGTCGCGGTCACCGCCTGGCGGTCCGACTCGGTCTGTGGCGACCTCGTGGTGGCCGACGCCGACGGCCGGGTGATCGTCGAGATCGAGGGACTGCGCCTGCAGTACCTGCAACCCCCGGACTCGGTACGCGACCCCGACGGATGGTTCCACGAGCTGCGGTGGCAGCCGCTGCCGGCGCTGCCCGACGCGCCCCGGCCGGCCGAGCGCCGGCTGGTCTTCGCCGACCGGTCCGGCGTCGGCGACGCACTGCCCGCCGACGTCCGGGTGTTCGCGGGCGGCGGATACCAACGGCTGGCGGCCGACCGGTACGAGATCGACCCGACGGCACCGGCACAGTACCGGCGGTTGCTCGCCGACGTCCGGGCCGGGTTCGACGGCCTCGCGCCGACCGAGGTGGTGCACCTCTGGACGCTTGACGAGCCTGACAGCTCCCAGTCGGCGCAGCAGGCGGCCGGGGAGGCCGAACGCCTCGGCTGCGGCAGCGTCCTGCGGCTGCTGCGGGCGCTGGCCGACGCCGGCCTACCCGAGCCGCCCCGGCTGTCGCTGGTGAGCCGGGGCGCACACCGGGTGCGCGACGCCGACCGGACCGTGTCGATGTGGCAGGGCGCGCTGTGGGGCCTGGGCCGGGTCGTCGCCCACGAGCACCGGGAACTGCGCTGCGCGCTCGTCGACCTGGACCCGGCGGGCCCGTCCGCCGAACTCGCCGCCGCGCTGGACCGGGAACTGGCAGGTGTCGGGCCGGAGGACCAGGTGGCGCTGCGCGACGGCCAGCGGTACGCCGCCCGCCTGCTGCCCACGCCCGCCGGCCGGCCGGCCGACGCCGACGTCGCCCACCAGCTCCAGGTCACCTCGCCCGGCCTGCTCGACGGGGTGCGCCTGGTGCCGGTGCCGCGCCGGCCGCCGGGGCCGGGCGAGGTGGAGGTCCGCGCCGACCACCTCGCCCTGAACTACCGCGACGTGCTGATCGCCATGGACCTGTATCCGCGCCTGTCCGACCAGCCCGCGAGCATGATCGGCGAGTGCGCCGGCACGGTCACCCGGGTCGGACCGGGCGTGGCCGGACTGCGGCCCGGCGACGAGGTGGTGGCGATCTCGCTGCGCGTACCCGCCGCCAGCCACCTCTGCGTCGACGCGCACCTGGTACGCCGACGGCCGGCCCGGCTCACCGCGCAGGAGGCCGCCACCGTGCCGGTGGCCATGGTCACCGCGTACCACTCGCTGGTCCAGCTGGCGCAGGTGCGGCCCGGCGAACGGGTCCTGATCCACCACGCCACCGGCGGGGTGGGGCTGGCCGCGGTCCAGGTGGCCCGGTGGCGCGGTGCCGAGGTGTACGCCACCGCCGGCAGCCCGGACAAACGCGCGCTGCTGCGGATGATGGGCGTCACGCACGTGTCCGACTCGCGGGGCACCGGGTTCGCCGACGAGATCCGGGACGCCACCCGGGGCGAGGGCGTCGACGTGGTGCTCAACACGCAGGCGGGGGAGGGCCTGCTCCGCAGCGTGGAGCTGCTGGCCGACCGGGGGCGCTACGTCGAGCTGAGCCGGCGTGACCTGGTCGAGGGCACCCGGCTCGACCTGCGGCTGCTGGCGCGCGGGGCGTCGTTCTTCGTGGTCGACGTGGTGGACCTCGGGCTCAACGAACCACGCCGGCTCGGCGCGATCCTTCAGGAGACGCTGACCCTGGTGCAGGCCGGTCTGCTCGAACCGTTGCCGTACCGCGTCTTCTCCGCGACCGACCTGGTCGGCGCGTTCCGGCACATGGCCCAGGCCCGGCACGTGGGCAAGGTGCTGGTGTCCGTCGGGGAGCTGACCGCGCCGCAGCCCGCCCCGGCCCCGCACCGGCCGGTGCGGATCGATCCGACCGCCGGTTACCTGGTGACCGGTGGGCTCGGCGACCTCGGCCGGGTGGTCACCGACTGGCTGGTCCGCGAGGGGGCCCGGCACATCGTGCTCACCGGGCGTACCCCGCTGTCGGGGACCGGCGGCGCGGACCGGCTGGCGGAGCTGCGGCGGCACGGGGTGCGGGTGGCGTACGAGGCGGTCGACGTGGCCGACGAGGAGGCGATGCGGGCGGTCGTGGGGCGGCACGAGGCCGACGGCGTGACGATCCGGGGTGTGGTGCACGCCGCCGGGGTGATCGAGTACCGCGCCCTGTCCGAGCTGGACGACCGGACCCTGTCGGCGGTCCTGCGCCCGAAGGTCACCGGCGCGGCCGTGCTGCACCGGCTGTTCGCCGGGCAGCCGCTGGACTTCTTCGTGCTGTTCTCCTCCGGCTCGGCGGTGCTCAGCTCCCCGATGCTCGGCGCGTACGCGGCCGCGAACGCCGCCCTGGACTCGCTGGCCGACCAGCGCCGGCTCGCCGGTCAGACCGCGCTCAGCGTGAACTGGGGCTTCTGGTCGGTCGGCATGCCCGCGCGGGTCGGCCGGGAGCACGGCCGGGCGATCAACCCGGCCGGCATGGACACGTTCAGCCCCCGGGAGGGCATCGAGGCGCTGCGCCTGCTGCTGGCCCGCGACGCCACCCACGGCGTGGTGCTGCCGGCGGACTGGCGGCGGTGGGCGACCGCGCACCCGGACGCGGCGACCTCGCCACTACTGCGTGACCTGCTCGCCGACCCCACCGCCGTCGCCGCGCCCGCCGCCCCGGCGTCCGTCGTGCCCTGGTCGCCGCCGTCCACCTCCCCACCCCCGGCGCGACCCGAGGCCACCGCCCCGGTCACCACGGCCCCGGTCACCGCCGCCCCACCCGCCCCCGTGCCGACCCCTCCCGCACCGGTGGGGCCAGGGGAGGCGGGGGCCGGGGTGGCCGGCACGCTGACCGACCGGGACGCCGTGGAGCGTTACCTGGCCCAGGTCCTCGCGGAGGTGCTGGGCATGCCGTCGGCGCAGGTGCACACCCGGCGGCCGCTCAAGCGGCAGGGCCTGGACTCGCTGATGGCCGTGGAGGTCCGCACCCGGGTCCAGCGCGACCTGGGGATGCTGCTGCCGATCGCGAAGATGCTCGGCGGCCACAGCGTCGCCGAGCTGGCTGGCGAGGTGTTCAGCCAGCTGGGCGAGGCCGGCCGCCGCTGACGGGGCCGGGCCGGTGGGCGGTGCGGGTCGCCCCGCGTAGCCGTCCGCCGGCCCCGGTCCGCCCGGCCCCGCTCACCGGCGCGGCCGGGGCCCGGCACGAACGGTGGCGGTGACCGGACGCGCCGGTCACCGCCACCATGTCGTACGTCGGGTGTCGCCCGTCGCGCCGTCAGCCGCGGGCCGCGTCGGCCTGCGGGATCAGCTCCGCCCGCCGGGCCACCTCCGCGGCGAACTCGCCGAGCGTCATGATGGCGAGGGTCTCGATGTCGTCGTCGTCGAACGTCACACCGAACTGGTCCTCGACCCGCAGCGCGAGCTCGGACACGGCGAGCGAGTCGAGGTCCACACCGGACGGGCCGAGCATCGAGTCGGGGCCGGTGTCGTCGGTGTAGAAGTTCATCTCGCGCAGCGACTGCAGGGTGAACGCCAGGACCTCGTCGGCTGACATGGTGGGGCTACCTTCCTGTCGGATGGCGCGGGAGCGGCGGGGCCGGCGTCGGTCGACGACGTCGTCCTCCGTCACCGACGACCTGCGGCGTCATCACGTCGGTCGACGACGTACTGCCGAAATGAGTGGGCCGAAGCTATCAACGGGCACTCGCGGCGGTCAATGCGCCGGAAATGGCCTCCACGGGTGCGCAAGGCGGAGCGGCGGCGGAACTCGAGCAGTTCTCAGTCAGGCGTCGAGGTCACGTGCACCGCCCCGGCGCGCGGGGCAACTACAGTCCTTGCGATAGGCGGACGTGGCGCCATGGCCGGCCGACCCGGGAGACGCGCTTGAAGATCACCAACGTTCACCTGTCCGGGCTGGGTGTCTTCCAACCCCCCGTGGTCGACGCCGGCCAGGCCGCCCGGCGCGGCGACTACAGCCCGGCCGCCTACCTGGAGAACCGGCTGACCGGCACCTGCATCGCCGGGGACGTCTCACCGCCGGAGATGGCCGTGCACGCGGCCCGTCAGGCGCTGACCCGCGCCGCCGCCGACCCGACCGGGATCGGCCTGGTGCTGCACGCCTCCATCCACCACCAGGGCCCGGAGATGTGGCTGCCCGGCCCGTACATCCAGCGGGAGGTCGTCGGAACGGCGGCCCCCGCGTTCGAGGTCCGGTTGGGCTGCAACGGCGTGTTCGCGGCGCTGGAGATCGCCGCCGGGCACCTGGCCGGCGCGGCGGCCGGCGCGACGGTGCTGGTGACCACGGCGGAGAACCTCGGCTCGCCGCTGATCGACAGGTGGAACTCGGCACCCGGGTTCATCCTGGGCGACGCCGGCAGCGCGCTGCTGCTGGACCGCGACCACGGCTTCGCCCGGGTACGCGCCGTGGGCAGCGTCGCGGTGCCCGAGGTGGAGCCGCTGTACCGGGGCGGCGAGCCGCTGTACCCACCGGCGGCGGGCCAGGGCCGCACGATCGACATGCGCGAACGGGCCGAGTACTTCCGCGACAACGTGATGTCGCTGACCGACGCCGCCGAACTGAGGAACCGGGCCCGGCTCGACCTGATCGACCGCACGCTCGACGAGGCGGACCGCAAGCTGACCGACATGACCCGGGTCATCTGCGGGAACGCGGCGGCGTACATGGTGCAGCACGACCTGGTGGAGCCGCTGGGCATCACGATGGAGCGCACCACCTGGCAGTTCGGTCGCGGCGTCGGCCACACCGGCGCGAGCGACCAGCTGCTGTCGCTCAACCACCTGCTGGTCACCGGCCAGCTCGCCGCCGGTGACCACCTGCTGCTGTACGGGGGCGCACCGGCCACCCTGTCCTGCGCGGTCCTGGAGATCCTGGACGTCCCGGAGTGGGCCGGGGCATGACCGCGTCCCCGCGTGTCTGGTTCGTCACCGGCAGCTCGACCGGGATCGGCCGGGCGCTGGTGACCGAACTGCTCGCCCGGGGCGAGACGGTGGCGGCCACCGCCCGCGATCCGCGCGCCCTGGCCGACCTGCGACCTTCCGGCGCGGGAACACTGTGGACGGCCCGACTGGACGTCACCGATCCGGAGCAGATCCGGCAGGTCGTCGAGGACGCCGCCCGCGCGCTCGGCCGCCTCGACGTGGTGGTCAGCAACGCCGGTTACGCGCTGGTCGGCGCGGCCGAGGAGGCCAGCGGCGAGCAGGTCGACAGGCAGATCCGCACCAACCTGACCGGCCCCATCCACCTGGCCCGGGCGGTGCTGCCGTACCTGCGCGCGCAGGGCGGCGGGCGGATCATCCAGGTGTCGAGCATGGCCGGGCAACGGGGGTCACCCGGCACGGCCGTCTACTGCGCCACCAAGTGGGGCGTGGAGGGCTTCTTCGAGTCGCTGGCCGCCGAGGTGAAGGGCTTCGGGATAGGCGTGACGATCGTCGAGCCCGGCACCGTGAGCACCGGATTCTTCGGACGGAGCAAGGAACTGACCACCGCGTCGCCCGGCTACGCGGGCACCCCGGCGGCGATCCTGCGTCGCCGGGCGCAGGACGGCCGCCTGCCGTGCCGTGGCGACCTGGCGAAGATGGCCGCCGCCGTGGTCGACGTCGCCACCGGGCCGACCGCCCCGCTGCGACTCGCGCTCGGCAGCGACGCGTACGCCGCGATCCGGCGCGGCCTGACCGCGCGCCTGGCGGACCTGGAGGACCAGCGGGAACTCGCGTTCTCCACCGACCTGAACGCAGGCGACGGGTTGACGCCGCACCGAGGACCAGAGGGGAACGACGATGCGCATCACCGTCCTGGCGCTCGGCAGCCGCGGTGACGTCTATCCGCTGACGGCACTCGCCGCCGAGCTGGCCCGCCACGGCCACGAGGTACGCGTCGGGGCGTCGATGAACCTGGTCGACCTGCCCCGGCAGCTCGGCCTCGACGTGGTGCCGGTCGGCTGGAACCAGCAGTCGATGATGCAGACCGAGCGGGGCCGGGAGTGGGTCACCAAGAGCACCCTCGACTCCTTCCTCCAGATCACGATCGAGGCGTACCGGGACTACGGCCGTCGGTTCGGCGACGAGGCGATCGAGATCACCGCCGGCACCGAGGCCATCGTCTGCGCCGTGGTCAGTGAGCAGTGGGCCGCGACCCTGGCCGAGGCGTACGACGTCCCGCTGATCGCGTACGACCTCACGCCGTCGCGGCCGAACGACGTGGTGCCGCATCCGCTGGTGGCCCTCGACCCGCTGCCGACCGCCGCGGCGAACCGGGCCACCTACCTGCACTACACCCGACGGGCCTGGCGGTACCGGCGGGACCTGATGTTCGCGTTCCGTCGCCAGCTCGGCCTCCCCGCGATGCCGCCGCCCCCGAAGCAGCTGCGGCGACCGCTGGAGCTGCAGGGCTACAGTCCCACCCTGGTGCCGGGCCTGACCTGGGACGCCTACCGGCCGATCGTCGGTGACCTCCGGTTGACCCCGGACGACCTGGACCGCGCCGGGATGTCCACCCTCGATCCGGAGCTCGCGGGATGGCTCTCGGCGGGCGAACCGCCGGCCCTGCTGACGTTCGGCAGCACGCACGTGGCGGACCCGGCGGCGATGATGGCGGGCATCGGGCGGGTCTGCCGGTCGCTGGGGGTACGTGCCCTGGTGGCCACCGGCTGGGGCCTGGCCGGGGTCGCGCCGTCCACGTCACCGGAGCTGCGGGTGGTGCCCTACGTGGACTACGACCTGGTGCTGCCGCACTGTGCCATGGTGGTGCACCACGGCAGCGCCAGCATCACCGCCGCCGGTGTGCGCGCGGGCATCCCCACGATGGTCTGCTCCTCCTACGCCGACCAGCCGTTCTGGGGCCACCAGCTGCAACGGCTCGGCGTCGGTGTGCACGTGCGGTTCACCGACCTGTCCGAGGACGTGCTGCGCTCCGGCATGTCCCGCCTGACCACCGCCGCGCTGCGGCGGCGCGCGGCACAGCTCGGCGAGCAGATGCGCGCGGAACCCCACGGCACGCTCGTCGCCGCCGACGAGGTCGACAGGTACCTCGCCCGATGAGCGGTGCACCGACCGCCGCCGACCGTGGCCGGGCGGTCGTCGAGGAGGTGGTCGGGCTGCTCGACCTGCTGCCCGTCGACCCCGCGTCGGTCAGCACGGACCGGCTGGTGCCCGTCGCGGGGGTGTTCTCCGGACGCGGCACGACGCGGGGCACCACCCGCCGGTACGGGGGGCTCATCGCCGCCCAGGCGCTGACCGCCGCCGCGCACACCGTGCGCTCCGGTCGACCGGTGCACTCGCTGCACGCCTACTTCACCCGGCCGGGCGACAGCCGCAGGCCCGTCACCTACCTGGTCGAGACCCTGCGCGACGGCCCGTCCATGTCCGCCCGGCGGGTGGTCGCCCTCCAGCGCGACACCCCGATCTTCTTCCTGACCGCCTCGTTCCACGACCCCGGCAGCGGCCCGGCGCACGGGCGGCCCGCGCCCGAGGTCACGCCGCCGCACGAGGTGCCGACCCTGGCCCGGCTGCTCGCCGACGCGCCCGATCGGCTGGCCGCCGTGCAGGACATGCTCTTCGCGTTCGACGTCAGGTACCTCGGCCCGCCGCCCGGCGGGCGGACCGACGGGGAGCGGGCGGGCGAGGCACACCGTCGGGCCTGGGTACGGGTGGCCGGGAGGCTGCCCGACGCCGCGTCGCTGCACGCCGGCGCGCTGGTGCTCGTCTCGGATCTGCCCCTGCTGCTCAGCGCGATGGTGGCCGGGCACACGACCGAGTGGGGTCCGGGTGACCTCGGCGTCAGCATCGACCACACGGTGTGGTTCCACCGACCCTGCCGGGCCGACGAGTGGCTGCTGTACGACTGCGACAGCCCGTGGGCGGCGGCCGGTCGTGGCCTGGCGACCGGTCGGCTGTACACGCGCGACGGCGACCTGGTGGCCACGGTGGCCCAGGAGGGGCTGCTGCTGACCCGGTCCGCCCGCTGAGCCGGGAAACGACGAGTCGGCCCCGGCGGGTCGGGGCCGGTCCGCCGGCTCAGACCGGGACTGCCTCGATCGCGCCGTCGGTGACGCCCGCGACGGCGAAGCCGGCGTCGGCGAGGAGCCGGCCGTACTCCGCCGCGGTGCGGTCCCGGCCCTCCATCAGGACCAGCATCAGCAGATCCACGATCCGGTTGCGGGGTGCCCCCCAGGTGCCCGCGCCGGCGCCGGCCCGCTGCGGCTGTGCCGGCAGCAGCTCCTCCAGCACCAGCAGCCGCGCCCCGGCCGGCATCGCCGCCCGTACCCGGGCCAGCACCCGGGCGACGTTCCCGTCGTCCCAGTTGTGCAGGACCCGCCGCAGCACGTACCGGTCCCCGCCGGTGGGCACCCGGTCGAAGAAGCTGCCGACGACGACGTCGACCCGGTCCAGGACCCCGGCGGCGGCGAGCCGGGCACGTCCCCGGGCGGCGGCCTCGGGCAGCTCGACGAGGACCCCGCGCAGCCCGGGGCGGGCCCGCAGGAGGTCGGCGAGCAGGCCGCCGTCGCCGCCACCGAGGTCCACCACCGTACGGGCGTCGTCGAACAGCCGGGCGGGGGGCGGCGGCGGTTCCGGGGCGGTGGACATCGCCCCGTTGAACGTCGCGGCCAGCTCGGGATGCCCGCCCAGGTACTCGTAGAAGGACTCGCCGAAGCGGTCGGTGAAGGCCGGCCGGCCGGTGCGGACGGTGTCGAGCAGGCCGGCGAACGAGGCGAAGACCTCCTGGCCGTACAGGACCGCCGTGTCGCGGACCGAACCGGGGACGTCGGTGCGCAGGTATTCCCCCATGCCGGACAGGACGAAGTCGTCGGGACCGGTCTGGCGCAGGACACCGGCGTCGGCGAGCGCGGCGAGCAACCGGCGCAGCGCCACCGGGTCCAGTCCGGCGGCGGTCGCCAGCTCGCCGCCGCCGGTGGTGCCCGCGGCGATCCGGTCGGCCAGGCCGAGCAGGGCGAACACCGAACACGCCTGCGCCGTCCAGGTGGCACAGAGCACCGTGAGCAGCCGCTTGCGGAAGTAATCGTCGTCACGCGCCACGGATGGCCCTCCACTGAGACTCTAGTGAATGTCCAGAGAAGTGCGGGCCGGGCCCGCAGGCGCCTCGGTATGGTCGATTCGGCCCGGTCATCCTCGCATTAACCAGGGTGCGCTGACAATTGTCGTCAATGGGGAGCCGTGGGGGATCGAATGGGTGCGGTCGCTGCGGTCGGGTGCTCCGTCGGGGCGTACCGTCGTGCCGGCTGACCTGGTGGTGCGGCTGCGCCGCACGGTGGACGACGGGCGGGCGACGGCCCGCGCGCTACTCGTCGAGACGGCCGCGGCGCTGGCCGGCGTCCCGCCGGCCGCGGTGACCGTGGAGCACACGGCGACGGGTGCGCCGGTGCTGCGCGGTGTCGCCACCGGCTGGCACACCAGCGTCAGCCACACCCGTGGCCTGGTCGCGGTTGCGGTGTCCCGACACGGACCGGTCGGCGTCGACGTGGAGGCGCTGCGCCCGTTGCCCGCGGTGGCGCTGAGCCGGCGGTGGTTCGCCCCGGAGGACACCGACTGGCTACGCGGTCGGCCGGCGCAACGGCTCGGCGTCGACTTCCTGGCGCTGTGGACCGGCAAGGAGGCGGTGGCCAAGCTGCACGGCACCGGGCTGTGCGGCGGCCGGCTGCTGCGCTGGCGCACCGCGCCGCCGGCGCCACCGGCGTGGCGGGCCGCCGTCGACGCCCCCGGCGTCCTGGTGACCCACCGGGAGTTGCCAGGTCACGTCCTGGCGGTCGCCCGCGCGTCGGCGTGGCCCGGCCGCCCCCGGCCGGCCGTCGGTCGCTGATGCGGACCGCGCTCGTCCTCGGCGGCAGCATCGCCGGCCTGGTGGCCGCCCGGGTCCTGGCCGACCACGCCGACCACGTGTGGATCGTCGAGCCCGACCGGTTGGCGGACGCCCCGGTGATCCGCCGTGGCGCGCCGCACGGCAGCCAGGCGCACACCCTGCTCGGCCGGGGCCGGACGGTCATCGACCGGCTGCTGCCCGGCGTCGTACGGCAGATGGTGCGCGAGGGCGGCCAACTGGTCACCAGCGGTCCCGGTGGCGCGCAGTGGTTCCTCAACGGCCGGGCCAAGGTCCCGGTACGTGGCGGCAGCGTGGTCAGCGTGTCCCGGCCGTTCCTGGAGTGGCACCTCCGCCGGCGGGTCCTCGCGCTGCCCAACGTGGCCCTGGTCGGCGGGACCGCGGTCGGGCTCACCGCCACCGCCGGCCGGGTCGACGGGGCGCTGGTGCGCGCCCCGGGCCACACCGACGCCCAGCGGCACGGCGCGGACCTCGTGGTGGACGCCACCGGGCGGTCCAGCCGGCTGGCCGACTGGCTCGGCCGGCTCGGCTACCCCGCCCCCGACAAACGCCGGATGGCCCTGGACCTCGGCTACGCCACCTGCCTGTTCCACCGGGAACCCGGCCAGCGGCTGGCCGGGCACGTGGCGGTGTACTCGGTCCACACGCCGAGCCGGGCGCGCACCGGACCCAGCTCGATGACGCCCGTCGAGGGGAACCGCTGGCTGACGCTGGTCAGCGGCTACGGCGACCGGCGGCCGGGCCGTGACCTGGGCGGGTTCCTGCAGCGTTGCCGGTCGGACCCGGCCACCCCGCTGCGGCTGCTGCCGGACGCGTGCGAGCCGGCCAGCGAGGTGTACGTGCACCGCTTTCCCGACAGCGTCCGCCGGGACTTCGACCGGCTGGACCGGTTCCCCGCCGGGCTGGTGGCGATCGGTGACGCGGTCGCCTCGTTCAACCCGACCTACGGACAGGGCATCTCGGTGGCGGCCCTGCAGGCGGTCGCGCTCGGCGAGTGGCTCGCCGAGCCGGGCGCGGTGGACCGGCCGGCGTACGGGTACTTCCGGCGGGTGCGGGCGGTGGTGGACGACGCCTGGGACTTCTCCGCCGCGCAGGACTGCTACCTGCCGCACGTGACCGTCGCCCGACCGTTCGGCTGGCGGCTGCGCCGGGGCCTGGCCGAGGCGGTCCAGCACGCCACCGTGACCGACGAGGTGGTCCACCGGGCTTTCCTGGAGGTCGTCAACCTGACGGCCGGCCCCGCCCGGCTGCGCCGTCCGGAGATCCTCTGGCGGGTCGGGGCGGCGGCGCTGCGCCGGCGGTGAACCGGCCCGTCCGAAGCGTGGCGCTCGGGACGCTTCGGGGCGACCCATCCCGTTTTTTAATGAAGGCCATCAATGATGTCGATGTGTGGGTGACTGCCGCCCGTCCCGGGTCACCGCAGGGCCCTGCTCTTCCGCCTCGCCGAGGGGTCTGGCCTCGGTTTTCCCCCCGGTCCTCGAAAATTGCTCGAACAATTGACGACGATCGCTCAGAAACCGGCTAGCCTCTCAGTCGAACGTCGCACCACTGCGACGCGAAAAGGCCCGAATGTCGCCTGTAGCTGACGCCTGTCTATGGATAGGTGTGGTTTCCGCTGTCGTTCGGCCCCCGCGGCGGCACGTCGACGCGGGCAGTTCGTGCTCTGGGGGAGAGGCAATGGAGATCCAGATCCTGGGACCGCTCGTGCTCGCCCACGCCGGTCACACCGCCACACCGACCGCCCCGAAACCCCGCAGCGTGCTGGGCCTGCTGCTGCTCAACGCGGACCAGACCGTGCCGGTCTCCGCGCTGATCCAGGACCTGTGGGGCGCGTCCCCACCGGTCAGTGCACTGACCACGCTCCAGACGTACGTGCTCCAGATCCGCAAGTGCTTCGCCGGCCTGCTCGACGTCCCGGTCGCCGAGGTGGCCAAGCGGGTGCTGGTCACCGTCCCCGGCGGCTACGTGTTCCGGGTCGGCCCCGACGAGTTCGACCTGCGCCTGTTCGAACAGCTCGCCTCGGCCGGTCGACGCGCCCTGGCGGCCGGTGAGAACGTCGACGCGGCGGCGCTGCTGGTGCGCGCCTGCGCGCTCTGGCGCGGCCCGGCGCTCGCCGACGTACGTGCCGGAACCGTGGCCGAGCCCCGCCTCAAGGCGCTGGAACAGACCCGGCTCACCACCGTCGAACAGTGCATCGAGGCGCGCATGCGCCTCGGCCACCACCAGGACGTACTGGCCGAACTCACCCTGCTCATCGCCGAGCACGGGCTCAACGAGAACCTCTGCGCGCAGCTGATGGTGGCGTTGCACCGCAGCGGCCAGCGGCGCGAGGCCCTGGCGGTCTTCCACCGGCTGCGCACCTCCATGGTGGAGGAACTGGGGCTGGAGCCGTCGAAGCGGCTGCACCTGCTCCAACAGGCGGTCCTCGCCGACGATCCGGCGCTGGAGGTGGCGCCCCGGGACGACGGACTGACCCAACTGCTCGACCACCTCGCCCTCCAGCGGCCCCGGACCCGGTAGCCGTCCCCGTCCGGCAACGTCCTGTCCCTCCCGGCGGCTGTTCATCCGGGCGCGGCCGGATGGCCGACCGTCACCTCCGCCCTCGCCGGCCGGCGCACACCGCCGGCGGACGGGGTGAGCGCCGCCAGCGCCTGCCGTCCCGACGTGGCCACGTCGTCGCGTCGCTGCTCGCGGAGCACCGCGAGGACGCGGGCGTGCAGCCGGGTCCGGCGCAGCAACGGAAGGCCGTGGTAGAGCACGTCGCGCATCAGGGCATGGGCGAACCGCACCCGCCCCGGTGCGGGCTCGACGAGCAGGCCGGCCGCCACGCCGGCCTCCAGGCCGGCGAGGACCGGTTCCTCCGGTCCGCCATCGACCGCGAGCAGGAGATCGACGTCGACCTCCACGCCACAGACCGCGGCGTGCCGCAGCACCGTCCGCGCGTCCGAGGGCAACCGTGCCAACCGGTGGGCCAGCAGGTGCCCGAGGCCGGCGGGCACCCCGTCGCGGGCCGCCGCCGGCCCCTCCGCCGCCACCAGCCCGGCCAGCTCGATGGCGAACAGCGGATTGCCCGCCGCGCGTTCCCGGACCGTGCGCAGCAGCGCGGCGTCGTGCACGCCGTGCCGGCGCAGCAACGCGGTGACGGCCTGCGCGTCGAGACCACCGAGCGGAACCTCGACCGCCGGTACGCCGGCCAGTGCCGCCCGCGCCGCCACCACGTCGTCGGTCATCTCGTCCGGCCGGTAGGTCACCACCACCAGCACCGGGGCGCCGGTGAGCGCGGCGGCGAGCTGCCGCAGCACCCGCAGGGTAGCCCCGTCGCCGTGGTGGACGTCCTCGACGACCAGCAGCAGCGGACCGTGCCCGGTCAGCCGGGACAGGTGGGCGGACAGCGCCCGACAGAGGTGGAACTCGTCGTACCCGCCCCGCGTGTCGTCCGGCCCGGCGGGGTCCGTCAGCGGGCGCAGGTCCCGGTCCCCGGTCTCCCCGGGCGGCAGGAACCGCCTGGTGGCGGCGACCACCTCACGCCACGCCCACGCCGGCGGAGCACCCGCCACCGGCGGGCAGGTGCCGACCGCCGTGCGCCACCCGGCGTCGGCGAGGGCCCCGGCGAGCTGCCGCACCAGCGTCGACTTCCCCGCCCCGGCCTCCGCGCCGAGCCAGCAGATGCCGAGCCCCGACCGGGCGGCCCGGTCGGCCGCCGCCCGCAGCCGGGTCAGTTCCGCCGTACGTCCCCACACCTGGTGCGGGTCCGGCGCGGCGGGCGGCCCGCTCGCCGCCGACGGCGGGCCGGGATCGGCGCGCACCGGCGGCCCGGGGACGGCCGGCTCCAGCCGGGGGCTCTGCCGTAGCAGGTCCGTCTCCAGGGCCCGCAGGGCCCGGCTGGGGTCGATGCCCAACTGCTCCGCCAGCGTCGCACGGATCGTACGCAGCACGTCCAACGCGTCGGCCTGCCGACCGAGGCGGTACAGGGCGACCGCGAGCAGCATCGCGGCCCGTTCCCGCAGCGGATGCTCGCGGACGTGCGGGTCGAGGTCGCGCACCACCTCGTGCGGTCGGTCGAGTTCGAGCAGGAGCCCGGCGCGCTGCTCGACGGCGCCCGCCCGGAGCTGGGTCAGCCGCTCCCCCTCCCGGTCCGCCCACGGCTGGCCACCGAACTCGGCGTACGGGGCGTCGGCACCCCAGCAGGCGAGCGCCGCGTCGAGGACGGCGAGCGCCGCGACAGGACCGGGCGCGGTGTCCGGCGTCGCCGACCGCAGCGCCGCCTCGAACCGCCAGGCGTCCACCTGCGTGGTCGGTAGCCGCAGGGCGTACCCGGGGGCGACGGTGACCAGGACCCGGGCGGGGGTCCGGGCGCGACGGTCCGGTTCCAGGACACGGCGCAGGTTCGACACGTACACCTGCAGGGCGGCCCGGGCCCGGGGCGGCGGGTCGCCCGCCCACAGATCGTCGACGAGCCGGTCCACCGACACGACGTGCCCGCCGCCGGCGACGAGCCGGGCCAGCACCGCACGTTGCCGGGGCGCGCCGAGGTCGACAGGCATGCCGTCGCGGACCGCCCGCACCGGCCCGAGCACGCCGACCGCCGTCACGCCCGGCCCCCGCTCAGCGGGTGGAGATGCCCCCGCTGAGCGCGGCGGAGGTCAGACCGGCCTCGTTCGCGACCACCACCACGTGCACGAAGGCCTGCGGCATGTGGGTGAAGTGCCAGGTACGCCGCCCGGTGTCCGGGGTGCCGTAGATGACCGCCCGCGCGACGCCGACCTCGGTGGTGGGGATCGGCGCACCCCAGGTGGGCTGCGGGGTCGGCAGCGACGGCCCGCCCGGCGGGGTGGTGGGCAGCCCCGGATCGGTCGGGGTGTCGTCCGGTGTGGTCTGCAGCCAGCTCAGGTCGATCCGGTAGTTGTCCTCCCGCACCGAGTTGTCGGTGAAGGTGACGTCCAACGTCCGCTTGCCCTCCTGGTAGCCGGCGGACAGCGTCAGCCCGCTCGGCGTCGCCGGGCTGATCCGGTACTGCGGACACGACAGCGGCACGACCTCCGGCACCGGCTGGCTGCCGTCGGGCACGTTGTTCGCGGTGACACAGAACGTGTGCACCCCGGCCAGCGCCGAACTCGGCACGGTGAACGAGAAGCCGACGAAACCGCCCCGCTCGACGTGCCACAGGTTCGCCGGGCGGGTCACCGCCGGCGGCACGTCGGTCTGCACCGTCACCTGCACCGGGCCGCCGTTGGGGTCGCTGGCCCAGCCACTGACCCGGACCGCCCCGCCGACGTACTCCCACGACTCCAGCCAGCCCATCGGGTACCTGTCGCTGCCCACCGGCGGGGGAGTCGGCTCGGCCGGGCCGTCGTCGCAGGCCGGTGGCGGGTTGGGTACGTCGCAGTAGGGGCGGGCGAGGGCGGTGCCGGCCGCGGTCACGGTCAGCCCGGCACTGAGGGTGAGCGCCAGGCCGATGGCGAGGATTCTCTTCATCCGTCCAGCACAGCAAGCACCACTTGGCGTGCACCTGGCGTGCCCGGTGGCGGCCCCGTTCAGCCGTCACCAAGTGACGCGCGGTCCCATCGGTCGGGGCAACGACCTGCCCGGGGTGCGGTCGCACCAGGACGGAGGGAACGGTATGGGCACCATGGTGGTCACCGGGTCGGTGGACGGCATCGGTCGGCGTACCGCGGCGCAGCTCGTCGCCGCCGGGCACCGCGTCGTACTGCACGCCCGCGACGAGCAACGGGCGGCGGTCGCCAAGGCGGCGGTCCCCGACGCGGCCGGAATCGTCGTCGGCGACCTGGGTTCCCTCGAGGAGACCACGGCGCTGGCCCGGTCGCTGGCCGCGTTCGGCAGGTACGACGCGATCGTCCACAACGCCGGGATCGCCCGCCTCGACGCCGTCGAGCGGGAGCTGACCGGCGACGGGCTGGAGTCGACGTTCCAGGTCAACGTGCTCGCGCCGTACCTGCTGACGGCGCTGCTGCCGCCGCCAGGGCGGCTGGTGTTCGTGTCGTCGGCGATGGCCGCCGACGGGGTGGCCGACCTGACCGACCTGCGCTACGACACCCGCCCCTTCGACGGCATCGAGGCGTACTGCACCTCGAAGCTGCTGGACCTGGCGCTCGCCGTCGCCGTCGCCCGCCGCTGGCCCGCCACCCTGAGCAACGCCCTCGATCCCGGCTGGGTGCGCACCCGGATGGGTGGTGCCACCGCCCCGACCAGCCCCGACGACGCCGCCCGCGCCCAGGTGCGCCTCGCCGTGGGCACCGACCCCGACGTCCTGGCCAGCGGGCGGTACGTCAGCACCCGCGACTGGCGGCCGTCGCCGTCGCGGCTCGCCGGGCTCGGGGAGGACCTGCTGGCCTACTGTGCGCAGCTCACCGGCGTCACCCTGCCCGATGCCCGACCGCGCCGACCCGCCGACGGTGGCGTCCCGCCGGCCGGGTGACCGCCCGACTCCGGCCCGACCGGCGGTCGGGCCGCCGGCCGGCCCGTGACCGGGGTCGCGGTCGCCCCCGGTCACGACAGGCCCGGGACCGGGGCCGCCGGGGCCTCGGCCGGGCTGGGCGCGCCCAGCCCGTGGTCGCGGGCCAGGGCGATCGCCTCGGCGCGGCTGCCCAGGTGCAGCTTGACCAGGATGACCGAGACGTTGTTGCGGACGGTCTTGGCGCTCAACCCGAGCCGGTGCGCGATCAGCGGATTCGACAGCCCCCGGGCGAGCAGTTCGAGGATCTCCCGTTCCCGGTCGGTGAGCTGCGGGAACGGAACGTCGGCGCGGGCACCCAGCAGCGCGCCGGCCCGGTCGGCGAGCGGGCCCCCGAGGACCAGGTCACCGCCGGCCACCCCCCGGATGCCCCGCTCCACGTCGGCGGCGGAGGCGCCCTTGAGCAGGTAGCCGCGGGCTCCGGCGCGCAGCGCGGCGACCAGGGACGCGTCGTCGTTGAGCATGCTCACCACCAGCACCCGCACCGACGGATGGTCGCGGCGCAGCAGCCGGGTCACCTCGATCCCCGACCCCTGGCCGAGGTGCAGGTCCATCAGCACCACGTCCGGGCGTACCCGGGCCACGAGCGCCACGGCGGTCGACGCGTCGGCGGCCTCGCCCACGCACTCGATGCCACCCAGAGTGTCGAGCAGCGCGCCCATGCCCAGCCGGAAGACCGGGTGGTCGTCCACCACGGCGACGCGGATCGGGGTGTCGGTCACGGCTGCTCCAGGGGGACGGTCAGGCAGACGGTGGTGCCCCGGGAGCCGGCCGGCCCCACGGTGAGGGTCGCGCCCACCGCCTCGGCCCGCTCCCGCATCGCGTGCAGGCCGACGCCGTGGCCGGTGGGGCCGGACGGAAGGCCCCGACCCTGATCGGTGACGGTGACCCGCAGCCGGTCGGGCCGCTGGTCCAGCGACACGGTGCACCGGTCCACCCCGGCGTGCCGCTGCACGTTGCGGATCGCCTCGGCGGTGACCCCGTAGGCGGCGGTCGCGACCGGTTCCGGCAGCGGCGTCAGGGTGGCCGGCCCGTGCAGCACGATCCGCAGGCCGCTGCGGGCGTACTGGTCCCGCAGCAGGTGCAGGGCGGGGCTCAGGCCGCCGTCGGCGAGCACCGGGGGCAGCAGGCCGTGCGCCATGTCCCGCACCTCCGCCGCCCGTGCCGTCAGCTCGCCGGTCAACCTGTCCAGCAGGTCCTCGGCCCGTTCCGGGTCCCGGCGCAGCAGGTTGCGGGTGGCGGCCAGTCCCAACCCGATGCCGCTGAGCGCGGGGCCGAGACCGTCGTGCAGGTCGCGGCGCAGGGAGCGGCGTTCCTCGTCGCGCACCTCGGCCAGCCGTTGGCGCGAGCGGGCCAGGTCCCGGTTGGTGCCGGCCAGGTCCACGACCGCGGCGACCACCGGAGCGAGGACGGCGAGCGACTCGCGGGCCCGCCCGTCGAGCAGCTCACCGGGCAGGGGCCAGGCGTGCAACTGGCCGACGAGCCGGTCGCCGCTGGTCAACGGCACGGTCAACGGACAGCCGTACGGGTCCGGCGGTGGCTGCGGCCCACCCTCGGTGATGCGCACCTCGGCGAGCCGGAGCGCGGCGGCGATCGTCGCGCTGATCTCGGTGGTGCTGCCGACGCTGTGCACCACCCGGTGCAGCAGCGGCTCCGGGGCCTCACCGTGCACGAGCCGGTCCACCCGCCGCTGCACCACCTCGCGCATCGGCTGGAAGGCCGCCGCGAGCACCCCGGTCACGACGAGTTGCGGCAGCGGCAGCCGCTGCGGCAGCAACCGGTCGAGCAGCGCCACCGTCGCGCAGTAGGCGGCGATCACCACCGCGGTCATCAGGTACCACACGAGGGTGCGGCGCACGGCCAGCCGCAGCCCCCACAGCTGCTGGCGCAGCACCACCACCGCCACCGCGGCGGGAAAGAACGCCTGCGAGGCGAGCATCAGCAGCGCCGGCAGGGCCGCCGGGACGGCCGGGGGCAGCAGGGTGGCGAGGAAGGCCAGGGTGAGCAGCCCGCTGCCGGCCGTCGCCCAACCGAGGCCGTGGCGTTGCGCGGCGGGACCACGTCGCCACCGCCACCCCAACCCGGCGCAGGCCAGCAGGCCGAGCCCGACCAGCGGGTACGGCAGGACGGGCAGCAGCGCGGCCCGCACGCCCCGCAGCCCGTCCGGCAGCGGCAGCACCCCCAGCGGCGGTGGCGCGGTGACGGCGGCGGCCATCGTCACCACCACGTAGCCGACCCCGGCGGCGACCGCGCCCCGGCCGAACCGCTCCAACGGCCGGTCCGGCAGCAGCCAGGGCATCACCACGACCAGCGCGTACAGGCCGGGCACCCAGGCCCACCGGTGCAGCGCGGTCAGCACCGGTGGCCCGCCCACGACGAGCTGCCACTGGCCGGCACAGGCGGCGACCGCGCTGCCCAGCGCCGCCGCGCAGGCGATCACGGCGGGCATCCGGCTGCCGGTCCGCTGCCGGCTCAGGATCAGCCACGCCAGGGTGCCGTAGACGATGCCGTCCAGCAGGTCGACCAGCGAGTAGAGCTGGGCGGCGGACCACGACGGCGTCGCCACCGCCCAGGCGACGACCGCGCCGAGGCTGAGCAGGACGGTGCCGGTGAGCACCGCCCACCCGGTCGACCGCGCGGTCACAGATACGTTCGGCATGGCCGGTCCACTGTCCCAGCATGACCACCACCACCGCCACGGACAGCGGCACCGGCCGCCGTCGGCATCGGGGACCGCACCAGCACACCCACGGGCTTCCTCCGGATCACCGCGCGCCGCCGGATCGGACGCGCAGCGCAGCCTGGTCCGCGTCCTGTCCCGCCGGCCAGGGGTGGATGTCCCGCGCCGTCGGGACCGGCGCATCGACCGTCAGGTGGCAGGGGAGGTGCGCGGGTCCTAGGGTGACGGCTCGACCGTCCACCGAGGGGGAACCCGTGCCGTCGCACCGACCAGCCCGTTGGCGTACCGCCGCTGCCGCCCTGACCCTGGTCGTGGGGCTTCCCGCCTGCGCGCAGCACCGCCCGCAGCGACCACCGGCCCCGGTCGAGCAGACCCCCGAGCGGCTGCGCGACGGGCCCGACCCGTCGCCCCCGCCGGGCCCGGCGTCGGCCTGGTCGGTGTCGCTGCGACGGATCGACCAGGAGGTGGGGGAGACCGGTCAGCTCATCGTCGTCCCCGACGAGCGGGAGTTGCGGGCGGTGGACCGGGGCACAGGGCAGGAGCGGTGGCGGCACCCGCTCGACGGCGGCTACCGGTACGTGATCGCCGACGGGTCCATCGTGGCCGGCGACAACGACGGCGGCGGCGTGGAGGTGCTCGACGCGCTCACGGGGGCCACCCGGTGGCGGGCCGACGGCAGTCAGGACGTCGTCGTGCAGGGCACGGTCGTCCACGCCCGGGAATGCGTCGGTGCCGGCACGAAGGCGACCTGCGTGATCATCGGCCGGGAGCTGGAGAGCGGCCGCCAACTGTGGAAACTGCCCTCCGACCGGTTCGCCCGGGTCAGCGACGTGACCCTCGGCGCGCGCCTGCCGTACGCGCCGGCCGCCGGCCGGTACGTCGTGGTGCGGCTGAGCGCCTCCGCCCGGGCGGCCACCTACACCCCCGTCGCCCCCACCACCGGGCGGGCCGGCGCCGGGCGGCTGCCGAACCGGGCCTGGTTCGGCTTCGCCGCCGACGACCTGCTGGTCAGCACCGACCACGACCCGCCCGAGGGGGACGGGCGCTGCACGGTCAGCATCGCCAGCGTCGACGCGCGCACCGGGGCGAAGGGCTGGTCCGGCGCGGTCTACAGCGGGCGTCGGGAGGACGGCGGGTGCGCCAAGCGGCTGGCGCACCCCCGCAGCGGCAGGGAGCTGATCGGGGCCGGGACCCGGCTCGTCGCGGTCACCGCCGACGAGCGACCGCAACTGGTCGACCTGCGCACCGGTCGGACGGTCTGGCAGGGTGCCAACGCGGGCGTGCCGATCGACGGCGACGACCGGTCGGTCCTGGTACGCGACACCGCCGACACGGGTGCGCTGGCGTTGCTCGACCTGGCCACCGGCGTCTCCCGCTGGACCGCGCCGGACCCGATGCTGCCCGGCACGTCGGCGAGCTGGCGGTCGGCGGTGACGGCCGGGCTGGTGGCGGTCAGCGCAGCCGAGGACGAGCGCCCGATGGTGCTCGTGTACGAGGTGGACACCGGCCGGCAGCTCGGCCGCTATCCGGGGTGGCTCGTCGGAGCCGGCACGGACCGGGTGGCGGTCAGCCGCTCCGGTGCCGGTGGCCTCACGGTCGACCTGTACACCTTCTGACCGCCACCCGGACGGTCAGTCGTCGTCGCCGTCGTCGTCCTGGTCGTCGGAGTCGTCGTCCTGGTCGTCGGAGTCGTCGTCGCGACCGGACAGGTCGTCGGCGTCCGCCTTCTCCTGCTCGGACTTGACGATGCCGCCGCTGTCCCGGTCGACGTCGATCTCGTGCTCGGTGTCGCCGTCGATGATCTCCACGCTCCAGACCGGGCGGTCCCCCTCCTGCTCCCGCTCGACCTCGGTGATCCGACCACCACCCACCTTGGCCAGCGCGATCTCACCGGCCCGCTGCTGGCTCACCGCGTCGTCGGTGGCCGGGGCGGTGCTGCCACCCGGCGTCCCCGTCGTCGGGCCGCCACCCGGCGTCCCCGCCGTCGGCGTACCGCCGGGGGTGGCGGCCGTCGGCGCGACGGTGGGGTCCACCGGGGCCGGGGCGGTGGTCGCGGTGGCGGTGGGGCCGGGGGCCCGTTCCGCGGCGGACACGCCGATCGCCGTGCCGGTGACGGCGAGGACGGCGGCGCCGCCGGCAGCGGCCAGGAGCAGGGATGTGCGCTTCATGATGCGTACCTCCGGAGTTTCTCGGTTGGTGCGCCCAGCGTGCTCCGGCGGTGGATAGCGGCGCGCTGCGCCGACCCTAAGCTCCGGTTAAGGCCGACCGGGGCGGCCCGAGCCGCAGCGTCACCACCGCGCCACCCTGCGCGCCCGACCCCAGGTCGAGCCGGCCGCCGCTGGCCTGCGCGGCCCGCCGGGCGATGTCCAGGCCCAGCCCGGTCGAGCCGGCCTGGCTGGCCCCCCGTTCCACCAGCACGGCCGGTATCCCCGGTCCCGCGTCGTGGACGGTCAGCGCGGCCCCGGCCCCTTCCCGGGTCAACCGGACGGTGAAGCCGGTGCCCTCCGGGGTGTGCGCGAAGACGTTGCCCAGCAGCGCGTCCACGGCCGCGGCCAACTCGTCGGCGGGCACCCCGACCGGCAGCGGCCCGGCCGCGAGGTCGAGGTCGACGGTGCGGCCGGTGTCCTCGGCCAGCACCGACCAGAAGGCGACCCGTTCCCCCACGATCGCGGCGGCGTCGGCGGCGACCGCGCCGGGAGCACCGTCGACCGGGTCGCTGCGCCAGCGCGCCTGCCGGATCAGGCCGGTCACCGCCCGCTCCAACCCGTCCACGGCCGCCGCCACCCGGGCCGCGTCGTCCGGGTCACGCAGCGACTCCGCCTCCAGCCGCAACGCCGTCAACGGTGTCCGCAGCCGGTGCGACAGGTCCGCCACCTGCTCGCGTTCCTCCCGCAGCAGCACCTGGATCCGGGCGGCCAGGTGGTTGAGCGCACCGGCGACCTCCCGCAGCTCCGGCGGGCCGGCCGGTTCGGCGCGGGCGGTCAGCTCGGCGTTGGCCAGCCGGTGCGAGACCGAGGACAGCTCGGTGATCGGTCGGACCAGGGTGCGGGCCAGCCGGTCGGCCACGGCGAGGCCGAGCAGCACGAGCACGATGCCGAGGGCGGCCAGCACCAGCCAGGCGCGGGCCACCCCGGCGGTGACGTCGGCGCGGGGCACCACGGTGCGGATCACGCCGGTGCCGTCGGGCCGGCCCTGCACCGCGATCACGATCTCCCGACCGCCGTCCAGCTCCGCGGTGAGGCTCTGGCCCCGGGCGGCGAGCGCCACCGCGGGGGTACGCGGCTCCTGCGCGCCGAGCACCGTGCCGTCGGGCAGGTAGACGCTGACCGGCCGCCCCGACTCGGCGGTGAGCTGTTCCACGGTCAACCGGATCGTCGCGGTGTCGGCGGTGCCGACGACCGGCACCAGCCCCTGCACGTCGGCGGTCGCCCGGACGGTGGCCCGGTCCTCGGCGACCGTGCGCACCAGCAGGGCCAGCGGCACCAGGAAGGCCACCAGGATCAGGCAACTGGTCGCCGCGACCAGCAGCGCCAGCCGCCGTCTCATCCGTCGTCCCCGATCAGGAGCAGGGTTGCCACCGCTAGGCAGGCTAGCCGGTGCCACCGGCTGACGGGCCGGCTCTTAACCTCCGCTTATCCTGCCGCCGGGCCCGGCTTGGCGACGGGTCGGGCATAGTCGGGGCATGGGTCGCCGTACGCTCCTCGCCACCGCCGGCTGGCTGGCCGCCGCCGTGCTCGCCACCCTGATCGGGGTGGCCGCGATCCGGCTGGTCGGGGAGAGCATCACCGGCACCCCCGGCGGGGTGCGCAGCCAGGCCGAGGTGGAGCGGGCCCTGGCGGCCCCCGAGCCGACCCCGGCGGCACCGTCGGCCCCGGCGGCGTCCGCGTCGTCGTCCCCGACCGTCGGCCCCGCCGCGACGCCCGGCCAGCGTCGCAGCTTCTCCACCCCCGGCGGTACGGCGGTCGCCGAGTGCGTCGGGTCCGAGGTGCGGCTGGTCTCCTGGGCACCGGCGCAGGACTACCGGGTGAAGGACGTGGACCGGGGCCCGGACGACGACGCCGAGGTGACCTTCGCCGGCCCGGCGGGGGAGTTCGAGGTGAACGTGGGCTGCATCGGCGGCGAACCGGTCGCCCGTCCGGGCGACAACGACTGAGCGTCGGGTCGGCCCGCCGACTCAGCCGTCGTCCGTGCCGGTGTCCACGGTCGGGAAGGTGACCTGCACCCGCAGCCCGTCGCGGCCGGTGGAGGAGGCGGTGATGATGCCCTCGTGCGCCCGGGTGATCGAACGGGCGATCGCCAGGCCGAGGCCCGCGCCGCCGCTGTGGTCGATTCGCTTGCCGAACCGGCGTCGGAACGGCTCGAACAGGGCGGCGACCTCGTCCGGGGGGACGTCGTCGCCGGTGTTCTCGACCACCAGCGCCGGATCGGTGCCCACCTGAACCGTAAGGGTGCCGTCGGGCCGGTTGTACTTCAGGCCGTTCTGCACCAGGTTGACGACCAGCCGTTCCAGCAGCACCTGCTCACCGACGACCAGCCGGGGGCTCAGCCGGCTGACGATCGTGACCCCGGCCTGCTCGGCGCGGCTGCGGTGGGCGTCGAGCACCGTCGCGACGATCCGGTCGAGCCGCAGCGGGACGCGGGTCAGCAGGCCACGGTCGCTCTCGCTGAGCACCAGCAGCCCCTCGATGAGGCGTTCGTTGCGTTCGTTGGTCTCCAGCAGTTGCGCGGCGAGCAGTGCGAGCTGGTCGTCGGTGAGGGTGCGGGTCAGGCCGACCTCGATCAGGGTGCGCTGGACGGCCAACGGGGTGCGCAGCTCGTGGGACGCGTCGGCGGCGAACCGGCGCTGCGCCTCGTAGCCCACCGCGATCCGGTCCATCATCTCGTCGATGGTGCGGCCGAGGACGGCCAGCTCATCGCGGCCGGGACCGGGCCTGAGCCGGTGGCCCAGGTTCTGCGGCCCGACGTCGGCGATCACCGGGACGAGGTCCCGCAGCGGACGCAGGCACCAGCGCACGGCCGGGTAGGCGGCGGCCAGCAGGGTCAGCAGCACGATCGTCACGGCGATCGCCAGGGGGATGCTCGGCCGCCGGAACACCTGGACGCAGACGAACGGGGCGTCGTCGCCCGGCGCCCGCAACTCGGGGATGGTGCACCACGACGGGCCGAACTCCCGCCACAGCGCGAGCAGCAGGTCGGCGGCCGTCGTCACGAACGGGGCGACGAGCAGGAGCGCCCCGACGACCAGGAGCATCCGCCGGGCCGGTGAGGGCAGGTTCATGCCCCGAGCCGGTAGCCGACCCGGGGCACGGTGTGGATCACCGGCGGGTCCCCGAGCTTGCGGCGCAGGGTCATCACGGTGGTCCGTACCGTGTTGGTGAACGGGTCGGCGTTCTCGTCCCACGCCTGTTCCAGCAGGTCCTCGGCGCTGACCACCCGGCCGCCGGCGCGCATCAGCACGTGCAGGACGGCGTACTCCTTGGGCGACAGCGCCAGCGGCATCCCGTCCCGGGTGGCCGTGTGCCGGGTGACGTCCAGCACGAGGCCGTCCTGTTCCAGCACCGGGGGCAGCGCCGGGGTCGAGCGCCGGGACAGCGCCTGCAACCGGGCGACGAGTTCGGCGAAGGCGAACGGCTTGGTCAGGTAGTCGTCCGCGCCCAGGCCGAGGCCCTCGACGCGGTGCCGGATGCCGGCGGCGGCGGTCAGCAGCAGCACCCGGGTGCCGGTGGCGGAGCCGGCGATCCACCGGCACACCTCGTCGCCGGTCTGGCCGGGCATGTCCCGGTCGAGCACTGCCACGTCGTAGCGGTTGACGGCGAGCCGTTCCAGGGCGCTGTCGCCGTCGTAGACCACGTCGACGGCCATGGACAACCGGCGCAGCCCCTCGGCGACCATGTCGGCCAGCACCCGCTCGTCGTCGGCCATCAGCACCCGCACGCCGTCCCCCTCCCGTCGCCTCCCCCGTGCCCGGGACCGCCCGCAAGGCTGGCACCCGGCGCATAAAGAACCGATAAGGGTGCCGCTGACGCCGCCCGCACGGCCGGGGGCGCAGCATCGCAGCGTTCCTGCTCCCGTACGTACAGGCTGGTGAACCCGTGCTCCGACTCGCCACACAGTGTGTCATGGTCGCCGTGGCGGCCACGGCGGTTGCCGTCGCTCCCGTCGCGCCCCGGCCGGCGTCGGCGATCGCCCACGGCGAGGACGCGGCCGACGGCGCGTACCGGTTCACCGCCCGGCTGACCATGACGGGTCTGCCGGCGGGCGGCGGCGGCACCCGGGACAGTTGGTGTTCCGGCGCGCTGGTCGCCCCGCGCTGGGTGATCACCGCCGGCCACTGCTTCCGTACCCCGGACGGCCGGCGGGTCAGCCGGACGGTGGCGGAGCGGACCACCGTCACGGTGGGGCGGACGGACCTTGGCGGCCGGGACGGCTACGAGGCCGGCGTCGTCGCGGTCCGTCAGGCGGACGGCGCGGACGTGGCCCTGGTCGAACTCGACACCGCGGTCACCGGTGTGCCGCCGCTGGAGATCGCCGACGGGCCGCCGGTGGCCGGCGAGGTGCTGCGGTTGACCGGGTACGGCCTGACCGCCGCCGACGCCGCCGCGCCGACGGACCGGCTCCAGACCGGCGAGTTCACCGTCGACCGGGTCGGTGCGGACCTCGTCGAGACCTCCGGCCGGCGACCCCGGGCGGACACCAGCCCGTGTCCGCACGACTCCGGCGGCCCCTACTTCCGGGAGCGCGCCGACGGTACGGCCGTCCTGGTGGCCCTGGTCAGCACCGGGCCGGGATGTCCCCATCCGGGCCCCGACTTCAGTGCCCGCACCGACGTCCTCGGGGAGTGGATCGCCGCCACCGTCGACCCGTCCCCGGTGCCGGTCCGGTGGCTGTCGGTCGGTGCCGGCGCGGGGGTGGTGCTGCTGTCGGCGGCCCTGGCGGTGCTGCGTCGCCGGCACGCGGGCGGCCACCGGCGATCGTCGATCCCGCAGGTCGGAGGCCGGATGCGGAAGTGAATCCGCGTCTTGCGCGGCCCTCGGTGCAGGTGTACAACTATCGCAGCTAGGTACACATCTAGCTTTCGGTGGTATGCAACAGTGGGGGCCGGGTGTGGACCGCTTAAGGATCGGTGTCGTCGGAGTCGGGGTCCAGGGACAGCTGCACGCCCGCGCGCTGCGCGACGTGCGGCAGGCCGAACTGGTCGCCGTCGCCGACATCTCGCCGGGTAACCGGCAATGGGCCGAGACCCACCTGGGCGTGCGGGCCGTCCCGGACGTCGGCGACCTCCTCGACGAGGTCGACGCGGTGAGCGTCTGCACACCTGACCACCTGCACGAGGACGCGACCCTCGCCGCGCTCGCGGCGGGCAAGCGGGTGCTGCTGGAGAAGCCGATGGCGCTGTCGCGGGCCAGTTGCGACCGGATCATCGCCGGCCGGCCCGATCCCGACGCGCTCATGATCGGCCACGTGCTGCGGTTCGACCCCCGGGTGCTGCGCCTGCGCGAGGTGGTGCGCTCCGGCGAACTCGGGGACATCTGGCACGTCAAGGTGTGGCGGTGCACCTCGCAGGCGGTGGGCGAGGGGATCTGGGACCGGACCTCGGTCGCCTGGTTCCTCGGCATCCACGACGCCGACCTGCTCCGGTTCGTGACAGGCCGCGAGGTCGAGGTCACCGGCGCGGTCGGCCGCAAGGTGCTCTCGCCCAGCCACGACGTCGTGCACGCCACCGTGCGCTTCGACGACGGGGCCATCGGCACGATGGAGAACACCTGGACGTTGCCGCACTCCCGTCCGTCGCGCGCCGACGCCGGCCTGCGGATCGTCGGCGAGCACGGCATCCTCGAGATGAACCTCTCGCACAACGACCTGCTGTACGCCCGCCGCGACGGGGTGGCCAGCTTCATGGACACCTACTTCTGGCCCAGCCGCGACGGCGGCGGCGCCTACAACCTGCGTACCGAGCTGGAGGCGTTCGTCGACGCCGCGCTGACCGGCGGACCGACACCGGTCAGCGGCGAGGAGGGCCGCGCGGCCGTCGTCGTCGTCGAGGACATCGAGGCGGCGCTGGCCGACGACCCGCCGCCCGGCCACTGAGGGGTCCGGGATGCTGCGGTACGCGCTGCGTCGCCTCGCGATCTCGGTGCTGGTCCTGTTCGGCGCGGCGACGGTGGTCTTCTTCGCGATGCGGGCGGTCTCCGGCGACCCGGCGACCGCGGTGCTCGGCCCGGACGCCGACCAGTCGGCCGTCGAGGCGTTGCGCCGGGAGTACGGGCTCGACGCCTCGCTACCCGTCCAGTACGTCCAGTTCCTCCGACGGGCCGTCACCCTCGACTTCGGTGAGTCGTTCCGGCTGCACGACGCCGCGACGAACCTGGTGCTCACCCACCTGTCGGCCACGGCCGCCCTGGCGCTGACCGCCTTCGCCATCGCCCTGGTCCTCGGGTTCGCCCTGGGCACCCTGGCCGCGACCCGACCCAACGGCGTCGTGGACCGGGTGGTCTCGGTGCTGTCGATGCTCACCCAGTCCCTGCCGACGTTCTGGGTCGGCATCATGCTGATCCTGGTCTTCTCCCGGTTCCTGCACCTGCTGCCCAGCTCCGGCGCGGCGTCCCCGGCCGCGATGGTCATGCCGGCGGTGACGCTGGCCCTGCCGCTGCTCAGCGTGGTGCTCCGGCTGGTCCGCTCCGGGCTGCTCGACGTGCTGCACGAGGACTACGTGGTCACCGCCCGGGCCAAGGGCCTGTCCGAGACCCGGGTCGTCGGCTGGCACGCCATGCGCAACATGCTGATCCCCGTCGTCACCGTGGCCGGCCTGGAGTTCGGCAGCCTGCTCGGTGGCGCGGTGATCGTCGAGACCGTCTTCGCCTGGCCGGGGGTGGGCCGGCTGATGACCGACGCCATCGCCGCCCGCGACTACTCGGTCGTGCAGGCCTGCGTGATCACCGTCGCGGTGATCTTCATCGTCATCAACCTGCTCGTCGACCTGCTGTACGTCCGGCTGGACCCCCGGGTCCGCGAGAGCGTCTGAGAGGTGACCACCGTGTCCGACGGCGTACCCGGCCCGGCCGTGCTCGGCGCCCCGCTCGTGCCCCCCGACGACGGTCCGCCCGACGCGACGGCGACCCCACCGGCCGCCGCACCCCGGCGTCGGCGTCGCCGGCTGCGCCTGTGGCTCCCGCTCGGGGTGATCGCCGCCTACCTGGTCGCCGGGGTGGTCGGGCCGCTGATCGCCCGGTACGACCCGATCGCGACCTCCGTCACCGACCGGCTGCTCCCCCCGGGCAGCCGGATGTCCGACGGCGGCCTGGCCCTGCTCGGCACCGACCAGGTCGGCCGGGACCTGCTACCCCAGATCATGCAGGGGGCCCGGATCTCGTTGCTGGTCGGCGCGGCGACCCTGCTGCTGGCCGGCACCGTGGGCGCCGCGATCGGCATCCTCTGCGGCTACCTCGGCGGGGTGGTGGACGCGACAGTCATGCGGCTGGCCGACATCCAACTGGCCTTCCCGTCCATCCTGCTCGCCGTCTTCGTCGCCGGCGTGCTCGGTTCCAGCGTCACCAACGTGGTACTCACCCTGTCCATCACCACCTGGCCGATCTTCGCGCGGGTGGCCCGCGCGCAGACCATGGCGACCCGCTCCCGGGACTTCGCCAACGCGGCCCGCACCCTCGGCGCCGGGCCGTGGCACGTCGTGCGGCACTGCGTGCTCCCCGCGGTGGCCAGCCCGTTGCTGGTCATCGCCACCGTCCAGCTCGGATTCGTCATCGTCGCCGAGGCGTCGCTGAGCTTCCTGTCCCTGGGCATCCCGGCCGGCACGCCGAGCTGGGGCACCACCATCGCCAACGGCCGCGACTACCTGGCCAGCGCCTGGTGGATCGCCACCCTGCCAGGCCTGGTCCTGGCCGTCTTCGTGGTCTGCGTCGGCGTGCTCGGCGACGAACTACGGGACCGCTCCGATCCGAACCTCTCCACCCGGTAACCCCGTCAGCGAAATGGGAAGACATGAGATCTTCGACCATCCGGCTCGGTGCGTTGGCCCTCGCCGGCGTACTCGGACTGACCGCGTGCTCCTTCGGCTCCGACGACCCCGCCGGTGACGGCGGCGGCGTCACCACCCTGCGGGTAGCCAACCCGACCCCGGTGGTCTCGTTGAACCCGTTCGCCGCGAACTCGGCCGACCAACCCACCCTCACCGTCGTCCAGGAGGTCTTCGAGACCCTGGTGGTCCGCCAGGACGGGAAGATCGCCCCGAAGCTCGCCGAGAGCTGGACCAACCCCGACCCGCTGACCTGGCAGTTCGTGCTGCGCAGCGGCGTCACCTTCGCCGACGGGACGCCGATGACCAGCGCCGACGTCAAGGCTTCGCTCCGGGCGCTGATCGACGGCAAGGGGCCGCTGGCCGGGCTGTGGGCCACCGTCGACGACATCCGCACCCCCGACGAACGCACCCTGACCATCCACACCACGAGCCAGCTCGGCACCGTGCTGAGCAACCTCACCCTGCTCTGGATCGCCCCCGCCGCCAAGCTCGGCGACAACGCGTTCTTCGACGCCCCGTACGGCACCGGCCCGTTCAAGGTCTCGTCGTTCACCGCCGGGCAGAGCGTGAACCTGGTCCGCAACGACAACTACCGGGGTGACCGGCCGAAGCTGACCAGCATCTCCTACCGCTACATCCCGGAGGTGTCCGGCCGGGTGACGGCGCTGTCGAACAACGAGATCGACGTGACCTGGGGTCTGCCGCCCGACCAGCTGACCGGGCTGCGGGACAACAAGGACCTGACCGTCCGGTCGTTCCCGACGTACGCCAACTACTACATCTGGTTCAACAGCTCCCGCAAGCCGTTCACCGACGCGCGGGTCCGGCAGGCCATGTGGCACGCGGTCGACTTCGCCAAGATCAGCAAGTCGCTGTTCGACCAGGCCGGGACCCCGGCCACCGGACCGCTGCCGGAGGCCGTGTTCGGCGCCGCCGGGCAGAACCCGTACACCTACGACCCGGCCCGGGCCCGGCAGCTGCTCACCGAGGCCGGCTACCCGGACGGGTTCAGCACCACGATGATGTGGAGCAGCGGCTGCTGCACCAACGGCAACTCCTTCGCCGACGCGATGATCAGCGACTGGGCCAAGGTCGGCATCGTGGTCAAGCCCCAGGAACTGGAACGGGCCACCTGGCTGGACAAGCTGCTCAAGCTCGACTGGGACAGCACGATGACCACCGGCAGCACGGTCACCGGCGACGCCGACTTCACCCTGGCCCGGCTCTACCTGTCGACCGCCAAGCGCAACGGCTACGCCAACCCGGAACTCGACCGCATCCTGCTCGCCGCCCGCGCCGAACTCGACCAGGACAAGCGGGCCGCCCTGTACACCCAGGCCGGCAAGATCGTCTGGGACCAGGCGGTCGGCCTCTTCCCGCTCGACCTCAACGGCAACGTCGTGCTGCGCGGCAACGTCGAGGGGTTCACCCCGACCCCGAACGACCTGCCCGACTTCGCCGGCGTATCGCTGCGCTGACCCGAGAACCGGACCCGGAGGACCCGATGGTCGCACCACCGCACACGTCCCGCCCCCTGTTGACGGTCGACGATCTCGTCGTCTCGTTCGACGGCCCGCTCGGCGCCTACCGGGCGCTCAACGGTGTCTCGTTCTCCGTCGGCAGGGGCGAGACACTGGCGATCCTGGGGGAATCCGGGTCCGGTAAGTCGGTCACCGTCCGCGCGGTGATGGCGCTGCTGCCCCGGCACAGCGCCACGATCGAACGCGGCACCATCCGCTACGACGGCGAGGAGATCTCCGCGCTGCCGGTACGGCGCACCCGCGAGCTGTCCGCCACCGAGATGGCGATGGTCTTCCAGGACTCGTTGACCGCGCTCAACCCGGTGGTCCGGGTCGGCCAGCAGATCGCCGAACTGTTCCGGGTCCGGCAGCGCACCTCACGCCGGGAGGCCTGGCGACGCGCGGTCGCCGGCCTGGACCGGGTCGGCATCCCGAACGCCGCCCGCCGGGCCCACGACTACCCGCACCAGTTCTCCGGCGGGATGCGCCAGCGGGTGGTGATCGCGATGGCCCTCGCCCTGGGGCCCCGGCTGCTCATCGCCGACGAGCCGACCACCGCGCTGGACGTGACCGTGCAGGCGCAGATCATGGACCTGCTACGGGAACTGCGCGAGGCCGACGGGATGTCGATGATCCTCATCACCCACGACCTCGGGGTGGTCGCCGACGTGGCCGACCGGGTCGCCGTCATGTACGCCGGCACGGTCGTCGAGTCGGGGCCGCTGCGCACCGTGTACGACGCACCGGCCCACCCGTACACCCGGGGGTTGATGGCCTCCGTTCCCGCCCCCGACCGCCCCGGTGAGCGGCTGACCCCGATCGAGGGGATGCCGCCGTCGCCACTGGCGACGCCCACCGGCTGCCCGTTCCACCCCCGGTGCCCGGTCGCCCGCAGCGCCTGCCGCACCGACCGGCCCACCCTGCGCACCGTCGCCGCCGGCCACGAGGCGGCCTGCCACTACGCCGAGGAGGTGATGGCCGGTGTCGACGTCGCCGACGCGGCTTGAGGTCCGGCAGTTGCGGGTCAGCTACCCGACCCACGGCGGCCTGCTGCACCGGCCGGCGGCCGTGCACGCGGTGGAACGGCTCAGCCTGACCGTCACCACCGGCCGCACCCTGGGCCTGGTCGGCGAGTCCGGCTGCGGCAAGTCCACCCTGGCCCGGACCATCGTCGGCCTGCGCCGACCGACCGGCGGCGAGATCTGGTACGCCGGCGAACGGGTCGACACCGCCGACGCGGCCCGCCGACGCCGGCTGACCGCCGAGATCCAGATGGTCTACCAGGACCCGTACTCGTCGTTGAACCCCCGCAAGAAGGTGTCCTTCATCGTCACCGAGGGATGGCGGGTGCACCGTGGCTCCGTCCCCCGCGACCAGTGGCCGGCCCGCACCGCCGACCTGCTGGCCCGGGTCGGTCTCGCCGCCGAACTCGCCGACCGGTATCCGCACCAGCTGTCCGGCGGCCAACGCCAGCGCGTCGGCATCGCCCGCGCCCTGGCCATGTCGCCCCGCATCCTGGTCTGCGACGAGCCGGTCAGCGCGCTGGACGTGTCGGTCCAGGCACAGACCCTCAACCTCCTCGCCGACCTGCGGGCCGACCTGGGACTGGGCTACCTGTTCATCGCGCACGACCTGTCGGTGGTCCGGCACATCAGCGACGACCTCGCGGTGATGTACCTGGGCCGGATCGTGGAGACCGGGCCGGCGGCGACGGTGTACGACACCCCGGCCCACCCGTACACCCGGGCGCTGATCTCGGCGGCCCCGGTGCCCCGCCCCTGGGCGACGCCGCCGGCCGAACGCATCCTGCTCACCGGCGAGGTCCCGTCCCCGGCCTCGCCGCCGTCCGGCTGCCGCTTCCGGACCCGGTGCCGACTCGCCCAGCCGCGCTGCGCCGAGGTCGAACCGGAACTGCGCACGGTCGCCGGACGCGAGGTCGCCTGCCACTACGCCGAGTCCAGCCTCGCCGACGCCGCACCGTCGACCACGGCGGTGACCCGGTGAGCGGCACCGACCCCGTCCGCGTCGGGGTCGACCTGGGTCAGGGCGGCTGCCGTGCGGTGGCCCGGCACGGCCGCTCGACCGGGCACGCCGAGACCCCGGGCTTCTGGTCCGGTGCCGCCGACGCCCTGATCGTCGACGCGGTGGCCGGTGCGCTGGCCGACCTGGGACCGTTCGGCCCGGACCTGGAGGTGCTGGTCGGCGTCGGCATGACCGGGCTCAACGGCCAGCCACCGGCGACCGACGCCCTGCGGGCCGGGCTGCGCACCCTCGGCCGGGCGGGGCGGCTGCGGGTCGCCGACGACAGCGTGACCGCGTACCTCGGTGCGCTCGGCCCGGTCCCCGGCGCGGTCGTCGCCGCCGGCACCGGCGCGGTGGTCCTCGCCGCCGACGCCGCCGGCCGGACCGCCCGCTCCGACGGATGGGGCGCCGACCTCGGCGACCGGGGCTCGGGTCACTGGATCGGCCGCACCGCGATCCGGCTCGCCCTGCGCGACCGGGACCGGGCCGCGCCCGGCCGGCTCGCCGACGCGGTGACCGCCGCCTGGGGGCCGGTCGACACACTGCCGGCCCGCTGGCGGGCCGACCCACCGACCCCGCAACGGATCGCGGGCTTCGCCGCCACGGTCGCCGACCTGGCCCGCGCCGGGGACGACGACGCCGGACGGATCTGGCGTCGAGCCGGTGAGCTGCTCGCCGAATCCGTGGTCGGGGCGCTGTTCCGGGCCGGCCTCGAGGCGACCCCGGTCCCGGTAGCCGGCACCGGCGGGGTCTTCCGGGCCACCGACCTGCTGTGGCCGTCGTTCACCGCGGCGCTGCGGGCCGCAGCGCCCGCGGCGCAGCCGGTGCCGGCCGCCGGGGACCCGCTCGCCGGTGCGCTGACCCTGGCCGACGGGCCACCCGGCCCCGGTCCGTTCCCCGGACTCACCGTCCAGATCGACTTCGACGCAAAGGCAGAACACCGATGAACGTGGCCGATGCCATCCGTGGACGCCTGGTCGTGTCCTGCCAGGCCCAGGGCCGCAGCCCGTTCCGGGACACCGGACACATGATGGCGATGGCGGCGGCGGCCGTGCTCGGCGGCGCCGCCGGGTTGCGGGGGCAGGGCGTGGACCACGTGCGGGGCATGGTCGACCTCGGGGTGCCGGTGGTCGGGCTGGTCAAGCGGCACACCCCCGGCAGTCCGGTCTACATCACCCCGACCGAGGCCGACGTGACCGCGCTGACCGACGCCGGGGCGCAGATCGTCGCGGCCGACGCCACCGGCCGCCCCCGGCCCGGCGGGGAGAAGCTGTCCGACCTCGTCGCGGCGACCCATGCCGCCGGGGCGCTGTTCATGGCCGACGTCGACAGCCTGGACGCCGCCATGGCCGCCGTCGACGCCGGCGCCGACCTGGTCGGCACCACGCTGTCCGGATACGTCACCGGCCCCGTCCCCGACGGACCGGACATCGCCCTGGTGGGGACGCTCAGTCGACATTGTCCGGTTCCGGTCATCGCGGAGGGGCGATACCGTACCCGTACCCAGGTCGCGGCGGCGTTCGACGAGGGTGCATGGGCAGTCGTCGTCGGCACCGCCATCTCGGACCCGGTCAACACCACGCGCAGGTTCGCGCAGGCCTGCCCGCATCCCCGGTTGGACTCGTGATGACCACCAAACTGAGCCAGATCCGCACCGAACTCCGGCACCGCGTCGCGGGCCTGCCGGCGCACTCGGCCCTGCCCCGCGAACGGGACCTCGCCGAGGAACTCGGCGTGAGCCGGACGACGCTGCGCCAGGCGCTGCGCGAACTGCTCGATGCCGGCCTGGTCTACACCATCCGGGGGCAGGGCACCTTCGTCTCCGACACCCGGATCGCCAAGGGCACCAGCCTCAGCGGGTTCACCGAGGACATGCTGGCCCGGGGACTGCTGCCGAGCAGCAAGCTGATCGTCGCCGACGCGATGGTCGCCCGCGACGCGGACGCCTCGGACCTCGGCCTGCCCGAGGGGTCGCTGCTCTACCGGGTGGAGCGGCTCCGGCTCGCCGACGGCGCACCGATGTGCCTCGAGGAGGTGCACCTGCCGGCCGACCTGTTCCCCGGGCTGCTGGTGGAGAACCTCGACGCCGGGCTCTACGGGATCATGAAGGACCGCTACCACGTGCAGGTCACGGTGGCCCAGCAGATGATCGCCGCCGTGGTGCCGACCCGGCGGCAGTGCGACCTGCTGGAGATCCCGCCCTCGGCGGCGCTGCTGGAGGTCCGCCGGATCGGCTACGACGGACGCGGCCGGGCCGTCGAACGGGCGGTGTCGCTCTACCGGGGCGACCGCTACCACTTCTCCCTGACCGCACGACGAGGCGAGGCGGACTGATGCGTACCACCCCGACGGAGCAGCACACCGACGTCCTGGTGGTCGGCGGGGGCGTGGGCGGGATCGCCGCCGCGCTGGCCGCCTGCGAGGGCGGCGCCCGGGTCGTCGTGGTCGAGCCGTACGGGTGGATCGGGGGACAGCTCACCTCGCAGGCGGTGCCGCCGGACGAGCACCCCTGGATCGAGACGCACGGCTCGACGGCCAGCTACCGCCGGTTCCGGCAGGCGGTACGCGACCACTACCGGCGCTGGTATCCGCTGGCCGCCGACGGGTCCGACCGTCCACTCAACCCGGGCAACGGCTGGGTCAGTCCGCTGTGTCACGAGCCCCGGGTGGCGCTGGCCGTACTCCAGGCCATGATCGCCCCCTGGCGGGCGGCGGGGCGGCTCACCGTGCACACCCGGGCGCAGGTCGAACGGGCGCACACCGACGGGGACGCGGTGACCGCCCTGACCGTCCGGCTCGCCGACGGCACGCTGTGCCACCTCGGGGCCGGCCTCGTCATGGAAGCGAGCGAGACCGGTGAGCTGCTGGCGTTGGCCGGCATCGAACACCGCACCGGCACCGAGTCGCAGGCGCAGACCGGTGAACCGAGCGCCCCGGACCGGCCCGCTCCGCTGAACATGCAGGCGGCCACCGTCTGCTTCGCCCTCGAACACGTCGACGGCGACCACACGGTGGACCGGCCGGCCGACTACGACCACTGGCGGACCCGGACCGCACCCGGCTGGCCGGGCCCCCTGTTCAGCTGGACCTATCCCGATCCGCGCACCGGTCGCCCGGTCACCGGCCGGTTCACCCCCAACCCCCGCTCGACGGCGACGTCGATGGAGGAGGGACTGGTCGCGCCCGAGTTGTGGACGTACCGGCGGATCCTCGACCGGCAGGCGTTCCGGCCCGGCCTGTTCGCAAGCGACGTGACGCTGGTCAACTGGCCGATGAACGACTACCTGGACGGGCCGCTGTTCGACGTGCCGGACGCCGGGCGGCACGTCCGACGGGCCAGGGAGGCCAGTCATGCGTTCCTGTACTGGCTGCAGACCGAGGCGCCCCGCCCGGACGGCGGCACCGGGTTCCCCGGTCTGCGGTTGCGCCCCGACGTGACCGGGACCGTCGACGGTTTCGCCCAGGCACCGTACATCCGGGAGGCCCGCCGGCTGGTGGCGGTGACCACGCCGACCGAGCAGGACCTGTCGGTCGCGGTGCGCGGGGCCGCCGGCGCGGTCCACTATCCCGACGCGGTCGGCACCGGTCACTACCGGATCGACCTGCACCCGACGACCGGCGGCGACGGCTACCTCGACGTGGCGGCGCACCCGTTCGAGATCCCGCTCGGGGCGTTGCTGCCCGAGCGGGTCACCAACGTGATCGCCGCCGGCAAGGCCGTGGGCACCACCCACATCACCAACGGCTGCTACCGGGTGCACCCGGCCGAGTGGTCGATCGGGGAGGCCGCCGGCGCGCTGGCCGCCTACTGCCTGGACCGGCAGACGTCGCCGCACGGGGTCCGGGCGAGCCCGAAACTGCTGGAGGACTTCCAGTCCGAGTTGGCCCGGCGGGGGGTCGACCTGCGCTGGCCGAAGACCCTGGCGGCGGCGGGGGGAGCGGTGGGCGGCGACGCCCTGCCGAGCTGACCCGACGTCCGGGGGAGCGGCGAACCCCCGCCGTCAGCGACGACCGCTGGTCAGGGCGACGAGGTACTGCCCACCGCCCTCCTCGACGCTCGCGGTCACCGGCAGTCCGGGCACCAACCGGGAGAACCGGTCCACCAGCCAGTCCGCCGCCTCCTGGGCGTCCCTGCGGCGCGGACAGCGGGCGACCAGCTCACGGCCCGCCTTGCGGGAGAGCCGCTCGGCGACGGTGATCAGCGGCGCGGGCTCCACCACGTGCAGGTGTTCCGGCCAGGCGATGACGACCTTGACCGCCCCCTTGCGGCTGTTGCAGGCGCGGTGCGCGAGCCGCTCCACGACCTTGGCCTTCCGGTCGGCGGTGCGGCTGTCGACACTGGGACCACGCGCGTGGTTCACCGACATGTCGGCGTCGACCGGTTCGTCGCACACCCAGCATCGCCAACCGTCCCGCTGCGCGACGTCATCGAGGAGACTCATCCAGGCAACCTAGCCTGCCGCCCGGATGACCGGAGGACGACCCGGCGGTCACCCGCCGGGTCGTCCTCGCGCCGTCAGGAGTTTCTCCCGGCCCGTGCCGGTCCCCTGTGCCCGTCCCGGGCGGGCGGTCCGCGCCCACCCGGGACGGGCGGTGCTCAGGAGGCGGTGCAGACCGGGGTCAGACCGGTGGCGGACCCGGTGCCCTGGAAGCCGAACTCGGTGGACTGGCCGGCGGCGACCGAGCCGTTGTAGTTGACGTTGCTGAACTGGACGCTGCCGCTGGTGCCGGTGCGCTCGGCGCTCCACACGTTGGTGATCGCGGCACCCGACGGCAGGGTGAGCTGGACGTTCCAGCCCTGGATCGGCGCGCTGCCGGCGGTCACCCGGACGGTGGCGACGAAGCCGCCGGTCCAGGAGTTCAACGACACCGTGGCCGTGCAGCCGCCCGCCGGCGGCGGCGTGGTCGGCGGGGGAGTCGTCGGCGGCGGGGTGGTGGGCGGCGGCGTCGTCGGCGGCGGGGTGGTGGGCGGGGGAGTCGTCGGCGGCGGGGTGGTCGGCGGCGGCGTGGTGGTCGGCGGGGTGGTGGTCCGGCCCTTGTTCAGCTCGTCGAGGACGGCGTAGTACGCGGCCTTCTTCTGGTAGTTGCCGTTGCCGCCGGTGAACAGCAGGCCCCGCTCGGAGGAGCGCCACGACTCGCTGTCGGAGATGCCCCAGACGGTGATGCCGGTGCACTTCGCGACGTTCAGGCAGGCCCGGACGACCTTGCGGTAGTTGTCCGCCTGGCCGGCGCCGATGTCGTTGTTGCTCAGGTCGTCGTCGATGTCGACCTCGGACAGGTGCACCTCGACGCCGAGGTCGGCGAAGCGCTGGATGTTGGCCTGCAGGTCGTTGCTGATGATGCTGTTCGGGTTGTCGTTGAAGTGCGACTGGAACCCGACGCAGTCGATGTACTGGCGGTAGGTCCGCACGATGTCGTACAGCGCGTTGGCCTTGCGGTTCGGGCCACCGCCCTTGACGGTCAGCCCCTCGACGTCGTAGTCGTTGATGCAGAGCTTGGTGGTGTAGCCCCCGGCCTGCACGACCTGCTTGGCCCGGATGAACGAGTCCCGGATGACGTCGGTGTCCCCGGCGTCGAAGAAGTCGCCGTCGCCGTTGGCGTCCCGGTTCATGGTGTGCGGCCACTGGTTGCGGCGGCGGCCGGTGTTGTTGTCCTCCAGCGCCTCGTTGACCACGTCCCAGTAGGCGATCTTGCTGCCCCAGCGGTTGATGGCGTTGCCGATGAAGGTGTTCAGCGTGCCCTGGCTGGCCCCCTGCAGCGCGCCCGCCTGCGAGTGCCACACCAGGGTGTGCCCCCGGACCAGCATGCCGTTGCTCTGCGCGTGGTTGACCAGCTGGTCCGCGCCGCTGGTGTTCTGCAGCCCACCGCTCGACGTGGCGATCCGGTCGGGCTTCATGTCGTTCTCGGGGGTCAGCTGGCCGAATTCCTGACCGAGGATCGGGTAGAGCCGGTTCGGTGAGGACGCGGTGCCGAAGAACAGCCCGGCCTTGGCCGCCGCGGCCCGCAGCGTGGTCTCGGCGGCGACGGCCGGGGTGCCGGACTGGACCGCCACCGCGCCGCCGACCAGCAACAACACCGCCGCCGGTAAGGCCGTTCTGCTCACTATCCTGCGTCGCCTCAGGCTGCTGCCCACGGACCCTCCTCGCTACATGACGTCAATAATTGATGCATGTGTATGCCCATCGAAGGGTCAGTATCGATACCGGTCTACCGCACTGTCAACAACTTTCGGAAATGTTCCGGAAACCTCGCCGGGTGGGCTGAGCTGGCGGGAGTCGGATTCGCGCAGGTGGACGCGCCGGGACCCGGAGTGGCCGGACGGATGACACCCGGTTGCCGTCGCCGGTCGGCGGGCGGACGCCGAAACATTCGAAATTCGGGGCCGGGCGGCCGAAAAAAGCGCTGGACAGGCCGCCGGCCGGTGGATAGGTTGCCGCTGCCCGTGACGCCACCCGAGGAGGTGAGACCCATGAACGCCGTACCCACGTGGGTGCTCCCCCTGCCCGTCGCGGTCGGGCGACCGACGTAACCGTCGCCCGGGAGCGCCCCACCCACCAGGCTCTCCCGGAAGGCGCTTCCCGTGCACCAGTCGCCGCTCGCCCCCACCTTGTCCACCGCAGCGGTCGGGCCCGCACCGGGTGTCCCGGCCCCTGCCGGCCGGCCACCCCACGACGCCGACGTGATCATCGTCGGCTGTGGTCCGACCGGCGCGATGCTCGCCGCCGAACTACGCCTGCACGACGTGCGGGTCCTCGTCCTGGAACGGGAGACCGAACCCACCTCGATGGTGCGGATCGTCGGCCTGCACGTGCGCACCATCGAACTGATGGCGATGCGCGGACTGCTCGACCGCCTGCACGAGCACGGCCGGCGGCGACCCGCCGCCGGCTTCTTCGCGGCCATCGCCGCGCCCCCGCCCCCCGGCCTGGACACCGCCCACCCCTACCTGCTGGGCATCCCGCAGCCGGTCGTCGTGCGGCTGCTCGAAGAGCACGCGACAGGCCTCGGGGCGCAGGTCCGCCACGGCACGCCGGTGGTGGGCCTCGACCAGGACGACGCGGGGGTGGGCGTCACGCTGGCCGACGGGCACCGGCTGCGGGCCCGCCACCTCGTCGGCTGCGACGGCGGCCGGAGCACCGTGCGCAAGCTGCTCGGCGTCGCCTTCCCCGGCGAACCCGCGCGGACCGAGACGCTGATGGGGGAGCTGGCGGTCGGCATGTCGCCCGAGGAGATCGCGGCCACGCTGGCCGGGCTCGGGGAGGTCGACAGACGCTTCAGCCTGACCCCCTTCGGCGACGGTGTCTGCCGCGTCGTCGTCCCCGCCGCCGGGGTCACCGACCGGGCCGTACCGCCCACCATCGACGAGGTCCGGGAGCGGTTACGCGCCGTCGCCGGCACCGACTTCGGGGTGCACTCCCCACGCTGGCTGTCCCGCTTCGGCGACGCCACCCGGCTGGCAGACGCCTACCGGGTGGGGCGGGTGCTGCTGGCCGGCGACGCGGCGCACATCCATCCGCCCATCGGTGGGCAGGGCCTCAACCTCGGCGTGCAGGACGCGGTCAACCTCGGCTGGAAGCTGGCCGGGCAGGTCCGGGGCTGGGCGCCGGCCACCCTGCTGGACACCTACCAGGACGAACGCCGTCCGGTCGCCGCGGACGTGCTGGACAACACCCGCGCCCAGACGGAACTGCTGTCCGACGGGCCGGGCGCGCAGGCCGTACGCCGGCTGCTCACCGAACTGGTGGCCTTCGACGCGGTGAACCGCCACCTCACCGAGAAGATCACCGCGATCGGCGTCCGCTACGACCTCGGCCCGGGACCGGACCTGCTCGGCCGGCGGCTGCGTGACCTCGACCTGCGTCAGGGTCGCCTCTACGACCGGCTGCGCCACGGTCGGGGCCTGCTGCTGGACCGCACCGGCCGGCTCGGCGTCGCCGGCTGGACCGACCGGGTCGACCACCTCACCGACCCCACGGTGGCCCTGGACACCCCGGGCGTCCTGCTGCGCCCCGACGGTCACGTCGCCTGGCTCGGCGACGACCAGAGCGACCTGGACGGCCAGCTGGCCCGCTGGTTCGGCCGGCCCACCGGCTGACCCCGGCCGGGTGGGCGTGCCCGGAACGCCCCGGCACGCCCACCCCGGGGCGGCCGACCGAGTAGGGATACTCAGGTACCCACCGCATCCGGCCTCAGGACCCGGCGCGCCGACCCGGACAGAGTGGTCGGCATGGCCGAGCTACCGCACCGACCCGTCGCCCTGCGTACCGTCGAATCGCCGTTGCCGGCAGTGGTGGCGCACGGCCGGCAGGTCGGCCTGGGGGCCCTCGGCCGCGCGGTGGCCGCGCTGGGCCGGCTCGCCGCCCGGCACCCCGCCGGCTGGCGCTGGACGGCCCGGCGGCACCATCCGGCACTGGACGCGCTGGCCGCCGCGCACGCCCGCGCGGTGTGCGCGCGGGCCGCCCGGCAGGTCCCCGCCTACCGGGCCTTCCTGCAGGCCCGCCCGGCGGGCGTGCGCCGCCGGCTCACCGACTTTCCCGAGACCGACAAGCGCAGCTACGTGCTGGCCCACGACGCCACCGCCCGGTGCCGGCACGGCCGGCTGCCCACCCGGGGGGTGGTCGTCGACGAGTCCGCCGGCTCGGCCGGGCAGCCGTTCAACTGGCCGCGCGGCGAACGCGAACTGCACGCCGTGCACCGGGACATCGCCGGCTACACCGGACTGGTCTTCCCGATGCGTCGACCGTTCGTCATCAACGCCTACTCGATGGGGGCCTGGGCGACCGGGACGACCACCGGCGCGGCGATGGCCCGGATCGCGGTGGTGAAGAACACCGGCCCCGACCTCGGGAAGATCATCGACACCCTGCGGGAGTTCGGCCCCGACTTCGACTACCTGGTGACCGCCTACCCGCCGTTCCTCAAGCACCTGCGCGACCGGCTCGACGCCGAGGGCTTCCCCTGGTCGCGGTACCGCGTCGCGGCCAGCTGCGGCGGGGAGGCGATGACCGAGGCGCTGCGCGACTACCTGGAGCAACGCTTCACCCGCGTCCGGTCGGCGTACGGGGCGTCGGACCTGAGCATCGGCATCGGCGCGGAGACCCGGTTCACGGTGTGGCTGCGCCGCCGCCTGCAGACCGACCGGGGGCTGCGCGACGCCCTGCTCGGCGCGGGCGAGCAACGGCTGCCGATGGTGTTCCAGTACAACCCGTTCGCCACCTACCTGGAGACCAACGAGCGACGGGAACTGCTCTGCACGGTCACCGGGGACGTGCTCCAGCCCCGGCTGCGGTACAACGTCGGGGACGAGGCGCTGCTCGTGTCGTACCAGCGGGCCGTCGAGCTGGTCTGCGCCGACCCGGTACGCCGGGCCGAACTGCGCCCCGCGCTCGCCGCCGAGCGGATGACGCTGCCACTGCTGCTGCTCTTCGGCCGCAGTGACTCCACCATCTCCTACCTCGGTGCGAACCTCTACCCGCAGGACGTCGAGTACGGCCTCTACGTCGGCAACCCGTACGCCGCCGAGATCAGCCGGTTCTGCCTGGCCCTGGTCGAGGACGCGACGCTGGAGAGCCGGCCGGTGATCCACCTCGAACTGCGCCGCCCGCTGGCCGCCCCGCAACGCGCCGCGCTCGCCGACGCGTGCCGCCTCGGCGTCCGCCGCCACCTGACCTCGGTCTCCCGCGACTTCGCGCAGTCCCTGGTGGAGGACGCCACCGCCGGTGACCTGCGGGTCGAACTGCACGACGCCGGCACCGGCCCGTTCGCCGGGCAACAGAAGATCAAGAACAGCTACCTGGTGAGGTGACCATGCGTACCCGTGACTTCTCCCGTGCCCCCGCGCAGGCCCGCGCCGGCGCCATGTTCATCGGCGGCACCCGCTACACCAACCCGCTGGTGCTGCTGCGGCTCGCCCCGTCCTGGTTCCGGATGCTGCGCGACATGCGTCGGATGAACGGCTACTGCTGGCACACCGTCTACTGGCAGTTCCCGCTGACCCTGGGCACCATCGCGTTCTTCACCGACCGCGACGCGATGCTGCGCTTCGCCCGCACCCGGCACCACCGCCGGCTGATGGTCTGGCTGACCGACGGCACCCGCAACGCCACCGCCGGCTTCATCCGGCTCTACACCGCCAGCCCCGACGGCTACTCCAACGGCACCTGGCGGGCCGAGGGTCCGGAGATGGGGCACATCGACACCTTCACCCCGCTGGGTGCGGAGACGACCGGGCCGGCGGTCCGCCGGTGAGCCCCGCCCGGCACCGGTTCACCCGGGTCACCGACCGGCGCGGCCTGCGGCAGTTCCTCGCCTTCGGCGACCGGCTCTACGCCGGCGAACCCCGCCACGTGCCCACCCCCCGCCAGCAGATCCGCCGCTGGTGGCGCGACGGCGTGCCGCTGTACCTGCTGCGCGACGCCGCCGGCACGGTCGTCGGCCGGACCACCCTGCACACCGACGCGGACCTCGACGCGAAGCTCGGCCGCCGGTGCCAGCTCTTCGGGCTCACCGAGTTCACCGAGCCGGCGGCGCAGCCGCTGTTCGACGCGATCACCGCGCACGCCGGCACCGACCGGGACCTGCTGTTCGGCCCGGTGGCGCTGCTGCCCAACCAGGCCGGTGGCGTGATCACCTCAGGGCACGCCGAGCGGGGCTTCGTCGACAGCGCCTGGAACCCGCCGTGGTACCCGACCGCCTACGAGGCGTACGGGTTCGTCCGCCGGTTCGAGGCCGACACCTGGATCTGCCCCGTGCCCGCCCCACCGGAGCCCCTCCCGCCGGTGCACGTCGACCCGGACGGCGCCCGGATCGCGCTGCACCGGGGCGACGTACGCCACCTCGACGACCAGCTCGACCTGCTGCGCGGAATGCTCAACGCCTCCTTCGCCCAACTCGGCTACTACACGCCGATCTCCGCCGCGCAGCTACGGCGGCAGACCGACGGGCTGGCGTACCTGCTGGACGAGTCGCTGCTGCTCTACCTGACCCGCGACGGTGAGCCGGTCGCGTTCGTGCTCTGCGTACCCGACATCAGCGAGTTCCTGATCGCCGTCCGGGGCGACCTGCACCTGCTCAACCAGGCCCGGTTGCTCGCCGCCCGCCGCCGCTACCGCCGGGAGGCGGTGCTGATCGTCAAGGGGGTGCTCCCGCAGTACCAGGGGCGCGGCTACCAGCGGCTGCTCTCCACCCACCTGCACCGCAACCTGTACGCCAGCGGCTACACCACACTGCGCAGCACCTACGTCGAGCGGCACAACGTCGCCTCGGCCGCACAGTACCGCCACCTCGGCGGTCGCCCGCTGCACGGGTACACCTTCTACGCGAAGGAGCGCTAGTGGACCACGACGCGTTCCGTGCCCTCGAACCGTGGTGCTGGCGGGCCCCGAGCGCGCACAACACCCAACCGTGGCGGCTGCGCTACGAGCCCGACGCGATCCGGATCGGCTGGGACCCCGCCCACACCCTGCCCGTCGGTGACCCCACCGGCCGGGACCTGCGGCTGTCCCTCGGCGCGTTCGTCGAAACGTGCCTGATCGTCGCGGCCGACGCCGGCCTGCGGCTGGAGTACGTCGCCGACCACGACGAACAGCACCGGTGGGTGGGGTCGCTGCGGCCCGCCCCGGACCGCTACCCGACGCCGTTCCGCACCACCGACGTGTGGGAACGCCGGACCCACCGGGGCATCCTCGCCGGGACGGTGGACGCCGACACCCGCACCGCGCTGGACGCGGTCGCCCGCCCGGCCGGCGGCAGGGTACGGGCCGTGCCGGACGCCGGCCGGCTCGGCACCCTGCTGCGCACCGCCGACCGCCGGCAGTACGCCGACCCGGCGATCGTCGCGGAACTCCGGCACTGGCTACGGCTCGACCCGGCACACCCGGGCTACCACGCCGACGGGCTGACCGACAGGTGCCTCGCCCTGTCGCGCCCCGCCGCCGTCGGCCTGCGCGCGGCGCTGGCCGGGTACCCGGTGCTGCGCCCGCTGGGCCTGCCGCGACTGCTCGCCGCCGCCGCTGGCGACCCCCTCGCCCAGGGCGGCACCGTGCTGGTCCTGCTCGCCCCCGACCACCTCGACCCGCCCGGCCAGGTCGAGTTCGGACGGGTGCTGCAGCGGGCCTGGCTGACCCTGCACACGGCGGGCCTGGCCGCCCACCCGCTGAGCCAGCTCATCGACGTCCCCGCCACCCGGGCGGCGCTCGGTGCGCTGCTCGACGTCGCGCCGCAGCGCCTGCTGCACGTCACCCGGGTGGGCCGGCCCACCAGCCCCGCACCCCGCTCGGCCCGCCGGGTCCGGGCCTGACCGGGCCGGGTCGGCGGCGACGGACCGGCGAGGTCAGGCCGGGCGGTGCGGGGCGCGCCCGCTGACCTGCACGAAGGGGAAACCGTTGAGAACCAGCCGGGGGTCGTCGAGGGCGGCCATCGTCGCGGTGAGGTCGGCGTCGGTCGCCCCGTGGGCCAGCAGGGCGGCCCGTAGCTGCGGAATGCCGGCCCGCAGCAACCGGCAGCCCGGGCCGCCACCCCGCCACCGGTGTGCCGTGGTGCCCGACCGCACGTCGGTCAGCCCCGCGTCGGCGAAGGCGGCGGGGGCCCGCAGCGCCCACCCCGTGTCGAGGCCGCGGGCGGTCAGCGCCGCCACGTGGGCGGCGAGGTAACGGATCAGCAGGTCGGCGGTTGCCGCGTCGGGCGCGTCGGCGACGAAGTCGGCGGGCGGGTGGGCGAACTCGCCGATGAGCAGCGCGCCGCCGGGCCGTAGCGCGGCGACCATCCGCCGCAGCGCCTCCTCCCGGCGGGGCAGGTGGCACAGGACCAGCCGGGCGTGCACCAGGTCGAAGGCGCCAGGTGGTTGGTCGGTGACGATGTCCTCGCGGCGTACGACGAGGCCGGGCCGGGCCGGGACGTGCTGCGGGGCGATGTCCGTGGCGACCACCTCGGCGGCCCGGTCGGCCAGCCACAGCGCGATGCTGCCGGCCCCGGCGGCCACCTCCAGGCAGCGCCGGCCGGTCAGCTCGCCGAGTTCGGTGAGGGCGGCCCGGGTCGGTTCGTCCAACAGGTCCGCCAGCGCGTCGTGGTGGGCGGTGGCCTGCTCGCTGGCGTTGTCGAAGGAGTAGCCCTGCGTGTCCACCCGACCATCGTGCCGCACGGGCCGCAGCCGTGGTGACCCGCTCGGGCGGCGTCCGGCGCGTTCGGCGGCCCGCGGTGCCGTCACCCCGTCTTCCACTCAACGGAAGGCGTGGTCCCGGGCGCCGGCCCCGGACGCGATGATTCGTCTCCGTCGATGGTCAGCCCGCGAGGAGGTCGTGCGGATGGAGTTCGCCCGGGACCAGTGGTACGTGGCGGCCCACGGCGTCGAGGTCGGCCGGGACCTGCTCGCCCGCACCGTGCTCGGTGAGCCGCTGGTGCTGTACCGCACCGGCGCGGGGGAGGCGGTGGCGCTCGCCGACCGGTGCGTGCACCGGCGTTATCCGCTGTCGCAGAGCCGCCTCGACGGCGACACCGTCGTCTGCGGCTACCACGGCTTCACCTACGACCCCACCGGGGTCTGCGTCTTCGTCCCCGGGCAGCAGCGGATTCCGCGTACCGCGCGGGTCGCGGCGTACCCGGTGGTGGAGCAGGACTCCTTCGTCTGGGTGTGGATCGGCGACCGGGACCGGGCCGACCCGGCGACGATCCCCCGCGCGCCGTGGCTGGTCGACCCCCGGTACGCGGTGGTCCGTGGCATGGCCCCGCTGGACGCCCGCTACGGCCTGCTGGTGGACAACCTGATGGACCTGTCCCACGAGACCTACCTGCACGGCGGCTACATCGGCACCCCCGAGGTGGCGGACACCCCGATCACCACCGAGGTGGACGAGGACCGGGGCGTGGTGCACGTCAGCCGGCACATGGACGACGCCGAGTGTCCGCCGTTCTACGCCCGCTCGACAGGCATCCAGGGTCGGATCACCCGCTGGCAGGACATCGAGTACCACCCGCCCTGCCTCTACCTGCTGCACAGCCGGATCGCCCCGCAGGGTGTCCATCCACCCGCCGAGGGCGAGGACAGCGCCGCCTTCCACGCTGAGATCGTCTACGCCATCACCCCGTCGACCGCGCACAGCACGTACGACTTCTGGGCGGTGGCGCGGGACTTCGCGGTCGACGACGAGTCGGTCAGCGCGTACCTGCACCAGAGCAACCACACGGTGGTGATGCAGGACGTGGCGGCGTTGAACGTCCTGGAGCGGGTGATCGCCGCGGAACCGGAGCGGTACCAGGAGCTGAGCATCAACATCGACACCGGTGGGCTGGCCGCCCGGCGGCTGCTGGCCCGGCTCGTCGGGTCGGGGACGGTGGGAGCGCCCCGGTGACCCCCGCGGTCGACGGGGGCCGGGTCTACCGGGTCCACTGGGTGCCGGGCACCGACACCCTGCGCGGCATCTGCCACTGCGGCGCGCAGCGGCTCGCCGAGGAGCCTGTCGCGTTGTGGCAGTGGCTGCTCGACCATCCGCGCGGCCACCACGTCCCGATCGTGCCGGCGGGCGACCCGACCGGCCGGCAGGCGGTGCCGGCGTGACCGGAACTCACCTGGTGGTGGTGGCCCGCCGGCAGGTGGCCGCCGGGGTCGTCGAGTTCGGCCTGGCCCGCCCCGACGGCGCGGCGCTGCCCGGGTGGGAGCCGGGGGCGCACGTCGACCTGGAACTGGGCCCCGGTCTGCTGCGGCAGTACTCGCTGTGCGGTGACCCCGCCGACCGGTCGGTCCTGCGGATCGCGGTGCAGCGGGAGGCGGCGGGGCGCGGCGGCTCCCGGGCGGCGCACGAGCGGCTCACCGTCGGCGGGACCGTCCGGGTGCACGGGCCCCGCAACACGTTCCCGCTGGTCGCGGCCCGGCGGTACCGCTTCGTCGCCGGGGGCATCGGGATCACCCCGATCGTGGCGATGGTCGCCGCCGCCGACGCCGCGGGCGCGGACTGGCACCTGGCGTACGGCGGACGCACCCGCGCCGCGATGGCGTACGCCACCGCGCTGCGTGACCGGTACGGCGACCGGGTCGGCCTGTACCCGCAGGACGAGACCGGGCTGCTCGACCTGGCCGGGCTGCTGGCCGGCCCCGGCGACGGCCCCGTCTACTGCTGCGGCCCGGAGTCGCTGGTGCGGGCGGTGGAGGAACACTGCCGGGACTGGCCGCCCGGCGGGCTGCACGTCGAGCGGTTCGCCCCCCGGGACGACACCGCCGGGCCGGACACGGCGATCGAGGTGGAACTGGCGCTGTCCGGGCGGACGGTGACCGTGCCGCCGGGGGTGCCGATCCTGCGGGCGGTGGAGGAGGCCGGGGTGCCGGTCCTGTCGTCCTGCCGGGAGGGCACCTGCGGTACCTGCGAGACCCCGGTGCTGGCCGGGGTGCCGGAGCACCGCGACAGCCTGCTGTCCGACCAGGACCGCGCCGCCGGGGACACCATGCTGATCTGTGTCTCGCGGGCCCGTACCCCACGGCTCGTCCTGGAGCTGTGACCAGCCGGCGCGGGCGGGGAGGATGGTGGGATGCGCGGGCAGCCGGGTCGGACGGTGACCAGCCGGGTGCTGGCGCTGCTCGACGCGTTCAGCCCGGCCAGCCCGGCCCTGACGCTCAGTGAGCTGGCCCGCCGGGCCGGGCTGCCGCTGTCCACCGTGCACCGCCGGGTGGCGGAACTGCTGGCCTGGGGTGCGTTGGAGCGCGGCGGGGACGGGCGGTACCGGATCGGCCTGCGGCTGTGGGAGGTGGGTTCGCTCGCGCCCCGGGGCCTGGGGCTGCGCGAGGTGGCTTTGCCGGTGATGGAGGACCTGTACGAGGTGACACACGAGAACGTGCAGCTCGCCGTCCGGCAGGGGCTCGAACTGGTCTTCATCGAACGGATCGCCGGCCGGCAGGCGGTGCCGGTGCGCACCCGGGTGGGCGGCCGGTTCGCCCTGCACGCCACCGGGGTCGGGCTGGTGCTGCTCGCCCACGCACCGGCCGAGGTGCAGGAACGGGTGCTGGCCGCGCCGCTGGAACGCTACACCGCGTTGACCGTCACCGATCCGGGGCGGTTGCGTCGCTGCCTGGCCGAGGTGCGCCGGGTCGGGTACGCGGTCAGCGACCGGCAGGTCACCATGGACGCCCTGTCGGTGGCCGCGCCGATCCGGGCCCCGGAGGGGGTGGTGGCGGCGCTGTCGCTGGTGGTCGCCCACGACCGGGCGGACCCGGTGGCGCTGGCCCCGCTGGTCCAGGCGGCGGGCCGGGTGCTGTCCCGGGCCCTGGGCAGCACGCCCGGGTGAGGCGGATCAGTCGGGGAAGGCCAGCAGCCGCAGCAGCCGGGCCAGCCGGGCCTGGTCCTGCGCCGGCACGACGGACATCGAGTCGATCCCCACGGCGCGGACGGCGTCGCGGGCGCGGGCGAACAGGTCCCGGCCGGCGTCGGTGGCGACGAGGACGTTGGCCCGCCGGTCGGCGGGGTCGGCGTGCCGCTCGACGAGGTGCCGCTGTTCCAGCCCGTCGACGAGGGCGACGACCTGGCTCGGGTCGAGCCGCAGGAACTCGGCGAGCTCCCGCTGGGTCGGGCGGGCGTCGTCGGCGGCCAGCGCGAGCACCGAGTAGGAGCGGGCCTTCAGGCCGTAGGTGGCCAGGGCGGCGTTCGCCGCGGCGAGGGCGAGCGCGTTGGCGCGGGCCAGCAGGAAGCTCAGGTCACCGGCGAGCGCGCTGTCCCGCAGCCGGTCGCTGCCGGTCGACCGGGTCCGTTCGGCGGGCATGGCGACGATGGTAGCAAGCTTCCTGAATAATTGACATTCTCAATGGTTCGTGCTCAGATCGCATCGACGGAAGGGAGTGCCCATGTCACTGGACGGCAGAGTCGCCATCGTCACCGGCTCCGGGCGGGGCCTCGGCCTGGCCTACGCCCGGGAGCTGGCGCGGCGGGGCGCCCACGTCGTGGTCAACGACGTCGACGCCGACGTCACGGCCGAGGCGGTGGCCACGATCGAGGCGTCCGGCGGGCGGGCCGTCGGGGTGACCGCGCCGGTGGGCCCGACCGAGACGGCCCAGGAACTGGTCGACACCGCCCTGGCCGCGTTCGGCCGGCTCGACGCCCTGGTCACCAACGCCGGGGTCCTGCGCGACACCGTGCTGTGGAAGATGAGCGACGACGACTTCGACACCGTCGTCACCGTGCACCTGCGCGGCACCTTCACCACCGTGCGCGCGGCGGTGCGGCACATGCGGCAGGCCGGCGAGGGCGGCCGGATCATCTGCATCGGCTCGCCCACCGGCCAGCGGGGCACCTTCGGCCAGACCAACTACGCGGCGGCCAAGGCGGGCATCGTCGGCATGGTGCGCACCTGGGCGCTGGAGCTGAAGCGGGCCGGCATCACCGCCAACACCGTCGTCCCGGTCGCCGCGACCGCGATGACCGCCACCGTCCCCTACTTCGCCGCCGCCGTCCGCGCCGAGGCCGACGGTGAGCCGATGCCCGCGTTCTTCCGGCACGACCTCGGCTTCGGCACCGTCGACGACGTGGCCGGGCTGGTCGCCTTCCTCGCCTCCGACGCGGCGGCCAAGATCACCGGGCAGGTGATCGGGGTCGGCGGCGACCGCCTGCAGATCTGGACCCACCCGGAGGCGGCGCTGACCGCCTACCGCGAGGGCGGCTGGACCTACGACGCGCTGGTGGAGGCCTGGCCGACGACGTTCGACGGGGCCGCGCAGAGCGTCGGCGAACGCTTCCCCGAACTGCCCGCCCAGTTCCAGCCGGCGAGCCCCTGACCCGGCCGACCGTCACCTGACCGACGAGACCGTCCGCCCGCCCCGCCGGCCCGGACCCGCCCGACGGAGGCCGCCGCCCGTGTACCAGTCCGCAATCGACCTCGACGCCGTCACCGCGATCGACATGCACGTGCACATCGAGGTCGACGACCACGGCCACGCCTCGCTGCCCGAACCGCTGGTGGCCGCCGTGTCGAAGTACTTCCGCACCGACGGGCCCCGACCCGCCGTCGACGCGGTGGCCCGGTACTACCGCGAGCGGCAGATGGCGGCCGTCGTCTTCACCGTCGACGCGGGCACCCAACTGCGGCACCCGCCGCTGTCCAGCGCCGAGATCGCCCGCGCCGCCGCCGAGCACGCCGACGTGCTCATCCCCTTCGGGTCGGTCGACCCGCGCACCGGCCCGGCGGCCGTCGACCTCGCCACCCGGCTGATCGAGCAGGAGGGGGTACGCGGGTTCAAGTTCCACCCCACGGTGCAGGGCTTCGACCCCGGCCACGAGGCGTACGCCCCGCTGTGGGCCCTGATCGAACGCGCCGGCCTCCCGGCGATCTTCCACACCGGACAGACCGGCATCGGCGCGGGCCTGCCCGGCGGCTACGGCCTGCGGCTCGGGCTGTCCAACCCGATGCTGCTCGACCCGGTCGCCGCCGACTTCCCCGACCTGCAGATCGTCATGGCCCACCCGTCGGTGCCCTGGCAGGACGAGGCGCTGTCGGTGGCCACCCACAAGCCCAACACCTGGATCGACCTGTCCGGCTGGAGCCCGAAGTACTTCCCGGCCGCGCTGGTGCGCCACGCCAACTCGGTGCTGAGGCACCGGGTGCTGTTCGGCACCGACTATCCGCTGCTGACCCCCGACCGGTGGTTGCGTGACGTGGCGGCCACCGACCTGAGGCCGGAGGTGCTCCCGGGCATCCTCAAGGACAACGCGGCCCGGCTGCTGGGTCTCGCCCCGCACCGACGAGAGGAGTCGCCATGACGACGACCATCACCTACGACCAGCTCGCCGACCTCGCCGGCACCGACCTCGGGCACACCGGCTACCGGACGGTCACCCAGGACCAGGTGAACCTGTTCGCCGACGCCACCGACGACCACCAGTGGATCCACGTGGACCCGCAGCGGGCGGCGGCCGGCCCGTTCGGCGCGCCGATCGCCCACGGCTTCCTCACCCTGTCGCTGGCGGTGCCGTTCTGGACCGAGCTGCTGGAGGTCAAGGGCGTGTCCACCAAGGTGAACTACGGCCTGGACCGGGTGCGCTTCCCCGCACCGGTCGTGGTCGGCGCGCGGGTGCGGATGCGGGCCACCGTCGTCGAGGTGACCGAGGTGCGGGACGGCTACCAGCTCACCGTCGACCAGACCATCGAGATCGAGGGCGGCACCAAGCCGGCGGTGGTCGCCCGGGGGTTGTACCGCTTCCACGCCTGAGGCCCCGCGTCCGGCCAGCTGATCATCCCACCTCCACCACCAGGAGACTGCTGATGCACCAGCACGGAATCGGCGCCTGGGTGGCCCGGCGTCGGCTCAGGTCCCCGGACCGGGTCGCCCTCGTGCACGGCGCGGGCGCGACCGTCACCTACGCGCAGTTCGCCGACGCCGTGGACCGGGCCGCGGCGGTGCTGCGGGAGTACGGCGTCGGCACCGGCGACACCGTCGCCTACCTCGGCGAGAACAGCCCCGAGTTCCTCCAGGTGATGTTCGGGACGGTGCGGCTCGGTGCCGTGTTCGTGCCGGTCAACACCCGGCTCGCACCTCCCGAGATCGGCCACGTGCTGACCGACTGCGCGGCCCGGGTGCTGATCCACGACCCGGACTTCGCGGTGCCGGTGGCCGCCGCGCTGCCGACCACCCGGCCCCCACGGGTGCTGGTCACCGGCGAGGGCACCCCGGACCGGCCGGGCCTGGCGACGCTGACCCGCGACGCCGACCCGGCACGGGCCGGGCACGCCGACCCCGGCCCCGCCGACCCGGCGGCGATCGTCTACACCTCGGGCACCACCGGCCGGGCCAAGGGCGCGGTGCTCACCCACGGCAACCTGACCTGGGTGGCGCTCAACTGCGTGGTCGACTACGACGTGGTCTCCACCGACGTGGCGCTGATGATCTCGCCGCTGTTCCACGTCGCCTCGCTGGGGATGGGCGCGCTGCCCGTCATCCTCAAGGGGGCCACGATGGTCATCGAGCGCGGTTTCGAGCCGGGCCGGGCGCTCGCGCAGATCGCCAGGCACCGGGTGACCATGCTCAGCGGCGTGCCGACCACCTACCAACTGCTGGCCGACCACCCCGACTGGGCCTCGACCGACCTGTCCACGCTGACGAAGCTCACCTGCGGCGGGTCCGCCGTGCCGACCCGCGTCCTCGACGCGTACGAGGCGCGCGGCCTGTCGTTCTCCCAGGGGTACGGGATGACCGAGGCGTCGCCGGGCGCGACCGCGCTGCCGCCGGCGATGACCCGGGCCAAGCAGGGCAGCGTCGGCCTGCCGCACTTCTTCACCGACGTCCGGGTCACCGACCCGACAGGTGCGGTGCTGCCCCCCGGAGCGGTGGGTCAGATCGAGGTGGCCGGGCCCAACGTCTTCCCCGGCTACCACGGCCTGCCGGAGGCGACCGCCGAGGCGTTCACCGCCGACGGCTGGTTCCGCTCCGGCGACCTGGGCCGCCTGGACGACGACGGCTACCTCTACGTCTCCGGCCGGCTCAAGGACATGATCATCTCGGGTGGCGAGAACATCTACCCGGCCGAACTCGAACTGCTGCTCGGCGAGATCGACGGGGTGGTGTCGGCGGCCGTGATCGGGGTGCCTGACGACCGCTGGGGGGAGGTGCCGTGGGCGGTGCTGACGGTCCGGGCGGGGGCCTCGGTGGACACCGGCACCGTCCGGGCCCACCTCGACGGCCGGGTCGCCCGCTACAAGCTGCCGAAGAACGTGGTCGTCGTGGACGAGCTGCCGCGCACCGCGTCGGGGAAGGTCAGGAAGGCCGAGCTGCGGGCGCGGTTCGCCGGCTGACCGTGGGCCGGTGGGTGACCAGGGCGGCGAACTCCGCCGCGGACGCCTCGGCCAGCGCCCGGTGCGCCAGGCGGTAGGTCTGCGCCGACCGGGCGGCCGGCCACTGCGCGTCCATGAACTCGGCAGGCAGTCTCGGATCGGCCCGCAGCAGCGCCAGCCAGTCCGCCACCAGCATCGTGCGCAGGGTCAGCGCGCCCGCCGTCGCCGTGGTCGCGGCCGGGTCGGCCCACCTGTCGATGAACGCCAGGTGCTCGCGCCGGATCGCCTCGATGTCCCAGGCGGCGCGGACGCTGTCGCCGATCGGGAAGCCGGCGAGTTCGCGGGCGTGGAAGGCGACCACGGGGTGCGGGGCGAGATCCCGGCGCAGCGGCTCCAACGACCCGGCGAGGTCGACCTCGCCGGGGGCCAGCCACAGCCCGTCGCGGATCGGGGCGAAACCCTCCCAGGTGAGCGTGGAGCGCAGCCGGTGCCGCAGCGTCCGCTGCTCCTCCGGGATCGAGAAGGTGACGAGGGTCCAACCGCTGCCCTGCGGGTCGAACGGCCGCGGCCCGCGCACCCGGTACGTCGCCTCCCGCAGCACCGCCGCCCCGTGCTCGGTCAGCGAGAACAGCGTCTCCCGACCACTGCGCCCCCGGGCGAGGACGCCGCTGCGCACCAGCCGGTCGAGGGTGGCCCGGGTCGCCGGCGCGGCGACCCCCGCCCCCTCCAGCACGGTGATCAGGACACTGGCCCGGATCGGCCCGGTGTCGCCGTCGACGACGTGTTCGCCGAAGAAGGCGAGCACCAGCTGCTTGGGCTGTCGCCTAGCCACAGTCATCCCCTCCGCCGCCTCTGACGCCCGGCGCGCTCACGGCGCGGGTCGCGGGGCCACATTCTGCCCGCGTCTGGCCCGCTGGATCTCGCCGTAGACGTGCGTGCGCAGTTCGGTGAACCGGGGCAGGGCGCGGGTGGTGATCTGGTCGCGGTCGGCGGGCAGGTCGATCACCAGGTCCTCGCGTACCCGGGTCGGCGCGTGGGAGAGCACCAGCACCCGCTGCCCGAGGTAGACCGACTCGTCGATGTCGTGGGTGACGAACAGCACCGAGATCCCGCGTCGGGCGTGCAGCTCCCGCACCAGGTCCTCCAGGTCGGCCCGGGTCTGCGCGTCCACCGCCGCGAACGGCTCGTCCATGATCAGGACCTCCGGCTGGTACGCGACGGCCCGCGCGATCGCCACCCGCTGCTGCATCCCGCCGGAGAGCTGCCACGGGTGGCTGCGGGCGGCGTGCGCCAGGCCCACCGCGTCGAGCGCGTCGGCGACCAGGGTGTGCCGCTGCGCGCGGGACAGCCGCTTGTGCCGCAGCGGCAGCTCGACGTTGCCGCGTACGGTCAGCCACGGGTAGAGGCTGCGGCCGTACTCCTGGAACACCACGGCCATGGCGGGGCTGGGGCCGGTGACCGGCGCGCCGTGCATCTCGACGGTGCCGCCGGTCGGGCGCAGCAGCCCGGCGAGGCACTTCAGCAGGGTGGTCTTGCCGCACCCGGACGGCCCGACGATGCAGACGAGTTCGCCGGCGTCCATCGTGAAGCTGAGGTCCCCGATCGCCTCGACGTCGCCGGTACGGGCCCGGTAGACCTTGTTGAGCTGCGTCACCCGCAGCAGGGTGCCCCGGTCAGACACGGTTGACCTCCCTGATTCCGTGGTACCAGCGCAGCACGCGCCGCTCGACGACCCCGAAGACGACGGCGAGCAGCACGCCGACCCCGCCGAGCAGCAGGATGCCGCTCCACATCTCGGCGACGAGGTAGTTGCGTTGGAAGTAGGCGATCCGGTAACCCAGCCCGGCCGACGAGGCGAACATCTCGGAGATCACCATCAGGATGAGCGCGACCGAGAGGGCCTGCCGGACCCCGGCCATGATCCGGGGGCTGGCGGCGGGGAGCACCAGGAACCACAGCCGCTCCCACCGGGTGACCCGGAACGACCGTGCGGTCTGCGTCAGCACGCTGTCGATGCCCCGTACCCCCTCGACGGTGTTGAGCAGGATCGGCCAGACCGCGCCGGAGACGATCACCACGACCTTCATGGTGTCGGTGATGCCGAGCAGGAGCATCGCCACCGGGATCAGCACCGGTGGCGGGACGGCCCGGAGGAACTCCAGCAGCGGTTCGAGCAGTTCGCGCAACCACGGGGTCAGGCCGATGACGGTGCCGGCGGCGACGCCGAGCACGATCGACGCGGCGACCCCGAGACCGAGGCGGTAGAGGCTGGGCAGCACGTCCTGGGCGAACGCGGGCCCGATCCAGGTGTCGACGAAGGCGTCGGCGATCGTCACCGGGTCGGGGAAGAACCGGTTCGTCGCCCTGGTCGCCACCAGGCCCCAGAGCACCAGCAGCAGCATCGGCAGCCCGAGCGCGTGCAGCAGGCCCGCCACGGCCCGGGTGCCGGCCCGGCGGCGTGGCGCGGCGACGATCCGGCCCGGGTACGCGGTCACAGCGCCCGCTCCCCACGGACGGACTCGTGCCAGGACAGCGTCCGCCGTTCGACGAACCGGAAGACGAGGTTCACCGCCAGCCCGAGCAGGCCGGTGACCACGACGAGGGCGTACAGGCCGACCGCGTCGCCGCCGGAGCGGGACAGCTCGATCATGCGGCCGAGGCCGGGGTTGCCGATCACCATCTCGGCGGTGATGGCCAGGATGAGCGCCACCGCCGCCGCCAGCCGCAGACCCGTCATCAGGTACGGCAGGGTGGTCGGCAGGACGAGGTGCGTCCACTGCTCGCGGCGGCGCAGGCCGAAGCTGCGCGCGGTGTCCCGGGCGACCGCGTCGACGTCGGCGACCCCGTAGATCACCTGCACGAACACCTGCCAGAACGACGCGTAGACGATGATGACCAGGGCGGCCTGCCGCTGGATGCCGAACATCAGCACGGCGAGCGGGATGAGCGCGACCGACGGGATCGGGCGCAGGAACTCGACCATCGTGTGGGTGCTCCGGCGTAGGAACGGCACCAGGCCGACGAGGGTGCCGAGGGCGACGGCGGCGAGGGTCGCCACGGTCAGCCCGATCGCCCAGGAGGTCATGGTGCTGCCGAGCCGCCGCCAGAACGCCAGGTCGACGAGCTGTTCGGCGAGCCGGGCCAGCACGTCGGTCACGTACGGCAGGTACTGCGGGTCGATCAGGCCCAGCGTCGGGATCGCCTGCCAACCGACGAGGAAGGCGGCCAGGCCGGTGACGCCGAGCAGCGTCCTGCGCAACGCGGGTGGCCGTCGGGTGGTGGGCACGGGCGGGTCACCTCCGAGGGTGGCGTCGCCCGGCGGCCGGGCCGCCGGGGCGTCGCCGGGTCGGCTACTGCTGGCGGACGAGCCGGTCGAGGTCGGGTTGCCGGTCGAGCACCCGGTACCTGCCGGCGAGTTCGGCGAGCGTCTGGAGGCTGCCCCGGTCGACGTCCCAGCCGAACGCCGGCAGCCTGACCGACTCCGCCACCGGCGGCGGCAGTTGGAGGTTGTCCTTGATGGCCTGCCGCAGGGCCGGCGCGTTGGCCGGGTCCTGCGCCCACTGGAGGGTCTTCTTCATCGCCGCGGAGAAGTCCTCGACCAGCTCGGCGTCCTTGTCGAGGCGGGCGGTGGTGGTGATGGTGGTCAGGGTGGCAAGGCCCGGCACCACCGCCTGGTAGGGCGCCACGACGAACCTGTCGCCCCGGCCCTTCAGCTGGGTGACGAAGGGTTCCGGCACCCAGGCGGCGTCGATGTTGCCCGCCGCGAGCTGGGCCGGGGCGTCCGGGAAGGCCACCTCGACGAACTTGACCTTCCTGGGGTCGCCGCCGTCCTTCTCCACCGCCGCCATGATCGTGACGTCGCCGGCCGCGCCCAGGCTGTTGACCGCGACCCGTTTGCCGGCGAGGTCGGCCGGCCGGGTGACACCCGACTTCGCCGAGGCCACCACGGCGTTGATGTCGTCGCCCTGGGCGTAGGAGGAGGCGTAGTTGCCGATGATGACGACGCCGAGGTTCTGCAGGTCGGCGCGGAACGGGCCGAACGGCTGGCCGATGGCGAAGTCGATGTCGCCGTTCATCAGCGCCGGGATGGCCTGCGCGCCGCCCTGGGCGGGCAGCACCTCGACCTGGAGCCCGCGCTCGGCGAACAGGCCCGCCTTGATGCCGCCCCACAGCGCGGCGGTCTCGGTGATCGGCAGCGCCGCGACCCGGACCTTGCGCAGGTCGCCGGAGGTCGGCGCGGACGGGGTGGAGGCGTCGGAGTCGGTACATCCGGTGAGGGCGACCGCGGCGGCGATCAACCCGAGAGCCATGACCTTCTTCATTGACGAGGCCCTTCCTGGGCGGGGGTGGTGGGGTGCGTCGGAAGTCGGCGGGATGCCTCGGACCTGCGGGGGGAACCAACCGCTGCGTGGGGGCGCACGCCGCTGTGGTGGCCATGGTCAGCCACCCCGACATCGAAAGTCAAGAATTTCTGACGCCCGTCATGAATCAGTTGAACGACGTTGCGTCGTGGTGGCGTCGCTCAGACCTCGGGCAGGCCCACGTAGTTCTCGGCCAGGCTCGTCGCGTACGCCCGCGAGGTGGCGGCGTACCGCAGCGTCGCGGTCTGCAACTTCGCCTCGTACGGGTCGTCGTGCGCCAGCCGGTGCAGCATCGAGGTCATCCACCAGGAGAAGTGCTGGGCCCGCCAGACCCGGCGCAGCGCGGTGGTCGAGTAGCCCGCCAGCAGGTCGGTGCGGCCGTGGGAGTACCACGCGGCGAACGCCTCGCCGAGCAGCGCCACGTCGGCCAGCGCCAGGTTCATGCCCTTGGCCCCGGTGGGCGGGACGATGTGCACGGCGTCCCCGGCCAGGTACAGCCGCTCCCACTGCATCGGCTCCACCACGAAACTGCGCATCGGGGTGATCGACTTCTCCAGCACCGGCCCCTCGGTGAGCGACCAGCCCGGCACCGTCTCCAGCCGGACCCGCAGCTCCGCCCAGATCCGTTCGTCCGGCCACGCGGCGATGTCCTCGTCCGGGGCGACCTGGAGGTAGAGCCGGGAGACCTGCGGTGAGCGCATGCTGTAGAGGGCGAAACCCCGGTCGTGGTGGGCGTAGACGAGTTCCTCCACGGCCGGCGCGGCGGCGGCGAGCACCCCCAGCCAGGCGAACGGGTACGCCCGCTCGTAGCTGGTCAGCACCCCGTCGGGCACCGCGCCCCGGCTCACCCCGTGGAACCCGTCGCAGCCGGCCACGAAGTCGCAGCGCAGTTCCTCGTCGCGGCCGTCGCGTCGGTAGTGGACCACCGGGTCGGGGGAGTCGAGCCCGTCCAGCCGGGTCACCCCGGCGTCGAACAGGATCGTGCCGCCGGCCGCGAGGCGCGCGGCGATCAGGTCCTTGACCACCTCCTGCTGCCCGTAGACGGTGATCGCCCGCCCGGTCAGCTCGGTCATCGGCACCCGGTGCGACTCCCCGGCGAAGCGCAGTTCGATGCCCTCGTGCCGCAGCCCCTCGCGGAGCAGTCGCTCGCCGACGCCGGTGCGGCACAGCAGGTCGACCGACCCCTGTTCGAGCACCCCGGCGCGCAGCCGGTGCTCGACGTGCTCGCGGCTGCGGCTCTCCAGCACCACCGAGGAGATGCCCTGCCGGTGCAGCAGGTGCGACAGCATGAGCCCCGCCGGCCCGGCGCCGACGATGCCGACCTGGGTACGCATCCCGGTCCGTCCTTCCTGGACGCCGGCCCGACACCGGGGCCCGGCGGCGGGCCACCGAAAGCGTTCGCTTGGCGAACGGGTGTTCTCCCATTGAACGTTGGCACGCGACCCGGCTCCCGTCAACGCCCTGCCCGGACGATGGTCGTCCCGATGCCCGGGTCCGGGATGGACATTGACGGATGTCGCCATCGGTCGTACGTTCGACATGAGCACGACGGTCCGCATGGCGAACACCGGTCAGAGGTGAGGCGGGAGGCCCATGGCGACGCTCGTCCCGCTGGCGCAGGCCGTGGCGGAACTGGTCCGCGACGGTGACGTGGTGGCCCTGGAGGGCTTCACCCACCTCATTCCGTTCGCCGCCGGTCACGAGATCATCCGCCAGCGACGGCAGGAGCTGACCCTGGTCCGGATGACCCCCGACGTCGTCTACGACCAGCTCATCGGCGCCGGGTGCGCCCGCCGGCTGGTCTTCTCCTGGGGCGGCAACCCCGGCGTGGGGTCGCTGCACCGGTTCCGCGACGCCGTGCAGCACTCCTGGCCGCGCCCGCTGGAGCTGGAGGAACACAGCCACGCCGGGATGGCCAACCGTTACGTGGCCGGCGCGTCCGGCCTGCCGTTCGCCGTGTTGCGCGGCTACACCGGCACCGACCTGCCCCGGCACACCGCCAACGTCAGCTCGGTCGACTGCCCGTTCACCGGCGAGACCCTCACCGCCGTGGCGGCCCTGCGCCCCGACGTGACCGTGGTGCACGCCCAACGCGCCGACCGGGCCGGCAACGTGCAGCTGTGGGGCATCACCGGCGTACAGAAGGAGGCGGTGCTCGCCGCCCGCCGGTCGCTGGTCACCGTCGAGGAGGTCGTGCCCGAGCTGACCCCCGTCCCCGGGCAGGTCGTACTGCCCGGCTGGGCGGTCACCGCCGTGGCCGAGGTGCCCGGCGGCGCCCACCCCTCCTACGCCCAGGGCTACTCGGTCCGGGACAACGACTTCTACCGGGCCTGGGACGCCGTCAGCCGGGACCGCGACACCTTCCGCGCCTGGCTCGACCGGCACGTGCACCGGGCCGGGGCGGCGGCGTGACCGCGCGGCCCGCCCCCCACCCCGGGAGGCCGACGTGACCGGTCCGCCCCCGCCGGCCGGGTGGACCGCCGACGAGATGATGACCGTCGCCGCCGCCCGGCAGCTCCGCGACGGCGTCGCCTGCTTCGTCGGGATCGGACTGCCCAGCACCGCGGCGAACCTCGCCCGCGCCACCCACGCCCCGAACCTGGTGCTCGTCTACGAGTCCGGCTGCCTCGGCGCGAAACCGGACCGGCTGCCGCTGTCCATCGGCGACGGTGTCCTCGCCGACACCGCCGACGCGGTCGTGTCGGTGCCCGAGGTGTTCAACTACTGGCTCCAGCCCGGCCGGATCGATGTCGGCTTCCTCGGCGCGGCCCAACTCGACAGGTACGGCAACCTCAACACCACGGTCGTCGGCGACGACTACGCCACCCCGGCCGTCCGGCTGCCCGGCGCGGGCGGGGCACCCGAGATCGCCGCCTCCTGCCGCGAGGTCGTGGTGATCGTCCGGCAGAACCCGCGCACCTTCACCGGGCGGGTCGACTTCGTCACCTCGGTCGGCTACGGCACGGGCCCGGGGGACCGGGAACGGCTCGGCCTGCGCGGCGGCGGCCCCCGACTGGTGATCACCGACCTCGGCGTCCTGGAACCCGACCCGGTCAGCTGCGAGCTGACCCTGACCCGGTTGCACCCCGGGGTGAGCCGGGAGCAGGCGCGGGCCGCCACCGGCTGGGACCTCGCCGTCGCCGAGCCGCTGACCACGAACGAACCGCCCACGGCACACGAGCTGGCGGTGCTGCGCGCGTTGCGGGCGACGGCCGAGGGGAGCCGACCATGACCGAGGACACCACCGGCCGCCGGCTGCCGCTGCCGGTGTACCGGCGCGACGACGTCGACGCCCACCCGCCGCTGTTCAGCCCCGGCTACCGGTCGACCGTGACGCGGGCGCCCCGGCAGCCGCTGGCCCACCTGCCGCAGCGGCTGACCGAGATCACCGGGCCGCTGCTGGGCGAGGGACGCCTCGGCGACCTCGACCACGACCTGACCCGCCAGCACGACGGGTCACCACAGGGGCAGCGGATCATCGTGCACGGCCGGGTCCGCGACGGCGACGGCCGGCCGGTGCCGCGTACGTTGGTCGAGATCTGGCAGGCCAACGCCGCCGGACGCTACCGCCACGCCCGCGACACCTGGCCGGCCCCGATCGACCCGCACTTCGACGGGGTGGGCCGGACGCTCACCGACGACCAGGGGCGCTACCGGTTCGTCACCGTGCAACCGGGGGCCTACCCCTGGCGCAACCACGACAACGCCTGGCGGCCGGCGCACATCCACTTCTCCCTGTTCGGCCGGGCGTTCACCCAGCGGCTGGTGACCCAGATGTACTTCCCCGGCGACCCGCTGTTCTTCCAGGACCCGGTGCTGCACTCGGTGCGTGACCCGATGGCCCGGCAACGGCTGGTCGCCCGCTACGACCACGCCGCCACGCAGCCCGAGTGGGCGCTGGCCTACGCCTTCGACATCGTGCTGCGGGGCCGGGAGGGCACCCCCTTCGAGGACGGCGACCATGAGTGACCGGCTGGGCGTCACCCCGGCGCAGACCGTCGGGCCGTACCTGAGCATCGGCCTGCACTGGCCCGACGGCCCGTACGTCGTCCCCGAGGGCACCCCCGGCGCGTTCTGGATCCGGGGCCGGATCGTCGACGGCACCGGGGAACCCGTGGTCGACGCGCTGGTGGAGAGCTGGCAGGCCGACCCGGACGGCCGGTTCGACCACCCCGACGACCCGCGCGGGGCCCGGCCGCCGCGGCTCGCGGGATTCCGGGGGTTCGGCCGCAGCGAGACCGACGAGCAGGGGTGCTACCGGCTACTGACGGTCCGGCCGGGGCCGCTGCCCGACCCGGACGGCGGCACCGAGGCCCCGCACCTGACCCTGTCGGTGCTCGGCCGGGGGCTGCTGCACCGCCTGGTGACGCGGCTCTACTTCCCCGACGAGCAGGCGGCCAACGCCGTCGACCCGGTGCTCTCCGGGGTGGAGGCCGACCGTCGGGACACGCTGCTGGCCAGCGCCGCACCGGACGGGTTCCGCTTCGACATCCATCTGCAGGGCGACCGTGAGACCGTCTTCTTCGCCGTCTGACGGCCTGCTCTCCGGCCTGTCCGGCAGCCCGGCGGTGGACGCGGAACTCGACGATCGCGCCCTGCTGCGGGCGTTGCTCGACGCGGAGGCCGCGCTCGCCCGGGCCGGCGCCGACGCCGGCCTCGTGCCCGCCCCGGCGGCCGACGCGATCGTCACCGCGTGCCACACCGGGCGGTACGACCCGGCGGCGCTGGGCAGGGCCGCCGACGCCGCCGGGAACCCCGTCGTCCCCCTCGTGCGGGAGGTGACCGCCGCCGTGCCCGCCCCGGCCCGACCCTGGGTGCACCTCGGGGCGACCAGCCAGGACATCCTGGACACCGCGCTGAGCCTGCTGGCCGTCCGGGCGCTCGACGCGTTGCGCCCGTACCTCGACGCCGCCGTCGACGCCGCCGCCCGGCTCGCCGACACCCACCGCCACACCGTGCAGGTCGCCCGGACCCTCGGCCAGCAGGCGGCACCCACCACGTTCGGACTCAAGGCCGCCGGCTGGCTGACCGGCCTGGCCCAGGCCCGCGACCGGCTCCGGCAGGCCGGCGGCGGGCAGCCCGCGCAACTCGGCGGCGCGGTCGGCACCCTCGCCGCGCTCGGCCCGGCCGGCCCCGACGTCGCCGCCCGGTTCGCCGCCCACCTGGGGCTGCCCGCGAGCGCGTTGCCCTGGCACACCCGACGGCAGCCCCGACTCGATCTGGCCGCCGCGCTCGGTGGCCTGCTCGCGGCCACCGGCAAGGTCGCCCTCGACGTCGGACTGCTCGCCCAGACCGAGGTCGGCGAGGTCACCGAGGGCGGCGACGGACGCGGCGGCTCCTCCGCCATGCCGCACAAACGCAACCCGGTCGACGCGATCCTGGTCGGGGCCGCCGCCCGCCGTGGCCCCGGCCTCGTCGCCACCCTGTTCGCCGCGGCGGTGCAGGAGCACGAACGGGCCGCCGGCGGCTGGCACGCCGAGTGGGAGCCGCTGCGGGACCTGCTGCACCTGGCCGGGGGTGCCACCGCCCGGTCCGCCCGGCTGCTGGGCGGGCTGCGGGTCGACGCCGCCCGGATGCGGGCGAACCTCGACGCCACCGGCGGGCGGGTGCTCGCCGAGGCCGTCGCCGCCCGGCTGGCCCCCGCCGTCGGCCGCGACGTCGCGCACGACCTGGTCACCCGCGCCGCCGCCGCACCCGCGTTCCGCGCCGCGCTGCTCGCCGACCCGCAGATCCGCGCCCACCTGTCCGGGGCGGAGATCGACGAGGCGCTCGACCCGGACCGGTGGCTCGGGTCGGCCGGCCGGTTCGTCGACGCCGCGCTGGCCGTCGCCCGGGACGCCGGATCGTGACCTCCCGCCTGCACCTAACCGTCGACGGCCCGCCCACCGCGCCGGTGCTGCTGCTCGGCGGTTCCCTCGGTACCACCGGCGCGATGTGGGAACCCCAGGTCGCGGCGTTGGCCGGACGGTTCCGGGTGATCCGGTACGACCACCTGGGCCACGGCCGCTCGGCGACGCCCGCCGGGCCGTACACGGTGGAGCTGTTGGGCCGGGAGGTGCTGCGGACGCTGGACCACCTCGACGTGCCGTGGGTCCACTACGCGGGGCTGTCCCTGGGTGGCATGGTCGGCATGTGGCTCGCCGCCCACGCGCCCGACCGGGTGCGCCGGCTCGCCCTGCTGTGCACCTCGGCCCGGCTCGGCCCGCCCGACCCGTGGCGGCAACGGGCGGCCACGGTCCGCGCGGCCGGCCTGGCGGCGATCGCCGACGCGGTGCTGGCCCGCTGGTTCACCCCGCCGTTCGCCGCCGCCCACCCGGCTCTGGTGGCCGGCTACCGCGCCATGCTGACCGCGACCTCCCCGGCCGGCTACGCGGCCTGCTGCGAGGCGATCGCCGCCCTGGACCTGCGCCCCGACCTGGGCCGGATCGGCGTGTCGACGCTTGTCGTCGCCGGTGCGGACGACCCGGCGATCCCCGTCGGGCACGCCCGGGAGATCGTCGAGCGGGTCCCCGGGGCGCGGCTGGTCGTCCTCGACGCGGCGGCCCACCTGGCCAACGTCGAGCGACCCGGGCGGGTGGGCCGACTCCTGCGGGAACACTTCGACCAGGCGGGTGACTGATGGACGACCGCGAACGGCACGAGGCCGGCATGACCGTACGTCGGCAGGTGCTCGGTGACGCGCACGTCGACCGCGCGGTCGCCGGCACCGACGCGTTCACCGCCGACTTCCAGGACTTCATCACCCGCTACGCCTGGGGCGAGGTGTGGACCCGACCCGGCCTCGACCGGCGTACCCGTAGCTGCATCACCCTCGCGGTGCTCGCCGCCCTGCGCCACGAGGAGGAGCTGGCGATGCACGTGCGGGCCGCGCTGGGCAACGGGCTGACCGAACAGGAGGTGGCGGAGGTCCTGCTCCAGGTCGGCGTCTACGCTGGCGTACCGGCGGCGAACCGGGCGTTCACGGTGGCCCGGGAGGCCCTGCGGCGGGAGGCTGGGTGAGGTGGGCGGTCAGGCGGCACGGTCACCGGAGTTCGTGCAGTCGTTGGAGCGTGGGCTCGCGGTGATCCGGGCGTTCGACGCCGAGCATCCGCAGCTCACCCTGAGCGACGTGGCCCGCCGTACCGGGCTGACCCGGGCCGCGGCCCGCCGGTTCCTGCTCACCCTGGTCGAGCTGGGGTACGTGCACACCGACGGCCGGCTGTTCTCGCTGCGGGCGCGGATCCTCGCCCTCGGCTACGCCTACCTGTCCGGCCTGGGCCTGCCCGAGATCGCCCAACCGCACATGGAGGCGCTGGTCGCGCAGGTGCACGAGTCCTGCTCGGTGTCGGTGCTCGACGGCGACGAGGTGGTCTACGTCGCCCGGGTACCCACCCGACGGATCATGACGGTGGGGATCAGCGTCGGCACCCGGTTCCCCGCCTACGCCACGTCGATGGGTCGGGTGCTGCTCGCCGCGCAGCCGGCGGACCGGTTGGACGACTACCTGGCCACCGCGCGGTTGCACCAGTTGACCCGGCGCACCGTCACCGACCCGGTGCGGTTGCGGGCCGTCCTGACGAAGATCGCCGCCCAGGGGTACGCGATCGTGGACCAGGAACTGGAGGAGGGGTTGCGGTCGCTGGCCGCGCCGATCCACGGCCCGCACGGGTCGGTGGTGGCGGCGGTGAACCTGTCCGCGCACGCCTCGCGGGGGTCGTTCGAGCTGATCCGGCGCGAGTTGCTCCCGCCGCTGCTGGCCACCGCCAGGCGGATCGAGGAGGACCTGCGCGGGGCGTGAGGGCCTGGCGTCCTCACCGGACCCGGTAGAGCCGGCTCGCCGGGTCCACGACGGCGGTCAGCAGCCGGCCGGGCACGAGTCCCGGGTCGTCGGGCCGGACCGTGTCCGCCTCGAAGGGGGCGAAGCCGGGCCCGCTGATCCGCAGGTGCAGATCCAGCTCCGGGCCCTCCCCGCCGAGGTGGTGCGCCACGGTGAGGATCTCGGCGGTGGCGGCGACCCCGGTGGCGTCGAGCCGGTGGGCGTCGCTGCGGGACCGGTCGACCACCCGCCAGCCGAAGATGCCGAAGCCGACCCCGACGATGGTGGTGAACACCCCGCCGGCGACGAGCCCCCAACGTTCCCCGGGTGACACCGGCAGGTCGCCTGTCACGTCGGCGGCGAGCAGGACCGGGCCGGGCAGGCAGATGGCCACGAAGAGCAGCCGGCAGAGCAGCGCGCCGACCGGCCCGATGCGGGTCTCCGCCTCCCGGGGTGCGCTGGTCATGCCGGCACCCTAGAGCACGGTGCGGCGGGCCGGTACCCGGTACCGGCCCGCCGCACCGTGCGACCCGCCCGCGCGGCGGGCGCGCCGGTCAGCTTCCGGTGCAGGTGGCGGTGGTTCCGGTGCCGTTTCCGGTGCCCTGGAACCCGAAGCTGGTGCTCTGCCCGGCACCGAGCCGGCCGTTGTAGCTCTGGTTGGTGACGGTGATGGTGCCGCTGGTGCCGGTGGCGACGCCGTTCCACACCGAGCTGACCGCTGCGCCGCCCGGCAGGGTCAGGGTGACCCGCCAGCCGGTGAGCGCGGTGGACCCGGCGGTGACGCTGACGTTGGCGACGAACCCGCCGTTCCACTGGTCCTGCACGGCGTAGACGGCGGTGCAGCCGGCGCCGCCGGGCGGGGGAGTGGTGGGCGGGGGCGTCGTCGGCGGCGGAGTGGTCGGTGGTGGGGTGGTGGGCGGGGGAGTGGTCGGTGGTGGGGTGGTGGGGGGCGGGGTGGTGGGGGGCGGGCCGTCGAGCGTCAGGTTCTTCTGCTGGACGGTCCACTGGGTGCGGCACAGCCCGCAGTTCGCGCCGACGAAGTTGCTGCCGGCGGTGGTGTCGCCCTTGAGCCGCCACTTGAGGTAGAGCACCGCGACCCGGCCGAACTCGCCGCCGTTGGGCTGGTCGTAGGTGCCACCGTGCCCGACGTTCAGGTTGCCCATGAAGGCGGGCAGCCCGGCGGGCAGCTTGCCCCAGTCGTCCATGGCGTTGGGGTAGGCGATGTCGCTGGGCCCGCCGACGAAGTAGGCGATCGGCTTGGTGAGCCGCCGGAGCTGGTAGTCGTCGGCGTCGTTGAGCAGGCCGCTGCTGAAGATGCCGGTGGTGGTGACGCGCGGGTCGTTGGAGACGGCGTACGCCTCCAGGCCACCGCAGGAGAAGCCGGCGACGGCGACCTTGCCGGTGTCGATCCGGTTGTAGTACTTGCTGCCCTGGCGGGAGTTCTCCGCCACCGCCCAGTCGATGGACTGGGTGAGCATCTGCGAGTTGGTGGAGCCGGAGGCGTTCGGGCCGCCGTTGGCGATGGCCAGGAAGCCGTGCGAGGCGATCTCGCGCAGGAAGTTGCCCTGCGAGAGGCCGTTGGCCGAGCAGCCGCCGTTGCCCCACACGAGGATGGGCAGGCGCTCGGCCGGCAGCGTCTGGGGCCGGAAGATGGTGTGGTTGGGCAGGCTGGTCGAGGTCTCGTAGTCGGCGGGGTAGGGCCCCGAGCCGCCCACTGCGGCGTCGGCCGGCGTCGCGCCGAGGGCCATCAGCACGGCGGCTGCCGGCACGAGCGCGGCGGTCAGGCCCGCGTAGAGCTTCGATCTCCTTGGCATGCACCCTCCTGCGGGTGTCGGCGGTGGCACCCCTGCGGTGGCGGGTCTGCCGCCGGGCCCGACCAGGGTGGTCAGCACCGGCGACGGGGCGGGCCGACGTGGACGCGTCGACCGCCCGGCCGCAGTCCCCACAGGCGGTCGCGGTATGCAGTTACTATCACCGGGGTAACGAAAAGTGTCAATGTGTTGCCCGCCTGGCGGGCCGGGTGCGACGCCCGTGCGGAAACGCTCAGCCGGTGCGGCGCGGGACGCCCACCGGCTCCGGTCGAGCGGGGTCGCCCGGGGCGTCGAAGTGGGTGATCCACCGGGCGGCGTCCGGCCAGTGCGGGGCGGTCACCTCGACCAGCCGCGCCCGGGCGAGCGCGCCGAGCCGGCAGTGGACGTCGAGGAGGGTCTCCCGGGCCTGACCACGGGGCCAGGGCTGCGGCAGCAGGTGCGCGGGCAGATCCGGGTCGGTGTCGGCGAACCGCCGCCAGGCGTCCATCGCCGAGGTGCGTGCCACCAGCGCGGTGGCCGGATCGACAGTGCCGCGACGGGCCGCCGCCCGCACCGGCGCGAACCGCGCGACGAAGGCCGCGTAGCCGGCTGCCAGCCCGGTCAGGTCGTATGCGGCGGCCGGGCCGTGCGGCCCGGCCTCCTCGTCGAACCGGACGTGCAGCACCGACCAGCGGGCCCCTTCGACGGGGTCCAGCAGCGCCGAGAGTTCCGCCCGGACCGGCGCGGCGTCGACCCCCGGCCTGATCCACACGCTGTCGTAGAGGCCCACGAAGCCGTGGGCGGTCAACGCCCGGCGCACCGCGTGCCGGGCCGCCCGCCCGGAGCCGGGGATCGAGAAGGAGACCAGCACCCAGTCGCCGGTCCAGTGCGGCGGCTGCGCGCCGAAGGTCAGGAAGTGCCGCATCCGGGAGCGGTGCCTGGCGATCGCCGCGGGCGTGAGGTGGTAGACCGGCGGCCGGGTGTCGCCCCGGGCGGCGATGAGACCCCGCTTGACCAGCCGGGACAGCGCGGCACGGGCGCTGGGCTCGGTGACCCCGAACTCCCGCAGCATCGCGATGACCGCCGCCGACGGCAGGTCGGCGTCCGCGGAGTCGAGGTACTCGCCGAGCAGGGTGGCCAGCAGGTGCTGCGGGCTCGACCCGTGCTGGGCCCGGGGGGTGCGGACGTCGGGGACGGGCTGTTCGGCGGTCACCCCGTCAGATTGTCGCACCCCCGTCCGGCCGGTGCCGCCGGCCGACCCGCCCGCGGGGGCCGCCGGGCCGCCCGTCGGCGGGACGGTCCCGGCGGCCCGCGGCGGCCCGGTCAGTGGCCCATGACGAGGTCCATCACCTCACTGCGCAGCTTGCCGAAGAGCGGCTCCTGCTTGGTGAGGATCTGGTCGCGGTCGCGGGGCAGTGGCACGTCCACGGTCGCCTTCACCGTCGACGGGCCCTTGCTGAGCACCACCACCCGGTCGGAGAGGTAGACCGCCTCGTCGATGTCGTGGGTGATGAACAGGACCGACTTGTTCCACTCCCGCCACACCCGCAGGGTGAGGTCCTCCAGGCTGATCCGGGTCTGCGCGTCGACCGAGGCGAACGGCTCGTCCATCAGCAGGATCTTCGGCTTGTTGATCAGTGCGCGGGCGATGGCGACCCGCTGCTGCATGCCGCCGGAGAGCTGCCACGGGTACTTGCCGATCACCGAACGGGGCAGCCCGACGGCCGCGAGCAGGCTGTCCACCGCGCTGCTCACGGTGGCCCGGCTCGCCCCGGTACGGCGCAGCGGCAGCCCGATGTTGCGCTCGACGGTGAGCCAGGGGAACAGCGAGCGGCTGTAGTCCTGGAACACGATCGCCATGTCCTCGGACGGGCCGTCGCCGATGGTCTCACCGAACGACCGGACCTCGCCGGTGCTCGGTCGCATCAGCCCCGAGATGCAGTTGAGCAACGTGGTCTTGCCGCTGCCCGAGGGCCCGACGATGGAGACGAACTCGCCGGCGTGCACCTCCAGGTCGACCTGTTCGATCGCCAGGTGGTCGACCCCGTTCGTGGTGTACGTCTTGGACAGTCCCGCCACGACCAGCGCGGCCGGGGTGTGCTGCGGGTCGCTCATGCCGATCTCCCTACCGTCGGTCGCCCGCGGAGCGCCCACCGCTCGTACAGGCCGAAGAGTGCGTTGAACAGGATGCCTATCGCGCAGGCCATCACCACCCCGGCGAACATCCGGGGGGTGTCGAACTTCTGCTGCTGGAGCAGGATCTGGTAGCCGACCCCCGAGGTGGAGGCGTACAGCTCGGAGCTGACCATCAGGACCACCGCGATGCCCAGGCTGACCCGCGCGCCGGCCAGGATGCGCGGCAGCGCCGCCGGGAGCACGACGAACCGGAAGCGGTCCACCCGCCGCAGCCCGATCGCGCGGGCGCTGTTGAGGGCCAGCCGGTCGACGTTGGCCACCCCGTCCATCGTGTTGAACACGACCGGCCAGATCGAGCCGAACGCGATGACGAAGATGGGCATCCGGTCGTTGATCCCGAGCAGCACGATCGCGATCGGGATGAGCACGACCGCCGGGGTGGCGACGCCGAGGCGCACCACCGGCGCGCACAGCCACTCCAGGCGTCGGCTGCGGCCCAGCGCCACGCCGGCCACGGTGCCCACCGACACCGCCAGGGCGTAGCCGACGAGCAACCGGAACATGCTCGCGCCGACGTCCGCGACGAACGCGTCGGAGGCGAACAGCCGGTGCGCCGGCCCGCTCCACCACAGGTCGACGAACGCACCGGCGACCCGGCTCGGCGGCGGGGTGAACGACGAGTCCCGCCAGCGCAGCAGCACCTCGGCCACGAGCACCAGGGCGAGCACGAGCCACGTGTAGGACACCACTCGGATGAGGAACCTGCGCACTGTCTACTCCTGCCCGGACGGACGCCAGCGGATGACGCGTCGCTCGGTGAGCTGGGCGGCGATGTTGAGCACCATGCCGGTGATGCTGACCGCCAGCACCCCGGCGTAGACCGCGTCGGCCCGCTGCGCCTCCTGGTAGCTGACGAGCACCGTGCCGACGCCGGTGGTGGCCCCGAGCAGCTCGGCGCTGAGGGTCACCACGAACGCGATGCCGGTGGCGATCCGGATGCCGGTCACCACGTACGGCAGGGTGGTCGGCAGCAGCACCCGGCGCATCGTCTCCACCCGGCCGAACTTCAGCGCCTGGGCCACCCGCAGCGCCAGCGGTTCGACGCTGCGTACCCCGTAGATGGTGTTGACCAGGAGGATCCAGAAGACCGAGAAGGTCACCACCGAGATCTTCATCTGCGGGCCCAGCCCGATCAGGACGATCGCCGCCGGGATCAGCGTCACCACCGGCATCGCCCGCCCGATGTCGATCACCAGGGAGCTGGCCCGGGCCAGTGGTCCGAGGTAGCCGATCAGCAGGCCCAGCGGGATGCTGATGACCACCGCGAGGCCGAGGCTGACCGCCCAGGTGGCGAGCGTGTCGAGGTACTCCCGGACGAAGTCGGCGTCGCCGAGCAGGCTGGCGAACGCCCGCCCGACGGCGACCGGGCCGGGCAGCCCGGAGGCGGGCACCACCCCGGCGGCGGCGACGGCGGCCCAGCCGGCGACCAGCAGGCCGAGGCCCGCCACCCCCCAGAGCATCGGCTCGCCGCGCCGCAGCGCGATGCGGACGGCGTCCATCAAGCCGACTCGTGGACGAGGCCGGAGGTGTCGACCCTGGTGCTGATCGCGCCGAACTCGTGGGCGAGGTCGGCCATCTGCTGCCACTCCGCCTCGTTGGCCGGGTCCTTGATCTGGCGCAGCGACTCGTCCATGGCGGCCCGGAACTTCGCGATCCGGTCGGCGTTGCCGGCGACGAACTTCTCCGAGGCGACGTAGTCGGCGTAGTTGATCCGGCCCTGCACGTCGGCGTACGGCTCGCCGAGCCAGACCGCGCCGCCCTCGCGGACCAGGGTCTGACCGATCGCCCCGCTGGCGTTGATCGCGTCGACCGCGCCGCCCTTCAACGAGGTGGCCATCTGCGCGCTCGGGATGTTCACGTACTTGATCTTCTTGTCGTCGCAGCCGGCCCTGCGGACGGCGGCGCTGGTGTAGACCTGGCCGGGACCGTTGAGTTCGGTGACCCCGACGGTCTTGCCCACCAGGTCGCAGTAGGTCTTCGCGCTGCTCTTCGTACTGGCGAAGACGCCCCGGCTGCGGGTCGGGTCGGGCGGGGTGGGGTTGAAGTACGCACCCATGACGATCTTGACCTTGACCCCCTGCGAGGCGGCCACGATCGCCCCCCAGCCGCCGGAGAAGGCCAGGTCGACCTGGCCGGAGTCGGCGGCGGCGACGGCGGACGAGGCGGACGCGAGGGTGACCGGCTCCACCGCGATGCCGTGCTTGGCGAAGAGGCCCTTCTTCAGCGCCCAGACCAGGGTGATCTCGTTGGGGAAGCCGATCTGGGTGACCTTCAGCGGCTCGCCGAGCGAGGCGTCGGCGGGGGCGCTCGATCCACCGTCGGAGAAGCAGCCGGACAGGGCGAGCGCGCTGACGGCGACCAACGCGACGCCCAGCCGTCCGCGCCGCAGCGGTCCACCGTGCCGGCGGCGGTGCGGGGCGCGGTCGTGTCCGTGACGGGGTCCGTCGGCGGCCCGGTCTCCCGGGGTACGTGCCTTCGAGTCCACAGAGAAGAAAGCCATGGGGATGTCCTCCAGTGAGTTGACAGGCATCCCGAGGGGGTGTGCGCCTCGGCCGGCGCGGACACCGACGCCGCGGACGCCGCAGGTGGGGCCGGCGGTGATCCGCGATCGTCGACGGGGCCTGGTGGGGGATGAGGAGGGTGCGGCGGTACCCGACCGGTGTCGCCGATCGGACGTGGTGGGTGACGCGGGCCGGTGTCGCCAGGACTTCACGGCAGGCGGCGGGATGACCGGCGCCTCGGTCACGGGCACGAGGAAGGGTGGCGGCCGTGCCGACGGTGGAGCTGCGTTGACGGGTGCCGAAGTACTCTATGCGAGACGGCATCTTGTCAAGCGATCCATGCGGCCCCTGGCCCGCGTTCGCGCACCTCACGGCCGGTGTGGTGCCGTCGCGGCCACCGTGGCGTGGGGTTGACAGCACCTGCATGATGGGTAAATCTATCGCTATCCGAGATGGCGTCTCTCTTTTTGATACAGACTGCCCCGGCCGACGACCCGCATGAGCAGCACCGCGACCCGGGCGCAGGAAACTGGCGAACGAACAGCGAGGTTCAGCCGTGACCAACCAGCAGGACGTGGACGTGACGATCACCGGTCGGGCCGTGCCGGGATCCGAGCGGATTCTGACCCCGGAGGCGGTGGCCTTCCTCGCCGGACTGCACCGCCGCTTCGGGGCCCGACGCGACGAACTCATCGCGCTGCGCGTCGCCCGACAGGCCGAACTGGACGCCGGGGCCGTGCTCGACTTCCTCCCCGAGACCGCGCACGTGCGCGACGCGGACTGGCGGGTCGCGCCCCCGGCCCCCGGCCTGGTGGACCGTCGCGTCGAGATCACCGGCCCCACCGACCGCAAGATGACGATCAACGCGCTGAACTCCGGCGCCAAGGTCTGGCTCGCCGACTTCGAGGACGCCATCACCCCCACCTGGGAGAACGTCATCTCGGGTCAACTCAACCTCGTTGACGCGCTGGACCGCACCATCGACTTCGGCATCCCCGACGGCAGGTCCTACACCCTCGGCGACGACCTCGCGACCATCGTCGTGCGGCCCCGGGGGTGGCACCTGGACGAGAAGCACCTGCACGTCGACGGGCAACCGGTGGCCGGCGCGCTCGTCGACTTCGGGCTCTACTTCTTCCACTGCGCCCGGCGGCAGCTCGACGCCGGCCGGGGGCCCTACTTCTACCTGCCCAAACTGGAGAGCCACCGGGAAGCCCGACTGTGGAACGACATCTTCGTCTGGGCCCAGCGGGAGCACGGCATCCCGCAGGGCACCATCCGGGCCACCGTGCTGATCGAGACGATCCCGGCCGCGTTCGAGATGGACGAGATCCTCCACGAGCTGCGGGAGCACTCGGCCGGGCTGAACGCCGGCCGGTGGGACTACCTGTTCAGCATCATCAAGAAGCACCGCAACCGGGGCACCGACTTCGTCCTGCCCGACCGCAACTCGGTCACCATGACCGCGCCGTTCATGCAGGCGTACTGCGAACTGCTGGTGCGGACCTGCCACCGGCGCGGCGCCCACGCCATCGGCGGCATGGCGGCCTTCATCCCCAGCCGCCGCGACGACCAGGTGAACGCCACCGCCCTGGCCAAGGTCCGTGAGGACAAGACCCGCGAGGCGACGATCGGGTTCGACGGGTCGTGGGTGGCGCACCCGGACCTCGTCCCGCTGTGCCGGGAGGTCTTCGACGGCTTCCTGGCCGACGCGCCGCACCAGCTCGACCGCACCCGCGACGACGTCACGGTCGACGCCGCCGCGCTGCTCGACGTCCGGTCGGCCGGCGGGCAGGTCACCGAGGCCGGCCTGCGCAACAACGTCAGCGCCGCCCTGCAGTACCTCGCGGCCTGGCTCGGCGGCCTGGGCGCGGTCGCGATCTTCAACCTGATGGAGGACGCCGCCACCGCCGAGATCGCCCGCTCCCAGGTGTGGCAGTGGGTGCACAACGACGTCGTCCTGGCCGACGGGCGGCCGGTCACCCGGGACCTGGTCGAGCAGGTGATCGACGAGGAGACCGCCACGATCGCCGCCGCCCGGGGACCGGCGTTCGACGCCGCCGGCTACGCCGCCGCCCGGGAGCTCCTGGTCGAGGTGAGCCTGGCCGACGAGTTCGTCGAGTTCCTCACCCTGCCCGCCTACGCACGGATGTCCTGAACAGTCATCGAGGAAAGGATCTGATGTGGTCGAGATCGTGGGTGGCCCCGCGGCATGGCGGGGACCGGACATCGTGGACAGCACCGAATGGAAGATCGAACTGACCGACGCGCACGTCGCCGAACTCATGGCCGCCCTGGCGGCGGTCGACCGACCCGACGTCGGCCTGCGGGACGTCACGAAGGAGAACTTCGTGCTGCCCACGCTCGCCCCGGTGCTCGCGGGCGTGGTCGACGAACTGGTCGACGGTCGCGGCTTCGTGCTGGTGCGCGGGGTGCCGGTCGAGCGGCTGACCGAACGGCAGGCCGAGCTGATGTACTGGGGCATCGGGCTGCACGTGGGCATCCCGATCCACCAGAAGACCGAGGACGACCTGCTCATCCACATCCGGGACCAGGGCGTCGACCGCGACGACCCGCTGGTGCGCGGCTTCCAGACCAGCGCCCGGCTCGACTACCACGCCGACTCCTCCGACGTGGTCGGGCTGCTGTGCATCCGCCCCGCCATGTCCGGCGGGGTCAGCACGATCGTCAGCGCGGTCGCGGTACACGACGAGATCGTCCGCCGCCGCCCCGACCTGGCCGAGGTGCTGTACGCCGACTGGTGGCACGACCGCCGCTCGGGCAACGGCCCGGAGAGCTTCTTCCAGTGCCCGATCTTCGGCCGCAACGACGACGGCAAGCTGTTCGCGCACTACGGCCGCGCGTACATCGAGTCGGCCCCCCGGGGCGAGGGCGTGCCCGACCTGACCCCCGCCCAGATCGAGGCGATGGACCTGCTCGACGAACTCGACAACTCCGACGAGTTCGTGCTCAACATGAACTTCGCCCCCGGCGACATCCAGTTCCTCAACAACTACACCATCATGCACGCGCGCACCGACTACCAGGATTACCCGGAGCCGGAACGCAAGCGGGACCTGATCCGGCTGTGGCTGGTCATCGACCGTGACCTCGGCCTGCCGCCGGCCTTCGACGCCGGGGGCATCGTGCCCCGCGCGGTCGCGCTGGCCCGGTGACCCCACCGCCCGCCACGGCGGCCGGGGCATCCGGCGGCCGGCCGTGGCGGGCGGGCCGGACCCGCGCGGGCGTCCCCGCGCCCGCCGGCCCGGCCGGCTCACCCGACGCGGCGTCGACGGGCCAGCGCCAGCGCACCCAGCCCGGCGGCGAGCAGCCCCACCACCAGGGCGACGTAGCCGCCGCCGCGTCCGTTGCCGGTTCCGACGCCACCGTCCGCGGAGGCCACCACCAGCCCACCCAGGGCCACCCCGACCACCCCCGCCGTCACGGCCAGCACGCCGCCGCGCCGCCCGGCGGCGGTCGGCCGGCGCAGCGCCAACCCTGCGACGACCACCCCGGCGAGCCCCAGCAGCACGGCGACCGTCGCCCCGAACCGTCCGACGCTCATGGTGGTGACACCGACCGCGTCCCGCCGCGCCGACAGGTGCGCCGAGGCCGGGGCGGCGAACCCCGTCGCGCCGAGAACGACGGCGGCGAGCACCGTCGACACCAGTCGGGACGACCGGGAAACGCCTGCTGGACGCATGATGCTCCTCCTGTCCGCGACGCGTGCCCCCACGCGCCGGTCTCCCCGATCATGGCGGCGGGCGCGACGGCCGTCGTCCGGCGAACGTGGACAGTGCGCACTGCCGCCGTGGCGTACCCGGCCGCCGCCGACGCGGTACGCCTACCGCGTCCGTGGTATCCGCCGGTCGTCCGTCGGCAGGAGTCGCCCCCCGGTGGCAGCCGGTTAGGGTGCGCCCATGAGCACAGCACGCTGCGGTGTCCGCGACGGGGCGATCGCCGGCGGGGTGGCGGTGGTGCTGCTGCTCGCCGGGGTGGCCGGGGATCCGGGGCCCGGTCCGGTCGGTTACGCCCTGCTGGCGGCCGGCGGTCTGGCGCTCGCCGCCCGCCGGCAGGCCCCGGTCGCCGTGCTGGTCGGCACCGGCGGGTGCGCGGTGGGCTGCCAGGCGGTCGGCCTCGACGTGCCCGCCGTCGCCTTCCTGTTCGCGGTGTACTCCGCCGTGCGGGCGGGACACCGCACGGCCACGGTGGTGGCGGCGGTGACGGTGCTGGTGGCACTGCCCCTGGTGGCTCTCGGCCCGCCCCAGGAACTGGCTCTGGGCGCGGCGTTCACCCGGGCCCGGGGCGTGCTCGAACTGGCCTGGCTGGTCGCCGCCGGCGCGGCGGGTGAGGCGCTGCGGCAGGCCGAGCGGCGGGCGGACGAGGCCGAGCGGAGCCGGGAGGAGACCGCGCGGCGGCGCGCCGACGAGGAACGGCTGCACATCGCCCGCGAGCTGCACGACTCGCTCACCCACCAGATCTCGGTCATCACCGTGCAGGCCGAGGTGGCCGTGCATCTGGCCCAGCGGCGTGGTGAGGAGGTGCCGGAGGCGCTGCTGGCGATCCGGGCGGCCGGCCGGGAGGCGACCCGGGAGCTGCGGGCGACCCTGGAGGCGCTCCGGGACGACGGGCAGGGCAGCCCGCCCGGCCTCGACCACGTTCCGGAGCTGGTGCGTCGGGCCCGTGCGGCGGGTCTGGACACGACCCTGACCATCGCCGGTGACCGGCACGACGTTCCGGCGGCGGTCGGTGCGACGGCGTACCGGATCGTCCAGGAGTCGCTCACCAACGTCACCCGGCACGCCGCCGCCACCACCGCGTCGATCCGGATCGACTACCGGCGCGACGCGCTCGCCATCCGGGTCGACGACGACGGCAGCGCACTCCCGTCCGGCGCGTCCACCCCCGGCGTCGGGCTGCTCGGCATGCGCGAACGGGTGGCCGCCCTCGGTGGTCGGCTGCGCGCCGGCCCGCGCCGTGGCGGCGGCTTCACCGTCCACGCCGAACTCCCCACGGGCGGCATTCCGTGATCCGGGTGCTGCTCGTCGACGACCAGCCGCTGCTGCGCAGCGGCTTCCGCGCGTTGCTCGACATCGAGGACGACATCGAGGTGGTGGGGGAGGCCGCCGACGGCGTCGCGGCGCTGACGCTGGCCCGGCGGCACCGGCCGGACATCGCGCTGCTCGACATCCAGATGCCGGTCATGGACGGCATCGAGACCACCCGACGCATCGCCGCGGACCCGACCCTGGCCGGGGTGCGCGTCGTCATCCTGACCAACTACGGCCTGGACGAGTACGTCGTCGACGCGCTGCGTGCCGGGGCGGCCGGGTTCCTGGTCAAGGACATCGTGCCGGAGGACCTCCTGCACGCCGTCCGGGTCGCCGCCCGTGGTGACGCCCTGCTCGCGCCGTCGATCACCCGCCGGCTCATCGACAGGTACGTCTCCGCCCGCCCCCGGGTCGCCGCCGACGTCGCACTGGCGGGGCTGACCGGTCGGGAGCGCGAGGCCGTCGCCCTGGTCGCGCAGGGCCTGTCCACCGGGGAGATCGCCGACCGGCTGGTGATCAGCCCGCTGACCGCGAAGACCCACATCAACCGGGCGATGGTCAAGCTCCATGCCCGCGACCGCGCCCAACTCGTGATCGCCGCCTACGAGTCCGGCCTGGTCACCCCCGGCGGCGGATGAGCGCGCCGCCGACCCGCGCGGGCCTGACCGGGCCGGCACGGTCCGTCGGCCCCGGTCGGCCCCGCGGCGGCCCGTCCGGCCCGTGACATGATGACGCCCATGGGGAAGCAGCAGGACGTCGACCGGCCCGACCGTCACGGTGGCGAGGGTGCCCGCCCGCCCGCGACGCTGGACGGCGACGTCGACGCCCGGCTCCGCCTCGCGCAGGACCCGGGCACCACCCACCTGACCCTGATCGACCTGGCCGCCGATCCGTCGCCGGTGGTCCGGCGGGCGGTCGCCATCCGGGCCGACGCGCCCGCCCAGGCGTTGCGCCCGCTCACCCGTGACCGTGACCGCGACGTGCGGGAGGCCGTGGCGCGTAACCCCGCCACCTCGATCGCCAACCTGCTGCGCCTGGTCAGGGACGCCGACCGGTGGGTCCGCTGGGCGGTGGCCGGCAACCCGGCCTGCGACGCGTCGGTACGCCGGGCGATGGCGCAGACCGCCGACAAGGAACTGCGGGGCCTGCTCGCCGAGTCGCGCGACCTGGAGCCGGAGTTGGCCGTGCGGCTGGTCGACGACGTCTCACCCGAGGTGCGGGAGCGCCTCGCCGCCCACACCCACGACCCCGACGTGATGACCACGCTGCTGGCCGACCGCACGGCACGGGTTCGCAAGGGGCTGGCGCGCAATCCGCGGACCACCGCCGAGCACCGTCGCGCGCTCGCCCAGGACCCGGTGCCGGATGTCCGCGCCGCCCTGGTGTCCGCCGTCGCGCTCGACGAGGCCGACCTGCGTGCGTTGGTCGAGGACCGGTCGGCACAGGTGCGGATGGCGGTGGCGACGTCGGAACTCGTCCCGGCGCACCTGCGGCAGGCGCTCACCGACGACCCGGACGAGCTGGTCGCGGACGCGGCCCGGCAGTTCCGCCCCGGTGCGGCGACCTCCCCGGTGGTACGCGCGCCGCGCGTCGGCCACCGCACCGCCGGGCCGGGGCGCTCGGGCGACACCCGGCGCTGAGCCCGTCCCGCGTACGACGGGTGTCGCGGTTGGGGTTTCCCCTCGCGTCGAGGGTGCGCGACACTTCTCGGGCGGATCGATCGGGGTGGCTCCCTTCATTTCCTTCCGACCGGACGGTAGCATTGTCTGGCTGTATCGCGGACAGGGAGGCCATTGATGGCGCGTGCGACGTCCCGCCCGGAGTCGACCCGACGCCGGCAACGCTGGCCCGACGGGTACGACCCGGAGAACACCCGCAACTCGCTGATCACCAGTGCGTTGGGGCTGATCGAGCAACGGGGCTTCGACCGCACCTCGGTGCAGGAGATCGCCGACCAGGCGCAGCTCACCAAGGGTGCCTTCTACCACCACTTCGCCAGCAAGGACGACCTGCTGCGGCACATCCAGGAGGAGTACCTGGAGGCGCAGCTCGCCGCGATCCAGAAGATCGAGGCCGACAGTGACGACCCGACCGTACGGGTACGCGAGCTGATCCGGTTCAGCCTCACCAGCGTGGCCGAGTACCGGGCCCACGTGACGATCTTCTACCAGGAGCGGCGCTACCTCTCCGGTGACCTGTTCGCCGAGGTGACCCGCAAGCGGGGCCTGGTGGAGGCGGCGTTCGCCGGGATGATCGCCGACGGGGTCGCCCGGGGGGCGTTCCGCGCGGACGTCGACCCGCGCATCGCCACCTTCGGGCTGGTCGGCATGTGCGCCTGGGCCTACCAGTGGCTCAACGTCGGCGGACCGCTCAGCGTCGACGAGGTGGCCCGCCAGTTCAGTGCGATGGTGCTGGAGGGCCTGACCGCCTGAGCCCCGCCGGGGCCCTCGCCCCGCCCGTCAGTCCTTGAGGAGTTGGCGGGCCATGACGATGCGTTGGACCTGGTTGGTGCCTTCGTAGATTTGGGTGATCTTGGCGTCGCGCATCATGCGTTCGACGGGGTAGTCGCGGGTGTAGCCGTAGCCGCCGAGGAGTTGGACGGCGTCGGTGGTGATCTCCATGGCGGCGTCGGAGGCGAAGCACTTGGCGGCGGCGCCGAAGTAGGTGAGGTCGGCGTCGCCGCGTTCGGACTTCCCGGCCGCCGCGTACGTCAACTGGCGGGCGGCTTCGAGTTTCATGCCCATGTCGGCGAGCATGAACTGGATGCCCTGGAACTCGGCGACGGGTTTGCCGAACTGCTGGCGTTCGCGGACGTAGCCCTTGGCGTAGTCGAGGGCGCCCTGGGCGATACCGACGGCCTGGGCGGCGATGGTGACGCGGGTGTGGTCGAGGGTTTGCATGGCGGTGGCGAAGCCGGTGCCGGGTGCGCCGATGATGCGGTCGGCGGGGATGCGGACGTTGTCGAGGTAGACCTCGCGGGTGGGGGAGCCCTTGATGCCGAGTTTCTTCTCGGGTGCGCCGAAGCTGACTCCGGGGTCGGATTTCTCGACGACGAAGGCGGAGATGCCCCGGGAGCGGGCGGTGGGGTCGGTGACGGCGAAGACGGTGTAGAACTCCGACACCCCGGCGTTGGTGATCCACCGTTTCACGCCGTTGAGGATCCAGTGGTCCCCGTCGCGGACGGCGCGGGTGGTCATCGACGCCGCGTCGCTGCCGGCCTCGGGTTCGGACAGGCAGTACGAGAACATCGCCTCACCCGCCGCCACCGGCGTCAGGTAACGCCGTCGGAGTTCCTCGGACCCGGCCAGCAGCAGGGGCATCGTGCCGAGCTTGTTGCCGGCGGGGACGAGGGCCGACGAGGCGCACGCGCGGGCGACCTCCTCGATGACGATCGCGGTGGCCAGGGCGTCCGCGCCGGCTCCGCCGTACTCGACGGGGATGTGCGGGGCGTGGAAGTCGGCGGCCCGCAGCGCGTCGTAGCCGGAGCGGGGGAACTCGCCGCTCTCGTCGGCCTCGGCCGCGTGCGGGGCCACCTTGGCGGCACAGACCTCGCGGACCGCCTCGCGGACCGCGTCGTGCTCCTCGGGCAACCGGTACGCCTCGAACACCACAGACCCCCTCGTCAGAACCGCCGGACAGTAAAATACCATCCGGTCGGTATGTTGAGCACCCCTTGAGTTCTCCGGACCGGAGGTGTTAGATACCCACCAGTCGGAATGTGGGAGGCCGGATGACCCGCGCGGTCCGGGCAGGCATGGACTTCGTCTCCGCGCTCGACCGGGGCAGCCTCGGCGGCCTCGCCCGGTTGTGCGCCCCCGACGCGACCTGGTGGGTGGACACCGGCCCGGACCGTCGCGGCGGCGATCCGGATCTCGCGCCGTACGGCAGCGGACGCTTCCCCCTGCACGGCCTGATGCGGATGGACGACAAGCTGGCGCTGATGCGGTCCCTCGGCCCGCACGCGTTCCCCACCGGCTGCCGGCAGATCCCCCGCCGGATCGTCGCCGGGGACGACACCTGCGTCATCGAGGTCGAGGGGTACGGCGTCCACGCCAACGGACGCGAGTACGCCAACCGCTACGGTTTCGTCGTCGACGTGGACCCGACCGGCGCGATCGTCGCCGTGCGGGAGTACCTCGACACCGCCCACGCGCAGCACGTCGTGGGCGACGACGCGCCCGTACCCCGCAGCAGCCTCGACGACCCCCCGCACCACGTCCCGCCCGCCCCGCTCGACGCGCCCCCGGTGCTGGCGACCGCGCTGGCGATGTGGCCGGCCCTCGCCCGGGGCGACCTCGACGCCTTCGGCGCGCTGTTCACCGCCGACGCCACCTGGTGGACCGACTCCGGCCGCCGCCGCGACCTCGGCCGGCACCACGGCCGGGGCGACCTCGACGCCAACGGGCCGTTGCACGGCCGGGTCGCGATGAGCGGGAAACTCGCCGCGATGCGGGCCCTGCTGGCCGGCGGAGCCTACGCGTCCCCCGGGATCGCGGTCACCGCCGACCGGTGGATCGTCGACGACACCCTGGTCGCCGTCGAGGCCCACGGACACGCCGTCCTCGGCGGCGACGCCCGCTACCAGAACCGCTACCTCTGGATCGTCGACGTCCGACCCGGCGGCATCGCCGAGGTCCGCGAGTACTGCGACACCCTGCACGTCACCGACCTGATGGGCGTCGCCCCCGTCGACCGCCCCACCGGAGAGGACCACCGATGACCGGAGCAGTGATCACCGACATCGACGAGGTGCTGACCACCACCCGCGCGGTGCGCCACCGGCTGGACTTCGACCGGCCCGTCGGCCGCGCCGTCGTCGAGGAGTGCCTGCGCCTCGCGCAGCAGGCGCCGATGGGCTCCAACCTGGAGGACTGGCGGATCGTCGCGGTCGACGACCCGGCACTCAAGCGGGAACTGTCCACCCTGTACACCGAGATCTGGCACGACACGGTCGCCCGCCCGCTGGCCGACGGCGAGGCGGCCACCACCACCCGGTTGTCGCCCGGCGTCCGGGCCGACCCCCGCGCCCAGGCCCGGCAGCAGCGGGTCCTCGCCGCCGTGAAGCACCTCGTCGACCACCTGGCGCAGGTGCCCGTCCTGGTCGTGCTGTGCAGCACCAAACCGGTCCCGCAGCGACCCGTCGGCGGCACCGCCTCCGGCTACTACGGGTCGATCTTCCCGTTCGCCTGGTCGTTCCAGCTCGCCCTGCGCTCCCGGGGCCTCGGCTCGGTGCTGGCCACCGCCCTGGCCCACCGGGCCACCCGGGTACGCGAGGTGCTCGGCCTGCCCGACGACTGGCGACCGGTCACCCTCGTCCCGGTCGCCTACACCCGGGGCCTGGACTTCCGCCCCGCCGCCCGCGCCGACCTCGCCGACGTGGCGTTCTGGAACGGGGCCACCGAACCGGCCGGATCGGCGGCCCGGTGAGAGCCGCCCATGTCCGTACCCCCAGCGCCGCCGACCCGGTCGGCGCGCTGCACGTCGGGGACCTCGCCGCCCCGACGGCACCCCCCGGCTGGGTCGACGTCGACGTCCGGGCCGGCGCGCTGAACATGCACGACCTGTGGACGCTGCGCGGCGTCGGCACCACCGGACACGACGGGCCCCGGGTCATCGGCAGCGACGCGGCAGGCGTCGCCGCGGGCCGCGAGGTGATCGTCTACCCGGTGCTGCCCACCGCGCCCGACGGTCGGACCGTCCCGCACCCCACCCTGCTGCCCGACGCCGGCCACGGCGTGCTCGCCGAACGGATCGTCGTCCCGGCGGCGCACCTCGTCGCCAAACCCGCCGGATTGAGCTGGGCCGAGGCCGCCAGCCTGCCGACCGCCTGGCTCACCGCGTACCGGATGCTGTTCACCCGGGCGGCCGTCGGCCCCGGGCGGACCGTGCTGGTGCAGGGCGCGGGTGGCGGGGTGGCGACCGCCGCGATCAGCCTCGCCGTGGCCGCCGGCGCAACCGTGATGGTCACCTCCCGCTCGGCGGCCAAACGGGAACGGGCCCTCGCCCTCGGCGCAGCCGTCGCCCTGGACAGCGACGCGCGGACCCCGGAACTCGCCGACATCGTCGTGGAGACCGTCGGCGCGGCCACCTTCGCCCACTCGACCCGCTGCACCCGGGCCGGCGGCACCATCGTGGTGTGCGGCGGCACCAGCGGTTTCACCGCCGAGCTGGACCTGCCACGCCTGTTCGCCCGGGAGATCAGCGTGCACGGCGCGACCATGGGCACCCTCGACGAGTTCGTGGCGCTGGTCGGGTTCGTCGACACCCACCGGCTCCGACCCGTCGTCGACAGCGTCGTCGACCTCGCCGACATCCGCACCCAGGCGGGCCGGATGCTGGCCGGCACCGCGTTCGGCAAGCTCTGCGTGAGCCTGACGTGACCTCCGTGGTGCTGACCCGGCGCGGGGCCGCCCTCTGGGCGCGCATCGACCGGCCCGGGTCCGGCAACGCCTGCGACAGCACCGTGCTGACCGGTCTCGAACGGTGGCTCGCCGCCGCGACCGACCCGGGCGTACGGGTGCTCGTGCTCACTGGCACCGGCCGCAGCTTCTGCGCCGGGGCCGACCTCGCCGAGGCCACCGCCCTGCTCGGCGACCTGCCCGCGCTGCTGGCCCACCTCGACCGGGGCCGCCGCCTGGTCCGCGCCCTCCGGGCGGCCCCGGTGCCCACCGTCGCGGCGGTCAACGGGGCGGCCTTCGGCGGCGGCCTCGAACTGCTGCTCGGCTGCGACGTCGCGGTCGCCGCCGACAGTGCCCGGATCGGCGACCGGCACCTCGCCGCCGGTCAGGTCCCCGGCTGGGGGTCCAGCGTGCTGCTGCCCGCAGCCGTCGGCCCGGCGCTCGCCCGACGCCTGCTGATCACGGGGGAGACCTGGTCGGCCGAGGAGTCCGTACGCCGGGGACTGGTCAGCGCCGCCGTCGCCGACGACCGGCTCGTCGGGCACGTCGACGCGCTGGCCGCAGCGGTCGCGGCCCGCGACCCGGTGGCGGTCCGCCGGATGCTCACCGTCGCCCGCCCGCCGGTGGCCGAGGCGGACTGGGACCGGGAGTGGGAGACGCTGACCGCACACGTCACGGCCCAGGCGGCGGCCCGTGCCGCAGCCGCGTCCCCGCCCGACCGGCACGCCCCCGGGGCACCCACCCGACCCGACCCCCTGGACCCACCGCCCGGAACGGAGCACGCCCGATGCGCACCATGAGACGGACCACCGTCGACACCCCTTCCGACCTGCTGGGGCTGGTCGGCACGGAACTGGGCGTCAGCGCGCCGCAGGTGGTGACCCAGCGGCAGGTCGACCAGTTCGCCGACGTCACCGGGGACCACCAGTGGATCCACGTCGACGTCGAACGGGCCCGGTCCGGGCCGTTCGGCGGCACCGTCGTGCACGGGTTCCTCACCCTGGCCCTCGTCCCCCGGCTGCTCGCCGACATCCTGGAGGTGCGGACCTTCTCGATGGGGGTCAACTACGGCCTCGACCGGGTCCGGTTCGTCCGTCCGCTGCCGCCGGGGGTCGAGATCCAGGGCACCGCGACCCTCGTCGCGGCCACCGCGATCACCGCGCCCGGCCCGCAGGCCACCCCGGGGGTGCAGGCCACGGCGTCGGTGGCGGTGGAGTTCGCCGACACGTCGCAGCCCTGCTGCGTGGCGGAGATCGTGTTCCGCTACTACGCCTGAGCTAGCAGAACGTCGCCCGACCCGCCCGGCGGCGGCCGGACCAGGGCCGTCGCCGGGCCGGCGGTCACCCGGCCCGGCGGCCCGCGGTCACTCGGTCATCGTGCGCGACGGGGCGACGAACCGGCCCCGGTAGAACGACAGCGCCGGCACGTCGGTGGGCTTCAGGTGGACCCGGTCGACGTCGATCAGGACGATCACGTGGTCGCCGCTGGTGATCACGTCGTCGCGTCGTCCGGCCAGGATCGCCGGGGTGTCGGGCAGCAGCGGGACGCCGTCGGGGCCGGGCACCCAGGACACCCCGTCGAGCCGTTGCTCCCCGGACAACCCGGAGGTGGCGAACCGCCGGGCCACGTCCTCCTGGTCCTGGCTGAGGATGTGCACGGCGATCCGGTCGGCGTCCATCAGCACCGGGAAGCTCGACGAGAAACTGGTGACGCAGAACAGCACCTTCGCCGGGTGCAACGAGACCGAGGTGAACGAGTTCACGGTCAGCGCGGCGACGGCGCCCCCGGCGGTCACCGCGGTCACCGCCGTCACGCCGGTGGGGAAGTGCCCGCACACCTGGCGGAACTCGGCGGAGTCGAACAGGGGCTCGGCCATCATCGGGTCACCGCCGGGTCGCAGGAGTCGTGGTCGGGACGCAGCCCGGTGTCGAGCTGGATCAGGCACAGGGTGTGCCCACCCGGGTCCTTCACCAGGTGCAGCCGTCCGTGCGGGGTGTCGACCGGCCCGACGGTCGGCTTGCCGCCCAGGGCGGTCACCCGGGCCAGCGCGTCGTCGAGCGAGGCGACGGCGAAGTAGGTGACCCACGTCGACGGGATGGGGTTCGGCCAGGCGTTGTCGAGTTCGAGGACCCCGGCGACCGGCACGTCGGCGAGCATCAGCACGGTGTAGGGCCGGGCCGTCGGCGAGTCGTCGCGCTGCTGGGTGGTGTAGCCGAACAGCGCGCGGTAGTAGGCCACCGCCTCGGCCGGCTCACCGGTGTCCAACTCGTTCCAGCACAGCGCCCCGACCGAGTTGACCGCCTGGACGCCGACGCGCGACTCACCCTGGTAGAGGCCGAAGGCCGCGCCGAACGGGTCGATCACCGCCGCGCCGGTGCCCGCCGCCGGCAGGTACCGTGGCGGCGCGACCAGTTCGCCGCCGAGCGCCACCGCCTGCCGGGCGGACGCGGTGATGTCGTCGACGGCGAAGTAGGTGAGCCAGCCCCGGGGGCGGTCGCCGTGCAGGGCGGCGGCGTCGGAGATCCCGGCGACGTCCCGCCCGTCGATGCTGCACATCCGGTAGGTGGTGCCGCCGAGGCGTTCGGCGCGGACCGTCCAGCCGAGCAGCGCGGCGTAGAAGGTCTCGGCCTGCGCCGGGTCGGGCGTGCACAGCTCCACCCAGACCGCCTCGCCGGGCTGGAATCGTGGTCTCATCCGGTTGCCCCCCTGGTGGCCGGGCCCGCGACGATCGTGCGGGCCGAGATGTCGTACGCCTGGTCGGCGGTCCCGGTGGTCAGGCTCGACTCGACGACGCCGACCACCGCCCGCAGGGTCGCCCCCGGCACGGCCAGCAGGGCGTCGACGAGCTCGTCGACCGCCCCGTCCAGCTCGTCGTCGGGGACCACCCGGGCCACCAGGCCCCAGTCGAGCAGTTGCCCGGCGGTCGCCTCCGCCACCCCGGTGAGCAGGTGGTAGGCGTGTGGCCGGGGCACCGACCGGGCGATGGTGTGGCCGACCCCGGCGGGGGCGAAGCCGTAGCGCGCCTCCGGCAGGGACAGCCGGGCGTCGGCGGCGGCGACCGGCAGGTGTACGGCGGCGAGCAGGCCGACGCCGAACCCGATGATCCGTCCCCGGACGGCCGCGACGACGGGCACCGGGAGCCGGCGGATGCGCTGCACCGCGGTGTCGCTGGCGCGCAGGTCGGCGGCCACCTCCTCGCGGGTGGCCCCGGCCAGCGCGGTGAAGGAGGAGGTGTCCCAGCCGGCGCAGAAGTGCCGCCCGGCCATGTCGAGGCGGATGACCGCGCAGGTCGCGTCGGCGGCGGCGGTCTCCAGGGTGTCGACGAGCCGGTGCAGCGTCGGGGTGTCGAAACAGTTGCCGCGCGCCGCGTTGTCGTAGCGGACCCGGGCGAGGCGGCCGTCGTGCCCATGGGTGAGGGTGATGGTCACCGCGGCATCATACAAACCGGTCGGTATGAACACAACGGTGCTGGCCGGCGGGCCTTTGTCACGCGAATGTCACGAGCGAGATACCCGGTCGACCCGTTGACTTGATACCGGCTGGTCGGTACTTTGTGGCGAACGTCACCGCCGCCTCACGCGGAGACAGAACGGGTCCATCGCAGTGAAGGACACCCATGATGATCATGAAATCCCTGCGCTCCCGGCGCTCCCTGGCACTGGCCGCGGCCCTGGCCGTCGTGGGCGCCGGCCTCACCGGGTGCGGCGGCTCCGATTCCGACAACTCCGGCGCGTCGGGCACGGGCCCGATCCGGGCGCTGCTCGCCGCCCAGCCGGCGACACTCGACCCGATCGTCGGCGCGCGCTCCGCCCAGATCGTCTGGGCGACGATGCTCGAACCCCTGATCAACACCGGTAGCGACCTCGCGCCGACCGACACCGGCCTGGTCACGAGCTGGACCCGTACCGACGCCACGACCTGGACGTTCAAGGTCCGGCCCGACATCAGCTTCAGCAACGGCGAGAAGGCCGACGCGGCGGCGGTCGCCAACACCATCACGCTCACCCGCGACAGCGCGGCCTCGCAGCTCAAGTCGTACTTCGGCAACGTCACCGCGATCGAGGCGCCCGACGCCACCACGGTCGTGGTCAAGACCAAGACCCCGCAGTACGACATCCCCGACCTGCTTACCACCGTCTACCTTGTGCCGCCGAAGTACTACCAGGAGAAGGGCTCGGAGGGTTTCGCCGCCGCACCCGTCGGCACCGGCCCGTACGTCTGGTCGGGCGCGAACGCCGGCCGCGACATCTCGGTCAAGCGCAACCCCGACTACTGGGGCACCAAGGCGACCAACGAGGGCGTCACCTTCACCTGGGCCAACGAGGCCGCCCAGCGGCTCGCGCTGATCCAGAGCAAGAGCGTGGACGTCTCCTTCGACCTGCCGCCGGCCCAGGCCAGCGCCGCCAAGTCCGCCGGGGTCGAGGTGGTCAGCACCGAGACCGCCATGAAGATCATCGCCTTCCTCGACTCCACGAAGGCGCCGTTCGACGACCCCAAGCTGCGCGAGGCGGCGGCCCTGGCCATCGACCGCGACGCCATCGTCAAGGGCATCTTCGACGGCCAGGCGGTCGCCGACGCCGGCCTGCTCAACGTCAAGCCCGGTCAGCAGCCGACGCAGAGCGTGACCGCCGACGCCGCCAAGGCCAAGGAACTCCTCGGCGGGGCGACCCCGACCGTGCAGATCACCTACCCGGCCGCCCAGTACACCAACATCGAAGAGGTGTCCCAGGCCGTCGGTGGCAGCCTGGAGAAGGCCGGCTTCAAGGTCAGCTACGTGCCGCTGGACTACGGCACGCTGGTCAAGCGGATCGTCGGCCGCCAGGTGCCCGGCCTGTCGATCTTCGCCGGGGTGCCGAACGTCGCCGTGCCCGACTACTTCGTCAGCGGCTTCATGAAGACGAAGTCGATCACCGGCAACTGCCCCGACCCGCAGATCGACACCCTGGCCCAACAGGCGCTGGAACAGAACGATGCCCAACAGGCCGCCCCGCTCTACGAGCAGCTCAACACGATCGGCGTGGTCCAGAAGCACTGCTACGTGCCGCTGTACCGGCAGGTGTTCAACTACGCGACCGGCCCCGGCGTCTCCGGCGTGGTGTTCGGCCCGCTGAACACCGTGGACTTCACGAAGACGACCCGCTGACGATGTCCGAGGTAGCGGAGACGGGGGTGCCGGGCGACCTCGCCCGGCACCCCCGCACCCCGGAGTCGGACACCCCCGTGCTGGAGGTCGACGACCTCGTCGTCGAGCACCGCGACGGCGGCACCGGCACGCTCTTCCGCGCGGTCGACCAGGTGTCACTGCGCATCGCGGCCGGTGAGAGCGTCGCCGTCGTCGGCGAGTCCGGCTCCGGCAAGACCACCCTCGCGATGGCCGCCACCGGGCTCGGCCCGCGCGGCCGGGGCGACATCCGGCTGCTCGGCCACTCGCTCGCGGCGGTCAGCCGCACCCAGCTGCGCCGGCTGCGCCCCGAGGTGCAGGTGGTCTTCCAGGACCCGCACGGCTCGCTCGACCCCCGCCAGTCGGTCCGCTCCGGGTTGCGGGAACTGCGGGCGCTGCAACCCGAACGGACCTCCTGGATCGACGACGCCGACCTGCTCGGCCGGGTCCGGCTCGCCCCGGACCTGCTCGACCGCTACCCCCACCAGCTCTCCGGGGGCCAGGCGCAGCGGGTCTGCATCGCCCGCGCGCTGCTGATGCGTCCCCGCCTCATCGTCGCCGACGAACCGACCTCCGGCCTCGACGTCTCCGTCCAGGCCGACGTGCTGGCCCTGCTGCGCCAGATCCGGGCCACCACCGGCGCGGCGCTGCTGATGATCAGTCACGACCTGGCCGTGGTCCGTTCGCTCTGCGACGTCGTGCACGTGATGTACCGGGGCCGGGTCGTCGAGGCGGGACCCTGCGACCGGGTCTTCGGCACCCCCGAGAACGACTACACCCGCGAACTGCTCGCCGCGATGCCCGGCGCGCGCTGGAGGTCCCGCCGATGAAGGCCAGCACCGTACGCCGCGTCGGCGGCCGGCTCGCGTCGCTGTTCGCCTCGCTGCTCATCGCGCTCAGCCTGGCGTTCCTGCTCGGCCGGCTCTCCGGCGACCCGACCGCCACCATCCTCGGCCCGATGGCCCCGCCCGAGCAACGCGAGGCGCTGCGCCACCAGCTCGGCCTGGACCTGCCCGTCGTCGTGCAGTACCTCGACTACCTCAAGGGCGTGTTCACCGGCGACCTCGGCCAGTCGTTGCAGTTCTACCAGTCGAACACCTCGATGATCGCCGACCGGCTGCCGTACACCCTGCAACTGGTCGGCGCGGGCATGGCCCTCGCCCTGCTGGTCGGCGTGCCGCTCGGGGTGCTCGCGGCCACCCGGGAGGGCACCTGGTGGGACCGGGGGGCCTCCACCCTCGCCCTGCTCGGCCAGTCCGTGCCGGTCTTCTGGTTCGGCATGATGCTGGTGGTGCTGTTCGCCGTCAAACTCGGCTGGCTGCCCGCCGGCCAGTCCGGCAGCCCGAGACACCTGATCCTGCCGGCGCTGACCATGTCGGTCTACCCGATGGCGCACATCGCCCGGCTCACCCGCGCCTCGATGAGCGACGCGCTGGCCGAGCCCTACATCGACTCCGCCCGCGCCCGGGGCATCAGCACCCGCCGGGTGGTGTGGCGGCACGCCTTCACCAACGCGATGATGCCGATCCTCACCATCGTCGTGCTGCAGACCGGCATCCTGCTCTCCGGCGCGGTCGCCGTCGAGTACGTCTACTCCTGGCCCGGTCTCGGCCAGCTCGCGTTGCAGGCCATCCAGTTCCGCGACTTCCCGCTGGTGCAGGCGATCGTGGTGTTCGGCGCGCTGGTGTTCGTCGTGCTGAACCTGCTCGTCGACGTCCTGCACTCGATCGTCGACCCGAGGGTGCGGTGAGCATGAGCCAACTCGAACTCGACCCGGTCACCGCCCCGGTGTCGCCACCGCGCCGGGCCGGCCGCCGGGCGCGTACCTCGGTGTTCTGGCTGGCCCTGCCGCTGGCGGTGGCCGCCGTCGCGGTGTTCGTGCTGCCGCTGACCGGGCTGCTGCCCGACGGCGGCCAGAACCTCGACGCGACCCGCCAGCCGCCCGCGTTCCTGGCCGGCGGCAGCTGGGCACACCCCCTCGGCACCGACAAGCTCGGCCAGGACCTGCTCACCCAGTTCGTCTCCGCCGGCCGGCTCACCATCGTGATCGGCCTGGTCGGCGCGCTCGTCGCGATCGGCCCCGGCACGCTGCTCGGCCTGCTGGCCGGCTACTTCCGGGGCTGGGTCGACCGGGTCATCTCGATCCTCATCGACGCCCAGCTCGCCCTGCCGTTCATCCTGGTCGCCCTCGCCATCATCGCCAACCGGGGCAGCTCCCTGCCGGTGCTGTTCCTGGTGCTGGCGCTCACCGGGTGGGCGGTGTGCGCCCGGGTCACCCGCGCGGCGACGCTGGCCATCCGGGAACGCCAGTTCGTCGTCGGCCTGCGCGCCGCCGGCGCGTCCGAACCCCGGATCGTCTTCCGGCACATCCTGCCCAACCTCGCCGGCACCATCGTCGCGCTCGGCACCCTCCAGGTCGGCACCGCGATCCTGGTCGAGAGCGCGCTGAGCTTCCTCGGCCTGGGCGTGGTGCCGCCGATGAACAGCTGGGGCTCGATGCTCGCCTCCGGCCAGGACGAACTGAGCCAGGCCTGGTGGATCGCCTTCTTCCCCGGCCTCGCCATCACCGTGCTGGTGCTGCTGGTGAACCTGCTCGGCGACGCGCTGCTCACCCACCACGACCCACGGAAGAGGCGGCGATGAGCGCACTGCTGACACTCTCCGGGCTGTCCATCACCGCCCGGCTCGCCGACGGCGACCTGCGCCTGCTCGACGACGTCGACCTGGAGATCCGCCGGGGCCAGATCGTCGGCGTCGTCGGCGAGTCCGGCAGCGGCAAGACCACCCTCGCCCGCGCCGTCGTCGGGCTGCTCGACCGCAACGTCCGGGTCGACCGGGGCACCGTCACCGTCGGCGACGAACAGGTGGTGGCCCCCGGCGTCGACCGCACCGCGCGGGTCCGGGGCAGCGCCGTCGGCATGGTCTTCCAGGACGCGTCCCGGTCGCTGAACCCGCTGCTGAAGGTCCGCACCCAGCTCGCCGAGGTGCTGCGCCGCCACGTCCGGGACATCACCCGCGCCGAGGTGGAACGCCGCTCGGTGGAGGTGCTGGCCCAGATGCGCATCGACGACCCCGGCCGGGTGCTGGCCAGCTACCCGCACCAGCTCTCCGGCGGCCTGCGCCAGCGGGTCGCCATCGGGCTCGCCGTCGTCACCCGCCCCGCGCTGGTGATCGCCGACGAGTGCACCACCGCCCTGGACGTCACCACCCAGACCAAGGTCGTCGACCTGTTCCGCACCCTCGTCGACGAACTCGGCATCGGCCTGCTCTTCGTCACCCACGACCTGATGCTCGCCAGCGACCTGTGCGACCGGATCGCGGTGATGAGCGGCGGGCGGGTCGTCGAACAGGGCGACGCCCTGACCGTGCTGGACCGACCGCAGCAGGAGTACACCCGACGCCTGCTCGCCGCCATCCCCTCGTGGAGCTGAAGGAGAACCCGCGACCCATGCCCGAGCAACCAGGCATCGACGCCTACGCGGCCTACCTCCCGGCGTACGCGCTCGACGACACCAGGCTCGACCCGACCGCGCCGGCCCGTGCCGGCGGCCCCACCCGTAGCGTCGCCGGCTACGACGAGGACCCCGTCACCATGGCCGTCGAGGCGCTGCGGCACATCGCGGCCGACACCCCGGCCGGACGGCACCTGCTGCTGGCCACCACCAGCGCCCCGTACGAGACGAAGACCTCCGCCGGGGTGGTCCACGAGGCGCTGGGCCTCGACCCCGGCGTCACCGCCCTCGACCTGCGCGGCCACCGGGCCGGCGCGTCCGCCCTGGACCTGGTCCTGCGGGGCGTCGCCACCGCGGCCCTGGCCGACGTGCGCACCACCCGCCCCGGGGCCCCCGACGAGCTGGCCCAGGGCGACGCCGCCGCGGCGTTCGCCGGCGGCGGCCGGGCCGCCGTGCTCCTCGCCCGCGCCGGCCACACCACCGAACTGCTGGACCGCTGGCGGCTGCCCGGGGAACGGCACGACCGGGTCTGGGACGAACGGTTCACCGCCGAGATCCTCGTCGCCGCCGGCCTCGACGCCGCCCGCCGGGCCCTGGCGCAGGCGTCCCTCGACACCGTCGACGAGGTCGTCGTGTCGTCGTCGAACCCCCGTGCGGCGGCGGCGCTGCGCAAGGCGCTCGGCGGCACCGGAGGGGACGCGAGCGTCGAACGGGCCACCGGCTTTACCGGCGTCGCCCACCCCGGCCTGCTGCTCGCCGCCGCTCTCGACGAGGCCGAACCCGGGCAGAGCATCCTGCTGGTGTCAGCCACCGAGGGTGCCGACGCGTTCGTGCTGCGGGTCGGCGACGGCGTCCGCGCCGCCCGGGGCGGGCCGACTGTCCGCGCCCAGCTCGCCGCGCGGCAGCGCCTCGGCTACGGCCGCTACCTACGTTGGCGGGGACTGCTCGACGTGCAGGGCCCGGCCCGACCGGCGTCGCCGGCCCCGGCCGCCCCGCCCATGCACCGCCGGGCCGGCTGGAAGTACCGGCTGGAGGGCAGCCGGTGCGCCGCCTGCGGCCGGGTCACCACACCCCCCGGGCGGGTCTGCGCCGCCTGCGGCACCGCCGGCTCCGGCACCGCCCCGGTGTCGCTGCGCGACCGCACCGCCCGGGTGGTCTCGGTGACCCGCGACCACCTGACCACCATGCCGGAACCCGAGGTCGCGATCGTCGTCGCCGACGTGGACGGCGGTGGCCGGCTCAGCGCGTACGCCACCGACGTGGCACCCGCCGACGTGGCGGTGGGGATGGCGATGACCCCCGTGTTCCGGCGGCTCTGGACCACCGACTCGATCCACAACTACTTCTGGAAGCTCCGCCCGGCACCCGCCGACGCCGCGCCAGGGAAGGACACCGCCGATGGCCAGTAGGCGCACCACCCACGACGTCGCGATCGTCGCGATGGGCTGCACCCCGTTCCGGGACCACTGGAACTCCTCCGCCGACGACCTGCTCGTCGACGCCGTGCAGGAGTGCGTCGGGTCGCTGCCCGACGTCACCCTCGACGACGTCGACGCGTTCTGGGTCGGCACCCAGGGCTCAGGGCTGTCCGGGCAGACCCTCGCCCGCCCGCTGCGGCTGGCCGGCAAGCCGGTGACCCGGGTGGAGAACTACTGTGCCACCGGATCGGAGGCGTTCCGCAACGCCGCCTTCGCCGTCGCCTCCGGCGCGTACGACATGGTCATGGCGACCGGGGTGGAGAAGCTCAAGGACTCCTCCTACTCCGGGCTGTCGGCGGTGTTCCCACCCGCCGACGGCACCGACGTCGACTGGACCGCGCCCGCCGGGTTCTCCCTGCTCGCCCCCGCCTACCAGGCGGCGTACGGGATCGACGAGCGACAGATGCGCGCCGCGATGACCCGGGTCGCGGTGAAGAACCACGCCAACGGGGCCCGCAACGACCGCGCCCAGTTCCGTCGGGCGGTGACCGCCGAGACGGTGGAGCGGTCCCCGCGGATCGCCGGGCAGCTCGGTGTCATGGACTGTTCGGGCGTCTCCGACGGCGCGGCGGCGGCGATCCTGGTCCGGGCCGAGGACGCCCACCGGTACACCGACAGACCGGTCTACCTGCGCGGGATGAGCTTCGTCGCCGGCTCCGGGGCCGGGCTGGCCGCCGACGGCTACGACTTCACCACCTTCCCCGAGGTGGTCACCGCCGCCCGCGAGGCGTACGAGCAGGCCGGGGTGACCGACCCGGCGGCGCAGATCTCGCTGGCCGAGGTGCACGACTGTTTCACCCCGACGGAGGTGGTGCTGATGGAGGACCTCGGTTTCTCCGCCCGCGGCAAGGCCTGGCGGGACATCCTCGACGGCCGGTACGACGCCGACGGGGCGTTGCCGGTCAACACCGACGGCGGGCTCAAGTCGTTCGGCCACCCGATCGGCGCGACCGGGCTGCGGATGATGTTCGAGTGCTTCACCCAGCTGCGCGGGGAGGCCGGGCCCCGACAGGTGCCCGACGCCCGGCTGGCGGTGGCCCAGAACCTCGGCGGGCAGCCCGGTTCCTGCGTCGCGTTCGTGGCGGTCCTGGGGAACGAGCGATGAGCGCCCGGGTCACCCTCGACGGCCGGGTCGTCGTCGTCACCGGTGCGGGCAACGGCATCGGCCGGGCGCACGCGCTGACCCTCGCCGCCCGCGGCGCGTCGGTGGTCGTCAACGACCTCGGCGGGACGGTCGACGGCTCCGGTTCCTCAGGCGCGGCGCAACAGGTCGTCGCCGAGATCCGCGCGGCCGGCGGCACCGCCGTCGCCTCCACCGACTCGGTGGCCACCGCCGCCGGGGGTGCCGACCTGGTCGGCCGGGCGATCGACACGTACGGGCGGCTCGACGCGGTCATCCACAACGCCGGCATCCTGCGGGACCGGACGCTGGCCAAGATGTCCGACGAGGACGTCAGCGCGGTGCTCGACGTGCACCTCGCCGGGGCGTTCCACGTGCTGCGGCCAGCCTGGCCGCACCTGGTCGCCCAGGGCTACGGCCGGATCGTGCTGACCAGTTCGTCGTCCGGCCTGTTCGGCAACTTCGGCCAGGCCAACTACGGCGCGGCCAAGGCCGGCCTGATCGGGCTGATGAACGTGCTCGCGCTGGAGGGGGCCCGCCGGGGCATCCTGGTCAACGCGATCGCGCCGACGGCGGCGACCCGGATGACCGAGAACCTGCTCGGCGAGCTGACCGACCGGTTCGACCCGCAGCACGTGGCCGCCGTGGCGACCTTCCTCGCCTCGGAGCAGTGCCAGCTCAACCGGCACATCCTCACCGTGGGCGGCGGCCGGGTCGGGCGGATCTTCCTGGGCGTCACCCCCGGCTGGTACGGCGGGCCCACCCCGGCCTCGCCCGACGACGTGCTCGGCGCGGTGGACGAGATCTGCCGACTCGACGACTTCATCGTGCCCGACAGCGGTGCCGACGAGGTCACCCTGATCCAACGGGTCCTCGGCGGGTCGTCCGGCCCGTCCGCCTGAACCGCGAACCCCATCGGAAGGCAGGCATCATGCCGGTCAGTGAAGTGCACCACGTGGCGATGACCGTCTCGGACGTCGACCGTGCCGCGGACTTCTACGAGCGCGCCCTGGGTTACCGCCGGACGCTGCGTACCGACGTCGGCGGGCCGGGGATCGAGGTGTCGCTGGGGCTGCCCGCCGGCACCACCGGCCGGGTCCAGTACCTCCAGGGTCCCAGCCGGGTCGGCCAGCTCGAACTCATCGAGTGGAACGGCGTGAAGACCCGCACCGCCACCGCCGGTCATCTGGAGCTGGGCACCTTCCTGCTCAGCTTCGAGGTGCCCCTGGACGAGCTGGACGACCTGCACCGGCGGCTGACCGAGCTGGGCGCGCAGTGCCTGTCCGCGCCCAACCGGGTGCTGCTGGACAACTACGGGTACATCACCGCGTTCGCCGCCCGGGACCTCGACGGCAACCTGCTGGAGTTCGTGTCGCTGCCGTCCCGGGAGGAGATCCTGGCCCGGCGGCGGGGGAGCGGCGACTGATGGGCGGCAGCAACTTCACCGAGACGCTGCGCCGGCAGGCGTTGCGCCGCGCCGACGCCGAGGCTCTGGTCGACGGGGCCGCCCGCTGGACGTACGCGGAGTTGGACGCCGACGTGGACCGGCACGCCGCCGCCCTGCGCGACGCCGGCATCGCCGACGGCGACCTGGTCGGGGTGCTCGGGCGCAACACCGCCACCTACGTCATCGAGCTGCTGGCGCTGAGCCGGCTCGGCGCGGTCTCGGTGCCGCTGAACTGGCGGCTGCACGCCAACGAGCAGGCGTACGTCATCGACCAGGCCGGCGCCACCGGCCTGCTCTACGACGACGACTTCGCCGCCGACGCCGCCCGCCTGGCGGCCACCACCGGGCTGCGTACGCTGGTCGCCAACGGCGACACGGTCGTCGGCGACGCCCGCCGGCTGGCCGACCTGCTCGCCGGGCAGCCGCCGGGCGTGCGGGTCGCCGACGCCGACAAGGGCCCGGCCGACGTGCACCGGCTGCTCTACACCTCGGGCACCACGGCCCGCCCCAAGGGGGTGGTGCACACCTGCGGGAACCTCACCGCGAACCACTTCGCGCAGGTCCTCGAACTGGAGCTGACCGCCGCCGACCGGATCCTCGTCTCCGCGCCGCTGTTCCACGTCAGCGGGCTGGAGGCGCCGGGCCTGGCGACGTTCGTGGCCGGCGCGACGATGGTGCTCACCCCGACGTTCAAGCCGACCGACATCGCCCGGATCGCCGCGCAGGAGCGGATCACCGGCATGGTGCTGGCCGCCCAGATCCTGTTCGGCCTGCTCGACCTGGACGACCCGCCGGATCTCGGGGCACTGCGCTACCTGCTGTTCGCCGGGGTCGCGCCGAGCGTGCGGCAGGAGGTGAAGCGCCGGCTGCCGCACGTCCGCCTGATCGACACGTTCGGCATGACCGAGCTGTGCAACGGCGTCTGCTACCTCGACGCCGCCCACGAACAGAGCAAGCTCGGCGCGCTCGGCGCACCGTTCCCCGGGGTGCAGATCCGGATCGTCGACGAGCACTTCCGGCCGGTCGGCCCGGACGTCGAGGGGGAGATCGTCGTGCGGGGGGAGAAGGTGTCGCCCGGTTACTGGAACGACGACGAGGCCAACCGGCGCAGCCGGCGCGACGGCTGGTTCCGCACCGGCGACGTGGGCCGGATCGACGCCGACGGCTACCTGTGGTTCGTCGACCGCCGGGCCGACCTGATCAAGTCCGGTGGGGAGAACATCGCCAGCGCCGAGATCGAACGGGTCCTCGCCCAGCACCCCGACGTCGCCGAGGTCGCCGTGATCGGGGTGCCGGACCCGCGGTGGGACGAGGTGCCGAAGGCGTTCGTCATCCTCCGCGACGGCGCGACCGGCACCGCCGAGCAGCTGCGTGCGCACTGCCGGGCCGAACTGGCCCGCTACAAGGTCCCCCGGTACGTGCAGCTGGTGACGTCGTTGCCGCGCAACGACTCCGGCAAGGTGCTGAAGAAGGCGCTGCGCGAGGCGGCGGGGTGAGCACCGCGAACCTCGCCGCGATGCTGGCCGGCAACGCCCGCCGGTTCGCCGACGCCGACGCGCTCGTGTTCGAGGCGCGCCGGTGGACCCACCGGCAGCTGGACGACGACGTCAACGCCCTGGCCGCCGGCCTGGTCGCCGAGGGGGTACGCCGGGACACCCGGGTGGCGGTCGTCGCGGACAACGTCCCCGAGTTCCTGCTGCTCTGCCTGGCGCTGGCGAAACTCGGCGCGGTCGTCGTCCCGCTGAACTACCGGTTGACGGCGGGGGAGCTGGCCCGGTTGCTGGCGCACGCGCGGGTCGGGGCGGTCGCCACCGTGCCGGAGTTCGCCCCGCTCACCGCCGCCGCCCTCGCCGACCTGCCGGCCGTACGCCGGTTCGCGCTGGAGCCGGTCGGCGACGGCTGGACCGACGTGCGGGCGCTCGTCGCGGCGCACCGGGGCGCGCGGGTCGCCGACGCCGACCTCGACGACGCGGCCCTGCAACGGATCGTCTACACCTCCGGCACCACCAGCCTGCCCAAGGGGGTGCTGCTCACCCACGGCAACGTGAACATGAACATGCACGCCCAGATCGTCGAGCTGGGGCTGCGGCCGACCGACCGGATCCTCAACGCCGCGCCGCTCTACCACGTCGGCGGCACCGACCTGCCGGGCTTCGGTATCTGGCACGTCGGGGGCGCGATGGTGCTGCACCGCAGGTTCGTGCCGGCGGCCGTGCTGCGGGCGATCGAGACGGAACGGATCACCGGCATGGTGGTGGCGGCGACCATGCTGGACATGGTCCGCCGCGAGCCCACCGCCGCGACCACCGACCTGTCGTCGGTCCGCTGGCTGATCTTCTCGCAGGTCACCTCGGCGCTGTTCGGGGTGGCCCGGGGGCTGTTCCCGAACGCCCGGCTGATCGAGGGGTACGGCCTCACCGAGACGTGCAGCGGGCTGACCTACCTCGACGCCGCCCACCAGGAGTCCAAGCAGGGGTCGGTGGGGCTGCCGGTGCCGTGGGTCCAGGTCCGGGTGGTCGACCCGGACGGTGCGGACGTGCCGGTCGGCGCGCACGGCGAGGTGGTCGCGCGCGGGCCGAAGGTGAGCCCCGGCTACCTCGACGATCCGGTGGCGACCGCCGCCGCGTTCCGGGACGGCTGGTTCCACACCGGCGACATCGGCTGCTTCGACGCCGACGGCTACCTCTACATCCGCGACCGGCTCAAGGACATGATCCGCAGCGGCGGGGAGAACATGTCCAGCGCCGAGATCGAGAACGTGCTGGCCGACCATCCGCTGGTGCTGGCCGCGTCGGTGGTGGCCGCCCCGCACCCGACGTGGCAGGAGGTGCCGGCCGCGTTCGTGGTGGCCCGGCCGGGGTTGACGCCCGAGGCGCTGATCGCGCACGCCCGGCAGCGGCTGGGCCGGTTCAAGGTGCCCCGGGAGGTCTACCTGGTGCCGGAGTTCCCCACCAACCCGTCGGGCAAGGTGCTCAAACGGACCCTGCGGGAGCTGCGCCCGACCCTGCGCCCGGACTGGACGTACGACGACGCCCGGCGGGACTGAGCCGGCCGCCGGGCCGGGCGGGCCGCCCCGGCGTCACCTGTCGGCGGCGGCGTGGCGGAGCAGGGCGAGGGTGTGCACCAGGGCGAACCGTCGGGTGCCCCGGCCCAGCTCGTCCCACGGCTTCTTCCAGGTCATCCGCCGGGCGACGTCCCACGCGGTGTCGCCGTCGCGGGCCAGGCCCCGGACCGTCCCGACCTCGTCGCGGTGGAACGCGGCGAGCGCCTGCGCGCGGGCGGCGACGTCCCGGTAGGGGAACTGGTGGGCGGGGCAGGCGATGGCGGCCCCGAGGTCGCCGATGCGGGCCAGCGTGCCGAACAGGTCGGCGGCCGGGTCGTCGTCGGGGCGGCTGACGATGGCGAGCTGGGTGGGCCCCTCGGCCATCATCGTGTCACCGGTGAAGACCAGGCCCCGGCTGTCGACGTAGACGGTGTGGCCGTAGGTGTGCCCGGGGGCGGGCAGGGCGCGGACGGTCACGTCGCCGAAGCGGAACTCGGTGTCGTGCTCCACGGCCACGTCGAGCCGCAGGTCCTCCTGGTGCACGGCGACGGCGACCGCGTCGGCGTACATGGCGGTGACGACGTCGGGCGGGGCGCCGGTCAGGTCGAGTGCGGTGCGTACCTGCTGGAGGAACGTGCCGCGCCGGCGGTGCATGGTGGTGAAGTCGTCGGGCGCGCCCATCACCACCCGCGCGCCGGAGGCGGCGCGTACCCGGTCGGCGAAGCCGACGTGGTCGGGGTGGTTGTGGGTGAGCAGGACCGCCGCGATGGTGTCGACCCGCTGCCCGATGGACGCCACCGACCGTTGGAACGACGTCCAGCAGCTCGGGTGGTCGTAGCCGGCGTCGACGAGGACCGGGCCGTCGCCGGTGATGATCAGGAAGACGGTGATGGACCGCAGGGCGCTGCCGTGCAGGGGGACCGGGATCGCCCAGACACCGTCGACGACCTGCGTGGGGACCGGCACCTGGCGGGCCCGCCAACTGGCGGCGTGGGCGTCGCTCACGGGTATGGACATCGTCGGGAGGCTCCCTTACTGTGGGACACCAACATACCGGATGGTCGGAATCTAGCTCAAGGAGTCCGATGAGCCAGGAGCGGACCGGGTTCCGGCTGTGGGCAGCCGCGGAACCGGAGCTGTGCGCGATCGTGACCGCCGACGACCGGCGGATCTCCTACGGTGACCTGTTCGCCGAGGTGAACCGGATCTCGCACGGGCTGCGTACGCACGCGGGCCTGCGGCCCGGCGACACCGTCGCGGCGGTGATGACCAACAGCCCCGGCCTGGTCGCGCTCTATCTCGCGACCATGCAGTCCGGGCTCTACCTGGTCACCCTCAACTACCACCTGACCGCCCCCGAGGTCGGCTACATCCTCGCCGACAGCGGGGCCCGGGTGGTGGTCGGCTCCGCCCGGGTCGAGGACGTCGTGCTGGACGCCGCCGCGGCGGCGCCCGGCATCCAGGTCTTCGTCGACGGCACGCCCCGCACCGACCGGGCCCGACCGCTCACGGCGCTCACCGCCGACATGCCCGCCACCAGCCCGGCGGACACCCCGGCCGGCTCCCTGATGATGTACACCTCCGGCACCACCGGCCGGCCCAAAGGGGTCAAGCGCCCGCTCAGCGGCGTCGACGCCGACACCGGCGCGCTGACCTACGTCTGGCTGTTCCGCGAGTTCGGGATGGAACGGGAGGCGTTCAGGTCCTGGCTGGTGTCGGCCCCGATGTACCACTCGGCCAACATCACCCCCGCGATGGGCGCGCTGCACGCCGGCGGCACGATGGTGCTGATGGACGGCTGGACGCCGGAGGGCTTCCTGCGCCGGGTCCAGGAGTGCCGGGTCACCGGCACCAGCATGGTGCCGACCCACTTCTACCGGCTGCTGCAACTGCCCGAGGCGGTCCGCGACCGCTACGACCTGTCCTCGCTGCGCTACGTGCTGCACGGCGCGGCACCCTGCCCGCGCGAGGTCAAGCAGCGCATCCTCGACTGGTTCGGTCCGGTGGTCTACGAGTACTACGGCTCGACCGAGGTCGGCACCACCGTCGCCCGTCCCCACGAGTGGCTGGCCCACCCGGGCACGGTCGGCCGGCCGGCCTCCATCTCCACCCTGCGCATCCTCGACGAGCTGGGCAACGAGGTGCCCGTCGGGCAGACCGGCATCGTCTACATGCGCCAGGGCGACGACCGGGTCGAGTACCACAACGACCCCGGCAAGACCGACGGCGCGCGGCGCGACGGCCTGATGACCGTCTGGGACGTCGGCCACGTCGACGCCGACGGCTTCCTCTACATCACCGGCCGCGCGGCCGAGCTGATCCTCGTCGGCGGGGTCAACGTCTACCCGGCCGAGATCGAGGCGGCGCTGATCGGCCACGACTGGGTCGCCGACGTCGGCGTCGTCGGGGTGCCCGACCCGGAGTTCGGCGAGGTGCCCCAGGCACACGTCGTGCTCACCGACACCGCGCCCGACCCGGATACGGCAGTCGCGCAGCTACGCCGGTACCTCGCCGAGCGGCTGGCCAAGCCGAAGCGCCCGCAGTCCTACGTCGTGCGCGACGCGCTGCCCCGCGACCCGAACGGCAAGCTCTACAAGGCCCGGCTCGTGCCCGCCGAGGAGGCCAGCGCATGACCGGCGACACCGACGACCCACAGGGGGGTGGGCATGGACTTCGCTGACAGCGACACCGACCTGGCGTTCCGGCACGAGGTCGGCAGGTGGCTCGACGGGGCGCTGGCCGACGTGCCCGACCAGGAGGAGTTGACCCAGGACGAGCGGGAGCACTGGTCCCGGGTGTGGCAGGACCGGCTCTGCGCCGGCAACTGGGCCGGGCTGTCCTGGCCGGCGGCGCACGGCGGCCGGGGGATGGACGCGCTGGCACAGGCCGTCTTCAACGAGGAGGCCGCGGTACGCGGCGCGCCGTACCCGCTCAACGGGGTGGGCATGATGCTGGCCGGGCCGACGATCATCGCGCACGGCACCGACGCCCAGCAGGCCCGGCACCTGCCCGGCATCCTGCGCGGCGACGAGTACTGGTGCCAGGGGTTCAGCGAGCCCGGCTCCGGGTCGGACCTGGCGAGCCTGACCACGGCGGCGACCCGGGTCGACGGCGGCTGGCGGATCAACGGGGCCAAGATCTGGACGTCCAACGCGCACAACGCCTCGCGCTGCCTGCTGCTGGCCCGTACCGACGCCGCCGCGCCGAAGCACGAGGGGATCACCTACTTCCTCGCCCCGATGGACGGGTTCACCGTCCGGTCGCTGGTGATGATCAACGGGGACACCGAGTTCAACGAGATGTTCCTCGACGACGTGTTCGTCGCCGACGACGACGTGCTCGGCGGGGTCGGCAACGGCTGGACCGTCGCGCTCACCACGCTCGCGTTCGAGCGCGGCAGCATGGCGCTCAACCTGTGGGTCTGGGCCCGGCAGGCGGTCGACCGGCTGATCGACGTCGCCGTCGAGCGGGGCGTCGCCGACGACAGCGCGTTCGTCGACGCGGTGGGCGCGTTGCAGTGCGACGCCGAGGCGGTCCGGATCGGGTCGATGCGGATGCTCGGCGAGAGCCGGGCCGGCGGGGTGCCGGGGCCGGAGACCTCGGCGCTCAAGAGCCTGTGGGCCCGGGTCGTGCAGAACGCCAACCGGCTCGCCGTGCAGCTCGACGAGGCCGGCGGGGTGCTGGTCGACGGCGACGGCGCCGCCGCCCGGATGCGCCGCTACCTGCGGGCCCGCGCCCACACCATCGAGGGCGGCACGGAGGAAGTCCAGAAGTCGATTCTCGCGGAGCGGGTCCTGCGCCTGCCCCGCTCCCGCTGAGCGAGGTGGTCCGGTGCGCGCGACATTCACCCAGGAACAGCAGGACATCGGCCGTACCGTGGGCGCGCTCGCGGACGCCGACCGGGGCGCGGCCCGCGCGGCGTGGTCGGGCGGGTGGCGGGCCCCGGCGGGGGACGGGCCGCTGCTGCGCGACTTCGGGCTGCTCGGGGTGCCCGAGTCGGCCGGTGGCATCGGGTCGGGCCTGATCGACCTGCTGGTCGCCGTCGAGGCGCTCGGCGGGCGGTTGCTGCCCAGCCGGTTCCCGGCGCACGCGGCGGCCGTGCAGCTGCTCTGCGGCGACGGGCAGCGCGGGCCGCTGCCCGAGGAGGTGCTCGACGGTCGGCGGGTGCTCACCGCGGCGGTCGACGTGCCGGGCGGCTCCGGCTGGGCCGACCGGGTGCCGGTGGACCCGCTGGTGCGCACCCTGGTGCCGTACGCGGAGCAGGCCGACGGCGTGGTCGCGCTCGGCCCGGCGGGGGTCTGGTTCGCCGACCCGGTCCGGATCACCGCGCGGCAGTCGCTGGACCCGTCGGTGCCGCTGGCGGACGTGACGGTGGCCGCGCCCGAGCGGCCCGGCCCGGCCGGCACCGGGCCGCTGCGGGCGGCGCTGGTGGTGGCGGCCGAGTTGTGCGGGGTGGCGCAGGGGGCGATAGACCTGGCCGCCGAGCAGGCCCGCACCCGTCGCCAGTTCGGCCGGGTGATCGGGTCGTTCCAGGGGGTCGCGTTCCCGCTGGCCGAGGCGGCCACGGCGCGCAAGGCGGCCTGGGACCTGACCCTGTACGCGGCGTGGGCGGTCGACACCGGACGCCCGGACGCCGCGGTCCAGGTGCACGCGGCGAAGGCGGCGGCCGGGCAGGCGGCGGTGTTCGCCGCCGAGCGGTGCATCCAGGTGCACGGCGGGATGGGCATCACCATGGAGGCGGACCCGCACCTGTTCCTGCGTCGCGCGTTCGTGCTCGACGCCCGCTGCGGGCGGGGGTCGTGGCACCGGCGGCGGGCCGGGGAGTTGCGCATCCGGGCACGTCGGGCCGCACGCGGCTGACCTGCGGAAGTCTTGCCGGGCACCAGCCCGGGGCACTAACATACCGCCTGGTCGGAATAAATGAGGAGAAGGCCGTGAAGTTCGGAATCATGAACCTGTTCCCGGTGGCCGACGGCGCATCGGACCATCAGGTGCTCCGGGAAACCCTCGAGGAGATCCAGCTGGCCGACGAGCTGGGCTTCGACTCGGTCTGGCTCGCCGAGCACCACTTCTCGAAGTACGGCATCCTCGGCAGCCCACTGAACTTCGGCATGGCCGTCGCCGAGCGGACCCGCCGGATCACCATCGGCACCGCCGTCCTGGTCCTCCCGCTGCACCACCCGCTGCGCCTGGCCGAGGACATCGCCGCCCTCGACGTGCTCAGCGGCGGCCGGGTCTCCATCGGCGTCGGCCGGGGCTACCAGCCCGCCGAGTTCGCCGGCTTCGGCGTACCGCTGGCGGAGTCCAAGCAGCGCTACCAGGAGACCCTGGAGATCCTGCGGCTCGCGCTGTCGCAGGAGAACTTCTCCTACCACGGCGAGATCTTCCACTACGACAACGTCACCACCTACCCGAGGCCGTACACCCCCGGCGGGCCGCCCATCCTGCAGGGCACGGTCTCCCCGGAGAGCTTCCGGGACCGCGGCGCGGTCGGCGAGTCGATCATCACCTCACCGAACTTCACGCCGTTGGGCATCATGCAGAAGAACTTCGACCTCTACCGGCAGAGCATGCGGGACAACGGCTTCGACCTGTCCACCTACGACCTGCCGTTCATGCAGCAGGTCTGGTGCGGCGACGGCGACGAGGGCCTGCGGACGGCGGCGACGGCGGCGATGAACTACTACAAGTCCGTCGGCAAGGTCATCCCCGGCTCGGAGGACGCCATCGCCCAGGAGCGCGCCTACTACGCGGCGGTCGCCAAGAACATCGAGCTGCTCACCCTGGAGCAGACGCTGACCCACGGCGGGAACTTCGGCCCGGCCGAGCGCGTCATCGAGACCATCGAGATGCTGCGCGACCAGCTCGGCATCAACCACTACATCGGCTGGCTGCGGATCCCGTCGCTGGACCGCGCCGCCGCGCTGCGCTCCATGGAGGAGTTCGCCGACAAGGTCATCCCGCACTTCCGGGCCCAGGACCGCGCCGCCGAGCGGGTGCCCACCGCCGAGGCGGTCCTCGGGTGAAGATCAGCTGCTTCCTGAGTGCCCAGTTCGATCCGTCGGCGTCCGCCGCCGAGGGCATCGACGGCGTGCTGGCCCAGGCGGCCGCCGCCGAGGCGGCCGGCTTCCACGCCGTCTACCTCGGCCACCACTACCTGGCCCGGTCGGCGTTCGTCCAACCCGTCCCGCTGGCCGGCTACCTCGCCCACGCCACCTCCCGGGTCCGGATCGGGTTCGGCGTGCTGCTCGCCCCGCTGCTGAACCCGGTCGCCCTCGCCGAGGACCTGGCCTCCCTCGACGTGCTGTGCGGCGGCCGGCTGACCGTCGGCATCGGCGCGGGCTACCGCAAACGTGAGACCGCCGCGTTCGGCGTCGCCTGGGAGGACCGGCTGCGCCGGCTGCGGGAGTACGTGCCGATCCTGCGCGCCCTGTGGAACGGCGAGACGATCGACGCCGCCGGCAGCTGGGGTGAGGTTCCCGGCGCGTCGCTGGCGCTGCGCCCGGCCCAGCCCGGCGGCCCGCCGCTGTGGATCGGCGCGTTCGCCGAACCCGCAGTCCGCCGTGCCGCCCGCCTCGACGCCCCCTGGCTGATCGGCCCCAAGGGCAACGACGCCGAACTGGCCCGGCTGCTCGGGATCTACCGGGCCGACCTCGCCGAGCGCGGCTTCCCCCTCGACCGGGAGTACCCGATGAGCCGTGAGGCGTACCTCGGCGACAGCTACCCGGCGGCGGTCGCGGCCGTCCGCCCGCACCTGCAGCGCCAGTACGCCGGCTACAAGTCCTGGGACGACGCGCAGTCCCTCGACCTCGACCGGTACCTGGCCGAGGACTGCCTGGTCGGCTCGGCCGACGAGATCGTGGCCAAGCTGCGCCGCTGGGAGACCCAGCTGGGTATCACCGAGGTCTCGCTGCGCCACCAGTTCGTCGGCGCGAGCCAGGACGAGGCGATGGAACAGCTCGCCCGCTTCGGCGCGGAGGTCATCCCCAGGGTCGCCACGACCGTCGCCCCGAGGATCGCCGCGACCGTGCCCGGGGTGACCCGGTGAACGGCGGCAACCTGGTCGGCGTCCTGGAGCGCCGGTGCGCCGACCGGGGCGACCTGCCCGGCCTGCACGGCGAGGACGGCAGGTCCTGGACCTTCGACCAGATCGACCTGCTCGCCGGGGGCGTCGCCGCCGCGCTGCGCGCCGAGGGCGTCGGCCCCGGCGACCGGGTCGCCTGCTACCTGACCAACGGCCCCGAGATCGTCTTCCTGCTCTTCGGGGCCTGGAAGATCGGCGCGGTGCCGGTCACCGTCAGCAGCCTCTACAACGCCGCCGAGCTGGCCGAGTCGGTGGCGAAGACCGCGCCCCGGCTGCTGCTGGTCGACGACCGCCGGCCCGACGTGGTCGCCGCCTTCCTCGCCGCCCGGTCTGACCCCGACGGGAACGGTGCCGCCGTCCCGGTCCGGTCCATCACGACGCCGCTGACCGGCGTGCCCGAGCTGCCGTGGCGGCGGGAGACCCGGGTCACCGGCGTCGAGGTGGGGCCGCAGGCCGAGGCGTGCATCCTGTTCACCGGCGGCACCACCGGACGACCCAAAGCGGTCAGCGTCACCCACGGCGGGACGCGGGAGTCGCTGATGCGCCTCGCCCGGGTCACCACCGGCACCGAGGCCGAGGGCAGCGCCGCCCGCGACGCCCGCCCCAACCTGATCGCGCTGCCGCTGTTCCACAGCGGCGGCCAGCACGCGCTGCTGTTCGCGTACTTCGTGGGCCGCCCGGCGGTGGTCTGGGAACGCTTCGGCGTCGACCGGCTCGCCGACCTGATGCCCCGGTTCGGGTTCGACAACCTGTTCCTGCTGCCCACCATGGTCTTCGACATCGTGCACGCCGAACGGGACCTGCCGTTCGACGGGGTCAGGTCGGTGCTGGTGGCCGGGCAGGCGATCTCCTGGCCGGTGCGGCGCGCCTTCGAGGAGCGCTACCGGGTGCCCATCCTGGTCAACTACGGCTCGACCGAGGCCGGGCACATCGCCGGCTGGACCGGCCGGGACATGAAGGCCGGCCGGTGGAAGCCCGGCTCTGCCGGCCGGGTCTACCCGGGCGTCGAGCTGGAGATCCGCGACGACGCCGGGGCCGCGCTGCCGACCGGCGCCCAGGGCGAGGTGGTGGTCCGCTCCGCGCTGACCCGGGGGTACGTCGACGACGCCGCCGCCTCGGCCGAGCTGGTCCGCGACGGCTGGGTGCACACCGGCGACATGGGCTACGTCGACCCCGACGGGGTGCTCTTCCTGGTCGGCCGCAAGCGGGACATGATCAAGTGCGGCGGTTTCCAGGTCTGGCCCGAGGAGATCGAGGACGAACTGCGCGGGCACCCGCTCGTGCGCGACGTCCGGGTGCTCGGCCGACCGGACGACCGGCTGGGCGAGATCCCGGTGGCGCTGGTGGTCCGGGCCGCCGACGACACGGTCGACGACACCGACCTGGCCGCGCGGCTCGTCGCGTACGCCCGGGAGCGGCTGGCCCACTTCAAGGCCCCCCGGCGGATCGAGTTCGTGCCCGCGCTGGAACGCAGCGCCACCGGCAAGACCAGCCGCGCAGCGGCTCCCCTGCCGGAGGCCGGCAAGATCAGCCGCGCAGCGGCTCCCCTGCCGGAGGCCGGCAAGATCAGCCGCGCGGCGGCACCGTCGCAGGGAGGCGAAAGCCGATGAGGTTCGGCATCATGGCGTCGCACCAGTACCCACCCGGTGACGACCTCCGCAGGCACCTCGACGACCTGTTCGGCACCGTCGAACTCGCCGCCGAACTGGGCTACGACTCGGTCTGGACGATCAACCACTTCCAGTCCAACCTGGCCACCCCGCAGCCCATCTCGATGCTGGCGAGCCTCATCCCGCGCTCCGGGGACATGCTGCTCGGCACCGGCATCCTGCTGCTGCCGATGTTCCACCCGGTGCACGTCGCCGAGGAGTTCGCCACCCTGGACCACCTCTCCGGCGGGCGGGTGGTCCTCGGCGTCGGGGCGGGCTACCGGGAGAACGAGTTCGCCGCCTTCGGCGTCGACCCGGAGACCCGGTTCCGCCGCTTCGACGAGAGCCTGCGGCTGATCCGGGCGCTGTGGAGCGGCGCGCCGGTCACCCACGACGGGGAGTTCTACCCGCAGGTCGACGCCACCATCGGCATCCCGCCGCTGACCCCGGGCGGGCCACCGATCTGGATCGGCGCGGGCGGCAAGAAGGCCGTCCGTCGGGCCGCCCGGCTCGGCGATGCCTGGTACGCGCCGGGCAACTCCCCGAGCCGCCGGTTCCTGCCCGAACACCTGGCGGTCTACAACGAGGCGCTGGCCGAGTACGGGCGCGACCCGGCGACGGTGCAGCGGCCCGTCGGCGTGGAGCTGTACTGCGCGCCGAGCACCGAACAGGCCGTCGCGGAGGCGCTGCCGCACGCCCGGGTCGAGTACTCGACGTACGCCGAGTACCCGGCGCTGCGCTGGCAGCGGGACCGGTTCGACGAGCTGGTCCGCAACACGCTGCTGCTGGGCTCGCCCGAGTTCCTCGTCGAGCGGATCTCCGCCCTGCGGGACCTGGGGTTCGACCATCTCATCTTCCGGCCCGGCTGGCTGGGCATGCCGACCGAGAAGTTGCGCGCCTCGCTGCGGCTGTTCGCCACCGAAGTGATCCCTGCCTTCCGTACCACCACCTGACCTAAGGAATCCGCCGTGAAGAAGACCGAAGCCGAACTGCTGGAGAACCAGTGGGACGTCGAGAACATGGAGGTCGACCCCGAGGTCCTCGCGAAGTACGTCCGCTACCACGTGGACGAGGAGCGGGCCGTCGCCACCATCACCTTCGACCGTCCCGAGCGGCTCAACGCCATCCCGGTGGCCGCCTTCGAACGGGTCGGTGACCTGGTGAAGGAGGCGGAGACCGACGACCGGGTCAAGGTCATCGTGTTCACGGGGGAGGGGGAGCACTTCGGCACCGGTGCCGACGCCGCCGAACTCGGTCACTACATCGGCTACAAGACCGGCACCGACAAGGCGTCCCGGCGTCGCCCGGCGCAGCGGCAGCGCATCCTGCCCGACCGCAACGTGCTCAGCTCCGGCTTCACCCGGCCGATCATCGAGTCGCTCAAGGCGACCATCTGCCAGGTGCAGGGCTACTGCTACGGCGGGCACTTCCAGATCGCGCTGTCGGCCGACATCGTCATCGCCTCCCCGGACGCCCGGTTCACCCACCCGGCGTTCCGCTACCTGGGGCCCGCGCCGCAGGACATGTACCACTGGATCGAGAAGGTCGGCCTGACCACGATGAAGGACGTCATGCTCACCATGCGGGCGATCGGCGCGGAGGAGGGCGAACGCAAGGGCCTGGTCACCAAGGTCGTCCCGCGCGACGAACTCCAGAAGTGGGTCGACGACTACGCCGACGCGATCGCGGTGATGCCGCTGGACTCGCTGATGATGGGCAAGTCGATGATGCAGGTGGTGATGGAGGCGCGCGGCAAGGGCCTCGGGGCGATGACCGGCTGGGTCGGGCACGGCTGGGCCACCAACGTCAGCTTCGCCGACGGCGACTGGAACTTCCTCAAGGAACGCCGGGAGAAGGGCATCGGGCAGGCGCTCGCCGACCGGGACCGGCTGGTCGCCCCGTACTTCCGGCTCAGCGACAGCCGGTCGCGGGAAGAGTAGGCGACGGCGTGAGGTTCGGCATCCTGCTCGACCACCAGTACGCCCCCGGCGACGACCTGGGCCGGCGCATCGGGGAGACCGTCGAGTACGTCCAGCACGTCCGGGACCTGGGCTACGACTCGGTCTTCGGCATCCACCACTACCTGTCGTCGCTGCGCACCCCGCAGCCGCTGCCGCTGCTGAGCCGGCTCGTCGACCACTCCGGGACGATGCAGCTCGGCACCGGCATCCTCATCCTGCCGCTGGGCCACCCGGTGCACTGGGCGGAGGAGATCGCCACCATCGACCAGATGTCCGGCGGCCGGTTCGTCCTGGGCATCGGCTCGGGCTACCGCGACGTCGAGTTCACGTCGTTCGGCATCGAACGGCGTACCCGGGTGTCCCGGATGAACGAGGCGCTTTCGGTGATGCAGCAGCTGTGGACCGGGGAGCCGGTGCACCACGAGGGTAAACACTTCACCCTGGACGGGGTGCGGTGCAGCGTGCTGCCGGTCCAGCGCCCGCACCCGCCGGTCTGGGTGGGCGCCAACGGCCCGACCGGCATCGCCCGGATCGCCCGGCAGGGGCTGCCCTGGCTGGCCCCGTCCAACGTGCGCCGCAACTGGGCCGTGGGCAACCTGGCCGACTACCGCGAGCAGCGCCGGGCCGCCGGGTTCGACGAGTCCGACGCGGTCTTCCCGATCCACCGGGACCTGTGCGTGGCCGACTCCGCCGAGGCCGCCTTCGCCGTCGCCGGTGAGCAGGTGAAACGCTCCTACGGCGAGTACGTCCAGTACGGCATGGACTTCTTCGAGTCGCAGTGGGACGCGATCAAGGAGAAGGCGCTGTTCTTCGGCTCGCCCGACGACATCACCGCCAAGATCCAGGATTTCGCCGACGCCGGCTACAACCACTTCGTCTTCCGCGCCCAGTGGCTCGGCCTGCCGATCGAACGGTCGATGGAGATCGTGGAGCGGTTCGCCCGCGAGGTGATGCCGAGGTTCCGGCCATGAGGATCGGTCACGTGATCGTCCCCGCCGACGACCTGGACGCCCAACTCGCCTTCTACACCGCGCTCGGGTTGACGGTGCGCTTCCGCGACGGCGACCGGTACGCCGCCGTCACCGACGGCACGGTGACCCTCGGCCTGGCCGACGCCGGCCAGCAACCCGTCGCCGGCCGCACCGTGCTCAGCATCCAGGTCGACGACCTCGACGACTGCCTCGCCCGCCTGGCCGCCGCGGGCGTCACCGTCTCCACCCCGATCACCGGCCCGCACGAACGCCGGGCCCTGGTCACCGACCCCACCGGCAACCCCCTGACCCTCTACCAACCCCACCCCTGACCCACCCCGCCCCACCCGCCACCTTCCCCTCCCACCCCCTCACCCCTCCCGCCCGCCCCGCCCCGCCCCGCTCCGCCCGCTCCACTCCGGTGATCAAGAGAAAAGCGTCAGGAATGATCTCCACGATGACGCGAACCTCTTGATCGACTGACGCAAACCTCTTGATCACCGCAACGGCGGGGCGGAGGGGCGCGGGAGGGCAGGGGACGGGAGGGCCGGCGGGACGGAGGTCGGGACGGCACGGGGCGGGCGGTGGGGCACGAGAAGGAGACCTACGTGAGTGTGAGTGACGAGCTGCGGGGCCGTACCGTCGGCGTGCTCGGCGGGACGGGGCCGCAGGGGCGGGGATTGGCCCGACGGTTCGGGGCGGCCGGGCTGGACGTCGTACTCGGGTCGCGGGACGCCGGGCGGGCCGCGCAGACGGCCGCCGCGCTGCCCGGCCGGGTGCGGGGCGGGTCGAACGCCGACGCCGCCGGGCAGGCCGACATCGTGGTGGTCGCGGTGCCCTGGGACGGGCACGCCGAGCTGCTCACCACGCTCGCCCCGGCATTGGCCGGGAAGATCGTGGTGGACTGCGTGAACCCGCTGGGCTTCGACAAGCAGGGTGCCTACGCCCTGCCCGTCGCGGAGGGCTCCGCCGCCCAGCAGGCCGCCGCGATCCTCATCGGGTCGCGGGTCGTCGCCGCGTTCCATCACGTCTCGGCCGTACACCTGGAGGATCCGGATCTCGACCGGGTGGACACCGACGTGCTGGTGCTCGGCGACGACCGCGAGGCCACCGACCTGGTCCGGGAACTCGCCGCCGCCATCCCCGGCGTACGGGGCGTCTACGGCGGCCGGCTGCGCAACGCCCACCAGGTCGAGGCGTTCACCGCCAACCTGATCTCGGTGAACCGGCGCTACCGGGCGCACGCCGGCCTGCGCGTCACCGACGTCTGACCACGCCCCCGGCAGCGGACGTCTGACCCCGCCCCCCGGCAGAAGACGCGTGACCCCACCCCCGGCACGAGGAGCACCCGCATGGATCTCGCCGACACCACCGCCGTCGTCACCGGCGCCGCGTCCGGGTTGGGTGCGGCGACCGCCGCCGCACTGGCCGCGGCGGGCGCCACCGTGCACGGCTTCGACCTCGGGCCAGCCGTCGCGGCGGCCGGCGAACCCCCGTCCGGGGTGCGGCTCGTCGACGTCGACGTGTGCGACCCGGCGGCGGTCCGCACGGCGGTCGACCGGGCCGCCGTGGGGGACCATCCCCTGCGGACGGTGGTGAACTGCGCCGGCATCGCCCCGTCGCAGCGGATTCTCGGCCGTCGCGGCGTCCACGACCTCGACCTGTACGCCCGTGTCGTCCGGGTCAACCTGATCGGCACCTTCACCGTGCTGACGCTCGCCGCGGAACGGATCGCACAGACCGCCCCGGACGGGCACGGCCAGCGGGGCGTGATCGTCAACACCGCGTCGGTCGCCGCCTACGAGGGCCAGGTCGGCCAGGTGGCGTACGCGTCGTCCAAGGGCGGCGTCGTCGGGCTCACCCTGCCGGCCGCCCGCGACCTCGCCCCGCACGGTATCCGGGTGATGACGATCGCGCCCGGCATCATGCTGACGCCGATGATGCAGACCGTGTCGGCGGAGTACCGGGACGGCCTCGCCGCCGGGGTGCCGTTCCCGGGCCGACTCGGCGATCCGGGGGAGTACGCCGCCCTCGTGCTCTCCCTGATCGGTAACGACTACCTCAACGGCGAGGTCATCCGCCTCGACGGTGCCCTGCGGATGGCACCCCGCTGATCGGGCCGCACGGCCCGGCGGCCCGGAGCACGCCGGCACGCCGGCCGGGTCGGGAACGTCGACCGACCCGGTCCGCCGGGCGGCCCGGGGGGCCGGTGTGGCCGACCACCGGGGTGGTCCGGTGAGTGGACGACCGCGACGTGACGTCCGCGCGAAAGCGGTGATCCGTCGACGCCGGGAAAGACGTCGTCACCCGGCCGCGTCGGCCGGTGCCATGCCCGGGTGACCGTTTTCCCGCGCATCGCAGTCACGGACCGTGCCGAATTGTGCCCGACGCGTCGTCATTTCTGGCCCGACAGATGTTTCCATGATTCCGGTGCCCGAAACCGTCCTGCGGATCCGCCGGAATGGTTATTCGGCGGCCCGGTAGCCACCGTCTCTATGGGTACCGAAACTCTCGACTACCCGCGACGGAAAGGTCGGCGTTTCCGGATGGCGGCGGGTGGTGCCGTCCCGGGTGGCCGCCCTCCGCCGCCCGCCGCAAAGAAAAGCGCCCGGGGCAACGATTCGTCGAGGCAACCAAATGGTGGGCCAGAGATTGCCGGAGGCAATCGTCAGGATTCTTCACCATCGCGGTGTTGACCGGACGTTAATCGACAGAACTCGATTCTTGTCGACGTATCTCCTGTTCAGGGCGATCGTGACCGAAATGTTGCGGTACGTGTTAACGGGAGATCGTTGCCCCTCTTGGGGGTTTGGCCCGCCCTGGGGTGCCTCACCGCCGATTCGCCCAGGGGTGCTTCACCGGATGGTGCCGCTTCGGGGGGTGGTTGCCGGGCCGTTCACCCCGACTCGATTCTGTGATTGGTCGGGGTGATTTGGTAAACCGAAAGTGATCATCCCAGCTCAGTGCAATTCTCAGCTTTCATTCAGGCTGTTTTATGCATGTGACCCACGTCACATCTTGCCGATTCGAGCATGGTCCACAAGCAGGGACTCCTTCTTGTTAGCGTTCTCATTCACCACCCCACGGCGAACCTGCGTATTGACCATGAGGAACGCGGAAACGTACTCTCTTGGCAATCCCACATCCGCATTGGACGGTTGCTTTCCAGGGCTGACGACTGATCGGAGCAGGCCCATGTTCGATGTAATCGTTGTCGGTGCACGCTGCGCGGGTTCGCCCGTGGCAATGCTATTGGCCCGGCAGGGCCACCGGGTTCTGATGGTCGACCGCTCCTCCTTTCCGAGCGACGCGGTGTCGACCCACTACATCCACCAGGCCGGGCTGTCCCGCCTCCAGGCGTGGGGACTGCTCGACGAGGTGATCGACGCGAAGACGCCGGCCATCCGGACGATGAACTACGCCAACCACGGCATCCCGCTGATCGGGTTCGCCGACCCGATCGACGGGATCGACGCCGTCTACTGCCCGCGTCGGGTCGTGCTCGACGAGATCCTGGTCAACGCGGCCCGCCGGGCCGGCGTCGAGGTCCTGGAGCAGTTCACCGTCTCCGACCTGGTCTTCTCCGACGGTCGGGTGGTCGGCATCCGGGGCCGCGAGGGCGACGGGCCGGAGCAGGAGTTCCGGTCCACGGTGGTGGTCGGCGCCGACGGCTTCCACTCGACGGTGGCCCGGAAGGTCGGCGCGGAGCTGTACAACGTGCGGCCCGCCGCCGGGTTCACCTACTACTCCTACTACAGCGGCCTGGACTGGGGCCTGCACCACAAGACCGGCTTCCACGAGCAGTGGTTCGGCACCTGGCCGACCAACGGCGACGTCAACATGGTCGCCGTCATCTGCACCCGCCGGCAGCTCAAGGAGTTCCGGCAGGACCCCGAGGCGCGTTTCCTGGCCGTCTTCGACGACGTCGAGCCGGAGATGGGCGCGCAGCTGCGCGAGCAGGGCCGGCGCGAGGAACCGCTGCGGCCGATGCGCTACCCGGACAACTACTACCGCCGCTCGCACGGCCCCGGCTGGGCGCTGGTGGGCGACGCCGGCTACCACAAGGACCCCATCACCGGGTGGGGCATGACCGACGCCTTCCTGCACGGCGAACTGCTCGCCGACCGCATCCACGAGGCGCTCTCCGGCGAGCGGACCATGGACGACGCCCTCGCCGACTACGTCAAGGTGCGCGACGAGGAGAGCGCGCCGGTCTACGACTACACCACGGCGATGGCCGAGCTGACCCTCGACCCGTACCTGGAGGCGGTGCTCGGCGCGATCAGCACCAGCCGGGAGTGGACCACCAAGATGCTCGGCATGATCGCCGGCGGGGTCGAGGGGCACGAGCTGTTCGCCCCCGACAACCTGGACCGGATCTACGACGACGCCGGCGTACCCCAGCACAAGCGGATCTACGAACCGTCCTGATCGGCGTGAGGCCGCGCGGGACAGCGCGGCACGACGGTGGAGGACGTCCCCCCGTCCTCCGCCGTCCGTTCGTGGCACTTGACCCCCCCGGAGGAGGCAGGCAGATGACGCGCGCGTCCAGCATGTTCGATCTCATCGGCCAACAGGACGACCAACGGCCGTACTACGACACCGGCGGCCGTGGCCGGTCCCACGCGTTCTACACCGGCGAGGAGCAGCACCAGCGGGAGCTGGAACGGATCTACCGCCGCCGCTGGCTGCCGGTGGACCACGTCTCCCGGTTCACCGAGAAGGGCTCCTACGCGACCCTGACCATCGGCACCGGCTCCATCCTGATCATCAACGGCGACGACGGCATCCAGGCGTACCACAACTACTGCCGCCACCGGGGGTACCGGCTGGTGGAGGAGGCCGCCGGCAAGCGGCAGAGCATCGTCTGCATCTACCACTGCTGGGTCTACGACCGCAACGGCAAGCTCAAGAGCTTCAACGGCACGTACTTCGACCACTTCTTCGACAAGGAGAAGAACGGCCTGCTGCCGGTGCGTACCGAGATCCGGTTCGGGGTCGTCTTCATCACCTTCTCCGACGACGCCCCCGACCTCGACGCCTCCCTCGGCGAGTTCGGCGAGTTCGCCCGGGTCTACGAGCTGGCCGACCTCAAGTGCGTGCAGGCCAAGGACTACCCGGTCGCGTCCAACTGGAAGCTGGTGGCGCACAACGTCAACGAGAGCCTGCACTTCCCGACGGCGCACAAGGACCTGCACCGGATCACCGACTTCGACGACGCGGGCACCTACGAGCTCAAGGGCGACATCGTCGGGGCGTGGCAGGTCATCCGGGACAAGTACAACTCGGTGTCGATGACCGGACGTAGCGACCGGGCACCCATGCCGCTGGTCCCGGACGCCGACCTCAAGAAGATCAACTGGATCACCATCCTGCCGAACCTGCTCTTCGGCTTCACCGCCGACTACGTGATGATGCAGTGGGTCTGGCCGGAGAGCCCGAGCACCTGCTACGTACGGCACTTCTGGCTGTTCCACCCCTCCGAGACGGCCCGCAGCGACTTCTCGCACGAGGCCGTCTTCGCGCTCTGGGACAAGGCCAACTACGAGGACTGGGAGATGTGCGAGCGGACCCACCGCGGCCTGTCCAACCCGCTCTGGTCACCCGGCCAGCTCTCCCTGGACGAGGAGGTCGTCTCCCAGATCGACGCCTGGGTGGCGCGTGAGACGGCCGACTCCGTCGACACCGAGGGATGACGGCCGTGGTCAACTGCTTCCTCATCGGCGGCACCCGGGTCCTGGCCCGCTGTGCCGACCAGCTCGTCGCGGCCGGGGTACGGATCGAGGGCGTCTTCACCGACGAACCGGTCGCCACCGCCTGGGCGGACGCGCACGACGTCCCGGTGCTCGACCCGCACGCCGACCTCGCCGCCGCGCTCACCGCCACCGGGGTCGACTACCTGTTCAGCATCGTCAACTTCCGGATCCTGCCCGGCCCGGTGCTGGCGCTGCCGCGGGTCGCCGCGATCAACTTCCACGACGGTCCACTGCCCCGCTACTCCGGCAGCAACGTCGCCGCCTGGGCGCTCTACGAGGGGGCGGCCCGGCACGCCGCGACCTGGCACCGGATGACCGAGACGGTCGACGCCGGCCCCGTGCTGCTGGAGCGGTGGTTCCCGGTGCGCACCCACTCCACCGCGCTGTCCCTGACCTACGAGACCGCCGAGGTGGGCATCGCGCTCTTCGCCGACCTCGTCCCGCACCTGCTGCGGCGCGCACTGCCCGAACCGGTCGACACCGCCGACCGTGAGCGCCGCTTCTACCACCAGCGCGACCGGATCGCCGGCGGCGGGCTCATCCACGCCGGCACCTCCGCCGTCGAGGCCGAACGCATCGCCAAGGCCCTCGACTACGGCACGTTCCCCAACCCGCTCGGGGTGCCGGCCCTGGTCACCGCCCAGGGCGCGGTGTTCACCAGGCAGATCCGGCGCATCCCCCGCGAGGACCCGCCGTCGGTGACCGTCGCGACGGCCGTGACCGACTCCGCGATCACCCTCTCCACCCCCGACGGCGACCTGCTGCTGAGTGACTTCACGGCCACCGACGGCAGCGCGCTCAGCGGCCGGGCCGTGGCCCAACGGCTGGGCATCGCACCGGGCCGGCCGCTGCCGGCCGCGCCCCCCGGGCGGTTGGCGGCGATCGCCGAGGCACAGGGACCACTGCGCCGGCACGAGTCCTGGTGGAAGGCCCGGCTGACCGACCTGCGGCCCGCTCCGCTGCCCGCCCAGGACTTCTCCGCCGCGTCCGCGCACTACGGCCGGTACGAGCTGGCGTACCTGCCCCGGTCGTGGGCCGAGACGGTCACCGTCATCCGCGCCTTCCTCGCCGTCCTCGCCGAACGGATGGAGGCGCCGAGCTTCGACTTCGCCTGGTCGGCCTCGGCCGCACCGGCACTGGCCGAGGCGACCCACGGGCTCGCCGTCGCCCGCGTCCCGGTCCGTTTCGACGCCGCCGCCGCCGACGAGCTGGCCGCCCGGCTCGACGAGGCGACCGCCCGCCACGGGTACGCCACCGACCTGGAGGTACGCCTCGGCCTGGCGTTCCGCCCGGTCGGCTCCGACGGGCCGACCTTCACCCGGATCGCCGTCCTCCAGCGGCACCCCGACGACGAGGCGGCCACCGAGCCGGACACCGAGATCGCCCTGCTCTGCCTGCACGACGGCCCGCCCACGGTCTTCGTCCGGGAAACCGCCATGTCCGCCGACGAGGCGCTGGAGTTCGCCGAGCGGGTCGAGGACCTCGCCCTCGGGGCCATGCTCCTCGGCACCGCCGCGCCGATGCCCGCCCCCGCCCCGGCACCGGTCCCCGCCGACGACGACGCGCCGACGACGGCCGGACCCGCGCCGACCGACGGGTCCGCGCCAGCCCCGACCGCCGATCCGCTCGCCGCCGCCCCGCCCGACGTCGCGACGTACCCGGAGCACGCGCCGGAGCCCGTCGTCCCCGTACCCACCGTGCTGGACCTGGTCGCGGCGACCGTGGCCGCCCGACCGGACGCCGTCGCGATCCGCAGCGGGTCCCGCCGGATCGACTACGCCACCCTGGACGCCTGGGCCGACGCCATCGCCGCCCACCTGTACGACCAGGGGCTCGGCGCCGGGTCCGTCGTCGGCCTGCTGACCGAGCGCGGCCCCGACCTGGTCCCGGCCATGCTCGGCATCCTCCGGGTCGGGGCGGCGTTCCTGCCGCTCGACCCGAACTACCCGGTGGAACGGCTGCGCCGCTACGCGCAGGTCGCCGAGTGCGACCTGATCCTCGCCGACGAACACAGCCTCGCGTGCGGCGAGGCGGTCGGGCCGGTGCTGCCGATCCCCGGCCCGGACGGCTCCGCGCTGGCCGTGCCGCCCACCGTCACCGGCGCGGACCTCGCCTACGTGCTGTTCACCAGCGGGTCGACCGGGGAGCCGAAGGGGGTGGAGATCGGGCACGCGGCCCTGGCGAACTTCCTGACCGGCATCGGGGAACGGCTCGACGTCACCGGGACCGACACCGTGCTCGCGCACACCACCGTCGCCTTCGACATCTCCCTGCTGGAACTGCTGCTGCCGCTGACCGTCGGCGCGACCGTGACTCTGGCGTCCCGGGCGGTGGCCCGCGACCCGCACCGGCTCGCCGACCTGATCGGCGAGGTCACCGTCGCCCAGGCCACCCCGAGCATGTGGCGGCTGCTGCTGGAGACCGGCTGGACGCCGACGTCCCGGCTCACCGTCCTGTCCGGCGGCGAGGCCCTAGTGCCGGCGACCGCCCAGCAACTGCACGGCACCGCCCGCGCCCTGTGGAACCTCTACGGCCCCACCGAGGCGACGATCTGGGCGTCGGCCCACCGGGTCGAGTCGGTCGGCGCGTTCCTGCCGCTGGGCGAACCGCTGCCCAACCTCGCCCTGCACGTGCTCGACACCGACCTGGAGCCCGCCGACACCGGCGAGCTGTACCTGTCCGGTGTCGGCCTGGCCCGGGGCTACGTCAACCGTCCGGACCGGACCGCCGAGGTGTTCCTCACCCACCCGGTCACCGGTCAGCGGCTCTACCGCACCGGGGACACCGTCCGGCGGCACGCCGACGGCGCGATCGAGTGGCTGGGCCGGGCCGACTCGCAGGTCAAGGTGCGGGGCAACCGGATCGAACCGGCCGAGATCGAACGCGTCCTGGCGGAGTACCCCGGCGTCACCGCCGCCGCCGTCATCGCCGTCGCCTTCGAGGGCCGGGGCGAACCGCGGCTGACCGCGTACCTCGTCGGCGAGCGGACCCTGGTCAAGGCGGAGCTGGACGCCTTCGTCGGCGGGCGGCTGCCCGAGTACATGGTGCCGGACGCCTACGTGCGGCTCGACGCGATGCCGTTGACCGACAACGGCAAGATCGCCCGCAACCGGCTGCCCCAGCCGGACCGGCACACCATCATCCGCACCGGCGTCCCCTCCGTCGCGCCCGCCGCGCCCCCGGCCGTCACCGCAGCCACCCCCGAACCGGCCGTCGGGCCGGAGCCGACCGCGCCGGAGCGGACCGTCGCGTCCGAGCCCGCCGTCGTCCCGGAGCCGACCGTCGCGCCGGAGCAGCGCATCGCGCGGGTGTTCGCCGCCGTGCTCGGTCACGACGAGTTCCTGGTCACCGACAACTTCTTCGACCTCGGTGGGGACTCGGCCAACGTCACCCGCGCGGCGCTGGCGCTCACCGAGGAGTTCGGCGTCGCGGTGAGCCCACCGGCCATCTTCGCCACCGGCACCCCCGAACGGCTCGCCGAACTGCTCCAGCCCGCGGCCGGCACGCCCGCACGCTCCCGCCCCGACACCACCGGGGCGACCCCCGAGCAGGCCGTCGTCGCTGCCGCCGAGGCGGTCGTCGCCGCCCGTGCAGCCACCACCGACACGGCCGTCGACCGTACCGGCGACGCCGCACCGGACCCGGCGCACCCCGCCCCGGCCGGTACGACCCGCGGACCGCAGGCCACCACCGGCGACCCGGCCGCACCCGGCACCGTACGAAAGGACCCGTCCCGCCGGCACGCCCCGGCGAACGCCTCCGGGACCCCGGCACCCGACACCGTCGAGGAGCCGCTCGCCGTCATCGGGTTGGCCTGCCGGTTCCCCGGCGCGGCCACCCCCGACGAGTTCTGGGCCAACCTCGCCGAGGGGATGTCCAGTGTCGGCGACGCGCCGACCGGACACCGGGGCTGGGGTCACCTCTGGTCCGCCACCGACGAGGTGCCGACCGGCTGGATCGACCGGGTCGAACACTTCGACGCCGCCCGGTTCCAGCTCACCGACCGCGAGGCCCGACGGCTGGATCCGTTGCAGCGGCTGCTGCTCAGCGTCACCGACGAGGCCCTGGAGAGCTGCGGCCACACCGCCGCCTCCCTCGGCACCGCCACCGGTGTCTTCGTCGGCACCATCGCCAGCGACTTCCCCGAACTGGTGGCGGGCAGCATCGGGGCCGGCGACCCGCACGTGGCCACCGGCACGGCGGTGTCGATGGTCGCCAACCGGCTCTCGCACGCCTTCAACTGGTCGGGGCCGAGCTTCGCCGTCGACACGGCCTGCTCGTCCTCGCTGGTCGCCCTGCACCAGGCGGCCATGCACCTGCGCGCCGGGGAGGTGGACGCGGCCGTCGTCGGCGCGGCCAACCTGGTGCTGACCCCCACCAAGACCCGGTCCTTCCTCCGCAACGGCATGCTCTCCCCGACCGGCGTGTGCCGCGCCTTCGACGACGACGCCGACGGGTACGTCCGCGGCGAGGGCTGCGGGGTCGTCGTCCTCAAGCGGCTCGCCGACGCCGAACGCGACGGCGACCCGGTCCTCGCGGTGGTCCGTGGGTCCGCGGTGAACCACACCGGTGCCGCCGGATTCCTGACCGCGCCGAGTAGCACCGCCCAGCAGGCGGTGATCCGCAGCGCCATGCGGCGGGCCGGCGTCGAGGCGGACGGGGTCGGCTACATCGAGGCGCACGGCACCGGCACGCAGCTCGGTGACCTGATCGAGTTGGAGGCGTTGCAGGCGGCCCTGGGCGCGGCGCGACCCGGCACGGTGGCGGTCGGCTCGGTGAAGACGAACATCGGTCACCTCGAACCGGCCGCCGGGATCGCCGGCCTGATCAAGACGATCCTCGCGCTCCAGGCGGACCGGATTCCGCCCTCGGCCCACCTCACCTTCCCGAACCGGGCGTTCCGCTTCGAGAACTCGCCGCTGTTCGTCCCGGACCGGCTCGTCCCGTGGGTCGGGCCCCGGGTCGCCGGGGTCAGCAGCTTCGGCTTCGGCGGGGTCAACGCGCACGCCGTCCTCGCGGCGGCCCCGTCGCCGACCCGGGTGCCCGCCCGGACCGGCACCGGCCTGCTCACCCTCTCGGCGGGCTCCGAGGAAGGGCTGCGTACCCTCGCCGAGCGGCTCGTGCACCTGCTCCGGTCGCCGTACTGCCCGCCGCTGGCCTGGATCTGCGTGGCCAGCCGGCAGCGGCCGGCGGCGACGTACCGGCTCGCCTGCGTGGTGGACACCGTCGAACAGCTCGACGACAAGCTGATGCTGTTCCTCGCCCGCGCCGAGGGCACCCGGAACCTCTACACCGGGGTCGTCCCCACCCCGTCGGGGCGGACCCTGCCCCCGCTGGGCGACGCGCCCGGACGGGACGCCCTCGACACGGCGGCCCGCCGCTTCGTGGCCGGCGACGGCCTGGTGGCCGAGGAACGCGCCCCGGTGCGCTTCCCCACCGCCCCGCACGAGGAGAAGCACCTGTGGTTGGCGCCCGCGTCGACGCCGGCGCGGCTCCCGGTGGCCGGTGCCCCGGCGACCACGCCACCCGGGACGTGGACCGAACACCCGGAGGCCCGGGAACACGTGGTGCTGGGCGACCCGACGCTGCCCGGCGCCGGCTACCCCGGCAAGGTCGCCGAGCTGCTCGGCCGGGACGCCTTCACCCTGCGGGACCTCACCTTCCGGGCCACCGTACGGCCGCCGGCGACGCTGACCGCCGAGCGGCACGGCACCCGGGTCACCTTCCGCGACGGCACCACCGCCGTCGTCTGCGACCTGGAGGTGGCCGACCCCGAACCGGTCGATCCGACGCCCACCCCACCGGCTGCCACCGTCGGGCTCACCCCGGTCGACCCCGACGGCATGTACCGCGACTTCGACCGCAACGGCCTGCGGTACGGTCCGAGCTTCCGCTGCGTACGCCAACTGTCCACGGCGGACGGTGTGGCGACCGGCACCCTGCGGGTCGACGCCGGAACCGACGCCGGCCCGGTGGACGCCCGGCTGCTCGACGGCGCCTTCCAGGTGGCCCTCGCCGCCTGCGGGGCACAGGGCCTCTACGTGCCGTTCACCGTCTCCCGGCTGACCGTGTGGGGCCCGCTCACCGGCGAGGTACGCGTGCACGCCCGCCGGGACCGGGGCAGTGCGCCCGACGCCGGGCTGCTCACCGCCAGTCTGGTGATACTCGACGGCGACCGGCCGGTGCTCACCGCCCGGGGCGTCACCTGGCGTCGGATCTCCCCGGCCCCGCCGCCCACCCCGCCCGCCGGGGCGGGTGCGCACGACCGGGCCCGGTTCGACGGCACCGCCCCGACCGGCGTCCCCGGGCACCGTGGCACCCCGCCCGGGTCCGCCCCGGTCCACGGTGCCGGCGGCAACGGTCGGGTCCCGGCCGCGTCCGGACCCGGCACCGCCGCAGCGGCCCCCCTGCCCGTCAACGGCACCGCGGTCCCCCTGCCCGTCAACGGTGCCGGCGGTGCCGGCGACCTCGGCCGGACGCTGGCCCGGTGGATCGCCGAGGGCCTGGAGACCGACGTCGAGACCCTCGAACTGGACCGCCCGTTGGAGGCCCAGGGACTCGACTCGATGCTGGCCGTCTCGCTCGCCCAGGACATCCGCACCCGGCTCGGCGTGGACATCCCGGTCACCCTGCTGTTCGAGGTGGGGACGGTGGAGAACCTCGCCCGGGAACTGCGCGACTCGTACGGCGTCACCGCCGTACCCGGTGCCGCGTCGACGCCCGGCGCGGTGCCACCCGTCCCGGGCGACGGTTCTCCCGCCGAGGTGCCGGTCGCGCCGACGGCCGACCTACCCCCGGTCGACCTGCCCACGACGGCGGCTCCGGCGGCTCCGGCTCCCGCCCCGGCTCAGCTCGCCCCGGCTCAGGACCCGGTGGGTCCGGCTGCGGTGACACCGGTCGCGGTGGCGACCTCGACGGCTCCGGACCGGCACGACATCGCCATCGTCGGCATCGACGGCGTCTTCCCCAACGCCAGCAACCTCGACGAGCTGTGGGAGGTGCTCACCAGGGGCGAGGACTGCCTCCGCGAGGTCCCGAAGTCCCGCTGGGACATCGACGACTACTACTCCGACGCGGCGGAGCCCGGCACCGTCTACCTGCGCCGGGCAGGCTTCGTCGACGACCTGACCGACTTCGACGCGCCGTTCTTCCGGATCTCACCGGCCGAGGCCCAGTGGATCGACCCGCAGCAGCGCCACCTCATCCAGTCGGCCTGGCGCGCGCTGGAGGACGCCGGCCTGTCGGGTCGTACGGCCGGCCGGTCGACAGGCGTGTTCGTCGGCGCGAGCTACCAGCACTACCGGGACATGGTCGTCGGGGACGTGGTGCAGACCGCCGCCGGGCTGGGCAACCACAACGCGATCCTGGCGAACCGGGTGAGTTATTTCCTGGATCTGTCGGGGCCGAGCATGACGATCGACACGTTGTGTTCGTCGTCGTTGGTGGCTCTGCACACCGCGGTACGCAGCATCCGTAACGGCGAGTGCGACCAGGCCATCGTCGCCGGAGTCCACCTGGCCATGTCCCCGCAGTACTTCCAGCTCGGCTCCCGCCTGCGCTCGTTCTCCGCGACGGGTGCGTCGCGGGCGTTCGATGCGGGGGCGGATGGGTTCGTGCCGGGTGAGGGTGTGGTGACGGTGGTGGTGAAGCCGTTGGCCGATGCGGTGCGGGACGGGGATCGGGTGCGGGGGGTGATTCGGGGTTCGGCGGTGAATCACGGTGGTCGGACGAGTGGGTTGACGGTGCCGAGTAGTGCCGCGCAGCGGGAGGTGATTGTGGCGGCGTTGCGGGATGCGGGTGTTGGTCCCGATGGGATCGGGATGGTGGAGGCGCATGGGACGGGGACGTCGTTGGGTGATCCGATCGAGGTGGAGGGTTTGACGCGGGCGTGGCGGGGGTTTACGTCGCGGACGCAGTTCTGTGCGATCGGTTCACTCAAGTCGAATATTGGTCATTTGGAGCCGGCGGCGGGTTTGGCGGGGTTGGTGAAGGTGTTGTTGTCGTTGGAGCACGGGGTGGTGCCGGCGACGTTGCATGTGGTGCGGCCGAATGACCATATCCGGTTCGAGGACACGCCGTTCTTCGTGGCGGACAAGCCGGTGCCGTGGCCCCGCGTCGCGGGCGCGCCCCGTCGGGCGGCGGTGTCGGCGTTCGGGATGGGTGGGGTGAACGCCCATGTGATCGTGGAGGAGGCGCCGCTTCCGGCCGTTCGGGAAGCCCTGCCGCAGGGGTCGTTTGTGGTGAAGGTTTCTGCGGCGAGTGAGGAGGGGGTGCGTCGGTTGGCGGACGGGTATGCGCGGTTGTTGTCGGGTGTGGATTCGTCGGTGTTGGGTGATGTGGGTTTCACGGCGAATGTGGGTCGTGCGTCGCATCGGTTCCGGGTGGCGGTGCAGGGTGTTGACGGGTCGGAGTTGGCCGCTGGGTTGGGTGCGGTGGCGGGTGGGGATCGGCCGGTGGCCCGGTTGTCGAATGAGCCTCCGGTGTCGGTGTTTCTGTTTTCGGGTCAGGGTTCGCAGTATCCGGGGATGGGTGCGGGGTTGTATGCGGCGGAGCCGGTGTTCCGGGATGCGTTCGATGAGTGCGTCGAGGTGGTGGCGTCGTGTTCGGATGTGCCGTTGCGGGAGGTGGTGTTCGGGGAGCGGGGTGGTGAGTTGGTGCAGACGCGGTTTGCGCAGGTGGGGATCGTGTCGGTGCAGGTGGGGTTGGTGCGGTTGTTGGAGTCGTGGGGTGTTCGGCCGGGGTTGGTGGTGGGTCACAGTGTGGGGGAGTTGACGGCCGCGTGGGCGGCGGGGGTTTTCGGGTTGCCTGAGGTGTTGCGGTTGGCGGTGGTGCGGGGTGGGTTGATGCAGGCGCAACCTGCGGATGGGGCGATGGCGGTGGTGTTCGCCGATGCGGGGTCGGTGGAGGCGGTGTTGCCGTCGTTCCCGGGGGTGGAGATCGCGGCGTTGAATGCTCCGCGCAGTGTGACGATTTCTGGTCCGGTCGGGGCGGTGGAGGCGTTCGGTGTCGGGTCGGGGTTGCGGACGCAGCGGTTGACGGTGAGTCATGCGTTTCATTCGGCGGCGATGGCGGGGGCGGTGGACCCGTTCGCTGAGGCGTTCGGGCGGGCGGTGGTGTCGGCGCCGCAGGTCGGTTTCGCGTCGACGGTGACGGGTGGTTGGCATGACGCCCGGTCGGTGGCCGACGGCGGGTTGTGGGGTTCGGGGATTCGCCGACCGGTGCGGTTCGCTCAGGCGGTCGAGGCGGTCTATGCGGCCGGCGGTCGGGTGTTCTGGGAGGTCGGTGCGCATCCGGTGTTGACCGGGTTGGCGCGGGCGACGCTCACCGACACCGACCTGACGTGGTTGCCGACGCTACGCCGGGACCACGACGACCAGGCGCAGCTTCACACGGCTGTCACGTCGTTCTACAACCAGGGCCACGGCGACCTCGACTGGGCCGGGGTGCATCACGGGAAGGGACACCGCACCACCACCATCCCCACCTACCCCTTCGAGCGCCGGGAGTTGAGCGCGCCCCGGTTCCCCGGTTCCGCCGCGCGACGTCGACCGGAGCCGGAGGCTTCCGTACCCGCAGCAGGTGGTGGGGCAGTCGGCCACCCGTTGTTCGACCGTCACTACGAGCACTGAGCGAGGGACCGTGACGTACCGGGTCGAAACCTACGAGAAGACCTTCGCCGCCCACGAGCCGTTCATCGCCCAGCACCGCTCCGGCGGTCTCGGCATCCTGCCCGCCGCCGTGCAACTGGAGATGGCCCTGCTGGGGGTCGCCCAGCGTCGGGCGTTCCGCCCGCTCGAACTCGTCGACGTCGCCTTCATCAGGCCGTTCACGGTCGCCGACGGCGAGCAGGTCACCGGCCGCCTCGACGTGACCCTCGGGGAGCGGGCCCGGTTCGAGCTGGGTGCGGCGACCCCCGCGGGGCACCGGACGGTCTCCACCGGGTCGGGCGGGCCGATCCCGTCCGACACCCACCCGCCGGCCGCCTGGGCGGTGAGTTGCCCCGTGCCGGTCCCGCCGGAACGCGTCTACGCCGGCTGGTCGGCCGCCGGACTGGTCTACGGTCCGGACTTCCGCACCGTACGCCGGCTCGCCGTCGGCACGGGCACCGCCGAGGCGACCCTGGAGACGGTGGCCCAGCCACTGCCGTGGTACTCCCACCCGCTGCTGGTCGACGGCGTCTTCCAGGTGGTCAGCTGCGCCCTCCAGGACCTCACCGGTGGCGACCCGCCGGGGCCGATGCTCCCGATCGGGGTGGCCCGCCTCGCCCTGCACACCGAGCTGTCCCCGCTCAGCACCGGGGTGACCGTCCGGGCCCGCCGTACCGCCGTGCGGGACGCCTGGTCCGCCGCGGACGCCATCCTGCTCGACGCCGCAGGCCGGGTCGTCGCCGAACTCACCGGGGTGCGGATGCGCCGGTTGCCGGCCCCGCGTCCGGCGACCGGGCAGCTGCTCACCCGGATCGACTGGGCCCCCGCCGACGCCCCCGCCCCCGCAGGGCCGGCGGCCGGCACCTGGGTGGTCATGCACCACGGCGAGCAGGACGGCCCGGGAGCGGCCACCGTACGGGCCCTGCGTGCCGGCGGGGCCCGGGTCGTCGAGGTGCTGCCCGAGCCACCGGCGTCGGGCCCCGGAGCCGACCAGCGGGTCGTCCCGGAGCCCGACGAGCCGGCGTTCGAGCAGCTCTGGGCGGAGCTGGCGGACCCGATCGCCGGGGTGGTGCACCTGTGGAACACCGGCCCGACCCGAGGAGAAGCCACCGAACTGCGCCTGGGCCTCTACTCCTGCCTCGCCGCCCTGAAGACCCTCGGCCAGCGGCAACGCTCCGGGCACTTCCTGGTCGGCACGGAACGCGGCCAACCGGTGGCCGACGGCGACACCCCGGTGCCGGCCCGCGCCGCGCTGTGGGGCCTCGTCCGCACCGCCGCCATCGAGTACCCGGGGCTGCGGCCCCGCCTCGTCGACCTCGACCCCGCCTCGGCCGCCGCCCTGCCGGCCGAGTTGGGCGACGGGGGGCCGGTGGAGACCGGCTACCGCACCGGGGTACGGCACGTGCCGGTCCGCGTACCCCTGGGCGCGTCCGACGGTGGTCGGCCGCCGGTCCGGCCGGGCGGCCGGTACCTGATCCTCGGCGGTCACGGCGGACTGGGCCTGGCGGTGGCCCGCCGCTTCGCCACCGACGGCGCCGGCCTGATCGCCCTGGTCAGCCGGTCCGGCGGCACCGGCACCGACGGGACAGTCCTGGCCGGCATCGAGTCGTACGGCTGTCAGGTGGTCTCGTTCGCCGCCGACGTCGGCGCGCCCGGCGCCCTGGCCGAGGTGGTGCGGGAGATCCGCCACCGCTTCGGTGACCTGCACGGCGTGGTGCACGCCGCCGGTGCGCTGAAGGACGGCCTGCTGCGCGGCACCACCGCCGCGGACGTGGCCGAGGTGCTGCGCCCGAAGGTCGACGGCGCGCACGAGCTGGCCGCCGCCGTCGCCGGCACCGCGCTGGACTTCGCCGTGCTGTTCGCCTCGGTCTCCGGCACCTTCGGCAACCTCGGCCAGGGCGGGTACGCCGCCGCCAACGCCTACCTCGACGCGTTCGCCCACGCCCGGGGCAACCCGTGGACCAGTGTGGACTGGGGGCTGTGGGGCGAGGTGGGCATGGGCACGGCCGTCGCCGAACAGCTCAGGCGTCGTGGCGTCCGGCCGCTGGGCACCGTCGAGGCGCTCGACGCGTTGATGACCGTCCTGCGCGACGACGTCCGGCAGGTCGTCATCGCCCACCCCGACGCCGCACCGGCCGGCGGGTCCGTCGGCAGCGGGGAGACCCCGGGTGCCGGCACGCCCCCCGCACCGCCGGCCCCCGCCCGACCGGCACCGACCGCCGCCGGGCCGGGTGCGTCCCCGGGCGGTTCGTCCGGCAGCGCCGACACCGACGCCGGGCGCACCGAGGACGGGCTCGCCGACTTCCTCGCGGAGCGGCTGGGCCTCGACGACCTCGACCGGACCGCCCCGCTGACCGACTACGGCATCAACTCGATCCTGAGCGTCGAGCTGGCCGAGGAGCTGTCCCGGCGGTGGGCGGTCGCCCTCCCGGCCACCCTCTTCCTGGAGTACGGCGACTTCGCCGAGCTGGCCGGGGCGCTCGCCACCCGGTACGGCGCCCGGCCACCCGCCCCGCAACCGGCACCGGCCACCGCGGCGTCCCCGCCGGCCACCGCCGGGCCCTCCCCGGTCGGTGTCGCCTCCCCGGCCGATGCCGCCGGGCCGGCGCAACGGCGGGCCGGCGACATCGCCGTGGTGGCCGTCTCCGGCGACCTGCCCGGCGGACGCGACCTGGCCGACCTGTGGCCGATGCTGCGCGCCGGCGCGGACGCCTTCACCGAGATCCCGCCGGACCGCTGGAACATCGACGACCACTACCAGCAGCGCGGCCCCGACATGACGGGCACCTACTGCCGCAGCGGCGCGTTCGTCGCCGGGATCGACCGCTTCGACCCGAAGTTCTTCGGCATCGCCGTGCGGGAGGCCGAGGAGATGGACCCGCAGCAGAAGCTGCTGCTGGAGCACGCCTGGTCGGTGGTGGACGGCAGCGGGCTCGCCGGCCGGCGGGACATCGGCGTGTTCGTGGGGGCCACCTACACCCACCACCGCGACGCGCAGGGGCTGGCGGCCGTCGGCCCGCACACCGCGCTGGGCTCGATGAACGCCGTACTGGCCAACCGGATCTCCTACGCCCTGGACCTCACCGGCCCCTCGCAGACCGTCGACACGCTCTGCTCGTCGTCCCTGGTCGCCCTCCAGCAGGCGGTGGTCAGCCTGCGTACCGGGCAGTGCGGCGCGGCCATCGTCGCCGCCTGCCACGTCGGGCTGACGCCCTGGTACTACCGCAGCCTCAGCCAGCTCGGCGCACTGTCGCCGACCCGGCCCCGGCCGTTCGACGACCGGGCCGACGGGTTCGTGCCCGGCGAGGGCGCGGTGGCCGTCATGCTGAAACGACTCGACGACGCCGAACGCGACGGTGACCGCATCCACGCCGTGATCCGGGGCGCGGCGGTCAACCACGGTGGACGCGGCAGCGCCCTGCCCGTGCCGCGCAGCGAGTCGCAGGTCGCGGTGATCCGGGCCGCGCTGGCCGACGCGGCGCTCACCCCGGCCGACGTCTCCCTGGTCGAGACGCACGGCACGGCCACCCGGCTCGGTGACCCGATCGAGATCGCCGCCCTGGCCGAGGTCTTCGACGGCGACCGGCCCGAACCGTGCCAGCTCGGCTCGGTCAAGGCGAACATCGGTCACCTGGAACCGGCGAGCGGCCTGGCCGGCCTCGCCAAGGTGCTGCTCTGCCTCGAACACGGTGAGATCCCGCCGCTGGCCGGGTTCGCGACGCTCGGCGCGCACATCACCCTGCCCCCGGGCCGGCTGGCCATCCCGACCGCACCGCAGCCGTGGCGGGCCACCGGGCCACGCCGGGCCGGCATCAGCGCCTTCGGCATGGGCGGAACGAACGCCCACGTCGTCGTCGAGGAGTACACCCCCGCCCCGGCCGCCCGGCCCGCCGACGGGCCGGTGCGCGAGCACCTGCTGGTGCTGTCGGCGCACACTCCCGAGCTGCTGACCCGGCGGGTCGCGGACGTACGGCGGATGATCGAGGCGGACGACACGGTCGACGTCGGGGCGCTGTGCTTCTCGGCCTCGGTGGGGCGGGTCCACCTGCCGTACCGGGTCGCCGTGCTCGGGGCGAGCGGGGCGGCCCTCGGCGCGGGCCTGCGCCGGGCGCTGCGCCTCGGGTCCGAGCTGCCGGGCACGGTGCTGCGCGGCGACACGGTGCTCGCCGGTGACCAGGTGCCGGTCGGGCCGGACCTCGCCGAACGGTTGGCGCGCCACCTGCCGTGGCCCGCCGAGCGGATCGCCGCCGAGCTGCGTACCCCCGACGGCGGGCTGCTCACCGCGCTGGCCGGCTGGTACGTCGCCGGCCGGGACGTCGACTGGCGACCGTTGTACGACGGCACCCGCCCGCGCCGGCTCGCCCTGCCGCCCTACCCGTTCCGGGACCGCGCCGACCGGGCGTCCGCCCGGCCGGTCCCCGAGCCGTCGACGCCGCTTCCGGCGGTCGCCCCGGACCCGGCGGACGCGGACCGGGAACCCGGGCTCGACCGGCTGCTGGACGCCCACCGGGTCTTCGGCCGGCAGACGGTGCCGGCGGCGCTCCTCGTCACCAGGGGGTTCGCCACCGCCGCCGTCCTGGAGCGGCTCGCCTTCACCGCCCGGGGCACCGGGCACCACCGGCTCACCGTGGACACGACCGCCGGCGACACCGTGACGTTCCGCTACGGCGGCCAGGTCATCGGCCATCTCACCGCCGGCGCGGTCCGGCCGCAGGGACCACCTCCCGCACCGCTGCCGGTGGACCGGGAGTACGCCGCCCACCCCCGCACGCTCGACCCGGCCGGCCTGTACGCGTGGTTCGCGGCGCAGCGGGTCGACTTCGGCGCGGCGCTGCGGGTCGTCGGTCACATCGCGTACGGCACGACCGGGGTGCTCGTCCGGGTCGACCACGCCGACGCGGACCCGGCGGTGCGCGCGGTGGCCGCGCTCGACGCGGCGCTGCAGAGCATGGCGGTCCTGACCCTGGCCGATCCGGCCGCCTCCGCACTGACCTACCTGCCGGTGTCGATCGGCCGGGCGGTGCGCTGGGCGGACCCGGTCGACACCCGGCACGTGCGGCTGCGGCTCACCGGTCAGGATCCCGACGGCAGCCGTCGGGCCGACGTCGTGCTGCTGGACACCGCCGGCCGGGTCCTGGTCTCCCTCACCGACGTGGTCTACCGGCCGGTCGCCGCACCGACCGGCGACCCCGACCAGCCGGCGGACGCTTCCCCGACGGTGGGTGCGGCGGCCCCAGCCGGGCGGCGGCCGGTGACCGCCTTCGCCGTCGAGGAGACCGTCGTCGAGGTGGTCCGCACGGTACTGCGGGACCCGGACGTCACCGCGACCGGTTCGCTCGCCGCGACCGGCATCGACTCGATGCTCGCCACCATGGTCGCCGCCGATCTTCAGGAACGCCTCGGGGTGACGCTGAGCCCGGTGGAGGTGTTGCAGGCGCCCGACTGCCGCGCGCTGGCCGCCGTGGTGGCGTCCGTGCTGCCCGAGCAGGCCCCGCCGACGGCAGGTGTCCCGGCCGTTTCCGCGCCGGGGGAGACCCCGGCGACGGCCGAGCCCGCCGACGCCGCCATCCGTGCCGGCACCGACCAGCAGGCCCCGGCTGCCTCCGCCGCGCGGGACCAGCCGCCCGCCGGGTCGGACGGCGGCGACCGGGGCGACCTGGCCGTCATCGGGATCGCCTGCGCGCTGCCCGGCGCCACCGACCCGGAGGGCTTCTGGTCCCTGCTGGCGCGTGGGGGCAGCGGCATCGGTCCCGCGCCCGCCTTCCGCTGGGCGGAGGGTGGCGACGGGGCCGCGATCGGCGGTTTCCTGGGCCCGATCGACGAGTTCGACGCCCGCTTCTTCGACTTCTTCGCCAAGCAGGCCGAGGTGCTCGACCCGCAGGTCCGCTGGCTGCTGCGCACCGCGTGGGAGGCACTGGAGTCCGCCGGGATCGCCCCGCTGTCCACACCCGCCTCGACCGGCGTGTTCGTCGGTGCCAGCTACCAGCACTACAAGGACTACAACCTCGCCCCGGAGCTGGACGCGCCGAGCGGTTTGGGCAACCACAACGCGTTCCTGGCGAACCGGGTGAGTTATTTCCTGGATCTGTCGGGGCCGAGCATGACGATCGACACGTTGTGTTCGTCGTCGTTGGTGGCTCTGCACACCGCGGTACGCAGCATCCGCAGCGGCGAGTGCGACCAGGCCATCGTCGCCGGGGTGCGGCTGGCCATGTCCCCCCTGCACTACACCGCGATGCGGAACCTGCGGGCCCTCTCCGCGACGGGTGCGTCGCGGGCGTTCGATGCGGGGGCGGACGGGTTCGTGCCGGGTGAGGGTGTGGTGACGGTGGTGGTGAAGCCGTTGGTGGATGCGGTGCGGGACGGGGATCGGGTGCGGGGGGTGATTCGGGGTTCGGCGGTGAATCACGGTGGTCGGACGAGTGGGTTGACGGTGCCGAGTAGTGCCGCGCAGCGGGAGGTGATTGTGGCGGCGTTGCGGGATGCGGGTGTTGGTCCCGATGGGATCGGGATGGTGGAGGCGCATGGGACGGGGACGTCGTTGGGTGATCCGATCGAGGTGGAGGGTTTGACGCGGGCGTGGCGGGGGTTTACGTCGCGGACGCAGTTCTGTGCGATCGGTTCGTTGAAGTCGAATATTGGTCATTTGGAGCCGGCGGCGGGTTTGGCGGGGTTGGTGAAGGTGTTGTTGTCGTTGGAGCACGGGGTGGTGCCGGCGACGTTGCATGTGGTGCGGCCGAATGACCATATCCGGTTCGAGGACACGCCGTTCTTCGTCGCGGACAAACCGGTGCCGTGGCCCCGCGTCGCGGGCGCGCCCCGTCGGGCGGCGGTGTCGGCGTTCGGGATGGGTGGGGTGAACGCCCACGTCATCGTCGAGGAAGCGCCGCTCCCGGCCGACCGGGAACCCCTGCCGCAAGGGTCGTTCGTGGTGAAGGTGTCCGCCGCCACCGAGGACGCGGTACGCCGCCTCGCCGCCGCCTACGCCGACTCCTTCGCGGCCGCCCCCGACGACCGGGCCACCGCCGACCTCTGCCACACCGCCAACGTGGGCCGCTCCTCCCTCGACTACCAGACCGCGGTGAGCGGCCCCACCGGGCAGGTGATCGCCGAGCAGCTCCGGGCGGTCGCCGACGGCCGGGTCCCGATCGCCCGCGTCGACTGCCACCGCCCCGCCGACCCGCTCCCCGCCGACCCGGCGCAGCGGCACGCGGTGGTGGTGGACCAGGTCCGGCAGGGCCGGGCCGACATCGACTGGGCCGCCCTGTCCGTGCCGGGCTCACGGAGCGTCGCGCTCCCCACCTACCCGTTCGACCGGGGCCGCTACTGGCACACCCGCCCCACCGCGACGGTGACCGGGCCCGCCCCGGTCACCACTGTCGACCTGCCCCCGGAGCACACCCCACCGGTGGACCCCGGGCCCGCCGACGGCGGCCACCACGGCAACCCGACGCCGGCACCGGAAGCACTGGTCACCCGATGGCGACCCGCCGACCCACCGCCCGGCGCATCGGCCTACGGGGCCACCGTACGGGTGGTCGTGGCGGACCCGGACCTCGGCGGTGCGGTCTCCGCCGCGCTCGCCGCCAAGGGCGCCGACCTGGCCCCCGACGGGGTGACCCCCCGCGCCCTGGTGGTGGTCGACGCCGTCCCCGGGTCCGCCGACACCGCACCGGACCTGCGCGGGTTCTGGGAGCAGCTCCGCTCCTACGCCGCCACCGTCCCGCCCCGGGGCAGGATGGTCTGGGTCGCACACCGGTCGGTCACCGTCGACGAGACGGACCGGACGCTACTCGACCCCGAGGCCGCCGCACGGGTGTTCGCGGTCCGCGCCGCCGCCGCCGAGAAACGGTTCACCGTCGCCGTGCTCGACCTCGACCCGGCCGATCCGGTCGAGATCCGCGCCCGGCAGGTCGCCGCCGAGTTCGCCGCGATGCGCACCGGTCCCGACACCGTGGTGGCCTACCGCCGTGGCAGCCGGTACACCCCGACCCCGTCCCCGGCCCGGCCCGGACCCCCCGCCGACCTGGCCGGGGACGGGTACCACCTGGTCACCGGCGGCCTCGGCGCGGTCGGCCGGCGACTGGTCACGCACCTGGTGACGCGCGGTGCCCGACGCATCGGCATCCTCGGCCGGTCGCCTGTCGACGGGGCCGCCGAAGACTTCCTGCGCGGGCTGCGCCCGCAAGCCGAGGTGGACTACCAGCGGTGCGACGTCGCCGACCCGGCCGCGTTGACCGCCGCGGCCGCGTCCTTCACCCACCGGTGGGGCCGACTGCGCGGGATCGTGCACTGCTCCGGCGGGGTCAACCAGTTCGGGTCGCTGCGTCGTCGACAGTGGTCGGAGGCGGCCCGGGTGACCGCCCCGAAGGTCGCCGGCTCCCACAACGTGATCCGGCTCGCCCGCACCGAGGGCGCCGACCACGTCGCCCTGGTCTCCTCGATCGCCGGTGCCCTGCCCGACGCCGGCCGTGGTCTGGTGGACTACGCCCTGGCCAACGCGTACCAGTTGGCCCTGGCCGAGCAGGCCGGCGACGACGGGCCGACGGTGACCGCGCACGCCTGGCCGAACTGGTCCGGCATCGGCATGGCGGCGGACGAGTCGTTCTCCGCCGGGCACTCGATCACCCTCGACCAGGCGCTGGCCGGCTTCGACGCGTACCTGCTCACCGGGGGTGCCGTGGTGTTCCCCGGCAGCGCCGTACCGCAGCCGACCACCGTCTCCGCGTCGCCGCAGGCCGCCCACCGGGATACGTCGACCGCGCACCCCGAGCCCACCCCGGCCGACCCCCTCCCGGCTGATGCCGCCGGTGGTGACGCCGCACCGGCCGGGTCGCCGTCGGCCGGCGACCCGGGGGTGGCCTACCGGCTGGTGCGGGACGCCTTCGTCGACGTCCTCGGTGAGGACCCGGGCGACTGCCCCCTGCCCGACCTGGGGCTGGACTCGTTGGTCATCGCCGATCTGACCAGCGCCATCGAGCGGCTCAGCGGGACGACCGTCGACCCCTCGCTGGTGATGCGGTCCCGCACGATGGCCGACCTCGCGGCCCGGCTCACCGACCGGGCCGCACCATCCACCCCGGCATCCGGGACCGACCCGGTCGCCGGTGCGGTGTCGTCCGCGCCCGACCCGGACGGCCCGGTGCCCACGGCGAGCCTCAGCGCCCTGCTGCGGCCACTGCTCGCCACTGGCCGGCAGCCGCGCCACTGACCTGCCCACCGAGTGTGACGGAAGGAGCGACGCGAACATGACGGACAGTCGAATCGCGGTGATCGGCATGGCCGTACGGCTTCCCGGTGCCGAGGACGTGGCGGACCTGCGCTGGCTGCTGACCCACGACTCGGTCGAGGTGGACGAGGTCCCGCCCAGCCGGTGGGCCCGCGCCCACTACCTGGGTGACGGCGACCACCAGGGCACCCACCACCGGGGCGCCTTCCTCCAGGACCCGTTCTCCTTCGACCACGAGGCGTTCGGCCTGACCGCCGGTGACGCCGTCCTGCTCGACCCGCAGCAGCGGGTGATGCTGGAGGTCGGCGCGCGGGCGCTGGAGGACGCCGGCTACCGCTCCGTGCGCCGCCGTCTCGACGCGGGCGTCTTCGTCGGTGCCCGGATGAACTCCTACGGCTTCGACCACGGCCGTGGGCTGGCCCCGACCGGGCCGGACGGCACCGGCCGACCGGTCCCGGCGGCACTGTGGGGCCGGTCGCAGAACTTCGTCGCGGCCTGGCTCTCCGACCGCCTCGACCTCACCGGCCCCAGCCTGGTGGTCGACACCGCCTGCTCGTCCTCGCTGACGGCGGTCTGGTTGGCCTGCCAGAGCCTCGCCGCCGGCAGCTGCGAGATCGCCCTGGTCGGCGGCGTGGACCTGCTGCTCGACCCGCTGACCTTCGTGTTGCTGTCCCGCACCGGCGCGCTCTCCCCGGACGGGCTGTGCCAGACCTTCGACGAGAAGGCCAACGGGTACGTCCCCGGCGAGGGGGCCGTCGCCCTGGTGCTCAAGCCGATGGCCGCGGCGGTGGCCGACGGTGACCTGATCCTCGGCGCGATCGCCGGCACCGGCGTCAACAACGACGGCCGGACCATGGGGGTGACCACCCCCAACCTGGAGGCCCAGATCGCGTTGCTCGACCGGGTGTACGGGCGCATCGACCCCACCACGGTGCAGTACGTCGAGACCCACGGCACCGGCACCGCCATCGGCGACCCGATCGAGGTGCGGGCCCTCACCGACGTGTTCGGCCGGCGCGGCGTCGCCCCCGGCAGCGTCGCGCTCGGCTCGCTGAAACGGCGGATCGGGCACCTGCACTCGGCATCCGGCCTGGCCGGCCTGGCCAAGATCGTCCTCTGCCTGCGGGACGGGGTCGTCCCCGGGGTGCCGGTGCCCACCGTCAACCCGCGGCTCCGGTTGGACACCGGCCCCCTCTACCTGCCGCCGCGTCCCCGACCCTGGCCGGCGGCCCCGATCCGCCGGGCCGGCGTGAGCGGCTTCGGCTTCGGCGGCACCAACGCACACGTGGTGGCCGAGGCGGCGACCGGGCCCGCGCCGACCGCCACCGGGGCCGGGCGGCCCACGGAGGTGCTCGCCCTCTCCGCCGACAGCCCCGACGTGCTGCGCGAGCTGGCCGCGCAGTGGGTGGAGTTCCTCCCCTCGGCGGCCGACGAGATCGCCGACGTGCTCGCCACCGCCCGGCTCGGCCGCCCGGCCCGCGCCGTACGCTGCGCGGTCACCGGACCGGACGCCGACGGCCTCGCCGCCGCCCTGCGCGCCCGGCTGCTGCGCGCCGACGTTCCGCTGGGGGAGCCCACCGGACGACCGCCCGTGGTGGCCGTCCGCCCGGTGGCCGGGTCCGCCCCGCCGCGGTGGCTGCTCGCGCTCCACCACGACCTGCCGGCGGTACGGGAGATCGTCGGCCGGTTCGAGACCGCTGTCGGTAGCCCGGTGACGACGTTCTCCGGTCCGCTGCTGCGGATCTGCACGGGGGTCGTGCTGGCCGTGGCGCTGCGCGGCACCGGGGTACCCGAGCAGGCGGTCGACCTGCCGCCCGGCTGGGCGCCGATCGCCGACTTCGTGCACGGACGTACCTCCCTGGAGGAGGCGCTCAGCACGGTGCTGGCCGCCGGAGCCGCGACCACGGACACTCCCGACCCGGACGACGTCGACGCCCGACTGGACCTCTGCGCGCGCCTCGCCGCCGCCACCGACGGGCGGCAGGCCGCCGGGGTGCTCGCCGCCGTCACGGCGGAACTCTACGAGGCCGGGGCGGACATCGACTGGGCCACGTTCCAGGGGCCGGTCGCCTGGCACAAGCGCCTCCTGCCGGTCGGCCAGGCCCGCGGCCCCGCGCTGGACCTGCGGGAGCCGCTCCGCTCCGCCGAGCCCGGCGGCCCGCTGACCCTCGACGACACCGGCCCGGCCGGGTACGCCTTCTCCCGCGTCTTCGGGCCGGGCGAGGTGCCGATCGCCCAGCACTCGGTGTACCGCCGGATCATGCTCCCCGGCGTCGCCTGGTTCGACTTCCTGCGCCAGGGTGCCGAGCTGCGCGGCGAGCCGTTCCACGGGGTACGCGACGTGCTCTTCCACCGCCCGCTCATCCCGACCGGGGCGCACCGGGTGGTGTGCCGGGTCGACGCCGAGGGGCGGTTCACCGTCGCCGACGTCGACGGCACCCCCTTCGTCACCGGCCGGTACGCCCCGCACCCCGATCCGGTGCCCGCGCCGCAGCCGCTCGCGGCGCTGCTCGACACCTGCTCCCGGGTGCACGCCGGGTCCACCGTGTACCGCTGGCTGCGCCGCATCGGTTACCAGCACGGCCGGTACTACCGCAACATCTCCTGGGTCGCCAGCCTGCCCGGCGGCGGCACCCTCGCCCGGATCGAGGGGGGCCGGCAACGCGCCCTGAACCCCCCGGAGGTCCAGCTCTTCCCGGGGTTGCTGGACAGCGTCACCATCGCGGCGATCGACCCGGACAACCCGGTGTTCGGCACCGACCACGCCACCGCCTTCATCCCGCTCTCCGTCGACCGGGTGAGCGTGCACGGTGCCCTGGCCGACGCCGCCTACGTGCGCACCGAGGTGTCCTTCTGGAACGAGGAGGCGTGCCGGGTCACCCAGGTCGTCCTCGACGCCGGGGGCGTACCGCTGCTGACCTTCGGGGACATCTCCTCCAAGCGGGTGCCCGTCCTCGCGTTCAGCGAGCCGCCGGCCGACACCGCACGTCGAGCGGCACCCGGGTCGGCGGTCGCGCCGGCCTCCGCCGCCGTCGCCGTCCCGGTGGACCCCGCCGTGGTGAGCGCGGCTGCGGCGCGGGGGGAAGCGTCCGCACCCGCAGCGGCGCACCGGCCCGGTGCGGAGCCGGCCGGGGCTGCCCCGGGGGTGCCGCCGGCTGTCGACCGGTCCGCGCCGCCGCCGGCTGTCGACCGGTCCGCGTCGCCGCCGGCCGCCGGCCCCGTCGCGGCGACGCCGTTCGCCCGGGCGCTCGCCTGGTTCCTGGCCCTGTCCGGTACGGACGCCGAGCACGTCGACGCCGAGTTCCTCTCCGCCGGCTTCGACTCCGTCGGCCTGGTCGGGCTCAGCGAACGACTGTCCCGGGAGCACGGCCTGTCGCTGTACCCGACCGTCTTCTTCGAGTACCCGACCCCCCGCAGCTTCGCCCAGCACCTCGTCGACGAGGCGCCCGACTTCGTCGCCGCGCTGGCCGCGCCGCTGCCCCCGGTCCCGCCGGCTGTCGCCGCCCCACCGTCGGCCGGCTCCATCCCCGTCTCGTCGCCGGCTGCCCCTGTCTCGCCGCCCGCCGACCCGGGGCCGGTGCCGACCGCCGGCACCGCCGCCGCCACGCCGCCTGACCGGTCCGTGCCCACCCCGCTGCCGGCCGGCAGCGTTCCTCCTCCGCCGCCGGCCGGTGACGTGCCGACCGTGCCGTCGGCCGCCGTGCCGTCGGTTGCCGCCGTGCCGTCGGCCGCCGGGGTCGACGGGACGGACCCGGGGCGTGACATCGCCGTCGTGGGTGCCGCGATCCGGGTGCCCACCGCCGACGACCTCGACGCGTTCTGGACGCTGCTCACCGACGGGCGCGACACCGTCGGCACCCTGCCCGATGGCCGGTGGCAGCCGCCGGAGGGTCCGGTGCCGCAGGCGTCCTTCCTGGAGCGGGTCGACGAGTTCGACCCCGTGCCGTTCCGGATCTCCGCCCGGGAGGCACCGCTGATCGACCCTCAGGCCCGCATCGTCTACGAGACCATCTGGCAGGCCCTGGAGGACGCCGGTCGGACGGGGCAGGGGAGCCCGGACAACCGGATCGGCCTGTGGATCGCCTACAGCCACGACCACTACCACGAGGAGCGGTCCCGGCACGGGGTGACCGACGGGCGGGGGCTGGGTCTGGAGGCGATGATCCCGAACCGGCTGTCGTACCTGATGGACTGGCACGGCCCGAGCGTCGTGGTGAACACGCTCTGCTCGTCGTCGCTGGTGGCCTTGCACACCGCCGTGCAACACCTGCGGGCCGGCGACATCGACACCGCCGTCATCGGTGGCGTGCACGCCGCGATCAGCCCCGAGTACTTCGACTCCATGCGGGACCTGCGGGCGCTCTCGCCCACCTTCCGCTGCCGGGCCTTCGACGTCCAGGCCGACGGGTTCGTGCCCGGTGAGGGGGCGGTGGCGATCGTGCTCCGCCGCCGCGCGGACGCGGAACGTGACGCCGACCGTATCCGGGGTCTGATCAAGGGAGTGGCGGTGAACCACGGTGGCCGGACCACCAGGTACTCCGCTCCGAGCCCCGTCGGCCAGCGGGAGGTGATTGTGGCGGCGTTGCGGGATGCGGGTGTTGGTCCCGATGGGATCGGGATGGTGGAGGCGCATGGGACGGGGACGTCGTTGGGTGATCCGATCGAGGTGGAGGGTTTGACGCGGGCGTGGCGGGGGTTTACGTCGCGGACGCAGTTCTGTGCGATCGGTTCACTCAAGTCGAATATTGGTCATTTGGAGCCGGCGGCGGGTTTGGCGGGGTTGGTGAAGGTGTTGTTGTCGTTGGAGCACGGGGTGGTGCCGGCGACGTTGCATGTGGTGCGGCCGAATGACCATATCCGGTTCGAGGAGACGCCGTTCTTTGTGGCGGACAAGCCGGTGTCGTGGCCTCGGGTGGCGGGTGTGCCGCGTCGGGGGGCGGTGTCGGCGTTCGGGATGGGTGGGGTGAACGCGCATGTGATCGTGGAGGAGGCGCCGCTTCCGGCCGTTCGGGAAGCCCTGCCGCAGGGGTCGTTTGTGGTGAAGGTTTCTGCGGCGAGTGAGGAGGGGGTGCGTCGGTTGGCGGACGGGTATGCGCGGTTGTTGTCGGGTGTGGATTCGTCGGTGTTGGGTGATGTGGGTTTCACGGCGAATGTGGGTCGTGCGTCGCATCGGTTCCGGGTGGCGGTGCAGGGTGTTGACGGGTCGGAGTTGGCCGCTGGGTTGGGTGCGGTGGCGGGTGGGGATCGGCCGGTGGCCCGGTTGTCGAATGAGCCTCCGTCGTCGGTGTTCCTGTTTTCGGGTCAGGGTTCGCAGTATCCGGGGATGGGTGCGGGGTTGTATGCGGCGGAGCCGGTGTTCCGGGATGCGTTCGATGAGTGCGTCGAGGTGGTGGCGTCGTGTTCGGATGTGCCGTTGCGGGAGGTGGTGTTCGGGGAGCGGGGTGACGAGTTGGTGCAGACGCGGTTCGCGCAGGTGGGGATCGTGTCGGTGCAGGTGGGGTTGGTGCGGTTGTTGGAGTCGTGGGGTGTTCGGCCGGGGTTGGTGGTGGGTCACAGTGTGGGGGAGTTGACGGCCGCGTGGGCGGCGGGGGTTTTCGGGTTGCCTGAGGTGTTGCGGTTGGCGGTGGTGCGGGGTGGGTTGATGCAGGCGCAACCTGCGGATGGGGCGATGGCGGTGGTGTTCGCCGATGCCGGATCGGTGGAGGCGGTGTTGCCGTCCTTCCCCGGGGTGGAGATCGCGGCGTTCAACGCTCCGCGCAGTGTGACGATCTCCGGCCCGGCCGAGGCGGTGGAGGCGTTCGGTGTCGGGTCGGGATTGCGGACGCAGCGGTTGACGGTGAGTCACGCGTTTCATTCGGCGGCGATGGCCGGGGCGGTGGACCCGTTCGCCGAGGCGTTCGGGCGGGCGGTGGTGTCGGCGCCGCAGGTCGGTTTCGCGTCGACGGTGACGGGTGGTTGGCATGACGCCCGGTCGGTGGCCGACGGCGGGTTGTGGGGTTCGGGGATTCGCCAACCGGTGCGGTTCACCCAGGCGGTCGAAGCGGCCTATGCGGCCGGCGGTCGGGTGTTCTGGGAGATCGGCGCGCATCCGGTCCTGACGGGGTTGGCGCGGGCGACGCTCACCGACACCGACCTGACGTGGTTGCCGACGCTACGCCGGGACCACGACGACCAGGCGCAGCTCCACACGGCTGTCACGTCGTTCTACAACCAGGGCCACGGCGACCTCGACTGGGCCGGAATCCACCAGGGGAAGGGACACCGCACCACCACCATCCCCACCTACCCCTTCCAACGGCAGAGATTCTGGGTCCACGGTGGAGTGGACGGGGTGGCGAACGGCGCCCCCGCCCGGCCGGCTTCCGGGAGACAGCACCTGTCCAGACATAAGATCCACCTTTATCCGCCCGCCCGGGAAAACCACGTCGACAAGGACCGGATGTCATGACTACGGAATACGGACTCAAGCGTCACTTCAACGGTGACGCCGCCCGCCTCATCGGCGGCAAGATCCGCGAGGTTCACCCGGACTTCGACGTCGAGGAATACGCCGTCGAGGTGGAGCGTCGCATTCCCGGAAAGGAGCTGAAGGACCGCGTCCTCGTCCTGGCGGAGGGACTGCGCAGCCGGCTCCCCGAGGACTATCCCGAGAGCGTGAAGATCCTCCTGGCCATTCTCGGCGACGAACTCGCCGAGGGCGAGGGGATGTTCAACGTGAGCTGGTACCTCATGCCGGTGGCCCGGTTCGTCGAGGAGTACGGCCTGGACCACCCCGAGGTGTCCCTCGACGCACTCGTCGAGATCACCAAACGGCACACCGCCGAGTACGCCATCCGCCCCTTCATCGAACAGCACCACGAGCTGACGATGAAGCGGATGGCCGACTGGGCCCGCGACCCCAGCCACAACGTCCGGAGAATGGCGAGCGAGGGCGTGCGTCCCCGGCTTCCCTGGGCGCGTACGCTCACCGCCTTCGTCCGGGACCCGCAGCCCGTACTGGAGATCCTCGAACCGCTGCGCAGCGACCCCTCCGAGTACGTGCGCAAGTCGGTGGCTAACAACCTCAACGACATCTCCAAGGATTCGCCCGACGTCGCGCTGGCCACCGCGTTGCGCTGGTCGCAGGAGAGCCCGACCCCGGAGACCACCTGGATCGTCCGGCACGCACTGCGCACGCTGGTCAAGAAGGGCAACCAGGAGGCGCTGGCGATCGTGGGCGTCACCGGGGGTGAGCACATCCGGGTGCCCTCGATGGGGCTCCACCCGCGCACCCTGACGCTCGGTGAGTCGACGATGATCCGCCTCGACGTCGAGAACACCGACAGTCGCCGGCACACCGTCACCGTGGACTACGTCGTGCACCACGTCCGCAAGAACGGCCAACGCATCCCCAAGGTCTTCAAGCTGACCACGCTGGACCTCGCCCCCGGCGAACGCCGGACGGTGGAGAAGTCGCACCCGGTCCGGGAGGTCTCCACCCGGCGCTACTACGCCGGTGAGCACCTCGTCGACATCCAGGTCAACGGTCAGGTGCTGGCCACTGACAGATTCGACCTCCGGCTGTGAACGGCCACCGTACGCCGCTCGCCGCCGACCACCCGGTGCTGCGCGACCACCGGATCGGCGACACGCCGGTCCTGCCCGCGGCGGCGCAACTCGACGCGATGCTCAGCGCCTGCGCGGCGACCCGGGAGGGCGGGAGCTGGCAGCTCGACCGGGTGGCGTTCCTCGCGCCGCTGCCGGTCGCGCCCGGCGGGTCGGTCGAGATCGAGACCGTGCTCACCCCGGCCGGGGAGTGCACGCTCACCTCGTGGCAGCCGGACGGCTCCGGTCCGGTCCTGCACAGCCGGGCCCGGGCCACCCCCAGCGCGTTGGCCCCGCCGAGCTACCGGGACGTCGCGGGGCTGCGTGCCGGCTGCGCCGACGAGGTGCCGCTCGCCGCCGTCGAGGAGTGGCGGCGGGGCAGCGGCATCGCGTACGGCCCGACGTTCCGGGCGATCCGCGCCGCGCACCGGGGGCCCGACCGGATGCTGGCCGTGCTCCGCACCTCCGGCGGGCTGACCGACCGGCACTTCGTCCCGCCGCCGCTGCTGGACAGCGTCTTCCAGTGCCTCGGCATGCTCGACGACGGCTCGGCGGGGGCCTGCCTGCCCTGGTACGTCGGGCGGATCACCGCCCGCCGGCCGGTCACCGGCACGGTCCTGGCCCTGGTCGAGCGGACCGAACCGGCGGGTGGGGCCGGCGGCGCGGTGCGCGGGCGGGCCACGGTCTGCAACCAGCAGGGCGAGGTGTTGTTGGAACTGGACCGGATCGTCCTCAAGGCGGCCGGCCCGACCACCGCCCCGGCGGCCCCCCACCGGCAGCCCTCGTCGACCCGCTCCATCCCGGCACCCACCGATCCGCCTCAGGCCGATCCGCCTCCCGCTGGTCCGACGCCCGTCCACCGGGTGCCCGCCGGGTCGGTCACCGCCGTGGCCTGGCGGCCGGTCGTTCCCACCCCGCAACCGGCCACCGACCCCGGTCGCACCTGGGTGGTGTCGGGGGAGGCCGGCATCGAGTCGTACGAGGGTGGGCCCCTCCTGCTCACCCCGGCCGACCTGGACGACGTCCACCTCGACCGGGCGCTTGCCGGGACGCCGCCCGCCGAGGTGGTCTACGTGGCGCCGCGCGGCGGGCGGGACCGGGCGGCGGCCGTCGCCCTGTTGCACGGCGTCTTCACCCTGGTGCGGCGGCTCGCGGCGCAGCCGCCCATGCCCGCCCTCACCATCGTCACCAACGCCGCCCAGCAGGTCACCGACGGTGAGTCGATCGAACCCGGACAGGCCGCGCTGTGGGGCCTCGCGCGGACCCTGCGGATCGAGCACCCGCAGGTCCGGGTCCGCCTCGTCGACATCGGCCTGGCCGGCGGCACCGAGCCGCCGACCCTCGACGAGGTACGGCACGGCGAGGCGGAACTCGCCTGGCGGGACGGCTCCTGGTACGCGCCCACCCATCCGGCGGTGCCGGTCGTACCCGGGCGGTCGGCCCGGCCGGTGGCCGGTGGCCGGTTCCTGGTCACCGGTGGTCTGGGCGGCATCGGCCTGCACGTGGCGGAGTTCCTGGCCGGTGCGGGCGCTGCCCACCTCACCCTGGTCGGTCGCACGGTACCCACCGAGGGGCCGACCAGGGCCCGGCTGGACCGGCTCGCCACCACCTGTGACCTGCGGATCGTCGCCGCCGACGTCCGTACGCTGCCGGAGGTGCTGCGCGGCGCGGAACCCTTCGACGGGGTCTTCCACGCCGCGGGTGTGCTGCGCGACGGGTTGGCGCGCAGCCTGTCGGCGGAGCGGATCGACGAGGTGTTCGGGCCGAAGATCGGTGGGGTGCACGCGCTCGACGAGGCGTTTCCCGCCGACGCGCGACCCGGGTTCGTCGTCCTGTTCTCGTCCATCTCGGCGACCCACGGCAACCTCGGCCAGAGTTCCTACGCGACCGCCAACGCCTACCTCGACGGCTACGCCGCGCGCCGTCGGGCCGCCGGGGAGGCGTGGTACAGCCTCGGCTGGGGTCTGTGGCGGGTTGGCATGGGTGCGGGGATCGCCGACGCCGCGGCGGCACGCGGCATTCCGGCACTGACCGCCGCGGACGGCATCGCGCTGCTGCGGCACACCCTCGAACTGACTCCCGCGAACTACGTCGTGTCCGCAGTCGACGAACCGGAGGACGACCAGATGACCACCGCGACCCCCGTCGAGACCCGGCTGTGGCCGGCGTTGTCGGCGATCCTGAAGCGGACCCTGCACGTCGACCAGGTGTCGCCCGACGACAACCTGCTGGAGCTGGGGCTGGACTCGATGATGGCGGTCGAGGTCTCCGCCGCGCTGGCCGGTGAGGGGCTGGACGTCGATCCGGTGGCCATGTTCGACCACCCCGACGTCGGGGCGCTGGCCCGGCACCTGGAAGGACTGCCCCGCCACCCGGCGGGTCCGGCCCCCGCCACCCCCGTCCCGCCCACCCCCGTCCCGCCCGCCCCCGTCCCGCCCGCCCCCGTCCCGCCCGCCCCGGCCCCGCCCGCCGGGTCGGGTGGCGCGTCGCCGGCCTCGACGACCGCGTCGGGGGCGGCACGCTTCGTTCCGGACTGGGACCGCTACCGCGACGTCGACGCCGCCGACCGGCACCCGCCCCGGCCCGGCCACCGGGTGGTGACCGGTCCGGCGACGGGGAACCCGGGGACGAACGGGCACCGGCCGGCGGCGGGTCCGCCGGCCACCCGGGAGCGGCCTGCCGGGCCACCCGGTGCCACCGTCCCGGTCGGCACGTCGGTGCCCCGCCGCACCCTGCCCGGCCGGCTCGGCGACCACCCCGGCGGCTCCTTCCTCGACCGGCGCATCGACGCGTTGTCGGTGGACGACCGGGTGGTCATCGCCCAGGACGACTACTTCTACGAGCCGGTCATCGAGGAGTCCAAGGGTGCCTGGATCAAGTTCGACGGCCGGTGGTTCCTGAACTTCGCGTCGTACAGCTATCTCGGGCTGATCGGCCACGACTACATCAACCACCAGGCGCAGCGGGCCCTGGAGCGGCACGGCACCGGCGCGCACGGCGTGCGGCTGCTCGCCGGCACCCTGCACCTGCACCGGGAGCTGGAGTTGGGCATCGCCCGGTTCCTCGGGGCCGAGGACGCCATCGTCTACACCAGCGGCTACATGGCCAACGTGGCGACGATCGGCGCGCTGGTCGGGCCGGGCGACGTGGTGATCGGCGACGTCTACAACCACGCGAGCATCCTGGACGGCTACCGGCTGTCCGGCGCGACCGTGATCACCTACGCGCACAACGACCTGACCGACCTGGAACGCGCCCTGCGCCGGGCGGGTGACGCCGGGAAGCTGGTGGTCACCGACGCGGTCTTCAGCATGGACGGTGACATCGCCGACCTGCCCGGCATCCTGGCGCTGTGTGAGCGCTACGACGCGCCGCTGATGGTCGACGAGGCACACAGTCTCGGTGTGCTGGGCGCCACCGGCCGGGGCATCACCGAGCACTTCGGTATCGATCCGGCCCGGGTCGCGGTCAAGATGGGCACGCTGTCCAAGACGGTGCCCAGCACCGGCGGCTACGTGGCCGGCTCCAGCGACCTGGTCTTCGCCCTGAAGAACAACGCCCGGGGCTGGATGTTCTCCGCCGCCGGCACCCCCATGCAGGTGGCCGCCGCACGGGCCGCGGTGGAGGTGATGGAGGCGGCCCCGCAGCTCACCGGGGAACTGCGGGCCCTAACCGACCGGTACCGGGCGACGTTGCGCGGTCTCGGCTTCGACACCCTCGCCAGCGAGACGCCGGTGGTGCCGATCATCTGCGCCAGCGCCGGGCAGGCCCAGGAGATGGCCCGGCTCTGCCAGGCCGAGGGCATCTTCGTCCAGCCCATCGTCTATCCCACCGTGCCCAAGGCGCTGCCCCGGCTGCGCACCATCGTCAACCTCAGCCACGGCGCCGACGACCTCGACCATGCCGTCGCCGTCTTCGCCCGGGCCGGCCGGAAGGTCGGGCTCATCGCCTGAGTGCGACCGGCGCGCCCCGACCGAGACCAACCGTGTTGCCGACCGCCCGACCGGGCGGCCGGCGAAGGAACCCCGTCGAGAGGAGAACGCAGTGAGTGACATCGACAGCAGGGCCTTCTTCGGTGCCGTTCTGAAGGCCGTCGCCTGCACCCGCAACCACAGCACCGACGAGACCGGCTACGCCGAGGGGGTGCTGACGCCGACCGCCCGGATCCGGGAGTTCGAGAAGGAACTCGGCGACCGGGCCCTCACCCGGGCCGAGGCCGAGCAGGTGCTGGGCTGGCTGGACGCCACGTTCCGGGCCAAGCTCACCCCCGCCGAGGAGCGGGAGCACTACCACCGGTACATCGCCGAGGTGTCCGGGGTGACCCGGGTGCCGGCCACCGTCGCCGCCTGACCGGCGGCGTCCGGTCCGGGGTGCGCCACCGACCCGGTCCCGTCGGTGGCGCACCCCGGCCACCCGTCCCTGCCCGATGTCGAGCGCCGAGGACGTCGCCCATGTCGAAGCTCGCCTGGTACAGCCACGAGATCTGCTTCTGGCACGACCCCGGACCGGGATCGGGCTACCTGCCCGTCGGTCCGGGCATCGAACCCCTGCGCCAGCACGCCGTCGACCCGGACCTGCGCCGGGCCGAGGGACTGGTCCGGCTGGCCGGGGTGCTGGACCACTACACCCCGGTCACCCCCGAGCCGGCCACCGACGACGACCTGCTGCTGGTGCACGTGCCGGAACACCTCGCCCGGGTCGAGGCGGCCTCCGCGCTCGGCGCGGGCGACGCCGGGGTGTACGCGTACGTCAACCACCACAGTGCCCAGGCCGCCCGGGTGGCGGCGGGGGCCGGCGCGCAGGCGGCCACCGCCGTGCTCGACGGGCGCTTCGACCGGGCGTACTGCCTGGTCCGGCCGCCCGGGCACCACGCCGAGCCGGACCGGGCGATGGCGCTGTGCCTCTACAACAACGTGGCGGTCGCCGCACGGGCGGCGCAGCGGCACGGGGCACGCCGGGTGCTGGTGCTCGACTGGGACGTGCACCACGGCAACGGCATCCAGCGCACCTTCTACGCCGACCCGGACGTGCTCTACGTCTCGATCCACCAGGAGGGGCTGTTCCCACCCGCGTCGGGGCTGGTCACCGAGACGGGCACGGGTGCCGGTGCGGGCCGCACCCTCAACGTGCCGTTGCCCGCCGGTTCGGGGCACGAGGCGTACCTGGCGGCGCTGTCCCGGCTGGTCGTGCCGGCGGCGCGCGCCTTCCGTCCGGAGCTGGTCCTGGTCGCGGCCGGTGTCGACGCGAGCGGCCACGACCCGATGGGTCGGATGATGTGCACCAGCCGGACCTTCCACGCGATGACCCTGACGATGTGCGCGCTGGCCGACGAACTCACCGGCGGGCGGATCGTCTTCGTCCACGAGGGCGGCTACTCGGCCTGGTACCAGCCGACGCTGGTGTTGGCCATCGCGTCGGCGATCGCCGGCCTGCCACCCCCGCCCGATCCCTTCCTGCACTCGTTGGAGCACCTGCCCGGGCAACGGCTGCGACCGCAGCAGAGCCGCGTGGTCGAGCACCTCGAGGCCCACCACCCGATGCTGGCATGAGGAGGGCGGAGCCGATGAACGGCTGGTTGATGCGGGTGGGCGCGGGCCTGCGGCACCCGGTCGAGGGCGGGTCCCACTCCGCCCGCCCGGCCCGCGGCGGGCCGTGGGCGCGACTGATCGCGTTGCCGCACGCCGGCGGCTGGCCGTCGGCGTTCCGCACCTGGCGGCCGGTGCTGCCGGCGGGGGTCGAGCTGCTGGTCGCCCAGTTGCCCGGCCGGGGGCTGCGGGCCGGGGAGCCGCCGCTGCGCCGGGTGGCACCGCTCGTCGACGGCCTCAGCCGCGCCGTCGCGGAGCTGCCACCGCTGCCGTACGCGGTCGTCGGGCACAGCTTCGGCAGTGTGCTGGGCTACGAACTGACCCGGGCGATGGAACGGCTCGGTCGGCCGCCCCGGCTGCTCACGGTGTCGGCCCGCCAACCACCGTGCTTTCCCAGCGAGCCGCCGTTCGCGCACCGCCGGACGGACGACGAACTGCTGGAACACCTGGTGGAGATCGGCGGGATCGGCCCCGAGCTGCTGCACCGGGGGGACCTGGTGCGCCCCGCGCTGGCCGCGATCCGGGCCGATCTCGAAGCCATGGAGACCTACCGCCGGCCGCCGACGGGGGTGGCGGTGCCGATCCTGTCGCTGGGCGCGGTGGACGACCCGGTCGTCGTCGCCGACCGGCTGCACCTGTGGTCGCTGGAGACGACGGGGGCCTTCTCCCGCCTGATGTTCACCGGCGGCCACTTCTACCTGTACGACCCGGACACCGCGGCGACCATCGCGGAACATCTCTTACGTCTCTGTTTCCCCCATATGGCGCAACATCAGGAAATGTCGCACCCCAGTGCGATGCTCTCGCACTGACCACTCCGCACCATCCAGAGAGGAACCACCTTGGGCACCACGAGCGAACCGCAGCACCGGGCGAGCACCCGGGAGTGGCTGGGCCTGGCAGTGCTGGCACTACCGACGCTGCTGCTCTCCATCGACATGAGCGTCCTGCACCTCGCGGTGCCGCACATCAGCGAGAGCCTGCTGCCCAGCGCGCCACAGATGCTGTGGATCATCGACATCTACGGCTTCATGATCGCCGGCCTGCTGGTGACCATGGGCACGCTGGGCGACCGCATCGGCCGGCGGCGGCTGCTGCTGATCGGCGCCGCCGCGTTCGGCGTCGCCTCGGTGATCGCCGCGTACGCCGACAGCGCCGCCATGCTGATCGCCGCACGCGCCGCGCTCGGCATCGCCGGCGCCACCCTGATGCCGTCCACCCTGGCGCTGATCAGCAACATGTTCCAGGACGCGAAGCAGCGGGGGATCGCGATCGCCGTCTGGGTCACCATGTTCTCCGTCGGCATCGCGCTCGGCCCGGTGGTCGGCGGCGCGTTGCTGGAGTACTTCTGGTGGGGCTCGGTCTTCCTGCTGAACGTGCCGATCATGGCGGTGCTGCTGCTGGCCGGCCCGCGCCTGCTGCCCGAGTACCGGGACGCCGACGCCGGCCGGCTCGACCTGACCAGCGTGGCGCTGTCCCTGGCCACCATCCTGCCGGTCATCTACGGCCTCAAGGAGCTGGCCAAGGACGACCCGGGCCTGCTGCCGGTGCTCGCGATCGTCGCCGGCCTGGCCGTCGGCGTGTTCTTCGTCCGCCGGCAACGGGGCCTCACCAGCCCGCTGGTCGACCTGCGGCTGTTCCGCAACCGCGCGCTGACCACCGCCCTGGTGGCGATGCTGTTCAGCATGCTGATCGCCGGCGGGACGTACCTGTTCGTCACGCAGTACCTCCAGCTCGTGGTGGGGCTCTCCCCGCTGCGGGCCGGGCTCTGGCTGCTGCCGGCGGCGATCGCGCTGATCGTCACCTCGATGCTCTCCCCGGTGCTGGCCGGGCGCTTCGCCCCGGCGCACGTGGTGGCCGCCGGCCTGGCCGTCTCGGCGGTCGGGCACCTGAGCCTGGCCCTGGTCGGCAGCGAGGGCGGGCTGACCCAGCTGGTGGTCGGCTTCCTCCTCGTCTACGCCGGGGGCGGGCCACTGATCGCCCTCGGCACCGACATCGTCGTCGGGTCGGCGCCGCCCGAGCAGGCCGGCTCCGCCTCGGCCGTCTCGGAGACCAGCACCGAACTGGGCATGGCGCTCGGCGTCGCCATCCTGGGCAGCATCGGCGCGATCGTCTACCGCAGCCAGGTCACCGTCCCCGAGGGCACCGCCGCGGGGGACACGCTGGCCACCGCCGTCGCCGCCGCCGAGCGGCTGCCCGGGGAGGTCGGCGCGACGCTGCTGGCCTCCGCCCGGGAGGCGTTCACCGGCGGGCTGAACGTGATCGGCGCGATCAGCACCGTGATCACCGTCCTGCTCGCCGTGGCGGTGCTGACCATGGTCCGCGTCCGGCCGGCCGCGCCGCACGACGCCCCGGTGGACGACACCGTACCGGCGCGGTCGGCGTCCTGACCCGCGTTCGTCCCGACACCACCGGGGGCGGGCCGACGGACCAGGTGTCCGTCGGCCCGCCCCCGCCGTCGTGACCGGACGCTCCCCGACAGCCGGGAGAACGCCCTCCGGCGGCCCGTCGCGCGCACCCGGGACAGCACCGGTCCGGGACGCCGGGTCGATCCTCGACCGGCCGGGTGGGGTCGCCGACCCGGAGGTGCCGGTGACGGTGGGGTAGCTCGCCGGTCAGCGCCGGACCGGCAACCGACCGAGCTTGTCCGGGTTGACCACCAGCAGCAGCCGTTCGATGCCCCGGGCCGAGGTGTCCAGCGTGATCAGCGTGACCGGCCGGTCGGCGGCGACCAGCACCCCCGGACCGCCGTTGACCTCGACCAGCTCGACGGTCGTCGCCCGCCAGTACTTGCGCCGCACGTTGTCCAGGAAGTTCGTCACCCGGGCCGGCCCGCACACGTCCCGGCGGGCCGCGTGCACCCGGCCGCCGCCGTCGGAGCGGGCCACCACGTCGGCGGTGAGCAGCCGCTCAAGCGTCGCCAGGTCGCCGTCGCGGGCCGCGTCGAGGAACGCCTGCGCCAGCCGCCGACGCTGCTGCGGCGCGACCGGTGTGGCACCCTCGACGGCGAGGTGCCGCCGGGCCCGGCCGGCCAACTGCCGCGCGTTCGGCTCCGACGTGCCGAGCACCCCGGCGATCTCCCGGTACGGGTAGTCGAACGCCTCCCGCAGCACGTACGCGGCCCGCTCGGCGGGGGTCAGCCGCTCCAGCAGCAGCAGGACCGCGACGTCCAGCGCCGCCGCCCGTTCCGCGCCGAGGGTCGGATCGGCGCGGGTGTCGACCGGCTCGGGCAGCCACGGCCCCACGTACGTCTCCCGGGTGGCCCGCGCCGAGGTGGCCGCGTTCACCGCCAGCCGGGTGGTCGTGGTGGTGAGGAAGGCCGCCGGGTTGCGCACCCCGCTGCGGTCGGTGCGCTGCCAGCGCAGCCACGCCTCCTGCACCACGTCCTCGGCCTCGACGACGCTGCCCAGCATCCGGTAGGCGAGCCCGAACAGCCGTGGCCGCACGTCGAGGAACGCGGCCAGGTCGGCGGGTGCGACGGCCGGCGGCGCGTCGGCGGTGGCCCCGGACCCGGTCGTCATGCGCCTACCGTAGGCGGTGCGCCGCGCGGGCCCGACGTCACCCGCCGGGCCCGCGCGTCGGGTCAGCGTCCGCGCCACTGCGCCAGCCGGGTGCCGCCGGTGCGGGCGTCGCCGAGCGGGACCAGCGCCTGCTCGGCCAGCAGCGCCCCGAAGTAGCGTCCCTGCGGGTCGCTGACCACGGGCCGGGGGTCACCGGCGGCGGCCAGCGTCGCGCGACCCAACTCGTCCAGCCGGAACCGCTCGGGCCCGGCCAGGTCCACGATCCCGTCGGCCGGCGTGCCGACGGCGATCTCGGCCAACACCGTCACCACGTCGTCGGCGGCGACCGGTTGGATCAGTGCCGACGGCAGCCGCACCTCGTCGCCCACCACGGACGACTCGACGATGGCCGGCACGAACTCGAAGAACTGGGTGGCCCGCAGCACCGTCCACGGCACGTCCGCCGCGGCGATCAACGCCTCCTGCGCCACCTTGGCGCGCATGTACCCGCTGTCGGGGATGCGGTCGGCGCCGACGATCGACAGTGCCACGTGGTGCCGTACGCCGGCCTTCGCCTCCGCCGCCAGCAGGGTACGGGTGGACGTCTCGAAGAACGCCAGCACCGCGTCCGCCTCGAACGACGGCGAGTTCGACACGTCCACCACCACGTCGGCGCCGTCGAGCGCCTCGGCCACCCCGGTGCCGGTGAGCGTGTCGACCCCGGTCCGCGGCGAGGCGGCCACCGCGTCGTGGCCCTGTCGCCCGAGCACGGTCACCAGCCTGCTGCCGATCAGTCCGCTGCCCCCGATGACGACGATCTTCATGGTCGATCCACTCCCTGTCCGTCCCTGGCGGTGCACACCGCCCTGCACTCCCAACGACCGACGGGACCCGCGATCCGTGACAGGCGTCGTCCCGGCCCGTCGGCGGCCGGGGGCGGCCGGCCACGGTCCGCCGGCGGCTGCGGCAGCGGGTAGCGTTCCCGCGGTGGGTGCGCCGGCACCCGGGTGAGGAGACACCATGGCGGGCACGACGACGGTGGAGGTTCCGACCAGCGACGGCGCGGCGGATGCGTACCTGGCCCGGCCGGACGGGGACGGGCCGTTCCCGGCGGTGCTGTTCTTCATGGACGCCTTCGGGCTGCGTCCCCGGCTCGCCGAGATGGCCGAGCGGATCGCCGCGCAGGGTTACCTGGTGCTGGTGCCGAACCTGTTCCACCGCACCGGCCCGATGCCGCGCGTCGACCTCGCCGACCTGGCCGACCCGCAGCGGCGCGGCGAGCTGTTCGGCCGGATCGTGCCGCTGATCACCGCGCTCACCCCGGAGCTGGTGGCCCGGGACGCCGGGGCCTACCTGGACTTCCTCGCCGGCCGCGACGACGTCGCGGCCGGGCCGGTGGCGATCGTGGGGTACTGCATGGGCGGCACCAACGCGCTGCGCGCGATCGAGGCACACCCGGACCGGATCGCGGCGCTGGCCAGCTTCCACGCCGGCCGGGTCGTCACCGACGAGCCGGACAGCCCGCACCGGGGCGTCGGCGCGGTCACCGGTGAGCTGTACTTCGCCCACGCCGACCGGGACGACTCGATGACCGCCGACCACATCGCGACGTTGGAGGGGGCACTCGACGCCGCCGGGGTCACCTACCGCTCCGAGGTGTACGCCGGGGCCCCGCACGGCTTCACGATGGCCGACACCGCCATGTACGACGAGGCGGCCACCGAGCGGCACTGGGCGGCGCTGTTCGACCTGTTGGAGCGGACCCTGCGCCGAGCCGGACGCGGCGGGGCGGATGACGGTCCCCACGCGAGCGCATGACAGTCGCGTGACATTTGGCCCGCAGCGTTCCGCCGTGGTTTCACCGCCCGCCCACCCGGGGCAGAGTCCAGATCGACAGCGACTCGTGGAGGGACGACACACGTGGAAGTACAGGGCTTCTTCACCGCCATCATCATCGGTCTGATCATCGGTGCCCTGGGTCGCCTCGTGGTGCCCGGGAAGCAGAAGATCTCGATCCTGCTCACCCTGGCCATCGGCGTGGTGGCCGCGGTCCTCGGCACCCTGCTCGCCGGCGCGCTCGGGGTGGACGACACCCGGGGTATCGACTGGATCGAGCTGTTCCTCCAGGTGGGGTTCGCGGCCGTCGGCGTCGCCCTCCTCGCCGGCACGTACGGCCGACGTCGGCACTGACCCGCACCCCCTCGCGTCGGCCCGCCCTCTCCCCGGGGCGGGCCGACGCGGCCGTTTACGGGGGCGGGTGGCGGGTCAGGTACCCCTGGGGGTATGTTGGTGGCAGGAGGTGCACCGTGAAACTGCGACCGGAGATGACCGGCGACGCGCTGACCCGGCTCAAGCGGGCCCGGGGTCAGCTCAACGCCGTGATCGAGATGATGGAGAACGGCGAGGACTGCCGGGAGGCGTTGACCCAGCTCGCCGCGGTCTCCAAGGCCATCGACCGGGCCGGTTTCAAGATCATCGCCTCCGGGATGCGGCACTGCGACGCGGCGCGTGGGCGCGGTGAGACTCCCGAGATGACCGAGGCCGAGCTGGAGAAGCTCTTCCTGGCGCTGGCCTGACCCGCGAACGGCACCCCGCCCGGCCCGCCTGAGCGCGCTCCGGGCGGGTACTCCGTACCCCGGGACACGAACACCGGTCTGTCCGTTACATACCCCCCGGGGTATCAGCGAAAAGAGAGGTTTGTCATGAATGTCGAGGTATCGGTGCTCAGCACGTCCTCCCTCGGCGACCGCAGCTACCTGGCCTCCGACGGCCGGGTGGCGGTCGTGGTCGACCCGCAGCGCGACGTCGACCGCATCCTGCGCCTGGCCGGCCGGCGCGACGTCCGGATCACCCACGTGGTGGAGACCCACCTGCACAACGACTACGTCTCCGGCGGCCGGGAACTCGCCCGGCTCACCGGGGCCGAATACCTGGTGGCCGCCGCCGACCAGGTCGGTTTCCCCCGCACCCCGGTCGACGACGGCGACGAGGTGCCCGTGTCGGACACGCTGCGGCTGCGGGTGGTCGCCACCCCCGGCCACACCTTCCACCACCTGTCCTACGTCCTGGACACCGCAACCGACGGCGGCTGGCAGCCGGTCGGTGTGTTCACCGGCGGCTCCCTGCTCTTCGGCACCACCGGCCGCACCGACCTGCTCGGCCAGCAGCACGCCCACGAACTCGCCCACCACCAGCACGCCTCCGCCCGGAGGCTGGCCGACCTGCTGCCCGACGGCACCCAGATCTGGCCCACCCACGGCTTCGGCAGCTTCTGCTCCGCCACCCAGGCCGACGCCCCCGACTCCACCATCGGCCGGGAGCGGCAGGTCAACCCGGTGCTCCGGCTCGCCGCCGACGACTTCGTCACCGACATCCTCGCCGGCCTGGACGCCCACCCCGCGTACTACGCGCACATGGGAGCCGCCAACGCCGCCGGCCCGCCGCCGATCGACCTCACCCCGGCCACCCGCGCCGACGCCGGGCAACTGCGCGACCGGATCGCCGCCGGGCAGTGGGTGGTCGACCTGCGCCACCGTAAGGCGTACGCCGCCGCGCACCTCGCCGGCACGGTCAGCCTCGGCCTCGACGGGCCGATGTCCACCTGGCTCGGCTGGCTGATCGACTGGGGCACCCCGCTCACCCTGCTCGCCGAGACCCCGGAACAGATCGCCGACGCCCAGCGGGAACTGGCCCGCATCGGCATCGACCGGCCCGCCGCCCAGGCCACCGGCGGCCCCGAACGGTGGGCCGCCGACCCCGGCCAGCTCCGCGAGCAGCCCACCGCCGACTTCGCGGCCCTGGCCGCCGCCCGTGCCGGGAACCCACCCGCCGGACTGCCCGCCCCGCAGGTCGTCCTCGACGTGCGGATGACCAACGAGTGGACGGCCGGGCACCTCACCGACGCCGTCCACGTCCCCCTGCCCGACCTGCCGGCCCGGCTCGCCGACGTCCCCGCCGGGACGATCTGGGTGCACTGCGGCTCCGGCTACCGGGCCAGCGCCGCCGCGTCCCTGCTGGCCAACGCCGGCCGGACGGTGGTCGTCGTCGACGACCGGTTCGACCGGGCCGCGCCCGCCGGCCTCACCCTCACCACATCCGCCTGACCCCACACCCCCGCTGCGGCGGACCCGAAACGAGGAGAGATGGACCGTACCGACCCCACCCGCGAGGCCACCGTCGACGCCGGCACCCTACGTGCCCTGGTCGACTCCGGCCGGGCACCCCGCCTGCTGGACGTCCGCACCCCGGCCGAGTTCGCGACCGCGCACATCCCCGGCGCCTACAACGTCCCGCTCGACCTGCTCCGCGAACACCGCGACGAACTGCGGCGGCACCTCGACGAGGAGGTGGTGCTGATCTGCCGCTCCGGCGCGCGGGCCGGCCAGGCCGGTCGGGCGCTCGCCGCCGCCGGCCTGCCCCACCTGCGGGTCCTCGACGGCGGCATGCTCGCCTGGGAAAAGACGTCGGCACCCGTACGGCGGGGCACCCCCCGCTGGGACCTGGAACGCCAGGTACGCCTGGTCGCCGGGTCGATCGTGCTGGCCAGCATCCTCGGCTCGGTGCTGGTGCCGGGGCTGAAGTGGGTAGCCGCGCTGATCGGGGGCGGGCTCACCGTCGCCGCCCTCACCGACACCTGTGCCATGGGCATGCTGCTGGGCCGGCTGCCCTACAATCGGGGTGCCGGATGCGACCTGGACGGTGTCGTCGCCCAACTGCGCGGTGGCACCGGACGGCAGGGGTGAGCGCCACCCTGCCGTTGACGGTCGGGCTGGCCGTGCTGATCGGCGTCAGCCTCGGCCTGCTCGGCGGCGGCGGTTCCCTCCTGGCCGTGCCGCTGCTGGTCTACGTCGCCGACCTGCCGGCCCGGGAGGCCATCGCCACCTCGCTGCTCGTCGTCGGCGTCACCAGCCTCGTCGGGGTACTGCCGCACGCCCGGGCGCACCGGGTCCGCTGGCGTACCGGGCTGGTCTTCGGGCTCGCCGGCATGGCCGGGGCGTACGTCGGCGGGCGGCTGGCCGGCCACCTTCCGCCGACGCTCCTGCTAACCGGATTCGCGGTGATGATGCTGGCCACCGCCGCCGCCATGATCCGGGGTCGACGGGTCGCCGGGGGCGGCGGGCCGCCCGAACTGCCCCTGGCCCGGGTGCTCGCCGACGGGGCGGTGGTCGGGCTGGTCACCGGCCTCGTCGGGGCCGGCGGCGGGTTCCTGGTGGTGCCCGCGCTGGCGCTGCTGGGCGGCCTGCCGGTGCCGGTCGCCATCGGCACCTCGCTGGTGGTGATCGCGATGAAGTCGTTCGCGGGTCTCGCCGGCTATCTCTGGACCGTCGACATCCACTGGCCGCTGGCGCTCGCCGTCACCGCCGCCGCCGTGCTCGGCAGCCTGCTCGGCGGGCGGCTCACCAGCCGGGTGCCGGCCGAGGCCCTGCGCCTGTCGTTCGGCTGGTTCGTCCTGGTCATGGGCGCTTTCGTGCTGGTCCAGCAACTCCCCGGCGGGGTTCGGGCCGACCCGGCGCTGTGGACCGGCCTGGCCGGCCTCGCGGCCGGCGCGGCGCTCGCCGCGCTGACCTGCGCCCGACGTTCCCCGGCCGGCGTCGGTCGGACAGCGACCCGCCCCGCCGACTGACCGCCCGGCCGGGCCTCCGGCGCGGTCACCGGGGGCGGCGGCGCAGGTTCGCCATCTTCTCCATGCCCTGCCGTGCCTGGATGGTACGCAGCAGTTTGCCGGCCTCCTTGTGGAAGTGGCTGCACTGCTTGCCGAACTCGCCGACCGACTGGTCCTTGCTCGACTGGAGCAGCCGTTCGGCGTACTCCAGCCAGCTGTGGCCCTCCCGCGGGCACGGCTCGGCGATCGGATCGGCCGAGGAGGTCAGCTCGGCGGCCATCAGGATCGCCCGGGCCATCAGGAACATGGTGACCGGAGTGACCCGGCCGGCCAGGTGGACCTGCTGGAACACCCGGCACCCGTCGAAGAAGTGGAACGCCTTCACCGCCTTCTCGGGGTCCCGGCGCAGCTCCGCCATCCGCAGGTAGACCGCGCCGAGGCCGCGCAGGAGCTGCACCTCGGTGAAGTTCTCCCGGAGGAGGTCGGCGATCGTCGAGTGGGACTCGTCGGTGACCTCCCGGTCGGCCGGCGGACGCACCCGGGGTGTGGGGTGGAAGACCCGGTTGAGCTGGTCGGCGAACTCGCTGCCCTCGGCGATCCGCCACACCCCCCGGTCGGCCAGGCTGGTGACCACGGCATCGCCGCTGCGCCGCCGGTTGAGCATCCGCGCGACACCCTCGGTGTAGCCACCGTTGCTCATGATCTCGGTGGCGACGTTCTCGACGTCGCTCCAGGCGATCTCCCGGTTCAGCTCCAGGTCCACCCGGGTCCGCAGGATCACCAACTGCTCCAGCAGCGGACCCTCCCGCTCCTCGGCGGCGAGCAGTTCGCCCGCCTCCAGCAGCAGCGGGCGTGGGTCGGGATCGTTGCGCGGCCAGCCGAAGTGGGCGTACCCGACGATGGCCTCGACCATGGCCAGCCCGTACCGCAACCGTCCCCGACCGTCCGACGCGGTCACGATCAGCCGCCGGTACGTCTCGATCGCCTGCCGGTACTCCCAGATGTAGCGGTGGAACTCCGCCCGGACCTCCAGCACCCCCGGATGGTCCGGCCAGCGCTGCTCGGCGGCCCGGATCAGCTCCCAGACGGCGCTGTTGTCGACGTCGTGACGCCGGTGCACCCCCTGCTCGTCCGGCTGCTTCTCACCCACCCCCAGCCAGCGCCGGTACTGCCGCTCCAGCCCCACCTCCATCTGGAGCAGCTCGATCGAGTGGCTGAACCGGCGCAGGTGCCCGTCGAGCTTGTCCCGGCGGACCCGGTACACCCGGCGGATGTCGACGAGATCCTCCGGCCGCAGCCGCTTTCTGCGCTCCAGGCGCTCCACGCCCTCCGGGGTGGCCGCGGCCAGCAGGTTACCCTCGCTGCTCCACCGGGCCCGGTGGCACCACAGGTCGAGCACCGCGTGGTGCCAGGTGGTGTGCTCCTGTTCGGCCAGCCAGTTCTGCACCTCCCTGATCCGGCGCAGCAGTTGCTGGTCCCGGGGCCGGGTCCGGGGGCCGTCGCCGGCCCGCGGGGACGCGTCGATCTCGGCCCGCCAGCCGCCCAGCTCCCGCTGGATGCGCAGTTCCCGCAGCAGCGACCGGGCGCCCGGTCGGTCCTCGTGGGCCCGTTTAGCGCACTCCAGCGCGACCTCGGCCTCGGTGGTCGCCTCGGCGAACCTGTTGTCGCGGCGCAGGCAGTGCGCGACGAACAGGTGCACCTCCGCCTCGATCCCGGGGAACAGTGGGAACTCGCCGTCGGTCAGCACCAGGGCCATCGTCCGTCGGGCGGCCTCCAGTTGGCTGACCACGTCCGGGTCGTTCCGGTGCACCGCGTGCAGCAGCCGCCACACGTACATCCGGGTGTCGCCCGGCCAGCGGGCCGGCGAACCCCAGGCCGCCGTCAGCTCCTCGACCACCCGCCGGCCCGTCGCCGTCTGGTCGGCGAAGGTGGGCTGCTCGGCGACGAGCAGCGTCGCCACCCCGCACAGCCGCATGCTCCACAGTCCCCGGTCGCTGTCCGACCCGGACAGGGCCAACCCCTCGCTGACCGCCGCCGTCGCCTCGGTCAGCGTCGCCACCCGCTCCGCCAGGGTGCGTTGCTCCCGGGCGCGGCCGCACAGCAGCCGGTGGCGCATCTGCAACACCGCGAACCGGTCCCGCAGGGTGACCGGCTCGGGCATCAGCTCGAACAGCTCGAACGCGGTGCCGAGCGCGTCCCGCGCGGCCGGAACCCGGCCCGAGGTGAGCTGGAGGTCGACGGTGTTCAGCAGCCAGGAGATCGCCACGGTGATCAGATCCGGGCGGCTGCCGCCGGCCACCCGGGCGCAGTCGGCCAGCACCGGCGCGGCCCGCTCCCGGGCCGGCAGCAGGCTCGTCCCCGCCCGCAGCCGGCGGCCACCGATGAACAGCGCGGTGTCGATCGACTTCAGCAGCCGGTGCGACAGCGCGTCGCGCTCGGCCAGCCCGATCGCCTCCGCCACGGCGTCGGCGGCGGCCACGAACGCCTCGCGCACCCGCTGGCTCTGCCCGGTGGCCCGCATCGCCTGGTTGAGCCGGGCGGCGCCCGCGACCACCGGATAACCGGTGGCCCGGACCGGTCGGTCGGCGGGAGCGTCCGCCTCGACCGGCGGCGCGACGGCGTCGGTCGAGGCGGTGACCGGCTCGTCGATGGCCACGACGGCCGGGGCTTCCAGCAGCACCGGGCTGAACGCCGCGTCGCCGGAGTGCGCGGCGGCGAGCTTGGTCAACGTCTCCCGCAGCCGGGGGTAGCCGGCCACCACCGCCTCGTCGAGGCAGCCGATCGCCCGGTCGACGCCCTTCATGACGTGCCGGTCGGAGTTGGCCGGATGTCGCTGCCGCTGCCGCAGCATCGCCATGATCAGGGCGAACATCGCCTCGGCCACCGGCTCGTCGAGCTGGTCGGGGGTGAGTTCGGCACCGTCGACGAGCGCCCGCCCGTAGACGTTGTCGCCGCCGCTGCCGCGCAGGGTGGCGGTCAACGCGTTGCTCAGCGCGTGCCGCGTCGACCGGCCCAGGTCGTGCCAGAGGGTGCCGTCGTGCTCCTGCTGGGTGAGGATGCGCGCCTCGACCAGGTGGTGGGTGGCCTGCGGGGTGAGCCCGCAGCCCATCGATTCGAGCAGCTCGGTGGAGAGCCACAGCCCGTCGGTGATGGCCCAGGCGGTCAGCACGGCCAGCGCGCCGGGCCGGCCCCGCTTGCCGTCGACGCCGGTCCACAGCGCGAAGCAGTCCACGTCCCGCAGCCCGGCGCCGACCGTGGCGGCGGAGCGGCGCAGCAGCGCGTCGACGAGGTGTTCGACGCCCGGCTGCTCGATCCGCTTGTTGAGCACGTCGTTGGCGAGTTCGTCGACCCCGTTGTGCAGCACCCCGGGCAGCCGGACCAGCTTGTCGTCCAGCTCCGTCCAGAGCCGGCCCTCGGCGAGCCCGGTGATGGTCAGGCCGCCGCCGTACAGCGGGTCGGAGAGCACCTGGTCGACCAGCGCGGTGGCCTCGTCCTCGTCGAGTTCGCGTAGCTGGATCACCGGCAGGTACCGGAACTGGCCGTCGCCACTGAGCTGGATCTCCGCCCGGGTGGCGACGATGACCAGCGCCCGGTCGAACGCCGACAGCTTCAGCAGCCGGTCCAGCTGTGCCCGGACCGCCTCCGGGCGGGTGCCCAACCGGGACCCCTCGACGAACAGGATCAGCCGGCGGCGGTGCAGCTGCCGTTGCAGCTCCTCGGCCAGGGTCGTCCGGACCGCCTCGGCGTAGTCCATGCCGTAGTCGGTGACGTCGTCGATGGTGACGTCGAGTTCCCGGGCGAGCACCCCGAGCACCGGCTCGGGCGCGCTGCTGTTGGGGATGTCCAGCCGCAGCAGCGCCACCTCGTCGAGCCGCCCGGCCTCCTCGGCGAAGCGGGCCAGCACCTCGTCGACGAAGTACCGCTTGCCGGCGTGCCGGGGCCCGACGACCGGCAGCACCGCCCCCTGCGGCACGCGCAGGCTGGCCGCGCCCCGGGCCAGCTCCGGGACCCGGCCGGCGAACGGCACCTGCCGGGCCGGCCAGGCGCTGTCGAAGCCGGCCCGTTCGCCCTGGTCGCCGGGGGAGCCCCCCGGTCGGCGGGGGAACGGCACCGCCCGCCGCTGCGGCGGACTCCACGCCGGGTTACGCACCCAGCCCCGGTCGAACTCGACCGGGCTGCGGGCCGGCGCGGGATAGCCCGCGCCGACCAGGAGTTCCCCGGCCTCCCGCAGCACCTCCGCCGGGCTCAGCCACTCGGGCGCGTCCCTGCGGCCGTGCTTGAGGGCCCCCAGCAGGGCCCAGGTGAACGGGGTGTGCAGATCGTCCGGGCCGGCGTCGAGCGCCGGTCCGCTGCGGACGGCCGCCATCAGCTGCCAGCCACGGTCCTCGTCGAGGTGCAGCGCCTCCGACGGCAGGACCAGGCTGGCGTTCCCCGCGTGGCAGCAGTCGAGGATCAACAGGCACCGCTGGGCGTCGGTGCCCCTGGCCGCCTCCACGAACCTCTCCACCGGGAACTCCTTGCCGGAGGTGTCCGCAGCCTCGTGGGGAAGGAGCCGTAGCGACCGACCCACCAGGACGGCGTGCCCGGCGAAGTAGACCACCAGCACGCCGTCGCGGCCGACGAGTCGGGCCGCGTCCTCGACGTAGCCGGCCAGGTCGTCGGCCGTGGGGTCGGACACCACGGCGATCCGCCGCTTCGGCAGCCCCCAGACGTCGGGGTCGGCGAACGCCTCGGCCAGGGCGGTGAGGTTGTCCTCGGCGGCGGGGACGGTCAGCCCCAGGTGGGCGTAGGAGCTGACCCCCAACAGGACGGCACGGGACTGGGCCGGGTCGAACCGTGGTTGGTGCGCAGCGGTCACCGCAGACCCTGTTGGAGCACCGCGATGACGTCCTCGGCCGAGCCGCTGGCCTCGATCTTCACCTCCCGGGTGCCGTCCGGGCTGTCGGTGAGGGTGACCGTGACGGTGGTGTCGCCACCCCGGCGGGCGCCGCGCCGGGCCTGGAACCAGTCGTACACCGCCTGGATCACCACGGGCAGCAGCACGTCCTGGCCGACGAACTCCAGCACCTCGGCGGCCCCGAGGGTGCCCGGCTCGGGTGCGCGGTGGATCAGCCGGACCCGGGCGTCACGCAGCTCCGGGTCGGCCACGAGCTCGTCGCGAAGGTCGTGCACCGGCGACTCGTCGGAGTCCGAGACCGAGAAGATCAGACGCATGCCGTCATCATGGCCCATGCCGTCACGCGGTGTCAGCCGCCGGACGCTCTCCTGTCGTCCTGTCGACACAGTCCCGCCGACCGTCCATGTCGGACCACCGCCCCGACCGAGTCCGGTGGGAATTGCACGGCCGGTGGACCGTCCGATGTGGGGGAGGGGCAGCGGTGCCGGAGCGCCGGCTCAGGAATCGGCGGACCCGGTGTCCCCGGCGGGCGGGAACGCCAGCGCCACGGTCAGGTCGAGCACGGTGCCGGGCTCGTTCAGCCGGTCGCCGTACAGCTCCCGCAGCCGGCCCATCCGGTACCGGACCGTCTGCGGGTGCACGAACAGGTCGGCGGCGACGTCGTCGCGGCGGCCCTGGTGCAGCAGCCAGGAACGCATCGTCTCGGCCAGTCGCGCGGCGGTCGCCGCCGGAAGCGTGGCCAGCGGCGCGAGCACCTGGGCGCGCAGGTCGGCCAGCGCCTCCGGGTCGGTGTGCAGCACCAGCCGGGCCAGGTGCTGCTCGGTGTCCCACGCGGCGGCGTCCGCCGGTGACGCCACGCCGAGGGCGAGCGCCTTCAGCACCCGCTCGTACGACCGGGCCACCGCGACCCAGGGCCGGGCCGGGCCGAGCACCGCGTGCTGCCCGTGCAGCGCCGTGGCGAGCTGCCGCCGCCGCCCACCGTGCATGTCCGGTACGAGCAGCAGCGCCCCCTCCTCGGCCCACTGCGCCCCGGGCGGCTCCTCGCCGCTCTCCAGGGTGTGCGCCGGGAGCACGGCGAGCACCCCGCGCAGGCTGCTGCGGGGCAGCACCACCACGGTCAGGGTCTGCGGCGGGGGCCACTCGGCCCGTTCGGCGCTGCGCCGCAGCACCTCCTCCGGTTCTCCGGCGAGCAGTTGGTGGGTGAGCCGGTCCAGGTCGCGCCGCCGGGCCCGACCGACGTTGGCCAACTCGTCGGAGTGGCCGGCGACGCTGGCGGCGGAGAGCTCGTCGATGTAGGCGAACATCAGTTCGGCGAACTCGGCGACCGTCTCGGCGGACAGCCCGCTGCGTACGGTGGTGGTGGAGACCTCCCGCCAGGCCACCCGGGCCCCCACCCGGTACGCGGCCAGCAGCGCGTCCATGCTCCGCCCCACCCGCGCCTCCCCGGCGCCCAGCGCGTACGCGGCCTCCAACGCCCGGGTCAGCGGGGTGCTCGGGTCGGTCGCCGCGCCGGCCCGCTCGATGAGCTGCAGGAAGGTGCCCAACGCGATCCGTACCGCGTTCTCGATCTTCTCGCGCATCTGGCCGGTGAGCGTGCCGGAGTAGGCGGGGACCTCGGCGGTGATGGTGCTGACGGTGTGCGCGGCGACCATCGGCAGCCGGCTGCGTAACCGGGCGGCCACCGCTGCGTCGAGTTCCAGCCGGCCACCCAGGTGGCTGGTCGCCTCCGTTTCCGACATGTTGTTCCCTTCGAACAAGTTATCGCGTCCGATTCACCTTCCTCGGTCAAGATGTTATGCGAAAGTGCGAGGACCCTGGGTTTATGACCACCACCGTCCCGCACCCTGCGGCGAAGACCACCGTCCGGGACCGGCTCCTGCGGCTGGCCGAGACGGTCACCACCCCGCTGCTGCCGGAGGACTACCTCGACCTGGTCGCGCCGCTGCGCGCCGGGGCCGCCCTACGCGGGCGGATCGTCGCCGTCGAACCCGAGACCCGGGACGCGGCGACCCTCACCATCCGGCCCGGCCGCGACTGGCGCGGCCACACCCCCGGCCAGTACGTCCGCCTCGGCGTCGACGTCGACGGGGTACGCCAGTGGCGGGCCTACTCGCTGACCTCCGCGCCCGACCGCCCCGACCGCCTGATCAGCGTCACCGTCAAGGCCATCCCCGACGGCAGGGTCAGCAACCACCTGGTCCGGCGGACCCGGGTCGGCACCGTCGTCCAGCTCGACCAGGCCATCGGTGACTTCGTCCTGCCCGACCCGGTCCCCGCCCGGGTGCTGTTCCTCACCGCCGGCAGCGGTATCACCCCGGTGATGGGCATGCTCCGCGCCGGCGTGCACACCCGCGCCGACGTGGTCGTGGTGCACTCCGCGCCGACCCCCGACGACGTCGTGTTCGGCGCACACCTGCGTGCACTGGCCGCGCAGGGCGGCATCCGCCTGGTCGAGCGGCACACCGACCGCGACGGCCTGCTCGGCGTCGACGAGCTGGCCACCCTGGTTCCCGACCACCTCGACCGGGAGACCTGGGCGTGCGGCCCGGTCGGCCTGCTCGACGCCGTCCAGCAGCACTGGACGGCGGCCGGCGTGGCCGACCGGCTGCACACCGAACGGTTCCGGCCGACGGTGATCGCACCCGGCGAGGGCGGCACCGTCACCTTCACCCGGACCGGCCTGACCCTCGCCGCCGACGGCGGCACCCCGATCCTCGACGCCGGTGAGGCCGCCGGCGCGCTGATGCCCTCCGGCTGCCGGATGGGCATCTGCTACGGCTGCGTCCTGCCGCTGCGCCAGGGCGCGGTGCGGGACCTGCGCACCGGGGAACTCACCACCGCCGTCCCCGGTGACGGCGTGCTCATCCAGACCTGCGTGTCGGCGGCGGCCGGCTCCTGCGACATCGATCTCTGACCGGAGGCCGGACGTGACCGTCATCCAGCACAAGCCCGTCAACCCGATCGCCCACCTGAGCGCCGAGGACATCGAGACGCTCGGCAAGGAACTCGACGCCATCCGGGACCGGGTGCTCGCCGAGCGCGGCGCGAGCGACGCGGCCTACATCCGCAAGGTGATCAAGACGCAGCGGACCCTGGAGATGGGCAGCCGCGCGGTGCTGCTCTTCTCGCTCTTCCCGCCGGCCTGGGTGGTCGGCACCGCCGGCCTGACGGTGGCCAAGATCCTGGAGAACATGGAGATCGGCCACAACATCCTGCACGGCCAGTACGACTTCATGCGCGACCCGAAGATCCACTCCACCACCTGGGAGTGGGACCACGTCTCCCCGGCCGACCAGTGGAAGCACTCGCACAACCAGCTGCACCACACGTACACCAACGTGCTGGGCAAGGACAACGACCTCGGCTACGGCATCATGCGCGTCGACGAGGACCAGAAGTGGCACCCGATGCACCTCGGCCAGCCGCTGTGGAACTTCGTCAACGCCTGCTTCTTCGAGTACGGCATCGCCGCGTACGACCTGGAGCTGGGCCGTAACCTGCGCAAGGGGCGGCACAAGACCCCCGAGTTCAGGGCCCGGCTGCGCGCCGTGGGTCGCAAGATCCGCCGTCAGGTGCTCAAGGACTACGTCATCCACCCGCTGCTGTCCGGCCCGTCCTTCTTCACCACCCTGGCCGCCACCTTCACCGCGAACCTGCTCCGCAACCTGTGGAGCCACTCGGTGATCATGTGCGGCCACTTCCCCAGCGGGGTGGAGACGTTCTCCAAGACCTCGATCGAGGGGGAGACCCGGGGTGAGTGGTACCTGCGGCAGATGCTCGGCTCGGCCAACATCAGCGGCAGCCGGCTGCTGCACATCATGACCGGCAACCTGTCCTTCCAGATCGAGCACCACCTCTTCCCCGATCTGCCCAGCAAGCGCTACCAGGAGATCGCCCCGCAGGTGCGGGCGCTGTTCGACAGGTACGGGCTGGCCTACACCACGGGCCCGCTGCCCAAGCAGGTCGCCTCCGCCTGGTGGAAGGTCATCCGGCTCTCGCTGCCCAACCGGGAGACCGCCCCGCCGGCCACCGACGAACCCCCGGCCCGGGTGCTCGCCACCTCCGGCGTCTGAGCCCACCCGGTCCCCGGTACTCACCCGGTCCCGACGCCGGCCGGTACGCCGCCCGGCCGGCGTCGGACGGTCAGCCGTCCCCGTCCCCGTCGACCTCGATCACCTCGGCCGCCGGGCGGCGCGGCGCCACCGGCAGCTCCGCCGCCGGTGGCCCCCACCCCACCCGGACCACCAGGTACGGCTCGCCCACGTCGGCGAGCAGTTCCCGCATCATCCGGCGCGGCCAGGCCAGCTCGATGGTGTCGCTGATCGGGGCGGTGGACAGCCCCGCCGCGGTCGCGGTGAGCAGCAGCGCCGACAGTGCCTCGCCGCCGCGCAACCACCCCGCCGGGTCGTCCCGGTCACCGAACAGGATCACGTACGCCGCGCCCCGGTCGAAGTCGGCGCCGGCGGCCAACCCGGCGGCGTCGCCCGGCGCGTAGTCGCGCAGCGGCACCCGGCGCGGCGCCGGCCGTACCGCCGTGCTCGTCGGCACCCCGTCACCGCTGCCGACCGACCGGTGGGTCCACCGGTGCAACTCCCCCCGGTAGCCGGGATCGGCCAGCTCGGCGTCGGCCGCCCGGCCCGTCGACACGGCCAGCATCGGCATCTGGTCGGTCCGGACCACGTGCAGGTGCGCGCCCTCGGCCTCGACCGCCGCCCGCAACCCGGTCAGCACCTCGTCGGGCACCGGCCGGTCACCGAAGGCCCGCCGGTCGGTGCGCCGCCGGGGGATCGCCTCGGTCAACCGGGCGGCGGCCACGTCCAGCCCACCCGGCCCGGTGGCCCGCAACCGGGCCAGCAGTCCCGGGTCGGCCGGGTCGGGCAGCCGGTCGACCTCGACCCGCCAGCCCGCGGCGGCCAGCGCCACCCGGGCGTGGTGCAACACCGCCCCGCAGCTCAGGGTGAGCAACCGCCCGTCCGGGTCGGTGCTGGCCAGTTGCCGCGTCGGGTCGGCGTGCAACGTCAACCGTCCCCGGGCGACCCGCCAGCGCCACGGTTGGGTGTTGAACACCGACGGCGCGTACCGGGACAGCTCGGCGGCGGCGGTCAGTTCGCGTACGGTCGGCACCGGGCCCGGCCGGGTGGACGGCGAGGTCATCGCAGACACCTCCTGGTCGCTCTGCCCCCACCCTGCGCCGCCTCGCGGGTCGCGGACAGGGCCACAGGACCCGACCGGGCGGGCCGGTGGCCCGTCAGCAGCCGGTCCAGCGCACCGGGGTGAGCCGGTCGGTGGTGGTCCAGCCGACCGTCGTGCCGGTGTCGGCGATCGCCTGCGCCTGCACCCCGGGGAACCCGTCGACCGCCCCCGGCAGCGGCGTCACCCCGTCGGGGTGCCACACCGCCCGCAGGCCGAGCACCACCCCACCGGCGGTGACGTCCTGCACCGGCTGCACCGCCGGGTCGACGACGGTGGCCCGCCCGGTGGCCAGCTCCCACCGCACCGGGTGCCGCTGTCCGTCGGGGTCGTCGGCGGTGACGCCGGCCGCCCATCCGTCCCGGGCCGCGAGCACCCAGGCGTTCGACCTGCCGGGCACGGTGAGCCGGTCGAGCCGCCCGTCGGGGTGGAGCACCCAGCCGGCGTAGGACGACGATCCCGCCGACGCGCGGGCGGAGCCGACGACGGTGCCGTCGTCCAGCACCGCGAGGGCGGCCCCGTCGGGCGGGGTGCCGATCGTCGCGACCGTGCCCGGTCGGTCCGCCGGCCAGCGCAACGGGATCGTGCTTTCGGTCTCCTCCACCGCGCCGTACCCCACGATGTCCCCGCGCCCGTTGATCCCGGTGACCCAGGCGCCCGAGACGCTCCCCGGCACGGGCAGGTCGGTCAGCCGGCCGCCCTGGTAGCGCCACGGCCGCTGCGTCGCGGTGACGTAGGCGTTGCCGATCACCACCCCGGCGCTGTTGACGCCCACCACCTCCTCGGCCAGCGCGGTGTCCACGGCGGTGACCCGGGAGCCCTGCCAGAGCAGCAGCGCAGGCTCCCACACCCCGTCGGTGATCCGGGTGCCGATGCCGGCGACGTACCGCCCGGTCGGATCGACGGCCGTGGCCCGGCCGTGGGCCACCCCGGCGGGCAGGGGCAGCGGACGCAGCGCGCACGGGCGCAGGCCGTCGCCGCGCGGTGGTCCGGCGGCGGCGGTGCCGGGCAGGCCCGGCACGGCGGTCAGCAGGCCGACGACGGCCCCGGCGAGCAAACGGTGACGGATCATGGTGGCTCCGATCGGACGTGGTGGGGGGCCGCGCCCCGGCCCGCCGGTGGGGCGGGGCGCGGGCGGGTCGTGCGGTGCGGCCGACCCGGCGGACCGGGTATCGGTGACGCCTGTATGACGGGCGAGCCGGGTGCCGGGTTACGCGCTGTCCGAAACGCGACCGCCCGCACGCCGGGCGGCCCGCGCCACGGCTTCCCGTACGCCACGCGGCATCCCGCCGTCGTCGCGCGGCGCGCCTGGCGCTCCGTGGGTGGGACGGCGGCGGGAGGCCCGCCCGTGCGGGATCATCGGGGGACCGGTGGAGGGAGAGCGATGGCCTACCTGTTCCTGCTGATCGCGATCAGCGCCGAGGTGGCCGGCACCAGCCTGCTCAAGGCGACGCAGGGGTTCACCCGGCTCTGGCCCACGCTCGGTCTGGCCGTGGCCTACCTGCTGGCCTTCGGGATGCTCGCGCTGGCGGTCCGGGACATCCCGGTCGGGGTGGCGTACGCCATGTGGTCCGGGCTCGGCACCGCCGCGATCGTCGCCGTCGGCGCGGTCTTCCTCGGCGAGCCGCTGAGCCTGACGAAGGTGGTCGGGGTGGGCCTGATCATCGGGGGAGTGGTCGTGCTCAACCTGGGCGGGGCACACTGAGCCGGCCACCCCGGTGGGGGTGGCCGGCTGCGGCGTGACCGCTAGCGGCGGCCGGCGGAATGCCGGTGCATCACCTGCCGTCCCCGCACGAACGCCAGCACGATCACCGCCAGCAGCGCGACGAGGCCGATGATGGCCAGCCAACGGACCGCCTCCAGCAGCAGCCCGAGCAGGATGAGCGCGCCGCCGACGACACCGACGACCCAGAGCATGGCCCGCATGTCCACCTCCCGTGACTCACTGACCGGGCAGCCTTCCCGTTCCGGGCCGCCGTATGCCCCGCACGTCACCGGGAGCGGGGTCAGTGCGGATCGGGCCGTCGGTGGGCGACGTAGACGGTGTTGGCGGACTCCCCGCCGGTCAGCGGGTTGGCGAACGGGACGACGTGGGCCTGCCAGGTGGTGAACACCTCGGCCAGCACCAGGCCGAACGCGTCGTCCGGCGGGTCGTCCGACCAGAGCGCGAACACCCCGTCGGGCAGCAGCAGGTCGGCCAGCCGGCGCAGTCCCTCGGCGGTGTAGAAGGCGGCGTGGCTGGGGTGCAGCACGTTACGCGGGGAGTGGTCGACGTCGAGCAGCACCGCGTGGAACCGGCGGCCCGGCTGGTCCGGGTCGAAACCGGTGCCGTCGGCGACCGTGGCGAAGAAGTCCGCCCGGACGAACCGGGTCCGGGGGTCGGGGGCGAGACCGGCGGCGAAGGGGAGCAGTTGCCGGCGGTGCCAGTCGATGACGTCCTCGATCGTCTCCACCACCAGCACCGAGCGCACCCGCGCGTCCTCCAGCGCGGTACGGGCCGTGTAGCCGAGGCCGAGACCACCGACCACCACGTCGAGCGGCCCGTCGTCCAGCGGGGCCAGCCCCAGCCGGGCGAGTTCGATCTCGGCGACCGGGAAGAGACTGGACATCAGGTACTCGTCGTCGAGCTTCACCTCGTAGACGTCGACGTCGAGCGTGGGTTCCCGCCGCCGGCGCAGGCTGATCGCGCCGATCGGGGTCTCCCGCCAGGCCAGTTCCTCGAATCGCACGCCCACCGGGCCGTCCCTCCACCGTCGTCGTGCCGGGATGCTACCGGGACGACCGGTTCGCCGATGGTAGCGGCGCGCGGCGGGCGGGCGTCGCCGGGCGGTGGCGGTCCCGTCGCACCACCACGCAGGGTCCACGGGACATCGACGCAGCGCATATCCTGTCCGCCGAGGACTCGCGGAAGGGACGCCATGCCGTCGCGGCAGGACCAGCTCCACTCCTACCAGTTCACCGTGCAGCGGGCCGTCGCCGCCCTGGTGATGCGGGAGACCGACCCGGCGCGGTCGCCGTTTCGCCGGCTGGCCGGCGCCGGGCTGGCCAGCGTCCTGGTGGCGGCGATCGGGCTGGGGGGATTCGCCCTCTACGGCCTGTTCGTCGGGGGCGGGTCGACGTGGCGCGACACCGGCGCGGTGATCGTCGAGAAGGAGTCCGGTGCCCGGTTCGTCTACCGCGACGGTCGGCTGCACCCGGTGCTCAACTACGCCTCCGCGTTGCTGATCGTCGGCGCGGACCGGTCCCGCACGGTGCTGGTGTCCCGCCGCTCCATCGAGGGGGTGCCGCGCGGGCTGCCGCTGGGCATCGCCGACGCCCCGGACTCGTTGCCGGCCGCCGGGCGGCTGTCCACCGCGCCGTGGACGGTCTGTTCGCGGCAGCCGGCCGACGCGACCCGGGCCGTACCCCGTTCGGCGTTGCTGATCGGCCGGGAGGCGACCGGCGGGCGGCGGCTCACCGAGGAGGCGGTGCTGGTCCGGCATCCCGACGGCGGGCTGCACCTGATCTGGCACCAGCGCCGGCACCTGCTGCGTGACACCGCCCGGGTGCTCGCCGCGCTGGCGACCACCCGGGAACGCGCGGTCCCCGCCGCCCCGGCCCTGCTCAACGCCCTGCCGGCGGGCGTCGACCTGGCCCCGCCGGCGCTGGCCGGGCTGGGCGAGCCGTCGTCCGGGGTCACCGACGCCACGGTCGGGGACGTCTACCTGGTCCGTAACTCCGGCGGTGGTCGGCAGTACGCGGTCGCCGGGCGCGACGGCCTGGCCGGCATCACCGAACTCCAGGCGGCCCTGCTGATGGCCCGCACCGGTCAGGACGAGCCGACCCCGATCAGCCTGGGTCGGTTCGCCGCGTCGCCCAAGCTGCCCGACCTGGTGCCGACCGGGCCGACCGCGCCGCCACCGGTCCCGCCCCGCCTGGCCGGCGTCGACGGCGGCACGCTCTGCGCCCGGATCGGCGACGACGGCACGGTCGGCGAGGTTCGGGTCGACCCGGTCGTGCCGGATCTCACCGCCGCCCGCAGCACCGACGCCGCGGGTGGGGTGCGCGCCGACCAGGTGCTGGTCGAGCCGGGGCGCGGTGCGGTGGTCGAGTCGGTGGCCGCGCCGGGCGCCGACGGTGGGGCCGTGTCGGTGGTCACCGACCTGGGCCGGCGCTACGTGCTCGCCGACGAGGGGGTGCTCGGCATGCTCGGCTACCGGGAGGTCACCCCGGTCCGGCTGCCCGCCGGCCTGGTCAGCCTCGTCCCGGCCGGCAGCACCCTCGATCCGGTCGCCGCCCGGGCGGTCGCCGCCCCGTCCTGACCGGCCCGCTGCCGGGCCGGTGCACCGGGGTCGAACCTTGCCCGCAGCACCGTCCGGGTGCCCACGCGGGCACCACGGTCAGTCGGTGGGGCGGCGCAGCAGGCTGACGGCGAAGTCCGCATCGTCGCGCCAGGGACGCAGGTCCCAGGTGGCGAAGCGCTGTTCGAGCCGCAGGCCGGCGGCGGCCAGGTCGCTGTCGAAGTGGTCGAGCCGGTAGCCCCGGTCGAGGCCGAAACCGACGAGCACCACCCCGTCCGGGCGCAGGTGGGCGGCGATCCGGGTCAGCACGGCGGGTTCGGTGCCGGCGGCGACGAAGGCCATCACGTTGCCGGCGACCACGGCGGCGTCGAACGGCTCCGCCTCGCCGTCGGTGGCGAGGTCCAGCGTGGCGAGGTCGGCGACCAGCCAGCGGGGCCCGGGGTGGTCGGTGCGGGCCGCCTCGACCAGGGCGGGGTCGGCGTCGACCCCGACCACCCGGTGCCCCCGCGCGGCGAGCGCGGCGCCGACCCGACCGGTGCCGCAGCCGGCGTCCAGGATGCGCGAGCCGGGGGCCACGACCGCGTCGACCAGGCGGGCCTCACCGGCCAGGTCGGCCCCCTCGGCGGCGAGCCGCCGGAACCGGTCGATGTACCACTGGGAGTGTTCGGGGCCGGTCTCGGTCGCCCACCGGGTCGGGTTGGTCATGCCGCCACGGTAACCGGCCGGCCCGGCCTGCCGTGGCGTCCACGGCAGCGCCCACCGGGCCCGGGGACCCGGAGCGGGACCCGGGCCCGGTGGGCGGCGGGGCTCAGGGCAGCTGGGCCACCGTGACGAACTCGTTGTAGGTGAAGACCTTGCCCATCGACCGGGGGAACGGGAAGGAGTACTGCTTGACCACCGTCATGCCGAGATCCCGGGCGGCCTGCGCGGCCTCGTCGAACCCGACGAACCGGACATGGGTCGCGTCGCTGGCGTATCCCCGCTCCTGCGGGGTGATGAAGACCGCAGTGCCGCCGGATCGCAGGAACGGCAGGTAGCTGGAGATGACCTCCAGGGCCGCGTCGGCGGGCAGGTGCTCCAGCAGGTGGGCGGCGAGCAGCGCGTCGAAGGCGCCGGGCCGGGCGTGCGGGGACTGGTGGAACTCCTCGATCGTGTACGCCTCCAGCCCGGCGGCCCGCGCGTGGGCCACCGAGGTGGGGTTGTGGTCCACCCCGACCGCGCCCTCGCCCAGGTTGGCCAGGTTGCGGCCGAGGCCGCAACCGACGTCGAGGGTGCGTCCCAGGTCGAGCCGCTGGAGGTTCCACCGGTAGGGCGCCTGCACGTCGAGCACCTGCTTCCAGCGCGCGCCACCGAGGCGTTGCAACCGCTGGGTGTAGTCCTCGCCCTCGGTGCCCGCCGCGGTGTCCTGCTCTGCTCGACTCATCGCCGGCCTCTCTGCCCGTCGCGGAAACGTCGCCACCCGGCGCGCGTGCGGGGACACGCCGCCGGCCGTCGGGTGTCCGCGCCGACGCGGACACCCGACAGATGCTACGGACCCGGGCGGCCATCGTCAGCCCCCACGGGCGGCGGGTCGGCCCTGGTGACACAGGGTGGTGCGGGTGTCGACCCTGGGTGCCCGCCGGGTCGGGGTGGCCCGTTCGGCGCGGCCCGCCGGGTCGGGCGACGCCGGCCCGGGTGACGCCGTTGCCGGGAGTCAGGCGACGCCGGCCGGGGTGACGGCGCCGGCCCGCAGCGCGGCCAGCGGGGCGTCGTCGACGGCGTAGCCGAGCGCGTCGACCACCTCGACCACGCCGCTGACCTGCGCGCTGAGGCGCAGCGCCAGGTGCACGGTGGACCACCGGTCGAGTTGGCCGGTGAGGGTGACCACCCCGCCGTGCACGGTCACGTCGACGGTGCCGTCGGGCACCCCGAGCACCCGGCGCAGCACGTCGGTGACGACGTCGCGGCGGATGTCGGCGTCTGGCCGGAGGTGGACCCGCAGCATGTCGCCCCGCGTGACGATGCCGATCAGGCGGCCCCGCTCGTCGACGACGGGCAGCCGTTTGACGCCCCGTCGGTCCATCGTCCGGGCGGCCTGTGCCAGGGGTGCGCCGGGGGAGACGGTGACCGCCGGTGCGGTCATCAGGTCCCCGGCGAGGGTCGCGGCGGCCTTGGCCCACCCGGTGCGGGTGCGGCGACCGGGGAGGACCCGCCGCCGGTGCGGCTGCCCGAGCCGTTCCACCTTGTGCAGCAGGTCGGCCTGGGAGACCACGCCGAGCACCCGCCGGGTGTCGTCGACCACCGGCACCGCCGTGACGTGCCGGGCGGTGAGCAGGTCCACCATCGTCCGGTACCCGGTGTCCTCGTCCACCGTGAGCACGTCGACCGTCATCACGTCCTGTACCTGCCACGTCCGCACGGCGTCCTCCTCGGTCCCGCCTCCGACGTTAGACGCCGGGTGGGGCGTGGGGCAGGGTCGCAGGACCGGATCGGGACGGGCCGGAGGTCCCGGCTGGTCGGGCGACCCTAGGATGGCGGGAGCCCGCGGCTGCGGCACCCCACCTGACCAGGCGTTAAGGTGCCGTCCATGGTGGAAAATAGCCGGTTTGCAGGCCCTTTCACCGCAAAATTACTTGTCGGTAGACACTTATGCTGAAACTCCTTTTCGCGCTAGGGGGATGATCGGCCGATTTTCGCCGTCCGATCTTCAGGGGGCGGTGGGCCCTTCGGTCCGACTCCGATCGATGATCTTTCCTTGGCCGGATGTCGTCCTATTCTGCTTCCATTGTGAAGTCCTGGGGGGGATCATGATCACAATTGGCTGTTCCCGCACGCCTGCCCACAGTGGAGTCGAGCCGATCCGCTGACATGGCGCAACCGACGATCATCCAACAGTTCGCCGAGGTCTCGGCCACCCGTACCGACCACCCGGCGATCCTCGGCGAGACCCACGAGGTCAGCTACGCCGCCCTGGCCGCCACCGTCGGCGGGCACGCCGTCGCGCTCGCCGTGGCCGGCGTCCGCCCCGGCGACCGGGTCGCCCTGCTCACCGGGCACGGCACCGGCACCATCGCCGCCGTCCTCGGCACCCTCGCCGCCGGTGGCGTGTACGTGCCGCTGGACCCCGGGTTCCCGGTCGACCGGCTCCGGCACATGCTCGCCGCCGCCGACGTGCGCGTCGTCGCCTGCGCCCCCGACCACCGCGACCTCGCCGACGCCCTGTGCGCCACCCGACCCGGCACCCGCGTGCTGGTCCTCGACCCGGCCGCCACCGCCACGCTGAACCCCCTCCCGGTCGACCCCGACAGCCCGGCGTACGTGCTGTTCACCTCCGGCTCCACCGGCACCCCCAAGGCCGTCGCGCAGACCCACCGCAACCTGCGGCACGTCGTCGACAACCAGATCCGCACCCTGGCGATCGGCCCGGCCGACCGGCTCAGCCTGCTCGCCTCGTTCAGCTTCGACGCGGCCATCCCCGACCTCTACCCGGCGCTGCTCACCGGGGCCGCCGTCGTCCCGGTCGACCTGCGGCGACACGGCCTGGCGTACGCCGTCGGACAGCTCGCCCGGCACCGGGTCACCGTCTACCACTCCACCCCGACGGTCTACCGGTTCCTGCTCGACACCCTCGGCGAGCGGCGGCTGGACAGCATCCGGGTGGTGCTGCTCGGCGGCGAACAGGCCACCCACGCCGACGCCGCCCGGGGCCGGGACCGGTTCGCCCCGGGGTGCGTGCTGGTCAACGGCTACGGCGCCACCGAGATGACCTTCGCCGCCCGGTACGCGCTGCCGCTGGCCGACGCCGACCCGACCGGCACCGGCCCGCTGCCGGTCGGCACGGCACTGCCCGGCTACACGCTGCGGTTGGCCGACTCCGGCGAGATCGTGGTGCGCAGCCCGCACCTCGCCCCCGGCTACCTCGGCCAGCACAGCGACCGGTTCGGTGTCGACCCCGACGGGACGCCCACCTACGCCACCGGCGACCTGGGCGCGTGGCTGCCCGGTGGGGAGCTGGTCTGCCTCGGCCGACTCGACCGCCAGGTCAAGGTCCGTGGGTTCCGGGTCGAGCTGACCGAGGTCGAGGCCGTCCTCGCCGCGCAGCCAGGTGTCGCCGGCGTCCGCGCCATCGCCCGCGACGGGGCGCTGCTCGCGTACGCCGTGCCGGCCGGCGGCGACCTCGACCCGGCGGAGCTGCGCGCCGCCCTCGCCCGACGGCTGCCCGACTACGCGCTGCCCCGCGCCGTGCTGGTCCTCGACGCGTTCCCGCTCACCGTCACCGGCAAGATCGACGAGCGGGCACTGCCCGACCCGCCCCGGACGGTCCCCGCCGGACAGGAACCGGCCACCGACACCGAGCGGGCCGTGCACGACATCTGGTGCGCGGTGCTCGGCCGCGACGCCGTCGGCCGGCAGGAGAGCTTCTTCGACGCCGGTGGACAGTCCCTGCTGCTCGGCCAGGTGCAGCAGCGCATCGCCGACCGGTTCGGCACGACGCTGCCCATGGTGCGGCTGTTCGCCCACCCGACGATCGCCGCCCAGGCCCGGCTGCTCGACCCGGGCGTCGACGCCGCGCCGGCCACGGCGGCGCGCACCCGCCCGCTCCCCGCGCCGATCCTGCCCACCCCGACCGCGCCACCGGTCGCCGCCCGCGAGTACACCGGCGACGAGATCGTGGTGGTGGGCCTCGCCGGCCGGTTCCCCGGCGCACCCGACGCCGCCACCTTCTGGTGGAACGTCTGCGCCGGCGTCGACTCGGTGCACGACCACTCCGACGTCGAGTTGACCGCCCTCGGTATCGGGCCCCGGCTGCGCGCCGACCCCCGGCACGTGCGGGCCACCGGCCGGCTCGACGGGGTCACCGACTTCGACGCCGAGTTCTTCGCCATGGGCGACGAGGAGGCCGCCCGGACCGACCCCCAGCACCGGCTCTTCCTGGAGACGGCGTGGGAGGCCCTGGAGGACGCCGGGCACGACCCGACCCGCTTCCCCGGCCTGGTCGGCGTCTACGCGGCCACCTCCGCCAACCGCTACTTCCTGTTCCACCTGATGGACAACCCGGCAGTGGTCGGCGACGTCGACCCGGACGACTGGGAGGCCCGGCTGATCGGCCGGCAGTCCACCGACCACCTGCCCGGCCAGGTGGCGTACCGGCTCGGGTTGACCGGGCCGGCGGTGGCCGTGCAGACCGCCTGCTCCAGCTCCCTGGTCGCGGTCTGTACCGCCGCCCAGAGCCTCGCCGACTACCAGTGCGACATCGCCCTCGCCGGCGGGGTCAACGTCACCTGGCCCCGCTACCGGGCCACCCCCGGCGGGCTGGCCTCCCCGGACGGCCGGTGCCGCGCCTTCGACGAGGCCGCCGAGGGCTCCGGCTTCGGCTCCGGGGTGGGCGTGGTCGCGCTGCGCCGGCTCGCCGACGCCCAGGCCGACGGGGACCGGATCTACGCCGTCCTGCCCGGCTGGGCGGTCACCAACGACGGCCCCGACCGGGCGGGCTTCGCGGTGCCCGGCCCCGCCGGCCAGGCCGCCGCCGTCGCGAACGCCCTGGCCGCCGCCGAGGTCGCCCCCGGTGAGGTCCGCTTCATCGAGGCCCACGGCAGCGGTACGCCGCTGGGCGACGCCATCGAGGTCGCCGCCCTGCACGAGGTGTACGGCGGGGCCGCCCCCGCCGAGTCCTGCGCGCTCGGCGCGGTCAAGACCAACATCGGTCACCTCGACGCCGGAGCCGGCATCGCCGGGCTGATCAAGACGGTGCTCGCCGTCCAGCACGGGGTGATCCCGCCCAACCTGCACTTCACCCGCCCGCACCCGGAGATCGACCTGGCCGGCGGCCCGTTCTACGTGCCCACCAAGACGCGGGACTGGCCGGACGCGCCGCGCCGGGTGGCCGGGGTCAGCGCGTTCGGGCTCGGCGGCACCAACGCGCACGTGGTCGTCGAGCAACCGCCCCCTGCCGTACCGGCCGAGCCGTCGCCCCCACGGGCCTGGCTGCTGCCGGTGTCGGCGCGTACCCCGCAGGCGTTGCGGGCGGCGCTGACCCGGCTGCGGCACCACCTGGCCGGCGTCGGACCGGCGCTGCCCGAGGTGGCCGCCACCCTGGCGCTGGGCCGGCGGCCCTTCGCCCGGCGGGCCGCCGTCGTCGCCGCCGACCTGGCCGAGGCGGTCTCCGGACTGGACGAACTGCTCGCCACCGACGCCACCGTGGCCGGCGCGCCGGGAGCGTTGCGCGACCTGGCCGCCGGCTGGGTGGCCGGCCGCGACGTCGACTGGGCCGCGCTGCACCCCGAGGGCACCGTCCGGCGCACCGGGCTGCCCGGCTACCCCTTCCAGCGCCGACGGCACTGGATCGACCCACCGCAGAGAGGCGCACGGTGAACTGGTTCGTCTCGCCCGGAAGCCGACCCCAGGCACCGGTGCAGCTGTTCTGCCTGCCGTACGCCGGGGGCGGAGCCAGCGCGTTCCGCCGCTGGCAGCCGGAGGCCGGCCCGGACGTGGAGGTGCTGCCGGTGCAGCTGCCCGGCCGGGAGAACCGGATCGGCGACGACCCGGACTTCACCGTCGCGGAGCTGGCCGCCGCCATCGCCGACCGGGCCGACCGCCCGTACGCGATCTACGGACACTCGATGGGCGGGCGGCTCGGCTTCGAGGTGGTGCGGGAGCTGCGCCGGGACGGCCGGGAACTGCCGGTGCGGCTGTACGTCGGCGGCGCCCGTGCCCCGCACGTCACCGACGCGAGCTTCTTCGACGGTCTGTCCCGGGTGGACGACGACGAACTGCTGCGCCGGCTCGCCGCCGGCGGCGGCCTGCCCGACGGCCTGCTGGACCACCCGGAGCTGGTGGAGCTGCTGCTGCCGTTGCTGCGCGCCGACTTCGGCCGGGTCGACAGCTACCGGTACGCCCCCGGGGCGCCGCTGCCGGTGCCGGTGGTGGTGTTCGCCGGGCGGCACGACCGGGCGGTCAGCCGGGAACAGAGCGCCGCCTGGGCCGAGCACACCGCCGCCGGCTTCACCCTGCACGAACTCGACGGTGGGCACTTCTTCCTGCACGACCGGCTGCCCGAGCTGCTGGGCCTGATCCGCGCCGACCTGACCGCCGCCCTCGACCCCCCGGCTCCCGCACCGGCCGGCGGCCCGGTCTCCGGCGGTGAAGCGGGCACCGCCGCCGGGCCCCACGCCGGGCGGTCCGACGCGGTCGCGGCCCGTGCCGGCCGCGACCCGGGCTCCGCCGCGCCGGTGCCGGCGGCCGGCCCGGCCGGTGCGCCCGAGCACCGGGTGCCGCTGGGCGACACCGGCTGGTCGGTGTGGCGCGACGCGATCCTGCGCAGCACCGGCTTCCCGGCCGACGGGCTCGCCCTGTTCGCCGCCCCGGCCGCCGCCGCGCTCGCCGACGAGCTGCTGGCCACCGGCGGCGGCGTCGAACGCTTCGACAAGGAGTTCGACGAGGCCGTCCGCGCCGCCGGGCAGCGGTTCACCGAACTCGCCGCCGACCCGCTGGTGCGCGAGGCGGTGACCTGGCAGAACCGGGGTGCGCTGGTCGCCTTCGACGGTCTGGTCCGGGGCGGACCCGACGCGCCGCGCAACGTGCGCCGCCGCGACCGGGAGCGGGCCCTGCTCAAGTACTGGCAGCGGTACTGCGGCAAGAACGAGACGGTCGGCTTCTTCGGCCCCAGCTGCTGGGTGACCGTCGACCCGGCGCAGCCGGAGACCGCCCGGCTGCGGGTCGGCCCGGAACTGACCCGGCGACGGTGGGTCCGGTTCGAGTCGTGGGCGCTCGACGAGTACGCCGGGTGCATCGGTGCCGAACTCGCCGTCCGGCGCTGGTGGCCGCCGGTGCTGGCCCCGCAGGTCGCGGTGCGCGGGCGCAGCGTGCTGCGTCCCGGGCAACCGCCGGTGACGCTGTCCCCGGTGGAGGCCGCGTTGCTGGCCGCCGTCGACGGCCGCCGGCCCGCCCACGACCTGGTCGCCGACCCGGCCATCGGGCTGCGTCGCGCCGAGGACGGCTACACGCTGCTCGACCGGCTCGTCGAACGGGAACTGCTCACCTGGGATGCGGCCCTGCCGGTCAGCCCGGCCGCGGAGGAGGTGCTGCGCGCCCGGATCGACGCCATCGGCGATCCGGCGGCCCGACTGGCCGCCCGGTCCGGGCTGGACCGGCTGACCGCCGCCCGGGACGCCGTCGCCGCGGCGGCCGGTGACCCGCACCGCCTGGGCGACGCCCTCGACGCCCTCGACGCCACCTTCACCGAGCTGACCGGGCGGTCGCCCCGGCGTCGGGAGGGTCGGATGTACGCCGGCCGCACCCTCTGCCACGAGGACACCGCCCGGGATCTCGACGTCACCCTCGGCGCCCCGTTCCTGGCCGACCTGGCCGCGCCGCTCGACGTGCTGCTGCGGGCCGCCCGGTGGATGGTGGCCGCCCTGGCCCAGGCGTACGACCGGGTCTTCCGTGAGCTGTACGACGAACTGCGCGGCGAGGCCGGGGACGCCCCCGTCGCCCTGGCCGACCTGTGGTACCTCGCCCAGGGACTGTTCTGGGGTGCCGGCGACCGGCCGGTCGACGCGGTCGCCGCCGACTTCGCCGCCCGCTGGGCGGGACTGTTCGGCTTCGCCGGGCTGCCACCGGGCACCCGGGAGGTGCGCCTCGCCGCCGCCGATCTCGCCGACCGCGTCGACGAGGTCTTCCCGGCAGCCCCGGCGCGCTGGTCCAAGGCCGTCCTGCACAGCCCCGACCTGCAACTCTGCGCGCGGGACGCGGCGGCGTTGGCGCGCGGGGAGTACACCGTCGTGCTCGGCGAACTGCACGCCGCGTGGGCGTCCTTCGACTGCGAGGTGTTCATCCCGGCCCACCCCGACCCGCAACGGCTGCGGGACGCCCTCACCACGGACCTGGGCGGGCGTCGGCTGCGGCTGCTGTACCCCACCGACTGGCCACGGCGGACCAGCCGGACCGCCGAAGCCCTGGCCGGGCCCAGCGACCGGCAGTTGGCCTTCGCGGCGGCGCCCGGGGCCGACCCGGCACGGGTGCTGCCCACGGTGGCGCTCACCGTGGCCGAGCGGGACGGCCAGCTGGTCGCCACCGCCGCCGACGGCGAGAGCTGGCCGTTGACCGAGGTCTTCGGCGAACTGCTCAGCGCCCACGCGGTGGACGGGTTCAAGCTGGTCGCCGCCGCCCCCTACACCCCCCGGGTCACCATCGACCGGCTGGTGGTGGCCCGACGGACCTGGCGCACCACGGTGGGGGAGAGCGGTCTGGCCGACGCCGCCGGGGAACGTGACCGGTTTCTCGCGGTGCGGGCCTGGCGACGCCGCCTCGACCTGCCCGAGCAGGTCTACGTCAAGCTCGGCAGCGAGACCAAACCCTGCTACGCCGACCTGAGCAGCCCGGCCTTCGCGAACATGTTCTGCGCCATGGTGCGGGCGGCCCGGATGGGCGACGGCCCCGAGGTCTCCCTGACGGTCAGCGAGATGCTGCCCGGCCCGGACGACGCCTGGGTGCCCGACGCCGCCGGCCGCCGGTACCTCAGCGAACTGCGCCTGCACGTGGTCGACGACACCGCCCGGGACGACCGGTGAACCGGCACACCGTCCGCCCGGTGGGGCGTACCGCACCAGCAACCGTACGGGGAGCGACGTGACCGACATCCTGTCCATCAGTGCCGTCACCGGGGAAGAGCTGCCCTGGCCGGACGCCACGCTGGCCGACCTGATCGTCGAGCGGGCGGCCCACTGCCCGGACGCGGTGGCGGTGCGCCAGTGGGACGACCGGCTCACCTACCGGGAGCTGGTCGGCCGGGCGGCGGGCCTGGCCGCGGCGCTGCGGACCCGGGGCGTCGGCCGGCAGACCCGGGTGGGGATCTGCGCCCACCGCCGCCCCGACCTCGTCGTCGACGTCCTCGGCGTGCTGCTCGCCGGGGGCTGCTACGTGCCACTGGAGCCCGGTGGCCCCCGGCAGCGGCTGCGGGAGATCGCCGCCGACGCCGGGGTGACGCTGGTGGTGGGGGACGCGGCGGCGGTCGAGTTCGCCGACACCCCCGGCGTCGAGGTGGTCACCGCCACCGGCCCGGCCCCGCTGGCGCCCTGCCCGGCGCGGGCCGGCGACCCGGCGTACGTGCTGTTCACCTCGGGTTCCACCGGCCGGCCCAAGGGGGTGCTGACCACCCACCGCAACGTGGTGGAGTTCGTCACCGGCTGCGCCGCGCTCAGCGCCGCCGACGCCGGGGTCCGCAGCCTCGGCATCGCCTCGCTCGGCTTCGACGCGGCCAGCATCGACCTGTTCGTCCCGCTGCTGCTCGGTGGCAGCGTGCAACTGCTCGGCGGCGACGACCGGTCCGACCCGGACCGGCTGGCCCGGTTCATCGTCGCCCACGACGTGAACTGGGGTTTCATCACCCCGACCGTGCTGTCCATGCTGGACCCGGCCCGGGTGCCCGGCTGGCGGACGGTGCTCTGCGGCGGCGAGGCCGTCCCCGCCGGGCTGGTCGCCCGCTGGGCGCCGGGACGACGGCTGCTCAACGGCTACGGCCCCACCGAGACCACCGTGCTGGCGGTCAGCGGCGACCTGACCGCCACCGACACCGACCCGGTGCCGATCGGGCTGCCCCTGCCCAACCACCGGGCGTACGTGGTGGACGACGCGCTGCGGGCGGTGCCGCCGGGGCAGACCGGTGAGCTGCTGATCGGCGGGCCGGGACTGGCCGACGGCTACCTCAACCGGCCCGGCCTGACCGCCGACCGGTTCGTCCCCGACCCCTTCTCCGGGCTGCCCGGCGAGCGGCTCTACCGCACCGGCGACCTCGTCCGGCAGGCCGGGGACGGGCGGATCGTCTATCTCGGCCGGGCCGACCGGCAGGTCAAGATCCGGGGCCAGCGGATCGAGCTGGGCGAGGTGGAGGCCGTGCTGGCCGACGTGCCCGGCGTCGACCGGGTGGCCGTGGAGGCGGTGCCCGGCCCGGCCGGGACCGAACTGGTCGCCTTCCTCACCCCGGCCACCGCGCCCGACGACGACGCCGTCCGGGCGTACGCCGGGGGGCGGTTGACCGCCGCGATGCTGCCGGCGCGGCTGCTGCGCCGCGACGACCTGCCGGTCAGCGCCATCACCGGCAAGCTGGACCGCCCGGCGCTGCGCGCGCTGGCCGACGCCGCCCTGACCGCCGCCCCCGCCGACGCGCCGACCGACGAGCCGACCGACCCGGTCGAGCGGGTCGTGCGGCGGGTCTGGACCCGGCTGCTCGGCGCGGCACCCGCCCCGGACACCGACTTCCTCGCCGCCGGTGGCAACTCCATCGCCGCGATGCGGCTGGTCGCGGCGCTGCGCGCCGAGCTGGGCCGGCACGTCGACACCCGGGACGTGCTGGCCGGGCGTACCCCGGCCGCGCTGGCCGCCCGGCTGCGGGCCGCCGCGCCCGCCGACGCCGACGGGCTGACCACCGGCAACCCGCCGACGCTGTCCCCGCCGCAGCGCCGGCTGTGGTTCGTCGACCAGCTCGCCCCCTCCAGCGCCCCCTACAACATCGCGGTCGCGCACCGGCTGCGCGGCCCACTTCACACCGGGGCGCTCGGCGCGGCGCTGCGGGCCGTGGCCACCCGGCACGACGTGCTGCGCTGGCGCATCCCGCAGACCGCCGGGGTGCCCTACGCGGTGTGCGAGGAGCCGACCGACGTGGCGGTGCCGGTGGTCGACCTGACCGGCCGCGCCGACGCCGAGGCCGAACTGGCCGGGATGCTCGCCGCCGGTGCCGCGCACGCCTTCGACCTGGCCACCGGCCCGCCCTGGCAGGTGACCGTCTACCGGCTCGGCCCCGACGAGCACGTGCTGGCGATGACCATGCACCACGCGGTCTTCGACGGCTGGTCCGAGGCGGTCCTCTACGCCGACCTGGCCACCGGGTACGCGCACGCCGTCGCCGGCACGTCGCCGACCCTGCCGCCGCTCACCGCCTCGTACGCCGACTACGCGGTGTGGCGCGACGAGCGGGACCGCCGGCAGGGCCCCGCCGACCTCACCTGGTGGGCGGAGCACCTGCGGGGCGTACCGACCGTGCTGGACCTGCCCCGCGACCGTCCCCGCCCGGCCGTGCAGACGTACGCCGGGGCGGAGGCGGCGGTGACCCTGACCGCCACCGCCGACCGGGCGGTGCGGGACCTGGCCGAGCGGCGCGGCAGCACCGTCGCGGCGGTGCTGCTGGCCGGGTTCGCCGAGCTGCTGCGCCGGCTCACCGGCGGTGACGACCACGTGGTCGGGGCGATCGTCGCCGACCGCCGGCTGGCCGCCTTCGACGACGTGGTCGGCTTCTTCATCGACACCGTGCCGGTGCGGCTGCGCACCGGCGGCGACGACACGGCCGGCGGCACCGGCGGGGTCGGGTTCGCCGAACTGGTCGACAGGTGCGCCGCCGAGCTGCACGAGGCGACCGCCCACCCGGGCGCGCCGCTGGAGAAACTCGTCGAGACCCTGGGCGTCGGCCGGGACACCTCCCGGGCGCCCCTGGTGCAGGTGCTGTTCAACGTGCTCAACTTCACCGCACCCCGGCTGACGCTGACCGGGCTGACCGCCGAGGCGCTGCCGGTGCCCAAGCCCGGCTCCCCGTTCGACATCACCGTCTACGTGGTGCAGCGCGACGGCCGGTGCGGGGTGGACGTGGTCTACAACCCGGACCTGTTCGACGCCGACCGGATCGACGCGCTCCTGGCCGACCTCGCCGACCTGGTCGGCGCGCTCGCCGCCGACCCGCACACCCCGACCGACGCGGTCGCCGAGGCGCTGCCCCGGCCGACCGTCCGGGTGGCGGCGCTGGGCGCGATGACCGTGGCCGCCACCGCACCGGCCCCGGTCGCGCCGGTGCCGATGGGGCCGGACGAGCTGACCGAGACCGAGGAGCTGATCGCCGGCATCTGGCGGCAGGTGCTGGAACGTGACCGGGTCGGGGTCGTCGACAACTTCTTCGACATCGGCGGGCACTCGCTGGCCCTGGCGGCGGTGCACGCCCGGCTCACCGCCGCGACCGGCCGGTCGATCACCATGCTCGACCTGTTCCGGCACCCCACCGTCCGGGCGCTCGCCGCCAGCCTCGACGGGGCCGCCGACCGACCCGAGCTGGCCCGCGCCGCGTTGCGCGCCGCCGCCCGGCGCGGCCGGACCCGTCGTACCCCGCCACCCCGCCGACCGCACCAACCGTGACGCCGCCTCCCTCCCCACCGCCTGCGGGCGGCACCTTGCGACAAAGGACGACCCCGATGCAGAACGAGATCGACACCGCGCCGCCCACCGATGACGGCATCGAACCCATCGCCATCGTCGGGCTCGCCGCCCGGCTGCCGGGTGCCGCCGACGTCGGCGAGTTCTGGCGCAACCTGGTCGACGGCGTCGAGTCGGTCACCGAGCTGAGCCGCGACGAGCAGCTCGCCCGGGGTGCGACCGCCGACGAGGTCGACGACCCGGGCTGGGTGAGCCGGGCCCCGCTGATCGACGGGTACGACACCTTCGACGCCGGGCTGTTCGGGATGACCAGCCGCGAGGCGGAGATGACCGACCCGCAGCACCGGCTGTTCCTGGAGAGCTGCTACACCGCGTTGCAGGACGCCGGCTACGACCCGGCCCGCTACCCCGGGGCGGTCGGCGTGTACGCCGGCACCGGCGGCAACACCTACCTGCACCGGTACGTGCTGCGTAACAAGCGGGTCGGCGGCAACCCGCACGGCGCGGTCTCGCTGGCCACCGGCAACTCGCCCAACTACGTGGCGACCAACGTGTCCTACCGGCTGGACCTGCGCGGGCCGAGCCTGACCGTGCACACCGCCTGCTCGACCTCGCTCGTCGCCTTCCACCTGGCCTGCGAGGCGCTGCGCAACCACGAGTGCGACATGGCGCTGGCCGGCGGGGTCAACGTGGAGCTGCCGCACGTCGGCTACCTGGGCATGGACGGCTTCACCTCGCCCGACGGCCGGTGCCGCCCGTTCGACGCCGGGGCCAACGGCACGGTCTGGGGCAGCGGCGTCGGGGTGACCCTGCTCAAGCGGCTCTCCGACGCGATCGCCGACGGCGACTCGATCCGCGCGGTGGTGCTGGGCAACGCGATCAACAACGACGGCGCGGGGAAGGTCGGCTTCACCGCCCCCAGCGTCGACGGGCAGGTCGAGGCGATCGCCCAGGCGGTCGGGATGGCCGGGATCGACCCGCGCAGCATCAGCTACGTCGAGGCGCATGGCACCGGCACCGCGCTGGGCGACCCGATCGAGGTGGCCGCCCTGTCGGCGGTGTTCACCCGGGACACCGACGAGCGGGGCTGGTGCGGCATCGGCTCGGTGAAGTCCAACATCGGGCACCTGAGCCAGCCGTCCGGCATCGTCAGCGTGATCAAGACGGTGCTGGCGATGGAGCACGGGCTGATCCCCCCGACGATCAACTACGAGACGCCGAACCCGGCCATCGACTTCGCCGACACCCCGTTCTACGTGGCGAACACCCTGACCAAGTGGGACACCGACGGCGGGCCGCGCCGGGCCGGGGTCAGCTCGTTCGGTATCGGCGGCACCAACGCCCACGTGGTGCTCGAGGAGGCCCCGGCCGCGCACCGGGCGGACCGACGGGTCCGCCCGGCGCACCTGCTGACGGTGTCGGCGAAGACCGCGTCGGCGCTGGACAGCGCCGTCACCCGGCTCGCCGACCACCTGGCGGCGACCAGCGACGGCGGGCCGGAGCTGCTCGCCGACGTGGCGCACACGCTGCGGGTGGGCCGGCAGGAGTACCCGCACCGGGTGGCCGTGGTCGCCACCGACCTGGCCGAGGCGGTGACCGCGCTGCGCACCCCGCGCCGCCGCCAGTCCGGGGTGGTCGACGGTGCCGCGCCGCGCACCGCGTTCCTCTTCTCCGGTCAGGGCGCCCAGTACGCCGGGATGGGCGCGCAGCTCTACGCCGAGGAGCCGGCCTTCGCCGCCACCGTCGACGAGTGCGCCGCGCTGCTCCGCCCCGAGCTGGGCCTGGACCTGCGGGACCTGATCCTCGGCCGGGACCCGCAGGCGGCGGAGAAGCTCACCGAGACCCGCTACACCCAGCCGGCCCTGTTCGTCGTCGAGTACGCCCTGGCGCTACACTGGCAGCGGGCCGGGGTACGCCCGGCGGCGATGATCGGCCACTCGATCGGCGAGTACGTCGCCGCCACCGTCGCCGGGGTGCTGACCCTGCCCGACGCGCTGCGGGTGGTCGCCGCCCGGGGCCGGCTGATGCAGTCGCTGCCGGCGGGGGCGATGCTGGCCGTGTCGCTCGACGAGTCGCAGGTCGCCGCCCGGCTGCCCGAGGGGCTGTCCATCGCCACCGTCAACGGGCCCGGCACCTGCGTGGTGGCCGGGGAGAGCGCCGCCGTCGCCGCGTTCGCCGACAGCCTCGGCGGTAAGAGCAGGAGCAAGCCGCTGCGCACCTCGCACGCGTTCCACTCGCCGATGATGGACCCGATCCTGGCCGAGTTCACCGCGCTGATGGCGACGGTGCCGCTGCACGCGCCGGCCGTCCCGTTCCTGTCCAACGTGACAGGCACCTGGATCACCGCCGAACAGGCCACCGACCCGGCGTACTGGGCGGCGCACCTGCGCCGGCCGGTGCGGTTCGGTGACTGCGTGGCGACCCTGCTCGGCGCGGGCACCTGGGCGCTGCTGGAGTGCGGTCCGGGCCGGCAACTGGCCAACCTGGCCCGGATGCAGGTCGCCAAGGGCTCCCCGGCGCAGCGGGCGTTGACCCCGCTGGGCAGCCTGCCCGGCCCCGGCGAGCCCACCGGCGACCTGGCCACCCTGCTCACCAGCGCCGCCGCCCTGTGGTGCGTCGGGATCGGGGTGCGGCTCGACGCCGACCCGGCCGCCCGACGGGTGCCGCTGCCCACGTACCCGTTCGAGCGGCTGCGCTACTGGGTCGACCCGGACCCGGTGGCGGCGGTGCCCGACGCCCCGGCCGACGCCGGCCCGCAGCCGCTGGAACGGTGGTTCGCGGTGCCGGTGTGGCGGCAGGCCGCCGCCGACCCGGCGACGGTGCCCGACGGCCGCTGCCTGGTGCTCGCCGCCGGCCCGCGCGCCGAGGCGCTGGTCGACGCGCTGCGGGCCGCCGGCGACGACCCGCTCGTGGTACGCCCCGGCACGGCGTTCGCCGCCACCGACGACGGGTACCGGTTGCGCCCCGGCCACCGGGAGGACCACGACGCGCTGGTCGCGGCGTTGACCGCAGGTGGCGTGCCGACCCGGCTGGTACACGCCTTCGCCCTGGACGGCACGCCGGCCGGCCTCGACCCGACCGCCACCTGGGACGCCCAGCAGCGCGGCTTCTTCGACGCCCTGCACCTGGTGCAGGCGCTCGCCGGGGCGGGGGCGACCGCCGAGGAGCGGCCGCTCACCCTCGACCTGGTCACCGCGGGCGTCGGCGACGTCACCGGCACCGACCTGGTCCGCCCCGAGCACGCCACCCTCGCCGGCCTGGCCCGGGTGCTGCCGGCCGAACTGCCCGGCCTGACCGTCCGGCTGATCGACGCCGACCCGGCCGGCGACGGGGTCGACGCGCTCGCCGCCGAACTGCGGTGCCCGGTCGACCCGCAGCGGGCGGAGGTGACGCTGCGCGGCACCCGCCGCTGGGTGACCGGCTACGAGCAGGTCACCGTCGCCGCCGAGACCGGGTCGGGGGCGCTGCGCGACGGCGGCCGGTACCTGGTCACCGGTGGCCTGGGCGGCATCGGCGTCACCCTCGCCGAGGACTTCGCCAGGCGGGCGGGGGCGAAGCTGGTGCTGCTGGCCCGCTCCGGTCTGCCGCCGCGCGAGCGGTGGGACGACCACCTGGCGGTGCACGGTGGCGCGGACCGGGCCGGCCGGGCCATCGCGGCGATCCGCCGGATGGAGGCGGCCGGCGCGACGGTGCTGGTGCTCGCCGCCGACGTCACCGACCCGGCCGACCTGCGCCGGGTCCGGGCCACCGTGGAGGCCGAGTTCGGCGGGCTGGACGGCATCGTGCACGCCGCCGGCCTGCCCGGCGGCGGGATGGCCGAGGTCAAGGAGCGGGCCGAGGCCGAACGGGTGCTCGCCCCGAAGCTCACCGGCACCCTCGCCCTGGCCGAGGTCTTCGGTGACCTGCCGTTGGACTTCGTGGTGCTGTGCTCCTCGATCACGTCGGTGATCGGCGGCTTCGGTCAGGTCGACTACTGCGCGGCGAACGCCTTCCTCGACGCGTTCGCCCGCTCCGGCGCGGGTTTCCGGGCCCCGGTGCTGTCGCAGAACTGGGGTGGCTGGGCGGAGGTCGGCATGGCGGTGGAGACCGCCGCGCCGGCCGCGTTCCGGGCCGCCGGCCGGGACACCGTCACCACCCCGGTGGACCACCCGGTGCTCACCACGAAGGTGGTCGGCCCGGATGCGACGGTGCTGCACGGGCTGGTCTCCGCCGACACCCACTGGCTGCTCGACGAGCACCGCATCGGCGGGGTGCCGGTGGTGCCCGGCACCGCCCACCTGGAGTCGGTGCGGGCCGCGGTGGTCGCCGCCGTGCCGTGCCCCGCGCCGCAGGCCGCGGTGGAGCTGCGCGACGTGGTGTTCCTGGAGCCGTTCGCGGTGCCGCAGGGCACCGTCGCCCAGTACCGGGTGGAGCTGACCGCTGCCGAGGACGGCGTCGACTTCGCCGTCCGCAGCCTGGCCGCCGGCCAGCTCCGCACCCACGTGCGCGGGTCGGCCGGCTGGACCGTGGAGGCCGCCCCGCCGGCCCGGGTGCCGGTGGTCGACGGCCGGCGGGTCGACGACGACGCCTCGTTCGGTCGGGGCCGTACCAGCATGCTGACCTTCGGCCCGCGCTGGGCGTCGCTGGCCGAGCACCGGCTCGGCGACGGCGAGGAACTCGCCCGGGTCGAGGCCCCGGAGCCGGTCCGGGCCGACCTGCCGGCGTGGGGGCTGCACCCGGCGCTGCTGGACGTGGCCACCGCGTTCGGTCGGGGTCAGGGCGACGGCACCTACCTGCCGCTGTCGTACGGGCGGATCGTGGTGCGCGGGCCGCTGCCGGCGGTGTTCCACAGCCACCTGCGGCACCGGGCCAGCGCCACCGACGAGGTGGTCGCCGCCGACCTGTCGCTGACCGACACCGAGGGCCGGGAACTCGTCGCGATCGGCGACTTCGTGCTGCGCCGGGTCGACCAGGGCGCGGTCACCGGCGGGTTGACCGGTGCCGTCGACGCGGCCCCGGCCGATCCGGCGGTCGGGGCGGCCACCGAGGACATCCGCCCGGTCGACGGCGCGGAGGCGTTCCGGCGCAGCCTCACCGCCGGCCTCGGCCCGCAGGTGGTGATCGCCACCCGGACGGTGGCGGACATCAGGCGGCGGGCCTCCCGGGTCACCACCGACGCCCTGGCGCAGGACCCGGAGCCGTCGACGGCCGCCGCGACGGCGACCGGCGGCGGCTCGGCGGCCCCGCGTACCGAGCTGGAGATCACCATCGCCGGGGTGTGGCGGGACGGGCTGGGGGTGGCCGAGGTCGGGGTGGACGACGACTTCTTCGCCCTCGGCGGCAACTCGCTGGTCGCGGTGCAGCTGATCGCCGCGATGCGCAAGGCGACCGGGGTCCGGCTGCCGATGCGCAGCCTCTTCGAGACCCCGACCGTGGCCGGCCTGGCCGAACGCATCGCCCAGCTGCGGGCCGCCGCCGCCGACGAACCGGCCGCGCCGGCCACCATCCCCGCCATCCCGCGGCTACCCCGCGCCTGACGTCGAGAAAACAGGAGACCACGCAATGAGCGACACGATCGCCACGCTGCCGGTCGTCGTCGAGAACGACGGCACCGCCCTGACCGAGCTGATCGACCGACGCCGGGCCGAGCTGCGCGCCACCCTCGTCGCGCACGGCGGGCTGCTGTTCCGCGGCTTCGACGTGGGCGGGGTGGACGGCTTCGACGCGGTGGTGCGGGCGTTCTCCGGCGAACCGCTGACCTACACCGAGCGGTCCTCGCCCCGGCACGCCATCAAGGGGAAGGTCTACACCTCGACCGACTACCCGCCGGACGAGGAGATCTTCCTGCACAACGAGAACTCCTACCAGGCGCGCTGGCCGCTGACGCTGTTCTTCTACTGCCTGACCGCGCCGCAGACCCTCGGCGCGACCCCGCTGGCCGACGTGCGCCGGGTGTACGCCGAGATCGACCCGGCGGTCCGCGAGGAGTTCGTCAGGCGGCGCTGGCTGCTGGTGCGCAACTTCCACGCCGACTTCGGCACCCGCTGGCAGGACGTCTTCGGTACCGACGACCGGGCGCAGGTGCAGGCGTACGCGGCGGCGAACCGGATCGAACTGGAGTGGGTGGGCAAGGACGGGCTGCGCACCCGGGCGGTGCGCGACGTGGTGCACCACCGGCCCGGTTCGGACACCCCGCGCTGGTTCAACCACGCCACCTTCTTCCACCTGAGCACCCTGCCGAAGGACTACCAGGAGGGGCTGCTGGCGATGTTCGGCCCCGAGGGGCTGCCGGCGAACACCTACTACGGCGACGGCGGCGAGATCCCCGCCGACGTGATGGACCACCTGCGGGCCGCGTACCGGGCGGCCAGCGTCCGCTTCGACTACCGGCGCGACGACGTGCTGGTGGTCGACAACATGACCGCCGCGCACGGACGGGAGCCGTTCACCGGACCCCGCAAGATCGCCGTCGCGATGGCCGAACCGCACACCCCCGACACCGCTGGAGCGAACTGATGGCCGACACCCGATTCCTGGTCGTGCGCAACGACGAGGAGCAGTACTCGATCTGGGCGGCCGACCGCGACCTGCCCGCCGGCTGGCACGACGCGGGCTTCACCGGCAGCCGCGAGGAGTGCCTGGCCCACGTCGACGAGGTCTGGACCGACATGCGCCCGCGTTCGGTACGGGAGCAGACGGCATGACCCGCGAGTGGACCTTCCCCGCCTCGTTCGCCCAGGAACGGGTCTGGATCGCCAACCAGCTCGACCCGTCCTCCCCGGTCTACAACGTGTCGGTGCCGTGCCGGCTGCCCGCCGACCTGGACGCCGAGACGGCGACCGAGGTGTTCGGTCAGGTCGTCGCCCGGCACGAGGCGCTGCGCACCCACCTGCGGGTCGACGACGGCACCCTGGTGCAGGTGGTCCGGGAGTACGAGCCGCCCCGGCTGCCCGTCGACGACCTGCGTGGGCTGCCCGATCCGGAGCGCCTGCGGCGGTCCGACGCGCTGCGCGTCGAGCTGGCCCGGACCCCGATCCCGTTGGACGCGCCGCCGCTGTGGCGGGCCCGGCTGATCCGCTTCGACGACGGGTGGACGCTGCTGCTGGTGGTGCACCACGCCGTCTTCGACAGCCACTCGGCGGTGCTGTTCGGCGCCGAGATCGCCGCGTTCGCGCGGACCGCGTCGACCGGCGTGCCGGCCGCCGTGCCGGAGCTGCCCATCCAGTACGCCGACTTCGCGGTGTGGCAACGCGACCAGCTCACCGGCGCGGAACGGGACCGGCAGCTCGCCTTCTGGACCGGTCACCTGGCCGGCGCCCCGAAGGCCACCGGCCTGCCGCTGGACCGGCCCCGCCCCGCGCAGCTCGGCTTCGCCGGTGACGAGGTGCGTTTCGACCTGCCCGACGGGCTGCTCGACCGGGTCACCCGGCTGGCCGCCGGGTCGGCGGTCACCCCGTACATGGTGCTGCTGGCCGGTTTCGCGGCGCTGTTGTCGCGGATCTCCGGCGACACCGACGTGGTGGTCGGGGTCTCCACCGCCGGCCGGGAGACCGCCGAGCTGACCCCGCTGATCGGCATGTTCGTCAACCCGGTGGCGCTGCGCTGCGACGTCGGCGGCGACCCGCGCTTCACCGACCTGCTCGGCCGGGTCCGCGACGGGCTGGTCGACGCCCTGGAGCACGGGCAGACCCCGTTCCAGGCGATCGTCGAGGCGGTCGCCCCGGAGCGGGACCCGTCGGTGCAGCCGATCTTCCAGACCGCGCTGAACTTCATCCCCGACTCGGGGCTGGACCCGGTGGAGCTGGGCACCACCAAGGACGACCTGGCCTTCGACATCACCACCGGCGAGAGCCGGCTGGTCTACCGGACCGACCTGTTCGACAGGTCCACCGCCGAGGCGGTCGTGGCCCGCTACGTCCGGCTGCTCGACGCGGCCGTGGCCGACCCGCGGCAGCCGGTCTCCGCGCTGCCGCTGCTCGCCGACGCCGAACGGGACCTGGTCCTCGGCGGGTGGGCCGGGGTGGCCGTGGCCGGACCGTCGGCCACCGTCGTCGACGAGGTGCAGCGGCAGGTGGCGGCCACCCCGGACGCCACCGCCCTGGTCTGCGAGGACGTCACGCTGACGTACGCGCAGCTCAACGCCGCCGCGAACCGGCTGGCCCGGGTGCTGGTGGGCCGGGGCGTCGGCCCGGAGACCCGGGTGGCGCTGGCTCTGCCGCGCGGCCCGGAGCTGCTGGTGGCGATCCTCGCCGTACTCAAGGCGGGGGCCGCGTACGTGCCGGTGGACACCGGCTATCCGGCGGGCCGGATCGGCTACCTGCTCGCCGACGCCGCGCCGGCGCTGGTGCTGGCCGTGGCGGAGACCGCCACCCTGGTGCCGGGCGACGCGCTGCTGGTCGACGGTGCCGCCGGTCCCGCCGATGACGCTGACGGCGCGGACCTCACCGACGCCGACCGGGTCGCCCCGTTGCGCCCGGAGCACCCCGGCTACGTGCTCTACACCTCCGGCTCGACCGGCCGCCCCAAGGGCGTGGTGGTGGAGCACCGGGCGATCGTCGCGTACCTGGCCTGGGCCCGGGACACCTACCCGGGGCTGTCCGGCACCGCCCTGCTGCACTCGCCTGTCTCGTTCGACCTGACGGTGACCGGGCTGCTCGGCCCGCTCACCGCCGGGGGCACCGTCCGGCTGGCCGGGATCGACTCCCCGGCGGCCCGGGTGGGTGGACGGCCGACGTTCCTCAAGGTCACCCCGAGCCACCTGCCGCTGCTGGAGGAGGCGCTGTCGCCCACCACCGACCTGGTGATCGGCGGCGAGGCGCTCACCGGGGAGCAGCTCGCCGACTGGCGGTCCGCGCACCCGGACGTGGCGGTGGTCAACGAGTACGGCCCCACCGAGGCCACCGTCGGCTGTGTCGCCGCCCGGCTCGCCCCCGGGCAGCAGGTGCCCGCCGGCCCGGTGCCGATCGGCCGGCCCACCGCCACCAGCCGGGTGTACCTGCTCGACGCCGCGTTCCAGCCGGTCCCGCCGGGGGTGGTCGGTGAGCTGTACGTCGCCGGTGACCAGCTCGCCCGGGGCTACCTGGGTCGGCCCGGCCTGACCGCCGAGCGGTTCCTGCCCTGCCCGTACGGCCCGCCGGGGCAGCGGATGTACCGCACCGGTGACCTGGCCCGGTGGCGGACCGACGGCACCCTCGACTACCTGGGTCGCCGCGACGACCAGGTGAAGGTGCGGGGGATGCGGATCGAGCTGGGCGAGATCGAGGCGGCGATGCGGGAGCACCCCGAGGTGCACCAGGCGGCGGTGGCCGTACGCACCGACTCGGGGGAGCCGACCCTGGTCGGTTACCACGTCGGCACCGCCGAGGAGGCGCAACTCGCCGCCGAGCTGGCCCGGGAGCTGCCGGCGCACCTGGTGCCGGCCGCGTTCGTCCGGCTCGACGCGTTGCCGTTGACCCCGAACGGCAAGCTGGACCGGGCCGCGCTGCCCGCACCGCCGGAGTCGGTGGCCGGCGACGGTTACGTCCCGCCCCGCACCGACGCCGAGACCCTGGTCGCCGAGGTGTACGCCGACATCCTGCAGGTGGAGAAGGTCGGCGCGCTCGACGACTTCTTCGCCCTCGGCGGCAACTCGCTGCGCGGCATGCGGGCGATGGCCCGGATCCGGGCCGAGGTGGACGTCGACCTGCCGATGCGGGCGCTGTTCGGCAGCCCCGTGGTGGCCGACCTGGCCGCCCAGATCGAGGCTCAGATCGCCGCCGAGCTGGACGACCTTTCCGAGACCGAGGTCGCCGCGTTGCTGGCGGCGGAGAAGGACACCCCCGCATGACGGACCTGAAGGATTCCCGGGAGGCCGCCCGGGCGGCGTTGATCGCCCAACGGTTGCGCCGACGGCAGGCCACCCCCGCCGCCCGCATCACGCCACGGCCCGACGACGTCGAGGTGCCGCTGTCGTACGCCCAGGAGCGGGTCTGGTTCATGGACCAGCTCGCCCCGGGCGAGGCGGCGTACCACATCGCGGTGCCGCTGCGGGTGCGTGGCCCGCTCGACGTCACGGCGCTGCGCGCCGCCCTCGCCGCGCTGACCGCCCGGCACGAGTCGCTGCGCAGCCGGTTCCCCGCCGACGCCGACGGCAAGCCGACCGTGGTGATCGCCGACGCGGTCGAGGTGCCGCTGACCGTGGTCGACGCCCCGGACGAGCGGGCCGCGCAGGAGCTGGTGGAGGCGGCCTCGCTCGCGCCGTTCGACCTGGCGGCCGGGCCGCTGCTGCGGGCGTTGCTGATCCGGCTGGCCGCCGACGACCACGTGCTGTTCCTCAGCAAGCACCACATCGTCGGTGACGGCTGGTCGGTCGACGTGCTGCTGCGTGACCTGATCACCGCCTACCGGGGCGGCGAGCTGCCCACCCTGCCGGTGCAGTACGGCGACTTCGCCGTCTGGGAGGCCCAGGAGCTTGGCGGCCCGGCGGCCCGGTCGCACCTGGACTGGTGGAAGTCCCGGCTGGCCGGGATCACCCCGCTGGAGCTGCCGCTGGACCGGCCCCGCCCGGCCACCCAGACCTACCGGGGCGACTTCGTCGAGTTCCGGCTCGACCCGGCCGAGACGGGACGCCTGACGGCGCTGACCCGGGAGTCCGGCGGCACCCTGTTCATGACGCTGCTCGCCGCCTACCAGGTCTTCCTGGCCCGGCACGCCGGTCAGGAGGACTTCGCGGTCGGCGCGTCGGTGGCCGGCCGGTCCGCCCCGGAGCTGGAGAACATCGTCGGCATGTTCATCAACATGCTGCCGTTGCGCGCCGAGCTGGCCGGTGACCCGACCTTCACCGAGCTGCTGGAACGCACCCGGCGCAGCGTGCTGGACGGCTTCGAGCACGCCGAGGTGCCGTTCGCGAAGGTGGTCCACGAACTGGGCCTGCCCCGCGACGTCAGCCGCTCGCCGGTGTTCCAGGCGATGTTCGTGCTGCAGAACTACGAGATGGGCCGGTTCACCGAGGTCTCCGACGCCACCGACGTGACGTTCGACTGGACCCCGATGGAGCTGCGGGCCACCCGGTTCGACTTCGAGCTGCACGCCGTGGAGACCGTCGACGGGCTCTGGGGCAAGCTGGTCTTCAACACCGACCTGTTCGACCGGGACACGGTGACCCGGATGGCCGACCGCTGGTGCGCCCTGCTGCGCGCGGTCGTGGCCGCCCCGGACGTGGCGGTGTCGGCGCTGGACCTGCTCCCCGCCGGGGAACGGGCGCTGCTGGCGTCCTGGAACGACACCACCGCCGACTTCCCGACGGCCGAGACGCTGCACGGCCCGATCGAGGCGGCGGCGGCGGCCACCCCGGACGCGGTGGCGGTCACCATCGAGGGCGTGTCGACGACGTACGCGCAGCTCAACGCGGCGGCGAACCGGGTGGCGCACCGGCTGCGGGCGGCCGGCGTCGGCCCGGAGACCCTGGTCGGGGTCTGCGCGGAACGCTCCGTGGAGCTGGTCGCCGGCCTGCTCGGGGTGCTCAAGGCCGGTGGGGCGTACCTGCCGCTGGACCCGGAGTACCCGGCCGACCGGTTGGCCTTCATGCTGACCGACGCCGCCGCGCCGGTGGTGCTGGTGCAGGAGCAGTTGCGTGACGTGCTGCCCACCGTCGACGCGACGGTGCTGGCCCTGGACGACCCGGCGGTCTGGGCCGACCAGCCGCCTACCGACCCGACCCCGCTGGCCGGCCCGGACCACCTGGCGTACGTGATCTACACGTCGGGGTCGACGGGTCGCCCGAAGGGGGTGCCGAACACCCACCGGGGCATCGTCAACCGGCTCGACTGGATGCAGAAGACCTACCGGCTCGACGCCGACGACGCGGTGCTGCAGAAGACCCCGGCCAGCTTCGACGTGTCGGTGTGGGAGTTCTTCTGGCCGCTGCGTACCGGTGCCCGGCTGGTGCTGGCCAGGCCCGGTGGCCACAAGGACGCCGGCTACCTGCGCGACGTGCTGGTGGCCGAGCGGGTCACCACCGCCCACTTCGTGCCGTCGATGCTGACGGTGTTCCTGGCCGAGGAGGGGGTGGAGGCGGCCACCGCGCTGCGGCGGGTGATCTGCTCCGGCGAGGAGCTGCCGCTGGCCTCGGCGGTGGACTTCACCGCCCGGCTGCCGCACTGCGCACTGCACAACCTGTACGGCCCGACCGAGGCGGCGATCGACGTCAGCGCCTGGCACTGCGACCCGGCGCTGCTGGCCGGGCTGACCGGCGTGCCGATCGGTGGGCCGATCGCCAACCTGCGGCTGCACGTGCTCGACCCGGCCGGTCGGGAGTGCCCGGTAGGGGTGGCCGGTGAGCTGCACATCGGTGGGGTGGGCCTGGCCCGTGGCTACCACCTGCGGCCGGCGCTGACCGCCGAACGGTTCGTGCCGGACCCGTTCTCCGGCGAGCCGGGCGCCCGGTTGTACCGCACCGGTGACCTGGCCCGTTGGGTGCCCGACCCGGCGGGGACGACGACCGGGGCCGACCCGGCCGGGGTGATCGAGTTCCTGGGCCGGATCGACCACCAGGTCAAGCTGCGCGGCCTGCGCATCGAGCTGGGCGAGATCGAGAGCGCCCTGCGCGAGCAGCCCGGGGTGGCCGAGGCGGCGGTGATCGTCCGCGAGGACAGCCCCGGCGACAAGCGGCTCACCGCGTACCTGGTGGGTGGGGCCGAGCACGCCGCGCTGAAGACGGCGCTGAAGGAGACCCTGCCGGAGTACATGGTGCCGGCCGCGTTCGTCACCCTGGACGCGTTGCCGCTGACCCCGAACGGCAAGCTCGACCGTCGGGCGCTGCCCGCGCCGGTGGTCACCCGCGAGGCGTCGGTGGCCCTGGTGGAGCCGCGCGACGACACCGAGCGGCTGCTCGCCGGGATCTGGTCGGAGGTGCTGGGCGTGCCGACGCTCGGCATCGACGACGACTTCTTCGACCTGGGCGGGCACTCGATGCTCGCCACCCAGGTGGTGGCGAAGATCCGCCGGGCCGAGCACGGCGGCCGGGCGGTCGGCGTGATGGACCTGTTCCAGCAGCGCACCATCCGCGAGCTGGCCGCGTTCATGACCGGCGACGCCGAGGCGGCCGGTCCGCGTCGACTGCTCTACGAGCTGACCAAGCCGATCCCGGCCGGCAGGCGGGTGCTCAGCTACGTCTGCGTCCCGTACGGCGGCGGCAGCGCCATCGTCTACCAGCCGCTGGCCGACGCGCTGCCCGCCGGGCACGCGCTGTGGTCGCTGGCCATCCCCGGCCACGACGTCGGGCTGACCGAGGACGCCCTGCCGTTCGACGAGCTGACCAGCCGGGTGGCCGCCGAGATCGTGGAGCGGATCGAGGGCCCGCTGGCCCTCTACGGTCACTGCGGGGTGGGCAGCGCGATCATCGCCGAGGTCGCGCGCAAGGTGGAGGCCGCCGGGCGGGAGCTGGAGGTCGTCTACATCGGGGCGATGTTCCCGTTCGCCCGGCCGAAGGGCGCCTTCGCGGCGTTGCGTAACCGGCTGGAGCAGTTGAGCAGCAACCGGCACTACGCGAGCTGGCTCAAGAGCATGGGGGTGGACACCGACGAGCTGGAGCCGGAGCAGGCCGACCGGATCATCAGCAACATGCGGGCCGACTCCCGCGCGTCGGAGGAGTACTTCACCGGGCTGCTCGACCGGGGCGCGGCGAAGCTGCGGGCGCCGATCGTCTCGGTGGTCGGCTCCGAGGACCCGGTGACCGACTACCACACCGAGCGGTACGCGGAGTGGCAGTTCCTCAGCGACACCCTCGGCCTGGTGGTGCTTGACCAGGCCGGCCACTTCTTCCTCAAGTACCGGGCCGACGAGCTGGCCGAGATCGTCACCCAGGTGCACCCGGCCGTGCGGGCCGGGGACGTCTCGGCGCTCGGCCCGGCGGCCCGGGGCGAGGACGCCGGCTGGGTGGTCGCCGACCACCTGCGCGTCGGCGACGCCGACCGGCCGGCCCCGGCGGTGGTGAAACCGAGCATGGCCCGCTTCGTCGCGGTCACCGCCGGGCAGCTCGTCTCCACCACCGGCTCGGCGTTGACCGCGTTCGCCCTGCCGATCTGGCTGTTCACCCGGACCGGGTCGGTGGCCGACCTGGGCCTGCTGTGGGCGTTGGCGCTGATCTGCGGGGTGCTGATGCTCCCGGTGGCCGGCGCGCTCACCGACCGGGTCAGCCGGCGACGGATCATGATGATCGCGAGCTGCGTGTCCGGTTCCATCCAGCTCGTCCTCGCCGCCCTGCTCTGGACCGACAACCTCGCCCTGTGGCACATCTACGGGCTGGTGGCGCTGAGTCAGGTGGCCGGGTCGTTCCAGCGGATCGCCTTCCAGTCGGCGGTGCCGCAGCTGGTGCCGAAGCGCTACCTGGGGCACGCGATGGGTATCACCCAGCTCTCCAGCGGTTTCGCGATGCTCCTGATGCCGGTCTTCGCGGCCGGTCTGCTCGCCGCGATCGGCCTCAAGGGCATCCTGTTGATCGACGTGGCGAGCTACCTGGTGGCGGTGCTGACGCTGGCCGTGGTCCGCTTCCCCGACCTGCTCGGCTGGCGGCCCCGGGAACGGCTGCTGGTGGCGATCGCCAACGGTCTGCGCTACTCGTGGCGGCACAAGGGCTTCCGGCTGATGCTCGGCTACTTCGCGCTGGGCAACGTCTTCCTCGCCCCGGCGCTGGTGCTCACCACCCCGCTGGTGCTGTCGTTCGGCACCGCCACCCAGGTGGCGCAGGTGGCGCTGGCCGAGGCGATCGGCGCGGTGGCCGGAGGGGTGCTGATGTCGCTGTGGGGCGGGCCCCGGCAGCGGCGGATGATCGGGGTGCTGATCGGCAACCTGGGCACCGCCGTCGGCTGTGTGCTGATCGGTCTGGACGCCTCCGTGGTCATGATCGCCTTCGGGGCGTTCTGGCTGGCCATGGCGATGACCACCGCCCAGTCGATCTACGCCACGATCGTCCAGGTGAAGGTCCCGCAGCGGTTCCACGGCCGGGTGTTCAGCCTGAACCAGACGATCTCCTGGTCGACCCTGCCGATCGGCTTCGCGCTGCTCGCCCCGGGCGCGACCGCGCTGTTCGAGCCGATGCTCGCCGACGGCGGGGCACTGGCCGGTTCGGTGGGCGCGGTGATCGGCACCGGTCCGGGTCGGGGCATCGGCTTCGCGTACGTCTGCTTCGGGCTGGCCCTGGTGCTGATCACGCTCGGCGGGTTCGCGATCCGGATGCTGCGCCGGTTCGACATCGAGGTGCCCGACTCGCTCCCCGACGACCTGATCGGGGCGCAGGAGCGGCAGCGGCGGCTCGCCGAGCGGGCGAAGGCCCGCCCGGAGCCGGCGTCGGTGGCCGGCTGAGCGCTCGCGCGGGCATGGCGACACCCGTCGTGCCCGCGCGGGCGCGGGACCCCCGACCGCGGCGGGTCCCCCGGGGACGGTGCCGCCTCGGGGGCGAACGTCGCGGTCGGGCCTGGTCGTCGCCGCCCGGACCTCGGCAGCGCCGACGCCGGTCAGCGCCGACGCCGGTCAGCGCCGACGCCGGTCAGCGCCGACGCCGGTCAGGGCCGGTGGACCCCGGTCACCAGGACTCGACCGGGTCGACGAGGTCGGTGTCCACCGGTTCCCGGGGCTCGGCCACCCAGGCGGAGAAGACCGGCAGCCCGTGCCACGGCCCGGGTTCGCCGTCCCGGTGGTCGGTGGCCACCGCCAGCACCGCGTACGGGTGCCCGAACCGCAACTCGGCGCTGCGGCGTACGCCCTCCGGCGGGAGGCTGGTCAGGGCGAACGCCCCGGTCACGGCGGCGGCCTCGAAGCCGTACCGGCCGTAGTGCGCCACCGTCGCCTGCCGGGCCTCGACGCCCACGTCGACGCCGAGCAGCCCACCCAGCGCCCGCCCCACCGCCGCGAACCCCAGCCCGGGGGCGGTCAGGTCGTGCTCGTCGTGGGCCGACCAGCAGGGCAGCACCGCCCGGTGGCGTTCCTCCCGGCCGTCGCGGGCGGCGGTGCGCACCGGCTCCTCGCGCAGCGTGCCGAGGGGACCCGGGCCCAGCGGCAGGTCGAACAGCGACCGGCGGGCCGGTTCGCCGTCCACCGCCGCACCGGCCAGCGCGTAGCCGGCGGCGAGGACGTCGGCCGCGGGGACCGCCGGGTCGGCGAGCACCGAGAGCACCACCAGCCCGGCCCCGTCGCGCTCCACCGCCGCGGCGGCGTGCACGGCGACGTCGCCGGCCGGGCCCGTCGCCGCGATCCAGGCGCGGTGCCCGTGTTCCGGGCTGCGCAACACCCGGGACAGCCGCCCCGCCCAGCCGCCGCCCGGCCCGGCCGTCCCGTGCCCCCGGTCGGGTCCGTGCCCGTGCTCCCCGTCTGGTCCGTGCCCGTGCCCCCGGTCCGGTCCGTGCCCCGCGCCCGTCGGGTGGGCGGGTCCGTCGTCCGGCCGGGTCGCGTCGCGCGGGTCGTCGGGGCCGAGCGCCGCGCCGGGCACCAGGTCGAACGGGATGGCCCAGGAGATCCGGGTGGCCAGCGCACTCGCCAGCGCCAGCAGCACCCGGGGGGAGACGGTCAGCGGGAACCGGTCGACCAGGCCGAGGGTGTGCTCACGGGCCCAGGCATCCAGGCCCGCCCGGTCGGGCAGCGGGCCGGTGGCGGTGCTCCGGGGCAGCCCGTCCCACCAGCCGGCCAGCCGGTCGGGGGCGGTGCCGGGCCGGTGCCAGACGGCGGTGGCCGACGGCACGAGCGGGTGCGGCCGGTCCAGCAGCGCGGTGGCCGCCGCCGCCGCGGTCTCCCCGTCGACGCCGAGCACGTCGGCCAGTTCGTCCCGGACCGCGCCGGTGGCGGCCGGTGCGGCGAGCGCCAGCAGCAGCCAGGCCCCGAGCGGGGAGGCGACGTGGTGCCGGGCGCCGAGGTCGGCGTGCAGCCGGGCGGCGTACCGGGCCAGCGGGTCGTACGGGATCGTCGTCATGCCCTCCACTGTGCCCACCGCACGGGCCGCCGGCACCCCGGTCAGGACCAGAGTTCGAACGGTTCGTCGATCCGCTCGCCGGCCAGGAACGCGGGGAGCAGCGCGGGCAGCCGACCCGGGTAGAACCGGGCGGTGCTGGTCACGATCTCCTCGACCGGCCACCAGCGGAACCCGAAGTAGTCCTCCACCTCGTAGTCGAGGCGGTCCGCCCCGTCGACGTCCGGCGCGGCGGCGTCGAGGCGTACGGTCAGCACCACCTCGTCCTGGACGTGGCGCAACCGGCGGTGGATGAAACTGGCCCGCCGTCGCCAGGTCGGCGGGCCGAGCTGCGCGGCGGTGACCACGAAGCCGGTCTCCTCGCGCAGTTCCCGCAGGGCGGTCTGCGGGTACGTCTCACCGGGGTCGACGCCCCCGCCGGGCAGCTCCCACCAGGTGCCCAGCCGGGGGTGTTCCGGGTCGCGGGTGTGGAACAGCAGGATCAGGCCGTCGGTGTCGCGGACCACCAGCCGCACGGCGGTGCGTTCGATCACCGGCAGGTCCCGGGGCAGTTCGGTCATGGGCCTCCCTCGACGGGGCACCGCCGGGGCGGCGACGGTGCGACGATGGTGATCATGGTGGAGCTCTTCGGCGAGGTGGCGGACGACTACGACGAGATCCGGCCGGGCTATCCGGCCGCCCTCGCCGACACCATCCTCGCCTATCACGGTGGACCCCCCGCCCGGCTGGTCGAGGTCGGCGCGGGCACCGGCCTGGCCACCGCGCTGCTGCGTGACCTCGCCCACCCCGACGGGCCGGCCCACCCGCGCCCGGCGGCGGCCGGGGCCGCCCCGGCGCGGGTGACCTGCGTCGAGCCGGACGCGCGGATGGCGGCGGTGCTGGCCGCCCGGTTCCCCGACGTCGAGGTGGTCCTCGCCCGGTTCGAGCAGTGGTCGCCACCGCCGGCCGGGGTGCCCCTGCTGGCCTGCGCGTTGGCCTGGCACTGGCTCGACCCGGCCACCCGCAACCGGCGGGCCCACGACGCGCTGACCCCCGGCGGCACCCTGGCCGTCTTCGCCCACCGGTACGACTACGTCGACCCGGCCCAGTCGGCGGCGATCCGGGCGGCGTTCGAGTCGGTCGACCCGGTGCCGCACCACGACCAGCCGGAGGACTGGTTCCACACCGACGTCACCGGCAGCGGGCTGTTCACCGACGTCCGGTCGTCGGCGTTCCGCCGGCCGGTGCCGCTGACCACGGCGCGGTACCAGCGACTCGTCGGCACCTTCTCGCCGCAGTTGCGCCGCCCACCGCAGCAGCGGGAGCGGGTCCTCGCGGCGATCGGGGCCGCCGTCGACGGCTTCGGCGGCACCGTCACCCTCGACCTGCGGACCACCCTGGTGCTGGCCCGACGGCCGGCCTGACGAAAATTCACCGGACGGTCGTGTCGATCCGGCCCGGTCCCCGTTCGACCAGAGGGTGAGCGGGTCGAACGGCGACCCGACGACGAGGAGCGACGATGGCCAAGTACATGCTGATCATGCGGAACACGGACGAGTCCCTGGCGACGATGATGAAGATCCCGCTTGAGGAGATGCTGGAGACGATGGGGCGGTTCAACGACGAGTTGATCCGCGCGGGCGTGCTGGTGGCCGCCGAGGGCCTGGAGGACCCGGCGCAGGGCGTGGTGGTCGACTACAGCGGGGAGACCCCGGTCGTCACCGACGGCCCGTACGGCGAGACGAAGGAGCTGTTCGGCGGCTTCTACCTGCTCGACGTGGCGTCGAAGGAGGAGGCCGTCGAGTGGGCCCGGCGGATGCCGGCGCTGCCCGGCAGCAGGTGCGAGGTGCGCCGGGTCCCCGGCATCGACGAGTTCCCGCAGGACAACGAGTTCATCGTCAGGGAGCGGGAGTGGCGCGAGCGGACCGGCCAGCTCTGAGCACGGTGCCCACCGACGACCCGCCGGACGCCGAGTCGGCCCGGCGGGCCGTCGAGGCGCTCTGGCGCATCGAGTCGGCCCGGATCGTCGGCGCGCTGGCCCGGTACACCGGCGACTTCGCGCTCGCCGAGGACGTCGCCCAGGAGGCGGTGGCGCAGGCCCTGGTCGGCTGGGCGCGCGACGGGGTGCCGGCGAACCCGGTGGGCTGGCTGCTCACCACCGCCCGGCGGCGGGCGGTCGACGCGTTCCGCCGCCGGGCCGCGCTCGACGACCGCTACGCGGTGCTCGCTGGCCGGCTCGCCGAGCCGGCCGGCGGGTCCGGAGACGCGGACCTGCCCTGGGACCCGGACCGGGTCGACGACGACGTGCTGGCGTTGATGTTCGTGGCCTGTCATCCGGTGCTCCCGCCGCCGGCCCGGCTGGCGTTGACGCTGCGGGTGGTCGGCGGCCTGTCCAGCGAGGAGATCGCGCGGGCGCTGCTGGTGCCGGTGCCCGCCGTGCAGGCACGGATCACCCGGGCCAAGAAGACGATCGCCGCCGCGGGGGTGCCGTTCGCCCTGCCGGAGCCACCGCAGCGGCGGGAACGTCTCGGTGCGGTGCTGGGCGTGCTCTATGTGATCTTCACCGAGGGGTCGACGGCGACGGCCGGCACCGACCTGCTCCGCCCCGACCTGGCGTACGAGGCGATCCGGTTGGCCCGGACGCTGGCCGCGCTGCTGCCCGCCGAGCCGGAGGTGCACGGCCTGCTCGCCCTGTGTGAGCTGACCGCCGCGCGCTTCCCGGCCCGGGTTGACGCCGACGGCGAGGCGGTACTGCTGGCGGACCAGGACCGGCGGCGGTGGGACCGGTCGGCGATCCGCCGGGGGATGGCGGCGCTGCGCCGGGCCGTGGCGGCGGGGCGCGGCCTCGGGCCGTACGGGTTGCAGGCGGCGATCGCCGCCTGCCACGCCGGTGCCCCGTCGGTGGCCCAGACCGACTGGTCCCGGGTGGTGCTGCTCTACGAGGCGCTCGGCCGGGTGGCGCCGTCGCCGGTCGTCGAGCTGAACCGGGCCGTGGCCGTGGCGATGGCCGACGGGCCGCAGCCGGCGCTGGCCGTGGTGGACGAGGTCGCCGCCACCGGCCGCCTCGCCGGGTCGCACCTGCTGCCGAGCGTCCGGGGTGAGCTGCTCGCCCGGCTCGGCCGGACCGTCGAGGCGCGCGCCGAGTTGGAGTTCGCCGCCAGGCTGTGCCGCAACGTGCGGGAACGGGCGGTGCTGCTGCGCCGGGCCGGCGACCTCGACGGGTGAGCCGGCCCGGCTGGCGGTAGGCTGCCCGCCGTGGCAGGTCTGTTGAGGAACGTGGCGTCCCGGCTCGGCCGGGTGACCGGCGCGCAGCGCGCCACCCCCGGTCCGATCCCGGCGCAGGTGGCCCGGCGGCGTCAGGTCAGCGCCCTGCAACGGCGGGAGCTGTCGTACGCCCCGGAGCCGGACGGTCAGGCCGACCCGGGCGAGATCGTCTGGACCTGGGTGCCCTACGAGGACGACCCGAAGCAGGGCAAGGACCGTCCGGTGCTGGTGGTCGGCCGGGCCAGCCGCACCCTGTTCGGGCTGATGCTGTCCAGCCAGAGCGAGCGGGACGGCCAGCGGCACTGGCTGGCGCTGGGCCCGGGTGAGTGGGACCGCGAGGCCCGCCCGAGCTGGGTACGGCTGGACCGGGTGCTCACCATGCGTGAGGACGGCATCCGCCGGGAGGGCGCGGTGCTGGACCGGGGGCGCTTCGACCGGGTCGGGCAGGCGCTGCGTTCCGGGTACGGCTGGCGCTGACCCACCGCCACCGTCGTCGCCGCGTGGGGTCGCCCCGGCCGGGGCGGCGGCTCAGCACTCGGCGAGGCGGGCGGCGTCGAGCAGTTGCCGGGGTGACTGCCGGCTGGTGACGCCCTTCGCCCGGTACATCGCGGCGTCGGCCCGGCAGAGCGCGTCGGCGAGCTGGGTGGGGCCGGTGACCGGGGCGAGCCCGACCGAGGCGGTGACCCGGACGCTGCACGCGCCCAGCGGGATGGGGGCGGCCATCGCCTCGCAGAGCCGCCGGGTGGCGTGGTCGATCCAGCGTCGGTCGACCGAGGGGCTGGCCAGCAGGCCGGCGAACTCGTCGCCGCCGAGCCGGGCGACCAGGTTGTCGCCGGCGAAGGCGGCCAGCCGCTGGGCGACGCTGATCAGCACCTGGTCGCCGGCCGCGTGCCCGTAGCGGTCGTTGACCTGCTTGAAGTCGTTGAGGTCGAGGACCACCGCGATGAGGGGCTGCCCGCCGGCGTCGGTGAGCAGCGTGGCGGCCAGCCGGTAGAAGGCCCGTCGGTTGGGCAGCCCGGTGAGCGGGTCGTGGCTGGCGGCGTGCCGTTCCGCGGCCAGTTCGGCCTGCAGCTGCTCCAGTTCCGCCTCGGCCTGCAGGGCCCGGCGGCGTAGCTGCCACACCGAGACCAGGGCTCCGGCCGCGGAAACGCCGGACGCGACGGTCAACGGATCCGGCACGGGTCCTCCCTCGCAGTGTCGGCGCACGGCCCGTGCGGCGGCGCCGTCGTGCCCCGCCGGGTCGTCGTTTGCCCAGGTGAAGCCCTGAGCCTGGTAACCCAAAGTGAACGGATAAGTACCGGCCACGTGCGTTATCATGCTCGCTGTCCGAAGCAGATGCAATAGCAGATGCACGTGCAGCACGGCCGGATTCGATGTCGCACCGCTCCTTCGACACCGCAACGTCCTCTCGCGACAGTGGTTCCGCACCCCGACAGAAAGACATCCATGCAGCAGCCTGAGAACGGCGTCCCCACCACCCAGTTGCCCCCGCTGAGGTGGGAGAAGAGCCGCCGCAGCAACCCCAGCGGCAACTGCGTCGAGTTGGCCGAACTGCCCGGTGGGGCCGGCATCGCCGTGCGCAACTCGCGCCATCCCGAGGGGCCCGCCCTGATCTACACGGTGGACGAGATAACGGCCTTCGTCCTCGGTGCCCGCGACGGCGACTTCGACCATCTGATCGGCTGACGCCCGACGGTCCCGCCCACGGGACCGTATCCGTCCGGAGGATGTTCACCTCACCGTCGGTTCATGGCATGCTTACTCGTCGGTCGGGCGGGGGCCAGGGACCGTGATCGGGTACAGGGGCATGCGTGGAGGGGCGGGGCACGTGACGATGGTTGCCGCCGAGGGGGGACCGGCCACCGGCCCCACGGTGTTGCGGATGCTGCTCGGCGCGCAGTTGCGTCGGCTGCGGGAGGCCAAGGGTGTCACGCGGGAGGGCGCAGGCTGGGAGATCCGCTCCTCGGAGTCGAAGATCAGCCGGATGGAGCTGGGCCGGGTCGGCTTCAAGGAGCGCGACGTCGCCGACCTGCTCACCCTCTACGGGGTGACCGACGTGCAGGAACGCGAGGCGCTGCTCAAGCTGGCCCGCGACGCCAACAGTCCCGGCTGGTGGCACCGCTACGGCGACGTGCTGCCCGGCTGGTTCCAGTCCTACCTGGGCCTGGAGGCCGCCGCCGCGCTGATCCGCAGCTACGAGGTGCAGTTCGTGCCCGGCCTGCTCCAGACCCCGGAGTACGCCCGGTCGGTGGTCCTGCTCGGACACCGGGGCGCCGCCGTCGAGGAGGTCGACCGGCGGGTCGAGTTGCGCATCCAGCGCCAGCAGGTGCTGGACCGGGCCGACCCGCCGCAATTGTGGGCGGTGATCGACGAGGCCGCCCTGCGCCGGCCGATCGGCGGCCCGCAGGTGATGCACGGGCAGTTGACCGCGCTGATCGAGGCGACCCGCTCGTCGCACGTCCGACTGCAGATCATCCCGTTCGACGCCGGTGGCCACGCCGCCGCCGGCGGGGCCTTCACCATCCTGCGCTTCGGCGACGACGACCTGCCCGACATCGTCTACATCGAGCAGTTGACCAGCGCCCTCTACCTCGACAAGCGGGAGGACCTGGACTACTACGCCGCCGCGATGGAGCGGCTCTGCGTCGAGGCCACCCCGCCGGAGCAGACCCCCGAGGTGCTCACCCGACTGCGTGACGAGCTGTACCCGCAGTGACGGCCGCACCGGGTCGTCGGCTCCACCAGGGCGGCCACTACGATGATCGACCGGAGACAGTGGACGGACGCCATCGACGACCGGATGGCGCGGAGTCATGGAGGACCCTGTGACCGCCGATGCCCCGACGGGCGCCGCCCCGCACCCCAGCGACCGGATCGACACCTCGGTCGCCCACCCGGCCCGCCGCTACAACTACTGGCTGGGTGGCAAGGACAACTTCCAGGCCGACCGGGACTCCGGCGACGCGATGGCGGCGGCCTTCCCGACCGTGCGTACCGCCGCCCTGGAGAACCGCCGGTTCCTGCGACGCGCGGTCGCCTACCTGGCCGGCGAGGCCGGCGTACGGCAGTTCCTGGACATCGGCACCGGCATCCCCACGGCCGACAACACCCACGACGTGGCCCAGGCGATCACCCCGCAGGCCCGGGTGGTCTACGTCGACAACGACCCGATCGTGCTGGCCCACGCCCGGGCGCTGCTGACCAGCTCGGCCCAGGGCGCCACCGCCTACATCGACGCCGACCTGCGTGAACCCGAGAAGATCCTGTACCACCCGGAACTGCGCCGCACCCTCGACCTGGACCAGCCGGTCGCCCTGATGCTGGTGGCCATCCTGCACTTCGTGACGGAGACCGAGGACCCGTACGGGGTGGTCGGCCGGTTGCTCGCGGCGCTGCCGCCGGGTAGCTACCTGGCCGCGTCACACGCCACCTACGACTACCTGCCGCCCGCCGTGGCCGAGGAGGCCCGGGCGGGCAACCGCAACGGCACCCCACCGGGGATGATCAACCTGCGCAGCCGGGACGAGTTCGCCCGCTTCTTCGACGGCCTCGACCTCGTCGACCCCGGCGTCGTCTCGGTGGCGCAGTGGCGGGCCGAGGCCGAACCGCAGCCCCGGCCCACGGTCGACGAGGTCAGCGTGTACGGCGCGGTCGGCCGCAAGCCCTGAGGCGGAGCCCGGCCGTCCGTGCGCGGCCGGGCACCCGTGCGTGCGCTCAGGCCGGCTCGACCCGGTCCCCGACGGCCACCCGGCCGCCCCGCACCACCACCGCGTACGCCCCGACGCAGGGCTGCGGCCCCAGGCCCGGCAGCGGGACCACCCGGTTGCGTCGCGCCGGCCGGCGCAACGCCTGCGGGGCACGGGGGAGCGGGCCGTGGGCCAGGGTGGGCACCGCACAGCGGGGGGTCGGCGCGAGCACCCGCAGCAGCACCTCCGCGCCGATCCGCAGTTCCCGACCCACCCAGTCGTTCTCCACGAAACCCCGGGCGTCGGTCGCGACGACCAGATTGGGCCGGTAGCGCGGCACCGCGTCCCGGGGCAGGTCGAGCGCGTCCAGGCTGGCCGTGGTGACCAGGTGCACCGGCGCGAAGTCGACCAGGCTGCCCGGCGGGGCGACGCCACCGAGCGGGTTGCCGGTCACCGGCACGTCCGCGTCGATCCCGTCGGCCAGCACCGCGTCCGGGTCGGCCCGGTCCAGCAGGGCGTCGGCGGGCACCGCGTCGGTCAGCGTGACGTCCCGGCCGAGCAGCCGGGACAGTGCGGCGTCCAGGCCGGCGTCGGGATGGTCGAGGACGGTGCCGTCGGGGAGGGTGAGGCGTACCCGGTCGGGGGCGTCGCCGGTGGCGCGGACGCCGAGCAGGGCCGCCCACCGTCGGGGCCGCTTCGCGCTGCCCACCCGACCGGTGTCGTGGTCGAGCACGGCGAGCCGGCGGTCCCCGGCCACGCCCCGACCGTCCACCGTGGCGTGCTGCAGCGCCTCGCCCAGCATCGACTTGACCGGATACCGCCACAGTTCGGTCAGTCGTCCGGGCACCGGCCCAGCGTACCGGTGGCTGTCGCCGCTGCGCGTGGTCGATTCGTCGTCCGGCTCGTAACTTTGTCGGATGATCCCACGCTCCCTGGCGCTCAGCCCCCGTACGGTCGTCTCCGCCGAGCCTCCCTCGGACGGGCCGGTGGGGTTCGTCACCGGTCTGGTGGAGCGGCTCGGCGGGCCCGGCGCGGGGCTGGCGGTGGCGCTGGAGAACCTCTTCCCGCCGATCCCCAGCGAGGTGATCCTGCCGCTGGCCGGCTTCGCCGCCGCCCAGGGGCGGATCAGCCTGGTCTCGGCGATCCTCTGGACGACCCTCGGGTCCGTGGTCGGCGCGTGGGTGCTCTACGGCATCGGCGCGGCGCTGGGGCGGGACCGGATGCGGGCGATCGCGGCCCGTCTGCCGCTGGTGAAGCTGAGCGACGTGGACCGTACCGAGGCGTGGTTCCTCAAGCACGGCGTCAAGGCGGTGTTCTTCGGCCGGATGATCCCCATCTTCCGCAGCCTGATCTCCATCCCGGCGGGGGTGGAGCGGATGCCGATCACGACGTTCCTGCTCTACACCACGCTGGGCAGCCTGATCTGGAACACCACCTTCGTGATGGCGGGGTTCCTGCTCGGCGACAACTGGCACGTCGTCGAGGAGTACGTCGGGTCGTTCCAGAAGGTCGTCATCGTGGTCTGCGTCGCCGCCGCCGGCTGGTTCGTGCTGAGCCGGGTCCGCCGGGCGCGTGCCGCCCGCGCCGCCGCCCCGGCCACCGACGCCTGGTCCGCCGACGCCCGCCCGGCCGCCGACGCCGCACCCGCAGGTGACGTCGCGCGGCAGCCGGACGTCGCCGACGGCACGCCCTACCGGGGGACCGTCTACCGGGGCGGACTCTGGGGACGCGACACCGACTGACCCGTCGCGGCGGCCGGGTGGCGGGCCGGGCACACCGACCTGGCGAACGGCCCTGCGCCGAACACCCGGGACCCGCCGGCCGTCCCCGCCCGACGGTGCCCCGGGGCCGGCGCGCGGTCCCGGGCCGGCCGGAATGATCCGTTGCGGCGGCCGGACCGTACTGCTGTGCGGGGACCGGGACAGGGGAGGCACGATGGCGGAGCCGGGGCAGGAGCACCGTCCGACGACGGAGGAACGGCGACCGGTCTTCGAGCCGGTGATCGAGGTGACCGGGGAACCGGTCGAGGCGGCGGGGGAACCGGCGTACCGCTCACCCTGGCCCCGCGGCGCGCGGCTGCTGGCCGCCGCCGCGGTGCTGGTGGTCGCGCTCGGTGCGGTCGCGGTGGTGGTGACCATGGCGAACCCCGAGCGGCTGGGGATCGTCTCCTCCGGCGACCGCGCCGCGCCCCCGGCGCGGGCGACCGCCGATCCCGGCGGCGCGGGTGCCGCCGAGGCCGCCGAGCGGACCCTGACCGCGCCTGTCGACGGGCTGCGCCGGGCCACCTTCGAGCTGCTGGACGGGGTGACCTCGTTCCGACTGCGCACCGCCGACCTCGGCGCCGACCTGTACCGGATCAGCAGCCCGGCCGACGCCGGACTCACCCCCCGGCCCCAGGTCGCAGGCGACCGGGTTCAGCTGCGGGTGACCCGCCGGGACCGGCCCGGCCGGGGCGTCGTCGACGTGACGCTCAACGCGCGGCTGACCTGGCGGCTGCGGCTGGTCGGCGGGGTCAGCGACCACGTTCTCGACCTCACCGGCGCGCGGGTGTCCGGGGTGGAGCTGATCGGCGGCGCGGCCCGGATCGACCTGCGGCTGCCGCCGACCACCGGCACCCGCACGGTCCGGATGACCGGCGGGGTCAACCAGTTCGTCGTCCACGCGCCCGGCGGACCCCCGGTCCGGGTCCGCGCCACCTCCGGCGCGGGCAGCGTCGTCTGGTACGGCGACCGGCGCGACGGGTTGGCCCGGGGGGCGACGGTCGGCTCGCCGAACTGGGACCGGTCACCCGACCGGCTCTACCTCGACCTGGTCGCCGGGGCGAACACCGTCACCGTCGTCGAGGACTGAACCGTCCGGGGCCGGACCGGTGGCGGGCCGGCCGGCATAGAGTCGGGTGGTGGACCGTACCGAATCGTTGCCGGCGCAGACCCGACCACCCGGCGTCGCCGCCGAGGACCCGGGCAGTGTGCTGCTGCCCGGCCACGACGTGCCACTGGGCCGGTACACCACCGTGCGCCGGCTGCTGCCGCAGCGGGCCCGCCGGATGGTCGGGGCGTGGTGCTTCGTCGACCATTTCGGCCCGGACGACGTGGCGCGGCGTCCCGGCATGGAGGTGCCCCCGCACCCGCACACCGGCCTGCAGACGGTGACCTGGCTGCTCGACGGCGAGATCGTGCACCGGGACAGCCTCGGCAACGTCCAGCCGATCCGCCCCGGCCAGCTCAACGTGATGACCTCCGGGCACGGCATCGCCCACTCCGAGCGGTCCCCGGCCAACCATCCACCGCTGATGCACGGTGTGCAGCTGTGGGTGGCGCTGCCCGACCCGGCGCGCGCCGGTGCCGCCGGCTTCGCCCACCACGCCGACCTGCCCCGCTGGCGCTCCGGCGACTGGGAGCACACCCTGCTCGTCGGGGAGCTGGCGGGCGAGGCGTCCCCGGCGGTGGTGCACACCCCCCTGCTCGGCGTGCAACTGGCGGCGCACGGCCCCGCCCCGGCGACGGCGCGACTGCGACCCCGCTTCGAGTACGCCCTACTGGCGATGTCCGGTCGGGCCCGGGTGGACGGTGTGTCGCTGGAGCCCGGCGCGCTGCTCTACCTCGGCACCGGGCGGGACGGATTGGAGCTGACCGCCGAGCCGGGCAGCCGGCTGATGCTGCTCGGCGGCGAGCCGTTCGACGAGCCCCTGGTCATGTGGTGGAACTTCGTCGGCCGCTCGCACGAGGAGGTGGCCGCCGCCCGGGCGGACTGGATGGCCGGCCGGGACCGGTTCGGGCGGGTCACCGACGACCCGGCCCCGCCGCTGCCCGCCCCGGAACTGCCGACCGTCCGGTTGAAGGCCCGCGACCGCCGGGGTGACCTGCACGGGTGACCCGGCCCGTGGTGTGCTCGCCCACAGTCTCGCCAAAATCAGCCGTACGGGTGATGGCGTGACCTATGCTGATCGTGGCAGCGATGCCCACCCGGTTCGGGTGGCCACCCGGCGGTTCGCCGGTGAACAGGCACGCGTGCGCCCCAGGTCGCGGTTCGTGACCCGGGGCGCCCGCCTGTCCGGGGTCAGATGCTCCGCAGGTGCTGGGCGACCCGCTGGTGCTGCTTCTCCCTCGCCTGCTGTGCCCGCCGGGCGGGGTCGATCTCCGGGGCGGGGTCGATCCGGGCCGAGCGGGCCACCTCCGCGTCGTTGGCGTAGTCCACCGGCGGCAGCGCCCGCAACGCCCGCAGCACGTCCGGCGGTGCGCCCTCCCGTTCGGCCTGGCGCACCACGGCGTCCTTCGCCGCCGGGTAGTCCAGGCTGGACAGGTACCGCAGGACTTCGGTCCGACTGGCCATCGGTGGGCCTCCTCGCCGCCTTGATCCGGTCACGATCGGCGGCGGTTACCCGTCCGGCGGCCGGTCACGCGCAGCCGGCGGGGAAAAGCGGGGCGGGTGGCGCCGTTTCCGGCGCGGCCCGGCGGGTAACCGGGCCGCCTCATGTCGAAGGGAGCCCCGCATGAACTACGACACCTTCGTCGACCAGGTGGCCCGGCGGGTCCGTACCGACCCCGAGCGGGCGGTGGTGCTGGTCCACGCGACGCTGGCGACCCTCGCCGAACGGTTGACCGGCGGTGAGGTGCTCGACCTGGCGACGCAGCTGCCCGCGCCGTTGCGGCTGGCGCTGCGGCCCGGCCCCGGCACGGAGGCGGCCGAGCAGTTCGGCGCGGCCGAGTTCGTCGCCCGGGTGGCGCGGCGGGCCGAGCTGGACGAGCCGGCCGCCCGGGACGTGGTGCGGGTGGTCTTCGGCGTCGTCCACGAGGCGGTCAGCGGTGGCGAGTTCGACGGTCTGGTGACCCGGCTGCCGCGCGACTACCGCGACCTGGTGGAGCCCGCGCTCGCCCCCGGCACGGCCGCCGGGCGCCGGGCCTGACCCACCGGCCGGCACGGGGCACGGCGGGTCGGGGCACCCAGCCGTTGACCAGGGCAACCATGCCCGGAACGAGAGTCGCCCTGACTTGGCGAGTCGTCCGGACCTGGCCTAACCTGGTCCGCACGAGGGGAGTACTTCCCACGAACCATTCCGGTCAGTACGGCGGGCTCCGGGCTCGCCTCGGGTGGTTGCCCACGACGAACGTGGGTGAAGGAGACCTCGAACATGGCACGGTGTTCGAGGAGGCTCCATGACCGATCTGTCGTACTTTGCTGCCGGTGGGTTGTCGTCGGTCGGCACCCCCACCCTGTGGGCGGTGACCATCGTCGGCGTGCTCGCCCTGCTGGTGCTCGACTTCCTGGTCACCCGACGCCCGCACGAGGTGTCGATCCGGGAGGCGCTGGGCTGGTCGGCGTTCTACATCGCGCTGCCGTTGGCCTTCGGCGGCTGGGTCTGGTACCGCTTCGGCTCCCAGCAGGGCGTCGAGTACCTGACCGGCTACCTGGTCGAGAAGTCGCTGTCGGTCGACAACCTCTTCGTGTTCATGCTGCTGCTGGCCGCCTTCGCGGTGCCCGCCGTGCTCGCCCAGCGGGTGCTGCTCTACGGCATCGCCGGCGCGCTGGTGCTGCGGGCGGTCTTCATCGCCCTCGGCGCGGCGGCGTTGCAGACCCTCGACTTCGCCTTCCTGATCTTCGCCGTCATCCTCATCGCCACCGCCGTCAAGCTGCTGCGCGACGCCCTCTCCGGGCACGAGCAGGAGGTGGACATCAACAAGATGCGGTCGGTGCGGCTGCTGCGCCGGTTCATGCCGGTGGTCGAGGAGTACCACGGCACCCGGATGACGATCCGGCAGCACGGCCGACGGGCACTCACCCCGTTCGCCCTGGTGGTGGTCGCGGTGCTCGCCACCGACATCGTCTTCGCGGTCGACTCGGTGCCCGCCGTCTACGGCATCACCGAGGACCCCTACCTCGTCTTCGCCACCAACGCCTTCGCCCTGCTCGGGCTGCGGGCGCTCTACTTCGTGCTGCACGCCGCGCTGAGCCGCCTGGTGCACCTCAGCTACGGCCTGGCGATCATCCTGGCCTTCATCGGCGTCAAGCTCGGCCTGCACTGGGCGCACGGCATCTGGTCGGGCGTGCCGGAGATCCCCACGCTGGCCTCGCTCGGGGTCATCATCGGCGTCCTGGTCGTGGTCACCCTCACCAGCCTGCGGGCGACCCGCGACCGGGAACCCGGCGACGCCGAGGTGGTCGTCGACAAGCACTGACCGTGCGCGACCGGCGGCGGCCCGCGACGGGGCCGCCGCCGGTCGCGGCCCGGTCCGCCGGAACCCTCCCGCCCACGCCCGCCGCGGTGGTAGGACTGACGGGTGGGAATCGTGTCACCGGGCTTCCAGGGCCGCCGTCGAACGACCGACCCGGCCCTGCCGCCGGGGCAGTACCTGACCGAGGACTTCCCGGTGCTGTCCGCCGGGCCGACCCCCCGGGTCCCGCTGGACCGGTGGGAGTTCGTGCTCAGCACCGAGACCGGCGACGAGGTCCGCTGGTCCTGGGCGGAGCTGATGGACCTGCCCCAGGAAACCCCCACGGTCGACATCCACTGCGTCACCCGGTGGTCGAAGTTCGGCACCAGCTGGCAGGGCGTCTCGCTGGACGTGCTGCTCGACGGCGTGGACACCGCTGCCGACTACGCCCAGGCCCACTCGTACGGCGGCTACACCACCAACCTGCCGCTGGACGACCTGCGCGACGGGCAGGCCTGGGTGGTGCACGGATACGACGGCGAACCGCTGCCCGCCGAGCACGGCGGCCCGGCCCGGCTGCTGGTGCCGCACCTCTATTTCTGGAAGTCCGCCAAGTGGGTACGCGGGCTGCGGCTGACCGTCGAGGACGAACCCGGTTTCTGGGAGACCGCCGGCTACCACGACTACGGTGACCCGTGGCGCGAGCAGCGCTACCAGGGCGACTGAGGTGACCGCGGCCGGTGGTCGGCTGGCGCGGCCGCTGGACTGGCGGGTGGCCCGCCTGGCGCAGCGCCGTGTCGAGACGCCCACCGCACAGACCCTCGTGCTGTCGGTGCCCGGCTGGCCGGGGCACCTGCCGGGGCAGCACGTCGACGTCCGGCTCACCGCCCCCGACGGCTACCAGGCGGCCCGCTCGTACTCGCTCGCCGCCCCGGCCGACGGCGACCGGATCGCGCTGACCGTGCAGCGGGTGCCCGACGGCGAGGTGTCGCCGTACCTCACCGACACCTGGGCCGAGGGCGACCCGGTGGAGGTGCGCGGCCCGGTCGGCGGCTGGTTCGTCTGGCGACCCGAGCAGACCGCGCCGGTGCTGCTGGTCGCCGGCGGCTCCGGGGTGGTGCCGCTGATGGCGATGGTGCGGGCCCGCCGGGCCGCCGGCAACCGCGCGCCGTTCCGGCTGATCTACTCGGTCCGTACCCCGGCGGACGTGATCTACGCCGACGAGCTGCGCACCCGCGCCCGCGACGACCTCGGCCTGGACGTCACCCACGTCTACACCCGCGAGGCCCCCGACGGCTGGCGGGGCGAGCCGCACCGGATCGGCCTGGCCGACGTGAACACCCACGGCTGGCCGGCCGACCTCGAACCGCTCTGTTACGTCTGCGGCCCGACCGGCTTCGTGGAGACCGTCGCGGACCTGCTGGTGGGGCTGGGCCACCCGACCCGGCGGGTCCGCACCGAACGGTTCGGGCCCACCGGCTGACCGGCGAGGAGAACCGATGACCGAGATGTCCTACCTGGACGGCAACATGCTCGACGGGCCGCTGCGCGAGCTGCTGGCCGTGGACCTGAGCGCGGCGACCGGGCGGTGCGCGTCCTGCGGCATGGTCGGCCCGATGGCCGGCCTGCGCGTCTACGCCCACGCCCCCGGGCTGGTGGGTCGCTGCCCGGCCTGCGCCGAGGTGATGCTCCGGCTGGTCCGGGCCCCCGACCGGGCGTGGCTGGACCTGCGCGGCGCCACCTACCTCCAGGTGCCGATGCCGCCGGCCGGGCCGCCGTCCCTGCGCTGATCTGATCAGTGCGGTGCGGCGGCGACCGACGCCCGGCGCACCAGCGGGCACGGCAGGGCGACGTGCCGGGCCACCCGACGGCGGGCGCCCTTGGGCCGGTCGAGCAGCTCCACCATGGTCTCGACCGCCCACGTGCCCATCCCGTGGTGCGGCAACGCCACGCTGGTCAGGGCGGGGAACAGCCCGTCGGCGATGACCTCCTGGTTGGCGCAGCCGACCACCGAGAGGTCCTGCGGGACCCGCAGGCCGAGTTCGGTCGCCGCCCGGTAGACGCCCATCGCCATCGCGTCGGTGAAACAGAACAGCGCCGTCGGCCGGTCGGCCGAGCCGAGCAGGGCGCGCGCCGCGCGGTGCCCACCGGCGGGATCGCCGACGTCGGCACGCACCAGCTCCGGCCGGTACGGCACCCCGGCCGCCCACAGCGCCTCCCGGTAGCCGAGCAGCCGACCCCGGGCGGCGGGGACGTCGTCGGCGGTGGTGACGAAACCGATCCGCCGGTGCCCGTGGGCGAGCAGCTCCCGTACCGCTGTGGCGGCACCGCCACGCTCGTCCGGCACCACGGAGGGGAGCGTGGCGTCGGCACTGCGGGCGTTGAGCAGCACCACCGGCATCGGGCGCAGCTCGTCGGGGACGTGCACCACCCGGTGGTCGGTGGTCGCGTAGAGCACGCCGTCGACCCGGTGCCGCGCCAGGGCCCGGATCTCCCGCCGTTCCGCCTCGGGGTCACGGCCGGTGGTGAGCAGGAGCACCCATCCGCGCGCCGACGCGGTCTCCTGCGCGCCCAGGACGAGCCGCCCGGCCTGGCCGGTGGCGGCGACGACGTCACCGAGCAACCCCAGGGCGTACGACCGTTGCAGCCGCAGCCCGCGGGCCAGCCCGTTCGCCGCGTAGCCGAGCTGACGGGCCACCGTCTCGACCCGTTCCCGGGTCTGGGCGCTGACCCGGGTGCCGGACTTGTTGTTCAACACGTGGGACACGGTGGTCACCGAGACACCCGCGGCGGCGGCGACGTCCCGGATGCTTGCCTTCGGACCCATCGGTTCACCTTCGTGTCGCTCGTGTCTCGGCCGTCGGGCACGACGGTCCGACAACGCTAGCCGACCGTATCCACCGCTGGAGATCACGAAGGGTCCCGCGCACGGGATGGTCGCCCGGCGGTGCCGACGGGTCGCCGGACGGCGGTCCGGATCACCCACCAGGCACCGCCCGCCGGTCGGCCCGGCGGGCGGTGCCGCCCGGCTCAGATCCGGGAGGTGAAGGCGACCAGCACCTGGTTCGGCGCGGGAGTGCCGGTGTTGTCGAAGCAGATCACGTCCACCGGGGCGTCCACCGCGTACGACCACGGCTGGGTCAGGTTGCAGTAGTTCGGCCCGGTGCCCTGCGCGGTGACCTGGGCGTGCGTCTCCTTCTGCCCGAGCTGCTTGAAGGTGACCAGGTAGCGGCCGACCGGCGCGAGCGGCGCGATGGTGTTGACGCCCACCCCGAGCTGGGAGTTGTCGTTGGTGGGACCGCCCGCCGCGCTGGCCAGGTGACCGAAGAACTTCGGCGGGGCCAGCGACCCGACCACCGAGCGTCCCCGGTGGTAGGAGAGGGTGAAGTCGGTGTTCACCGGCGCACCGGCCTGGTCGAAGCAGAACACGTAGACCAGCACGTCGGTGCCGGAGGCGCCCCAGCGGGCGACGGTGCACCGGCGCTGACCGGCGTTCGGCTGGATCGCGGTGGCCTGCACGTTGCCGGCCAGCACCCCGGCCAGCCCGACCCCGGGCAGCTTCACCGACCACTGCCCGACCCCCAGCGGGGCCAGCGCGGCGGGGGCCCCGGTGGACACGTACGACTGGACCAGACCGCTGACCCCGCCCTGGACGTAGGCGTGTGCGGTGCCGGCCGGCAGCACCCCGGAGCTGGCGGTCCACAGCACGGTGAACCGGCTGTCGTCGCGGGTGCCGCCGGGGGCGAAGCACTGCACGTCGACGATCTCGTCGGTGCCCGACTGGAACCAGCGCACCACGGTGCAGTAGTGCCCGGCCCGGTCGACCGGGGTCACGTGCGGCACCCCGCGCGTACCGGCCCCGATCTGCGGGAAGCGCACCTGGAACCGGCCCGGGGCCACTTTGACGCCGGTGGCCCAGGCGGCCGGGAAGGCGGTCTTCCAGGTCCCCCACTGCCGGGTGGTGTCCAGCACGGTCCAGCTGGTGACGCTGGGGTTGTCGACGTAGGCGAAGCCCCAACGGTCCGCGGTGGCCGCCGCGGCGGGTGCGGTCGGCGCGAGCCCCACGGCCGCCAGCAGGGCGGCCAGCGCGACGGCGACGACACGGCGAACTCTCATCTGTCCCTCCGATTGGTGGTGGTCGAACAGAAACTCAGCGTGAGCGGAGGGCGCGCCTAAAGCAACGGTGTCGTCTACCCGGTGTGACTACAGTCGGGAGCCCGTCACTGATGTATCAAACGGCCCGCTGCGCCCTCGTCCGCCGCCCCGCTCCGGCCCGGCGGTGCCGGGGCGACCCGACACGTTTGTCGTGCTGACCGCCGGGAAGGGAGCGGACATGACGAAACCTCGTGTGGTGATCGTGGGCGCCGGTTTCGCCGGTTACCACGCGGCGAAGACGTTGCGTCGGCTGGCCGGCGGACGGGCCGAGATCGTGCTGCTGAACTCGACCGACTACTTCCTCTACCTGCCGCTGTTGCCCGAGGTGGCCGCCGGGGTGGTCGAACCCACCCGCATCTCGGTCCCGCTGACCGGCACGCTGCCCGGCGTCCGGGTGGTCGTCGGCGAGGCCGACCGGGTCGACCTGCGCCACCGCTGGGTCGGTTTCACCAACCCGGAGGGGGAGCGGGGCCAGCTCGCATACGACCGGCTGGTGCTCTGCGTCGGCAGCGTCAACAAACTGCTGCCCATCCCCGGCGTGACCGAGTACGCCCACGGTTTCCGGGGCCTGCCCGAGGCGGTCTACCTGCACGACCACGTGGTCCGCCAGATCGAGCTGGCCGAGCAGGCGCAGGACCCGGCCGAGCAGCAGGCCCGGGCCACCTTCGTCGTGGTGGGCGCGGGCTACACCGGCACCGAGGTCGCCGCGCACGGGCAACTGTTCACCGACGCGCTGCACGCCCAACGCCCCCGGTTGACCGTCCGGCCCCGGTGGATGCTCCTGGACGTCGCCGCCCGGGTGCTGCCGGAGCTGGACGAGCGGATGTCGGCCACCGCCGACCGGGTGCTGCGCCGCCGGGGGGTCGACGTGCGGATGGGCACCTCGGTCGCCGAGGCCACCGCCGACGGGGTGCACCTCACCGACGGCGAGTACGTCCCGACCTGCACGCTGGCCTGGTGCGTCGGGGTACGCCCCGACCCGTTCGTGGCCGAGTTGGGCCTGCGTACCGAGAAGGGCCGGCTGGTGGTAGACGAGTACCTCAACGTCCCCGGCTTCCCCGAGGTGTACGCCTGCGGCGACGCCGCCGCCGTGCCGGACCTGACCCGCCCCGGGCAGCTCTGCACGATGACCGCCCAGCACGCGCAACGGCAGGGCAAGCTCGCGGCGCACAACATCGCCGCCTCCTACGGGCACGGCAGGCGTCGTCCGTACCGGCACCACGACCTGGGCTGGGTGGTCGACCTGGGGGGAAGGGACGCGGCGGCGAACCCGCTGAAGCTGTCGCTGTCGGGGCTGGCCGCCAAGGCGGTCACCCGGGGCTACCACCTGCTGGCGATGCCCGGCAACCGGGCGCGGGTGAGCGCCGACTGGGTGCTCGACGCCGCGCTGCCCCGCCCGGCGACGCAGCTCGGTCTGGTTCCGGCCCACGCCGTGCCGTTGGAGAGTTCGTCACCCGAGGTGCCGGTGCACACCCGCTGAACCGGTGGCAGGGGACACGGGCGGGCGCCGGTGACGACCTGCGTCCCGGCTTCACCCGGACCTGCCCCCGGCTTCACTCCCGCGGGGTGAGGGGTGCTCACCCGCGCGGGACGGACCATCGGGACGACCGGAGGTCTTCCGAGGAACGCGGAAGGGTAGGTCGTCATGAAGAGGATCGTGGAGATCGTCCCGGCCCGTCCCGGCTGGTACTCCCGCTGGCAGGTCGGCCCCGAGGTGACCAGGTGCTACCCGGTGAGCCTCTGGGCCCTGGTGGAGGAGGCCGACGGATCGGGCCGTGAGGTGGTGGGCATGGACTGCGCCGGGCAGTGGCCCGGCGCGGAGGACAACGAGTCGGGCGGGGGATTCGTCCGGTACCTGTTCCAACTGCCGGATTCGGGTCCTCCGGCGGACGCCGAACCCCCGTCGTCCGCCGCGCCCCGGTCGACCGGGCCACGCCGGCAGCCCGCCGTCGAGACGCAGGGGACCGTCGTCAGCGTCTGACGGCGCGAACCCCCGCCCGGGCCCTCCTCCCGGCCCCCGGCCCCTGGTCCCAGGGTCGGGGGTCACCCCGATCGGATGCCTCAGCCCACCTCGCGGACGTCGTCGTCGGCCCCGGCCGCCGGCTGTTCCTCCACCGCCAGCAACTCGGCCAGGCCGGTGCGGTCGAGCAACTGCTGGAGCCGGGTGCTGACCCCGGTCAACCGGACCGGACCGGCCCCGCCCTGGCTGAGCACCACGAACGCGCTCAGCCCCGACGAGTCGCACAGACCGACCCCGCCCAGGTCGACGATCAGCGTGCGGTGGCCGTCCGCGCGGACCCCGGCCGCCGCCTCGATCAGCTCCGGGGCGGTGTCGAAGTCGAGGTCGCCGGTGAGCCGCAGCCGGGCGGTGCCGGCGTCGAGCCGGGTCACCTCGATGGTCAACAGCTGCGGGCGCATGCCCCCATGTTCCCAGCAACAGATGATCGGGAAACGTCGGGGTTCGGCCGACCCGGTGACCGGGTTCAGGCGGCCGGGTTCAGGCGGACCTGGCTGGGCGCTGCGGCGCGGGGGTGGACCGCTGCGGCAACTGACGGGCCAGCAGGCCGGTGACCCCGGTCATGTCGAGGATGGTGGTCAGGAAGCGGGGTACGGCCCGCAGCCGGACCAGCGTCCCGACCCGTTGCCCCTCCCGCCAGGCGTGCACGATGACCGACAGGCCGGTGCTGTCGATGAAGGTCAGCCCGGAGAAGTCGAAGACGACCACCGCAGGGCGCTCCGCCAGCAGCCGGTCGACCTCCACCCGCACCGGGCGGGAGGTGGCGTAGGCCAGCTCACCGCCGACCGACAGGATCGGCGCCGAAGGGTCGGAGTGGTCCACCGACAGGGTCAACGGGGCGGTCTCGGTCTTCCTTCCAGGGGGCACCACAGCACGCCTTTCCGCAGGGCCGACGGTCGGGCCGGACTACGCCGGATCGTAACAACCCGCCGGTGGGCCCGCAGGGGTGCGCAACCGCACGCAGGACGCCGTGCGGTGGCGGTGCCCGCGTTCCGGCGTAGGCTGAGCGGAACAGATTGGAACATACGGCCTACATCCGGGATGTGCCGGATGGCGACAAGGGAGTGGGGCTCAGCTGGTGGGTGCTGCCGACGTCAGGGGCTTCGACCCGGGCGACGGACGGATCTCCACGCCGAGTGCCGGTCGGGCTGCGGCGCGGTCCGTCGGCGCGCCTCCCGGCCTGCCGCCGTTGGCCCCCGACCGGGCCGGCCCCGATCCCGCCCGACCCGACCCGGACCGGGTCGACCCGGCCTGGTCCGAGGTCCTCGAACACTTCCGGGAGGGCCTGGTCGTCTGCGACGCCGACGGCGTGGTCCGGCACGTCAGCCCGGTGGCCGAGCGGCTGCTGCCCGAGGTGTCGCCCGGCCGTCCCCTGGCCGCCGCCGGTCTCGCCGTGCTGACCGGGGCCGCCGTCGAGCCCGACGGGTTCGGTCATCACGGCCGGCGACTGCGCATCCGCCGGGTGCCGCTGTCCGGCTCCCGCAGCTGTCTGTACGTCGAGGACGTCACCGACAGCGTCTCCCGGGCCGACGCCCTGCTCGCCGAGCGGGCCCGGTCGGCCTTCCTCGCCGTGGTCGGCGAGAAGCTGGGCAACCCGCTGCACCCGGACCGGGCCGCCGCCGCCGTGGTCCGGCTCACCGTGCCCACCCTGGCCGAGGTGGCGGTGCTGGTGCTCGCCCCCCGCTCCGGGCGGGCCCGGTGGTGGCGGGCGACCCGGGTCGACGACGAGTCACCCACGGTGGACAGCGGCGTGCTGCCCGCCGCCGCGCTGCCTCCGGCCATCGTCGAGGGGCTGTCCGGGGTGGAGCCGCACGCGGTGGACTGGCTGGTCGACCAGGCGGTCGAGGCCGGCTGGCTGCCGGGGTTGAACGCCCGCGAGGTGACCGCCCGGGTGGTCCCGCTGCCCGGCCGGGACGCCCCGGCGGGTGTGCTCCTGGTCGCCCGGCGGACCCGCTGGTACGACGACGCCGACGTGGACCTCGTCCGGGCCTTCGCCGCCCGGGCCGGCGCGGCGCTCACCACCGCGGTCCTCTACCGCAACCAGGCCGAGGTGGCCGACACCCTCCAGGCCAGCCTGGTGCCGGTGGAACCGGCAGGTGTGGCGGGGGTGCAGTGGGGCACGGCGTACCGGCCCTCCCAGGCGAGCCTGCGCATCGGTGGCGACTTCTACGGCGCGCACCGGCTGGCCGACGGCGGTGCGGTGTTCTTCCTCGGCGACGTCTCCGGCAAGGGGGTGGAGGCGGCGGTCTTCACCGGCCAGCTCCGCCAGTGCCTCCAGGCGCTCTACCGGGTCGAGTCCCGGCCCGGCCGGCTGCTGAAGCTGCTCAACGACGCCCTGCTGGAGACCACCCAGGCGCACGGGCAGGGCCGTTTCGCCACCATGGTGCTCGGGGTGGTGCGCCCGCACCGCGACGGTGGCCTGTCGCTGACCCTGGCCGGTGGCGGGCACCTGCCGCCGCTGGTGCTGCGCGACGGCGGCGAGGTGGAGACGGTGCCGCTGAGCGGGATGCTGATCGGTGTGGTGCCCGACCCGCGCATCGGCGAGGTCACCGTCCGGCTGGCCGTCGGGGAGACCTGCCTGCTCTACAGCGACGGGGTGACCGAGGCCCGGGGCGGCCGGCGCGGCGACGAGCAGTTCGGGCAGGACCGGCTGGTCCACGCCGTCACCGGCTGCCACCGGATGCCCGCCCCGGCGCTCGCCGAGCGGGTCGAGCAGGTCACCTGCGACTGGCTGGCGCACGGCGACCACGACGACATCGCGGTGCTCGCCCTGCGGGCCACCGGACCCGGTGGCCGCCCCCGGCGGCACCTGCACTCCGTGCCGGCCGTGCCGGACCCGGCCGAGGAGAGGACGTCCCGATCATGACCGCCCCGGCCGACACGTACCGGGCCTTCGGTGACTTCCTCGCCTGCCTGGAGGAGGCCGACGAGTACGGCGCGATCGAGGTGGTCACCGGGCTGCTCGACGCCGGCGTCCCGGCGGAACGGGTGCTGCTCGACCTGGTCGCCCCGGCCCAGTCCGAGGTCGGCGAGCGGTGGGCCCGCAACGAGTGGAGCGTGGCGCAGGAGCACGCCGCGACGCACATCAGCGAACGGGCGGTGGCGGCGGTCGCCGGGTACGCCGACCCCCGGCCGACCCGGGGACGGATCGTGGTGGCCTGCATGGACGGTGAGTGGCACGCCCTGCCACCCCGACTGGTCGCCGAGGTGCTGCGGCTGCGCGGCTGGCAGGTGACGTTCCTGGGCGCCAGCGTGCCGGCCGCACACCTCGTGTCGTACCTGCACCGGCACGACGCGCACGCGGTCGCGTTGGCCTGCGCGCTGCCGATGCGGTTGCCGCAGGCGCACCGGATGGTCGAGGCGTGCCGGCGTTCGGACGTGCCAGTGGTCGTCGGCGGGCGTGGGTTCGGCGTGGACGGCCGGTGGGCGCGGCGGCTCGGGGTCGCCTGGGCCCCGGACGCCCCGGGCGCGGCCGACCTGGTCGCCGACGAGCGGGCGCTGCGCCGGGTGCCCCCGGCGGACCTGTCCCACCTCGCCGACGACGAGTACGCCAGCCTGGTGAAGCGACGCGGCGAGCTGATCGACTCGGCGGTGGCGGACCTGCGGGCCCGGGTGCCGTCGGTGGCGGATTACACCTCGGCGCAGTGGGACGCCACCACCGCGGACCTGGGGTACACGGTGGACTTCCTGGCCGCCGCCGTCTACGTCGACGACGCGGAGCTGTTCACCGATTTCGTGACGTGGCTGGTGGCGATCCTGACCAGCCGGGGGGTGCCGGCCGGGGCGGTCGCCGCCACCCTGGGCCACTACGGGCGCGTCCTGCGGGACTTCCCCCGGGCGGGGCGGTTCCTGGCGCTCGGCGCGGCGGCGACCGTCGCGTCCGGCGGGGTGCGGCACTGACGCGCCGCGCGGGCCACCGGGGGAGCGCTGCGTATACTTGCTGCACTGCAAGGGTCTGCCTGTGGTGGGAGCGAGAGGGACGACGTTGACCTTCAGCGTGACGCATGCCGGGCGGGACGGTGGCGGCGTGTGTCTGCGACTCACGGGCGAGTTGGACCTCAGCTCGGCCGGGGCACTCAACACCGAGATCGACCGGCTCGCCGCGGGTGGCGAGCGGCACCTGCTGCTCGACCTCACCGGGCTGACCTTCTGCGACTCCACCGGCATCGCGGCGTTCGTCCGTGGGGACAACCTCGCCGCCGCGCAGGGTGGCTGGCTGCGGCTGTACGGGGCGACCGGCCGGGTGGACCGGGTCCTGCAGATCACCGGCCTGGCCGACGTGCTGCGCTATCAGCCCGACACCGCCGACCCGCGGTCGCCGTCGGCCCGGTGATGGGCTAAATTTCCCCGCCAGCGGGTGACCGCGCGGTTTCCCGCTCCGCGGGTGACCGTGTTCGGTCATACCGCCAACGGGGTACCGAGACCGTCGTCCCCGCTCGCCGACACAGACAGGTTGGACCCATGGACCGAGGCGCCACGAACCCCGTCCGCATCCTGGTGGTCGACGACGACCCGGGTGACGTGCTGATGATCGAGGAAGCCCTGGCGGACTCCGGCATCGCCAAGGTCATCGACGTGGTCGGTGACGGTCAGGAGGCGATGGAGTTCCTGCGGCAGGAGGGCCGGCACGTCGACGCCCGCCGACCCGACGTGATCCTGCTCGACCTGAACATGCCGCGGATGGACGGCCGGCAGGTGCTCGGCGAGGTCAAGCAGGACGACGACCTGCGCACCATCCCGATCGTGGTGCTGACCACGTCCAACGCGGACACCGACATCGTGGGCAGCTACAGCCTCCAGGCCAACGCCTACGTCACCAAGCCGATCGACCTGGACGACTTCAACGACGTGGTGCGCCGCATCGACGAGTTCTTCGGCCGGGTCGTGGTGCTGCCCAAGCGTTCCTGACCGCCCGGGGCGTCCCGGCGCGCCCCGACGCGTCGGGTCCGCCCCGGTCGTCGGCTCCGGGACCCGCCCCGCAATTGCTGAACATTTTTCTCGAACCGCCCCGGGGGCCGTCGGCTGCCGCGAGGATCGAGCTGGGACAGACGTACCAGCTTCCTGGGGGGCGACACGTATGAGGTTCTCCGTCGTTGAGTCCGGCTACGACCGGCGGCAGGTCGATTCCTGCCTGGACGAGCTCGGAGTCCGGTTGACCCGGCTCGCCGCGCGGGCGGAGGTGATCGCCGGCGCGGGGCGGGAGTGGGACCAGATCCGCCAGGAGACCACCCTGCTCCTGGCGATGGTCGACCGGCGGCGGGCCGCCGCCGACGGGGGCGCGGCCCGGCCGGCGGCCCCGCGTACGGCCGACGAGCTGCTGGCCCGGGCCCGCGCCGAGCTGGACGCCGCCCGGGAGGAGGCCCGGCAGTTGCGCGAACGGGTGTACGCCGAGGCGGTGCAGGCCCGCCGCGAGTTCGAGGCGTCACTGCACGAACGGCGGCACCGGGCGGCCCGGGTCGACCAGCTCCTGACCGGGCTGACCGTCGAGACCGTGCCGGTCGACACCCCGACCGCCGCCGCCGGGGGTGTCCCGGCCACCCGGGTCGCCACCGGCACCGACGAGGTGACGGTCGACCAGCCCGAGCCGGGCACCCGGGTCGCCTGACCCGGGGGCCCTACCGGTCCGCCGCCGCCCGTCGCGCGGTGGCGGCAGGGCCGGTTCAGAGCAGCGCGTCGACCACGGCGGCGGCCCGGTCCTCGTGCCGCGCGTACGCGCCGGGGTAGGCGGAGATCTGCACGGCCTGCGCGGCGGCGGTGATGCTGAGCTGCCGCCAGCCGGGAACCTCGGCCAGCGCGGAGTAGAACGCCCGCGCCGCGTAGGCGGGGCGCATCAGCTGGGCCACCGTGCCCCAACCGCTGCTCGGGCGCTGCTGGAACAGGCCCACCGAGTCGTGGTCCGAGCCGCTGCCCTGGTGCGGGTGGTCGTACGACTCGGGCAGCACGTCGCTGGCGAGGTTGTGCAGGTCGCTCTCCTGCATGGCGGTGGCGACGGCGACCACCAGCCCCCGGCGCGGCACTCCCAGGTCGACGCCGACCGCGACGATCACCTGGGCGTTGTCCATCTGCACCCGGGTGAGCCCGGCGACCGGGCGGGGCCGGACCGGTTTCGTCGTCGGCTTCGGCCGGGCGGCGCCGGGGGTGGCCGACGGGTGGGGGCTGGCCGGCAGGGGGCTGGCCGGCAGGACGGTCCGCTCCCGGGCCCGGGAGGCCCGCTGCTCGTCGGCGGCCCGGTCGGCCAGCACCTCCTGCACCGGCCGGGGTTGCCTGTCGACCCGGTGGGTCCCGGCCAGCGCGACGAGCCCCAGGCAGCAGGTCACGCCACCGGCGAGGGCGATCCGGGCGGGGGTCGAGGCGAGCGCGGCACCGATGCCCCGCCTGGGTGGTTCCGGCGCGCGGTGCCGGCCGATCCTCCGTTCGTCCGAGGCCACCGGGGTCGAACGGGTGGCCGGGCGGTTCCGGGCCGGCTGCTGCGCGGCGGTCTCGTCGGGGTGCACCCGACGAGGTTAGAGAGGTTTCGGCGGGAAACTGGCGGCGGTATGGGTGGCCTACGCCACAATCGGCCCGAATCCGCCCGGATATTCCCCGTATCGGTCTCTCAAAGCCGTGAACCGTACACGGCGCTTTTGTCGACTATACCGCTCTTGCCGTGATGAATAGGACGGGCAGCGGGAGTCGCGGGACGTCGGTCGAGGCTCGACCGAACGGCGGAGGCGACCCCGCCGGGACGGCTCGGGTCGCCTCCCCCGGACGCGGCGGGCCGTCGACGGCTCAGTGTCGGCCGTTCTCGGCCGCGCTCACCGTCAGCCGGTGCCGGCTGCTGTCGTCACTGGAGAACGGCCACAGCCGGTCGGCGTACGCGACCAGTTCGGCCAACTGCTCCCGGCTCAACCCGGCCGACGAGATGCTGGCGTGCACGTCGGCCCGGTACCGGCCGTCGTCGTCGCGCCCGAGCTTCGCCTCGGCGGTCACCTGCACCGTGTGCGCCTCGTCGGTGATCTCCCCGGCCGCCTCGACCGCCGCGTGGTGCAGGCAGGAGGCGAAGGCGGCGGCGAGCAGTTGCTCCGGGGTCAACCCGGTGCAGTGCGGCGCGAGCGGTGACGCCAGCGCGGTGGAGAGCCCACCGTCGTCGGTGCGTACGTGCCCGCCCGTGGCGGTCGCGCTGGCCTCGTGCAGCCAGGAACTCGGATCCGGCATCGCGTTCCCCCCTCATCCGTCGGCCGGGTTCCCGGCCACGAACGGGTGAAACGCCCGGCCCGGCGCGCCGACGGCCGGGATCAGACCGGTCCGGTCCGGGACCAGTCGTGCAACGCCACCGCCTCGGTCTCCTCGGCGGCCGCCCGTTCGGTCCACGGCGACACCGGTGCGGTGCGGGGCCGGGGCACCGAGGCCAGCATCGGCACGTAGACCCGGGCGTCGACCACCTCCGCCAGCTCCAGCGCCGCCACCAGACTGCTGGGCCGCTCGCGCGGGTCGTCGGCGAGACAGCGTCGGCACAGGTCGGCCACCTCGGGCGGGAGTCCCGCGACCGGCGGCAACGGCTCCGGCGTGATCTTCCGGCGGGACCCGACCAGCTGGGTGGCGGTGGTCCCCGCCGCGTACGGCAGCCGTGCGGTGAGGCAGTAGTAGAGCAGGACACCGACGGCGTACATGTCGGCGGCGGGGGTGGCCGGCTGCCTGTCGAACTGCTCCGGGGCCAGGTACGCCGGAGTCCCCACCAGCATGCCCTCCGGGCTGTGGTCGGGTGCGCCGGCCGGGGTCGCGATACCGAAGTCGAGCACCTTCGCCCCCGACGGGGTGAGCATCACGTTGGCCGGTTTGACGTCGCGGTGCACGATCCCGTGGGCGTGCGCCGCGGCGAGTGCGGCGGCCACCTCGGCGCAGACCCGGACCGCGATCCGCCAGTCCAACGGCCCGGCCCGCAGGTGCGCGGCGAGGGTCTCGCCCTCCACCAGCTCCATCACGATGTACGGCATCTCCCGGCCGGGCAGGGTCGTCGAGGTGCCGAAGTCGTGGACGCCGGCGACGTTGGGGTGCACCAGCCGGGCGGCGGAGCGGGCCTCGGCCCTGATCCGCTCGACCGAGGTCTGCTCCCCCCGGTGGGCGGGGGACATCAGCTTCACCGCGACCGGCCGGTCCAAGACGATGTCGTGGGCCCGCCAGACCTCCGACATCCCACCCATGCCGATGCGCTGTTCGAGCTGGTAACGCCCGGCCAGCGTCCTCATCGACCCGCTCCTGTCCACGCCGACCGCGTCGCCGGGGTGGCGATGGCGCTGTCGAGCCGGTACCCGGCCGCTGCGCTGGGCAAACCGTGCCCGCCCCGCCCAGCGGGCCCGGTCCCACTCCGGTGGACCCGGTCGAGCCACCCCGACCCGGCCCCGGGTGCGGTAGCTTGCCGTCAGTGGCCCGCGACCGCCGGCCGCCGGAGGGAGGCCCCGATGGGCGAGGTGACCGTACGCTTCGTCGGTGGGCCGGCCCACGACCTGGTCCGTGTCCTGCCGGCCGACCCGGCGGGGGCGCCGCCCGTCCGCTGGGTGCTGCGCCACCCGGACGCCCCACCGGCTCCCGGCGGGGGCGGCCCCGACCACCTCTACCAGCGGGACCAGCCGGCCGGCGACGACCACTGGACGATGTCCTTCGTGCACACCTACCCGACCGGCATGAGCCAGTAGCCGCACGCCGAACCGGCCCGTCGGTGGTCGGGCGCGATCCGGGGAACCGCCCCCCGACGCCGCCCGGCCCGGTACGGTCGAGCGGGGCCGCGCGCACAGCGGGCGCACAGGATGGGCACAGGGCAGCGCCAGTAACCGGTCCCACGATGGGGGCATGGTGACCGAGGGGCAGACCGCACCGCACCGGATCGAGTTGCGCCGCCCCGACGGCGAACCCGTCCGGGTACTCGTGGTCGACGACGAACCCACCCTGACCGACCTGCTGTCGATGGCGCTGCGCTACGAGGGGTGGCAGGTGCGCAGCGCGGGCAACGGAATGGCGGCGCTGAGCGCGGCCCGCCAGTTCCAGCCCGACGCCGTGGTGCTCGACGTGATGCTCCCCGACCTGGACGGCTTCCAGGTGCTGCGCCGGCTGCGCGAGCAGACCCCGACCGTGCCGGTGCTCTTCCTGACCGCCCGCGACGCGGTCGAGGAACGGATCGCCGGGCTCACCGTCGGCGGCGACGACTACGTCACCAAGCCGTTCAGCCTGGAGGAGGTCATCGCCCGGCTGCGCGCCCTGCTGCGGCGTACCGGCTTCGCGGTGACCGCCCGGGAGGAGGCCGTGCTCACCGTCGGCGACCTCACCCTCGACGAGGACAGCCACGAGGTACGCCGGGGCGACGACCTGATCACCCTGACCGCCACCGAGTTCGAACTGCTGCGCTACCTGATGCGCAACCCGCGCCGGGTGCTCAGCAAGGCGCAGATCCTCGACCGGGTGTGGAACTACGACTTCGGCGGGCAGGCCAACGTGGTCGAGCTGTACATCTCGTACCTGCGCAAGAAGATCGACGTGGGACGCGCGCCGATGATCCACACCCTGCGCGGCGCCGGCTATGTCCTCAAGCCCGCGCCGTGACCCGGTCGGTCGCCTCCGCCGCCGGCTGGCCGGCGGCCAGCGGCGTCACCGGTTGGCGGGCTGGTCGCTGCGTCGCCGGCTGGTGCTCACCGTGGTCGCGCTGCTGGCGGTGGTCAGCATCGGCATCGGCGGGCTGACCACCGTCGCGCTGCGGCACTTCCTGATCACCCAGGTCGACACCCAACTCGTCGGGGACAACCGCCGCTTCGACACCCGGCTGCCCTGGGACCGGACCCCGGGCCAGCCCCGCCCCCTCGACCAGACCGCCGGCCGGCAGGGGCAACCCGACCCGCCACCGACGTACCCGGTCGGCTCGATCGGGATGCGGATCATCCCGCAGGAGCAGTCGTCGGCCCGCATCCGCAGCGCCTCCGGCGCGACCGAGGCGCTCACCGCCGCCGACGTCGCCCCGCTGGCCGCGTTACCCGCCGACAGCAGGCCGCACACCGTCGACCTCGGCGAGCGCGGCGACTACCGGGCGGTGGCCCGCCGGGTTCCCGGCGGCGACACCCTGGTCTTCGCCATCCCGCTGCGTTCCGTGCAGGAGACCGTCTGGTGGATGGTCGTCGCCCAGGCCGGCGTCGCCACCGCCGGCCTGCTCGTCGCGGGCAGCCTGGGCGCGCTGATCGTCCGGGCCACGCTGCGCCCGCTGCACCGGGTCGCGGCCACCGCCGGGCGGGTCGCCGAACTGCCCCTGGACCGGGGCGAGGTGGCGCTGTCGGTGCGGGTGCCCGCCGTCGACACCGACCCGCGCACCGAGGTGGGGCAGGTGGGCGCGGCGCTGAACCGGATGCTGGGCCACGTCGCCGCCGCGCTCGCCGCCCGGCAGGCCAGCGAGACCCGGGTACGCCAGTTCGTCGCCGACGCCTCGCACGAGCTGCGTACCCCGCTGGCCGCGATCCGGGGCTACGCCGAGGTGGCCCGGCGGGGCCGCGACCGGGTGCCCCCGGACGTGGCCCACGCGCTGCGCCGGGTCGAATCCGCCAGCACCCGGATGACCAGCCTCGTCGACGACCTGCTGCTGCTGGCCCGGCTGGACTCCGGACGGCCGCTGGCCACCGGGCCGGTCGACCTGACCGCCCTGGTGGTCGACGCGGTCAGCGACGCGCACGTGGCCGGCGACGGACACCGCTGGCAGCTCGACCTGCCCGACGAGGCGGTGGAGGTGCCCGGCGACGCCGTCCGGCTGCACCAGGTGGTGGCGAACCTGCTCGCCAACGCGCGGGTGCACACCCCGCCCGGAACCACCGTCACCACCCGCATCACCCAGGTGCCCGGTGCGGTGGAACTCAGCGTCACCGACGACGGCCCCGGGGTGCCCCCGGAGCTGCGCGACGAGGTCTTCGAACGGTTCGCCCGGGGCGACAGCTCCCGGTCCCGGCAGCACGGCAGCACCGGCCTCGGCCTGGCCATCGTGGCCGCCGTGGTGGAGGCCCACCACGGCGGCGTCGAGCTGGAGAGCCGACCGGGCCGCACGGTCTTCACCGTCCGGCTGCCGGCCACCCCGACGCCCCCGGACAGCGCCGCGCCCGCGCCCCCGCAACCGGTCGCGTCGCCGCCGCCGGATTCCACAGCTCACGCATAGCTCGGTCACGGGGCGGCCCCAACCCGCTGTTCGAGGCTTGCCGCATGGACAGAACCGAGAGCCTGCTGAGGACGCCGGCCACCCCACCGGACGACACCGCGACCGCACCCCCGTCGGGTCCGCCCGCCGCCGCGACCGCACCGCCGGACCGCTCGGCGGCGGCCCACCCGGACGGCGGCGACGCGTCCCGCCGCGACCCGCGCTGGGTCAGGCCCGCGCTGGCCGTGCTGCTGCTCGGCACCGGTCTGCTCTACCTGTGGGGTCTGGGGGAGTCCGGCTGGGCGAACTCGTTCTACTCGGCGGCGGTGCAGGCCGGCTCCGAGAGCTGGAAGGCGTTCTTCTACGGCTCCTCCGACGCGGCCAACTCGATCACCGTCGACAAGACGCCGGCCGCGCTGTGGCTGATGGCCCTGTCGGTACGCATCTTCGGGCTGAACAGCTGGGCGATCCTGGTGCCGCAGGCGTTGCTCGGCGTCGCCTCGGTCGGCGTCCTGTACGCCACCGTCCGCCGCTGGTACGGCCCGGCCGCCGGGCTGATCGCCGGGACGGTCCTGGCGCTCACCCCGGTCGCCACCCTGATGTTCCGGTTCAACAACCCGGACGCGCTGCTGGTGCTGCTGCTGGTGCTCGGGGCCTACGCCACCGTGCGGGCGGTGGAGACGGCCGGCACCCGGTGGATCGTGCTGGTCGGGGTGCTGGTCGGCTTCGGCTTCCTCACCAAGATGCTCCAGGCGTTCCTGGTGGTCCCGGTCTTCGCCGGGGTCTACCTGCTGGCCGCGCCGACCGGCTTCTGGCGACGGATCCGGCAGTTGCTGCTGGCCGGCCTGGGGCTGGTCGTCGCCGCCGGCTGGTGGGTGGCCACCGTGGAACTGGTCCCGGCCAGCGCCCGGCCGTACGTCGGCGGGTCGCAGACCAACAGCATCCTGGAGCTGACCCTCGGCTACAACGGCCTCGGCCGGATCACCGGTGACGAGGAGGGCAGCGTCGGCGGTGGTGCCCGGATGGGCGGCGGCGGTGGGCCGTTCTCCGGGCAGACCGGCTGGCTGCGGATGTTCGACACCGAGGTCGGCGGCCAGATCTCCTGGCTGCTGCCGGCCGCGCTGATCCTGCTCGTCGCCGGCCTGGTGCTGGCCGGCCGGGCGGCGCGCACCGACCACCGTCGCGCCGGGCTGCTGCTGTGGGGCGGCTGGCTGCTGGTCACCGGGCTGATCTTCAGCTTCATGTCCGGCATCTTCCACGCCTACTACACGGTGGCCCTGGCGCCGGCGGTCGGCGCGTTGGTCGGCATCGGCACCGTCCTGCTCTGGCGGGAACGCCGGGCCGCAGCGGCACCCGTCGCCCGGGTCACCGGTTCCGCGGTGCCCGCCGGGCCGATCGCCGCCCCGGGTATCGACGCCGGGACGGGCCCCGCTGCCGACCCCACGGCCACCGCCGGGCCGGCTTCCGGTGTCGACCCCGCGCCCGCGTCGGCGACCGGTGGCGGCCGGTCCCTGCGGTGGCGGGGGTGGTTCGCCACCGTCGCCCTGGCCGTCACCCTGGCGGTGACCGCCTGGTGGTCCTGGCGGCTGCTCGGCCGCAGCGTCGACTTCCAGCCCTGGCTACGGTCGGTGGTGCTGGTCGCCGGGCTCGCCGTGGCGGTGTTGATCCTGCTCGCCCGGCGGCTGCCCCGGCGACTGGTGCCGGTGGTGCTGGCGCTCGGCGCGTCGGCCGCGCTGGCCGGCCCGGCGGCGTACGCGGCGCAGACCGCCGGCACCCCGCACACCGGGTCCATCCCGAGCGCCGGCCCGGCCGTGCAGGGCGGCTTCGGACCGGGTCGTGGCGGGCCCGGCAGCCGGATGGGCGGCGGCATGGAGTTCCCCGGTGGCGGCGGTTTCCCCGGTGGTGGCGGCTTCCCGGGCGGCAACCGGGACGGCGGCACCGGCCAGAACGGCCAGTTCCCCGGCTTCCCCGGCGGTACCGCCAACGGTGGCACCGGCCAGTTCCCCGGCTTCCCCGACGGCGCCGGTCAGAACGGCGGCACCGGTCAGGACGGTGGCGCCGGTCCGAACGGCGGCACCGGTCAGGACGGTGGGCGCACCGGGGGTGGCCAGGGGCGCATGGCCGGCGGGATGGGCGGCCTGCTCGACTCCCGGGAGCCGAGCGCCGCGCTGAAGGCGCTGCTGACGGCCGACGCCGACGACTACACCTGGGTGGCGGCGACCGTCGGCTCCAACAACGCCTCCGGCTACCAGCTCGCCACCGGCCGGCCGGTGATGGCGGTCGGCGGCTTCAACGGCAGCGATCCGTCACCCACGCTGGCCCGGTTCCAGGAGTACGTGGCCGCCGGGAAGATCCACTACTTCGTCGGCGGGGGCGGTTTCCGGGCCAACGGCGGCAGCTCCGCCTCCCAGGAGATCGCTACCTGGGTCACCGAGAACTTCACCGCGCAGACCGTCGACGGGGTCACCGTCTACGACCTGACCAGCGCCGGACAGGAGGCACAGGGATGACCACGACCGGCAGCCCCCGGCCCGCCGTACAGACCCGGACCGGCACCCCGACCGCCGTGCTCGACGTGGTGGTGCCGGTCTACAACGAGGAGGCCGACCTCGGTCCCTGCGTACGTCGGCTGCACCAGCACCTCAGTGCGCACTTCCCGTACCCGTTCCGGATCACCGTGGCGGACAACGCCAGCGTCGACGGCACCCTCGCCGTGGCCGAGGCGCTCGCCGCCGAACTCCCGCACGTCGAGGTACGGCACCTGAGCGCCAAGGGACGCGGCCGGGCGCTGCGGGTCGCCTGGTCGGCGTCGGACGCCCCGGTGCTGGCGTACATGGACGTGGACCTGTCGACCGACCTGGCCGCGTTGCTGCCGCTGGTCGCCCCGCTCATCTCCGGCCACTCGGACCTCGCCATCGGCACCCGGCTGGCCCGGACCTCCCGGGTGGTGCGGGGCGCCAAACGGGAGGTGATATCCCGGGCCTACAACCTGCTGCTGCGCGGCGCTCTCGCCGCCCGGTTCTCCGACGCGCAGTGCGGCTTCAAGGCGATCCGCGCCGACGTGGCCCGGGAGCTGCTGCCGCTGGTGCAGGACACCGGTTGGTTCTTCGACACCGAGCTGCTGGTGCTCGCCCAGCGCGCCGGACTGCGTATCCACGAGGTGCCGGTGGACTGGGTCGACGATCCGGACAGCCGGGTCGACATCGTGGCCACCGCCCTGGCCGACCTGCGCGGCATCGGCCGGCTGGGGCGGGCCCTGGTCACCGGGGCGTTGCCGCTGGCCGCGCTGCGCGCCCAGTGGGGCCGGGCGCCGCTGGCCGCCGCACCGGCGCGGGTGCCGGCCGGGCTGCCCGGTCAGTTGGCCCGGTTCGCCCTGGTCGGCGTGGTCAGCACGGTGGCGTACCTGGTGCTGTTCGTGGCAACCCGGGGGATGCTCGGCGCGCAACCGGCGAACCTGCTGGCGCTGCTGGTGACGGCGGTGGGCAACACGGCGGCGAACCGTCGGCTCACCTTCGGCATCACCGGCCGGCGGGCCGCCGGCCGGCACCACCTGCAGGGGTTGCTCGCCTTCGCCCTCGGTCTGGCGTTGACCAGCGGAGCGCTCGCCGCCCTGCACGCGGTCGGCACCCCGGCCCGGCCGGTCGAACTGGCCGTGCTGGTGGTCGCGAACCTGGCCGCGACGGCGCTGCGGTTCCTGCTGCTGCGCCTGGCGATGCACCACCGCCGGGCCTGACCGGCCGGGCGGTGGCGCGTGGCCACCTCCGGGCCCCGCGCACCGCCGGGCAGCCGGCGCGGGCCGTACGGCGTGGGGCCCGGAGGACCGGGTCGGCCGGGCGGGCGTCAGTTCACCGGGGTGACCGCCGCGCCTGCGGAATGCCCTCGTAGGTGTTCCCCGTGGGGCACCTCCGGCAGCGCGACGGTCCGCGCCACCGCCTCCGTGACCCCGGGGGAGAAGTCGGCGGTGGTCGCCCGGACGATCAGTTCCGGGTCCAGCCGTACCGACGTGGTGCTGCCCGAGCCGAGCAGGGTGAGCAGGGCGTGCAGCGCCTGCGAGCCCATGTCCCGCAGCGGGGTACGGATCGAGGTGAGCGGCACCAGGAGCTGGGCGTCCACGTCGATGTCGTTGTACCCGACCACCGCCACCTCCCGACCGACCCGCAGGCCGTGGTCACGCAGGGTGCCCATCGCCCCGATCGCGGCGAAGTCGTTCACCGCGAAGACCCCGTCGGGACGGCCGGTGTCCAGCAGCCCGGCCATCGCCGAGGCCCCACCGGCGACGTCGAAGGTGGACGGTGCGACCCACCGGGGGTCGACCGGCACGCCCCGGGCCTTCGCCGCGGCGAGGAAGCCCGCGACCCGGTCGGCGGCGGTGCTGGCGTGCCCGGGACCGGCGATCACCGCCAGCCGCCGGCAGCCCACGTCGATCAGGTGCTCGGCGGCGAGCCGACCACCGAGGCGGTCCCGGCCGGTCACCGACGGGAAACCCCGCGAGGCCCGACTGACCAGCACGAACGGTACCCCGTCGGCGGCCAGCCGGGCCAGCATCGGATCGTTGCGGCGGGCGTCACCGATGATCAGCCCGTCCACCCGTTCCCCGATCAACCGCTGGATGCGCAGCGCCCGCGCCTCGTCGTCGTCCCAGCTGCTGCTGACCACCGCCTGGTAGCCGGCGGCGGCAGCGGCGGCGTCGATGCCCTCGAAGACGGTGGCCAGCACGATATCGGTGATCCGGGGGACCAGCACGCCGATCACCCCGGTCTTGCCGCTGCGCAGGCTCGCCGCCCAACGGTCCCGGTGGAAACCCAGCTCCCGGGCGGCGGCCACGATCCGGGCCGCGGTCGCCGGGGCGACCCGGACGTCGTCGCCGCGCAGCACCCGGGAGACCGTGGAGACGTGCACCCCGGTGTGGCCGGCGACGTCGCGCAGGGTCACCCGCTTGTTCACTGTGCCTCCCGTGCCGGACCGGTACCCGTACCCGGCAACCTAGCTGAGATGACTGCCCCCGTTCACATCGAAGGTCATGCCGGTGACCGTGGCGCAGGAATCGGAGAGCAGGAACAGCACGATGTCGGCGATCTCCTGCGCCGAGGAGACCCGGCCCAGGGGCATCCGGGCCCGCAGCCCCGCCTTCTGTTCGGCGGTGAGCCGGTCGTGCATCGGGGTGGCCACCGGGCCGGGCGCGACGGCGTTGACCCGTACCGCCCGCGGTCCGAAGTCGACGGCCAGGTGCCGCATCAGGCCCAGCACCCCCGCCTTCGCCGCCGCGTACGCCGTGCCCGACAGCCGGGTGCCGCCGTCGCGGGCGTTGAGGCTGCTCATCAGCACCAGCGACCCCCCGCCGGCCGCCGCCATCCGGGGCACCACGGCCTGGGAGACGACGAACGCGGCGGTGAGGTTGTTCCGCAGGGTGCGTTCCCACTCGGTGAGGCTGGTCTGCTCGATGCCACCGGCGCTGACCACCCCGGCCAGGTGGGCCACCCGGCGTGGGGTGCCGATCGCGTCGACGAACTCGCCCACCGCGACCGGGTCGGCGGCGTCCACGCCGGTGGTGACGTCCAGCACGTGCACCGTCTCGCCCCGGGCGCGGGCGGTGGCGACCACCGCCGCGCCGATGCCGCTGGCCCCGCCGGTCACCAGCAGGCTCACGACGTACCGCCGAGGATCTCGTCGCGGGCCCGCCGGTAGGCGTCGGAGAGCAGCATCTCCGGCTGGGAGTAGACGACGAAGCGGACGCCCCGGTCGATCCAGCGGCGGGCCTCCTCGGCGGAGTAGGCCAGCATGCCGGCGACCCGGCCGGCGGCGACCACCCGCTCGACGAAGTCGACCGCGTGCTTCTCCACCTCCGGGTGGGTGGGCTGGTAGCCCAGACCCAGCTTGACCGACAGGTCGGCCCGGCCGAGCATCAGCACGTCGAGGTCGGCGGCGAGGATGTCGTCCAGGTTGGCCAGCCCGGCCGGGGTCTCGACGAGGGCGACGACCGTGGTGTTCTGCCCGGCCCAGGTCAGGTAGCGGTCGAAGTCGCCCCGGGCGGTGCCGTGCCCGGCGGCCCGCGCCGCCGAGCACAGCGTCCGGTCACCGACCGGCGGGTAGTGGGTCAGCCGGGCCGCCTCGACGGCCTGCGCGCCGGTCTCCACCAGCGGCAGCACCACCCCGCCGGCGCCGCTGTCCAGGGACCAGAGCAGGTCCTTCTCCTCGATCCGGCGCAGCCGGACCAGCGGGGTGGTCCCCGCCGAGCCGGCCGCCCGGACCATCGCCAGCACGCTCTGCTCGTCGGCGGCGGCGTGCTCGGTGTCGACGACCAGGAAGTCGTAGCCGAGGGCGCCGAGGATCTCGCCGATCGCCGGTTCCTGGAGCAGGGTCAGGCTGCCGAGGGCGACGCCACCGTCGCGCAGCACCTCGGCCAGCCGGCTCGGACGGGGAAACATCAGGACTCCAGCTTCTGCACGCCGCCGCAGTCGCGGTTGGCCGGCACCTCGCCGACGATCTTCAGGGCGGCGTCGACGACGGAGCCGTCGTGCCACTCGCCGACCTCGGGCAGCTTCTCGATGATCTTGTTGTCGAGCAGCCACTTGCCGTCCTCGGCGGTCACCGTGGCGGTGTCCACCCGACCGTTCGGGTCCATGTACGGCCACTGGTCGGTGCCGTACAGCTTGGTGATCGTCGCCGCCGGCACCTTGGTCCGCTCGGCCACGATCTTGATGACGTCGTCCTTGTTGGCCGGGTCCTGGTAGTAGCGCACGCCCTCCAGCCAGCCGGCCATCCACCGGGCCGCGACCTCGGGCCGCTTGCTGATGAAGTCCTGCGACATGGTGATCAGGCCCTGCTCCTGGTTCGGGGCCACCTCGTTCATCGCCAGCACCCGCTTGGCCTGCCCGTCGGTGATGAGCTGGTACGCCAGCGGCTGCACCACGAAGCCGGCGTCCACCGCACCGCTCTTGAGCGCGTTGGCCGTGTCCGGGTAGCTCAGGGTGACGATCTGCCCCAGGTCGGACTGCTTGAGCCCGACCTCACCCAGTGCCCGGTCCAGCCAGTACTCGGTGGTCGAACCCTTGGCCAGGATGGCGACCTTCTTGCCCTTGAGGTCGGCCACGCTCTTCAGGCCGCCGTCGAAGGCCTGGGTCCGGGCCAGCAGGAGGTTGTCCGAGGCGCACCGGTACTGCTGCCGGTCGGCCACCGCCCGCACCCGCAGCCCCTGGTTGACCGCGTTGAACAGCGCGCCACCGGTGCCCGGGATGTTCACGTCCAGCTTGCCCTGACCCTGCACCGCGAGCCGGGAGTAGATGTCGGCGTTGCTGAACTCCACCTCGACCTGGTGCTTGCCGAAGAAACCCTTCGCGTCCGCCACCATCATCGGTGCCAGCGAGAGGATCTCCAGCGAGTTGACCGTCACCTTGTCGGTGCCGCCGGCCCCCGTCGACTCCGCGTCGTTCCCGCAGGCCGCGGTGCCGAGCAGCAGGCTCGCCCCCAACAGCGCGGCGATGACACCCTTGTTCTTGATTGTCATGATTGGCCCTCCGTCCAGCTGAAGAAGCGCCGCTGCACGCGCAGCGTCACCGTGGTGAGGAAAAAGCCCATCGCCGCGATCACCGCGAGCGTGGCGTACATGTTGTCGATCTGATAGATCTGCCAGTACCGCCAGGTCATCGACCCGACGCCGTCACTGGCGGCGAGGAACTCACCGGCGATCGTGCCCAGCAGGGCGAGCCCCGCGGCCAGCCGGATACCGGCGAAGATGGACGGCAGGGCACCCGGCAGGACGATCTTCCACAGGATCTGCTGCCGGCCGGCGCCCAGGTTGCGGGCCATCAGGATCAGCCGCTCGTCGACCTGGAGCACCCCGGACATCGCGTTCACCACGGCCGGGAAGAACGAGATGATGCCGGCGAGCACCACGATCGGCCGTCCGCCGGTGCCGAAGATGACCAGCAGCAGCGGCAGGATCGCCACCACCGGGATCGGGTACGTGATAGCGATCAGCGGATCGATCAGCACCCGCACCCACCGCGACCGCCCCATCGCGATGCCCAGCAGCGTCGCCGGGATCACGCCGAGCAGGAAACCGAGCAGGATGCGCTGGGCGGTGATCCCGATGTTCGGCAGCAGCTCCCCGGAGGAGAACAGGTCGACCAGCGCCTGCACGCACTCCGACGGGGCCGGGAAGAAGGTCTTGTCGATCAGCCCGGCCATGCTGCCGACCTGCCACAGCGCCAGCACCACGACCACCGGCACCATGCTGCCCAGCCCGCTGCTGAGCAGCTTGAAGCCGCGACCCGGCGGGCGTTCCGCGCGGGGGTCCACCGCGTAGCGGACCACGGGTTCGTCGGTCGCCCGCTCCCGGGTCGGCACGCTCTGCTCGCTCATCGGTCCCCCTTCGCTTCCGCCCACTCGGCCGCCAGGGTGGCGTCCCGCAACTGCGCCCACAGGTGGCGCTTCAACTCGGTGAACCGCGGGTCCAACTCGACGTCGCGGGTACGCGGCCGGGGGAACGGCACCCGGATCTCCTCGACCACCCGGGTCGGCCGGGGTCCGAGCACGATGATCCGGTCCGCCAGCAGCAGCGCCTCCTCGATGCTGTGCGTGATGAACAGGACCGTCTTGCGGTGCCTAGACCAGACCTGGAGCAGCTCGTCCTGCAGCAGCGTGCGGGTCTGGGCGTCCACCGCCGCGAACGGCTCGTCCATCAGCAGGACCTCGGGGTCGCTGGCCAGCGCGCGGGCGATCCCGGCCCGCTGGCGCATCCCGCCGGACAGCTCGTGCGGCTTGTTGTCGGCGAACGCCTCGATGCCCATCATCGTCAGGTGCTCCCGGGCCACCTCCCGCCGCCGGGCGGCGGGCACCCCGCGCAGTTCCAGCCCGAACGCGACGTTCTCGGCGATGGAGCGCCACGGGATCAGCGCGTAGTCCTGCCAGACGATCGAGGTGAGCGGACCGGCGGCGGTGCGTTCGCCGACGAACCGGATCTCCCCGTCGTCCGGCCGGCGCAGCCCGCCCAGCAGGCCGAGCAGCGTCGACTTGCCGCATCCGCTCGGCCCGATGACGCAGATGAACTCCTGCGCCTCGATCGTGGTGCTGAGGCTGCCGACCACCGACAGTCGGCTCCCGTCGGCCCGGGGATACCCCTTGGCCACGTTGTCGATCTCGATGCGCATGGTCACTGCCCTCCGTGGGCCGGCAGGTCGGAGTAGTGGTGGTGCCACCAGTCGGCGATGTCGCGCCGCCTGGCGAACCAGACGCCGGGCAGGTCCTGCGCCCAGGCGATGAGGTCACGCAGCGCGGAGGCCCGCCCGGCCTGGCCGATCAGCCGGGCGTGCAGCCCGATCGAGATCATCTTGGGGGAGGTCTCGCCCTCCTCCCACAGGTACTCGATGCCCCGCCGGCAGTTCTCGAAGAAGTCGGTCGGGTTGCCGTAGCCGGGGCTGAAGGCGAACCGGCCGTCGTTGTACGTGTGCGTGTACGGCACCACCAGATGCCGCTGTCCCGCCACCTGCACCCAGTACGGCAGGTCGTCGTTGTAGGCGTTGGAGTCGTACCGGAAGCCGCCCTCCTCGACCAGCAGCCGCCGCGTGCGGTCCGACGGGGCGTACCGGGAGTACCAGCCGACCGGGCGTTCCCCGCACAGCTCGGTGATCGTCGCCACCGCCTGCCGGATCTCGGCGCGTTCCTCGTCCTCGGTCATCCCCGACGGCTCCCGCCAGCGCAGGCCGTGCGAGCAGATCTCGTGCCCGGCGTCGACGAACGCCCTGGTCAGCGGCCGGTTACGGGCCAGCGCCTCGGCGCAGCCGTACACGGTCACCGGGGTCTGCGTCCGGTCGAACAACCGCAGCAGCCGCCACGCCCCGGCCCGGCTGCCGTACTCGTAGACCGACTCCTGGGACAGGTCCCGGTGCTCGGCGCTGGTCGGCGTGTACGAGATCTCGCCGACCCACTCGTTGACGCTGTCGCCGTCGAGGAGGCTGTGTTCGGCACCCTCCTCGTAGTTGAGGCACAGGCTCACCGCCACCCGGGCGCCACCTGGCCACTCGACGCGGGGCAGGTCCCCGCCGTAGCCGATGAAGTCCCGCTCGGTGCCGGGTTCGACTCTGATCACCATGTCGTCGTGTCCTTTCTGCCGGATGGGCCGGCCCCAGCGGGAACCGGCGGCGGACCGCCGTTCGGATTCGGTGCCCCACCGCGCACCAGCGCGGTGAGGTCTCGCAGTCGGGTCGCCCCGGGCGCGCGGGCCAGCCCGTACAGCAGCTCGGCCGCCCCCGCCGGCACCCCCGGGGTGCGCAGCAGCGCGGCGTCGACGGCGGCCAGGTCGTCGGCCGTCATCGGGTCCTCCCGGTCGCCGTGGTGGAACCGGGCCCGCCCGGTCAGCCGGGCACCGCCGTGGGTCGTCACCTCCACCACCGCCGGCCGGCCCGCCGGATACCCCTGGTCCAGCCCGGGGTCGTGGCGTACGGTCACCCGCTCGGCGAGCCGGGCGGCGTGGGCCCGCCGGTCGTCCGGCCCGTCCGGGGCACCCGGGTCGGTGCCGAGCAGCCCGCAGGCCACCACCCACGGGATGCTGAACTGGCGGGCCAGCCGACCGGCCGGACGCCGTTCGGCGAGCAGGGCCGCCCCCGCGTAGGTGTGCACGGTCACCGCCGCGACCTCGTCGGCGGTGAGGTCCCGGGTCATCGCGCGGGCCACCGTCCAGGCGGTCAGGGTGTGCGCGCACACCCCGACCGGCTTGAAGTAGATGTCGGGCAGCAGCGGTCGGGGCAGCAGCGCGGCGTCCACCGGCCGGTCGGTGCTGCCCTGGTGGACGGTCCGGCCGAGGTGGGGCAGCACCGGGCCGGTGGCCGGGAACCCGGCGTCGGCGAGCCGGGCGACGGTCAGCCCGTTGGCGGTGCCCAGGGCGGGCAGCAGGTAGTGGGCGGCGTGCCCCCGCCGGGTGTCGGCCTCCGGCCCGGCCAGCGCCACGGTCAGTGCCAGGTTCACCGTCGCGGCCAGTCCGGCGGCGTCCTGCCCGGCGACGGTCCCGGCGGCGGCCGCCGCCGCGCCGACGCCCCACCCACCGTGCGGGTGCACCCCGGGGCGGGGCGCGCCCAGCAGCAGCCCGAGCCGGGCACCCACCTCCCAGCCGACCGCCAGCGCCCGCAGGAACACCCGCAGGCTGCGGTCCTCGGCCTCGGCGGCGGCCAGGGCGGCGGCGTACGCGTGCAGTCCCGGGTGCCCCCGGGATTCGCGCAGCCCCTCGTCGCACTGGCTGACGGTGATCGCCGCCGCCGTCACCGCGGCGGCCCGCGCCGGCTGGTCCGTCCCGCCCGGCGCGGCCAGCAGGCTGCACGGGCCGTCCGGGTCGCCGGCGGTGTCCAGCCCGGCGGGCAGGTGCCCGTGGGCCGCGACGGCGTTGGCGGTCAGCCGGGCCGCCACCTGCCGCACCAGCACCTGCCCGCCGCCGGTGGCCAGCAGCGTGTCGGCGGCCTCTACGGCACCGGCGACGAGCGTGGCCAGCACGTCGTCGTGGGCGTCGGACCGCCGGTGACCGGTCACGGCGTGATCACCTGCTTGCCGAGCACCCGCCGGTCGGCGAGCGCCTGGTGGGCCCGGCCGGCGTCGGCCAACGACAGGACCGCGTCGACCCGGGGGGTGAGCTGTCCCGCCGCGACCAGGCCCAGCACCCGGGCGATCTCGTCGGGACGCTGGCTGCGTGAGCCGCGCAGCTCGTACTCGTTGCGGAAGGTCTCGATGAGGTCGAGGTGCGGATGCTCCCCGGCGTGGCCGCCGCTGACGATCAGCCGGCCGGTGGGGGCGAGGGTGCCCAGCGCGGCCTCGAAGACGTCGCCGCCGATGTGTTCGACGATCACGTCGAAACCCGCGCCCCCGGTGATCTTCCGGGCCTCGGCGGCCCAGTCCGGGTCGCGGGTGCTCAGCACCGCGTCCGCACCGAGCGAGGAGACGAAGTCGGCCTTCGCCGGGTCGCCGATGAGGCCGACCACCCGGGCGCCGCCGAGCTTGGCGAGCTGCACCACCGCGTGTCCGAGCCCACCGGCTGCGCCCGGGGCGAGGACCCACTCGCCGGGGGCGAGCCGACCGATGGAGTACAGGGTGCGCCAGGCGGTGCCGAAGGAGATCGGGGTGGCGGCGGCGACCACCGGGTCGAGGTCGCCGATGTCCAGCAGGCCGCGCGCCGGGGCCACTGCGTGCCGGGCGTACCCGCCCCACCTGGTGATGCCGGGCATGTCGGCGTTCGGGCAGAGGTTGGCCCGCCCGGTCAGGCAGCGGGGGCAGCTCCCGCAGGGCGTGTTGGGCAGCACCAGCACGCGGTCGCCCGGGGCCCGGCCGGTGACCCGGGAGCCGAGCCGTTCCACCACGCCGACGACCTCGCGGCCGAGCACGTGCGGCAGCCGCAGCGGCATCCGGGACACCCCGCTGCGCAGGTCGGCGTCGAGGTGGTTGACGGCGACCGCGAGCACCCGCAGCAGGACCTCGTCGGGGCCGGGGTCCGGTAGGTCGACCTCGGTGAGGGTGAGCGTCTCGGGGCCGCCGTACCCGTTCATGGTCACTGCTTCGGTCTTCACGAGCGACGTCCTTCCACCATGGTGCGCAGGGCTTCCGGCACGGCGCCGGGTTCTTCGACGGCCAGGGCGAGGGCCAACGCGACCCGGGCCTGGGTGCCGGTGAGGTCACCGGCGAAGAGCGCGCCGGCGCGGGCGAGGGTCGCCCCGCCGCCGGCGTAGACCGGGCGGACCCGGCCCGCCCCGGTCCGGCTGGTGATGACCACGGGTACGCCGCGTCGGCCGGCCTCCGCGATGGCCTCGGCGACCGCGGGCGGGGCGTTGCCCGCGCCGAACGCCTCGACCACGATGCCGGCGGCACCGGCGTGCAGCGACGCGCGCAGGTGGGTGCCGTCCGCGCCCGCGACGAGTTTGACCAGGTCCACCCGGGGCAGCCGGGCGGGGATCGGCAGGTGCGCGTAGTGCCCGCCCCGGGCGGCGGTGGAGACCCGCAGCACGCCGTCCGGGTCGACCAGGGCCAGCACGCCGGCGGTGCCGCCGGAGAACGCCGACACCGCCGAGGTGTGCACCTTGCGGCTCTCCACCGCGGCGTACGCGACGCCGCCCATGACCGTCGCCGCGCCGAGCGGCCGGGGTGCGGTGACCACCCGGATCGCGTCGGCGAGGTTGCGCCCGGCGTCGGAGTCGGGCTCGTCGGCGCCGCGCTGGGCCCCGGTCAGCACGACCCGGGCGTCGGGGCCGGTGAACTGCCCGGTCAGGTAGGCGGCCTCCTCCAGCGTGTCGGTGCCGTGGGTGACGACCACGCCGGAGAACCCGTCGTCGAGCTTGGCCCGTACCGCCCGGACGGTGGTCAGCATGTCGTCCAGGGAGAGCGTGAAGCTCGGCCGGCAGGACAGGTCGAATCCGTGGATCTCCGCGTCGGTCGTGCCGGGGACGTTCTTCAGCAGGTCCGTGACGGAGTCGGTCACGGCCAGGCCCTCGTCGGGGTCCCACCGCGACGCGATCGTCCCACCGGTTGCCAGAACCGCGATCCGCACCGGCCACACCCCCTTTGCGCAAACGATTGCTCAATCGAGGTGATGACAGTTGCACAAACGTTCGCCCTGCACAAGAGCTGCGAGAACGTGAATCCGTGGAAGTTATGGATTGGTTGCCTGGTCGATGACGTACGGATGTCGGGCCTGTTGCGGTGTCCGTCGCCGTCCGGTTCCCGGGTCGCCACGGTGTCGCGTCGCGGCGGGCGGCCGGCGGCGTGGCAGGCTGGGACCGTGTACCGGGAACGACCCGCCGGGGTGATCGACGCAGCGGTGCTCTGGGCCAGCGAGAGCCGCCCGGACGCCCCGCCGACCCGGGTGCTGCCCGACGGCTGTCTCGACCTGCTCTGGTCCAGCCGCTCGGGGCTGCTGGTCGCCGGCCCGGACCGCACCGCGCAGCTCAGCGTGTCGGCACCCGGGGAACGGTGGCGCGGGGTCCGGCTGCCACCCGGGGTGGGCCCGGCCGTCTTCGGCGTCCCCGCCGACGAACTGCGGGACCGCCGGGTGCCTCTCGACGCCCTCTGGGGGCGCGACGCCGTCCGGCTCACCGAGCAGCTCGGCGCGTCGCCCACCGCCGCCGCGCTGGCCGCGATCGCCGTCGACCGGCTCGCCCGGGGAGGCGGCGTCGACCCACTCGGCCCCCGGGTGGCCGCGCTGCTCGCCGCCGGCGCCACGATCACCGCGACCGCCGCCGAGGTCGGCCTCGGCCCGCGCGCCCTGCACCGGCGCAGCCGGGCCCTCTTCGGGTACGGCCCCAAGACCCTCGCCCGGATCCTGCGGCTGCACCGCGCCCTGGCGCTGGCCCGTCTCGGCGTCGGACTGGCCGAGGTGGCCGCCCGTGCCGGTTACGCCGACCAGGCCCACCTCACCCGCGACGTCCGGGACCTGGCCGGCGTTCCACCGACCACCCTGCTCGGCCGCTGACCACCTGCATCACCCCGGGCGCCCGGGTTCCCGAGCCTTCGCGACCGGGCCCGCCGGGCGCGGTGCCGGCGTTTCAGCGGTGCCGGCGTCCGGCGGTCCGGTGGTGCCGGCGGGCGGTGGTGCCGGCGGCCCGGTGGTGCCGGCCTGCTCGGCGGCGGGTTGGGCGATGGTGGTCAACCCGAGCACGGCGGACAGGTCGTGGTCGGCGGCCCGGTGGTGCCGGCGGTTCGGTGGCGGGTGCGGACCGCGCCGCGGTAACGGCCCCGAGGGGCGCCCGTGGTGCTCTTCCGGACCGTCCCGGCTGGTCCCGGGTCGCGGCGGTGGTCCTGAGGTTCACGGCGGTGGTCCTGGGGCTCACGGCGGTGGTCCTGAGATCCGCCGCCGACCGCGTGTCGACGTGACCGTCGGGCCGACCCCGGCCACCTCGGTCCACCCCACCCGTTGCCCGTCACGATGGGCGTGGCGAGGGGGTGCGGTTGTGCACCGTGGGCCCTTTCGAGCTGATGACGTCAACGAATCGCGCCCGCACGTGGCCGGCCGGGAGTCCGCCGGTCCTCACCGCAGGGTGGGTGCGCTACCCGGATCGATGCGGCTCCTCCGAGGTCACTTCGACGCTGGCCGTTCGACGCTGACTGTCTGGACACTGGTTGCTTCGTGCCGGTTGTTCCGATGCTGGCCGTCCCGATGCCGGTTGCTTCGTGCCGGTTTGCTTCGTGCCGGTTGTTTCGATGCCGGCCACCTTGACGTCGGTCGCCTCGCGTCCGGTCCGGCGGCGGCCGTCGCCGGCCACCTTGACGTCGGTCGCCTCGCGTCCGGTCCGGAGGCGGCCGTCCTCCGCTCCTTGGTGTCCCGTGCCACGGGAGCCCGGACCGGTCCGCGTCGACGTCGCCGTGAACCGTTGGCGTCATCAGCTCGAAAGGGTCCGCACCCACCACTGGCTCCTGATCCTGACACCCCTGTCCCGGGCCGAGCAGCCGTCACCCGTCCGCACCTGGCGGGTCCACTGCGGCCCGCCCGGGGCGGCGCGCCGCGCCTGCGGGTAGCGGCGGGCGCCACCGGACGGGGCCGCTTCCAGCGGGGCGGGGAGCTGACGCCGCGCCCGGGTGGGTCGGCCGGGTCCGTACCGGGAAGGGGCGGCCGGGTCCGTACCGGGAAGGGGCGGCCAGGTGGGTCAGCTCGGTCCGGGGGATGCGGAGTCGGGCGTGCCGGCGGGGCGCGGGGCATCGAGGGGTGCGGTGTCGAGGGGTGCGGTGTCGAGGGGCGCGAAGAGGTCCACGCCGTTGCCGTCCGGGTCGTGCAGGATCGCGTACCGCTGGCCCCAGACCGCGTCCCACGGGGCGACCTCGCCGTGGAAACCCGCCTCGGTGAGCGCGGTCCAGTACCGGTCCACCTCGGCCGGGTCGGCACACAGGAAGGCGAGGCTGGCGCGTGGGCTGCCGCTGGGTGGCGTCCAGTCGGGGTGGAAGCCGCGCAGCATCGTCACGGTGTCCCAGGCCAGCCGCAGCCCACCGGGCAGGGTGACCTCGACGTGGTCCTCGTGGTCGGCCCCGGCGGGGATGTCCAGCCCGAGCCGGCGGTAGAAGTCCAGGGTGCGGGCCATGTCGTTGACCGCGGTGCCGATGAGGTCGAAGCGGGGCGTCATATGGCCAGGGTAGGGCGGACGTCGCCGCGGGGTCTTGAACGGAACGGACCGGGCCGAGGAAACCATGTCCCCCTCGCGGCAGGACCGGACGACGTACGGTGTCAGGGGAGCAAACCGTCTTTAAGGTGTAAATGCCTCATCCGTCGTACCTGGCGGCGGTCCATGACGGCGAAGGAAGGGAGCGGGCCGATGATGCACCTGGCCTACCTGGACGCGGGGTCCGGCAGCCTGATCGTGCAGGCGGTGGTCGGCGGAACAGCGGGCGCGGCGGTCGCCGCGAAGCTTTACTGGCGGCGGGTGGCGGCCCGGTTCCGGCGCGGGTCCGCCGAGCCCACCGAGGCCCCCGCGTCCGGCCAGCCCGGCACCACCGTGACCGACCAGTCCGCCACCGTGACCGACCGGCCCGCCACGACACCGGCCGAGGCGGCCCGGGCCGACCGGCAGCCGCGCCAGCCGGCCGGCAACTGACCGGGGGCGTACCGATGACCGCCGCCGACCTGCGCATCCGGCCGGAACCCGGCTCCTTCCGCGACCCCGCCAACCGGGTCTTCCACCTGGGCGACCAGGTGCTGCGTGGCCTCGGCCCGCAGGGTGCCGCCGACTGGCGGGCCCTCGCCGGCAGCGATTTCTTCGCCGCGCTGCTCGCCGAGGGCAAGGTCTGCGGCACCGCCCCGGTCGACCCGGCGACGCTGCCGGACACCGGATGGACGACGGTGCTGCGGCACGAGCGCATCCCGTTCGTCTCGCACCCCTACGAGTGGTCGTTCGGCATGCTGCGCGACGCCGCCCTGCTGCACCTGGAGATCCTGGGCCGGGCCCTCGAGGCGGGGTTCACCACCAAGGACGGGTCGGCCTACAACCTCCAGTGGCGCGGTGCCACCCCGGTCTTCATCGACGTCGGCTCGTTCGCGCCGCTGACCGGGGGCGAACCGTGGGCCGGCTACCGGCAGTTCTGCCAGACGATGCTCTACCCGCTGCTGCTCCAGGCCCACCTCGGCGTGAACTTCCAGCCCTGGCTGCGGGCCCGGGTCGACGGCATCGAGGCAGACCAGCTGCGCCCACTGTTCCGGGGCGTCCGCCGGCTGCTGCCCGGGGTGCCGACGCACGTTCACCTGCACGGCGCGATGCAGGCCCGGCACGCCGGGGCCAGCAGCAGCGCCGTCGCCGCCCAGCTGCGCGACGCCGGCTACTCGCGGGACCTGGCGCTGGCCACCGTACGCCGGTTGGCGCGGTTGGTGCGCCGGCTGGACCGTCGGGTCGACGGCGGCCACTGGGTCGACTACCAGCGCACCTGCGGGTACACCACGGCGGACCGGGCGGTCAAGGAGAGCTTCGTCGAGGCGGCGGTGGCCGACGTCGCCGCCGGCCTGGTGCTCGACCTCGGCGCCAACGACGGCCGGTACGCGCGGACAGCCGCCCGGCACGCCGCCCAGGTGGTCGCCGTCGAGCAGGACCCGGCCGTGGTGGACGCCCTCTACCGGGCGCTGCGGGCCGAGGGCGACCAGCGCATCCTGCCGCTGGTGATGGACCTCGCCGACCCGTCGCCCGGCGGCGGCTGGCGGGGGGTGGAACGGGCCGGGTTCGCCGACCGCGCCCACGCCGACGTGGTGCTCGCCCTCGCCGTGGTGCACCACCTGGCGATCGGCCGCAACGTGCCGCTGGCCGAGGTGATCGGGCAACTGGCCGGCTACGTCCGACCCGGCGGACGGCTGGTGGTGGAGTTCGTCCACCCGCAGGACCCGATGGCGCGGCGGCTGTTGGCGAACAAGCCGGCCGGGCTCTTCCCCGACTACCACCGCGACGAGTTCGCCCGGCTGCTCGCCGCCCGCTGCCGCGTGGAGCGCCAGCAGGAACTGCCCTGCGGCACCCGGACGCTCTACCAGGCGGTGGTGGGTGGCTGAGCCTGTCCCGACGGGCACCGCGCTGCGGCGGCCGACGCCCACCACGCCGCCGGTGCCGGACCGCACGCCCGGCCCGGCCGGCTGGCGGGTGGAGCTGCGCCGGGCGTACGAGGTGGTGGCCCTGGTCGGCCTGGTGGTCACCCAGCCCCTGCTCGACGTGCTCGGGCGCAGCCCCGACTTCTTCCTGTTCCACCGGGCCACCAGCGGGGACGTCCTCACGCTGGTGGCGGTGGTCGCGTTGGTACCCGGTGCGGCGGTGGTGCTGCTCGGGGCGGCGACCCGGCTGGCCGGCGTCCGGGTCCGGGCGGGTGTCCACACGGTGGTCCTCGGGCTGCTGCTGGCCGCGTTGGCGGTGCAGGTGGGCCGGCAGGCGACGCCGCTGCGGGGCGTACCGCTGCTGGTGGTGGCGGCGCTGGTCGGGGCGGGTGGGGCGGCGGCGTACCGGCGCTGGTCGGTGCTCGGCCGGGTGTTGCGGGTGGCGGCCCTCGGACCGCTGGTCTTCGTCGGGTTGTTCCTGTTCGCCTCGCCGGCCTCGGCGGTGGTGCTGCCCCGTGCGCACGAGGGCGTCGCCGGGGAGGCCGGGCCGGGTTCCCACCCGCCGGTCGTCATGATCGTCCTGGACGAGTTGCCGCTGGTCTCGCTGCTCGGCCCGGACGGGCGGATCGACGCGACCCGCTACCCGAACTTCGCCGAGCTGGCCGGCGGGTCGACCTGGTACCGCAACGCCACCGGGGTCAGCGGGTGGACGCCGTACGCGCTGCCGGCGATGCTGACCGGACGGTACCCGTCGAACCCGTCCGCCCCGCACTACTCGCAGTACCCGGACAACCTCTTCACCGCCCTCGGCGGCCTGTACGACATCCGCGCCCAGGAGAGCATCACCCGGCTCTGCCCGCCCAGCCGGTGCGACCAGCCGGTCGCCCCCGAGCAGGGGCTCGGCGTGCTGGTACGGGAGAGCGGCGCGCTGCTGGGCCGGATCGCCGCCCCGGTGGACAGCCGCATCGACCCGCAGGAGTCGTACCGGGAGCAGACCGCCGCCGAGGTGGGCCTGGACGCCGCCGAGCCGGTTCCGGCCGACCCGACGTTCCGGTGGGACAGCCTGAACGACAACCAGCCGGCGCGGTTCACCGGTTTCCTGGCCGGGCTGCGCCCGTCCGACCGGCCGACCCTGCACTTCCTGCACCTGCTGATGCCGCACCCGCCGTGGGCGTACCTGCCGTCGGGTGCGCGCTACGACGCGCCGGACGACCTGCCCAACGACGGTGCCGGCTGGGTGGAGCTGGCCCGGGCCCGGCACCTGGCCCAACTGCGGTACACCGACCGGCTGGTCGGCGAGACGCTGCGTACGCTGCGCGCCACCGGCCTGTACGACAGGTCGCTGGTCGTGCTCACCGCCGACCACGGGGTGAGCTTCACCCGGGACTGGCAGGGCCGGGGGATGGACGCGATCACGCACGCGCCCGGCGAGGTGGCCTGGGTGCCGCTGTTCGTCAAGCAGCCCGGCCAGCGCGCCGGCCGGGTCGACGACCGCAACTGGGAGCACGTGGACCTGCTGCCCACCATCGCCGACGAGGTGCACGTGCGGGTCCCGTGGCGGCTCGACGGGCGCTCGGCGCAGCAGCCGCCCCGGGAACGGACCGAGAAGTACTTCTACGACCGGCCCGGTGAGCGGGTGGTCCTTCCCGGCGGGGTGCCCGCCCGGCCCGTGCCGCCCGCCCCCCATCCGCTGGTCGGCACGACGGTGGGGGAGAAGCCGTCGGGTGGCACCGCGTCGGTGGCGCACCTGGGCGCGTTCGACCACGTCGATCCGGCGGCGGGGGAGCTACCGGCCCTGGTGTGGGGTTCCGTGCCCCCGCAGGTGCCGGACGGCACGCTGCTCGCCGTCGCCGTCAACGGCCGGATCGGCGCCGTCGTCCCGGTGGTGCCGCAGGACAAGGGGGGCCGGCGGTTCGCCGCGTTCCTCCCCGACGACCATCTGTTCCGGGCCGGCGCGAACCGGTTGGACATCTACCGGGTGGGTCCCGGCGACACGCTGCGCCGGTTGACCCTTTCCTAGGCTTTTGTCAGACTTCGCCGCTTAATGTCGCACCGTTCCCGGTGTCCGGTCGCGGGTGACCCGCCCGCCCCGGCACGGGTTTCCGCGCCGCCGGGCCGGGAAACGGGTGACGCATACCTCACCGCAGAACCACGGCGGGCGGTATCCCCGCGACCGCGATTACGGTAAAAGCGAAGGCAATTCAACGAAGATTCGCCGGCGAAGCGAGGAACCACATGACGGAAGTGAAGCTCGACCACCCCGGTGGGCAGCTTTCGATGCCGGTGCAGGGCGCGGTCGAGGGCCCTGCGGGCATCGGGGTCGGTAAGTTGCTCAAGGAAACCGGAATGACAACGTACGACCCCGGTTTCGTGAACACCGCCTCCTGCTCTTCCGCGATCACCTACATCGACGGTGACGCGGGCATCCTGAGGTACCGCGGTTACCCGATCGACCAGCTGGCCGAGAAATCCTCCTTCCTGGAGGTCTCGTACCTGCTCATCTACGGTGAGCTGCCGACCCAGCAGCAGCTGGCCGAGTTCAGCGAGCGGATCCGGCGACACTCCCTGCTGCACGAGGAGATGCGCCGGTTCTTCGACGGCTTCCCCCGGGACGCCCACCCGATGGCCGTGCTCTCCTCGGCGGTCAGCGCCATCTCCACCTTCTACCAGGACAGCCTGGACCCGTTCGACTCCGAGCACGTGGAGATGTCGACGGTCCGGCTGATGGCGAAGGTCCCCACCATCGCCTCGTACGCCTACAAGAAGTCCATCGGTCAGCCGCTGCTGTACCCGGACAACTCGCTGGGCTACGTGGACAACTTCCTGCGGATGACCTTCGGCGTGCCCGCCGAGCCGTACGAGGTCGACCCGGTGGTGGCCCGGGTGCTGGACATGCTGTTCGTCCTGCACGCCGACCACGAGCAGAACTGTTCGACCTCCACCGTCCGGCTGGTCGGCTCCAGCAACGCCAACCTCTTCGCCTCGGTCTCGGCCGGGGTGAACGCCCTGTTCGGCCCGCTGCACGGCGGGGCGAACCAGGCCGTGCTGGAGATGCTGGAGAAGATCGACGCCGACGGCGGCGACGTCGCGTCCTTCGTCCGCAAGGTCAAGGACAAGCAGGACGGCGTGAAGCTGATGGGCTTCGGCCACCGGGTCTACAAGAACTACGACCCGCGGGCCGCCATCGTCAAGAAGGCCGCCCAGGACGTGCTCAACCGGATGGCCAAGCCGGACCCGCTGCTGGACCTGGCCATGCAGCTGGAGGAGATCGCGCTCGCCGACGACTTCTTCGTGTCCCGCCGGCTCTACCCGAACGTGGACTTCTACACCGGCCTGATCTACAAGGCCATGGGCTTCCCCACGAAGATGTTCACGGTGCTGTTCGCGCTCGGCCGGCTGCCCGGCTGGATCGCCCAGTGGCGCGAGATGATCAGCGACCCGGAGACGAAGATCGGCCGCCCCCGGCAGATCTACACCGGTGCGCCCGAGCGGGAGTTCACCGCGATCGCGCAGCGCTGACCCCGGTCACGACGAAGGCCGCCGAACCCGCTGGGGGTCGGCGGCCTTCGTCGTTGATGCTGCGGGCTCAGCGCAGGCCGGCGGCGACGAGCAGATTGCCGGCCGGGATCGGGGCGGTGACCCGGCCGGTGGCCATCCGCTGCTCGGCGCGCTGCGCGGTGAACGCGGCGTCCCCGGCGATCGCCGAGGCGTACGCCGTCGCCGTGCGCGCGGCGATCGCCGACCAGCCGTACTGCTCGTGGACCATGGCGCGGGCCCGGCGGGCGAGCACCCGGGCCCGCTCCCGGTCGGACAGCACCGCGTGCACGGCCTCGGTGAGGTCGGCCGGGTCCTCCGGGGCGAAGGTCACCCCGGTCACCCCCGGCTCGACGATCTCGGCCAGCCCGCCGGTCTCGGCGACCGCGAGCGGCGCGCCGGCCGCCGCCCCCTCCAGGGCGACCATCCCGAACGGCTCGTAGATGCTGGGCACCGCGAAGCAGTCCGAGGCGGCCATCACGGCCGGCAGGTCGGTGCCGCCGAGGAAGCCCGGCATGGCGACCGTGTCGCCCAGCCCGAGCCGGTGCACCTCGGCCTCCAGTTGGGCCTTGTACGGCCCGTCGCCGACGATCACGGCGCGCAGGCCGGGGTGCCGCTCGCGCAACCGGGGCAGGCCGGCGAGCAGGTGCTGGACGCCCTTCTCGTAGACCAGCCGGCCGGCGAAGGTGACCAGCGGCCCGTCCCCGGCGAACCGGGCGCGGGCCGAGGTGACCGCCGAGGCGGGCACCTTCCACCGGTGCGGCTCGACCCCGTTGGGCACCACGTCGACCCGGCCGATCGGCACGTCGAACAGCGCGTTGACCTCGTCGCGCATGTACCCGGAGCAGACGATCACCCGACCGGACTCGGCCGCCAGCCACTGCTCCACCCCGTGGATGGTGCGGTTCATCTCGCCCGGCAGCCAGCCCTGGTGCCGGCCGGCCTCGGTGGCGTGGATGGTGCTGACCAGCGGCACGTCCAGGTGCGCGCGCAGCGTCATGGCGGTGTGCGCGACGAGCCAGTCGTGGGCGTGGATCACGTCGTACGCGCCGGACTCGGTGGCCCGCAGGGCGGCCCGGGTCAGGGTGTGGTTGAACGCCATCGTCCAGGCCAGCAACGACTCGGTGGCCAGCGGGAAGGTCACCGGGTCCTCGGCGGCCCGGACGATCCGCACGCCGTCGGCGTACTCCTCCAGCGGCGCGCCGTCGGTGTGCCGGGTGACCACGGTGACCTCGTGCCCGGCGGCGGCCAGCGCCACCGACAGGGCGTGCACGTGCCGGCCGAGCCCGCCCACCAGCACCGGCGGATACTCCCAGGACAGCATCAGGATGCGTCGGGTGCGCGGGGGCACGCCGGAGTCGCCGCCCTGCTGGGGAAGCTGGGGCCGGAAGGTGGGGGTGGGCCGGCAGGTCCGGTCCACAGCGGTCGCGAGCTGGTCGCTGACCCGCAGGGTGGTCACATCAATCTCCGTCCATGCGCACGCGATCACGCCGGCAACGGTGACGGCGGGAGGGGGCGGTGGTGGGGTGGCCGAGGGCCCAGTGGCGACGTGCCCGCGCGGGCGCGTCGCGTCTAGCAAAGGGCATCACGCGGCCCGGCGCATCTCGAAAGGGCCTATCGTGACGGACGACACCCGACGGTGCGTGACCCCTCGGACGGGCGGTTGTCGGGCGTCGTCCGAACGGGTGGGTTGGCCGGACCGGCCGCGGGGCATTAGCGGCGTGCGCACCGGTGGTCTGCCGACCCGGCCGGTGTGCTCATGATCATGGGCCGAAGGAGCGACATGCAGGTCTGGCCGGGTGAGCGTTACCCCCTGGGCGCCACCTATGACGGGATGGGCACCAACTTCGCGATCTTCTCGGAGGTCGCCGAGAAGATCGAGTTGTGCCTCTTCGACGAGTGGGACATCGGCACCGAGCGCCGGGTGGAGCTGCGCGAGGTCGACGCCTACGTCTGGCACGCCTACATCCCCGGCGTCGAGCCCGGCCAGCGCTACGGCTTCCGGGTGCACGGGCCGTGGAACCCGGCCGAGGGACTGCGCTGCAACCCGCACAAGCTGCTGCTCGACCCGTACGCCAAGGCGGTCGACGGGGAGGTCGCCTGGGACCCGGCGGTCTACGACTACGAGCTGGGCGGTGACCCGGACCGGATGTCGGCCACCGACTCGGCTCCGTTCATGCCCAAGTCGGTGGTGGTGAACCCCTACTTCGACTGGGGCAACGACCGGCCGCCGCGCACCCCGTACCACCACTCGGTGATCTACGAGGCGCACGTGCGCGGGCTGACCATGCGTCACCCCGGCATCCCGGAGGAGCTGCGCGGCACCTACGCGGCGATCGCCTCCCCGGTGATGATCGACTACTTCCGGCAGCTCGGGGTGACCGCGATCGAGCTGATGCCGGTGCACGAGTTCGTGCACGACCACCGGCTGGCCGACCTGGGCCTGCGCAACTACTGGGGCTATAACAGCATCGGCTTCTTCGCCCCGCACCACGGCTACTCGGCGCTGGGCCGCCTCGGCCAGCAGGTGCAGGAGTTCCGGGGCATGGTCAAGGCGCTGCACGCCGCCGGCATCGAAGTCATCCTCGACGTGGTCTACAACCACACCGCCGAGGGCAACCACCTGGGCCCCACGCTGAGCTTCAAGGGCGTCGACGCGCCCAGCTACTACCGGCTGTCCGAAGAGGACCGTCGCTACTTCGTCGACTACACCGGCACCGGCAACAGCCTCAACGTGCGCAGCCCGCACTCCCTCCAACTGATCATGGATTCGCTGCGCTACTGGGTGACCGAGATGCACGTCGACGGGTTCCGCTTCGACCTCGCCGCCACCCTGGCCCGCGAGTTCTACGAGGTCGACCGGCTGTCCACCTTCTTCGAGGTGGTGCAGCAGGACCCGGTGGTCAGCCAGGTCAAGCTGATCGCCGAGCCGTGGGACGTCGGCCCCGGCGGCTACCAGGTCGGCAACTTCCCGCCCCTGTGGACGGAGTGGAACGGCAAGTACCGCGACACGGTGCGCGACTTCTGGCGCGGCGAGCCGGCCACCCTGGCCGAGTTCGCCTCCCGCATCTCCGGTTCGGCCGACCTCTACCAGGACGACGGCCGCCGCCCCTTCCACAGCATCAACTTCGTCACCTGCCACGACGGGTTCACCCTCAACGACCTCGTTTCGTACAACGACAAGCACAACGAGGCCAACGGCGAGGAGAACCGCGACGGCGAGGGCCACAACCGGTCGTGGAACTGCGGCGTCGAGGGGGAGACCGACGACCCCGGCGTCACCGCGCTGCGGGCCCGGCAACGACGCAACTTCCTGGCCACCCTGATGCTCTCCCAGGGCGTGCCGATGCTCGGCCACGGCGACGAGCTGGGCCGCACCCAACGCGGTAACAACAACGCCTACTGCCAGGACAGCGAGCTGGCCTGGGTGGACTGGGAGCACGCCGACGACGAGCTGCTCGACTTCGTCAGGCGGCTCACCGACTTCCGCAACCGGCACCAGGTGTTCCGCCGCCGCCGGTTCTTCACCGGCCTGCCGGTGGCCGGCCGCACCGCCGAGGCGGGGCTGCCCGACCTGGCCTGGTACACCCCCGACGGTCGGGAGATGACCGGCGAGGACTGGGGCAACGACTTCGGCCGCTCGGTGGCCCTGTTCGTCAACGGCGACGGCATCCCCGAACGCGGCCAGTACGGTCAACGGCACCGCGACTCCTCGTTCCTGCTCTGCTTCAACGCCCACGACGCGCCGCTGGACTTCACCCTGCCCGGCGAGGAGTTCGGCCAGCGCTGGGAGTTGGTGATCAGCACCGCGGAACCGCAACCGGAGAAGCCGACGGTGGTCGAGGCGGGCGGCGCGGTCTGCGTGCCGGACCGCTCCCTGGTGGTCCTGGAGAGGACGGTCTGACATGCCCGCACAGCCCCGACCCGACTCGACGGCGACGATCGGGTCGACCTACCGCGTCCAGGTCCGACCCGGCTTCGACCTCGACACCACCGCCGCGCTGGCCGACTGGCTCGCCGACCTGGGCGTCACCCACCTCTACACCGCGCCGCTGCTCACCGCCGCCCCCGGCTCCGCGCACGGCTACGACGTGGTCGACCACCGCGCGGCCAACCCCGAACTGGGCGGGGAGGCCGGCCGGCAGCGGCTGGTCCGGGCGTTGCGGGCGGCCGGGCTCGGCCTCGTCGTCGACATCGTGCCCAACCACGCCGGGGTCGCCCAACCGGCGGCCAACCCGGCCTGGTGGGACGTGTTGCGCCGGGGCCGGGCGTCGGCGTACGCCGACTGGTTCGACATCGACTGGGAGCGGGGCCGGCTGCTGCTGCCGGTGCTCGCCGACAGCCCCGACGCCGTCGACGACCTCAAGCTGGTCGACGGGGAGCTGCGCTACCACGAGCACCGGTTCCCGGTCGCCGACGGCACCGCCGACGGCAGCCCCCGCGAGGTGCACGACCGGCAGCACTACGAGCTGGTCTCCTGGCGGCGTGGCGACACCGAGCTGACGTACCGCCGGTTCTTCGCCGTGTCCGACCTGGCCGGGCTGCGGGTGGAGGATCCGGCGGTCTTCGACGCCACCCACGCCGAGGTGCTGCGCTGGGTGGCCGCCGGCGAGGTCGACGGCATCCGGGTCGACCACCCCGACGGCCTGCGCGACCCGGCCGGCTACCTGGCCCGGCTGCGCGCCGCCGCCCCGCACGCCTGGCTGGTGGTGGAGAAGATCCTGGAGTACGGCGAGGAGCTGCCGGACTGGCCGGTCGACGGCACCACCGGCTACGACGCGCTGGCCGCGGTCTGCGGGCTGTTCGTCGACGGGCGCGCCGAGGGCGACTTCACCGCCCTCGACGCCCGGCTCACCGGCCGGCACACCTCGTGGCAGGACCTCACCCACGCCACCAAGCTGGAAGCGGCCACCCGGCTGCTCGCCGCCGAGCTGGGCCGGCTCGCCGCCCTCGCCCCCGAGCTCGACCGGGACGCCACCCGGGCGGCCCTGGCGGAGTTGGCCGCCTGCTTCCCGGTCTACCGGGGTTACCCGCCGCACGGGGCCCGGCACCTGGCCGCCGCCCGCGCCGAGGCGGGTCGTCGCCGGCCCGACCTCACCGCCACCCTCGACGCGGTGACCGCCCTGCTGCGGCGTCCCGAGCACGAGCTGGCCGCCCGGTTCCCGCAGCTCACCGGCGCGGTGATGGCCAAGGGGGTGGAGGACACCGCCTACTACCGGTGGAGCCGGTTCGTCGCGCTGAACGAGGTCGGTGGCTCACCGGCCCACTTCGGGGTGCCGCCGGCGGAGTTCCACCGGTTCGCCGCCGCCCGGCAGGTCCGGTGGCCGGCCAGCATGACCACGCTGTCGACCCACGACACCAAGCGCGGTGAGGACGTCCGGGCCCGGCTCGCCGTGCTCGCCGAGCTGCCGGCCCGCTGGGCGGAGCAGGTCGGCGACTGGACGGCCCGTGCGCCGCTGTCCGACCCGGCGTTCGCCCACTTGGTGTGGCAGACCGCCGTGGGCGCCTGGCCGATCGACCGGGAGCGGCTGCACGCGTACGTGGAGAAGGCGGCCCGGGAGGCGTCGGTGTCGACGAGCTGGGCCGACCCCGACCCGACCTTCGAACGCGACCTGCACGCCCTGGTCGACCGGATGTACGACGACCCGCAGTTGCACGCCGAGATCACCGGGTTCGTCGACGGGATCACCCCGGCCGGCTGGTCCAACGCGCTCGGGCAGAAGCTGGTGCAGCTCGCCATGCCCGGGGTGCCTGACACCTACCAGGGCACCGAGTTGTGGGAGAACTCCCTGGTCGACCCGGACAACCGCCGCCCGGTCGACTTCGCCGTACGCCGGGAGCTGCTGGCCCGGATCGATGCCGGTTGGCAGCCGGCGGTGGCCGCCGACGGCGCGGCCAAGCTGCTGGTGGTCTCCCGCACGCTGCGGCTGTGCCGCGACCACCCGGAGCTGTTCGCCGGTTACCGGCCGGTGGCCGCGCACGGGCCCGCCGCCGCGCACGTGGTCGCCTTCGACCGGGGTGGTGCGATCGCGGTGGCCACCCGGCTGCCGGTGGGGCTGGCCCGCGCCGGCGGCTGGCGCGACACCCGCCTGTCGTTGCCCGGCAACAGTGTTACCGACGTGTTCACCGGACAGGTCTACAGTGGGTCTGAGCTGCTCCTTCATGATCTGCTGAAGACCTATCCGGTGGCTCTGCTCGCGCCCACCGCCCTGCTGGCTCCCACCGACCCCGTGGAGGCTGCCGCATGACCGAGTTCACCGTCTGGGCGCCCGACGTCGCCCGGCTCCGGCTGCGCCTGCCCGGCGTCGCCGACCACGACATGCGGGCCGGGCCGAACGGGTGGTGGCGGGTCGAGGTGCCCGACGCCGGCCCCGGCACCGACTACGCGTTCCTGCTCGACGACGAGGACACCCCGCTGCCCGACCCGCGCTCGGCGTGGCAGCCCGCCGGGGTGCACGGGCCGAGCCGGCGCTACGACCACGCCGCCTTCACCTGGACCGACCAGGGCTGGACGGGCCGGCAACTGCCCGGCAGCATCCTCTACGAGCTGCACGTCGGCACGTTCACCCCGGAGGGCACCTTCGACGCGGCGATCGCCCGCCTCGACCACCTGGTCGACCTCGGTGTCGACCTGATCGAGCTGCTTCCGGTCAACGCCTTCAACGGCGAGCACAACTGGGGCTACGACGGGGTCTGCTGGTTCGCCCCGCACGAACCCTACGGCGGGCCGGACGGGCTGAAACGGCTGGTCGACGCCGCCCACGCCAAGGGCCTGGGGGTGATCCTCGACGTCGTCTACAACCATTTCGGGCCCTCCGGGGCCTACGCGCCGAGCTTCGCGCCCTATCTGAGCGAGCAGAGCAACCCGTGGGGCCGCACGGTCAACCTTGACGGCCCGCACTCCGACGGGGTACGCCGCTACATCATCGACTCGGTGCTGATGTGGCTGCGCGACTACCACGTCGACGGCCTGCGGCTCGACGCCGTGCACGCGATGCCCGACTCCCGGGCCACCCACGTGCTGGAGCAGCTGGCGGTCGAGGTGGAGTCGCTTGCCACCCACCTGGGCCGGCCGTTGTCGCTGATCGCCGAGTCCGACCTCAACGACCCCCGGCTGATCACCGCCCGGGAGGCGGGCGGCTACGGCCTGCACGCGCAGTGGAACGACGACGCCCACCACGCCCTGCACACCCTGCTCACCGGGGAACGGCAGGGCTACTACGGCGACTTCGGTTCGCTGGAGTGCCTGACCGACGTGCTGACCGGGGCGTTCTTCCACGCCGGCACCTGGTCCAGCTTCCGCAACCGCACCCACGGCCGCCCGGTGGACCGGCACACCGTCCCCGGGCACCGGTTCGTGGCGTACCTGCAGAACCACGACCAGGTCGGCAACCGCGCCACCGGCGACCGGATCTCCGCCGGGTTGTCGCCCGCGCTGCTGCGGGTCGGGGCGATGCTGCTGCTGACCGCGCCGTTCACCCCGATGCTGTTCATGGGGGAGGAGTGGGCGGCCAGCACCCCGTGGCAGTTCTTCACCAGCCACCCGGAGCCGGAGCTGGCGGCGGCGGTCGCCACCGGCCGGCGGCGCGAGTTCGCCGCGCACGGCTGGCCGCCCGGTGACGTGCCCGACCCGCAGGACCCGCAGACCTTCCTCCGGTCCCGGCTCGACTGGGCCGAGCTGGACAAGCCCGAACACCGCGAGATGTACGAGTTCTACCGGCGGCTGATCGCGCTGCGCAAGAGCCGGGCCGACCTGTCCGACCCCCGGCTGCACCGGATGGAGGTACGCCACGGCGACCAGTTCCTGGTGATCCGCCGGGGCGGGTGCCTGGTGGTGGCGAACCTCGCCGGCCGGCCGCAGCGGGTCACCCTGCCCGGGGTGGCCCGTCGGGTGCTGCTCACCACCGGGGAGGGCGTCACCGTGATGCGCGACCGGGTGGAGTTGCCGGCGGAGACGGCGGCGATCGTGGCGCTCTGACCGCGCCGGCGTGCGGCCCGGTCCCGAGTGGGGCGCGCGTGGTGTTCGGCCTGGCGTCCGGTGCCTGAGCCGGCCTCGCGATGGGTCGCTGCCGCGGCCGCTTCGGCGGGGAGCGGGACGGTGCCTGTCCCGCGACCGACCGTCACGCTGGGTCACTGGTGCGGCGGACGGTAGTGTGGGTGAGGGATATTCCTGTCCGTCATGTTTATGCCTGTGTGTCATAAGCCCGAGTGCAAACATGTACTCCCCGGGCCCGACCTCGTATCCGTCCGCGCGCAGGCACCCGGGGCACCGCCGCATAGGCGGGCCGCTCAGGAGCCTCCAGAAACTCTGGGCGGGCAGTACGCCTACGAGGCGGTTACGCCGTCGGCCAGATAGATCGGGATGCGACGAGTGCGCGCGCGAATAGCGGCTCTCACCCGTGGAGCGACGTTGTCGGGTAGGCGTTGTGTGGCGTCATCAGGTGCGAAGAAGCCGGCACTCTCGATCTCCTGCTCCGGCAGGGTGAAACCGCGGTGCCGGGTGATGGTCCCGCCGTCGAAGGTGAAGTGGACGAGGGCACGCGGCCGTTGCCCGGCGGGCGATGCCCAATCTACGACCAACAGCTCTCCCACCTCCACCGTGATGCCGAGTTCCTCTCGGGCTTCGCGGGCGCATGCCTGGTGCGGATACTCATCCTGTTCCACGTAGCCACCCGGGAAGGCCCAGTGATCGCGGTAGGTGGGCTTGACCAGGAGGACGTCGCCCACCGCGTCGGTGATAAAGGCAGCCGTGGCGGCATGGAAAGCGGGGAGTTTCGCGTACCAGGTGCTGGGCTCCGTCCACGTCACCTGTGTGACGTTAGCCGGAGGCGTCGAGGTGAGCTTGCTTTACCTCAGCGGGGGCCCGAGTGCGGGTGCGACTGCGGCGTTGGTGCGAGTGTGCGGAGTAGGTCGTGGACGTCGGCTGCCGCTCGGTGAGGGCTTAACGCGGCGGTTAGTTCCTGGACGCGCTGCGTCACCCGGGCGGAGCAGACCTGCGGCGCGTGTCGTGCTGTCTCCCGGCCCCAGTTGCAGGCAGCGTCGATGTCTCCGGCCTGAGCATGGGCCAGTGCGATCAGGGTGCTGTGTAAGACGCGCGTTCGGGCATTCGGGCTGGCGAGGGTGATCGCGTCGGACGCGTGCCGCAGCGCCTGCCGGTGCAGACGTAGATCACTGAGACACTTCAGGGCAGTGCCAGCGAGGTGGGCCGGGCTGAAGTAACTGACCCAGTGGGGCCGATCCTCCTTACACATTCGATCGACAGCCTGCTCTGCCTTTACCAGCGCTGTTCGACAGGCCCTCCTATCCCCAGAGCGGCCGTACGCGCTGGCGGCTGTGGCGTAAAGCCTGGCGCGGATTGCTGCGGGGGCGCGTCCCGCCCCGTCGAGGGCTGCCTCGGCGAGTCGGGTGGCGTCTCGGGTGTGCCCGAGGTAGATGGCCTGAGTGGCGAGGTTTGCGAGGAGATGCGCGCCGTAAAGGCGGTCACCTGCGGCTCTGGCAAGCCGTAGGGCGATGGTGACGTGGTGTTGGGCGACGCCGTGTTCACCCGCGTCGTAGGACATGAAGGCGAGTTGACCGCAGAGCGTTGCACTGGCACGCATGAGGTCGCGTCCGACAGTATCCGCGTACGCCCCGTTCAGCATAGGAAGTACCTGTCGGGCGAGGAGATCGGCCATGAGCGCGCGGGTGTATGGGGAGCCTCCACCGTGGCGTCGGTCGAGGTCGGCGAAATGCTCAGCGAGGAGGTGCAGCGGTTGAATGTCAGCAACCGTGAGCGACGGCTCCCCTTGGCGGGTCACCCTGGTGTCGGGAAGGTCGTATCGCCAGGCGAGCGCGGCCTGTAGGGCTGCTCCGCTGTGGAATTGGTTTTCGGTCGGTGAGCTGATCCGTTGGGCGAGTAACGTCCACAACCCTCCGGCAGCCTCGATGGCATCGCGGATAGTCGGAGGGTAGGTTGCGTCCCCAAGGTCGGTGCCGACGAACCCGAGTTCCGTGATGTTGACGGGGCGGCCGAGTCTCCGCGCGATCGTCTCTGCCATGGCCAACTGCACATGCTCAGCCGGCCGACGTCCACGAAGCCACCAGTAGACGCTGGCCGCGTCGTAACGCCAACTGCCCTGAGCTCGGCCCGCATGGTTGACCTGCCGGGCGAATGCTGCATGAGCGCCGCCGTAGCCAGCAGCGGACAGCAGCGTGTCCAGGGCCTTATTGGTCACCGACCGCACCATTCATTTACTCCCGGGGATCAACTGGCTACCTAAAGCTACGAGCTTAGAGGGGGAGTTGCCGCGGCAGGGAGCCACGCAAGCCCGCACAACCCGAGGTACGGGCAGCGCAATCGCGCACAAGACTCGTCATCTGGTCCGTCGACCAGCGATCGACTTCGCTGAAGCCCATCAGAGAAGCCGGCGCTATCGACGGAGGTGGGCATGCGGGAGCAGGGGAGCGATCCGGTCGTGAGTCGGGGAGAGCAGATCGAGGCTGCTGAGCACGAGGCTGCCAAGCGGCGCATTCTCGCGCAGGCCGAGGCGGAGCGGATACCCGTGGCGGACACGACCCGCGCCGTGCCGGATCGGCGGTGGCGGCGTGAACGGTGACGACCTTCCGGTCGGGCGGCGGGTGGCGCGCTGGCGGGTGCGCCGTCGGATGAGCCAGCAGGTCTTGGCCGACCGGCTCGGCAAGTCGAAGAGTTGGGTGGACAAGGTCGAACGCGGGGTCCGCACACTGGACCGGTACTCGGTGATCCAGGAGATCGCCGAGGTGCTGCGGGTCGATCCGGCGCTGCTGCTCGGCACCCGGCTGCCGTCGTCGGGCCGGACCGACGAACTGGACGGGGTGGACGGGCTGCGCGCCGCCCTCGCCCGCTACGACCTCACGGCGGGGGCGGTGTCGGCGGCAGAACTGGAGCGGCACGTCGCACACGCCTGGATGACCTACCAGCACGCACACTACGCGCAGGTGGTGCGGGCGCTGCCGGGGTTGCTCGACGCCGCCCGCAGCCGGCACGCGACAGCGCCCGAGGGGGCGGCGGAACTGCTGGTGCGGACGTACCGGCTCACCTCGGCGGTGCTGGTGAAGCTCGGTGCGGCCGACCTCGGGTGGTTGGCCGCCGACCGGGCGGTGGCCGTGGCCGGTGCCGATCCGGCACTGGCGGGAACGGCGGCGGTGGCGGTGGGGCAGGCGCTGCGCGCGCTGGGCCGTGGGCGGTTGGCGCTCGCGGTGACGGTGGCCGCCGCGCGCCGCGTCGCCCCGAGGCCGGTACGCGACGCCCCGCCCGGGCGGCAGGCCCTCTGCGGAACGTTGCTGCTCCAGGCCGCCCTGGCCGCCGCCGAGCACGGTGACCCCCGTCGGGCCGACGAGTTGATCGACCTGGCTGCCGGTATCGCCACCCGGGTCGGGGCCGGCGGCGACCTGCACCACGGTGATTTCGGGCCGGTCGCCGTCGAGTTGGCCCGGGTGGTGGCGGCGATCGAGGTGGGCGATGCCGGCGAGGCGGTCCACCGGCACGAGCAGATGGTCCGTCGGGAGGGTTGGCGGCTCCTGCCGGCCGAATACCGCGCTGCCTACCTGGTCGATGCCGCGCGGGCGTACCTCCAGGTCGGCGACCTGTTCGGGGCCGGTCGGGTGCTGACCGAGGCAGACGGCATCGCGCCGGGCGAGGTGCGGTGCCGGCCGATGGCCCGTACGGTGATCGCCGAGCTGGCCCGGGGGGCGGCCGACGGCGGCCGGCGTCGCGCGACTGGCCACGCTGGTCGGCCTCACCACCCGGTGACCGGGGCTGCCTGCGGAGGTGGCCCGGCCGGTCCGACCGGCCGGGCCACCCTGCGGGAACCGGCGGTTACAGGGTGACCTGCCGGCCGCCGAGGGTCACCACGAGCCGTCCGTCGGAGGCGAAGGACCACCCGATGGCCCCGGTGTACGACGCGCAGCGCGAGCCGTTGCTGCCGGTCCAGAACTGGTTGGAGCTGTCGCTGTTGCCGACGATCTTGTCGTTGGACCCGCTGCCGCTGCGGCACGAGGTGTTGTTCCGGAACACCGAGCTGCCGCCGTCGAACGAGAAGTTGCGCTCGGTGTTGTCGATGCCGAGGTTGTTCGAGACGGTCATCGAGCCGAGGTTGCGGTTGTAGGTGAAGCCGTGCTTGCCGTTGCGGAAGGCGATGTTGCGCCGCACGATGTGGTTGACCCCGATGTCCTCGCCGCCGAGCTTGTAGCCGTTGCGGTCACCGTTGCCGTTCTGGGTGCCGTTGCTGAGCGTCCCGTTGTTGTAGGCCAGGGAGTCCTCGATGGTCACCGGGCCGATCGGGCCGGTGTCGGTCTTGGTGTAGAGGTCCCAGCCGTCGTCGATGTTGTTGTGGGACACCGCGTACCGGAAGATGTTGCCGGTGCCGACGGTGAGTTTCGCGGCGAAGCCGTCGGCGTCCTCACCGTCGGAGTCGGCGTTGTCGTGCGACTCGGCGCTGAGCACCAGGTTGTTCGACGGCCACTGGTCGCGGGGGGTGCTGGAGGCGATCCGGGAGAGCTGGAGGCCGCTGTCCCGGTTGAACCGGGTCACCGTCCGTTCGATGATGTTGTTGCTGCCGCCGACGAAGATCCCGTTGTCGCCCGCCCGCTCCACGATCAGGCCCTGGACGTGCCAGTACGACCCGTTGAGGGCGAGCCCCCGGTTGGCCGGGTCCTCGCTCATCGCCGAGAAGTTCAGCACCGGCTTCTCGCCCGGGTAGGCGAACAGCTTCTTGCGGGCGCTGGCGGTGCCGTTGTTGCCCGGTTCGACGGTGACGGTCTGCGCGAGCTGGTAGGTCCCGGCCCGCACGTAGATCGTCCCACCGGCGGGGACGCGGATGATGGCGGCGGCGAGGGTGGTCGGGTTCGCCTGGGTGCCGGCCGCGCCGGCGCTGCCGTTGGTCGCCACGTACAGGGTGCTGCCGCTCGGCGGGGGCGTGGTGGGTGGCGGTGGGGTCGTGGGGGGCGGGGTGGTCGGCGGGGGCGTGGTGGGCGGCGGGGTGGTCGGGGGTGCGGTGGTCGGGGGCGGCGTGGTGGGCGGCGGCGTCGTCGGGGGTGCGGTGGTGGGGGTGGTGCCGCCGCAGGCCACCCCGTTGACCGCGAAACCCGTCGGGGTCGGGTTGCTGCCGGTCCAGGTGCCGTTGAAGCCGAACGTGACCGTGCCGTTGGTGCCGACGGTGCCGTTGTAGTCGGCGTTCGCCGCGCTGACGGTGTCGCCGCTCTGGCTGAACGTGGCGTTCCAGCCCTGGTCGACGCGTTGCCCGGCGGTGAACGACCAGGTGGCCGCCCAGGAGCTGATCGGGTCACCGAGGTTGGTGAGGGTGACGCTCGCGGTGAAGCCGCCGGACCACTGGCTGGCCACCGTGTAGTCGACCCGGCAGCCGGCGGCGGCCTGGGCCGCGTTCGCGGTGACCACCGCGCCGGCGGTGGTGAGCGCCGTCGCGGCGACCGCGGAGATCCACCACGCCGTACGGCGCTGGCGAAGGATCATGGTTCTCTCCTGTGGATGTGGTGAGGGGGCCCGCGCGCAGGATCGGCGACACCGGTGCCCGGCGGGGGCGGGGCGGGCGGGCCCGCCCTACAGGCCCGTCCCGTCAGGGATCGCTCGCGCCGGATCAGCCCGGATCGTCGGACGCGAGGTGGTGCCGGCGGGACGACCGGGGCCGTACCCGACGCGCTGACCAGTCAGTACGAGCAGGTAAGCGCTTTCTTGCCACGGTACTGACCGTTCTCGATGCCGTCAATCGGGCGGCGGTCCGCCTCCACCCTGGGGAGGAGGCGGCCTCCGACCGGCGGCCACGACCGGGGCCCCCGGTCGGACGCGGTCGGGCCACCCGCCGACGAACGTCTACAGGCATGACTGACCTGATGTCCCGGGCGGCCCGACGGCACCGCCCCCTGGTTCTGCTCACCGCCGCGATGGCGGTGCTCGCCGTGGTCACCGCCGTCGGCACGCTCGCCGATCCACGGATGCTCACCGGCGCGCCGATCTGGCTCAAGCCGTTCAAGTTCTCGGTGTCGTTCGTGCTCTACGCGGCCACCCTCGCCTGGATGCTGGCCCAACTGCCCCGCCGCAGCCGGGCCGCGGAGTGGGCGGCCGGCGCGGTGGTGGCCACCGCCCTGATCGAGATGGTGGTGATCGTCGGACAGGTGCTGCGCGGCACGACCAGCCACTACAACGAGACCAGCCCGTTCAACGCCGCGCTCTGGCAGGTGATGGGCGCGGCCGTCATGGTGCTGTTCGTCGCGCACGTCGTCGTCGCCGTCACCCTGCTGGTGCGGCGGGCCGGGGACCGGGCCACCCGGTGGGCGATGGGGTTCGGACTCGGCGTGTCCGCGCTGGGCATGCTGGTGGCGGTGCCGATGACCCAGCCCGGCCAGGCACCGGCCGACGCCGGGATCAGCGGGGCACACAGCGTCGGGGTGCCCGACGGCGGGCCGGGGCTGCCGATCCTCGGCTGGAGCACCACCGGGGGTGACCTGCGGATCGGGCACTTCGTCGGGCTGCACGCCCTGCAGGCGCTGCCGATCCTGGCCTTCCTGCTGCGCCGCTACCTGGGCCGGTGGCTCGACGAGCGGGACCGGGTCCGGCTGCTGGCCGTCGCGGGCACCGGGTACGGCGTACTCACGCTGCTGTTGACCTGGCAGGCGCTGCGCGGGCAGCCGCTGCTGCGGCCGGACCTGACCACGCTGGCCGCGCTGGCCGCCCTGCTGGCCGCGACCGCGCTCGCCGTGGCGGCGGTGGTGGCGTCCCGGCGTCGCCCGGAACTGGCGCTGGCCGCGTGACCACCACCCACCCGGCGGGCCCGGCGCCGGCCCCCGTTCCGTAGGCTGATCGGCGTGGCCTGGCTGGGACGGCTGTTCGACACGCGGGACACCCTGGTACGGATGGTCCTGCTCGACCTCAGCGGCCTGTGCTACCTCCTCTTCGGCAGCAAGACCGGTCAGCCGCCGACGGGCCGGCAGTGGGCGCTCGCGGTGGCCGCCTTCGCCGTCGCGCTGCTGGCCCACCGCCGGCCGCTGCTCAACCTGACGGCGCAGACGGCGCTCCTGGCCACGGCGATCGTCGTCCTCGACGACACCACGATCAACCAGGTCGGGGCGAGTTGGGCGCTGCTCGAACTGACCATGCGGTCCCGACGTCCCCGTACCGGCTGGTGGGCGGCCGTGGGATTGACCGTGGTCGCGGCGTTCGACCCGTCCGGGCACACCGGCCGGGGGGTCGCCGGCACGGTGTTCGGGCTGCTGGTGGACGTCGGCCTGCCGCTGCTGATCGGCACCGTGGTGCGGACCAACCGGGAACTCGGCCGGCAGGCCGACGAACGGGACCGGGCCGAGCACCTGCACCGCGAGTCGGAGCAGCGGGCGGCGCGCGCCGACGAACGCAGCGCCATCGCCCGGGAGCTGCACGACGTGGTGGCCCACCACGTGGCCTCGATGGTGCTGCGCGTCGGCGTGGCCCGGCACGTCCTCACCGACCTCGACCCCCGGGTGGGTGCCGTCTTCGACGACGTGCACGCCACCGGGACGGCGGCGCTGGCGGACCTGCGTGGGCTGGTCGCGGTGCTGCGGGATCCCGAGGTGGCGCACGGCGACGCGACGTTGACCGCGATCGAGCCGTCGGCGCTGCCGGCCGCGCTCGGGGCGGCGGTCGACCGGGCCCGGCAGACCGGGGTGACGGTGGAGGCGGACGTCGCCCCGGCGGTGGGCACCCTCGACGCGGTACGCGGACTGGCGGTGCTGCGGTTGACCCAGGAGGCGCTGACCAACGTGGTGAAGCACGCCGGAACGTCCGCGCGGGCGCGGCTGACCGTGTCGGTGGTCGACGACGCCGTGCACTGGGAGGTGGCCGACGACGGGCGGGGCTGGGCGCCGACGGCGGTGCCGCCCGGTGGGGGACACGGTCTCACCGGCATGCGGGAACGGGTCGAGGTGCTCGGCGGGCGGCTGGACGCCGGCCCCTTCGGCACCGGGTGGCGGGTCCGCACGGTGCTGCCCGCCGTGGCGTCGACCGACGCCGGCCCGTCCCCGGCCGCCGGCCCACCCCCGCGCGGGACGACCACCCCGCCGCCCGGTTCGGGCGGCCCGTACCCGGCGCGGCGGTCGTGATCCGGGTGCTGCTGGTCGACGACCAGCACCTCATCCGCGCGGGCCTGCGCATGCTGTGTGACGCGCAGCCGGACATCGAGGTGGTCGGCGAGGCCGACAACGGCCGCGACGCGGTGACCCTGGCCGCCCGGCTCGTCCCCGACGTGGTGGTGATGGACCTGCGGATGCCCGGCGTCGACGGGATCACCGCGACCGGCCGCATCCTCGCCGACCGGCCGGCGACGCGGGTGCTGGTGTTGACCACCTTCGGCGACGACGAGCACCTCTATCCCGCGCTCACCGCCGGGGCCTGCGGGTTCCTGCTCAAGGACGCCCCGCCCGGCGACCTGGTCGACGGGGTGCGCCGGGCCGCCGCCGGGGGCAGCCCGTTCAGCGAGGAGGTGCTGCAGCGGCTGGTCCGACGGGCGGTGCACGCCCGCGCCGAGCCGTCCCGGCCGGTGGCCGGGCTGACCGCCCGCGAACAGGACGTGCTCACCCTGGTGGCCGAGGGGCTGTCGAACACCGAGATCGCCGACCGGCTGCACATCGGCGTGACCACGGTCAAGACCCACATCACCAGCCTGATGACCAAGACGGACAGCCCGAACCGGGTGCGCCTGGCGCTGTTCGCCCGGGGCGGCTGACCGGCGCACACCCGTGATGGTCGACCGCGCCGCCCGCCCGGGGCCGGTGTCGGTCGGCCCGGCTATCCTGCGCGACGCCGGGGCGTCCCCGGCGGGCTCGGGTGGGGAGGTCGGGGTGACGGTCGGGGAGTCGGACCCGGTGGCGTTTCAGGGAGCCGTCCGCGCGGTGGCGCAGGAGACGGGCGCGGGCCGGATCGCCGCCCTGCGTGGCCTCGGTGAGCTGGTGGCCGGGCGTCCCGGGCTGCGGCCCCGGGCGGTCGCGGCGCTCGCCGACGGGCTGCGGGCGCCGGTGGCGGCCGACGGGTGGGACGCCGACGCCCGGCGGGAGGCGGGCCGGGTGCTGGCCACGCTGCTGCGCCCGGCGGCGCAGGCCCCGGCCGGGTCGACGGACCCGGACGTCGACCCGGAACCACCGCCCGCCGTCGATCTGGACCTGCGGGCGGCCACCCTGGTGGATCTCGACCTCGCAGGCGCGGTGCTGGGCGCGGCCCGGTTCGCCGACGCCAGGTTCCTCGGGGCCACCTCGTTCGTCGACGTCCGGTTCACCGGTGTCGCCGACTTCGCCCGTACCGTCTGGCACGGTCCGGCCCGGTTCACCCGGGCCCGGTTCCTCGACGATGCCACCTTCGGTCGGGCCCGGTTCCGTGCCGACGCCGACTTCACCGGGGCCCGGTTCGCCGCGTTCGCCTGGTTCGGCCGGGGCGAGGACGAGCTGTGGGAGGACGACCCGGCCTGGGAGACCATCGAGGAGACCTCGCCCGCCCCCTGGGACGAGCCGAACGAGGACGACCCGCACTGGCCGGTCGCCGTGTTGATGGGCGACTATCAGGAGTGGAGCGAGGGCGGCGACGGTGCCCGGTTCGTCGGGCCGGTGTCGTTCCGGCAGGCCCGGTTCGCCGGTCCGGCCTGGTTCTTCAAGGCGCGGTTCGCCGCCGCCGCGTCGTTCCGGCTGGCCCGGTTCGCCGGTCCGGTCCACCTCGACCAGCCCACCGTGGACCTCGGCGGCGCGACCTGGGCCGCCACTGCCGACGACGGCCCGGTGTGCTGGCCGCTGGGCTGGACGCCGGCACCGGCCGGGCCGGACGGGGCGCAGCTGGTGCCCGACGACTCCGTCCGGCCGTACGCGGGCCAGCTCGCCGACGCCGACCCGGACGTGCGCCGGGCCGGGCTGGCGGTCCTCGCCGACCTCGGCGACGCCCGGCCGGAGCTGCGGCAGCGGGTAGTGGACACGGTCTGCGGCTACCTGCGGATGCCGCTGTCGTTCGACCTGGCCGACGTCCGCACCGACGGGCGGGCCGCCGAACTGGAGCTGCGGCGCACCGCCCAGCGGCTGCTCGCGGCGCGGCTGCGTCCGTCGACGGACGCCCCGGGCGGGCCGCCGCACTGGCCGGGGATGGACCTCATGCTCTGCGGGGCCACCCTGGTCGACCTCGACCTCGGCGGTTGCCACGTCGGCCACGCCGATTTCACCGGCGTCCAGTTCCACGGCGACACCGGGTTCGCGGGGAGCGTATTCACCGGGGCGGTCTTCCAGCTCGGCGGCGGCGACGGGCGGGCGTCGTTCCACGGTCCGGTCAGCTTCGCCGGGGCGCGCCTCGACGGTCGGCGCGGCGTGCGCGAGGTCCTCGGCGAGCTGGCGGGGCGGGCCGGGACGGTGCTCGACGGGGCGGTGTCACCCGCAGGGTGAGCGTCGCCGCGCGGCCCGGTGCGCACCGGAGACGGTGTCGCGCGGTCCCGCCGCCCCGGACGGTCGGGTCAGCCGGTCAGCCGGTCACCCGGGCGACGAACGCGGCGACGTTCGTCGTCAGCCGCTGGACCTTCTCGGCCGTGGTGAGCGACTCCTGCATCCGGGCGCCGGGGCCGGGGTCCTTGCGTCCGCGTACGTAGAGCGGGCAGGCGAGGTCGGTGCAGAGGTAGGTGCCGACCGAGTTGCCCTGCTGTCCCGCTTTGCCGGCCCTCGGCGCGACCATGAGGCTGACGCCACCGGCGGGTGAGGTCAGGCAGATGGCGCACAGGCCGCGCGGTGGCTGCCTGGTGGTCGGGGTGGGGCAGCGCAGCACCAGGGCGGTCCGCCGGCCGTCCACCTCGGTGACCAGGTAGGCGCGGTCGGGGGCGCGGGGGTCGCGCCAGCCGAGGTAGTCCAGCTCGGGCCAGGGGCGCTCGGCCAGGTCGCGGGGGACGTACAGCCGCCTGCTCTCGCCCTTGGTGCAGTTGACGAACGCGGACCGGATCTCCTGCTCGGTCAGTGGTTCCATGACGGCAACGGTAATTTGCCTAAAACCTTTAGGCAAACCCATAATGAGTTATGGCACGTGCGGGCTTGACCACCGAGCGTCTCACCCGGGCCGGCGCGGAGCTGGCCGACGAGGTCGGCTTCGACCGGGTGACCCTCTCCGCGCTCGCCCGCCGCTTCGACGTGCAGGTCGCGAGCCTCTACGCGCACGTGCGCAACTCCGGGGACCTGCGCACCCGGATCGCCCTGCTCGCCCTCGACGAGCTGGCCGTCCGGGCCGCCGACGCGCTCGCCGGGCGGGCCGGCCGGGACGCGCTGGCCGCCCTCGGCGGCGTCTACCGCGACTACGCCCGAGCGCACCCGGGCCGGTGGGCCGCCGCCCAGCTCAGGCTCGACCCGGCCACCGCCGCCGCCAGCGCCGGAGGCCGGCACGCCGAGCTGACCCGGGCCATCCTGCGCGGCTACGACCTGCCCGAACCCGACCAGACCCACGCGGTCCGGCTGCTCGGCAGCGTCTTCAACGGCTACGTCAACCTCGAACTGGGCGGCAGCTTCGACCACAGCGCCCCCGACACCGGGCAGACCTGGCCCCGGGTCCTCGACGCCCTCGACGCCCTGCTGCGCCACTGGCCGACGCCCTGACCGCCGTCGCCACCACGCCCGCCCGGGTCGGGCGTGGTGGCGTCAGCGTGGGCGGCGGGCGACCCGGACGCCGATGGCGACCGCGCCGATGACCAGCAGTCCGCCCAGGAACTGGAGCCCGGGGGAGTCGTCGGACTCGCCGAGCACGACGCCGGCCACCCCGGCGGCCAGGAGCGCGGCGGCGGCGAGGGCGAGCAGGTACCTCACGGCGTCGGCTCCCCGTCGTCGACGAATTCGAGCAGGTCGCCCGGCTGGCACTCGAGCACCCGGCAGATCGCCTCCAGGGTGCTGAACCGCACCGCCTTGGCCCGGCCGTTCTTCAGTACGGCCACGTTCGCCGGGGTCAGCCCGACCCGCTCGGCGAACTCACCGACACTCATCTTGCGTTTGGCCAGCTCGACGTCGATGCGTACGACGATGGGCATCAGATCACCGCTTCCATGTCGGAGCGCAGCGTGGTGGCCTGGCGCAGCAGCGCCCGCATCACCACCATCAGCAGTCCGAGCACGGTCGCCCCGACGGACAGCAGGAACAGCAGCATCGGCAGGCCGGGGTCGTCGGCGTGGAACCCGACGTAGAGGAACACGCCCACCAGGGTCAGCCAGCCGGCGGCGATCGCCCAGACGATGGCGTCCACCCAGACCAGCGCGGGTTCGCTGAAGATCCGGTCGTCGCGGACCAGGGTGAGCAGCCGCCAGGTGGCGACGATCACCACCTGGACGCAGAGCACCCAGAACACCGTCACGGCGGTGGCCGGCCAGCGCAGGTAGGCCTGCTCGGGCGACTCCCGGGCGAGGTGGGCGAACTGGCCGGGCAGCGACATGGTCTGGAACAGCACCAGCACCGCGAACAGGACCACGAGAAAGACTCTGAGGGCGGTGACCGCCCAGCGTGCCGTCGTCATGTATCGACTATCGCTCGCAACCTATCGAAAGTCAATCGGTTACCGGCCACTCGTGGACCGGTAGGTTGCTGTGCATCAGCTCGACGTACTGGCGGACCACCTCGCGCAACGCCTCCGGCCGGTCGAGATGGTCGGCCGACTCCAGCCGGTGCAACGTCGCCACCTGCCAGCTCGCGCCGTTGCGCCCGGTCAGGCAGCGCTGCTCGATGATGCCCAGCAGCCGGTCACGTTCGGCCGGGTCCACCCCCCACCGGTCCAACCCCTGGTGGGCCAACGGCAGCAACCGGCGCAGCACCAGCTCCGTCGCCGGCAGGTAGCCCAGCCCCGGCCAGTACATCTGTGCGTCGATGCCGTGCCGGGCGCCGCTGGTGAAGTTCTCCTCCGCTGCGCTGAACGACATCTGCGACCACAGTGGCCGGTCGGACTCGGCCAGCGCCCGGACCAGCCCGAAATAGAACGCGCCGTTGGCGATCGTGTCCACCACCGTCGGCCCGGCCGGCAGCACCCGGTTCTCCACCCGCAGGTGCGGGCGGCCCTTCCACACGTCGTACACCGGGCGGTTCCAGCGGTAGATGGTGCCGTTGTGCAACCGCAGCTCGGCCAGCCGGGGCACGCCACCGGCGGCGAGCGTCTGCGCCGGATCCTCCGGGTCGCACACCGGCAGCAGAGCCGGGAAGTAGCGCACGTTCTCCTCGAACAGGTCGAACACGCTGGTGATCCACCGTTCCCCGAACCAGACCCGTGGGCGTACCCCCTGGGCCTTGATCTCCTCGGAGCGGGTGTCGGTGGCCTGCTGGAACAGCGGCACCCGGGTCTCGCGCCACAGCTCCCGGCCGAAGAACAACGGCGAGTTCGCGCCCAACGCCACCTGGACCCCGGCGATCGCCTGGGCGGCGTTCCAGTAGCCGGCGAAGTCGGCCGGGCTGACCTGGAGGTGGAACTGGGTGCTGGTGCAGGCCGCCTCCGGGGTGATGGTGTCGGCCGTGGTCGCCAGCCGCTCCACCCCGCTGATCGCGATCCGCAGGTCCTCGCCCCGGGCGGCGAAGATCTGCTCGTTGAGCAGCGCGTAGCGCGGGTTCGCCGACAGCGCCCCGGCGGTCAGGTGCCCCGGCTCCAGGGTGGGCAGGATCCCGATCATCACCATGTGGGCGTCGACCGTGCGGGCCTTCTCCTCCGCGGCGTTCAGACTGGCCCGTACGTGGGACTCGAACTCGGCCGTGCCGGTGCCGACGAGCCGCCGGGGCGCGACGTTGATCTCCACGTTGAACTGGCCCAGCTCGGTCTGGAAACTGGGATCGGCGACGGCGGCGAGCACGTCGGCGTTGCGCATCGTCGGCCGGGAGTCGTCGTCGACCAGGTTCAGCTCGATCTCCAGACCGGTCATCGGCCGCTCCACGTCGAACCGGGACTCACGCAGCATCTCGGCGAAGACGTCCAGACACCGGCGGACCTTCTCCCGGTAGCGGGCCCGGTCCTCCCGACTGAACGTGCGCGCTCCGACTTCCTCGCCCATGGCCACCGCCCTGTCACCGTTGGTCCCGACAAACCTCGCACGTCCCCGGCGGACCGGGAAGACCCGAAGGACCCCTTACGTACCCACCGGCGACCCGGGTGATCCCCGTCGCCCGCCACCCGTCACGGGCCGGAGGGCGACGGCGGCTGGATAGCATGGCGCGATGCGCGAGAAGACGACCCGGCTGTTCGTGGCGGCGGCGATCGCCGAGGCCTGCTCCTGGCTGGCCCTGCTGGTCGGCATGGCGGTCAAGTACGGCCCGCCGGGCAACGAGATCGGCGTGCAGGTCTTCGGGCCGGTCCACGGCGCGCTCTTCGTCGCGTACGGCCTGCTGGTGCTCGCCGTGGCCCGGCTGCACCGGTGGTCGCCCGGGGTCACCTTCGTGGCCCTGGTCTGCGCGGTGCCGCCGTTCGCCACCCTGCTCTTCGAACGTTGGGCGGCCCGCCGGGGCCTGCTGCGCAGCACCGCGCCGCAGCGTCCGCTGACCCCGGTCGGCTGACCGCCCCGGATGGCCCACGGCCGCCCGCCGCCGGTCCGGCCCCGGACCGTCGGATCGGGCGGGAGCCGGTCGGGTGGCGTCAGGTGAGCACCACGGCGGCGGCGACCAGCAGCACCAGCACCGCGCCCAGCACCGCCTGGATCAGCAGCGGCGGGCCGAGGTGGCTCCACACCGTGGCGGTACGCGGGGTGAGCACCTGCGCGGTGGTCAGGTTGACGATCCGTTCGATGCGTGGCGGCAGGTCGACGTCCTGCGGGCGCAGGGTGAGCTGCACCCAGTCGGACGGGTGCACGGCGCTCTGCGCCAGGTGCCCGTGCAGCTCCACCTCGTAGAGCTGGCCGTTGTCGTCGCGCAGCCGGACCGGGGTGACCAGGAACTCCGGCCCCTTCTTCAGGTCCTTCCACGTGCGCCGGGTGCCGCCGCCGGCCTGCGAGAGCGCCGCGCGCACCAGCAGCACCAGCAGACCGGCCACGCTCGCCGCGGTCAGCACCGCCACCAGCACCGGCTGGCCGATCCTGACCTCGCGGGTGTAGCCGTCCATGAACCGGACCACCCGCCCGGTGAATATCCGCTGCGTGGGGCGTATCACCCGATTGCGGAGATCGCTGTCCATGTTCACCACCGAGAGTCCCGTTCCGTTCACTGATGGTATCCGTCTTCCGGGTCGAATGACATGAATGAACCGGCGGTCACGTCACCCGGCCCGGCCGAGGTGACATCCCCGGCGGCGCGGGTAAGCGGGCGGCCGAGCCGGAAAGGGGTCGAGCATGCAGCTGTCCTTCCTGCACCAGCTCTACGACCGTCCCGGGCCGTGGTGCTCGGTCTACCTGGACGCCTCCCGGGACACCCAGGACGCGCGCCCGGCGCTGGACCTGCGCTGGCGGGCCCTGGCCGGGCAACTCGCCGCCGACGGCGCGGACGAGCCGACCATCGCGGCGCTGGACCGCGTCGTGCGCGGCCACGACCCGCTGCCGGGCGACTACGGACTCGCCGCGTTCGCCAACCAGGGCCGGGTGGTGCTCGCCGAGTACCTCGCCGCGCCGCCCCTGCGTGACCTGGCCGCGTACGCCCCGCTGCCGCACGTCATGCCGTTGCTCGCCCAACGCGGGGAACAGGTCGCCTGGGTCCGGGTGCTCGCCGACCGCACCGGCGCGGACGCGGTCGCGGTCAGCGCCGGCGGGGTGCCCCGACGGGCCCACGTCACCGGCCGGCAGAGCTACCCGCTGCGCCGGGTGCAACCCGGCGGCTGGTCCCAGTCCCGCTACCAGCGGGCCGCGATGGAGGCCTGGCACCACAACGCCGGGGACGCCGCCGCGGCCACCGCCGAACTGGCCGACCGGGTCGGCGCGGACGTGGTCGTGGTCGCCGGGGACGTCCGGGCCACCGGGATGATCGCCGCCCAGCTGCCGGCCCGCTGGCAGGACGTGGTGGTCCGCACCGACGCCGGCTCCCGGGCCGGCGGCGCCGACCCGGCGGCGATGGACGACGTCACCGTGCAGACCATCGCCGAGGTCGCCGACCAGCACGTCACCGCCACGCTCGACCGGTTCGGCACCCAGGAGGACGTGGGCGCCGGGCTGGACGCCGTGGTGGCCGCCCTGCAACGCAACCAGGTCGACACCATGCTGCTGGTCGACGACCCGTCGGCCGTCGGCGAGCTGTGGATCGGACCCCGGGCCACCGACATCGCCACCGCACCCGACCGACTCGCCGCCGTGGCCGACCCGCAACGGGTCCGGGCCGACGCGGCACTGGTCCGGGCGCTGGTCGGCACCGACGCCGACCTGACCGTCCTCGGTCCCGACGAGGCTCCCGACCTGGCCGACGGCGTCGGTGCGGTGCTGCGCTACGTCGACCCGGCCACCCCGGGACGCGACCGTGGCTGACCGCACGGTCGCGCATCTGGTGGTGGACCGGCTACGGGCCTGGCGGGTGCCCCGCGCCTTCGGCTGCCCCGGGGAGGCGATCGCCCCCGTGGTCGAGGCGCTGGACGCGGCGGGCGGGGACCCGGAGTTCGTCCCCGCCCGGCACGAGGAGAGCGCCGCCTTCATGGCGACCGGGCACGCCAAGTTCACCGGCGGCATCGGGGTCTGCCTGGCCACCCAGGGCCCCAGCGCGGTGCACCTGCTCAACGGCCTGTACGACGCGAAGCTGGACAGCAGACCGGTGGTGGCGATCGTCGGCGAGGACGTCACCGGGCCGCTCGGCGAGGTGCACGAGGAGATCGGACTGACCCGGCTCTTCGGCGACGTGTGCCACCAGTTCGTCCGCTACGGGCGTACCCCGGAACAGCTGCCGGCCCTGCTCGACCAGGCGTTCCGGACGGCCGCGGCGACCCGTAGCCCGACCTGTGTGGTGCTGCCCCGGGCGTTGCAGGAGGCCGTCGTGCCGCAGCTGCAACCGCACGCGGCCGGGGTGCTCACCGCGACGCCCGGCGAACCGCTGGCCCGGGTGCTGCCGCACCAGGCGGACCTGGACGCCGCCGCGGCACTGCTCACCGTCGGGCACCGGGTGGCGATCCTGGTCGGGCAGGGCGGCCGGGGCGCGGCGGAGCAGATCGTCGCGCTGGCCGACCGGCTGGGCGCCGGGGTGGCCGCCTCGCTGCTGGGCAAGCCGGTGCTCGACGAGCGGCTGCCGTTCCACACCGGGGTGCTCGGCGAGGTCGGCTCCACGGCCGCCGCGCAGCTCATGGGCGGCGCGGACACCCTGCTGCTGGTGGGCACGAACGACCCGTGGACCGACTACCTCCCGATGCCCGGCCAGGCCCGCACCATCCAGATCGACATCGACGGGCGACGCATCGGCACCCGGTACCCGGTGGACGTGCCGCTGGTCGGTGACGCCACCGAGACCCTGCGCGCGCTGCTGGGCCAGGTCGCCGACCGCCCCGACCGGCAGTGGCGGGCCACCGTCGAGGGCGCCGTCGACAGGTGGCGCACGGAGGCCGCCGCGCACGCCGCCGTACCGGCCGAACCGGTCAACCCGCAACTGGTCCTGCGGGAACTGTCCGCCCGGTTGCCGCACGCCGGGTCGGTCGCCGTCGACGTCGGTTCGGTGCTCTCCTGGTACGCCCGCCACCTGCAACTGCCGCCCGGGGTCGACGCGCAGCTCTGCGGCGCCCTCGGCTCACTCGGCTGCGCCCTGCCGTACGCGCTCGCCGCGAAGCTCGCCCGCCCGGACGTGCCGGTGCTCGCCCTGCTCGGTGACGCCGCGATGCAGCTCAACGGGCTCGCCGAGCTGATCACCGTGGCCCACCGCTGGCAGGACTGGGCCGATCCCCGGCTGGTGGTGCTGGTGCTCAACAACCGGGACCACTCCGGGCTCGGCGACGGCCGCTGGACGCCGGGCGTGGCCGGCCGGCACGCCGACGTGCCGTACGCCGGCTGGGCCCGGCTGCTCGGCCTGCACGGCGTCCGGGTGGACCGGCCGGAGCTGGTCGGCGCCGCCTGGGACGAGGCGCTGGCCGCCGACCGGCCGTGCGTGCTGGAGGCGGTGGTGGACCCGGCGGTGTTCCCGACCGCGCCGGAGCCGGCCCTGGCCGACCTGCGGAGTCTCTTCGCCGACGGGGACGCCACCCGACGCATCCGGGACCGGATGATGGCAACCGAGCGGCAGATCGTCGAGGCCGAGGACCTCGTTTAGCGCCCCAGCCCCAGGGCATCCCTGAGCTCAGCATTCACCAGGGAGGCGCGATGTCCGTACCCACCGACCGCCGTTACGGTCCGGCATCGCTGCCGACGCCCCGCGGCCCGGTCTCCGGCGCGCTGGTGGCGGCGTTGCACCGGCCGCCGCACGACCTGCCGGCCGGACTCGGCGAGGCGCTGGCCGGCGACGTCGGTGGCGGCCGTCCGGACCCGCTGACCGACGAGGACCGGCAGCTCACCCTCTTCCTCTGCTATGAACTGCACTACCGGGGCTGGGCCGGGGTCGACGAGGACTGGGAGTGGCAGCCGTCCCTGCTGGCGCTGCGCGCCGTGGCCGAACGGCCGTTCGAGGCGGCGGTGCGCCGCCTGGTCGGCCCGCAGCCGACGGTGCTGCCGGCCGGCGTGCCCGCCGCCCTGGCCGCCCTGGTCGCCGCCGACGACGGACCGTCGCTGGCCCGGACCCTGCACCGGCAGGCCACCCTCGCCCAGTTCCGTGAGTTCGTCACCCACCGCTCGATCTACCACCTGCGCGAGGCCGACCCGCACAGCTGGGCGCTGCCCCGCCTCGGCGGACCGGCCAAGGCCGCCCTGGTCGAGATCCAGATGGACGAGTACGGCAACGGCCGGTGCGACCTGATGCACGCCGAACTGTTCCGGGTGACCCTGGGACGGCTCGGCCTGGACACCGACTACGCCGCCCACCTGGACCGGGTACCGGCGGTCACGTTGGCCGTCAACAACCTGATCTCGCTGTTCGGCCTGCACCGGCGGCTGCGCGGCGCGCTGCTGGGCCACCTGGCCGCCTACGAGATGACCTCCTCGCTGCCCAACCGCCGCTACGGCAACGGGCTGCGCCGGCTGGGTCTCGACGCGGCGGCCACCCGCTTCTACGACGAGCACGTGGAGGCCGACGCGGTGCACGAGCAGATCGCCGCGCACGACCTGTGCGGCGGCCTGGTCCGTACCGAACCGGCCCTCGCCGGCGACGTCCTGTTCGGGGCCGCCGCCGCGCTGGCCACCGACCGGCTCTTCGCCGCCCACCTGCTGGACAGTTGGGCCGCCGGCACGTCCTCGCTACGCCTCCGAACGGAAACCGACGGCCCGGTGGGTGCCGTCGCAGAACGGTTTGCGACCCGAACGCCCGCAGCGGCATAGCGCCACCGCGCCCCGGCGGGTCTCGATGGCCCGCCCGTCGGGGGTCACCAGCGCGAAGTCGCCCCGGACCAGCAGCGGGCCGTCCGGGTAGGCGGTGATGGTGGCCGCCGCGTCGGCGGTCTGTTCGGGCTCGGCGCTCATCGTCCGGATGTGCCCCGCCCGGTCCCCGTGAAACCCGCACCGGCCCGCACCGGCCCGGCTGGGCGGTCACCGACCGGCGGGCACCGCTACGGCCTACCGGCGGGCGAGGCGGGATCGCCCCCGTCGGGACGCGATGCCCCGTTTAGACCCCGAAGGGGCGGGAAGCCGGGCCGCGTGGTGAGCGAACGAGGCGGGGTGGAACCGGTGCGGACGGCACCGGCCGGGCCGACGGCCCGGGGGGCCGGACTGGCCGGCGACCGGGTCGTCACGGCCGGCAGCACCGCGCGGGTGCTGGTCGCCGCGACCGCCCGCGCGCTGCGCGGGGTGGACTGCGCCGACCTGGGGCATGCCCCGTCACCGTCGCCGTTCACCGTGGCGCGCAACGCCGGCCGGGTGGCGCTCACCGCCGCCCAGGCCGCCGAGGTGGACGGGGAACGGGTGGCCGGTTGGATCGTCGACCAGTACCCCCGGGAGCGGTACCCGGCGGTGGTGCTGGGTGCGCCGCACGCCGCCGCCGTGCACCTGGCCGTGGCGCTCGGGGTGCCCTGGTTGCCCACCGGCTTCGAGATGACCGCCCACTGGACGCACGGCGCGGTGGACCGTCCCGCCGCCGCGCTCGACCAGGGGGCCGCGTTCGCCGCCCGGATCCTCGCCGGCAACCCCGGGCTGCACGTCCGTCAGGTGCACTGCCCGGCGAGCCGGGGCGCGCTGGCCGGTACGGCGATCACCCTGGTGGGCCGCTTCCGGGCGCTGCCGGTGGCGTACGCCCGGTTCCTGGCCGACCGGCTGGCCGACCGGGCGGCGCTGCTGCTGGTCGACGACGTGCGCCGCTGGCCGGTGTCCGACTCCGGGCAGGGGCACAGCTTCCAGGTCGGCTGCCCGGCCAGTGGCCTGCGACCGGTGGACTTCCACCCGGACTCGCCCGCCCTGCGTCAGGTGTTGCGGGCCGCCGGGGCGACCGGGGACGGGTGGGAACCGCCGCCGGTCACCGCCGCCGGGGAGTCCGCCGAACACGGGGTGGAGCCGGGGTTCGTCCGGGCGCTGGGGCACTGGGCCGGTGGTCGGGGCCACGAGCTGCGTCAGGTGCGGGTGCCGCACCCGGGGGCGCTCAGCGCGGCCACCGCCGACCTGTACCGCCGGTGGCTGCGCCGGGCCGGCAAGACGGGCGACCGGCTGGTGGTGGAGTGCGGCCGGGTGTTCGATCCGTGGCAGGTGGTGCGGGCGGGGCTGGTGCCGTACTGGTGCGAGAACGCGACCCGGCGCAGCGTCGAGGAGGTGGAGTGGTGGCTCGCCGGCAGCGAGCCGTTCAGTTCGGTGGACGTGCTGCCCGAGTCGCCGGGACTGCGGTCGCCGGCCGTGGCGGGGCTGCCGCAGTGGCTGGCGGTGGCGGGCTTCGGCCGTCGCCGGCGGGCCCTGGACCGGACCGCCGCCCGGGGCTACCCGGTGGCGTCGGTGGCCACCCGGCGGGCCACCGAGGTGCTGCGCGGCCAGCCGTACGACCTGCCGACGCCGCCGCCGCTGAGCGTCGGTGACGCGCTGGCCGGGCTCCGTGAGGCGGGCGCGCCACTGGGTCTCACCGTGTCCTGACCGCCCCCGGCCCGCAGCGCGGGCCGGCCCGGGACGGCCGGTCGGTCGCCCGGAAAGGGGACGCCCGGGGTGTCCGCGCCGCCCGGCCGGACCCGGCACGCCGAAACATCCTCGCGAACCCGGGGACGCGTGATTGAGTACCTGGGGAGCGGGAAGACCGCCCGCCGCGACGGTCCGTCGCGTGGCGGCCGGTCGTCGCCCGCCCGCGTCCGGTGATCCCGGCGCGGCACGTGAAACCCCACTTCCGACCCGGTGCGTGGTGCCACCACGCGCCCGACCGGCCCGATCCGGGCGGGGGACCTTCCTGAGGGAGGCGCGGATGTTCGGACAGACCACCACGACCACACCACCTCCGACCGAGCGGGGCCTGGAGGACCTGGACGCCGCCGCGCTGGCGTACGCCGCGCGCATCGCCGGCCTGCCCCCGGAGCGCCGGGGGGAGGCCCGTGAGGACCTGGTCCGGTTCGCCCTGCCGTTCGCCGGCCGGCTGGCCCGCCGCTACCGGGGGCGGGGTGAACCGTTGGAGGACCTGGAGCAGGTGGCCCGGCTCGGCCTGGTCAACGCCGTCGACCGGTACGACCCCGAGCGGGGTTCGTTCACCGCGTACGCGGCGATCACCATCGTCGGGGAGATCAAGCGGCACTTCCGCGACCGCACCTGGGGGGTGCACGTGCCCCGCCGGCTGCGGGACCTGATCCTGGAGGTCGGGCAGGCCACCTCGGCGTTGACCAGTGAGCTGTCCCGCGCGCCGAGCGTGGCCGAGCTGGCGGCCCGGCTGGAGACGCCGGAGGAGGAGATCCTCGCCGCCCTGGAGTCGGCGGCCGGCTACAGCCCCGCCTCGCTCAACGCGCCCGTCGGCGGGGAGAGTTCCGCCGAGTTCGGTGACCTGGTCGGCGAGTCGGACAACGCGTTGGAGTCGGTGGACGACCGGGTGACGGTCAGCGGGCTGCTGCACCGGCTGCCCTGGCGGGAGCGGCGCATCCTGGCGATGCGCTTCTACGGCAACCAGACCCAGGCGGAGATCGCCGCCCGGTTCGGCATCTCCCAGATGCACGTGTCCCGGTTGCTGTCGCGGGCATTGACCTGGCTGCGTCAGGCGATGCTCGCCGACACCCCGCCGCCGTGGTGCAACGGCTCCGCCGAGGCGGACACCGGCCGGAACCGGATCGCGGTCAAACGCACCGCGGAACGGACGGTCGTCGAGGTCGGGGGCGAGATCGACCGCGACGGTGCGGACCAGTTGCGCCGGATGATGCTGGAGGCGGTCGCCGGGCAGCCCCGCGAACTGGTGGTGGACCTGGACGGCGCGGGCGGGGTGGACGCCGGTGGCATCGCCGCGCTGGTGGCCGGCCGGGACGCCGCCCTGCGCACCGGGGTGCCGTTGCGGCTGACCCGGGTCCAGCCGGCGGTACGCCGTTCGCTGGCCGCCGCCGGCCTGCCCGCCACCGTGGACGCCTGACCCCGGCTCCGGTCGGCGGGAGGACGAACGTCGGGCCGGCACCCCCGCGCGGGGGCGCCGGCCCGAGGACCGTTGCGGGTCAGCGCCGTCCGGGGTCGTCGTCGTCTGTGCCGTGCGGGTGCCGCCACCGTTCGGGGGTGTCGGGGTTCGCACCGCCCGGGTCGTCGTCCTGCGGGGCGTCGGAGTGCGCGAAGCCGGGGCGGCGGACCTGCTCCGGTTCGGGCACCACCACCGGGCGGGCACCCGACTGCGGGGCGGGTTGGTACTCCACCGCCTCCCGGGCCCCGTGCGCGCCCTCGGCCGCAGGCGACTCGGGGACGTGCCGTTCGTGGCGCAGCTCGTCGTGCAACTCCTGTGGTGGCCGGGTGGTGCGTTGCGGCAGGTCCCGGCCGAGGTCGGCGACGAGCGGGCCGTACTTGGCGTCGAAGGCGGGGCGTTCGGAGCGGATCCGGGGCATCCGGTCGAAGTTGCGCAGCGGCGGCGGGCAGGTGGTGGCCCACTCCAGGGAGTTGCCGAAACCCCACGGGTCGTCGACGGTCACCAGCGCGCCGTACCGCCAGGACTTCCACACGTTGTAGAGGAAGAACAGGGTGGACGCGCCGAGCACGAACGAGCCGACCGTGGAGATCATGTTGAGCGTGGTGAAGCCGTCGCCGGGCAGGTAGTCGGCGTACCGGCGGGGCATCCCCTCGTCGCCCAGCCAGTGCTGCACCAGGAAGGTGGCGTGGAAGCCGATGAACATGGTCCAGAAGTGCAGCTTGCCGAGCCGCTCGTCGAGCAGCCGGCCGGTCATCTTGGGAAACCAGAAGTAGACCCCGCCGAACGCGGCGAACACGATCGTGCCGAACAGCACGTAGTGGAAGTGCGCCACCACGAAGTACGAGTCGGTGACGTGGAAGTCCACCGGCGGGCTGGCCAGCAGCACCCCGGTGAGGCCGCCGAGCAGGAAGGTCACCAGGAACCCGATGGCGAACAGCATCGGCGTCTCGAAGGTGAGCTGCCCCTTCCACATGGTGCCGATCCAGTTGAAGAACTTCACCCCGGTGGGCACCGCGATCAGGTAGCTGAGGAAGCTGAAGAACGGCAGCAGCACCTGGCCGGTGGCGAACATGTGGTGCGCCCACACGGTCATCGACAGCACGGTGATCGCGACCGTGGCCAGCACCAGCCCGGTGTAGCCGAAGATCGGCTTGCGGCTGAACACGGGGATGATCTCGGTGATGATGCCGAAGAACGGCAGCGCCACGATGTAGACCTCGGGATGGCCGAAGAACCAGAACAGGTGCTGCCACAGCATCGGCCCGCCGGTGCCCGCGTCGTAGACGTGCGCGTCGAGCAGCCGGTCCGCCCCCAGCGCCAGCAGCGCGGCGGCCAGCAGCGGGAAGACCAGGATCACCAGGACGGCGGTGAGCAGCATGTTCCACGTGAAGATCGGCATCCGGAACATGGTCATGCCGGGCGCGCGCAGGGTCAGCGTGGTGGTGATCAGGTTGACCGCGCCCAGGATGGTGCCCAGCCCGGAGACGACCAGGCCGACCACCCACAGGTTCGCCCCGATGCCCGGGGAGTTCGTCGCGTCGCTGAGCGGGTTGTACGCCGTCCAGCCGAAGTCGGCCGCGCCGCCGGGGGTGAGGTAGCCGCCGACGACCATGGTCCCGCCGAACAGGTACAGCCAGTACGCGAACGCGTTGAGCCGGGGGAACGCCACGTCCGGGGCGCCGATCTGCAACGGGACGATGTAGTTGCCGAAGGCGAACACCAGCGGGGTGGCGAAGAGCAGCAGCATGATCGTGCCGTGCATGGTGAACGCCTGGTTGTACTGCTCGGGGGAGAGGAACTGCATCCCCGGCCGGGCCAGCTCGGCCCGGATGAGCAGGGCCAGCACCCCGCCGATCAGGAAGAACACGAACGACGTGGCCAGGTAGAGCAGGCCGATCTGCTTGGCGTCGGTGGTGCCGAGCAGCCGGAGCAGCTTGTTGCCGGGCAGCGCCGGGCGGACCGGCCCGGGAAAGCCGCCGAACCGGGCCGGGGCGAGGATGGCCGGCCCCCGGTCTCGTGCGGGCTCCGTGGTTACCCGTCTGGGCATGGCTCTCTCACCCCGTCGTGACGACAGAAAGGACGGGCGCGACTACCCGCCCTCCGCCCATGTAACCAGGCGACAGGGGGAATTTCGGTCAATTCGCCGGCAGGAGTGCCCACACCACCTTGCCGTCGGCCAGCGGGGAGCTGCCCCAGCGCTGCGCCATCTCCCGGATCAGCAGCAGCCCCCGGCCGCCCTCGGCGGACAGGTCCGGGCTGGCCGCGCGGGCCGCCGTCCGGCTGCCGTCGGCCACGGCCACCCGCAGGTACGGCTGGTGCAGGGTCAACGTGATCCGCATCGGGGTGTGGGCGTGCCGGACCACGTTGCCGACCAGCTCGCTGAGCACCAGCGACGCCGGTTCCACCAGGTGCGGCACGTTCCACCGGGAACACGCGTCGCCGACCAGCTCACGGGCCCGCCGGCAGGCCCCCGCCACCGGCTCCAACCGGGCCCGCAACCGGGGTGCGGCGGTCGCCCCGGCCCACCGGGTCGCCTCCGCGCAGTCCTGCCGTACCGGCACCACCCGGCAGGTGGTGGAGGTGGCCAACCAGGCCGCGGCGTCGGGCGGGGGAGAGCAGAGCACCATCGGCACGGCCGGCCAGTCGGCGGCCTGCCGGGCGGTGGCGGCGAACACCGACAGCGCCAGCCGGTCGGCGACGGTCACCCCGCCCAGGTCGACCACCAGCGCGTCCGGCAGCGTGGTCAGGCAGCGGTCCAACACGGTGTGCACGGCGCGCATGGTGCCCAGGTCGAGCGCGCCGGCGAGGCGTACGACGGTCACCGGTGACGCGTCGCTGACCTCGCAGGTGATCCGGCTGACCATCGGCCCCTCGATTCCGTTCGTGGTGCTGGGGAGAACCGCCAGGTACCCGGGGTCCGGCGGGACGAAACCGGGGCCGTGGGCGGCGTCGCCCACGGCCCCGGTGCGAGCCGTCCCCGGGCCCGGCCGGCTCAGGCGGCCCGCAGCTCGGGCACCCGGGCGGCGGCGCGGACCGTCTCGTAGAGGGCGACGTAGCGCTGCGCCATCACCGCCGGGGTGAACCGGGCGGCGGCCTCCCGGCGGCACTCGTCGGGGTCGAGCCGCCGCGCCGCCAGCAGCAGCTCACCCAGTTCGTCCTCGTCGTCGGTGAGCAGTCCGGTCCGCCCGTGGTCGACCAACTCGGGCAGGCAGCCCCGGGCGGTCGCCACCACCGGCGTGCCCAGCGCCAGCGACTCCACCACGGCCGTCCCGCCGGGCTCCTCCCACCGCAGCGGGAACAGCGCCGCCCGCGCCCCGGCCAGCAGGTCGTCGCGTTCCCGACCGGCCACCGTGCCGACCCAGCGGACCAGCTCCCCGTCGACGTGCGGGGCGACCTCGTCGTAGAAGAACCGCACGTCCGGGTTCTGCCGGGCCCCGTCGCCCGCCGCCGCCAGGTCCGCCGGCCGGTGGTAGGGCCCGACCGGGCCGGCGAGCACCAGCGGCACCCCGGTGCGCCGGGCCAGCCGGGCCCCGACGTCCTGCCCCTTGCCCGGGTTGATCCGGCCCAGGATGACCGTGTGGTCGCCCTTCACCGGCCGGGGCGCCCGGTCGGCGTGCACCGCCAGCGGGGTCGCCAGGTGCACGTGCCCGACCGCGTGCTCCCGCAGCGCCCGGGGCGCGCGGGCCAACTGGGCGGCGGAGACGCCGTTGACCCGTACCCGTGCCCCGCCGTCGAGGGTGCCGTACAGCTCGGGGTGCTTGGCCAGGTCCCAGTGCAGGGTGTGCAGCACCGGTGGGGCGTCCGGCCCCATCGCCGCCAGGGTGGCCAGCCCGACCGCCTCCACGTGGTCGTGCACCAGGTCGACGTCGTCGCGGCCGTGCAGCTGCCGGACCACCCCGGCCAGGTGCGCCTGGGACACCCCGCACACCTGGTTGTACGGCCGTTGCAGCGCCGCGAACTGCCCGTCGTCGAAGACCGAGAACTTCTCGTCCACCGGCAGGGTGCTCGACCCCACCGAGGCGAGCACCACCCGCACCCCGAGCCGGCGCAGCTCCGGCACCAGGGTGGCGACGACGTTCTCGATGCCGCCGTAGCCGGGTGGCGGCACGGACAGCCACGGGCCGGCGTTCATCAGCACGGTGAGGCTCATGGTCGGGATTTCCTCTCGGGACGGACGGGGTCCCGGGCGGGTCTCGACCCCGCGCGTCGGGTGGCGCAGCCGCCGGCGCGACGCGTCGTCACGCGGCGACCCGCCGGCGTGGCAGCCGGGGCCGCAGCTCGGCCAGGGGCGGGCGTTCCTGCACCGAGACGTCGTTGACGACGACCTCCCGGTCGAGATTCGGCAGCGCCTCCGAGCCGCCCCGACGGAACTGGGTGAGCACGGCACCCGGGCTGGTGCCCGGGGCGGCCCAGCCCCGCCGCTGCAACCGCGCCCAGGCGGTGTGCATGATCTGCGCGGACATCCGGCCCAGGGCCGCGGTGTCCTGGTGCCGGTGCTTGCGCTCGCCCAGGTCGACCTGGGCCAGCGCGTCCAGGCCGACCAGTTCCAGCAGGTCGATCAGCATGGCCGTCTCGACCCCGTAACCGGTGACGAACGGCACCCGCTCCAGCACCTCGCGCCGGCCGGCGTACTCGCCCGCGAGGGGCTGCACGAAACCGGCCAGCTCCGGCCAGAACAGGTTCAGCAGCGGCCGGGCCATCAGCTCCGTCACCCGCCCGCCGCCGTCGGTCTCCACGCTGGTCGTGCCGACCAGCGGCCGGTGGTAGAAGCCCTTCACGAACTCCACCGACGGGTCGACCAGCAGCGGGCCGATCAGCCCGGTCACGAAGTGCGGCCGGAACTCCCGCAGGTCGGCGTCGACGAACGCGACGACGTCGCCCTCGGCGGCGGCCAGGCCGGCCCAGAGCGCGTCGCCCTTGCCGGTCAGCCGGGGCAGGCCCCGGGTCATCTCGTCCTGGCCGACCACCTCCGCGCCGGCGGCCCGGGCCACCTGCGCGGTCCGGTCGGTCGACCGCGAGTCGACCACGATCAACTCGTCGACCAGGGGGACGCGGTCCATCAGGTGTTCCCGGATCGTCGAGACGATCGCCCCGACGGTGGCTTCCTCGTTGCGGGCGGGCAGCACCACGCTGACCCGGTTCTCCCCCTTGGCTCTGATCAGCCGTCGCGTGGGCCAGTCCTGCGCCGACGTCGTCCGGTAGGTGGCCCATGCCTCCACGACAGGGGAGACGATCGGTTCTGTGTCCCGCACTGGCAAACCCCCAGATCCATGGCGGAAAACGCAGACTTGGTTTTCCCGTCTCTGCACATTCGTTAACTGGATATTCCCTAACAACTTGATCACGGCGGCTCCACCTGCCGGTTCCCGGCAGATGAACGCTGTGTTGCGGTGACCGCCGGGGTTTCGCCCCGCCGCGCCGGGGCAGTGCTGTGCGCGGTAGTGGTGACCGCGTCGGGAGGGCCGAGGGTATGCGTACGTGCCGGGTGGGGCTGGTCGGGGCCGGTGGGGTGGCGCAACGTCACGCCCGCGTGCTGGGGAGTTTCGCCGACGTCGAACTGGTCGGGGTCACCGACGTGACCCGGTCCGCCGCCGCCCGGCTGGCCGACACCCACTCGACCCGGGCCTTCGCCGACGTCGACGACCTGTTGGCCGCCGGCCCCGACGCGGTCTACGTCTGCGTGCCGCCGTTCGCCCACGGGCCGGTGGAGGAGGCCGTCGTCGCCGCCGGGGTGCCGATGTTCGTGGAGAAGCCGGTCGCGGTCGACCTGGACACCGCCGAACGGATCGCCGCCCTGGTCGAGCAGCGGCGACTGCTCACCGCCGTCGGGCACCACTGGCGCTACCTGCACGTGGTGGCGCGGGCCCGGGAACTGCTCGCCGACCGTCCGGTGCGGATGGTCAACGGGGCCTGGCTGGACAAGGTGCCCCCGGTGGCCTGGTGGGCGGTGCGGGACCGCTCCGGCGGCCCGGTGGTCGAGCAGGCCGCCCACGTCCTGGACCTGACCCGGGTGCTGGTCGGCGAGGCCGTCGAGGTGACCGCCTATGGCGACGGCAACCCACCCCCGGTGGACGACGCCGACATCGACTCGGTGACCGCCGCCACGCTGCGCTTCGCCTCCGGCGCGGTGGGCACCCTCGCCGCCGCCTGCGTGCTCGGCTGGAAGCACCGGGCCGGACTGGAGATCCTCGCCGACGGGCTGGCCCTCTCGCTGACCGAGGACGGTCTGACCGTCCGGGACGCCGACGGGGAACGCCACCTCCCGGCCGACCCCGACGCCGCCCGGGTCGCCGTCGACCGGGCCTTCGTCGACGCGGTGACCGGCGTCGGCGACGACATCCGGGTGCCGTACGCGGAGGCGCTGCGCACCCAACGACTGGCGGTCGCGCTCGCCCGGAGCGCCCGCACCGGCCGCGGCGTCAGCCTGCCCACCGGCCCGGCCGCGCTCACGCCGACCACCGACGGCCGGCCCGGCGCGCCCACGGGGGCGGGCGTCGATGCGTGACACGGTGGTCGTGGTCGACGGCCCGGGGCGCGTCGCGCTGGCCGAGCAGGACGCCGGTGAGCTGGGCGAGGGCATGATCCGGGTGCGGACCCGCTACAGCGGGGTCTCCGCCGGGACGGAGCTGAGCTTCGTCAAGGGCACCAACCCCCACCTCACCGTCACCCTCGACCCCGCGCTCGGCCTGTTCCGGCCGGGCGCCGCCGGCACCCCGTACCCGGTCACCCGGCTCGGCTACATGCAGGTCGCCGAGGTGGTGCAGAGCCGCACCCCGGCGATCACCGTCGGCACCGTCGGCGCGATGACGTACGGCCACCGCACCGGGTACGTCGCCGACCCGCTCGCCGAACGGTTCGTGCCGCTGCCCGACGACCTCGACCCGATGCTCGGCGTCTACGTGGCGCACATGGGCCCGATCTGCGCCAACGGGCTGCTGCACGCCGCCGCCGACCTGTACGGCGCCGGTGTGCGCACCCTCGGCGACGGGGTGCGCGGCCGACGGGTGGCGGTCGTCGGCGGTGGCGTGGTCGCCCTGCTCACCGCCCTGTTCGCCCGCCGGCACGGAGCCGCCTCGGTGGTGGTGGTCGACCCCACGTCGCAGCGCCGGCAGGTCGCCGAGGCCCTCGGGCTGGAAACCCTGGACCCGACCGCCGACGACCCGGCGGTGGTGCTCAAGACCCGGTGGAACCACGGCGTCGGGGACCGGGGCGCCGACGTGGTGTTCCAGTGCCGGGGCCAGGACCACGCGCTGCACCTGGCGCTGCGCCTGCTGCGCCCCCAGGGCACGGTGGTCGACCTGGCCTTCTATCCGGGCGGCGCGGACGCCGTCCGGCTCGGCGAGGAGTTCCACCACAACGGGCTGACGCTGCGCTGCGCCCAGATCGGCCGGGTGCCGCGCGGTCTCGCCCCGACCTGGGACCGGGAACGGCTCTCCGCCGAGACGATCGACCTGCTGCGCCGACACGGCGACCTGGTCCGCGCGCACCTGATCTCGGCCGTGGTCCCGTTCGTGGACGCCCCGGCGCTCTTCACCGACCTGGCCTGCCGTCGCCGCCACGAACTCCAGGTCGTCCTCACCCCCTGACCACCCCGCACCGCCGCCCTGCCTCGCCCGCCTAGCCCTCGCTGCCCTGCCCCGGTGATCAAGAGGTTTGCGTCATGGTGGAACGGATTCTTGACGTAAACCTCTTGATCACCGGGGTAAAGGGGCGGCTGGTGGGGGCGGCCAGGCCAGGAAACGGCGGGTCAGGTCGGTCTGGCGGCCACTGTCGAGTGAGGTCAGGTGCTGTTCCGCCTCGACCTACGAAGAGCGGCGGCAACGGCGGCAACTGTGTCGAGGTCGCGGGCAACCTTCCCGGTGTCGTCCTGGTGCGGGACAGCAAGGACCGGGACGGCGGGGTGCTCACGTTCGCCCCGGCGGCGTGGCGTGGCTTCGTCGACTTCGCGAGTCGGGCGGCGTCGGCTCGTGCGGCAGAGTGAACCGCAACCAGGAAGTTGATCTATAGCGCCCCAGCTCAGTAAGGCCTGCGTCGCCGCGCACGCGGGGGGTGACGGCCCGCCGGGCACCGACCGGCGGCGCGATCGCCTGCGTCGCCGCGCACGCGGGGCCGGCCTCGCTGATCATCGACGACCGTCAGCCTGCGTCCCGGTCGACCAGCTGCCCGCCACCTGCCGGTGGGCCGCCGGCACACCTCGCTGACCTGCCCGGATGGGCCGGGAATCGGACAGCGGGATCGCAACGTGCGGACCGGGCAGCCGTTCGCGGCCGAATTCGCGTACCGTTGCCGCTCATGGGTGTGTCGCAACGGTTGAAGAGCAGGTTCCGCCGGTTCCTCCAGCGCCCGGGGACGACGGTCGACCTGGCTCCGCTGGAGAAGCTGCTGCCGCGGGTCGCCGCGCGTGAGGAAGAGCTGTCGGCGCTCGACGACGACGCGCTGACCGAGGCCGCCGGTGCCGCCACGGAGTACGTGGACATCTGCGCCGTCGGCCGCGAGGCCGCCCGCCGGGGCCTCGACCAGCGGCCGTACGACGTGCAGCTGCTCGGCGCGATGGCGCTGCTGTCCGGCAAGGTCGCCGAGATGGCCACCGGTGAGGGCAAGACGCTCACCGCCACCATCGCCGCCTACGGGCACGTCCGGCTGGGCAACGGGCCGGTGCACGTGCTCACCGTCAACGACTACCTGGCCCGCCGGGACGCCGAGTGGATGACGCCGGTCTACCGGCTGCTCGGGCTGACCGTGGGCTGGGTCAACGAGGCCTCCACCCCGGCCGAGCGGCGGGCCGCGTACGGCTGCGACGTCACCTACGTCTCGGTCAGCGAGGCCGGCTTCGACTTCCTGCGCGACCAGCTCGTCACCGACATCGCCGACCGGGTCCAGCCGCCGCTGGCCACCGCCATCGTCGACGAGGCCGACTCGATCCTGATCGACGAGGCCCGGGTGCCGATGGTGCTGGCCGGCTCGACCACCGGCGAGCAGGACCCGGTGCACGCCTCCGCCGCGCTCGTGCGCGGCCTGCGCAAGGGCCGGCACTACACGGTCGCCGAGGACGGCCGCAGCGTCGCCTTCACCACCGAGGGGCTGGCCGCCGTCGAGGCCAAGCTGGGCGGTATCGACCTGTACGACACCGAGCACGTCGGCCAGCTCTCCGCGGTGAACGTGGCGCTGCACGCGCACGCCCTGCTGCACCGCGACGTCGACTACATCGTCCGCGACGGATCGGTGGAGCTGATCGACGAGATGCGCGGCCGGGTCGCCCAGCGCCGCCGCTGGCCCGACGGCCTGCAGGCCGCCGTGGAGGCGAAGGAGGGGCTGGACGCCACCGCCGAGGGCGAGGTGCTGGGCACCATCGCCGTGCAGGCGTACATCGCGCTCTACCCCAAGCTGTGCGGCATGACGGCGACCGCGGTGCTGGTCGGCGACCAGCTCCGCGAGTTCTTCGGCCTTGAGGTCGCGGTGATCCCGCCGAACACCCCCTGCGTCCGCGAGGACGAGCCGGACCGGATCTACGCGACCCGGGCCGAGAAGGAGGAGGCGCTGATCGACGAGATCCGGCGCTGCCACGAGGCCGGCCGCCCGGTGCTGGTCGGCACCCTCGACGTGAAGGAGTCCGAGGGGCTCGCCGCCGGTCTGCACGCCGCCGGGGTGCCGTGCGTGGTGCTCAACGCCAAGAACGACGACGAGGAGGCGGCGATCATCGCCGAGGCCGGCGCGTACGGCGCGGTGACCGTCTCCACCCAGATGGCCGGCCGGGGCGTGGACATCCGGCTCGGCGGCAGCGAGCAGGTCGACCAGGAGCGGGTGGCCGAACTCGGCGGCCTCTACGTGATCGGCAGCGGCCGGCACGACAGCCGCCGGGTCGACGACCAGCTGCGTGGTCGGGCCGGCCGGCAGGGTGACCCGGGCGGTTCGGTCTTCTTCGTCAGCCTGGAGGACGACCTGGTCGTGCGGCACGCCGGCGACACCGTTCCGGCCTCGCCCCGGATGAACGCCGACGGCCTGGTCACCGACGAGCAGGTCGACTACGCGGTGGAGCACGCCCAGCGGGTCGCCGAGGGCGTCAACCACGAGATCCACCGCAACACCTGGCGCTACAGCGTGGTCATCGAGCAGCAGCGGATCGCCCTCGCCGAGCGTCGGGAGCGGCTGCTCACCTCGGACGTGGCCGCGCTGATGCTGCTCGACCGGATGCCCGAGAAGGCCGGCGAGATGGACGAGGACCTGCTGGCCCGGGTGGCGCGCTCCATCGCGCTCTACCACACCGACCGGCTCTGGGCGGAGCACCTGGCCGAGCTGTCCGAGGTCCGCGAGGGCGTGCACCTGCGGGCGCTGGGCCGGCTCGACCCGCTCGACGAGTTCCACCGGGCGGCGGTGCCGGCGTTCACCAACCTCATCCCCGAGATCGAGACGCGGACCCTGGCGACCTTCGAGGAGACCGAGTTCGCCGAGGACTGGGAGCCGGACGCCGCCAAGCTGGTACGGCCCAGCGCCACCTGGACGTACCTGGTGCACGACAACCCGTTCGGTTCGGAACTGGACCGGCTGATCGCCTCCGTCGGCCGGCGGCTCGCCGCCGCCCGCTGAGCGGCCCGGGAACCCCTCCGGCGCGAAATGCGCCGGAGGGGTTCCTTTACGCGGTTTCGATCCGGTTTTGCCAGGGTAGTAGCCCGGGGCCCACGACTCGGGAGAGAGATCATCACGATGACACAGGCAACGACGCCGGTGCCGGGCGGCAGGTGTACGACGGAGCCCGCGGGCCGGTGAACGTGGACATGCGGGAGCTGACCATCGACACGCTCGGGGTACTGGAGACGGCCGCCCTGCTGCGGGAGCTGACCGCGGGGCTGATCGCGGTCGACGACTTCGACGAGGCGCTGACCGAGCTGGTCCGGATCGCCGCGGACGCCGTCCCGGGGGTGCTCTGGTGCGGCTTCACCGCGCTACGGGCCGGCGAGCCCGCCGGGGTGGCCGCGTCGGACCCCCGGCTGGCCGAGCTGGACGACCTGGGGCACGGTGCGGAGTCACCAGCGATGGACGCCATCCGCCGCCGCGAGATGATCATCGCGACGGATCTGACCGCCGAGGACCGGTGGGTGGCCTGGACCGACCGCGCCCGCCGGCTCGGCGTGTACGGGGTGATCTCCGCCCCGGTGGACGTGGACGAGCGGGCGATCGGCTCGATCAACCTGTACGCCGGCCGGCACGGCACGCTGGGCACCCGGCACCAGCTCACCGCGATGCTGCTCGCCGAGCACGCGGGACTGCTGCTGGCCGCCGTACGGGACCGGGCCAGGCGGGCCGAGCGGGACAGCGAACGCGATGGCGCGCTGCTCGGGGAGAACGTCGTCGGCCAGGCCGTCGGGGTGATCATGACCCAACGGGGCTGCCCGGCGCCGGAGGCCCTCGACGTGCTGCGCAGCGCGGCGTCCTCGCTGGACATCCCGCTGCGGGAGGTGGCCGAACGGCTGGTCACCACCGTCTCCCGCCCCCGCGAGTCCTGACGACCGCGCGGTTCGGTCGATCCACGCACCGGGACCCACGCACCGGCATCGGCGTGTGGCGATGCCGCTACGTCGCCGACCCTGATCCCGGTACGACCTCGGCCGACGGTGTCGTTTCTCTCCGGACCCGCGAATCACGGCCCGACCGTTTCGTCGAAGCGACCCGCGGGTAGCACCCTGGACCGGTGAGCTGAGCCGACCCCGGGGAGGAAACGATGGAGAGCCGCCTGAGGGTGCAGGGGCATCCCATCCAACCGATGCTGGTGACGTTCCCGTTCGGGCTCTTCGTCAGTGCCACCGTGTTCGATCTCGCCGACGTCGCGGGCGGCCCGGCGTTCCTCGGCGAGGTCGGCTACTGGACGGCGATCGCCGCGCTGGTGGCCGCCGGGCTCGCCGCCGTCGCCGGCATGATCGACCTGTGGGACGTACGGCCGGGGCCGCACCGTCGCACCATGGTCACCTTCAACATGGTCAACGCCGGCATGGCCGCGCTCTTCCTGCTGTCCTGCCTGGTCCGGGCGGATGCCCCGCAGCGCGGTGCGAGCGGGGTGCTGCTGGTGACGGAGCTGGTCGCGCTGCTCGTCGGTGCGGTCGGCGTCGGGTTGGGCACCCGGCTGATGCGGCAGTTCGAGTCCGGTCGCCGCGAGCCCACCGGGTTCGACACCCTCGACGGTGTCCCCGCCGGCTCCACCGTGGAGATCCTCCACCCCGCCCCCTGATCGCGTCCCCGCCCCCTGATCGCCGTCGCGGCGTCTGGCCGGGGTCACGGAGGTCCGCGCCGACCCCGGTAATCCGGTTGCCGACCGTGCGGAGCTGCCCGAGGGTGGGCGCATGGTCGAGCCGAGCTGTGCGGAGTTGATCGCCGAGGCCGCTGCCGCGCCCGTCGACGGCTGGGGCTTCGGCTGGCTGGACGGACGGGCCACCGAGGAGCGTCCACCGTGGGGCTACGCCCGACAGGTGGCCGCGCGGATGGCGACGGTCACGACCGCGCTGGACATCGACACCGGCGGGGGAGAGGTGCTCGCCGAGCTGCCCCAACCGCCGCCGCTGCTGGTCGCCACCGAGGCGTGGCCGCCCAACGTCGCCCTCGCCCGGCGTACGCTGCGGCGGGTCGGCGGCCGGGTGGTGCAGCTCGCTCCCGGGTCCCGGCTGCCGTTCCGGGAGGCCGCCTTCGACCTGGTGACCAGCCGGCACCCGGTGGACACCGGATGGGCGGAGGTCGCCCGGGTGCTGCGCCCCGGCGGGTGCTTCCTGTCCCAGCAGATCGGCGCCGGCACCATGCGGGAGCTGAGCGAGGCGGTGCTGGGCCCGTTGCCGCCGCCGGCCACCCGGCACACCGCCCCGGCGGTGGCCGCCGCCCGGGCCGCCGGCCTGCACGTGGTACGGCTGGAACGGGCCACCCTGCGGGCGGTGTTCCACGACGTCGGCGCGGTGGTCTGGTTCCTGCGCAAGGTGGTCTGGACCGTGCCGGACTTCGACGTCGACCGGTACCGGCCGCAGCTCGAACGGCTGCACGCCACCATCCGCGCCGAGGGCGCCTTCGTGGCCCACTCCCGGCGCTTCCTGATCGAGGCCGTCAAGCCGACCGACGGGCCCGCCTGAAGGTCCGATCATGATGTGCGATGGTGCGGCCTGCCGGCGCGGGCACGGCGCACCGTCGGCCCCGACGGGTTGATCAGGTCCGCCGGGTGGTGAGCATCGTCAGCATCTCCGGCAGGTCGAAGAAGCGGGCCGTCTCGACCGCCGAGGGGGTCCCGTGGTCGGGGTCGGCTCCGGCGTCGAGCAGGGCGCGTACCGTCTCGGCGTTGCGCCGGAACACCGCCGCGGCGAGTGCGGTCTGCCCCCGGTCGTTGACCCGGGTGTGGTCGGCACCCCGGGTCAGCAGGGCCGTGACGGTCTCCGGACGGGCGTGGTAGGCGGCCAGGATGAGCAGCGTGTCGCCCTTGTCGTTGGTCAGGTTGACCGGCAGCCCGGCGTCGACGTGGCCACCGAGTTCCGTGGCCTCGCCCGCGCGGGCCAGGTCGAACATGCGGTGGGCGAAGGCCAGCGTCTCGGCGTCGAACTCCTCGGTCATCGGTTCAGCCTAGAGGCCCGGGCCCGGTGACCGCCGGTGACGGGAGCCGGCCCGCCCGGCGCGTCCCAACATTCGGTATTACCTACTAAACCTATAGGCTTTACAGTCTAGAGTGTCGGGGGACGCATCACACGGGAGAAGCCATGACCAGCATCCACGCCACCGACCTGCTCACCGTCGCCGCCCGGTACGCCGACCCGACCACCTGGGCGGTGCCGCTGCGGTTCGACCGCGCCGAGCGGTGGTACGCCCGGCTCGCCTCGGCCGACGACCACGAGGTCTGGGCGTTGAGCTGGCTGCCCGGGCAGGGCACCGACCTGCACGACCACGGCGGTTCCTCGGGAGCCTTCCTGGTCGTCGCCGGCGAGCTGACCGAGCAGACGGTCTCCGGTGGGCGGTTGCGCCCGCACCGCCTCACCGCCGGCTCCGGTCGCCGGTTCGGCCCCCGGCACGTGCACGTGGTGACCAACCGTGGCGACCAACCGGCGGTCAGCGTGCACGTCTACCTCCCCGCGCTGCGTCACATGACCCGCTACCACCTCGTCGACGGGCGGCTCCGGGTCGCCGAGATCGCCCACGCCGGCGTCTCCTGGTGACGCCGCCCGCCGTTTCCCCCACCTGTCGGCTCGCCCCTGGAAGGACCGCGACGATGCCGCAACACGCCACCCTCACCAAGAGCTGTCCGGCCCCACCACCGGGTTCGCGCGGCATCGACGAGATCCTCGCCGAAGCCCGCACCCGACTGCGTCGGCTCGACCCCGAACAGGCGCACCTGGCCTGCCGGGGCGGGGCGATCATGGTCGACATCCGGCCGGCCGCCCAGCGGGCCGCCCACGGCACCGTGCCGGGCGCACTGGTGATCGAGCGCAACGTCCTGGAATGGCGGCTCGATCCGCGCTGCCCGGCCCGGCTGCCCGAGGCGGTCGACTACGACCTGCAGGTGCTGGTGATCTGCCAGGAGGGCTACACCTCGTCGCTGGCCGCCGCCGCGTTGCAGGACATCGGCCTGCACCGGGCGACCGACGTGGTGGGCGGCTTCGTCGCCTGGCGGATCGCCGGGTTGCCGGCCCTGGGCCCGACGCACCGTACCCCGTCCTTCGCGCCGCCGGTGACCGCCGGCCGGACGCCGCACTGACCGTCGCGCCCCACCGGGCGTGGCGGACGCACCGCCACACAGGAGGCTCTGATGTCCCTCGTCGCCCTCACCGCGCGTCCGCACCCGCCGGGCCGTCCCGACCGGGTGATTCCGGGTCGGCCCCGCTCCACGCCCTCGCTGACCATCACCCTCGACCTGACCGCCGGGCCGCTGACGCCCCGGCTGGCCCGCCTGGTCGACCTGCTCGGCGAACTGGCCGAGGCGGGGGAGGGGGTGGTCCGGCTGAGCGAGTCGTCCGCGCCGCGCCTGCTGTCGTCGCTGCCGGCCCCGCGTCCGAGGTCGGTGGTCGGGGAGCCCGCGCCGACCGACGACCACCCGGAGACCCTACGGATCTTCGCCGGCACCCGGGTGGTGCGTCAGGGCGACCGGGAGATCCCGCTCACCCGCATCGAGTTCGACCTGCTGCTGTTCCTGGCCGAACACCCGCACCAGGTCTTCACCCGGCTGCAACTGCTCGCCAACGTCTGGGGGTACGAACACGCCGTCGCCCGTACCGTGGACGTGCACATCAGGCGGCTGCGCGCCAAGCTCGGCGCGGACACCCCCCTGGTGACCACCGTGTACGGGGTGGGCTACCGGCTCGCCGACGAGGCGAGGGTGCGGGTCGACCGGTTCCGCTGACCCCGTCGACCATTCCCCGACGCACCCGGCTCCCCCCGAGCCGGGTGCGTCGCCGCGTGCCGACCGTGATCCGACCGGCGGGCACCCCCGTACCCGGGCGCGTCGACGCTTCTGCTGTAATCATCTGGCTCGTACGCAGAGCGAGGGATCGGCTGCGAAGTGTTCGTCAATTGTCACATTCATGCAACGCGGTCGCCCCTTGACCCTCGTCCAGGGGCCGGGAAGCATCGATGCAGCGGCGTCCCGGGCCGTGGGGAGATACCCGGACCAGCCCAAGGAGGACCATGTCGGTCAGCCCCGCATCGTCGCGCGCCGGATGGCATACGTCCCAGCCCTCGGTTCCGGGTCGGCCTCCGGGTGGTCAGCGTCGCCCCGCCAACGCCGCCACCCCGGTGCTCACCGTGACCCTCTCCATTCCGTTGGCCAACGAGGAGTCGCTCACCCCGCCGGCCCGCCGGTTGCTGGAGGCGGCCCGGGAGATGCTGGAACGCGGCGAGTGCACCATCGCCACCACCGGCGTTCCCGCCGAACGGCGACCCGAGCAGGTCCCGGCCGGCCGCTCGGCGGGGCGTTCCCTCGCCGCCACCATCCCGATGCTGCACATCCTGGCCTCCTCCCGCTCGGTGCTGCGCGACGGCGAGCCGCTGCCGCTGACCCGGCTGGAGTTCGACCTGCTGCTGCACCTGGTGGCCCACCCCCGCCGGGTGTTCACCCGGCTGCAACTTCTCAACGCCGTCTGGGGCTACGAGCACGCCGGGGTGCGCACGGTGGACGTGCACGTGCGTCGGCTGCGCGGCAAGGTCGGCGTCGACGTCCCGCTGGTCACCACCGTCTACGGGGTGGGCTACCGGCTCGCCGACGACGCCCGGGTCACCGTCGACCGCACCGGCTGAACGGTCCCGGCCGGACCGCTGCCACCGCCCGGCGGCCACCGTCGCGTGGCGGCCCCACCGCCCGGCGGCCCCACCGCCCGGCGGCCACCGTCGCGTGCGGCCCACCGGGCCGCCTCCATGGTGTCGCGCCGCCGACCGAATCCGGCGAACGGCCTGAACCACCCGATCCCCGAGGTTGCCGTCGGCAAAAATTTCGTCGCTCCGAGTCCCGTCTACCGGACCCGCGGTCAGGTGCCGCCGGGTCCCGCTGCCGGGTCGACGCCGGACCCGCCGTGGTGACCCGACCGGCGTGTCCGGGGGCGGGGACGGACGCCACCACCGCCCGGTGCGCGGGCCGTCGGATCGGTCGCCGGCCCACCGGGCACGATGGTCGGATGCGTGTCCGTCCGATCTCACCCGAACGGCTCGTCACCGAGCTGACCGAACGGCTCCTCACGGTCGCGTCCGGGCCGACCGCCGACGGGTCCGCACCGCCGGCCCACCTCCGGGTCGCGGTGGACGGTCCCCCCGCCGCCGCCCCGGACCGGCTCGCCGACGCGCTGATCGACCCGCTGCGTGCCGGGGGACGCCCGGCGCTGCACCTGCACGCCGGGGACTTCCTGCGGCCCGCCTCCGTCCGCTTCGAGTTCGGCCGGACCAACCCGGACGCCTACTACGAGGGCTGGATCGACGAGGCCGGCCTGCGCCGGGAGGTGCTCGACCCGGCCGGCCCCGGCGGCACCGGGCGGGTGCTGCCCTCTCTCTGGGACGCCCGGACCGACCGGGCCAGCCGGGCGGCCTACCAGGAGCTGTCGCCCGGCACGGTGCTGCTGGTCAGCGGGGCGCTGCTGCTCGGCGGGGGACTGCCGTTCGACGTCGCCGTGCACCTGGTGCTCTCGCCGGCCGCGTTGGCCCGGCGTACCGACCCGGCGCAGCGGTGGACCCTGCCCGCCCTCGCCCGGTACGCCGACGAGGTCGCCCCGCAGTCCTTCGCCGACGTGGTCCTGCGCGTCGACGACCCCCGGCACCCGGCCTGGGTGCAGCGGGCCGACGGGGCCGGCTGAGGCCCTGCCGTCCCGGCGGGTCGCACCGGGCGGCGCGACAGCCCGATCCGTCGTGACGACGGCGGAAACCGGTGGTTTGGCGGGACGGCGCGGTGGGTAATCGCCGCACTCACACGGTACGGATGATCTCACCGTGCCCACCGAGCCCGGAGTGTGCCCTCAGGCCGCACCGGTCCCAGGAAAGGCAGGCAGCGATGCTCGTCCACGACACCGTCGGTACCGCCCGCACCACGGCGGAGGCCGACCAGATCCGGGCCTCCCTGCGGGCCCGCTACGACGAGCTGTCCGCGGAGTACGAGCAGGCGGTCGCGCAGAGCCAGGTGCTGCGGCTGGTGGAGGTCGGTGACACCGCCGGCGACGACCAGGCCGACAGCGGCACCAAGACCGCCGAGCGGGACACCGCCCAGTCCCTGCTGCGCACCATCCTCGACCGGCGGGCCCAGTTCGAACACGCCCTGTCCCGGCTGGACGAGGGCACCTACGGCTTCTGCGAGGGCTGCACCGCGCCCATCCCGGTGGAGCGGCTGGAGATCTTCCCGTCCGCCACCTCCTGCGTCGGCTGCAAGCAGACCCGGGAGCGGCGGGCCGCCTGAGCCTGCGGCACCGCCACCACCACCCGGACACCGGCCCACGCCGCCCACCGGGCGTCGACCGGTCGACGTGACCTGCCCCACCCCCCGCTGATCGGCCGCCAGGGAGCCGAGAACGTGGCGGTTCCCCCTGCCCCGTCCCGCTGACCGGCTCCTTGGAGCCGGTCAGCGGGACGGGGCAGGACGATGCCGCACCGGCACGACGCCCGATCACCCGGCCCGCGCTTCACCCCGGTCGGGTGAGGACGACTCACCCCACCGGCGGGCAGCCTCGACGGTGCCGGCCGCACCCGCGGTCGGAGCAGACCCGGTCGGGCCGACGGTCCGGCGGGCAGCGGTCGGGACGACCGGGCACGGGTACGGAGGTGACCGAGATGACGGCACGGGTGGTGGCGGATCCCCGACGTGGTGCGGTGCTGCACGTCGTCGGCACGGGTGGCGACACCCGTCGACCGGAGCGGCCCGGACGGTTCGGCAGCCCGGCCCGGCAGGGTAGGGGCCCGTCGGGGCCACCCCGACGCGCCGACGACCGGCGTTGGGGCGGCGAACCGAAGGACGGGGGGTGACCCGATGGCCGAGCAGCTGATGTCGGCGTTCGAGTCCTCGGTGGACAAGACCAACCTGATCCTCAAGGACATCGAGGACGCGTACGGGTGGCCCCGGACACGACGCAACCAGTCGTACGCGGCACTGCGCACGGTGCTGCATCTGCTGCGCGACCGGATGACCGTGCAGGAGTGCGCGGAGTTCTCCGCCCAGCTCCCGGTGCTCGTCCGGGGCATCTACTTCGACGGGTGGCGGCCCGAGGACGTGCCGGTCAAACTCAACCGGGACGACTTCCTCTACGAGGTCCGGCAGGGCTTCCCCTACGACGTCGAGGGCGGCCCCGAGCGGGTGACCCGGGTGGTGCTGGACGCCCTGCGCCGGCACGTCACCCAGGGCGAGTGGCAGGACGTGAAGGCCGGCATGCCCCGTGACCTGCAACGGTTGATTCCCTGAACCGACCGGCCCTGGACGGGCGAGCCCGTGCGGCCCAGGGCCGGCGATCGGTCCCGCGCGTCGGACGGGCCGTCTACGGTGTGGTTAGAGAAGATCGTGTGGGGGGTACCACCCGCGTACGACAGACCCCGCCCTGCGGCGGGGCGGCACACCCGAGGGAGCACCCATGGCACTGAACGACGACGACATGCAGACCACCAGCGGCGGCGGCCTGGAGGGTCCGGCCGACGGTGGCGCGACCCCGGGTCAGCACGACGGTGGTGCGGACGGCAGCGCGGAGGGTCCGGCCGACGGCGGGGCGACCCCGGGTCAGCACGACGGTGGTGCGGACGGCAGCGCGGAGGGTCCGGCCGACGGCGGGGCGACCCCGGGTCAGCACGACGGTGGTGCGGACGGCAGCGCGGAAGGCCCGGCCGACGGTGGCGCGACGCCCGGTCAGCACGACGGTGGCGCCGACGGCAGCGCCCGCTGACCCACACCCATGACGACCATCGACCCGCCGGGCGGCCACCGCCGCCCGGCGGTCCCGTCGGCCGCGACGCGGGCGCTGGAGCGCTGCGTCAGCGTCGAACCGGCCAAGTTCGCCGCCGCCCACTGGGGCCGCGCGCCACTGCTGTCGCGGGCCGCCGAGCTGCCCAACCCCGACGGTTTCACCGACCTGCTCAGCCCGGACGACGCCGACGAGCTGCTCAGCCGGCGCGGGCTGCGTACCCCGTTCCTGCGGGTGGCCCGCGACGGCCAGTTGGTGCCGGCGGCCCGGTTCACCGGCGGCGGCGGCGCGGGCGCCGAGATCGGCGACCAGGTCCTCGACGAACGGATCCTGGAGCTGTACGCCGGGGGCGCGACCCTGGTGCTGCAGGGGCTGCACCGGCTCTGGCCCGCCCTGATCGACTTCGCCCGTGACCTGGGCACCGCGCTGACCCAGCCGTTGCAGGTCAACGCCTACCTCACCCCACCGGGCAACCAGGGTTTCGCCACCCACTACGACACCCACGACGTCTTCGTGCTGCAGGTCGACGGCCGCAAGCACTGGCGGATCCACCCGCCGGTGCTGATCGACCCGCTGGAGAAGCAGCCCTGGGGCGGCCGGGCCGACGAGGTGTCCGCCACCGCCGACGGGCCCGCGGCGTTGGACGTGGTCCTCGAACCGGGTGACGCGCTCTACCTGCCGCGCGGCTGGCTGCACAGCGCCCAGGCGCAGGAGACCAGCTCGCTGCACCTGACCGTCGGCATCCGCGCGTTGACCCGGTACGCCCTGGTCGAGGAGTTGCTGGCGCTGGCCGCCGAGGATCCCCGGCTGCGCGCCGGGCTGCCGTTCGGTACCGACGTGGCCGACCCGGACGCCATCGAGCCCGAGCTGACCGAGACGGTGGAGGCGCTGCGCGACTGGCTGCTGCGGGCCGACCCGGCCGCCGTGGCCGCCCGGCTGCGCAGCCGGGCCTGGCCGGCCGCCCGGCCGGCCCCGATCCGGCCGCTGGCGCAGGCCGCCGCGCTCACCGCGCTCACCGCCGACAGCCGGATCGCCCCCCGCCCGGGGGTGCGCTGGCAGCTCAGCCCGGCCGCCGACGGCCGGGTGTCACTGCGGCTGGTCGACCGCACCGTCACCCTGCCCGAGCAGTGCGCACCGGCCCTGCACGCCCTGCTCGGCTCCACCGGGCTGCGGGTGGGCGACCTGCCCGGCCTGGACGACGACGCCGACCGGCTGGTGCTGGCCCGCCGGCTGCTGCGGGAGGCTGTCGCCGTCCCGGCGTGAGCCGCAGTTGCCGTCCCGGCGTGAGTCGCAGTTGCCGTCCCGGCGTGAGCCGCTGTTGCCGTCCCGGCGTGAGCCGCTGTCGCCGTCCCGGCGTGAGCCGCTGTCGCCGTCCCAACGTGAGGTCACCGGTCGCCGTGGCGGGTGCCACCCGGACCGCCCCGGGCCACGCCCGGGGCGGTCAGCGGGCCGACACCAGCAGCAACACCGTGGTCAGCACCCCGGCGGCCAGCACGATCGCCAGCGGTCGGGGGCCGAGCAGGGCGTGCCGGCGGTCCGCCAACCGTTTCGCCGGAGCCAGCCCGGCCACCGGGCCGAGCAACGTCACCACCAGCGCCAGCACCGGCATGCCCACCGCCAGGTCGCCGCCGTAACGCTCGCCCACCGCGCGGGCGGCGGCCCCCAGGGCGTACGCGACGACCGCGCCGGCCACCCCGCAGAGGGCGAGCAGCGGGTTCACCGACCCCGGCAGCTCACCGCGCTGGCCGGCCCGGTCCAGCAGCTCGCGGACCCCGCGCAGCAGCGGCACCGGGTCGCCGGCGACGTCCCTGGCCGGCCCCGGCGGGTCACCGGGCCGCCGGGTGCCCAGCCGGGACCGTAGCTCGGCCCAGAGGTGCCCCACCTCGGCGTCGACCCGCTCCAGCATCGACCGGGCGTCGACGACCTCCTGTTCGGCGTCGCGGAGCTGGGTGGTGGCCTGCGTGACGGCCCGCTCGGCGGCGGCGCACTGCTGGTCGTGCCAGGCCTGCGCCTCGGCCCGCTGGGCGGCCACCCGGCCGGTCAGCTCGGCGAGCCGGCGCACGTGGGCTGCGTAGGTGTCACTGGGGACCGGTTCGTTCATCGGGACGGACCATAAGGGATGATCACCTGTCCGGTGCGGTGCACCGCCCGGTCGAAGAAGAGCCCCCGCCACGGACGCGGGTACCAGTCCGGCCCGCCGGAACCCGGGTAGAGCGCCGAGCCCAGCTCGCCACCCTGCACGTCCAGGGCCACCCAGGCGCCGATCTGGTCGGTGCGGGCGGCCGGCCCCCCCAGGTCCGCCCGCATCCGGGCCACCCCGCGCCACCAGGCCAACACGTGGGTACGCCGTTCCGGCCCGTCGTGCAGGATGCGGCGCAGCCGGTCCAGGCCGGTCGACCCCGGCGAGCCGGTCGCCAACGCCCCGGCCGCCGCGTCGACGGCGAACAACAGCAGGTAGTGCGGGGTGCCCGGGGTGCCGGGGCGGGTCAGCGCGGTGGCCGTCTCGGCCATCAGCTCGGCGACGGTCTCCTCGTCGTACCAGGCGGCGTCGTCGGCGAGGTCCTCGTAGAGGGCGCGGGCCGCCGGGTCGGCGTCCGGGTCGAGGCAGGCGATGGAGAACCGGGCGGTGCCGGGGCGGTGCTGGCGGGCCAGCGAGCGGGCGGCGGCGTCGAGCACCGCGCACGCCTCGTCGACCCGGGTGCCGAGGACCGCGAGGTTACGGCCCGGCGCCCGGGGCAGCCGCAGCACCGCCGACCGGGCCTGCACGTCGATGATCTCCCCGAGCACCGCGACCGGGCCGCGCGGTGCGGCGTCGCCCGGCGGCGGGGTGAGGGCCCGGAAGTCGGGGGCCTCGGTGAGGCGGGGGATGGCGTCACCGTCGAAGAGCCGCGCCGGGGCGGCGTCGGCCGGCCGCATCCGCCACAGCCGGTGCTGCAACTCGCTCCACGTCTCCCAGTCGCTGGCCGACGGGATGCGGGCCACCTCGTTGCCCTCGGTCAGGCCCGACTCGGCGTTGACCACCGCGTGGTAGCGGGGCAGCGCCTGCGCGGCGTCGTTGCGTTCGGCCAGGATGCGCAGCGCCTTGGGCAGCGCGATCCGCAGGGTGAACTGGGCGACCAGCGCGGGCCGGCCCCACAGCGCCTCGATGCCCCGCACGTCCTGCGAGGCGAGCACCAGGTGGATGCCCTGCGAGCGGCCCCGCCGGGCGAGGTCCTCCAGCAGGTCGGCGGCCTCCCGGGCCACCACGTCCCGGCCGGCGAGCAGCGCCTGGAACTCGTCGACCACCGCGACGATCCGGGGCCAGTGCCCGGCCGGGTCCACCGCCCGCAGCTCGGACAGCTTGGTGACCTCGTGTTTCTTGGCCGCGTCGGCCCGGCGGCGCAGCTCCTCGGCGAGGAACCGCAGCAGCGCCAGGCCGAACTCCCGGTCGGTGTTGACGTTGATGCCGACCAGCCGCATGTGCGGCAACCAGCTCGGGTCGCGCCGGCCCTGGGCGAACCGGGCGAAGGACACCCCCTCCTTGAAGTCGAGCAGATAGAACTCCAGCTCGGCGGGGGAGTAGCGGGCGGCCAACGCGCCGATCCAGGCGAAGATGAGGTTGGTCTTGCCGGTGCCCGAGGGCCCGCCGATCAGCGCGTGCGGGGGATAGTCGCCGAGGGTCAGCAGCACCGGCCGGCCGTGTGGTCCCTCCCCGATCGGGGCGGTCAGCCCGTGCGCCGAGTCCTCCTTCCACATCTGCTCCGGCGGCGGCAGCAGGTCGGTGAAGGGGGTCGGCGGCGGGCCGGCGTTGACCCGGGCGGCGATCTCGCGGCAGGTCTCGGTGACCAGGGTGGCCGGCGGGGGCGGGTCGAGGCGTACCGGGGGACCGGGCGGGGTGCCGATCCGGGTCCCGTCCGCGCCGGTGCGGACCCGGGTCAGGCCGGGGTCGTCGGGCAGCTCGATGCCGCGTACCACCAGGTGCACCCCGCAGGCCGCGCCGGTGCGGACCACCCGGTCGAGCTGGCCGCGCTCGTGCCGGGACAGCTCGTCGCCGCCCAGCAGCACCGCGACCCGCCACGGCTCGGGCCGCCGTCCGGTGGCCGCGGCCAGGGCCCGCAGCGAGCCGTACTCGCCGGCCAGCACCGTCTCGTTGATCCGGCGGATCTGTTCGACCAGGTCGTCGAGGAGTCGGGCCAACCCGCCCGGCCCGACGAAGGTCAGCAGCCCGGCGGTGCCCAGCGGGGCGAAGCCGGCGAGCCCGCCGCCGAGGTGTTCGGGGTCGTACCCGTAGAGCCGGACCGTGCCCGGGTCGGTCCGGCCGACGCCGCGCAGCAGCAGCGCCGAGACCACCGCCTCGGCACCCTCCCGGTCGTCGCCGTGCAGCTGCACGTGACCGGCGTCGAGCAGCGGCACCAGCGCCGGGACCGGTTCGGCGTCGGCGACCCGCAGGGTGCCGACCCGCAGCGGGCCGGGACTCTCGCCGCGTCCGGCCGGGGTGACCTGCCAGTGGGACCAGGGGGCGCTGGCCGCGCCGGGGGCCTCCCGGCGGGCCGCGTCGGCGGCCCGGCGGGCGAGTTCGGCGAGCCGCGCGGCGTGCCGCCTGTCGATCTCGGCCAGCCGCCTGTCGCGTTCGACGCCCACCCGCTCCGGCACCTCGGCGGCGGCCCGCCGGACCCGGGCGAGCCGGTCCCGGGCGGCGGCCAGCTCCGACTCGGCCGTGGCGACCCGGGTCCGGGTGACGCCGAGCGCCTCGGAGAGCATTCCGCGTACCCGCGTCGCCAGTTGGGCCCGCAGATCAGCCACGGGGCCCACCGTCCGCCCACGGGCTCCTCGGGCGGGGCGGGGCCGACCCGGCGGGCGGCGGCGGGGGCGTCGGCTCGGGCCGGCGGTGCGGGGTCGGCTCGGGCCGGCGCGGCGGACGGGGCTCGGCGTGCCGGTCGGCAGGCGGTCGGGGCGACGACCGGTCGGGTTCCGGTGCCCGCTGCGGCACCTGCTCCCGCTGCGGGTCGCGGTCCTCGCGGGGCAGGTCGCGGCCGAGCCGGGCCAGCAGCACGCCGGTCAGCACCCCGGCGGTGACGGCCGGGTCGGCGGCGTGCGGCTGCTCCTGCCCGTCCTCGCCCCGGCGCGGCGGGGGCATCCGGCAGACCCGGGTGAGCAGGGTGTGCAGCACCGGTGGTGGCAGACCGGGCAGCAGGTCGCGGACCCGGCCGTCCAGTTCCCGGCGCAGCCGGGGCAGGTCGTCGGCGCGGGGCGGATGCCCGAGCAGTTCCCCGGCGAGGTCGCGCAGCAGCGGCGGGGCGATCGCGGCCAGCCCGAGGCCGACGTCGGCGTGCGCGGCACGCAGCTCCCGGTGCAGCCGGTCCCGGTCGCCGGAGCGGATGCCGGCGACGACCCGGTGCAGCAGTTCCCGGGAGTCGGTGACCCGCTCGTCCGGCTGCTGCTCGGGCGGGCCCTCCCGGCCGCCGGTCAGCTCGGCGACCCGGACCGCCCACCACCGCTTGACGGTGGGGTCCTCGTCGGCGGCCGGTGCCGGGGCGGCCGGCGGCGCGGTGGTGTCGCCCCGGGGCCCGTCGTGGCGTGGCGCGGGACCGTCGGCGCGGGCCGGGGGCGGGCCGTCGGGGGCCAGCCCGATCGCGGCGAGGTAGCCGGAGAGCTGCTCCTGGGCGACCCGCAGGGCGTGCCCGGCCGACTCGGCGTGCTCGGTGGCGGCGGCGAGTTCCGGCACCCCCATCGGGTTGGCCGACTCCTGGCGTACCCAGCGCAACCGCTCGGTGGCCTGGCCGAACTTCTCCAGGGCCAGGGCGAGCTGGGCCAGGGGGAACTCCTCGGCGGCGGCCCGTACCTGGGCTCCGACGTCCTCGACGATCGACACGGCGCTCCGCTACAGCGACGACACGTAGAGCTGCGCCTGTTCCACCGCGACGAGCGTCGCGGCGAGACATTCCTCCAGCTCCTGGCCGGCCTGGGTGAGGGAGGCCTGGGCGGCCTCGACGGTCTCGTGCCCGCTGCCCTCCAGCGCCCCGGCGAGGGTCTGCTGCGCCTCGGCGAGTTTCTCCCCGGCGGCCTGGACGGCGCTCTGCCCGTCACCGATCTGTTGGAGGGCGATGTCGATCGCGGCCTTCAGCTCGGCGACGCTCGCCACGGGTGACCTCCTGGGGGCGGGGAGATCTCCATTACAACGTATACCCGACGGGGAGAGAACATCCGCCCTGGCGGTGTTGCCGCCCCGTCGTCCGGTTACCGCCCTGACGTGCGGGAAGCCGCCGACCCGGTCCCGACAGCGGGACACCGAATCCTGTCGACGGGACCGCCCCGGCGGGGTGCCGCGCCACCCGTCTGCGCGGCGGACGGAGGTCAGGAGGGCAACCAGCGCGGACCGTACACCTCGGCACCCAGCTCGCCCACCCGGCCGCGCAGCTCCCGGTCGGCGGTGACCACCAGCCGCCGCCGGTCCGCCGACTCGCGGACCAGGTCGACGATGGTGTCGTCGCCCGAACCGGGGGCCGCGACGGTGCGTACCCCGGCCACGCCCGGCACGTCGCGGGCCGCGCCCTCCACCACCAGCACCACCTCGACGGGCGCCGGCAGCTCCGGGGGCACGCCCGTGTCGGCCACCGGGACCAGCCGGTCGCGCAGCCGGGCCGCCGCACCGGCCCGGTCGTGCCACCAGCCGTCCGGCCGGGAGCCGACCACGTTCGCACCGTCGACGATCAGCAGCGGATGGGTGTCCATGCCCCCACCCTGCCACCTGCCGGCGTTTGTCGGGGCGACCGTCGGGTAGCCACCGGCGATCGTGTCGCGCCTGCGTGTCGCCCCCGGCGGCCCGGCCGCGCCCGAGGAGCGGAGGACAGACATGATGGGACCCGGTGACTTCGGCTCCGACCCGTGGGACGAGTTCCTGGCCCGGTACTTCGGTCGGGGTGAGGGCGGACGCCGGCCGGCCCATCGGGTCGACATCACCCGGCTGATGACCGCCGACGCCCGGGAGATGCTGGCCGACGCCGCCCGACGGGCCGCCCAGAAACACAGCACCGACCTGGACACCGACCACCTGCTCTGGGCGGCGTTGCAGCGCGAGCCGCTGCGCGACCTGGTACGCCGCGCCGGCGCCGACCCGGACACCCTGGTCAACGCGCTCGGTGGCCGCGCCGACGGCGCCCCGCGCGGCGAGGTGCCGCCGAACCTCTCCCTCACCCCGGCGGCGAAACGGGCGTTGCTCGACGCCCACCAGCTCTCCCGGGCGATGGGGGCGAACTACATCGGCCCCGAGCACATCCTGATGGCGTTGCCGCTCAACCCCGAGTCGCCCGCCGGTCGGATGCTCGCCGCCGGCCGGATCCAGCCCGAGTCGTTGCAGGCGGCGGGGGCCGAACGCGGGGCGACGGCCGGGCCGAAACCGGACCGGGGTACGCCCACCCTCGACCAGTACGGCCAGGACCTCACCGACCTGGCCCGCAACGACCAGATCGACCCGGTGATCGGCCGCGCCGACGAGATCGAGCAGGCGGTCGAGATCCTGTCCCGGCGGACCAAGAACAACCCGGTGCTCATCGGCGAGGCCGGCGTCGGCAAGACCGCCATCGTGGAGGGCCTTGCCGAGCGGATCTGCGACGGTGACGTGCCGCAGACGCTGCTCGGCAAGCGGGTCGTCCAACTCGACCTGGCCGGCCTGGTCGCCGGCACCCGTTACCGGGGCGACTTCGAGGAGCGGCTCAAGAAGGTGATCGACGAGATCCGGGCCCACCGGGACGAGCTGATCATCTTCCTGGACGAGATCCATACCCTGGTCGGCGCGGGCGGCGCCGGCAGCGAGGGCGGCATGGACGCGTCCAACATGCTCAAGCCGGCCCTGGCGCGGGGCGAGTTGCGGGTGATCGGGGCGACCACGCTGGACGAGTACCGGCGCAGCATCGAGAAGGACGCCGCCCTGGCCCGCCGGTTCCAGCCGGTGCTGGTGCCCGAGCCCGACGTCGAGGACACCGTGGCCATCCTGCGCGGCCTGCGGGACCGCTACGAGGCCCACCACCAGGTCCGGTTCACCGACGAGGCGTTGGTCGCCGCCGCCGAACTGTCCGACCGGTACGTCACCGACCGGTTCCTGCCGGACAAGGCGATCGACCTGATCGACCAGGCCGGCGCGCGGGTCCGGCTGCGCACCCGGACCCCCGCCTCCGACGTGCGGGAACTGGAACAGCAACTGGAGGACGTCCGCCGGGACAAGGAACAGGCGGTCGCCGACGAGCAGTACGAGAAGGCGTCCGCGCTGCGCGACCGGCTCGCCGAGCTGGAGGCGCAGATCGGGCGGGCCCGGGGCGACGGCGGGGACACCCAGGTGCCCTCGGTCGGCACCACCGAGATCGCCGAGGTGGTCTCCCGGTCCACCGGCATCCCGATCAGTCAGCTCACCGAGGAGGAACGCGACCGGCTGCTGCGCCTGGAGGGCCACCTGCACCAGAAGGTGATCGGCCAGGACGACGCGGTCAACGCCATCGCCGAGGCGGTCCGCCGCTCCCGTACCGGGCTGGCCGACCCGAACCGGCCGATGGGCAGCTTCCTGTTCCTCGGCCCGACCGGCGTCGGCAAGACCGAACTGGCCCGCGCCCTGGCCGAGGCGCTGTTCGGCGAGGCCGACCGGATGGTGCGGGTGGACATGAGCGAGTTCCAGGAACGGCACACCGTGGCCCGGCTGGTCGGCGCGCCCCCCGGCTACGTCGGCTACGAGGAGGCCGGCCAGCTCACCGAGGCGGTCCGCCGCCGCCCGTACGCGGTGGTGCTGCTCGACGAGATCGAGAAGGCCCACCCGGACGTGTTCAACATCCTGCTGCAGGTGCTCGACGACGGCCGGCTCACCGACAGCCAGGGCCGCACTGTCAACTTCAAGAACACCGTGCTGATCATGACGAGCAACCTGGGCTCGGAACTGATCACCGGGGCCCAGCGCACGGTCGGGTTCGGGGTCGGCGCGCAGGGCGACCGGCAGGAGGCCGACGAACTGCGGGAGCGGCTGATGCGCCGGCTCCAGGAGAACTTCCGCCCGGAGTTCCTCAACCGGATCGACGAGACGATCATCTTCCAGCGGCTGGAGGCCGAGCAGCTACGCCAGATCACCGGGCTGCTGCTGGAGGAGACCCGCCGCCGGCTGCACGCCCAGGACATCCAGGTCGACGTCACCCCGGCCGGCACCGACTGGCTGGCCGAACACGGCTACCAGCCGGAGTTCGGGGCCCGGCCACTGCGCCGGGTGATCCAGCGGGAGGTGGACAACCGGCTGTCCCGGATGCTGCTGGAGAACCAGCTCTCCCCGGGGCAGAAGGTCACCGTCGACGCGCGGGACGGACAGCTCACCTTCGACGTGTCCGCCGGCGACCGCGACTACGCCCCGGCCACCACCTCGCATCCCCGATGACCGGAGGGCCGCGATGACCGGAGAGCCGCGATGACCGGAGGGCCGCGATGACCGAACCCGAGGAGACCGAGGAATACGCCGAGCGGACCGCACCCATCCTCGCGCCCCCGACGGCGAACCCGGCCCGGGTGCAGGTGCCGCCGGAGGGCCCGGGGCAGTGGACCGACGACGGGGACCCGGCACCAACCGGGCCACCGGAAGAGGAGGCGTGATGGCACGCGAACAGCGACTCGATCCCGAGGTCGAGCTGATCTGGGAGGACTTCCACGCCGAGGTGAACGTCCCCTCCGAACAGCTGCGGCAGTGGCTGCTGACCCGGGGGTCGGGCGAGGAGGCGTTCGGCCCCGACCCCGACCTCGACCTGCCCGAACCCGGCCGGCAGATCCTGGCGGTGCTGCGCAAACGCAAGGTCGACCTCACCCCGGCCGACGTCGCGGTGATGCGGGCGGCGATCGACCGGATCCGGTCGCTGGTGGACGAGAAGCCCGGCGACGGCAACGCCGACGACGAGTGGCGGCACGCCCTGCTCGACCTGGGCCACGACGTCCTCGTCGAACGCTGACCCGTCGACCGGACCGGGACCGACCCGAACCGGACCGACACGGTGCCGGGCACCCGGGACGTCCGTCCCGGGTGCCCGGCGCGTCGGTGCGGCTACTCGGACTCCAGGCTGGGCAGCCGCAGGCCGGCGGCGTCGGCCGCGTCCTGCCGCTCGGTACGGGTCTGCTCCTCCCGGGTGAGCAGCGTCGCGTACTCGGTGATGTCGGCCGGGTCGGGCACCTCGGGCAGCCGGCGCAGGAACGCCTCGACGTCGCGGGCGGCGGCGGTGTGCGCGGCGGCCGCCCGACGCAGCAGCTCCCGCTGGTCGGCGGCCGGGTAGGGATCGGTCATGCAGGGCTGATACCCGCCGTCACGCCGTTCGCACCCGTGGGGCCGGGCGGGCCGTGCCGGTGTCCCGGGCCCCGAACTCGGGATGCCGCAGCAACCAGGCCAGGTAGTCCGGGTGCGCGGCCAGCGAGTCGGAGTACGCGGCGACCGCGTCGTCCAGGACCGCCTCGGCGACCCGGGCCGCCGGGGATTCCGGGTGCCAGCCGAGCAGCAGCCGCCAGCGCAGCGGGGTACCGGCCAGCCGCCGCGTCACCAGGCCGGCGACGGGGCGGAAGGTGGCCTGGCACAACGCCACCGCCTCGCCGGCGTCGACCAGGTCCATGCAGCCGCGCACGTCGGTCTCGTACACCTTGCGGGGGGTGAACCCGGCGCGGGCGCAGGCGGCGGCGAAGCAGTCGCCGAAGCAGCCGTCGCCCGGGGCGGCCACCCACTGCTCGTGGCGCAGGTCGGCCAGGCCGACCTCGTCGCGGTCGGCCAACGGGTGGGCGGACGGCAGCAGCACCAGCACCGGATCGACGGCCACCTCCCGCCAGGCCAGCCCGAACTCCGCCGGCGGGGTGGCGTCGCCGCACACGCCGGTCAGCGCGAAGTCCAGCCGGCCACCGGCGACCAGCGCGGCCAGCTCGTCGGCCGACCACGACGCGTACGTGGTGATCTGCGCGTGCGGCTGCTCGGCGGCGAGCCGGTGCACCAGCCGGCCCAGGATCGGGCTGTTCACCCCGCCGAACCGGTACCGGCCGAGGGCGTCGTCGGCCCCCGCCAGCCGGGCCGCCTCGTCCTGCAGGCCCTTCATCGCCGGCAGCAGCACCCGGGCCCGGGACAGCACCAACTCACCCAGCGCGGTCGGCCGGGCACCCCGCCTGTCGCGTTCGAACAGCGGACCGCCCAGCGCCCGCTCGATGCGCTGAAGCTGGGCGGTCAGGGCCGGCTGGGCCAGGCCGAGGGTGGACGCGGCCTTCGTCACGCTGCCCGTCTCGGCGATAGCGCAGACCACCCGGAGGTGACGCAGCTCCAGATTCATATGGTGACGGTATGGCCACACGTCGATAGACGGAAGGCCCCGGACCGAACCGGGCCGGTGAACCTGACGGATCGGGGTCGGTCGGTCACTGTCGCGGGCGGCGGTTCAGGTCGGCCAACTGGGTACGCCGACCGGTCACCGCGTCGCGCAGCTTGTCCACCACGCCGACGGCCGGTTCGACGATCCGGTTCCACGGCGGGGTGGCCGGGGTGCCCGGATGCGGCCGGGTCGGCGCCGCCTCCTCGGCGATCTCCCACCGGTTGCCCAGTCGGATCAGCTCCGCGTCGGAGGCCACCTCGCGCAGCGGGGTGACCAGCTCGGCCACCGCGGTGACGTGCCGACGGACCTGGGCGGCGACGTCGGCGAGCGTCGGGTCGTCCGGCCCGCCGAGGGCCTTCAGCGCGGTCAGCAGCGCCGCGTCCGCCGCGATCTCCCGCTCCACCCGGGCGGTGGCGTCGGGCAGCGCCGCGCGGACCGTGGGCAGCAGGTACTGCTCCTCGGCCGACAGGTGCCGCGACACCATGGCGGTGAGCACCTGGAGCACCTCGCGCCGCCGGTCGGGCGCCACCGTGGCGTCGGTGACCTCGTCGACCAGGGCGAGCAGCTGCCGGTGTTCGGTGTCGGCGAGGTCGGCCATGCTCCGCCCACCCGGACGGTAGGCGTCGTCGGCGGACGGCGGCAGCGGCGGCAGGGGAACGGCGGACATGACGTCCTCCTCGGCGGGGGCCGGCGCGGGTCGCCGGCCGGTGCGACGGGCGGAACGGGGACGTCAGCGCCGGTACCCGTACCCGGTGATCGGCAAACCGCGACGGCGTTCGCGCCGCCCACGGCCCGGTCGGCCGGCACCCCGCCGCCGGGCGGCACCGGGTGGTCGCCGCCGGGGCGGCCGGGCCGTTCGCGGCCGGGCCGGCGACTGGTAGAAAGAGGCGATGACGAGCGATGCCGCCTCCGCCGCGCCCGACCCCACCGCCGAGGTCGTCGACCTCTGCCGTGACCTGCTGCGCATCGACACCACCAACACCGGCGACAACGACACCAGCGCGGGCGAGCGTCGGGCCGCCGAGTACGTCGCGGAGAAGCTCGCCGAGGTCGGCGTGACCGCCGAGATCCACGAGTCCGCGCCGGGCCGGGCCAACCTGATCGCCCGCATCCCCGGCACCGACCCCGGCCGCGACGCCCTGCTCGTGCACGGCCACCTGGACGTGGTGCCCGCCGACGCCGACGAGTGGTCGGTGCACCCGTTCTCCGGGGAGGTCCGCGACGGCTACCTGTGGGGCCGGGGCGCGATCGACATGAAGGACTTCGACGCGATGGTGCTGGCGGTGGTACGGCACTGGCAGCGCACCGGCGTCCGCCCGCCCCGCGACATCGTGCTGGCCTACACCGCCGACGAGGAGGCGGGCAGCGACTACGGCGCGCACTTCCTCGTCCAGCAGCACCGGGACCTCTTCGACGGCTGCACCGAGGCGGTCGGCGAGGTCGGTGGCTTCTCCTACTCGATCAGCGACGCCCAGCGGCTCTACCTGATCGAGACGGCCGAGAAGGGGCTGGACTGGGTGCGGCTGCACGCCAAGGGCCGCCCCGGGCACGGCTCGTTCGTCCACGACGACAACGCGGTCACCGCGCTGGCGGAGGCGGTGGCCCGGATCGGGCGGCACCGGTTCCCCCTCACCGTCACCCCGACCGTCCGGGCGTTCCTGACCGAGCTGTCCGACGTGCTCGGCGTCGAGCTGGACCCGGACGACCCGGAGACCGCCATCGCCAAGCTCGGCCCGATCGCCAACATCATCGGCGCGACCGTCCGCAGCACCGCCAACCCGACCCGGCTGGCCGCCGGCTACAAGGACAACGTCATCCCCGGCCGGGCCACCGCCACCATCGACTGCCGCAGCCTGCCCGGCCAGTCCGAGCTGCTGGAACGGCAGCTACGTGAGCTGGTCGGCCCGGACATCGAGATCGAGTACATCCAGCGCCAGCCCGCCCTGGAGACGACCTTCGACGGCGACCTGGTCGACGCCATGTCGGCGGCGTTGCGGGCCGAGGACCCGGGTGCCCGCCCGGTGCCGTACATGCTCTCCGGCGGCACCGACGCCAAGGCGTTCGCGCAGCTCGGCATGCGGTGCTTCGGTTTCGCCCCGCTGCGGCTGCCGGCGGATCTCAACTTCTCGGCGTTGTTCCACGGCATCGACGAGCGGGTACCGGTGGACGGACTACAGTTCGGCGTGCGGGTGCTCGACCGGTTCCTCCGCAACTGCTGACCGGACCCGGTGCCGCACCTCCCCCCATGTCTTGAAGGGACAGCCTCATGACCGACCAGCACGGTGAGCTGGACGCCGCCCTGGAACGCGTGATCGACGCGGCCCGCGCCCACCTGACGGCCGTGCGGGCCGCGCAGGGTCGGATCGACGACGACGACGTGTGGCAGGCGTACGTGGCGTTGAACAACGCCTCCTTCGCCTACGACGAGCAGCTGCTCGACGCGTTCGGCGAGGTCACGCCCTGGGACGTCGAGTCGATCGACCCGGACGAGGCCGACGAGCGGTTCGGCGGGGCGGCCGGGGACGCCGCGGCCACCGACCCGCACCCGCAGGTCATCTCGGTGCGCCAGCGCCGCGACTACCGGGTGCCCAGCGTCTCGGCGCTGCTGCGGGTCGCCGAGGTGGCCCGCCGCGAGGGCACCCCCGAGGACGACGAACCGGCGCCGGTCGAGGGGGTCGGCGAGGCGGTGCTGGAGCTGTTGCAGAGCGGCGACGGTTCGCTGTCCGCCCTGGACGTGCCGGAGCTGGAGCCGCTGGACGGGGTGGTGATGGTCAGCGAGGTCGGCACCCCGGTCGATCTGGAGTCGTTCGACGACGACGACCCGGTGGGCCCGTTCACCCCGGCCGCCGACGACCGGCTGGTGGGCCGGCTCGACGAGCATCCTTTCCTCGACGAGGACGACCACGACCACGCCGGGCACCAGCACTAGGCAGCGGCCGGGGTCGCCCGGCGGCACCACCGGGGTCGCCCGGTGCGGGCCGGCCGGCGGCCCCGGACCACCCGGGGCACTCCCCGGGCGACGGCCGGTGCCGCCGCCTGGGGTCAGTAGGACAGGCCCGGTTGGGGTTGGTTGACCCGGCGGCGGCGCAGCACCACCTTGCGGGTGCCGTCCCGGAACAGCTGCACCCGGGCCAACTCCCACCCGGAGAACTCCGCCTGGATCGCCAGCTGCGCCGCGGCGGTCAACCTGTCGACGTTCGGCGGCAACCGCAGCGGCGCGTATTCGTAGTCCATGGCACCTATGCTGCCCAGCCCGACGGCCCCGCGCCACCCTTTGGCCGGTGCGCCGCGCCACCCCGGCACCGCCGGTCAGACCGCCGCGCAGTCGGTCGCCCCGTGCTGCCAGGAGTGGTCGTAGCGGCCGGCGAGCCGTTCGACGAACTCCTCGACCGCCCGCTCGTCGAGGGAGTCCAACCGGTCCAGCCGCTGCCAGGCGGTCAACCCGATGCCGTGGCCCAACGCCGGATAGGGGGCCACCACCACGTCCCGGGGATGGCGGCGGCCGATCCGCTCCAGCTTCTCGACGTCGCCAGGCGGCACGTCCGGGGCGTACTGCACCAGCACGTGCCCGTGTTCCAGGGCGTGCACCTGGAGTTCCTCGGGCACCGCGTCGCGGTAGACGCCGGGCACGACGACCCGGGGGGAGTGCGGGCCCGACGTGGGCGGCACCGTCCGGTACGGCTCGTGCGGCGCCCCCTCGTACGCGATGTGCCGGTCGCCCTCGAACGGTTGCGCCGTGCCGGGCAGCCGGTCGCAGGGCAGCGCGGTGTCCCCGCCGAGCAGGTTGACCAGCACCCCCACCCCGAGGCTTGACATGGTCGCCACACTGAGCACGGTGACCACCACACTGACCACCGGGCCGAGCCATCTGCGGTTCACGTGGCCAACCTTCCGGCGCGGTAACGATTACGGACGATCACCCCGAGTGGAAGCAGGATGTTGAGCGAGGCAAATGCGGCCAGCGCAATTCCCTCCCACCAGTAGGCACTGCCGAACGGTGCGCCGGTCAGCACTCCCGCAGCCCACCCCAGGGTCACTTTCGCCCCCGGTAGCAGAAAATGGATGGCGAACCAGACCATCCAGATGACCCCGGCGACATACAACAATCGGTACCAGCGGGACACCCGCAGATCCCGGGCGTGCGCGTCACGCAGCACGGCACGTTCGGCCGGGGTCAGCCGGCGAACCCATTTCTTGAGGCTGAGCCGGGTCACCTCGTGCAGGTTGCGGCAGCCGGTCGCCGTGGCCATCACCAGGTACATGTCGGTACGCAGGTAGGCCAGCGTCTGGAAGGCCAGCTTGACGGCCTGGCTGAACACCACCATGGCGAGGAACCGCACCATTTCCGGCGGCAGCTCCAACCAGCCCCGTGACCAGGCGAAACGTGGTGCGACGGCGGCGAACAGCAGGATCCCGTCGATGGCCATGCCGGCGAGGAAGGGGCCGTAGCGGCGTTCCGGCGGCAGCGCCCAGAGCCCGGTCAGGTCGGTCTCCAGCACCGGGAAGATCCCCCGGCGTTCCAGCCGCAGCTGCGACCGGACGCCGACGGCCGCCCCGGCGAACGCGTGCCACGCCTCGTGCACCACCGTGAGCAGGGCCACCGTGACGTTGGTGATCAGCAGGCTGAGCACCACGTCCGGGAAGATGAAGGTGTCCTCGTAGGTCGGCAGCAGGGACGGTTCGGCGACGAACATCGCCAGCGTGGCGACCAGCGCGCCGACGTACACCGTCCAGGCCACCCGGCCGAACAGCGGCCGGACCAGCCGGGCCGGGATGCGGGACACCGACCAGGGGCGGGCCTGCACCGGCGGTGGCCCGGTGTCGGACTGTGGCCGGATGATGCCCGCCTCGACGAGCACCTCGACGAAGTCCAGCGCGTCGACCGGTTCACCGGTCTCACGTTCCACCTCGTCGGCGGCCTCGGCGACGCTGCGACCGGCCGCGAACAACGCGACCAGCCGCGCCCCCACCTCGGGCACCACCACGAAGTTTCCGCTGGCCAGGTCGCCGACTACGTACTCGTCGTCCTCCTCCTGGCGGACCACCAGGTGCGCCACCGCGGGGCGGCTGTCCAACCCGAGCACGGTCACCGTTCCTCCTGGAACCAGCCGCAGGTGTCGCACTTCACGCCGGGCCGGGGCTCCACCACGTAGTGGTAGGTCAGGTCGGTCAGGCTCAGGTGGAACATCCGGCCCCGGGTGGTCGTCGGGATGCCGGCGAGGTGGTAGACGACGTCGAGGGCGGCCAGGTGCCCGGTGAGGTTGGCGGTGGGGGCGATCACCGCGTGCCCGGTGAATCCGAACAGCTCCTCCGGCTCGCTGCCGTACTCCTCGCGCAGCCGGTCGGTGACGCTCGGCAGGCACGCCTCGCAACAGGTCTGACCGGGCACGAACAGGCCGATCACCGCCATCGGGCCGGCGTACTGGGCGAGCATCCAGGCCGTGCCGGTGGCCAGGGAGGCCCGGTTGGTCCACTCCCGGATGGCGTGCCGGGGCTGGTCGGCGCAGAGCACCAGCAGGTCGTGGTCGCGCATCAACGCCGCCACGTCCGCCGTCGAGTCGACCCGGGCCTCCTCGCCGGTGACCGTGACGTGGGAGTTCATCCGGCGCAGCCGGGCCACCGCGGCGTCCACCTTGGCGGTGCCGATGTCGTCCTCGGTGTAGAGCAGTTGCCGGGTCAGGTTGCCCGCCTCGACCACGTCGAAGTCGACGCAGTGCACCGTGCCGACCCCGGCGGCCACCAGGGAGGCGGCCACCGCCGACCCGGAGCCGCCGAGCCCCAGCACGACGACCCGGCCCGCCTTGAGCCGGGCCTGCACCTCGTAGCGGGAGGTGCGCGGGGTCAGGTCCACCCACGCGTGGTACGTCAACGCCCGGTCGTACCGGTCGACCTCGGCGGGGCTCAACTCGGGCGGGGGCGGCGCGGCGGCGTCCTCGACGTACCCGGCGTCGATGATCGTCTGCATCGCGTCGGTCGCGTCCTGCGCGGCCATCTCCGGGCGTACGGCGAGCAGCGCGGCGACGATCTCCGCCCGGGTGCGGGTGCCGTCCATCAGGCGCAGCAGCTCCCAGAGGCTGCCGTCCTCGTCGTCGATCTCCGCGCCGATACCCAGCTGCCTACCACCGATGTTGATCAGGGTCGGGTGGAGCCGTACCGGCTTGTGGATGCCCTTGATCCGGGGCCGCTGCATCGGGCGAAGACCTCCTGGAGAATGGCCGGCCGGGGCGCGGCACGCCGCGCCCCGGCCGAAACGGGGTGGGTCAGCCGCAGACGTCGTTGCGGCAGCCCGGCTCGCTGATGATGGCGACGGTGGTCTCGAGCCGCTCGAGCTTGCGCACGACGACCTTGGCGGGCTTGCGCTTGACGTCGGTCTTACGGTCCACGGGTCCTCCAACGAAATGGGAGAAACGGCGCGGCGGGGGTCGCTCGCGCCGCAATCATTAGAGCACCGTCATTGGTCCGCCACAATGTTTGCGGCGGCCGGATCAGACGGTTTTCGCCGGGCCGAATCTCTTTCCGGACAGGCCCACCGAAAAGCGGACGCCGAAACCCGGGCCAACAACACCAGGGGGTTCTAAGCCACCTATTCGGACGGAACAACGCAAGCGGCCTGAACCAATTATGGGGGAGTGGCAGTTGGTAAAGGACGATCGGTGGAATTGACACGCACCGGTGTGCTTTTGGTCCGGTCCGCCACCTTGTGCGCCGGCGGCGGGATCAGCCCTCGCGCTCCGGGTAGCCGACCGGCACGGCGGACACGTCGTCCAGCGCCGTGGTGATCTCCTCCGGCAGGGTCATCCGTTCCACCTGCAACGCGCCGAGCAGCTGCCCCACCGTGCGGGCGCCCAGCACCGGCGCGGTCACCCCCGGCCGGTCCCTGATCCAGGCCAGCGCCACCTCCAGCGGCGACACGCCCAACCCGCCGGCGGCGATGCTCACCGCCTCGACGATGCTGGAGCAGCGCGGCTCCAGGTAGGTGGCGACGAACGCCTCGAAGTGGGCCGAGGCGGCCCGCGAGTCCGCCGGGCGGCCGTTGCGGTACTTGCCGGTCAGCACCCCCCGCCCCAGCGGCGACCAGGGCAGCACGCCCAGGCCCAACGCGGCGCAGGCCGGCAGCACCTCCCGCTCCACCCCCCGCTCCAGCAACGAGTACTCGACCTGGGTGGCGACCACCGGGGCCCGCCCCGGCCAGGCGGCCTGCCAGGCGGCGGCGCGGGCGGTCTGCCAGCCGGAGAAGTTCGACACCCCGACGTAGCGGACCCGGCCCGAGGCGACCGCGTGGTCCAGCGCGGCCAACGTCTCCTCCAGCGGGGTGTCCGGGTCGTAGCCGTGCACCTGCCACAGGTCGACGTGGTCGGTGCCGAGCCGGCGCAGCGAGGCGTCCAACGTCCGCAGCAGGTGCCCGCGTGAGCCGTCCCGCCGCCGGCCGCTGCCCGGCCGCAGCCCCGCCTTCGTGGCGATCAGCACGTCCTCGCGGGGGACCAGGGTGCCCAGCAGCGACCCGAGCACCGACTCGGCGTCGCCGTCGGCGAACACGTCGGCGGTGTCGACCAGGTTGCCGCCCGCGTCCAGGAAACTCTTCAGCTGGGCCGCCGCGTCGTCGGCGTCGGTGTCCCGGCCCCAGGTCATGGTGCCGAGCGCGAGCCGGGAAACCGCCAGCCCGCTTCGGCCGAGCGGTCGCTGTTGCATGGGTGAACCTTATTTCGAACGCGGCGCAACCGATATCCTCGCTCCCGGCATCTCTGCCTGTCGCGTCGCCGATCCGACCGTCACCGGCGCCCGCGACGCCACGGCGTGCACCGGATGCGCCGGTCCGGTCGCTGGCTGTCCACCCGCTCGGGCGCGGCCCGACCACCCACCCCGCCCGGCGTCCGGACGGACGGCCCCCGGTGGCGAGCCGGTGGGCGGCCGGCCCCGGGCCATTGCGTAACCTGATGCGACCTGTGGTGCGGGATGGGGAGGATCAGTGCGACTCGGGCTCAGCCTCGGATATCAGACGGCGTGGAGTACGCCGGCGGACCACCTGGCGCTTGCCCAGGAGGCGGACCGCCTCGGCTACTCGGTGGTGTGGGCGGCGGAGGCGTACGGCTCGGACTCCCCGAGCATGCTCGCCTGGATGGCCGGGCAGACCGAACGGATCGACGTGGGTAGCGCGGTGATGCAGATCCCCGCCCGTACCCCGGCGATGACCGCGATGACCGCTGCCACCATCGACGCGCTCTCCGGCGGCCGGTTCCGGCTCGGCCTGGGCGTCTCCGGCCCGCAGGTCTCCGAGGGCTGGCACGGCGTCCGGTTCGCCAAGCCGCTCGCCCGCACCCGCGAGTACGTCGACATCGTCAAGTTGGCGGTGGCCCGCAAGGAGGTCGCCTACGCCGGCGAGCACTACACTCTGCCGCTGCCCGACGGCCCCGGCAAGGCGCTGCGGCTGGGCTTCCACCCGCCGCGCGAGCACATCCCCATCTACCTGGCCGCCGTCGGCCCGAAGAACCTGGAGCTGGCCGGCGAGATCGCCGACGGCTGGCTCGCCGTGTTCTACGCCCCCGAGTTCGCCGACGAGCAGCTCGCCTCCGTCAGTGCCGGCAGGGCGAGGGCCGGCAAGGAACTGGCCGGGTTCGACGTGGTGCCCTCGGTGCCGGTGGTGGTCGGTGACGACATCGCCACCTGCGCCGAGCTGGTCCGCTGGTACGCCGCCCTCTACGTCGGCGGCATGGGCAGCCGGCAGCAGAACTTCTACAACCAGCTCGCCACCCGGATGGGCTACGCCGACGCCGCCCGCGAGGTGCAGGACCTCTACCTCGCCAAGCGGCAGCGCGACGCCGCCGCCGCGGTGCCGATGGAGTTCATCGACCGCACCTCGCTGCTCGGCCCCAAGGAACGCATCGCCGAGCGGATGCGGGAGTACGCGGCCGCCGGGGTGACCACCCTGTCGGTCACCCTGTTCGTGGCCGACCGGGACAGCGGCGTGCAGACCCTGCGGACCGTCGCCGAGGCCCTCGACCTCTCGGGAGTCGGCGAGTGACCTGGGTCGAGGCCATCGTCCTGGGCATCGTCCAGGGGCTCACCGAGTTCCTTCCGGTGAGTTCGTCGGGGCATCTGCGGATCACCTCGGCGATCTTCTTCGACCGGGACGCGGGCGCGTCCTTCACCGCGGTCACCCAGCTGGGCACCGAGGCGGCCGTGCTCATCTACTTCGCCAAGGACATCTGGCGGATCACCCGTACCTGGCTGGTGGGGTTGCGGGACCGCTCGGTGCGCTCCAGCCTCGACTACCGGATGGGCTGGTACGTGATCGTCGGCTCGATCCCGATCGGGCTGTTCGGTTTCCTGTTCAAGGACCAGATCCGCACCGCCGGGCGCAACCTGTGGGTGGTCTCCACCACCCTCATCGTGTTCGCCTTCGTGCTGGCCTTCGCCGAGTACTGGGGGCGGCAGACCCGCACCCTGGTGAACTTCCGGATGCGCGACGGCATCGTGATGGGCTTCGCCCAGGCGATGGCGCTGGTCCCCGGGGTGTCCCGCTCCGGCGGCACGCTCACCGCCGGCCTGCTGCTCAACCTGACCCGGGAGGCCGCCGCCCGGTACTCGTTCCTGCTGGCCATCCCGGCGGTGGTGATGTCCGGCATCTTCAGCGTCGGGGACGTCTTCGAGCCGGCCGCCCCGGGCACCTCGGTGCCCTCGGTGGCGCAGATGGTGGTCGCCACGATCATCGCGTTCGGCATCGGCTACGCGGCCATCGCCTGGCTGCTGCGCTACGTGGCACACCACACCCTGTACGTCTTCGTGCTCTACCGGGTGGCGCTCGGCACCCTGGTGCTGGCGTTGCTGCTCACCGGCACGATCAGCGCCACCTGACCGCACGCCGGCCGCCGGCCCCCGACACCACCCGAGGTGTCGGGGGCCGGCTGCGGTCCGGCTGCCCCTAGGGTGGTGGCGTGGCGACCCTTCTGCTTCTGCGACACGGCCGGACGACCGCGAACGCCGACGGCGGGCTGGCCGGCCGCCAGCCGGTCGAGCTGGACGACACCGGGCGGGCCCAGGCGGAGGCGGTCGGTCAGCGGCTGCGCGGCCTGCCGCTTTCGGCGGTGGTGACCAGTCCGCTGATCCGCTGCCGGCAGACCCTCCAGCTGGCGCTTCCGCAGGCCACCCCGGTGGTCGAGGACGGGTTGATCGAGTGCGGCTACGGCGCCTGGGAGGGGCAGCCGCTGAAGAAGCTGGCCAAGGAGAAGCTCTGGCCGGTGGTGCAGCAGCACCCCAGCGCCGCGGTCTTCCCCGACGGGGAGTCGATGGCGCAGATGTCGGCCCGCGCGGTCGCCGCGGTACGCGCCTGGGACGCCCGGATCACCGCCGACCACGGACCGGAGGCGGTCTGGCTGGCGTGCAGCCACGGCGATGTGATCAAGGCCATCGTCGCCGACGCCCTCGGCGTGCACCTCGACCTGTTCCAACGCATCGTCGCCGACCCGGCCTCGGTCACCGCGATCCGCTACACCCCGCTGCGGCCGTTCCTGGTCCGGCTCAACGACACCGGCGGTGACCTGGCCTCCCTGGTGCCGCCACCGGCCAGGCGGCGGCGTCGGGCGACCCGGCCGGCCGACTCCGACGCGGCCGTCGGCGGGGGCGCGGGCACCACCGGCTGAGCCGGCCCGCCGGGGCACGTCGGCCGCCGGGCGCGGGCCACACCGTTTCGCCCTCGGCTGATTCGGCGTCGGTGCCTTGCGCGACCGTTCCACGCTCCGGATAGGGTCGTGGGTATGACCCACCAGGTGCACGCCTTCGAGCCGCCCGAGCGGTTCGTCGCCGGGACCGTCGGGCCGCCCGGGGAGCGCACGTTCTTCCTCCAGGCCCGCGGTGGTGGCCGGCTGGTCAGCGTCGCGCTGGAGAAGGTGCAGGTGTCCCTGCTCGCCGAGAAGCTGGAGGAACTGCTCTCCGAGGCGCAGCGCCGCTTCGGCGTCGAGCTGCCGGAGTCGCCGGTGTCCGTCGGCGACAACGACCCGCTGGACAATCCGGTCGACGAGGAGTTCCGGGTCGGCACCCTCGGGCTGGCCTTCGACGTGGACTCCGCCACCGTGGTGATCGAGGCGATCGCCGCCGGTGAGGCGGAGGCCGAGGTCGAGCTGGGCGACGACGAGGTCGACGAGGACGACGAGGATGACGAACCGGACGAGGACCTCGACCGGCTCCGGGTGCGGCTGACCCCCGAGGCGACCCGCGAGTTCATCGAGCGGGCCCGCCGGGTGGTCAACGCCGGCCGTCCGCCCTGCCCGCTGTGCGGCCAGCCGCTCGACCCGGCCGGGCACCTCTGCCCCCGGCACAACGGCTACCACCGGTGACGTCGTCGGAGGTGCAGCGCCAGGATGCCAGCGCCGCGCTCCGGCTGCTGTGCGAGGGTGAACTGGAGCTGGAGGGTCGGCTCGTCGACGCCTCCAACACCACCCTGCGGGCCACGCTGACCCTCGACGGCCGTACCGCCCGGTGCGTCTACAAGCCGGTGCGCGGCGAGCGCCCGCTCTGGGACTTCCCCGACGGCACCCTCGCCGGCCGGGAGGTCTCGGCCTACCTGGTCTCCCGGGCCACCGGCTGGGACCTGGTCCCGCCGACGGTGCTGCGCGACGGGCCGCTCGGGCCCGGTTCGTGCCAACTCTGGATCGACGAACCGGACGACGTCGAGCCGCTGGTCGGGTTCGTGCCGGCCGAGGCGGTGCCACCACGCTGGTTCCCGGTGGCCGCCGCCCGCGACGACGACGGCGCGGCGTACGCCCTGGCCCACGCCGACGACCCCCGGCTGGCCCGGCTGGCCGTGCTGGACGCGGTCATCAACAACGCCGACCGCAAGGGCGGGCACGTGCTGGCCGGCGCGGACGACCGGATCTACGGGGTGGACCACGGGGTCTGCTTCCACGTCGAGGAGAAACTGCGGACCGTGCTGTGGGGCTGGGCCGGCCGGCAGCTCCCCCCGGACGCGGTGCAGGTGCTCGACGCCCTCGACGGCCAGCTCACCGGTGACCTGGGGGAGGAGTTGGCCGAGCACCTGACCCTCGGCGAGGTCGCCGAGGTGGCCGCCCGGGTACGGCGGCTGCGCGACACCGGCCGGTACCCGCTGCCGCCGCAGGACTGGCCGGCGATGCCGTGGCCGCCGATCTGAGCCGTTGTCGTGTTGATCACCCGGGCGGTTCCTCCCGGCGGCCGGGCGGCTCGTTAGGCTGGCGGTCATGGAGTCTTGGGCGGGACACGAGGTGCCACGGCTGCCGGGTGACGGCGGGCCGCTGAGCTTGTACGACTCGGCGCGGCGCGGTGTCCACCCGAGCCGTCCCGCCGGCCCCGCCACCATGTACGTCTGCGGCATCACCCCGTACGACGCCACCCACCTGGGCCACGCCGCCACCATGATCACCTTTGATCTGGTGCAGCGGATGTGGCGCGACGCCGGCCTGACCGTGCAGTACGTGCAGAACGTCACCGACATCGACGACCCGCTGCTGGAACGCGCCGAGCGCGACGGTGAGGACTGGAAGGTCCTGGCGATGCGGGAGACGGCGCTGTTCCGCGAGGACATGGAGGCGCTGCGGATCATCCCGCCGGCGCACTACGTGGGCGCGGTGGAGTCGATCCCGCACATCGCCGACCGGGTGCAGGAACTGCTCAAGGACGGTGCCGCCTACCGGCTCGACGACGGCACCGGCGACGTCTACTTCGACGTCGCCGCCGCCCCGGCGTTCGGCTACGAGTCGAACCTGACCCGGGAGCAGATGCTGGAGATCTTCCCCGAGCGCGGTGGCGACCCGCAGCGGGCCGGCAAGCGCGACCCGCTCGACCCGCTGCTGTGGCGCGGCGCCCGCGACGGCGAGCCGTCCTGGCCGGGGGGCGAGCTAGGCCCCGGGCGGCCCGGCTGGCACATCGAGTGCACCGTGATCGCGCTGAACCTGCTCGGCGACCGGCTCGACGTGCAGGGTGGCGGCAACGACCTGATCTTCCCGCACCACGAGTGCTCCGCCGCGCACGCCGAGCGGCTCACCGGCACGGCCCCCTTCGCCGACCACTACGTGCACGCCGGCATGATCGGCCTGGACGGCGAGAAGATGTCGAAGTCCAAGGGCAACCTGGTCTTCGTCTCCCGGCTGCGCGCCGACCGGGTGGACCCGATGGCCGTCCGGCTCGGCCTGATGTCCGGCCACTACCGGGACGACCGGGCGTGGACCGACGACGTGCTGACCGCCGCGCAGCAGCGGCTGGACCGTTGGCGGCGGGCCGCCGCCGCGCCGTCCGGGCCGTCCGGCGCGGCCTTCCTGGCCGGGGTACGCGAGCGCCTCGGCGACGACCTGGACACCCCTGGTGCCCTCGCCCTGGCCGACGACTGGGCCGAGGCGACCCTGACCGGCACCGGCGACGACCCGCAGGCCCCCGCCCTGTTCACCAGCACCATAGACGCCCTCCTCGGCATCCACCTCTAACCCCCACCCCATCCCCCCGCCCCGCCCCCGGCCGGCCCGGCACCCCCCCCCGCCGGCCCGTCGATCATGGAGTTGTGGTGGGGGTTGAGCCCCCATTTGCGACGTGTGCGGAGCCCCATAACTCCATGATCGACGCAGGGGGCGTGTCGGGGCGGGTGGTGGGGGTGTGGTGGCTCGGGGGTTAGCGGGGGCGGGGGTGTGGGGTGGGTTGGCGTAGGGCGACCCGGGTCTGGGTCTGCACCACGCCGCAGCTCTTCTTGAGCCGACGCAGCAACGCGTCCAGGGCGGCGGTGTCCCGCAGCCGGGCCCGCAGCAGGTAGTCGTACGGCCCGGTCATGTGCACCGCGTCGACGATCTGCTCGATCGGGGCGATGGCGTCGACGAACGTCTCGTAGTCGGTCCCGGCGTCGAGGCGTACGTCGATGAACACCTCCAACCCGCCCCGGAGCTGCGGCGCGTCGTGACCGGTGACGACCGTGTACCCGAGGATGACGCCGTCGGCTTCCAACCGGCGGACCCGGGCGGCGGTGGCGTTCGTGCTCAGGCCGACCCGTCGACCGATCTCACTGAACGAACACCTCGCATTCTCCTGCAGGATGCCGAGAATCTGCTCGTCCAGTTGGTCCACACCGATAATCGTACGCCGGCACCACTCATCTGTCGGTCGTGCCCGTCGGGGTGACCCAAACTCGGCGGATGGCTGATGGAATCGTGTTCCTGGCGGTCGCCGGGTTCGCCGCCGGGCTGGGGGTGGCGATGCCCCTGGGGGCGATCGGGGTGCTGATCGTCCGGGAGGGGATGCTGGGCGGTCACCGCAGCGGCCTGGCCGCAGCATTCGGCGTCGCCACCGTCGACACCCTCTACTGCCTCGGCGCGCTGCTGACCGGGGCGGCGCTCGCGCCGGTGATCGCCTCGTGGGGGGACGCTCCCCGCTACCTGTCCGGGCTGGTGATCGTCGGGCTGGGCTGCCACCAACTGGTCACCCTGCGCCGAGCCCCGGCACGCCCCGCCGGGGCCGGCCCTGCCGGCTCCGGACCCCAGCGGGACAGCACCGGCGGACCCCAGCCGGACGGGACCGGCGGAGCCGAGCGGGGCGGCACCGGCGGACCCCGGCGGGACGGCACCGGCGGACCCCGGCGGGACAGCACCGCCGGACCCCAGCGGGACGGCACCGGCGGGGAGCGTCCGGCCCAGCCCGCCGGGCCGGTCTACGTCCGCTTCGTGCTCCTCACCGCGGTCAACCCGTTGACCCTGGTGTACTTCTTCGCCCTGGCCGGGACGGTGAACGCCGTGCCGGGCAGCTGGACGGGGCCCGGGGTGTTCGTCGTCGCCGCCGGGCTGGCCTCCCTGCTCTGGCAGACCGGGCTCGCCACGATCGGCGCTGCCCTCGGTGCCACCGTCCCGGTACGGGTCGCCGACCTGCTCGGAGTGGTCGCCTCCCTGATCGTCGTCGCGCTCGGAGCGACCGTCATCGTGGTCACCGCGCTCACCTGAGGCACGGCCGACCCCCTTGCGCCCGGTGCCGTCCCACCGGCCATGCCGCCGCCGTTGTACGGTGCGGCCCAGCCCCTGTGCGGAGGCCGGACCGGGACGGCAGCCGGACCGGGACGGGGCCGGACCGGGACGGGGGGCGGTGCCCGACCGGGATCAGCCGAGGACCAGGCCGGGATCGGGGTCGGGGTCCGGTGCGGGGGCGGGGACCTGGTACTCCTCGGTCAGCGTGGTCATCGGGCCGGGCCAGGTGGCCTGGGCGACCTCGATCGGCTTGCGGTGGGCGTCGTAGGCCACGTGCAGCAGGTGCAGCACCGGCGTGTCGGGGCGGATCTGGAGCGTCTCGGCCTCCTCCCGGCTGGGCTGGCGGGCGCTGATGGTGTCGGCGGCGGTGGTGTACCGCCGGCCGGTCGCCTCCTCGGCCTCCTGGTAGAGCGGCCGGCCGAACGCCTCGGCCCGCTCCAGCGAGGTGCCGGCGGTGTCCTTCGGCAGGAACCAGGACGCGCCCACCTCCACCGGGGAGTCGTCGGTGCGTACCAGGTGCCGGCGGCAGAGCAGTTCGGTGCCGTCGGCGACCCCGAACGCGTCGGCCACCTCGGGCGGGGCGGGTGCCCGGCCGACCGAGACGAGCTGCTGGCGGTACCGCGCGGCGAGGTCGGCGTGGTAACCGCGGAAGCCGCCGTACCGGCCCCGGGAGAGCCGGTTGAGCCGCCGCCGGGTGCCCCGCACGTACGTACCGGAGCCGGGTTTGGTGATCAGGATGCCCTCGACCCGCAGCTGGTCGACGGCGCGTTGCACGGTCTGCTTCGCCACCCCGAACATCTCGGCGATGGCCGGGATGGACGGCAGCCGTTCGCCAGGACCCCAGTCGCCCCGACGCACCTGGGCCTTGAGCTGCGCGGCGATCTGCCGGTGCGGGAACTCGGCGGCTCCCGGGTTGATCTGCACGCCCGCCTCCTCCTGACAGCTAGGTTCCTAGGATGCCCTAGACGGGGTGACGGCGCCACCCCGGACACGCCAGAACCCCCGAACCCGGACACGCCGCAGGGCCCCGGACGCCGCGACGCCCGGGGCCCTGCGGGAACGACTACCAGGAGCCGGCGGTGGGGCCGGCGGAACCGCCCCGGCGGCGCAGGTACTTCTCGAACTCCTGGGCGATCTCGTCACCGGTCAACGGGGTGATGCCCGCGTCGCCGACACGTTCCTCCAGCTCCCGCACGTACTCACCCAGCTCGGCGTCCTGCTCGGCGGCGCCGCGTACCCGCTGCTCCCACTCGGCGGCCTCCTCGGCCAGGTCGGCCATCGGCACCGGCAGGTCGAGCACCTCCTCGACCCGGTGCAGCAGCGCGAGGGTGGCCTTGGGGCAGGGCGGGTTGTTGGCGTAGTGCGGCACGTGCACCCAGAACGACACCGCGTCGACCTCGGCCCGGGTGCAGGCGTCCTGGAGCACGCCGACGATGCCGGTGGGCCCGTCGTAGCGGGTGGGGGTGAGCTGGTAACGCTGGGCGGCCTGGGCGTCGGAGGCGCTGCCGCTGATCGGCAGCGGCCTGGTGTACGGCACGTCGGCCAGCAACGCGCCGAGCAGCACCACCCGTTCGACCTCCAGGCTGTGGCAGATCTCCAGCACCTGCTCGCAGAACGTGCGCCAGCGCATGCTCGGCTCGATGCCCCGGATCAGCACCACGTCCCGGTCGGTGCCCTCGGGGCTGGCCACCACGAACTTCGTGGTGGGCCACTCCACCCGGCGGGTCTCACCGTCGGACATCGTGATCGTCGGGCGGCTGACCTGGAAGTCGTAGAACTCCTCCGGGTCGATCTCGGTGATCTGGCGGGCCTGCCAGACCTGTTCCAGGTGTTCCACGGCGGCGGTGGAGGCGTCCGCGGCGTCGTTCCAGCCCTCGAAGGCGGCGATCGCCACCGGGGACCGCAGCACCGGCAGCCCGTCGAACTCGGTCACGCCGTCACCTCGCCCCGCTCGTCGCCGACGGTGCCGGGGGTCGGCCCGGTCACCCGCCCGCCGTGCACGGTGGCGTCCCTGATGTCCTTCACGTCCGCAAGCCTACGTCCCGGCGCGGCGCGTGGCCCGTCGGCCGCGCCGGGACGCCGGCCCACCCCACCCCCGAACCGGTACGAACCGGGACGCGGAGCGGGCGGACACATAGTGGGACGACCCCGGGCGTCGACAGTCACCGGATCGACCGCACTAACCTGATGTGGTGCGGACTTCGTTGCGGGATGTGCTGGCCGACCGGATTCTCATCGCCGACGGCGCGATGGGGACGATGCTCCAGGCTGCCGACCTGAGCCTCGACGACTTCGAGGGGCTGGAGGGCTGCAACGAGATCCTCAACGTGACCCGGCCCGACGTGGTGCGCGGCGTGCACGAGGCCTACCTGGCGGCCGGCGCGGACTGTGTCGAGACGAACACGTTCGGCGCGAACCTCGCCAACCTCGCCGAGTACGACATCCCGCAGCGCATCGGGGAGCTGTCCGAGGCCGGCGCGCGGATCGCCCGGGAGGCGGCCGACGCGTACGCCACGGCGGAGCGGCCCCGGTTCGTGCTCGGCTCGATCGGCCCCGGCACCAAGCTGCCCACCCTCGGCCACGCCCCGTACGCGACGTTGCGGGACGCCTACCAGGAGAACGCGGCCGGGCTGATCGCCGGCGGGTCGGACGCGCTGATCATCGAGACCTGCCAGGACCTGCTCCAGGTCAAGGCGGCCGTGGTCGGGTCGAAGCGGGCGATGGCCGAACTGGGCCAGCAGGTGCCGATCATCTGTCACGTGGCGGTGGAGACCACCGGCACCATGCTGGTGGGCAGCGAGATCGGGGCGGCGCTGGCGGCCATCGAGCCGCTGGGGGTGGACCTGATCGGGCTCAACTGCTCCACCGGCCCGGCCGAGATGGGTGAGCACCTGCGCTACCTGTCGCAGCACTCGCGGATCCCGCTGTCGGTGATGCCGAACGCCGGCCTGCCGGTGCTGACCGCCGACGGGGCGTACTTCCCGCTGAGCCCCGCCGAGCTGGCCGACGCCCTGGAACGGTTCGTCGCCGACTACGGCGTCGGGCTGATCGGCGGCTGCTGCGGCACCACCCCGGAGCACATCCGGGCGCTGGCCGAGCGGTTGCACGGCGCGACCCCGGCGGCCCGGGAGCCCCGGCACGAGGCGGGCGTCTCGTCGATCTACCACCCGGTGCCGTTCGCCCAGGACGCCTCGGTGCTGATGGTGGGGGAGCGGACCAACGCCAACGGCTCCAAGGCGTTCCGCGAGTCGATGCTCGCCGCCGACTGGCAGGCGTGCGTCGAGGTGGCCCGCAGCCAGGCCCGCGACGGCTCGCACCTGCTGGACCTGTGCGTCGACTACGTCGGCCGGGACGGCACGCAGGACATGCGGGAGCTGGCCGGCCGGTTCGCCACCGCGTCCACCCTGCCGATCATGCTGGACTCCACCGAGCCGGCGGTGATCGAGGCCGGGTTGGAGATGCTCGGCGGGCGGTGCGTCGTCAACTCGGTCAACTTCGAGGACGGTGACGGCCCCGACTCCCGCTACGCGCGGGTGATGCCGGTGATCGCCGAGCACGGTGCGGCCGTGGTGGCGCTGCTCATCGACGAGGAGGGGCAGGCCCGTACCCGGGAGTGGAAGGTCCGGGTGGCGGCCCGGCTGATCGACGACCTGACCGGCCGCTGGGGGATGGACCGGTCGGACATCCTCATCGACGCGCTGACCTTCCCGATCGCCACCGGCCAGGAGGAGACCCGGCGCGACGGCATCGAGACGATCGAGGCGATCCGGGAGATCGCCGCCCGCTACCCCGGGGTCAACTTCACCCTCGGCATCTCGAACGTCTCGTTCGGGCTCAACCCGGCGGCCCGGCAGGTGCTCAACTCGGTGTTCCTGCACGAGTGCGTGCAGGCCGGGCTGACCTCAGCGATCGTGCACGCCAGCAAGATCCTGCCGATGTCCAAGATCCCCGAGGCGCAGCGCGAGGTCGCCCTCGACCTGATCTACGACCGGCGGCGCGAGGGCTACGACCCGGTGCAGCGGTTCATCGAGGCGTTCGAGGGCGTCGACGCCGCCTCGGCGCGGGCCACCCGGGCCGAGGAGTTGGCGGGGCTGCCGCTGGACGAGCGGCTCAAGCGGCGGATCATCGACGGCGAGCGTAACGGCCTGGAGGCCGACCTGGACGCCGCGATGGCGCAGGGCCGGTCCCCGCTGTCCATCATCAACGACATCCTGCTGGACGGGATGAAGGTCGTCGGCGAGCTGTTCGGCTCCGGGCAGATGCAGTTGCCGTTCGTGCTCCAGTCCGCCGAGGTGATGAAGACGGCGGTGGCCTACCTGGAACCGCACATGGAGGCCGTCGAGGACGGCGGCAAGGGCCGGATCGTGCTGGCCACCGTGCGCGGCGACGTGCACGACATCGGCAAGAACCTGGTCGACATCATCCTGTCCAACAACGGCTACGAGGTCGTCAACATCGGCATCAAGCAGCCGATCAACGCGATCCTCGACGCCGCCGAGCAGCACCGGGCCGACGCGATCGGCATGTCCGGGCTGCTGGTCAAGAGCACGGTCATCATGAAGGAGAACCTCGCCGAGATGGCGTCGCGCGGGGTCGCCGAGCGGTGGCCGGTGCTGCTGGGCGGGGCGGCGCTGACCCGCGCGTACGTCGAGGACGACCTGCGGGCGATGTTCCCCGGCCAGGTGCACTACGCGCGGGACGCCTTCGAGGGGCTGGCCCTGATGGACCGGGTGATGACCGCCAAGCGGGGCGGCGCACCCGTGATCGACCCGGAGCGGGAGGCGGCCCTCGCGGCCCGACGGGCCCGTCGGGAGAAGCAGCGCACCATGGTCACCGAGGCGCTGCCGGAGCTGAACGACTCCTCGGTCCGCTCCGACGTGGCCACCGACGTGGCGGTGCCCACCCCGCCGTTCTTCGGCACCCGGGTGGTCAAGGGGGTGCCGCTGGCCGACTACGCGGCGCTGCTCGACGAGCGGGCGACGTTCCTCGGCCAGTGGGGGCTGCGCGGGTCGCGGGGCGGTCAGGGCCCGTCGTACGAGGAACTGGTGGAGACCGAGGGGCGGCCCCGGCTGCGGTACTGGCTGGACCGGCTCATCGCCGACCAGGTGCTGGAGGCGGCCGTGGTGTACGGCTACTTCCCGGCGTACTCCGAGGGCAACGACCTGGTGGTGCTCGACGAGAACGGCAACAGCGAGCGGGCCCGGTTCTCGTTCCCCCGACAGCGGCAGGAGCGGCGGCTCTGCCTGGCCGACTTCTTCCGTCCGAAGGACGACGGGCTGGATGTGGTGGCGTTGCAGCTGGTCACCGTCGGGCAGCCGATCAGCGAGTACACCGCGAAGATGTTCGCCGCCAACGAGTACCGCGACTACCTGGAGGTGCACGGGTTGTCCGTGCAGCTCACCGAGGCGCTCGCCGAGTACTGGCACCGACGTATCCGCTCCGAGCTGACCCTGCCGGGCGGCGGCACGGTCGCCACCGGCGACCCGACCGACCTGGCCGGCCTGCTGCGCAACGACTACCGGGGTTGCCGGTACGCGTTCGGCTACCCGGCCTGCCCGGACCTGGAGGACCGGGCGAAGATGGTGGAGCTGCTGGGGGCGGAGCGGATCGGCGTGCAGTTGTCGGAGGAGTTCCAGCTGGTGCCGGAGCAGGCCACCGACGCGATCGTGGTGCACCACCCGGAGGCCAACTACTTCAACGCCAAGTGACGTCATCACCTCGACGGCACTGAAACCTGCGGACAGCACGGCCCCTCCCCGCTGGGCCCCCGGGCCGGGGGTGGGGGCCGTGCTGCGAAGGGACGATGATCACCGGACGGGTGCTGTCCCGGCTCGTTCGTAGCAGTCCGGGAGACCCGCGAGGAGACCGGTAACGGTGTCGAGGTGACCGGGATGGTGGGCGTCTACTCCGACACCGACCACGTCGTCGAGGACTCGGACGGTGCTGGCATGATCAGTGGGCCGAGTGTCGGTCTGACGGCCTCAGCTACTGATGCCCCCTTGGCGCGGAGGATCGAAGGTTGGCGGGCGTGGAGGGGTACTCGTTACGCGGCGGTATCCGGGTGGTTCCTAGAGTTGGGGGCGGTTTTCGCGCCGATTCTGGCTGGCCGATGGCGAGGCTTCGAGCGGATCCGAACTTCATCACGTTGAGGGAGATCTGGGCCGGAACTCTGATGATCACCGCCGACAATCTGGTTGCGATCCGACGATGGCGAAGCACCGGGTTGGAGTTCGAGGTCAGTGATTGTGATGAGTTGTGGATCTTTCGGACCCGTAGTGTCGACCGATTGATTGACCGCCTTGCGGCGCTCGGATGGACCGTCGAACGGTGACGGCGCTCCCGCCGAGACAGCCCGGAGTGTCCGGACCTGAGTGGCCAACCGAGTGACGGCCGGTACGCGCATCGCCGGACTACCGTGGACGCTGGAAAACCCTTTCTGCAGGTCACCGTTCGCATCGGGGCTGGCCCGGCCGGCCGGGAAGGTCCTTCGCGCATAGCGGTCGAGCTGTAGGGTCAGCGCCTACGTTCGGGCCGAGCGGCCCATGCAGCAGCGGCGGCGCAGAGCATGAGGCAGGCGAACAGGCAACTCAGCGCGCCGCACAGCAACATGGCCCCAGCCCCGATGCCTTCCATGAGCATCGGCGTAGGCGCTCAGCCTTCCGTTCCCACAGCGTGCCCGATGCGTAGAGGTCATGAGTTCGATCCTGGGAAGTTGCGGACAGCGGCACGCCCGCTGAAGGCGAGGATGGTTGCTGCGATAATGGCAGGCACAAAGGATGCCACCAGCCCGATTCTGCCAACCTCAACCCATGTCGGATAAATCTTGGCGAATGCTGCGGGAAGTGCGTCATCAAACTCTGTCGGTTCGTCGGATAGCCATAGTCGCCATCCGGAACCGTAGCAGCAGACCACGCTGAGCAGGCTCGTTGTGAGGGTGACCACCCTTGCGGCCTCGTGGCCCGTCCTGACCCACAGGGCAACGCCGGCCAATGTCGGTGCGAAGAAGAACGCATACCACAGAGTAATCCGGGCTTCGAAATGGAAGTAGGACGCCTTGAGTGCGATCGAACTGCTGTCTATCGGTGTGCCGGAGCGGTTCGCTGCGTCGTTTATGGCAGCGTTGATGTCCCCTTGGGTATATATTACGGAAATCGCCGCGAATATTAGCAGGGATGCCTGGAGGGTCAACAGCGCGCTTGCGATATTGACTCCCGGTGAGAGGCGTCGAGGTAGCCGCTCGCCAGTCGAGTTCGTGCTGGTTGGAGCCACGAGCCGATGCTATATGGCGATCAACACCAAGCGCCTGGCGGGGTGGTGGGCGGTGGTGGACCAGAATCGCAGGTGGCTGCGGCGTCAGCCTGGCGTCTTTCCGGTGGGGCCCCTGAATGCACTGCAAAGGGACGTTCCAAATCGACTCGTGCGGGGATGAGTGGCCGAAAGCCCTGACACGTCGTGCGTGCTCGACGGTATGACGCTGCATTTCCGGGTCGACCGTCGGTGTGGTGCGCCGAAGCCGTTCCCCGCTGAATGACCGAGGCTGGCGGGGGAGCGGCGTTGCGACGTAGACACCCTTGCCCTGCCTGCCGTCGATCAACCCTTCGGCTTTGAGGATGAGCATCGCGGCGCGGATGACGGTGTTGCTCTCCTCGTATCGCTCGCACAGGGCGGCGAAGGACGGCAGCACCCGAAGGTACGCCTCCAGCGCTTCGTCTGAGTGTCGCCCCGGGGGGCGTCAGCTGGTCTCGTCGTACGAACGGCGGGCGGCCTCGATGGCGGGCAGGTGCCGCCCGGCCCAGTCGAGAAGGACGTCGACCGGGTGCCGGAGGGTCTTGCCCAGCGGGGTGATGCGGTATTCGACGGCGACCGGCCGCGACGACAGGACGTGCCGCGCGACGATGCCGTTGCGTTCGAGCCGACGCAGGGTTGCGCTCAGTGACTTCTGGGACACGGTGGGGATGGCGTGGCGCAGCTCGTTGAACCGGCAGGGTCGTTCGCAGAGTTGGTTGAGCACCTCCAGTGACCACTTGTCGAGGACCTGGTCGAGCAGTTCGCGGTGTGGCGGGGTGATCCGGAGGGCTTCCTCCGGCAGGGGTGTGGTTTCGGGCATGACACCTAGTCTCGTTGAAGTTGCCTCGGTACACCAGGTATCCATGAGATACCAACGAGGAAAGGAAGTCAGATGGGTGTCCAGCTCTTCTCCGCGCCGGGCATGACGCAGCCCGTGCCCTACCACCACGTCGCGGTCGCGTCGGGGTCGCGCCACGTCCACGTGGCCGGTCAGATCAGCCGGGACGAGGCCGGCCGCCCCGTCGCCGCCGGCGACCTGCGGGGTCAGGTCGCCCAGGCGCTGCGCAACACGGGGTACGGGCTGGCCGGAGCCGGCGCGGCCTTCGCCGACGTCGTCCGCCTGACGTTCTACGTGACGAACTGGTCGCCGGAGCGGATCGGTGACTTCATGGCCGGGGTGCAGGACGTCGCGGCGGAACTCGGCCTGCCGCAGCCGTTGCCGCCCTCGTCTCTCATCGGCGTGGACTACCTCTTCGAGCCGGACGTTCTCGTCGAGGTCGAGGCGACGGCGATCCTGGACTGAGGTCCCGGTCCGGCACGACCTGTATCGGCGATCAGGCGGTATCCGAGCGCTCCGATACCGCTGGATCGCCGACATCGCCGATCAGGCGGGGCCGGGGCCGGGCGCGGCGGGGGCGGACGGGGCGGGCTCAGCGTCCCTGGGTGAGGAAGCCTTCCAGGGCGAGGGTGGCCGCGCCGAGGCTGACCGGGTTGCCGGCGACGGGGGAGCGGACGATCCCGGTGGCGGCGAGCGGGCGGCGCAGCGCGTGCTGGGCGACCACCGCGCGGACCTCGTCGCGCAGCCGGTCGCCGAGCCGGTCGGCGACCCAGCTGCTGAGCACGATGATCTCCGGGTTGAGCAGGTTGACCAGGTCGGCGACGGCGACGCCGAGGTAGCGGGCGGTCTCGGCGACCACCTTCGCGGCGGTGGGGTCGTCGGCGGCCAGTGCGGCGGCGAGGGCGTCGAGGGTGGCGGTCTGGTCCTCGGGGTGCAGCAGCGGGCTGGTCGGGGCCAGGTCGCGCAGGGTCTGCATGATGCCGGGCGCGCCGACGTACGCCTCGACGCAGCCCCGGCTGCCGCACCGGCAGAGCCGGCCGTCGAGGACCAGGGTGGTGTGCCCCCACTCGCCGGCGCTGTTGCTGCTGCCCCGGTAGAGGGTGCCGCCGAAGGCGAGGCCCGCGCCGACGCCGGTGCCCAGGTTGATCACGGCGACGTCGTCGCGGCCCCGGGCGGCCCCGGCCCACAGTTCGGCGAGCACGGCCGCGCGCAGCGGGTTGTCCAGGTGCAGCGGCAGCGGCAGATGGTCGGCGAGCAGGTCCCGCAGCGGTACGTCGTGCCAGTTCCAGTTGGGCGCGAACACCGACACGCCGCCCTCCCGGTCGACCTGCCCGGGGACGCTGACCCCGACGCCGAGCACCCGGGCCCCGGTGCCGGCCAGGACGGTGCCGATGCCGCTGACGATGTGCCGGACCACCTGGTGGGGGCGGCGTTCCAGGGGGCGTAGCGCCTCCTCGGCTCCGGTCAGCCGGGTCAGCGTGGTGTCGAAGAGGTCGACGTGCACGTACGTCTCGGCGACGTCGACGCCGACGAGCAGGCCGCCGTGCGGGTCGGCGGCGACCAGACCGCGGGGCCGCCCGCCGCCGGAGTCCTCCTGGCCGGCCTCGGTGAGCAGACCGAGGTCGGTGAGTTCGGCGACCAGGGTGGCGACGGTGCCGAGGCTGAGCCCGGTGTCGACGGCGAGGCGTTGCCGGCTGGTGGTGCCGGCGGCGACGACCTGCTGGACGACGGTGAGCCGGTTGGCGGAACGGATGTCGCGGGAGGTCCGGGCCATGGCGCTTATCGCAACACTTACGAAAACCATTGGCAATAGTGCAGGATGACAACCATCTATTTATAGAGAGAGGTGTGTCGATGGGACGTCTCCGTTACGGCGCCCTGGCGGCGGTGCTCTGCGTGCTCGGTGGCCTGCTGGTCGCCGGGCCGGCGCGGGCCAACGCCGCCGGGCCGGTCCCGCACTATCTGATGACCGCGTTCACCAACAGCAGCGAATCCAACATGTACGTCTACGACTCGGCCGACGCCACCCGGTTCACCCTCCAACGGGCCAACGCCTACACTCCGCCCTCCGGGCTGGTCCGCGACCCGAGCGTCATCCGGCACACCGACGGCTACTACTACCTCGTCTACACCACCGGCTGGACCGGCAACACCATCGGCATCGCCCGCAGCTCCGACTACCTGAGCTGGACCTTCCAGCGCAACGTCACCGTCGGTGTCGCGCCGGCCAACGGCAGCACCTGGGCACCCGAGTGGTTCGTCGACAGCGACGGCAGTGTGCACATCGTCGTCTCCGTCTCGCAGACCGGCACCGCCGGGCAGTTCCAGCCCTACCGGATCACCGCGACGAACTCCGCGCTGTCGGCGTGGAGCGCCCCGGTGGCGCTCGCCGGCATCGGCACCAACCACATCGACAGCTTCATCGTCAAGGTCGGCAACACCTACCACAACTTCATGAAGAACGAGACCACCAAGTACATCGAGCACGCCACCGCCCCCGCGTTGACCGGCCCGTGGAGCTGGGTCGGCACCGGCAACTGGGCCGGCTGGGGTTCCGGCCTGGAAGGCCCCGCCCTGGTCCGGCTGCCCGACAACCGGTGGCGCATCTACTTCGACCAGTACGGCGCCGGCCGCTACTACTCCGCCGACAGCAGCGACCTGTACGGCTTCACCGGCAAGACCGAACTGGCCGGGCTGTCCGGCACGGTGCGCCACTTCACCGTGCTGCGGGAGAGTGTCGGGGACTCCTCCGCCCCGCCCACCGGCAACCGCTCGCTGCGCTCGGCGAACTTCCCCGACCGCTACGTCCGCCACCGTGACAACGTGGCCCGCATCGACGTACTGGGCAGCGGCAGCCCGCTTGGCGACCGGCAGGACGCCACCTTCCAGATCGTTCCCGGCCTGGCCAACTCCGCCTGCTACTCGTTCCGCGCGGTCAACGGCTCCTACCTGCGGCACTGGGACTTCACGATCCGGCTCGCCGGCAACGACGGCAGTGCCGTCTTCGCCGGGGACGCCACCTTCTGCAGCCGGACCGGGCTGGCCGGGGGCGGCAGCTACTCGTTCGAGTCGTGGAACCACCCCGGCCGCTACCTGCGCCACTACGACTACGTGCTGCGGGTCGACCCGTACGCCGCCGGCAGCACCTTCGCCGGGGACGCCTCGTACACCCTCACCGCGCCGCTGGCCTGAGCGGATCGACGCGTCGGCCGGTGGGCGGGAGGCCCGCCCACCGGCCGTCAGCGGGTGGCCGGCAGGCCGAACGTCGGGAACAGGGTGTCGTCGAGGAACGAGACGAGTTCGGCGATCCGGCCGTCGCGCACCGTCAGCACCGTGATCGACCAGGGCAGGTACGGGCCGGTGTCGCCCGCGCGCAGGTAGTTGGCCACCGCCGGCTGACCGTTGGCGGCCACCGGCACGTGCCGCCAGCCGCCGCAGCTGCCCAACGGCATCGCCCGCGCGAAGTCCAGCACCGCGTCGAGGCCGGCGTACCAGTGCGGTAGCGGCGGCATCGACCAGGTGACGTCCTCGGTGAGCAGGGCGACCAGGGCGTCGGCGTCGCCGTTCTCCAGCGCGGTGGCGTACCCGGTGGCGACCTCCCGCAGCCGGGCGTCACCGAGGGTCCGCAGTGCCTGCTGCTGGCTGCGGGCGGGCACCCGCTCGGCGACGAGCCGACGGGCCCGCGCCAGCGCCGAGTTGACCGACCCGACGGAGGTGCCCGTCATGGCGGCGATCTCGGCGGCGGTGAAGCCGAGCACGTCGAACAGCAGCAGCGCGGCCCGCTGGTTGCCGGGCAGGTGCTGTAGCGCGGCGACGAACGCCAGCTCGACGGCCTCCCGCTGCTCGTAGCGGGCGTCTGGCGCGGCCGGGCCGGCGGCCAGGGCGGCGTCGGGGTAGGGGCCGAGCCACCGTACGTGGTCGGCGGCGACGCCGCCCGGCACGGCGTGCTCGCTGGCCGGCCCCAGGTCGACGGGCAACGCCCGCCGCCCCCGCCCGGTGGCCAGGTCCAGGCAGGTGCGGGTGGCGACGGTGTAGAGCCAGGTCCGCAGGGAGCTGCGCCCCTCGAAGCGGGGCAGCGCCCGCCAGGCCCGCAGCAGGGCCTCCTGCAACGCATCGTCGGCGTCGTGCGGGGAGCCGAGCATCCGGTAGCAGTGCGCGTGCAGTTCCGGCCGCAGCGGCGCGACCAGCGCGGTGAACGCGGCGTCGTCCCCGCCCCGGGCGCGGGTCAGCGTCGCGTCGTGGTCGTCGTCCGTGATCTCGGCAAGAATCCTGCTCACGACCGACGATTCTGCCCCACGTCGGAAGTCTGTACCGGGTAAGAGCCGCACGTCACGACCCGGAGGACCCGAACATGAGCAGCTCCACCACCGTCCCGGTGACCACCGCCACCCTGGCCGTCCCCGACGGGACCCTGCACTTCGAGGTACGCGGCCAGGGGCCCCTGGTGGCGCTGGTCGCCGCCCCGATGGACGCCCGGGCGTTCGCCCCGCTGGCCGACCTGCTCGCCACCGACCACACGGTGCTCACCACCGACCCACGGGGCATCCGCCGCAGCCGGCTGCACGACCCCGAGCAGGATTCCACGCCCGAACTGCGCGCCGACGACCTGGCCCGGCTGCTGGCCCACCTCGACGCCGGCCCGGCGGCGGTGCTCGGCTCCAGCGGCGGCGCGGTCACCGTCCTGGCGCTCGCCCACGCGCACCCGCAGGTGGCGCACACCGTGATCGCCCACGAGCCGCCGCTGGTGCTGCTGCTCGACGACCGTGCCGAACTGCTCGCCCGGGAGGACGACATGGTCGCCACCTACCGGCGGGGGGACCGGCTGGGCGCGTGGCGGAAGTTCCTCGCCATCGCCAACATCGTCATGCCCGAGGAGATGATCCAGGGCATGTTCGGCCAGGAACCCGACCCGCAGGACGCCGCCGACGAGCGCTACCAGTACCTGCACACCCTGCGCGGCACCACCCGCTACCAGCCGGACGTGGCCGCCCTGCGCGACGGCCCGACCCGGGTGCTGGTCGGTCTCGGTGCGGAGTCGGCCGGGGAGCTGTGCGACCGCAGCTCCCGCGCGCTGGCCGCCGCCCTGGGGGTGCCGCCCACCATGTTCCCCGGGGGGCACCTCGGCTTCGCCGACGACCCGGCCGGCTTCGCCGTCCGGTTGCGGGAGGTCATCGCCGGGTGACGGTGGGGTGACGGCGACCGGCCGGGGCTGGCCCGCGTACCGGGGACGGTCGCGGTGGTGCCGACCGATGCGCGACAGTCCCGCGGGGCGCGGGCGTCGCGGCCCTAGAGTGCCGCGCATGACGCTGATCGTGCGACTCGTCGGCGGGTGCGCCGTCCTCGTGGCGGCGCTCGCGGCGGGGCCGGTGCCGGCCGGGGCCGCGCTGCCCGGCGGGGGCCTCGGGCTGGACCTGCGGACCGGCACCCCCCGGTACGCCCCGGGCGAGCCGGTCCGGTTGACGCTCGCCGTCACCAACGACACCGGTACGGCCTGCGCGCTGGCCACCGTGGCCGACGGCACCGTGCAGGTGACCTCGGTCCGTCGGGACGGGCGGGAGCTGACTCCGGCCCTGGGCCGCAGCTTCTACGGCGACGGCATCGGTGCCGCCGCCACCGCCGGCACGGTCACCCTGGCACCCGGGCAGAGCGTGACCGTGCCACTGGTCGGCGTGCGGGTGCACGACGGCGACGGCGACGACGCCGTGGTGCTGCGGTCGGTGACGGCGACCCCGGACGGCGGCGGGTTGGACACCCGGTGGCCGGTCGGGGCGGCCGGACGCTACGAGGTGACGGCGAGCTGGACGGCGCTGCCGGTGACCGGCCTGGCCGACCCCTGCACGGGGACGACGGCACTGCGCACCGTCGGTTTCACCGTCGGCGGCGGCACCGCCGGGCCGGGGTGGTGGCGCTGGTTGCTCGGCGGGGCGGTGCTGCTGACGGTGGTGGTCGGTGGGTTGGCGCTGCTGCTCCTGCGGCGGACCCGCGGTCGCCCGGCCGCCGCCGTCGCGCTGCTGGTGGTCGCCGCCGGCGCGGTCGTCGGCGGGACCGCCCGGCCGGCACGCGCCGACTACCAGGTCGACCCCGGTGCCGGCGTGCCGGTCCCCGGCGTCGACTTCCAGGCCGCCGTCGACGGCTGCCTCCAGGGGTTCGCCGCCGCCGGCGGCGACCCGGCGGGCATCCTGGCCCGGCTGCGGGACGCCACGACCCCCCGGGTGCGGATCATCCCCACCCCGGGCGGGTCGGGCTCGTTCGAGACCCCGGACAGCAAGGACGGCAAGGGTTCCTCCACGGTGACCTGGAACCCGACCTCGGTCGAGCCGTACGGCGACGGGGTCGCCCGGGACCCGTGCGCGGCGCTTTACCACGAGCTGAACCACTCCGACGACATCTCCCGCAACGCGGTGCCGCCGGGCGAGTGCGGGGGCACCGGGATCAAGACCGCCGAGGTGAAGGCGACCCTGGCGGAGAACAGGTACCGGGCGGCCAAGGGCCTGCCGCCGCGCACCGAGTACGCCGGCAGGACCCTGCCCAGGAGCCTCGACGAGTGCAGGAAGCCCACGAAGAAGACCCCGCCGCCCAAGGGGCCGGTGAAACTGTGCGAGGACGGGGGCGACTGCGGCGGCACCAACGGCGACCCGCACCTGGTCACCTTCGACCGGCACTACTACGACTTCCAGGCCGTCGGCGAGTTCGTACTGGTCGCGTCCACCTCGGGTGACCCGCTGGCGGTGCAGGTCCGGCAGACACCGATGGGTGACTCGCGGACGGTGTCGGTCAACTCCGCCGTCGCGTTCCGCACCGGCACACACCGGGTCGCCCTCACCCTGGTCGACGGCCACACCGAGGTCCGCGTCGACGGCACGGCCCGGGACGTGCCGCCGGGCGCGACGGCTCTGCCCGGCGGGGGCCGGCTCACCCGCCGCGACTCCGACACCGGTGCCGCCGACGGCTACGACCTGCGCTGGCCCGACGGCTCCGCCGCCGCCGTCGACCCGATCGGCCCGTACGGCTACCGGGTGCTGGTGAAGCTGGTGGCGGGCCGGGCCGGGAAGGTCCACGGGCTGCTCGGCGACTTCGACGGCGACCCGGCCGACGACGTCGCCGCCCCCTCCGGGGCCGCCCTGCGCCAGCCCGTGCCGTTCGAACAGCTCTACCCGTCCTATGCCGACGGTTGGCGGGTCACCGGGGACACCTCCCTGTTCAGCTACGCCGACGGGCAGGACACCGGCGCGTTCACCGACCGGGAGTTCCCGCAGCGGGAGGTGACCGTCGACGACCTCGACCCGGCCCGACGGGCCCGCGCCGAGCAGGTGTGCCGGTGGGCCGGCATCACCGACGCCCGGCAGCTCGCCGAGTGCGTCCTCGACGTCGGGGTGACCGGCCGTCCCGAGTTCGCGGTCAGCGGCGTCGGCACCGAGCGGATCGTCAGGCCGGCCCCCGCGCCGATCGCCGCGACCCCGCTCGCCACCGGCTCGCTGACCCCGGGTGGTACGCCGCTGACCTTCACCGCCCGGGCCGGGGACGCCGTGTTCGTCGATGTCACCGCGCCCGGCCTGGCCGACGGCTGTTCCCCGTTGCGGCTGCTCGACCCGAGCGGGACGGAGGTGGCCAGCGGCTGCACCGTCGGCGGCCTCGGCCACGTCGACCGCACCGACCTCGTCCGCGACGGCAGGTACACGGTGGCGGTCGACGCCGGTGCCGGCACCGGGCGGGCCACCGTGCGGGTCTACGCGGCCCGGGACACCACAGGCACCCTGCGACCGGACGCGCCGGCGGTCACCGCGACGCTCGACGCGCCGGGCAGCCGGGCCCGGTACCGGTTCACCGGCCGGGCCGGCCAGCGGGTCTTCGTCGAGGTTCCGCAGAGCACCCTGCCCGACCAGTGTTCCCCGCTGGAACTGCTCGACCCGGACGGGCAACGGCTCAACGGCGGCTGCGTCGTCAACGGCGTCGGCGAGGTCGACGGCACGCTGCTGCCCGCCGACGGGACGTACACCGTGCTGGTGGACCCGGTGGACCGTGGCGTCGGCACCGTGGCGCTGCGGCTGGCCGTCTCCGCCGACCGGGTCGGCGCGATCACCCTCGACGGCCCGCCGGTCGTCGCCACCGTCGACCGGCCGGGGGCGGTGCTCAGCTACCGGTTCACCGGCACGGCCGGCACGTCGGTGACCGTGACGGCCAGCGACGTCACCCTGCCCGACCAGTGCTCCCCGTTGACCCTGCGCGACGCCGACGGGGCGACGGTGGCCACCGGCTGCCTGGTCGCCGGCGGCGGTGGTATCGGCGCGACCGTCCTGCCGGGCACCGGCGACTACACCGTCGTGGTGGACCCGTCGGGCGCGGCCACCGGCGCGGTCTCCCTCACCCTGCGCCGGTGACCGGTGCCGGTCGGCGGCGGGCCGCCCGCCGCCGGCCGGTCGGTCCTGACCCGTGGATCAGTGGGGGAGGGGCCGGCGTGGGACGGGGCTTGAAATCCTATCGATTCGATAGGAAACTGGTCCGGTGCTGCTCGTCCGGCTGTTCACCTCCCGCCGGGTCGTCGACCTGATGCGGGTCGCCGCCCAGCGGTGTCCCGGGCCGTCCCCCGCCGCCTGACCGGCTGCGGTCGCCGCGCCACAGCGCCGACCGCCATCGCCGCCGGTAGGGCGGATCCCGTAGGCCCGCGCGGCGTCCGCCGTGCCGCCGTGACCCTTCAACCCGTGCGGGAGGCCCCTGCGATGACCGAGTCCGACCATCGTCCACCGCCGGTCGAGGCCGACGCCGACACCCTGCGTACGCTGCTGCGCCACCAGGCCAGCACGGTCGTGGTGGTCACCGCCCCCGGTGCCCCGGCCGTCGGCTTCACCGCCACCTCGTTCACCTCGGTGTCGCTGGCCCCGCCGATCGTCTCGTTCTGCCTGCACCTCGGGGCGTCGAGCTGGCCGACGGTGGCCCGCAGCCGGCACGTGGCGGTGCACCTGCTCGCCCACCACCAGCAGGACCTGGCGCGCACCTTCGCGACCAGCGGGATCGACCGGTTCGCCGCGCCGACCCGGTGGCAGGCCGGGCCGGAGGGGGTGCCGATCCTCGACGACACCCTGGCCTGGCTGCTCTGCCGGGTGGTCGAGCGGGTGCCCGTGGGCGACCACGCGATCGTGCTCGCCGAGCCGGAGCTGGTCCGGCACGCCGACGTGGGATCGCCGTTGCTCTACCACCGGGGCCGCTACGCCGGCCTGGCCGGCGGCCCGGAGGGCGTCACCCGCCGCCCCGCCGCCTGACGGACGCAATACCCATAAAGTCTATAGCTTTAGTAGATATTGCGTCAACGGATCGACATCCATCGGTGCGATAGCCGACATCTGTCGCGCGTTCCGTTGACACCACCGGCATCCCGGAGGTGGACTCGACCCATGTCCAGCGAGCTGCGGCTGACGACCCGCGGCCACATCGACTTCGGTCGGGTGTGGTCGAGTTCCTGTCTGGCCTGACCCGGCACCCACACCCGGACCCGACGCGCCGACCCGGCCCGTCGCAGTGGGGCTCACCGCCGAGCTGACCGCCGCACCCTTCCCGACACCGCACCGGCCCGCGCACCCCGCCCGGCCGGGTGTCGGCGTACCCGATCGCCTGCCTGGACAGGAGAACCCGCCATGCCCGTCCGCCCCCTGCGGACCCTCGCCGTCGCCGCCGTGCTCGCCCTCGCCGGCTGCGCCACCGCCACCGCCCCGGCCGTCGAGGCCGCCGGGCAGCCCCGCCCCGGCGGCGCGCTCACCTGGGCTGTCGAGACCGAACCGATCACCCTCAACCCGCACCAGTACGCACAGGCCAAGGCCCGCCTGCTGGTCTGGAACAGCTTCGAGTCGCTGCTCACCTACGACGCGCAGGGCCGGCCCGTGCCCTGGCTGGCCACCGGCTGGCAGACCACCCCCGACGGCCTGACCTACACCCTCCCGCTGCGCGCCGGAGTGACCTTCACCGACGGCACCCCGTTCGACGCCGCCGCCGTCAAGGCCAACCTCGACAAACTCCGCGAGCCCGGGTACGCCCCGGCCGTCGCCGCCGTGCAACTGCGCCACCTCAGGGCCGTCGAGGTCGTCGACCCGCACACCGTACGGCTCACCCTGACCGCCCCCGACGTGCTCATCCTCGACTTCCTCGCCTCCCCGCAGGGCGCCCAGGTGTCCCCGAGATCGCTACGGGAGGCCAGAAACCTCAAGGCCGGGGGCGTCGACGTCGTCGGCACCGGACCGTTCGTACTCGACCGCTACGTCCCCGGTCAGGAACTGCACTACCGGCGCAACCCCGGATACGACTGGGCCCCACCCACCGCCACCCACACCGGCCCGGCCCACCTTGACGAGATCACCTACCGGTTCCTCAGGGAGTCCGCCGTCCGGATCGGCGCCCTCACCGCCAACCAGGTGCAGCTCATCGAGGGCGTGCCCGCCACCGACCAACCGTCGATCACCGGCAACCCCCGGCTGCGCCTGACCCGGGAGCTGAACTCCGGCTCCGCCTACACGTACTACCTCAACGTCTCCCACGCCCCCTTCGACGACCTGCGGGTCCGGCAGGCGTTCCGGGAAGCCCTCGACGTCGACACCGTGCTGGCCTCGGTCTACCGCGACACCGCGACCCGGGCGTGGAGCGTGGTCAGCCCGTCCAGCCCGCTCTACGACAAGCGGCTCGAGGGCAGCTACGGCGGTGACACCGCCGAGGCCAACCGCCTGCTCGACCAGGCCGGCTGGACCGGCCGCGACGCCGACGGCTACCGCACCCGCGACGGCCGGCGGCTCACCGTACGGCTGGTGCAGTCCGCCCCGTACGTGCGGGACCGCCGCGACGTGCTCGCCCAGGCAGTGCAGGCGGCGGTGAAACAGAGCGCCGGCATCGACCTGAAGGTCTCCGTGGTCGACCAGGGCACCGCCCAGCAGGCGTTCGACCGCAACGAGTACGAGGTCTTCGACAACTCCCGCGCCGACACCGACGCCGGGGCGGCGCTGAACCTGCTGCTGCACTCCGGAGGCGGCATCAACCGCACCCGCGTCGCCGATCCGCAGCTCGACCGGCTCCTGGCGGCCGGGCAGGCCGCCACCGACCCCGCCCGGCGGGCCGAGAGCTACGCCGCACTGCAACAGCGGGTCGTGACCACCCAGGCGCTGGCCCTGCCGCTCTACGCCCCGGCCGACCAGATCGCCGCCAGCACCGCCGTCGGCGGGGTGCGGTTCGAGCCCACCGCCGGGGTGCCGGCCAGCGCCTACGACCTGTGGATCGCGCGGTGAGCCTGCTGCGGGCGGTGGCCCGTCGGGTCGCCGCCGGACTCGTGGTGCTGTGGACCGCCGCCACCGCGGCCTACCTGGCGCTGCTGGCCGCGCCCGGGAACACCGTGGACAGTATCGTCGGCGACGGCGCGGACACCCCGCAGATCCGCGCCCAGATCATCGCCGAGTGGGGCCTGGACCGGCCGCCGGTCGTGCAGTACCTCGACTACCTGTGGCGGCTGGCCGGGGGTGACCTGGGCCGCTCCTACCTGCTGCAACGCCCGGTCGCCGAGGTGATCGGCGAGCAGCTCGCCCCCACCGCGACGCTCGCCGTCGCCGCCGCCGGACTCGGGGTGCTGCTGGCCGTGGTGGTGGCGGTCGGCACCGCCGGCCGTCGTCGCCGGTGGCCGCGCCGGATCAGCTCCGCAGCCGAGCTGCTGCTGGTCTCGACCCCGCCGTTCCTGATCGGCATCGTGCTGCTCAGCGTGCTCTCCTTCCGGTACGGGCTGTTCCCCGTCGCCGGCGACCGGGGGTCCGCCGCCCTGGTGCTGCCGGCGGTCACCCTCGCCCTGCCCATCGCCGGCCTGCTCGCCCAAGTGCTGCGCGACGGCCTGGACCGGGCGCTGGACGAGCCGTTCGTGCTGACCGCCCGGGCCCGGGGCGTACGCGAACGGGCGGTGCTGTTGCGCCACGCCCTGCGGCACGCGCTGCTGCCGGCGGTCACCCTCGCCGGTTGGCTGTTCGGCATCCTGCTCGGCGGCGCGGTCATCGTCGAGCAGGTGTTCGGCCGCCCCGGCCTCGGCCAGGTCACCCTGAGCGCGGTGACCAGCAAGGACATGCCGGTGGTGCTGGCCGTGGTGACGCTCTCCGCCGCCGTGTACGTGGTGGTCAACACCGCCGCCGACCTGACCTACCTGCTCGTCGACCCGCGCCTGCGAAGGAGCTGACGATGACCGTCACCCTGGGGCCCACGCCCACCGCCGCCGCGGCGGTCCCGCTCGCCACCGACCCGCCCACCCCCGCCCGCCCACGCCGCAGCCGGCCGCGCCCCGGCCTGCTCGCCGCCGGGGCGTACCTGATCCTGCTGGTCGTCGCGGCGGTCCTCCCGGCGCTGCCGGCCCCCGGCGACCCGCTCGCCGCCGACCCACGCGCCGTGCTCGCCGCACCCGACGCGGCGCACTGGTTCGGCACCGACCAGCTCGGCCGGGACGTGTGGACCCGGGTGGTGCACGGCGCGGGGCACTCGCTGACCATCGGCCTCGCCGCGACCGGGATCGCGGTCACCGGCGGGGTGCTGCTCGGGCTGCTCGCCGGACTGGCCCACCGGTTCGCCGACGAGACGCTCAGCCGCTCCTTCGACGCGTTGTCGGCGTTCCCGCTGCTGCTGTTGGCGTTGCTGCTCATCACGGTCACCGGCCCCGGCACCGCCAGCCTGGTCGTCGCCATCGGCGTCGCCACCCTCCCGCACCACGCCCGGGTGGTCCGCGGGCAGACCCTGCTGGTCCGCCGGGCCGGCTACGTCGAACAGGCGGTCAGCTTCGGCCTGTCCCGACCCCGGCTGGTGTGGCGGCACGTGCTGCCCAACGTGCTCGGCCCGGTGCCGGTGCTCGCCGTGATCGGGCTCGGCGAGGCGGTGCTGGCCGCCGCCGGGCTCAGCTTCCTCGGCCTCGGCCCGCAACCACCCGCGCCGGAGTGGGGCGCGATGCTCTCCGAGGGCCGCAACTACCTCCAGGTGGCCTGGTGGATGACGGTGCTGCCGGGTGCCGCGGTCACCGCGACGGTGGTCGCGCTGACTGTCGTCGGCCGGCACTGGCAGGCCCGCTTCGACGGGCGGCGTCCCTGATGGGCCCGCTGCTCGTCGTCGAGGACCTGCACGTCACCTTCGACACCCCGACCGGCCCGGTGGCGGCGGTCCGGGGCATCGACCTCACCGTCGGGGCCGGCGAGTGCGTCGCCCTCGTGGGGGAGTCCGGCTCGGGCAAGAGTGTCACCGCCCGCGCCCTGGTCGGTCTGGCCGGTGTCGACGCCCGCGTCCGCGCCGGCCGGCTCGACCTCGCCGGCCGGGACGTGCGGGGCTACCGACCACGGGACTGGCGGCGGGTGCGCGGCCGGCTCGCCGGGCTGGTGGCACAGGACGCGCTGGTCTCCCTCGACCCGCTGCGTACCGTCGGCGCGGAGATCGGCGAGGTGCTCGCCGCGCACGACATCGTCGGTTGGCGGGAACGCGCCGGCCGGGTCACCCACCTGCTCGACCAGGTGCACGTGCCCGAACCCGCCCGGCGGGCCCGACAGTACCCGCACCAGCTCTCCGGCGGGTTGCGGCAGCGGGCCCTGATCGCCTCGGCGATCGCCGGGGAACCCGTGCTGCTCGTCGCCGACGAACCGACCACCGCGCTGGACGTCACCGTGCAGGCGCAGATCCTGCGGCTGCTCGCCGAACGCCGGGCCACCGGGGTCGGGCTGCTGCTGATCAGCCATGACCTGGCGGTGGTCGCCCAGGTGGCCGACCGGGTCCTGGTGATGCGGGACGGCCGGATCGTCGAGGAAGGGCCGACCGCCCGGCTGTTGCAGGCGCCGCAGCACCCGTACACCAGGCAGTTGCTCGCGGCGGTGCCGTCGGCCTCGTCCCGGGGACGTCGGCTCAGCGAACCGGCCCGGGTCCGCGACGGCTGCGCGGTGCCGGCGCTGGCCCGGACCCCGCTGCCGGCGCGGCCCGCCACCAGCCCGGACGACACCGTGCTCGACGCGGTCGGCCTGACCCGACGGTACGGCCCGCACACCGTCGTGCGGGACGTCTCGTTCAGCGTGGCCCGGGGCGAGACGCTGGGGCTGGTCGGTGAGTCCGGCTCCGGCAAGAGCACCGTCGCCCGGCTCGTCGCCGGCCTGCTCGCCGCCGACGCCGGCACCGTCACCTTCGAGTCGACCCGGTGGTCCGGGGTGCCGGAGCGGGCCCGCCGCCCGCTGCGCCGCCGGCTGCAACTGATCTCCCAGGACCCGCTGGGCTCCTTCGACCCCCGGTACACCGTCGGCCGGCTCGTCGCCGAGAACCTCGACCCGGGGCCGGAGCGCACCGAGCGGGTGGTCGCCCTGCTGCGCCGGGTCGGCCTCGGCCCCGACCTGCTCGACCGGCACCCCCGGTCGCTGTCCGGTGGGCAACGGCAACGGGTCGCCATCGCCCGCGCCGTCGCCCCCCGACCCAGCCTGATCATCTGCGACGAACCCGTCTCCGCCCTCGATGTCTGCGTCCAGGCCCAGGTCCTGGACCTGCTGGCCGACCTGCGGGCCACCGACGGCACCGCCCTGCTGTTCATCTCCCACGACCTCGGTGTGGTGCACCACCTCGCCGACCGGGTGCTGGTGCTGCACGACGGCGCGGTGGTCGAGCAGGGCCCCGTCGGTGACGTCTTCAGCTATCCCCGACACGACCACACCCGGTCCCTGCTCGACGCGCTGCCCACGCTGGTCACCGCCGGCTGACCGAGGAGGAGAACCCATGCCCGAACCCACCCTGCACCTGGCCGTCGCCCTCGACGGCCTCGGCTGGCATCCCGCCGCCTGGCAGCTGTCCCACGCCGACCCGGCGGCACCGCTGTTCCCCCGCTGGTGGGCGGCGCTGGTCGGGCAGGCCGAACAGGCCGCCCTGGACCTGGTCACCATCGAGGACTCGCTGGACCTCCAGTCGTCCCTGCCCGACGGGCCGGACGGCCGGGTCGACCAGCTCCGGGGTCGGCTCGACGCGCTGCTGGTCGCGGCCCGGATCGCCCCGCTGACCCGGCACATCGGGCTGGTTGCGACCACCAGCGTCACCCACACCGAGCCGTTCCACGTCTCGACCGCGGTGGCCACCCTCGACCACGTCAGCGGCGGCCGGGCCGGCTGGCGACCCCGGATCTCCGTCCGCCGCACCGAGGCCGGGCACTTCGGTCGGCGGGAACTGCCCCCGCTGGACCCGACCCGACCGGCCGAACCGCAGCGGGCACGACTCGTGGGTGACCTGTTCTCCGAGGCCGCCGACGCCGTCGAGGTGGTCCGCCGGCTCTGGGACAGCTGGCAGGACGACGCGGAGATCAGGGACGCCCCGACCGGGCGGTTCGTCGACCGGGACCGGCTGCACTACACCGACTTCACCGGCCGGTGGTTCTCGGTCAAGGGTCCGTCGATCGTGCCCCGGCCACCGCAGGGGCAGCCGGTGGTCGCCGTGCTGGCCCACGCGACGGTCCCGTACGAGTTCGCCGCCCGGCACGCCGACGTCGTCTTCGTCACCCCCACCGACGCCGCACACGCCGAGACCGTCGTCGCCGAGGTCCGGGCCGTGGAGGAGACCGTCGGCCGTGGCGGGCCACCCCTGCGCATCCTCGCCGACCTGCAGGTGCTGCTCGACGACACCCCGGCGGCGGCCCGACGGCGTCGGGACCGGCTGGACGAGCTGCACGGGACGGGGCACACCTGTGACGCGGCCACCTTCACCGGCAGCCCGGCGCAGCTCGCCGACCTGCTCGCCGCGTGGCGACGGGCCGGGGTGGACGGGTTCCGGCTGCGTCCCGCCGTGCTGCCCGACGACCTGACCACGATCACCCGGGCGGTGGTGCCCGCGCTGCGGGACCGGGGCCTGTTCCGCGCCGGCTACCCCGGTGGCACGCTGCGCGACCTGCTCGGCCTGCCCCGACCGGCCAACCGGTACGCCGTCGCGGGCCCCCGCTGACCCCCGGAGAGAACCCGATGCCCAAGCAGATCATCCTGGCCGCGCACTTCCCCGGCGTGAACAACACCACCGTGTGGAGCGACCCGGCCTCCGGCAGCCACATCGACTTCGCCTCCTTCGTCCACCTCGCCCGCACCGCCGAACGCGGCCTGTTCGACTTCTTCTTCCTGGCCGAGGGGCTGCGGCTGCGGGAACAGCGCGGCCGGATCCACGACCTGGACGTGGTGGGCCGGCCGGACACCCTCACCGTGCTGGCCGCGCTCGCCGCCGTCACCACCCACCTGGGGCTGGCCGGCACCCTGAACACCACCTTCCGGGAGCCGTACGAGCTGGCCCGGCAGTTGGCCACCCTGGACCACCTCAGCGCCGGACGGGCCGCCTGGAACGTGGTCACCACCTCCGACGCGTTCACCGGCGAGAACTTCCGCCGGGGCGGCTACCTCGACCGGTCGCTGCGCTACGAGCGGGCCGCCGAGTTCGTCCGGGTCGCCCGCCGGTTGTGGGAGTCGTGGCCGGCGGACGCCGTCGTCGGTGACCGTGCCACCGGCAGGTACGTCCGCGAGGCCGACCCGGGGGCCTTCGCCCACCACGGTGACCAGTTCGACATCGCCGGGCACTTCACCGTGCCGCGCAGCCCGCAACTGCACCCGGTGATCCTGCAGGCCGGCGACTCGCCCGAGGGCCGGGAGTTCGCCGCGTCCAGCGCCGACGCGATCTTCTCCCGACACGGCACCCTGGCCGAGGGGCGGGAGTTCTACCGGGACGTGAAGGCCCGGCTGGCCCGGTACGGCCGTACCCCGGACGACTTGAAGATCATTCCGGGGGTGACCTTCGTGCTCGGCGACACCGACGCCGAGGCCCGGGAACGCGCCCACCACATCCGCCGCCAGCAGGTCAGCCCACAGACCGCGATCCTGCTGCTGGAACAGCTGTGGAACCGGGACCTGTCCGGGTACGACCCGGACGGCCCGCTGCCGGCCGAGGACCCGGCCACCGACGCCGCCGCGGTCAGCCGGGGCCGGGCCGGCATGTACCCGGACCCGGTCGGCACCGCCCGGCGCTGGCGGGCGCTGGCGCAGGAGAAGCGGCTCGGCATCCGCGATCTGATCATCGAGGTCACCGGCCGGCAGTCGTTCGTCGGCACCCCGCAGCGGGTCGCCGAGCAGATGGACCACTTCGTGCAGTCCGACGCCGCCGACGGGTTCATCCTGGTGCCGCACCTGACCCCGGGCGGGCTCGACGAGTTCGTCGACCGGGTCGTCCCGCTGCTGCAGGAACGCGGCGTGTTCCGCACCGGGTACACCGGCACCACCCTGCGGGAGCACCTCGGCCTGCGGGCCGCCCGCCCGGTCACCCCGGTCGGTGCGGCATGACCGGCCCGCGCGCGTCGACGCCGGTCACCGTCTGCCGGCTGCGCCCCGACGACCCGGACGCGGTGACCCTGCGGGCCGCGATGACCGGGGAACTGCGCCAGCGGTACGCCGACCGCCCGCACGACCCGATCCACCTGCCCCCGGCACGGGTGTTCGCGCCGGGCTCGGTGGCCTGGACGGGGGTGGCCTACACCGCCGACGCCACCCCGGTCGGGCACGCCGCGTTGCGCTGGCACGGCTGCGACCTGGAACTCAAACGGATGTACGTGGTGCCCGCCCACCGGGGCAGGGGCGTCGCCGAGCTGCTCCTGGACGCCGCCCGGGAGGCCGCCGGGCAGCTCGGCGTGGGTCGGATCATCCTGCAGACCGGCGACCGGCAGCCCGACGCGGTCCGCCGCTACGAGCGCGCCGGCTACCGGCCGATCGCGGTCTTCCCGCCGTACGACGCGTTGCCCTACTCCCGGTGCTTCGCGCTGGTGATCCGGCCCGGCACCCGAGGCAAGGCCCCGGTTCCGGCATGAAGGTCCTGCTGGTCACGCTGATCACCCACCTGCCCGACCCGGTCACCGGGCGACGGCGGAGCACCACCGGACGGTTCCGGGAGGTGGTCGACACCGCCGTGCTCGCCGAGGAACTCGGTTTCGACGGCTTCGGCGTCGGCGAACGCCACGAACGCCCCTTCATCTCCTCCGCACCGCCTGTGGTGCTCAGCCACATCGCGGCCCGGACCCGCACCATCCGGCTGTTCACCGCGGTCACCACGCTGAGCCTGCTCGACCCGGTCCGCGCCTACGAGGACTACGCCACCCTCGACCACCTCTCCGACGGCCGGCTGGAACTGATCATCGGCAAGGGCAACGGCGCCACCCAGGCCCGGCTCTTCGGCGTCACCGCCGAGGACCAGTGGGACCGCAGCCGGGAGGGCTACGAGCTGTTCCGCCGGCTCTGGCGGGAGGAGCGGGTCACCTGGTCGGGCCGGTACCGGCCGGCGTTGACCGAGGCCGAGACCTGGCCCCGCCCGTTGCAGGAGACCATCCGGATCTGGCACGGCAGCGCCACCAGCCGGGAGTCGGTCGACCTGGCCGCCCGCCACGGCGATCCGATCTTCTCCGCCAACGTCGTCAACCCGATCGAGCCGTACGCGGAGCTGGTCCGGTACTACCGGCAACGGTGGGCGCACCACGGCTACGACCCGGCGGACGCCCTCGTCGGGGCCGGCACCGCCGGCTTCTACGCCGCCCGCACCTCACAGGAGGCGGTCGAGACGTACCGGCCGATCTTCGACGCCCGGGTCGCCGCATCCCGCCAGCTCGGCGTGGAGCCGGTCTTCCCCACCATCGAGGACGCCGTGGCCCGCAGCTCCCTGCTGGTGGGCAGCCCCCAGCAGATCGTCGACAAGGTGCTGCGCCAGCACGGGCAGCTCGGCCACGAGGTGATGCACCTGCGGGCCGACCAGGACGGCCTGACCGCCGGGGCGCACCGGCGCAGCCTGGAGCTGTTCCAGGCCGAGGTGGCGCCGGTGCTGCGCCGGGAGATCCCCAGCCGTCCCTTCCGTCCGCCGGCGTCCGCCGCCGAACCGCGCTGAGCAGAAACGGGGTCACCCATGCCATCGACCGCGCTGTCCGTGCTCGACCTGTCCCCGGTGCCCGCCGGTGGCACCGTCGCCGACGCGCTGCGGCACACCGTCGATCTGGCCCGCCGGGTCGAGCAGTTCGGCTACCGCCGCTACTGGGTGGCCGAACACCACCTGGCCGCCGGGGTGGCCAGCGCCGCGCCGGCCGTGCTGATCGGACAGGTCGCCGCGGCCACCAGCGTGCTGCGGGTCGGCTCCGGCGCGCTGCTGGTGGGGCACCGGACCGCCCTGTCGGTGGTGGAGGAGTTCGGCACCCTCGCCACCCTGCACCCGGGCCGTATCGACCTCGGCATCGGTCGGTCCGGACCGCCCCGCGCCGACGCCACCCGGGAACCCGCCCCGCCGCCGGCCGGGACCCGGGTGGTCGACGGGCTGCTGATCCCCGCCCCGTTCTCCTACGCCCACCTCGCCGCCGCACCCCGATACGCCCTCACCACCGCGTTGCTGCACCAGGCCGGCGCGCGACCGCAGGCGTTCGCCGGGCAGCTCGACGACATCCTCGCGCTGCTGCGCGGCGACTACCGGGACGCCGACGGCCTCGACGCGCACGCCGTGCCGGGGGAGGGGGCTGACCTGCAGGTGTGGTTGCTGGGCAGCAGCGGCGGGGAGAGCGCACAGCTCGCCGGGGCACGGGGCCTGCCCTTCGCCGCCAACTACCACGTCAGCCCCGCGGCGGTGCTCGACGCGGTCGGCGCGTACCGGGCGGCGTTCCGGCCGTCGGCGACGCTGGCGGAGCCGTACCTGGTGGTCTCCGCCGACGTGGTCGTCGCCGACACCGACGCCGAGGCGCGTCGGCTGGCCACCCCGTACGGGCACTGGGTACGCAGCATCCGCAGCGGTGCGGGCGCGATCCCGTACCCGAGCCCCGAGCAGGCCGCCGCCCTGCCGTGGACCGACGCCGACCGGCAGCTCGTCGCCGACCGGGTGGACACCCGGTTCGTCGGCGCGCCGGAGACGGTCGCCGAGCGGCTGCGCACCCTGCGGGACGTCACCGGCGCCGACGAGCTGCTGGTCACCACGATCACCCACGACCACGCCGACCGGGTGCGGTCCTACCAGCTGCTGGCGAAGGAGTGGGCCCAGTCCGGCGACGCCGGCCGGGCCCGGTAGCGGGCGGCCCGCCCACCCCGGCCCGGCCGGCGGCACGGATCGGGGGTGTCCGGGTCGGGGTGGCACGTCACGACGTCGTGCGCGGCGACGGGCGTCGGGTTCGTCCACCGCTGCGGCTTTCCCCGAGGTCGGGCTATATTGACGCAAGTCACTCACTGCTCTGGAGGTGCCTGACGTGAGAGTCCGTTCGATGGCGGCGGCGGCGGTCGTGGCGGGGCTGGCGGCCACCGGCGTCGGCACCGCCACGCTCGCCGGGGCCGCACCGGCCGACCCGGCGCCGGCCGCCACGACCCTGGCCGTCGGCGACTTCGACTTCACCCGCCCCCAGGTGGTCGCCACCGGCCTGACCGTGCCCTGGGGAATGGACTTCCTGCCCGACGGCAGCGCCCTGACCGCGCTGCGCAACTCCGGCCAGGTGGTACGGGTCCGTCCCGGGCAGGCGCCGGAGCAGGTGGCGCAGGTCTCCGGCGTGAACGCCAGCGGTGAGGGCGGCCTGCTCGGCCTCGCGGTCTCCCCGGGGTACGCCCAGGACGGCTACGTCTACGTCTACCTCACCACCACCACCGACAACCGGATCGTCCGGTTCCGGCTCAGCGCCCCGCAGAACCAGGAGCCGATCCTCACCGGCCTGGCCCGCTCCACCATCCACAACGGCGGACGGATCGCCTTCGGCCCGGACGGGATGCTCTACGCCGGGGTCGGTGACGCGGGGCAGACCGCCAACGCGCAGAACCCGCAGAGCCGCAACGGCAAGATCCTCCGGATGCGGCCGGACGGGTCCGCGCCGGCGGACAACCCGACGGCCGGCTCCCTGGTCTACAGCCTCGGGCACCGCAACGTGCAGGGCCTGACCTGGGACGCCCAGGGTCGGCTCTACGCCGCCGAGTTCGGGCAGAACACCTGGGACGAGGTCAACCTCATCGTGGCCGGCGGCAACTACGGCTGGCCCACGGTCGAGGGCCGGGCCAACGACCCCCGGTTCCGGGACCCGCTGCTGGTCTGGACGACCGCCGAGGCGTCCCCGAGTGGCGCGGCGGTCGCCGGCAACAGGCTCTTCGTCGCCGCCCTGCGCGGCACCCGGCTGTGGACCGTGCCGCTCACCGGCACCGGCGGGGTCGGCACCCCGACCGCCGAGCTGACCGGCGCCTACGGCCGCCTGCGCACCGTCGAGTACGGGCCGGACGGCTGGCTCTGGGTCACCACCAGCAACCGGGACGGGCGCGGCACCCCGGCGTCGACCGACGACCGCATCCTGCGCTTCCCGCCGAAGGACACCACCCCGCCCCCCACCACCCAGCCACCCACCACCCCGCCCCCGACGACGCCCCCACCCACCACGCCCCCACCCACGACGCCCCCGGCCACCACGCCCCCGCCCACGACGCCGGGCACCCCGCCGCCCGTCTCCTGCCGGGTCGTCTGGCAGCCCAACCAGTGGACCGGCGGGTTCACCGCCGAGGTGTCCATCACCAACCTGGGCTTCCCGGTCACCAGCTGGACGTTGACCTGGTCCTTCGCCGCCGACCAGCGGATCACCAACGCCTGGAACGCGCAGGTCACCCAGTCCGGTTCCGCAGTCACCGCCCGTAACGCCGCCTGGAACGGCAGCGTGCCGCAGAGCGGCACGGTCAGCTTCGGCGTCCAGGGCACCTCCGGCGCGAGCAACCCACGCCCGGCCGCGTTCCAGTTCAACGGGGGAGTCTGCCTGGTCCAGTGAGCCACGACGGGGCCGGTCCGGGGAACCCCGGACCGGCCGCCTCCGCCGTGCCACCCGGCCCGTCCGGGCGATGCGGTCGCGTCGTCGCCGACCTACCGGCGTCGGTCGAACCGGGGCAATGTGCCGGATTCGCCGACGCCGGCCGTCGTTCCGGTGGAGCCTGCGAGAGACGCGATCGCGCACGGCACGGCGGAACGGGGTGGTCGTGAATCGAAGGTTCGTCGGGCTGCTGCTGGTGACCAGCCTGGTGCCGATGATCGAGGCCACCGTGCTGGTCGCCCTCGGATTCCGGGCCGCCCAGGGCATCCCACCGCAGCTCACCGCCCTGTGGCCGTACGACACCTACCACGACCTGCGGTGGCTCTACGTCTACCACCGGTCGTGGTGGGAGTTCGCGCTCTGGCTGACCTACGTGCTGGTCGCCCGGGGCCTGTTCACCACCGGCCTGGTGCTGCTGGCCTGGCCGGTCGGGGTGCCCCGCCCGTCACTGGGCTGGCTGCTGCGCCGCAACGTCGTGCTCGGCGTGCTGGTCGGCGGGTTCGTCGCACCCTGGGCGGCGATCTCGGTGGCGGCGTCGGTGGTCGCCCTGTCCTGGGTGCTGCTGGCGTCGCTGCTGCCGATGTTCCTGCTCGCGCCGTTCCTGCAACGGGTGGCCGTGGTGGAGCACTGGTGGCGGGGGCTGCCGTCGATCTCGCTGGTCGGTTGGTCACTGCTGAACTTCGTGGTGCTGACCGTGGCCGGCGCGCTGTGCTGGGTGACGCCCGGCTGGTGGACGGTGCCCGTGGCCGGGGTGGCGGGGGCGCTCAACGGGGTGCTGTGGAACCGGACCGTACGGGCGGCGCTACTGCCCTCACGGGTGCGCTGGGCCCGGGTGCCGGTGACCCCGCTGGCGGCGCTGCTGGCCGTCGCCGTGCCGCTGGTCATCCCGCCGGTCACCGAGCTGGCCCCGGGCAACGAGCAGTGGATCAGGGCGGCGGTGCTGGAACGACCGCTGCCCGCCGCGGTCACCCACGCGGTGATCGTGCTCACCGGCTACGGCTCGGCCTACGGCGGCGAGCAGCCGTCCGACCCCCGGGTGCAGCGCTTCTCCTACCGGGGTCTCGACCCCGACGGGAGGCCGCTGCCGTACCGGTCGGCGGACACCACCCGGTCGATGGCGGACAGCGTGGCGCTGCTCACCAGGCAGGTGGAGCAGCTGCACCGGCGCACCGGGCGGCGGGTGGCGCTGATCGGGGAGAGCGAGGGGGCGATGGTGGCCCGCACCTATCTGGCCCGGCGGCACGACCCGACGGTCGACATCCTCGTCATGTTCAGCCCGCTGATCTACGCCGGCCGGGCCTACTACCCGCCCCCGCACCACGATGAGGGGTGGGGGGTGGTCACCGGCTGGCAACTGCGGGCCATCTTCGGGCTCGCCGACGTCGGCGGCGGCCCGGACGAGCCGTTCATCCGGTCGCTGCTCGACGACGCGCCGTTCTACCGCAACCAGCTGATGTGCCCCGTACCCGGGGTCCGGATGGTCGCCTTCCTGCCCACCGCCACGGCCACCGAGGCGCCACCGGGGGAGTACAGCCGGATTCCGGTCTACCAGATCCCCGGCGTGCACGGTGGCCTGCTGGACCGCAGGCTGCTCCAGGACCGGTTGATCGACTTCCTGACCGGCAAGCCGATCGCCCACACCCGGGCCGAGTACCCACTGATGCAGAGCTTCGCCGCCGCCTGGCAGGCGCCGCCGCTGCTGATCGCGGCGAACCCGGCCTGGGCGGGCAACCGGCAACCCGACCCGGCGTTCACCGGGAAGGTCTGCCTGCCGGCCCGCTGAGCGCCCGGCCGCCGTCACCCGCCGAGCAGCTGGACGACGACCAGCACGGCGACCAGGTCCGGGCCGCGCAGCACCTGACGGACCAGGTCCACGGGCACCATCGCGAACGGGGTGCTGACCATCGCCCCGCCGTACCGCATGGGTGGGCGGGTGCCGGCCCAGAAGGCGGCCGTCACGACCCCGAGCAGCAGCACCGCGTCGAGCGGTACGGGCACCGGCCGCAGCGCCGGCAGGGTGGCCAGATACCACACGGTGGCGCCGACGCCCGGCACGACGAGGTGCGTCAGCCGCAGCAGGGTGTCGTTGCCGCCCAGGGACCGCCGCAGGCCCGCCGACCGGCTCACCGCGCGCAGCCCGCCGGTGAGCCGACCGGTCGACAGGTACGCCAGGACCAGGTGCGCGGGACCCGCGACCGACGGCAGCGCCACCGCGACGGCGTACATGGCCAGCAGCGCCCCGGCCCAGCCGGCGAGGGCGCCCCGGCGGCGCGACATCCGGCGTACCTCCGCCTGCAGCAGCACCGCGAACCGGCCGCCGGCCCGCAACGGTCGGCGGCGTACCAGGCCGACCGCGCGCCACCGGCGGCTCTCCACCAGCGCGGCGAGCAGCGACGGGTCCAGCAGCACGGCGGCGGTGGTGGCGGCGTTGGCGAACTGCGCCCCCGTGGTCAGCGCCGCCCGGTCGACCCGGGGCAGCCGCCGGTACGCGTCGACGGTCGACGCCAGCGCCACCGGCAGCAGCACCAGGGCGACGACGGGGGTCAGCGGCACCGGCGGCAGCGGGAGGGACCACCCGGTGGCGTGCCCGAGCACCACCAGCACCGCGATCGTCGCCCCGGCGGCGGACAGGCCGACGCCGAGCCGGCCCGCCCAGCGGGGCGTGGGGGCCGTGCCCTGGGCGACCACGGCCCAGGCGGTCGCGGCGGCCCCGCAGGCGAGGCCGGCCGACGCCGCCCAGCCCAGGTCGGCGGGGCGGTCACGTCCACCGGCGTACGCGGCTGCCACCGCCAGCAGCCCGACACCGACGGTGCCGCCGCCGACCAGGCCGCCGAACCGGGGGAGTAGCCACGCCCGGCGGTCCACCGGGGAGCTGACCAGCCAGGTCTGGGCCGCCGGGGTGACCAGCAGCGGCCCGGTCAGCCGCAGGCCCCACCAGACGAGCCCGGCCGCCGCCGTCACGGCGGCCACGGCGATCCAGTACCTGTCACCCGGCTCGGTCCGGGTGACCTGCGGGGCCGCCAGGTGGTCGCGGATCGCGGCGACGGCGAACCAGCCGTACAGGGCGACGAACAGGACCACGACGTAGGCGTCGGTGAGCACCTCGCCCAGCGAACCGGGATGGTGGCGGCGGCGGGCCCGTCGCAGCCGGGCCCGCAGCTGCCGCGGGGTGGGCCCGACCACCGGTGGTGGGGAGGTCCTGGTCGACGTCACCTCAGCCGCCGATCTCGATCCGCCGGTCGGCGACCGCGTCGATCAGTTCGGTGTCGTGCGACGCCATCAGCACCGCGGTGCCGGCCGCCTTCTCCCGCAGCAGCCGCTGCGCCAGCCAGGCCCGGCCCCGGACGTCGAGGCGCTGCTCCGGCTCGTCGAGGACGAGCAACCGGCGCGGCCGCACGAAGCAGGAGGCGAGGGCGAGGCGGCGACGCTGCCCGCTGGACAGCGTCGCCGGAAGCTGGTCGCGGGCCGGTTCGAGAGTCAGCTCGGCGAGGACCTCCGCGACGGGTCCGGCGGTGCCGCCGTGGGCGTAGGCGAGCAGTTCGAGGTGTTCCGCGACGGACAGGTCGGGAAAGAAGTCGATGTCGTCGAGGGCGGCGGCGACCGCCGCGCGGACCCGGGGGTCGGTCTCGTCGCAGCGCCGGCCGTCGAGCAGGACCTCGCCCTCGTCCGGCCGGTCCGCCCCGACGACGCAGCGCAGCAGGGTGGTCTTGCCGGAGCCGTTGGGCCCGACGACGACGGCGACCTGACCCGCGTCGAGCTGGAAGCGCACGTCGTCGAGGACGACCAGCGCGCCGAACCGGCGGGTCAGCCCGCGTACGGCAAGGGTGCTCACGACCGCTTACTGTCGCACGCGGGCCGGTGCCCCTGCCGACCCGGCCCGCCGCGACGGTCAGCCCTTCACGGCGCCGATCAGCACGCCCTTGATGAAGTGCCGCTGGATGAACGGGTAGACCGCGACGATCGGGGCGACGGTGAGCACCACCACCGCCATCTTGATCGCCTCGGTCGGTGGCATGGACACCCCGGTGCTGCCGCCGGAGGTGTGCGGGGCCTGCCCGGCCAGCAGGTAGCTCTGCAGCACCCGCTGGATCGGGTACATGTCGTTGCGGTCGATGAACAGCAGCGCGTCGAACCAGACGTTCCAGTAGCTCACCGCGTAGAACAGCCCCACCACGGCGATCACCGCCCGGGACAGCGGCAGCACGATCCGCACCAGGGTACGGAAGTGGCTGGCCCCGTCGACCCGGGCGCTGTCCAGCAGCTCCTGCGGGATGCCCTGGAAGAAGCCCCGCACCACCACCAGGTTGAACACGCTGATCGCCGGCGGCAGGATCAGCGCCCAGATGGTGTCCTTGAGACCCAGCCCGGTCACCACCAGGTACTTCGGCACCAGCGGCGGGTAGACCAGGAACGGGATCAGGAAGTAGACCAGCAGCCAGCGGTAGCCCACCGAACGCGGCTGGGACAGCCCGTACGCGGCGAGCACGGTCACGGTCAACGCCAGCGCGCTGCCGATGACGGTGACCAGCGTGCTGATCCACAGCGCCCGGGTGACCGCCCCACCGGCGAAGATCGTCTCGTAGGCCGCGGTGTCGATGCCCCGGGGGACGACGACGATGCCACCGGCCTCGGCGAGGGTTTCCCGGGAGGACAGGCTGGTCACCAGGATCACCCAGAGCGGGAAGAGCACGCTGAGCACGAGCAGACCCAGGAAGGCGGCCTTGAGCCCTTGGCCGATCCGGGTCGGTGGCTCCTCCCAGACCGGCCGGCGGTCGCGCTCCGCGCGGGCCCTCGGTGCGACGGTCGTGGTCATTTCGAGTAGATCCCCCGTTCGCCGAGCAGGTGCGCGACCCGGTTGGCGGCCAGGATCAGGCCCAGCCCGATCGCGGCCTTGAACAGGCCGGCCGCCGCGCCGTAGCCGTAGTTCCCGGTGGCGATGGAGAAGTGGTAGACGAAGGTGTCGAGCACCTCGGCGGCCTGCCGGCCCACCGCGTCACGTTGCAGCAGGAACTGCTCGAAGCCGACCGAGAGCGCGTCGCCCAGCCGCAGGATGAGCAGCAGCACGATCACCGGGCGCAGGCCGGGCAGGGTGATGTGCCACAGCCGCCGCCACCGGCCGGCGCCGTCCGCCGCCGCCGCCTCGTAGAGGCTGGTGTCGATGGTGGACAGTGCGGCGAGGAAGACGATCGTGCCCCAGCCGACGTCCTTCCAGACCGCCTCGGCGGTGACCAGGATGATGAACGTGTCCGGGTTGGTCATCACGTTCCACGGCTGCATGCCGGCGTCGCGCATGGTCTGCGCGAGCAGGCCGGCGCCGCCGAGCATGGCGACGAAGAAGCTGACCACGAGCACCCAGCTGAAGAAGTGCGGCAGGTAGACGACGGTCTGCACGAAGCCGCGCCACCGGCTGGACAGCAGGTTGTGCAGCATGATCGCCAGGAAGATCGGCAGCGGGAAGAAGAAGACCAGCTGGAACGCGGTGATCGCCAGGGTGTTGCGCAGCGCGTCCCAGAACGCCGAGTCCTCGAACAACAGCTGGAACTGCCCGAAGCCGATCCAGTTGCTGTTCACGAACGCCTGCAACGGGTTGTCCCCCAGGTAGGGGTTGTAGTCCTGGAAGGCGATGACGTTGCCCAGGATCGGCAGGTAGCTGAAGACCAGCAGGACGAGGAACCCGGGCGTCACCATGACCAGCAGCTGCCAGTCCCGGGCGAGCCGGGTGCGCAACGGCACCCGGCGACCGCGGGCGGGACGGCGACTGCGGGCGGGACGGCGGCCGCGCCCCGCCCGGGTGGGCCCGTCGGGCCGGGTCCGCTCGGACCCGGCCGCGACGGTGGTGTCGCGAGTGGTCATCGCCCGGCCTTGGGCAGCGACTTGGCGAGCAGTTCCCGCGCTTCCTCGCCCCCGTTGGCCTTCCACTCCTGCACGATGGCGTCGATGTCGGACAGCGGCCGGCGGCCCCGCAGCATGTCGGTGATCTTGTCCTCGGCGGGCACCTGGTTGGCCTTGTACGCGGCCGGCATCTCCAGCTTCACCCCGTCCCAGGGGTCCTTCTCCAGGTACTTCACCATGGCGTTGGAGTAGTTCAGGAGGTCCGGCACGTAGTTCGGCGTCTCCGGGTACGGGCCGATGGTGGGGTTGCGACCGCTGATGAAGAAGTACTGGTTGGCGATCTCCTTGAACGCCAGGTCGGTCTTGACCGGCCCGTTCGGCGTGCTGGTGTGGTGCTTGCCCGCCACTCCGTAGTCACGCAGCTGCGCCTCCTGCGAGCCGAGCGGCGCGGAGCACCAGTTCATGATCCGCAGCAGTTCCTCGACCCGCTCCTTGCCGACGCCCTTCTTGACGAAGGTGAAGGAGATCGGCTCGTCGTCGCCCCAGACCAGGGGGTCGCCGCCGGTGGCCGAGAAGACCGGCACCGGCTGGATGTTCAGCTTGGGGTTGACCTTCTGGTGCTCGGCCTGGGCGCCCTGCCAGAAGCCCACGCCGTTGCGGGTGAAGACGATCGCGCCGTTCTTGGCGAACAGTTGGGCGCTGTCCGCGCCCTTGCTGGCGATGATCTCGGGGTGGACCAGACCGTCCTTGTAGATCTTGGCCATCACCTCGACGGCCTGCCGGTACTCCGGGGTCTCGTACTTGAACTCCGGGGTCCCGTCGGCCTTCAGCCGCCAGCCCTGCTTGGAGGCCGGCACCTTGTGGTACATCTGGATCATGTCGAAGACGTTGTCGAACGCCCACACCTTCTTGGCCGGGTCGGTGACCTGCTTGGCCACGGTGAGCAGGTCGTCGAGCGACGCCGGCACCGCCAGCCCGCGCGCGTCGAGCAGGTCCTTGCGGGTGAACAACGCCCAGGGGAACGGCCCGTCGGTCGGGTTGGGCACGGCCATCAGCCGCTCGTTCCACAGCGAGTTGCGCCAGGCGCCGGTGGGGAACGAGGCCAGCATCGGGTAGGCGTTGGCCGCGTCGCCCTTGAGGTGGTCGGTGAGGTCCTCGAAGAGCACCTTGATCGCCTCGGAGAAGCGCGGGATCTTGTCCACCTCCCAGGCCGGCACGCAGAGCAGCTCCGGGACGTCCCGCGCGCCGAGCATCGCGTTGAGTTTGTCGGCGTAGGTGTTGCCGTCCTGGATGGTGAAGTTGACCGGGGTGCCCAGCTCGGCGTTCACCGCCTGGAGGTAGGCACTCTGCGCCGCCCCGGGCGGGGCCGGACCCCACGCGGGGGTCATCGCGGTGACCTCCTTGCCGCTGGTGCCCGGCCGCTCGGTGATCGCGTCGACCAGCGAGGTCGGGTACTTCGTGTAGCCGTCGGGCACCGGGCGGGTGCCGATGATGTCGGGCTTGATGCTCTGGGCGAGGTCCTTGCGCGTCGGCAGCAGGTTGGCGTAGGAGTCCAGGTTCTGCGCGGCGCCGGAGCCGGCCGGCTTCTCGGAGCACCCGGCGAGCAGGGGGCCGCCGGCGATGGCGGCCGTGCCGAGGCCGACCAGGCCGAGGAAGTGGCGGCGCGAGGCCTTCGAGCCGGGTTGCTGGGGTGTCATCGGTCCCCCCTTGGAAAGGGCTGGTGGTGGATTCGCAGGTGGAGGTGGAGCTAGTTGGTCTGGATGTTAAACAAACTAATGGACGGCGGGAGATTCCGACAAGAGGCATCGACGCCTGCCGTGCCGACCGGCGACCGGCCGCCCGCGCCGGGCGACCGTCGCGCCGGACCGCCCCGGGCATCCCGTGCGGACCCCGTACCGGCTGCGTAGGCTGCCCGGATGAGCGCACCGTCCCGCATCCTGGTCTACGGGGTGTACGGCGCGGGCAAGTCCACACTCGCCGCGCGGCTGGCCGACCGGCTGGGACTGCCCTGGCACCCCGTCGACGACCTGCTGTGGCTGCCCGGCTGGGTCGAGGTGCCGGTGGCCCAGCAACGCGACCGGATCACGCAGATCTGCCGGGGCGAACGGTGGATCATCGACGGGGCCTACCACGGATGGCGGGACGTACCGCTGGCCCGCGCCGACCTGGTCGTCGCCCTGGACTACCCGCGCTGGCGGTCCTTCGGGCGGTTGCTGCGCCGTACCGTCAGCCGGTTGGTGACCGGCGAGGTGATCTGCAACGGCAACCGGGAGACGCTCGGCAGCGTACTGTCCCGGGACTCGATCCTGGTCTGGCACGTCGGCGCGTTCGGCCGGGCCCGCCGCCGGATGCGGGCCTGGCAGGCCGATCCCACCGGACCACCCGTGCTGCGCTTCGACTCCCCGACGGAACTGGACCGCTGGGTGGCCGGCCTGCCCCGGCGGTGAGCGCGGCCCACCCGCGCCCCTGCCGGGGTCAGCCCTGCGGCGCGGGGCCGTTGTCGACGAACCGGAACACGGTGGTCAGCGGGGCGTCGCCCAGCTCCTCGAGGATCAGTCCGCGACGGCTGGAGTACTGCAGGTACGCCGAGTTGTTGCTGATGGCGTAGGTCCGCTGACCGCCCGCCGTGCCGTCGACGGCGATCGAGAACAGCTGCCGCGGCTCCGTCGGCGCGCACGGGGCCCCCGCCACGGTGAGCGGCTGGGAACCCGACGACCGGACCTGCCAGCAGGCCAGGTCGCCGTCGGCGTCCGGTTCGGCGGTGCGGACCAGGTAGGTGCCGGAACCCTGGGGCACGAAGACGAACAGCGACCGGCCCTCGTCGCCGTCGACCTCGCCGAGGCGGCCGTCGTCGAGCAGGGACACCGCACCCTCCGCCGCTGCGGACCGGACCAGGGCGAACCGGCGCTGCCCGAGCCGCAACGGATCGGCGGACGCCGAACCCCGCGTCGTATCCTGTGTGGCACCCGTCGACCCGGACGTCGGCCCGCCGGTGGCCGGGGTACGCGGAGTCGGCCCGGTGGACGGGGTGGCCGTGGGCGGCGCCGACGTCGTGGCGGGCGGACCGACGGGCAGGGTGGCCTGCGGCGGCCCTGCCAGGCGGGCCACGGCGAAACCGGCCCCCAGCGCCCCCAGCACCACGACCCCCACCGCGGCCGTCGCGACGTGCCGCCGTCGACGCCTGCGGTCGCCCCGCCGACGGACCTCGGCGACCGTGGCGAGCCGAGCGGTCTGCCCGGCGTGCCGGGCCAGCCCCCGCAGGGCGTCGTCGAGCATGTCGTCAGACCCCATGGCCCCTCCCCGCCGTCGTCTGGTGTTCGTCCCCGCTCAGGTACCCGGCCAGGCCCCGGCGGCCCCGGGCCAGCCGGGTCTTGACGGTGTTCGGATTCGCCCGGGTCTCCACGGCGATCTCGGCCACGCTGAGGCCGACCAGATGGTGCAGCACGATGGCCCGGCGCTGCTCGCTGGGGATGCGCCGCAACGCCTCGACCAGCACGACATGATCGACCGAGACGGCATCGACCTGCTGGGCGACCGCCTCCCGGCGGTGGGCCCGCACCCGGTTCACCGTCTTGCGCCAGGCGCTCACCGCGATCCGGTACGCCACCTTGCGCACCCACGCCTCGGGGCTGTCGCACTCCCGCACCGTCGACCAGCGGCTCCAGGCGCGGGCGTACGCCTCGGCCACCGCGTCCTCGGCCTCGGTACGGCTGCTGACCATCGCGTACACCTGCCCCAGCACCCGCTGGGCCGACGAGGCGTAGAACGCGTCGAACTCCTCGGCGTCACGCATCGATCACGCTCTCCACCCACCCGCTCGCCTCTGGTGCCGTCCCCGCCTGCGGACAGCCCGCCCGGCCCCGCCCGACCCTGTCACGCCCCGTTCCGGTCGGGTCGGCCGGGGCACGACCCCGACCGACCCGACCGGTCCACCGTCACCGACCGGCCGGTGCCGGCCCATTGTCGGTGAACCGGAAACTGCTCGTCGGCGGGGCGTCACCCAACTCCTCGAGGATGAGGCCGGAGCGCGCGGAGGTCCGCAGGAACGCCCCGGCGCTGCTGATCAGGTACGACGGCGTGCTGCCGGCCGCCGCGAAGATCTCGAACTGCTGGCGCGCGTCGTCGGTCCGGCAGGTGGCGGCCTGCACCACCAGCGGCTGGCTGTTGCCGGGATTATGCACCCGCCAGCACAGCGGGCCGGCACTGGTCCGGGCGTACGCCTTGATCAGGTACTTCCCACCGCCCAGCGGGGTCGGCACGAACAGCTGCCGCCCCTGGTCGTCGTCGACCTCGGCCAGCCGCCCGGAGTCGGTCAGCGACAGGCCGCCCTCGAACGAACCGACCCGGACGATCGTGTACTGCCGGGTGCCGGTGAACCCGCGCGGGGCGGAACTCTTCTGCGGCGGGCTGGCGGACAGCCCCACCGCCACGGCCGCCGGCTTGCGCTGCGGCTCGGCCGGGGGCGCGTCGGCACCGGGTCGCGCCTGGGCGCAGGCCGCCATCGTGCCGGCCAGGGCCAGCAACCCGACGCCCGCGAGCCATCGTTTCGTCGACATCGTCCGCTCCTTCTGGTGGGGGATCGCGATCGGCGTACCGGCCCGGCGGTCGCCGCCCGTACCCGACTCACCCCTCAGGACGTCCGGCACCGCCCCCGGGTTTCACCACCCGCCACGATCTTTTTCGTCAGCGGCGACCGGACCGCAGCATCCCTCACCCGGCGGGAGTACCTTCGGCGGATGCCCGACCTGGTCGCCCCCACCGCCCGGCTGCGTGCCGCTTGGCAGGAAGCGCACGCGGAGTGGGGGCCGGGGCAGCACGAGGACGGTTTCGGACTGCACCCCTGCGACGACGTGGACTCGCCGGCCGGGTTCGCTGCGTGGCTGGCACGACTGACGCCGCCGTCGGACCGGCCCGTGGCCCCCGACGACACCTACGCGTACCGCTGGATCGTCGAGCGGGAGCCGGGGCGGGTGCGGGTGCTCGGTGGGATCGCCCTGCGCCCCGACTGCGACGAGCAGGCACCCTGGGCCGGCCACCTCGGGTACGGCATCCGTCCCTCCGCCCGCCGCCGGGGGCTGGCCACCTGGGCGGTACGACGGATGATGGACGAGGCGCGGCTACTCGGTCGGGAACGGCTGCTGGTCGTCTGCGCTACCGACAACGTCGCCTCCGCACGGACGATCGAGCGGTGCGGCGGCCTCTTCGAAGGCATCGGGGACACCCGGTTCGGCCCCACCCGACGCTACCGGCTCCCGCTGCGCGGGTAGGACCTATTCACGACGGGCCGGACCGGTGACCGGGGATGGGCCGTGTCCGATCGGGGAGTTTGGGATGCTGGGCCGGTCCGGTTACCGACCCGAAGGGACCCTTCCGATGGCAAAGGTCATCTCCACGCTGTTCATCTCGGCCGACGGCGTGGCCGAGATCGACCCCGACTGGCACTTCCCGTACTTCGACGACAACATGGGGCGGGCCGTCAGCGCGGACTACGACGCCGCCGACGTGCTCCTGTTCGGCCGGGAGACCTACGACAGCTTCGCCGGGGCGTGGCCCGACCGGGAGGCCGCCGGTGGCGACGACGCGCCCTTCGCCAAGCAGCTCGGCGACCTGCGTAAGGTGGTCGTCACGCGGCAGGCGAGGGAGCTGCCCTGGCGTAACTCCGAGGTGCTCGACGGCGATCTCGTCGACGTCGTCACCGCGCTGCGCGACGACCCCGGTGTCGGCGGTGTCCTCATCCCCGGCTCGATCTCCGTGGTGCAGCAGCTGCTCGCCGCCGGGCTCGTCGACGAACTGCGGCTGCTGGTGCATCCGGTGGCGGCGCGCAAGGGCCGCAGATTGTTCGACGACGGGGACGCCCCGTACCACCTGCGGGTGACCACGACCGAGGTGTACCCGACGGGGGTGATCCGGGTGATCTACGCGCCGACCGACGCCCCGGCGGCGGCCGGCTACGACGACGCCAAGGAGCAGTTGGCGGCCGGGGAGTAGCCCTGCCGGCGGAGCCGTCCCGCCGTGACGCGTGGCGGGTGGGCCCCGGGTCAGCCGGTGACGTCGGGCGGGCGCGGGTCCAGTTCGGCGGCGGTGACGGCACCCCGCGCCCGCAACCAGCCGACCAGTTCGGTGGCACCGCGCCGGACGGCCGCGTCCAGGGCGGTGCGGTGCTCCCACGGCGGCACCCGGTTGAGCCGCGCGCCGCGCGTCCACAGGTACCCGGCGCAGGACTGCCGCCCGCCGTGGCACGCACCCCAGAACGCCCAGTCCAGCTCGTCGGTCGACGGCGGGGCGTCGCCGGTGCAGGCCCGCTCCACCCGGTCGTGCAGGCCGAGCGTCGCCGCGTCGACGAGGGTGGTGCGGGCGCCCCGGACGACCAACCGGTACGCCACCCGCCACTGGGCGAAGGCCCGCGCATTCGAAAGCGGCGTGCCGCCGGCGATCACGCTGCCGGGAGCTTCGATGTCGGCACCGGCGTCCAACAGGGCGTCGACGACGTCCACGTCGTCGCAGCTGGCCGCCCAGTGCAGCGGGGTCTCCCGGTGCGGCCCGGCGAACCGGGCGTCGACGTCGGCACCGGCGGCGACCAGCGCGGCGACGGTGCCGGCACCGCGCGGGAACCGGCCCGGCCAGTCGGTGACCACGTGCAGCAGGGTACGGACCCCGCCGACCCGGTCGACGATGCGCCCGGCGGCCAACCCCGGGTGCGCGCCGAGCAGCGACCGCAACCGGGCGAGGTCACCGTCGCGGATCGCCCCGGTCACCGCGACCGCCAGCGGATCGTCGGCAGCGAGCAGCAGCGGATCACCGGTCATCTGCGCGACCCTACCCGCAGCCGGTTGCCGTGCCCCGCCGCCCGGGTAGGTCGGGGTCAGGACCAAGTCTCGCCGCCACCGGCCCGCACCGCCACCTTGTTCGCCGGAGGCGGACCGGCCGGTCATGGTGCATGCCGGTCTCCGGGCCCGACCGGGGCGGTGAACCGGAGCTGCCACCGGGGGCCGTAGCGGCTGAGGCGCACCACCGCCAGGGGGGTGACGTCCAGCCGGGGCAGGGCGGCCATCGGCAGGTCGAGCGCGTGCACGATCGCCACCCGGACCACCATCGGATGGGTCACCGCGACGATCCGCCGGCCCGGCCCGAGCCGGTCGTCGAGCCAGCCGGCGACCCGGTCGCGCAGCGCGGCGAGGGACTCCCCGCCGTGCGGTGCCGCCTCGGGTTTCTCCCACCACTGGCGCAGCGCCCCGGGTTCCCGTGCCCCGACGTCGGTCAGGCTGCGTCCGGCCCAGCCGGCGTAGTCGCAGTCGGCCAGGGCGGCCTCGACGGTGGGCCGTAACCCGAGGGCGTACGCGGTCTGCACCGCTGCGGTGGCCGGGCTGGTCAGGCAGGTGTCCACCGTGCCCAGTGGCCCGGTCCGCCCGTGGTCGGCCAGGGCGAGGGCGGCCCGTCGACCGCCCTCGTCCAGGTCGTCGTCGCCCGCGCCGAACACCGCCCGCCGCAGCGCGCCGGTGTGGGCGTGGGCGACCAGCCGCAGGCTGGTCGAGGTCACCGACGGGCCGGCGTGGCCTGACCGGACAGTGGCTCGCCGGCCCGGTCGTCGGGGCGTGAGCCTCCGGGACGTCGGCTCATCAGGGCGCTGAACAGCAGACCGACGGCGACCCAGAGCACCACCTGGGTGCCGAGCGACGCCAGCCGGAAGTTCCACAGCAGCGTTGCCGGGAAGTCGTCCGGGACCTCCTGGAAGGACGGCAGGACGACGTACCCGACGCCGGCGACCAGGATGAATCCGCCGAGGGCGGCGCCGTACCGTTGCCAGGGCGGCGCGTCGGCGCGGACCGACCGGTAGCCGAGCGTGCCCGCCCAGACGGCCACCAGGCCGAGCACCACCAACGCCAGGTAGGCGACGGTGCGCTGGTCGATGGTGTCGGGGTTGCCGACCGCCGGGGGATTGGCCGGGTACTTCCCGAACGGCACGAGCACCACGCCGAGCAGGGCGCCGCCGGCCAGCAGCAACGCCGACCGGCCGTCGTCGGCGGCCGGGAAACGTCGGCGCAGCAGCACGAACGCGGTCGCGAGCAGGCCGCCCATCGCCGTCCCGAACAGGCCGGTGGCCAGGAACAGGCCGAACCGCTGCCCGTCCCGGCCGACCAGGTCCTCGGCGTGGTGGTCGTCGGCCACCGGCCCGGTGTGGGTGGCGGCCTCCTCGATCGCGATGGCCGCGTCGATGCGCGGCTCACCGACGAGGTAGCCGAAACCGCCCGCGAGCAGGCCGGCGACGAGGCCGGCGAGGAGCCCGCGGATCAGGACGGTGACGAAGGTGGGTGGGTTGTGGGCAGGGGTCAGTGGCACGGGACACCGAGCAGGTGCCGGCCGTCGTGCATCAGCTCGTGCAGGAACATGCCGCTGCGCGAGACCGCACCCTGGTCGAACGCGACCAGGTAGGTGAGCAGCAGGAGTACGCCGACGACGGCCAGGGCCGCCCACCACAGACGGGCGGACCCGACGGGGTGTACCAGCGGCTGGGCAGGAGTGGGACTCGACATGGGATTCGAACCTTCCCGGGGATGACGCGTCCCCATCGCAAGGCTGCGGACGACCGAGCGTCCTGGCTCGCGGACCCGTCGACGACGGAACCGCTCACAGTGGCGCGACCGCGCCGGATTCCCACCGGCTTACCTCGCGACGCCGCAGATAGTGGTTCGACCGTAACGGCGCGACCCCCGGCCGGTCAATCGTCGCCCCGGGAATGTGACGTGCCGGCCGGGCGTCGGCACGTCATCCGCCGGCCGACACGGGGGAGTCGGGGGCGGTGCCCCGGCGGCGTCGTCGGGCCACCGCGCCCAGGGTGACGTCGACGACGAGGAAGGCGAGGAGACTCGACCCGAGCAGGGGCAGTGCCCAGCCGACCGCCGCCACCACCGGTACGCCGACCAGCACCGCCCACCAGGGCAGTCCCCGGACGCCGCCCCGGGGCGGCGCGGTGCCGGTGCGGGCCCGCCGGTCCGCCCGGGTGGGCCGGCGCTGCCACCACATCCGGTAGCCCCAGACGATGACGCAGAGCAGCCCGAGGGCCAGCGCGGCGAGCAGGATCTGGTTGACCGGGCCGAGGAGCACCCCCATGTGGGCCTGGATGCCGAGTCCACTGAGCTGGGCCAGCACCGGCCAGTCGGCGAAGTCGCTGCGGGCGGTGACCGTGCCCGTGGTGGGGTCGACGGCGACGCGGTCCTTGGCGACCGGCCAGGTGTTGTCGACCTGGGTGACCGTCCAGGCCGAGCCCGGCGCGCCGGGGGCGATCTCGACCGGGCCGGCCAGTCCGGCCGTCCGGGCGGCGGTCAGCACCCGGTCGAAGGCGGCCGACTCGACCACCCCGCCGGCCCCGGCGGCGCCGTGGTGGCCGCCGCCGGTGTCGGTCGGGACCGGTCCGGCGGCGAGGGCGGTGGACAGCTGCGGGGCGCGGGCGTCGAGCGCGTCGAGACCGGCGCCGAAGTTCGCCCCGGCGTACCGGGACCAGGTCAACCCGGTGGCCGAGAGGAACAGCAGGCCGACGGTGAGCCAGATCCCGGTGGTGGCGTGCCAGCTCCGGGTCCGACGTACCCCGCGGGCGGCGGTCAGGTCCGGGACGAGCAGGTGCCGCGCGGTGGCCCGGGAGGCCCGGCGGCGACGCCACCACAGCACCACCCCGCCGAGCGCGAGCACCCACAGCCAGCTCGCGGCCAGCTCCGAGTAGTGCCGGCCGACCGCGCCCAGGTGCAGGTTGCGGTGCAGGTCGTCCAGCCAGGTGGTGGCCGGTGTGGACCCGAACCAGGTGGTGAGCTGCCCCTGCACCCGGCCGGTGTACGGGTCGACGTACACGGTGTGCTGCCGGTCCGCCAGCTCCGGCACGGTGAACACCACCCGCGTGGTGCGGTCGCCGGTGCCGGGCTGCACCGCGCTGACGCTGCCCTCCGGGTGGGCGTTGCGGGCCGCCCCGACCTGGTCGGCCACCGGAACGGGGCGCTCACCCACCTGCGTCACGGTCAACCGGTCGCCGTAGAGCGCCGCGTCCACCTGCGGGGCCACCGTGTAGGCGAGCCCGGTCAACGCGGCGACCACCAGGAACGGTGCGACCAGGACGCCGGCGTAGAAGTGCAGCCGCAGCAGCAGCGCGCCGAACGGGGACCCGCCCCGGGCCGGGCGGGCGGCTGGGGCGGCGGACGGCGCGGATTCCGGCCTCGGCGGGTCGGACAACTCAGTGACAGACATATGCATCCGATCGAATGTGTCGGGAGGTACCCGATGGTCGCCCGTGCCTTGGCTGATGGGCCGCCGTCCGTGCGGTCGGCGTCACCCGGTGAGGTAGTCGCAGCGGACGTCCCGGCGGTTCCCGGCACATGTCCGGACAGGGCCGCGACGTCACCGGTCCACAGGGGAGCGGGCGTCCCGGCGGCCTGCCGGACCGGTTCTGCGGGCCGCGACCGCCTGCGGCCCAGCGGCGGCGGGTGGCCTCAGGGGCGCGACGACCGGCGTCGCCGACGTAGCACGGCCGCCGCCCCCAGCAGGACGACCAACGCGCTGCCGGCGACGCCGACGACGGCGACCCAGCCGTCGCGCCCCGACGCGACCGCGGCGGTCGACGGGCCGGGCGGCTCGGGGGACGGCGGGGCGGCCGGACCGGCCGGGTCCGCCACGGTGAACGGGTACGACCCCTGTACCGGGTGCCCGTCGGCGGAGACCACCCGGTACGCGACGGTGTACGTCCCGTTGGGCAGGGGAGCGGTCACCCGGACGTTTCCCGTCGCGCCGGAGACCACCGGATCGCCGGTGGGGACACGTCGTTTCGTCCCGTCGGTGAGCACGATGGTGGTGAGTGTCGGGTCGAGCCGCGCCATGAACTCCAGCGTGATCTCGGTGGGTGCGCGGGTCAGCGTCGCGTCCCGGGCCGGCGAGGCGGACCGCAGTCCGTTGTGCCCCCGGGCCGGCGTGGCGGCGACGATCAGGGTCAGGACGCCGGCCAGCAGTACGGCGACGAACCGGCCGGCGGCCCGGAGCCAGGGTGACATGGTCGTCATCGGCCGGCTCAGCCCAGCACCTGCTGGCCGATCCACCCGTCGGGCGGGCAGCCGGGCGGGACGGCGAAGACGGCGGATCCGATCGGCGTGGTCCACTCGTTGAGCAGGTCCCGGTCGGCGAGTCGACGTTGGATGGGCAGGAACTGGGCGGTGACGTCGGCCTGGTACGAGGCGAAGATCAGGCCACTGTCGGCGTGCCCCTGCGGAGAGGGCACACCGTCGTAGTTGTACGGGCGGCGCAGGATCTTCAACCGGTCGTCGGTGACCCGGGCCCGGGTGAGGTGGGAGAAGTCGGGGATGACGGTGAGCCCGTCGTCGCCGACGGCGGCGAAGTCGGGTTCGTCGTGTTCGCCGGTGCCGGTGAGCGGGGCGCCGGTGTCGAGCCGCCGGCCGACGGCGAGTTCCCGGTCGGTACGGCCGAGCAGGTCCCAGGTCTCCAGGTTCATGCTGATCCGGCGGACCACCAGGGTGGTGCTGTCGCGCAGCCAGTCCGGTCCGTCGGGCACCCAGACGGCGGTGTCCAACGCGCTGCCGGGACGGGGGTTGGCGGTGCCGTCGAGCTGGCCGAACAGGTTGCGTTGGGTGTGCCCGGCGGGCTCGACGCCGGGGCTGCGCCGGAAGCCCTGCTGCACCCACGCGACGGTGGCGAAGGGCCGGCTGTCCTTCACCAGCACCCGCTGGGCGTGGGCGACGGTGACCGCGTCGTCGGCGCAGATCTGCACCAGCAGGTCCCCGCCGGACCAGGCCGGTCGGAGCCGGTCGATCCGCAACGCCGGCAGGTCGGCCACCGACGCGGGCCGCCGGTCGTCGACGCCCGCGGCCCGGTACAGGCCGGGTCCGAAACCGAAGGTCACGGTCAGCCGCGCCGGCAGCAGTCCGAGTTCGGCCTCGGTGTCGGCCAACGCCGGCCGGCCCTGGGTGAGCCGGGCCGCGTCGTCGCTGAGCAGCCGCAGCAGCCGGCCCAGCGCCGCCCGGTCGGTTCCCGGTCGCAGGGTGAACGCGACGAACGCGGCGTGGGCCTGCGGTTCGGTGGTCACCCCCGCCTGCCGGGGCCCGTGGAACGGCTCGACCAGGCCCCCGACGGCCGCCACCGGACTCGGCTGCGGCGCGGCCGGCCCGCCGGTCGGCCCGTCCCGCCCGGCGACGACCACCGCACCGCCGGCCAGCGCGCCGCCCGCGGCCAGCGCCCCGCCGGCGAGCAGGCCGCGCCGGCTCACCGCACGCACGTCCGGGTGTCCGGTCACGAGGTCGGGCCGCTCGTCGGCTGTCCACCCGGGACCGGCTGACCGCTCATGGTCGGCTGACCCTTCATGGTCGGCTCGGGCGCGCCGTGGCCGGGGGCGTAGCTCTCCTGCGCCCCGGTGAACGGCTTGGCCACGGCGGTGAACTGCTGGGTCCGGCCGTCGGCGAAGGTGAGGGTCACGGTGACCTGGTCGCCGGCCCGCACTGGCCGGCGCAGGTCCATCAACATCAGGTGGTCGCCGCCGGGCTCCAACACGTGGGTGCCCTTCGCCCTGATCACGACGCCGCCCTGCTTCTGCCGCATGACCATCGTGCCGTCCTTCGTGGTCATCTCGTGCAGTTCCAGTACGGACACCTCGGTGGTGGCGCCGGTGAGCGTGACGTCGGCGTCGCTGTCGTTGACCAGGGTCCCGAAGGCCGCCGTCATGCCCTTGTCGGCCGCCTTCACCCACGGGTCGCGGATGGTGATCACCCCGGCGGACGCGCTCGCCGGTGCCGAGGCGCCCGACGGGGTGCCCGACGCCGGGTCGGCCGGGCCGCAGCCGGCGGGGCCGACGGCCAGCAGGGCGGCGGTGGCGGCGGCGAAGACGACTGACGCGCGTCGATTCGTGCCGAGTGGACCGGTGGGACGCATGGGTTTTCCTCCGTTGTGCCGATGCTCTGTCCCGTTGGTCGGTCACCGGTCACCGATAGTTCCGGCCGGTCGGGATCGTGCCCTTCCGGGTGACCGGATCGTCCCGCCGGGCGGGACGCGCCGTCGGCCGCCGCCCGGCGGGCGCGGGGACGGCGGACCGGGCGACGTCCGGCTCAGGCGGCCGACCGGTCGCGGGTCCGCGCCGAGCCCGCGTACGGCGGCAGCAGGCGCACCGTCGGAGCGGCGGCGGGCACGTCGTCCGTACGCAGCCGCCAGGCGGGCCGGTCTGCCCGGCCCCGCCCCGCCGGGCCGTCCGGCCGCAGCCGGGGCCGGGACAGCGCGACCACGATCAGGTAGCCGGTGACCAGGAACCCGTGACTGACCAGCCGGGTCGGCTCCACCCGGCCGGTGACCAGGTCGTTGGCCGAGAGCAGCACGAGCGCGCCGACGAAGGCGCTCAACATCGGCAGCAGCCCTCCGGTCGGGGCGCGCCGGGCGGCCACGAAGAGGAAACCCGCGCCGACCGCGATGTTCCACGCGGCCGACTCGTGCCACAGGTGCCCGGAGGCCAGCGTGTCGAGCGCGCCGTGGGCGTGCCCGGCGGCCGGGCCCCGGCCGACCTGGGCCAGCCCGAGCACCAGTTGCAGGGCGCCGATGAGGGCCAGCCCGGTGCGCAGGACCGGCACCAGCCGGTCCCGCAGCCGGCGGGGCGCGGGGAGCGCGGCCAGCACGACGTCGACGAGATCCGGGTCGGCCGCCGCGCCCTCCGGCTCCGACCCTGCCGTGGCCGCGGTCGTCGACCGCAGGCGGCCGGGCCGGTCGACGGTCGGGTCGCGGCGGTCGGTGGCGGAGAGCGTCAGGCGGGACCGTCGGGTCACCGTCGCGGCCCGGTCACACCACAGCCGGCAGCCCGCGCACCCGTCCAGGTGCGCGTCCGCCGCGATCCGCTCGGCGGGGGTCTCCTCGCCGTCCAACTGTGCCGACAGGATCTCCCGCCACTGCTCACACCCCATGTACGGGTAGTCGGCCGGCAGGGTGTGGTGGTTCCCGTGGGTCCCCGGGGCACGGTCGCGGCCCGGGGGCGACGGTCAGCCGGCGGCGCTTCCCGGCCGGCGGCGGATCGCCCGGGGGTTCCCCTCGACCGCCGCGACGAGATCCTCGCGGGCCCGGGCGACCCGGGAGCGGATGGTGCCGACCGGGCAGCCGCACACCTCGGCCGCCTCGGCGTAGGACAGGCCGAGGACCTGGGTGGCGACGAACGCCTCCCGACGGTCGGCGGCCAGGGCCAGCAGCAGGTCGTTGAGGACCACCTCGCCGTCGAAGCCGCTGCCCCGGGTGTCCGGCGTGTCGTGCCACTCGGACAGCGGCACCGTCCGCGGACGCGAGGTGGCCGCCCGGACGTGGTCGACGGCGGTCCGGCGGGCGATGCCGAGCAGCCACGTGCGGGCCGAGGAACGGGCGGCGAACGACGGCAGCGAGCGCATCGCCCGCAGGTACGTCTCCTGGGTGAGGTCGTCGGCCTCGGCCGGGCTGATCAGGTGCGCGACGAACCGTCGTACGTGCTGCTGGGTCGCCCGGATGAAGCGGGCCGCGGCCTCCCGGTCACCCCGACCGGCGGCCAGCGCCCACGCGGTGATCTCCGCGTCGTCGTCGCCCACCTGCCACCTCCGTGTCCGGTTCTGCCGTCTGTCGTGCTCCGTCGTCGTCCGTCAACGGTAACGACGAGGTGTAGTAGGTCCCGGGTGAGCGTACGGCATACCCGGCGTCGTCCCCGCCCACTGGTACGGACGGGAGGCGTCGGCGGATCATCCGTACCGTGGTCGGAAACGGAGGCCCACCGTGACCGGCCGGGCACGGGGTGCGGAGCCGGGGACGAGTTTTGATCATCCCGACCTCAGGTTGGGACGCCGTAGCCAAAACTTTTGCCATCTGCGTAAAAAGTTAGTGAACTATTGATTGAAGTCCACTCTTCGTGAGGATGATCCGATGCGCTGTCCCCCTCCAGCCACCGGACCCGCCGGACGTACCCTCGCCGGCCTGCTCGCCCTCGTGTTCGCCGCGGCGGTGGTCCTGCTGCCCACCACGGCGGCGCAGGCGCACGGCACCCTGGCGATGTCGACCCCGGCGGCCAACGCCACGGTGGCCGAGCCGCTGACGACGGTGGAGCTGTACTTCACCGAGCAGGTCGCGGCCAACGCGTACTTCACCGTCACCGGGCCCGGCGGTGGCCGGGTCGACAACGGCTGGCGGCACGGCTCCCCCCGGCCCCTGGACAAGCCGGTCCGGGAGTACCTGCTGGTCGACGGCAAGTTCGAGCCGAAGGAGTACAGCACCGGCTTCCCGGCGGTGGTCACCCTGGCCCACCTGCCGGCGGCCGGCCAGTACGCGGTGAGCTACCTGTCGGTAGCCTCCGACGGTGAGCCGGTCCGGGGCACCATGACCTTCCGCTACACCGGACGGCCGACCGCCGCGCCGTCCGGCTGGCAGCCCCCCGTCGACCAGCCGGATCCGGCGCTGGTGGCCGCCGCCGAACAGCACGCCACCTCCGGCCACGGCGGCCCGGCGGCCTCCGCGGTACCGACCGCCCCGGTGACCGCCGCCGCGCCGGCCGCCCCGCCGGCCGCCGCCGAAGACGACGACGGGGCCGGCCTCGGCTGGCTGGCCTGGGCCGGCGGTGCGGTGCTGGTCGTGGCGGCGGTCGGCTTCGCGGCCTGGCGGCGTCGCCCGGTGCCCGCCACCCGGCCCGCCGGTCGGCCCCGGTCCGGGGGGACGGCCGCCCGGCCCGGCTCCGGCACCCGCGTCAACCGGTCGAAGGGGACGGGCGGCGGCAGGAAGACGGCCCGTCCGGCCGCCGCCCGCCGTCAGGTGGTCACCGCGTCCGTGACGACCCCCGCCAGGACCGGCGCGGCCCCGGCCAAGGCGGTCCCGGCCGCCCCGGCTGCCCCGGCCTCCGGCAGGGCGGCCCCGACCTTGGCTCAGGCTGCCCCGGCCTCCGGCAGGGCGAAACGACTCCCCGCCGAGGCGGCTGCGGCCACGGCGGGAACGGCCACGGCCACGGTGGGGTCCGCCGGAGCGACCTCCGGGGCCGACGAGGCGGCCTCCGCCGCGACGTCCGCCGACGTCGGCGCGACGGACTCCGCCGCGACGGACTCCGGCACCGGCGTGCCGGTATCCGCCGCCCCTGCACCGCATCCCGGGTCCCGACTGGGCAACACGGGTCTCGCGTTGCTCGTCGGAGGGCTGGTGGTGGCCCTGCTGGCGGGCTTCGCGCTGGGCCGGATCGGTTCCGGTACCCGGCCCGCCGACGGCACCACCACCGCCGCCCCGCCGGCCACCGGTGCGGCGCTGGCGGCCGGGGACGGGCACCAGCACGGGCCCGGCACCGGGGCGCACACCCATCCCGGCGACGCCGGTGGGGCCCAGGCACAGGTGACCGGGCTGTCGGTCAACGCCGGGGGTTACACCGTCGAGCCGGCGGCCCGGACCCAACCGGCGGGCGTACGGGCCGACTACCGGTTCCGCATCGTCGGCGCGGACGGGAAGGCGGCGACCCGGTTCGCGGTCGTCCACGACAAGCCGCTGCACCTGGTCGTGGTGGGGCGGGACCTGAGCGGTTACCAGCACCTGCACCCGACCATGGCGGCGGACGGCACCTGGAGCGTCCCGCTGACGCTGACCCGGCCCGGCGGCTACCGGATCTACGCCGACTTCTCGGTGACCGGCGCCGACGGCACCACGGCCCCGCTGGTGCTGGGGGTCGACCACCAGGTGCCCGGCGCGCACACCCCGGTCCCGCTGCCGCCAGCCGCGTCGCAGTCCACGGCCGGGCCGTTCACGGTCACCATGGGCGGCACCCCCACCGTGGGGGTGACGGTGCCGCTGTCCTTCCGGCTCGACGGCGTCGACCCGGCCCGCCTGGAACGCTACCTGGGGGCGTACGGGCACCTGGTGGTGGTACGTGAGGGTGACCTGGGCTACGTGCACGTCCACCCGGACCAGGAACTGGTGGACGGGACGGTGCGGTTCTGGCTGACCGCCCCGAGCGCGGGCCGCTACCGGGCGTTCTTCGACTTCCAGGTCGACGGGACGGTGCACACCGCGCAGTACACCCTCGACCTGACCTGAGCACGGTTCCGGCCGACCCCGCGTGCACCGCCGGGGCGGCCGGAACCGTCACCGCCCGCCCGGTCCGACCCGGCAGGTCGGCGACGCGGGGGCGAATCGGTGGGCCCGTACCCGGGGTGTCGGGGGGAACGGCCATGATGAGCCGGTGAAGATCCTGTCCATCCAGTCCTCGGTCGCCTACGGCCACGTCGGCAACTCGGCGGCCGTGTTCCCCCTCCAGCGCCTCGGGCACGAGGTCTGGCCGGTGCTGACCGTGCACTTCTCCAACCACACCGGGTACGGCGCGTGGCGCGGGCCGCTGCTGGCCCCGGCCGACGTGGCGGAGGTGATCGAGGGCATCGCCGACCGGGGGGTGCTCGGCACCGCCGACGCGGTGCTGTCGGGCTACCAGGGCGACCCGGCGATGGGTGCGGTCATCCTCGCCGCGGCCGACCGGGTGCGGGCCGCCAACCCGGACGCGGTGTACTGCTGCGACCCGGTGATGGGCGACACCGGGCGGGGGATGTTCGTCCGGCCCGGCATTCCGGAGTACCTGCGTGACGTGGTGGTCCCGCGCGCCGACATCATCACCCCGAACCACTTCGAGTTGGACTTCCTCGCCGGCCGGACGACCACCTCGCTGCCCGCCGTGCTGGACGCCGTCGACGTGGTCCGCGCCACCGGCCCCCGGGACGTGCTGGTGACCAGCGTGCTGCACGACGACGTGCCGACCGGCTCGCTGGAGGTGGTGGCCGTCTCGGACGAGGGCGCCTGGGCGGTGACCACGCCGCTGCTGCCGATCAACCCCAACGGCGGTGGCGACGTCACCGCCGCGCTCTACCTGGCCCACCTGCGGACGACGGGTTCACCGGCGACCGCGCTGGAACGGACCATCTCCTCGGTCTTCACCGTGCTGGAGCGGACCCTCGCGGCGGGCACCCGGGAGATCCAACTGGTCGCCGCCCAGGACGCCGTCGCCGACCCGCCGGCCCGGTTCACCGCCCGCCGGCTGCGCTGACCCGGGCACGGGCTGCGCCGCCGACCGGCCCCCGCCGGTGGCACGTCCCGGCTGCGGGGGTCGGGGTGACTTCTTCGGCGGTCGTGGCTTTTCCGGTGGGCGGGGTGGCGAGACCCAGGTGACCAGGACCACCGAAATGATCATGAGGAGGAACCACGAGGCGAGCTTCGTCGGCGACACCGGGTCCCACCCGGCCACCTGACCGGGGTAGAGCCACGCCTGCGACCAGGTGGCGATGTTCTCCGCCAACCAGATGAAGAAGGCGACCAGGAGGAAGGCCAGCAGCAGCGGCATCCGCAACCGGAACCGGAAGACCCGGAACTGCATCACGCAACGGCCGAACACCACCGCGACGAGGGTGATGAGCAGCCACCTGACGTCCGGCAGGTAGTGGTTGGTGAAGAAGTTGGCATAGATCGCGACCGCCACCAGCGCCGTCACCCGGCGTCGGGGGTAGCGCGTGAAACGCAGGTCGAACAACCGGTTGACCCGGACCAGGTAGGAGCCGACCGCGGCGTACATGAAGCCACTGAACAGCGGCACCGCACCGAGCCGCAGCACCCCGTCCGGAGCGTAGGACCACGAGCCGACGTGCGTCTTGAACAACTCCATCGCGGTCCCGACCAGATGGAACAGCACCACCACCCGTAGTTCGCGCAGGGATTCCAGCCGTCCGGCCAGCATGGCCGCCTGGATGACGACCGCGGCGACGGTCAGCAGGTCGTTCCGGGCGAGAGCGGCATCCTGCGGGTACCAGAGCCGGGCCGCCAGGATGACCGCCAGCATCGCCCCGCCGAACACGCACGCCCAGGCCTGCTTGAGCCCGAAGACCAGGAACTCGACCAGCCAGCCGGCCGGTCCGCGTCGGGGCAGCCGGGCCAGGACGGCACGGAAGCGGGCGTCGACCGCACGTTCCGTCGTGGTCAGGCCGCTCGGTCCGTCCGCAGGAGGCATCGGGGCGACGTTACCGGGTGCCGGCCCGGCCGGTGCCGTCGGTCAGGGGGAGGTCGAGAGCGTGCTGATCAGGCCGAGACCACCGCAGCAGAGCAGCAGCACCACCGGCAGGATGACGAGCACCAGGCTGTAGTTCGACCACATGCCGAACTTCGTCACGTCGGTGCCCTGCCCGTCGTGGACCCGGTTGCGCCAGCCGCCGAAGCGGAACGACAGCGGGTACACCAGTCCGGGCTGGACGGTGAGCGCGGTGGTGACGATCGGGATGCCCATGAAGTCCGTGTAGCGGATGTCGTGTGCCCCGGCCGGCACGGCCACGTACCAGGTGCCCTCGCCGGGGATCGACACCAACCGGCCGTCGACCTTGAAACGGCTGGTGGCCGGGACGGGCACCAGGTACGGACCGCGGTTGACCGAGACGGCCAGCACCGCGTGTCCCGGCGGCGGGGGAATCGGCTGCGGGTAGGCGATCAGCGGCGTGACGGGGCCGGGCGCGGACGGGTACGACGGCTGAGGGGGGTACGACATCGCCACATCCTGGCACGACCCTCGGACACGGTGCGCGCGGGCGGCCTGCCGCCGGCCTGACGGGACGGCACCCGCCCACACGCAGGACGATCCGGCTCGGGTTGAACCGTCGGCACCCCGGTTCGTATAAGGGGGCCGGGACGGGAGGATGTCGGTGGGACCGAGGGTGGGGAAAGCGATGGTGGCGATGCGGCGGGCCTTTGTCACGGTGCTGCTGGCCGGGATCGCGCTGCTCGTGGCGGCACAGCCGGCACAGGCGGCGCAGCCGGTGGGCGTGGCTCGACCGCCCGGTGCGGTACGGCCGGTCAGCGCGGTGCCGGCCGAAACCGGTAGGTACTACGTGGTCGGGCCACCCGTCGACGGGCAACGGGAGTACCTCTACGCCATCGCGCTGCGTACCCTCGGTAACGGTAACCGGTTCCGGGAGATCGTCGACCTCAACGTCGGCCGGGTCCAGCCCGACGGCGAGACGTTCACCGACGGGGTGGTCCTGCGCCCCGGCTGGCGGCTCGTGCTGCCCAGGGACGCGCAGGGCCAGGGGGTACGGATCGGCCGGCTGCCGCAACTGGGCCCACGGTCACCGGCTCCGGCCAGCCCGAGCCCGCGCGCCACGACCCCGTCCCGTCCCGGTTCGACCCCTCGTACGGTGGCCCCGTCCTCCGCGACGGCCTCCCGTCCGGCGCGGACAGCCGCCGCGACCACCCGGGCCGTCGCCCGGCCGCCGGAGGCTCCGCAGGTGGGCGACGGGCTGGACCCGCTGCTGATCCGGGTCGGTGCGGGGCTGCTGGCGGTCTTCTTCGCCGCCGTGGCTGTACTGCTGTTGCGTCGTGGCGGACCCCGCCGGCTGGTGCTGGAGGACGACGGGCCGTGGCCGCCGCAGCGGCACCACACCCCGACCCCCGCCGAGCTGGCCGCCGTGCCGGTGCCCGGCGAGGTGGACACCGCACCGCCCCCGGTCACCCGCCGGCCCCCCGCAGCGTCGACGTCGGGGGCACCGCCGTCGCCCCCGCCGGCTCCGCCGATCACCCGGCCGGTCACGGCACCGGCCCGGCGACCGGCCCCGCCGGCGGTCACCCCGCCGATCCTGCCCCCGCCGCCGTCGGTGGTCCTGCCGGCACCGCGTACCGCCGCCCGGCCCACCGCCCCGTCGGTGTCGCCCCCGGCGGCACTACCGGGTCCAGCGTCACCACCGGCGCCGGTGCCGGTCGAGGGGTCGACGTCCCCGCGGGAGCTGCCCGCAGACCCGGCTGCGGCGTCCGCCCCGGAGCCGGCGGCCCCCCCGGTGGCTGAACCCGTCCCGGCGTCGGATTCCGTGCCGGTGTCGGAGTCCGTGCCGGGAGCGGCGGCCGAGGTGGCGGTATCGGAGGCGGTGGTCCCCGGTACCCGACCGTCACCCTCGGCGACGACGGGCGGGCTGCCCGTGAAGCCGGTCTGGCCGCCCCGGGCACCACAGTCGGCACCACCCCGACCGACCCCGATCGACCCACCGCAGCCGCCGGCCGGTCCGAGCCCGACCGCCACCGCGCCGACCGCAGGGACATCCGCCGGGACCGCCGGCGCGTCGGTCGGCGTGGCATCCCCCGGGGCTGTCCCCGCCTCGGCGGGCGTGGCTTCCGTCGGGACCGCCGACGCGTCGGCCGGGGTGGATCTGCCGCGTCCGGTGGTGCCGACCGGCAACGAGGTCCCGTACCTGAGCACCGAGCTGGAGACCGAACTCGGGCCGATCCGGGTCCGGCTGGTCGGGGTCGCGGCGGGCCGGGGCGCGCCCGCGTACGCGTGGCTCGGCCCGGACGAGACCGCGCCCCCGGCGACCCTGCCGCTGGTGCTGGGCCACCGGGGACCGTGGCGGTTGCACGTCGACCTGGGACGGGCACCCGACGTGCTCACCCTGGTCGGCGACACCGACGACTGCCGGCGCACGGCCGCCCTGTTCGCCGGGCGGCTGCGGGCCGGCGGGATCGGCGTGGCCACGGTGGGCGACGTGCTCGGCGGGCAGGCCCCGCCGGGGTGCCGGTCGCTGCCGGGGCTGCCGGCGGCGACCGCACCCGACGCCGACCCGCCCGCGCCGTACGTGGTGTTCACCCCCGGCCTGGCCGGTGCGGAGCTGGCCGGGGCGCGGCGACTCGCCACGGACACCGGGGGGCGGTGCGTGCCGGTGGTGATCGGACCGGTGCCGGCCGGCCGCTGGTCGGTTCAGGTGTCCCCGGTCGACGGCGGGTCCACCCGGGGCGGTACGGCGGACTGAAGGCCGGCGACGGCGGACGGCAGCGGCCCCGGGGTGAACTCCGCGATCCGCTGCCACCCGCCCCCCTGCGCCCGGAAGGCGCGCTGCACCACGATCCGGTCGTACGAGCGGCTGGCCAGGACCAGGTCCACGCCGGCCCGGTGCAGCCGGTCCACCCTGCTCCGGACCAGGGGCAACCCGGCCAGCATGGTGTGGGTGGCCCCGACGTCGACGGTGCGTCCCGCCGGCACCCGTACCTCCACCAGCAACCGGCCCGGCCGGGCCACCGGCCGCTGCTGGTAGAGCGGCAGCCAGCCCCGGGGCAGCCCCCGGGACCGGGCCGGCAGCAGCGCGTACGCCTGCCGGGTGCCGAAGCCGGGCCAGCGGCGGACGTCGTTCGGCAGCCCGGCGACCGAACGGCTGGTGGGCGCGGCACGGATCCGCAGGGGCTCGCCGTCGGCGTCCACGGTGGGCAGCAGGCGGCTGAACCCGTCGCAGCGGAAACCGCCCACCAGCCGGACCCGGTCCAGCCGGGCGGCCGGCAGCAGGTAGGTGTCGGGGCTGCCCAGGACGTACTTGAAGCGTGCCGGCACGTGCGCCCGCAGCACCGCCATCGGGATCGCGCCGCCCGGGGAGATCCGCACCCGCAGCAGGTCGCTGCCGGCCGGGGCCGACCGGGGGTCGAGGAACGCGGGTACGAACAACTCGACGCCGGGCAGCCCGTCGCCGACCGCCCGCTCCGGGTCACCCTCGACGAGGACGTACGCCTCGAACGTCTCGGCGTTGACCTGCTGGCCGCGCCGCAACCAGGGCGGGCCGTAGTCGGCCGCGCGGCGGCTCTCGGTGACCAGGGCGGGCCGGGGGAGGGGCGCGGCCGGCTGTTCCGCCCCGGTGCCGTCGCCGACCGGCGTCGGCGGTGCCGCGTCGGCCGGGTCCGCCGAGCGGGGCGGGGAGGTGCCGTCCGGTCCGGGGGCCGGGTCGTCGGCGCGGGCCGGTCCCGGGTGGCCGTCGGCCGAGCCGGTGTCGACGGCTCCGGCGGCGGGGGAGGCGACCACGATCCGTTCCCGGTCGCGTCGGGACACCAGCAGCCCCTCGGGGGTCGCGTCCAGGGTCGACGGGCCGTCGGCGTACCTCGGTCGGTGGGCCTGCCACGCGGCGACCGCGCCCGTCGGGTCGAACGCCCGCAGGTCGCGCCGGTCGTCGATCAGCTCGGCCCGGCCGCCCGCGGGTGGGGTCCAGACGGTGGCCCCGGTCGTTTCGGCCAGCTCGACCACCTCCGCGACGAGCCGGGCCTGCTCGTCGGCGTCGGACGGCCAGGTCAGCCAGAGCCGCAGGTCGGCACCGTAGAGCGGCAGGTCGCCGAGGAGCGCGGCGAGCTGCCCGCCGCTGTGCACGTCCTGGGTGCCGCTGTAGGTGCCGACGAGGAACCCGCCGGAGCGGGCGGTGACGGCGACGGTGACCACCCCGGTCGACGCGCCGAGCCGGTGCGCGGTGGCCCGCCTGGTCACGAAGTCGGCCCGGGTCGCCAGGGCGAGGCCGTCGGGCAGCGGCAACCCCACCACCCCGGTACGGGGACGGACCAGCCCGTCGTCCACCGCGAACCAGCCGGGCAGGGAGGTGGCGAGGTCCGGTGGCTGGAGCACGAGCCAGTCCATCGGCTGCCGGGTCACCCGGTCCAGCGGCACCGCGTCCAGTGGCCCGCTGTCGGCGGTCGGGCGGGCGGAGCCGGTGGCCGACCGGTCGATGGCGTGCCTGATGTCCGAGCCGTCCGGGCTGACCAGCACGTCGTGCCCGAGTAGCCCGGCCACCTCGGTGAACAGGTCGAGGTGCCGGGCCCCGTCGTCGGTGAGGATCCGGACGTCCTGCGCCGCGTCCGCGCCGTGCCGGACCAGGGTGGCGACGGCCCGCGCGTCGAGCGGCCGGCCGGGGGCGGTGGGTACCACCAGCCGTCCGCCGGCGCCCGGGGCCAGCCAGAGGTCGTACAGCCCGGCGATGCGGCGGTGCCGGCGCGGGTCGAAACGGCGGGTGGCCGGCACCCGGTCCAAGCCGTTGCCGCCCACCGGCTCCACCGTGCGCCCGAGCCCGTTCACCGCCGCCCCACCTTCGTCTCCACCGGCACCTGATCGCCCGGCCGGTCGTTCGCCGCCACCGTCGGTGGTGGAGGGTCGCCCGCCTGCCGGTCATCCGTCCCCACCGGGGGGACGGCCCGAGGAGACGTTCCCGTCATCGGCGGCCGGTACCCTCGGCTGACCTCATGACGAGGATCATGGAAATCTGGTTCAGATTGATTTGAACGGACCGGCCGCTGATCCGCAATAGACGGTGAAGGCCGGTGACGCTCGGCCATGGTGACTGAAGGGGGACACCCAGTGCTGGCGAAGCGCTCGATCCTTGCCCGCCTGCTCGCGGTGGCGATGGCCGGCTGCGTGCTGATGGCGCCGACCGGGCCGGTTGTGGCGAAGGCCACCAACGATCCGCAGCCGTACGTGAAGTACTACGTGGTCGCGGCGCAGTACCAGGGCCAGCCGGAGAGCCTGACGGCGATCGCGCGGCGGTTCCTCGGTAGCGGCGAACGGTCCGCGGAGATCTACCACCTCAACACCGGCCGGGTGCAGCCCGACGGGTCCCGGCTGACCGACCCGGGCAGCCTCAAGGCCGGCTGGCAGCTCGTGCTGCCCTGGGACGCGGCCGGTGAGGGGGTGAAGTACGGCCAGCTCCCGACGGGCAAGCGGCCCACCCCGAGTGCCCGGCCCTCCGGCGCGGTCGACCCCACACCCAGGGCCGTCAGCCCGAGCCCGGATCCGAGCCCCACCCGAACGGGCGGCAGCCCCCGACCGGGCGCGAACGGCCCGAAGTGCACCGCCACCACCGGGTCGAGCAGCAGGTCGGACTGGGCGCAGCTGCGGATGGCCGCCGACAGCGCCTGGACCCTCACCCGTGGCAACGGGGTCAAGGTGGCGGTGGTCGACACCGGCGTCGACGCGAGTGTGCAGCAGCTCAGCGGCCGGGTGGCGGTCGGCGCGGACGTGACCGTCGGCAACGGGCGCGGGGACACCGACTGCCTGGGCAGCGGCACCGCGATGGCGGGCATCATCGCCGGTGACAGCAGCGTCGACGGCAGCCCGGTGGGCATCGCGCCGGACGCCACCATCCTGCCCGTCCGCGTGGTCCGTGGTTCGGGCGCCGCGCGGGCGGCCGACGCGGCGAACGCCATCGAGGTGGCGGTCAGCGCCGGCGCGTCGGTGGTCGCGGTCGGCTCCCACGTCGACCTCGGCGACCCGGCGGTGGCGTCCTCCGTGGCCACCGCCCTCGACCACGATGTCCTGCTGGTGGCCGGTGCGCCGACCAAAGCGGTGCCGCCGCCGTCCCCGGCCGGCCGCTCCGGGGGCGGTGCGCTGCTGTTCACCGGAGGCGTCGGTGCCGGCGACCAGCTTGCCGAGCAGTACGTGCAGGGCGCGGTGGAGGTGGTCGCGCCCGGGGTGGACGTGGCGAGCCTCGGCGTGGGCGGGGGCAAGGCGGTCAGCAACACCGGCACCGAGTTCGCCGTCGCGTTCGTCGCCGGGCAGGCGGCGCTGATCCGGGCGGCCCAGCCCGACCTGACCGCCGCCCAGGTCAAGGAGCGTATCCGCAGCACCGCCGACGCGATCGGCACGGCCCCCGACGCCAAGTACGGCTCCGGCATGATCAACCCGGCCGCCTCGGTGTCGGTGGCGGTCGACGACCGTAACCAGGTGGCCAGCCAGCAGCAGGGCAACAACGGCGCGGCGCTCGCCGTCATCCTCGGCATCGCGCTGCTCTGCGGTGTCGCCGTGGTCTTCGGCCTGCGGCTGCGCCGCCGCCGGTTCGCCGGCTGAGCCCTCCACCGGTCGTGCCCGGCCCGGCCGCCGACGCCGGTGCCGGGCCCGGGTGACCGCCGGGCCCCGGCGGTCCCGACGCGACGGGCTCCGGTGGGCACGTTGCCCATCGGAGCCCGCCTGTCGGTACTGCTACCGCCGGGTGAAGGTCTGCTTCGGGTTGAACACGCAGATCCAGGACATCATCGGCGCGCCGACGCCGTGCCCGTCGACGTCCAGGCAGCGGTCGGTCTCCCGGTTGAACAGGGAGGTGCGGCCGTTGTGCTCGATCCACTCCCACTTCTGGGCGGGATTGCCGCTGCACACGGCGACCTGCACGGGGGTGCCGTCCTTCTTCTCACCCCAGGCCACGTCGAGGCAGAGCCCGTTGGCCCGGACGCTGCCGTCGGAGCGGAAGTCCCACCACTGCGACCGCTCCTCCCGGCACTTGTTCAGCACCGCCCGTACCCCGTCGCTGGTCCCGGCGGTGACGCACAGCCCGGTCTCCTTGCCCACGAGCTGCTTGGTGCCGGCCGGTCGGGTCGGTGCCGCCGCCGGCTTGGCCGACGGGCTCGCGGGCGGCGGCGGGGCGGCCGAGCTGCCCTTCGGGCCGGGCGACGGCGACGCCGGCGGGGTCACGGTCGGGCTGGGCGACGGCGACGCCGACGGCGGCGTCGGCCGCAGCCGGTTGTCCAGGGCGTAGTAGTCGGTGTGCTCCCGCATGGTCCGTAGGAACGCCTGCGTGCCGGCGTCGAGGTCGCCGCCGGCCTGGCGCACGGCGGCCGGGCCGTTGCGGTACGCGGCCAACGCCAGCAGCGACGGGTCACCCTCCAGCCCGGACAGCTCCTTGTGCAGGGCGCACAGGGCCGTGCCGACCGCCGGGATCGCCGCCTGCGGGTCCCACGCCGAGGCGTCGGACGGGCCGTACGCCTGCCACACCTCGGGTCGGAACTGCGCGACACCCCGCTGCCCCTCGGGGCCGAGCAGGTTGGCGTCGAATCCGGACAGCGCCATCAGCTGGGCGGCGACCAGTGGCGGCGTCACCTCGGGGCAGACCGAACCGGCCCGGACGACGAGCGCCGTGTAGTTGCCGGGCACCGCCTTGGGCTGCTGGACGCCGGAGCTGGGGCGGGGCTGGCCGGAACCACCGAACGCGGTCAGCTTGCCGTAGTAGGCGGCGTACCCGCTGGCCTGGTCGACGTACTCGACCGCGTCGGTGGGCACCCCCTTGGCGTCGCGTACCTCGTCGAGGCCGGTGTGGAACGCGGCCAGCGAGAGCCGCCAGGTGTCCCCCGCGACGTCCGCCAGCCGCACCTGGCCGCTGAGGTCGCACATCAGGTGGGCCAGGGCGAGGATGTTCGCGGCCGGATCGGAACGCTCCGCGCCGGGCCACGGTGCCCACGACTTCCACGCGGCGGTGTCGAGACCGGCGATGCCCTGCCCGCCGGAGGCGGTCCGGTCGGCCCGACCGTCCAACCCCGACTCGGCCATCAGCTGGCCGGCCAGCCGGGCGGGGGTGAGCGTCGGGCACGAGCGGGCGGCTGCCTGGATGGTCGTCAGGTGTTCCTTGGAGACGGGCCGACCGGTCAGGTCGTCGTCGCGGGCCTCGGCCGCGCCCCAGCCGACAGCGGCCACCACCATGGACAACACGGCGAGTCCGGCGACGACGAAGGCTGCGGTACGACGGGGGATCGACCCCAGTCGGGCGAGTACGGAGGGGTGATCGGATTTCACGGGAGGTGTCCCTTCCGGCGTGGCGACATCGCTGTCGTGACGGATGCGCGATGTCCCCGGTTCACCGGGCTCGAATCGGATCTGGTGATTTTGGTCCGGTCGACATTGAACCGAGGGGTACGGCGGGCCGTCAACGTGGCTACCGCCGGGCCGGGCCGACGTCACACCGGGACTCGGCGGCGATGGCCGTGTCGTTGATCGGAGCTTGGGATGCTTTCTCGCCGCAGGGTACTCGGGATGGGTTTCGCCGGCGCCGCCGTGGTCGGCGTGCCGCTCGTGGCGGCCCCGTTGATCTCGCGGGCGCGGGCCTCGGGCGGCCTGCCGCTGAACGTGGTGAACAGCACGGGCCGGTTTGCCAACTCGGCGATCCGGATGTACGTCGTCGGCACCGACGCGGAGACCGGGGCGATGGGCTACGTCCGGGAGAGTGGGAAGTTCACCCCGGCCGACCCGGCGCACAACGGCCCGGACGGCGTCGCCGACATCGGCGTGCGGCTGGCCGGTTCCGGGGTGACCCGGTTCGTCCTGCCGATGATGTCGGGCCGGATCTACTTCGCCATCGACGGCGAGCTGCGGTTCACCGTGGTCACCGACGGCAACGGGCGGCCGGCGTTGCAGTACCCGGTCGGCTGGGTGGCCGACGACCCGAGCTTCGGCGTCCTGCACGACTGCTGTGAGTTCACCTACAACGCCTCCGGCATGTTCTGCAACACCACCACCGTGGACATGTTCAGCATCCCGATGTCGATCCGGCTGCTCGGCGACGTGGAGCAGGCCACCGGCAAGCTCGTCGACGGTGGCCGGGACGCGATCTTCGCCGAACTGGCCCGCCAGCCCGGCTTCGAGCGGCTGGTGGTCGGCGACGGGCTGCGCGTCATCGCACCGGGCAAGGGCATCGAGACAGGTCGCTTCGACCCGACCTACTACGACGGCTACATCGCCGAGATCTGGGACCGGTACAGCCGTACCGAGCTGCGGATCCACCGGTCGGAGGGCACCGTCCGGGGCCGGGTGGTCGACGGGCGGTTCGCCTTCGACGGCGGGGTCCGCGCCTTCGACCGGCCCTCGACACTCAACGTGTTCCACTGCGACGGCGCGCTCGCCGCACCCAACGACGGGCTCTCCGGTCCGGTGGCGGCGGTCCTCGGGGCCGGGTTGAACCGGTCGGTGCTCGACCAACCGGACCAGCCGACCACCAGCCGGGACGCCTACTACCAGCATCCGGTGACCAACCACTACTCCCGGGTGCTGCACCGGCACAGCGCCGACGGCCGGGCGTACGGCTTCCCCTTCGACGACGTCGCCGACGACGCCTCCTACATCCAGGACGTCCAGCCCCGGGAGATGACCATCACGCTCACCCCGTTCGGCGGGGGTGCGGCCGGACAGCCGGCACCCGAGGTCGAACGCCCGGTGGTCGTGGAGCGCCCGGTGGTCGTCGAGGGACCGGTGGTCGTGGAGGGGCCGGCGGCCGTCGTCGCCGCCCGGGGCGTGGGCCAGGAGATCGCGGCGGCCAGCTTCGACCGGCAGCAGGGCGTACGGAAGGAACCCTCCAGTGAGGGCGGCGAGCACCTGGGCTTCCTCGCCCACGGCGACTGGGCCGGATACCGGGGGGTCGACTTCGGCCGCGAACCGGCGACCCAGTTCCAGGTGCGGGTGGCCTCCGGCGCGCCGCAGGGCGTCTCCGGCCTGATCGAGGTACGCCTCGACGCCCCCGGCCTGCCGCCGGTGGGCAGCATCGCGGTGGCCGGCACCGGAGGCTGGCAAAACTGGGTCACCGTGCCGGGGAACCTCGCCCCGGTGACCGGGGTGCACGACGTCTACCTCACGTTCGCCAGTGGCCAACCCGAGGAGTTCGTCAACGTCCGCTGGCTGCGTTTCACCCGATGAGCGTGGCCACCCTCGTCGCCCCGGCGCACGACACCGACCGGTGGACGGCCGCCGTGCCGTCCACCGTCGCACCCCGGCGGCACCCGTCGACCGGTCGACGGCCCGGTCGACCGTCCGATGAGCACGGTTATGCTCTCTTCCTAGGCGGGCTCGACGTCGAGACGACGGCGCGGCCGTACGGGGGCGACCCGTACGTCAGGGGGAGGCGTTCTGTGTCGGCGGTGCCCAACGAAGCGCCCGGGGTGACCGGCGACGCGGCGACCGAACGGGCCTCCCCCGAGGCCCTGATGCGCTGGATCCACGAGCAGTACCGGGGACCGCTGCTGAGGTTCCTCACCCGCCTCGTCCTCGGTCGGCAGGAACTCGCCGAGGACCTGGTCCAGGAGACGTTCCTGCGCACCTGGCGGAACCTGGAGACGCTGGCGGAGGACCCACGCCGGATCGCCCCGTGGCTCTACACGGTCGCCCGGCACGTGGCCATCGACGCGATGCGCGCCCGGCAGTCCCGACCGCCCGAGGTGGCCATCCCCGACCTCAACCGGCTCGCCTCGGCCGACGACGAGATGGACCGGGTGGTCAGCACCCACACCGTCCGGTTGGCGTTGCAGCAGATCAAACCGGAACACCGTGAGGTGCTCGTCGAGATGTACTACAAGGGCTCCTCGGTCGCCGAGGCCGCGCAGCGACTGGGAATCCCGGAGGGTACGGTAAAGTCCAGAACGTACTATGCGGTGCGCGCGCTGCACGCAGCGATCGGCCCGACCGAGTCGTCGTGATGACGCGACGTGTCGGTTTCCCGCTCGACCTCCCGGACGGCTGCCGTTCCTGGGGTCGTCCCACCGCCACCGGTGTCTCCGGGTCGAGAAGGGGGGCGTGATGCGCACCGGGGGTGACCATCCCACCGCTGAGCACGCCACCCTGGCTCTCTACCTGCTCGGCGCGCTCGACGATGCCGACCGGGTCGCGTTCGAGAACCACCTGGCCGGTTGTGACGAGTGCCTGGCCGCGGCGGGCGAGATGGGCGGCGTGACCAGTGCCCTCGGCGGGCTGGACGCCGCCGACTGGGACGACCTCGCCGGCCTGACGCCCGAGTTTCCGCTACCGCCCGGGTTCGGCCCCCCGGCGGACCCCCGCGCCCACCCCGCGCCGCCTGCCGACCTGCCACCGGCCGCCGCGCCGCCTGCCGACCTGACGCCGGCCGACCCGCCGTCGCCGGGACTGCCACCGGGCCCGTTGTCGGTCGACCCGCCGCCGGCAGGCCCGCCATCTTCCACCGGATCTGGTCGGCCGGCGGCACCGGTGCCGGTCGCGCGTCCGCCCGCCGACCCGCCGCCGGCACCCGCCGCCGACGGCGGCCCGTTCACACCCGCCGCCGACGGCGGCCCGCCGGCACCCGCCGGGTCGGACCTGCCCCCCGCCCCGGCCGCCGACACCGGGCCGCCCGCCGACGTGGCGCCGGTCCCGCAGTCCGGCACGCCGGTCGCGGCACCCCGACGGGGTGACCGCCGGGGTGCCGGTCCGCGTACCACCGGCCGTGGGGCGGGCAGCCGCCCCGGCGGGGACCGACCCGCGACGGCCCCCGGCCCGGGAGGCACCCGGCCCGCCGACCCGGCCCGGCGTCGCCGGACGGTCCTCTGGGCAGGGGTGGCCGCCGCGCTGGTGGCCGTCGTCCTGGCCGGCGGGATCGCTGCGGTCACCGGCTTCGGCGACCGCAGCGGCGTGGTGCTCACCGCGACCGGGGAGGCGCCTGCCGAGGGGGTGAGCCTCTCCGTCGCGATCACCACCGACGAGGGGCGGGGCTCCACCATCCGGATCACCGCCACCGGCCTGCGCCAGGGCCTGCGGTACCGGCTGTTCGCGGTGACCCGCGACGGCGTCACCCACGTGGTGCGGGACTGGACCGCCTCGACCGGGCCGCAGGAGGTGACCGGCGAACTGTCGCTGCCGGTCGCGGACCTGGCCTTCGTCACCGTGGGCCTGGTGGACGGCACCGCGATCGTCACCGCCCCGATCTCCCGCTGAGCCGCTCCGGCCGGCCCCGCCCCGCCCGGCGCACGTCAGGTCCGAGTCCGGCCCGGACCCGACGTGCCGGCCCCGGACCCGGACCTGCCGGCCCGGGGCGGGGCGGGCCGCCGTGGTCAGTACGGGTCGGTGTGCGGGATCTCCTTGGCCCGGTGCGCGCCCGCCTTGCAGCCGGCGAACGGCCCGGCCGGGTTGCGCAGGCTGGTCAGCACCGGTTCCAGGTAGTCGCGGTGCCAGGTGGCCGGGCCGCACAGTCCCGCCTCCGGGCCGGTGAGTTCCTGCCAGGCCAGCCACAGGCCGTGCAGCTGCGCCACCGCCTCGGGGTGCCGCCACCACTGCCCGCACCACGGCGCGGTCGAGGACGCCTCCCGGGCGTAGACCGGCACGAGCAGCAGCCGGACCCAGTTGCTGAGCAGCGCCAACTCCTCGACGTACTCGTCGTCACGCAGGTAGAGGATGAACGGTGAGGTGGGCGGCCGGTCGTCCGGCGGCGCGTCGTCGGCGCGGGTCTGCTCCTGCGGGGTCGTCACCGTCATGGACACTCCTCATCGGTCTGCCGGTCGGATCGGTTCCGCCGGTCGGTGCGGTTCAGTCGCCCGAGGCTCCGGGGCTGGGCGAGGCGGGGCTGGGCGAGGTGGTCGGCGGGAACGACGGCGGCGGACCGCCGAGCCCCTGGTACTTGGCGAACAGGGACCGGACCTGCGCGAGGTAGAGCTGGGCGGCATTGGTGGAGGGGACGCCACCGGCCCGGCGTACCTCGTCGATGCCGACGGCGTACGCGGCGAGCGTCAGGTCGAGCACCTCACCGATCGCCTCGCCGTCGTCGAGCAGGGCCTGGGCCTGCCCGGCCAGGGCGCAGACGTGCTTGGCCTGGGCGGCGATCGAGTCCTCCTCGTCGACCGCGTCGGTGTCGCCGTCGTCGTCGGTGTCCTCGCCGTACCTGGTGAAGACCTCGGGCGGCAGTTGGGAGATGCCCTTCTCCCCGTTCGGGCCGACCTTCGCCGGGTCCCACCCGGAGGCCACCTCGATCTGCGCGGCGATCACCACGGGGCCGATCTGGGTGCAGGTCTTCCCCGCGTCCTCGATGCTGTCCGCCAGCCCCTCGGGCACCTGGTCGGGGTCGAGCGTGCCCTTGCCGTCGCCCTGCGCGGCGGCCAGCGAGTCGTCGGCGGCGCTGACCGGATCGGCCGACCCACCGCCGCCGCCGAAGAACAGGATCAGCGCGACGAGCGGGGCGAGCAGCACGCCCAGCGCGCCGATCACGAAGACGGCGGCGGCCCCGACCACCCCGGCCACCGGGGTCGCCAGGCAGCTCAGCCCGGCCGCGACGGCCGCGCCGATCAGCGCCGCGCTGCTCCGGTTCGACCCTTGCGTCGGCTCCGCGCCGTCGTTGTCGGACGCTGCCATGTCGCCTCCCAGGCTGCTCACCAGTGCGGTGGAAAAAAGTTCGTCCCCGGCGTGAACCGGGTGGCGGGGCCCGTCGTAGTGGCGTCCGTCGACCGCCCGGCCCGCCGTACTGACGGGTCGGGACCCGGGGTGGTTCAACCGGGACGTCGACGAAGTGGAGCGACATTCGACAGGAGGTGGGTGCATGGGGTCCGCGACGATGACCGACCCGGCACCGCGGATGCCACCGGGGCCGCCGTCCGTCCGGACCGGACCCGGGGCGGCCGTGTCCCGGCGGTCCCTGTCCGAGGCGGGGCTGGGCTGGATCGCGGCGCACGGTGGCGCCGGCACGACGACGCTGTCCCGGCTCTTCGGCGGCGTCGACCTCGGCTGCCGGTGGCCGGACGCCGCGCGGGCGGAGCCGGCCACGGTGATGCTGGTCGCCCGGACCAACGCCGAGGGCATGCGGGCGATGTCCCGGGCGCTCAACGCGCTGCGGGAGGGGCGTCATCCGCCCGGCATGCGGCTGGTCGGTCTGGTGCTGCTGGCCGACGCCCCGGTCCGGCTGCCGTCGGCACTGGCCCGTCGCATCCGGGTGCTGCGGTCGGTCGCCCCGGTGCACCGGGTGCCGTGGATTCCGGCGTGGCGGCTGGGACAGCAGCCCGCCCGGATGCCCAAGGCCCTGGACCGGCTGCGGGTGGCGACCGGGTCGGCCGGCGAGGGGAGGACACCGTGACCTCCGGGTACGGGATCGTCGCCGCGCTCCTGGCACGGGGTCCGGCGGCGGCGCCCTCCCCGCTGCCGGCCTTCCAGCCCCCACCGCCGTACAACCCGGCCGGCGGCGCGGCCGACGACCTGCTGAACCTGCTCGCCTGGGGGGTCAGCGCGGCGGGCGTCGCCGGGCTGCTCATCCTCGGCATCTCGATGGCCATCCAACTCAACCGGGGCGTGCCCGGGGAAATGAGCGACCACTTCCGCGGGGCGGTGTTCGTCGCGATGGGTTGCGTGCTCGGCGCGACCGCCGGACCGCTCGTCATGTTCTTCGGCGACCTCGGACTCTGAGCCGGTCGCCGCCGGCCGCAGCGCACCCCGCACTGCCGGCCCTGTCCCACCTCCGTCGCCGCCGGAGCGTCGTCGACGCCTCCGGTGATGCCACCTGCCCTGAAGGAGCTGTTCCGATGACGTTCACGAGCCTGTCCCAGTACGCGGCGGCCTACCTGTTCGCCCGCCTCCCGATGGCCCCGGACCCGCAGCAGCCGGGCGGTGCCGGGATCAACCCGACCCCCAACGCGCCGGGCCAGCTGAACACCCTGGTGAACAAGCTGCTGGGTCTGATCGCCTGGGCCGGCACCGCCGCCGGGGTGGCCGGGGTGCTGATCACCGGAACGATGATGGCGGTCTCGGTGAAGCGGGGCGAGAGCTCCGAGCACATGTCCCGCCTCGGCCTGGTGCTCGGTGGCTGCATCCTGGTCGCCGTCGCGGGTCCGTTGGCCAACTTCTTCCTCGGTGGTGCCGGCACCACCGCGGGCCAGCCGCAGTGACCGGCGGGCGAGGCCGGTCCCCGGCGGACCCGCCGTTCTGGGCCGAGCGCGGCTGGCTGCTGTCCGTCGCGTTCCTCGCCGGCATGGCGTTGCTGGCGGCGGGGGTCTGGGTGTCCGGGGCGACCCGGCAGACGGCGGTCGACCCGGTGGCCCGGACCGCCGCCGACGCACCGGTGGCGCGGTGCCCGTCCCGGCCGGTGGTGGCCTCGGGGGCGGCGGTGCCGCCGGACGACGTGGCGTGGCGGACCCTCGACGGCGGCGACCGGGTGCCGGTCTCCGCGACGCAGGGACCGTCGCGCACCGCCGACGGGGTGCTGGGCTGCTTCGCGCACACCCCGATCGGTGCGGTGCTGGCGGCACACGCCGTGCCCACCCAGCTGGCCGGGCCCACCTGGCGGGCCGTGGCCGACCGGCAGGTGCTGCCGGGGCCGGGCCGCGACGTGCTGGTGGCCCGGCTGGGAGCCGCCGCCGGGGTCGTCACCAGTCGCGGCGGCGGCAGCTACGCGGGCTTCGCCCTGGCCCGGTACGCGGCCGACACCGCCCAGGTGCAGTTGCTGGTCAAGACGGGTGCCGGGGGCTACGTGGCGACCCTGGTCGCGCTGCGCTGGGACGCCGGTGACTGGAAGGTCGTGCCGTCGCGGGCCGGTGTGGTGCACGCGTCGCTCGGCACGGTCACCGGCAGCGCCGGCTACACACTCTGGAGGAAGTAGATGGGCGGGTGCTCACCTCCCAGTCCGCTCGACATCATCACCGGCTTCTTCTCGTTCCTCGGTGACCCGATCGGCACCCTGGTCCGGATGATCGCCAACCTGATGCTGGCCGCCGCGATCTCGATCTTCGCCGAGCTGAGCGCCTCGGTGCCGACGCTGGGCACCACGACCGAGGGCGGCCCGGACGACGTACCGAGCCTGATCAGCGACCAGATCGAGTGGGTCGTGACCTACCTGGCGATCGGGTCGGTGCTGTTCGCCGCCGCCCGGATGGCGATGGAACGCAAGGGCACCGCCGGGCGGACCGCCCTGCAGGGCTTCCTGCGGGTCATCCTGGTCGCCGGGGCCGGGTCGTGGGTGGTGGGCCGGGCGGCCAGCCTCTCCGACGGCTTCTCCGACCACCTGCTCAAGTCGGCGGCCATGCAGGTGATCATGGGTGTGCCGTGTGTGGACAACGGCTCCTCCATCGAGTCGTTCCTGCTGCTGGTGCTGGCCTTCCTGCTGCTGATCGCCGCCATCGTGCACGTGCTGATGCTCTACCTGCGGCTGGGCGTGATGACCATCATGCTCGGCACGCTGCCGCTGGCCGCCGCCGCGTCGATGACGAACTGGGGTGCCGGCTGGTGGCGCAAGCACATCGGCTGGACGGTGGCCTGGCTGCTCTACAAGCCCGCCGTCGGTCTGATCATGTTCTCCGGAGCGGAGATGCTCGCCGTCGGCAGCCGGACCCAGAACTCCTCGCACATCCGCATCGCCGGCATCGGCGTGCTGCTGCTGTCGGCGATCGCCCTGCCGGCGCTGCTCAAGATCGTGGTACCGGCCACGGCGGCGCTGGGCACCGGCGACCCGACCGGCACCGCCGTCTCGGCCGCGGGCGGCATGGTCGCCTCCGGCGCGAAGCGGGTCGCCGGGTCCGCCCTGTCCTCAGGTGGCGGCGGCGGTGGCGCGCCGTCCGGGGCTCGCGGGCCGCAGGGCAGCCGGGGCGACACCGGCCGGCAGGGACCGTCCGGCGGCGAGGGCCGGACCGGCCGTAACGCGGGTGGCTCCGCCGGCTCCGCGGCGGCCGCGGGTTCCGCCGCCCGGCTGGCCGGGCCGGTCGGGGCGGCGATCGACGGGGCGCACCGGGCGGCCCGCACCGGCCGGAACATGGCGGCCGGCACCGTGTCGGGCGCGGACGGCGACGCCGGCCACAACTGACAGCGGGGCGACGGCCGGCCGGTCGTCGCCCGGGTGAGACGAGGGGGAGGCAATGACGACCGAAGCCGTCATCGAACCGACGTACGGCAACTGGCGTCGGCCGCGCCGGGCCGGGCTGGGCCCGCTCGGCCTGGTCGGCACGGTCGGGGTGTTCGGCGGGCTGGTGCTGGTGCTGCTGGCCTCGCTGGCGTCGCTGCAGGCGGCGTTCGTGGTCGGCGTGCCGCTGGTGGTGGCGCTGCTGCCGATGGCGGTCCGCACCCAGGACGGCCGCAACATGTACCAGCTGCTGACGTTGCGGATCGGCTGGTCGCGCCGGGTGTCCCGGCGGGAGCACCTGTACGTCTCCGGGCCGCTCTCGGCGCGACCGGGTGGCCGGTTCCCGCCGCCCGGCCTGCTCAGCGGGGTGCTCGCCCGGGAGGGCCGGGACGCCTACGACAGGCCGTTCGGGGTGCTGCACCACAAGAGCCGCAACCTCTACACGATCGTGCTGCGGTGCGAGCCCGACGGCGGGTCGCTGGTCGACCCGGAACAGGTCGACACGTGGGTGTCGCTGTGGGGGGAGTGGCTGTCCCGGCTCGCCCACGAGCCGGGGCTGCGGGGGGCGTCGGTGGTGGTGGAGACCGCCCCGGACCCGGGCACCCGGCTCGCGGCGGAGGTGCTGCCCCGGCTGGACGCCGCCGCTCCCGCCGCCGCGCGCGCGGTGCTGGAGGAGGTGGTCGAGGACTACCCGTCGGCGTCGTCGGAGATGAACTCGTACATCACCCTCACCTACGCCCCGGTGGGCGGGCCGCGACGCGATCCGGAGGACGTGGTCACCGACCTGGCCATCCGGGTGCCGAGCCTGCTGACCGGGCTGATCGGGGCCGGTGGCGGTGTCGCCGAGCCGCTGTCGGCCGAGCAGATCGCCGAGGTGGTCCGGGTGGCGTACGACCCGGCGTGCGCCGCCGAGGTGCTCAGCGTCCGGGCCGAGCACGGGCAGACCGGGCTGGAGTGGGCCGACTGCGGGCCGGTGGCCGCGGTCGAGTCGGTGGACGCCTACCAGCACGACTCGGGGGTTTCCCGGACCTGGCTGCTCACCCTGGCTCCCCGGGGCACGGTGCGCTCCAGTGTGCTGCGCACCATGCTCGACGCGTCCGCCGGCACCCGCCGTAAGCGGGTGGCGCTGCTCTACCGGCCGATCGACCCGGCGACCTCGGCCCGGATCGTCGAGGCGGACCGGCGTACGGCACAGTTCATGGCCACCTCCGGGCGGGGCATGGTGCAGGCACGGGCCGCCGCCGAGGTCCGCGCCGCCGAGCAGGCCGCCGCCGAGGAGGCCACCGGGGCGGGGCTGGTGGAGTTCTCGCTGATGCTCACCGTCACCGTGGACGACCGGTCCCAGCTCGACGACGCGTCGGTGCTGGTCCGCAACATGACCGGGGCGACCCGGATCGCGATGCGGCCGGCCCACCGGATGCAGGCGGCGGCGTTCACCTGCACCCTGCCGGCCGGAATCCTTCCGTGGGAGCAGACCGTGCTGCCACACGAACTCCAGGAGGCGATGTGAGCGGCGCACCTGTCGTCCGCGCGGACGGGCTCGGGGCGGGCTGGCCGGCCGGGACCTCGGGGGCGCGGACCGCGCTGACCGGGCTGGTCGGCGACCCGGACGACGGGGCCCCCGTACCGCCGAAGAACACCAGGCCGCCCCGGCCCCGCCGGGAGCTGCCCGCCTCGGCGCGGGGGTGGGAGGGGCCCGGCGGCGGGCGGGTCGGCTATCTCGACGCGCCCACCATGTGGCGGGCCACCACCGTGCAGGCGTGCGGGCTGTGGCCGTTCTCGGCCGGCTCGGGGGCGCCGATGTCCGGGGTGCCGCTGGGTCAGCACCTCTACACCGGCGCCACGGTCTGCGGTGATCCGATCTCCTGGTTCACCCGGGCCCGCTACATCTCCAACCCGTCGCTGTTCATGTTGGGCATGCCCGGCCTGGGCAAGTCGACCCTGATCAACCGGATGGCGGTGGGCCTGGCCGCGACCGGCGTGGTGCCGCTGGTCCTCGGCGACCTCAAGCCGGACTACGCGGACACCGTGCGCGCCCTGGGCGGGCAGGTGATCCCGATCGGGCGTGGCGTCGGCGGGATCAACGTGCTGGACCCGGGGGCGATGGGGCTGGCCGCCGAGCGGATCGGCGGCCGGGCCGGCCGGGCGCTGGCCGCCGAGACGCACGGCCGGGTGCTGAACATGGTGGCGGCGCTGCTGACCATCGTGCGCGGTCGGGCCCTGGACGACCACGAGCAGTCGGTGCTCTCGGCCTGCCTGCGGCACCTGCGTGAACACACCCCGCAGGGCCGGGCCCCGCTGCTGCCGGACCTGCTGCGGGTGCTGGCGGAGGGGCCGGACCGGGTCCGCGCGGTGACCCTCGACCGGGGCCAGGAGAGCCGCTACCGCGACGCGGTGGACCCGCTGCACCGCTCGCTGCTGGGCATCCTCGACGGGGCGTTGGGCGACACCTTCGGCTCGACCACCTCCACCCGGATCGACCCGGACGCGCCGGCCGTGTGCATCGACATCTCCCGCATCGGCGAGTCCGACACCCAGCTCACCGCCGCGGCGATGCTGGCCGCCTGGTCCGAGGGGCTGGGCACGGTCGCCGCCTCGCACGCCCTGGCCGACGCGGGCCTGGCCCCGCGCCGCTGGTTCTTCACCATCCTGGACGAGTTGTGGCGGCCGCTGCGGGCGGCCTCCGGCATCGTCGACCGGATCGACGCGCTGACCCGGCTCAACCGGTCGCTCGGCCTCGGCGATGCCAAGATCACCCACACCCTCAAGGACGCCGAGGCGCTGGGTTCCGACGCCGACCGGGCCAAGGCGCGCGGTTTCGTGGAACGGGCCGGGATCGTCGCCTGCGCCGGACTGCCGGCGGCGGAGATGACCGACCTGGGCCGGGTGATCGGCCTGTCCAAGCGGGAGATCGAGCTGGTCTCCTCCTGGTCGTCGCCGCCGGGCTGGGCGAGCACCGGCAGCAACGAGGAGCCACCGGGGCGGGGCCGGTTCCTGATCAAGGTGGGTGGCCGGCCCGGCATTCCGATCCGGGTGTCCATCACCGACACCGAGCGCCGGCTGCACGACACCAACCAGCGCTGGGTGCAGAACGGCTACGCCGCCCAGCAGGCCGCCGAGCGGGCGGCGGCCCGGCAGGCGGTCTTCGAGGCCGAGGCGGAACTGGGCAACCTGGCCACCCGGCCGGAACTGGCCGCCGACGAGGTCGCCGCCGGCGAGCGGAGGTGGCGGGCGTGAGCCGGGCGTCGTCGGGCGCGCCCCGGGGGGCGGACCTGTTCTTCTGGGCGTTTTGCCTGGTGGTCCTCGCCAACGCGGCGCTGTTCACGGTCGCCTGGCTGGGCGGCACCCTGGGCGCCGCGGTGACCGGGCACGGCTGGCACCCGCCGCCGTTCACGCTCGGCGCGTACCTGGCGTTGATCTCCGGCGACACCGGCACGCTGTGGCCCGGCGCGTCGCCGTACGCGGTCTACGCCGGGATGCTGGTGGTGGCGCTGCTGCTGGTGGTGCCGGCGGTGCTCGCCGGACGCCGGCTGCTGGACCTGCGCGGGCGCGGCGTCGGGCTGGCCCGGGTGCGGGACCTGGCCCCGCTGACCCCCGCCGGGATCGCGGCCCGCGCCCGGGAGCTGCGTCCCTCGCTGGCCGGGGTGCGGCAGCTCAGTCCGGACGACACCGGCAACCTGCTCGGCGACCTGTCGCCCAACGGTCCGGAGCTGCGCTCCTCCTTCGAGGACGTGGAGCTGGACCTGATGGCCCCCCGGGCCGGCAAGTCCACAGGCATCGCGGTGCCCCGGGTGCTGCGGGCCCGGGGGGCGGTGCTGCTCACCTCCAACAAGTCCGACGTGTACGCGGTGACCCGCGCCGAACGGGAACGCGTCGGTACGGTATGGACGTTCGACCCGCAGGGCATCGCCCACGTGCCCCGACGGATGTGGTGGGACATCCTCGCCGACTGCACGAGCATCGAGGGGGCCCGCCGACTGGCCGGGCACTTCGTGGCGTCGGTCAACGACGACACCGCCAAGAAGGACTTCTGGATCTCGGCGGCGCAGAACACCCTGACCGCGCTCTTCCTGGCCGCCGCCCGGGGGCGGGCACCCGTCGCCGAGCTGCTCGGCTGGCTGGCCGACCCGGCCGACCGCACCCCGATCGACCTGCTGCGCGACGCCGGGCTGCCGGCGATGGCCGAGCAGCTCCAGGGCACCGTACGCGGGGCGGTGGAGACCCGCGACGGCATCTACGAGACGGCCCGGCAGTGCGTGGCGTGCCTGCTCGACCCGGAGATCCTGGCCTGGGTGTCCCCGGACCCGTACCTGCCGCAGTTCCGCCCGGAGCGGCACGTGCTCGGCCGGGACACCCTCTTCCTGCTCTCCAAGGACGGTGGTGGTTCGGCCGCCGGGGTGATCGCCGGCCTGGCCGACGCGACGCTGCGGGCGGGGGTGGTGGCCGCCGAACGGATGGGCGGCCGGCTCGACCCGCCGATGACGGCGGTGCTGGACGAGGCGGCGAACGTGTGCCGGATCTCCGACCTGCCGGACCTCTACTCGCACCTGGGATCGCGGGGGATCAACGTGGTCACCCTGTTGCAGAGCTACCGGCAGGGGTCACGGGTCTGGGGGGAGGCCGGGATGGACGCGCTGTGGGGCGCGGCCACCATCAAGCTGCTCGGCGCGGGCCTCGACGACGCCGACTTCGTGGAGAAGGTCTCCAAGCTGGTCGGGCAGCACGACGTGAGCACGGTCAGCGTCTCGCGCAGCCGGGACGGCTCGTCCCGGTCCACCTCGTACCGGCAGGAGCACGTGCTGCCGCCGGACCGGATCCGGGCCCTGCCGAAGGGGACCGCGCTGTTGCTCGCCACCGGCATCCGACCGGCGGTGATCACGCTGCGACCCTGGTACAAGGAGCCGGACGCGGGGCGGATCTCGGCACAGGCCCGGCAGGAGGTCGCGGCGATCACCGAACGGGCCGCCGGCAAGGCCACCGCGACGCCGTGGCAGGCGAACCGGCGAGAAACCCCCGCCGCCGGCTGAACCGGCCCGCCGAACCGGTCGTAAAGAGCGTGTCAACCGCTGGTCGAGCATCAAGGAGCCCAGGTGTCCTCACCCCATCAGCCGCCACCGGGCGGGACCGGAAGTCCCACCGGCAGCGAGAACTACAGCGTCCACTACCCGCCCACCCCGTCCGAGTCCGAGCCGCAGGTCGTCTACTCGCCGAGCGTCTACAGCCAGGTCAGTTACACCCCGGGGGCCTACACCCCGAGCAACTACAGCCAGGTCAGTTACCCCCCGGGCGCCTACACCCCCAGCAACTACAGCCAGGACGCCCCGAGCACCTCGTCGGTGCCGTCGGGCTACGGCCAGTACAGCGCGGCCGACTACCAGGCCGACGTGGGTCAGCCGTACAGCACGTCGACCTCCTCGGGTCGCAGCAGCCCCGGCCCGGGGGACTCGATCAGCGTCGAGTGGAACGAGAGGGAAACCAGCGAGCACTCGCTGGACAGCGGGAACCGGGTGATGACCCTGATCAAGGCGACCGGCAACTGGATCTACGAGAACGACGAGAAGATCGTCAACTTCGTGTCGATGGTCGCGTCGCCCGGGGTGCAGGGCGCCGCCGGGCTGCGGGGCAACGCGGTGGCCAACAGCGTGGGCCTGGCCCTGGCCGCCGGCCCCGGCGCGTACGTGGTGGGCAAGGAGGTGGTCAACTCGCTGCGCGCGGGCCGCCAGGGTGACCTGGTCCGGGCCGCCTACGGCGCGGTGGCCGCCGCGGGCGCGCTCACCTGGGGCGTCGGCTACGCGCCGGGTCAGGACACCACGGCCGGCAACTCGGGAGCCATCGTGCACGGGGTGGGCTCCGGGCTCATGGTCACCCGGGGTCCCCGGGAGCAGCCGAGGCGCTCCCACCAGGACACGGAGTCCCGGGGGGAGATCGCCGACACCGCCAGTTCGCACCGCAGGAGCGGGGTCACCTCCCGCAACCACACGTCCCGCAACCACACCTCCCGCACCAGCGGCCGGGACAGCGGCTCGTCGCACGAGTCGGTGAGCCGGCGCAACGTGTCCGACCGTACCCGTGACCACCACCGGCGCGGCGGTGGCGGCAGCAGCGGTGGCTCCGGGATCGTCCGGTAGGTCACGCCGGCCGTGACCGGCCAGGTCGGGGTGCCGCCGCGTCCAGGGACGTGGACCGGCGGCACCCCGACGGCGTGGTGGGTGGGCGGCACACCCCGACCCCCCACCCACCACCCGCACCGGCCGTAGCCGGTCTGCCGGCCCGCTCCGCCGGGGCGGGCCGGCAGCGGGTCAATCGGCCGGCAGGGTGAACCGCCAGCGTCGTGCGCGCAGCACGGGCGCGACCCGGTCGACCGCCGCGACGCTCTGGCTGCGGTCCCCGCCGCCGTCGTGCAGCAGCACCACCGCGCCGGGGGTGACCCCGTCGAGCAGCCGGCGGACGAGCTCGTCGGTGCCCGGCGGCTCCCAGTCCCCGACGGCCAGCCGCCACCCGAGCGGTCGCATGCCCAGTGCGGCGGCCACCGCCGGGGTCGCCCCCCAGGCCCCGTAGGGGGCCCGGAAGTACCGGATCCGGGCCGCCGGCACGGCCCGCCGGATGACCTCGTTGGTCTCCCGCAGGTCCGCCTCGATCCGCTCGGCCGACCAGGTGGTCATGTCGTCGTGGTGCATGCTGTGGTTGCCCAGGTGGTGGCCGTCGGCCACGATCCTGCGCACCACCTCGGGGTGGGCCTCGACCTGCCCGCCGCAGAGGAGGAACACGGCCGCGATCCGGTGCCGCCGCAGGACGGTGAGCAGGCGCAGGGTGTCGGCGGGGTTCGGGCCGTCGTCGAAGGTGAGGCTGACCGTCCGCCCGCCGCCCCGGGCCGTGTCGAGGATGTCGGCGCCCACCGGCCGACCTACCGGCGCGGCTTCGGCGTCGCCCGCATCCGCACGTACGGCGGTCCGGCGTAGATCAGGTCGGCCTTCATCACCTGGTACGCCCGCTTGGGCTGGTAGTTCTCGTCGTAGATGGTGGCCAGGCCCTGCGGCGGGTCGTCGAAGGTGCCGGGCACCCAGGAGTGCCGGTCGGTGAAGCCCCAGACGGTGAACGACAGGCAGCGCGGCTCGGCCAGGCAGGCCTGCAACAGCACGTGGAAGTTCGCCGCCGACGCCTGGAGCCGTGGGTTGATCTCCTCCGAGTCGCCGGCCTGCACCCCGTCGGTCAGCCGGCTGCGCACGTCGACCTCGGTGAACGCGGTGGACAGCCCCAGCCCGGCGAACCGGTGCAGCGCGTCGGCTACCTGGAGGGTGTCGTAGTTGCCGTACTGGGTGCCCAGGTGGCCCTGGCTGCCGACCCCGTCGATCGGCACGCCCCGGGCCAGCAGGCCCTTGACCATGTCGTAGACGAACTGGGTCTTGTCGTTGGCCGGGTTGCCGGAGCCGAACGCCTCGATGTTGTAGTCGTTGTAGAACAGCAGGGCGGTCGGGTCGGCGGCGCGTGCCCAGCGGAACGCGTCCGCCACGTAACCGGGGCCGAGGTGCTCGGCCCAGAACCCCTTGTAGTGCAGGGTGGACGGGGTGTCCCAGGGGTCGCTGACGGCCTCGTTGACGACGTCCCACTGCCAGATCCTGCCCCGGTAGCGGCTGGCGACGGTGGTGATGTGCTTGCGCAGGATCGACCGCAGCTCGGTGTTGTCGATGGAGCCGTCGGCCACCCCGTCGGTGAGCCACTTGGGCAGCTGGCTGTGCCACACCAGCACGTGACCCCGGACCTTCTGGCCGTTGCGTCGGGCGGTGGCGACGAGGTCGTCGGCGGCCTTCCAGTCGTAGGTGCCCCGGGTCGGCTCCAGGGACTCCCACTTCATCACGTTCTCGGCGGTGACGGTGGAGAACTCGTCGCGCACGATCTCCCGGTAGCGGGGCTCGGCGGGGTCGGCGAGGGCGGCCATGTCGACCGCGGTGCCGACGTACAGGCCGTGGCGCTGGCCCAGGGCACGTAGGCTCTGCGCGGTCGGGTCGTACGGCCGTTCGGCGGCGGCCGGTACGGCGTTCAACACACCGGCGGTCGCGACGGCGACCAACCCGGCGGCCATCCACCGTCTGAGCATCATCTGCGTTCCTTTCCCGAGGCGCGTCGACGGGTCGACGGCGGCGAGGTGGGTGGGGCGCGGTGCGGCCACCGCTGTGTGCGGGCGACGGCCGCGCCGGAAGCTACCGATAGTCGACTATCGATTTCCGGAAGTCGACTGGAACGTTACGAGCGCGGGACCCGCCGGTCAACCATCGATACTTCCGGAACTCCTGGTCACACCGCCGGTCGTGCGTCGCAACGTTTCGACCCGACCGGGACCCGGGCACGACCACGACCGGCCCCACCGGAGCCGGTCGTGGTGCGGTCGGTCGTGCTGCGCCGGTCAGTGCTCCCGGTAGGTGGCCCGGTCGAAGTCGGCGTACCCGCCGTCGCCGCCGAGATCCTGCACCCAGAGCCCGAGGAACGCCCCGGTGAACCCCCAGGCGGCCGGCTCGCCGTCGATGATCAGCGCGGCGTGCTCGTCGGAGAGGATGGTCGCGTCCAACTCGACCGGGAGCTGCTGCCAGCCGGTACCCAGGTCGTAGCCGAAGCGCACCACCGGCCCGTCGAACTCGGCGCGCAGGCCGACCCGGGTGACGCCGCCGGTGTCCACGGTCAGCTCCGGGTGGGCGGTACGCCGACCGTTGTCGGAACTGAGCAGCTCCAGCACGGTACGGCCGTCGTCCGCGCGGGTCAGGTAGAGGTGGTGCCAGTTCAGGGTGTTGTAGTAGGCGGTGATCCCGGCGAGCTGACGGTGGTCGACCGGGTCGAACTCGACGACGGTCTCCAGGGCGCACCGGGTCGCGCCGACCCGGCGGGCGACCAGGCTGGGGGCCTGACGCCCCACCGGCGACTGCCCACCGTGGACCCGCAGGTGCGACGGGCGGGAGCGCAGGTCGATCCAGTCCGGGGTGGCCGGCCGGCGCAACGTCGACCACGCCGTGCCCAGCTCGTCGGCGTCGAAGTCGTCGGTGTCGGGTTCCGCCGGCCACGGGTGCGCCGGCAGGTCGGGGGCGTCGACCTCGTCGGCGGGCACCCCGCCGGGAATCCGGGGCCAGCCCCCCGCGGGCCACTCGACCCGCTGGATCGCGGTCTCCCGGCCCAGCACGCAGCTGCCCAGCGGGGAGTAGGGGCGACCGACCAGGTGGGCGAGGTACCACCCGCCGTCGGGGGTGCGGACCAGGCTGCCGTGGCCGGCCTTCTGCAACCGCAGGTCGGGCCGGCCGACCGAGGTCAGCAGCGGGCCGTCCGGGTCCACCTCGTACGGTCCGAACAGCTCGCGGGAGCGGGCCACGGTGACCTGGTGCTCCCAACTCGTGCCGCCCTCCGCGGTGATCAGCCAGTACCAGCCGTCGTGGCGGTAGAGGTGCGGGCCCTCGGTGACCCCGACCGGGGTGCCGGTGAACAGGATGCGGGGCCGGCCGACCAGGCGGCGCGCCTCCCGGTCGTACTGCTGGATCTCGATGCCGCCGAAGCGGTCCCGGCCGGGCCGCCAGTCGGCGCTCATGGCCAGCAGCCAGGTGGTGCCGTCGTCGTCGTGGAACAGCGCGGCGTCGAAGCCGCGCCCGTGCAGCTTCACCGGGTCCGACCAGGGGCCGGTGATGTCGGGGGCGGTGATCAGGAAGTTCTGCGGGTCCCAGTAGCCGCTGGCGAAGCTGGCCACGTCGCTGTAGACGAGGTGGAACTGCCCGTCGTGGTAGGTCAGGTCGGGTGCCCACACACCGTTGGAGTCGCCGCAGCCGCGCAGGTCGAGCAGGCGGCGGTCGGTGATGATCCCGCCGAGCGGTCGCCAGTGCACCAGGTCGCGCGAGTGGTGCAGGCGGACCCCGGGGTACCACTCGAACGTCGAGGTGGCCAGGTAGTAGTCGTCGCCGACCCGCAGGATCGACGGATCCGGGTGGAACCCGGCGAGGACGGGATTGCGGATCGACCGGGCAGCGGTCGCCACTTCAGCGGTGTCGGTCGACACGTGCACTCCTCGGGCAGCTCTCGAAACTTTCGGAATCAGGGCCGTAGTCGGTGAAGCCCTGCACACGCTAGCCGTTTTCGCCGCGATAGGACAGAGGGCTTGACCCGCGTGGAAACAACTCGTAGCGTGCCCGCCATCGATCGGTAATACCGGCGACGCTCTGAAAGTTCCGGAGATACACGTTTCGAAACCCGCCGGCCCGGCCGGCGCCCGAGCACCTCGTGAGTCCCTGAAGGGATGGATCATGACAGCGCACCTCTCCCGCAGATCGCTGCTCGGCCTCGTCGGCGCCGGCGCCGGCGCCTACCTGCTCAGCGGCTGCAGCGACGACGCGTCCGACGACCCGGACGCGCCCCAGACGATCAACTGGTGGCACATCCAGAACACCGAGCCGATGCTGCCGGTCTGGGCTGCGGTGGCCCAGGAGTACCAGAGCGCGCACAGCAACGTGAAGATCGAGATCCAGCCGCTGGAGAACGAGGCGTTCAAGGCCAAGCTGACCACCGCCACCCAGGCCGGCTCCCCGCCGGACCTGTTCCAGTCCTGGGGTGGCGGGGTGCTCAAGCAGCAGGTCGACGCGGGCCTGGTCAAGGACCTCACCGAGACCATCGCCCCGTGGAAGGACGGCCTGCTGCCGCTGTCGCTGGAGCCGTACACCGTGGACGGCAAGATCTACGGGGTGCCGTTCGACATCGGCATGGTCGGCTTCTGGTACAACAAGGACCTCTTCGCCAAGGCGCAGATCGCCGCGCCGCCGGCCACCTGGGCCGAGCTGCTCGACGTGGTCCGCAAGCTCAAGGCCGCCGGGATCACCCCCGTGGCGCTGGCCGGCAAGGACAAGTGGCCGGCCCACTTCTACTGGGCCTACCTGTCCATGCGCATCGGCGGGCTGGGCGCACTCCAGCAGGCCGCCAAGGACAAGAACTTCGAGACCCCGGACTTCGTGGCCGCCGGCGAGCGGTTCAAGGAGCTGATCGACCTCCAGCCGTTCCAGAAGGGCTTCCTCGGCGCCGAGTACGGCTCCCCGGACGGCCAGGCCGCCACCATGGGTAACGGCGGTGCCGCGCTGGAGCTGATGGGGCAGTGGGCGCCGTCGGTGCAGGCGTCCAGCTCGACCAGCAAGAAGGGGCTCGGCGACAAGCTCGGCTTCTTCCCGTTCCCGGCCGTCGACGGCGGCAAGGGTTCGGCCACCGAGGTCTTCGGCGGTGGCAACGGCTTCGCCGTCGGCAAGGACGCCCCGCCGGCCACCATGGACTTCCTCAAGACCCTGCTCAGCGTCGACGTGCAGCGGCGCAGCACCAAGACCGGCGCGGTGCTGCCGACGGTCAAGGAAGCCACCGACGCCGTCGCCGACCCGAACAACAAGGTCGTCGCGCAGACGCTGGCCGCCGCCACCGGCTTCCAGCTCTACCTGGACCAGGCGTACCCGCCGGCCGTCGGCCAGCAGGTCAACGACAGCGTCGCCGCCCTGGTCGCCGGCAGCAAGTCACCCGCGCAGATCCTCAAGGACATCACCCAGGTGGCGAAGACCCAGTAGTGACGTCCCACCCCCACCGATCACCAGCCGCCGGCGAGAACTGAGTGGAGCAGGCATGACCACGCCATCGATCCTGTCGAACGCGGGACCCGGCGGCCGAGTGACCGAACCGTCGGGGCCGGGGCCGGGCGGCGTACGCCGTACCGGCCGCCGGCCCCGGCCGGGCCGTCGCCGGGCCCTGGCCGTCTTCCTGACCCCGTCCCTGCTGCTGTTCCTGCTGCTGGTGCTGACCCCCATCGTGGTGGCCGGCTACGCCAGCCTCTATAAGTGGAACGGCTTCGGTCTGCCCGAGAACTTCATCGGGCTGGACAACTACACCCGGGCCTTCGGCGACCCGGTGTTCCGGGGCGACCTGTGGCACGGGCTCGTGCTGATCGTGCTCTCCCTGGTCGTCCAGCTGCCGGTCGCGATGGGTCTGGCGATGCTGCTCAACCAGCCGCTGCGGGGACGCGCGATCTACCGGGTGATCTTCTTCGCCCCGTACGTGCTCTCCGAGGTCACCACCGCGGTCCTGTTCAACCTGGTGTTCTCGCCCAACCGGGGGTTCGGCGACGCGATCTCCCGGTTCCTGGGGGCCGACGCGGGGGCCGTGTTCGCCGACCCGGACACCGTCCTGTACGCCGTCTTCCTGGTGGTCTCCTGGAAGTACTTCGGCCTCTACATGATCCTCTTCCTGGCCGCCCGGCAGAGCATCCCCAAGGAACTCGACGAGGCGGCGGTCACCGACGGGGCCAACGCGTGGCAGGCGTTCCGGCTCGTCACCCTGCCGCTGCTCGGGCCGACCATCCGGATCAGCGTGTTCCTGTCGGTCATCGGCACCATCCAGCTCTTCGACATGGTCTGGGTGCTCACCGGCGGCGGCCCGATCCACGCCTCGGAAACCATGGCCGTGACGATGTTCCAGTTCGGCTTCCGCCGCTTCGAGGTCGGCTACGCCAGCGCGATCAGCATCGTCATGTTCCTGCTGAGCCTCGTCTTCGCCCTCATCTACCAGCGCATCGTCCTGCGGCGCGACACCGAGGGCGCCCTCACCGTCCAAGGAGACCAGCGATGACCAGCCCGGCGACCCCGGCCCAGCGGGCCCGCCGCCTCCTGCTGCACCTCATCTCCATCGCCGTCGGCGCGCTCATCGTGGTGCCGGTCTGGTTCGGGGTGATCGGCGGGTTCAAGGACAACGGGCAGCTCTCCACCAACCCGCTCGGCCTGCCCGACCCGTGGGTGCCGGGCAACTACGTCGAGATCTTCACCGCCGGGGTGTTCTGGCGCAACGTGGGCAACAGCGTCTTCATCGCCGTGGCCAGCACGTTCGTCGTGGTCGCCGCGGCGGCGATGGCCGCGTTCGTGTTCGCCCGCTTCGCCTTCCGGGGTCGGGAGTTCCTGGTCACCCTCTTCGCGATCGGGCTGATGTTCCCGTTCGCGGTGGCGATCCTGCCGCTGTTCATCCTGCTGCGCGGGATGGGCCTGCTGGACAACCCGCTCGGGGTGATCCTGCCGCAGGCCGCCTTCGGCCTGCCGATCACCATCATCATCCTGCGGCAGTTCTTCCGGACCATTCCCGGCGAGGTCGAGGAGGCGGCGACCCTCGACGGTTGCGGTCCGTTCGGGTTCTTCTGGCGGGTGCTGCTGCCGATGGCCCGGCCCGCCCTGGCCACCGTGTCGGTGCTGGCCCTGGTGAGCAGTTGGAACAACTTCATGCTGCCGCTGGTGGTGTTCACCGATCAGAGCTGGTGGACCCTGCCCCTCGGGGTCCAGGCGTTCCAGGGGCAGTACTCCGACGACACCGCGAAGGTGCTCGCCTACGTCGTGCTGTCGATGATCCCGGCGCTGGGCTTCTACGCCATCGCCGAACGTCAGCTCATCGGTGGGCTCTCCGGCAGCGTCAAGGGGTGACCCCGACCTGCTGCGATAGCCTTCTGCGACCGTAGTTCCCCCGACCGAAAGGGCGACCGTGGGCTCCGAAAACGGCAGGAACGTCACCATCGCGATGATCGCGCGGTTGGCGGGCGTCTCCGTGCCCACGGTCTCCCGGGTGATCAACGGCCGGTCCGACGTCGCCCCGCAGACCCGGGAACGGGTGGAGGAACTGCTCACCCGGCACGGCTACCGTCCCCGCTCGGCGGCGCGACGCACCCAGTCCGCCCTCATCGACCTGGTCTTCAACGACCTGGACAGCCCCTGGGCCGTGGAGATCATCCGTGGGGTGGAGGACGTCGCGCAGGCCAGCGGGGCCGGCACGGTCGTGTCGGCCATCCACCGGCGCACCTCGTCGGCCAAGCAGTGGCTGGACAACATGCGTACCCGCTCCACCGAGGGGGTCATCTTCGTGACCTCGATGGTGGAGCCGCCGTTGCAGGCCGAGCTGCGCCGGCTGCGGCTGCCGGTGGTCATCGTCGACCCGGCCGGGGTGGCCCCCCAGGAGGCCCCCACCATCGGCGCCACCAACTGGGCGGGCAGCCTGCGCGCCAACCAGTACCTGCTCGGCCTCGGTCACCGGCGGATCGGCTTCATCGCCGGCCCGCCGCAGCTGATGTGCAGCCGGGCCCGGATGGACGGCTACCGGGCCGCGCTCGACGCCGCCGGCCTCGCCGTCGACGACCGGCTGGTGCGGCCCGGCAACTTCTACCACGAGTCCGGCTACACCGCCGGCATGCACCTGCTGGGCCTGCCCGAACCGCCCACCGCGATCTTCGCCTCCAGCGACCAGATGGCGCTCGGCGTCTACGAGGCGGTCCGCAAGCGTGGCCTGCGGGTGCCCGACGACGTCAGCGTGGTGGGCTTCGACGACCTGCCGGAGGTCCGCTGGTGCTCGCCGCCGCTGACCACGATCCGGCAACCGCTGGCCGAGATGGGCATGTTGGCCGCCCGTACCGTGCTGCGGCTGGCCCGGGGCGAGACGATCGAGAGTCCACGCATCGAACTCGCCACCGATCTGGTCGTCCGCGACAGCGCCGCGGCACCGCGTAACCGCTGATCCGACCCGCCGTCGGCGATCGGTCGGACGGCGGCGTGCCGCGCCCGGCAGGGCTGGCCCGGAGTCCGGCCGGCCGGTCATTGCATCGACAGTCATCGAATGCCAGACTGTTCTGACGTCGTCACGCTCGGGAGCCAGCGTGACCACTCGCGCGTCGATCCGTCGGGGCACGCGGGGCGGCTGCGCCATCCCGCGCCGGGCAGTCCGTGACGGTGACCACCGGCCGGTCGCCCCCGCCCGTCGGCAGGACCGTCCGGCACCACCCGGCCCACGGCAGCCATCGGTCGCGCAGAGATCACCCCACCCCTCACCGCCCGGCACCCCAGGCCCGTCCCGGCCGCCGGTGCCCCCGCAACCCCCTCGGAGGTACGGATGCTCCGCACGCTCGGCGTGGTGCTGGCGACCACGACCCTGACCCTGGCCGGTTGGGCCGGCACGCTCACCGGCGCCCAGGCCCAGCCGGCGCTCTCGGCCACCCCCCTTCCCACCCCCACCTACGCGTGCCCCCCGGCGCTGCCGGTATCCGGGCAGTTCGTGTCGGCCAGCGCCACGAGCATCACCGTCCGGTACTCGATGATCATGACGCCGCCGTGCGGCTACGACCCGCCGATGACCCTGGTCCTCTTCGCCAGCCAGGCCGACGCGGTGGCCTGGCTGAACCCGGTGGCGTCGGCGGTGTCCGGTCCGGAACGGCAGGGGGAGATCACGGTCACCGGGCTGACCCCGGACAGCGACTACTGGTACCGGTTCAGCGCCGGGGAGAAGCACGACCCGTACGTCATCAGCGGGCCGGTCCGGACGCTGCCGGCCGGGTCGGCGTCGTGCCGGGCGACGATCATCGTCGACAACCGCTGGACCGGCGGGTTCGCCGCCACGGTCACCGTGCGCAACACCGCCGAGCAGACGCTCAACGGCTGGCAGGTCAGCTGGCGGTGGTACGGCGACGAGCGCATCTCGGCCCTCTGGAACGGCGTGCTCAGCACCTCCGGCGCCGATGTCACGGTGCGCAACGCCTCCTGGAACGGCACGCTGGCCCCGGGCGCCAGCACGACGTTCGGCATGCTCGTCTGGACCAACTCGCCGGCCGCGCTGACGCTGAACTGCGGTCGGTGACCGTCGGCCGGCAGGCCACGGCCGCGCCGGCCCGCGGGTGCACCGCACGGGACCGAGGTCCGCACCGGCGTGCCGCCGCCCACCGGGGTGGCGGCACGCCGTCGGTCCGGCCCACCGCCCGGCGACCCGTCAGGCGGCCAGCGACCGCCTGATCCGCGCGTACTCGGCGGCCATCTCCGGCGTGGCCAGGAAGTCGTCGAGCGCGGCCGAGACCCGGTAGTCGACCTCCTCGACGGAGCGCAGGGCGAGTTCGTGCAGCTCGCCGCGCCGGTGCTCCTCCAGGTAGCTGGTCCAGTGTTCGAGGGCCGACAGGGCGATCAGCAGGCCGGGGTCCATGTCGCCGTCGGCGAGGATACCCTCGTCGACGCGGTCGAGGTGGGCGCGCAACTCGCTCGCGCCGGCCGTGGTGATCCGCTCCCGCGCCGCGGTCAGCGCCGCCCAGGCGTCCTCGTCCAGGTCGTCCCCGCCGGCCTCGTCGATCAGGTCGGCCTCCAGCAGGCGGGTGACCGTCGCCAGCCCGAAGGCGTGCAGGGCGTCCTCGTCGGCCGCGTCGACCAGCTCACGGATGGCCGCTTCGCACTCGTCGTATCGCACCGCGCCAGGGTAGTGGCCGGTCGGCGGGCCACCGACGGTGGCCCGCCGACCGGGACGCGGGTTGCTACGGCCGCCAGCGGATGTTCGGGTTCACCTGGCCGGTCCAGTTGAAGACGGCCATGTTGTCCCACTGGTTGCCGGTGCCGTTGATGTTCGCCGGGTCCCACCCGTTGCCGGGCACCGCGTACCAGGTCGGCTCCCAGTAGAAGACGCCGATCGCGCCGGCGTTGCGGGCGGTGTCCTGCACCCAGGAGAACTCGGTGGCCTGGCCGGTCCAGCTCGCCTGGTGCCCCGCACAGGGTTCGGTGCCGTTGATCGCGTTCGGCTCGTTGTCGGCGTTCGCGGCGGTGAAGGGGTACGCCGTCTCGGTGAGCACCACCGGCTTGCCGTACCGGGTGCGGACGTCGGTGATGACGTTGTAGAGGTTGGCCAGCGTGCCGTGCCACATGCAGTAGTACGACAGCGCGGTCAGGTCCCACTGCACGCCCTTGGCCCGGATGCCGTCGTAGAACCAGCGGGCGTGGTCCATGCTGTCCGCGTTCGCGGTGTGGATGATCACCTGGGTGCCGCCGTTGCACGCCTTGGTGGCCTGGTATCCGGCCTTGAGCAGCAGACTGAGGTTGGTGAAGTCGTTGTTGACGACCTTGCCGTCGTTCCACAGCATGCCGACGTTGATCTCGTTGCCGATCTGCACGCTGTCCGGCGTGGTGCCCTGGTTGCGCAGGCTGGTGCACACGTCGGAGGTGTAGTTGTAGACGTCGCTCTGGAGCTGGCCGATGCCGTGGTTGGCCCAGGCGGCCGGCTTGTACTGCTTGCCCGGGTCGGCCCAGGTGTCGGAGTAGTGGAAGTCGATCATCAGCTTGAGGCCCTTGGCCTTGACCGTCCTCGCGTACGCCAGCACCTTGGCCTTGTTGTTCCAGCCGCTGGCCGGGTTGTTCCAGACCCGCAGCCGGACGTAGTTGACGCCGACGCCCTTGAGGATGTCGAGCGGGTCGCGGGCGGTGCCGGCGGCGTCGTAGTACCGCGCGCCGAGGTCCAGGCTGCGCTGCACGGAGGAGACGTCCGCGCCGAGCATGGTCAGGGTGTTCGCGGCCGACGCCGACGTCGGCGGGCCGAGCAGGGCGGCGGGCAGGGCGACCGCCGCGAGGAACGCGACGGCCCAGGCCCGCAGGTGGGATCGGTACGGAGTCATCCGGACCTCCTCGGTGGTGGGGTGGGGGTGACCTGGGGGCGTCGGGACGGCGACACCAATAGACGAGCATGACTATACCGGGGTGGGATCGGGCTGCCGACGCGCGAGCGGGCCACCCGGAAAGACCCGGATGGCCCGCCTGCGTCACCGACGCGTCAGAGGTTCAGGCTCCAGCTGTTGAGGTAGCCGGTGTCCAGGCTCGCCGCGTCCTGCACCCGCAGCCGCCAGGCGCCGTTCGCCACCTCCGAGGAGAGGTTCACGGTGTACGTCTGGTCGATGTTGTCGGTGCTGCCCCCGGAGCGGTTCTGCAGCGTGTACACGCTGCCGTCCGGGGCGATCAGGCTGACCACGAGGTCACCGATGTAGGTGTGCACGATGTGCACCTCGACCTTGCTCGTGGTCGACGGGGTCGCCGCGCAGCCGCTGATCACGATGGTGCTCTCCACCGTCGAGTTGTCGGCGATCGGCACGTCGGTGCCGTTGCTGCCGGAGCAGCCCGGCAGCCCGTTCACCGTCACGTTCAGCGTGGTCGTGCGGGCCACCGAGGGCGCGGTGCCCACCACCGTGATCGGCACCGTGCCGCTGCCGGCGGTGGCGGCGGCGGTGACCGTGACGGTGGTCGACCCGCCGGCGGTGACCGACGTGGGGGAGAACGACACGCTCACCCCGGCCGGCAGCGGGCCGGTCGAGAAGGTGACCGTCTCGGCGGTGCCCCGGATGACCGTGGTGGTGACGGTGGCGGTGGCCGAGGTGCCCGGGTCGACGGTCACCGTCGCCGGGGCGACCGCGACGGTGAAGTCGTTGGCGGCGCACGACTCGGTGCCGGTGACGTTCACCGCGGTCCAGGCGGCCATCACGGCCTTGTACTCGGTGCTGCACAGGCCGTACAGGTCGGTGGCGGCCGACAGGGTGTGCAGCCGCGCGGTGTTGGTCGGCTGGGCGGTGTTCACGTAGCGGGTGTTCGACACGAAGTACGCGTCCAGCGCCCGGAACCAGATCTTCTCCGCCTTCTCCCGGCCGATCCCGGTCACCGGCGGGGCCGACCCGCACAGCGGCGAGGTGCCGTACGGGGTGACGCCGGAGCCCTCGGCCAGGTTGAAGAAGAAGTGGTTGGCCACGCCCGAGGAGTAGTGCACGTCGAGGCTGTTGGTGCTGGTCGACCAGCAGCCGTGCGACGACCCGTCAAGCGTCGGGTTGTACATGTAGCGCAGCGGCGCGCCGGTGCCCCGGATGTCGATCTTCTCGCCGACCTCGTAGTCGCCGGGGTCGACCGGGGTGTTCGCGTAGAACTCCACCATGTTGCCGAAGATGTCGCTGGTGGCCTCGTTCAGGCCGCCGGACTCGCCGGAGTAGGTCAGGCCGCCGGGGACCACGTTCTCGGTGACGCCGTGGGACATCTCGTGGCCGGCCACGTCGAGGGCGACCAGCGGCTTGGCGTTGCCCGCGCCGTCGCCGTAGGTCATCTGCGCGCCGTCCCAGAAGGCGTTGACGTACGCGTTGCCGTAGTGCACCCGGCTCGGCACGCCGGTGCCGTTGCCGAAGATGCCGTTGCGTCCGTGCACCTCGGTGAAGTAGTCGAAGGTCGTCGCCGCGCCGAAGTGGGCGTCGACGGCGGCGGACTGCCGGTTCGAGGCCGCGCCGGTGCCCCACACGTTGTCGGCGTCGGTGAAGGTGGTGCAGGTCGACGTGCCGTTGTTCATGTCGCAGGTGCGGCCGTTGCCCCGGGTCGGGTCGATCATGCTGTACGTGGCCCCGGACTGGGTGGTGTCGATCGCGACCGGGCCGGCGTAGATGCTGTTGCCGGTGCCGACGACGGACTCGATCTCGTCGTAGGAGCCGATCCGGGCGCCGGTGATCGCGTCGCTGATCACGTGCAGCCTCGAGGGGGTCTGCCCGTCGGGCGCCCAGCCGGTGACCACGGTCTCCCAGGCCAGCCGGCCGGTGCCGCTGCTGGCGTCGACGAACAGCTCCGCCGCGCCGGTGCCGGTGATCCGGCCGGAGAACGCGGTGGTCGCCGCCTTGCTGGCCTTGGCGGCGCTGACCTTCGGGGTGGTGGCGAGGCTCAGCGGCGCGGCCAGGCCGACCGAGCTGCCGGCGTAGTCACCGTCGGCCCCGGTGCGGATGACGACGTCCCCGCCGTAGACGCGGAGCCCGTCGTAGGTGCGGGTGTAGCGGACCGCGCCCCGGCCCTGGGCGTCGCGCCTGCTGCTGTGCACGGCGTAGCGGTCCTTCGCCGACGACCTGACGTCGCGGGAGTGCTCCTTGAGCGCGGTGTCGGCGGCGGCGACCAGCGTTGGTCCCGGAGCGGCGGGCGGAGCGGCGGACGCGCTCGTGGTGGTGACCACGAGACCACTGCCGACCAGCATGGTGACGCCGGCCAGCGCTAGGGCTGATCTCAAACTGACCTCCCCGATCCGAGATGCTTTCGCATCTTTCGATGACGCGATCATCGTCGGCCGTGGAGAGTCTGGGAAGACGGTTGTCGATGGATAACCATACCGAGTTGTCCATCTTCCCCAGGCGATGACCGCCGGGGTGTTCCGTCCCGGTTACGGCTGGAACACCCCGGCAACACTCGCCGGACCGGTCAGCGCAGACCGGCGAACAGGTCGTCCTCCGGCAGCGCCGCCCCGGTGGTGTCGCGGACCCGGACGAAGGTCTCCCGGCCCATCAGCTCGACGAACCGGTCCCGGCCCATCCGCAGGAAGAAGATGTTCTCGGTCTGGCTGGCGTGGGCGGCCAGCGCGTCGAACTTCTGGTTGCCGTAGCTGCTGGTGTCCACCCAGGTGGTGATCTCGTCGTCGGGCAGGCCGAGCTGCGGGCCCGGCCCGTCCGCGCCCGGCGTCTCCTCCGGCTCGGCCCACTCGACGCCCAGCTCCTTCATCACCCGGCCGAACTCCGCGAACGCCGTGTGCGGCACGGTGGTCCAGTAGACCTTCGCCGGGACGTCGGTCATCTCGACGGCGGCCATGGTGATCCGGTGGGCCTGGATGTGGTCCGGGTGGCCGTAGAAGCCGTTCTCGTCGTAGGTGACCACCACGTCCGGCCGGTACCGGCGGATCAGCTCCGCCAGCCGCTGCGCCGCCTCCGCCACCGGCGTGTTCCAGAACGCTCCGGGCAGCTCGTTGGTCGACCAGCCCATCATCCCGGAGTCGGCGTAACCGAGCGTCTCCAGGTGACTGACCTTCAACGCCGCGCAGCTCGCCTCCAGCTCTGCCTGCCGCATCGCCACCACGGCGGCCGGGTCGTGCCCCTGCTCGCCCGGCTTGACCCCGCCGGGGCCGTCACCGCAACCACCGTCGGTGCAGGTCACCAACACCGTCGTGATGCCCTCCGCCGCATACCGGGCCAACACGCCACCGGTGCTCGTCGCCTCGTCGTCGGGGTGCGCGTGCACCGCCATCAGGGTCAGACCTCGCTCAGCCATGCCCTCACCCTAGGCGGCCCGACCGACAACGGTGCGTGCCGGCCCGGTGGGGAGCCGACCGTCGGCGTCCGCCGGTCCCGCCGTTCCCGGTCGCGCACCGTCACCCGCGCGCGTCACCGGGACGACGCGCGCGGGGGCCCCGGTAGATAATGGACGCCATGACCACCACCTGGAACGTCCCGGGTCTGCCGTTCGCGCTGTCGCCGTCGCCCGAGGCGGCGTGGACGATCGCCGGGGCGGACGGCGTGGTGACCGGGTCGGCGGCCCCGCGCAGCGACATCTTCATCGACCCGGCGGCGGGCGACCCGGCCGCCGGGTCGACGCTCGACGCGGCGACCCTGCTCGGCCCGCCCCCGGACGGCGACTTCCAGTTCAGCGCCCGGGTCACCGTCGACTTCGCGGCCACCTACGACGCCGGGGTGCTGCTGCTCTGGGTCGACGAGCGGCACTGGGGCAAGCTCTGCTTCGAACTCTCTCCCGACGGCGAACCGATGATCGTCTCCGTGGTCGCCCGGGGCGTCGCCGACGACGCCAACGCCTTCGTCGTCGACGCCCGCACGGTCTGGCTGCGGGTCTCCCGGATCGACCACGCGTTCGCGTACCACGCCTCGCTCGACGGACGGACCTGGCGGATGGTCAGGTACTTCAGCGTCGACGGCGCGGCCACCGCCGCCAGGATCGGCCTGGAGGCGCAGTCGCCCACCGGCGACGGCTGCCGGGTCGTCTTCGACGACATCCGCTTCACCCGCGACCGGCTGACCGACCTGCGGAACGGCTCCTGACCCGGGCCCCGGTCGCGCCGGGCGGCCGGGGACGTTCGACCCGCACGGCGTCGCCCCGGACGAGTTCGTCGTGCAGGCGTCGGCGGGCGGCGGTGACGGCGCGGCCGGCACGCGCATCGTCGTCGGCGAGGCGCTGCCGCAGCAACCGCAGGGCGGCGGCGCGGTTGAGACCGAACTGCCGTTCGGTGTCCACCACGACGACGGTGCCGGAGGGGCGGTGGGTCGCCCGCGCCGCCGTGCTCACCTTGTTCCGGCGCTGACCCCCCGGCCCACCGGTCCGGCAGGCGACGACGTGCACGTCGGCCTCGACGAACGCGGTGGTCGGGGTGTCCACCCGGCACGGTCGGGCGGTGACGTACCAGTTCTTCCGGCCGGTCGTCGCCCGGTACGGGCTGGCCGCCTGCCAGCACAGGGTGCCCGTCCACCCGGCGGCGAACCCCGCCACGTCGGGTCCGTCGAGCCGGACCAGGACCGACCGGTAGGTGCCCGGTCGGTCGCCGGCGACGGATTCGACCCGGCGGCTGTCCACCCCGTGCCGGGCGGCGTCGGCGTGCAACCGGTCCAGCAGCCGGGCCACCGCCCAGGCGCACTCCTGTGGGCCGCGCCCGGCCGACAGGAGCAGGTGGACGCTCACTCCCGACCCCGCCGACGCCCGTCCCGGTGGGTCGGCCCGAGGTCGGGCGTCTTGTAGGTGACCAGCGGGAGGGTACTCGCCACCGGGGTGGCCAGGTCGTGCGCGACGAGGTCGGCGACCACCTGCTCGATGCGCTTGTAGGCCGTCGGTGCCTCCTCGAACAGCAGTTGCCGGTCGCCGCACACCACCAGCGAACCCACCGGCGTACGCCGCAACTGCGCGACGGTGTGCTTGGCCCGGCCCCGGCGCAACGCGTCGGCGCGGGACATCTTGCGACCCGCGCCGTGCGCCACGGAGTGGTTGGCCGCCGGGCCGGCGTGCCCGGCCACGAGGTACGACGGGGTGCCCCGGGTGCCGGCGACCAGCACGTCCCGGCCGTCGCCCGGGGCCGCCCCCTTGCGGTGCAGGTACTCGCCGTCACGGACCTCGACCAGGTTGTGGCACTGGTCCACGACCGGCTCGGTGGGCGCGGCCCCCAGGGCGTGCGCGACCCGGGCGGCCAGCACCCGCCGGTTGAGTGCGCCCCAGCGGACAGCCTCGTCGTGCCGGGCCAGGTAGCCCGCCGGGTCCGGGGCCGGCCCCGCGCCGTGCGCCCCGGTGTGGGCCCGCAGGATCCGCTCGCCCAGGCCCCGCGAGCCGCTGTGCACGATGAGCACGAGGTCACCGGCGGTGAGCCCGAGCCGGGCCGCGTGGTCCGGCTCGAGGACGGTGTCGATCCGGGCCAGTTCGACGAAGTGGTTGCCCCGTCCGACCGTGCCGAGCCCCTCGACGTGGCCGGCGGGCGGCTCGCCGGGGACGACGGCCCAGGCCGGGTCGTCGGGGTCCGGCGACCGGTCCAGGTCCGGGAACCGGGCGGCGATCCGCTCGGGTACGGCCCGCTTCAGGCCGATCGGGAACACGGCGATGCCGCACCCGATGTCGGAGCCCACCAGGTGCGGGTAGAGCACGGTCGACGCCATCGCCGCGCCGATCGGGGCGCCCTTACCGGGGTGCAGGTCGGGCATGGCGGCGACGTGCCGCATGCCGTCGAGGGCGGCCACCTGGTGGCACTGCCGGACGGCGTCGGACTCGATCCAGCTCTCGGGGGAGGCGAAGACGGTGACGGTGGCCGTGGCCGTGGCCGTGGCCGTGGTCAGGGACGGGGACGGGGACGGCAGGGAGTGCGGTGGGAACACGGACGCTCGTTTCGGGGTGACGGGAACGACGGACGGCACGCGGCGGCACGGTGGCAGCCGGCGGCACGACGGCTCGCGACGGCGTCACGGCGTGCCGCGGCGCGGCACGGGCGTGCGGGTGCGGGCGTGCGGGGTGCGGGGGTGTCCGTCAGTACGTCATGCCCGCCAGCCTGGCCCACCGGACCGCTTCCGCCAACCGGTTTTCGCCCCGGCCGCTCAGCCGACCGGTGTCCCCAACGGGTCGGCGAGCAGCCTGGTGAAGCCGAGTTCCGCCGCGCCGACCAGGGTGGCGTCGTCGCCGAGGGCGGACACCCGCAACTGCGCCCGGGTACGCGAGACCGGCAGGACGTTGACGGCGATCCGCTGCCGTACGTGCGCCGCCGATCCCCGGTACACCTCCCGCAGCATCCCGCCGAAGATCACCATGCCGGGGTTGAACAGGTTGATCACGTTCGCCACCCCGATGCCGAGCCAGTCGCCGACGGTCCGCAACGCCTCCCGGGCGGCCGGGTCGCCGCGGTCCGCCGCGTCGACCACCTCCCGGACCGCGCCCCGGCCGATCCGGTCGGCGGGCCGACCCGCCGCGTCGAGCAGCGCCCGCTCGCCGACCTCCGCCTCCAGGCAGCCGCGTGAACCACACCCGCACGGTCTGCCGTCGTACGGGTTGACCAGCATGTGACCGACCTCGGAGCCGTACCCGCCGTCGCCGCCGAGCAGGTCGCCACCGACGATGATCCCGCCGCCGACCCCGACGTCGCCGTGCAGGTAGACCAGGTTGTCCACCCCGACACCCACCCCGCGCTGGTGCTCGGCCACCGCGCCCAGGTGGGCCTCGTTACCGACCAGGACCGGCAACCCGAGATCGAGCCGGCGGGCCAGTTCCGCGCCGAACGCCTGGTCCACCCAGCCCATGTCCGGCCCGAAGCGGACCATCCCGTCGCCCGGCCGGATCATCCCGCAGTACGACGCGCCGATCCCGACGCAGGTCGCCCCCGACGCCGCCGTGGCGTGCAACTGCCGCCCGAGGTCGGCCAGCACCCGCACGACGGTGTCCAGATCGGCGCCCGCGCGGGCCCGGTGCGCCTCGCGGCGGTCCTGGATCGACCCGCCCAACCCCACCCGGGCCGCGACCAGCCGGTCCACCGCGATGTCGAAGGCGAGCACGTACACCCGGTCGGCGGCCGGCCGGACCACCAGGGACGGCCGCCCGGCCCGCCCGGTCAGCTCGGGAAAGCCCTCCCGTACCAGGCCGGCCGCGACCAGGTCCGTGGTGAGCGCCAGGACCGTGCTGCGGTTGACACCCAGCCACTCGGCCAGCCCGGCCCGCGACACCGGGCCACCGAGATGCACCCGCCGCAGCAGCGCCCCGAGGCTCCGGCGGCGACTGTCACCCGGCGACTGCCCGTCCACGGTGGGACTTCTCGGCATCACGCGGCGGACCCTGTCGATCGGCGGTTGGCTACCCGTCGAGGGTAGTGGCGTCGACGACCGCCGGCCACCTCGCGTACCCGGCCGGTGACCGTGCCCACGGTCTGCCGTGGGCCCGACGTCGGGCCCACGGCAGACCGTGGCTCACCCCTCGATCCGGGTGATGTTACGGATCTTGTTGGACGCGTCCAGCGCGGCGACCTTGTACGCCTCGGACAGGGTCGGGTAGTTGAAGACCGTGTCGATCAGGTAGTCGACCGTGCCGCCGCAGCCCATCACCGTCTGCCCGATGTGGACGATCTCGGTCGCGCCGGTGCCGAACACGTGCACCCCGAGCAGCCGGCCGTCCTGCGGCGACACGAGCAGCTTCAACATGCCGTACGAGTCGCCGACGATCTGCCCCCGGGCCAGCTCGCGGTAGCGGGCGACGCCGACCTCGAACGGGGTGGCGCTGTTGGTCAGCTCCTCCTCGGTCTTGCCGACGAAGCTGATCTCCGGGATCGTGTAGATCCCGATGGGCTGCAGCTCCTGGAGTTCGCGCACCGGCTCCCCGCAGGCGTGCAGCGCCGCCATCCGGCCCTGCTCCATCGACGTGGACGCCAGCGCCGGGAAGCCGATCACGTCACCGACCGCGTAGATGTGCTCGACGCTGGTGCGGTAGTGCTCGTCCACCGCGATCCGGCCGCGCGCGTCGGCTTCCAGCCCGGCCGCGTCGAGGGCCAGGTCGTCGGTCTGCCCCTGCCGGCCGGCCGAGTACATGACGGTGTCCGCGACGATCTTCTTGCCGCTCTTGAGGACGCACAGCGCGGCAGTCTCGTGCTTCTCGACCGCCGCGACCTCCTCGCCGAAGCGGAACGTCACCGACAGGTCGCGCAGGTGGTACTTGAGCGACTCGACGATCTCCTCGTCGCAGAAGTCGAGCATCCCGTCACGGCGTTCCACCACTGTCACCTTCGTGCCGAGCGCGGCGAACATGGACGCGTACTCCATGCCGATCACGCCCGCGCCGACCACCACCATGCTGCGCGGCACGGCCTGGAGGTTGATCACCCCGTCGGAGTCGACGATCGTCCGGTCGTCGAAGTCGACACTGTCCGGCCGGGCCGGGCGGGTGCCGGCGGCGATGACGATCTTGTCGAAGGTGAGCTTCGACTCGTGCCCGGAGCCGCCGTCCACCCAGATCGAGTGCGGGTCGGCGAACCGGCCGGTGCCGGTGATCAACGCGACCCGGTTGCGGGCGAGCTGGTTGCGGATGACGTCGGTCTGCCGGCTGATCACGTGCTGCGTCCGGGCGGCCAGATCACCGACGGTGATCTCCTCCTTGACCCGGTAGCTGCTGCCGTACAGGTCCCGCTGGCTCAGGCCGGTGAGGTAGAGCACGGCCTCCCGCAGCGTCTTGGAGGGGACGGTGCCGGTGTTGATGCACACCCCACCGATCATGTCGCGGCGGTCCACGATGCCGACCCGCCTACCGAGCTTCGCGGCGGCGATCGCCGCCTTCTGACCGCTGGGCCCGGAGCCCAGCACCAACAGGTCGTAGTCATACACGGCTCCTAGCCTCGCAAGCGGCCGCAAGATGTGCCACTCGTGGCCGTCCCGGTGGCCGTGCACCTCACCGTCGACGTCCGACCGCGCCGGCACCCGGCCCCGGGCGACCCGAAACCCGCGACCGCCCGGCGCGTCGGCGCAGGTCAGCGCTACGGTGGGCCGGTCGTCGCGGCCGTGCCGGGCCGCCGGGCGACGCCGGGAACGCGACGAGGGGACCAGGTGACGGCAGCGTCATGACCGACCACGGACACGAGCTGCTGTTCGGCGGCTTCCTCACCCCCGACGCCCGGCAGCCGGAGCAGGTCGTCGCCCGCGCCCGGCTCTGCGAGCAGGCCGGCCTGGACCTCGTCACCTTCCAGGACCACCCCTACCAGCCGGGTTTCCTCGACACCTGGACGCTGATGTCCTACCTGGCGGCGGCGACCAGCCGGATCAGGCTGGCCGGCAACGTGCTCAACCTGCCGCTGCGCCAGCCGGTGGTGCTGGCCCGCAGCGTCGCCAGCCTCGACCTGCTCAGCGGCGGCCGGATCGAACTCGGCCTCGGCACCGGCGCGTTCTGGGACGCCATCGAGGCCAACGGGGGCCGACGGTTCACCCCCGGGCAGGCGGTGGACGCCCTCGACGAGGCGATCCGGATCATCCGGGAGGTGTGGGCGGCCGACCGGCGCGGCGGGGTACGGGTCGACGGCGAGCACTACCGGGTGGTCGGCGCGAAACGCGGCCCCGCCCCGGCACACCCGGTGGGGATCTGGGTCGGGGCGTACAAGCCGAGGCTGCTACGGCTGGTGGGGCGGACGGCGGACGGCTGGCTGCCGTCGCTGGCGTACCTGCCGAACGGGCCGGCGGACCTGGCCGGGCTCAACGCGCTCGTCGACGAGGGCGCGGCGGCGGCCGGGCGGGACCCCGCCGAGGTGCGGCGGTTGCTGAACGTCTCCGGCCGGTTCACCGGCACCGGTGCGGGCTTCCTCGACGGCCCGCCCCGGCAGTGGGTGCGGGAGCTGACCGACCTGGTGCTGGAGCACGGCACCTCCGGGTTCGTCCTCGGCGCCGACGACCCCGCCAGCATCCAGCTCTTCGCCCAGGAGGTCGCCCCCGGGGTCCGCGAACTGGTCGCCGCCGAACGGGCCGGCTCGGCCGTCCCCACGCCGGCCGCCCCGGCACCGGGGGAGCCGACCGGGCCGGCGGGCGGCACGGGGGAGCCGAGCGGGCCGGCGGGACCGGCGCGGCAGGGACGGGAAACCGTCCGGGCCGGGGGTGTCGCGGGGCTCGCGGTCACCCCCACCCCCGCACCCCGGGAACGGCACAGCGACCACCGGCTCTGGGACGAGTCGACCCGGCCGGTCGCCCCGCCCGCGCCGGCCGGGCACGTCTACTCGCCGCAGGCCCAGGCCGTCGGTGGGCACCTGGTCGACGTGCACGACCACCTGCGTCGGGAACTGGGCGAGATCCGTGACCTGCTCGACCAGGTGCGCCGGGGGGTGGTCTCCGCCGGCGATGCCCGGGGCGTGCTCAACCGGATGACCCTGCGGCAGAACAACTGGACGCTGGGGGCGTACTGCGCCGCCTACTGCACGCTGGTCACCCAGCACCACGGGTTGGAGGACGACGCGATCTTCCCGCACCTGCGACGGGCCGATCCGGGGCTGGTCCCGGTGATCGACCGGCTGGAGCAGGAGCACGTCGTCATCCACGAGGTCGTCGAGGGCGTCGACCGGGCCCTGGTCGCACTGATCGGGGACCCGGGGCGGCTCACCGGCCTGCAGCAGGCGGTGGACGTGCTCACCGACACCCTGCTGTCCCACCTGTCCTACGAGGAGGAGAACATCGTCGAACCGCTGGCCCGGTACGGGTTCTACCCCGGCCAGCTCTGATCCCGCGCCGGCCGGGACACGCCGGTCCGGCGGGGTGCGACGCGCAGTGGTCGCCGGGTGACGGCGTTCGGACCGCCGTGCCATAATTCCGGTGGCGCCCGCGGTTGTCACCGCCGGGCCCGGGGGGCCGCCTCCGCAGCACGCGGACGGCGGGGGACCGACCCCCGGAGGCCACAGTGGATTTCCCCTCTCTCGTCGACCTCGTCGATCTGCTCGACGGCCTGTTGCAACTGGGTGCCGCCGCGCTCAGCCTCGCCGCCGCCGTCGTGGTCGCCCGTTCCACCCGCCGGTCGGGCCGCCAGCGTGACGACTGACCGGCCCAGGGTCGCCCCGCCCGGCGAGCGGATGGTCGTCGCCGGGCGAGGTGGCCGGGTCAGAGGAACGCGCCGACCCGGGGTGTCGCGCCCTCCCAACGGAAGACCGCCGCGTACAGCGCGCGGCGGGCGTCGGCCGGCAGCGAGCCGTCGGCCCGTTGCCGGCAGGGCGTGGTCCCGCCGCAGACCCATCCGTGCAGGAACAGCCGCTGCTCGTCGTCGACCAGGGCGGGGACGAGGTCCGCGCCTCCCGGGCCGCAGATCCCGGTGGCGGACGTGCTGAGCAACGAGTGCTCGGTCCTGCCGTGGAAGTCCCACCGGTCGGTGGAGGTCAGGTAGACGGTGGCGTAGCTGCAGTTGTCGTAGCCGTACCGGGAGGCGAACAGCACGAACGTGGAGCCCCGCTGCCGCAGCACCGGGTTCTCGATGATGCCGGTGTTGCGGACCAGTTCACCACTGGCGTTGCCGACCCAGCGGGTGCCGGTGTCGTCGAGCCGCAGCATCCGGATCGACGACGGTGTCTGCTGCGTCTTGTAGAGCACGAACCGCTTGCCGTCGGCGTCCTCGAACGGGGACGGGTCGATCACCCCGGCGGCGGCTACCGGCCGCCCCGCCACCACGTCGTCCGCCCCGTGCACGCCACCCGGGCAGATCAGCGGCGCGGTGCCGACCGGCGCGTACGGCCCGCCGACGGCGTCGGAGGTGGCGGTCCCGATGCACCGCTGCCCGTTCTTGCCCTTGGCGGGCAACGAGTAGTAGAGCACCCACCCGGTGGCGGTACGGACGGCGTCGGGGGCCCACACCGCGCCGTTCTCGGCCCAGTCCGGTACCGACCCGAGGGTCGTGCCGAGGGCGTTCCACGGCCCGGACGCGGTGTCACCCCGGTGGGCCGGGGCGCGGGTGCCGGTGGCGAACACGACGAAGCTGTCGTTGTGCCGCACCACGCCGGGATCGGCGACACCCCCCGAGGGGGCGTAGACCGGTTGCGGGGTGGCGGCTGCGGCGGGCGCGGCGACGGTGCCGGCGACGACCGTCACCGCGACGGCGATCAGCGCCGGTCGCCAGGTCCTTCGGAGGTGCATGGGTTCTCCCCGGCGGGATAGGCAATTCACTACGGACAATGCGCCTCCGTTGTCCGGAGGGTGAAACTAAGCTACCGTGCCGGAGTTGACAAAGTAACCTTCCTTCACGGCCGGGTCTGTCGCGCCGGCCGTCGGCGTTCCGGAGAGGACAGCCATGGCAGGCGGAAAACGGTGGTCGGTACGGAGTGCGGGTGCCCTCGTCGGCGCGGCGGTGCTGCTGGTGAGCCTGGTGCCGGCCACTCCCGCCGCCGCCGCGAACTCCACCTTCAAGGCGGCGACCCTGAACATCCTCAACGAGCTGAACCAGGCCGACTTCGTCCATGACCTGGAACTGATCACCGCGAAGGCGGACCTGGTCGGGCTCAACGAGGTGGGCAACCGCAAGGCGTACCTGAAGGACTGGGCGGCGGACAACGGCTGGTGGCTGTACGCGCCCGAACCGACGCAGGCGGCCAACGAGGCGCTGCTGGCCCGCAAGAGCATGTTCGAGGTGCTCGACAAGGGATCGGACTTCGTGTGCGACACCAACGGGCCCGGCGAGGTGCCGCCGGCCCGCTACAACAACTGGGTCCGCTACCGCCACAAGGCGACCGGGCGCAGCGTCTACCACCTCAACGCGCACGCCAACGCGAGCATCGAGAACAACGGCCAGCCCGAGGACCTGCCCCGGACCGCCTGCGCCGAGCAGCAGTTCCAGGCCCTGAAGACCCTGGCGGCCGCCAAGAAGGACTCCGGCCAGGTCATCGTCAGCGGCGACCTGAACGTCGACTTCAGCGCCGACCGGGCGTACGGGTACCAGAAGTTCCCCTGGAAGGTGTTCGAGGCCAACGAGCTGCCGAACCTGCGGTCCTGCTACAACCTGTACGGCGAGAAGGGGAACGGGACGCACGGCAACCGGCACATCGACTACATCTACTTCTGGAAGCGCGTCGAGGAACACCGCGAGATGTGGATGACCGACTACAGCATCGTCAGCGGCACCAACTCCGACCACAACGGCGTCGTCGCGGCGTTCACCATCTCCTCGTAGCCACCGACGCTGCGCCGCCTCCCCGGTGGGCCCCGACCGCCGACGCCGGCCGTCGACCATTGACACCTATCGTGATCCACTTCATCGTCGGAGCAACCGCCTCCGCGTCGAAGGGCTCCCCTGATGGTCGACACCGCGCACACGTACGTCATCGTCGGAGCGGGGCCCGCCGGCCTGCAGCTGAGTTACCACCTCCAGCAGCAGGGCGCCGACTACCTGACGTTCGAACGTGGCGCCGAACCGGGGGGTTTCTTCCGGCGGTTCCCGCGCCACCGCCGCCTGAACTCGCTCAACGCCGTGCACACCGACAGCAGCGACCCCGGGATCCGACTGCGGTCCGACGGGAACTCGCTGCTCAACGACGACCCGGAGCTGCTGTTCGCGAAGTTCAGCCAGGAGTACCTGCCGGCCGCCGACGACCTGGTGCGGTACCTCGCCGAGTTCCAGCGCATCCACCAGCTCCGGGTCCGCTACGGCACCACCGTCGAGCAGGTCTCCCGGGAGGACGACGGCTTCACCGTCCGCACCGACCGGGGGGTCGTACGGGCGCGCTGCCTGGTCGTAGCGACCGGCTGGGGTCGGCCGTTCGTGCCGGACATCCCGGGCATCGAGCACGCCACCGGCTACGAGGAGATGGACGTCGACCCCGACCGGTACGCCGGCAGGCGGGTCCTGATCATCGGCAAGGGCAACGCGGCGTTCGACACCGCCTCGTCGATCCTGGGCAGGGCGTCGGTGGTGCACCTGGCGAGCCGCCGGCCGCTGCGGCTGGCCCGCGACACCGGGCACCCCGGCGACGTCCGGGGCCGGCACGGCGCGATCCTCGACAGCGACCGGTTCACGCCGCTGCACGCGGTGCTCGACGGCACCATTGACGCGATCCGGCCCGTCGACGGCGGGTTCCGCGTCTCGGTCACCGACCCCCACGCCCCCGGCGAGACCGCCGAACTCGACTACCACGAGGTGCTGCGCTGCACCGGCTTCCGGATGGACACCTCCCTGTTCGACGCCTCCTGCACGCCGGACATGGTGCGCGACGGCCGGCTGCCGGGCCTGCGCCCCGACTGGCAGTCGAGCAACGTCGACGACCTGTACTTCGCCGGCACCGTCGCCCAGGCGCGGGACGTACGGCACGCCGCGTCGCCGTTCATCGACGGATTCCGGTACAACCTGCGTACCTTGACCAGGCTGCTGCGGGAGCGCTACGACGGCGTGCCGCTGCCCGCCGCCACCACGTCGGGCGAGCCGGCCTCGTTGACCACGGTGATGCTGGACCGGGTCAACGGGAGTCCGGCGCTGTGGACCCAGTCCGGGTACCTCTGCGACGTCTTCGTCCGCGACGACGCCACCGGGGGCTTCCGGCACCACGAGGAACTGCCGGAGGACTACGCGGTGCCCCGGTTCGCCCACTCCTCCCACTGCTACACCCTGGCCCTGCGCCGGGGCCGCGCCGACGGGTCCGACACCGACCGGCGACCGGCCCGGGACAGCACCGTCATCCACCCGGTGCTCCGGCGGTACCGCCACGGTGAACTGGTGGCCGAGCAGCACCTGCCGGGGGACCTGCTGGCCGAGTGGCGGCGGGTGGACCGGCACGTGGAACCACTGGTCCGCTTCCTCGGCAGGGATCTCACCGACGACTCATGATCCCGTCGGGCGGTCCGCGGGCGGCGACCCGTGCACCGTCACGGCGTCGCCAGGTGACGGTCATCCGTCGCCCGACCCACCGTCCCCGGCGTCGGTCAGCCGGGCCAGCCGGGCGTACAGGTAGCGCTGGCGGGGCAGGCTGGTCGAGCGGCGGGCCGCGTGGGCGTACGCCGTCCGGGCCTCGGCGAGGTTGCCACAGCGTTCCAGCAGGTGCGCGCGGGCCGCGTGCCGCCGGGGGTCGTCGCCGACGCGGGGGTCGTCGGCCAGCGCGTCGAGCAGGCGCAGCCCGGCGGCGGGACCCCGGGCCATCGCCACCGCCACCGCGTGGTTGAGCGCCACCACCGGGTTGCCCGACATCCCCAGCAGCACCCCGTAGAGGGCCTCGATCTGCGCCCAGTCGGTCGCCTCGGCGCTCGCCGCCTCGTCGTGCACCGCCGCGATCGCCGCCTGGAGCTGGTAGGGCCCGACGTCGCCGCGCGGCAGCACCGCGCTGACCAGTGCCACCCCCTCGGCGATCTGGTCGGCCCGCCAGCGGCTGCGGTCCTGCTCCGCCATCGGCACCAGCTCACCGTCCGGGCCCACCCGGGCCGGCCCCCGGGCGTCGGTGAGCAGCATCAACGCCAGCAGACCGGTCACCTCCGGATCGTCCGGCAGCAGCCGGTGCAGCAACCGGGTCAGCCGGATCGCCTCGGTGGACAGGTCCACCCGGCGCAGATGCGGGCCGGTGGTGCTGGCGTACCCCTCGTTGAAGATCAGGTAGAGCACCTGCCGGACGGCGTCGAGCCGGACTGCCCGCTCGTCGGGTCCGGGCAGCGCGAACGGCAGCCCGCTGTCGCGGATGCGTTGCTTGGCGCGGGTGATCCGGCGGGTCATGGTCGCCTCGGGCACCAGGAACGCCCGAGCCACCTCGGCGGTGCCCAACCCGCCGACGGCGCGCAGGGTCAACGCGACCTGCGCGGCCGGCGGCAGCGCCGGATGGCAGCACAGGAACAGCAGCACCAGGCTGTCGTCGCCCGGCTCCCGGTGGTCGGCCGCCGGGGCGACCCACCGTCGCCCCCGGCCGGCGTCGTCCTCCCGCCGTCGCCGGGCCTGCTCGGCGCGGAGCAGGTCGGTCAGCCGCCGGGCGGCCACGGTCACCAGCCAGCCCCGGGGCTGCTCCGGCAGCCCGTCGACCGGCCAGCGGGTCGCGGCGGCCAGCAGCGCCTCCTGGACGGCGTCCTCGGCGGTGTCGAAGTGGCCGTACCGGCGGACGACCGCGCCGAGGACCTGCGGCGCGAGCACGCGCAGCAGGTCCTCGACGGTGGACGGTCCCATGGCGACCGGGTCAGCCGTCCAGGTCGTCGACGCCGTCGGCGACCGGTCGTACGTCGACGTACCCGCCCTCGGCGTCCGGGTCGACGAACCGGGCGGCGATCTCGGTGGCCCGGTCGAAGCTGACACAGTCGACGACGGTGAACCCGGCCAGCACCTCCTGCGTCTCCGGGTACGGCCCGTCGGTGACCACGGGCGTGCCCTGTCGCAGCCGTACCCGCCGGGCGTGCACCGGCGCGGTCAACCCCTGCCCGTCGACCAGCTCGCCGGATTCGGCCAGGTCCCGGTGCACCGCCGCCATGTGCTCATGCATCGCGGCGACCTGCTCCGGCGTCATCGGCGGCTGCGCCCCGGGACGGCCGGCCATGGCGTCGTAGTCGCGCTGCGAGCCGTACAACATGATCATGTATTTCATGGTTCTCCTCTCGGCCGCGGGGTGCGGCCGGACAACCGGGACGTCGGAGCCGCCGGGCCGGTCCGGACACCGGGCCCGAGGTTAACCCCCGGGACGGGTGGTGGCGGTCACCTACCGTGGTCCCATGACGACGATGTGGCTCGTGGTCGGCGCGGCGGCCCTGGCGATGATCGGCACGGTCGGCTGGGTCGCCTGGCGCGACCGGGCCCGCACCGTCGGGGTCGAGGACCGCACCGCCGGGCGGGACGCCCAGGCCAGACAGCACCGGTACGAGGCGGAACGCCACTTCGCCCAGAACGACACGATCCACCGGGGGCAGGAGCACCACTGACCGTCCGGCCGGGCCGACCCGGGTCACCCATGGTCAACGGGACGCCGGCCGGGCATGATCGTTCCACGGTCGGGGTACCACCGATCGCAGGACCGGCACGCCTGGGAGGCACACGGTGACGGCAGGCTCGCGACGCCGCTCGCACGGACCACTGCTCGCCGCGCTGACGGCGCTGGTGGTGGCGGTCGGCTGCGCGGCCGGCGGGGTGGGGGAGAGCGGCCCGCAGGAACCCCGGGAACCGGCCCCCCGGCAGTCGTCGCGCCCGGCGGCCCCGGCCCCGTCGGAGACGGAGACCACCCGCGCCGACGGCACCACCAGCGTGGCCGAGTTCAAGAGCGACATCGACGACGCGGTCACCATCGCCGAACGTTACTGGGCCGCCCAGTTCCGGGCCTCCGGCCAGGAGTTCCGCCCGATCCGCCGGATCGTGCCCTACCAGCGGGAGGGCGAGATCTCCTGCGGCGGTCAGGCGCTGCCCCGCAACAACGCCGTCTACTGCTCCCAGGGCGACTTCATCGCCTACGACGTCAACTGGTCGGTGGCGGCGTTCCGGCAGGTCGGTGACGCGTTCGTGTTCTACCTGCTGGGCCACGAGTACGCCCACGGCATCCAGATCCGGCTCGGCATCCGCGCCAACTTCACCATCCAGCAGGAGCTGCAGGCCGACTGCATGGCCGGGGCGTACCTCGGCGACTCCGTCCGTGACGGCACCCTGAGACTCGACGCCGGTGACCTCGACGAGTTCCGTGAGGGGCTGCTCGCCGTCGGCGACGACCCCGACCAGCCGTGGTTCGCCGAGGGTTCGCACGGCACCGCCGAACAGCGCACCGACTGGTTCTTCCGCGGCTACGAGCGGTCCCTGGACGCCTGCAACCTGCGCTGAGGAGCAGGTCACGTCCGGCCGGTACGGCGGTACGCGCCCCGGGCCGGGCTGGCAGGATCGCCCGGAGACCATCCGCGAGCGCCAGGAGGATTCCGCTGAGCAGCCCACACCCCGCCGCCGTGCTCTTCGACATGGACGGCACCCTGGTCGACAGCGAGAAGCTGTGGGACGTCGCCCTGCACGAGCTGGCCGCCGAGTACGGGGGCACGCTCACCGGCCCGGCCCGGCGGGCGATGATCGGCACCGCGATGGCCGCGTCGATGCGCATCCTCCACGACGACCTCGGCCAACCCGAGCGGGACCCGCAGGTCAGCGCGGAGTGGATCAACGCGCGGATCCTGGAGCTGTTCCGCACCGGGCTGCGCTGGCGGCCGGGCGCGTTGACCCTGCTGCGGGCGGTCCGCGCCGCCGGCATCCCCACCGCGCTGGTCACCTCCAGCGGCCGGCCCCTGGTCGAGGTGGCCCTGGACACCCTCGGCCGGGACAGCTTCGACGCCGTGGTCTGCGGCGACGAGGTCGACTCGGCCAAGCCGCACCCCGAGCCGTACCTGGCCGCCGCCCGGCTGCTCGACGTGCCGATCGGTCGCTGCGTGGCGATCGAGGACTCGCCGACCGGAGTGGCCAGCGCGCTCGCCGCCGGTGCGGCGGTGCTGGCCGTCCCGGCGGAGGTGCCGGTGCCGCCGACCGACGGCGTACACCAGGTGGAGAGCCTGACCTCGGCGGACCTGGAGCTGCTGGCGGCGCTGCTCGGCGAGCCACCCGGCTGAGCCGCCGGGCGGAACCGCGCGGCCACGACGAGGGGGGTCCCGCCGTCGGCGGAACCCCCCTCGCAGCGGACGGGATCAGTCGTGCGCGATCGCGCCCAGCACGTTGATCCGGGCCGCCCGCACCGCCGGCAGCACCGCCGCCACCACGCCGATGATGGCCGCCAGCAGCAGGAACAGCCCCATCTGACCCCACGGCAGGATCAGGTCGGTGATGCCGTCGTCCTTGAGCGCCCGCACCACCGCGGCACCGAGGCCGACGCCCACCACGATCCCGAGCAGCGCCCCGAAGACCGAGATCACCACCGCCTCCACGGTGATCATCCGCATGGTCTGCGCCCGGCGCAGCCCGATCGCCCGCAGCAGGCCCAGCTCGCGGGTCCGCTCCAGCACCGACAGGGCCAGGGTGTTCACGATGCCGAGCACCGCGATCACGATCGCCAGCGCCAACAGGATCTGGATCATCGTGAGCAGGCTGTCCAGCGAGCCGGTCTGCTGCTCGATGAACGCGTCCCGGTCGGCCACCGACACCTCCGGGCTGTCGGCCAGCAGCGCCTCCACCTGCGGCTGCACGTCGGCCACCCGGGTGCCCGGAGCCAGCTGGATGAACCCCTGGTTGGGCTTCGGGATGGCGAAGTCCTTCACCGCCTGCGGCGGCAACTGCACCGGGCTGGTCAGCTCGGAACTCTCGTAGATGCCGCTGACCGTGTAGGTGCGCGGCTCGCCCCGGGATGCCTGCACGGTCACCGTCGAACCGACCGAGATGTTGCGGGACCTGGCGGCGTCGGAGCTGAACAGCATCTGGTCCGGGCCGAGCCGGCTGATGTCACCGGCGGTCGTCTTGGCCCCGAAGATCCGCTGCAACGCGGTCACGTCGCTGGACGCGGCCAGCCAGGTGACCTTCCCGTCGACCATGCCCATGTCGCCGTACTCGCCGTCGGCCATCTGCACACCGGGCAGCGCCGCCACCTTCGTCAGCACCGCCGGGTCGAAGCTCGCCGGCCGCGGACCGGTCGTCGACCCCGAGATCACCAGCTCGGCCTTGATGGTGTCCTGGGCCAGCGCGCCGATGCTGCCCTTCGCCGAGTCCAGGATCACCGTCACCCCGGTCACCAGGGCGATGCCGACCATCAGCGCCGCCGCCGTGATCGCCGTGCGGCGCGGGTTGCGCCCGGAGTTCAGCCGACCCAGCTTGCCCGGCACCGACCAGGCGAAGACCGCCCCCAGCAGGGACACCACCGGGCGGCTGATCAGCGGGGTCAGCAGCGCCACCCCGATGAAGGCGAACAGCACCCCGCCCAGGATGACCGCCAGCGTGTTGTCCCCGGCGTTGTCGCTGAGCCCGAGGAACAGCAGCACCGCGCCGATCCCGGTGATCACCCCACCGGTGACCGTGACCCGGGTCAGCGGCCGGTCCGGGTTGGCCACGTCCTGCATCGCCGCGATCGGCGGGATGCGTGCGGCCCGCAGCGCCGGCAGCAGCGCCGCCACCACCGTGATCAGCAGGCCGACCGCGAACGAGCCGATCACCGCCGACGCCGGGACGCCGATGCCGGCCAGCGTCAACCCGCCGGCCAGGTTGCCGAAGACGTACGCCAGCAGCGCGCCGATGCCGATGCCGGCACCCAGCCCCAGCACCGAGGCGATCAGGCCGATCGCCACCGCCTCCAGCACCACCGAACCGATGATCTGCCGACCGCTGGCCCCGATCGCCCGCATCAACGCCAGCTCCCGGGTCCGCTGCGCCACGATGATCGAGAAGGTGTTGAGGATGAGGAACGTGCCCACCAGCAGCGCGACGGCCGCGAAGCCGAGCAGGATCTTGTTGAAGAAGGACAGCCCCTCCTTCAGGCTCGCCGAGGCGTCCGCCGACAACTGCTCGCCGGTCTTGACCTCGAAGCCGTCGCCGAGCGTCCGGGCCACGTCGTCACGCAACGTGGCGTCGCCGACCCCGGCGTCCGCCCGTACCGTGACGTTGGTGAAGGCGTCCCGCTCGCCCAGCAGCAGCCGCTGCGCCACCGGGGTGGTGAAGGCGATCTCGTTGACCCCGCCGATCGAGTCCCGGTCACCGCTGTAGCCGAAGACCCCGACCAGGGTGAAGGTCTGCTTCGGCGTCAGCGGGGTCAGCACCCCGACCCGGTCGCCGACCTTCACCTTGGCCGCCCGCGCCAGCGCCGCGTTGACGACGATCTCGTCGTCGGCCCGGGGCTCCCGGCCCTCCCGCAGCTTCACCAGGTCGCTCTCGCCCTGCCAGTTCGACCCGAGCTGCGGCGGCCCGAACGACGTGACCACCTTGCCGTTGCTGCCGATCAACTGGGCCCCGTCGGTGGTGACCACGCCGGTGGCCTCGGCCACCCCGGGCACCCCGGCGATCCGCTGCACCGTCGCCGCCGACACCGTGGTCGGCACCTGCTCGCCCTGCATCTCGCTGAGCGCCACCTTCGGCTTGCCGGCGACGTTGACGTCGATGCCCTCGTACGCGTCGGCGAAGACCGCGTCGAACGAGCGGCCCAGCGTGTCGGTGAGCACGAACGCTCCCGAGACGAACATGACACCCAGCACCACGGCCAGGCCGGACAGCAGCAGGCGCACCTTGCGCGCCAGCAGACTCTTGAGGGTGGCCCGCAACATCAGCCGGCCACCTCGACCAGGGTGTCCAGCTTCTTCATGGTGTCCAGCACCGTGTCGGCGGTCGGCTCGATCAGCTCCGAGACGATCTGCCCGTCGGCCAGGAAGACCACCCGGTCGGCGTACGCGGCGGCGGTCGGGTCGTGGGTGACCATCACGATGGTCTGCCCGTGCTCGCGGACCGAGTTGCGCAGGAAGTTGAGCACCTCCGCGCCGGAGCGGGAGTCCAGGTTCCCGGTCGGCTCGTCGGCGAAGATCACCTCGGGGCGGGCGACCAGTGCCCGCGCGCAGGCGACCCGCTGCTGCTGGCCACCGGAGAGCTGCGCCGGCCGGTGCCCCAGCCGGTCCCGCAGGCCGACGGTGTCGATCACCGTGTCGTACCAGGCCGGGTCGGGCTTGCGGCCGGCGATCGACATCGGCAGCAGGATGTTCTCCTGGGCGGTGAGCGTGGGCAGCAGGTTGAACTGCTGGAAGATGAAGCCCACCTTGTCCCGGCGCAGCTTCGTCAGGCCCGAGTCACCCAGCCCGGTCACCGTGGTGTCGCCGATCTGCACCGTGCCCTTGCTGACCGAGTCCAACCCGGCCAGGCAGTGCATCAGCGTCGACTTGCCCGAGCCCGACGGGCCCATGATCGCGGTGAACCTGCCCCGCTCGAACTCGGCGCTGACCCCCCGTAGCGCGGCGACCTGCGCCTCGCCGGTGCCGTACACCTTCCACACGTCGTTCGCCCGGGCCGCGGCCTGCGCATGCTGGCCTACCGTCGCGGTCACGTCATCTACCTCTTCCGTCTGGCTGTGTGTGCCCCCACCGCCCCCGCTGGTCGGTGGGGTCGATCCCATCCTCGGTGCCGGTCGGCGCGGATCCGTCCGACCACGGACTGACCCGGCGCGGATTTCCCGCTGCGGGTCGGCCCGGAGAACGGCTCAGGGTTGTCCCTGACCCGCAGACCGGTCGTGCCACCCCACCCTGCGGTGGGGCCCCGGCACCGACGTCAGGATCTGACGCCACGACACGGTCAACCGCGCCGCGCCGCCTTTCGTCACGGTAGGTGAGCGCGGCAACGCTGCCGTCCCCCCACCGGCCTCACCCCGGGTACGCCCCGAGGGGCACCCGGTGCCGCCCGGCTACGCCTTGGGGCGGACCAGCCCCGACTCGTACGCCAGCACCACCGCCTGCACCCGGTCGCGCAGCCGTAGCTTGGTCAGCACGTGCCCGACGTGCGTCTTGATCGTCGTCTCGCTGACCGACAACGCGGCGGCGATCTCCGCGTTGGACAACCCCCGGGCCACCTGGACGAGCACCTCCCGTTCCCGCTCGGTCAACGTGCCCAACGCCTTCGGTGGGCTCGCCGACGGGTCGGGCAGCACGGTGGCGAACCGGTCCAGCAGCCGTTTGAGGATGCGCGGCGCCACCACCGCCTCCCCGGCGGCCACCGTCCGGATGGCGGTGACCAGGTCGTCGGCCGGCACGTCCTTGGCCAGGAAGCCGCTCGCCCCGGCCCGCAACGCCCCCACCACGTACTCGTCGAGGTCGAAGGTGGTGAGGATGAGCACCCGCACCGGCAAGCGTGCCTCGACGATCGCCCGGGTCGCGGCCACCCCGTCCATCCGGGGCATCCGGATGTCCATCAGCACCACGTCGGGCAGCAGCCGCCGGGACAGCTCCACCGCCTCCTGACCGTCCCCGGCCTCGGCGACGATGTCGAGGTCGTCCTCGGTGCCCAGCACCATCCGGAACCCGGTGCGCAGCAACGGCTGATCGTCGGCGAGCAGGATCCGCACCGGCCGTCCGGGCGGGCGGGCGGCGGCCCCACCGTCCGGCGCGGACGACGGGGGGCTGCCGTACGTCTGGCCCATCTGCTGTCCCCGTTCCCCCGTCACGCCGGGACCGTCCCGGCCGGTTCCACCGGAATTCTCGCGTACACCCGGAAGCCGCCGCCGGGCCGTGGCCCGATCCGCAAGGTTCCACCGTAGAGGGCCACCCGTTCGCGCATGCCGACAAGTCCGTGCCCGATCCGGTCGGGTCCCGGCTCCGGACCCCGCCCGGTGTCGGTGATCTCCACGGTCAGACCGCCGCCGTCGACGCCCAGCCGGACGGTCGCGGTGGCCGAACCGGCGTGTTTGAGCGCGTTGGTCAACGCCTCCTGGGTGATCCGGTACACCGTCAGCGAGACACCCTCGTCGACCGTCGGCACCGGGTCCGCGACCTCCAGGACGACCGGTAGCCCCGCCTCGCGTACCTGCTCCACCAGCGCGGTGATGCCGGCCAGGCCGGGCTGCGGGGTGAGGTCGGCGGCGGGCTCCGCGTCGGTCCGCAGCACGTCCAGCAGCCGGCGCATCTCCCGCAGCGTGACCCGGCTGGTGTCCTCGATGGTGGCGATCGCCTCGTCGGCGGCGGCCAGATCCCGGTGCAGCACCCGCCGGGCCCCGGTGGCCAGCACCCCCATCACGCTGACGTGGTGGGCGACCACGTCGTGCAGTTCCCGGGCGATCCGACGCCGCTCGTCGGCCACCGCCTGCTCGGCCAGCGCCCGCTGGTTGTCCTCGGCCGCCCGGGCCCGCTCCCGCAGGGCCCGCAGCGAGGTGCGCCGGGCCCGCACCGCCCGCCCCACCGCGTAGGCGAGCAACGCGGTGAGCAGGTTGTTGAGCACCAGGTACGCCGGACCGACGTCGAGCCCGGTGTCCAGCGGGGTGAGCACGTTGAGGGCGGCCACCGGCACCCAGAGCAGCACCGTGGCGGCCACCGCCGCGAGCGCCGCCCGGTGCACCGCCATCGTGTACGTCAAGACCAGGAACGTCAGGCTCTGCGTGGTCGGGGCGTGCCCGAGCACCGCCGGCACGGCCAGGGTGGCCAGCGCCGCCCCCACCGCCGGCCACGGCGCGACCCGGCGCAACGCCACCGGGGCCGCGCACAACCCGCTCCAGGCCAGCATGGACGGCAACTGCCGGGGCCAGAACTCGCGCGGGGTGAGCAGGACGAAGGCGACCTCGACCAGCACCAGCGCGGCGGCGAACAGGACGTCACCGGCCAACGGCCGGCGCACCCACCACCGCTCGGGTCCCTCGGTCATACCGCGACGCTAGCCGCCCGCCGGGGCGTCCGGTCGTCGCCGACGGTGAACCTCGCCTCCTCCTCACGGATGAGCCGGTCTCCACCCGCCGGGGACGCTGGCGCTACTCGTCGGCGCCCGGGGTGGCCGGACGGGACCGGGCGTCGCGCAACGGGTCGGCCGCCCCGGCCCGCTCGGGAAACGGCGGCGGGGTGCCACCGAAGGCCGGGCAGTGCGCCTGGTGGTTGCACCAGTCGCAGAGCCGGCTCGGCCGGGGACGGAAGTCCTGCCGCGCGGTGGCCTGCTCGATGGCCTGCCAGAGCGCCACCACCGTACGCTCGAACCGCAGCAGCTCGTCGGCGTCGGGGGAGTAGTCGCAGACCTCGGCGTCCTTGAGGTAGAGCAGGCGCAACACCCGCGGCACCACCCCCCGGGTGCGCCACAGCACCAGCGCGTAGAACTTCAACTGGAACAGCGCCCGTGCCTCGAACGCCTCCCTCGGTGCGCCGCCGGTCTTGTAGTCGACCACCCGCAACGCCCCGTCGGGGGCCACGTCGAGCCGGTCGAGGTAACCCCGGATGAGCAGCTCGTCGTCGACCACCGCGGAGATCAGGCTCTCCCGCTCGGCGGGCTCCAGCCGGCGCGGGTCCTCCACCGCGAAGTAGCCCTCCAGCAGGGCCGCCGCCGACCGGAGGAACTCGGCCGTGCCCGGCTCGTCGCCCGGGTCGAACAGGCCGGCCAGCTCGGGCTGCCCGGTGACCAGCCGGTCCCACTGCGGGCCGACGAGGTCACCGGCGGCCTGCGGGGTGCGCCCGGCCGCCGGCAGGTCGAACAACCGTTCCAGCACCGCGTGCACCAGGGTGCCCCGGGCCTGTTCGACGCTGGGCCGCTCGGGCAGCCGGTCGATGCTGCGGAACCGGTAGAGCAGCGGGCAGGTCTTGAAGTCGGCCGCCCGCGACGGCGACAGCGAGGCCCGGACCGTGGCGGGCAGCGCCGCCGGAGGATGCTGCTGGTCGATCACCGGTTCCGCCGTCATGCCCCGAAGGTTAGGACACCGGTCTGACAGGGTCGTGCTCGCCGCACCGGGCATGATCGGGTCGGCGCGTAGCATCGGGGCGGTGGAGTCCCGTCCCCGCCCGCCGCGTCGGCCCCGCAGCGGACTGACCGTCGGCCGGGTGTTCGGGGTGCCGCTGCACCTCAACGTGTCGATGCTGCTGCTCACCCTGCTGGTGACCGTCACCTACGCCGAGTTCGCCCGGGACCGGCTCGGCCTGTCCCCGCTCGGCGGCTACCTGATCGGCCTCGGCTTCGTGGTGTCGCTGCTCGGCTCGGTCCTGCTGCACGAGCTGGGGCACGCGCTGACCGCCCGCCGGTACGGCATCGGTGTGCGCGGGATCACCCTGGAACTGCTCGGCGGCTACACCGAGATGGACCGGGACGCCCCCACCCCCCGGGTGGAGCTGCTGGTCTCGCTGGCCGGTCCGGCCGTCTCGGCGCTGCTCGGCGGGCTCGCCGTGGCCGCCACCCTGGCCACCCCCGACCACACCCTGGCCCACCAGCTCGCCCTGCAACTGGCGTTGAGTAACGTCATCGTCGCCGTGTTCAACGTGCTGCCCGGCCTGCCCCTGGACGGCGGTCGGGCGCTGCGCGCCGTGCTGTGGCGGATCACCTGCGACCGGCACCGGGCCACCGAGGTCGCCGGCTGGGTCGGGCGGGCCGTCGCGGTGGGCACCGCCGGGCTGGTCGTGCTGCTCACCGTCCAACGGGTGCTGGTGCCGTTGGCGCTACCGCTGATGCTGCTGGTCGCGGTCACCCTCTGGCGGGGCGCCGGGCAGTCGATCCGGTACGCCCGGATCAGCCGCCGGGTGCCGCTGCTCGACCTGGGCCGGCTGGTCCGCCCGGTCGTCGCCGTCCCCACCGGCACGCCGCTTTCCGAGGCGCAACGCCGGCACGCCGAGCAGGGACCACCCGGGTCCGCCGTGCTGGTGGTCGACGGCGCGGGCCGGCCGGTCGCCCTGGTCGACCCGGCGGCGGCGGAGGCCGTACCGGTGGGGCGGCGGCCCTGGTTGGGGGTGGACGCGGTGGCCCGCCCGCTGGCCGCGCTGCCGGCGGTGCCCCTCGGTCTGGACGGTGAACGGCTGATGGCGGCCGTGCAGGCCCACCCGGGCGCACGGTACGTGGTGACGTCAGGCGAAGATGTGGTCGGCGTTCTGCACATCGCGGATCTCGCCCAGGTCCTCGAACCCACACGGAAGATGAACAGGTGACCGCAGCACATCCCCCCGCCCTCCCGGCCCCCGACGGCACACCGACGTCCACCGCCGTCGCGGAACTCCCCCCGGTGCACCGGGGCCCCTTCCGTCCCGGTGACCGGGTGCAGTTGACCGATCCCAAGGGGAGGATGCACACCGTCACCCTGGAGCACGGCAAGGAGTTCCACACCCACCGCGGCATCCTGGCGCACGACGCGCTGATCGGGCAGCCCGACGGCAGCGTGGTCAGCACCGCAGGTGGCGGGACGGCGTTCCTGGCGCTGCGTCCGCTGCTGTCGGACTACGTGCTGTCGATGCCGCGCGGCGCCCAGGTGATCTATCCGAAGGACTCGGCGCAGATCGTCGCCATGGGCGACATCTTCCCCGGGGCCAAGGTGCTGGAGGCCGGCGCCGGCTCCGGGGCGCTGAGCTGCTCCCTGCTGCGTGCCGTCGGCACCGGTGGTGAGCTGCACTCCTACGAGGTGCGCGACGACTTCGCCCAGATCGCCCGACGCAACGTGGAGGCGTTCTTCGGCGCGCCGCACCCGGCCTGGCGGCTGCACGTCGGCGACGTCGCCGACTGCCCGGAGACCGGTTTCGACCGGATCATCCTGGACATGCTCACCCCGTGGGAGACCCTCGACATGGTCGAGCGGGCGCTGCTGCCCGGGGGCGTGTTCATCGGCTACGTGGCGACCACCCCGCAGCTGTCCGAGCTGGTCGAGGCGCTGCGCGAGCGGGGCGGCTGGACCGAGCCGCGGGCCTGGGAGTCGCTGGTGCGCGACTGGCACGCCGAGGGGCTCGCCGTCCGGCCCGACCACCGGATGATCGCGCACACCGCGTTCCTGGTGTCCGCGCGTAAGCTCGCTCCGGGCGTCACCGCGCCGCCGCGCCGCCGCAAGCCCAGCAAGGGCGCGGAGGCGTACGCCGAACGCAAGCAGGCGCTGCGGGAGGCGGCGGCGGCCCGGGAGGCGGCGGCGCAGGCCACCGCCGCCGCGTCGGCCGCCGGAGCCGACGGGCAGGACCTGCCGTGACGGCGGATCGGAGCGGCTGGGCGTGAACGGGCAGAACCCGACGGCCGGTGCGGGCCGACGGTGTGACCGCGGGGAGTGGGCATGAGTCGGCCGGGCTTCGGCGGCGGTGAGCTGCCGGCCGTGTTTCCCGACTGGTCGCCGTACCAGGACCTGGAGTCGGCGGCGCGGGCCTACCTGCGTGACCCGGACATCGCCCTGGAGGCGCTCGGCGGGGTGCTGCGGGGTGCCTCGGTGCTCGGCTTCACCCTGGAACGCTTCGTCAACGAGGTCAACGGGGTGTGGCAGGAGGTCGTCGTCTGCGACGGCAGCCGGCTGGTGCTCTGGCACGGCGAGGACGTGCCGCCGGGGGAGGGCCCGCCCGGGTCGATGACGTCGTCGCTGCGGGTGGTGCCGGTGTCCACGGTCACCGAGGTGGGTTGCCGGCGGCGGCTCACCCGGGCCGAGAACGGCGAGGTACGGGTGGACAGCATCGACGTCTACCTGCTGCTCACCTCGCTGGACGAGGCCCCGCCCGGCGACGAGATGGTCGGTGCGCCCCGGCACGACGCGCTGCGCTTCGGCAAGACCCTCGACGACGGCGGGGCCGGCCAGATCGCCCGGCTGGAGGAGTTCGCCCGGCTGGTCGCCTCGGTGGTCGGCCGCCCGCTGCTGTGACGCCGTGACCGGGCCGGGGGCGACGCCGGGGCGATCCCGGCCCGGGGCCGCCCGGTCGTCCCCGGCTCAGTCGTCCTCGGCCTCGGGGCCAGCGACCTCGACGCCGTCGCTGCCGCGCACCACGTGGATGCACTCACCCGGGCACTCCTTCGCGGAGTCGATCACTTCCAGCCGCAGGTGTTCGGGCACGTCGACCCGGCTGCCGGGGGCGAGCCGCAGCTCACCGTCGACGCCCTTGACGTACGCCAGGCCGTCGACGTCGAACTCGAAGACCTCCGGCGCGTACTGCACGCAGAGCCCGTCACCCGTGCAGAGGTCCTGGTCAACCCAGACCTGCAACTGGTCGGTAGCGACGTCGGTCACCAGGCACCCCCCATGTTCTCCCGTCCCACTCCCCGACGGTACCCGAACGGCCGGACCTGCCCCTCAGGCGTCCCTGGCGATCAAGGTTCGGTGACGAGGGCGTTGCGTGGGACCGAATCGGCCTCATAGCGGCTAGTGTTAGGGCAGAACGTTCAAGCCCCCCGGGGAGGTGGGACGTGGCACGCAGTGACGACGCGGACTCGCGCGCCGCACGGTGGGAGAAGGAGGCCCACGATCTCTCCACGCAGGTCGCGTTCCTTCAGGAGGAACTCGCTCTGGTGCGGCGCAAGTTGACCGAAAGCCCCCGACACGTCCGGCAGCTCGAAGAGCGGCTGGCGGCCACCCAGGCACAGTTGGCGCGGCTCACCGAGAACAACGACCGGCTCGTGAGCACCCTCAAGGAGGCTCGCGCGCAGATCGTGACGCTCAAGGAGGAGATCGACCGGCTGGCACAGCCGCCGTCCGGCTACGGTGTCTTCCTCGCGCGACACGACGACGGCACGGTGGACATCTTCACCGGCGGACGCAAGCTCCGGGTAGCCGTCTCACCCTCGCTGGACGCCGAGGAGTTGCGGCGCGGCCAGGAGGTCCTGCTCAACGACGCGCTCAACATCGTCGACGCGTTCGGCTACGAGCGGGTCGGTGAGGTGGTGATGCTCAAGGAGATCCTCGCGGGTCCCGAGGGCGCTCCGGGCGACCGGGCGCTGGTGGTCTCGCACTCCGACGAGGAGCGCATCGTCCACCTGGCCGACACCCTGATCGGCACCGCGATCAGGGCCGGCGACTCGCTCATGATCGAGCCCCGTTCGGCGTACGCGTACGAGCGGATCCCGAAGAGCGAGGTCGAGGAGTTGGTGCTGGAGGAGGTGCCCGACGTCGACTACACCGACATCGGCGGCCTCCAGTCGCAGATCGAGCAGATCCGCGATGCGGTGGAGCTGCCCTTCCTGCACGCCGACCTGTTCCGGGAGCACCAGCTCCGGCCACCGAAGGGCATCCTGCTCTACGGCCCGCCGGGCTGTGGCAAGACGCTCATCGCCAAGGCGGTGGCCAACTCGCTGGCCAAGAAGATCGCCGAGCGGCTGGGCAAGGACCGGCACACCAGCTTCTTCCTCAACATCAAGGGCCCGGAGCTGCTCAACAAGTACGTCGGCGAGACCGAGCGGCACATCCGGCTGATCTTCCAGCGGGCCCGGGAGAAGGCCGGGGAGGGCACCCCGGTCATCGTGTTCTTCGACGAGATGGACTCGATCTTCCGGACCCGTGGCTCCGGTGTCTCCTCCGACGTGGAGAACACCATCGTCCCGCAGCTGTTGAGCGAGATCGACGGCGTCGAGGGCCTGGAGAACGTGATCGTGATCGGCGCCTCCAACCGGGAGGACATGATCGACCCGGCCATCCTGCGCCCCGGCCGGCTCGACGTGAAGATCAAGATCGAGCGTCCGGACGCCGAGGCGGCCAAGGACATCTTCTCCAAGTACATCCTCGCCGGGCTGCCGCTGCACGCCGACGACCTGGCCGAGCACGGCGGCGAGCCGCAGGCCACCGTCGCGGCCATGATCGACGCGGTCGTCCTGCGGATGTACTCGGAGACCGAGGAGAACCGCTTCCTCGAGGTCACCTACGCCAACGGTGACAAGGAGGTCCTGTACTTCAAGGACTTCAACTCCGGCGCGATGATCCAGAACATCGTCGACCGGGGCAAGAAGATGGCGATCAAGGAGTTCCTCACCTCCGGGCGCAAGGGGCTGCGGCTGCAGCACCTCCTCGACGCCTGCGTCGACGAGTTCCGGGAGAACGAGGACCTGCCCAACACCACCAACCCGGACGACTGGGCCCGGATCTCCGGCAAGAAGGGCGAGCGGATCGTCTACATCCGCACGCTCGTCTCCGGCGGCAAGGGCACCGAGGCCGGCCGTTCCATCGAAACCGCGAGCAACACCGGCCAGTACCTCTGACCGGCCGACCGGGCGGGCCCGCGACGCGACGCGTCGCGGGCCCGCGCGTCTGCGTCACCCACTGTTAACCGCGCCACCCCGCGTGGGGCGGGTGGAATGCCGGACTCGTCGTTAGACTTCCCCCACCGCGTAGTCGACTCCGAGGAACCGCGTGCCGCCCGAGCTCTCCGTCGCCGATCCGCCGCTGTCCCCGGCACTGGATCGCACGCCCCCCACCGTCCCGACGGCCCCGAGGGGCCGCCGCTGGCGGTGGATACCCCTCCTGCTGGCCGCCCTCGTCGCCGCCTGGGTCGTGCCCCTCGCCGGGCACGCCCTGCACCGGGAGTGGCTGCTCCCGCCGATCGTCCTGGTCGCCACGGCCAGCCTGCTCCGCGGTGGCCGCACCCTGCTCGACCGGTTGATGCTCGCGCTCGGCCTGCTGCTCGGCCTGACCGCGATCGCCGGCCTGGTCTTCCCGGTCTGGCCCTGGGGGATGCGGCCGGTGCCGCTGACCGGGATCGCCCTCACCGCGCTGGCCCTCGCCGCCGCCGCGCTGCGCCGCCGGCCCCGGCTGCCCCGACCCGGCTGGGCCGACCTGTTCCCGCTGGCCGGCGCCGCCGCCATGGTGGTCTACCTGCGGCAGCCCTGGCAGCGCGCCACCGACCTCGCCGACCGGCTCACCGTCCTCGGCATGGGCGAGGACAACTGGCGGCACCTGGCACTGTTCGACGCCATGGGCCGCCTCGACGGCTACACCTTCGTCGACCCGGCCGCCGCCCGGGAGCAGATCACCGCCCAGCTCATCTACTACCCGCAGGGCTGGCACCTGGTCACCGCCCTGCTCGACGGCTTCCTGACCCCCACCGGGCCGCGCGTCGACGCCCTCGTCGCCCACTACTTCGGCTGGACCATCGCCGGCTTCGGACTGTTCACCCTCGTGCTGATCTGGGCGGCCCAACGGCTGGCCGGCCCGATCCACCTGCTGCACCGCACCGTGCTCACCGTGGTCGTCGGCGCGCTGGTGCTCGGCACCCAACTGCCCCGCCTGCTCAACGCCGGCTACCCCACCGAGGTGCTCGGGCTGACCCTGACCGTCCTGATCGCCACCCTGGTCGCCCGGCCCGTCCCCGGCACCCGCGAACAGGTCGTGCTGCTGTGCACCCTGCTCGCCGCCGTCGGGTTCACCTACTACCTGTTCCTGCCGGCCGCCGCCGTCCTGGTCCTGTGCTGGGTGCTCACCCACTGGCGGGAGGCGCTGCGCCGCTGGTTCACCGTGCTGACGGTCGGCCTGGCCGGGGCCGCGCTCGCCCTGATCGCCCCGCTGCTCGGCGTGCTCCGGGCCGGGCAGACCGAGGCGCTGGTCATCGGCTCGTCCCAGGCCGTCGAGGGCTGGCGGGCGCTGATCTGGCTCGGCGGGATCGTCGGAGTGGCCCTGCTCGTGCAGATCGCCCGCACCGACCCGGCCTGGCGACGCTGGCTGCTGGTCGGCGTCGTCGGGGTGGCCCTGCCGCTGACCATCGCGCAGATCAACACCAACGCCGGGGTGGCACCGGGCTACTACTTCGTCAAGGGCACCCACCTGGCCACCGCGCTGCTCATCGTCGGCACCGCCGCGGTGGCCCGGTTGCTGCCGGTGCCCCGGCCCGGCCTGAGCTGGCGCGGGGTCGGCAGCACCGCCGCCGGGGTGCTCGCCGCCGCCCTCACCATGACGGTCGCGGTGGCGCTGTGCGGCGTCACCGGCTGGCACCGCAGCCTGCTGGTGGTCGACGAGCAGACCTGGGCGCAGCGCTGGGTCCACCAGGACCTCACCCTGCCGTCCCGGGTGGCCTGGGTGTGCGCCGACGCCCAGCAGCGCTACCCGGAGGTCCCGGGGACCACCACCCTGGTCATCGACCGGGGGCCGGTGCGCTCCTATCTCATCTCGCTGTGCCTGTCGGCGCTGCACGGCACCACCGCCGCCACCGACCCCGGCATCTACAGCCTGCCGTTCCTCGAACCGGACCGCACCGACATCATCGTGCGCCGGGTTTCCGGCCCGGTCCGGTTCATCACCTCCGATCCCAAGGGGGAGCGCCGGGTGCACCGGATGCTGCGCGACGAACCCGCGCTGCGGCACCGGTTGAGCTGGGTGCCGCTGACCGTCCCCGAGTGCGACGTGGCCCCCTCCGACGAGCCGCCCCCGCCGACCCCGGAGACGGCGACGCCCGACCCGGCCGAGGCGGCATGCCCCCTTCCCCGGTGAGGCGGACTACGCTCGACGTGACGGCGGACCGGGTGAGGCGAGCGGAGCGGGTAGGTCGATGAGCGTCAGAAGGATCATGGGCACCGAGGTCGAGTACGGGATCTCCGTGCCCGGCCAGGCCGGAGCGAACCCGATGGTCACCTCGTCGCAGGTGGTCAACGCGTACGGCGCGCGCCCGGAACTCAACCGGGGCGGCCGGGCCCGCTGGGACTACGAGGAGGAGTCGCCGCTGCGCGACGCCCGGGGGTTCACCTACTCCGGGGCCGCCTACGACCCGGCGGAGGCGCTCGCCGACGAGGATCTCGGCCTGGCCAACGTGATACTCACCAACGGTGCCCGGCTCTACGTCGACCACGCCCACCCGGAATACTCCACACCCGAGGTGACCAACCCCCTCGACGTGGTGCGGTGGGACAAGGCGGGGGAGCGGGTGATGGCCGAGGCGGCCCGGCGGGCGGCCACCATCCCCGGCACCCAGCCGATCCACCTCTACAAGAACAACACCGACAACAAGGGCGCCAGCTACGGTGCCCACGAGAACTACCTGATGCGGCGGCAGACCCCGTTCGCCGACATCGTGGCGTACCTGACGCCGTTCTTCGTGACCCGGCAGATCGTCTGCGGTGCGGGCCGGGTCGGCATCGGGCAGGACGGCGGGCAGAGCGGCTTCCAGATCTCCCAGCGGGCGGACTTCTTCGAGGTCGAGGTGGGGCTGGAGACCACCCTCAAGCGGCCGATCATCAACACCCGTGACGAGCCGCACGCCGACGCCGACAAGTACCGCCGGTTGCACGTCATCATCGGCGACGCCAACCTGTCGGAGATCTCCACCTATCTCAAGGTGGGCACCACCGCGCTGATCCTCACCATGATCGAGGAGAAGGCGCTCGGCGCCGACCTGGGCATCGCGGACCCGGTCGCCGAGTTGCGGGCGGTCAGCCACGACCCGTCCCTGACCCACCGGATGCGGCTGCGTGACGGCCGGCGACTGACCGCCCTGGACCTCCAGTGGGCCTACTACGAGCGGGCCCGTTCCTTCGTGGACGAGCGGTACGGCGCGGACGCCGACGCGCAGACCCTGGACGTGCTGGAGCGCTGGGAACGGGTGCTGGACCGGCTGGGCCGGGACGTGTTCCTCTGCGCCGACGAGTTGGACTGGGTGGCGAAACTGCGGCTGCTGGAGGGCTACCGGGAGCGGGAGAAGCTGGGCTGGGGCTCGCACAAGCTCCAACTGGTCGACCTCCAGTACTCCGACGTCCGGCCGGAGAAGGGCCTCTACCACCGGCTGGTGACCCGGGGCTCGATGAAGACCATGCTGGACGACGAGCAGACCCGCCGGGCGATGACCGAGCCGCCGGAGGACACCCGGGCCTACTTCCGGGGCCGCTGCCTGGCCCAGTACGCCTCCGAGGTGGTCGCGGCGAGCTGGGATTCGGTGATCTTCGACGTGGGCCGGGAGTCGCTGGTCCGGGTGCCGATGATGGAACCGGAGCGGGGCACCCGCAAGCACGTGGGCGCGCTGTTCGACAGGTGCGACACCGCCAAGGACCTGCTGGAGACGTTGACCGGCGGCTGACCCGACCGGTGACGGTGGCCCGTCGTACGTCGGTTGCCGGCGCGCGGCGGGCTTTTCGTCGCCTCCGCGAGGTAAGTTCATCGCAGACGATCGTGGAGGAGGCAGCGAGATGGCTTCACAAGAGGGCGGCCAGACCCAGTCGGGCAAGTCGCACCAGGCCGAGGAGATCGACGACGTCACCACCGAGGTCAACCCCGAGGTCGCCGAGCGGCACGCCGAGATCACCGAGGACGTCGACGACCTGCTCGACGAGATCGACTCGGTCCTGGAGGAGAACGCCGAAGAATTTGTCAGGGGTTATGTACAAAAAGGAGGTCAGTGAACAGATCGGCTCAAAACGGACATGCCGCTCCCGCTGGATGACCAGAACGGCCGTCGTCGTTGCCGCGACTGCGGGGAATGGAAGCCGCTCGTTGAGTTCTGTGCGAGCAGCAAGCGTCCCAGCGGTCGTGGCAGCTACTGTAAGCCTTGCTTCAACACCCGTTCGAAAGCCAGTTACGCCAAACGGATCAGGGAGCAGCATGGCCGAGAGGTGAGGGCCACCCGGGAAGTTCCGGAAGGTCATCGCTTCTGCGCCGACTGTGGAACCGTCAAGCCTGTGGTCGACTTTCCCCGTAACCGGGCCGACAGTACGGGCTATGCCACGTACTGCAAGCCCTGTCACAACAGCCGGACAAGGGAAGTCAGGCAGCGGCTCTACGGCGGCAGTCGCGAGTACCACCTGCGCCGCCGCTACGGGATCGGCGAAAAGGAGTTCCAGGAGCTGCTCGCCGAGCAGGGCGGCGTCTGCGCCGTCTGTGGCGCGGAAGATCCTCAACATGTGGACCACGATCACCGCACCGGATCGGTGCGCGGGATACTCTGCTTCAACTGCAACGGTGGTCTTGGCCAGTTCCGTGACAGTCCCACGAGGCTGGCCAGGGCGATCACGTACCTGAGAGGAACCACGTGGCAGCGGGCTTTGATCCATCCGGGCGTCTACCAGATGTGTTCACCAACGCGGGGACGTCCTCCTTCACCTCGTTCCTGAGCAGGGTGGCCCCCGAGATGCTGCCCGGCCGACGGCCGCTGCCGCCGGGCATGGCCGCCGACCTGGCGCCCCACGCCACCACCATCGTGGCCATCTCGGCCACCGGGGGCGTGGTGCTGGCCGGCGACCGCCGGGCCACCATGGGCAACCTGATCGCGCAGCGCGACATCGAGAAGGTGCACCCCGCCGACGCGTACTCGCTGGTCGGCATCGCCGGCACGGCGGGCATCGGCATCGAGCTGATGCGCCTGTTCCAGGTCGAGCTGGAACACTACGAGAAGATCGAGGGCGCGATGCTCTCCCTCGACGGCAAGGCCAACCGGCTCGCCGCGATGATCCGCGGCAACCTCGGTGCCGCCATGCAGGGGCTCGCGGTCGTCCCGCTGTTCGCCGGGTTCGACCTGGCCGCGCGGGACCCCGCCCGGGCCGGGCGGATCTTCAGCTTCGACGTCACCGGCGGCCCCTACGAGGAGACCGGCTACGACGCGATCGGCTCCGGTTCGCTGTTCGCCAAGTCGGCGTTGAAGAAGCGTTACCGGGCCGGCCTGTCCATCGACGACGCGACCCGGCTCGCCGTCGAGGCGCTCTACGACGCCGCCGACGACGACACGGCCACCGGCGGACCGGATCTGACCCGGCGGATCTACCCGGTGGTGATGACGGCGACCGCCGAGGGCACCCACCGGCTCACCGAGGCCGAGACGGCCACCATCGCCGAGGCCGTCGTCGCCGGGCGGATGGAGAACCCGGGCGGCTGACGCCGTCCCCACCCCCCCACCAGCCCCAGTCGTCAGCACAGCGCCAGAAGGAGAACCGCCGCCGTGGCCATGCAGTTCTACGCCTCGCCCGAGCAGATCATGCGCGACCGCTCCGAGCTGGCCCGCAAGGGCATCGCCCGGGGGCGCAGCGCGGTGGTCCTGAGTTACACCGGCGGGGTGCTATTCGTCGCGGAGAACCTCTCCAGCGCCCTGCACAAGGTCAGTGAGATCTACGACCGGATCGGCTTCGCCGCCGTCGGCCGGTACAACGAGTTCGAGAACCTGCGCCGCGCCGGGGTGCGGATGGCCGACCTCAACGGCCTGAGCTACGACCGGCGCGACGTGACCGGCCGGGCGTTGGCCAACGCCTTCGCGCAGACCCTCGGCGCGATCTTCACCGAGCAGTCCAAGCCGTTCGAGGTGGAGATCTGCGTGGCGCAGGTCGGCGCCACGGCCGACGAGGACGAGCTGTACCGGCTCACCTACGACGGCTCGGTCAACGACGAGCCGGGCCGGATGGCGATGGGCGGTCAGGCCGAGGCGATCACCGGGGTGCTCAAGTCCGAGCACCGCCCCGACATGTCGCTCAGCGAAGCGGTCAGGGTGGCCTCGAAGGCGCTGAGCAGCGTCGGTGGCGAGGGTGGTGCGGCCCGGACGATCGCCCCCAACCAGCTGGAGGTGGCGGTCCTGGACCGCAACCGGGTGGGGCGTACCTTCCGGCGGATCACCGGCGCGGCGCTGACCGCGCTGCTGGAGGGCGACGCGGCGGGCGACGCCGCGCCGGCCGACGGCCGGGCCGCGACCCCGACGGTGCCGACGGAGGAGGCGCACAAGCCCACCACCTCGGCCGGCTCGGCCGACCTGGAGGGTCAGCCCCAGGAGAAGCCGGAAGCCTGACGCGTACGCGGACAGGGGCCGGGGTGTGAACCCCGGCCCCTGTCGTGTCGACGGTCAGCGGGTGCGCAGCAGCGGCTTCGCCAGCGCCCAGTAGCCGGCGGCGATGACGTTGAAGACGCCCATGCCGGGCGGCGACTCGACGTTGGACGGGTCGACCGTGGCGGTCATCAGCTCGGCGATGATTCCGTCGGGGACCGTCCGCTCCTGCTGGAGCTGCCGGCGTCGGGCCCGCACCCAGGCCCGGTTGGTCCACAGCCAACCCCAGCCGCGCGCCTTCTCCCGCGCCCAGCCGCCGAGCAGCGCGGCCACCAGCATCGCCGCCTCGGTGAGCAGCAGCATCGGGGCGAGCACCACCAGCGTCCGCGTCTCGTACGCGGTGAGCAGCGAGATCAGCCGGTTGCGTTCCAGCAGGTAGTGCTTGAGCTTGTTGCGGGAGAACTCGTAGTGGTGCACCACCACCGCGTCCGGGACGTACTCCTGGCGTAGCCCGCGCTGCCACAGCCGCAGGCTGATTTCGGTGTCCTCGTGGTAGGCGAAGTATTCGGCGGCGAAGCCGTCCAGCTCCCGCCAGAGCGCCCGGTTGATCACGAAGCAGCAGCCGCTGATCGACGGCACGGTCGTCCGCCGGGCGTGCGCGCTGGCGGGCTGGCCGTTGCCGCCGGCCCAGGACAGCCCGATGTAGTGCAGCGGGTTGCCGGAGGTGTTGATCAGGTCGGGGTTCTCGGCGAGCCGGATCGAGGCCATCACCGCGCCCACGCCGGGCTCACCGGCCACCGCCACGGTGCGGGCGAGCGCGTCGGGGGCGACGACGGCGTCGGAGTTGACGAAGGCCAGCCACTCGCCGGTGGCCTCGGCGGCACCGACCCGGCAGCCGCCGGAGTAGCCGGTGTTCTCCTCCGGCCGGACCACCCGTACCCCGGCGAAGCCCTTGACCACGTCGATGCCGTCACCGGTGCAGCCGTTGTCCACGACGATCAGCTCGATCTCGACGCCCGTGCTGGCCAGCACGGCGCGGGCCGCGTCGACCAGGTAGGGCTCGGCGCCGTAGGCGAGCATCACCGCGGACACCTGGGGGCGGGACATCTACAGACCTCCGGAGACGCCGGTGGCCACCACGTCGTCGAGCGGCCGGCCGGGGGTGGGGGTGGCCGGGCGGGTGCCCCGGCGCAGCAGCAGGACGGCCATGGTGGCGGCCACCACCACTGACCCGACGGCGTAGGCCAGCTCGACGCGGAGCGCGACCGGGGCCGGGACGACCGTGACGGCGAGCAGGGCGGCCACCCCGATCGTCCAGGAGACCGCCTGGGCGCGGTGCCGGTCGAGGGCGAGCAGGGCCTGGCCGAGCACCATCGCCCACAGGTAGGCGAGGGTGCCGACGGCCAGCCAGGCGAAGTCGTCGTGGCCGAGCACGCCGGGGGCGTCGAAGAGCCGGTGCACGAGCCACGGGCCGAGTGCCACCGCGCCGATCGCGCCGGCGACGCCGAGGGCGGTGACCACGCCGAGCGCCCGGCGCAGCAGGCCGTGGAAGCCGGCGACGTCGCCGGTGGTGGCGGTGGTGGCCAGGCCGGGCAGCAGCGACGCCTGCATCGAGCCGAAGACGAACAGCGGGATGCGTACCAGCACCAGCGCGGAGAGCAGCGCGCCGGCGGTGGCCACGTCGGCCGGGTCGATCAGCCGGGCGTTGATCACGCCGACGTTGACCACGACCTGGGAGAGCAGGCTGGAGACGGTGAGCAGGCCGAGGCCGCGCAGCAGGGTGCCCCAGGCCACCGGGAGGCCGCCGCCGACGGCCCGCAGCACCGGCGGGAGGGTCACCAGCACCGACAGCAGCGGGGCGACGACCAGCACCGCGCCGTACCAGACGGGGTCGGTGACGCCGCTGACGCCGAGCCCGGCGACCAGCGCGATGCGCAGCCCGCCGTCGACGCCGAGCTGGGTGCCGTACCAGGGGAAGAGCTGCAGGCCGGACAGCACGCCCCGGGTGGTGTAGGCGACGGCCATCGCGACCAGCGCGCCGATCAGCACGGCGACCATGGTGCCGTCACCGGCGAACAGCCGGTCGGTGAGCGCCTGCTGGCCGGCCAGGGTGACCACGACCAGCAGCGCCAGCACGGCGGCGGCGACGACCGCCCCCCGGGCCAGCACCGGCCCCGGGGGGAGCCCCTGGCTGCGGCGGGCGGCGACGACCCGGGCCACCTCCTGCTCGACGGGGATGAACACGCCGATGCCGAGGGTGAACACGATCGACCAGAGCACCGACAGCGAGGAGTAGTCGGCGAGGTCGAGGGCGTGCCCGGCCACCGCGAGGTGCACGTAGGAGGCGAGCCCGAGCAGGGCGAGCCCGCCTCCGACGGCGAGGGTGCCGGGCGGGACGAGGTCGAGCAGCCGCCGCATCACCGGCGGATGAGCGCCAGCGTGAGCACCGCGAAGGCCCGGCCCAGGTAGATCATCGCCTTGGCGGGGGAGTGGCTGGGGGTGCCCGCCATCCGCTTACGCATCGCCACCGGCACCTGGCGGATGCGGTAGCCACGCCGGGCGGTGTGCACCAGGGTCTCCACCGTGTCGCCGAGGTACTCGGCCGGGTACCAGCCGGCGAACATCTCGATGACCCGTCGGTTGGCGGCCCGGAACCCGGACGTGGTGTCGGTCAGCCGGGTCTTCGCGACCCGGGAGAGCACCCCGGACAGCATGACCATCGCCCAGCGGCGGGGTCCGCGCACCGAGTAGTCGCCCTCGCCGGCGAACCGGGCGCCGATGACGAGGTCGTTGTCGTCGAGCAGGTCGACCAGCTTGGGCACGTACCGGGGGTCGTGCTGGCCGTCGGCGTCGATCTGGATCGCCACGTCGTAGTCGTTGTCGCGGGCGTAGCGGTAGCCGAGGCGCATCGCGCCGCCCACCCCGAGGTTGTACGGCAGCTTCGCCACCCGGGCACCGGCGGCGGCGGCCACCGCGGCGGTCCGGTCGGTGGAGCCGTCGTCGACCACGAGCACGTCGACGCCGGGCAACTCGCCACGGACCTCGCCGACCACGTCGGCGATCGACCCGGACTCGTTGAGCGCGGGGATGATGATCAGGACGCGCTTGCCGTTAACCATCGTGGGACACCAGTTCGTCTCGGGTGGCTGCGGTGACCTGCGCGCCGTCGGCGAGCCGGGCGGCGCGTTCGGCGTCGATCTGCGCGCGGAGCAGGGCGAAGTCCTCGGCCAGGGTGCGGGTCTCCTCCTCCAGCGCGCTGACCTCCCAGCTCAGGTGCACACAGACCAGCAGCAGGAAGACGATGCCGAGGAAGAGCACGAGGCTGACGCCGGAGACCACGCCGAAGAAGCCGGCCACGTTGTCCAGCAGGCGGGGGAACAGCGACAACGGGATGACGATGACCAGTACGCCGAGCCAGAGCATGCCGTACTTCTCGCGGAGCTGCCGGCGGCGCAGCAGCTCGACGATGGTGGCGAGCAGGATCAGGCCGGTCAGACCGGTGACGAGGGTGAGCTTCATGCGACCTTCCACGGGGCGGGTGCAGTCGGGGAGGCGAAGGCGTCGGACAGCGCGTCGTGCCAGTCCGGCAGCGGGGGCAGGCCGGCCTCGGCCCACCGGTCGTGCCCTAGCACACTGTACGCGGGTCGTGCGGCCGGACGCGGAAACCGGTCGCTGGTGGTGGGTCGGACCCGGTCCGGGTCGAGCCCGGCCAGCGTGAAGGCGGCGCGGGCCAGCCCGTACCAGGTGGTCTGGCCGGTGCAGGTGCCGTGGTAGGTCCCGGCGGGGGCGCGTCCGGCCAGGGCCGCGTCGACGAGCGCCACCAGCCGGGTGGCCAGCGCGTACGACCAGGTGGGCTGGCCGTGCTGGTCGTCGACCACGTCGAGGTGCTCCCGGGTGGCGGCCAGGCCGAGCATGGTGGTGACGAAGTTGCGGCCGTGCGCCCCGTAGAGCCAGGCGGTCCGCACCAGGTAGCCGGTTTCGGGGAGGAATCGGACCACGGCCCGCTCCCCGGCGAGCTTGCTGCGGCCGTAGGCGTTGATCGGGTCGGTGGGGGCGTCCTCGGCGTACGGGGTGTCCGCGTCGCCGGCGAAGACGTAGTCGGTGGAGACGTGCACCAGTCGTGCGCCGTGTTCGGCGCAGGCGCGGGCCAGGTGGGCCACCGCGTCGCCGTTGACCGCGGTCGCCGCCGCCTCGTCGCGTTCCGCGCCGTCGACGTCGGTCCACGCGGCGGTGTTGAGCACCACGTCGTGTCCGGCGACGGCGGCCCGGACCGCCCCGGCGTCGGTGACGTCGAGGTCGGCGCGGGTGGCGGCGGTCACCGTGAGGTCGCCCCGGGTGGCCAGCACCGCCAGCAGGTCCCGGCCGAGCATGCCGCCCGCGCCGGTGACGAGCACCCGGGTCATGCGCCCGACGCCTTCTTCAGCGGCTCCCACCAGGCCCGGTTGTCCCGGTACCAGGCGACGGTCCGGGTCAGGCCCTCGTCGAGGTCGATGCTCGGGGCGTACCCCAGCTCGGTGTTGATCTTGCTGATGTCCAGCGAGTAGCGGCGGTCGTGGCCCTTGCGGTCGGCCACCGGGACGACCCGGTCCCAGCCGGCGTCGCACGCCTCCAGCAGCCGCCCGGTCAGCTCCTTGTTGCTCAGCTCGGTGCCGCCGCCGATGTGGTAGACCTCGCCGGAGCGCCCGGCGTGCGCCACCATCGCGATGCCCCGGCAGTGGTCGTGCACGTGCAGCCAGTCCCGGATGTTGCCGCCGTCACCGTAGAGCGGCACGGTGCCCCCGTCGAGCAGGTTGGTCACGAACAGCGGGACGACCTTCTCCGGGAACTGGTACGGCCCGTAGTTGTTGGAGCAGCGGGTGACCACCACGTCCATCCCGTGGGTCCGGTGGTAGGCCAGCGCCAGCAGGTCGGACCCGGCCTTCGAGGCCGAGTACGGCGAGTTCGGGGCCAGCGGCCAGGTCTCCGTCCAGGAGCCGGAGTCGATCGAGCCGTACACCTCGTCGGTGGAGACGTGCACGAACCGGCCCGTGCCGTGCCGCAGCGCCGCGTCCAGCAGGGTCTGGGTGCCCAGCACGTTGGTGGTGACGAACGGCGCGGCCCCGGCGATCGAGCGGTCGACGTGCGACTCGGCGGCGAAGTGCACGACCACGTCCTGACCGGCGACGACCTCGTCGACGGTCGCCGGGTCGCAGATGTCGCCCCGGACGAACCGCAGCCGGGGGTCGTCACGCACCGGGGCGAGGTTGTCCAGGTTGCCGGAGTAGGTCAGCTTGTCCAGCACGGTCACCGTGGCAGGCTCGACGGCGGGCACCCCGGACGCGTCGCCGCCGGGTACGCCCAGCAGCATCCGTACGTACTCCGACCCGATGAATCCGGCTCCGCCGGTGACGAGAATCCTCACGGGGACGGAAGTGTACGCGCACCGGCCCGCTGCTCCGGGGACCGTGACCCCGGTGTCCGGTTCGCGTCGGTCCCGGTAGGCTCCCCCGGTGCGTGGAATCCTTCTCGCTGGTGGCACCGGGTCCCGGCTGTGGCCGATCACCCGGGCGGTGTCCAAGCAGCTGATGCCGATCTTCGACAAGCCGATGGTCTACTACCCGCTGTCGACGCTGGTGATGTCCGGGGTGCGGGAGATCCTGGTGATCACCACCCCGGAGGACCAGGACCAGTTCCAGCGGCTGCTCGGCGACGGCAGCCAGTGGGGGCTGCGGCTGGAGTACGTCGCCCAGGCCCGCCCGGAGGGCATCGCGCAGGCGTTCGTGCTCGGCGCGGACTTCATCGGCGACGACTCGGTGGCGCTGGTGCTGGGTGACAACATCTTCCACGGCGTCGGCCTCGGCCGGCAGTTGGCCGACAACGGCGACCTGGTCGGCGGTCGGGTGTTCGCCTACCCGGTGGCCAACCCGCAGGCGTACGGCGTGGTCGACTTCGACGCCGACGGCCGGGTGCTGTCGATCGAGGAGAAGCCGGCCCGGCCGAAGTCCCGCTACGCGGTGCCGGGACTGTACTTCTACGACAACCGGGTGGTCGAGATCGCCGGCAAGCTCACCCCGAGCGCCCGGGGCGAGCTGGAGATCACCGCGGTCAACGAGGCGTACCGGGAGGCCGGCGAGCTGTCGGTCACCGTGCTGGACCGGGGCACCGCCTGGCTGGACACCGGCACGTTCACCTCGATGATGCAGGCCGGCGAGTTCGTCCGGGTGATCGAGGAACGGCAGGGCATGAAGATCGGCTGCGTCGAGGAGGTCTGCTGGCGGGCCGGCCTGATCGACGACGCCCGGCTCCGCGCGCTGGCCGAGCCGCTGACCAAGAGCGGCTACGGCGACTACCTGCTGGGCCTGCTGGCCGACGGGCACGACGAGGCGGTGCCGAGGGCGGCGCGGTCGGGATCGGAGGGGGTGCGGTGAAGATTCGCCCGCTGAGCATCGAGGGCGCCTGGGAGGTCACCCCGCGGCAGCACGGCGACCCGCGCGGCCTGTTCATGGAGTGGTACCGGTTCGACCACCTCGCCGAGGCGGTCGGTCACCCGCTGCGGCTGGCCCAGGCCAACCTGTCGGTCTCCGGCCGGGGCGTGGTGCGTGGCATCCACTTCGCCGACGTCCCGCCCGGCCAGGCCAAGTACGTCACCTGCGTACGCGGGGCGGTGCTCGACGTGGTGGTGGACCTGCGGACCGGCTCGCCGACCTTCGGCCGCTGGGAGGGCGTCCGGCTGGACGACACCGACCGGCGGGCGGTCTACCTGGCCGAGGGGCTGGGGCACGGCTTCTGCGCGTTGACCGACGACGCGACCCTGAGCTACCTCTGTTCGACCACCTACAACCCGACCGGGGAACACGCGGTGCACCCGCTCGACCCGGAGTTGGGCATCGAGTGGCCGGTCGAGGTGCCGCAACTGTCCGCCCGGGACGCGGCGGCACCGACGTTCGCGCAGGCCAGGGCGGCGGGAATGCTGCCGGACCACGCCGCCTGCCAGGAGTTCGTGGCCGGCGTGGGGCGGGACGGGACGGCATAGCCGGACCGGATCCGAGTGACCGGAGCACACTACCTGTGCTGTGACAGTGACGAACCGACCCTCCGGGCGGCTAGTGTCACATCATGGAGCGGCGAATCTTCGGCCTCGAGACCGAGTACGGCGTCACCTGCACCTATCGCGGGCAGCGACGGCTGTCCCCAGACGAGGTCGCCCGGTACCTGTTCCGCCGGGTGGTGTCGTGGGGCCGGTCGAGCAACGTGTTCCTGCGCAACGGGGCCCGGCTCTACCTGGACGTCGGGTCGCACCCGGAGTACGCCACTCCGGAGTGCGACTCGGTCACCGACCTGGTCGCCCACGACCGGGCCGGTGAACGCATCCTGGAGGGCCTGCTCGTCGATGCGGAGAAGCGGCTGCACGACGAGGGCATCGCGGGTGAGATCTACCTGTTCAAGAACAACACCGACTCGGCCGGCAACTCGTACGGCTGCCACGAGAACTACCTGGTGTCCCGGCACGGTGAGTTCGGCCGGCTCGCCGACGTGCTCATCCCGTTCCTGGTCACCAGGCAGTTGATCTGCGGCGCCGGCAAGGTGTTGCAGACCCCGCGCGGGGCGGTCTACTGCCTGTCCCAGCGGGCCGAGCACATCTGGGAGGGCGTCTCCTCGGCGACCACCCGCAGCCGGCCGATCATCAACACCCGTGACGAGCCGCACGCCGACGCCGAGCGCTACCGGCGGTTGCACGTCATCGTCGGCGACTCCAACATGAACGAGGTCACCACGCTGCTCAAGGTCGGTTCGGCCGACATCGTGCTGCGGATGATCGAGGCGGGCGTGGTGATGCGCGACCTGTCGCTGGAGAACCCGATCCGGGCCATCCGGGAGGTGTCGCACGACATCACCGGCCGGCGCAAGGTACGCCTCGCCTCCGGCAAGGAGGTCAGCGCCCTGGAGATCCAGCAGGAGTACCTGGCGCGGGCCACCGAGTTCGTCGAGCGTCGCGGCGGCGACCAGACCGCCAAGCGGGTGGTGGAGCTGTGGGGCCGGGTGTTGAACGCGGTGGAGAGCGGCAACCTGGACCCGGTGGCCCGGGAGATCGACTGGGTGAGCAAGCTCCGGCTGATCGAGCGCTACCAGCGCAAGCACGACCTGCCGCTGTCGCACCCCCGGGTGGCGCAGATGGACCTGGCCTACCACGACCTGCGCCGGGGCCGGGGCCTGTACGGGCTGCTGGAGCGGCGCGGCCAGGTGGACCGGGTGGCCACCGACCCGGAGATCTTCGAGGCCAAGGAGACCCCGCCGCAGACCACCCGGGCCCGGCTGCGCGGCGAGTTCATCAGGCACGCCCAGGAGAAGCGGCGCGACTTCACCGTCGACTGGGTGCACCTGAAGCTCAACGACCAGGCGCAGCGCACCGTGCTCTGCAAGGACCCGTTCCGGGCGTACGACGAGCGGGTGGAGCGGTTGATCGCGAGCATGTGACCAGGGGGCCGGCGGTCGGTGACGGCCGCCGGCCCACCGGTAGGCTGGCGGGGCGATGAACGATTCCGAATCCGCCGACCGCGAGCGCGGCGACACCCAGCGGCTCAACTGGATCGACAGGCGTCGGGCGAAGATCCGCGACGAGATCGCCCGCAACCGCCGGGGCGAGTACACCGTGCCGACCTGGGTGCTGACCGTGGCGCTGGTCGTCATCGTGGTCGGCTGGCTCGCGTTGATCTTCCTGGTCGGCTGACGCCGGTCCGGCACCGGCTTCGGCGGGACCTCGGGTCAGCGGTGACGGTCGCGCAGACCGCGCTGCCGGGTGGTGCCGCCCGGTCAGCCGAGCAGCGCGGCGGCGTGCCGGCCGGCGGCTGCCGCCGCGAGGAAGTAGGCGTGGTCGGCGTCCAGACCACGGCCCATCGTGGACAGTCGCACCGGCAGGGCCCGTAGCGCGGCGTCCAGCCCGTCGGTGTCGACCCGGACCAGGGTGTGCCGGTCGGCCAGCGGGGCCAGCGCGGCGTCCACCCGGGCCGCCAGCTCCGGCGGCAGTCCGTCCGGCACCACCAGCTCCGCCGGGGCCAGCGCCACCCGGCCGTACGCGGTGAGGCTGTGGTGCGACACCCCCTGGTGCCGGGGGCGGGCGTCGGCGTCGGAGATCCGTAGCGACCCGACCGGCCGGCCACCCAGCACCGCCACCGCGTTGACCGCCTCCCCGACGGCGACGCCGGAGAACCCCCACCGGGTGCCGGTGCCCAGGTTGCCCGGCCCCTGCGCGACGATTGCCACGTCGGCGCGGAGCACGTGCCGGGCGGCCAGCAGGCCGGTGTGCAGGGTGGCCGCCTCCAGGTCCCCGCCGAACGCCTGCCCGACGCTGACCGTGCCGACCAGCACGTCGCGCAGCCCGTCGAGGGTGCGGGAGAACCAGGCCGGCAGCGCGCCGCCGTCGGTGAGCAGGTACGCCACCCGGGCCCGGGGGGCGTCGGCGTGGATGCCGGCCAGGATCGCCGGCAGGGCGGAGTGCAGGTCGGCGGTGACCACCGGCAGCCCGTCCAGGTCGTCGACGGCGGCGAGCAGCGCGTGGTGCGGCGACGCCTCCTCGTCGACCCCGAGCATGATCGGCTGCAACGGGGTGTACCGGGCCTTGACCAGGTGCCCGGCGTCGCGGGTGTCGCCGGCCTGCGGCGGGTCGGCGGGCAGCCGGTCGGGCAGGGCGACCACCAGGGCGTACCCGCCGGTGCCGAGGCCCATCAGCAGCGCGCCGGCGTTGAGCAGCACCCGGTCGCCGGGGACGGGGTCGCCGACCAGCTCCGGGTAGGCCAGCGCGCGCATGGTGGCCCCGTCGGGCAGGGCGACGTCGAGTTCCACCGCGCCGGCCCACCGTCGCCGTACCGCCGTGACCGTCCCGGACCGCCATCGCACCATGCCCGGCACGCTATCGCCGGCGGCCCGGCCGGCCGCGTGCGGGGCCGGCCGCGGTCAGCGTCGGCCGTCGGCCTCCTGATCGGACGGCCCGTCGGTCGGGCGCGCGTCGGCGGCCGGGCCGGGGTACGCCGTGTCGGGCGGGGCGTCGCGCACCGGGTCGGGCTCCTGCTGGGTCCGCCGGGCGTGGCGGCCGGCGCCGGGCAGGGACCGGGTGGGGTCGAGGAAGACGTACCCGATCTCCGGGTAGCGGTCGGTGAGCCGCCGTTCGGCCTCGTCGGCGTCGGCCTCGATGTCGGCCCCGGTCGCCTCGTCCCGGAAGTCGATCTTGGCGGCCACCAGGATGTCGTCCGGGCCGAGCTGCATGGTCAGCAGCGTGTCGACCCGGTCCACCGTCGGCAGGCCGGCCAGCTCGCGTTCGATCTCGTGGTGCAGCCGTTCGGGCACCGCCCGGCCGACCAGCAGCGAGATGTTGCTCCTGGCCAGGATGGCGGCGACGACGAGCAGCAGCAGGCCGATCAGGATCGAGGCGACGCCGTCGAACAGTTCGTCGCCGGTCCACTGCGACAGGCCCAGCCCGACCCCCGCGATGAGCAGGCCGACCAGGGCGGCGCTGTCCTCCAGGAACACCGCCTTGACGGTGGTGTCGGCGGTCAGCCGCAGGAACCGGCGCGGGGTGGTCCCCCAGCGGCGGGACTCGCCGCGTACCTGGCGGACCGCGCGGGCCAGCGACACCGACTCGATGGCGAAGGAGACCGCCAGCACCACGTACGAGATCAGGTAGTCGCCGCTGTGCTCGTGCACCAGGATGGTGGTCACACCGTGGGTGATCGCGAAGCCGGCACCGGCCACGAAGGTGAACAGCGCGGCCAGGAACGCCCAGACGTAGCTCTCCTTGCCGTACCCGAACGGGTGCCTGACGTCGGCGGGCCGGGCCCCCCGGCGCAACGCCAGGTAGAGCAGCACCTCGGTGGTGGTGTCGGCGACCGAGTGGGCCGCCTCGGAGAGCATCGCCGCCGAGCCGGAGATGATCCCGGCGACCAGCTTCGCCACCGCGATGGCGAGGTTCGCCGCCCCCGCCACCACGACCGTGCCGACGCTCTCGCTGTTGCCTTCGGCCTCCGCCATGCGGTCACCGTAAGTCCGCCGGGCCGCCTGCGCTGGGCGGCGGGGTGTCCGTCACGCCACACCCCGCGCGGGTGCACGGGTATCGCGCCCGGGCTGCTAGCGTTCACCCCGTGTCGCGGAGTCGTACCGAACGCCTGGTCAACCTGGTGATCTGTCTGCTGTCCACCAGGCGGTTCCTGACCGCCGCGCAGATCGCCGCGACCGTACCCGGCTACGAACACGATCCGGACGACGCCCGGGAACACGAGGCGTTCCAGCGCAAGTTCGAGCGGGACAAGGCGGAACTGCGCGAGCTGGGGGTGCCGCTGGAGACCGGGACGGCCAGCGTGTTCGACGCCGAGCCCGGTTACCGGATCGCCCACCGGGAGTACGCCCTGCCCGACATTCCGCTCGAACCGGACGAGGCCGCCGCGGTGGGCATCGCCGCCCGGTTGTGGCAGCACGCCGGGCTGGCCGCCGCCGCCTCCTCGGGGCTGGCCAAGCTGCGCGCGGCCGGCGTGGACGTCGACCCGCAGGCCACCCTGGGGCTGGAGCCGATGGTCACCGTCGATCCGGCGTTCGCCCCGCTCACCGCCGCCGCCCGGGACCGCCGCGAGGTCACCTTCGACTACCGGGTGCCCGACCGGGACGCGCCGACCCGCCGCCGGCTGCAGCCGTGGGGCGTGGTCTGCTGGCGGGGCCGCTGGTACGTCGTGGGCCACGACCGGGACCGGGCGGCGACGCGTTGCTTCCGGCTGTCCCGGGTGACCGGCGCGGTCCGGGTCACCGGTGCGCCCGGCGGCTACGAGCCGCCGGCCGGTGTCGACCTGATCTCGCACGTGGCCACCTGGTCCGGGCCGGTCGAGCGGACCGGTCGGGCCACCGTGCTGGCCACCCCCGGGCGGGCCGCCGGGCTGCGCCGGTGGGCGGTGCAGAGCGTGCCCGGCCCCGACGGCGACCGGCTGGTGCTGCCGTACGCCGATCCGGAGTCGCTGGCCGGTCAGCTCGTCGGCTACGGCCCGGACGTCCGGGTCCTGGACCCACCCGAGGTGCGCGACGCGGTGATCCAACGGCTCAAGGAGATCGCCGCCCGGCACGACGAGTTGGCCGTGGCCGGGGGTGCCCGGTGACCCGCCCCGCCGCGCGCACCTCCGCCGACCGGCTGGCCCGGCTGCTGAACCTGGTGCCCTACCTGCTGGCCCGGCCGGGCATCGAGATCGCCGAGGCGGCCGGCGACCTGGGCGTCACCGAACGGCAGCTGCGCGAGGACCTGGAGCTGCTCTGGGTCTGCGGGCTGCCCGGCTACGGCCCGGGTGACCTGATCGACATGGCCTTCGACGGCGACCGGGTGACCATCACCTACGACGCCGGCATCGACCGGCCGCTGCGCCTCACCCCGGACGAGGCGCTGGCCCTGGTGGTGGCGCTGCGGATGCTCGCCGAGACCCCCGGGGTGGCCAACCGGGAGGCCGTCGAACGGGCCCTGGCCAAGATCGAGAACGCGGCCGGTGACCTGGTCGGCGCCCCGGTGGCGGTCCGGCTGCCCGGGGAGAGCCAGCGGGTGCAGGAGCTGCGCGCCGCGGTCGAGCGACGGCGGGCGCTGCGGATCACCTACTACACCGCCGCCCGGGACGAGAGCACCGACCGGGTCATCGACCCGCTGCGGATGCTGATGGTCGACGGTCGCGCGTACGTCGAGGCGTGGTGCCGCCGCGCCGAGGCGGTCCGGTTGTTCCGGGCCGACCGGATCGACGCGGTGGTCGAGCTGGACGAGCCGGCCGTGGTGCCGCCGCAGGCCCGTCCGCACGACCTGCGGCAGGGGGTGTTCCAGCCGTCACCGGACCTGCCGCTGATCACCCTGCGGATCGGCCGGGGCGAGCGGTGGATCACCGAGTACTACCCGTGCGAGCGGGTCGAGGTCGACGGCGACCACTGGCTGGTGTCGCTGCGGGTGACCGATCTCGACTGGGCCCGCCGCTTCGTGCTCGGGCTCGGCCCGGACGTCACCGTCCTCGCCCCGGTCGAGCTGGCCACCCAGGTACGCGCCCAGGCCGCCGCCGCGTTGGAGGCGTACGCGACGCCCGCCTCGGCCGGCCCGGCGGGCGCGGTGCCGTGCCGGTAGGCTGACCGCCGTGGTGAAGTGGATCGTTCTGGCGGTGCTGCTGTTCGCGCTGGTCGTGTTGGCCCTGGCGGTCCGTCCGGTGCTGGTGCGACTGCCCCGGCTGCGCCGGGCGGCGATGGCGTTGCAGCGTCGCCAGGCCGAGGCCGAGACGCTGCGGCACAGCGCCGAGGCGTTGCAGGAACGGGCCGAGGCGTTGCAACGGCAGACCGAGACGACCCAGCAGCGGCTCGAACTGATCAAGGCGAAGCGCGGGAGTTGATCGACAGCGGTCGGTGGGCGACCCGCCCGCAGCCTGTCTGGAGTCCGTTTCACGCAGCTCTGCACCCGTCCAGGTGGTTGACGGGACACTCGCAGGTGGTCAAGACTTCACCGGCCGGGCCGCATCAGCGGTGGCCCGGCGGGTGGCAGCAGCCCGTCACGCACGTACGATGGGCTTCGACACACCCTTCGACACAGAGCGACTGGAGCTTCCCATGGGTGCCCTCAAGCCGTGGCACATCGCCGTACTCGTGGTCGTGCTGATCCTGCTGTTCGGCGCGAAGCGGCTCCCCGACGCGGCCCGCTCGCTCGGCCGTTCGCTGCGGATCATCAAGGCGGAGACCAAGAGCCTGGCCGACGACGACCGCGACCTGGCCGAGAAGGCCGACGCGCAGGCCGGCTACCAGCCGCTGCCGCCCCAGCAGCAGCCCGTGCAGCAGCAGCCGTACGCGCCGCAGCCCCAGCAGCAGTACGCCCCGCAGCCTCAGCAGCAGTACGCGCCGCCGCAGGCTCCGCAGCAGCCGCTCGCCCCGCCGGTCGACCCGGTGCAGCGCGTCCGCGACAACTGACCGAAGGGCCCGATAACCGTGGCCTTCGCACTCCGTAAGCGCGGCCCCAGCACCTTCGAACGGGCCGCCGACGGCTCCATGACGCTCATGGAACATGTCCGTGAGCTGCGGAACCGGCTGTTCCGCGCCTCGCTGGCGATCGTGGTGGGTCTGATCGTGGGCTTCTGGCTCGCGCAGCCCGCGTTCGATCTGCTCAAGGAGCCGTACTGCCGCCTGCCCGGTGCCCTCGACGGTTCGGGTGAGTGTCAGCAGTTCCTCCAGTTGTCACCGGCGGACGGCTTCATCCTCAAGCTGAAGCTGGCGCTGTGGATAGGTCTGATCGTCGGCGCGCCGGTCTGGCTCTACCAGCTGTGGGCGTTCATCGCGCCCGGCCTGCACCGGCACGAACGCAAGTGGGCGTACGTCTTCGTGTCGATCGCGGCGCCGCTGTTCGCCGCCGGTGCGGTCCTGGCCTACCTGGTGGTGGACAAGGGGCTCGCGTTCCTGATGGAGTCCGGTGTCACCGGGCTGTCGACCCAGCTCGAGGTGACCCGCTACATCTCGTTCGTCACGAACATGATCCTGCTGTTCGGGGTGGCGTTCGAGTTCCCGCTGATCCTGCTGATGCTCAACTTCACCGGCGTGGCGAGCGCGAAGCGCCTGCTGAGCTGGTGGCGGGCGGTCATCTTCATCTGCTTCGCCTTCGCCGCGATCGCCACCCCGGACCCGGGTCCGTTCGGCATGACGCTGCTGGCCCTCTCGCTGTCGCTGCTGTACTTCGTCGCGGTCGGGGTGGCGTTCATCAACGACCGGCGCAGGAGGCGGCGCGACGGCTCCTATGCGGGATTGAGTGACGACGAGGTGTCGCCGCTGGAGTTGGACGACGATCCGGTGGTGGCGACACCGGAGCTGGAGTTGTCCGAGCCGGTGCACGCCTCCGAGCCGGTCGCCCCGCCCAGGCCGATCGACCGCCGCTACGACGACATGACCTGACGGCGTAGCCGTCGCGGGCCCCTGACGGTGTTGCCGTCGGGGGCCCGATCCGTAGGGCGAGATCAGCGCGGAGTGGTGCCGACCCGATCGTCGTGTTCGCGGTCCTCCATCGCCTCCAACAAGAACCTCAGTTCGGATGCCCGCCGTTGGCCGCTGCCGGTCAGCTCGTAGGCCCGGTGCCGATCGTCCATCCGTACACCCACCAAGCCTTTTCGTCGCAGCCGGTCCAGGGAGCGGGTGATGTTCCCGTCCGGCAGTCGGACCCCGGCCTTTTCGACAGTGGCGCGCGCTAATTCGCTGAATCGTGCGGGCTGATCCGCGAGGCAGAGAATAACGAGTGCCTCCCAACGGTGGGAGAACAGTTTGTCCAGGTCGCGAAGATATTCAAATTTCACGCGCTAACCCCCGTGTGAACGCGATGTGTCACGTACGCCAGTTCCATTCCTGGTCGTTCGTGCACCCCATGCAACCCGGGCGCCTGCGCCCTGTCAAGCGCGGTGGGGCGCACCGGGACCGTGCCCGACCCCGCCAGCCGCGCCAATCCTGCCCGATTGGCACTGGTGCGGGCTGTTATCGCCGTGCCCTCCCCGCGTCCGGCGTTCCGGGCCAGGGGTTTGACGGACTCTGCTGCTCCTGGGCACACACAGAGTGTGCGTCCGATCGCGCCGTAGATTCCACGACCGCCGTACCGATAGACCTTTGGTGTCCATCGGACTTGACGTCACCGGCCGGCTGAAGGGCGTACGACCGCAAAACCGGCGATGGCGTCCACGAATAGTGGCGGAGGAAGTCACCATGAACGGAAAACTGATGTCCAGGCGTCGTGTGGCCCGCATGCTCGCTGTCGTTCCTGCGGTTGCGGCGGCGGTAGCGGTGGCCCCGGCGGCGGCGCAGGCTGCGTGCACCTCTCCGACCTTTTCGGTCTATCCGGGTTCCGGCATCTCGAACGTGCGGTACGGCCAGGTGGACTTCCACTTCACGGCGTGCAGCAATCAGGCCCCGTCAGCCTGGGCCGCCTCCGTCGGCACCGCACAGGTCAACTCGACGGGCAAGAACCTCGGTTTCTTCATCGACGGCGTGTCGATCCCGACCGACTCGATCGGCTCGTCGACCAGGTACTGGACCGGCAAGATCGCAGCCAGCACCTGTACGCCACGGGTGGGCTTCCCGTGCTCGCGCTCGTACTCGATGACGGTGAAGTTCAGCGCCTCCCTCGACCGCTTCGGCAACCCCCAGATCTACATGGGGACCCGCTCCGCGCCCACCGGGATGGCGCTGTTCACCACCCCCTGACCCGAGCCGGCGACCGGAGCGGGTGCTCCGGTCGCCGGCCGGCGTGCTCACAGCACCTGGGACAGGAAGCGGCGCAGCCGGGGGTGCCGCGGTGACTCGAAGACCGCCGCCGGTGCGCCGGCCTCCAGCACGACGCCGTGGTCCATGAACGCGACGGTGTCGGCGACCGAGCGGGCGAAGCCCATCTCGTGGGTGACCACCACCATCGTCATGCCCCCGGCGGCAAGGTCGGCCATCACCCCGAGCACCCCCTTGACCAGTTCCGGGTCCAGCGCCGAGGTGGCCTCGTCGAAGAGCATCACCTGGGGTTGCAGGGCCAGCGCGCGGGCGATCGCGACCCGCTGCTGCTGCCCGCCGGAGAGGTGGGCGGGCCGGGAGTCGGCCTTGGCGGCGAGGCCGACCAGCGCCAACTGGGAACGGGCCAGCGCCACCGCCTCCTCCTCGGGCAGCTTCTTGAGCCGGCGCAACGCCAGGGTGATGTTGCGCAGCACGGTCATGTGCGGGAACAGGTTGAACTGCTGGAAGACCATCCCGACGCGCTGCCGCAGGGCGTCCGGGTCGTCGCGCAGCACGCTGCGCCCGTCGAGCAGGACGTCACCGGAGTCCGGTTCGATCAGCCGGTTCACGGTGCGCAGCAGGGTGGACTTGCCGGAGCCGGACGGGCCGATGACGCAGGCCGTGGCGCCCCGGGCGACGTCCAGGTCGACGCCGCGCAGCACCCGGTTCGTCCCGAAGGCCAGGTGCACGTCGCGCAGGCCGAGGCTGACCGAGGTGGTGGTCGCGGTGCCGGTGCTCATCGGGGGTCCTCCCGGGTGGGGCGTGGTGGTGGAACGGTCGCGCCGGCCAGGGCCAGCCCGCCGTCGTCGTCAGGGTCGACGGTGGCTGCCCGACCCTGGCGCAGCCGGCGGTCGATGGCGTTGACCGCGTGCGTCAGCGGCACGGTCAGTAGCAGGTAGCACAGGCCGGCCAGCAGCAGCGCCGACTGGTTGCCGGTGTTGGCCGCGTAGTCCTGCCCGATCCGGAACAGCTCCCGCTGGCTGGCCAGCAGGCCGAGGAAGTAGACCAGGCTGGAGTCCTTGATCAGCGCGATCAGCTGGTTCACCCAGGCCGGCAGCACCCGGCGTACGCCCTGCGGGACGATCACCAGGCGCATCGCCTCACCCCAGGAGAAGCCCAGCGCGCGGGCCCCCTCCAGCTGCGCGGCCTCCACGCTCTGGATACCGGATCGGAAGATCTCCCCGATGTACGCGGCGGCGATCAGCGACAGCGCCAGGATGCCCAGCGGGTACGGGTTGGGGCCCCACACCTGCATGCCGAGCGGGGCCAGGCCGACGCCGATCAGCAGGATGGTGGCGGCGGCGGGCAGGCCCCGGAACACGTCGGTGTAGACCCGGGCCGGCCAGCGCAACCACCGGGTACGGGAGATGCCCGCCACGGCCAGCGCCATGCCCAGCACCGAGCCGAGCAGGGCGGCGGAGACCGCCAGGATCAGCGTGTTGGGCAGCCCGACGGTCAGCATCTCGGGCAGCGCCTCGCGCATGGCGTCCCCGTCGAAGAAGGTCTCCCACAGGGTGCTCAACGGATCCATGGTTCTCCTACCGCCCCGCTCGCTGGTCTGGTCGTACCGTCAGGAGGTGGCCGACGCCGACGGCGTCGCCGCGCCCGGGGCGGTGACGTCGCCGCTGCCGGGGGTGAAGCCGGCCGGGATCGGCCGACCCGGGTAGTACTGCTGCTGGAGCCGGGTCCAGGTGCCGTCGGCGATGACCTCGTCGAGGCCCTTGTCCAACGCCTCGCGCAGCGCGTCGTTGCCCTTGGCGACGGCGTACGCGGTGGGGGCCGGGCTCAACTCCGTGGCCGCAACCGTGATCTTGCCGTTGCTGTCGGCGGCCGACTTCTCGCCGATCTCGGCGGGGGCGATCCAGGCGTCGGCGGTGCCGGCCTTGAGCTGGTTGATCGCCCCGTTGTAGTCGGGCACCCGCACCGGGTCGAGCTTGCGGGAGGTGGCGTAGTCGTCCTGCACGGTGCCCTGCACGACCACCACCCGCTTGCCGGCGAGCTGGTCGAAGCCGGTGAGCGGGGAGCCGGCCGGCACGTCGAGGCCGAAGTAGCCGAAGTCGTAGCCGTTGCCGAAGTCGACGGTCTTCTTCCGGGCCTCGGTGACGGTGATCGAGGAGCTGCCGACGTCGAACTTGCGGTTGTTGACCTGGGACAGCAGCGCCGAGAAGTCGGTGCCGACGAACTCGACCTTCAGCCCGACCCTGCCGGCGACGGCGACGAGCAGGTCGTTGTCGAAGCCGGTGAACGTGCCGTCCTTGAGGTAGACGTTCGGTGGGGCGTCGGTGAGCGTGCCGGCGCGCAGCACCCCCGGCTGGAGCAGGCCGTACGGGTTGTCGGCCGCCTCGGAGTCGCCGCCGCAGGCGGTCAGCGCGGTGCCGGCGAGCAGGGCGGCGACGCCGAGCGCGGCGACCCGCGTCCAGGTGGCGCGGAACAGTCGGGGGGTGGGCAGGGCAGGAAGGAATCGCACGGGTGTCTCCGGAGGTGGTCGGGCGGCGGCGGACGCGCGCCGCCGACGGGATGCCCACCGGGCATCCCGCTGGGGTGTCACGGGAAGAGGGGTCCGACTAGCGGCGGCGACAGGAGTCGCTGTGCACCCGCATGAGGTCGACGTGCCGCCGCCTGACCAGCCGGACGCCGACGGACCGGACGCCGGATCGGGTCACGGCGGTGACGCCGTCGCCGGGTGGGTGGTTCGACACGGGTTCTCCCTGATCGGTGTCGACCTGGGGTGACCAGGCCACGCTTGCACCGGGTCGTTCACCGGTGCCTGGTCCTCACCCGGAGCACCCCACCGTGGCGGAGGGTTGCCGGCCAGCGAGCCGGGGCTTGACGCTGGCGCTCATGACCTGCCCGAAATCTAGCAGCAGCGACCGGCCGGTCGTCCACCCGTTATGACGGCCCTCACGTCCGCCCCTTACCGGCGGCCGGCCCGCGCGGTGGTCGTCGGGCGGCCCAGGACCTCGGCGTCGTAGCGGACCCGGGCCGCCTGCACCTCGGCGAGGTGGGTGGTGGCCCAGGCTTCCAGGCCGGAGACCAGGTCGAGCAGGCTGCGGCCGAGGTCGGTGAGGGCGTAGTCGACCCGGGGCGGGACGCTGGCGTGCACGGTGCGGGTGACCAGGCCGTCGCGTTCCAGCCCGCGCAGGGTCTGGGTGAGCATCTTCTGGCTGATCCCGTCGATGTGCTCGGCCAGTTCGCTGTAGCGGCGTTCGCCGTCGGCGAGGGTGAGCACGACCAGCACGCTCCACCGGTCACCGATCCGGTCGATGACCTGCCGGCTGCCGCAGTCGCGCTGGAACGGGTCGGGTCTCATCTCTTTACTCTCCATCAGTGCGTCACAAACTTCAAGGTGCCTACTCTCTGCCGGGAAGTATCGGCTCCTACCTGCGCGTTGGCGAGTACGACAAGAGCACGCCACCCGAAGGAGAGCGCCATGTCCGTCGTCGTCACCGGGGCCACCGGCCACCTGGGCCGCCTGATCGTCGAATCCCTGCTGCGCCGGGGCGTACCCGCCGGGCAGGTCGTGGCCCTCGGCCGCTCCGTGGACCGGCTCGCCGACCTCGCCGACCGGGGCGTCGTGGTGCGGGCGGCCGACTACACCGACCCCGACTCGCTGCGTACCGCCTTCGCCGACGCCGAGAAGCTGATGTTCGTCTCCGGCAGCGAGGTCGGCCAGCGGGTGCCGCAGCACCACAACGTGATCGAGGCCGCCCGTCAGGCCGGCGTCGGCCTGGTCGTCTACACCAGCATCGCCCACGCCGACACCTCCGACCTGCTGCTGGCCGCCGAACACCGGGCCACCGAGGAGGAACTGCGCGCCTCGGGCCTGCCGTACGTGCTGCTGCGCAACAGCTGGTACCTGGAGAACTACACAGGTCAACTGGCCAACTACCTGGCCCACGGGGTCGCCGGGTCGGCCGGCGACGGCCGGGTCAGCGCCGCCACCCGGGCCGACTACGCCGAGGCCGCCGCCGAGGTGCTCACCACCGAGGGCCACGCCGGTCGGGTCTACGAACTGGGCGGCGAGGCGTTCACCATGACCGAACTGGCCGCCGAGGTGTCCCGCCAGAGTGGACGCGACGTCCGCTACACCGACCTGCCGGTGCCGGCGTACACCCAGATGCTCGTCTCCGCCGGGCTGCCCGAGCCGTACGCGGCCACCCTGGCCGACGCCGACCGGGGCCTCGCCCGGGGCGCGCTGTACGTGCCCGTGGCCGACCTGGAGAAGCTGCTCGGCCGCCGTCCCACCACCCTCACCGAGGCGCTGCGCGCCGCCGGCTGAGCCGACCGCAGGGGGCGGGCGCGGCACCGGATAACCGGTGGAGCGGGCCCGCCCCCGGTCCGACAATGCTCGACATGGATCACCAGACGCGGGTACGGACCAGCAAACGGATCTCCCTGGCCCTGCGCCACCGACCCGCCCGGTTCGGCCTCGCCCCCGACCCGGGCGGGTGGGTGACCGTCGCCGACCTGCTGGCCGCCCTGCGCATCGACCGGGCCACCCTGGACACCGTCGTCGCCGACGACGACAAGCAACGGTTCGCGGTGACCCGGGACGCCGACGGGGTGGAACGCATCCGGGCCAGCCAGGGCCACTCCTACCCGGTCGACCTGGGACTGACCGCGCAACCGCCACCCGCCCTGCTCTACCACGGCACCGGGGCCGCGGCCCTCGACTCGATCCGGGCCACCGGGCTCAACCGGGGCGGACGACACCACGTACACCTGTCGCCGGACGTGCCGACGGCCCGGCGGGTCGGGGCCCGCCGGGGCGGCGCGGTGGTGGTGCTGACCGTCGACGCGGCGGCCATGGCCCGCGACGGGCACACCTTCTACCGCAGCGCCAACGGCGTGTGGCTCACCGACGCGGTGCCGCCCGCCTACCTGGCCTGACCGGCCGCCGTGGCCAGCCCGTCGGCGGTGCGTGCGGGGGCGGTCGGCCCCGGGTGCGGGTATGGTGCGGATTGTGCGCACCCCGGTGCGTCGGGCCCACCGTCGGGCCGGGGCAGACGCGCCCCACCACGGGCAGCCCGGGGGACGCCCACCGGAAAGGAGCCGTGATGGCAGCGCCCCCGCTCTCCCCGCACGACGCCCTGACCCGACTCGGCCGGATCCGCCTCGACGAGGTGGGGGTGGACGAGGTGTTGGGGATGATCGCCGACCTGGCCTGCCGCAGCCTGCGTGGCGTGTCCGAGGTGTCGGTGACCCTGCTGCGCGGCGGCAGCCCGCAGAGCGTCGCCGTCACCGGCGACGCCGCGCGACAGCTCGACGAGTGGCAGTACCGGCAGGGCCACGGCCCGTGCCTGGACGCCTCGGTCACCGGCGACACCCTCGTCGTGCCCGACACCGGCACCGAGGAACGCTGGCCGGGCTGGGCGACGCGGGCCGCCGACGCCGGCATCGGCAGCGTGGTCGCGATCGGCCTGCCGATCCAGGAGGCGGTGGTGGGCGCCCTCAACCTCTACGGCGTCCGGCCGCACACGTTCGACGCCGAGACGGTGGAACTGGCCCGGACGTTCGCCGCGTACGCGGCGGTGGCCCTGGCCAACGCCCACCTCTACGCCAGCACCGCCACCCTGGCCGAACAGATGCGCTCGGCGATGGAGAGCCGGGCGGTGATCGAGCAGGCCAAGGGCATCATCATGGGGCAACGCCGGTGCACCGCCGACGAGGCCTTCGGCATCCTCGCCAAGCTCTCCCAGGACTCCCACCGCCGGTTGCGCGACGTCGCCGCCGCCCTCGTCGGTCGGGCCACCGCCGGCAGCCGCTGAACCCCGTGTCTCAGCGGTCGGCGGCGGTCGGCTGACCGGGCACCGACCGGGTGACCTGCCGCACCAGGGCCTCCGCCACGTCCCGCAGCTTGCGGTTGGAATTCTGCGACACCCGGGCCAGCATCGCGAACGCCTCGTCGGCCGTGCACCGGCGCTGCCCCATGATGATGCCCTTGGCCTGCTCGATCACCGCCCGGTTGCGCATCGCCTCCTGCATCTGCCCGGCCAGCGTCGCGGTGCTGTCGTAGAGGTGCGCGTTGGCCAGGGCCACCGCGGCGTGGTCGGCGAACGTCCGGGCCGGCGCGGCCAGCGGGCCGAACGCGCCGACCCGGGTGGCGTACAGGTTGAGAGCCCCCACCACCGCCTCCTGGATCGGCAGGCCCAGCGACATCGACGAGCACACCCCCACGGCGTGCGCCCGGGCCGCCCACTCCGGCCAGCGCCGCTCCTCGGTCATGTCCGCCACGATCAGCACCGTGCCGGTGGTGGCCGCGTCCAGGCTCGGGCCACGGCCCTGTTCGAACTGCCACCTGTCGAGCTGGAGCGCGAGCTCGCCGGTGTGGGCGGCGGTGGTCGCCTCGGTGCCGTGCACCAGGGTCACCGTCACCTCGGCGGCGTCCGGGATGCTCTCCAGGGCCACCTCAGTGATCCGGGACAGGACGGCGTCCAAGCCCATCTCGTCGTGACGGATGGACCCCAACCGGAGGACAGCCTCGGTGAGGTCGAGCGGTGACTGTGGCATGGCGTCTGACGTCCTTGCGAACCGGCGCGAAACCACCGGCCGGAGCCGGCGGCGCGTGATGATCGGTCCATGCCGGTGGGCCGCGGGTGCAGCCGCCGGGACGGGCCGGGGACCGCGCCGCTGCTTGACGCTCGCGCACGACACCCGTTGGGGCGTCGGATGCGGAGCACCACTGTACCGGTCGGCCGGCCCGGACCGGCGATGGACACCACCGCCGCGCCGACTTCCGCGCTGGTGTCCCGGTCGGACAGCGGGGATGATGGGCGTCCGACGACGACAGGGGAGCGGACGGATGACGGTGGAGATACCGCGCGACGGTCGGGTGCTGTTCATCGGCGACAGCATCACCGACGCCGGACGGGACCGGACCGACCCCGCCGACCTCGGGGTGGGCTGGGCGATGATGGCCGCCGCCTGGTTCACCGCGCGGCACCCGGGTCACCTGGTGACCTTCCGCAACCGGGGCGTCGGCGGCGACCGGGTACGCGACCTGCGGGCCCGCTGGTCGGACGACTGCCTGGCGCTGTCCCCGCAGGTGGTGTCGGTGCTGATCGGGATCAACGACACCTGGCGGCGGTACAGCAGCGGCGAGGCCACCACCGTCGAGGAGTTCACCGCCGACTACCGGCACGTGCTGGGCACCACCCGCGACGCGCTGCCCGGCGTCCGGCTGGTGCTGATGGAACCGTTCCTGCTCCCGGTCGACGACGACCAGCGGCGCTGGCACGAGGACCTGGACCCGAAGCTCGACGCGGTGCGCAAGCTGGCCGTCGAGTTCGACGCGACGCTGGTCGCGGTGCAGGCACGGTTCGACACCGCCGACGTCGACGACCGGGTGTGGACCGACGACGGGGTGCACCTGACCCCGTCCGGTCACGCCGTGCTGGCCCAGCAGTGGCTGGCGGCGGTCACCCCGGCCACCTGAGTCGTACCGGCCGGTGGGCCGGCGGAGCGCCGGTCAGCCCCGCCGCCACGGCAGCCGCAGTCGGCGGCCCGACGGCTCGACACCCAGGTCCAGCTCCGGCTCCGTCGCACCCCGACGTCGCCACCGGTTGCCCTGCTGGTCGGTGAAGCACAGCTCCACGGTGGCCGACGCGAAACCGGTCAGGTCGACCGCGCGGTCGACGGTGACGAACAGTTCGCCGTCGCGGTGCCCGTTGAGCCGGTCCACCGGTCCGGTCACCGCCGCGACCCCGACGACGACGTCCCCGTCGTCGCCCCCGGCCCGGACCCGGGGGGTGGCGGTCAGGTCGAAGACCGGTCCGTCGCTGTCGTTGGTGACCCGCACCCGTAGCACCCCGCCGCCCTCGATCCGGGTGGAGGTCGACACCAGGCGGGCCTGCCGGGCGCGGGCGGCCCGGTCCTCACGCCGGCGGGCCCGGATCTCCCGGCGCAGGCTGAGCACGCCGAAGAGCAGGGTGCCCACCGTGCCGAGGCCGCCGAACCAGTCCGGCACCGATCCCCAGTCGATGTGCCCGTGCACGGGCAGCCAGGCCAGCAGCTCCACAGTCGACATGGCCGGCACGGTACCGTCGGCCCGCCAGCACCCGTACGGCCGGCGGGGTCACGCCGTCGGCCTCCCCTGCCCGGTCGGCCGGTCCCGCCGTCCCGTCCACAAGACCCGCACGTTCGGTCCCGGTGGTCGACGCGCAGTGATACCGGCGCTGCGGACGGGTAGGGTTGGGGGAAGGATCACCACCACGGGCCGCACCCACCCGTGGGCGTGGCCCCTGTCGTCCCGCCCCTCCGGGAGGTCAGATGAGTTCCCTCGGTCCCGCTCACCAGACCCGGGCGGCTCGGCCCGCAACGCGGCGGTCCTTCCCGTCCCCGACCCGTTTCCGGCCCCACGCGACGCCGGGTGTCCCGTCCACGTTCCGGCCTGGCCGCACCCCGGCCCCCGGCCCCGGCGCCGGTCGACGATGACCGGCGCGGCGCAGGACGCCGGCTTCTCCATCACCCCGCCCCGCCCCGGTCGGCTGCCGCTGCGCGGTCGCGACGAACTGGTCGAGACGATCCTGCGGGCCGCCGAGCCGCCGGCCGGCACGCTCCGCCCGGCCGAGGAGGCCGCCCAGATCCTCTGGGGGCTGGGCGGCTGCGGCAAGAGCGCCACCGCGCTGGAGGTGGCCCGCCGGCTGGAGGCACGCGGTCGGCTGGTCTGGTGGATCTCGGCGAAGGACTCGGCCCGGGTCAGTGCCGGCATGCGCGAGATCGCCGGCCAGCTCCAGGCCCCGGAGAGCCAGCTCGACCTGGCCTGGGCGGGCAAGACCCGCAGCCCGGTGGAGCTGGTGTGGACGCTGCTCAACGAGTCGGACCGGCCGTGGCTGCTGATCTTCGACAACGCCGACGAGCCGTCCCTGCTGGCCCCGCTCGACGGCCGGGTCGCCGAGGGCACCGGGTGGTTCCGCCAGCCGCGTACCCGCAACGGGCTGGTCCTGGTCACCACCCGCGACGGTCGCCAGGAGACCTGGGGTGACTGGTCGACCATGCACCCGGTGCGGGAACTCTCCCCACCGGACGCCGCCCAGGTCCTGATCGACCTCGCCGGTGACGCGCCCGGCAACCTCGCCCAGGCCACCAGCCTGGCCACCCGGCTCAAGGGGCATCCGTTGGCCCTGCGCGGGGCGGGCACCTACCTCGCCGAGGCCAACCGCATCCCGGTCGGCGGCCCCGGGGTCTCCATCCGCACCTACGACGGCTACCGGGAGGCCCTGGACCGCCGCTCCGGCGCCGGCACGACCCGTACCGTGTCGCAGGCGTTCGACCGGGCGGTACGGCCGGTCGTGCAGTCCTGGGAGATGTCGCTGGACCTGCTCGCCGGGCGAGGGCTGGCCCAGGCCCGCCCGATGCTGCGGCTGCTGGCCTCGCTGGGGGACGCGCCGATCCCGTACCAGATCCTGCTCGACCCGGCCCGGTTGTCGGCGTCCCGGCTGGTCGGTGAGATCGGTGAGGACCGGCTGCGTGAGGTGCTCCGGTCGCTCGCCGACTTCGCCCTGGTCGACCTCGGCGTGATCGGGTCGCTGCCCGCGCAGTCGCCGGTCGCGCACGTGGTGACCCTGCACCCGCTGGTACGCGAGCTGGTGCACGACCACCCCGACGTGATCGCCGACCGGCCCGCCTACCACGAGCTGGTGCTCACCCTGCTCGACGTGCTGCGGCTGCGGGACCCGGACCGGCCCCGGGAGGAGGAGTTCGACCCGGACGAGCCCGACAAGTGGGCCAGCTGGCACGTGCTGGCCCCGCCGACGACCGGCGCGGTGCTGGCCTTCTTCGACGCGGGGGAGCTGCCCCGTACCGAGCCGGAACTGCTCACCACCGCACTGGACCTGGCCCGGTTGATCGCCCGTTTCCTGCTGGCCGTCAGCCTGCCCGGCCAGGCCGAGATCCTGCTCGACCGCTGCCTGGCCGCCTGCCGTCGGATCGGCCTCGACCCCCGGGAGCGGGCGGTGCTCAGCCTGCGCCACGAGCGGTCCCGGGCGGCGTTGGAACAGGGGCAGCTGGACTGGGCCGAGACCGAGCTGCGGGAGATCATCCCGGCCCGGGAGGCGCTGCTCGGCCGGGAGCACCGCAACACCCTGGCCAGCCGGCACAAGCTGGCCCGGACCATCTTCGAGCAGGGCCGGTGGGCCGACGCCGAGCAGGAGCTGCGGGACATCGTCCGGGCGGAGTTCCGGGTCCGCGGCCCGGAGGACCGGGACACCATGACCGCCCGGCACAGCCTGGCCCGCGCGGTGGCCGCCCAGGGCCGGTACGCCGATGCCCGCGCCGAGCTGACCGAGATCCTGGAGATCCGGCTGCGGCACTGGGCCCCCGACCACCTGGAGACGCTGACCGTCCGGCACACCCTGGCCCTGTGCCTGCTGCACGAGGGGCGGGCCGCCGAGGCCCTGACCGACCTGCGGGCGATCCTCGCCACCGACACCGCCCGCCGGGAGGACCAGCACCTCGGGATGATCGCCGCCCGGCACACCCTGGCCGAGGCGCTGGTCGCCACCGGCGACCGGGTGGAGGCCGAGAAGGTCCTGGCCAAGGTGGTCACCGACCGGCGACGCGTCCTCGGCGACGACCACCCCGACACGGTACGGGCGGAGGCCGACCTGCGACAGCTACAGGGCGGCTGAGCGCGGCCCGTGCCGCAGCCGCCCGACGAGGGAGTGACGTGAGCCAACACCTGCGCCGCAGCGACCGGCTGACCCCCGGGTCGCTGCGGGACCTCGCCACCGGGGAGATCGACCTGATCTGGCACCGGGAGTACTTCCCGCCGGCCGAGTGCGACGCCGTCCTGCCCCGGGTGGTGGCCGCCGTCGCGGCGGCGAACTTCTCCCTCACCACGGAGTTCACCAGCGTCGGCACCTCGATGGGGCAGGTCGCCAACGGCGGTGACGTCGTCCGCCGGTATCTCGACGACGCGCCGGCCACCACCCGGCTGATCCGGCACGAGGTGTTCGCCGGACGGCAGTCGCCCACCGACCTGATCCGGTTGGACCTCGACGAGATGTGGCCGTACGGGGCGACGGTCGGCCGGCACGAGGGGCGGATGATGCTCCCCGGGGTGCTGCGCCGGATGACCCCCGGCGGCCGGGGCCGCCCGCACATCGACCGCCGGCAGATCCCGCTGCTGGACACCTACCGGCTGCGGCGACGGCTCGGGGTCAACATCTACCTGGAGGTGCCGGCACCCGGTGACGGCGGCGAGATCGACTTCTGGGGACGCCTCGGCGAGGACGAGTTCGTGGCGCTCAAGGCCGACCCGTTCGACTACGGCCTCGACCCGGAACGGGTCGGGCCGCCGCACGACACGGTGCTGCCCGGCCAGGGTGACCTGGTCATGTTCGAGGCGGGCCGGATGCACGGGGTGCGGGAGGTGCGCCGGGGCTGCCGGACGTCCGCCGCCTGTTTCGTCGGGGTGCGCGGCGACACCGACCCGCTGCTGCTGTTCGCCTGACGTCCCGCCGGGGCGTTGCCACGGCCCGGGGTGATCCTCTACGGTCGGTCCAGCGGTTGGCGGTGCGGTCCTTCCCAACCACCACCGCCGAGTGGCCCCGTGGCGGGCCGGGGCCGGTGGGGCCCCGGAGCATCCTGCCGGTGGCCCGACGGCGGTCCCGTGTGTCCTTCCTGCCCCGTGCCCGTTCCGCGCCCCCGGCCCGGTTCCGGCCGTTACGGTGGGAAACACGCCGAGCCGCCCGGGAGATCCCGTGTTCCTCACGCCCCACGAGCAGGACCGCCTGCTCGTCCACGTCGCCGCGGACGTCGCCCGCCGCCGGCGCGAGCGCGGACTGCGCCTCAACTATCCCGAAGCCGTCGCCCTGATCACCGCCTTCCTGCTGGAGGGGGCCCGGGACGGCCGGACCGTCACCGACCTGATGGCCGCCGGCCGAACCGTGCTCAGCCGCGACGACGTGCTCGACGGCATTCCGGAGATGCTGGGGGAGGTGCAGGTGGAGGCGACGTTCCCGGACGGCACCAAGTTGGTGACGGTGCACCACCCGATCCCGTGATCCCGGGGGAGATCCTGCCCGGCGACGGACCGGTCGGGATCAACGTGGGGCGTCCGGTGACCACCCTGCTGGTGGTCAACACCGCCGACCGGCCGATCCAGGTCGGCTCGCACTACCACTTCGCCGAGACCAATCCGGGGCTGCGCTTCGACCGCGTCGCCGCGTACGGCCAGCGGCTCGCCGTGCCGGCGGGAACGTCGGTGCGGTTCGAGCCGGGCGTGAACCGCACCGTCGACCTGGTGCCGCTGGGCGGGGCCCGGGTGGTGCCGGGGCTGCGCGGCGAGGTCGCCGGCCCCCTCGACCCGGGGCCGGACGCCGACGGGTCCGGCCCGCGCGACGCGGAGGCGGGCCGATGAGCACCGTGGACCGGCGACGCTACGCCGACCTGTACGGCCCGACCACCGGCGACCGCATCCGGCTGGCCGACACCGACCTGCTGATCGAGGTGGAGGTCGACCACTGCGTCGGCGGGGACGAGGCGGTCTTCGGCGGCGGCAAGGTGATCCGCGAGTCGATGGGCCAGTCCCGGGCCACCCGGGCCGAGGGCGCCCTGGACACGGTGATCACCGGCGCGGTGGTGCTGGACCACTGGGGGGTGGTGAAGGCCGACGTCGGGCTGCGCGACGGGCGGATCGTGGCGCTGGGGCGGGCCGGCAACCCGGACACCATGCCCGGCGTCCACCCGGACCTGGTGATCGGCCCGTCCACCGAGGTGATCGCCGGCAACGGGCGCATCCTCACCGCCGGGGCGGTGGACACCCACGTGCACTTCATCTGCCCGCAGATCGTCACCGAGGCGCTCACCTCGGGCATCACCACCCTCGTCGGCGGGGGCACCGGCCCGGCCGAGGGGACCCGGGCCACCACCGTCACCCCGAACGCCTGGCACCTGGCCCGGATGCACGAGGCGCTGGACGCCTTCCCGGTGAACGTGCTGCTGCTGGGCAAGGGAAACACGGTCTCCACGGAGGCGCTGTGGGAGCAGTTGCGGGCCGGGGCGGGTGGCTTCAAGCTGCACGAGGACTGGGGGACCACCCCGGCGGCGATCGACGCCTGCCTGCGGGTCGCCGACGCGTCCGGGGTGCAGGTGTCCATCCACACCGACACCCTCAACGAGGCCGGGTTCGTGGCCGACACGCTGCGCGCCATCGCCGGGCGGGCGATCCACTCGTACCACACCGAGGGGGCGGGGGGCGGGCACGCGCCGGACATCATCACGGTGGCCGGGGAACCGAACGTGCTGCCGTCGTCGACGAACCCGACCCGGCCGTACACCCGCAACACCCTCGCCGAGCACCTCGACATGCTGATGGTCTGCCACCACCTGAACCCGTCGGTGCCGGAGGACCTGGCGTTCGCCGAGAGCCGGATCCGGCCGTCCACGATGGCCGCCGAGGACCTGCTGCACGACCTCGGGGCGATCTCCATCATCGGCTCCGACTCGCAGGCGATGGGCCGGGTCGGCGAGGTGATCACCCGGACCTGGCAGAGCGCGCACGTGATGAAGCGCCGGGTGGGCGCGCTGCCCGGTGACGGCCCGGCCGACAACCACCGGGCCCGCCGCTACGTGGCGAAATACACCATCTGCGCGGCGATGGCCAACGGGCTGGAACGGGAGATCGGCTCGGTGGAACCGGGCAAGCTCGCCGACCTGGTGCTCTGGGACCCGGCGTTCTTCGGCGTCCGGCCCCACCTGGTGATCAAGGGCGGGATGATCGCGTACGCGCAGATGGGCGACGCGAACGCCTCCATCCCCACCCCGCAGCCGATGCTGCCGAGGCCGATGTTCGGCGCGTACGGCGTGGTGCCCGCCGCGACCAGCGTGGCGTTCGTCGCGCCGGCCGCGTTGGAGGCGGGCCTGCGGCTGGACGTGCGCCGCCCGCTGGTCCCGGTGGCCGACGTGCGCTCGCGGGGCAAGGCCGACCTGCCCGAGAACGGCGCGCTGCCGCGCATCGAGGTCGACCCGGACACCTTCACCGTCCGGATCGACGGGGTGGTGGTCGATCCGGAACCGGTCACCGAGTTGCCCATGGCCCAGCGGTACCACCTGTTCTGATGACCCCGTCGAGCATGGTGCTGCTGCTGGCCGACGGCAGGTTCCCCGCCGGGGCGCACGCCCACTCCGGCGGCCTGGAGGCGGCGGTGGCGGCCGGGCTGGTCACCGACCCGGCCACCCTGGCCGGGTTCCTGCGCGGCCGGTTGGCCACCGGTGGGCTGGTCGCCGCCGCCTTCGCGGTGGCGGCCCACCGGGCCGCCGGCACCGCCGACCGGCGGGCGACGCTGGCCCGGCTGGACGCCGAACTGGACGCCCGTACCGCCGCCCCGGCGCTGCGGGCCGTCTCCCGCCGGCAGGGTCGGGCGCTGCTGCGGGCCGGCCGGGAGATCTGGCCCGGCGGCGGGTTCGACGACCTGCCCACCGGCCCGTCCGGGCCGCACCAGCCGCTGGTGCTCGGCCTGGTCGCCGCCGCCGGCGGCCTCGACGCGGTGGCGGTCGCCACCGTCGCCGCGTACGGGTCGGTGACCGGCCCGGCCAGCGCCGCGGTCCGGCTGCTCGGCCTCGACCCGTACCGGGTGCACGCGGTGCTGGCGGCGCTGGCCGTCGACTGCGACGCCACGGCGGCCCGCGCGGTCGCCACCGCCGACGACCCGCCCGAGTGGCTGCCGTCCCCGGCCGCCCCGCTCACCGACATCCACGCCGAAGTCCACACCACCTGGGAGGTGCGTCTCTTTGCGTCCTGAAACCGTATCGCCGACCCCGCACGCGTCGATCCCGCACGACGAGACCGTGCCGCACACCCACCCCGAGCCGGGGGTCGACCCGCACGCCCCGCTGCCGTCCACCGCCCGCCCACTGCGGGTCGGCATCGGCGGGCCGGTCGGGTCGGGCAAGACCGCGCTGGTCGCGGCGCTGTGCCGGGCCTTCGCCGACGAGCTGCGCCTGGGCGTGGTGACCAACGACATCTACACCACCGAGGACGCCGACTTCCTGCGCCGGGCCGGGGTGCTCGACCCGGCCCGGATCAGGGCGGTGGAGACCGGCTGCTGCCCGCACACCGCGATCCGCGACGACATCGGCGCGAACCTCGACGCCATCGACGAGCTGGTCGACGGGGTCGGGCCGCTGGACCTGGTGCTGGTGGAGAGCGGCGGGGACAACCTCACCGCCACCTTCAGCCGGGGGCTGGTCGACAGGCAGATCTTCGTGGTCGACGTCGCCGGTGGCGACAAGGTGCCCCGCAAGGGTGGGCCCGGGGTGACCGCCGCCGACCTGCTGGTCATCAACAAGACCGACCTGGCCCCGCTGGTACGGGCCGACCTGTCGGTGATGGACCGCGACGCCCGCGCCCGGCGGGGGGACCTGCCGACGGTGTTCCTGTCCATCGTGGGCGATCCGCTGGCCACCGGGGTGGCCGACTGGGTCCGCCACGAGCTGGCCCACCACCGTGGCCGGTTGGCCGTCGCCTGATGCGCGCGGTCGCCCGGGTGGTGGCGGTGGCCGACCGTCGGGGCCGCACCGTGCTGCGCGAGCTGCGCGGCGAGTCACCGCTGCTGCTGCGCCAGGCCGCCGCCGAGGACGGCGTCCCCACGGTGTACGTCGTCGGCGGCGCGGCCGGTCCGCTGGCCGGTGACGACCTGCGGTTGAGCGTCGAGGTGGGGCCGGGGGCGCAGGTGCGGGTGCGTACCGTCGCGGCCTCGGTGGCCCTGCCCGGCCGGCCCGGCGCGGTCTCCCGGATGCGGGTCGACGCGACCGTGCACGACGGCGGCACCCTGCACTGGCTTCCGGAGCAGTTGGTCGCGGCGGCCGGCTGCGACCACGTCGCCGGGTCCCGGGTGACCCTCGCCGAGGGGGCCCGGCTGCTCTGGCGCGAGGAACTGGTCTGCGGCCGGTACGGCGAACCCGCCGGCGACGTCGTGGTGGCCACCTCGGTCGACCACGGCGGCCGGCCGCTGCTGCGCCAGTCCCTGGCGGTCGGCCCGGCCGCACCCGGCTGGGCCGGGCCGGCCGTGCTGGGCGGGGCGACGGCGACCGGGTCGTTGCTGGTGGTCGGTCCCGCCGCCGCGTCGGGACCGGCCACCGTGGACGCCGGTGGCGGTCAACCCCGGGGCCGGCTGCTCCCCGCCGGCCCCGGGGCCTCCGCCGCCTGGCTGCCGCTGGCGGGCGGCCCGGCGGCGCTGCTCACCGCCACCGCCGTCGACGCGCACACCCTGCGCACCCTGCTCACCGCCCCGGTCGACGCGAACACCCCGCCCGGGGGCGCAGCCGAGGGTCTCCACCGACCCGCGACCCGCACCGGGGCCGACGCGGTGCCGGCCGCCTAGCGGCCCCACCACCCCGCACCGGCGGCCACCGGCCGGGCGCTGGGCGGAATCCCTGGTGGAGCTGGCCGGGGTCAGCCGGCCCGGACCGGCTGCCGGCGCGGGTCGAGCCGGGCGACCAGGTCGACGAGCTGCCCGGTCAGCGTCGCGTCGTCGAGGACCCCGGCCAGCTCGGCCCGGACGAGGGCGTCGATGCGTTCCTGTTCGCGGCGGCCCCGGGGGGTCAGGTAGGCCCGGATACGTCGCCTGTCGAACGGGTCGATCCGGCGGTGCACCAGATTCTGGTCGACGAGCTGGTCGACGAGCTTCGTCAGGGTGCCCGGCGGCAACGACTCCTCGGTGGAGACCTCGCTCATCGGGTGGCCCTGCCCGTCGGCGAGGCGGCAGAGCACCCGCCACGCCTCGACGGTGAGCCCCTCGGTGGTGAGCACTGCGCCGACCCGGCGGGCGAGCAGCCGTTCGGCGCGGGTGAGCGCGCGCATCAGGTCGACGGGCGTCGTGGGATCGTCGGCCATGTCTCTCCCCGTTCGGTGGGTTGCCATGTTACCGAAGCGTCCCGGTTTTCGGTCGGGTCTGGTGGCCCGCCAGGGTTGCCGGCAATCATGTCAGCATGTCCGTGCCGGTGCCCGGCCCCCACGGCGTGCCGGAGCCGTTGCCCCGCTCGGGCGGCACGGCCGGGGCGGCCCCCTGGTTGACCGTCGACCGGTCGGTGGTCAGTGTCGCGCTGGTCTTTCCGATGCGGGGCCCGGCCGGCATGTTCGGCCCCACCTGCGAGCTGTGTGCCCAGTTGGCGGTGGAGGAGGTCAACCGGGCCGGCGGGGTGCTCGGCCGGGAGCTGCGGCTGGTGCCGGTCGACGGCGGTGCGCCCCCGGCCGAGGTCGCCGCCGAGGTGGAGGCGCTGGTGTCCACGGGGGCGGTGCAGGGGGTCACCGGCTGGCACATCTCCTCGGTCCGGCAGGCGGTGGCGCCCCGGATCGCGCACCGGGTGCCGTACGTCTACACCGCCCTGTACGAGGGCGGGGAGCGTACCGAGGGGGTGTTCCTGACCAGCGAGACGCCGGACGCGCAGCTCCGCCCGGCGATGCGGCTGCTGGCCCGGGAGCAGGGGGTCCGCCGCTGGTACCTGGTCGGCAACGACTACGTCTGGCCGCGCCGCACCGCGCAGGCGGCCCTGCGGTACGCCCGCGACGACGGGGCGCGGGTGTGCGGGCGGGCGTTCCTGCCGCTGGGCACCGAGGACTTCGGACCGGTGCTGCGGGAGATCGAGCGGGCCGAGGCCGACGCGGTGCTGATGCTGCTCGTCGGTGCCGACGCCGTCCGGTTCAACCGGGCCTTCGGCCGGTCCGGTCTGGACCAGCGGTGCCTGCGGTTGAGCACCCTGATGGACGAGAACATGCTGTTGGCCAGCGGCGTCGGCGGCACCCGCCGGCTGTTCAGCACGGCCGGGTTCTTCGCCGGCCTGGTCACCCGGGAGAACCTGGACTTCCACGGCGCGTTCGCCCGCCGGTTCGGGGTGGACGCGCCGCCGCTGGGCAGCCTGGGGGAGTCCTGCTACGAGGGCGTGATGCTGCTCGCCGCCCTGATCGCCCGCGCCCGCACGCTGGACGTCCGCGCCATCGGGGCGGCGGCGGACGCGGTCACCTACCACGGCCCCCGGGGCGAGTTGCAGCTGCGCCGCCGCCACGTCCGCCAACGCATCTACCTCGCCGAGGCCGACGGCCTCGACTTCACCGTCCTCGCCGAACTCTGACCCCACCCTCCCCTCCCCCTCCCACCCCTCCGGCCCCCTAGTTGTCCCCGGTGATCAAGAGGTTTGCGTCAGCTCCAGCTCCACGGCTGACGCAAACCTCTTGATCACGCGGGCCGGGCGGGCGGGCCGGGCGGGGCGGGGAGCGGCGGGGCGGGGTGTTGACAGGGGGGTGGGTGGGGGTTCTAGGATGCTTCCTGCGTGAAGTAATCGCCATTCCCGTCTATTGTTGGGCGAGCTCGGTGGTTGATGGGCCGTCCTGTGTCGGATAGGCGTAGCGCATTGTCGTGAGCGGTCATCGTCCATTGTGGCGGTGGCCTTTTTCGTATGTGTCGAGATCGGTCCGGGAAACAGTCAATTAAGGGCCGGGAAACGTGGCGGCAATCAAAGGGGCAGAGGCTTTTGCTGCCCGAAGGTCCACTGCGGACCGCCGCCGCGACGCCCCACACGTCGCTCGACGAGCCCGCCGAACTGCGCCACGACCGCACCGCCTACCAATCATTGCCAGCAATACCTGTCGGCCAGTGCGGGCCGGCACGGAAAATTATCCGGCGAACATCGCTCCGCAGGGAGAATGAATGTCACAGTTCCGGGGCCGCCGCATCCTGGCGGGCGCCTTGACCCTGATTGCCGCCGCCGCGCTCGCCGGTTGCGGCAGCAAGACCTCCGACGAGAAGTCGACCACCGGGGTCAGCGCCGACGTGTCCGGCGACACCGTCAAGGTCGGCCTGCTCAATTCGCTCTCCGGCACCATGGCCATCAGCGAGGTCACCGTGCGGGACTCCATCATGCTCGCCGTGGAGGAGATCAACGCCGCCGGTGGCGTGCTGGGCAAGAAGATCGTCCCGGTCGGTGAGGACGGCGCCTCCGACTGGCCCACCTTCGCCGAGAAGGCCGAGAAGCTGATCTCCCAGGACCGGGTCGCCGCCGTCTTCGGCTGCTGGACCTCGGCCAGCCGCAAGGCGGTCAAGCCGGTCTTCGAGAAGAACAAGGCGCTGCTGTTCTACCCGGTGCAGTACGAGGGGCTGGAGCAGTCGCCGTACATCTTCTACACCGGGGCCACCACCAACCAGCAGATCGTGCCCGGCCTGGACTACCTCAAGGCGCAGGGCAAGAAGTCGGTCTACCTGGTCGGCAGCGACTACGTCTTCCCGCGTACCGCCAACAAGATCATCAAGGCGTACGCGGCGGCGAACGGGATGACCGTGCTCGGCGAGGACTACGCCCCGCTCGGCTCCACCGAGTTCGGCACCATCGTCAACAAGGTCCGCTCGTCGAAGGCCGACGCCGTGTTCAACACCCTCAACGGCGACAGCAACGTGGCGTTCTTCAAGGAGTACACCTCCGCCGGACTGACCGCCGCGAGCATGCCCGTGGTGTCGGTGTCGATCGCCGAGGAGGAGGTCAAGGGAATCGGCACCCAGTACCTCAAGGACCAGTTGACCGCCTGGAACTACTACCAGACCACCCCCGGCGCGGCCAACCAGAAGTTCGTCGCCGCATACAAGGCCAAGTACGGCGCGGACAAGCCGACCAGCGATCCGATGGAGGCCGCCTACGTCGCGGTGTACCTGTGGAAGGCGATGGTCGACAAGGCCGGCACCTTCGAGGTGGAGAAGGTCCGGGCCGCCTCCGGCGGCATCACCTACGACGCCCCGGAGGGCCTGGTCACGGTGGACGGCCCCACCCAGCACATCGCCAAGACCGCCCGGATCGGCAAGGTCGGCGCGGACGGGCTGATCACCGAGGTGTGGAACTCGGGCAAGCCGATCACGCCCGACCCGTACCTGAAGAGCTACCCCTGGGCGAGCGGCCTGAGCTGACCGATCCCGGCCCGGGCGGGAGGCACCCCCGCCCGGGCCGACCCACCACTTCGGAGCGCGAACGTGACAGTCCTCTTCGGTCAGCTCTTCACCGGCGTCAGCATCGGCGCGGTGCTGCTGCTCATCGCCCTCGGCCTGGCGCTGACCTTCGGCCAGATGAACGTGATCAACATGGCGCACGGCGAGTTCATCATGGCCGGCGCCTACACCACCTACGTCCTGCAGCAGACCGTGACCGCCGCCGGCTGGTCGCTGCTGGTGGCGCTGCCGGTCGCCTTCGCGGTGGCCGGCACCATGGGCGTGCTGCTGGAGGTGCTGCTGATCCGCCGCCTCTACGCCCGCCCGCTGGACACCCTGCTGGTCACCTGGGGCGTCTCGCTGATGCTGCAGCAACTGGCCCGCGACGTCTTCGGCAGCCCCAACGTGCAGACCCGGGCCCCGGCGCTGCTGACCGGCAACGTGTCCCTGCCCGGCGGGCTGACCGTCGCCAACAACCGGCTGTTCATCCTGGCGCTCGCGCTGGCCGCCGTGCTGGCGCTGACCCTGGCGCTGCGGCTCACCCCGCTCGGGCGGCGCATCCGCGCGGTGGTGCAGAACCGCGACCTCGCCGCCGTCTCCGGCATCCCCACCGCGCGGGTCGACCGGACGACCTTCTTCATCGGCTCCGGCCTGGCCGGCGTCGCCGGGGTCGCGCTGACCCTGCTCGGGCCGATCGGCCCGACGATGGGCACCAACCTCATCATCGACGCCTTCCTGGTCGTCGTGGTCGGTGGCATCGGCCAGCTCAAGGGCAGCGTGATCGTCGCCTTCGCGCTGGGCGTGCTCCAGGCCACCGGCGAGTACCTCACCACGCTCAGCGTCGCCAAGGTGATCGTCTTCGTGGCGATCGTGGCGTTCCTCCAGTGGCGGCCCCAGGGGCTGTTCACCCTGCGTACCAGGAGCCTCGCATGACCGCCGCGCCGCTGGTCCGCACCGATCCCGCCAGCGCGGCCGGCACCCCGGCCGGCGGCCGGCGCGGCCGCCGGTTCGACGGCCCGGCCCGCACCGCCGCCGGGTTCGCCCTCGGCGCGGCGCTGCTGTTCGCCGTCGCCCCGCTGACCCTGTCGGACTTCCGGCTGTCGTTGCTGGCCAAGTACCTGTGCGTCGCGATGGTCGCGGTCGGCATCGGCATCGCCTGGGGCCGGGGCGGCATGCTCACCCTCGGCCAGGGGGTGTTCTTCGGCCTCGGCGGCTACGCGATGGCCATGCACCTCAAGCTCGCCGACGCCGGCCCCGGCGAGCTGCCCGACTTCATGCAGCTCTACGGCCAGCTCGACGAGCTGCCGCTGTGGTGGCGGCCGTTCGCCAGCCCGTGGATCGCGTTGCCGGCCACCGTGCTGCTGCCGATGGCCGTCGCGTTCGGCCTCGGCTCGCTGGTGTTCCGCCGCCGGGTCCGTGGCGCCTACTTCGCCATCCTCAGCCAGGCGCTCGCCGCCGCGATGGTGATCCTGCTGGTCGGCCAGCAGGGCACCACCGGCGGCACCAACGGCCTCACCGACATCCAGGGCTTCTTCGGGTACGACCTGGACGACCCGGTCAACCAGCGGATGGTCTACTTCATCATCGCCGCCAGCCTGCTCGCGTTGCTGGCGCTGGCCCGGCAACTCATCCGCAGCCGGTACGGCGAGTTGCTGGTGGCCGTCCGCGACGGCGAGGAAAGGGTCCGCTTCCTCGGCTACGACCCGGCCGGCGTCAAGCTCGTCGGCTACGTCGTGGCCGCCGGCATGGCCGGCCTGGCCGGGGCGCTGTTCGTGCCGGCGGTGGGGATCATCTCGCCCGCGTTGATCGGGATCGTGCCGTCCATCGAGTTCGTCATCGGCGTCGCGGTCGGCGGCCGGGCCACCCTGCTCGGTCCGGTGCTCGGCGCGGTGGCGGTGGCCTGGGCGCGGACCGCCCTGTCGGAACGGTTCCCGGGCACCTGGACGTACCTGCAGGGGTTGCTGTTCGTGCTGGTGGTGGCGTTCCTGCCGGGCGGCCTGGCGTCGCTGTGGGCGCTGGCCCGGCAGCGCCGGTCGGACCCGGCGGGGGCGCGGTGGTGGCGGCGGAGCCGGCCGGTCGACCCGGCCGAGACCCGGACGGAGGTGTCGGCGGCATGACCGGCCCGCAGCTCGACGGCCTGTGCGTACGCGACCTGCGGGTCACCTTCGACGGCTTCACCGCCGTCGACGGGGTCGACCTCGACGTGCCGCCCGGCGACATCCGGTTCCTGATCGGCCCCAACGGGGCCGGCAAGACCACCCTGGTCGACGCGGTGACCGGGCTGGTCCGGGCCACCGGCTCGGCCCGCTTCGGCGACCGGGAACTGCTCGGCCGCGACGTGTACCGCATCGCCCGGCTCGGCATCGGCCGCACCTTCCAGACCGCGTCGGTGTTCGAGGAACTGACCGTGGTGCAGAACCTCGACATCGCCGCCGGAGCCACCCGGAACTGGTGGACGCTGGCCCGCCGCCGGCACCGGGTGCCCGACGAGGTGGCCGCCGCGCTGGAGACGATCGGGCTGGCCGACCGGGGCGACCAGCCGGCCGGCGCGCTGGCGCACGGGCAGAAGCAGTGGCTGGAGATCGGCATGCTGCTGGTCTCCGATGCCCGGCTGCTGCTGCTCGACGAGCCGGTCGCCGGGATGAGCCACGAGGAACGCGACGCCACCGGCGCCCTGCTGGAGACGGTCAGCCGGGACCGCACCGTGGTGGTCATCGAACACGACATGGACTTCCTGCGGCGCTTCGCCCGCAGCGTGACCGTGCTGCACGCCGGCAAGGTGCTCAGCGAGGGCACCGTCGCCCAGGTCCAGGCGGACCCCCGGGTGCAGGAGGTCTACCTCGGCGTCGACACCGCACCGGAGGCGTGATGTTGGAGTTGCGTGGCGTACACGCCGGCTACGGCCGCAGCGAGGTGCTGCACGGGGTGGACGTGGCCGTCCCCGCCGACGGGGTGGCCGCCGTGCTCGGCCACAACGGCGCGGGCAAGAGCACCCTGCTGCGGGTCGCCGTCGGCCTGCTGCGCCCCCGCGCCGGCACGGTCACCCTCGACGGGGAGGACGTCACCCGGCTCGCCCCGCACCAGCGGGTCGCCCGGGGCCTGGCGTACGTCCCGCAGGGGCAGCAGTGCTTCCCGCACCTGACGGCGGCGGAGAACCTGCGGCTGGTGGCCGACGGCCGGCGCGACGGGGCCGCCGCCACCGCCGAGGCGCTGGACCTGTTCCCGGCGCTGCGTCCCCTGCTGCGGCGGCGGGCCGGCCTGCTCTCCGGCGGCCAGCGGCAGCAGTTGGCCATCGCCCGCGCGCTGGTCACCCGACCCCGGCTGCTGCTGCTCGACGAACCCACGGAGGGCATCCAACCGTCGGTGGTCGCCGAGATCCAGGACCGGATCGTCGGGTTGGCCACCGGGGCCGGCATCCGGGTGCTGCTGGTGGAGCAGCACCTCGGCTTCGCGCTGCGGGTGGCGACCCGGCATTACGTGCTGGAGTCCGGCCGGGTCACCGCCAGCGGCGACGGCGGCCGGGACGCCGAACGGTCGGTCCGCCAGGCGCTCGCGGTCTGAGAGTGCCGGCGTGGTCAGGCCAGCCGGATGTCGTCGCCGTCGACGGTCACCGCCCGGGGCGGCAGCGGGCTGCCGGCCGGGCCGCTGCGCACCGCGCCGTCGGCGATGCCGAAGACGCTGTTGTGGCAGCCGCAGACGATGGTGCCGTCCTTGACCGAGGTGACCGTGCAGCCCTGGTGGGTGCAGGTCGCCGAGAACGCCTTGATGGTGCCGGCCGCCGGCTGGGTCACCACCACCCCCTCGGCCTTGAAGATCTTGCCGCCGCCGACCGGGATGTCCGCCACCGCGGCCAGCGCCGCCGGGGCGGGCGGCTGTTCGCCGCCCCCGGCGGGGGAGCCGCTCGCCCCGGCGGACGGCCCGGCCGGTGCGCTGCCGCCCGGCGAGGCGTCGGCCGGCGCGGCGGCCGATCCGCCGGTCTGCGGCGCCGCGGCCGGCGAGGTCGGCTCGCCGTACGTCTGGCAGCCGGTGAGCAGGGCGGTCACGCCCACCCCACCGGCACCGGCCAGCACCGCCCGTCGGGACGCGCAACCGGCCCCACGCTCGTCGCACATCTGCCCGTCGTTCCTCTCCCGTGTCACGAGCCCGTCACGTCCCCACCCCGAAGGTGGTGAAGTACCACAGCGACGAGGTCACCCAGATCCCCATCAGGACGGTGAACACCAACCCGCCGACGACCGGCAGCACCCACCCGGCCAGCCCCCGCTTGGGCAGCGCCAGCATCTTCATGGTGAACACCCCGAAGAAGAGGCAGCCGAGCAGCGAGTGCAGCAGGGTCCGCAGGTCGTAGTCGGCGAAGCCCAGCGCGTAGAGGCAGTGCACCGCCACCGGAACGGTCAGCAGGAACGCCACCCGGCCGCTCCACCGGTGCAGCCCACCCGCCCAGGAGGGCGAGAAGCCACCGAGCCGGCCCCACATCGCCAACGCGCTGAGCAGCTGTACCACGGCGAAGAGGGCCGCCCCGGTGCCCAGCCAGACCTTGACCGCCTGCGGGCTGGAGAAGCCGGCCACGTTGACCGCGATCCCGGTGGGCTGGTGCATCCGGCCGTACGCCCCGAGGGCCACCGCGACCGCCGCCCCGACCAGCAGCGGTACGAGCACCGAGGCGGGCGGGGCACCGGAGCCGGTGGACGGCGCGGCGACCGGGTCGGGCGGGGTCGGGGCGGGTGGGGGGTCGGACAGGACCCGGACGGACGGCCCGTCGTCGAAGTCGCGTCCCACGTCGGTCTCGAACCTGCGGCGTGCCGTCGTCATCACGCACCGGACCCCGGGTCGGCCACGACCGGCGACGCGGTGACGGTCCGGCCGTCGAGGATGGTGGTGCCGAACGCGGGGTCCAGCGGCGGGGCCGGCACCGGCGCGCCGTCGCGGGTGACCACCCCGATCTGGCTGCCGTCGGGCAGCATGATCCAGCCGCCGTCGACACCGGCGCGGCGCTGCTGGGCGGTGGCCCGGTAGAGCACCGGGTCGGGCTTGCCGGTCTGCTTGGCGGTGAACTTCCACCGGCGCTGACCGACCACCATCTCGCCGGAGGCGACCCCGTCGCCGAACGACCCGGTGAGGACCTCACCCTTCTTGCCGGTCAGCTTCATCCGGCCGTCGGCGGCGGTGCCGTTGAGCCACACCTCCAGCTTCCTGCCGTCGCAGACGTACGCCACCGCCTTGCCGTCGGTGACGGTGATCGCGATGGTGGCACCGCCGTCGAGCCGTCCGGTCCAGTTGGAGTCGGCCTGCTTCGCCGGTGGCGCCGTGGTCGGCGGCGTGGTCTGCGCCGGGCCGGGCTGGCCGCCCGCCGGTGCCGCCGGGGTGGCCTCCGGTTCGGCGGCCGGGTCGGCATCCGGTTCGGCCGCGGGGGCGGCGGGCGACGCCACGGTGGCACCGGGCGGGCTCGTCGCGGGCGCGGCCGCACCGGCATCGACCGTACGCGGCGCCGCCTGGGCGCTCATCGCGAACAGGACGGCGGCCATGCCCGTCCCGGTCAGCAGGGTGAGCAACGGGGTCGTGCGCTTCATGAGCAGCTCCCTTCACCGGGTGGTACGAAGCCGGGGCGTCGGTCGTTCAATGTCGGGACGAGAACCTGTGATCGCCGGTGGTCGGGTGCCCGGTCCATCACCGACGGTGATCGTCCCGGGTGGCCGGTAGGGTGTCGGGATGGCCGCCGCGTTCCCGTACCGCCCCGGGACCGGGTGACCGGTGTCGTCCGTGCCTGTTCCCACCCGGCGGCGTGCCGCCGATCCCGGCCCCGTCGGCCCCGCCGGCCTCGCCCAGTGGTGTGCCCGGATCGCCCGGTCGCGCCCCTTCGAGGCGGCGATCGTGGTGCTCATCATGGCCAACGCGGCGGTCCTCGGGGTGGAGACCTACCCGGATCTCGGTGCGGCCCGACCGGCGTTGCACTGGCTGGAGCTGAGCTTCCGGGCGGCCTTCGTCGCCGAGATCGCCGTCCGGGTGCTGGCGTACGGGCGTCGGCCGCAGGACTTCCTGCGGCACGGCTGGAACGTGTTCGACCTGGTGGTGATCGCGGCGATCTTCCTGCCCGGGCTGCACGGCGACTCGGCGCTGCTGCGGGTCGTCCGGGTGGCCCGGGTGCTGCGCCTGGTGCGTTTCTCGCCCGGTCTGCGCACCATCGTGGCCGCGCTGTGGCGCAGCCTGCCCGGTGTCGGCGGGTTCCTCGCGCTGGCCATGGTGACCCTCTACGTCTACGGCATGGCCGGCTGGCTGATCTTCGGCCGGGCCTACCCGGAGCAGTACGGCGACATCGGCCGGTCGCTGCTGACCCTGTTCGTGCTGCTGTCCCTGGAGACCCTGCCGGATCTGGTGGAGCAGGGGATGGCGCTGTCCCCGTGGACCCTCGTCTACTACGTCAGCTACGTGCTCATCACGGTCAACCTGCTGCTGAACATCCTGATCGCGGTCATCGTGAACTCGATGGAGGAGGCCCGCCGGCTGGAGATGACCGAGCGGCTGGCGCCCGGCTACGACGCGGACGGCGACGGGGTGCCCGACGAGGTGGACCGGATCGCCCTGACCCAGCGCCTGGACGACCTGCGGGCGGTGATCGCCGAGCTGGAACGCGAGCTGCGCATCGACCGGGACGACCCGGCGAGCCGGCACCGGTCGGCCGAACGCACCGACGCCCGTTGACGACGGGCGTCGGCACCCGCCGCGGACGTGTCGGCCGTTGACCGGGCCGGTGCCGGTCGGCGCAACCGCGACCCTCGGCCCGAGGACCGCCGAGGGTCCGTCGGCACCGCCTCTGACGTCCAGGTTTCCCGAATGATGGGACGATGGAGGTGGGCGATCACGCCCTGATCATGATAGGGATGAAGGGGCGCGCGGCCGTTACCGGCCGGACGCCCCTTCGATATTGGGCGAAGGAGGTCGGTGTGCGGTTCGAACGTACGGTCATTCACGGGGTCGGACTCTGCCAGCGCTTCGCCACCGCGCACGGCCAGTGGGCCAGCGTCATCTCCCACCCCGGCGGACGCCGCGACATCGTGATATACCACCCCGACGACACCGACACCGCGATCGGCACGCTGGTGCTCGACCAGTCCGAGGCGCAGGCCGTCGCCGGGGTGCTCAACCAGGCGGTCACCGTCGACCACCTCGCCGAGCTGGAACGCCGGCTCCCCGGCGTCACCGTCGTGCGAATACCCGTCGCCGTGGGCGGCGCCGGGGACGGAAAGCGTTGGCGGGACACCGCGTTGTCCGGCCTGCCGCTGTCGCTGCTGGCGGTGGTCCGCGCCGGCCGGGTCGTGCCGACCCCCGGTGACGACTACGTCCTGCTCGCCGGTGACGAGGTCGTCGTCGCGGGTGCGGAGGCGACCACCACGACCGCCGTGGACGTGTTCGCCGGTCACTGACCGGGCACCATCACCGACCGACCAACCACTGGTGACGCCACCGCCGCGGTGGCCGTGCGACCCGGGGACGCCCGTCCCCGAGCCGCCGGTTCCGCACCGCCCCGAACGGGCCGGTGGCCGCCGACACTGATCTTCGAGGAGGGTATGTGCTGGTCCTGGTGGCGGTCCACGCACTGGCAGCCGTGGTCGCCCCGGGGCTGGTACGTCGCTTCGGACGCCGTGCGCTCTACGCCGTCGCGCTCGCCCCGGCCGCCACGCTGGTCTGGGCACTGACCCGTACCGGTGCGGTCCGGGCCGGCGAACCGGTGGTGGAGACCTGGCCGTGGGTGCCCCGGATCGGTCTGGAACTGGCCCTGCGGATGGGCACCCTGTCCTGGCTGATGGTGGTGCTCGTCGGCGGGGTCGGCGCGCTGGTGCTGGCGTACAGCGCCAGGTACTTCCGCTCCGACGACCCCGGACTGGGCCGTTTCGCCGCGGTCTTCGTCGCCTTCGCCGGTTCCATGCTCGGCCTGGTCGTCTCCGACGACCTGCTGCTGCTCTACGTGTTCTGGGAGCTGACCACCGTCTTCTCGTACCTGCTGATCGGCTACGACCCGGCGAAGCGGGCTAGCCGCCGGGCCGCCATGCAGGCGCTGCTGGTCACCACCCTGGGCGGGCTCGCCATGCTGGCCGGGTTCGTCATGCTCGGCCAGCACGCCGGCAGCTACCGCTGGTCGGTCGTCGCCACCGACCTGCCCGGCGGCGGCTACCTGGTCACCGCGCTGATGCTGATCCTGCTCGGCGCGCTCAGCAAGTCGGCGATCGTGCCGTTCAGCTTCTGGCTGCCCGGCGCGATGGCCGCGCCCACCCCGGTCAGCGCCTACCTGCACGCCGCCGCGATGGTCAAGGCCGGGGTGTTCCTGGTCGCCCTGCTCGGCCCGGCCGTCGCCGACGTCACCGCCTGGCGGGTGGTGCTGCTCGGCACCGGCCTGGCCACCCTCTTCCTCGGTGCCTGGGTGGCGCTGCGCCAGACCGACCTGAAACTGCTCCTCGCCTACGGCACGGTCAGCCAGCTCGGGCTGCTGATGGTGGTCCTGGGTGCCGGCAGCCGCGACGCCGCGCTGGCCGGCGCGGCGATGGTGCTGGCGCACGCCCTGTTCAAGGCCACCCTGTTCCTCGTCGTCGGGATCGTCGACCACACCACCGGCACCCGGGACCTGCGCGAACTCAGTGGCCTCGGCCGGCGCGCGCCGGTGCTGACCGGGGTCGCCGTGCTGGCCGCCGCCTCGATGGCCGGGCTGCCGCCGATGGCCGGCTTCGTCGCCAAGGAGGCCGCGTTCGAGGCGTTCCGGCACGGGGGTACGGCCGACCTGCTGGTGCTGGCCGGGGTGGTGGCCGGGTCGGCGCTGACCGTGGCGTACACGCTGCGGTTCCTGTGGGGCGCGTTCGCCGCCAAGCCGGGGGTCGCGCCGACCGACCCGCGCCCGGCGGGCCGGTCGTTCCTCGCCGCCCCGGCGCTGCTCGCCGTGGCGGGGCTGGCCGTCGGCGTCGCCGCCCCGGCGTTCGACGGGCTGCTCGCCCCGTACGCCGACGGCTTCTCCTCGACCGCGCCCGGCTACCACCTGGCGCTGTGGCACGGCCTCACCCCCGCGCTGGGGCTGTCCGCCCTCGCGGTGACGGCCGGCGTCGGGCTGTTCCTGCTGCTGCACCTCCGACGGCTGCGGGCGACCCGGTGGACCCCGGTCGACGGCGCGGCCGGCTACGAGCGGCTGGTCGCCGGGGTGGACCGGCTCGCGGTGGAGCTGACCGGCGCCACCCAGCGCGGTTCGCTGCCGTTCTACCTCGGGATCATCCTGGTGGTGCTGGTCGTCCTGCCCGGTGGCGCGCTGCTCACCGGCGGGCCCTGGCCCCGGGAGTTCCGCGCCTGGGACACCCCGTTGCAGGCGGTCGCCGCCGCCCTGGTGATCGTCGCCGCGGTGATGGCCGCCCGCGCGCTGCGCCGGCTCACCGCGATGATCCTGGTCGGTGTCGCCGGCTACGGCACCGCGCTGATGTTCGTCCTGCACGGCGCACCGGACCTGGCGCTGACCCAGTTCCTGGTGGAAACCGTCACCATCGTCATGTTCGTGCTGGTGCTGCGCCGGCTGCCGGTGAAGTTCTCGGCCCGGCCCATCCGCCGCAGCCGGCGCGGCCGGATCGCCATCGGCGTCGCCGTCGGCGCGGTCGTGTCCGGGATGGCCTGGGTCGCGTCCAGCGGCCGGCTGGCCACCCCGATCTCCGAGCGGTTCCCCGACGAGGCGGTCTCCTACGGCGGCGGCAAGAACGTGGTCAACGTGACCCTGGTCGACATCCGCGCCTGGGACACCATGGGCGAGATCGCGGTGCTGGTGGTGGCCGCCACCGGGGTGGCCAGCCTGATCTTCCGCCGCTCCCGTGACCTGGACCGGCGCAGCGCCGTCCCCGGCCCCCGACCGGCGGCCACCGGCGGGCCGCGCTGGCTGACCGCCGGCTTCGAGGCGCACCGGCACTCGGTGATCCTCCAGGTGGTCACCCGGCTGCTGTTCCACGCCATCGTGCTGTTCTCGGTCTATCTGCTCTTCTCCGGTCACAACGCCCCCGGGGGCGGGTTCGCCGCCGGGCTGGTCGCCGGCCTGGCCCTGGCCGTGCGCTACCTGGCCGGTGGCCGGCGGGAACTCAACGCCGCCGCGCCTGTCGACGCCGGGGCGGTGCTCGGCGCGGGGCTCTTCCTCGCCGTGGGCACCGGGGTGGCCGCGATGCCGCTGGGCGGGGAGTTCCTGCAGAGCGCGGTGCTCGACCTGCACCTGCCCCTGCTCGGCAAGGTCCACTTCGTCTCGTCGGTCTTCTTCGACGTCGGCGTCTACCTGATCGTGGTGGGCCTGGTGCTGGACATCCTGCGCAGCCTCGGCGCCGAGATGGACCGCCAGCAGGAGGACGCCCACGACGACGTACGGGACAAGGAGCTGGTGTGACCCCCAACCTCACCTACATCGTGGTGGTCGGCGTGCTCTTCGCCGCCGGGGTGACCCTGCTGCTGGAACGCAGCCTCACCCGGGTGCTGATGGGTGTCATCCTGCTCGGCAACGGCGCCAACCTGCTGCTGCTCACCGGGGGTCGGGCCGGTGGCCCGCCGATCGTCGGCACCACCGACGCCGCCGAGATGAGCGATCCGCTGCCCCAGGCGATGGTGCTCACCGCCATCGTCATCACCCTCGGCATGACCGCGTTCCTGCTGGCGCTGTCGTACCGCAGCTGGCACCTCAACGGCCACGACGAGGTGCAGGACGACGTGGAGGACCGCCGGATCATGGACCTGGCCGACCGGGACGAGGGGCCGGGCACCGACGACGCCGACCAGCCCGACTCCGACGACCAGCTCGACGGCGACGGCCGGCCCGATCCGGACAGCCGGCGGCCCTCGGCGGCCTCGGTGGCGGCGGCCGGCCAGCGGGGGAGGGACGCGTGAACTACCTCGTCCCGCTGCCGGTGGTGATGCCGCTGCTCGGCGCGGCCCTGACCCTGCTGCTGGCCAGCCGACCCCGCGCGCAGCGGTGGGTCAGCCTCACCGTGCTCACCGCGACCGTCGCGGTGGCCGCCACCCTGCTGGTCCGCTCCTCGATCGACGGGCCGCTCGTCGTCGAGGTCGGCGGCTGGGTCGCGCCGCTGGGCATCGTGCTCGTCGCCGACCAGCTCGCCGCGCTGATGCTGGTGGTCTCCGCTTCCGTCACCCTCTGCGTGCTGGTGTACTCCATCGGGCAGGGCATGGCCGACGGGCACGAGGAGACCCCGCTGTCGGTCTACCACCCCACCTACCTGGTGCTGACCGCCGGGGTGTGCAACGCGTTCCTCTCCGGCGACCTGTTCAACCTCTACGTCGGCTTCGAGATCCTGCTGGTCGCCAGCTACGTGCTGCTCACCCTGGGCAGCACCGAGACCCGCATCCGCGCCGGCACCACGTACGTCGTGGTCAGCCTGCTGTCGTCGCTGATCTTCCTGGTGGCGATCGGGCTGGTCTACTCGGCCACCGGCACCCTCAACCTGGCCCAGCTCGTCGACCGGCTCGACGCGCTCCCCGACGACCTGCGGCTGGTGCTGCAGGGCATGCTGCTGCTCGCCTTCGGCATCAAGGCGGCGGTCTTCCCGCTGTCGGCGTGGCTGCCCGACAGCTACCCCACCGCGCCCGCGCCGGTCACCGCCGTCTTCGCCGGCCTGCTTACCAAGGTCGGCGTGTACGCCATCATCCGCACCGAGACGCTGCTGTTCCCCGGCGGCCGGACCGCCGACCTGCTGCTGGTGGTGGCGGCGTTGACCATGCTGGTCGGCATCCTGGGCGCGGTCGCCCAGTCCGACATCAAACGACTGCTGTCGTTCACCCTGATCAGCCACATCGGGTACATGCTGTTCGGGGTGGGGCTCAGCTCGTCGCTCGGGTTGGCCGCCGCGATCTTCTACGTGGTGCACCACATCACCATCCAGACCACCCTGTTCCTCGCCGCCGGGCTGGTCGAGCGCCGGGGCGGCAGCACCGCGCTGGACCGCCTCGGCGGGCTGGCCCGGCTGTCGCCGCTGCTCGCCGTGCTGTTCTTCGTGCCCGCGTTGAACCTGGCCGGCATCCCCCCGTTCTCCGGCTTCCTGGGCAAGCTCGGGCTGGTCCAGGCCGGGGTGGACGACGGCGGCGTGCTGGCCTGGGTGCTGGTCGCCGGTGGGCTGCTGACCAGCCTGCTCACCCTCTACGCCATCGCCCGGGTGTGGAACCTGGCGTTCTGGCGTCGTCCGCACCCGGAGATGCCCGAGCCGCAGGACAGCGTGCACACCGTCCGCACCGACGGGGTGGAGCAGCCCTACCGGGGGCCCGACCGCGACGCCCACCCGGGCGCGATGCTGCCCCGCCTGATGATCGCGCCGACGGTCGCCCTGGTGGTGCTGGGGCTGGGGCTGACCGTGGTGGCCGGGCCGCTGTTCGACCTCAGCTCCGACGCCGCCGACGACCTGCTGCGGCGCACCCCGTACGTCGAGGCCGTCTACCCCGGGGGGACCCCGTGAGCCACGATCCGCCACCACAGCGCCCCTCGGACCGGTCGCCGCCGCCCGGGGAGCCGTCGCCGCCGCTTCCCGGGGGTGGGCCGGCCCCGGAGCATCCGGAGGACCGGCCGCTGACCCGGGCTGCCCGCCGCCGCAACCAGGCCGTCGCGATGATCGTCCTGGTCACCGTCTGGGTGCTGCTCTGGGGGACGCTGAGCTGGGCCAACGTGCTCGGTGGGCTGGTCGTGGGGCTGGTGGTGCTGACCGTCTTCCCGCTGCCCCCGGTGACCTTCGCCGGGCGGGTGCACCCGGTGCCGCTGCTGCGGTTCGCCCTGCGCTTCCTGCGTGACCTGGTGGTGGCCAGCGTCCAGATCGCGGCCCTGGCGCTGCGGTTCGGGCACCCCCCGCTGGGCGCGATCATCGCGGTGCGGCTGCGGGTCCGCTCCGACCTCAACCTCACGCTGACCGCCGAGGCGCTGTCCCTGGTGCCCGGCAGCCTCATCGTCGAGGTCGACCGGGACGCCGGCATCCTCTACGTCCACGTGCTCGGGGTGCGCGACCGGGCCGAGGTCGAACGCTTCCGCGACGGCGTGCTGGAGTTGGAGGGCCGGCTGATCGCGGCGATCGGCTCGGCGCAGGAGCAGCGGCTGATCCGGGAGCACACACCGTCCACCCTGGAAGGGAGTTCGAGATGACCGCTGTCGCCGTGATCGTCACCGTGCTGCTGGCGGTGGCCGGCGCGCTCACCCTCACCCGGATCGTCCGGGGGCCGTCGGTGCTCGACCGGGCGGTCGCCACCGACGTGCTGCTGGCGATCGTGGTGGCCGCCGTGGCGACCGAGGCCGCGTACAGCCGGGACGCGACCGCGCTGCCGATCCTGGTGGTGCTGGCCATCCTCGGCTTCGTCGGCTCGGTCAGCGTCGCCCGCTTCGCCACCCGCCGGGACGACAGGTGAGCGTCGACGCGGTGCTGGACGTGGTGGCTGCGGCCTGCCTGCTGGGCGGCGCGCTGCTCAGTCTCGCCGCCGGGGTCGCCCTGGTCCGCTTCCCCGACCTGCTGTCGCGGATGCACGCCGCCGCCAAGCCACAGGTGCTCGGCCTGCTGCTGGTGCTGCTCGGCTGCGCGCTGCGGCTGCGGACCGGGGTGGACGTCACCACGCTGGTGCTGGTCGGCGCGTTCCAGTTGGCCACCGCGCCGGTCGCCGCGCACATGATCGGCCGGGCCGGCTACCCGCACGACCGGATCCGCACCGACCTGCTGGTCACCGACGAACTCGCCGCCCACCTCGACCGGCTGCACGCCGACCGGCGGCCCTGACCCCGGCGGCCCCGTGGCCCGGCCGCCGCGGGGCCGCTCATGGACCGATCGAGTGGTATCGACCACCCCGTCGACACCGCCGGATCGCCGCAGATGCGCCGCACGTCGCCTCGGGGTCGGGTCAGGGCGCCTCGACGACCTCCCGGCCGAGCGGCCAGAACGCCGCCGGGACGAGCTTGAAGTTGGCGATGCCGAACGGGATGCCGATGATCGTGACGCAGAGCGCGATCCCGGCGAGCAGGTGGGACAGCGCCAGCCACCAGCCGGCGAGCAGCACCCACAGCACGTTCGCCAGCCCGGACGGGACGCCGGCCCCGGGCTTGGTGACCAGGGTCCGGCCGAACGGCCACAGCGAGTACGAGGCGAGCCGCAGCGACGCCACCCCGAACGGGATGGTGATGATGAGCACGAAGCAGACCACCGCCGCGATGAAGTAGCCGAGGGCCAGCACGATTCCGCCACCGAGGATGAGCCACAACAGGTTCAGGATGAAGCGAATCATTACTCCATAGTGACGGGTGCGTGCCACCGCGTCACCGTTCCATGATCTTATGTTCCCATGATCACTCCCACTCCTCTCATGCACCTCGTCGCCGGCGTCTGGGGCTTCAAGACCCTCGCCGTCGGGGTCGAGTTCGGCCTGTTCACCAGGCTGGCCGGCGGGCGGACCGTCACCGTGGCCGAGGCCGCCGCCGAGTTCGGGCTCGACGAACGCCCCGCCGACCTGCTGCTGTCGGCCAGCGCGTCGCTGGGGCTGCTGGACAAGGCCGGTGACGGCTACCGCAACTCCGCGCTGGCCGAACAGTTCCTGGTCGAGGGGCGGCCCTACTACTTCGGTGCCCAGGTGCGCTACTCCGACCTGCGTACCTACCTGCCCTGGCACCGGGTGGGCGAGGCGCTGCGCGGCAACCGGCCGCTCACCTGGGACCCGCAGCAGCAGGACTCCCTGTTCGACACCACCGACCCGGAGCTGGTGGCCCAGTTCTGGGACGCCATGTTCGCCACCTCCCGGTTCACCGCCCGCGCGCTGGCCGACGCGTACGACTTCGGCGCGCACCGCCGGCTGCTCGACGTCGGCGGTGGCGCGGGGGCGTTCCCGATCGAGTTCTGCCTGCGGCTGCCGGAGCTACGGGCGACGGTCCTGGACCTGCCGCACGTGTGCGTGCGGGCCGGGGAGCGGATCGCGGAGGCGGGCCTGACCGACCGGATCGGCACGGTCGCCGGTGACTTCCTCGCCGACCCGGCCCTGCCCGACGGGCACGACGTGATCCTGCTCAGCATGATCCTGCACGACTGGGACGAGCCGACCAACCGGGCGCTGCTAGCCCGCTGCCACGCCGCGTTGCCCCCCGGCGGGATGATCGTCATCTCCGAACTGCTGCTCAACGACGAGCGCACCGGACCGCCGGAGGCCGCCCTGATGGGCATGAACATGCTCGTCGAGACCGAGGGCGGCAAGAACTACTCCGGCGCGGAGTACCGGGCCTGGTTGACCGACGCCGGCTTCGTCGACGTGCGTACGGTGCCGTTCGAGGCCCCCGGCGCGAACGGCGCGGTGCTGGCCCGCCGCCCCTGACCGGCCCACCGGGGCCGGCGGGACCGTCCGCCGGCCCCGGCGTCCACCGGGGAATCATCCCGGCTTGTACGCGGTGACCAGTTCCCACCCGCCGGGCAGCACCGCCACCCGGGTGAACCCGACCTCGGTGAGCAGCCCGGTGTAGAACTCGACCTCCCGCAGCCGGCTGACGCAGCTGTCCACGCCGATCAGGAAGTAGCTCCAGAAGAACTGCACGGCCAGCCGGTCCGGGGTGCGGAACTCCTCGGCGACGAGCAGCAACCCGCCCGGCTCCAGCGCCGCGTACGCCTGCTCCACCAGGCGGCGGGCGACGTCGTTGGGCCAGTCGTGCAGCACCCGGACGAACGCCATCGCGTCGTAGCCCGTCGGCAGCGGCCCGGCCAGGAAGTCGCCGCCGACGAAGCCCAGCCGGTCGGGGTGCCCCCGGTCGACCCGGGTGGCCGCCACCAGGGGTGCCACCGCCGGCAGGTTGAACACGTCGGCCCGCAGGGCGGGGGCGGTGTCGAGGACGTGTGCGGCGAGGGTGCCGTCACCACCGCCGACGTCCAGCAGGCGTCGCCGGTCCGACCAGAGCCGGTCGGCGTGCCGACGCAGCGTCTCGATCACCGGGCCGAGCCCGGCGGCCATGCTGCGTTCGAAGTCGGCGGTCTGCGCGTCGGTCTTCGGCGGCCAGGCGAAGTCGTCGTCGCTCATGCCGACCTCGCCGCGCAGGCTCTCGGCGAGCCGGCCGTGCAGCAGCCGCCACGGGTAGCGGTCCCGGTCCCGTTCGATCGCGTCCGGGCCGACCACCGCCAGCACGGCGTCGCGCAGTCCCGGCACCGCCCGGTAGCTGGCTCCGGCGATGTCGTCGTCGGGTTCGTGCCGGGTGACGCAGCCGAGGCTCTCCAGACAGTCGAGGAACTTGTAGAGCCGCAGCGGGCGCACCGCGAACCGCTCGGCCAGCGCGTCCAGGCGGACCGGGCCGGGTTCCAGCGCGTCGAGCAGGCCGAGGGCCAGCGCGGTCTCCAGCACGTCGACGGCCTTGGGACCATTGACGAGCAGGCTCATCAGCGCCCGGGGGGACAGGGTGACGCTCACCGGCCCAGCTCCTCGACCAGCGCGTCCATGAACGCGTCGACCTCGTCGAGGGTGTTGTAGACGTGCGGTCCGATCCGCAGCCAGCCCCGCCAGGTGCAGATCATGTTGCGTGCGGCCAGCCGCCGCTTGACCTCCTCGCCGTCGGGGACGTCCAGGCAGACCACCCCGCCCCGGCGGTCCGGGTCGGTGGGGCTGACCACGGTGACGCCGGCCGCCGCCGCCCGGTCCAGGACCCGCTGGGTCAGCGCCAGCGAGTGCGCCCGGATCGCCCCCATCCCGACGCCCGCGAGCAGGTCCAGGCCGACCTGGGAGATCAGTGAGGTCAACGGGTACGGCGTGCCGCCGGCGAAGCGTTGCGCCCCCGCCGCCCACCCGGTCGACACCCGGAAGGTCAACGCCCGGTCGCCGGCCTGCCACCCGGTCGCCGCCGGTTCCAGCCGCTCGGCCAGGTCGGGGCGGACGTAGAGGAAGGCGGTGCCGGCCCCGCACAGCCACTTGTGCGCGCCGCCGAGGACGACGTCGACGCCGAGCGCGGTCACGTCCAGCGGGACCGCGCCGACGGTCTGGAAGGCGTCCACCACCACCAGGGCGCCGACGGCGTGGGCGCGGGCGACAAGCCGGGCCAGGTTGATGGTGGCCCCGGAGGAGAAACTCGCATGGGGTACGCAGACCAGCAGCGTCCGCTCGTCGATGCGGGCTTCGAGGGCGTCCTCGTCGAACCGGGGGCCGCCGGTGCCGACCACGTCGAGCCGCGCGCCGTAGCGGCGGAACGCGGTGCCGATGAACGGCACCGTCGGGTACTCCAGGTCGGTGGTGACGATCCGGTCGCGCGGCGGCCGGTAGTCGAAGCAGGACAGCACCCGGACCAGCAGGGTGCTCAGGTTGGCGTCGGTGACCACGCTGCCCGGTGGTGCGCCGAGCAGCGCGGCGACCGAGTCGGCGTACCGGTCGAGGCCGACGTGCCAGCCGTGCCACACCTCGTCGCGCCAGTCGCGCAGGGTCGCCCAGTAGTCGGCGAGCACCCCCTCGACGCCCCGGGGCGCCGCGCCGGTGGAGTTGTTGCCCAGGTAGACGCAGGTTTCCAGCAGCGGGAACTCGGCGCGCAGGGCGGCGTGTGCGGCGGCATCCAGGCAACGCGCCGGGTGGGTCGCGGGTGCGCTCACTCGCAGCAGCCTCCGATCGGATCGGTCCGGGGTGGACGGTTGTCGGTGGACACGGTGGTGAAGACCGGGACGGCGCGGACGGCCGCCAGGTAGGGGGTGCCCTCGGTGTAGCCGGTGCCGGAGCGCGCACCGAGCATCCGGACCGCCAGCCGGTGGTGGGTGCGTCGCCAGGTCAGCACCGCCTCGGCGAAGGCCGCCATCTGCTGCCGTACCAGGTCGAGGTCGGGCCCCCGCAGCGAGCCGGCCCGGACCGCCGCGCGGTAGGCCCGGTCGATCGACGGCTGGCCGGCCCGCACCACCTCGCGTACCTCCGGCACCGACCGGTAGGCGGTGGAGTCCAACCGCTCCGGCTCCGGCGTACGGCACAGCGACTCCATGAGCTTGTACGAGCGGGACTGGATGGCGCTGGCCCCCTCGGTGTACTCGCGGAATGTCCGGAACGCCGCCGGTTGCATGGTGGCCAGCAGGGAGAACAGCGTCCCGGCGCCGCTGATCAGCTCCCGGGCGTACGCCAGCCGGCCGGCGGCCGGGCGGGGCCGGCCGGTGTCCAACGCGGCGATGGTGCCCCGCAGTTCCTCGGCGACCCCGGCGAAGACGCACTCGTAGGCCTGGAGGACCCGGATGAACAGGTACTCGTCGTGGGAGACGTAGACCGGCAGCATGCTCAACGCCAGGGTGCGTTCCCGGGCGGGGTCGCGGCCGGTGACGGCGAGCCGGTGCAGCGCCACCGCTGCCGCGACCGGGTCCCGCTCGGTGACCGCCCCGGCCAGGCCGAGCCGGGTGAGGGCCGACGCGACGGCGCGGACCCCGAGCCGGCACCGCTTGGCCGACAGTGCCGGTCCGGGCCGCTGCTCGGGAAGCAGGTCGATGGCGTCGGTCGAGGCGGCCAGCTCGAAGGCGAGGGCGTCGGCGACGAGGTCGACCAGGAGCCGGTCCCGTTCCCGCCGCCCGCCGCCCGACCCCGGCCTGTCGACCTCCTCGGCCGCCCGCCCGCCCGGTCCGGCCTCCGGGGCGACGGTGGACAGGGGGAGCAGGGGCAGGGCCAGGTAGCTGCGGTAGTCGTACCGGCCGTCCCACTTGTCGAGCGCCACGTCGAGGAAGGCGGACAACTCGCGGGCGGGGATGGTCCGCGCGTTCACCCGGGCGCGCGCGGCGTCCAGCTGGACGAGGAGTTCCTTTTTGACGAAGTGTTTACCGACACGATGAAATTCGGTGACCACTGCCTGGTAGGGGAATTGCTCGGGATCGGCCGTACCGGACGACCAGCTCGTCAGCTCACGCACGAACCGCACCTCGTGGGGGTATCTGTCACAGGGAGCGCCGACGATTTTTCGAGTGGCGCGGCTCGTCATGCCTCTGCGGTGCCCGAATGCGCCGCCACCGGGACGTCGGCGTCCGGCCGGGGCGGGCGCAGCTCGGGAAAGAACCGGTGTTCGAGGAGCTTGGCGAGCACGTTCGCCGCGCTGCCCGGGGTGCCGCCGGGGGCGTGCCCACCGACCCGCAGGGCGACCTCGTAGTGGCGTACCCGCCACTGGTGGACCTGCTCGTCCCAGGCGATCATCGCCTCGGCGAGCCGTCGGGTCGGGTCGCTCGGTGCCAGCGCGTCGAGCCTGCCGCCCCGGGTGGCGAGGTGCCCGGCGAAGACCCGGCCGAGCTGTCTGCTGACCGTCGCGGCCCGCCGCCAGCCGGGCGACTCGGCGCCGGAACCGTTGCCCAGCGCGGGTTGCATCGTCTGGAAGTCGACGGGCGACAGGTGCCGGAACATCTCCAGCTGGTCGGTGACCAGTCGCACCGCGAGCGTCGCGCGGGCCAGCAGCGCCGCCGCCGCGACCGGGTCGGCGGCCCCGGTCCGCGCGACGGCGGCGGTCAGCTCGGCCTCGGCCAGCTTCAGCCACAGCTCGGCGGACTGGTGCACCACCTGGAAGAGCAGCTCGTCGCGGTGGAGCATCTCCTCCGGGCGGCGTTGCAGGGCGAGCAGCTCGTCGGTGCGCATGTAACGGGCGTAGTCCGTGGAGCCGTCGCCCGGCAGTACCGGTGACTGGTCACGTTTCACGACTGTCCCTTCTCCTGAACACCGGCGCGCACGGGACCGGCACTCGACAGCGGCAATTATTCAACGACGAACGGCAATGTGTCACCCCCTGTTCCACGATTAGTGATCCTCGGCGCTCCGAGCGAATCGCCGCCTTTGCGATCGGATCCTGGTCGGCTATCAGAACTAATTACGTGAGTCAATACCATGGCGTGCCTGACGGGTCACAGGTCGGCGGCCCGGGATGCGGTCGCCGATCGGCCGGTGACCGGGTGCGGTTTTCCGGTGTGCCGTTCCGGTGTCGCCGCCGGTGTGGGGCGTCTCCGGTGGGGCATTGCTCCGGGTGGTCGTTTGCATACTTTCCGAAGTTGTGATGGGGTCTGGCGGAATCGTCGCCGAGGGTGCCGTTTCGACAGCGAAACGTGACGGGCCCGCCGGGCCGGTCGCCCGGAAGGAGTGCCATGACCACTGCGCCGACCTCCACCTCGTGCCGCGTCGACGGCTTCGGGGAGGTGTCCCTCCGGCCGGTGGATCCCGACCGGGACGTCGCGGTCATCCACGACTGGGTGACCCGGGAGCGGTCCCGGTTCTGGGGCATGGGCGGGGCCAGCCGGGAGCGGGTCCGCGAGATCTACGCGTACCTCGACTCGTTGACCACCCACCACGCCTACCTGGCCCACCGGGACGGCCGGCCGGTGGCGCTGTTCCAGACCTACGAGCCGGCGGCCGACCCGGTCGGGCGGTGCTACGACGTACGCCCCGGCGACTTCGGTATCCACCTGCTCATCGGTCCGCCGGACGACGGCCCGGAACCCGGCTTCACCGGCGTGCTCCTCGACGTGTTCCTCGCGTTCGTGCTGGCCGACCCGACGCGGCTGCGGATCGTCGCCGAACCGGACGCCCGCAACGCCCGCGCCATCGACCGGCTGGTCCGGGCCGGCTTCGTGCCCGGTCCGGAGATCGAGCTGCCGGAGAAGCGGGCCCGGCTGCTCTTCCTCGACCGCGCCGCCCGGGCCCGTTGACCAGGGTCGGGGCCGCTCGGGCAGGGGGTGACGTGCCCCGAACGGGGGGTGGGTGACCCACGTCGCCATTCACGTTGTTGGTTAGGTTAGCCTCACCTACGTGCTTAGTGATCGAGTTCGCCCGGCGGGGGAGCGGCACCACCCGACCGGCACCGGGACCCTGCCCGTCGCGCCCTGGCGGCTGTTCGACGTCCAGGTACGCGCGGCGCGTCGGCTCAGCCCGTCGTTTCTGCGGGTCACCTTCACCGGCCCCGACCTCGACCGGTTCGCCGACAACGGGTACGACCAGCGGATCAAGCTGGTGCTACCGGTGCCCGGCCGACCCGGCGTCCACCTGCCCGGCGGCGACGACTGGTACACCCACTGGCGCGCCCTGCCCGAGCAGGAGCGCTGCCCGATCCGCACGTACACCGTCCGGGCGGTCCGGCAGCACCTGGCCGAGGTGGACGTGGACCTGGTGCTGCACGGCGACCACGGCCCGGCGGGCCGGTGGGCGCTGCGGGTCCGCCCCGGCGACGAGGCCGGGCTGCTCGGACCCGACGCCGGCCACGACGGCGAGCACGGCGGCATCGAGTTCCGCTCGCCGCCCGCCGGCCGGCTGCTGCTGGCCGGTGACGAGACCGCCGTGCCCGCCATCAGCGCCATCCTGGAACGCCTGCCCCTCGACGCCCGGGGCGAGGTGCTGCTCGAGGTGCCGGACCCGGCCGACGTCCTGCCGGTGGCCGCCCCGCCCGGCGTCACCGTGAGCTGGCTGGCCCGCGCCGGCGGCGGCCACGGCAGCAGGCTGCTGCCCGCCGTGGCCGCGGCGGCGCAACGGCTGCTGTCGGGCACCGGGACGACGCCCGCCGGGGCGGTCGTCGACGTCGACGTCGACGTGGCTCCGCTGTGGGAGGTGCCGGCCCCGACCGCGCCCGTGCCCGTCTACGCCTGGCTGGCCGGGGAGGCCGGTGTCATCCGCGCGCTGCGCCGGCACCTCGTCGTCGAGCGGGGCGTGGACCGCCGCGCCGTCGCCTTCATGGGGTACTGGCGGCTGGGGCGCGTGGACCCGGCCTGAGCCGTGACCGACGGCTGTGACCCGCGTTACCTCTGCGTGGAGCGGGAATCAGAGCAGCAGGTCAGGATTTGAAGCCAGGTGTGACAGTCGTACCGTCTCGCGCCCGGCCGCACCACGACCGGGCGGAGCTTCCCCGATGACCGATCTCGCCCCCGACCGGCTGACGAAGGTCGCACCGACGCCCGGAGACCTGATGACCCGCCGGCAGCGGGTACGGCTCGTCCTCGTCCTCGGCTCGCTGATCGCCATCGGCCCGCTGACCATCGACATGTACCTGCCGGCGCTGCCCGCCATCGCCGCCGACCTGATGACCACCTCGGCGGCGGTCCAGCTGACCCTCACCGGCACGCTCGCCGGGCTGGCCCTCGGCCAACTGCTGATCGGGCCGCTCTCCGACGCCGTCGGCCGCCGTGGCCCGCTCATCGCCGGCCTCGCCCTGCACGTCGTGGCGTCGGCGCTCTGCGTCGTCGCCCAGCACATCGCCGTCCTCGGCGCGCTGCGGGTGGTGCAGGGCCTCGGCGTCGCCGCCGCCACGGTGGTCGCGATGGCGGTGCTGCGGGACCTGTTCAACGGCACCGCCTTCGCCACCCTGCTGTCCCGGCTGCTGCTGGTGATGGGTGCCGCCCCCGTCCTCGCCCCGACCCTCGGCGGCGGGGTGCTGCGCTGGACGGACTGGCGGGGGGTCTTCGTGACCCTGGCCGTCTTCGGGGTGCTGCTCGTCGTGGTCGCCGTGATCGGCCTGCCCGAGACCCTGCCCGCCGAGCGTCGCCAGCCCGGCGGCGTGTGGTCGACCGCGCGCCTGTACGGCGCGCTGCTGCGCGACCGGACCTTCGTGGGGCTCGTCGTGGTCGCCGGGCTGGCCATGGCGGCGCTGTTCGCGTACGTGGCCGGCTCGTCGTTCGTCCTGCAGGAACGGTACGGGCTCGACGAGCAGCAGTTCGGGCTGGCGTTCGGGGCGGGCGCGGTGGGCCTGATCGGGGCGGCCCAGTACAACGTGCGGCTGCTGCGCCGCCACTCCCCGCAACGCATCCTGGTCACCTCGTTGAGCGTCGGCACCCTGGCCGGGCTGGCCCTGCTGGCCTTCGCCGTGACCGGGTTCGGTGGGCTGCCCGCCCTGCTGGTGGCGCTGTGGGTGGTGCTGGCGGCGGCCGGCCTGGCGATGCCGAACGCCCCGGCGCTGGCGCTGTCCCGCCACGGTGAGGCCGCCGGCACCGCCTCGGCCCTGCTCGGCGCGGTGCAGTTCGGCGTCGGCGCGGTGGCCGCGCCGATGGTGGGGGTGCTGGGCAACGGCGCGGTGGCGATGGCGCTGGTGGTCGCCGGGGGCATGGTGGCCGCGCTGGCGGTGCTGTTCCTCGTGGTCCGTCCGTCCCGGCTCGCCGACCTGGAACCGCCCTCGGCGGTCGTCGTCGTGCACTGACCCGGCCGGGCCGGGCACCGGACCGCCCGCTCACGGCCGGGGCGGGCCGGTCACGGGGTGTCCGGGTGGCCGGGGACCTCACAGAGCCGGTGGCTGTCGAAGATCTCCGTCACCCGGCGCAGGCTGACGTCGTCCCGGGCCAGCTCGATGGCGACCTGCTCCACGGCGTACAGGAAACCCCGGATGTCGGCGGGGGCGAGCAGCGCGGTGTCGGCCATCAGCGACAGGTGGATCCGCTCGGCGGTGCCGCCCGCGTCGACGTACAACGGCATCGCCTCGGCGGCGGCCCGCTGCGGCCACGCGAAGGTGGTCGTCGCGGCCAGCCCGGCCAACGCCTGCGGGCCCGGTGCCGGGCCGGCGGGTCGCGGTTGCAGCGACCACCGGTCGTTGAACTGGCCGCCGACCGGCAGGGGCCGCCCGGCGGCGGCGTCGGCGGCGCGGGCCACCTGAGCGGCGGCCCGGCCGTCGTGGCGGGCGTGCCGCATCGCCGCCCCCATCGCGGCACGGGCGTGCCCGACCAGGTCGCCCACGGTGTCGCCGGACACCTCCATGGCGGTACGGACGGCCTGGTTGAGGCTGGTCACGGTGTACCGCAGCTCCGGTTCCACCCGGTTGCTCTGCATGATGTCCAGCGGGTAGACCGGCGTGGCGCAGACCGTGCGCACCAGCGCGTTGACGACGGCCAGCAGGGTGACCGACGTGCTGGTGCGCAGCCGTCGGGCGGCCAGCCGCAGGGCCACGGCGGCGGCGTCGGAGGCGAGTTCACCGCGCCAGTACCGGGGGGTGACCGGGGTGACCCGCTCGGGCAGCGGGTCGGCCGGCAGCCGGCGGAGCTGCTGACGCAGGTACGCCAGCGCGTCGACGTTGAGGCGTTGCCCGTCCGGGGAGCGTTCGAAGACGGCCAGGTCGACCGGCTGCGTCGCCGGTCGGGCCGGCGGTGGGGCCTCGCCGTCGGTCCTGGCCCGCAGCAGCGCGGCCAGCTCGTCGGCCAGGAGGTCCGCGCCGAGGTGGTCCGCCGCCAGGTGGGACACGGCGAACATCAGCAGCACGGGGATGCCCTCGTGGGTGGCGACCGCGAACCGGATCGGCAGCTCGGTGTCGTGGGCGAACGGACGGCCACCGGCCCGGCCCAGACAGTCGGCGACGATGTCGGCGAAGCTGACCGGGTCACCGTCGGGCCGGTCGACGACCTCGACGGTGACGACGCCCTCGCCGAGGACGTGCTGGCCGCCCTGGCCGTCGACCCCCGGCGGGAAGAGCGTCCGCAGCGACTCGTGCCGCTGGAGCAGGTGGGACAGCTGCGCCAGCACGTCGTCGACCTCGAGCAGCAGGGGTACGTCCAGCCAGCGGGTCAGCACGAAGAACGGCTTCATCTCCGGCAGCCAGCGGCGCAGGACGTCCCAGGTGCCCTGCTGGCCCCAGGTCAGGTGGGCGGTCCGGCTGCGGCCCGCGTGGAACGTCACCTCGACGGTGCGACTGTTGATCACTGGTAGTCCTCACGGGGCGCGGGGGATGGACGGGGCATCAGGTCGAAGCGGGCACCGCCGCCGGCGCGGGCCTGACGAACAGCACCCGCCGCAGGCAGAACACGCTGTAGGTCAGCCCGGCGGTCCAGCTGGCCACCACCGCCCACATGACGGCGTCGATGCCGAACGGCCCGTTGAGCAGCCAGGCGAAGGGGATCTGCACGGCGACGAAGGCGATCAGCGTGCAGATCAGCGGCGCGGTCGTCCGACCGGCACCGTTGAGGTAGCCGTGGATGACCACCATGGCGGTGTAGAGGAGCAGGAAGGGATAGATGATCGTCAGGTAGCGTCCGGTCAGCTCCCGGGTGGCCGGATCGTCGGTGAACAGCGCGGCGAGCGGGGCACGGGCGACCAGCACCACCCCGGCGACCAGCACCGACAGCACGGCCGTCAACCGCAGCGTGCGCAGCAGCCCCGCGCGGGCCCGGGCCAGGTCGCCCGCGCCGAGGTTCTGGGCGGCGAAGGCGGTCACCGCCCCGGAGAAGTCGAGGAACAGGATGCCGGTGAACAACTCGATCCGGGAGACGATCGTGAACGCGGCGAGGACCACCTCCCCGTAGGACTGGATGATCCCGACCAGCACCATGATCCCGAGGGCGAGCACGATGTGCTGGCTGGCCAGGGGCAGACCCAGCCGGGCGGCGTCGACGAGTTCCCGGCGGAGGGCCGGCCGCGGCCCGTCGCGCCGCACCGGGTGGGTGCGCGCCGCCCAGACCAGCCCGACCACCAGGGCGATCGTGCTGGCCACGGCGGTGGCCAGCGCCGCGCCGACCACACCCCCGTCCAGGACGGCGACGAAGAGCAGCACCAGCACGACGTTGGCGATGCTGCCGACGCCCTGCACCCACATCGCCGAGCGGGAGTCACCCAGCCCACGGAAGTAGGCGCTGACCGCGGCGCTGCCGAAGATCCCGGGAAAGCCGAGCGCCAGGGTGCCGAAGAACCGGGCCGAGTCGGCGGCCAGCCGCCCGTCGATGCCCATCACCGCCAGCGCCGGCTCGACCAGCAGCGTCGCCAGCACGACACAGCCGGCGGCCCAGACGACCGTGAGGACGGCGAGGGCGGCGACCACGTCGCGGCGACGGTCGACCTGCTGGCCGCCGGTCAGGTGGGCCAACCGGATGGTGAACGCCGTGCCCAGCCCGATGAACATGGCGTTGAGCAGATAGAACAGGGGCCCGCAGGCACCCACCACGGCCAGCCCCTCGACCCCGACGTACCGGCCGACGACGACGCTGTCGACCAGCAGGTAACCCTGTTGCAGCAGGTTCGCCGCGGTCAGCGGCAGGGCGAAGCCGACGATGCGCCGCAGCGCCGGCCCCGTAGTCATGTCCGACATGCCACCCTCCGATCGGTGTCGTCAGGCGGCGGCGTCGGCGAACGCGACGAGGTCCTCGACGTGGTAGGCGATCTCGGCGACGGTCCGGTCGGCGAGCAGGTCCGCGACGTCGTACTGCACGCCGTGCCGCACGGCGATGGAGTTGGCCACCGAGGCGGCCATGATGGAGTCGCCGCCCAGGTCGAAGAAGTCCGCCTCCACGTCGAGCGTCGGATAGCCGAAGGCGAGGGCGAGGCACTGCGCCACGGACCGTTCGACGTCGGTGTACCCGCCGTCCGGCCGACCCTCCAGCGCGACGTCGACCGCGTCGACGGTGGCCCGGATCTTGTCGGCGGCCTGCCGCAGCCGCTGTTCCAACGCCTGCATCTCCTGCTCGACCTTCGCGTCGATCTCGGCGGAGAGCCGCACGTCGTAGGAGCGCAGCAGGTGGATCAGCTCCCCCCGGTAGTGCAGCTCCCCGGCGAACAGCCGGGACCGGCCGGAGCGCAGGCCCGCGTCGAGGACGTCCAACGCGACCCGGGTGGGCAGGGCCCGGAACATGGTGTCGCCGCTGGTGCCGTGGTCGACGGCCATGCCGATCTCCTTCCACGCGACCCAGTCCAGCGCGATCACGTGGGTCGGCCCGCCGGCCCGGCTGCGGGCCACGTTGTCCAGGTAGTAGTTGGCCGCCGCGTAGTCGGCCTGACCGGGGGCGGGGAACACCGACGCCACCGACGAGAAGTGCACGACGAAGTCCGGCCGGTCGGCCCGGGTGAGCTGGTCGAGCAGGAAAGCGGCGTGCAGCTTCGCCCGCACCACCGCGTCGAAGTCGGCCAGCTCCCGGAACATCACGGTGCTGCCACCGGGCAGGCCGGCGGCGTGCACGATGCCGTCGATGCGGCCGTACTCGCCCCGGACGTCGGCCACCGCGGCGGCCAGCGCCTGCGGGTCACCGGCGTCGGCGGCCACCACCCGCACCCGCGCGCCGAGTTCCTCCAGCTCCCGCACCGCGCGCACCCGCCCGGCGCGGGCGTCGCCGGCCGGTGCGGCCAGCAGGTCCGGCCACTGCGCGCGCGGCGGCAGGCCGGACCGGCTGAGCAGCACCAGGGTCACGTCGGGCTGCCGGGTGGCGAACGCGTGGGCGACGGCGAGACCGAGCGCGCCGGTGCCGCCGGTGACCAGATAGGTGCCGCCCGGCCGCAGGTAGCTCTGCGGGCCGTCGGTGTCGACCTGCGGCACCTCGACGAAGACCTCGTGCAGGCGTCGGCCGTCGCGCCACAGGAACACCCCGCGTTCGGGGGAGAGGATCTCCGCCCGTACCGCGTCGGGCGACACGTCCGGGTCGACGTCGAGATGGGTGACCCCGAGGTACGGGTACTCCCGGCCGATGACCTTGCCGAAGCCGACCAGCGCGCCGTTCTCGACCACCACGTCGGGTTCCGCGTCGTGGGCGCAGACCGCGCGTCGGGTGAGCACCGTCAGTTCCAGCTTGACGCCCGCCGCCATCAACGCCTTGGTCAGGTGGAACAGGCTGTGCAGGTTCTTGCCGGTCCGCAGGTCGAGCCCGGCGAGGTCGGCGGCGGGGACGGCGTCGAAACCGAGCGCGTGCACCAGGTGGGTGACGCCGTCGTCCTCGACGAGCTGGGCGATCTCGGCGAAGGAGTCCGCCGAGCGGGCGTCGAAGGGCGCGCCGCCGGGGCGTACCGGCTCGCCGAGCCGCAGCACCCGCAGGTCGTCCAGGCCGGTCGCGGCGAGCAGCCGTGCGGCGTCGGTGTCCGGGTCGACCAGGGCCAGCACCCGCGCCCCGGGTGTCGCCGGCGCCGGGTCGGCGGCGGGGGCGAACACCACGTCGTGGGTGACCGGGTGGTCCTCGTCGACGGTGCCCAGCGACAGCTGCGCCCGCCAGGTGTCGGGGAACTGCACCCACGCGGGGGTGGTGTCGAAGGCGTACCCGGGAAGGCGGACGATCCGGCGGCGGCCGTCGGAGAGCCGCCGCCAGTCCACCGGCGCGCCGGCCAGGTAGCGGCGGGCCTCGTCGCCCAGCGGGCCGTCCGGCGGCGGCGACGCCCCGTCGGCCAGCGAGGCGACCAGTTGCCGGCGCAGGTCGGCGACGTCGCGGACGACGAACGCGGCCCGGTGCCGGTGCCCGCTGCGGGAGACCTGGCTGGTGTGACAGACGTCGGCGATGTCGACCCCGTCGAGGCCGGCGGCGTCGATGAACCGCACGTACCGCTCGCCGAGGCGGACCAGGGACTTCAGGGTGGCCGCACTGAGGGTGAACAGGAACGGCCCCGGGCCGGCGGGGGCCGCCGGTGTCTCGGCCACGTACTCCTCCAGCACCACGTGGGCGTTGGTGCCGCCGAGGCCGAAGGCGCTGACCCCGCAGCGCCGTGGGCCCTCGTCGGGGGACTCCCACGGTCGCAGGCTGGTGGAGACGTACAGCGGCCCGGCGGCGAAGTCGAGCTTCGGGTTGGGGTTCTTGAAGTTGGCCTGCGGCGGGATCATCCGGTTGCGCAGCACCGCGATGGCCTTGATCAGGCCGATCACGCCGGAGCCCTCGAACAGGTGCCCCACGTTGGCCTTGACGGTGCCGACCGCGCAGAACCCCCGGTCGGTGGTGTACCGGGCGAAGGCGCGTTTCATCCCCTCGTGCTCGATCGGGTCGCCGACCCGGGTGGCGGTGCCGTGGGCCTCCAGGTAGCCGAGGGTCCGCGGGTGCACGCCCGCGTTGCGCCAGGCGGCGTCCAGCAGGTCGGCCTGCGAGTCGGAATCGGGATTGGTGATCCCCTCGGTGTTGCCGTCGTGGTTGACCGCGCTGCCCTTGATCACGGCGTAGATCCGGTCGCCGTCCGCGACCGCCTGCGACATCCGCTTGAGGACGACCGCACCCGACCCCTCACCGAAGCCGGTGCCGTCGGCGGCCTCGTCGAAGGTGCGGGTGACCCCGTCGGAGGACTCGATGCCGATGGTGGAGTGCGGGTGCCTGACGGGGGAGAAGACGATCCGGGCGCCGCCGACCACCGCCATCTCGCAGTCCCCGGCGAGCAGCGCGTTCTTGGCCTGGTGCACGGCGACCAGGGTGGCCGAGCAGGCGGTGTCCACCACCAGGCTCGGGCCGCGCAGGTCGAGCAGGTGCGACAGCCGGTTGGCCAGCATCGCCGGGATGTTGCCGGTGATGGCCTGCTGGCCGTTGTTCGGGTCGACGCGGCAGATGTAGTCCAGATAGGTCGATCCGGGGTTGACCGCGAAACCGACGAACACCCCCGTCCGGCTTCCCCGGAGCCGGTCGAAACCGTAACCGGCGTCCTCGAAGGCGAGGAACATGGCGCGCATGACCATCCGGTGGTGCGGGTCGGTCAGCGTGGCCTGCCGGGGATTCATTCCGAAAACGGTGTGGTCGAAGGTGTCGACCTCGTCGAGGAAACAGCCGTTGTGGTATTCGACGTCGGGCTCGTTCACCGGTTCGATGCTCGTCGCCCGGAGGTATCTGATGTATTCGGCGAGCTTTTCCCGACGGTTTGTGGGAAATGGTCGGGTGAGGCTCGCCCCGGAACTGATGATCTGCCAGAAGGTGTCGAGGTCGTCGGCCCCGGGCACCTCGACCGACAGGCCGACGACCGCGATATCCGTGTCCATGCGGTGAATCACCTCTCCGCGATGCGGGTGAGAAATGCGCTGAGGGTCTTGCCGTTGACCTCGTCGAACCCGGTGACACCGGCCGCGCGCAGGGTGGTGACCGCCCGGACCCACTCCACGGGGGTGGACAATTGCCGGGCGAGCAGTTCGGCGGCGCGGTCGGTGTCGAAGACGTCCCCGGTGACCCCGGAGACCACGGGGGTGTGCCCGGCGGCGAAGTCGCAGCCGTCCAGGACGGCCCGGAACCGCTGCTCCGCCGCCGCCATCAGCGGGGTGTGGAAGGGGCCGCTGACGTTGAGCGGGACGACCCGGGCCCCGGGCAGCGCGCCGATCGCCTTGGCCGCGACGGCCAGCTCGGCGCGGTCCCCGGCGATCGTGCTCTGGGTGTCGGCGTTGAGGTTCGCCACGAACACCCGGGGCAGGCCGGTCTCGGTCAACGCCCGCCTGACGAACGACACCGGCAGGCCCTGCACCGCCGACATGCCCCCGCCGGTGACCTGGGACATCAGCTCGGCCCGCCGGTCGACCAGCCGCAGGGCGACGTCGAGGTCGAGCACCCCGGCGGCGACCAGCGCGTTGTACTCACCGAGGCTGTGGCCGGCGAAGTACCGGTAGTGCCCGGGGCGTTCGGCGATCACCTGCTGCGCCAGCAGGGCGTTGACGAAGAACACCGCGGGCTGGGCGTAACGGGTGTCGCGCAGGCGTCGCTGCGGGTCCCGGGTGCACAGCTCCTCGATGGACCAGCCGAGGATCTCGTCGGCCCTGGCGGTGGCCTCGGGGAACAGGCCGAACAGGTCGGCGCCCATGCCGCGGCGCTGCACCCCCTGGCCCGGGAAGAGTAGACAGTGCACGTGGTGTCCTTTCACGGTCGCCGGGAGGCTCGTCGGATCGACTCGAAGCGCAGCGTCCGGCCGCCGAGGCACTCCCGGGTGAACCGGCGGGCGGCGGGGCCGGGGCCGCAGTCCAGCACGGTGGTGATGCCGGCGTCGGTGACGGCGTGGACGCTGGCGGTCGCCCAGTCGACCGGGCGCACCAGCACCTGCTCGACGAACTCGTCGAGCAGGTCGGCCTCGGGTGGCAGGGTCCGGGGGGCGTCCGCCGCGTAGACCGGTATCCGCAGCTCACCGGCGGCGGGCAGGGGACCGACGAAGGTCCGGTCCCGGCGTACCTCGTCGGCGGCGGCGGCCAGGTACGGACTGTGGAACGGCAGGGTGTTGGTGAGGAACGTCCAGGTCGCCGCGCCGTCGCGGAACATCGCCTCGTGGTGGGCGTGGAAGTGCAGCAGGTCCTCGGTGTGCCCGCTGAGCACGCCGGTGGTGGGGGTGTTGACCAGGCCGACCGAGACCGACCGTCGGGTGTCCCGCCGGTAGCGGTCGACCAGGGCGGCGAGATCCGCCCGGGAGGGGCCGTCGACCAGCGCCATCGGGCCGGGTCGCTGGCGCGGGTCGCCGCAGGTGGCGTACCGCTCGGTCAGCTCGGTGGGGACGGGACGGCCGGTGGTGGCCTGGTGTCCCCGGACGAGGCTCAGCGCTACCAGCCTGAGTGAGGTCTCGGCCAGGGCGAGGAAGGCGTCCGTGCGCTTCGGCCGCAGGCCGGCGACGATGGCCGCCTGGAGCCCGATGCTGTGCCCGATGGCGGCGGTGACGGTGTCGAGGGCGGCCCGCCGGGGCTGCAGGTCGCACAGCTGGATCAGGTGGACGCAGACGCCGGCGACGACCGAGTCGTCGGTGCCGGTCGGCGGCGCGGTGGCGGGGTCGGTCAACCACCGGCGCAGCCGGCCCCCGGTGGGAACGACCGGACCGGACGCGTGGCCGACGTGCTCCCGCAGGTCGTCGAGGGCCCGGAACATGCGGTCGAAGAACAGCGCGTTCTCCGGTTGCGCGTGCAGCGCCCCGAGGGTGGGGAGCAGATTTCCCTGGTGACCACCTATTCCGTCGAAAAGGGCCAGGGTGCGCCCGGAAGGGGTGAGCATTTCCACGGGGATTCCTTGCTGGTCGGGCGGAATGCGTGCGCGGTTGACCCGACACGGCGGGAAGCGGAAAGGCCGCGTCGATTGCCGACGGCTGGCTTCTGATTGCGGCGGTGTTTATCGCGTCCGGTGGAACTTGCACCGCGAACAATATGCGACCCATCGCGCACGGTCAATAGTTCGGTCGCGCTGCGCGATCTGGCGGTCGGTGAACGGCCGTTTTGGCAGCTCAGTTGGCTCTGCCTGGCTCGGTGACCGGGTGTGGTGAAACGTTTGTCGCACGGGAGTGGTTTGTCCCGCCGATTCTTTTATGTGCGACGAACCCGCGCGAATTTAACGGTCGCGTCACCGCTTATAAACCTGGTTGTGGTCACGGCGGGCGCGACCGGTGGGTGTGCGCGGGCGGTCCGACCCGCAGCCCCGTGCCCCCGCCGACCCGCCGGTGCCGGGGCGCAGGCGACGAACGGGGCGGGCCCGAAGGCCCGCCCCGCCGCTTGTAGGCGACTACCAGAGGATTTGAACCCCTAGACCACATCTGTGATCCGCAACCGTGCTAAGTGGCAGTCACCATGAGCGTAGGACCGCGCGCCGGCCGACGCAGTCGCCCTTGCGACAGCTCAACTGACGTTGCCGGTGCTGCGCGCACCCCCACCCACCTGGATGGCGCCGTCGAGCGAGACGTTGTCGGTGACCGACCACAGCCGCTTGGCCGGCGCCCCGGACCAGGACGGGTTGCACAGGATCGCCGTGCCGCAGTTCTGCACCAGGTTGTCGCGGATCGCCATGATCGGGCCACCCGCGGCGAAGGCCCAGATGCCGACGCCCGTACCGGCGGCCACCGAGATGCGGTTGTCCGAGACGAACACGTTGCGGACGCTGCCGATCTTGATGCCCCGGATCGTGCTCGCGTCGCGCCACCACGCCTTGTAGAGGTGGATGTCGTTGCCGGTGACCCGGATCGTGCGCGCCTGGACCGGCGGTCCCTTGTGGTAGGACACCCCGATGTGCACGCCCTCGGCGATCTGGTCGATGCGGCAGTCGGAGACCTCGACGTCACCGACCGCCGTGCCGCCGCCGATCACCACCGCGCAGGCCCCCACCGACACCTCCGCCGCGGCGGTCAGGTCCCGCCGGTACCCACCGGCGTACTTCTCACCGAAGGCCGGCTCCAGCAGGATCCGGTCGGCGACGCTGCGCAGGTGCCTGGCCGCCGCCGACGGGGTCTGCACCGGACGCGACGGCGGTGACGCCGCCACCGCCGCCTCCCAGGCCCCCTGGCTCAACGCCGAGTCGAAGCGCAGGTTCGCCCCCGGCACCGGCAACGCCACCTCCCGCCGGTCGCGGGCGATGTCGTCGGCCTCCTGCACGTCGATCCCCTCACCGACGAGGTAGTCCCGCAGCGTCTTGCGACCCTCGTCGGTGTCGAAGATCCGCCCGGCGTTCTGCCCGAGCCGCCCCTTGAGCGAGGCCAGTTGCCGCTTGTACGAGGGCAGCTGGGCCGGATCCTCGGTGGCCACGTCGGCCAGCCGCAGCACGTACGCCCCGGCGCCCTGCGCGGTGCGCAGCTCCTCGGTGGTCGGCGGGCGCAGCGTGGACAGGGTCTTCCACTCGCTCTGCGGGACCATCGAGTTCATCCGGACGCCCCACCGGCCGACCCGCAGCGAGGTGTTCCACTCGCCCGTCTCCAGCCGGTCGTCGCGGTCCAGGACGAGCCTGCCCACCAGCTGGGTGGCGAGCTGGCCCCGGAACATCTCGTCCTTGACCAGCTCGGCCAGGGTCAGCGAGGCCGGCCGGGGCGGGCAGGAGAACCGGCACCGGGTGACCACCGCGTGGTCCGGGTTCACCAGCAGCACCCCCTGCTGGCCGTGACCGACGAGGAAGTCCGAGTCGAGCACCCGGACCCTCCCCGGTGGGGTGCCCTGGTCGTTGCGGACGGTCAGGCAGGTGCTCTGCGGTGACGCGCCGGCCACCCCGGTGAGCTGGCACTGGTCGATCGTCACGTCGGCGCAGTTGATCGCCGAGACCGGTCCGAGCCGGCCCGGCACGTTGGCCGGGCCGGGGGTCTCCACCGCCAGCTGCGCCACCGACACGGTGCCACAGTTGACGAACATCAGCGCGTACTCCTGCCCCTGCACCCGGATCCGGCTGGCCGGCCCGCTGCCCAGCAGCCGGATGTTGGCCCGGCCGGTGAAGGTGACCGGCACGGTGCTGGTGTAGAGGCCGGGGGCGAAGCAGATCAGCACGTCCCCGGCGGGCAGCGTGGTGAGCGCCTGCACCCAGTCGATGCCGGGCCGGATGGTGATCGTCGCCCAGCCGCCGGTGGCGGACGCGGCTAGCTGGTTGATGGCGGCCTGCACGGTGGTCGCCCCGGACAGCGACGGCCGCCCGGTCGGGTCGTACGACACCCGGTCGGCACGCGACAGCGCGCCGGTGAACGTCACCGGCAGGTGGACCGGCTGGCCGGCCTCGTCGAGGAGCTGGGCGGTGACCTCCTGGGTGGCGGCGGCGGAGTCGAGCTGCCAGGCGCACCGGGCCCGCCCGTCGGTGCCGGTCTCCACCGTGACGGTGCTGGCGGTGACCGCCCCGGCGGTGACCCGCCCCGCCCCGCCGGTGACGGTGAACCGGACCCGGGCCTTGGCGACCGGCTGGCCACCCATGGCCACCCCGGTGACCAGGTCGTGCCCCAGCGGCACCAGGGTCGCCGGGCTGCCCGGCACCGGCACCGCCTCCTGACCGTCCCCGCCGAGCAGGCTCAGCGTGGCCTGCCCGGTCAACGGGGCGAACACCGGCCGGCAGTCGCGCAGCACGCTCCACTGGCTGCCGTCCCAGCTCACGACGCCGATCCGGCCGTGCGCCCGGCGCGGCCCGTGCGGGGTCTGCGCGACGGGCGTGGTGCCGACCCGGGGCCACTGCACGTCGTGCACCGCCGAGCGGGCGGGGAACGACCACCAGTCGCCGGTGCGGAAGCTGCCCGCCGCCGAGAACCGGATCTTGATGCCGAGTTCCAGGTCCACCTCGACGCCGCCGGCCGGCACGGTGCCCCGGCCGTCCCAGCGGCGCACCCGGGGCCGGGACGGGAAGTCCGCCCGGTCGAGGCTGCCGGTGGCGGTGCCCGGCCGGATCACGATCCGGTCCCCCTCCACCCGGTCGACCTGCACGAGCGTGCCCGGCAGGGCGTTCTGCTCCCGGCCGTCGTCGGTCAGCTCCACCCAGGAACCGTTGGTGAAACCGGCGCTGCCGTCGCGGCCGGGGACCTTCACGGTCAGCACGTCGACGTCGATGCTCTCCCACGTCGCCACCGTGGCGGCGTTGTCCCGCGACCAGACGTAACCGGCCGTGCCGGGCGCCCCGCCGGTGAGGATCTCCACCCGGTAGAACTGGTTGTCCAGCCCGGTGTACGGCGACCCGGTCGGGATCACGCAGTCACCGCCGGAGCTGCCCGTCGGGTCGGCGCGGACCGCGAGGGTGCCGGTCGAGGCGGCGGTCAGCTCCGCCCAACCGGGTGGGGTGTCCGCGCAGCCGACCGGGGTGTTCGGCGGCCCGGCCTGCAACAGCCGCACCTGCCACACGGTCCGCAGCCGGGTGGTGGTGTCCGGTCCGCCGAGGGCGACCTCCCGCAGCGCCGGGTCCTCGATCGCCGTCACGTGCTGCGACCACACCTGGAGCCACGCCGCGTAGACCCCCGGCGGCACCGGGGCGCCGCCGGCCAGCCAGGTGCCGTCGAGCCTACGGACGAACGGCCCGGCCGCCGGCAGGTCCGGCTGGGCGAACACGGAGACCTGGGTGTCGTTCTCGCAGAGCACCCCGTCGAGGTAGTAGCGGCCGGCCGACAGCTTCAGGTCGGCCCCGCCGGTCAACCCGAACGCCCCGCCGACCAGCGGCGCGCCCGCTACGCCGACCACGTCGGTCAGCGCGGTGGCCCGCAGGTGCGCCTGGATGTCCTGCTGTTCGTTCCAGTCGGCGTCCAGGTCGACCCGGCCCTGCTGCTTGCGGACGCTCGTCGCGTGCCGCCGCTGGTCGAACGTGACGCGGCTGATGTCGCCCTTCATGGTGTGGTTCCTCCGGTCGGCAGGACGGGCAGGGCAGCGGCCACCCGCCCCAGCGGCAGGTACTCCGCCAGCGCGAGGGTGAGGTTGTGCAGACGTTGCGGGGTCAGGGCACGCCGGAACGCCCCCAGCTCCGCCCCGGACTCCGCACCGGTACGCAGCTCCACGGCGGCGGTGGCGGCCAGCCGGCCGTAGGTCGCGTCGCCGTAGCGGGTGCTCGCCCACGCCGGACCGACCCGGGTGGCCACGTCCGGGTCGTCGGGGCGGGCCTGCTGGGCGAGGTCCGGCTGGCAGCGGTAGCGGCGCGGGGTGACCGAGCCGGGCCGCAGATAGCTGAACCGGACGTACCCCTGCTGCCGGCGGGCCACCGTCACCGGCTGGTCGAACAGGCAGTCCGTGGCGGTCAGCACCCGCGCCGTGGTGGTGCCCAGCACCGTCACCCCGGTCAGCTCCGCCGCCGCGTCGCCGGCGGCCACCGTGCCGTGCACCAGCGAGTCGGTCACGGTCAGCGGTCCGTCGGTGGTGGCCAGCGACCCCGTCACGCAGCGGTGCACCACCACCCGGGTCCGGTCGTTGCCGGCGGTGACGGTCAGCCCGGTCGCCGTCGGCCCGAGGGTGCAGTGCCGCAGCTCGACCAGGCCCAGGCCCGGCCCACCCCCGGCGGGCGCGGTGACGGTCACCGTCCCGGCCACCAGCAGCCCGTCGACGACCAGCTCACCCGGGCGGTCCCCGACGCCGACCCCGGTGGCCGCCAGCGTGCCCAGCAGGCAGGGGCGCACCCCGACCGGGTCGAGGTCGGTCTGCCGGCGGGGCCGGTCCGGCGGCCGGGGCCACTGCGCGGCCAGCACGCTCAACCGGCTGCCCTGCCCCACCCGCACCGCCAGGTTCTCCCGGTAGCGGTGGCTGTCCAGCACCACGATCCGGCCGGTGCCGCCCGGGTGCGCGGCCTGGAAGTCGTGCCAGGCGGTCACCGCCTCACCCAGCGAGGCGACCACCTCCCCGGCCCGCGGCGGCTCGGTCACGCTCACCGCGAGCTGCCAGTCCACCGGCCCGTCGGCCGCCCCCAGGTCACCCCGGCGCGGGTACGGGCCGGCGCCGACGTCGGCGCTGAACGCGTACCACCAGGAGACCGCCAGGCGGTGCACCGGACGGCCGGCGGCGACGGTGATCCGGCCGCGCACCGGGTCGACCCGCACCACGCTGCCGGTCGGCAGCTCCCAGCCGGCCAGGTCGCAGATCCGCAGCAGGTCCAGCGGCACCGGGCGCAGCTCGTCGGCCGGGGTGGGCTGGATCCACACCACGAACGACGGGTCGTCGTCGCGGAACCAGCGCCGCTGCTCCGCCGACGGCGGGCTGTCCGAGGCCAGCGCCGCCAACTCGTCGCGCAACGGCCGGCGGCGCAGCGGACCGGGCACGTTCGCCTCGTCGGCCCGGTGGTCGATGTCCGGCTCGGTCACCGTCGGCCCGGTCAACTGCCGGCCGACCCCCACCGGGTCGATCCACCACCTGCCGTCCGGAGGCGTCACGACCGGCGCGGCCGTAGCCCGGTCCAACCGGTACGACGGCAACGGCCACACGTACAGGCCGATGTGGCCGATGTTGGGGCGGCCGGTCCCGGTGTCCATCGCCCGCACGTCCACCGTCCGGCAGACCGTCTCGAACGGCCCGCCGACCAGCTCCAACGGCGCGGCGGCCCGGATCGACGCGGTGGCCGGCGCGTCGCGGACGTGGTTGACGTGCTGGGTGGCGACCAACCGTTCGAAGAACTCGACGACGGCGGCGCTCCAACCGGTGTTGGCCCGGGTCAGCTCCTCCAGGGCGGCGGCGGTGCCCTTGCGCCGGCGGAACCGGATCGTGTCGGCCACCCGGGCCCGGTCGGACAACCCGCCGCCGTCGGCCAGCGGATGCAGCTGACCCGCCCCCACCAGCTCGCCGAGATAGGGCACCACCCACTCGGCGCAGGTCTCCACGAACCAGTCGTCGGTGAGCTGGTCGATGTCGGCGTCGAGCGCGGCGGCCTGGGTGGCCAGCACCTCCACCAGGGCGCGCAGCATCCCGCCGGCCACCTCGTCCTGGCTGCGCAGGGCGGCCGGCAGCAGGTCCCAGATCTCCTCGACCCTCACGATGCCTCCAGCAGGGTGACGTCACCGGCGTCCACGGTGAGCAGATCGGCGGGCAGCAGCACGTCACCGACCCGACGGGCCGGCGCTGCGGTGATCACGTCGAGCCGGGCCGGTGACTGCTCGGCGTCGTACAGCAGCTCCAGCACGACCGCCGCGACGCCGGGCACCCGGTGCAGCAGCGCCTGTACCTCGCTGGCGCGCACCGGCTGGGCGTAGTCGCGGACGTCGAAGCTCAACCCGGCGACCAGCGCCGCGCGGGCGGCGGCCGAGACCGCCACGAACCGGTACCCGGGGGCCAACAACAGCCGGGCGGTCACCGCCACCCGGCGGCGGTGGTGGCCGAGGATGCGCACCGGCACCGCCGGCTGGCGGGCGGCGTCCAGCGCCCGCAGCAGGTCGGCGCGGACCGCCGCGTCCGGCGGGACCTCCGCCCCGTCCGGGCCGGCGACGGTGAGCAGGACGAGTTGCCGGGCGTCGTCCCAGACCAGGTCCGCGCGGGCCTTGCCGATCCCGGCGAAGGCGCGGGCGAAGTCGGCGTGGTCGGCCAGCGAGACGACCCGGCCCAGGGTGCGGACCGCCAGCGGCGCGTTGCGGCGGGCCCGGTCCACCCCCTCCGGGTCGTCGGCCCCGGCGGCCGGCACCGGGTTGCCCACCTCCATCAGGCCCAGCGGCCGGGACAGCGGAATCGTCAACCGTCCCGGCGCGAGGTCGGCCGACCGCCCGACGCCGCTGCGGTAGGTGGCCACCACGTTGTCCCGCCCGGTGGGCAGCCGTGCCCCGGTCAGGCCGTCGCCGAAGGTGACCGTCACGACGCCGTCGTCGGCCCGCCGCACGGTGTAGACCCGGGCGGTGGGGGACTGCCCGAGCAGGGCCGGCACCTCCTGCCAGCGCACCCCGTCCACCCAGACCGCGAGGGTGGTGCGGGAGCCGCTCGCGGTCGCCGCCGGCACGTGGGTCAGCGGCGCGTGCCGCAGCGTGAACCGGGGGAACGCCTGCCGTGCGTCGCCGCTGCCCAGCACCTCGGCCCGGCTCTCGCCGTGGGTCGCCGGTGTCACGTTGCCCAGCACCCGGACGCTGTCGCGCCGGTAGCGGCGGGTCACGTTCGCGGTCAGGTCCACCGTGGTCGCGTCCCGCACCCGCAGCACCGTCACCACCTCGCCGACCGGCACGCCGTCCGGGTCGACGCCGGTGAGCACCAGCGGCCGGCCCGGCTCCAGTCCGGGCGTCGGCCGGGCCAGCTCCAGGGTCGCGGTCGCGGCCAGCGGGGCGGTCAGCGGCGGGGCGGCCGTCGGGAGCAGCCGGCTGCCGCCGAGCACCGTGGTGCTACGCCTGGTGAACGTGTTCGAGTCGCCGCCGGCCACGGTGACCCGGGTGGTGCGGGCGGCGATGCCGAAGTCGGCGACCGGCAGCTCCGCCACCGCGTCGACCCGACGCACCTGCGCCACCCCGGCGGTCTCCAGCACCAGCCACGACCCGGCCACCACCGCCGGGTACGACTGGTCCAGGTGCAGCGTCCGCTCGTCCTTGCCCAGCGCGGCGTCGACCCAGCTGTCCTTGCGGGTGGCGTACGCGCCCGGCAGCACCTGGTTGGTGCCCGGGTTCAACTCGCCGACCCGCAGCGCCACCGGCAACGCCGACCACGGCTGCGCCTGGTAACCGAAGAGCGCCGCCCGCTGCGTCAGCAGGTGCACCTGCACCTCCCGGCCCGACTGGCGCAGCTCCGTGCCGAGCGGCTGGGCGGCCACCGCCGCGTCCAACCCGACCACCGTGTACGCCGGCACCACCGCGCCGCCGTCGGACGCGGCCACCACCGCCGGCAGCACCGGGGTGGCCGAGCGCACCCGGCGCACGTCGTACCAGTCGGGGCCGAGCACCAGCAGCGCGGTGCCCGGGGTGAGCACCGTGTCGACGCCGGCCAGGTGCAGGGTGTCGTCACCGGGTCGGGGCGCGCGGGGCGCGGTGACCCGCAGCCCCACCGCGTTCAGCTCCGGGCGGGCCAGCAGCGGGGCCACCGTCTCGAAGACCTGCGGCAGCTCGCCGGGGCCGGGCACGCTCTGCGCCTGGCTACCCACCGGGATCGGCACCCCGTCCGGGGCGCCGGGGGTGGCGGTGACGGTGAACGACAGCCACGTCGTCGCGGCCACCCCGGGGCGCAGCTCGTAGCCGATCGCGCGGGCCAGCATCAGCACCGAACCGCGTTCGGTGGCGGTGCCGAGGAAACCCTCGTTGGCGATCCGCTCCTGGTAGAAGGCGAGCACGTCCAGGGTGGTCGCCCAGGCGTGCAGCAGCGCCACCGCCGGGTCGTCGACCTCCCGGGTGGTCAGCCCGGCCAGCTCCGGCCGGCCGGAGAGCCGGTCGACCAGCTCGGCGGCGAAATCCGCTTGCCGGCCCAGCCGGTACCCGACGGCGGACCGGCCGGGCGGATTGGGTTCCCGTCCCACTCGTGACGTCACAGTCCACCCACCAGGTCGAGGTGCAGGATGCCGTGCTCCGGCACGCTGGGATCGTTGTCGAGGCGGATCACCTCGGTGTCGCCGGCCCGCAGCACCCGGGCGTCCAGTTCCCCGCCGGCGGCCACCCCCACCGGGTGCAGCTCGGTCACCCGTACGTCGGTGACCCCGGGGACGGCGACCGCGGCGGCCAGCAGCTGGCTGACGTAGAGCGGGGTGCCGAAGCTGAACCGGTCGGGGTGGAAGAACCCGCGCGCCCCGCCCGGCAGGTCCCGGGCGGAGAAGAGGTCCAGCAGGGCCCGGCGCACGTCCGAGCGGAACGCGCCGCCGGTGACGCACACCCACAGCCGCAGCTCCACCGGCAGGTCCACCGGGTCGCGCAGTTGCAGGTCGTACCCGGCGACCCGGAACCGGTCGAGCCGCCCGGCCAGCCGGCGGGCCAGTTCCGGCTCGTCGGCCAGCCGTTGCCCGCCGGTCAGGTCGAGGGTGAGGAACACCGTCCACCAGGAACCGGTCCAGCGGACCCGGGCGGTGGCGTTGGCCACCTCGGGCAGCCGTCGTGCCGCCGCCACCCAGTCGGCGGTGGTGACCGCCCGTTCCTGGATGGCGAAGGCGACCGGGGCGTGCTGCCGGGCGTGCTCGACGTCCTCCGGGTCGGTGCCGCCGACGGCGGGCAGCGGGTTGGTCGCGGCGAGCAGCCCGATCCGGTCGGTGACCAGGGTGGTCAGCGCGTCGTGGCCGAGGTTGCCGGCCGCTCCGCCGCCGCGCCACCAGGCGACCTGGAAGACCGTCCCGGCCGGTGGTCGTCGCCCCGACACGTCGTCGCCGAAGCGCAGGCTCACCCGGCCGTCGCGCTCGCGTTCCGGGACGAAACCCTGGTCGAAACGGTCGGCGTTGAGCAGGTCCCGGCGGGGCCGCCAACTGCCCTCGGTGGTCTCCAACCGGATCAGCGGCACCGCGGCCCGCGGGTCCTGGTCGAGGGCCTGGCTGGCCGGGGTGTCGGTGGTGAACGGCACCGCCGCGGCGACCGGTTCGTCGGTCAGCACCGGCCGCCACCGGTGCTCGGCGGCCGGCGGGAGTTGCCCGGACACCGCGCTGGCGTGCTGCACGGCCACCAGGTTGGCGCGGGCCACCGCACAGGTCACCAGATGGTCGGTGCCCGTGCCGGCGACGGAGGCGGTGACGGTCAGCGGGAAGGCCAGCCGGTCGGCGGCGCTCCACCCGACCTCCAGCACGGCCACCCCGGTCACCGGGTCGGTGGTGGGACGCACCGACACCAGCCGGACCACCTGCCGGTGGGTGGGGTCGGCGTCGGCGCGGCGACCCGTGCGCGGGGAGAGCACCTCCTCCAGCAGCAGCAGGTCACCGGCGGCCAGGCCGGTGGCGGGCAGGTCGACCAGGGTGGCCCGGGTCGCCCCGGCGGGCAGGCCGCAGTCCCGGCCACCCCACACGTACAGGGCGATCTCGTTGCGGGAGGCCCGGGGGGCGAGCGGGGTCAACGTCTCGAACCCGGTCGCGCCGCCGGCCAACAGCGCCGTCGCGTCGGCGGGGCGTACCGCCGGGGTGGCCCGGTCGGCGGCCAGCACCGGCGTCCCGGCGGGCAGGCCCCGGCTCTCCACGTCCGACCCGGCGGCCACCCGCACGCTGAGCCAGGCGCGGGCCGCGCAGCCGTCGTGCACCGCGTAGTCCAGCAGCCGGGCGTGCCGGCGTACCGAGATCCGGCTGCGGGCGGTGCCCAGGTAGGCCTCGGTGCCGGCGGCGTCCTGCCGGTAGGACAGCCGGTCGGCCACGTGGGCCAGCGCCTCCACCACCGTGACCAGCGGGTCGGCCGGGTGCCGGTCGGCACCGCCGGGCAGGGCGGCGAGCCGGTCGAGCATCAGCCGCCGGAACCCGGCGTAGTCCTTGGCCAGGTAGTCGGCCGGCGCGGTGGTCGCCGGTGGTGGCGGCACCGGCGGGGCGGCCGGCGCCGGGTCCAGGTCGCTGGGGCAGTTGGCCTTGAACGAGAAGTCCTGCGCCGACAGCACCGGGTCGAAGCCCGGCGGCACCCGGTCGTCCACCGCCGAGCGCACCAACCGCAGGGTGTACGGGGAGAAGTCACCGGCCCGGTCCACCCGGACGGTCAGCTCCGCCCCGGCGGCGGCGACGCTGAGCACCCGCACGCCGGTGATCCGGACCCCGCCGTCGACCACCACGTTGCCGACGGCCAACGGCGCACCGGCGGGCACCCCGCCGGTCTGGCCGGGCAGCGGGTGCAGGAAACCCACGTGCAGCAGCCGCTGGTCGGCGGCGTCCACCTCGACCCAGTCGATGCCGTTGAAGGCGCTGCCCGGCCGGGCCACCTCGGCCCGCCGCTCGTCGTCGTCGCACCGCACGCTCATCCCGCACCCCTCTCCACCGACACCTGTGCCGGTCGGCCGGTGGCCCGCAGCCGGTAGGCGACGTGCACCCGCACCGCCGCCTCGGCCAGGTCGACGCGGACGTCGTCGACCTCGATCAGCTCACCGAGCCACCGCTGCAACGCGCTGCGGGCCTGCAACTCGGCGGTGCCCACCACCGCGTCGTCGACCGGGGCGAACAGCAGTTGGCCGAGGCCGGCGCCGAAGTCGGGCCGGTTGACCCGCTCCCCGGGCGCGGTGAACAGCACCGCCTCCACCAGGTCGGCGACGTGCCGTTCCGGGCCGGCCAGCCCGGAGCGGCCCCGGTTGTCGGGCCGCCACGGAAACGCCGGGTACGTCATGACGCCACCGCCCGGACCTGCACGCCGGCCACCGTCGGCGGCCCCTGCGGAATGCCCTCCGCGCTGACGCCGAGCCCGACGCTGGTGCCGAGCAGCGGCGGCTGCCCGTTGACCAGCACCCGGGCCGCCGGGGTGGTCCACTGGAGCTGGACGCAGGGCTGCGGTTTCGTGCCGGCACCCACCGGCACCTGGAAGGTGCACCCGGTGACCGGGTACGCGTCGGTGGCGGTGACCACCGGCAGGCCGCCGACCAGCACCCGCGCGTTGCCGGTCTGCGGGGTGACCGGGCCGGTGTGCGGGCAGGTCAGCACGGCACCGACGTGCAGCAACGGGCCGGGCATCAGGTCACCGTCAACGCGGTCTGGTTGACCGCCACCGTCGGGCCGACCAGGGTGATCGAGGCGCCCTTGCCGTTGGAGATGATGATCCCGGTGTCGTTGATCGAGATCATCGCCCCGGTCAGTGTCTTGAGCAGGATGCCACCGGTCGGGCCCGGAGCGTCGGAGATCATCAGGGTGGCCTGGCCGGGGGTCTGCAACACGATCGGTGGGGTGGGCGGCGGGGCCGACGACACCAGCGCCGGGATCTCCGCCTTCGAGCCGTACCAGCAGCCCGTCCAGATCGGATGGTCGGCGTCGCCCTGCTCGAACTCCACCCACACCCCGGTGCCCGGCAACGGCACGGCGAACATGCCCGCCTGGATGCCGGCGAGCGGGAAGCAGGGCATCGCCCAGCTCGACGGGGGGAGCGTGACGTCCGGGACGGTCACCTGGATGCGGCCCTGCTGCAACGGGTCGAGGTGGTTGACCACCGTGCCGCGATACTTGCCGTAGTACCTCGTCGTCATGGCTGTGCCCTTCCGGAGGTGGAGACCTGGGCGTTGCGGCCGAGGGTGAACCGCTGCTTGACCTCGCCCGCCTTGACCGTGGTGGTCACGCTGCGCACCACGTACTCGCCGTCGTAGGCGCGGCCCGCCCCGCGCACCCCGACCAGCCGGCGGCAGCGCAGCAGCCGGCCGTAGCGCAGCACGTCCAGCGAGCCGGACCCGGTGATCACGTTGGCCGACTGGGCGGCCCGGGCCAGGCCCCGGGCGAGGGTCTGCACGACGTCCATCCGGGCGGTGGCGTCGTCGGTACCGTCGGGGTTGGACCGCCCGACGTTCATCCGCCGGTACGACAGCGGAATCGGGATCTTGCGGCCCAGCGGCGGGTTGAGCGGGCTGACGTCGGGCACCGGCAGCGGAATCGGCACCCGTACCTGCTCGGGGAACGCGGTGAGCAGGTAGACGGTCTTCTGCACCCCGTCGAAGGAGAACGACAACGACTCCACGTTGGAGCCCGCGTCGGCGTTGACCGTCAACGCCGGCTGGGGCTGACCGGCCCGCACCTCCGGCCCCCAGTACGCGGTGTTCATCCCCGGGGTCGGCCCCGGCTCCAGGTAGAACGTGTAACCCACCTCGTCGGCGAGCTGCGACACGTACGCGAAGGTGGTGCCGCGTACCGCCGGGATCCGCTGCACCGGGTTCGGCGCGAACACCAGCACACTGGGCACCACCATCGGCACCACCCCGTACGCGGCGAACGGGGCGAGCAGGGTCAGCACCCGGGCCTCCGCCGGCATCGGCATCGGCAGGTCCGACAGGTCGATCAGGTCCATCATCTGGCTGACGTCCACCCCGGTGAGGGTGAGCGTCGACGCACCCGCGTCGTTGCTGCGGGCCACGTCGTGCCGGGTCACCACCCCGTCGGAGAGCACCTGCGGCCGCCCGTCGAGGTGCAGCACCAGCAGCACCCGGGTCGGCGGGTCCAGGCTGCCGTCGGCGAGCATCCGCTCCACCAGCGACCCCCGGCCCAGCGCGAGCCGCAGCTGGAACCCGGAGCGCTGCCCGGCGTTCTGGGTGACCTGCGCCTCCTGCACCGCCGCCACCAGCTCCATCGGGGCCGGCCGGAAGGTCAGCGGCCCGACCAGCACCTGCAACCGCACCCCGCTAGGCATCGAGGCTCCCCGGGAACCCCTCCGGCAGGGCCACCCGGACCACCTGGCCGGGGCGGATCAGCTCCGCCGGGTCGAACACCCCGTTGGCGTCGCAGAGCTGCCAGAACGCGGTGGGGTCGCCGACCGTACGGGCGGCCAGCAGGTCGACCCGGTCCCCGTCGGCGACGGGTTCCCAGCCGGCGGTGGCGAGCCGCTCGGCGGGCGGCACGAACCGGCGACGCAGGTGCACGATCTCCTCGCCGGTCTCCGGGTCGACGGTGACCGTGGTGCCCACGGCGGCGTACCGGCTGTCCGGCGCGAGCGCCCCGGGCGTCGGCTGGCCGCCGGTGGCGCCGGTGGCGGCGAAGAGGGTCTCCGCGACCCGGCTCTGCGCGGCCACCAGGGCCGGGTCGGTGTCGGTCGGGTCGCTCATGGCAGCCGGTCGATGCCGAGGTCGGCCAGCCGCCCGCCGCGCGCCCGACCGGCGAGCTGTTCGAGCTGCTGGTGGGCGGCCATGGCCAGGCCGCCGGCCCGGCCGTCGGTGCCCACGTCGTTGACGGTCAGCACCCGCAGACCCAGCCGGATCTTGGCGCGGATCGGGTTCAGCATCGGGTCGAACGCCTCCTCGGTGATGGTCAACTCGGTGATCCGTACCGGCCAGAGCCGGCGTCGTCCGAAGGCCAGCAGCACCAGTGGCGCCGGCGGCGGCACCACCTCCAGGGTTCCGGCGGCCAGCAGCGCCGCCGCGTCCTGCACGGCGGCCAGGCTGGGGTAGGCCAGCGACTCCAGGGCGGCCAGCTGCGCGGTCAGCCCCAGCTCCACCGTCTGCGGGTCGGCGAGCTGGTCGGCGGCGTCGAGGTCGGCCTCCAGGGTGAGCGTCTGCACCGGGGGGCCGGTGATCCGCAGCGCCTCGCCCCGGGCCCCACCCTCGGCCCCGGCCGTCTTGAGCTGGAAACCGCGGGTCAGCGCGTCCGGGTTGTACTGCAGGGTGATCACCCGGCGGCTGCGCCCGCTGTCCGGGTCGAGCACGACCAGGCCGGCGCGCAGCAGTCGGGGGCTGAGGGGACTGGTCACGGGGTGCCTCCAGAGGTGGGACGCCGCCAGCGGATCCGCTCCGCCACGGCCCGGGTGATCCGGCCCTGCATCAGCAGCGGGTCCAACCCGCTGAAGTCGACGGTGCAGTCGGTCAGCTCGGTGATCCGGATCTGCCCGGTGGACAGGCCGAGCCCGTCGAAGAGCAGGTTCACCCGGGCCACCGTGGCGCTCTGCAACGACACCGGCCGCAGCCGGCCCGGCAGGCCGCCCCCACCGGCGGCCCGGCGTACCCCACCGCCGACGGCGAGGTGCACCAGCGCGTCGGGGGCCAGCACGATCTCGTTGCCGCCGCCCAGCGGCAGGGTGATCTCCCGGGGGTTGTTGACCGACAGGTCCACGTCGACGTTGCCGATCGCCAACCTGCCGGGCGGGTCGGTCGACGGTTCGTCGCTCTGCACGTCGGCGATGGTGTGCAGCAGGTCGTCACGGGAGGCGGCGGTCGGTCGCAGCAGCCGGTTGAGGCGTACCAGGTGCGCGGTGCGCGCCTGGCTGACCTCGCCGGTGTCGAGCTGCCACCGCAGGACGTCGACGTCGTTGTCCGGCGGGGGAGCGCCCTCCGGCCCGATGCTGGGCAGGTGCACCCGGTAGACCAGGTCGTCGCCCTCGACCAGGAACCGGCCCGGGGTCCACCACGGCAGCGCGCCGGTGAGCCGGCGGTAGTCCACCGCCCCGTCGCGCAACGCCAGGCGCACCTCCCAGCTGCGCTCGCCCCACAGGAACCCGTCGTGGGTGACGTCGAAGTCGATGTGCCCGTTGAGGCTGTCCAGCACCTCGCCGATGCGGTAGGCGTCCAGCACCCGCACCAGCGCGTCCCACTTCCCGGCCAGCGCCGCCCGCCGCTGCGCGCTGGTGGTCCGGGCCGGCGGGGCCGGGATCGGGGAGCCGCCGCCGAGCATGGTGGCCAGGTCCAGCACGAACCGGGCGTTGCGGATGTCCAGCGACGGCAGCTCACCCGAGCCGCTGGTCAGGTCGTGGGTGAGGTCGCCGAGCAGCCCCTGCTCGACGAAGACGTACAACCCGAGCCCGCTGTCGGCGAAGCTCAGCCCGGTCACCTCGCCACCGCGTACGGCGATCCGCCGGCCGGGGGCCGCCGTGCCGTCCGGCCCGGCCGGGTCCTGCTCGTAGCCGATCGAGGTGAACCGCAGCCCGTACTCGGGGCGGCCGGTCGGTGCGCCGAGGAACAGCAGTTGCCGACGCGGGTCGGCGGTGACCTGGGCGCTGATCGCGGTCAGCGTGGGCTGCGCCAGGTTGAGCCGCAGCCCGCCGTGGTCGAGGAAGTCGACGCTGAGCCCACCGGCGGCGAAGTCGGCCGTGCCGCCGGACAGGAACGTGCCGATGTCGAAGCCGACCCGGGCCGCCTCGATCGCCCCGATCCGCAGGCCGCCGAGGATCCGCATCCCCTCCGTCGTGCGGGTCGCCTCCACCAGGAAGCCGTCCTGCCCGGCCGCCGGCACCAGCCGCAGCTCCCCGAGCACCGCCTCGACGTCCGGGTTGAGCCGGATGGTGACGCCGTCGTGCAGGTCCACCAGCAGCCCGCTGGCCCGGGTCTGCTGCACCACCAGCTCCCGCAGCAGCAACCGGCGGAACCGGCCGCCGGGGGTGCCCGCCGGCCACAGGTCGACCCGGGCCCGCGCGCTGATGCCGAGCAGGGTGATCGCCCCCGCGCCCGACGGGATGCGCAGGCCGAGCGCCGCGCCCTGCCAGTTCAGCGCGTCCACCGAGATGGTCGCCAGGCTCAGCCCCGGCTGCCCGTCCGGGCCGATCTCGATGTGGTCCGGGCCGACGCTGACCACCCCGGTGTCCAGCCCCTGGATGCTGACGTGCTGGTCGTGCTCGCCCGGCCGGGGTCCGACGCCGAGCTGAGCCTCACCGCCGACCACCCGGGCCTGGATCCGGCCGCCCCGACCGAAGGCGAGGGTGAGCTGGGCCGCCCACAACGAGCCGTCGACGTGCAGCGCGGCGTCGATCCGGCCGGCGATCTCCACCCGGGTCACCCCGGTGGTGAGCCGTCCGGCGGTCACCCCCGCCGCCGCCGACCAGCGCAGGCCGCGCAGGTCCACGTCGAGGATCTCCAGCGGCGGCCGGTCCGGCTCCCCGGCCGGGACCGGTTCGGGCCGGCCGAGGCCGACGTCGAGCACCCCGTCGCGGTAGCGCAGGTCCCGTCCGGTGATCCGGGCGATGTGCAGCCGTTCCAGGTGCAGCGCGGCGGTGGCCGGGACGACCCGGCCGGCGGCGTCGCGCTGCTCCGGCGTGCTGTCCCAGCGCCCGCTGGCGGTCAGCCCGTCCAGCACGGTCGGCCCCCGGGAGACGATCCGCCCGTCGCCGGCCCGCCAGTCGATCGCGCCCAGCTCGATGCGGGCCGGGCCGACGTCCTCGAAGCGCAGCCCGCCGGCCCGCTCGGTGACCAGCCGGCCACCCAGTCCCGCCCGGCGTACGGTGACCGCGCCGTCCGGGGTCCGCAGGGTGGTGTCGGTGAGGGTGAGCCCGTCGAGCTGGACGCGCTGGCTGTCGGTGGGGTCGCTGAGGATCCGGCCGGTCAGCGGGTCGACCTGGTGCGGCCCGGACCGGATCAGGTCCACGGTGACCGAGGCGGCGTCCGGGACGGCCGGCCGGCCACCCACGGTGCCGGTGATCGTGGTGGGGCCGCCCTGCACCGCGCGGGAGACCAGGGCGAACCGCAGCCGGTCGAGCTGGCCGACGGTCAGCCGCCCGTCGTAGGCCAGCCCCTCGTCGGTGAGGTCCACCGTGAGGTCCCGCAGCCGCACCCCGATCAGCGCGCCGGAGACCACCTCGATGCTCATCCCCGGTGCCGGGTCGGTGACGTCCATCCCGATCCGGTCGGCGTCGATCCGCTCGATGACCAGGTTGCGCACCAGCGCGCCACGGACCTGCCGGCCGGTGGCCGTCACGCCGGTGCGGACCCGCACGTCGAGGCTCATCCGGCCGATCCGGGTGCTGCCCCGGGCGTAGACGCTGCGGCCGGGGGAGTTCAGCGCCAGCCCGGTCAGCTCGGTCTGCTCCACCACCAGGTCGGGCAGGCGCAGGCCGTCGCCGTCGGGCAGCACCCGGCCGTGGATCGCCTCACCGGGCGTGCCGTCGGCGCGGGCCGGGGCGGTGAACGCGATCCGTCGGGCCTCGACGCCCGGCCCGGTCACCCCGGTCACCGCCAGCTCGCCGACGCCGAAACCGACGGCCGCCCGGCCGACCGGCAAGCCGGCGGCGGCGGCCGGGCCGGCCAGCTCGGCGGGGAGTCGACCGCCGCCGACGGCGTCGAGGTCGGCGCGCACCCGCAGCCGGGACGCCGCCAGCCGTTCCACGGCGGTGGCCCCGGCGCGGACGTCGGTGGCGGTCAGTTCGGCCAGCCGCACCTGCACCCCGAGGGTGGCCGGGTCCAGGGTGACGTCGAGCCCGCCGACGGTCAGCCCGCCGACGGTGACACCGAAGTACCGCCGGGCCCGCTCCCGTAGCAGCTGGAGTTCCTGCTCCTGGGCCCGGGTGCGGTGCCCCGGCAGGTAGCGGCCGGCCGGGTCGACCGGCTCGGCGGAAAGGGACTCCAACTCCCGCAACCGGTCCAGGTCGGTCAGCCAGCGGGTCAGCTCGGCCCGCCGGTCCGCCCAGCGCGGTTCGGCGGGCAGTGCGGCGAGCTGGGCGGTGACGTCGGCGCGGGTGGGTAGGTCCCCGGCGGTCAGCCGCAGCGCCGGTGCGCCGGCCGGGCCGGGCAGCAGCCGTACCCCGGCGACGGTGGCCGACCCGGTGCTGCCCCGGGCCGTCGTCGCCGCGTCGGCGGGCACGCGGTCGCGCCGGAACCTGGTGATCAGCTCGTCGTCGGGCAGGTACTCCCCGGCGCGCGACGGCAGGGACGCCTCGGCGTGGATCGGGTCGATCTCCACACCGGCGGCCTCGACCCGGCCGGTCAGCCCGGTGACCCGGATGCCGCCGACGTCGATCGCCCCGCCGACGGACTGGCGGAGCTGGTCGGACAGCTCCACCAGCCGGCGACGTTCGGCCTCGGACAGCGACTCGGCGTGCCAGCGGTGCCGGGCCTCCAACCGGTCCAGTTCCCGCTCCGCCGGCTCCAGCGTGGTGAGCTGGCTGTCGACGGCGCGCAGCCGCTCGTCCAGGGCGGCGCGTTGCGATCCGGTGGCGGTGTCACGGCGCAGCCGCAGCGACTCCCGCTCGGCGCGCAGGCGGGCCGGCAGGCTGGTGGCCACCCCGATCAGGGTGCGACCGACCTCGATCCGGCCGACCTGTTGCAGGCCGGCGAAGGAGAGCCCCTCGGCGGTGGCGCTGGAGAAGCTGACCCGCAGCGAGCGCATCATCTCCACCGCGTCGGTGACCCGTTCGCCGACCGTCCTCGGTGGACGGAACACCCCGTCGGTGAGCAGTCCGATCGTCGCGTTGGCCAGCGGGGTGAAGATCTCCCCGGCGGTCAGCGAGGTGAACTGCTGGGCGAGGAACGGCGCGCCGGCCGTGTACGGGGCCAGCAACGCATCGCTGATCTTGGACAGGAACGGCAGCCCGCCGTAGAACGAGATGACGTTGTGCAGCAGGTGGATCAGCGGATCGATGATCGGGATGCCGACCCAGCCGTGCCGGCCCGGCTCGGTCAGGTTCTCCTGCCCGGTCGCCCCGGCCCGCAACGCCAGCGTGGACAGCCCGAACCGGGTCAGGCCGAGCAGCCCGCCGGGCAGCCCGTCGCTGGCGTACACCACGTCGGAGACGCTCAACGCGCCCATCCCGGCCTGCGCGCCGACCGGCCGCTCGTAGCCCCGGTCGGAGAACGAGGCGACGATATCCAGGTCGGTCAGGGTGATCCGGCCGGTCCGCAGCGAACTGCCGGTGAAGGTGCGGTTCACCCCGTCGAGCTCCAGCCGGGGCAGCCTGATCCGCAGCACCCCCTGCCGGGCGTCCAGCGACAGCGACAGCCGGTTGGTGCGTTCCCGGTCGGTGTCGCGCAACCGGGCGCCACCCAGGTCGCCGCTGATCCACTGGGCGTCGTGCAGGTCGAACTCGTCGACGGTGACCTCGTCGGTGAACAGACTCAGCCCGGTACGGCTGAGGAACAGCAGCTTCAGCCCCACCGCGACCAGCCGGGCCAGGTCACCCACCACCGTCGGCGTGCCGTCGGTGCGCAACGACTCCGGGTCGAACGAGGGCCTGCGGGTCGCGTGGTAGAGCCGCAGCTCCGCCACCAGCGTCGCCAGGGCGGGCAGCAGATCCGCGCGGACCTCCCGGGACCGCAGGAACACCCACCGCCGGTCGTCAAGCGCGTACGCCTGGATGATCAGCGAGCGCAGCTCGGTGACCCGCCCGGCCCGCCAGAGCCGGTCGTCCCGCAGCCGGTCCCGCAACTGGTCGCGGGCCTCGACGCGGCGCGGCCCGGAGATCGCGGTGACGGCGAGCGAGGCGCGCATCTGCGGGGTCATCCCGGACTGCATCCGGGCCCACCGGTCCGGGTCCTCGGCGGCCAGCCGGGTCTGGTCGGCCACCGGCAGGCTGCGCACCAGCTGGAAGGCCAGCCACGCCTCCCGGGGGTTCACCGCCCAGTCGGTCAGCCCGATCGCGAGCAGGCCGCGGGCCTGCCGTTGCAGGTGCGCCGGGTCGCGCAGGGCGAGCAGGTCCAGCAGCTCGGCCCGCCACATCTCGTGGGTCAGGTACGCGTCCGGCAGCGCGGCGAGGATGCGGTCCAGATCGCGCAGGGCGTCCAACCGGTGCACGGCGGTCCGCAGCGCCTCCCGCCCCTGGGCCTGCGGGCCGGCGGTCGCGCCAGTCGGCCGGTCGTAGCCGATCAGCCGGCGGACCAGCTCGACGGCGTTCACCCCGTCCAGGCCGCCCTGCACGATCCGGTGGATGTCGGCGACGAGCCGGTCGGCGTCGACCTGCCCGGCGCTGCGCCGCCGCCGTTGCAGCGGCTCGGCGAGGGTGCCGACGCCGGTGTAGCTGCCGCCGAGCACGTCGGCAGCGGGGATGTTCTCCTCCAACCGGTCGAACCAGCTGCCCCGGTCGAGCTGCCGCCACCGGTCCTGGGCGGCCAGCGGCAGGCTACGCAGCAGCAGGTACGCGAAGCGGGCCTCGTGGTCGCGGATCGCCCAGTCGAACAGCCCGTACGACAGCAGCCCCTCCACCCGGGCCAGGATCCGGTGCTCCGCGCGGGCGGCCAGGACGACCAACAGCCGGGGACCGAGCGGCGCGTCGACCCGCTTCTCCTCCCACGGCACCTGGTCGAGCAGGGTGTCGAGGTGGCCGCCGTCGTCGAGCTGGCGGACCGCGTACCGCAGCCGGGGCCCCGGCTCGGGCGGCCCGGCGGCGGCCGGCGCGGCGGTGGCCGGGGTGCCGGCGGTCGGTGCGGCGGGGGCCAGATCGGCGAGCTGGCGCAGCGCCTCGTCGGCCCGGCGGTCGTCGATCGACAGGCGCACCTGGCGCAGCCGGGCGGCCAGGTCGGTGTCCCGGTCGAGGCGGGCGTCGTCGGCCGACGCCCCGCCCAGCGCGGTGACCTGCTCGCGCAGGGCCTCGGCGTCGTCGCCCGCCGGGGGCCGCTCGGCCAGCAACGCCCGGAAGTGCGCCTTGCGGTCACCGGCCAGCAGCTCCCGCAGCACGCTGGTCCGCAGGGCCCGCAGCACGGTCAGCGCGGTGCGCCGCTGCACCGGGTCGAGCCCGTCGGTGTCCAACCCGTGCACGTTGTCGGCTTCCAGCACCCGCAGCAGGTAGGGGGTCTGCCCACCGAGGGCGGCCAGCGCGGCCCGGGGGTAGGCGCGGTGGTGGTCGTCGTCGAGGTTGCCGGCCAGGTCGGTGCGCCGGGGCGCCGGCAGGCTGTGCACCAGGCTGCGGGCGACCACGAACGGCAGGGTGTCCAGGATGCGCAGGCAGCCCCGCACGTCGTCGCCGGAGACCCACAGCCCGTCGAGCAGGTCGACCATCCGGGCCCGTTCCGCCCGGTACCGGCGGTCCACCAGCGCGCCCAGCTCCGCCTCCAGCGGCCCGGTCGTGGCCTCCTCGGCCGGCGCGCGGTCCGGGGCCGGCGGGGTGGCCGGGCGTGGCGGGGTGGCCACGGCACCGGTGTCGGCGGCGACCGCCCCGGCCGGCAGCCACGCCACCGGCCGCCACAGGGCCCGCCCGGCCGCCGCCGCGTCGGCCAGCGCCCGCGCCTCGGCCTCCGGGTCGGCCACCTGCCGCCCCGGGTACGCCGTGGTGCCGCCCGCCTGCGCCAGGTGCCCCAGCTCGTGCACGAGCAGGGCCCGCCCGGCGGCCCGGGACGGGTCGAAACCCGGGGCCAGGTGCACCACCTGGTCGGCCAGCAGGCCCCGTGCGCCGTGGTTGGCGGCCCGGCGACCCTCCCCGCCGAGGCGTACCCGCACCGCGTCGGGGCGCAGCCCCAGCGCCGGGGCATACCTGTCGACCAGGTCCCGGGTCAGCGTGGCGAGGGCGTCGTCCCGTGCCGCGACGGGTTCCGTCGCCGGGAGCGGGGCCCGCCGCGCGGCCGGGCCGGGGGCGGTCACCGGGGCCACCCGGGCAGGCGCAGCCGGACCCAGATCGCCTCGGCCAGCGCGGTCGGCAGGTCGGCGGTGGCCGGCGCGTCGGTCACCGGGGTCACTGTCGACGGCAGCCCCCGCTCGGCCAGCAGCCGGGTCAGCCGCGCACCCACCTCGGCCGCCAGGGTGGCGTCGACCGGCGCGTCGACGCCGGTGACGACCAGCCGGCGGATGTCGACCTCGACGGTCGTGACGTCGGCGTTCACGACCACAACCCCGGGTCGGCCGGCCGGTCGTGCTTGGCGTACTCGGCGGCGACCGCGTCGAGCACGTGCCGCATCCCGACCGGGCCGCCCTCCCCGGCGGCGACGAGCGCGGCACGCAACGCGACGGTGTGGATGTCCCCGCCGGTGAGGTCCAGTTCGGCCAGCCGGGGCAGGTCCAGGTCGGCGGTGGCGGCCCCGGGCGGGAAGGCCCGCCGCCACAGCCCGGCCCGCTCGGCGGGACCGGGGTGCCCGAACGGCACCACCACCCGCAGCCGGCGCAGGAAAGCCGGGTCGATGGCGGTGCGCATGTTCGTGGTCAGCACCGCCACGCCCCGGTACCGCTCCATCCGTTGCAGCAGGTACGACACCTCGATGTTGGCGTACCGGTCGTGGCTGTCGCGGACCTCGGAACGGCGGCCGAACAGCGCGTCGGCCTCGTCGAACAGCAGCACCGTGCCACCCCGTTCGGCGGCGTCGAAGATCCGCCGGAGCTGCTTCTCGGTCTCCCCGATCCACTTGCTCACCACGGTCGCCAGGTCCACCCGGTGCAGGTCCAGCCCGAGCACCCCGGCGACCACCTCGGCGGCGAGGGTCTTGCCGGTGCCGCTGGGCCCGGCGAACAGCGCGCCCACCCCGAGGCCCCGACCGGTCCGGCCGGCGAAACCCTGCTCGACCAGCAGCGCCCGACCGGCCGCGGCGGCGGCCAACTGCCGCAACTGGGCCAGGGCGGGGGCGGGCAGCACCAGGTCGTCCCAACCGGCCCGCACGTCGATCCGCTCGGCCAACCCGTCCAGGTCGCGGCGGACCCGCTCACGGACCAGCTCCCGGGCCCGGGTGACCGGGTCGCCGCCCGACCCGACGGCGGGGGTCGCGGAGTCGAGAATGTCCCGGTGCCCCAGGTCGAACTCCCGGGCCAGCCCGGCGGCGGCCGACGCGGCGGGGCTGGGCAGCAGCTCCCGCCACAGCGCCCGCTGCTCGTCCCGGGTCGGCCGGTCCACCGTCGGCCCCGGGGTCACCCCGTCGAGGGCGACCGCGCGGGGCGTGCTGACCACCACGTCACCGACGAGCCGGGCCAGCAGCTGCGCCACGGCGGCCCGCGTCTCCGGCGGTTCGTCGCCGGCCAGCTCGACGACCAGCACCGGGTCGGCGAGCACCACCTCCCGGTTCCACAGCCGGGCGAAGGCGTCCCGGTCGGTCACCGCCCGGGGCAGCTCGGCGGCGGCCACCCGGTGCCCGGTCCGACGCACCGCCGCGCAGGCCGCCGCCACCACGTCGAGCCGGTCGTCGTGGTCGGGCCCGCACACCCGCAGCGGGCGTCGCCCGGCCTGCCAGGTGGCGCAGAGCTGCCGTACGGCCCGACGACGGCTGGCCGGCAGGGTGGCCGGCGGCGGAGGCAGCGCCACCAGGTAGGGCCGGAGCCGTTCGTCGAGCCGGCCGACGCCGTGCAGCTCGTGCAGGACCCGCTCGTCGACCCGCAGCGGGGCGTGCGGCAACGCGCCCTCGCCCAGCTCCACCAGCCGGGCCGCGCGCAGTGGACGGTCGGCGGCGAGGGCGTCCCAGTGCCCGTCGGGCAGGGCGTCCAGGCACCAGGCGAACGTCGGTGGCCGGTCCAGCAGGCCTAGCTCCCCGGCGACCGTGGCGGCCAGCACGTCACGTTCGAAGCCGGTCAGCCCGAACCCGGTGCCGATCCGGTCCAGCGGGGAGCCGCCGGTCGGGGCGTCGGCCGCCGGTTCCCCCTTGAGCAGCAGGCGGATGCGGTCCAGCTCGCCGGCCAGCCCGTCGCCGCCGACGGTGACCGGGGGCGGGGCGGGCCAGCGGGCGGCCGGGCGTGGGGCGGGCATCACAGCACCACGGCCGGGCCGTCGTACCGGCCGGTCGGGTCGGCGTGCAGCGGACTGTCCACCCCGTCGACCCGCAACCGGGCCAGGTACGTGCCGGCCGGCAGGTCGCGGAAGGCGAAACCGATCCGCCCGGTGCGCTCCCCGCCGGGCGGCACCCCGTTGCCGGCGGGCGCGGCGAGCACCGTGCCACCCGCCCCGGTCAGCGCGAGGGTGACCTGCTGGCCGGTCTCGACCTCGGGGACGACGTCGACGGTGACCGTGCCGGTGCGCAGTGCCACCCCGTCGACCGTGCGGCTGGACTCGACCACCACGTCGGCGGGGGCGACGGTGACCGTCGGCCGGTAGGTGACCGGCACCGCGTCGGAGCTGACCGCCGGCCGGGGTGTGGGCGGGTCGCCCAGCGCCACCGCGTGGGTGACGACCAGACCCCGGATGCCGGCGGCGACGGGCCGGTCGAACGCGGTCAGCGGCAGCCGCAGCTCACCGGCGGTGACGGTGGCGGGGCTGGCCGCCGCCGCCCCGATCCGCACCCGCACGTCCGGCCCGGCGAGGTTACGGCCGGTCACCACCAGGGTCGCACCGGCCGTGACCGGGGTGCCGGTCGGCCCGTCGGCGCGGACCTGGTCGACCTCGGGGCCGTCGACGTCGATCGTGCCGGCGCTGACCGCGCGGACCGGCAGCGGTTCCCGCGCGCCGCGCAGCGGGTCGATCAGCACCACCGACACGTCGAAGAAGACACTGCTGCGGTACGGCGCGCTGAACGCCGACCAGAGCCGGAAGCTCTCCTCCCCGCCGGGGCTGTTGGTGACGCTCACCCGCAACTGCTCGACCTGCTCGGCGAGGCGGGAGTCGGCCACCGGGGCGGGCAGCGTCGGGTCCGGCGGGTCGGGGGCGAGCGAGCGGCGGATCGCCGCCCGGGTCAGCACCGGCGTCTCGTGCAGCATCGCCAGCAGGTGCCCGAGCAGGATCTCCCCGGTCAGCGGGTCGTGACCGTAGACGCTGGCCACGTAGTGCAGGTCGACACCGAGCGGCGGCGCGGCGACGTCGTCCCCACCGGTGCTGCGCGGCGGCGGCCCCAGGTTGGCCCAGGTGGGATTGCGGGTCACCCGGCTCAGGAACAGGTTGACCTGGTTGCCCTCCTGGTTGCCGACGGTCACCCGGTCGGGCGGGCCGGCGGAGACGGACACCCCGCCGACCGCCGACGACGCGCCGGTGGCCCGCAGGTACGCCATCAACTGCCCGCGCAGCACGGCGGTGACGGCGGCGAGGGCGTACCCGGTGCTCATCGCGACGCCCCCGCTCCACGCAGGTACGACTCCAGTTCCGGTGCCGGACCCGGGGCGACGGCGGGTGCCGGGGCGACAGTCGGTGCGGTGACCGGCGGGGGCGTCGCCGGATTCCGCTGCGGGGTGAGCCGGACCTCGATCCGGCCGATGTGCACGTGCACGGCGACCGGCTCCGGTGCCCGCGCGTCGGCCCGGGTGACCGGCGTCCGGTGGGCGGGCGGAACGGTCGGCGCGACGCGGGCCACCGGCCCGGCGGGGACCGGTGCGGCGACCGGGGCGGGCACGCTGGGCGGCGGGGCGACCGGCCGGGGCGGCGGATCGTCCGGGTCGTCCCGGCGACGCGCCGGTGTCCCTGCCGGCGCGGCCGGCGTGGTCCGGGTGACCGGCGGTCGGGGCGGGGCCTCCCGGGGCGCCGGCGCGGGCGCGGGCGGGTCCGGTCGGGTCGCCTCCGCCGGAACCACCATCGCCCGGCCCGGCCCGGTCACGGCCGGGGCGCGGGTGCCGGGTCGAGGCAGCGGGCGGGGCGGCCCGGGGACCGGTGCCCCGGCCGGCGGCGCGGGCGGCGTCGCCACCGGCACGGCCGGTGCCGCCGCAACGACCGACGGCGCACCCGGCGACGGCGGCAGCGGCGGCGGTGCCGGCGACTCCGGCGACGGCGGCGGGTCAGCCGGCTGGTCGGGCGGCGGCGGGACGGCCGGCCACTGTGCCTCTTCGGCCGCGAAGCCGTCCGGTTCCGGCTCCTGTGGCTCGAACCGGCCGAGGGGGCGGGGGCGCAGTCGGGGCGCGGTCCCGACGGCCAGGGCGGCCAGCGCGGCCAGGTAGCCGCTCACGGGACCCGCTCCAGGTACGCCGCCCGGCGGTGCGGACCCAGCGCCAGCACCTCCGCCTCGGACCAGCCGTACGCGCGGGCCAGCCGGTGCACCTCGTCGAGCAGCCGACGCACCCGGACGTCGGCGGCGTGCCACGCCCAGGCCGGGACGTCCAGCAGCGCCTCGGTGTCGCCGCCGCAGCCCGGGCAGGTCAGCGCGACCGCGACGACGCCGAGCGGGTCACGCCCGGCCATCGCGGCGGACACCGCCGGCAGCGCGGCGGACGGGTCGGTCAGCGGTGGATCGGCGTCGAGCAGGCAGGCGTCGAGCAGCCACCGCTCGGCCGCCGCCGCGTCGCCGGCCCGCGCCGCCCCGGCCAGGTCGGCGGGGGTGGGCAGCCGCAGGGTGAGCAGGTGCCCCCGCCAGTGCAGGGTGAACGGGCCGGCGGTCCGGTCGGCCCGCTGCGGCGCGGCGGCCAGCAGGTCGGCGACGGTGAGGGTCACCTCCAGCTGTTCCGGGCAGGCCGGACAGTCCACCGTGGTCGCCACCCGGCCGCCCGTCCAGCCACCGGCCGTGGCGAGCAGCAGCGCCGTCACCTCGCCCACCGGCAGCCGGTCGGCGTCGGGCCGGCCGAGCAGCAGCAACCCCCGGCGCGGCGCGGGCTGACCGAGCGCGTCGTCCCAGGCGTGGACCAGCGCCACCTCGGTCGACGGCGGGCCCGCGACGGTCACGACCCGAGCCGGGGTTCGGCCGGTTCGGTGACCGCCTCGTCGCGCTCCCAGCCCTCGTTCTCCAGCTTGAGGTGCTCGATCGCCACCGCGTTGGCGTTGGCGTCCAGCTCCGGCAGCGCCTGGTACTCCGACACCCAGCAGCGGAACAACCGGTACGACTGGGCGACCTGCCCGGCCTCGTTGAGCAGCTCGATGGTGATGTCCCGGCGGAAGTCGGCCAGGGACACCTCCGCGCCGGCCCCGGCGTGCAGCGCCCAGATCCGGCCCGCCCACTGGGCGAACTCGGCGTCGTGGGTGAGCCCCCGTTCCAGGGTGACCGCCTCGAACTCGGTCCGCCCCGGCGACTTGTGACTGGTCGACGGGTTGCCGCCGTCGCGGTGCTTGACCACCTCGGTGGTCCGCTTCAACGCGCTGACCTTGCTGACCCCGGCCACGTAGCGGCCGTCCCACTTCACCCGGAACTTGAAGTTCTTGTACGGGTCGAAGCGCGTGGGGTTGACCGCGAACTGCACCATGACTCACACCTCTCAGGACGGGCTCTGGCCGGCGAGCTGCTGGATCCGCACGATGACGAACTCGGCGGGTTTGAGCGGGGCGAAACCGACGACCACGTTGACCACGCCGCGGTCCCGGTCGTCGCTGGTGGTGGTCTCCGCGTCGCACCGCACCAGGTACGCCTCCCGGGGCGTCCGCCCGGCGAACGCGCCCTTGCGGAACAGGTCCTGCATGAACGACGTCAGGTTCAGCCGTAGCTGCGACCAGAGCGGTTCGTCGTTGGGCTCGAAGACCGCCCACTGGGTGCCCCGGTAGACGCTCTCCTCGATGAACAGGGCGAGCCGGCGCACCGGCGTGTACTTCCACTGGCTGGCCAGCGCGTCCGCGCCGGCGGTGGTGCGGGCCCCCCAGTTGACCGTGCCGGTCACCGGGAAGGTGCGCAGGCAGTTGAGCCCCAACGGGTTGAGCACCCCGTTCTCGGCGTCGGTCAGCGGATAGACCAGGTTGGTCACCCCGCGCAGCTGCGCCTCGGTGCCGGCCGGCGCCTTCCACACGCCCCGCTCGGTGTCCTGCCGGGCGTACAGGCCGGCGAGGGTGCCGCCGGGGGCGACGGTGCGGGGCTGGAAGCCGTCGGTCGGGTCGGGGATACGCAGCCGGGGGAAGTGGGCCACCGCGTTGGGGCCCTTGACCCCGAGTTGGTTGATCCAGTCCAGGGCGCGCTCCGGGTCGTCCACCCCGGGCGGCGGGTCGACCAGCAGGACCGCCCGGCGGCGCTCGCAGAGGTCGTAGGCGGCCGACCAGACGGCCTCCGGGTCCAGCCCGTTGTCGATGGCGGCGGGGTCGCCGTGCCGGGCGCGGGTGGCGTCGGGGATGCAGAGCAGGTTGAACAGGTCGGTCTTGAGCAGCGCGTAGATGCCGGTGTAGGCGGCCTCGCTGCCGATCAGCGCGCCGGTGCCGGGCAGGGTGGTGCCGTCGGAGCCGGTGACCAGGTCGCCCTGACCGAGCCGCTTGACGCCCAGCGGGCTGAACCGGCCGACGTTGGCGGTCGTCCCGGCCAGGCCCAGCAGGGCAGCGCCGTCGGCGACGTCACCGGAGGGGGAGACACCCGCGACGGTGAAGGCCGCGTCGACCGCCGCCGGGGCGACCACCGCGTCGACGTCACCGAGGACGCGCAACCCGCCGGCGGCGGTGGGGACCACCCGTACCCGCAGGCCGGCCGCGCCGTCGGCGGCGCCCAGCGCGGTGTTGACCTTCCGTTGCAGCAGCGCGGCCACCCCGGCGGGGGAGGACGGCAACCGCTCGCCCTTGTCCAGCACGGTCACGGTCACCGGGGCGACCGCCGGCACGGTCTTGGCCGGGTCGTTCGGGTCCGGCTTGGTGGGCCGGTCAGGCTGCACGGTGAGCCGGTAGTTCTTCGCCGCGTCGACGGTGGGGGTGCCGAGAGCGGTGCCGACCGTGCCGCTGGGCACCGGCCGGCCCGCCCCGGAGGCCCCGGCGCGCGCCCGGACCAGCGCCGAACCCCGGTCCGGGTCGTTGAGCAGGGCCACCGCGTACGCGGCGCTGGCCGGGTCGGCGGACAGTCCGGTGAACCGTTCGGTGTCGCCGGTGGCGGTGTCGGTGACGGTGAGGTTGAACGACTTGGCGTCGGTGACGCCGTCGTGGTCGACGTCGACGAGCAGGCCGCTGCCCCACGCGCCGGTGCTCGTCGCGTCCAGCAGCAGCGCGGACTTCGCCCCGGCGCCGACCTTGTCCAGCAGGGTCACCGAGGCGGCCCGGGCGTCGGCGCGGGGCACCCGCACGACCAGGGCGGCGGCCCCGCCGTTGCGGAAGAACTGTTGCACGGCCAGGCTGAGTTCGGAGTCGCGGTCGACCCCGCCGAACCGGCGTTCGAACTCGCCGAAGGTGTTGACCCGGACGGCACGGTGCTCCGGTCCGGTCCGCACGTACCCGACGAAGGCGGTCACCCCGGTCGCCACGCCGATCACGGGGCGGACGGAACTCGCGACTTCCTCGATGTACACGCCGGGATAGGTCGGGGTGACGGGCATGACTACCTCGTCTCGCAGTGGCGGGTCGGCTGATGTCACACTCCGCTCACCCCGCACCCGCCTCTAGCGGGCACCCGACTACGCCGCGTCAACTACCCGACATCCCCGACCGCCCGTTCCCCGGTCGGACATCGACGCGCCGGACCGGTCCGGCGCCCAGGCTGTCGCGGGTGGACGTGCGGTGAGGTGCCCGTGGCGTCGGCTGGTGCCGTCCGCCGACGGGGCAAGCCATTTTTCCTGGACAGGCGGATCCCTCTTTCTGGACGGGGTGGATCCGGCGTCCCCCGCCGCCGGGGGAACGGCCCGACAGGCCGACCACCTGACCGGCTGGCGGCGGCGCAGCAGGATGGGTGCGTGCCGATCGAGCCCGTCGCCCCCGCGCCCGCCCCGACGTTCCGCCGTACGCTGCTGCGCCAGCGGTGGGCGGACCTGACGTTCCTGCACTGGGCGGTCGCCCCGGAACTCGTCGCGCCGCTGCTGCCGGCCGGCACCCGTCCGGACACCCTCGACGGAACCACCTACGTCGGACTGATCGGCTTCCGGATGGTCGGCCTCGGTTTCGGCAGGGGGCCGGCCCTGCCGTACCTGGGGACGTTCCGGGAGACCAACGTGCGGCTCTACTCGGTCGACCCCACCGGTCGGCGGGCCGTGGTGTTCCGTTCCCTCGACGCGTCCCGGCTGATCCCGGTGCTGGTCGCCCGGCTCACCCTGGGGCTGCCGTACCTGTGGTCGGCGATGCGGGTGGACCACGACGGTGACCTGCGCAGCTACCGGTGTCGTCGGCGCTGGCCGGGGCCGGTCGGGACGACCAGCGAGATGGTGGTCCGGGTGGGCGCGCCGATCCGCCGGCCGACCCCGGTGGAGCATTTCCTCACCGCCCGGTGGGGCCTGCACACCCGGGCGTACGGGCGCACCCGGCACGTGCCGAACTGGCATCCGCAGTGGCCGTTGCACCGGGCCGAGCTGCTGCACCTGGACGACGAACTGGTCACCGCCGCCGGGCTGCCGACGCCGACCGGCCCGCCGGTCAGCGTGCTGTACTCACCCGGCGTGCCGGTCCGGTTCGGTGCACCTGCCGCCCTGCGCACCCGGTGACCCCACCGGTCGGGCGGACACGGCGGGCCGCCGGTTGACCCTGACACGGTGTCAGGGTCGACACTGCGTCGGGGAGGTGGTCCGGATGACCAGGTCGGATGCGGACATGACGCGGGCACTGCGGGGGCTGGCGGGTGGGGACCCGTCGGTGCGGCTGCGGGCGGCGCTGGCGATCGGCACCACCCCCGACCCGGCGTTCGTCGACCCGCTCGTCGCCCGCTGCGCGACCGAACCGGACTTCTCCGTCCGCGAGATGCTGACCTGGGCGCTCACCCGTCACCCGCCGGAGGCGACGGTGCCCCGGCTCGTCGCCGCCCTGGGGTCGACCCGGGCACAGGCCCGCAGCCAGGCGTTGCACACGCTGTCCAAGATCGGGGACCGGCGGGCCTGGCCGGCGGTCACCCGGGCCCTGTTGACCGATCCCGACGACGAGGTGGCGCGCAGCGCCTGGCGGGCGGCGGTCGCCCTGGTGCCCGAGGGTGCGGAGTCCGGACTGGCCGAGGTGCTGGCCACCCAGCTCGGGCGGGGTGACCAGGCGACGTGGCTGAGCCTCAGCCGGGCGTTGGCCACCCTCGGCGAGGCCGGCACGACGGTCCTGCATGCCGCCGGGACGCACCCGGACCCCCGGGTACGCGCCCACGCCGCCGCCACGCGGCGGCTGGTGCGCGACCCGGACGCCGGATTCGAATTCTCCCTCGGGGAGGCGACGCGCGTCGTGGCTCTCGGCGGGACCGGCGGGCCGGGGTGAGGCGGTGCTGATCGGCGAGGTGTCACGGCGCTGCGGCGTCAGCGTCCGGATGCTCAGGCACTACGAGTCGCTCGGACTGCTCCGACCGACCGGTCGTACCGGCGTCGGCTACCGCGACTACTCCGACGCGGACCTTCGACGGATCTTCCACATCGAGAGCCTGCGCTCGCTGGGGTTGCCGCTGCGGGCGGTGGGACGGGCGCTCGACGACCCCGCCTTCACCCCTGCGGAACTCGTCGACGACCTCATCCGGCAGACGCGGGCGCGGATCGCCGCGGAGCGGGAGCTGCTCACCCGCCTGCGGCGGATCGACGCGGCCGGACCCGCCGACTGGCAGGACGTCCTGCAGGTGGTCGCGCTCCTGCGGGACCTGGGCTCACCGCGCGCGGACCAGCGTCAGCGTGCGGCGCTGGCCTCGGTCGGTGAGGTGCCGGTGCCGGTGGAGGCGCTGGTCGCGGCGGCGCTGGACGAGGCCGACCCGAACGTCGCCGGGGCGCTGCGCTGGGCGCTGGCCCGCGCGGGCGTCGACGCCCTGCCCCTGCTGGCGGAGGGGCTCGGCGCACCCGCGGCCGAGGTGCGGGAACGTGCCGTCCGGGCCGTCGTCGAGATCCCGGGTGGGGATGCCACCGCGCTGCTCCGCGACGCCCTGCGCCATCCGGACCCCGTGGTCGGCAGGTGCGCGGCGCTGGCGCTGGGCAGTCGTGGCGAGCCCGCCGCCGTGCCGATCCTCATCGACATGATCGTCGCCCAGGTGAACGACGTCGACGCCGCCGACGCGCTCAGCGTGCTGGCGACCGATCCCGCCACGGCGGACCGGATCGCCGCCCGCCTGATCGAGCTGCTCACCGGGGGCGACGCCGGGGCGTCGGCGCGCGGCCGGCTGGTCCAGGCGCTCGCGGGTATCCCGGGGGACACGACGTCCCGGGGCCTGGCCGGGCTGACCGGGGACGACGACCGGGCCGTCGCGCTCACCGCGCGCTACCTGCTCACCCTGCGCACCGCCCCCGACGGCCGCTGAACGCCGGCCGGGGGCGGGCCGACCGGTGGCCCCTCCCCGGCCCGGCGTCCCGGGCGTCGGTCACCGGGCGCGGCGGTGCCGGGCGACCAGCGTCCCGGCGCAGAGCACCGCCAGCAGGCCGCAGGCGGAGCCGGCCCACTGGTTGTCCAGCACGGTCGTCAGCGCCGCGTTGGCGGCGAGGCTGACGACCAGCACCACCCACAGCAGCGGGCGGAGCCGGTCGGTCGCCGGGTGCGTCGGGTCGGCCGGGGCGTCGGCGACACGGTACGGATCGGTCATGGCTGCCTCCTCGGTGGCGGGTGTTCGACCAGTTCGACGCTAGGCGCGAGGGTGGGTCGGACACGATCCCGCCAGCACGACCGGCGCTGGTACAGCAGGCGCTACTTTCCGCACCGACGGTGCCGGGCCGGCCGTCCGGTGGCCTATGTTGGCGCGGGAGGTCTTCCGATGACACACCTGCGGGACCGGGTCCGTGCCTCGGTCGACGCCCTCGAACACCTGGTCGGTGGGCTCGGCACCGCACTGCTGGCGTTGGCCGCGCTGCTCTGGGCGGTGTTCGTCGCGGCGACCTGCCTGGTCTGGGTGGGACTGCCGGCGGCACCCGGCGCGCTGCGGGCGGTACGGACGGTGGCCGACCGGGAGCGGGCCCGGCTGTCCCGCTGGGGCGCGACGATCCCCGCTCCGGGTCCGGTGCCGGCCGAGCTGCGGGTGGCGGTGCGTGACCCGTTCGTCCGCCGGGAACTCGGCTGGGTCGCGCTGCACGCGGTCACCGGGCTGACCGGCGGACTGCTCGGCCTGGCCCTGCCGCTCTACGCCGTGCAGGACCTCACGTTCCCGCTGTGGTACCGGCTGCTGCCGCCCGGGGCCGGCGCGCCAGGGATCGTCTGGTGGCGCGTCGAGGGGCTGGCCGACGCGCTGCTGGTCGGCCTGCTCGGTCTCGGCTGGCTGGCCGCCACGGTCGCGTTCGGTCCGGTGCTGGCCCGCCTGCAGGCCCGGCCGGGCCGGTGGCTGCTGCCCCCACCGCCGGGCTTCGACCTGTCACTGCGGGTCGCCGAGCTGACCGCCACCCGGGCTGCGGCGCTGGACGCCCACGCGGTCGAACTGCGCCGCATCGAACGCTCCCTGCACGACGGCACCCAGAACCGGTTGGTCGCGGTCAGCGTGCTGCTGGGGGCGGCCCGCCGGGCGGTGCGGCGGGACCCGGCCCGGGCCGACGAGATCCTCGGGCAGGCGCAGGACGCGGCGGAACAGGCGCTCGGTGAGCTGCGTACGGTGGTGCGGGGCATCCTGCCGCCCGTGCTGGACGACCGGGGCCTCACCGGTGCCCTGGCCGGCCTGGCCGGCGGCTGCGCGGTGCCCTGCCACCTCACCGTCGACGTGCCGGTCCGCTGCGCCGTCTCGGTGGAGGCCACCGCCTACTTCGTGGTGGCGGAGGCGTTGACCAACGTGGTCCGGCACAGCGGCGCCGGCCGGGTCGACGTGACCGTCCGTCGCGAGCAGGACCGGCTGCTGGTGACCGTCACCGACGACGGGCACGGCGACGCCGACGAGGGCGGCGGCTCGGGGCTGACCGGCATCCGTCGACGGGTCGGGGCGTACGACGGCCGGATGACGCTGACCAGCCCACCGGGCGGACCGACGAGACTGGAGGTGGAGTTGCCGTGCGGATCGTGATCGCCGCCGGTGTCCGCCGACGAGCGGGGCGTCACGGACGCGCCGAAGCTCTCGAGGTCGGGTGTGACTGACAGGCATTGTCGGGGGTGGCACCTAGGCTGGTGGGATGATCGACCGCCGTCAGGTGATGCAGTTCCGGGTCGGGGCGCAGCAGCTCGACCGGGCCGAGGGCACCCCGGCGGACACCGCCGTACTCGACATCGGGGTGCAGGACACCGGCCCGGACGGCGGCCGGTGGGCCCTGGCGCTGCGCGGGGTCGAGGTGACGGCACCGGTCACGGACGACCTGATCCTGCTCTGGACCGTCCGCGGCGCGCCGCATCTCTACCGTCGCGCCGACGTGGCCGAGGTGGCGGGGGCGGTCGCGCCGTACTCCGACGCGGACGCGGGCAAACGCCTCTACGACGCGGCCCGGCCGCTGAAGGCCGCCGGCATCGGCAACCTGGCCGCCCTCGACGAGGTGGCGGCGCGGATGCGGGCGGTGGTCACCACCCCGACGGTCAAGGGCGACGTCTCGGGGCGGCTGGCCGAGCTGCTGCCCGAGCCCTACCTGCGGTTCTGCCGTCCCTGCGCCGCCACCCACCTCTACGAGATGCCGTTCCGGCTGGCGGCCGTGCGGGCCGGGCTGGAGCTGCGCCCCGGCACCTCACCACCGGTCCTGCACCGCATCCCCGGATTCACCCGGGCCGCCCCGCCCGGCGACCGGTTCGACCTGGTCCGCGCCTACCTGCGGCTGCTCGGCCCGGCCACCCCCAAGCAGGTCGCCGACTACCTCGACGCCCCGGTCCGGGACGTGCGGGCCCGCTGGCCGCAGGACGTGGTCGAGGTACGGGTCGACGGGGAGGCCCGCTCGCTGCTCGCCGCCGACGAGTCGGCGCTCGCCGGTGCCGCCGACACCACCGCCGTGCGCCTGCTCGGCCCGTTCGACCTGTTCCTGCAGGCGCGGGACCGGGCGACCCTGGTGCCGGACGCGGCCCACGCCAAGCAGTTGTGGCCGGTGCTGGGCCGCCCCGGGGCCGTCCTGGCCGGCGGTGAGATCGTCGGCACCTGGCGGCCCCGTAAGGCCGGCCGGACGCTGACGCTCGCCGTCCAGCCGTGGCGCAGGCTGTCCGCCGCCGTCCACGACGGCATCGTCGCGCAGGCGCAACGCCTCGCCGCGCACCGGGGCCTCGCCCGGGTCGACGTCGACGTCGACGGGCGGCGTTTGACACCGGCCCACGGCACCGGGGGAGGATGAGGCGTGCGGGTCCCTCTCTCCACGCCACCGGCGATTCCCGCCGGGGCCCTCGCCACCGGTGCGCAGCCGACCCTCGCCGCGCCGGGGGGCCTGCTCCTGCGTCCCTGGGAGCCGTCCGACGCCCCGGTGTTCCTGGCCGCCTACCGCGATCCGGAGATCCGGCACTGGCACACCCGTCATCCGGCCTCCGAGAGTCAGGTCCAGGAGTGGTTCGAGGGCTACCGCCGGGCCTGGGCGGGGGAGACCGGCGCCAGTTGGGCGGTGACCCGCGACGGCGTCGAGGTGCTCGGCCGCATCGCCCTGACCGGCATGGATCTCGACGACGGTGTCGCCGGGTGCGCGTACTGGGTGCTTCCCGCCGCCCGCCGGGCGGGGGTGGCCTCCCGGGCGTTGACGGCGCTGGCCGGCTGGGCGCTGGACGGGGCGGGCTTCCACCGGCTGCACCTGGACCACTCGACCCGCAACGTCGCCTCCTGCCGGACCGCGCTGCGCGCCGGGTTCCGGCTGGAGGGCACCAAACGCAGCGACGCCGTGCACGCCGACGGTCGGCACGACATGCACCTGCACGCCCGCATCCGGGGCGATCGGCCGGCCGGCTGACCCCGGCACCCCGGGCCAGGGCCGGTCAGAGCCAGCCGTTGGCGCGGGCGGTGTGGGCCGCCTCGATCCGGTTGCGGGTGCCCGTCTTGCCGATCGCAGCCGACAGGTAGTTGCGGACCGTGCTCTCCGACAGGTGCAGCCGGGCGGCGACGTCAGCCACCGTGGCACCGTCCACGGCGGCGACGAGCACCTCCCGTTCCCGTTCGGTGAGCGGGTTCGGGCCGGTCGCCAGGGCCGCCGCCGCCAGCGCCGGATCGATCACCCGCTCACCGGCCAGCACCCGCCGGACCGCCACCGCCAACTCCTCCACCGGTCCGTCCTTGACCAGGAAGCCTCGCGCCCCGGCCTCCATCGCCCGGCGCAGGTAGCCGGGTCGCCCGAACGTGGTGAGGATCAGGACCCGGCAGGAGGGCAGTTGCCGCCGCAACGCCGCTGCGGTGTCCAGCCCGCTGCCGGCGGGCATCTCGATGTCCAACAGGGCCACGTCGGGGCGGACCCGCAGGGCCGCCGCCAACGCGGCGGTGCCGGTGCCGGCCTCGGCCACCACCTCCATGTCGGGTTCGAGGTTGAGCAGCAGGGCCAGTGCGCCGCGCATCATGCCCTGGTCCTCGGCGAGCAGCAGCCGGATCATCCGCGCGCCGCCCCGTCCGGGCCGGTGGGAATCCGGGCGGTGAGCCGCACACCGCCGCCACGGACGGAGGTGACGTGCAGCTCCCCGCCCGCCCGTGCGAGCCGTTCGGTGAGACCCCGCAGGCCGTTGCCCGGCTCGACCCGGCCGCCGACACCGTCGTCGCCGATGGTCAGCACCGACTCCTCGGCGTCGACGCGCACCTCGATCTCGCAACGCGACGCGTGGCTGTGCCGCAGCACGTTCGTCACTCCTTCCCGCAGCACCCAGCCGAACGCGTCGTCCGCCTCCACCGGCAGCGGCCGACCGGGTTGCCGCACGGTGACGGTGATTCCGCCGTCGGCGAGGGCGGTCCGGGCACCGTCCAGTTCCCGACCGAAGCTCCGGTCCCGGTAACCGGTGACCGCCTCGCGCACCTCGGCGAGCGCAGTACGGCCGATGCGCTCGATGTCCCGGGCCTCGGCCGCTGCCCGCGCCGGATCGGCCGGGGCGAGCCGGCGCACCACCTCCGCCTTCACCACCACGAGTGACAGTGTGTGGCCGAGCAGATCGTGCAGGTCCCGGGCGAACCGTAGCCGCTCCTGCTCGACCGCCGTCCGGGCCAGCTCCTGCTGGGTGCGGCGCAGCTCCGCCACCAGTCGGGCCGTCCGGGTGAACGCCAGGGTCATGGCGCCTGCCAGCACCGTGATCAGTGCCGAGGCGGCGATGTCACCGACCGGCACCCGGTGCGCCAGCCCGATCGTCAGGACGGCAGCGGCACTGCCGCCGACCCAGGCGAACCCCCGGCTCGGCCGGACCAGCCCGACCGCACCGGCCGTCGCGACGTACGTCAGCAGGATCAGCCAGCCCTCCGGGCCGCCGGCGTACGCGCCCGCGAGGCCCACCCCGAGCGCCGCGAACACCAACAGGCCGAGGTGGAACAGCACGGGCGGCACCACCAGGTCGGCCACCGGCACCGCCACCAGCGCGAGGTAGAGCAGCGCGAAGGTGACCAGCCCGGCCGCCGCGACCGCCGTCGGGCGTACCTGCCCGTGGGCGATCGCGGTGGACGGTGGCAGCAGCAGCCAGAACCAGAGCGTGTGCGACGCCACCAGCAGCAATCCCCGTCGGCGGCGGCCGGTGGCGGGAGCCGCGATCGTGGCACCGGACATGGTCGACACCGTAGCGGGATCTCAGCGACGCGCGGTCGACCGGCGGTACGCCACCGCGGCGAGCACGCCGAAGGCCACCGTCCAGCCGGCGAGCACCGCCAGTCCGGTCGGTTCGGGGGCCAGGCCGGCCGCCGTACGCCAGCCGAGTTCGGCGAACCGGTACGTCGGCAGCGTGTGCGCCAGGTGCCGCAGCAGGTCGGGGAAGTACTCCGCCGGCACCAGCAGTCCGCCGAGCACCGACAGGCTGAGGAAGGCGAGGAAGTTGACCGGCTGGGCGAGCTGCGGGGTGAGGCCGTACCCGATGGCGAGCCCGAGCAGCGCGAACGGCACCGTGCCCACCCACATCAGCACCAGCAGGGCCGCCCACCTGCCGGCGGGTAGCTCGACGTGGTGCTGGAGGCGGCCGGCGATGCCCACCGCGACCAGCGACGGCACCCCGCTCACGGTGCTGACCAGGGCCTTCACCGCGACCACCCGGCGGGGGGACAGCGGGGTGACCCGCAGTTGGTGCAGCCAGCGCACCGCGCGTTCCTGGGCCACCGACGAGCCCACCGAGAGCACCCCGGCCATCGCGCCGTAGCCGGCCAGGCCGACCATGAGCGCGGCGGCGGCGGTGACGCCCTCCAGCCGGTCGCCCGCCGGAAGCAGGCCCGAGAAGATCACGTAGGTGACGACCGGCCCCAGCACGGTGAACAGCGCCAGCCGCGGCTCCCGGGCCAGGCGACGTAGCTCGAAGCGCAGATAGGCGCGCATGTCAGTGGTTCCCTTCTGCGGCGGTGAGGGTGAGGAAGGCCGCCTCCAGCCCGACGCCGGTGACCTCCAGGCCCCGGAAACCCCGGTCGGCGGCCAGCGCCAGCACGGTGGCGTCGGCGTCGTCGGTGGCGAGCGCCACCCGACCGCCCCGGACCTGCACCGACCGGACGCCGGGCAGCAGGTCGAGGCCCGCCACCGACCCGTCGGCGAGGTCGAAGGCCACCGTACGACCGCCGGCCACCGCCCGGATCTCGGCGGGCGGGCCGTCGGCCACCACCCGCCCGCCGGCCAGCAGCACCACCCGGTCGGCGTGCTCGTCGGCCTCGTGCAGATGGTGGGTGCTGAACAGGACGGTGTGACCGTCGGCGGCGTACCGGCGGATCGCCGTCCAGAACGCCTGCCGGGCGGCGACGTCCAGCGCCGCGCCGGGCTCGTCCAGGACCAGCAGGTCCGGGTCACCGGCCAACGCGAAGGCGAACCGCGCCCGCTGCGTCTCGCCGGCGGAGAGCCGGTCCAGCCGGCGGTCGGCCAGGTCGGTCAGCCCGGCCAGCGCGAGCACCCGGGCGGTGTCCAGCGGCCGGGGATACAGCCCCCGGGCGAGGGCGACCAGGTCCCGCACGGTGGCACCGGGGACGAAACCGGCGTCCTGCACCATCGCCCCGACCTGGCCGGCCCGGACCGCCTCGCCCGGTGACCGGCCGAACAGCGTCACCGTTCCGGCGTCGGGTGGGGCGAGGCCGAGCAGGAGCGAGAGGGTGGTCGTCTTGCCGGCGCCGTTGGGGCCGAGCAGGGCGACCGTGCTGCCCGACGCGATGGTCAGGTCGATCCCGTCGACGGCCCGGACGGGGCCGAACCGCCGGGTGAGCCCGGTCAGGCGTACCGCGGTGTCATCCATGCCCGTCACGCTAGGCAGCCGGGGCTGCCGGGGGCAGAGCCGGCGATACCCGTCCGGCCAGGACAAATGTCCCGGCCGTGCCCGAGTCGGCGGGCCGGTGGCACCCCGCCACCCTCAGCGGGGTCCGACCACGGCGCACCGGTCCCTGGTCGCCTGCCCACCGCGCCGGACTCCACTGGGGAGGGTCTACACCGCCGCGCCGTGTCGCCGCGTCGACTTTACGGATGATGTCTGTCGACAGGGGACCCGTCATAGCGTGGGCTTCCCGGGACAGCCCGGCGTGGCCCACGAAGGCCACGCCATCCGGCCCGTTCCCCATACCTGGTGAAGTGAGGCCCAATCGATGACGGTTCCACCCCCCGATCCCGCTGGTCGCGGCCGCCGCCGACTGGCCGGGCTGTGCGCCGCGGTGCTGGTCGCCACCGCGCTGCCGCTGACCGGCGGTACCGCGGCGGTCGCCGCGCCGGCCGACTCCGGCCCCTGGCGGCAGCTGCCGAGCGAGCCGTCGGCCAACGCCCGGGACGGGCGTACCCCCGACATCCGCGCCGAGCGGTTCGCCGCCTACACCCTCGACCGGGGCGCGTTGGCCGGCACCCTGGCCGACGCCCCGGCCGAGCGGGCCGGCAACGCCCGACGGTCGCAGCCGGCGCTGACCGTCGCGCTGCCCACCCCCACCGGGGGCTTCCAGCGGTTCGCCCTGGTCGACTCGCCGGTGATGGAGCCGGGGCTCGCCGCCCGGCACCCCGAGATCAGCACGTACGTCGGTCGGGGCCTGGACGACCCGACGGCGACCATCCGCGCCGACCTGACCCCGCTGGGCTTCCACGCCTCGGTCCGGTCGACCGGCGGCAGCTGGTACCTCGACCCGTACTACCACGGCGACCAGAGCGTCTACGCCAGCTACTACGCCCGTGACCTGGTCGACACCGACCCGGCCATGGTGGAGCGGGAGGACGTCGCGGCGGCGGCCGGGGCGCTGTCGCCGGAGGTGGCCGCGGACGAGCCGGCGGGCCCGCCGGTCACCCTGCGCACCTACCGGCTGGCCCTGGTCACCGACCCGTCGTACGCCACCTTCTTCGGCGCGGAGAACGTCACCGCGGCGAAGGTGACCCTGATCAACCGGGTCACCCAGATCTACGAGGACGAGACGGCGATCCGGTTGGTGCTGGTCAACGACACCGACAAGACCAACCTGAACACCGCCGCCCTGGCCACCGAGCCGAACGGGCCGTGCGGCGCGGCGGCCTGCTACACCCCGACACAGATCTCGTCGTGCACCAGCTCGCTGCTCAACCGCAACCGGATCGTGCTCGGCCAGCTCGTCGGCGCGGGCAACTACGACGTCGGGCACATCGGCCTGGGCCTGCCCGGTGGCGGCGTGGCCGGCCTCGGCGTGGTCGGCCTGGACGGCAAGGCACGCGGCTGCACCGGCCTGCCCACCCCGGTCGGTGACTTCTACGCCGTCGACTACGTGGCGCACGAGATCGGCCACCAGTTCGCCGGCAACCACACCTTCAACGGCACCCAGTACAACTGCTCCGGCAGCAACCGCAGCGCCGCCAACTCCTACGAGCCGGGCAGCGGCTCGTCGATCATGGCGTACGCGGGCATCTGCCAGCAGGACAACCTCCAGCCGCACAGCGACCCGTACTGGTCGCAGCGCAGCTACACCGAGATCAGCACGTTCGTCACCGGCACCCGGCCGGCGCTCAACGAGGTGCAGACCGTCTCGCTGTCCGGCTTCGACACCGACGGCGACGCGTTCAGCCTCAGCTACGCGGGGCAGTCCTCGGTGCCGATCGTGCGCGGCGGCAACTACACCGCCGCCGGGATCAAGGCGGCCATCGAGGCGATCGCCGGCTGGCCGGCCGGTGCCACCGTCACCGTGTCGGCCTTCGGCGGGCTCGGTGCCCCGAACGACACCGGATTCCAGGTCACCTTCGGTGCGGGCCCGCTGGCCGGGGTCGACGTGTCGTCGCTCGGTCTCACCGACACCGTCGGGACGACCGGCTTCGTCGGTGAGACCGCCCGGGGCGGCGCGGCCGGCAACAACGGTTTCCAGACCGCGCAGACCGGCAACCGGGCCCCCGTGGTCACCGTGCCGGCGGCGGCGCACACCATCCCGGCGCGGACCCCGTTCGCGCTGACCGGTAGCGCCACCGACGCCGACGGGGACACCGTCAGCTACCTGTGGGAGCAGAACGACCGGGGCGGCAGCACCGGCACCGCGCTGGTCAACAACACCAAGACCAACGGGCCGCTGTTCCGCCAGTTCGGCGAGGCGGCGGCGGTCAGCCCCACCGACACCCTGGAGTACCACTCGCCGGGGGAGAACGCGGTGAGCACCGATCCGACCCGGCACTTCCCCGACCTGGCGCAGATCGCGGCGAACAACACCAACGCCGCCACCGGGGCCTGCCCGGCCGCGCCGGCCCCACCGGCCACCGGCGGGGCGAGCAACGTGCCCGCCGCGACGGTGGACTGCTACTCGGAGTTCCTGCCCACCGCCGACTGGGTCGGCGTCACGAACGACCGGACCCTGCACTTCCGGCTCACCGGCCGGGACCACCACCCGGGCGGCGGTGGCATCGGCAGCGCCGACGTGGCGTTGACCCTCGCCCCGGCGGCCGGCCCGTTCCTGGTCACCTCGCAGGCGACGCCGACGGCCCACCTGGGCGGCGGCACCATGCCCGTCACCTGGGACGTGGCCGGCACGGACACCGCCCCGATCAGTGTGGGCGAGGTGCGCATCTCGCTGTCCACCGACGGCGGGGCGACCTTCCCGCACGTGCTGGCCGAGAGCGTGCCGAACACCGGCGCCGCGACGGTGACCCTGCCGAACGTGGACACCGCCCGGGGCCGGTTGAAGATCGAGGCGGTCGGCAACGTCTTCTTCGACCTCAGCGACGCCGACCTCACCATCACCCGGGTCCGCGCGGCCACCGTCACCTACACCGGTGACGCCCTGGCCGCCCCGGTGGACGACGCCGACACGACAGGCGTGCTGCTGCGGGCCACCGTCCTCGGTGGCGGCGGTGACGTCCGCAACGCGACGGTGACCTTCACCGAGGGCGACGAGACCCTCTGCACGGCGGTCGCGACGCCGTTCGGCGCGGCGGCGGACGACGGCTCGGCCAGTTGCCGTGCCGTGCTGCCGCACGGCGCGCACCCGGTCACCGCCACGGTGTCGGGGGCGTACACCGGCAGCGTGACGGCCACCGTCACGGTGGCCGGAGGGTACGGCCGGACGGTCGCCGGCTCGGGCTACCTGAAGGGCGGGGCCACCGCCGGTGGTTACCCGCTCGACGACGACCGGCGCATCGAGGTGACCCTGGACGGCCGGATCAACAACGGCAAGAAGCTGGTCGGCAGCGCGAAGGTCGGCTACAAGTCGGGCGGCAAGCGGTACAAGTTCCAGAGCACCGCGCTGGAGTCGTTCGGTGTCGCGGTGGCCGGGGAAGCGGTCGCCGACCTGCGCTACCAGGTCACCCTGTACGACATCTCCACCGCACAGAACCCGGTCCCGGTGGCCACCGGGCTGACCATGCGGGTGACCGCCACCGACCGGGGCGAGCCGGGCCGGCGCGACGGGGTCGGCATCACCGTCTGGGACGGTGACCGGTTGGTCTTCTCCTCGGACTGGACCGGCGCGTCGACCCGGGAGAGCACCCTGACCGCCTCCGGCGGCAACCTCACCATCGGCTGACCAGGCGCACCGCGACACCCGGCGTCCTTCCCCGCCCACCGGGCGGGGGAGGACGCCGGTCGGCGTCCGGGCGGTGGACGGGGCGCGTCGGGCACCCGGCACGATGAGGGGGTGACCGCCCCCGCCCGCCCGCCGCTCGCCACCCTGGACGCGGTCCTCGAACGGCTCACCTACGTCAACGAGGAGACCGGCTACACCGTCGCCCGGGTCGCCACCGACCGGGGCTCCGACCTGCTGACCGTGGTCGGCGCGCTGCTGGGCGCGCAGCCCGGGGAGAGCCTGCGGCTGTCGGGACGCTGGTCGTCGCACCCGAAGTACGGCCGGCAGTTCGAGGTCGACTCGTACACCACGGTGCTGCCGGCGACCATCCAGGGCATCCAGCGCTACCTGGGCTCCGGCCTGGTCAAGGGCATCGGGCCGGTGTTCGCCGAGCGGATCGTGGCGCACTTCGGCCTGGACACCCTGCGGATCATCGAGGAGGAACCGGCCCGGCTGGTCGAGGTCGCCGGGCTCGGACCGAAACGCACCGCGAAGATCACCGCCGCGTGGGAGGAGCAGAAGGCCATCAAGGAGGTGATGGTCTTCCTGCAGGGCGTCGGGGTGTCCACCTCACTCGCGGTGCGCATCTTCAAGCAGTACGCCGACGCCTCGATCGAGGTGGTGACGAAGGAGCCGTACCGGCTGGCGGCCGACGTGTGGGGCATCGGCTTCAAGACCGCCGACACCATCGCCCAGGCGGTGGGCATCCCGCACGACAGCCCGCAGCGGGTGATGGCGGGTCTGCGGTACACCCTGTCCGAGGCCACCGACTCGGGCCACTGCTACCTGCCCGCCCCGGCGCTCGTCGCCGACGCCACGAAGATCCTCGACGTCCCGGGTGATCTCGTCACCCGCTGCCTGGACGACCTGGTCGCCGAGGAGGGCGTGGTGCGGGAGTTCCTGCCCGGCGACGACGGCGAGCCGGTGCCGGCGGTCTACCTCGTGCCGTTCCACCGTGCCGAGCAGTCGCTGGCCGGCTCCCTGCTGCGACTGCTGCACGACCGGGCCGACCGGCTGCCCCACTTCACCGACGTCGACTGGCCCCGGGCGCTGGCCTGGCTGCGGGCGGTCACCGGCAACGACCTCGCCCCCGAGCAGGAGCACGCCGTCCGGCTGGCGCTGACGGCGAAGGTGGCGGTGCTCACCGGCGGGCCGGGCTGCGGCAAGAGCTTCACCGTGCGGTCCATCGTCGCGCTGGCCGCCGCGAAGAAGGCCCGGATCACCCTGGTCGCGCCGACCGGGCGGGCCGCGAAACGGTTGTCGGAGCTGACCGGGCACCCCGCCGCCACCGTGCACCGGCTGCTGCAACTGCGTCCCGGCGGGGAGGCCGTCCACGACCGGGACAACCCGCTCGACGTCGACCTGCTCGTCGTCGACGAGGCGTCCATGCTCGACCTGATCCTGGCCAACAAGCTGGTCAAGGCGGTGCCGCCGGGGGCGCACCTGCTCCTGGTGGGCGACGTCGACCAGTTGCCCAGCGTCGGCGCCGGGGAGGTGCTGCGCGACCTGCTCACCGCGCCGGCCATCCCCCGGGTGCGGCTGACCCGGGTGTTCCGCCAGGCCGCCCAGTCGGGCGTGATCACCAACGCGCACCGGATCAACGCCGGCCGGCCGCCCCTGCTCGACGGCCTGCCGGACTTCTTCCTGTTCGCCTGCGAGGACACCGAGGCCACCGCCGCGCTGACCGTCGACGTCGCCTGCACCCGGATCCCCGCCCGGTTCGGCCTCGACCCGCGCCGTGACGTGCAGGTCCTCGCCCCCATGCACCGGGGACCGGCCGGTGCCGCAGCCCTCAACACCCTGTTGCAACAGCGCCTGACCCCGCACCGCGAGGGGCAACCCGAGCGGCGGATGGGCGGGCGGGTGTTCCGCGTCGGCGACAAGGTCACCCAGATCCGCAACAACTACGACAAGGGCCAGGCCGGCGTCTTCAACGGCACCCTCGGCATCGTCACCGCCATCACCCCCGAGGAACAGATCCTCACCGTACGCACCGACGAGGACGAGAACCTCGACTACGAGTTCGACGAGCTGGACGAGCTGGCCCACGCCTACGCGATGACCATCCACCGCTCGCAGGGCTCGGAGTACCCGGCGGTGGTCGTACCCCTGACCACCAGTGCCTGGATGATGCTGCAACGCAACCTGCTCTACACCGCCGTCACCCGGGCCCGGCAACTCGTCGTCCTGGTCGGTTCCCGCCGGGCGCTGTCCGCCGCCGTGCGTACCGTCGGCGCGGGCCGCCGGCACACCGCCCTGGACCACCGCCTCGGCGCGCCGGCCGGGTAGCGCCGGACCGGCGTCCGCCGTCGACGGCCGCCACGCCGGCCACCGTGGACGGTGACCGGCGCGGCGCACCAGCGGAGATCCGTCAGCGGTAGCCGGCGGCGGTGATGTTGGCCTGCACCGCGTTCTCGGTGGCGTCCGACGGGTAGCCGGCGACCATCGCGCCCTCGTAGAAGGTGCCGGCGCTGAGGTTCGCGCCGCCGTCGGGCTTGCAGCAGTCCCCGCCGCTGCCCAGGATGATCGCGCCCTGCTTCTTCATCGGGCTGTAGCCCGGCGGCAGCGACCCGTCGTAGAGGGTGTAGAGGCTGCCGGACTGGGCGTCGCTGCCCTTGATGGCGAAGCGCGAGGTGCCGTTGTTCTTCAGGGTGGCGGTGACGAACTTGCTGGTGAAGGCCCGCTGGTTGGGGTTCCATGAGCTGCTGCCGCCGGGGAACAGCCCCCATTCCAGGTCGGCCTGCACCCACGGCCCGGAGCCGGAGCAGCCGCCGAACCAGCACTGCTTGCTGAAGTTGATCGCGTCCATGGCCCCGGCGGCGTCGGCCTTACGGGTGGTCTCGCTGTTGCCGTAGTCGAAGCAGCAGCCGTTGTTGACGTGGGTGCCGCTGGTGACCATGTACATGCCCTCCGGCGCGGCACCGGTCGGCACCCCGGTCAGGTGACCGTCACGCCAGTAGCTGTTGCCCGGGTTGATGTAGAGCGAGTACGCCTTCGCGCCGCCCACCGTCAGCGACTCCGAGGTCGCGACCGCCGGCCGGCTCTGCGGCGACCCGGGCACCACACTGGAGCCCTGGTACCACAGGTCGTTACCGCGGCCGGACTGGTCGAACACGACGGTCACCACGCAGGTGGTGCCGGCGCAGAACGAGTCCTGCGTGGCGGCGTTGGCGGTGCCGCCGGTGCCGGTCAGCCCGATGTTGCGGGTCGTGTTGTCCGAGGAACGGCGTACCTGGTAGAGGTTGCCGGTGTAGGCGGCGTAGAGCGCCCGGGTGGTGCTGTGCGCGGCCACGCACGGGGTGCCACCGGCGGCGTAGATGTCGCACGGCAGGGCGCCGGCGGGCGGGGGAGTGGTCGGCGGCGGCGTGGTCGGCGGGGCGGTGGTGGGCGGGGTGGTCGGCGAGGTCCACTGCTGGTTGGCCTGACCGTTGCAGGTCCACAGCAGGACCTTGGTGCCGTTGGCGGTGCCGTTGCCGTTCGCGTCCAGGCACAGGCCGGACTGCACCCCGACGATGGTGCCGTTGGCGTTGACGTTCCACTGCTGGTTCGTCTGGCCGTTGCAGTCCCAGATGATCGCGGCCGTGCCGGCGGTGGTGCCCCGACCGGAGGCGTCCAGGCACTTGTTGCCGTAGACCGTGAGTTGCCGGCTGGCCGTCCAGGTCCAGGTCTGTCCGGCGCCGCCCTGGCAGTCCCACAGTTGCGTCTGGGTGCCGTTGGTGGTGCTGGAGTTGGGGACCTCGAGGCAGCGCCCGGAGGCGGTGCCGACGATCCGGGTGCTCTGTCCCGGCTCGATGGCGGCCATCGCCGCAGCGGCCTCGGCGGCGGGAGAGGTGACGCCGGGGGCGGCCCCGGCGATGACGAGGAGGCCGGCCAGCGCGCCGACCAGCAGGGTCAGCCGGTGCCGGCGGCGGGACCGGGGGACGGGACCGGGGACCGGTCCGTTCGGGGACGGGGTACGCACGGGGCGGCTCCTTGGTGCGTCGACGGGGTGGGCCGGGTGGACCCGCCCTCGGGTGGTGGTGGCGAATCGGTTCGCCAGCCTTCCCAGGATCACCCAAGACAGTGACAGAAATCAATTTGAAGGGGGGTGGTCCGGCCCGGCGCGCGGGCCGGCGGTGTCACCGGCCCTAGAGCCGCCAGGTCTGGTTCAGCGGGCTGCTCTGGCTGACCGGCTTGCACGTCCACTGCAGGATCCGCGCCTGGGCGGCGGTGGAGACCCCGTTGACGTCGACGCACTTGTTGCTGTGCCGGGCGACGAGCTGGTAGTCGTGCGGATCGTTGCCCCCGTAGGTCACCCGGCGCAGGGTGAACTGCTGGTTGGTGCCGTTCTGGCAGGTCCACTGGTCGACGGCCGCGCCGTCGGCGGTGGACGCCCCGCTGACGTCCAGGCACCTGCCGCTCTGCTGGTTGACGACCGTGTACGTGTCGGCCACCCCGGCGACCGGGCGGAAGTTCCACAGCTGCTGGTCGCCGCCCTCGCAGGGGAACTGCTGCTGGGGGTTGCCGTCGGTGGCGCCCGAGCCGGTGTTGTCCAGGCACTGCTGGGAGTGCTGGGCCACCGCCACCGACGTGAAGCCGGTCTCCGTGGGCGGCAGCACGGTGACGGTGTACGTGTCGTTCTGGTTGCCGTACGGCAGCCTCACCGAGGCGGCGTTGTTGGTCAGCGTGACCACGGTGTTCGACACCGTGACCGGCCCCTGCACCGCACCGCCGTTGTTGTACGGGATGCGCTGGGTGAGCACCCGCACCTGGTTGTTCTGCACGATGCCGCTGGTGGCGTCCAGCCGTTGCAGGTTGACCGTCAGGTTGCCGGTGGTCCGACCGCCGCCGACCAGCACCTTCGCCGTCCCGGTCGTCCTGGTGGCGAAGGCGTCGTAGGAGGGGCTGGGGGTCACCGCGGCGATCTGCCCGGTCTGCGCGGCGTAGTAGCGGTAGACCCACCACTCGCCCTTGGGCTGGTGCTGGCCGGCGGCGTTGCGCACCAGCAGGTTGCCCAGGTCGTTGTGCAGGTTGCCGGCGCTGGCCCAGTTCGCCCGCAGGCCGTCCGCGCGGGCCCGTTCCAGCCGGGCGACGTACCAGGCGCCGTCCGCCGGGTTCTGCTCGTTGGACGCGCCGTACTCGTTGATCTGGTACGGCCTCGGGTGGGCGATGCCGCGCGCGTCGAGGGTGGCGTCGGCCGCGGCGACGTTGGCGACCGGGTCGCCGGGCAGCGAGTGCCAGCTGACGATGTCCGGCACCGTGTTGGTGGAGCGGACGAAGTCCAGGTACTGGTTCCAGAACGCGTGGTTGGTCGACGGCACGCAGGCGCAGCTCGGCCCGACGATGAGCTGGTCGGGGAACTCCGCCCGCAGCCGCTGGTAGGTGCGCCGCCACAGTTCGAGGTACTGGGAGATCGGGCGGTTCCAGAAGATGGTGATGTTGGGTTCGTTCCAGATGTCCCACTGCACCCTCAGCCCGGCCGCCCGGACGTCGCCGATGAGCCGGGTCAGGAAGTTGTCGTAGTCGGTCCAGTTGCCGTTGTCGCCGGGAAAGCGGGAGATCCCCGCGCCGTCGGCGCCCCACAGGTCGTGCGGCAGGATGATGAACTGACCGCCCAGGGCGGCGGTGCGGCGGGCCTGGGCGAGCGTGGAGTTCCACCGGCGGTCGTAGTTGCCGCCGACCCAACCGCTGCCCGGCAGTTGCGCGCCCCCGGCCCGCATGTACTGGAACCTGACGTCCCGGTAGAAGTGGTCGGCCGGGCCGCTGGCGTTCTCGGTCATGCCGTAGATCCAGCCGGAGGCCCGGTAGGTGGGGGTGCCGTCGACGCTGGCGAAGTTGACGCTGATCGACTCGTCGGCGGCCCGGGCCGGGGTGGCGGCGACGGCGGTGGTGGCGACGGCGAGCAGGCCGACGGCGATCCGGGTGGCGATCGCGCGGGCTCGTCCGGGGCGGCGGTGGGACGGGGTGTTCACGGCGGCTCCTTGTGGGGCGTGGGGACGCTCTCCGGGAGGGCTTCGCAGGCGAATCGATTCGCAAGGGATCGTAGAGCGGCATGATGAAGGATGTCAATGTAATGACGGTCCGGTGAAGGGGATGTTTCCGCAGATGATCTGCGTTCCGGTCAGACAGTCGCGCCTGCTGGCCCGGACCGGCAGGAGTCCTCCTTGACCACCCGGCGCGGACGGACCTATCTTCGTTCGAACCGATTCGAGGCTTCGGTTCCGTCGTCCGCCGCCGGTGGGCCGACGTGGCACCGTCGAAGGCTGACCACCCGAACCACGAAAGGGCGTCACCCGACATGACCGTCGCACCGTCCGGCCCGGAGTTCTCCCTCCAGGACGTCCCGTTCAGCTACCGCGGTTCCTGGTTCGACATCTCCCCGGTGGTGGCCGAGAAGACGTACGCCGACGACCTGCACCTGGTCTCCCACCAGAGCGGCATGCACCCGGTGCTGCGCCTGGCCCCGCACGCCGACGCCACGGTCGTCGCCACCCCCGCGCTGCTCACCTGGCGCGACGGCGACGGCCGGATCGACGTCGGCTACCAGGGGCCGGACACCCTGCGGCTGCGGGGCCGGGGGCTCGGCCTGCGGATCGCCGCCGCCGCCCGTACCCTCACCCCGTTCAGCGGGACCTACCTCTACCGCGACCCGGTCGACGGCTCGGCCGTGTTCACCTCCTACGAGACGGGCCGCCGCTACCGGGTCACCGGGCTGTCCGCGCCGCTGCACGACGTGGTCGGCGTCGAGGCGCTCGGCGTCGCCGACCGGTGGCTGGACCTCCCCGCCGACCGGCCCTGGGAGATCGCCATCGAGGAGTACGCCACCGCCCGGCCCCCCTACCGGCCGACCGGCACCTTCGACGAGCTGTACCGCGAGCGCACGGCCGAGTTCGCCGCCTTCGTCGACGCGGTCGCCCCCTGGCGCGACGCCGACACCCCCGCCGCCGACCTGGCCGCGTACGTGCTGTGGTCGGCCACCGTCGAGCCGGGCGGTTTCGTCACCCGACCGGCCGTGCTGATGTCCAAGCACTGGATGGACAAGGTGTGGAGCTGGGACCACTGCTTCAACGCGATCGCCCTGGCCGCCGGCGAACCCGACCTGGCCTGGCACCAGTTCCACCTGCCGTTCGACCACCAGGACGCCGCCGGCGCCCTGCCCGACTCGGTCACCCACTCCGAGGTGCTGCACAACTTCGTCAAGCCGCCCGTGCACGGCTGGGCCCTGGGCCAGCTGCGCCGCCGGCTGCCCACCCCGCCGGACCGGGCGGTGCTGGCCCGGACGTACGACCGGCTGGCCCGGTGGACCCGGTTCTGGCTGGACGCACGCCGCGCCCCCGGCAGCGACCTGCCCCACTACCAGCACGGCAACGACAGCGGCTGGGACAACGCCACCACCTTCGACGACGGCCGGGTCCTGGAGACCGCCGACCTGGCCGCCCTCCTGGTCAGCCAACTACGTTGCCTGGCCGACCTCGCCGCCGAACTGGGCGGGCCCGCCGCCGGCTGGTCGGCCGAGGCCGACCGGGTCCGTACCGCCCTGCTGCGCGACCTGTGGGACGGCGAACGCTTCACCGCCCGCAGCCCGCACACCGGGCGACGCCGGGCCAGCCGCAGCCTGCTCGACCTGATGCCCGTCATCCTCGGCGAGGACCTGCCCGCCCCGGTCGCCGGTGCGCTGGCCCGGGGCGTCGCGGCCCACCTGACGACCCACGGGCTGGCCACCGAACCGACCGACTCGCCGCACTACCTCGCCGACGGCTACTGGCGGGGCCCCATCTGGGCACCCTCCACCGTGCTGGTCGAGGACGGGCTGCGCCGGGCCGGGCACACCGCGCTGGCCGACGAGATCAGCAGGCGGTTCCTGACCCTGTGCGAGAAGTCCGGCTTCGCCGAGAACTTCGACGCCGAGACCGGTGCGGGCCTGCGCGACCGGGCGTACACCTGGACGGCCAGTAGCTATCTCATCCTGGCCGCCGCGCAGCAGGAACGCCGGGCAGCGTCGGCGGGCCCGGGGCCGTGCGACGCGTGAACCCCGCGCCGGGCCCGGCGGGGCGGGGTCCCGGCGCGGGGACGTTCGGCGCGCGGTGTGCCGGCTGCCCCGGCCGGCGACCGGGACGGCCGCCCCGGCCGGAGGTCGGAGCCGGGTCAGCGGGATCGGACCGGGCCCGTGCTGGAACGCAGCGAGACGGGTGGCGCGTAGAGCCGGTGCCGGGGTGGGCCGCCGGGCGCGGCGATCAGCTCCAGCAGCAGCGCCACCGCCTCGGCGCCCATCTGGCGCATCGGCACGTCGGCGGCGGTCAGCGGGGGGTGGAAATCCTCCGCCCAGTGCTGGGCGGCGACTCCGGTGACGGAGAAGTCGCCAGGCACCGAGAGGCCGGCGCCGTTCAACGCCCGCTGGATGCCGGGCAGCGCCGCCTCGTTGATGGTGGCCACCGCCGTGACCTCCGGATGCGCCGCCAGCAGGTGCGCCACGCACGCCTCACCGGAGGGCGTGTCGTCGCCGCAGCAGACGTCGACACCGGTCAGGCCCCGCTCGGCGACGGCCGCCCGGAACCCGGCCAGGGCGCGGTGGCTCGGGCCGTAACCCGCCGCGACCAGCTCGGCGGACCGGTTCACCAGGGCCACCTGGCGGTGTCCCAGGTCGGCCAGGTGGTGTACGCAGCGGGAGATCAACGTCGCGTAGTCGACGTCGATCCAGCTCATCGCGTGCGGGTCGGCCGTCCGACCGATCGTCACGAACGGCACTCCCGCCGTCGCCAGCCGGGTCACCCGCTCGTCGGTCAGCCGGATCTCCATCAGCACCACCCCGTCCACCCGGCGGCCGGTGACGATCCGCTCGAAGGACCGGTCGTGGTCGCCGCCGGACGGGGACAGCAGCACGTCCAGATCGTGCCGGGCCGCCGCCTCGACGACGCTGGCGACGAAGCCGAGCTGCATGTCGGTCAGACGCTGGTTGGCCGGGGGGATCACCAGCCCGAGGGTGCGGGTGCGCCCCTCCTTCAACGCGCGGGCGCTGGCGTTGGGCCGGTAGCCCAGCTCGTCGATGACCGCCTGGATCCGTTGCCGGGTCGTCGCCGACACCGCCCGCTTCCCGCTCAACACATAGGACACGGTGCTGCGGGACACTCCGGCCCGCCGGGCGATCTCCCCGATGTTCATGCCCGCCCTCAACGCCGAATTCCGCCACCGACGCGGGAATGCGTCGTGTTTCCCGTGGAGCATAGCCGTACGGCAATTCCCCACGGGGCAGGAACAGTTCCGTGGCCACCCCCGGGGGCAATCCGCCGATGCCCGGCGTTCCGTGGGGCGCAGGTCGGGGCGGACAGGGCCAGCGGGGTAGCGCAATATATCGACAGAAGTTAATGTTAAAGATCTGACGTTTTATGTCAGGAGAAGGCACGGCCGATGGATCGGTTCCGTACCCCCGGTCGTTCGGACGCGAAGCACAGCCGTGCCGGAGGCGGCCACCACCGCACCCGTACCGTTCCGGAGAGGGATTCGATGAAGGTGAAGAGAAGGCCCAGTCGTATGACGATCGCCGTGGCGACGATGGCGACCCTCGCCGTCGTCAGCGGCGGCTCCGTGCTGGCCGACGCGCCGGGCGCGCAGGCCGCGACCACCGGCCCGTGCGACATCTACGCCTCGGGCGGCACACCGTGCGTGGCCGCGCACAGCACCACCCGCGCCCTGTACGGCGCGTACAACGGGCCGCTGTACCAGGTGCGCCGGACGTCGGACAACACCACCCGGGACGTCGGGGTGCTGAGCGCGGGTGGCGTCGTCGACGCCGCGATCCAGGACTCCTTCTGTGCCAACACGAGCTGCGTGATCACGATCATCTACGACCAGTCGGGCCGCAACAACCGCCTCACCCAGGCGCCCGGCGGCTACTGGCCCGGCCCCGCGCCGGGCGGCTGGGACAACCTGGCCGACGCGAAGGCGGCCCCGATCACGATCGGCGGCCAGAAGGCGTACGGCGTCTACGTCTCGCCCGGCACCGGCTACCGCAACAACAACACCAACGGCGTCGCCACCGGTGACCAGCCCGAGGGCATCTACGCCGTGGTCGACGGCACGCACTACAACCAGTGGTGTTGTTTCGACTACGGCAATGCGCAGACCGACGGCCAGGCCGACTCGCCGGCCATCATGGAGACGGTCTACTTCGGCGCCAACAAGCAGTGGGGATACGGTGCCGGCGCCGGCCCGTGGGTCATGGCCGATCTGGAGTGGGGGTTGTTCTCCGGGGTGAACGCCGGTTACAACAACATCGCGTCCATCAACCACCGTTTCGTGACCGCCATGGTCAAAGGCGAGCCGAACCACTGGGCGATCCGCGGTGGCAACGCCCAGTCGGGTGGCCTGACGACCTATTTCGACGGGCGGCGGCCCAACGGATACCACCCGATGAAGAAGGAGGGCGCGATTCTGCTCGGCATCGGCGGCGACAACAGCGTCTCCGGCCGGGGTACCTTCTTCGAGGGCGTGCTGACCTCGGGTTACCCGTCGCCGGCCACGGAGGACGCGGTGCAGGCGAACATCGCCGGGGCGGGATACGCTCCGGCCGGTGGCGGCACCCCGGCGCAGAGTGTCCAACTCGTGGGCACCCAGTCGGGTCGCTGTGTCGACGTGCCGAACGGCAGCACCACCAACGGCACGCAGGTCCAGCTGTGGGACTGTACGGGCGGAACCGCGCAGCGCTTCACCCGCACGGCGGGCCGGCAGCTCCAGGTCTCGGGCAGCAAGTGTCTCGACGCCTCCGGGCAGGGCACCGGCAACGGCACCAAGGTGATCATCTGGGACTGTCACGAGGGTGCCAACCAGCAGTGGAACGTCAACGCCAACGGCACCATCACCGGCGTGCAGTCGGGTCTCTGCCTGGACGCCGCCAACGCGGCCACGGCCAACGGCACCAAACTCGTTCTCTGGGCCTGCAACGGGCAACAGAACCAGCAGTGGAGCCTGCGGAGCTGACCGTTGCGCCGCAACCGGCAGGTCGGGCCGGTGTGTCGAGATGGGGGGAGTACGGCGGCCGGTGGCAGCTGATCGAGGGCCACGCTCCGAACCGGAACCCGGTGCCGCTGCGGCCCGACGACGGATACCAGACGTGGCGGCTGAATGGTCGGTGACCCGGGCATGCGGTAAGTCACTGGTCGATGTGTGGCACCGCGGGTCGGCGATCTGTGAGGGTGTGCCCGGTGAACCCGATACCGAGCACACCCGAACGGCCGTCGCTGGGCGCGGTGCTGCGGGCCCACCGGCTGGCGGCGGGCCTGTCGATCGAGGGGCTCGCCGAGCGTTGCGGGGTCAGTGTCCGGGCGATCAGCGACATCGAACGCGACCGGGTCCGTCGCCCGCAGCGGCGTACCCTGACCGTCCTGTGCGACGTCCTCGACGTGCCTGACGACGTGCGCCACCGGCTGGACGAGGCCACCTCCGACCGGCCCGCCGGCTGCGAGCCACCCGCCCCACCGTGCCACTTCACCGGGCGGGCGGCGGCACTGCGTACCCTCGGCGACGCCGCGCGTCGGCCGTCGGGCGACCGGCGGCAGGCCACCGTGGTCGTCGTCACCGGGCCGGCCGGGGTGGGCAAGACCGGCCTCGCGGCACGGGCCGCAGCCGACCTGGCCCCGGAGTTCCCCGACGGCTGCTTCTTCGTCGACCTGCGCGGCATGGACGACGTCCCCACCCCGCCCGGCGAGGCGCTGCACCTGCTGCTGCGCGCCCTCGGTGTGCCGGAGCGGCGGATCCCCGCCGGGCTCGACGAGCGGGCCACGGCGTACCGGTCGGTGCTCTGCCAGCGCCGGGCCCTGGTGGTGTGGGACAACGCGGCCGACGAGGCCCAGGCGAGGCCGCTGCTGCCCGGGGCCGGGCCCGGTCTCGTGCTGGTCACCAGCAGGCGACGGCTCAGCGGCCTGGACGCCGCCCGGTGGCTGTCCCTGGAGCCGTTGCCGGCCGAGGAGTCGACCGCGATGCTGCGGGCCATCGCCGCACCCGACGCCGCCGCCGACCCGACCGGGTGGGCGGAGCTGGCCCGGCACTGCGGGCACATGCCGTTGGCCCTGCGCGTCACCGGGCAACGGCTGTCCGACGAGCCGGGGCTGTCGGTGGGGGAGCTGAACCGGCGGTTCACCGGCGAGCAGGCCCGGCTCACGGTGATCGACGCCGGGGCCGCCGGCATCCACACCGCGCTGAGCCTGTCGTACCGGCGGCTGGGGACGGACCTGCGGCGCACCTTCCGGCGGCTGTCCCTGGTGCCCGGCCCGGACTTCGGCCCGGATCCGGTCGCCGTTCTCGGCGGCACCGACGCCGAGGAGGCCGAGGGACGGCTGGAGGCCCTGGTCGAGAGCGGCCTGGTGGCCGCGGTGCCGGCGGACCGGTACGGGCTGCACGACCTGGTCCGGGAGTTCGCCGCCGACCGGATGACCGCCGAGGAGCCGGCGACGACCGGTGCGTTGCGGACCATCCTGCTGCGCTGGTGGCTGGCCCGCACCACGGCCGCCGGGCAGCACTTCGAGCCGGGTGGACCGGCGTCGCTGACGGAGTTCCCGGACCGGACGGCGGCGGCCGGCTGGCTCGACGCCGAGCGGGGCAACTGGTTCGCGGCGCTGCGGTCCGCCGCCGCCGAGGACCTGCACGGGCAGGTGGTCGACACCGTCGACGCGCTGCACTGGTTCTCCGACAGCCGGGTGCACCTCGACGTCTGGCCGGAGGTCTTCCGGTTGTCCGCCGGCTCCGCCGCCCGGCTGGGCGACCCCCGCACGGAGGCGGTCCACCTCAACTACCTGTCCTGGGCGCAGGCGATCTGCCAACGTGAGTACGCGCGCAGCGTCGCCACCGCCACCCGGGCGCTGGAGCGGGCCGTCCGCGCGGGCGATCCGGCCCAGCAGGGGTGGGCGCTGCTCTACGCCGCCAGCGGCCACACCGGGCTGGGCGAGCACGCGGCGGCGCTGCGGCACCGGCAGCGGGCCTGGGTGATGCTGCGCCGCGCGGCCGACCCGGAGGGGCTGCCACAGGCGATGGCCTCACTCGGCTCCTCCCTGCTGGCGCTGGGTAGGCCCGCCGAGGCGCTGCGGGTGCACGAGCGGACCCGACGGCTGCTGCGCGATCCGCACCATCCGATCGCGGCTTTCGCCCGGGCCTGCACCGACGCGTTGACCTGTCGGCGCATCGGCGACGACCTCGCCGCCCTCGGCCGGTGGCCGGAGTGCGTCGCGGTCCGGCGGGAGGCGGTGGCCGGGTTGCGCGCGACCGCGATGCCGGCGACCGAGGCGCTGGCCCTGGTGGAGTTGGTCGAGGCGCTGCGTCGTACCGGGGAGACCCGGTCGGCCCCGGCGTACCTGGCGCGGGCGATCGCGCTGGCCGACGACTGTGACGACCCGGACCTGGCCCGCCGGGCCGGGGACCTGCTCGCCGAGCTGTCCGGGACCGACTGAACGTCAGGTGCCGGGCACCACCCGGGCGAAGGCGCGGACCAGCGGATGGGGCTGGTAGCGGTGGTCCCGGCCGGCGGTGAGCCAGCCCCGTTCGGCCAGATCGAGGAAACCCGCCTCGGCGGGCGCGGGTCCGACCAGCCGGGGCAGCAGCCGCAGGGCGCGCCGGGCCGGCGACGACAGCCCGGCGTACGCCCGCTCGAAGGCGTCGCGGACCGACAGGTCCCCGGCGACCAGCGCGCCGAGCACCCGTTCCGGTCGGGTCAACCGGTCGATCAGCCACTGTGCGCTCCACTGCGGGCGGGTCAGCAGCCGGTTCGCGGTCACCCGCAGGGCCAGCGGCAGGCCGGCGCAGCAGGCGGCCAGTTCGGCCACCGCCGGGGCGGGGGTGCTGCCGTCCACCATGGCGGTCAGTGCGGCCCGCGCGTCGGTGGCCGGCATCGGCGGCACCAGCCACCTGTCGGCCTCCGGTAGCCCCGCCAGCGGCTGCCCGCCGGTGACCAGGGTGACGGCGGTGGCGTCCACGGGGAGCAACGGCCCGACCTGGCGGGTGTCCCGGACGCCGTCCAGCACCACCAGCATCCGCCGGGCGCGCACCAGATCGCGGTACGCCCCGACGGCCTCCGGGTCCGACCCGGTCGATGCCGTCGTGGCGGCCGGCAGCAGCCGTCGCGCGATCGTGGCGGCGGTGGCGTCCCCGACCGGGCCGAGGAAGCGCACCCCGTCGGGGAACCGGTCGGCCAGCCGGGTGGCGGCCTGGACGGCCAGCGCGGTCTTGCCCACCCCGGGCAGGCCGATCAGTTGCACCGCGTGGCGGTGGCCCAGCCGGGCGGTCAGCCAGGCGAGGTCGGCGTGCCGGCCGGTGAAGTGGGGAGTCACCCCGGGCAGCCCGGTGACCACACCCACCTGCCCGCCGGCGGTGCCGAGCCGGTCGGCGTCGGGCCCGTGCAGCCCCAGGGCGGTGCCCAACGCCCGCAGTGTGCCGGGGTGCGGGCGGCGGATCGTGTGCCGCTCGATCCCTCCGATGGTGCGGGCACTCACCCCGGACCGGGCGGCGAGTTCCCCGATGGTCAGCCCGGCGGCGGTCCGCAGTGACCGGAGCCGGTGAAGCTGTTCCTGCGTGCTGTCCCGCACCCCGTACCCCCGCGCGGACGTCTGCTGTCCGGTCCAGTAGACGTCGGCGCGGGTACACGTGGGGTGAGGTCATCGTCACACCGGGTTCCGGTGCTGGTGGGATGCGGGGCGGCGGTCGTCCGCCGTCCCGGCCTGCGGGAGGCGGGCCGGCGGACGGGGTGCGGTCAGGCCACCCGGACCCGCTGCCACTGCTGGTTGGCGCCGGTGCCGCAGGTGTACTGGATCACCCGGGCGCCGTCGGCGGTGGAGTAGCCGTTGACGTCGAGGCACCTGCCGCTGTGCCGGGCCACGAGCTGGACGTACCCGGAGCCCGCGTCGCGGACCTGCCACTGCTGGTCGGTACGCCCCGACTGGCAGCCGAACTGCTGCACCGCGGCGCTGTCGGCGGTGGACCCGCCGGCCACGGTGAGGCACTTGTCGCTGTGCCGGGCGACGATCTGGACGTAGCCGGAGCCGGCGTCGCGCAGCTGCCACTGCTGGTTGGTGCCGGAGTTGCAGCCGTACTGGGCCACGGCGGCGGCGTCGGCGGTGGACCGGTCGAGCACGTCCAGGCACTTGCCGCTGTGCCGGGCGCGCAGCGTGTCGAAGGTGTAGCCGCCGTCGACGCCGGAGACCACGCCGGTGGCGGTGTCGATGGTGAGCTGCGGGAACCAGTTCATGGTCAGCGAGGTGGCGGTGGGGAAGTTCAGCGGCAGCCAGACGTACCGGGACTGGTTCACCGGGCCGCCCGTCGCGCCGGCCCAGCGGTCGCCGAGGTAGAGGTACGAGGTGGCGGCGCTGCCCTGCACCGGCAGCACGTACGCCGACTGGGAGTCGTAGGTGGTGCCGTCGGCGAAGTTCGTCGGGTTGGTCCAGGTGCCGCCGACGCTGCTGGCGGTGGCGTACCGGGCCTGGTTGGGCGACCAGCCGGTGGCCCCCGAGGTGACCAGGAAGTAGACCCCGTTGCGTTTGAACATCGCCGGGGCCTCCCGGTAGTTGTCCGGCCACAGCGTCCGCACCAGCGACGCGACCCCGGTGTAGTCGGCGGTGAGGCGGTAGATGTTCAGGTCGGCGTTGTTGCGGGTGGCCGAGATCAGGTACGCGGTGCCGTCGTCGTCGCGGAACACCGTCTGGTCCCGGGAGTCGTGGCCCAGCGGGCGGAAGCTGCCCAGGTAGCGGTAGTTGCCGTCGACCGTGCTGGAGGTGGCCACCGCGACCCGGGCCTGGTTGTAGTCGACGCCGTTCTCCCAGTGCATCCAGAGCACGTACTGGCCGGTGCCGGCGTTGTAGATCACCTTGGGGCGTTCGATGTTCGCCGTCGCCAGCTCGCCGGCCGAGGACTGGGTGAGCACGTTGTTGCGGAACTCCCAGGTGCGCAGGTCGGTGGAGCGGTAGACCGACACGTACCGGAAGGTGTTGTTGTCGTTGCGGTTCTCGCCGAACCAGTAGTAGTAGTCGCCCACCTTGATCATGCCGCCGCCGTGGGCGTGCACGCCGGCGCCGTTGGTGTCGGTGAACTGCGTGCCGTTGACCACGGTGACGGGTGCGGCCCGTGCGGCGGGGGCGGTGAGGGTCAGCGGGGCGAGCACGGCCGCGCAGGCGGCGAGGACGAGGACGATCCGACGGAGGGTGGTGGGGTGGGGCGCGGCAGGCATGGGCCGCCTCCTCGTGCGGTGGACGCGGGGTGCCCGCCGGGACGGGCGGGACCTTTTCATGAGCCTCACGATAAGCCGATCCACTGCCACATGCCCATACTTCGATGTGATGAACATCGATGTATAGCGGGTGGGTGGGAGATCCGCGCCACGTCGTGGTTTGCAGCGGTCGTCGCGGTTGTCGAGATCGTGATGCATGATCTACATCACATTGTGAACCCTTCTCGCGGTGTCCGGCACGGAAGGCACGATCCGGGCGGAATCCCTTTTCCGCACCCCACATTTCGCCGCCGAAGCCACCCGCAGCGGCTCGGCGGGCATCGCGGAGGATCGCACTTCGCCACGGAAAGTAGTCGTGCCCGCTCCGCCCGTGGTCGGTCGGGGTTCGTTGCCGTCCGACAACCAGCGCCTCGGTTTGTGCCGCTCACTACCCTGACCGATGATCCAGTGCCTGGGTACCGTCGACAGCGATAAGGGCTTCAGATGAGCAACAGTCACCCTCCGTACGGAGAACAGCCGGATCCGAACGTCACCCCGTGGAGCGGGCCGCCGGCACCGTCCGCCGGCTACCCGGCGTACGGCCAGCCTGGTCAGGCCCCGCAGTACGGTCAGGCCCCGCAGTTCGGCCAGGCCCCGCAGTTCGGTGTTCCCGTGCCGCCGCAGAAGTCGAACCGGGGCCTGGTCATCGGCCTCATCATCGGCGCGGTGGTCCTCATCCTCGCGCTCTGTGGCGCCGGCATCGGGCTCGCCCTGGTCGGCAACGACGACGAGCCCGACCCGACCCCGACGCCGAGCGCGACCGCCAACCAGGGCTCCGGCACGGAACCCTCGTCCACTCCGCAGGCGTCCGACCCGCCCACGGAGCAGCCGAACAACAACAACAACGCGGTGACGGCCCGCTACTCCAGCGACCTGTCGTCGGTCTGCGACGGCAGCCCGATCCTCAACGCGGCCACCTACACCGGCCCGGCCACCGCCAAGGCGTACGTCTTCTCGAACAACCCGGAGCGGCCGTCGTTCTGGTCGTCGAAGATCGTCGGCTCCGACAAGCGGTACTACGCCAAGTCGGCCGACTTCACCAGCGTCTCGGTCGTCGGCTGCATGTCGATGGTCCCGGGCAGCGAGGGCGCGCCCAAGAAGTGCGACTACAAGGCCAGCGACGGCAAGAACGTCAGCGTCTCGTACATCTCCTCGCGCTACCAGCTGACCTTCTACGCCGCGAAGACCGCGGAGAAGATCGGCGACGGCGGGGTCGTCAACGCCCCGGCGACCCGGTGCCCGAGCTTCATCTCGTACAACAAGACGACGATGAAGGCGTACGCGGCCCCGGACAGCGGCACCATCGAGGCGGCGCTGGACAAGTTCCTGTCCTGACCGGCTCCTGACGGCGGTGCCGGGGGCGGGCGGATCCCTCCCGCCCCCGGCCTTCCGTCTCCCGCCGGATCAGGTGTTGACCGGCCGGCGGGCGACCAGCAGCACGTGCGTCACCGGCCAGTCCAGCGGGGCCCCCTCCACCGTCGACAGCGCCGCGGTCGGCGCGAGCCGGTGGGTGACGATCCAGTCGTTGCGGTACGGGCCGCTGGCCGGGTCGACCTCGAACCCCACGTCGGCCAGCAGGGCCTTCCAGTCGGCCCACTCCAACCCGCAGAACTCCTCCTGCGTCTCGGACAGCCAGTTGTCGGTGTAGTCCTTGCGGGTGAGGAAGTCCATCGCCGCGCCGAGCGGCAGCTCGACCACCGCGCCGGTGCCGTCGTCGACCGGGCGGAACCCGAACGGGAACCGGTAGTCGACGGCGAACTGGTCCAGCCGGGCCCGGGTGGACAGCCCGGCGAGGTGCGCGGCCACCCGGTCGGCAGGCAGTGACGCCAGATCCTCGCGGGGCCGGGTCGGGTTCGCCCCGTCGGTGGTCGACAGCCGCAGCCGTACCGTCCGGTCCCGGCCGTCCGGCCCGCAGACGTCGCTGTTGATCCACACCCCGCCGGGCACCGTGTGGTCGTAGATGGCCTGCACGAACCGGCGCAGCGACGCCATCCGATCGCCGTACGACCAGATCTCGTGGGTCAGCGCGAAGGTCATCGTGGTGTCCACCGACCGGGGCGCGAACACCGCCCCGCCGAGCACGTTGCGACGGTAGAAGAAGACGTTCGGGTTGGCGAAGACCCCCTGCGCCTTCTTGTGCACGCACTCCTCGTACAGGTGGCGGGCCACCTCGACCCCGATCAGGTCGCTCTCCCGCAGCGTCGGCTCCCGGTCGGCCAGCTCCAGCACCGCGCCCGCGCCGCAGCCGACGTCGACGATCCGGCCGGGCCGCACGTGCTCGCGCACCGCCGCCCACTTGCGCTGCGCCGCGTCGGCGAACGCCTCGGCGTACGTCCGGTAGTCGCGGGTGGCGGTCAGCCCGCCCTCGTCGCCGACCACCGGGTCGTTGACCACCGAACGGACCAGGTCGTCGAGCCGGTAGCGGGCGTAGACGTCGAGGGTCGCCGGGTGGGCCAGCTCCCGCCACGACGGGTCGTCGGCGGCCAGCCGCAACAGCACGTCCCAGGGCCGGGCGGGGGTCGGGTCTACGTCGGCCTCCACCCCGGCGATCGGGAACCCCAACCGGGCGTACATGGCGGCGACCTGCGGCGTCGAGCAGGCGACCACGGTGTCGTCCGGGGTCAGCTCCAGGCCGGCGGTGGCCGCCACGTTCTTGAGGGTCACCTCGGCGAACCGGTCGGTCTCGGCGGTGTCGAAGACCGGCACCACCACCGACCGCAGCCCGGCCAGCACGCTGAACCGTTCGATCGCCGCCTCCCGCCGGTGGTAGGGGACCGGGTTGCGGCGGGTGTTCTCGTGGTTGGCCGAGGTGACCGCCCACACCACGGTCGTCCCGTCGTCGCCGGCCCGGTCGCCGTCGGGGGTGTCGTGGTGACCGGCGGTGGCGAGCCGGTGCAGATAGTCGGCCTGGAACCGGGTCAGCAGGTGATGTCGGCCGGGAAACAGCAGGTAGCGGGGCATGCGATGTTCCTAGCCGACGCGTCTTATCCGGCTGTGCGCGGGGTGCCGGGTGCGACCGGGCCGCCGGGACGGCCGGGGGCGGGCACCGTGAGGTGCCCGCCCCCGGCCGGTCGGGATCAGCCCACCAGCGAGCGCAGCGGGACCTGCTCGGCCCGCAGGCTCCGCACCAGGTCACCCAGGAACGGGTGCTCGTCGATCTGGAGACCCGCCGGGTTGGGGATCACCAGGTACGCGGAGCCGTCCGCCACCGTGACCCGCGCGGTGTCGGTGTACCGCCGCACGACCGCCTCGGTGCGGGCCAGGTCACCGGCGGCCACCTGGAGGGTGAACGGCCGCCACTGTCCGCCCAGGTTCTCGGCGACCGGAGCGGCCGCCGCAGCGGCGCGGGCCGGGTCGACCGGGACCGGCGACGCGGTCCGGGCCGCCGTGCCGCCGCCCGGGTAGAGCAGCGCGTTGGCCACCAGGTGCAGGCCACTCTCGTTGTACGCCCGGAACAGCGGGTTGAACGCGAACAGCACCGCCCGTCCGGCGCCGGTCGGCTCGTCCACCACCGCGACCGTGCCCTTGAGCGCGTCACCCTGCACCGTGTAGCCGTTGGCCCAGAAGGTGTCCCCGCTCGGGTAGCGCAGCACGTTGCGGCCGGTGCTGCTCGGGGTGAGGATCGGGTCATTGTTGTTGAACTCGAAGTCCTCGGCGGGCCGGCCCAGCCCGACCGGGCTGTCCGGGTCCACGTCGACCCGCAGGTGCGAACCGATCACCGTGTAGCCGGTCGGCTTCGGCTTCTCCGTGGTCGAGGTGAGACCGGCGGCGCGGGCCATCCGGGTGCCCTCGTTACGCAGGCCCAGGTAGGTGTGGCCCTGGGCGATCCAGGCGCGCAGGTTGGCCTGCCCGGTCGCGGTCAACCCGCCTGTCGCGTTGCTGCCGTCCGGCACCAGCAGCACCGTGCGACCGGTGAAGGCGGGGGTGTTGTCGTTGATGTCGGCGGTGGTGACCGGGGTGAGGTCCAGGCCCCACCGCTTGCCCAGCACGTACCGGGCCTCGCCGTGCGAACCGGAGGTGGTGGAGATGCCGGTGCCCTGGAACAGGCCGACATCCGGCCGGCTGATCGGGGTGCCGACCGCCGCCGTGGTGTACGGGGTGAGCGTGACGCCCAGCTTCTTGGCCGTGGTGTTCAGCTCCGGCGTCAACGCGCCGGCCGGCATCCCCACCTGCCCGTTGTCGAGGTCCCGCACCAGCTGCACGCCCTGACCCAGCAGGGTGAAGGTGAACTCGGCCGCGGCGGCGGAGTCCAGCTCGTAGGTGTAGGAGCCCTTCAACGGCGGCGCGGCCAGGATCTTGCCGCCACCGGTGTTCTGGATCTTGTCGATCAGCTCCGCGTTGGGCTTGACGTCCGCGCCGGTGTAGACGGCGTTCACACCCATCAGCAGCGGGTTGCTCCACGACGACACGTCGTAGAAGTACGGGAACGGCGTGTACGGGTCCTCGCCCATGATCGCCTGGATCCAGTGCTTCTGCGGCTGGTTCATCGGGATCCAGTACGACCCGACCGGTACGGTCAGGTTGGTCGCCGACCGGCCGCCGAAGAGCTTGGCGGTGGGCAGCTTGACGGCCTTCTTCACCTGGTAGACCTCGACGTCCATCCGGCGTAGCCGCTCGACGAGCTGGCGGGCGTCGGCGAGCTGCCGGTCGGGCAGCAGGAAGTACGACCGGACGGTCTGCGCCGGCACCGGGAACTGCACGGTGTTGGTCGGCTGGACCACCTCGTTGGGCTCCAACGTGCCGGCCCGGCCCTGGGCGAGGGCGTCCTTCCAGACCTTGTACCAGCCGTTCAGCACCTCACCCTTGTGCGCCGCCGCCCACCCGAGGGTCGACCACTGGGTGTGGAACTGCTGCTGCACCCGGTCGGCCACCGCCGACGAGCTGCCCTTCTCGAACGTCATGCCGGCGGCCCCGAAGCCTGCGGCCGGCACCGTGTCGCCGTACCCCATGAAGAACAGGTCGTAGGTGGAGTAGTTGAAGTAGCACTCGGTGGTCACCGCGCCACCGCACGCGCCGTTGTAGCCGAAGCCGGCCTTGTTGGCCTCGCCGATCCGGTTGATCCAGTCGACCGCCTCGCCGGAGATCTCGTGGTGGATCGGGTCGGCGTTGGGCGGGAAGAAGTACTGCCGGCCGCCCATCTCGTGCGCGTCGATGAAGACCTGCGGCGGGTACCTGCGCATCAGTTCGAGCTTGCCGTCGGTCTCCTGCTGGGTCCGGGCGAACCAGTCCCGGTTCATGTCGAAGCCGTACTCGTTCTGCCGGCGGTTGGCGTCGTGGCCGTCCGGGTTCTGCGTCGGCACGATGATGGTGACCAGGTTGTCGTTGCGCTGCTGGACCTCGCAGGACAGGCCGGCGGCCAGCTCGTACAGCGTCTTGAGGGCGGCGTCGGTGCCGCTCTTCTCGCCGCCGTGCACGTTGGCGGTGACCCAGACGATGGCCGGGGCCGCCTCGGCGATCTCGCCGGCCTGCTGCTGGTTGACCGTCCGGGGGTCGCGCAGCGAGCGGACGTCCTCGGCGATGCCCCTGAGCACGGCCGGCCGCACGTTGCGCTCGTTGGACACGATCGCGTACGGCAGCGGCTGGCCGAGCACGCTGGTGCCCAGCACGCCGGTGACGACCCGCTTGGAGGCGGTGTCCACGGCGTCGAGGTAGCCCCGTACCTCCTCGTTGGTGACCACCCGTTCCTGGCCGGTGCCGAGCGGGAAGCCGAGGAAGCTCTCCGGGCTGGGCACCGAGGCCAACCGGTCGGTGGGATCGGTGCTACAGGTCGTCGGGGGCGCGGCGGAGGCGGACGGGCCGACCACCAGGGGGGTGATTCCGGCCAGGAGGACGATGGCGGTGGCGCTGGCCAACCGCTGGCGGGAAAGCGATGCGGAGCGGATTATCGGCGTTCGCATGAGGCGTTTCGTTTCCCTTCCCGGGAAATGAATCAGGGGTGCCCGGAGCGTATGACCTGCGCTTTCGGGTGGTCAAGATTCACAACCGGGGGCCGGTACGCGATTCGCCAATTGCCCCACACCCGCTCGAACACGGGCGTTTGATGGCGAGTTGGCGTCCACCCTGGACCCTCGTCCGTCGGGGGAGACCCTCGCCGTACGCCTGATCATATCCACCGTCGTCGACCGGGTGGGGGTGGTCCCGGCCCGCCGCCCGCGGGCCGGGACCGGGCGGTCAGCGCACCCGGACGAACACCGGGTTGGAGTAGAACCACAGGTCGCTCCACGGGCTCTCCAGCCCGTCGGCCAGCGGCTCCGCCTCGTCGGTGCTGGTGCCACGGACCCGCAGGTAGCTGTCGACCCCGACGTCGCGCAGGGTGTGCCGGATGACGTACTGCGCACCCTGCTGCCGCCAGTCGCGCGGACCGAACCGGGCCACCACGGCGGTGGTGGGGTTGGTGTCGGCGTCCCGGTCGACGCTCGGGCCGGTGACCTGCCCGACGATCAGGTCGACCCGGCGGACCTGTGGGCGGTCCCCGTTGCCGTTCGTCCCGGCCGGCGGCCGGAACCGGATAACGACGTCCACGTCGGTGCGGTCGCGGCGGCTGACGGTGACGGTCTCGCCCGCTCCGGCCGAGTGCCCCTGGCTGCTGGCGGTGACGTCGAGGCGGCTGATCAGGTCACCGGTGGTGACGAAGATCCGCCCGTGGCGCAGGCCGTCCATGATGTCGTGGTACTCCTGCCGGGCCAGCACGTAGGTCTTGCTGTATTCACCCGGCCAGAAGTCGGTGCCGCCCCGGGTCCAGTGCACGTGTGAGTCGGACGTCGCGGTGATCCACCAGCGTCGCCCCTCGCCGAGCAGCGCGTCCCACAGCCCGCCGACCCGGGCGGTCGCCTGGTCGTAGCCGCCGTAGGTGGGGTGGTTGCCGTAGCCGCCGCGGGCGCTGCCGTTGAGTGGGCCCGCCTGGTGGCCCGGGGCGCCCTCGAAGCCGACGTACACGTCCGGGGCCGCGTCGTTGCCGTTGCGGAACTCGTGCGGGAGGTCCTGCCCGTACACCCCGAGCCCGGTCGCCGAGCGGGAGGTGTGGTGGGCGATCACCAGCGGCTTGTGCGGCATTGTCCGCGCGACTTTGAGGAACTCCACCATCTTGGCCTCGGTGTCGCGGCCCGGGTCGGCCGGGAACGGGTCCCGCTTGGCGAACCGGCTCTCCAGCTCGAAGAGCTGCTTCGCCTCGTCGGCGTGCCGGGGGATCATCAGGGTGTGGTGGTCCATCGCCGGGGCGTCGAACTCCATGCCCCAGAACTGCAACACCTCGGGCACCAGCCGGCGGGACCGGAGCAGATCGGGGTACGCCTGCTCCAGGTTCACCTTGGAGTGCGTCGGTCCACCGTGGTCGGTGCACATGGCCCAGGTCAGCCCGAAGTTCTTCGCCATGATCGCGTTGGTGACGATCGGGTAGACCGCGTCGGCGCCCTTGCGGAACGTCGGCGGGTTCGTCGAGGTGTCGAAGTCCCCGCTGTACTCGGAGTGGATGTGGTGGTCGCCGGCCCGCCAGCTCCGGTCATCGGCCCGACCTGCCCCGGCCGTCGCCTGGTCCTGCCGGTCCGGGTCGGCGTGGGCCGCCTCGACGCCCACGAACGGGCCGGCGGCGGCGAGCGTCGCGCCGACGCCCGCGTATTTCACCAGTTGGCGGCGGGACAGTTGACCGCCTGTGGCGTCCTCGGAATCCCTGTGCTGCACTGCGGAGCCCTCCACGTGATCCGGATGTCGACCGTGTCGGTGACGAAGCCTCCGAGAGGAGGGTGAACGGCCGCTGCACGGCGTGCGGGAGGGGGGTGAACGACGGCCGGCCAGCGCCGCCGCGCGCCCGGCCCGGCCGGTGGCCGGGCCATCACCTGTCGTGGCCCCGGCTGCCGTCCCGGGTCGCCTCCCACGGGTGGGATATCTATGCGGTTGCATTTCCGGGTCATTGGTGAGAAAGAGGTCTCATTGACCGCTTGCTATGCCGCAACTAGTATTCGGTGCGCAGAAGGTCAACGGGGAGTGGTCGGCGGCATCCACATCGAATGCTATTCCGGTGTCGTCCGGCCTGTTCGTCAAGCTCCTGGCGAATCCATTTCGGAGCCATTCCCCGCCACCTATTCCACGACCCGGTCCCGAGAAACGCCGGGCGGGTCGTCATGTCGCGTGCGCGGGGGTCACCGGGAGGTGGCATCGACTCCCGGCATGCACCGGACAGGACCGACCACGCCGAGAGGAACCCACTCCATGCGCGCTGACCCGATCCGCCGCCGCCCCCCGGGCACGGCACTGCCCCTGCTCGCCGCGGTGGCCGCGATCGTCCTGCTCCTCGCGGGGACCCCGAGCCAGCTGGCCGGTGTCCACCTCGCCGCCGCGGTGGACATCACCGACACCCCCGGCACGATCACCGACCAGTGGTCGACCACCGGCGACGAGGGCATCGAGAAGGTCATCGACAACACGCCCTACCGCAAGTACTTCACCTACAGCGGGGCCGGCTGGATCCAGTTCGAGGCGACCACGGCGGCCGTGGTGACCAGCTACGCCGTCACCTCCGCCAACGACTGGCCCGACCGCAACCCGCGCAACTGGGTCTTCGAGGCCTCCACCACCGGCAGCAGCTGGACGCCGCTGGACACCCAGAGCAACCAGACGTTCATCACCGGCTTCCACCGCAACACCTACTCGTTCGGCAACACCACCGCCTACCGGTACTACCGGCTGCGGGTGACCGCCACCAACGGGTCGGTCAACATGCAGATCGGCGAATGGCAGATCTACGGGACCACCACCGCCACCACCCCGGCGCCGGCCGCGCCCACCGGCCTGATCGCCACCCCGGCCAGCGACCAGATCCGGCTCACCTGGACCGACAACACCCGCTGGGAGACGGCCTACCGGCTGGAACGCTCGACCAACGGCACCACCTGGAGCACCGCGTACGTGCTGCCGGCCAGCACCACGAAGTTCCACAACCTGAAACTGCCGGCCGGCACCCACTACTACTACCGGCTGCGGGCCGAGGGGGTGGCCGGCAACTCCGGCTACGCCACCGCCGACACCACCACCCTCAGTGCCACCCCGGCCACCACCTGGACCGAGACCTGGCACGCCCCCAACGAGACGCTCACCCGCTACTACTACGACGCCAACGTGGCCATCTACCGCGATCCGGGACTGGCCTCGACCGACCTGACCTGGGTGAAGGACTACGCCAAACAGATCTGGGAGTACGTCCAGGCCAACTACGGCAACCTCAGCGGCCAGCGGCTGTACGAGGTGCTGCACGACGACGCGGGATCGGGCGGGTTCGCGCTGAGCCAGTTCGACCCCAACACGGCATTCCGCGACGTCAACGACATGAGCGGCGGCGGCTGGGGAAACACCGACCTCAACGAGGACGTCATCTCCCACGAGATGAACCACACCGTCGAGTTCACCGCGTTCGGCGTGAACGGCTCACCCGCGTACGGCATCTGGGGCGACAGCAAGTGGGCCGAGATCTTCCAGTACGACTGCTACGTCGGCACCGGCCGGACCACCGACGCCACCCGCTGGAAGAACGCGAAGCTGCTCACCTCGGACAACTTCCCCGTCGCCAACACGTACTGGTTCCGGGACTGGTTCTACCCGATCTACCAGAACTACGGCGGCAAGGTCGTGCTCAACAAGTTCTTCCAGCTGCTGTCCCAGCACTTCCACCAGTTCGACGGCGTCTACGCCCGGGACCTCAACTGGGGGGAGTTCGTGCACTTCTGGAGCGGCGCGGCCGGCGTGAGCCTCAAGCCGCTGGCCACCACCGCATTCGGCGGCTGGCCCGCCGACTGGCAGGCGCAGTTCGTCCAGGCCCAGGCCGACTACCCGGGTGTGACGTACACCCCGTGACGTGGGCCCTGACCACCCACCCCGGCGATCCGGCGACGACCCCCAGCCGGTGACCCGGCCGTGGGGTGCCGCCACCGCACCTGTGGTGGCGGCACCCCACCGGCGGCCGGCGGTCGTGCCGGGCACCAGCCGCCCGGCACGACCGCCGGCCTCAGCCGAGCAGCACCGACACCGCCTCCACCGTGTCCGGATGGGCGAGCAGCAGCGTCGCCGCCGCCGACCCCGCCGGGGCGTCGACCGGCTCCGACCAACCGCCGTCGCAGCCCAGCAGCCCGGCGACCGCGTCCACCGCCACCGGATGCGCCGCGAGCAGGCCGTGCACCTGCCCCGCCGGCGCGCCCGGCCGGGCCGCCGGGGCGGGCCCGGCCGACGGCCCCGACCAGGGCGGCACCCAGGCGTCCAGCTCGGGCAGCGTCCCCGGGAAGGTGCGTGCCGCCTCCCGCACCAGCAGCGGCACCAGCTCCGGGCCGTGCTCGCGCAGGGTGGTGATCAGCGTGGGCAGCCAGGGCAGCAGCACCGGGTCGGGCAACCGGGCGAACGCGGTGGACATCGTCTCCACCACGAACGGCGCGAGCCCCGGCACCGGTTCCAGCGCGTGCACGAAACCGGAGAGGTACCTCGGGAACGCCGGCACCACCAGCGGGTTACCCAGCAGGTCGGCGCAGCGCTGCCGCAGCTCGGCCAGCGGCAGCAGGCCGAGCTGGTGCCGGGCCGCCCAGAGCAGGGCGACCTTCGCCGGGCTCTCCGGATGCGACTGGGCCACCGCGAGTTCGAGCTGGGACCTGTCGCAGCCCAGCGACAGCGCCAGGCTCTCCATGCTGAACAGGAAGCCGAGCATCGCCCCGACCTGCCGGACCCCGGTCTCCTCCTCGACGAACGCGGTCGGCAGCAGGGTGCAGTAGTGCGCGTACCCGGTCGTCACGAACGCCTCGCACCAGGCCGGCAGGGCCGGCGCGGTGGCCCGGTGGTGGGCCAGCAACCGGCGGATGCGCCGCAGCACGTCCGGGGCGTCGTCCACCGTGCGTTCGGTGGACAGCAGTTCCACGGCCCGCGCGCCCAACTCGTCGACCAGCCGGGGGCTGTCCAGCAACCGGATGGCGTCCTCCACGGCGGCGAGGGCGCCGGCGGCCGTCGCGTCGGGGCCCCGGACCGACCGCCGCAGCCGCTGCTCCAGCACCTGCTCGACGGTCACCCCCTCGTAGCCCAGCTCGATCAGCGCCCGCTGGTGCCGGCCCAACGCCAGGTCCCAGCTCTCCTGGATCGACCGGTGCCCCAACCGGCGCTCACCCATGATCGGGCGGACCGCGTCGGCGGGCAGCAGGTGCCGCAGCATCCACAGCAGATCCGAGCAGCCGGCCAGCGCCGGGGTGGCGTGCAGGTCGAGCAGGGCCCGTTGGATGGTGCGCTTCTCCAGGTCCAGGCCGAGGGGTTGCAGCCGGTCGAGCACGTCGCGGGCCAGCGGCGGCAGGGCGTCGTAGCCGACCTGCCCGATCCGGTCCCCGCCGAGCAGGATCTCGCAGAGCCGCCGCACGTCGCGGCGGCCCGGCACGACGTCCTTCTCGATGCAGGTCACCGCCGCGTCGGCGAAATCGTACGGGGTGGGCCGGGCCCGGTTGCGCAACCCGGCCAGCAGGATCGACGTCTCGAACACCGCGATCGCGTCGGCCGTGCTGGCCAGGTACCCGTTGCGGCGGGCCAACCGGACGATGTCCACGCACCACCCGCGCAGCTCCGCCTCGTCCAGCCCGTCGAGCGCCGGGGGCGCGGCGAGGAAGCCGGTGAGCCGGTCGGCGACCGGACCGGCCGACGGGGCGACCGGCGGGGTGGCCTTCCGCCTGCCCCGCCCGCCCTTGACGCCCCGTTGACCGTCGAGCCGGTACGGGGCCAGTCCCGACCGGCCGACCGCCCGCGTCCAGTTGGCGGCGGCGATCGACACCGACCCCGGCGCCAGCCCGAACTGCGCCTCGATGGCCGAGTGGCTCGACGGGATCAGCCCGTACCGCCAGCGGGTGCCGGTGCGGGGGGTGATCGCGAAGTCCGGGGCGGGGGAATCCAGGCCGAACTGCTCGACCCGGCTGGCGGCGTGGAACGCACCGCACACGTAGAGACAGTCCGCCGGGTCGGCCCCGGACGCGGCGAGGTGCTCCCGCATCCGGGTCCACATGTAGCGCTCCCGGTCCTCGTCGCGGTCGGTACGGTCCGACCCGGCCGGCCGCAGCCGGCGGAACAGGCTGCCGATCAGCACCATCACCTGCCGGTAGGTGTCGTGGTCGGCGTCGGCGAGAGGCCGTTCGACGTACTGGTCCCACCACTCCGACCAGTGCCGCACCTTGCCGTGGTGCAGCAGGTACGCCTCCAGCTCGGCGAACCGGGGCCGCAGGTCGCCGATCTCCACGCCGACCGCGTCCCCGTGCAGTTCCGCCTCCTCGCCGGCCCCGCCACCCGCCGCCTCCGGTGCGGTGTCGGCCGGCGCGTCGGTGGCCGCCGGGGCGTCGCCGCGCGGTGACCACTGGAAGACGTGGTCGGTGGAGCGGTCCACCAGCACCAGCTCCACCCCGGGTGTCTCCAGCGCGTACGCGATCGCCTGGTACTCGGCGGATGCCTCGGTGACCGGCGCGACGACGCTCAGCGGCCCCCACTCGGCGGGGAAGCCGTCCAGCTCCGAGGCGAACGCCTGCACCGCCACCGGCAGCCGGCAGTTGCGCAGCTCGCCCAGGAGCGGCTGGAGATCCTCGCACAGCTCCAGATAGATCACCTTGGGCTGCTTGTGCCGCAGCCGGCGTACCATCGCCAGCGCCGAGGCCGGCGAGTGGTGACAGACCGGGAAGATCTCCAACCGCTCGCCCAGCGCCCGGTCGACGTCGTCGACGATCCCGGCGAGGATGCCGGCCAGCGCGTCGGCGGAACCGGCGAACGTGGCCGCCGCGTCGGTGAGCTGCTCGCGCAGCGCCCCGAACGGCCCGGCGGTCACCCCGTCGGCGTCGCCGACGGCGGTCGCGGTCGGGGCGACGCCGGGCGGCGCGGGGGTGCCGGTGTCGGCGGTGGTCACGACAGCGAGGCGATCGCCTGGCGACCGCCGTCGAGGAAGCCGGCCCAGCCCTCGCCGTCCTTCTTGGCCCGGGGCTCCACCACGCCGTGCAGGTACTTGTTGAGGATCGCCAGGTCCTCCGGGCTGCGTCGGGCCAGCGACCCCACCAGCGAGGAGGCCAGCGTCTCCACCCGCAGGGCCCGGTCGCCGAAGAACTGGCTGTGCAGGATGGCGTCCTCCAGCACCCCGATCTGCTCGGCGGTGGACAGCGCCGACTCCAGCTTCTCGTCGTCGCTGGTCGCCGACGCGGCGGCGGCCCGTAGGTCGGCGAAGCTCTGCAGCAGGATGTCGAGCAGGGTGGGCGGCACGTCCAGTTCGATGCGGTGCCGGCGCAGCAGTTCCTCGGTGCGGAACCGGACGATCTCCGCCTCGCTGCGCTTGTTGGTGACCACCGGGATGCGGACGAAGTTGAACCGGCGTTTCAACGCCGACGACAGGTCGTTGACGCCCCGGTCCCGGCTGTTCGCGGTGGCGATGATCGAGAAACCGGGCTGGGCGAAGACGATGTTGTCGTCGTTCAGCTCGGGAATGGAGACGTACTTCTCCGACAGGATGGAGATCAGCGCGTCCTGCACGTCGCTGGTGGAGCGGGTCAGCTCCTCGAAGCGGCCCACCACGCCCTGCTCCATCGCCGTCATGATCGGCGACGGGATCATCGACTCCCGGGACTGCCCCTTGGCGATGACCATCGAGACGTTCCACGAGTACTTGATGTGGTCCTCGGTGGTGCCGGCGGTGCCCTGCACCACCAGCGTCGAGTTGCGGCAGATCGCGGCGGACAGCAGCTCGGCCAGCCAGCTCTTGCCGGTGCCGGGGTCGCCGATGAGCAGCAGGCCCCGGTCCGACGCCAGGGTCACGATGCTGCGTTCGACGAAACTGCGGTCACCGAACCACTTCTGCGGGATCTCCCGCTCCAGACCGTCGGCCCGTTCCGAGCCGAGGACGAACAGCCGCACCATGCGCGGGCTCAACCGCCATGAGAACGGCTTCGGGCCGGTGTCGACCGACTCCAGGTAGTCGAGTTCGTCGGCGTACTTGACCTCGGCGGGGGCACGCAACATCTCGGACATGAGGGGTGATTCTCCTAGGTGAGGAAGCTCTTGAGCTCGAAGACGAGTTTGCGGATGTGACCGGAGAGCACCGGGGTGCCCAGGTCCTTGAGGCGCTGCCGGAACCAGGGGTTGACGCTCTGCTGGCCGGAGCTGCTGACCGAGCCGACCGGGATGAACCGCACCCCGGAGCGGTGCACCGCCTCGATGCCGTCGAACAACGGCTGGGAGCGGTCGAACTCGTAGAAGTCCGAGATCCACACCATGACGGTGTTACGCGGTTCGACGATCTTGGGGCGGGCCATCGCCATCGCCACCGGTCCGTCGTTGCCGCCACCGAGCTTGGTGCGCAGCAGCACCTCGAACGGGTCGTGCACCCACGGGGTCAGGTCCAACGCCCGGGTGTCGTACGCGATCAGGTGCACGTCCACCTTGGGCAGCCCGGCGAAGATCGAGGCCAGGATGGTGCAGTTCACCATCGAGTCGACCATCGACCCGGACTGGTCCACCACCACGATCAGCCGCGACGGGGTGGTCTTGCGGGCGGTCTGCCGGTAGTAGAGCCGGTCGACGTAGAGGCGTTCGTCCTCCGGGCTCCAGTTGGTGAGGTTCTGCCAGATGGTGCGGTCGAGGTCGAGGTTGCGGAACACCCGCTTCGGCGGCACCGACCTGTCGATCGCGCCGACGGTGGTCTGCTCGACCTGGGTCCGCAGCACCTCGGCGACCTCGTCGACGTACCGCCGGATCAGCGACTTCGCGTTGGCCAGCGCCACCCCGGACAGGTTGGACTTGTCCCGCAGCAGCTGCTCGATCAGCGACATGCTGGGGGTGAGCTGGGCGGCCAGCTTCGGGTCGGCCAGCACCTCCCGCAGGTGCATCCGGCGGACCAGGTCACCCTCCAGCCCGGCGAGCGTCGCTCCCAGTCCGGTGCCGCCCTGCCGACGCAGTTCCCCCGGAGGACAGCCGAGCGCCTGCTCGAACCAGCCGGCGTCGGCCTGCCACCGGGCCAACTGGCCGGCGCTGACCGGCCCGGACCCGGTGCCGAAGACGTTGAGCAGCAGCTTCGACACCAGCGCCGCCCGGCGCACCTCGGCCTCGCCGGGCCGGTGGACCCCGCCGTCGGCGGGGTCACCCCCGCCCGGCGCGCCCGTGCCGTCGATGCTCGCTTCCGTCGCCTCCGTGCCGTCGGTGGTCGCCTCCGGCGTCGTGGCCGACGGGGCCCCGGCGTCGGGGGAGGCGGCGACGGGCCGGTCGTCGGTCGGGCCGGCCGGGGCGGGGGCGAGCAGGCCCCGGAGTTCGTCGGCGAGCGCGGGGAAACGCTGCACCACGGTGTCCACCGACACGGTCGGGTCCAGCAGGGCGGCGGGCAGGCCGAGGTCGTCGACCACGGCCACGCTCGCCGCCTCCAGCGTGGGCTGCTCGTCGGGGTCGAAGAGCCGCCCCAGCAGCCGCCAGTAGAGCACCTGCCGGCGGTTGGCGGCAGCGAGGTCGGCCGGGGTCACCACATCGCCCGGGGTCGGCGCGTCACCCGGGAGCACGGCACCGGTCGTGGGGGTCGGGTCGCTCATCGGCGCAGCAACCGTCCCGCGCGTTCGCGCAGCACGGCCACGGCGTCGCCCGCCCTGGCCTCGGCCTTCGCCACCTTCGGGTCGGTCACCCCGTCGGCCCAGTCGCCGTTGTGCGCCTCGACCGGCCGGCGCTTGACGGTGGCCTGCACCGCCAGCGGCTGCACCAGCCACCGGCCGCCGTCGAAGCGGGCCAGGCCCAGGCAGGACGACGAGGCGGCGACCAGCGCCGGGGTGAGCGGCCCGGCGGCCGGCAGCCGGTCCAGGGCGACCGCGAGGCGCTGCCCGCCGAGGTCGACGGTCGACCCGCCGTCGTGCACGGTGTAACCCTCCAGCAGCACCGGCTCGGCGATCGCCGCCGGGTGCCGGTCCAGCGGCGCGGTGGCCGCCGACGTCGCCGTGCCCAGCAGCACCCGGGCGGTGGCGAACGGATCGGCGGGCTCGCCGGCCCGCGCCCGTTCGTCGACCCAGTGCAGGTCGCCGCCGTACGCCGGCAGGTCGGTCACGGTCAGCGCCCGCCGCTGCGCGATCGCGGTGAGCAGCACCGGGTACGCCGACAGTAGCCGCCACACCGCCGGGCCGCCGATCGTGGCGACCTTGGCCGCGCCCACCGTCACCCGGACCAGCCGGGGCGTGCCGGCGTCGGCCGGTTCGAGGATCGCGTGCAGCTGCACCTGGACGGCGGTCTCGTGCTCGTGGACGTCGACCCCGAGCGGCAGCAGGCGACCGCTCACCGTGGTGGTGCCGGCCGTCGGGTCGGTGGCCGGCCCGTCCTGGGCCAGCAGCACGCCCCGGGCCCACAGGTCCGCCCAGCGGCGTACCGGCGGCTGCGCCATGGTGGCCACCGGCAACCCGGCCCGCAGCTCGGCGGCGAGCCCGTCGAGCAGCACCGCCAGCCGGCGCGCCCCCGGCTCGGCCAGTGCCGCCTCGACCGGCGTGCCGACGGCGGAGAGCAGCTCGTGGTCGATGCCCCGCCAGCCGGCGAGGGCCGTCTCGTGCAGCCAGGACCGGGCGGCGGCGCGGGCGGGGGAGCCGTCGGCGGGCTCACCGGCGGGTGCCGTCCACGCCGTGCGTTCCCGCCCGAGGGCGGTGTCGAGCCGGTCGAGCAGGGCGTCGTGGGTCGCGCCCAGCAGCGCCGTGCGGGCTCCGGCCAGGGCGGCCAGGTGTTCCTGCCCGACGGAGCCGGCGGTCACCTTGCCGACCGCCTCGGCCACCCGCTCACCCAGCGGCGTGCCCGCGACCGCGGCGGCCAGTGCGGTCAGCGCGGCGGCGTCCGCCTCGCCGACCCGGGCGAAGCCCCGCAGCAGGGCCTCGTCGAGTCCGGCGACCACGTCGTCGGCGTCGGCCAGCCCGGTGGGGGCGTCGCCGTGCAGCTGTGCCAGCTGTGTGCCGAGCATCAGCGGCCTGCCGCGGTCGACGGGAACCAGTGCAGCTCGGGCAGCGCCGTGGTGCTGGTCGGCAACTCCAGGTAGGCCAGGTGACGCAGGAACCGGCTGAACACCACGGCGGCGGAGGTCGGCTCGTGCCGGGCGTCCAGCCGGGACAGCAGCTCGACCCCGGTCTGCGTGCCGTCACCGGCGTCGACCCGCAGGTAGCGGGCGACCCGGTCGACGCCGTACTGGAGGACGGCCTCGTCGGCCAGGGCCTCCAGGTGCTTGCAGGGCGCGCCGCGCAGCCCGCCGCAGGGCCGGTTGTTGTTGGTGCTGCAGTGGTAGGCGTGGTTACCGGCGGTCACCGACGAGACGTACACCCGCTCGATGTCGGAACCGCTGGACACCACACCCTGTAACCGCCCGTCGGCCAGCTCGACGAAGGGCACCTTGGCCAGTTTGCGGGGCCGGGCCGGCGGCACCACCGCCACCACGCTCCGCCGCCGCCACGCGGCCTCGTCGGCGTCCGTCACCGCATGTCCTCCCACCCGCCGGTACACCGGCGTCGACCATGGTTGATGGCGTGCGCCGGCCGGGCCGGCGTCGCCGTGACCACAAGATCATGGCCCACGGGTACGACACTTCCACGGCCTCCCGTCGCCCCGTCCCGCGGTCCGGTCCGAGCGGTCGCACCGGCCGGCCGTTCCATCACTCTGCGGGGTTCCGATGCCACCCTCGGCAGGCCGCTGCCCCGCCCCGGCTCCTTGACACCGCCCGCATCCCGACGGATTGTTATATCGAGCAATGTCACTTTCTATGGCTCGCGCCGGATTACGGACCGCAGCCGTGCCGAAGGAGACCGCCATGCGCGCCGCCGTTCACCGATCAGCCGCGGGTCTCGCCGCCGCCCTGGGCGTCGTGCTCACCGCGATCCTGCCGACGTCGTCCGCGACCGCCGGCGAGCCCGTCCAGAGCCCGGACACGGGGCTGGTGTTCTACTCCAGCTACCCGACCGAGGTCGTCGGTCGGCAGGCCACGCCCGACGGCGTCTGCCGGCCCGTCCCGGCCGCGGCGACCTGGCTGCTCGCCTGGAGCGGGGGCTTCAACTCCGTGTCCGGCTACCGGACGACCGACTGCACCGGCCCGGCCGCCGAACTCAACAACCTGCACAGCTGGCCGACGGGCTACCACCTGAGCTACCGCGCCGGCTGACCGCCGCCGTCGGCGGCAGCCCCGCGACGATCCCCGACGGGCCGGGTGTCGGCGACGACCGGCTGGCGCAGGATGGTGCGCCTCCGGTCGGGGGCGACCCTGCGGAAGTCGCTCAGGTAGATCTCGTGGTGGGTGCCGGTCAGGCGGAGCCGGTGGGCGGGGACGAACTCGTGGTGCAGACGGGCGAGCACGGCGGCCTCGTCGTCGAAGGAGCCGACGTGCAGGGTCTGCACGCACCGCCCCTCGGCCAGCCGCTCCAGGCGGACGTCGTCCAGCCGTCCGGGTGGCCGCTTCGCCCCGGCCTGCGCGGCGGCGGCGGCGACCATGCCCGGCCCGATCCAGTCGGGGACCATGAGCATCAGCGTCCAGCGCCACCGCGACTTGTCCCGCACGGTGGTGAAGGACGCCATGTCCTCGGCCCACCACAGGCCCTCCAACGGCGGGACCACGTAGTCCCGCCCGAGTTCCCGCCTGCTGGCGAACTTCACCCGGTACGCCACGGGATAGAGCGCCTCGACCGCTGCGGTGAAGGCCGGCGCGGTGTTGGGGTCGCCCCGGCCGTCGATCATCAGGTACTGCATGTCGGGCACGTCGACCAGCCGGAACCGGCCCTTCTGCGCCCGGTAGGCGTCCAGGGCCCGGCGGAAGTCGACCTTCCCGTCGGCGGGGCCCGTCACCGGCATCGGTCGACGCCGCCCGGGACGTGGCCCGTCGACCCGTCGCCGGAGCGGACCGGACACCTCGTCATGCTCCCGACCCTCCTTCCGGCGGTCCGTCGGGCACCACGTGCCCGTGCGGGTGCGACCGACACTATGTCAGGAGGACTCCCGGGCAGTCGACGACCGGCGGGTCTGGGATGCTGTCCTGCATGCCCGCCTTTCCGCCGACCTTCGCCGAAGCCGTCGTCGCCCAGCCGCTCGCTGCGCAGTTCGAGGCGTTCCTCGACGAGCATCGCGCCGCGCTCGACGGCTGCCTGGAGGGGCTGACCGAGGAACAGGCCCGCCGGTCGCTGGTGGCCTCCCGGACCACGCTGCTGGGCCTGGTGAAACACGCGACCTTCGTGGAGCGGGTCTGGTTCGACGAGGCCGTCACCGGCCGGTCGCGCGCCGAACTGGGCATCCCCGCCGCGTCGGAGGAGTCGTTCGTGCTCGACGACAGCGACACGGTCGCCACCGTGCGCCAGGCCCACCGGGAGGCTTGCGCGGCGTCCCGCCGGGCGACCGCGACGCTGGGCCTGGACGACGTCCTGTCCGGGCACCGGAGGGGACCGGTCCCGCTGCGGTGGGTGTATCTGCACGTGCTCCGCGAACTCGCCCAGCACTGCGGGCACGCCGACATCCTCCGCGAGCAGATCGTCGACGGTTGACGGTCCACGGCCCCGGTCCGGGACGGGTGCGTGCGGAGGGTCAGCGGCCCCGGTTGCGGGGGTGCCGTTTGGCGGTCCGTTCGTTGCCGTGCCGGTAGTTGCCGGTGAGGCGGGCCATCAACTCCTGCGGGTCGTCGCTGTCCACGTCGGTCAGGAACCGGGCCGCGGCGACGCCCCGCAGCACGGTGGCGAGGCGGCCGTGGTGCAGCAGTTCCACGTCACCGTTTTTGCGTAGGCGGTAGGTGAACCCCTCGGGTGTGCCGGACATCGCCACATCGTCCCCACCGGCGGGCCGGCCCGCGACCCGATTACGCCGCGCCGCTCGCCGTCCGTCGGCGCCGGGCGTACGTGAGCCGCGTTGCCGCCCTCGACTACGGTCGAACGGTGACTACCGGTGACTTCACGGGTACCCGCGCGCCGGGTGGGGTGCCGCACTGGCACACGGTGCGGCGATCACGCCTGTTCACCGTGCTTCCTGCGGTCGTACTCGGGCTGCTGGGTGTGAACTTCGTCTGGGAAGCCGTCCGTCGTAACGTCGATGTCGCGGGACCCTGGCTGCCGTACCAGACCTTCCAGGAGGAGTTGGCCGCGCGGGGCGTGCGGCCGGCCGACGCGGAGTTCTTCTGGTTGGGTCGGGCGCCCCTACCGCCGCAGCCCAAGCTCACGGAGGGATACCGGCTCGGCTCGTTCACCGTCGACGGGCTCGTGCAGTGCGATCCGTTCGAGATCAGGATCCAGGCCGACGACCAGCTCGGCGACCGGCACCGACTCGTCATCAATTCCACCGCCCGCCTGCCGGTGCCCGCATGGTCACAGGTCGTCCGCACCCGGGCCGACACGCCGTCGCACTGAGCACCGATGGTGGCCGAAGGTGGAAGTTGGCCCGCCGTCGGGGCGAACGGCTCTGCCCGGGGTTCCGGTGAACTTTGTCGCCTTCGGGACAGTTCGTGGCCTTGGTGGACATCGAAACCGGTGCTTGTATTGACCGCAGGTCGAGATTCCGGGCGAATCGCCCAGCGATCGTCCGCTGTCCCGCACCTCCGAGGTCGTACGCCGAGTTGCGGAGTGAGTGCCATGGCGTGGAGTTGGAACAGGAAGAACCTGGCGGTCGCGATCTGCGGGGTGCTGGCGACCGTCCTCTTCGGTGTGGTGGCGTGCCTGCAGTCCGAGCAGGGCGAAGGGCACGGCGACAGTCAGTCCCAGACCGGTGGCACCGGCAACAAGCAGGCGCAGAACGGTGGCCAGGCCGCCGACGTCATCAACAATGCCAACATCTTCCAGAACGGCGCCAGGGAACTCACCCGCGAAGAGGCACTGGAGCGGGCCGAGAGCTACGCGGACGTTGCGCCCCCGGCAGGTGATCTGGCACCGTACCTCGTCGTCGCTCCCGGCCACCTGTTCGTCCGTACGTCGCCGGGGCCGGAGGGCAGGCGGGCCGGTGCGGCATGGGACAAGACCCTGGTCTACGCCGGCTGTTCGACCACCACGAGCTTCGATCCGGTCCTGGACGACGAGGTCGCGGGCGTCTGGATCAAGATCCGTTGGCCACGACTCGATCCCGGGGACGACATGCGCTCGTCCCAGTCGTCCGACCCGTTGCAGGGCTGGGCGTACGCGGGACGACTGGTGCCGGCCGGCCACAACGGCCGGATCCGTACGTGTTGACCGGCCCGCCTGCCCGTCCGGCACACCCGCTCGACGGGCGGTGGGCCGGACGGCTCACGCCGGGACGGGGTGGTCCGCCTCGAACCGCTCGCGGGTGAGGAACGCCAACTGCGCGCGCTTGTCGGGCATGTCGATCTCGTCGGCGAAGGTGAACCCCTCGCGTTCCAGCCGGCGCAGCGCGAACCGGTTGCGCACGTCGGGCTCGACCACGATCCGCAGCCGGGTGGGGTCGCGGAACAGGAATCGGGCCAGCGCCGGGCCGACCGCGTCGGTGAGCCCGCGCGGCGGTCGGCGGCCCGGGGCGAGCAGCAGGTGCATGCCGATGTCGCCGGGGCGTACCCGGTAGCGTTCCCCGACCGGGTCGGCCTCCGGCTGGTAGGTCTGGAACAGGCCGACCGGGGTGCCGTCCAACCCGATCAGGTACGCGTGGTGGGTGCTCAGGCCGTCGACGAACGTGTAGACCTCGCGTACCTCCTCGACGGTGTACGACCCCATGCCCCAGAACGTCGCGTGGGGCTCGGTCACCCAGCCGTGCAGCAGCGTGGCGTGGGCGTCCGGGTCGACCACGGTGAGGGTCAGCTCACCGAAGCCGGGGATCTGCTCCTGGTAGGTCACGGGGTCCTCGTCTCGGGGTGCGGGGGTCAGGGTGTGCCAGTCGGTGCCGACGGGGATCAGCCCACCGGTGGCCCACAGCGGCAACTGGTCGGCGAAGTGCGGGTCGTCGGGGCGGCCGGAGACGCCGAAGGGGACGATCCAGCGGCTCGCCGCCCGGTCGGTGAGGTCCCACACGTACCGGGCGACCGGCCCGCGCCAGCACGCGTCGGAGACCCCGGGAACACTGGAGGTGGCCAGTACGCAGTCGGTGTCACCGCCGAGGGCGGTGCCCGCCCGCATCGCGGCGACCCGTGCGGTGACCGCGTCGGACACCCCGAGGTGCAGCGGGTGCAGCAGGTGTCGCCGCCCCCAGGGGCCGGGTGGGTCGCCGGCGGCGACGTCCTCCAGGGCGGCGACGGCGAGCGGTTCGACCGCACCGCCGAGGCGGGGCAGCCCGGCGACCACCCCCTCCACGGCGTGCCCGATGCGGGCCAGCGGGTCGGTCCACGGCGCGAAGAGGGGGTCGTAGCCGCCGGGGGAGTGCAACGGCCCCAGCGCGGGGTGCGCGGCCAGCCGGTGGACCAGCGCGGCCCGCCAGGCGGCGAACGCCCCGGCGTCGACGCTGTCGGCGGCCATCCGACCGTCCCACCCGGTCAGCCGGTCCCGCAGCCGTCGGGCCGGCGCGCTCAGCGGGGCCGGGTCGAGTCGGGCGAGCAGGTCCCGCAGGACCGTCGACCCGTGCCGGGTGTCCATGTGTACGTCGGCGGCGGCGACGCCGTCGGCGAGCAGGTCACGGATGCGCCGGGCCCGGTGCGGCGGGGCGAAGTCGACGCCGAGGGCGGCGGTGTCGTCGCGGCGGTCGTTGGCGCAGACCGCCGGCCCGCCGACCTCGACGGGCTTGGCCGTGGCATAGTCGCCGTACCACCGGTAGCGGGGCTCCCAGCCGGGCACCGGTTCCCGCCGGCACCTGTCGTCGCGCTGCGGCACTAGGCCGGCGACGAGTTGGAGTACCGTGCCGTGCCGGTCGGCGACGAGCACGCTGTTGACCGGTTCGACCCAGCCACGCAGCGCGTCGGCGACGTCGTCGGCGGTGCGGGCCCGTAGCAGCGGCAGCAGCGCCTCGAAGCCGAGGTTCCCGGTGACCCGGGTCGGGGTGCGCAGGCTGAGTGCCTCGCCGGTGTGCCGGTCGTGGTCGATCACCGGCCCGCGCGGGGTCTCGATCACCTCGACGGTCTCGGTCGCGCCGCCGCGGACCTCGATCCGTTCGACGTGCCGGTGGGCCGGCACCCAGCCGTCGGCGTCGCGGACCAGCACCCGGTCGCCGTCGCGGCGCAGCTGTTCGCGGTAGAGGTCCTGGTAGTCGGCCATCGCATTGGTGACCGCCCAGGCGACGTCACCGGCGTGACCGAAGTGCGGCAGCCCCGGCACGCCGGGGAAGGCCAGCCCGACCACGTCGAACTCGGGGCAGGCGAGCCGGATCTGCTGGTAGATGCCGGGCAGTTCGAGCAGCCGGTGCGGGTCACCGGCGATGACCGGCCCGCGTCCGGTCAGCGGGTCGGCGGGCAGCGCCCAGGCGTTGCTGCCGGAGCCGCCGGGTCCCTCGACGGCGAACAGCTCGGTCGCGTCCGGGCCGAGGGTGGCGGCGACGTGGGCGTGCCACAGCTTCTGCGGGAAGGTGCCGAACAGGATGTGCTGGACCAGGAACACGCCCAGCGGCGTCCAGGGTCGCCACCGGCCGGGCGTGCTGCCGGTGGCGGCGAACTCCGGGGCCGCCGCCGCGCCGGCCGGCAACGCGTCGTTGACCCCGTCGGCGTACGCGGTGACCCAGCGCCGGGTGGCCGGGGTGAGCCGTTCGAAGCAGCGCCGGGCGGTGTCGTCGAGGCGGGAGCGCCGGGCGAACCGGTCCCAGTCGCGTTCGGTCGGCCCGACGTGAGCGGCGAGCCGGCCCTCGGCCCGCCACCGTTCGACCTCGAGCTGCCAGGCCCGGTCGGTGGCGGCCACCCGGCCCTGCCATCGGGCCAGCTCGTCGACGGTGTCGGCCCACAGGTGCGGTACGCCCCACCGGTCGCGGTGCACGCCGGTGGCCGGACGACCGCCCGGTTGCGTGCCGGTCCCACTCTCCACAGGACTCCCCAGGTAAGTTACCCTCGCCTAACTTAGGCGGACCTTACCTGGAGGGCGTGTGAAACGGAACTGGGAGGCCCTGGTGCTCAAGGCCATGGGCGGTCGGGACTTCCGGCTGACCGTGCGCGGCACCGAGCCGGTCGGCGACCACTACCGGCGTCTGCTGATGGACGACGGCGGCCTGCTGGCGGCGGCCAAGGTGCACCCCACCATGTGGATCCGGCTCTGGTTCGACGACGCGGGCCGCCCGCACCAGCGGGCGTACACCCTGGTCGACCCGGACCCGGCGACCGGCCGGTTCAGCCTGGAGTTCGCCCTGCACGACGGCTGCGCGGCCCGCTGGGCGGCCCGCGCGCAGGTCGGTGACACCATCGTGGCCACCCTGCAGGGCAGCGCCTTCGCCCTGCCCGACCCGGTCCCCGCCCACCTCTACCTGGTCGGTGACGCCGCCTCGCTGCCGGCGGTGAACAGCCTGCTCGACGCCGCCCCCGACATCCCCGCCACGGTCTGGTTGGAGTACGCCCACCCCGGGGAGCAGGCACTCACCCCCCGCGCCGGGGAGCAGCACCGGGTCACCTGGGTGCCGCGCGGGCAGGACGGGCAGCAGCTCGTCGACACCGTCCGGGCGGAGTTGCCGGCCGCGCCGGACGCCCACTACTGGCTGGCCTGCGAGGCGGGCAGCACCCGCGCGCTCACCTGGCACGTGCGCCGCACCCTCGGTCTGGGCAAGCAGCAGCTCACCGCGTTGGGTTACTGGAGCGCGCGGTGACCGGACGCCTCGGCACGCTCACCACGCTCTACGTCACGCAGTATCTCGGCATCGGGTTCATCACCGTCGGGCTGACCGCCATCCTGCGCGACGGCGGCACCTCACTGGACACCCTGGCCCTGCTCCAGTTCGTCGGCCTGGTCTGGCCGCTGAAGTTCCTCTGGGCCCCGCTGCTCGACAGGTACGGCTCCCGCCGGCACGGGCACTACCGGTCCTGGCTGCTGCCGTTGCAGGCGGGTCTGGTGCTGAGCCTGCTGGCGCTGCTGCCGTTCGCCGACCCGACCCGGCAGCTCGGCCCGGTGGTGGCGATCTGCGCCGCCTACGTCTTCCTCTCCGCCACCCAGGACATCGCGGTCGACGCGGTCGCCGTCCGGGTGCTGTCCGAGGGGACGCGGGGTGCCGGCAACGGCATCCAGGTCGCCGCGAGCTACCTGGGCAACCTGCTCGGTGGCGGCGCGTGCGTGCTGGTCTACGACCGGTTCGGCTGGCTGCCGGCGATCGGTCTGCTGGCCGCGTTGACCGCCGTCGGCCTGGTGGTGGTGTGGCGGCTGCGGGAACCGGACCGGGTCGCCCGGGTGGCCGGCGCCGGGCAGGCGTACCGGGCGCTGCTGTCGGTGTTCGGGCAGCCCGGTTGCCGCTGGTGGACCTTCGGCGTGGTGCCGCTGGTCTACACCGGAGCCGGTGCCGCCTACGCCCTGGTCACCCCGGCGCTGGTCGACGCGGGCTGGTCGCTTTCCCGCATCGGCGTGGTCACCGGTGTGGTGATCAGCGCACCGGCGATCGTCGCCGGCCTGCTCGCCGGGGTCGGGGTGGACCGGTTCGGCCGGGCGCGGCTGCTCGTCGTCGGGGGAGCGGCGCTCGCGGTCTCCACGGTGCTGCTGCTGCCGTTGCTCAACGGGCGGGCGCCGCTGGGATCGACGGTGGCCGCGCTGTGCTGCTTCATGGCCGCGTACACGGTGGCCAACGTGGTGCTCTACGTGGTCAACATGGACTACTCGCGGCCGGGCACCGGGGGGACCGACTTCACCGTGCTGTCGTCGTTCGGGCTGATCTGTTCGTTCCTGGCGGCCTCGGTCGGGCTGGCCGCCGCCGACCGGGTCGGCTATCCCGCCGTCGCGCTCGCCTCGGTGGTGCTGGTCGCCGTCGGCGTCCTGGTCGGACTGGGGCACCAGCGTCGGTTCCGGCCGGGCGCGATCCGGCCGGCCGAGCCGGTGGTTGCGCCCGCCCCGGTCGGCTGAGCCGGTGGGCGGGGCGGGGGTGTCGGCATTGACAAGTAGTTAGGTTAGGGTAGCCTAACTCAGCGAGATCAACTGGGTTGCCGGGACGACCTGACCCGCCCCCGTCCCGCCCGCGCCCCCGTCACCGACCGTCGAGGACTGCTCATGAGCCTGCCCGGATCCACAATCGAGGCCCCCGTGACCGGGACGCGTCCCACCCCGCCCCGCGCCCACCTGTTCACCGCCGGCACCGTCGAGGACTACCGTCGGGCCGTCACCGAGGGCATCGACCGGGTCGCGGCCCGGGTGGCCGGCGTCGACCGGCCCGGCACCGGCATCACCCCCGACGAGCTGGCCCCCCGGGTCGCCGGCATCGACCTGGACCGACCGCTCGGCGACACCGCCGCCGCCCTCGACGAACTGCACGACGTCTACCTGCGCGACGCCGTCTACTTCCACCACCCCCGCTACCTGGCCCACCTCAACTGCCCGGTGGTCATCCCCGCCCTGGTCGGCGAGGCGGTGCTCAGCGCGGTCAACTCCTCCCTGGACACCTGGGACCAGAGCGCCGGCGGCACCCTGATCGAACGTCGCCTGGTCGACTGGACCGCCGGGCGGATCGGCTTCGGTCCGGCCGCCGACGGCGTCTTCACCAGCGGCGGCACCCAGTCCAACCTCCAGGCGCTGCTGCTGGCCCGGGAGGAGGCGTACGCCCGGATCGTCGGCGGCGGCCCCGACCGGCCCAGCCGGCCCGAGGTGCTGTCCCGGCTGCGGATCATCACCTCCACCGCCGGACACTTCAGCGTCCAGAAGGCCGCCAAGCTGCTCGGCCTCGCCGCCGACGCGGTGCTCACCATCGCCACCGACGCCGGCCGGCGGATGCGCACCGACGAACTGGCCGAGACCCTCGACCGGTGCCGTCGCGACGGTCAGACCGTGCTGGCCGTGGTCGCCACCGCCGGGACCACCGACTTCGGCACCATCGACCCGCTGGACCGGATCGCCGAGATCTGCACCGCCGCCGGGGTCTGGCTGCACGTCGACGCCGCGTACGGCTGCGGGCTGCTGGTCTCGCCCACCCGGCGGCACCTGCTGGCCGGCATCGAACGGGCCGACTCGGTCACCGTCGACTACCACAAGTCGTTCTTCCAGCCGGTCAGCTCCAGCGCCCTGGTCGTCCGGGACCGGCGGGTGCTGCGCCACGCCACCTGGCACGCCGACTACCTCAACCCGGCCCGGATGGCCGAGCGGCGGATCCCCAACCAGGTCGACAAGAGCCTGCAGACCACCCGCCGGTTCGACGCCCTCAAGCTCTGGCTCACCCTGCGCACCATGGGCCCCGACGCCATCGGCAGCCTGTTCGACGAGGTGGTCGACCTCGCCGCCGCCGCCTGGCGGCTGCTCGCCGACGACCCCCGCTTCGAGGTGGTCACCCGCTCGCAGTTGAGCACGGTGGTGTTCCGCTACCTGCCCCCCGGTGCCGGCCGGGACGTCGTCGACGACGCCAACCTGTACGCCCGGGAGGCGCTGGCCGCCTCCGGCGCGGCGCTGGTCGCCGGCACCAAGGTCGACGGCGCGCACCACCTCAAGCTCACCCTGCTCAACCCCGAGACCACCCTGGACGACATCGCCCACGTGTGCGACCTGATCGCCGAACACGCCGGCTGGTACGCCCGCACCCGGGCCACCGCCTAGCTGCCCAGCCCCGTCGGCTGACCACCCCGCCCTGGAGAAAACCCCTGTGTCGACCCACGACTTCATCGCCGTCGGGCTGGGCCCGTACAACCTCGGGCTGGCCTGTCTGACCGCGCCGCTCGACGACCTCGACGGCCTGTTCCTCGAAGCCCGCGACGAGTTCGACTGGCACCCCGGCATGCTGCTGGAGTCCACCCGGCTGCAGACGCCGTTCATCGCCGACCTGGTCACCCTGGCCGACCCGACCTCGCCGTACTCGTTCCTCAACTACCTCAAGGAGGTCGGCCGGCTCTACCCGTTCTACATCCGGGAGAGCTTCTTCCCGTTGCGCCACGAGTACAACGACTACTGCCGCTGGGCGGCGGCGAAGCTGCCCTCGGTCCGCTTCGGCCACCAGGTCACCGGCATCTCCTACGACCCCGCCGACGAACGGTACGTGGTGCACGCCGAGGTGGCCGGCGAACGGGTCACCCACCGGGCCCGGCACCTGGTGCTGGGCACCGGCACCCCGCCGTACGTCCCGGACGCCTGCCGGGGCCTCGGCGGCGACGTCATCCACAACTCCCGCTACCGCGAGCACCGGGCGGCGCTGCGCGCCAAGCGCAGCATCACCGTCGTCGGCAGCGGGCAGAGCGCCGCCGAGATCTACCACGACCTGCTCACCGACCTCGGCACCTGTGGCTACCAGCTCAACTGGGTCACCCGGTCGCCGCGCTTCTTCCCCCTCGAATACACCAAGCTCACCCTGGAGATGACCTCCCCGGACTACGTGGACTACTTCCACGCGCTGCCCGAGGCCACCCGCTACCGGCTGGAGGGCGCCCAGAAGAGCCTGTTCAAGGGGATCAACGCCGACCTGATCAACGACATCTTCGACCTGCTCTACGCCCACCGGGTGCACGGGCCGGTGCCGACCCGGCTGCTGACCAACACCGAACTCACCAGCGCCCGGTACGACGAGGCTGCCGGCACGTACACCCTCGGGCTGCGCAACATCGAACAGGAGCGCGACCTCACCCTCGACACCGAGGGGCTGGTGCTGGCCACCGGCTACCACTACCGGGTGCCCGAGTTCCTCGACCCGATCCGCGACCGGCTGCGCTTCGACGCCCACGGCCGCTTCGACGTGGCCCGCAACTACAGCATCGACCACACCGGTCGGGGGGTGTTCCTGCAGAACGCCGGCACCCACACGCACAGCATCACCTCACCCGACCTGGGCATGGGCCCGTACCGCAACTCCTGGATCATCCGGGAGCTGACCGGACGCGAGCACTACCCGATCGAGGACCGGATCGCCTTCCAGGAGTTCGGCGTCCCGGCGGGCGGCACCTCGTGACCCACGTCGTCCACCGCCGGCACGACCCCGCGCTCGGTGAGTTCGCGCTGCGTACCCTCGACCCGGAGGGCGACGCCGGGCTGCTGCACCGCTGGGTGACCCACCCGAAGTCGGCGTTCTGGCTGATGCAGGACGCCGACGTCGACCGGGTCGCCCGGGAGTACCGGGGGATCGCCGACCACCCGCACCACGACGCGTACCTCGGGCTGTGGCGCGGCGAACCGACGTTCCTCGCCGAACGCTACGACCCGGCCCGGGTCGAGCTGGTCGGCCTGCACCCCGCGCAGCCCGGCGACGTCGGCATGCACTTCCTCTGCGCCCCCACCGACCAGCCGGTGCACGGCTTCACCCGGGCCGTCATCACCACCGTCCTGGACTGGCTGTTCGCCGACCCGGCCACCCGACGGGTGGTCGTCGAACCCGACGTGCGCAACACCGCCGTGCACGCCCTCAACGCCGCCGTCGGCTTCACCGTCGTCGGACCGATCCGCAAACCGGAGAAGGACGCCCTGCTCAGCGTCTGTACCCGCGACCAGTTCCTGGCCGCCACCCGAGGAGACGTGCCCGCGTGAACCCCGCCGCATCCGTGGCCCACCTGACCCCCGCCACCTGGGCCCACGCCAACCGGCTGCTGGTCGCCAAGGCGCTTGCCGAGTTCGCCCACGAACGCCTGATCGAGCCCGCCCCCACCGGCGACGACCGGTGGGCCGTCCGCTGCGACGACGACACGGTCGAGTACCGCTTCACCGCCCGCCGGTTCACCCTCGACCACTGGCAGATCGACCCGGAGAGCATCACCAGGCGGCGCGGCGACGAGGACCTGCCGCTCGACGCCGTCGACCTCTGCCTCGAACTGCGCGGCGCGCTCGGCCTCAGCGACGAGGTGCTCCCCGTCTACCTGGAGGAGATCACCTCCACCCTGGCCGGCACCGCCTACAAGCTGACCCGGCCGGCGGTGGGCGCCGACGAGCTGGCCCGCGCCGACTTCCAGGCCATCGAGACGGGGATGACCGAGGGCCACCCGTGCTTCGTGGCCAACAACGGCCGGATCGGCTTCGGCATCGGTGAATACCACGCGTACGCCCCGGAGGCCGGCCGGCCGGTGCGGCTGGTCTGGGTCGCCGCGCACCGCGACCACGCCACCTTCAGCAGCGCCGCCGACCTCGACTACGCCACCCTGCTGCACACCGAACTCGGCCCGGACACCCTGGCCCGGTTCACCGCCACCCTGACCGACGCCGGCCTCGACCCCGACGACTACCTGCTCATCCCGGTGCACCCGTGGCAGTGGTGGAACCGGCTCGCCGTCACCTTCGCCGGGGAGGTCGCCCGGCAGCGCCTGGTCTGCCTCGGCGAGGCCCCCGACGAGTACCTGGCGCAGCAGTCCATCCGGACCTTCTTCAACGTCACCGAGCCGCGCCGGCACTACGTCAAGACCGCGTTGTCCGTGCTGAACATGGGGTTCCTGCGCGGCCTGTCGGCGGCCTACATGGAGGCCACCCCGGCGATCAACGACTGGCTCCTCGACCTGGTCACCGGCGACCCGGTGCTCGCCGGCACCGGGCTGACCATCCTGCGCGAGCGGGCCGCCGTCGGCTACCGCCACCCGCAGTACGAGGCGGCCACCGACCGCTACTCGCCGTACCGCAAGATGCTGGCGGCGCTGTGGCGGGAGAGCCCGGTGTCCGGCCTGGCCCCCGGCCGGCGGCTGTCCACCATGGCCGCCCTGCTGCACACCGACCGCGACGGACGGTCGCTGGCCGCCGCCCTGATCGCCGCGTCCGGCCTGCCCGCGCGGGAGTGGCTGCGCCGCTACCTCGACGCCTACCTGGTGCCGCTGCTGCACAGCTTCTACGCCCACCGGCTGGCCTTCATGCCACACGGTGAGAACGTCATCCTGGTGCTGCACGACGGCGTGGTGGAGCGGGTCATCTTCAAGGACATCGCCGAGGAGATCGTGGTGATGGACCCCGACGCCGACCTGCCGCCGCTGGTACGCCGGGTCCGTGCCGCCATCCCCGACGACGAGCAGTTGCTGACCATCTTCACCGACGTCTTCGACTGCTTCTTCCGCCACCTCAACGCCGTGCTGGCCGGGGCCGGGGTGCTCGACGAGGACGACTTCTGGCGTACCGTCGCCGACTGCGCGACCGACTACGCCGCCCGGGTGCCGCACCTGGCCGACCGGCTGCGCCGGCACGACCTGTTCGCCCCGGAGTTCACCCTGTCCTGCCTCAACCGGCTGCAACTGCGCAACAACCAGCAGATGGTCGACCTCGCCGACCCGTCGGCGGCGCTCCAGTTCGCCGGCACCCTGACCAACCCGCTCGCCCGCTACGCTCCGCCCCGATGACCACCGCGCTGTCCGCCGCGCGGCCCGGCCCGGCGACCCCGCTGCGGTCCCGCTGGCTGATCCTGGCGGTGCTCTGCCTGGCCCAGCTGACCGTGGTGCTGGACAACACGGTGCTCACCGTGGCGGTGCCGGTGCTCACCACCGAGCTGGACGCGAGCACCACCGACATCCAGTGGATGATCAACGCGTACGCGCTGGTGCAGTGCGGGCTGCTGCTCACCGCCGGCAGCGCCGCCGACCGCTACGGCCGCCGCCGGATGCTCGTCGCCGGCCTGGTGCTGTTCGGCGTCGGTTCGCTGGCCGCCGGGCTGGCCCGCTCCGGTGACCAGCTGATCGCCGCCCGTGCCGGCATGGGTGTCGGCGGGGCGCTGCTGGTCACCGCCACCCTCGCCGTCGCCATGCAGGTCTTCGACGGTGCCGAACGCTCCCGGGCGATCGGCATCTGGGCGGCCACCAGCGCCCTCGGGTACGCCGCCGGCCCACCGATCGGCGGGATCATCCTCGCCCACCTGCCGTGGGGGGCCATCTTCCTGGTCAACGTGCCCATCGTGCTGGTCTGCCTGGCGGCCGGCCTCACGTTGGTGCCGGAGTCCCGCGACCCGGTCGGCGGCCGGCCCGACGTCGGCGGGGTGCTGCTGTCCACCGCCGGCCTCACCGGCGTGGTCTGGGCGATCATCGACGGTCCCGGGCGTGGCTGGACGGCACCGGCGGTGCTCGGCGCGGCCGGCGGCGGTGTGCTCCTGCTGGCCGCGTTCGTCTGGTGGGAACGGCGGATCACCGCCCCCATGCTGGACATGCACTTCTTCACCGACAGGCGGTTCGTCGGCGCGGTCACCGGCGTCGTCCTGATCACCTTCGGGTCCACCGGCGCGCTGTTCCTGCTCACCCAGGACCTCCAGTTCGTCCGTGGCTACCCGGCCTGGGAGGCGGGGCTGCGGATGGTGCCGTTCGCGCTGTCCATCGTGCTGCTCAACCTCGGTGGGGTCGCCACCCGGCTGATCCGCCGGCTCGGGGTGCCCGGGGCCATCGCGCTGGGCATGGTGCTGCTCTCCGCCGGTCTCACCCTGGTCACCCACGTCCGCTCCGACGGCTACGCGGTGCTGCTGACCGGGCTGCTGGTGATGGGTTTCGGCTGCGCCCTGGCCAATCCGGCCATCGTCGAGGCGGTGATGAGTTCCATCCCGCCGGCCAAGGCCGGCGTCGGCGCCGGGATCGACGGCACCATGGCCGAGGTGGGCGGCAGCCTCGGCATCGCCGTGCTCGGCGCGGTGCTCAACGCCCGGTTCGCCGCGTTGGTGCCGGTCGCGGTGGCCGGGGCGGGGTCGTATCCGGCCGCGCTGGCCGCCGCCGACGAGACCGAACGCGCCCAGGTCACCGACGCGTTCGCGTCGGCGCTGGTCACCGGGCAGACCGCCGGGGCGGTGGCGGTCCTGGCCGGTGGGCTGCTCGCCGCCGGGCTGCTGCGCCGCGCCGAGCGCACCCGCTGACCGGCCGGGCCGCTCAGAGTTCCGGCAGCCCCGGGTCGTAGTGCAGGTAGTGCTCCGGGCAGACCCAGAGGTAGTCGCCCGACTCCGCCACCACCCGCCGCAGGCCGGCGAACTCCCGCGCCGGGTCCAGCGCGAACAGCAGCTCGCGGACGGCCCGGAAACCGGTTACCTCGTCGCCGCGGAAGGCAGCGTCCGGGGAGTCGGGCACCGCCGGTCGCGGTGGTGTGCCGCGGTCGCCCGGTAGCAGGTTCGTCGCCGCGCCCATCAGGTCGATCTCTGCCTTCAGCCGGGCCATCTCGGCGGCGCGGGCCGGTTCGAGCACACCGAGCAGCCCGGTGACCGCGCCGGTGAGCGGGATCAGCCGCAACACCATGGCCAGCCGCTCCAGGTACGGCCCGGCCCGCAGGAACCAGTCCCGTGACCGGGTGAACGGGTAACCGGGATGCGTACACCGGTGCTGCTGGTCGGGGACCTCGCACCAGAGGCTGAGCTGGAACTGGTGCGTGACCAGTCGGGCCGGGTTGTACCGCGACCTGGGGACCTCGCAGATGCTGACCAGCGCCGGGCAGTCGGCCACCTCGACGGCCAGCATCCGGCGGATGCCGTGCAGCATCAGCGCGGTGTCGCTGGCGATCTCCTCCAGGTGGCCGACGGTGGCGTGCACCGCCGAGATGCTTCGTTCGATCTCGGCGATCCGCCGCTCCTGGCGGGCCAACGCGGCGAAGGCGGGACCCTGCTCAGGGGGGAAACCGCTCAGCAGCAGCCACAGGTCGGTGTCCTGAAGACAGGTGTGGCAGGCCACCACCGTCCGGTTCTCCCGAAGGAACCCGTCGAGCGCGACCAGCGGGAACGTGCCCCGGCACGGCCCGTCGGCAAGCGTGTTGACGCAGGGCACCAGCAGGCGGTAAGCCAGGCCGGGCCACCGGCTGCGCAGCAGGTCCTCGATGGCGTCGCGCAGGATGCTGAAGAAGTAGACCGGGGCACCTCCCTTGACCACCAGGGACAGCCGCCTGTCGTCGTCGAGCTGGATCAACGCATCGAGGTGGTACGCACGGTGCCGCAGGAACACCCCCCGCCGCCAGTGCAGGCCGGTGGAGAACCGGTAGTTGCGGACGGTGAGCCAGGAGATCAACCCTGGGGCCTCGTCGGACAGTTCACAGATCAGGCTGACCGTGTTGACCCGGGGCATCCGCAGCGGCGTCTCCTGCCAGGGCACCTCCGGCTTCTGATAGGGGACCAGCTGGGCGACGAGGCTGCGGTCGTTCTCGGGCAGCCGGTAGGAGACGTCGAACTTCTCCATCAGCCGCAGGAAGTACGGATGGTAGGCGGTCGGGTACTGCTCCCGTCCCGGAGTCGGCGACTGCCAGATCTCGCGCAGCCGGGCATGGTCGAGCACCCCGCCGTCGGCGCGCGTCCGGCGGTCCTCCAGGACGTAGCCGATCGCCCGGGTCAACCACTCCGGTTGCAGGACGATGATGTCGCGCAGCCCGTCGTCCCCGGAGAAGTGCACGACGGTGCCCAGGTCGTGCAGCAGTTCGATGAGCGTCCGTTCGGCATCGGCGTCGAGCTGGTGCTGCGCGCACAGCGCATGGTAGGTGGCGTACGGGATCTGTGGTTCGGTGAAGGTGGCCAGGGCGTCGCGCACGGCCACCCACCGCTTGCTCAGCCGCCGTCCCATCTGCGGGAACCGGGCCGCCTGCCGGGCCAGTTCCGCCTCGATCTGCGTGACGCCCCGGCCGGAGGCGTTGTCCACCACCCACTGGCCGAGCAGCGACGGGGCGAACTTCGCCCGCAGGTGGGGCAGGTCGATCTCGGGTTGCCGCTCGTCGCCGTGGGTGGCCACGATCAGGACCCGGGCGTCCCGGCCGATGCGTAACCGGATCAGCCGCAGCCAGAACTCGATCGCGTTCTCGTCCTGACCCTGCCGGGGCTTCCACACCAGCAGGTACAGCGACCGGCGGGAGAAGAAGAACTGGTGGGTGATCCGGTAGACCTCCTGGCCGCCGAAGTCCCACATCCGCAGGGTGATGTCCACCTCCGGGGTCTCCGGGTGGGGCAGGGCGAGCCTGCTCAGCTCGATCCCGTGGGTGGTCGGCCGGCCCACCAGGAACGGATGCCGGTGCAACGCGCCGACCAGCGAACTCTTGCCCACCTCGCCCTCGCCGACGAGCAGCACCTTGATCTCGTGCAGCGGCACCCCGTCCCGGCCCTCGTCACGCAGGTAGGACAGCAGCGCTGGCAGACCACGCCGGTACAGCTCGCCCAGCGGTTCGGCCAGCCGGTCCGCCCGCGCCCGCAGGGTGATCAGGTCGGGCAGGTCCGCCAGCTCGGTCGGCAGGTCGGTGACGACGGCGTCACCGAGATCGAGTTCGCGTAGCCGGCTCAACTGGCCCGTCTCCGGGGGCAGCCGTACCGGGCCGTCACCGAGCACGGTCAGCCGGAGCAGCCGGGGCAGCCGGAACACCGCCCCGGCGAGCGTGCCGTCGGGGGCCGGCGCCAGGGCCAGCTCCTGCAACGACGGCAGCGCCGAGAAGCCGCGCGGCAGCCAGACGAGCCGGCAGGTCGGTTCGATGTAGAGCCACTCCAGGTGACGGAGCTGCCCGATGCCCGGGGGTAGCTGCTGGTAGTCGCCGTCGAGCCGCAGGCGGCGCAGGGCGGCGCACTCCCACAACTGGCGGGGGATCTCCCGCACCGGGCAACCACCCAGGTCCAGCTCGCGTAGCCGGTGCAGCCGACCGATCTCTGCCGGTAACCCGGTCAGCGCCCCGCCGTTGGCGTCGATCACCTCCAGCCTGCTCAGCGCCCCGATGGTCGGGGGCAGCGTACGTATCCGACTGTGTCGCAGGTCGAGGGTCCGCAACCGGCGCAGGGTGCCGACCGTCGCGGGGAGTTCGGTCTCCCGCGTCCCGGCCAACGACAGGACGGTGCTTCTCGTCCGGTCGGCTTCACTGATCCGGTCGAGCACGGACGTCGACATCCAGCGGTCCCCTGATGACGGTGACGGACGGTGGTGGTGCGGTCGTGCCGCCCGCCCACGTCGAACATGCCGGGGGACGGCAGATCGACGATCGTACTGAGGACGTGCCAGCCGACGTCCGGCTCCTACCGGCCGGGGGAGGGGATCGACTGGGCCGTCCGGACCGACGGCGGGGTGACCGTCGGCCAGGCAGCGGGAATACGCTCCAGCACCCCACCGGCGAACACGTCGCGCAAGCCGAGCGGCTTGAGGTGGACGTACCCGATGTGGCAGTCGCAGAGGGCGGCGTCGCACGCCCGGGGCTTCAGGGCGGCCCGCCACGACCCGTCGTAGAGGTTGCCGATCGGCGTGGGCCGGAAGTGGCAACGGCGCACGGTGCCGTCGCCCGCGACGGAGATCGCCGTCTCCCCGGCGTGGCAGGGCCGGTCGAGCGACGGGTGCGGACGGACGCTCCAGCCGAACAGCGGGTCCAGCGCCGTCCAGGCCGCCTCCTGTTCGGCGGGGTAGCGGTGCCCGTCGGCCGCGTTGACCCACAGGTAGACCGTCTCGGGCAGGGCGGCGCGCAGCGCCCGCGCCTCGGCCAGGTGCTCGGGCAGGCCGACCACCCCGACCGAGTAGCGCACGCCCAGCTCGGACAGCCGGGCGCAGCGGGCGAGGAACCGGTCCCGGGTGACCTGCCCCGGGTGGTACGTCGTCCACAGTGCCGCCGTCGCGAGGTCGGCGTCGGCCAACCAGTCCACCCGGGCGGCCAGGTTGGTCTGGATGACCACCCGGTCGACGTGCGGCAGGTGCGACAGCGTCACCATGGCGTCGCGGTACCAGCTGCGGGTCAGCCCCTCGCCCCACGGGGTGAACAGCACCGACAGCCGCCGGTCGGTGGTGGCCGCCACCCAGCCGGCGAACCGGTCCAGCGCCGCCCGGTCGGCGCGCAGCAGCTCCGGCGGGTCGACCCGCTTGGCGAACGGGCAGTACGGGCAGTCGTAGTTGCAGCTCGCCAACGGCCCCCGGTAGAGCACCGCCAGCTCCGCCCCGAGGTCGTCGGCCCTCGCCCCGGCGTCGGTGGCACCCGCCCCGGCGTCGGTGGCACCCGCCCCGGAACACCCCGACCGCGCCGCCCGGGGCGGGACGGGGTACAGCGGCAGCGCCGTGCGGGGCGGGACGACGTGCGGCGGCCGGGCGGTCACCGGGGCACGTACCCGGTCATCGCCTGCCGGACCCGGGCGGAGGTCAGCCACGGGCCGATCGCGTCGGACCGGGCCAGCCCGGCCGGGGTGAGCCGCAGCCCGTCGGCGTCCGCCCAGCCCCGGTCGGCCAGCCGCCCCAGCTGGGGGAAGTCCTCGCCGGGCGGCCGGCCGAACCGGGCGGCGTAGGCCGCCGCGTCGACCCCCTCGGCGCGCAGCAGCGACTTGAGCAACCACCGGCGGCGCTGCTCGGTGCCGTCGAGGGTGAAGCCGAACTCGGCGTGCCGGAAGTCGTCGGCGGGGCGGGCGAGGTAGTCGTCCAGCACCGCCCGGACCTGCGTCACCGAGACCGCGTAGTCGAACGAGTAGTGCAGCGCGGTGGTGTAGGAGCGCGCCCCGCAGCCCAGGCCGACCATGCCGTCGTCCTGGCAGCAGTAGTCCGGCCCGTCCGGGGTGGGCACGTCGGCACGGCGGAACTGCCGCATCGACTCCTGCCGGTAGCCGGCCGCGCCGAGGACCTGCACCGCCTGCTCGTAGAGGGCCAGCCGGTGGGCGTCCCAGTCGGCCCGGCCGTGCGCCCGCCGACCCAGCCCGGTCAACGGCCGCACGTACAGCGGGTAGAGGTACAGCTCCTCCGGCCGCCAGGCCAGGGCCGCGTCCAGGCTCTCCCGCCAGGTCGCCGCCGTCTGCCCGTCGATGCCGTAGATCAGGTCGATGTTGAGCACGGGGACCGCCGCGGCCCGGATCGCACCGAGCGCCGCCTCGACCTCCGCGCGGCGCTGCGGCCGGCCGGCGGCCCGCGCCTCGACGTCGAGGAAGCTCTGCACGCCGATGCTCACCCGGTGCACCCCGTGCGCCGAGAGCACCGCGAGCCGGTCCGGCGTCGCGGTGGCCGGCGAGGTCTCCACCGCCAGCGGTACGCCGGGCAGCCGCGCCCCGGAGGTGCCGGTGACGATGTCGAACAGGTCGGTCAGCTCGTCGGCGGTCAGGTAGGTGGGGGTGCCCCCGCCGAGCGCCACCCGGGCGTACCCGGCGTCGTCGCCGAGCGCGTCGGCGACCCGTTCGGACTGCCGGCGCAGTTGCCGCAGGTAGGCCGTCACCTGTTCCTGCGGGGCGTTGGCCCGGGTGAACAGGTTGCAGAAGCCGCAGCGCATCTCGCAGAACGGCAGGTGCACGTAGAGGAAGAGCGCGTCGCGGGCCTCGGCCCGCCACACGTCGGCCAGCAGCGGCCGGGGCCGCAGCGCCCGGTAGGAGGTCTTGTGCGGGTACGCGTAGAGGTACTGCTGGTACGGCGAGCCGTCGAGGCCCGTGTCGGTGCTGGTCACCATTCCCCCGGTCGCAGGACGAAGTGGGCGTACGGGACGGTCCACACCACGTCGTGGCCGATCCGGTGGCCGGTGTGCCCGTCCTCGCCGTACGCGGTGCCGTGGTCGGAACAGATGATCGTGAACACCGGCCGTCCCCGCCCGGTGAGCAGGGCGAACAGCCGGTCGACCCGGGAGTCGACGTACTCCAGGGCGGCGGCGTGACTGTCCCGGCTGTCGTGCGCCGCGCCGGGCAGGTGGTGCCGGTTGGGTTGGTGCAGGGCGGCGACGTTGAGGAAGGTGAACACCGGCCGGTCGGCGGGCTGGCCGGGCAGCACCTCGGCCAGCCGGTCGAGCTGCGCGTCCAGGCAGGTGGGGGAGGTGACCCCGAACTCCGGTTCCCAGTGCGCCTCGGCGAACAGACCGGGCAGCACCGACCCGAGCGGGCTGCGCCTGTTGAAGAAGCCCACCCCGCCCAGGCAGAGCGTGTGGTAGCCGGCCCCGGCCAGTGCGGTCGGCAGGTCGGAGGCGTCGAAGACCCAGGTGTCGTCCCCGGCGGTCTCGCTGCCCGGGAACGCCGCCGCGTACAGCCGCTCGTGCCGGCCCGGCCCGACCGGGGTGGGCAGGAAACCGGCGAAGAAGGCGTGGTGCGCGGCGTAGGTGAAGCTGGCGGGGGAGTGCCGCCGCTCCCACCGCCCGCCGGGCAGCACCCGGGCCAGCCGGGGCGTCCGCCCGGCCGCGGCCAGTTCGGCCGCCACGTCGAAGCGCAGCGTGTCGAGGGTGACCAGGCAGATGTCGTGACTGCCGATCAGCGTACGCATCCGACCTCCTCCCGTCGGGTCGTCGCCGGCCCGCCGGCCGCCGTGGCCGTCGCCCGCCACCGGTCCCACCGGCCGCTGGCCAGCGCGTGCACCTGCTCGGCGTAGGTGTCCCGGCCGTCGGCCAGCACCCCGGGCAGCAGGTCGCCGAACGCGTTGACCTCGGCCACCGCGTGCCGCCGCCAGCCCACCAGGAACATCAGGTCGACGCCGACGTGCAGCGACCGGGGGAAGCACGCCGCCGCCCGCTCGCAGGTCCGCATCGCCGCCGCCCAGGACTCCGGGCCGGCCGCCGCCCGCAGCGCGGCCAGGTCGCCACGCGCGTTGCCGAGGTGCAGGTTGGTCAGCGGGCCCCGGGCCGCCCGGACCACGGCGTGGGTGGGCCGGCCGGCGACCACCACCACCCGCAGGTCGACCACCCGGTCGGCCAGCCCGGCCTTGGGCAGCCACCGCTCCACGTGCAGGCCCTCCGGGGCGAGCCGGTCGACCAGCGCCGCGATGGTCGCCTCGTCGTCGTAGCGGCGCAGCCGCAGCGAGTTGAACAGACCGTCCGGGGTGATCTCGATCGGGGTGACCGCCTGCACCCGGTGCGGTCCCACCGCGAGCGCGATCACGCCGGCCGCCGACGAGCCGTGTGCCGGCTTGACGAACACCCGGTGCCAGCCGGCCGCCGTCATCGCCGCCCGCAACTGCGGATAGCCGCCGACCGGCGGGAGCGCCGCCGGCACCGGCACCCCGGCGGCCGACAGCAGCGCGTGGCAGCGGCGCTTGTCGCACAGCGCCGCCACGTCGTCGGGGTGGTTGAGCAGCGTCGCGCCCCCGGCGGCCACCCGGCCCATTCCGGCCACCAGCCCGGCGTACGTGTCGGCGAGGCCGATCAGCTCCCCGTGCCGGGCGGGGGTGGCCGCGCCGCGCAGCAGCCGGTCCACCTCCGCGTCCTCGCCGGGGGAGTCGACCCGGACCAGGGCGTCGGCGTCCGGCGGGGCGGCCCCGGTGAGCACCCGCGCCCAGGGCAGCACCGCCGGGTCGGGCAACCCCGCCTCGCGTACGGCCCGCCGGAACAGCGCGACCCGCCGGTTGTCGGGGTTGCCCACCACGGTCAGTCGCATGTCACTCCGACACCGCCGTGTAGCGGTAGGTCTCCCCGTCGTCCTCGTCCGGTTCCTGCGGCTCGGAGACGTCCACCTCGACGCCGGGCAACGCGGCGACCACCCGGTTGGCGGCCTCCTCCGACAGGTAGTGGTGGTGCAGGTCGAGGGCGGACAGGTGGGTCAGGGACTGCCCGGCGAGCAGCGCGGCCAGCCCGTCGTCGGACAGAGTGCCCAGTGACAGGTCGAGCCGCTCCAGCCGGGGCACCACGGCGGCGGTGGCGAGCGCGGCGGCCAGCTCGTCGGCGATCTCGGCGTTGCGCAGCCCGAGCCGGCGCAGCGCCGGGAAGAGCTTGCCGGCCAGCAGCGCGTCCAGGTCGGCCACGGTGGTGTCCCCGCCGTAGTCGTCGGTGCCCAGCCACAGGTCCAGGTGGTGCAGCGCGGGCAGCTCCGAGGCCAGCACCGCGGCGACGAACTCCCGGGACAGGCCGCCGCTCTGCACGGACAGCGTCCGCAGCCGCCCGTGCCGCACCGGGGAGAAGCTGAAATCCTCGCCGCCGCGTACCCGCAGCACCTCCAGCTCCGGGTAGGCGGTCAGCAACGGGCTGACGTCGCCGACCCGCATCCAGGAGACCTCGCACTCCTCGGTGACCATGTCGCCCAGGAACAGGGCCCGTAGCCGGGGCAGCCGGTCCGCCGCCGCGCAGAGCTGGGCGATCGGGGCGTGGTGGAACGCCGCGTATCCCCAGGCCCCGACGACGAGCGCCTCGACCTGGTCACCGAGCTGCTCGACGAACCTGTCGAACCGGTCCCGGAACTGCTCCGACAGGATGTCCTGCCGGGTGTCGCCGTCGAAGTGCCAGTCGGCGATCCGCCAGCAGACCGGGCCGTCCACAACGGGTGGCGGCCCGTCGGCGGGGAACTCGACCACCGGCCGGCCGGCGAACGTCCGGGCGTGGGAACCGAAGGTCATCGTCGCTCACTCCCCGACCGCGGTGAACCGGTAGACCGTGCCGTGGTACTCGTCGGGCGTCTGCGGGTCGTCCAGGTCGACCTGGACACCGGGCAGCGCGTCCACCAGCCGCTGTGCGACCTCGGGCGAGAGGAAGTGGTGGTGCAGGTCGAGCCGGCGCAGGTGGGTCAGCGGTTGCCCGGCCAGCAGCGCCTCGGCGCCCGGGTCGGTGAGCACCCCCATCGACAGGTCGAGCACCTCCAGCCGGGACACCACCGGGGCGGTGGCCACCGCCTGCGCGACGTGGTCGGCGAACTCGGCGTTGCAGACCGCCAGGTGCCGCAGCTCGGGCAGCCGGTCGCCGGTCAGGACGGCGGCCAGGTCGTCGACGCCGGTGTCGCCGCCGTAGTCCTGCCGGCCGAGCCACAGGTCGAGCCGGCGCAGGGCGGGCAGGTCACAGTCGCCCACCGCCCGGGTCACCTCGGCCGGCAGGCCGCCGGTCTGGAAGCCCAGCTCCCGCAGCCCGGTGTGGCGTACCGGTTGCAGGGTCAGCTCGTTGGCCCCGCGTACCCACAGCGTCTCCAGCTCCGGGTAGGCGGTCAGCAGCGAGGTGAGGTCACCGTGGGTGAGCCAGGAGATCTCGCACTGCTCGCTGACCAGGTCGGCCAGGAACACCGCGCGCAGGGCGGTCCAGTCTTTCGCGGCGTCGGCCAGCAGGTCGACCGGGAGCGCCCGCTCGTACGCCGAGCCCCACTCGCCGATCACCAGGGCGCGGACCGCGTCACCGGGCACCTCGGCCCGCAGCGCCGCGACCAGGCCGGCGAACTCCTCCGGCTCGGCCTCGAAGTCCTCGACCTCCAGCCGCCAGGCGACGGCCGACGGGTCGTCGGGCAGGGTCATCCCCGGTGTGAAGGGGACCACCGGCATTCCGGCGAACGACGACAAGTGCGAACGGATCACGCCTACCTCCGGCTCGACTGGTGTGACAGCGGCGCGACCGTAACAGGCCCGACCGACAGGATGATCAGCACCGGGTGACCGGACGGGTCCGCCTCCACCGGGGGTGTCCGGTCGGTGACGCTTTACAGCGGAAGGCGGGTGTGGGAGGCTCAGGAAAGCGCTCCCACGGCTGTCCGTGTCGGATACCCCTGGGGAGTTCGTTCGTGAGAAATCGCACCCGGCGGGCGGCGTCGATCGTCGCCACCGCCGTCACCACCACCCTCGTCGCCGGCGTGGTTACCGCCGTCTCGGCGCAGGCCGCCGCCGGTTGTCAGGTCACCTACCAGGTGGGCGCCCAGTGGGCCGGCGGCTTCACCGCCGCCATCTCGATCAGGAACCTGGGCGATCCCGTCACCGGCTGGCGGCTCGGCTGGACCTTCCCGGCGGGGCAGACCATCACCAGCGCGTGGGGCTTCACCGCCAGCCCGACCAGCGGCGCCGTGGTCGCCACCAACCTCGACTACAACGCCGCCATCGCCACCGGCGGTGTCGTGGACGTCGGCTTCAACGGCACCTGGACCGGCAGCAACCCCGACCCGGCCGGCTTCACCCTCAACGGCACCGCCTGCACGGGGTCGACCACCCCCACCACCGCCGCGCCGACGACGCCACCGCCCCCGACCACGCCGCCGCCGACGACGCCGCCACCCACCACCCCGCCGCCGACGACGCCGCCACCCACCACGCCGCCGCCGCCGACCACGCCGCCCCCGACCACGCCGCCGCCGACCAGCGGGACGCCCACGGTCGCCTCGGACGGCACCGGCAGGTACCGCACGGTCCAGGCCGCCCTCGACGCGGTGCCGGCGAACAGTTCCAGCCGTACCACGATCACCATCAAGCCCGGCACCTACCGCGAGGTCGTCCGGGTGGCGTCGAACAAGACCAACGTCACCCTGCGCGGCCTCGGCTCGGCGCCGTCGAACGTCGTGCTGGTCTACAACAACTCCGCCGGCACCCGCAAGCCGGACGGCACGACCTACGGCACCTTCAACAGCGCGAGCATGTTCGTCGACGGGGCGAACTTCGTCGCCGAGAACCTGACCATCGCCAACGACTTCGTGGAGAACTCCTCGGGGGTCGACCAGCAGGCGGTGGCGCTGCACCTGAACGCCGACCGGGCGGTGCTGCGCAACGTCCGGCTCCTCGGTGACCAGGACACCTTCCTGGTCAACGACAAGACCCGGGCGTACGTGGTGGGCTCCTACGTGGAGGGCACCGTCGACTTCATCTTCGGCGGCGGCACGATCGTCATCGACGGCAGTTCGATCTACGAGAAGCGGTCGACGGGTGGACCGATCACCGCCGCGCGAACGCCGGCCAGCAAGACGTACGGAATGCTGATCTACCGGTCGACGATCACCGGGGCGACGAACAACACCACCCAGCTCGGCCGCCCGTGGGGGCCGGACGCCCAGGTCCTCTACCGCGAGTCGACGCTGAGCGCGACCATGAAGACCGCCCAGCCCTGGACCGACATGTCCGGCAACGTGTGGCAGAACGCGCGGTTCCGCGAGTACCGCAACACCGGGCCCGGTGCCGGCACCAACGGCAACCGTCCCCAGCTCAGCGACGCCCAGGCGGCCACCTACACGCCGCAGCGGTACCTGGCCGGCAGCGACGGCTGGAACCCGATGTGAGCGTGTGACGTGACGGTGGACGAGGAGCACCCGGGGTGACGCCGGTCCCCGCGTCGGGTGCCGACGCGGGGACGGTCCGCGGCACGGGCCGGGCCGGTCAGCCGACCGACCGGCCCGGCCCGTGCCGCTCGACCGGGCAGGTGCCCTCGCGCTCCTCGATGAGGGCGCGACGCAGTCGTTGCCGCTCACGGCGGCTGACCAGGAACTCGGTGGCCGCCGTGGCCAGGCAGACCAGGGCCAGCCAGGCCAGCGCCCGTAGGGCGGGGATGCCGGCGGTGACCGGCAGCAGGGCGAGCAGCGTCGCGGCGGCGACCAGCCGGGGCCAGATCAGGTTCCGGCAGGTACGGCTGAGCCGCCACTGGAACGTCGCGTGGGAGAGCAGGAAGGTGACCACGCCGCCGTACAGCGCGTAGCGGCCGGTGTGGTCCAGCGGCTGACCGCCCGTGTAGGTGCCGGCCTCCCCGACGAGGGTGGGCATGTGCTTGAAGCCCAGGGCCAGCAGCATGATGCCGGCGATCATCGGCAGGTGCAGGAAGGAGTAGCAGTCCCGGGCGAGCGCGGTCCGTTCGGCCGGTGGGGCGGCGCGCAGGGCGTGCTCGCCGACCAGCGTCGACAGGTCGATGTAGATCCACTCCAGTGCGCCCGCCACCACCACCGCGAGGGCAGAGGCAGTCAGTAGGCCGATCGAGTTGGTGAGCTGGGAGCCGGCGATGCCGACCGCGATCAGCACCTCCCCGAGGGCGGCGATGACGATCAGGTTGTGCCGTTCGGTCCAGTGCCGGGCGGAGAAGATCCTGCGCGGCGGCAGCGGCAGGGCCTGGCCGGCGACATAGTCGACGATGCCGGCCAGCACCCACAGCAGCACCTGCGCGGCGACCATCCGGTCGGTGGGCAGCGCGGTGCGCGGCAGCAGCGCCGCGCCGGTCAGCAGCGCCGCGGCCAGGACCGGGGGCCCGGTGAGCGCCAGGACGTCGCGGGCCCGCAGCTCCGGCGACGAGTACAGGCGCAGGCCCAGGTAGCAGCACCGTACGGCGAGATAGCAGCCCACGAACCACAGCGGTGTGTCGATCCCGCCCGGTGAGTCCTGGAACGCCTCCCGGGTGGTGACGGCGAGCACGAACATCACCGGGGTGGTGGCCAGCAGGGTGAGCCGGGCGATGCCGTAGTTGGCGCGTACCCGGTTGCCGAGCCAGGCGAACAGCGACCAGGACCACCACAGCAGGCTCAGCACGAGCAGCCCGTGCAGCACGCCCAGGTCGTTGTCCTCGGCGATCATCAGGGTGGTGACCTGGAGGAACGCGAAGACGAACACCAGGTCGAAGAAGACCTCGGTGGTGCTCACCCGGGTGGCTTCGGTGACCGGCCGCAGGCCCCGGCGTAACGACGTGGTCACCGGTGCCATGCGGTGCCGGCCCGGCCGGCGGGCGGACGGGTCACGGCACCCCCTCGTGACGGTACGGACGACGCCGGGTTCCCGGCGCGACGTAGGGCAAACCCCCCGTTCGGAGCGGTGGCGACGCCGGGTGGCCGGCACACCGCACGCTGCAACTCCTTACGGATCATTGCCGGCGGATGTCGAAAAGTTTGCCGCAAGCTCTTGCAAAACCTTTCATCGATGCCGCATCGTCTTCTCCACCGGACGGCCGTCCCACCGTCAAGCGCCTCTTCGACCCCCGGAAGTAGGTCAACTCCCGATGTCCACACCCCGCGTCTCCCGGGGAACCCGTCTGCGACGGGGTCTCCTCGCCCTCGCCGTCACCGCCACCTCCCTCGCCGGCCTGAGCGCGTTGCCGGCGACCGTTCCCGCCTCCGCCGCCGTCGCCCTCAACGACAGCGAGGTCACCGCGAATCTCTGGGAATGGAACTGGCGCTCCGTCGCCGCCGCGTGCACCGACCACCTCGGCCCGGCCGGCTACGGCGCGGTGCAGGTCGCCCCGCCGCAGGAGTCGGTCAGCCTGCCGAGCAGCGCCGACGGCGTCCACCCCTGGTACGAGGTCTACCAGCCGGTCTCCTACCGGTTGGAGAGCCGGTTCGGCACCCGGCAGCAGTTCGCCGACATGGTCACCACCTGCCACGCCGCCGGCGTGCGGGTGTACGTCGACGCGGTGGTCAACCACATGGCCGGCGCCAACAACCCCGAGTCGGTCGTCGGGTACGCCGGCACCGACTTCTCCGGCCCCGGTTACAGCTTCCCCGCCGTGCCCTACGGCACCGGCGACTTCCACCGCCCGGGGGACAACTGCCCGACCTCCGGTGCGATCAACGACTGGAACAACGAGGCCCAGGTGACCAGCTGCGAGCTGCTGTCCCTGACCGACCTCTACACCGAGAAGGACAGCGTCCGCACCAAGATCGCCGGGTTCCTCAACGATCTGGTCGGCCTCGGCGTCGACGGGTTCCGGGTGGATGCGGTCAAGCACGTCAAGAAGGACGACTTCGCCGCGATCCTCGGCAAGGTGCGCAACACCACCGCCGAGAACAAGCGTCCGTACGTCGCCCAGGAGATCTTCGACGGAGCCAGCAACGACGCGCTCAAGGCGCGTGCCTTCACCGGCAACGGCGACGTGCTCGACTTCGGGTACGCCAAGGGCCTGAAGTCCGCGTTCCAGGGTTCGATCGCCAACCTGGCCAACGTCGGCAGCTGGAACCTCGACGCGCCCAGTGCCAACGTGTTCGCCATGGTCACCAACCACGACCTGGAACGCGACGGGGTGGTGCTGTCCTACCGCGACGGCAGCGACTACGTCCTGGCCAACTACTTCGCGCTGGCCTACCCGCACGGCAAGCCGTCGGTCTACGACAGCTTCACCTGGTCCAACCGCAACCAGTCGCCGCCCGCCGACGGCAACGGCTACGTCACCGACACCGTCTGCGGCGGCAGTTGGAACTGTCTGACCCGGTCCACCGGGATCAAGGGCATGGTCGGCTGGGCGAACGCCGCGAAGTCGGTCAGGACCGTCTCCGACTTCACCGTGGTCAACAGCAACGTCATCGGCTTCCACCGGGGCGACCGCGCCTGGATCGGGATCAACGACTCCGGGTCTGCCACCACCGCCACCTTCACCACCGGCCTGGCCGACGGGTCGTACTGCGACGTGATCTCCGGGGCGCGGGGCGGGTCCGGCTGCACCGGCACGACGGTGACCGTCAGCGGTGGCCGGGCCACCGTGCAGATCCCCGCCAACGGCGCGGTGGCGCTGCACGTCAACGCGAAGGCCGGCCCGGCGCCCACGCCCACCGCCACCCCGACGCCCACGCCCACCGCCACGCCGACGCCGACCGCGCCGGCCGGCTCCGTCGCCACCACCTTCACCGTGACCGCCACGCTGAGCGGTGACCAGAGCGCCTACGTCGTCGGCAGCGTCCCGGCGCTGGGCTCGTGGGCCCCGGCCGCCGCCGTCGCGCTGACCGCGCAGGGTGGGGGGACGTACCGGGCGGTGGTCACCCTGCCGGCGTCCTCGACGGTGGAGTTCAAGTTCCTCAAGAAGACCGCGGCCGGCGTCGTGACCTGGGAGTCGGGGAGCAACCGGACGCTGACCACGCCGAGCGGCGGCACCGCGTCGGTCACCGACACCTTCCGGGGTGACCCGGCCGGCACCCAGGGCGCGTCGTTCACCGTCAACGCCACCACCGCGTACGGGCAGAACGTCTACGTGGTGGGCAGCGTCGCGGCGCTCGGCTCGTGGAACCCGGCCGGCGCGGTGGCGCTCTCCTCGGCCGCCTACCCGCTGTGGCGGGCCACGGTCGCCCTGCCGGCGAACACGACGTTCGAGTACAAGTACCTCAAGAAGAACCCGAACGGCACGGTGACCTGGGAGTCCGGTGGCAACCGCAGCGGCACCGTCGGGTCCACCGGCTCGTGGAGCGCCAACGACACCTGGCGGTGACGCCTGGCGGATCACGGCGGCCGATCCCTTTCCGGGGGTCGGCCGCCGTGCCGTTCGACCTCCGGTCGGTTTCGACCCCATCAGGTTGACGGATGTCGATGCCCTCTCGTATCGTCCGGCAAGCGCTTTCTTGCTCCGCGCCGCCCACCCCGCCGGAGGTACGCCCCATGCGTCCGTCCCCGCTGCGCCGGCTGGCCCCGCTGCTCGCCGCCGTGCTCACCGCCACGGCCGCCCTCCTGGCCGGGTCGGTGAGCACCGCCTCGGCCGCCACCCTGTTCAGCGACGACTTCACCGACGGCGACACCGCCGGCTGGTCCCGGTCGGGTGGGAAGTGGGGTGTCGTCACCGACGGCTCCCCGGCCCTGCGGCAGTCCGACGCGGGCAGCGGCAACGCCCGGCTCTTCGCCGGCAACGCCGGCTGGACCGACTACACCGTCCAGGCCCGGGTGAAGCCGCTCAGCCTCGGGCCCGGCGGCCACGTCGGGCTGCTGGCCCGCGCGTCCGGCGCGACGCGCTACCACCGGCTGGCGCTGCTGCCCGGTGACCGGGTGCAGTTGCAGGCGGTCAACGGCAGCGCGGTCACCGTGCTCGCCAGCGCCACCCGCACCGTGACGACCGGCGTCTGGTACACCCTCGCCGTCGAGGTCACCGGCAGCACCGTGCGGGGCAGCGTCGACGGCGTCCCCGTCGGGCAGGCCACCAGCCCGCTGGTCGCCGCCGGCCGGATCGGCCTGCAGACCGCGTCGTCGGCGGCCACCTTCGACGACGTCCTGGTCCGCGACGGCGGCACCGCGCCGACCACGCCGCCGAGCCCGACCACACCCCCGGTCCCCACCCCGTCGGTCACGCCGTCACCCACCACGCCGCCCGTGACCCCGCCACCCACCGTGCCGCCGCCCGGGACCGTCGTGCTGGTGGTCGCCACCGACGGTGACGACGCCAACCCCGGCACGCTGGCCCGGCCGCTGCGCACCATCCAGCGGGCCCACGACCTGGCCGAGCCCGGCACCACCATCGCGTTACGCGGTGGCACCTACGCGCCGACCAGCACCATCAAGATCCTCAAGGACGGCAACGGATACCATCCGATCACCCTGATGAACTATCAGGGCGAGAAGGTGGTCATCGACGGCGAGAACATGCCGTACACGCCGGCCGCGGTGGGCACCAGCATCCCCCGGGCCGACCGGGGCGTGCTGCACGTCGAGGCGGACTGGTGGCGGTTCGTCGGCCTGGAGATCGTCCACGGCCCGTACGGCATCTTCGGGGTGGACACCAACTACGGCAGGTACGAGCGTCTGGTCACCCGGGACAACTACGAGTCCGGGCTGCACCTGCAGGGCGAGTCCAGCGGCAACCGGATCATCAACCTGGACAGTTACGGCAACCGGGACCCCCGCAAGAACGGCGAGAGCGCCGACGGGCTGGCCATCAAGGAGGGCTCGGGCCTCGACAACCAGGTACGCGGCGCGCGGCTGTGGCGCAACTCCGACGACGGGTTCGACGCCTGGCTGTTCCAGTCGCCCATCCTGATCGAGGACAGCGTCGCCTACGACAACGGCTACAACTACTGGGACCTGCCCGACTACGCAGGCGACGGCAACGGCTTCAAGCACGGCGGCGGCAACGATCCCCGCCCCGCCGTCGACCACGTCACCCGCAACAGCATGGCCTGGGGCAACTCGGCCGGCGGCTTCATCGACAACGGCAACCCGGGCGCGCTGGTCTTCGACCGCAACACCGCGTGGCGCAACGGCAGGGCCGGTTTCGACGTCTCCCGCTCCGCCTCCCAGCTGTACCGCAACCTCGCGGTCGACAACGCCCCGGAGGTGTCGCCCGGCTCCTCGACCGGGACCGGCAACTCCTGGGACCTCGGCGGCACCTGGCCGCTGGCCAGCACCGACCCGTCGACCATCACCGGCCCCCGGGCCACCGACGGGTCCGTCCCGACGTCGGACTTCCTGCGCCCCGCAAGCGGCGTCGACGTGGGCGCCCGGCTCTGACCGGGGGCGTCCCGGCCGGCTCGCGGGGGATGACCAGGGCGCCCCACAGCGCCGCGAGGAGCGCGAAGCCCGCCGCGACCGCGTACGCGAGCGACCCGGAACGCTCGACCAGGACCCCGCCGAGCGCGGTGCCGACCGGGAACCCGATCAGGTTGACGCTGATGGAGACCGTCATCACCCGGCCCAGCCGGGCGGGATCGGTCCGCCGTTGCCGCAGCGACAGCACACCCACGTTGAGAGCGCCCTCCAGCAGGCCGAACAGCGCCAGCCCGACCGCCAGGGTGGCGAGCGTCGCGATGGCGCCCAGCGGGTGGATCGCGACGGCGGAGAGCACCGTGGTGACGATCAGCAGCAGCCGTTCGCGACCGGCCCGCAGCAGTCGTCCGGCGGTCAGCGCACCGGCCGCACCGCACAGACCCACCAGACTCCAGAGCGCGCCGGCGTACTGCTCGTTGTGCCCCGCGCCGCCGACCCGCTGGGCCACCGAGACCGGCACCGCCACGACGAGGATGCCGAAGGTGACCTGGTAGCAGGAGTAGGACAGGGCGAGTCCGCGCAGGGTGGCGTCGCGGACGAGGTAGGTGACGCCTTCCCACGCCTCGCGCAGCAGGTGCCGGCGCTCCGTCCGGGGCGGTCCGGCGGCTGACCCGCGCAGCAGCAGCAGGCTCAGCGCGGCCGGGACGTACATCGCGGCCACCAGCACCAGCGCCGGGTCGGGGCCGATCAGCGCGATCACGGTACCGCCGACCAGCGGACCGACGACCTCGATGACCGAGTAGGTGCTGAGGTCCAGCGCGTTGGCCCGGTCGTAGGCGTCGTCGGGCACGAACCGGGGGATCAGCGTGCGGATCCCGCCCGCGCTGAGCGGGCTGGTCAACGAGAAGAGCCCCAGCAGGGTCAGCAGCACGGCGGGGGTGAGCCGGCCGCCCACGGAGGCCAGCGCGATCAGACCGATGAGGACGGCGCTGACGAGATTGTCCAGGATGACCGCGCGGGCGGCACCCACCCGGTCGAGCAGCGCGCCGGCCATCGGGCTGACCAGGAAGCCGGGCAGGGTCAGGAAGAACCCGCTCAACCCGGCCAGGACCGGGGAACGGAACCGCGCGAGGACGTAGAGCACGACGACGAACAGCAGCATCTCGGACGCCAGGCGGGACAACGAGGCCGACAGCAGCAGCTGGGGCACGTTGCGGGTGGCGAGGACCTGCCGGTAGGTCATCGGCGGCGCGGGTACGGGGTCGGCTGTCATTCCCGGAATGCTCCCGCCGGTCGGGCCCCGGCCGCAGCGGGGCCCCGACCCGTCGGGTTCAGCGTCCCTGGAGCGTGCGGACGTTGTCGCCGAAGGTCCAGCCCTTGGCGCCGTCCCAGTTCACCGACCAGGTCATCAGCCCCTTGAGGCCGCCCCGGTAGGTGTTCCACGCCTGCGCCACCGAGGCCGGCGCGAGGTAGCCACCGCCGGCGCCGGGCTGCGCGGGCAGGCCGGGCACCTGCCTGTCGTACGGGACCCGGATGGTGGTGCCCTGGACGACCAGGCCGGCGTTGAGGCAGTCGGTCTGGGCGGTGAAGCCCGCCACCGTCCCGGCCGGGTACGAGTCACCGGCGCAGCCGTACATGCTGCCGTTGTAGTACTGCATGTTCAGCCACCAGAGCCGCCCGTTGTCGACGTACCGCTTGATCACCGGCAGGTACGCGCCCCAGATGGAGCCGTAGGTGACGCTGCCGCCGGTGACGTAGGCGGTCTCCGGGGCCATGGTCAGGCCGAAGCCGGCCGGCATCTGGGCCAGCACCCCGTCGATGATGCGGATCAGGTTCGCCTGTGAGGGGGACAGCCGGGTGATGTCGCCGCTGCCGGTCAGCCCGGTCTCGATGTCGATGTCGATGCCGTCGAAGTGGTACCGCTTGAGGATCGGCACGACGGTGGCGACGAACCGGTCCGCGACGGTCGCCGAGCCGAGGTCGATGCCGGCGGTGGCACCGCCGATCGACAGCAGCAGGGTCAGCCCGGCGGCCTTGGCCTGGCACATCTCGGTCGGGGTGGGCACCCGGACGGTGGCGTCCATGCCGTCCTCCCAGAGCACCGTGCCGTCGGCGCGGATCACCGGGAAGGCGGCGGTGACCACGTTGTAGCCGTGCCCGGTGATCCGGGCGTCGGTGATCGGTATCCAGCCCAGCGGCGGGTGGACGCCGTTGGCCGCGCCGTCCCAGTTTTCCCAGTAGCCCTGGAGCACCGTGCCGGTCGGCCGGGACTTCAGCGCGCAGCCCGTGCCGTCCGGCGGCGGCGTGGTCGTGCCGGGGGTGGCGGTCGGGGACGGCGTGCGGGTGGGCGTCGGGGTCGGTGTCGGGGGCCGGGTGGGCGTGGCGGTCGGGGTCGGCGACGGGGTGGGGGAGGGGGTGCCGGCGCAGACGCCGAGGTCGCGCCAGAGCGCCGGGACGGCGGCCGGGTTCCAGCCGGCGCCGGCCGGCGGGGTGTGGGTCACCAGCGACTCGTAGAGGCGGCCGAGGTAGCTGACCCGGGTGCCCGCCGGATAGCTGACGCCCTCGGCCCAGGCCGGTGCGGAGCAGGCCGCGAGGGTGCCGGCGGTGGTGGTGGCGGTGGTCGGCGCGGCGACGCCGGTCGCGGCGGGCAGCGCGGCGGCGAGCAGCACCGCGCCGGCCAGCACGGCCGTCGTCGCAGGTCGAAGTCGCATGACATACCTCCTCGTCGATGGCGGGGAGGCTAGCAGTTAAGTTTGTTAAATGTAAATGCCCGGCCGTCGTCGGGTCCGCGCCGCCGCCGGCCACGGGGCGGACCGTGGCCGGCGGCGACGCGGGTGCTCAGGGGACCGGATTCCAGCCGTCGACGCCGGCCAGGTAGCGCTGCGGGGTGAAGTCCGGGGCCTGCGCGTCGGTCAGCTGTGGCCGGTCGGCGGTGACCGTCGACCCGGGACCGCTGTTGCGGTATTCGGCGAACCGGGCGTCGCGCCACGAGAAGCCGGACATGTCGATCCAGGGGGAGTCCTTCACGTGCGCGCCGAGCACACTGTCGCGGAACACCACCTGACCGATCGCGTTGACGTCCCCGCTTGGGTGCCACGGCCGACCGAGGTGCACGCTCTGCGCCGCCGCCGCGTCGGTGGTCAGGGCGCAGCCGGTGAACAGCAGGCCGTACGGGTTGCCGATCATCGTGGAGGCGGCGGTGACGTAGCCGTTGTTGCCGGTCGAGCCCCGGTCCAGCGAGCGGATCTCGCAGCCGTCGAAGACCCCGGTGCCCCGGCCGAAGATGAAGTCGACGTCGCCCTCGACGTAGCAGTCCCGGAAGTAGGCCCGGCCGACGGCGTCGGCGGAGGCGCTGTTGTGGTAGAGCGTGTCCTGGTTGCCCAGGAACCGCACGTCGTCGAAGACCAGCCGGTCGGCCCGGGTCAGCACGGCCACCGCCTGCTCGGCGCTGTAGTCGTGCGCCGCCTCGTCGAAGTCGTTGGCGAAGGTCAGGTGCCGGGCGGTGAAGTCGTTGCCGTCGATGGTCACCGAGGCGCTGCCCGAGGTGCCGTACGTGCCGCCGCCCGGCTTCGGGGTGCCCGAGGCGTTGTCGTAGACGATCACCACGTCCCGGGGGTCCCCGGTCGACCCGACGAACGACACGTACGGCTTGCCGGCCGGCACCGTCACCGTCTCCCGGTACGTGCCCGGCCGGATGGTGATCGTGTACCGGCTCGCGTTGCCCGCCGGCACCGCGTCCACGGCCGCCTGCACGCTGGTGAAGTCCCCGCTGCCGTCGGGCGCGACCACGGAGGACCGTTGCGCCGGACCGGTGTCGGTGGGCGTGGGCGTCGGGCTCCCCGGTGGGGGCGTGCCGGACGGGGTGGCGGTGGCTGACGTGCCGGTCGGCGTGCCGCCGGGGGTCGGTGGCGTGCTGGTCGGCGCGGAACCGCCCCCGGTCACCAGTACGTCGTCGAAGCGGGCGGTGGCGTAGCCGGTCTGCACGCCGATCCGACCGGTCGCGGTGAGCGTCCCGGTGCCGGAGCCGACGGGGACACCGTCGACCCAGCCGCTCACCACCGTCCCGGCGACCTCGATCCGCAGCGTGTGCCAGTCGCCGACCGTCACCGGGTGGGACACCGCGCCCAGCGGGGTGACCCGGCCGCTGCGTACCGCCTCCAACCGGACCTGGTCGCCGGCGTGCAGGGCGAGCCGGTAGTAGCTGGTCGCGCCGCTGGCCCGGGCCAGCAGCGCGACCATGCCGGTGCCGGTCAGGGTCAGCGGCTTCACCCGGGCCTGGACGGCCTGGTCGGCCCAGGACGCGCTGCCGGCGAACAGCCGGGCGTCGCCGGTGTCGGCCCTGGCCTGCTGCAACGCGGGGGTGTCGTCGGCGGCCACCGACCAGGAGCCGCCGGACCTCGACCAGCCGCGCAGGTCGCCGTCGGTGAAGTCGTCGCTGAACAGGGTGGCGGCGTGGGCGATCTGCGTGCCGGCGAGCGCGGCGACGGCGAGCAGCGCGGTGGCGAGCGCGGCGACGGCGAGCGGGCGGCGGCTTCGGCGCATGGCGGATGAACCTCCGGGGACGGGATGGAGGCGGGCGACGGTGCGTGAAAGCGCTTTCCCGGCGCACCGTAACGCCACCCATACGCGACTGTCAATCGATGCCGTCGTCGGGAACGGACGGGCCCCGCCCGCGACGGTCCGCTACTGTCCGTGACGCCACCGGCGGTCCGGCAGTGCCCGGGTCGTCTCCTCGGCCGGTATCCGTTCGGCCTCGGCCTGCGCGAGGAGCCGTCGCTTCGCCGCCTCGTGTTCCGCGGCCTGGATCCGCTCGCCCCGACTCGGTGCCGGCTCGCCCTGCACGCTGTCCACCCGATCCTCCTTCGACGGGGCGCGACGGTGCCCGGGGAGGGAGGCCGGCGCGCCGGACGCGGGCGTGGCTCCTGGCCGCAAGGGCAGTTGTCCTGCGAGCCACACCCGAGATCAGCACTCAGTGATCGGACAGATACGGTGGAGAGCGGGGAGGTCCGCCGGCCACGTGCGGACAATGCGCAGACAGCGGTCTCCGCCTGCTCAACGACGCTGGTCGCGCTGGTGACGTGTCCGGGTTTCCGGACCCGCTCGTGGACGCTGACCGCTCCGCCCGCCTCGCCGGTGTCCGCGAGGCGCGCAGGTACGCCCCGGCCGGCCGCCGGTACGATGCGCGGATGGGTAGGTTCCTCGCGCTCTTCAACGGCGCGGCCGATGAGGCAGGCAAGGCCACACTCAGCGAACAGCAGCAGGCCGAGTTCCTCGACGCCTGGGCATCGTGGGCCCAGACCAACGAGCGGGCTCTCGTCGACCCGGGCGCTCCGTTGTTCGCGAAGAAGCTGGTCACGGCGCAGGGGGTCGAGGACTTCACCGACGGCATGACGGGTTACACCATCGTGGAGGCGGACTCGCACGACGAGGCGGTCCGCATCTTCTCCGGACATCCGCACCTGGGACTGTTCACCGGAAACTCGATCGCCGTTCTCGAGTGCCCGCCTCCGCCCGGCTGACACCCCCGCCCGCAGGATGATCCCGCCGGGCACGCCCTTCTCCGACCGGGACCGTCGGCGGCACCCCCGGCTCAGTCCTCGGTCTGGGGGCCGAGCAGGCGGATCTCCTCGATGTCCAGCGCCGCCTGGACCTCGCGCAGCACGCTGTCGTCGATCTCGTTGTTGTCGCGCAGCCGGGTCACCTCGCGGCGCTTGTGCTCCAGCACCCCCAACCGCAGCCGCGTGTCCGACTCCTGGGCCCGGTCGGCCTCCGGCCCGCCACCGGACTCCGTCACCAGGTCCAGGTAACGCTGGTAGTCGGCGCGCAACCGGTCCACCGCCGTGCCGTCGACCTCGAGGTCGGCGGCGACGCCCGGCAGCGCCGCCAACGCCACCTCGGTGGCCCGGCGGCGGGCGTGCCGCACCTCGTCCCCACGTGCCTCGTCGCCCCGCAGGCCGGCCCAGCGGGCCACCGCCGGCAGGGTGGTGCCCTGCACCAACATGATCGACACGATCGCCACGGCGGTGCAGAAGATGATCAGATCCCGCTCCGGCACCGGCGTGTGCGTGGTGGCCGTGGTGACCGGCACCGCGAGGGCGGCGGCCAGCGACACCGCCCCCCGGAACCCCGCCCAGCCGGCCGCCACCCGGACCCGCCGGCTCACCGTGGCGCCCCGGCCCACCACCGGCAGGCCGTAGGAGAACAGCTGCAACCACACCAGCCGGACCACCACCACCATCAGGGTGACCGAGGCGGCGATCGCCACCGACCGCACCAGCGAGGTGCTGGTCACGTGGTTCACCGCCCGGGGGATCTGCATCCCCAGCAGCACGAACAGCGCCCCGTTGATCAGGAAGGTGGACAGGTCCCAGAAGGCGTACGCCAGCACCCGGGACCGGGCCCGGATGATCCTCGGGCTGGCGTACGACAGCAGCAGCCCGGCCACCACGACGGCGAGCACCCCGCTGGCGTGCACCACCTCGGCCAGCAGGAACGCGGCGAACGGGGTGAGCACGCTCAGCGCGCCCTCGCGCAGCGGGTCGTCCAGCCGGCGGCGGATCAGCACCACCACCAGCCCGACGACCAGACCGGCGGCCACCCCGCCCCCGGCCGAGCCGACGAACCGGCCCAGGAACCCCAACACCCCGGGCGCGGCACCACCGACGATCAGGCCGACGGTGACCGAGAACAGCACCAGCGCGGTGCCGTCGTTGACCAGGCTCTCCGCCCGCAGCGTGGTCAGGATGCGGCGGGGCATCCGCTTGGCCAGGCCGGCCACCGCCGCCGCGTCGGTGGGGGCGAGCACCGCGCCCAGCACCCAGGCCGCCTGCGGGCTCATCCCCAGTGACTTGGCGACCAGCGCCACCGCCACCATGGTCACCACCACCAGCGCCACCGCCAGTGAGGCGATCACCAGCAGGTTCGACCGGATCTCCCGCAGGCTGATCACCAGGCTCTCCCGGTAGAGCACGGCCGGCAGGAAGAGCAGCAGCACCACGTCGGGTTCGAGCACCACGTCCGACAGCGGCGGCAGCAGCGCCAGCAGGCCACCCATGGTGATCAGCAGCACCGGCGGGGCGACCCGGTACCGGCCGCCGATGGTGGTGCCGACCAGCACGGTGGCGGCCAGCACCACGATCAGGACCAGGACGTCCACGCCACCCCCCGCCTCCACCCGACATGCTGGTACGAAGTCGGCGGCGGGGCGGGGAGAATCCGGGATCTGCCCGGGTCGGCTCAGGTGACCCGGGACGGCTCCGCCGGCACCCCGGTCCAGGCCCGCCGCTCGGCGATGTCCCGCAGCCGGTCCATCGCGTCCCACACGTCGACGTGCCGGGTGTAGAGCGCCGCCGGGCCGAGCCGCAACCGGTCCGGCACCCGGTAGTCGCCGACGACCCCGGCATCGACCAGGGCGCGGGAGATCCGCAGGGCCTCCGGGTGGTACAGCGACACGTGCCCGCCGCGCCGGGTGGGGTCGCGGGGCGAGGCGAGCCGGAAGCCGTGCGGGACGAGCCAGGCGTCGGCCAGTTCGACGATCAGCTCGCCGAGGCGGGCCGACTTCTCCCGGACCCGGTCCATCCCGGCGTCGGCCAGCACGTCCAGGGCCGGGTCGAGGGCGGCCATCCCGAGCACCGGCGGGGTGCCCACCAGGAACCGCTCCGGGCCGGGCGCGGGCTCGTAGCCGGCGCCCATCCGGAACTGGTCACGCTGGCCGAACCAGCCCCAGATCGGCTGCCGCAGCGACTCCTGCAGCTCCCGCCGCACGTAGAGGAAGGCCGGTGCCCCGGGGCCGCCGTTGAGGTACTTGTAGGTGCAGCCGACCGCGAGGTCGGCCCCGGCGGTGGTCAGGTCTAGGGGCACCGAGCCGACCGCGTGCGACAGGTCCCACAGCACCAGCGCGCCGACCCGGCGGGCCGCCTCGGTCACCGCCGCGACGTTTAGCAGGGCCCCGCAGCGGTACGACACCGCCGACAGCACCACCAGCGCCACGTCCTCGGTCAGCGCCGCCGCCAGGGTGTCCGGGTCCAGCCCCTCGTCGAGGTCGGAGGGGAGCAGCCGCAGGGTGTGCCCGCGCTGGGCCGCCAGCCCCTCCAGCAGGTACCGGTCGGTGGGGAACTCCTCGGCGTCGGCCAGGATCGTGCCCCGGCCGGGCCGGGCGTCGAGGGCGGCGGCGGCCAGTTTGTAGAGGTTGACCGAGGTGGAGTCGGAGACGATCACCTCACCGTCGCGGGCGCCCAGCGCGTGGGCGGCGATCCGGTCACCGATGCGGCGCGGCCACTCGATCCAGGTCGACCAGCTCCGGACCAGCTCGGTGCCCCACCCGCCACGGACCAGGCCGGCCAGGTGGTCGCCGGTGGCGGCCGGCAGCCGGCCCAGCGAGTTGCCGTCGAGGTAGAGCAGGTCGTCGACCACGAACCGGTCCCGCAGGCCGGCGAGTGGATCGGCGGCGTCCCACTCCTGCGCGACGTCCCGGGATGTCGGTGTGGTCATGGTGTCCTCCCTCCGCCCGGGGACACCCGGGCCGATGCAGGCTAGCCGATCGGCCCGGCGAACCGTAAGGGCCGGTGGCCCGGCCACCCCGTACCCCGCCGGGTCGGCAGCGGGTCAGCGGACCGGGACGGTCGCGGTGACGGTGGCCTGGTCGATGTCGCTGGTGCGTACGGTGAACCGGATCGTCCAGTCCCCGCGCGCCGGCAGGCTGATCTCGGCGCTGCCGTGGTGCGGCTCCGGGGTGTCCACCGGCACCGTCATCGGTTCGATCCCGGCCGCCGGCAGGGCGAGGCTGACCGTCCACTGGGCCACCGGCAGCGGCAGCCCCTGCGGGGTGTAGACGTACGCGTGAAGCGAGTTCGGCACCCCCACCCGGACCGGGTAGATGTCGAACTGGAGGGTGTAGGTGCCGCTGGTGAGGGTCTGCGCGACGCCCTCGCGGGTGGCACGGGCGGCTTGCGTGTCGGCGGTCCGGCCGGGCGGGGTCTGCACCAGCACGGCGGTCAGCGCCAGCACCACCGCCGTGGCGGCGAGTTCCACCCCGGCGGCCCACGCGACCCGGCCCGGCCGGTCGGCGGCCCGGCCCGCGCGCACCGCCCGCCGCTGCCAGGCCGCGACGCCGAGCACGGCGGCGAGCAGCGCCGCCTTGGCGCAGAGCAGCCGGCCGTACGCGGTGCCGACCAGCGCGCCGGGCCGGCCGAGTTCGATCGCGGCCTGCCCGACGCCGGAGGCGACCAGCCACCCCACCGCGACGGTCGCCCACCGCGACCAGGCCGGCAGGATGCGGCCCAGCACCCGCCGGTGGGTGCCGGGCAGCAGGAACACCGCCAGGGTGAACAGCCCGCCCAGCCACACGCTCATCCCGGCCAGGTGCACCACGTCGGCGAGGACGCTCACCGGCGGCAGGGGCGAGGCCACCGGGTGCCCGGCCAGCGGCCAGGTCACCAGCCCGGCCAGGCCCACCACCGCCAGCGCCACCCGCCGGCCGCGCCCGGCCCGCCCTGCGGCCACCGCCGCCAGCAGCCCGGCGGCGATCGCGGCCAGCGCCAGCCGCGCGCCCAGCACCGGCCCGACGTCGCTGCCCGCCACCGCCGTCAGGTCACCACGCGACAGGTCGCCGACCGGCACCCCGACCATGTCGGCGGCCTGCGTCACCCACGTTCCGGCGGCGCCCACGACCACCAGGGCGAGACCGACGTACCCGGTGGCGGTCACCGCGCGACGGCGGCGACGGCGCGGCCAGCGCACCGCGCCCAGCAGGGTGGGGCCGACCGCCAGCACCAGGCCCAGGTAGCCGACGTAGCGGGCGGCGGGGGTCCACCCGCCCGAGGGGCGCTCGTCGACGCTCACCGGCTCCGGGGGCGTCGCCGACGGCGCTCCGGCCGAGTAGGCGAAGCTGCCGGCGACCGGGTGGCTGTCGGCCGAGATGACCCGGTAGCTGACCAGGTAGGTGCCGAGCGGCCGGTCCGGCACCCGGACCGGGATGCGCAGGGTGGCCCCGTCCGCGACCGGCTCCCCGGCGGTGACCCGCCGCCCGTCCGGGCCGAGCACCTGCACCCGGCCGATGACCGGGGAGACCGACTCGCTGAAGACCAGCACCACCTCCCCGGGCGGGGAGCCGATCACCGCGTCGCGGACCGGGCTGGTGGCGACCAGCGCGGCGTGGGCGGCGGCCGGGGTCGCCGGGGTCAGCGGTACGGACAGCAGCGCGAGGAGCAAGCCCAACAGCACGGCGGAACGGGTGGTACGCACGCACAGTGGTTCGTATTTCGTGATCACATGGTTCAACCGTGGCCGGAACGATCCGGTTCGCCGGTCGGGTGCTGGTGCAGGGCGAGGGTCAGCAGGAGGCGGGCGTCCGGGTCGTCGATGGCCGGGCCGAACAGGCCGCGCAGCTGCCGCATCCGGTAGCGGACGGTCTGCGGGTGGGTGTGCAGGTCCTCGGCGACGGCGACCACCTGCCCCTGCCGGCGCAGCCAGCCGTGCAGGGTCTCGGCCAGGGCCCGGCGGGTGGTGGGCCGCAGCCCGGCCAGCGGGGCCAGCACCGTGCCGGCGAGGTGCCCGGCCAGGCCCGGCTCCCACGCGGTGAGCAGGGTGAGCAGGTGGTCGTCGCAGGACACCACCGGGTCCGGGCCGAGCGCACCCTGCTGGTGCAGGGCCAGCGCCCGGCGGGACAGCCGGTACGACAGCCGCGCCCGCTGCCGCTGCACCGTCGGCCCGAGCGCGGCCCGGCGTCCGACCAGCGCCTGCCGGGCCCGGTCGAGCCGTCCCGGCGTACCGGGATCGGGCAGCACCACCCGGATGGCGTCGCCGACGACGGCGGCCAGCGCGCCCGCGCCGATGCCCCGGGCCACGTGTTCGGCGTCGGTGCCGTCGACACTGAACACGGCAACGGTCGCCGGCAGCGGCCAGCGGGCCGCGTCGGCGGCGGCGTGCAGCACCGCCCCGGTCGGCGGGTCGGGCTGCACGAGGAGGGTGACCAGCCGGCGTCGGGTGGTGACCCAGTCCTGGGCGGTGTCCCGCTGCTCGGCGAGGAACCCCTCGGCGGCGGCCCCGGCCAGCGCGTCGACGTAGCCGAACAGCGCCCCGGCGATCACGTACAGGTCGGCCGGGGCCGGGCCGGCCGGCGTGGTGGGGGGCCCGCCGGGCCCGGCCGGCGCGGTGGCGTGTTCCACCAGGAAGGCCCAGATGTCGCGGGCCCCGAGGGTGAGCACGGTCCGCAGCGCGTCCACCCGGTGCCCCTCGCGGTACTCGGTGCGTCCCAGGGCGTGGAACACCTCCCGGGTTGCGGTCAGCTCCCGGGCCGGGTCGGCGACCGCCTCGACGAAGGTGTCGACGGCGGTCTGCACGCCCAGCGCCAGGCCCTGCCCCTGCCCACCGGTCAGCGACCGGCCCTGGGCGGCCATCGCGGCCCGGACGGTGGCGAGGATCCGCCCGTGCAGCGGCCCGCGCAGCCCCCGCAGGTGGTCGCCGACCGACGGCGCGAGACCGGCGAGACCGGGCTCGATGTCGAGCAGGGCGTCGGACACGATCGGCCATCCTTTGTCATCCGGGTGACAATTCCGCTGGTGAATACTGCACCCCGGCACGGATCATCTTGGCACCACGCTACGTAGGGTCGGCGCATGGAGACGGATGTCATCGTGATCGGCGCCGGCCTGGCCGGCCTGGTCGCCGCCGCCGAGGCCGCCGACGCGGGCCGTCGGGTGCTGCTGCTGGACCAGGAGTCGGAGCACAACCTCGGCGGGCAGGCGTTCTGGTCGTTCGGCGGGCTGTTCTTCGTCGACTCGCCCGAGCAGCGGCGGATGGGCATCCGCGACTCGGTCGAGCTGGCCTGGCAGGACTGGACCGGCAGCGCCGCCTTCGACCGGCCCGAGGACCACTGGCCGCGCCAGTGGGCGCAGGCGTACGTGCACTTCGCCGCCGGTGAGAAGCGGGCCTGGCTGCGGTCGATGGGCCACCGGGTCTTCCCGGTGGTGAGCTGGGCCGAGCGGGGCGGGGGAGCGGCCCACGGGCACGGCAACTCGGTGCCCCGGTTCCACGTCACCTGGGGCACCGGCCCCGGCGTGGTCGAGCCGTTCGCCAGGCGGGTCCGGCAGGCCGTCGCGCAGGGCCGGGTGACGCTGCTGTTCCGGCACCGGGTCGACGAACTCGTCACCACCGCGGGAGCCGTCACCGGGGTGCGCGGCGCGCTCCTCGCCCCCGACGACGCGCCCCGGGGGTGCAGCAGCTCCCGGGAGGTCGTGGGCGACTTCCAGCACGACGCCCAGGCCGTGATCATCACCTCGGGCGGTATCGGCGGCAACCACGACCTCGTCCGGCGGGCCTGGCCGGCCCGGCTCGGCACCCCGCCCACCCGGATGGTCACCGGCGTCCCCGCCCACGTCGACGGCCGGATGCTCGCCATCACCGAGACCGCCGGCGGGCAGGTGATCAACCCGGACCGGATGTGGCACTACACCGAGGGCCTGCGCAACTGGGACCCGATCTGGCCCCAGCACGGTATCCGCATCCTGCCCGGCCCGTCCTCGCTCTGGCTCGACGCCACCGGGGCCCGGCTGCCGGCACCGCTGTTCCCCGGCTTCGACACCCTGGCCACCCTGCGGCACCTGCGCGCCACCGGCCACGACTACAGCTGGTTCCTGCTCACCCAGAAGATCATCGAGAAGGAGTTCGCGTTGTCGGGCTCCGAGCAGAACCCCGACCTCACCAACCGCAGCGTCCGGCAGGTGCTGCAACGCGTCAGGCCGGGGGCACCCGGGCCGGTCGAGGCGTTCAAGCGGCACGGGGCCGACTTCGTCGTCGCCGACTCGCTGCCCGAGCTGGTGGCCGGGATGAACAAGCTGGCCGCCGAGACCGACGGCCCGCAGCTCGACACCGCCGCGCTGACCGCGCTGGTCGAGGCGCGGGACCGGGAGATCGCCCACCCGTTCGGCAAGGACGCCCAGCTCGCCGCGATCCGGGGGGCCCGTCGCTACCGGGGTGACCGGCTGATCCGGGTCGCCACCCCGCACCGGCTGCTCGACCCGGCGGCCGGCCCGCTGATCGCGGTGCAACTGCACGTGCTGACCCGCAAGAGCCTCGGCGGGCTGCACACCGACCTGTCCGCCCGGGTGCTGCGTCCCGACGGCGAACCGCTGGCCGGGGTGTACGCGGCCGGCGAGGTCGCCGGCTTCGGCGGCGGGGGCATGCACGGCTACAGCGCCCTGGAGGGCACCTTCCTCGGCGGCTGCCTGTTCTCCGGTCGTACCGCCGGTCGCGCGGCGGCGGCGGCCGTCGGCTGACCGCCCCGGCCGGGCCCTCGCTAGGCTCGGCTGCCGTGGACGACGACGCGCTGACCGCGATGGTGACCGTGGCGGCGGGGCAGGTGACGCTCTCCGACAGGCGCACCGAGCGGCGCTGGTCGGTCGGGGTGGCGGCGTACCGGCTCGGCGTCGTACCGGTCACCCAGGGGTGGTACGCCCGGGTGACCGGGGAACGGCCGAGCACCACCCGGGGCGACCGGCTGCCCGTCGAGGGGGTGTCCTGGGTCGACGCGGTGCGTTTCTGCGACGCCCTGTCCCGCCACGAGGGGCTGACCCCGGCGTACCGGCTGCACGACGACGGTGAGGGTGCGGACTGGGACCCGCGCGCCGACGGCTACCGGCTGCCGACCGAGGCCGAGTGGGAGTACGCCTGTCGCGCCGGCACCACCGGTCCGCGCTACGGCCCGCTCGACGAGATCGCCTGGTACCGGGGGAACTCCGGCGAACGGCCGCACCCGGTGGCGGGGCGCGCCGCCAACCCGTGGGGCCTGTACGACCTGCTCGGCAACGTCTGGGAGTGGTGCTTCGACGTCTACGACGCCGAGGTGTACGGCGGCTACCGGGTGCTGCGCGGGGGCGGCTGGTTCGACGAGCACTGGAGCTGCCGCGCCTCGGTACGCCGCCGCAGCCACCCGACGTTGCGCATCGACGACGTCGGTTTCCGGCTGGCACGGTCCCTGCCGCGCTGACCCCGCGACCGGTGCCCCCGGACGGTCCGTGGCGCCTCCGCGGGCGGGAACCGGGCCGGTCAGGCCATCCGGCGGGTGCTGTGCCGCACGATCAGCGGGGTGGCCAGCTCGATCCGGTGGCTGTCCAGCCCCTCCCCGGCCACCAGCGAGAGCAGCATCCGGGTCGCCATGCCGGCCATCTCGGCCAGCGGCTGACGCACGGTGGTCAGCGGCGGGGCCGCCCAGCGGGCCGAGTCGAGGTCGTCGAAGCCGACGATGCTGATGTCGTCGGGGACCCGGGCGCCGCGTTCGTAGAGCGCCTCGTAGGCGCCCAACGCCATCTCGTCGGCGCAGGCGAACACGGCGGTGGGGGGCTGGGCGAGGTCCAGCAGGGCGTTCATCTCCCGGTAGCCCGACGGGGAGGTGAAGTCGCCGTGCCGGACGTACCCGGCGGGGATCTTGCGGTTGGCCGCGTTCATCGCGGCCCGGTACCCGTCGACCCGGGCGCGGCTGCACGGCACCGTCGGCGGGCCGCCGATCACCGCGATCCGGTGGTGACCCAGGTCGAGCAGGTGCTCGGCGGCGGCCACCCCGCCGGACCAGTTCGTCGCCCCCACCGACGGGATGCCCGCGCCGGGCTGGCCGGCGGGGTCGATGATGACCACCGGGATGCCCAGCTCTTCGAGCTGACCCTGTTGGCTGGGGGACAGGTCGGAGAGCACGAGCAGCACCCCGTCGCAGCGGCGCTTGGAGAGCTGTTCGATCCACCGCCGGTCGGGACGGCTGCGGCTGCGCCCGTGCACGGCGGAGACCACCACCCCGACGCCCGCCCGGTAGGCCAGATCCTCGACACCGTCGAGGATCTGCATCGCCCAGGGGCTGCCGAGATCCCGGAAGACCAGGTCGATGAGGCCGGCGGCACCGGGCATCGAGGGCGCCCGGCGGGCGGTGTACGACCGCCGGTCGAGCAGATCCTGGATCCGGCGTCGGGTCGCCGGGGCGACGTCGGGTCGACCGTTGAGCACCTTCGAGACGGTGGGCACGGACACCCCCGCGGCGGTCGCGATCTCCGACAGCGTCGCCCGGTCCTCCGCCATGCCCATCTCCTCCGCAGTCGTGCGCCCGTCGGCAGCATAGCCCGAAAGTTTCGGAGGTCGGGTGACGCCCTGGTCGTTGCGGCGATGCGACCGCCCGACACCGGCTCCCGGCGGCGTGCCGGTCCGTTCCCGGGACGTGGGTCGCCGGGGGTCGGACAGCCGAAACTTTCCCGAAACCGACTTGTCGGGTGCGGTGGGTCGGGCCGGGGGTCGACGGGCCTTCACGCCCCGCCCGATTTCTGCTGCGGCGGCGCATGCGGCATGCTGTGCCGCAGTGGCAGGAGACTCTGCCGGTGACCGGCGACGAGCCGCGGACACGCGGTCGTCCCTGCGCGAGACGTGCGGGAGGGCGGGGCGGCGATGGCCGAGGCTGAGGCGAGGCGTTCCGTGTTCACCGGCGCCAGCGAGATGGCGGCCCGGATGCGCGCCTTCGACTGGCCCGCCACCTCCCTGGGCGCGGTCGACGACTGGCCGGCGAGCCTGCGCACCGCCACCCGGATCTGCCTGACCTCCCGGTTCCCCATGATCGTCTGGTGGGGCCCGGAGCTGCGCTTCCTCTACAACGACGCCTACGGCCCGCTGCTCGGCAGCAAACACCCGGCCCTCGGCAAGCCCGGCGACCAGGTGTGGGGCGAGATCTGGCACATCATCGGGCCGATGCTGCGCGGCGTGGTGGAGACCGGCGAGGCGACCTGGTCGGAGGACCTGCTGCTGCCGATGAACCGGCACGGCTACTGGGAGGAGACCTACTGGACGTACTCCTACAGCCCGCTGCACGACGACGACGGTGTGGTGCGCGGCGTGTTCACCGCGGTCAGCGACACCACCGAACGGGTGATCGGCCAGCGGCGGCTCGCCACGTTGCAGGACCTCGGGGCCCAGGCCGGCACCGCCCGTACCGTCGGGGAGGCGTGCGGGCTGGTCGCCGGGTCGCTCGGCCGGGCCGGCGCCGACGTGCCGTACGCGGCGGTGTACCTGCGGGCCCGCGACGGCGGGTTGCGGCTGACCGCCAGCACCCGCCCCGGTGAGGTCGACCGCGCGGGCGGGGCCGCCGCCGTGGTGTGGCCGGTGGCGCAGGTGCTCGCCGACGGTCGACCGGCGCACGTCACCGACCTGCTCGACCGGGCCGGCGAACTGCCGGCGGGCGGCTGGCAGACCGCGCCCACCGAGGCGATGGTGCTGCCGCTGCACGGCGAGACCGGCGCCGAGGACATCGGCGTCATCGTGCTGGCCGCCAGCGCCGGCCGGGCGCTCGACGACGGCTACCGCACCTTCTTCGACCTGGTGGCCCAGCAGAGCGCCGCCCTGATCAACGGCGCGGTCGCCTACGAGGTGCAGCAGCAGCGGGCCGAGGAACTCGTCGAGCTGGACCGGGCCAAGACGGCGTTCTTCTCCAACATCAGCCACGAGTTCCGGACCCCGCTGACGCTGATCAGCGGCCCGTTGCAGGAGCTGCGGGCCCGACTGGGCGACGGGGACGCGCAGGTCCGCGACGAGCTGGATGTCATGCACCGCAACGCGTTGCGGCTGGGAAAGCTGGTCACCGCGCTGCTCGACTTCTCCCGCATCGAGGCCGGCCGGATGCAGGCGAGCTACGAGCCCGTCGACCTGTCCCGGTTCACCGCCGAGCTGGCCAGCGTGTTCCGGGCGGCGGTCGAACGCGCCGGCCTCACCCTCGACGTGGACTGCCCGCCGCTGTCGGGGCCGGTGCACGTCGACCGGGCGATGTGGGAGAAGGTGGTGCTCAACCTGCTCAGCAACGCCCTCAAGTTCACCTTCCACGGCGGTATCCGGGTCACGGTCGCCGACCGCGACGGCACCCCGACGGTGCAGGTCACCGACACCGGCATCGGGGTGCCGGCCGACGAGATCCCCCGGCTCTTCGAGCGCTTCCACCGGGTGCCGCAGGCCCGCTCCCGGTCCCACGAGGGCAGCGGCATCGGCCTGGCCCTGGTCCGGGAGCTGGTCGGCCTGCACGGCGGCACGATCACCGTGGACAGCACCCCGGACGTCGGCACCACCTTCACCGTCCGGCTGCCGTACGGCGTCGCCCACCTGCCCGCCGAGCACGTCGTCACCGGCGTCGGCGAGCCGGTGCCGTCGGACAGCGCCGAACCGTTCGTCGCGGAGGCGCTGCGCTGGCTGCCGGCCGCCCACACCGACGACCGGCCGGTGCCGCAGCCGGCACCGGCCGACCTTCCCGGCGCGGACCGGCCCCGGGTGCTGATCGCCGACGACAACGCCGACATGCGCGAGTACCTGCACCGGCTGCTGCGGTCCCGCTACGACGTCACCGCCGTCGGCGACGGGCTCGCCGCGCTGGCCCGGGCCCGGACCGCACCGCCCGACCTCATCGTCAGCGACGTGATGATGCCCGGCCTGGACGGCCTCGAACTGGTCGCCGCCCTGCGCGCCGAGCCCCGCACGATGGGGGTGCCGGTGCTGCTGCTGTCGGCCCGCGCCGGCCAGGAGGCCGCCGTCGAGGGGCTGGAGGCGGGTGCCGACGACTACCTGGTCAAACCCTTCTCCGCCGAGGAGCTGCTGGCCCGGGTCCGGGCCAACGTCGACCTGGCCCGGTTGCGTAACCACCACGCCAACTGGCGGGCCGCGATGATCAACTCGTTGCAGGAGGGGTTCTTCGTCCTCGACGCCGACGGCGCGCTGGTGGAGATGAACACCGCCTTCGCCGAACTGTTCGGGTACGGCCCCGAGGGCCTGCCCTACCGCCCCCGCTACCCGTGGTGGCCCGACGACGTCGCCGACGCCTCGGCGAACCGGCTGGTGGCCGACGCGTTCGCCCAGGCGATGACCGTCTCCCACGGATCGTTCGTGGTGCCGTTGCGGCACCGCGACGGGCACCGCCTCTGGACGGCGGTCGCCTTCAACGCGGTCACCGACGACCACGGCCGGCGGATGGTCGTCGGCACCATCCGCGACGTCACCGCCGAACGGTACGCGGTGCAGCGGGAGACCGCCCTCAGCACGCTCAACCAGCGGCTGTCCCGGGCGGCCAGCACCAGCGAGGCGTTGCGCGCCGGCATCGAGGAGCTGAGCCAGCTCTGGCAGGCCCACCGGGCGGTCGCCGTCCGCTGGGCGTCCGACGGCACGCCGACGGTGACCGCCGCACCCGGCACCGACTGGGAGCAACTGTCCGGCCCGGTCCGCGAGACGGTCACCACGCTGCGGGCGCAGCCACCCCTGCGGATCACCATCGACCCGGCCACCGGGTCCCGGCCCGTCGGCGTCGGCACCACTGTCGACTCGCCGCAGGGCCCGCTGGTGATCTGGCTCGAACTCGACCCGGCGCGCGGCTTCGGCACCGAGGACCAGATGCTCCTGCTGCTGCTGTGCGGGGCGCTCGGGCAGGCGTTGCACCGGGCCCACGCCGCCGACCAGCAACGTGAGGTGGCGGTCGCCCTGCAACGCTCCATCCTCGGCCCCGCCGAACTCCCCGCCGGGTTCGCCGTCCGCTACGAGCCGGCGACCCGCCCCCTCGAGGTCGGCGGCGACTGGTACGACGCGGTGACCCTGCCCGACGGCCGGATCGGCATCGTCGTCGGCGACTGCGTCGGCCGGGGCCTGCCCGCCGCCGCCGTGATGGGGCAACTGCGCAGCGCCTGCCGGGCCCTGCTGCTGGAGGCGTCCGGCCCGGCGCAGGTGCTCACCGCCCTGGACCGGTTCGCCCGGATGCTGCCCGGCGCGGCCTGCACCACCGTGTTCTGCGGCATCCTCGACCCGGAGACCGGGAAGCTGACCTACAGCAGCGCCGGGCATCCGCCGGCGATCCTCACCCATCCCGACGGCCACACCGAACTGCTGGCCGACGGCCGGGGCAGCCCGCTGGGCATCCCGTCGCGCGGTGGCCGCCCCGACGCGACGAGCATCGTGCCGGCCCGGGCCGTGCTGCTGCTCTACACCGACGGCCTGGTGGAACGCCGCCGCCAGTCGCTCGACGCGGGGATCGCGCAGGCCGCCTCCGCCGTCCGGGAGGACCACACCGCCGGGGTGGAGCAGCTGGCCGACCGGGTGATGCGGCGGATGACCCCGCAGGGCGGGTACGACGACATCGCCCTGCTGCTCTACCGCCATCCGGCACCGCTGGAGCTGTCGTTCCCCGCCGACCGCTCGCAGATGGCCCCGGTGCGGTCCACCCTGCGCCAGTGGTTGCGCCGCACCGGCGCCGACCCGCACCTGGCCCAGGACGTGCTGGTGGCCACCGGTGAGGCCTGCGCCAACGCGGTCGAGCACGGCCACCGCGACGCCCGTCCCGGTCTGATCCGTCTGCTCGCGGTGGCCGCCGGCACCGACCTGTTCGTCACGGTGGTCGACTCCGGACGGTGGAAGGTGCCCGAGATCGACCACGACCGGGGACGCGGCATCAACCTGATGCGCGCGTTGATGTCGCACGTGGACATCCGGACCACCGATGCCGGCACTACCGTCGAGCTGCACACGAGGATTCCCGCATGAACACGCCCCTGGGCCTGGCCACCGGCCGGCAGGCCGACGGCGCGCCGGTGCTGACCGTCACCGGCGAGATCGACATGAGCAACGCCGACGAGTTCCGGGCGGCGATAGCCGACGCCGCCGTCGACGGGCACCGGCTGACCGTGGACCTGACCGGCGTGGAATACCTGGACAGCGCCGCTCTGGCCGCGTTGTTCGCCCACGTCGACGGCCTGTCGGTGGTGGCGAACCCGTTGCTGGCAAGCGTCCTGACCATCTCCGGCCTGAGTCGACTCACCACGGTCACGATCCGCGACTGACCCGACCGGCCGACACCGGCCGGGGGCCGCCGGGACGCCCGGCGGACGGCCGGTCGGTCAGCTCGCCGTCACGCGGAACTCGTTGCCGTCCGGATCGGCCAGCACGACGTCGCCGTCCGCGCCGATCTCAAGGCGGGTGGCCCCGAGGGCGACCAGTCGGTCGACCTCCGCCTGCTGGTCGCCCTCGGGCGTGAGGTCCAGGCGTTGCCGGTTCCGGCCCTGCTTCGGGGCCAGGGGCGGGCCGCCCCAGGCGACCTTCGTGCCGCCGTACGGTGACTGGACGGCGGTTTCCTGATCGTGGTCCCAGACCAGCGGCCAGCCCAACGCCTCGCTCCAGAAGAGGCCGACCTCCCGCGTGCCGTCGCAGGCGATCTCGCCGAGCGGACCGCACCCGGCGAGGAAGCCGTTGCCCGCCTCGATGACGCAGAACTCGTTGCCCTCGGGGTCGGCCAGGACGATGTGCCCCTCCTCGGGACGCTGCCCGACGTCGAGGTGGCTGCCGCCGAGATCCAGCGCGGCCGCCACCTGCCGCTGCTGGTCGTCGGGGCTGGTGCTGGTCAGGTGCAGGTGCATCCGGTTCGGCCCGCGCTTCTCAGTGGGGCTCGGGACGAACCGGAGGCCGAGCTGGGTGGCCGTGCCGGGCAGGAGCGCACCACCGGTGGCGTCCTCGACGACCTCCCGGTGGAGCAGGCCGGCCCAGAAGCGCGCGAGCCGCACCGGATGTCGCGCATCGAGGGTCAACGTCAGGGGTCCCGAGAGCATCACCGCACAGTAGACGCCGACCGGTGGGGCGACAAGGCGATTGCGCCGGGCCGGCCGGGTACACCGGCGGTGGCGGCACACGGGTCCGGCCGGAAGGTCCGCCCGGGATGATCAGCGGCGGGGTCGTGCCAGTCAGTGGCCGTGCCAGGACCGCCACAGCGACGCGTAGACGCCGTCGGCGGCGACCAGGTCGTCGTGTCGGCCGATCTCGGTGATCCGGCCGTCCTCCAGCACCGCCACCCGGTCGGCGTCGTGCGCGGTGTTGAGCCGGTGCGCGATGGCGATCACCGTCCGGCCGGCCAGCACCGCACCGAGCGCCTGCTCGGTGCGCCGGGCGGTCGTCGGGTCCAACGCGGCGGTCGCCTCGTCGAGGATCAGGATGTCCGGGTCGGCCAGGACGAGCCGGGCCAGCGCGAGCTGCTGGGCCTCGGCCGGGCCCAGGTCGCGCACCCCGGCCCCGAGCGGGGTGTCGAGGCCGTCCGGCAGGTCGGCGAACCAGTCGGCCCCCACCGCCGCCAGGGCGGCCCGTAACTGCGCGTCGGTGCCGCCCGGCGCGGCGAACACCAGGTTGTCCCGCAGCGTACCGAGGAAGACGTGGTGTTCCTGGGTGACCAGGGCGATCCGGCGACGGCGCTCGGCCGGGTCGAGGTCGGTGACCGCGACCCCGCCGAGGGTCACCGTTCCCTGGGCGGGCACGTCGATGCCGGCGAGCAACCGGGCCAGGGTGGACTTGCCCGCCCCGGACGGGCCGACCACGGCCAGCCGTTCCCCCGCCGCGACCGTCAGGTCGATGCCGTGCAGCACCTGCGGGCCGTCCGCGTACCGGAACGTGGCCCCGCGCACCTGCACCACGCGCCCGGTGGGCAGGGCTGCCCGGCCCCGGGGCTCCGGCGGCACCTGCCCCACCCCGAGCACCCGGGCGTACGAGGCGACGCCGCGCTGCGCCTGCTCCACCCACAGCAACAGCCGGTCCAGCGGGTCGATCGCCTGTTGCAGGTAGAGCGCGGCGGCGACCACCTCACCCAGGCTGACCCGTCCCCGCGACAGCAGGACACCCCCGGTGAGCAGCACGGCGGCGATCGGGAGCGGATAGCTGCCCTCCACCACCGGGAAGAACGCCGACCGCAGGGCGAGGGTGGCCCGTCGGGTGGTCCACACCGCGCCGATGCGGGCGGTGCCGTGGGCGACCCGTTCACGGCCCAGCCGCAAGGCCTCGACGGTGCGGGCACCCTCGGCGGTCGTGGTCAGCGCCTCGGTCAGCTCCGCCGTCGCCGCTCCCTCGGCCAGGTAGGCGGGGGTGGCCCGGCGCAGATACCGGTGGACCGCCAACCCGATCGACGGGAACCCGGCGAGCGCGACCAGACCGAGCAGCGGGTCCAGCAGGAACACCGCGCCGAACAGCAGCGTCAACTGGGTCCCCGCGATGACCAGTACCGGCACCACGTCACGCAGCATGGTGCCCACCGTGGACACGTCCACCGAGCTGCGGGTGGCCAGGTCACCGGTGCCGGCGTGCTCGACCACCGAGACGGGCAGGCCGAGCAGGCGGGTCACGAAGTCCTCGCGCAGCCGCGCCACGGCCCGCTCACCGAACCGGTGCCCGGCGTACTGGGCGTAGCGGGCGAGCAGCCCCTGCACCAGCACGCAACCGCCGATGGCCAGCGCCAGCCGGTCCACCGCGCCCGCCCCGGCCCCGGCGGTGACCTGGTCGACGATCCGCCCGATCAGCCACGGCGCGGCCAGCCCGGCGAGGGCGGCGGCGCTGTGCAACGCCAGCACCCCGACGACCGCCCACCGGTCACCGGCGAGCACGTCGCGGGCGGCCCGCCGGACCACCGCCGCACTCGCGACCGGGAGCTTCGTCATCGTCCGGCCCGCCCCACCGGCGTGTCGTCGGTGCCGCTGGTCCGCCAGACCAGCCGCCGGTAGTCCGGGTCGGCGGCCAGCAGCGCGGTGTGCGTCCCGGTGCCGGTGATCCGGCCGGCGCGCAGGTGGGCGACCGTGTCGGCGTGCCCGAGCAGCACCGGTGAGGTGCTCAGCAACACCGTCGTGCGACCCGTCCGGGCCTGCCGCAGGCGCTGCGCGACCCGGGCCTCGGTGTGCGCGTCCACCGCCGACGTCGGGTCGACCAGGATCAGCACCTCCGGGTCGGCGAGCAGGGCACGGGCCAGCCGGACCCGCTGCCGCTGGCCGCCGGAGAGGGTGCGGGCCCGGTCGCCGACCGGGGCGTCGAGCCCGTCGGGAAGCCCCTCGACGATGTCGCGGGCCGACGCCACGTGCAACGCCGCGTCGATCCGGGCGTCGTCGACGGTGCCCTGCGGACCGGCGAGGATCTGCCGCAGCGTCCCGGCGAAGAGGTACCCGTCGTGGTCGGCGACGAGGATGCGGGAGCGCACCTCGTCGAGGTCGACGGCCGTCAGCGCAACCCCGCCCCAGGTGACCGCGCCGGTGACGTACCGGCCCAGCCGGTCGGCCAGGGCCGCCGCGTCGGCCGGGTCGTCGGCGGCGACGCCGATCAACCGACCCACCGGGACCGTCAGCCCGCTGTCGGGGTCGTGCAGCGGGGCCGGGCCGGCCGGGGCGGGACGGGTCGCCGGGCCGCCCACCGGGTCGGGGGCGAGCCGGAGCAGGTCGACGATCCGCCGGGCGGCGACCCGGCCCTGGATCAACTGGTAGCTGCCCTCCAACAGGAACCAGACCGGTACGATGAGCACCGCCACGTAGCCGTAGACGGCCACCAGTTGCCCGACGGTGATCCCGCCCGCTGCGGCCGTGCGGGCGGCCAGCCACACCACCACGGCGAGGAACAGCCCGGGGATGACGGCGGTCAGCGCGTCCACCCAGCTGAGCACCGCGCCCACCCGGTAGCCCTCGGCCCGCAGCCGTTGCGACCGGGCGGCGTACCGGCGGGCGAACAGGTGCCGGCCGCCCACCCCGGCGAGCACCCGCAGGCCGGCGACGATGTCGTCGGCCCGGGTGGTCAGCTCGCCCTGCTGCTGCCGGTAGACCGCCTCGGCCCGCTCCAGCCGGCGCAGCAGCGGGCCGACCACCAGTGCGACCACCGGCACCCCGAGCAGCGTCACCAGCGCCAGCACCGGGTCGATGGACCAGAGCACCACGGCCGCGACCGCGTACGCCAGCACCGCGCCCACGCCGGGGCCGGTCAGGGTGAGCACCTGCGAGGTGCGCACGATGTCGTACCCGCCGACAGTGGCGACGTCACCTGCGGCGAGCCGGCGGGGCAGCACCGCCCCGACCCGGGCGAGCTGGCGCAGCAGCACGGCGGCCGAGCGGGCGCTGGCGTCCTCCCGGATGAACGTCATGGTCCGGTGCCGCATGATGCCCGCCCAGGCCAGCGCGGCCCCGGCGACCACGATCGCGGCGACCCAGCCGAGCAACGCGGCGGTGTCACCGGTCCGCAGCCCGTCGTCGACGGCGCGGGCGACCAGGAACGGCCGCACCGACAGCCCCACCATCCAGACCGTGCCGAACAGCGACCCGCGCAGCACCCGCCACGGCTGGCAGCGGACCAGCCACCAGATGTACCGCAGCGGCCCCGCCGTGTCCGGCGTGCCCGGGTCCGGGTGGGGCAGGCGTGGAGGCACCGACCCAGGCTAGTCACCGGCCGCCGCCCGCACCGGCCCGTACGCGGCCGCGACGCGGTGGCGTACACCTCAGTGCCCGGCCCGGTGGCGGCATTGACGCGGCGTACGACGACCGGCAAGCTCCTGTGCTCGGATCGTCGGCGGCGGGCGTCGCCGGCCACGGCGGGGGAGGGTCGATGACGCGGCGGACGGCCATCCGCGTATCGACGCTGCTCACCACGCTGCTCGTCGTCGGCGCGGCGACGGTGGCCGTCCCCGACCCGGCCCGCGCGGCGGCACCGGCCACGGTGTGCCGGGTCCGCGACGGGCGGCTGACCGAGATCTCCGGCATGGCCGCCACCGACTCCGGGTTCGTGGTGGTCAACGACGGCGCCGACGACGCCTCCCGGCGGCGCATCTTCTTCCTCGACTCCCGGTGCGCGGTGGTGCGCACGGTGGCCTACCCGTCGCGGCCCCGCGACACCGAGGACCTGGCGCTCGGCGCGGACGGCACGGTCTGGGTCGCCGACATCGGCGACAACGACCGGACCCGGTCGACGGTGGCGCTGTGGAAGCTCGCCCCCGGTGCCCGCCGGCCGGTGCTGCACCGCCTGACGTACCCCGACGGGGCGCACGACGCGGAGGCGCTGCTGCTCGACGGGGCGGGCCGCCCGGTGGTGGTGACCAAGCAGGGCGGCAGCGCCGGCGTCTACGTGCCGGCCGGGCCGCTGCGGGCCGGCGCGACGGTGCCGTTGACGCCGGCCGGGCAGGTCCGGTTGCCGCTCACCACGACTTCGAACCCGTACTCGTTCTTCGGTCGTCGGCTGGTCACCGGCGGGGCCGTCGCCCCGGACGGCCGCCGGGTGGTGCTGCGCACCTACGCCGACGCCTTCGAGTACGAGGTGACCGACGGCGACGTGGTGGCCGCGCTCACCGGCGGCACGCCCCGGACCGTGGCGCTGCCCGACGAGCCGCAGGGTGAGTCGGTCAGCTACAGCCGCGACGGCCGCTTCCTGCTCACCGTCTCCGAGACCGCCGGTCAGCCGCCCGGCACCCTGCCGACGGTGCTGCGCTACGCCCGCCCGGCGGCCCCGTCGGCCCGGTCGACCCCCACGCCGGCCGGGTCGTCCCCGCCCGCCCCGGCGGCGTCCACCGCAGCACCGGCGGCGGCGTCCCCGGGCGCGGCCCCCGTTCCGGGGCCCCGGGCCGACGTCGGTGGAACGCGGTCGCTGCTGCTGGGGGTCGGGGTGATCGGCGTCGGCCTGCTGCTGGCGGCGCTGGTGGGGGTGGTCAGGTCGCGGCGGACCCGCCGCTGAACCGGGGGACGGCGACGGCGGGATGCGCCGGTGGGGGATGCTGGACGCGTGCAGATCAGCATCCTCGGCCCGCTCGCCGTCGACGGCCGGCCGGTCCGGGGCGAACGGCTCGCCGCCGTGATCCGTACGCTGGTCGACGCGCGGGGCCGGGCGGTCTCCACCCCGCTGCTGGTGGACGCGGTGTGGGACGGCGCACCACCGGACGACGCGACCGGCGCGGTGCAGGCCCTGGTCTCCCGGGTACGTCGGCTCGGACTGCCGGTGGTCGCCGTCCCGGGTGGCTACCGGTTGCCCGCCGATCAGGTCACCGTCGACGCGGTCCGGGCCCGGTCGCTGCTGGAGCGGGGCCGGGCCGCCCTGCGCGACGGCGCCGGGGCAGCGGCCCGGGACGCCGCCGACGCGGCCCGGGCCCTGTTCCCCGAAGTCCCGGAGTGGGACACCGAGCAGACCCGCCGGCTGTTCGCCGACGTCGTCGCGTTGCGCGCCGAGGCGGCACTGACCGGCCCCGGCCCGTACGACGACAGCGACCTGCGGCGGCTCGTCGCGCGGACCCCGCCGGACGAGCCGTCGGCCGCCCTGTTGGTGCGGATGCTCGCCGCCCAGGGGCGCGACGCCGAGGCCCTGGAGGTGGTCGCGCGGTTGCGCACCGAACTGTCCGACCGCTACGGCACCGACCCGTCACCGGTGGTCAGCGAGGTCCACCTGGCGTTGCTGCGGGGTCAACTGACCACCCCGGCCGGCCCGGCGTCGCCGGTCGGGTCGACCCGGACGGTCCTGCCGGCCGCCTGGCGGCGGCCGGTGACCGCGTTCGTCGGCCGGGAACGTGACGTCGAGGCGGTGGAGACGGCGCTGGCCGAGGCGGCCCTGGTGACCGTCGTGGCCACCGGCGGCGCGGGCAAGACCCGGCTCGCCGCCGAGGTGGTACGCCGGGCGGTGGCGGCCGGCCGGCCGGCCCGGGTGGTCGAACTGGCCGGCCTGCGGGCCCCGGAGGAGGTGCTGCCCACCGTCCTGGCGGCTCTCGGCGGGGCGGACACCACGACGGCCGGCGGCGGCACCCTGGGCCGCGACCGTCGGGTGCTCACCCCGCAGGAGCGGCTGCGTGCCCTGGCTCCGGATCTCGACGGCCTGGTGGTGCTGGACAACTGTGAACACCTCCTGGACCCGGTGGCGGCCGTCGTCGCGGACCTGGTCGCGGTGAGCCCACCGGAGGTGGCCGTGCTGGCGACCAGCCGGGCGCCGCTGGGCCTGGCCGCTGAACGGGTGCACCGGTTGACCGTGCTGCCCGACGCCGACGCGGTGGCGCTGGTCGAGTCCCGGGCCCGCGCCGGGGGTGCGGTGCCCACCTGGGACACCGACCGGGCGTTGGCCCTGTGCCACCGGCTGGACAACCTGCCGCTGGCCCTCGAACTGGCCGCCGCCCGCCTGCGGCACATGCCGATCGACGACGTGCTCGCCGGGCTGACCGACCGGTTCGCGCTGCTCGACGCCGCGCTGCGCGGCCTGCCGGAGCGGCACGCGAGCCTGTGGGCGATGGTCGACTGGAGCCGGGAACTGCTCGCCCCCGCCGACCGGGACCTGCTCCAGCGGGTCGCGGTGGTCCCCGCCCCGTTCACCGCCGACCTCGCCGCCGCCGTCGCCGGCCTGCCCGACGTCCGGCGTGGGCTGGCACGGCTGGTCGAACAGTCCCTGCTGACCCTCGTCGAGGGCGACGGCCCACCCCGCTACCGGATGCTGGAGACCGTCCGCGAGTACGGCGAGGCCCGGCTCGACGCGGCAGGTGACCGCGCCCCGGCGATGGCCGGTCTGGTCGGCTGGGCCCGGCGGCAGGCGGTCGGGCTGCTCGACCGGTTCATCGGCCCCGATCAGCTCGACGCGTTCGCCGGGTGCGCCGTCGAGCAGGACAATCTCGTCGCCGGCCTGCGCTGGGCGGCCGGGCACGACGACGAACCGGCGGTGGTGGACATCGCCACCCCGCTGTTCCACCTGTGGGCGGTGCGGGGCCTGCACCTGGAGGTCTCCGGATGGTCCCGGGGCCTGCTGCACCTCGACGCCCCCGACCGGCGGGGCGGCTCCGCGATCGTCTCCGGCCGGGCCAGCGGTCGGCCGTTGCCCGACGCCGACCGGCTGGCCTGGATGTGCCTGCTGGTGGTGGTCAACGCCGGCATCACCGGCCCGCTCCGGCTCGCGGTGCTCGCCCGCCGGGCCCTGTTCCGGCTGCTGGCCGAGCGGCCCCGGGAGGTCTCCTCCCGGCACGCGGTGCTCGCCACGGTGCTGCCGGCGTTCGACCAGCTCGACCCGGAGTTGGCGCTGCCGGGCACCGCCGCCCTGATCGAGCATCCCGACCCGTACGTGCAGGGCTTCGGTCTGTTCGCCCGCGCGGCGATCGGGGACAGCGGGGGTCTGCCGGCGGCCTCGGTGGCCGACGCCGAGCAGGCGTACCGCCGGTTCGAGGCGGCCGGCGACCACTGGGGGATGGCGATGGCGGCGCAGGTCGTCGGGCACGGCCTGACCCCCACCGACGGCGGGTCCACCGAGTGGCTGGCGCGCGGAGTGCACCACATGGAGCTGATCGGCGCCACCCAGGACGTCCGCGCCGCCCGGGTGGTGCTGGACGTGCAGCTCGCGCTGCGCGGTGACCCGGCGGCCGAGCGGCGGTTGGTCGAGACGGCGATCCCCGGCCAGGGGGAGGAGGTGGAGACCGCGCAGGCGGGCCTGGGGCTGGCCCGCCTGGCCTGGCAGCGCGGGCGGCACGCCGAGGCGCTCGACCACGCCGACACGGTGGTCCGCACGCTGGCCGGCTGGACCGGCCCGCCGCCGCAGCCCCGGGTCGTGCTGCGGGTCGCGGTGGCGGTGCTGCGCCTGCGGATCGCCGAGGTCTGGCCGGCCGCCCGGCGCGACGTCGACCTCCGGGCCACCGACCTGCTGGCCGCCGCCGGTGCGGAGGCGCTGTCGTCGCGGGACCTGCCGGTGATCGGGACCTGGGCGTTGGGGGGCGCGGAACTCGCCGCCTGGCGCGACGACGTCGGGACCGCCCGGGAGTTGTTCGCGCTCGGCACCCGGCTGGGCAGCAACTCGGCGGCGTTCTTCCCGTCCGGCATCGGCGAACGGCTCACCGCCGCCCTCGGTGACGAGGCGCGGCGGGAGCCGTTGCTGGCCGGGTGGCGGGCGCGGCCGGCCGCCGCGGCCGCCACCCGCATCGGCGAGCTGATGGACGACCTGCTCGGCCGGGTCAGACCCGCCGACGGTACGCCCGCAGCGCCAGTGGCATGAACACCGCCACGAAGCCGGCGCACCACAGCAGCGTCCACCACACGTGGTTGCCGACCGGGGTGCCGAGGAACAGTCCGCGCATCGCCGTCACCAGGTGGGTCAGCGGGTTCACCGTCACCACCGCCTGCATCCAGCCCGGCAGGGTGCCGGCGGCGACGAACACGTTGGACGCGAAGCTCAACGGCATGATCAGCGCGAACATCACCCCCTGCACCGCGCCCGGCGTGCGGACCTTCATCCCGACGTACACCGGCAGCCAGCTCAGGCAGAGCGCGAACAGCACCGCGAGCAGGCAACCGGCGAGGGCCTGGACCGGGCCGGACTCGACCCGGAAGCCGAGCAGGTAGCCGATCGCCAGGGTCGACACGGTCACGATCACGTACCGCACCACGTCGCCGAACACCGCGCCGACCAGCGGTGCGGACCGGGGGACGGGCAGCGAACGGAACCGGTCGAAGATGCCCTTGGCGATGTCGGTGTTGAGGTTGACGCCGATCGCGATGCACCCGGTGGCGATGGTCTGCGCCAGGATGCCCGGCAGCAGGTACTGGAGGTAGTCGTGGGTGGAGCCGGCGACCGCGCCACCGAAGACGTACACGAAGATGACCAGGAACAGCACCGGTTGCAGGGTGACGTCGATCAGCGCCTCGGGGGTGCGCCAGGTCTTGATCAGGCTGCGTTTGGCCAGTGCCAGCGAGTGCCGCAGCAGGCGCAACGGCCGGGGCTGCGCCACGACCGTGGACAGCGTCGGCCCGGTGCGCGGCGGGGTGCCGGTCAGGGTGCTCATGCGGCGACCTCCGTACGGGTGGTGTCGTCGTCGGCCGCGGTCCGGCCGGTGAGGGTGAAGAAGACCTCGTCGAGGCTGGGCAGGTGCAGGGAGAGTTCGGTGACCGCGATGCCGGCGGCGGCCAGCCGGGCGACGCTCTCGGTCAACGCGGAGTCGTCGGTGACCGGCACCGCGAGCACGCCCCTGCGGATCTCGTCGGCGGGCGAGCCGGAGCCCACCCGGGACAGGATCGCCGCCGTCGGGGCCAGGTTGGCCGGGTCGGTCGGCCGCACCTCCAGGGTCTGCCCGCCGACGACCCGCTTGAGCCCGTCCGGGGTGTCGTGGGCGATGACCCGGCCGTGGTCGATCACCGTGATGGCGTCGGCCAGCGCGTCGGCCTCCTCCAGGTACTGCGTGGTGAGCAGCACGGTCGCCCCGTTGCCCACCAGCGACCGGACGACGTCCCACATGTCCTCGCGTTTGGCCGGGTCGAGGCCGGTGGTCGGTTCGTCCAGGAAGATCACGTCCGGTGAGCCGACCAGGCTGGCGGCCAGGTCCAGCCGGCGGCGCATCCCGCCGGAGTAGGTCTTGGCCGGCCGGTTCGCGGCGGCGGTCAGGTCGAACCAGTCGAGCAGTTCGGCCGCCCGCCGCCGCGCGCCGGCCCGGCCGAGTTCCAGCAGGGTCCCGAACAGTTCCAGGTTCTGCCGCCCGGTCAGGTCCTCGTCGACCGAGGCGTACTGGCCGGTGAGGCCGATGGACTGCCGGACCCGCTCGGCCTGGCGTACCACGTCGAGGCCGTTGATCCGGGCGGTGCCGGCGTCGGGGACCAGCAGCGTGGACAGGATGCGCACGGCGGTGGTCTTGCCGGCCCCGTTCGGGCCGAGCACCCCGAGCACGGTGCCCCGGGGCACGGCGAGATCCACCCCCTGCAACGCCCGGGTGGACCCGAAGGTCTTGACCAGCCCCTCGGCTTCGATCATCAACTCAGCTGTCATGCCGGCCAGCGTGCGCCGGCCGGCTGACACCGCGCCGACATGCCACCGACACGCCGCCGACGCCCCGCCCGGGGGTCAGCAGCGGACGATCGTCGCGTTGTTCAGGGTGATGTTGCCGATGGTCAGGTTGTCGGCGCAGGGGTTCTCCACGATCCGGTTGTTGACCAGGGTGAAGTTGCGCAGGGTGAGGTCCCGGTTGCCGGGGAACTCGGCGCGTTCGGCGAGCCGCACCTCGCCGCCGCCGCTGATCGTGCCGCCGTTGGTGGCCAGGCTCACCCCGTAGCAGTTCTCGATGAGCACGGCGTTGTTGCCGGTGTTGGCGATGTCGACCCGGTCGATCGTCGCGCCGCCGGACTCGGAGACGCAGAACACGCCCCGGCCGCCGCCCCGGGCCCGGACGGTGCCGACCCGGATGTTGGTCGGGTAGCTGTCGCCGATGCGGCCGTTGCGGTTGGCCATCCGGAACGCGGCGTAGCCGGTGCCGGTGCCGGCGTTCTCGGCGTCGACGGTGGACACGGTGGCGTTGATGGTCTGGTTGAGCAGCAGACCGGACTCGCCGACGTTGCGGGCGGTGACGGTGCCCACGGTCAGCCCGTCCACGCCGTACGTCTCGACGGCGTGCGAGCTGGCGCCCGAGACGTACACGTTGTCGATGCGTACGTTGCGGGTCCACTGGCTGGTGTCGCCCCGGTTGTCGATGCGCACGCCGAGGCCGGCGGAGAGCCGCATGTCGAGCTGCCCCAGCACGACGTTGGTGACGTTGCGCAGGAAGACCCCGTACAGCGGGGTGCCGGTGAGGGTGAGGTGCTGCACCTCGACCTGGGTGGTGCCCCGGGAGTAGACGGGGGCCTGGTCACCGGAGCCGGTGCCGGTCACGTTGATCGTCCCGCACACGTCGAGGGTGGTGTAGCTGGGCAGCGAGATGCGGGAGTTGGCGCTCATCGAGCCCGAGCCGCGCACCACCACCCGCTGCTTGCTGGTCCGCCCGGCGGTCAGGCTGTTCACCGCGGCCTGAACGGCGGCCCGCAGGTCGGTGCCGGTGTGCACGGTCGTCGCGCCGTTGCGGACGGTCCAGGTGCCGCCGGCCAGCACCGCCTCGGCCTGGAACGCACCACTGCCGCAGTCGGCGGTGGCACCCGGCCGGACGAGCTGCCACTGCTGGTTGGTCCCGTCGAGGTCCTGGTACTGGGAGATGGTCGCCCCGTCGGCGGTGGACCGTTCCCACACGTCGAGGGCCTTGCCGGAGTGCCGGTTGAGCAGCCGGACGTAGCCGCCGGCCGAGTCGACGAGCCGGAAGTGCTGCCGGGTGTTGCCGCTGATCGCCGGGTTCTGCACCAGGGCGGTGCCGTCGAGGGCGTTGGGCAGTTCGAGGACCTTGCCGCTGTGCGCCGAGCGGAGCTGGTAGTAGCCGCCGCCGACGTCGACGAACCGCCACCGCTGTACGGCGAGGTCGTTGCGGGTGTACTGCCTGACGGGCGCGCCGTCGGCGGTGGACCAGTCGTACAGGTCCATCGCCTTGCCGCTGTTGCGGTTGACGAGCACGTGGTCCACGCCGGTGTCGACGGTGGCCGCGGAGGCGGCGGTCGGGACGACGGCGGTGGCGGCGGCGACCAGGGCGAGGGTGGTGACGGCCAGCAGGCCGAGCCGCCGGGGGCGGGGACCTCGGGTGCGGGTGGCGGGTGGCATGGGGCTCCTTTCTGCGGTGACGGGGTGCCGGGACGGGCCGCCTGCACCGTATCGACACTCATGGATTCGGGCAAACCCCGCCGGTCGGTGTCGACCGGGCAGGCCCGGACATCCGCCCCACCCGTCCGACACGCGGTCGGCCCGACGACGGTGCTCCGATGTGGGCGCTGTTATCGTCGGCGGCCGGGCGGCGACTGGGCGGCCCCCACATCGAACAGGTGGTCGCCGTGACCCGGCCCCGTACCCTCGTCCCACCGGTGCTGCTGGGCCTCGTCGTCGTGGCGCTGGTGCTGTCCGGCATCCGGCCGTACGACCGGCTGACCTGGCTGCTGGAGACGGTCTGGGTGATCGTCGGCGTGCCGGTGGTGCTGCTGGTGTGGCGGCGTTTCCCGTTGACCACCCTGCTGTGCTGCCTGCTGGCGGCGCACGCGCTGGTCCTCGTCGTCGGCGGACACTGGACCTACGCGCGGGTCCCGCTGGGCGACTGGGTACGCGACGCGCTCGACCTGTCCCGCAATCCGTACGACCGGCTCGGGCACTTCGTGCAGGGCTTCGTCCCGGCGGTCCTGGTCCGCGAGATCCTCGTCCGGCGGTCCCCCTTGCGCGGCAGCCGCTGGCTCGCCCCGCTGGTGGTCTGCGCCTGCCTCGCCTTCAGCGCCTTCTTCGAGATGATCGAGTGGTGGTCCTCGGTGGCCGGTGGCTCCGCCGCCGACGACTTCCTCGGCACCCAGGGCGACGTCTGGGACACCCAGTGGGACATGTTCCTCGCGCTGGTCGGGGCGGTCACCTCGCTGGTCCTGCTCAGCCGGTGGCACGACCGCCAACTGCCGGCCCCGACGCCCACGCGCCCCGCTGCCGTCCCGGTGGGCTGACCGCCGACCCCGACCCCGGACCACGGCGGGGCCGGTCGGGGCGGCCGGGCGCGGGACCTGCGGATGGCGTTGACGGACCCGGGGCGGCTGGTCACCGGCGGGTGGGCCAGGTGGCCAGGACGGCGCTGACGTCCAGCGCCTCGGCCGGGTCCGGTGCCGGCCGGGGCGGCGGCGCGGGCGTCCGGTCGAACCGGGGCGCCGGCGCCGGCTGCACCTCGCCGTCCACCGCGACGAACGTGCCCCGCGCGGCGTTGTGGGGATGGCGGTGCGCCTCGGTGGGGGCGAGCACCGGTGCGACACAGGCGTCGCGGTCGGCGAAGACCGCCGTCCACTCGTCGCGGGTCCGCTCGGCGAACCGGGCCGTGAACCGCCGTCGCAGCTCCGGCCAGCCGGCCGGGTCGTACTGCGCGGGCAGCGTCGGGTCGTCGGCCAGGCCGAGGCCGGTCAGCAGCGCGGCGTAGAACACCGGTTCCAGCGCGCCCACCGCCACGAACCGGTCGTCGGCGGTGCGGTAGGTGTCGTAGAACGGTGCGCCGCCGTCGAGCAGGTTGCCGCCCCGGGGGGCGCTCCACCGGCCCGCGCCGAGCATCCCGTGCAGGAACGCGGTGAGCAGCGCCGACCCGTCGACCATCGCGGCGTCGACCACCTGCCCGAGGCCGGAGCGTTCCCGCTCCAGCAGCGCGGCCAGCACCCCGGTGACGAGCAGCATCCCACCCCCGGCGAAGTCGCCGAGCAGGTTCAGCGGGGCGTGCGGGCGGTGCCCGGGGCGGCCCAGCGGCTCCAGTGCGCCGGCCAGCGCGATGTAGTCGATGTCGTGCCCGGCGCGGTCGGCCAGCGGACCGTCCTGCCCCCAGCCGGTCATCCGGGCGTACACCAGGCGGGGGTTGCGGTCCCGGCAGGTCTCCGGCCCGAAACCGAGCCGCTCGGCCACCCCCGGCCGGTACGCCTCGACCAGCACGTCGGCCCGCTCGACCAGACGCAGCAGGTCGGCGACCCCGGCGGGGGTCTTCAGGTCCAGCGTGGTGACCCGCCGCCCCCGGTGCAGGGGGCCGGTCGTCGGGACGCTCAGCCGTCCCGGGCCGACGCCGCCCGGCCGGTCGACACGCACCACGTCCGCGCCGAGGTCGGCCAGCACCATGCAGCCGAACGGGGCCGGGGCGAGGCTGGCAAGCTCCACGACGCGTACCCCGGCCAGCGGTGCACCGGTGGGCGCGTCGGGGTCAGAGGGCACGGGCGATCAGCTCCTTCATGATCTCGTTGGTGCCGCCGTAGATCTTCTGCACCCGGGCGTCGGCGTACATCCGGGCGATCGGGTACTCGGTGGTGTAGCCGTAGCCGCCGAACAGTTGCAGGCACCTGTCGACGATCTCGCACTGTCCCTCGGTGAGCCAGGCTTTCGCCATCGCCGCGGTGGCCACGTCCAGTTCGCCCCGGTCGTGCCGGCCGATGCAGTCGTCGAGGAACACCCGGCTGACCCGGGTCCGGGTGACGCACTCGGCCAGCACCATCCGGGTGTTCTGGTGGCCGATCAGCGGCCTGCCGAAGGCGGTGCGTTCCTTGACGTACGCGGTGGTCAGCTCGACGGCCCGCTGCATCGCCGCCACCGCGCCGATGCCGATGACCAGGCGTTCCTGGGGGAGTTGCCGCATCATCTGGCCGAAGCCGAGCCCCTCGGCCCCGCCGAGCAGGTGGTCGGCCGGCACCCGCAGCCCGTCGAAGAACAGCTCGGCGGTGTCGTTGCCGTGCAGCCCGATCTTGGACAGCAGCCGGCCCCGCCGGAATCCGGCCGGTTCGTCGCCGACCTCGCAGACCAGCAGGGAGATGCCGGCGGCGCCCTGCGTCGGGTCGGTCTTGACGGCCAGGACGACCAGGTCGGCGAGGCCGCCGTTGCTGATGAACGTCTTGGCCCCGGTGACCAGGTAGTCGTCGCCGTCGCGCACGGCCCGGGTCCGGATCGCCTGCAGGTCGGAGCCGCCGTCGGGTTCGGTCATCGCGATCGCCCCGACCAGTTCCCCCCGGCACAGCCCCGGCAGCCAGCGCCGCTTCTGTTCGGCGCTGCCGTAGGCGACCAGGTAGCCGGTGACGATGCCGCTGTGCACCCCCAGCCCGAGGGTGCTCTCCCCGACGTGCGTCTGCTCATGCAGCAGGACCGCCTCGTGGGTGAAGCCGCCGCCGCCCCCGCCGTACTCCTCGGGCACGGAGAGGCCGAGCAGGCCCAGCTCACCGGCGCGCCGGTAGTGGTCGCGGTCCGGGTGGCCCTGGGCCAGCAGCCGTTCGGTGTGCGGCAGCACCTCCCGGGTGAAGAAGTCGCGGGCCAGCTCGGCGAGGTCGTCGTGTTCGGGCGCGCGCCACGGCGAGGTGTAGGTGTCGAGTCCAGGCGTCGGCATGGGTCCACCCTCACGCCCTGTTGGCGACGTGTCAACAATCCTTGATCATCGTCCGGCGTCGACCCGCCCGCCGACGACCGGCACCCCGGCTGACGGGACCGGCCCGCCGACCCGGGACACGCCGCGCCACCTGCCGATAGGGTTCGGCGGATGAGCGTTGACACCGAACCCCGGCGACGGCGGCTGGAGCCCGACGCCCGGCGGGGACAGATCCTCGCCTGCGCGGTACGGCTGTTCGGCGCGCGCCCGTACGCGGACGTGTCGACCACCGACGTCGCCCGTGCGGCCGGGGTGGCCCGCGGCCTGATCAACCACTACTTCGGCACCAAGAAGCAGCTCTACCTGGAGGTCGTGCGGGTGATGGTGACGGTGCCCGGGGTCGCCGTCGAACGGCTGCCCGACGGCGACCTGCGCACCCGGGTCGACGCCAGCGTCACCTGGTTCCTCGACGTGGTCTCCCGGCACCGCGACTCCTGGCTGGCCGCCGTGACCGCCGGCGGGATGGGCCACGACGCCGACGTGGCCCGGGTGCTCAGCGAGGCCGAGGAGGTCGCGGCGGACAGCGTGCTCGTCGCGGTGGGGCTGGCCGACGTCGCGACCTGCCGGGCCGAGCTGCGCGGCATGATCCGGGCGTACGGGGGGCTGGCCACCTCGACCGCCCGGGAGTGGCTCCAGCGGGGCACGCTGGACCGCGACCAGGTGCACCTGCTGCTGACCGCCACCCTGCTGACCATCGTGGAGCAGGTCTACCCGGCCATCGTCGCCCGCCGGCAGGCCGTGGCCCACCCGCCGCCGACCTGATCGTCACCGGCCGGCCGTGCCGACTGCGGGTGACGCGCGTCGACACCGCTCGACCGACGGCTCAGCCCGGACGGTCCGTGGCGGGCCGCTGCACGGTCATCGGCACGGTGTCCAGCCGGGCCCAGTCCCGGCTGATCTCGGCGGCGGTGCGCAGCAGCCGGGGCAGATGTTCGTCGGTGAGCCGTTCCAGGGAGGTCTCGGCGGCGTGCACGGTGACGTTGAGCGCGGCCACCACCCGGCCGTCGCCGTCGCGTACCCCGGTGGCGACCGACCGGATGCCGGCGGCCAGGTCCTGGTCGGCCAGGGCCCAGCCGCGTGCCCGCACCTCGCGCAGTTCCCGGTCCAGCTCGTCGCGGTCCGGCTGCCAGCGCGCGGCGATGCCGGAGCGGCTCGGCACGGCCAGCACGGCGGTGAGTTCCGTCGGGGTGAGGGCGGCCAGCAGCACCTTGCCCATCGAGGTGGCCACCGCCGGGAACCGGGTGCCGATGGTCACCGCGAGCGTGACGATCTTGGGCACGGCGACCCGGGACACGTAGACGATGTCGCTGCCGTCGAGCTGGGCAAGCGAGGTCGACTCGTCGGTCTCGGTGACCAGGTGGCGCATGTGCGGACGGGCGACGTCCCAGATGCTCAGCGAGTTGACGTACGCCACGCCCAGCTCCAGCACCCGGGGAGTGAGCGCGAAGCCTCGGTCGGCGGCGCGCACGTAGCCAAGCTCCTCCAGGGTGAGCAGGATGCGGCGGACGGTGGGGCGGGCCAGCCCGGTCACCGTGGCGATCTCGCTGAGCGTCATCGTCGGCTGGCCCGGACGGAAGCAGCGCAGCACGTCGAGGCCGCGCGCCAGCGCCTCGATGAAGTCGGTTCCGGCCTCGCGCCCCATGGAGTCCCTTCGCTGGCTGCCCCGCGCCCGGCGGGCGGTCACCCGCCGGGCGCGTCGGATGGCTAATGTTTCCACTGTGCCGAGCCGGCGTCCCACTCGGTGTAGGTGTACGGGTTGTCCAGCACCGCCGTCTCGGGGACGTCCGGGTTCATCCCCTTCTCCCACGCGTCGACGCCCATCGTGCCGGTGAGGTGCTCGACGGTGTGTTCCACGGCGGCGCGGGCGGCGGCGAGGTCGACGTCGACCAGCCGGTGCTCGTGCTTGACCACCCGGCCGTCGACCAGCACGGTGTGCACGTCGCCGCGTTGGGCCTGGAACGCCACGTGGCCGTAGGGGTGCAGGATCGGGAACATCACCGGTGACCGGTCGTTCTTGATCAGCACCACGTCCGCCCGGCGGCCCGGGGTGAGGGCGCCGACGAGGTGGTCGAGGCCGAGCGCCCGGCTACCGCCCCGGGTCGCCCACTCCACCACCTGCTCGGCGCGCAGGTGACAGTGGGTGACGGTCTCCTGTCGACCGTGCGCCTCGAGGTGTTCCCGGGAGCGGTCGGCGCTCAGCGTGGCGCGCATCGCGGAGAACAGGTCGCCGCTCCACCAGACGCTGGTGTCCATGGACAGCGAGACCGGGATGTCGTGCTGGCGTAGCTGCCAGGTGGGCGGGTAGCCCTGGCCGGCGCTCTGCTCGCTCTCGGTGGACACCGAGACCGAGCCGCCGGTGGCCGCGATCCGGTGGTACGAGTCGCGGTTGAGGGTGGCGGCGTGCACGTAGACGGTCGACTCGGTCATGAACCCGTGCTCGTGCATCAGCCGGATGCCGTCGTCGTTGGTGGCCCCCCAGACCCCGGCGTGGGTGGTGACCGGTACGCCGAGGTCCCGGGCGACCTCGAAGGCGGCCCGCTCGGGGAAGGCCGGGTCGCCGGTGACGTCGAAGGCCATCTGGAAGCCGAGCCGGTCGCCGCGACCGTGGACGCGGCGGGTGACGAAGTCGCGGAACTCGGGGGTGGTGGCCCACTCCCACGGTCCCTGCTGCAGGTTGCCGTAGGCGAGCACGAACCGGCCCGGCACCGCCTCCAAGGCGTCGACGGCGGCGTCGGCGTGCTGCGGGGTCTGCAGGCCGTGCGACCAGTCCACGGTGGTGGTGACCCCGGCGTCGATCGCCTCGATGGCGGCGAGCAGGTTGCCGGCGTAGACGTCCTCGGGGCGGAACAGTTTGCCGGACTCCAGGTAGTACCAGACGAAGTACTGGGTGAGCGTCCAGTCGGCACCGTAGCCGCGCATCGCGGTCTGCCACATGTGCCGGTGGGTGTCGATCATGCCGGGCATGACGATGCCGCCGGCCGCGTCGATCTCCCAGGTGCCCTCCGGCACGTCCAGCCCCACGCCGACGGCGGCGATCCGGTCGTCGACGACCAGCACGTCGGCGCGGGGGAGCACCGTGTGGGTGTCGTCCATGGTCAGCACCAGGCCGTTGCGGAAGACCACCGGCCGGCCCACCACCGGTGTCCGCCCCTCGTTCGCGCTCATCGCCGCCACTTCCGTTCCGAGGTCTGCGGACGATCGTCCGCTGTACGGTCAGATCAAGTTTCGCCAGTGTGTTCCCGGTCACCGGCCATGTCAAGGGCGAGTTGCCGAACTGTTTCCGGTCGTTGCAAACGGCGTGGAGCTGGGAGTTTCCCGAGAATTGCCTCGGGGTGTTGACGCCCGGCGGGCTCGTCGGGAAACTGGCCATGCGGACAGTCGTCCGTCTGGCGGTCAAGTCGAGGGGTGGGGCATGGTGGAGGAGACACCGAGCAGGACCGGGCCGCTGCACGGCGTCGTGGTGGCCGACTTCTCCCGCATCCTCGCCGGGCCGTACGCCACCATGCTGCTGGCCGACCTCGGCGCCGAGGTGATCAAGGTGGAGGGGCCCGGCGGCGACGACACCCGCACCTGGATGCCCCCGGTCCGCGACGGCGTGGCCACCTACTACCTGGGCATCAACCGCAACAAGCGGTCCATCGCGCTCGACCTCAAGGACCCCGACGACCTGGCCGTGGCGCACCGGCTGGCCGCCCGTGCCGACGTGCTGATCGAGAACTTCAAGCCCGGCGGGCTGCGCCGATTCGCGCTGGACTACGACACCGTCGCCGCCGGCAACCCCCGGGTGGTCTACGCCTCGATCAGCGGCTTCGGCACCGGCGCGGGCGCGGCCTACCCCGGCTACGACCTGATGGTGCAGGCCATCTCCGGGCTGATGAGCCTCACCGGCGACCCGGACGGCCCGCCCTACCGGGCCGGCATCTCCGTGTTCGACGTGATGGCCGGGCTGCACGCCTCGATCGGCATCCTGGCCGCCCTGCACCACCGGCACGACTCCGGCCGTGGCCAGCACGTCGAGGTCAACCTGCTCTCCTCGGCGCTGTCCGGGCTGGTCAACCACAGCAGCGGCTACGTCGCGGGCGGGGTGGTGCCCTACCGGATGGGCAACGCCCACCCCAGCCTCTTCCCGTACGAGCCGCTGCCCGTCGCCGACGGCGAGCTGATCGTGATCGCCGGCAACGACGGGCAGTTCCGCCGGCTCTGCCAGGTGCTCGACCTGCCGGAGCTCGTCGACGACCCCCGGTTCACCCGCAACCAGGACCGCACCGCCAACCGGGAGGAACTGCGTCCGCTGCTGGTCGAACGGCTGCGCCGACGCACCCGCGACGAGTGGTTCACCGACCTGATGGCCGCCGGGGTGCCCTGCGCCCCGATCAACACCATCGACGGCGGGGTCGCGCTCGCCGAACGTCTCGGGCTGGACCCGGTGGTGACCGTCGGCGAGGGCGCCGCCGCGGTGCCGGGCATCCGGCACCCGATCACCCTTTCGGACACCCCCGCGCGGTACGGCGCCCCGCCGCCCGCGCTCGACGAACACGGCGAGGAGATCCGCGCGTGGCTGACCGGCAGCTAGACTTCCCGACCTCGATCGGCACCTCCGACCCGACCACCATCCGGTTGCTCGGTCAGGACCTGGCCGGCGACCTGATGGGCCGGGTGGGCTTCGGTGAACTGGCCTTCTGGCTGGTCGCCGGGCGTCGCCCGGGCCCCGGCGAGGTACGCGTCTTCGAGGCCGTCCTGGTGGCCCTGGCCGACCACGGCTTCACCCCCACCGCGATCGCCGCCCGACTGACGTACCTCAGCGCGCCGGAGGCGTTGCAGGGGGCGATCGCCGCCGGCCTGCTCGGTGGCGGCTCCCGTTTCCTCGGCGTCACCGAGGACTGCGGCCGGTTCCTCGCCGACACCCTCGCCGGTGTCGCCGAGCTGCCCACCGACGACGCCGGCTGGGACGCCGTCGCCCTGGACGCGGTCCGTGCCGCCCGCGTCGACAGGCGTCTGGTGCCGGGGCTCGGCCACCCGGTGCACAAGGAGACCGACCCGCGCACCCCCGTGCTGGTCGCGATCGCCGAGCAGGAGGGCCTGCGCGGGCCGCACCTGCGGCTGTTCGAGGCGATCGGCCGGGTCCACCCGCAGGTGCTCGGCCGTACCCTGCCGCTCAACGGCGCGGGGGTGTGCGGCGCGGCCCTGGCCGACCTCGGCCTGCCCATCGACCTGCTGCGCGGCTTCGCCCTGCTGGCCCGCACCGCCGGCCTGCTCGGCCACCTCGCCGAGGAGCGCCGTCGCCCGCTCGGCATGGACATCTACCGCACCGTCGACCGCAACGCCCGGTACGTGCCGGACGACGCCGACTGATCCCCCCACCGCCACCGTCTGCGAGAGGAGCGGCCATGGCCCAGGTCGTCGCGGTCATCGCCTCCACCCACCATCCGTTCTACTACCGCGCCACCACCGCCACCGGCGAGGACCGGCCCCCGTTCGCCGACGAGTGGGCCCGCAAGATCCTCGCGTTCCGGGAGACCCTCACCCGGGCCAGGCCGGACGTGCTGGTGATGGTCGGCTCCGACCACTTCCACCAGCTCTGGCTGGACAACATGCCGCAGTTCCTGGTCGGCAAGGCCCCGTTCTACGACGCCAACTGGTACAACGAGGAACGCGAGTTCGGCCTGCCCCGGATGCTGCTGCGCGGCCAGGAGGACCTGTCGGCCCACGTGCTGCGCGCCGGCCTGGACGCCGGGTTCGACCTGGCCTTCAGCAACGAGCTGCGGATCGACCACAGCATCACCTGCCCGATCATCACGCTGCGGCCCGAGGCGGACCTGCCGATCGTGCCCATCTACACCAACATCTTCGCCCCGCCGCTGCCGCAGCCGAAACGGTTCGTGCAGCTCGGCGCGGCCATCCGGGAGATCGTCGAGAGCTGGCCCAGCCACCTGCGGGTGGCCGTCATCGGCACCGGCCACCTGTCGCTGGAGCTGGGCGGGCCGCGCCAGTTCGGCCCGCAGGGCCCCGACCCGGAGTTCGACCGTCGGGCGGTGGAGTGGATCGCCAACGGCGACCTCGACGGCTGCCTGTCCGAGGTGACCCTGGACAGCCTGCACGCCCCCGGCAACGCCACCCACGGCTTCATGGACTTCATGCTGATGATGGGGGTGGCCGGCGCGGGCGCCAAGGCCGACCACGTGGACACCCTCGACCTGTTCCACACGATGGAGGCGTACTTCACCTGGTACCCGAACGGAGCACCGGCATGAGCCGCTACCTGGTCGACAAGTTCCTCTACACCGTCGACCGCGATCCGGAGCTGGTCGAGCGTTACCGCACCGACCCGCACGGGACGGTGGCCTGGTGGGAGGCCGAACGCGCCAACGCGGTCCTCAACTGCCACACCGGCGAGGCGAGCACCTGGCTGCGCTTCACCGACGAGGAACGTGACGCGCTGGCCAACCACGACCATGTCCGGCTCTTCGCCCTCGGCGCCCACCCGTTCCTCACCCTGACCCTGTTCATCGCCATGTTCGAACGGGACCACGCCGAGCCGATGGCCTACCAGAAGCAGTACGGCCTGCGGCTGGCCCACTTCTCGCTGCCGTACCCCGACATCGCCACCTGACCGCCGGCCGCCCGCTGGCGCAGCGTGGTGGACAGGGCGAACGCGAACGCCGCGACGAGCGCGGCCAGCACCGCGAGGGTCACGTCGCGTCCAGGTGGTCGCCGAGCGGGCCCACCGTCCACCCCCGTCGCCGGCACTCGTCGAGCAGGTGGGGGAGGGCGTCGAGGGCGGACCGCCACGCGCCGGGCGCGGCCGCACAGGAGGAGTCGTGCAGCAGCACGGTGCCGCCGCCACGCAGTCCGCGACGGAGTTCGGCCAGCACCGACCGGGCGTCGGCGGTACGGGTCCAGTCCCGTCCCCAGCATGTCCAGAGCACCGGCCGCAGACCCAACCGGCGGGCTGCCAGCAGGGCCGGCCCGGTCGACACCCCGTACGGCGGGCGGTAGAACCGGGGGGTCTGCCCGGTGACGGTGACGGTCAGCTCGTGGGCGGCGGCGAGGTCCCGGCCGGTGGCCAGCGGCCCCCGCAGCAGCAGGTTGCGGTGTTCCCCGCCGTGCAGGGCGACCTCGTGTCCGGCGGCGACCAGCCGCCGTCCCAGCTCGGGGTGCCGGCGCAGCATCGTGCCGAGCAGGAAGAACGTCGCCCGGACCCGGTGGGCGGCCAGCACCGCCAGGAAGTGCGGGGTGGACCGCGGGTCGGGGCCGTCGTCGAAGGTGAGCGCGATCCGGTCCGGCGGTCCCACCCCGTCGAGCCGGTGCAGCAGCCGCCCCCGCAGCACCGGCAGCGCGGTGACCGCCGGTGCCCCGTGCAGGCCCGCGCCGACGGCGACCAGCCCCGCCGCCAGCAGGCCCGCCGTCCGTTGCCTCACCGGCGGCCCCGCGTCGGGGCGAGCAGCGTCGCGACCACCGCCACGGCGTCGCCGAGGCCCCGGCGTGGCCGGTGGTACGCCCGGCCGTCACCGGGTGCGGCGGCCATCTCGGTGACCAGTGCCTCCACGTCGGCCGGGTCGACGGACAGCGGGGCGGTCCGGTCGCGCCGGCCGGCGGTCTCCGCCAGCGCCGGCCGCAACTGCTCCGCCGACGCCGCCCGTCGGGTCAGGCCGGCCCGTGCGAGGATGCCGGCGTTGGCCCGCCCGTGTCCGGGCAGCGGCCGGTAGGTCACCACGGGCACCCCGGCGGCCAGCGCCTCCTGGCAGGTCAGGCCGCCCGCGTTCTCCACCACGACGTCGACCGCGCGCATCAGGGTCGGCATGTCGTCCACCCAGCCGAACACGTGCTCCCAGTCCCGGCGTAGCCGCTCGTAGAGCGGGACGTTGCGCCCGCACACCACCACCGGTCGGGCCCAGCCGGTCGCGCCGACCTCCGCCACCGTGGTCTCGACGTCCCCGGCGCCCCACGCCCCGGCGACGATCAACGCCAGCCGGTCCTGTTCGGGCAGCCCGAACCGGCGACGGGCCTGCCGCCGGTCGGTGCGGTGCGCGCCGCGGAAGGCGGGTGACACCAGCGGTCGCACCGTCGTGACCGGGGTGTCGGCGTCGAGTGGGGGCGCCTCGGCGTGCCGCAGCGCGTAGTACCGGTCCACGCCGGGGCTCAGCCAGGTGGGGTGCAGGGCGAAATCGGTGACGTAGCTGACCACCGGGACGGTGAGCCGGCCCTGCCGCCGCAGCGGTCCGAGGAGTTGGTTGGCGAAGGGGTAGGTGGTCACCACGGCGAGGGTGTCCGGCGGAATGGCCCGGCCCATCCGGCGTCGCACCGGTCGTAGCAGGCCGCGGATCAGCGCGACGGACAGCCGGGACCGGGCGGTCAGGGTGAACAGCGCGTCGTAGCCGCGGGGGAGTCGACGCAGTACGTCGCGGTACGCCTCCCGCAACATCCAGCGCACCGGGCGCGGCAGCACGTCCAGCAGGTTCAGCCGGTCCACCGTGAGGCCGCGTTCCCGCAGCCGGCTGGCCAGTTCGCCGGCTGCGGTGTCGTGGCCGGCGCCGACGTCCGCCGAGATCCCGAGAACCCGCCCTCGGCACTCCATGCGGGCGCGGATACCCGTCGCGGGTCGGGACAGTCCCGGGGGAGCGCCGCATCCGATGTCGAAAACAGAAAGACGTCTTTACTGTTAACAAACTTTAATTTACCGTGGTGGCAATCCCCCCGTCGAGGAGTGCCCATGCGCCGCACGATCACCGTCCCCCTGGTGACGACAGGTGCCGTCGTCACCTCCCTGGGCCTCGCCACGCCCGCCCAGGCCCACGGCTACGTCTCCGCCCCGCCCAGCCGCCAGGCCCTCTGCGCCCAGGGCAAGGTGCCCGACTGCGGTCAGATCCGCTACGAGCCGCAGAGCGTCGAAGGCGTCAAGGGCCTGCGCAGCTGCAACGCCGGGATCACCCAGTTCGACGTCCTGAACGACGACAACCGGGGCTGGCCGGCCACCCCGGTCGGCAGCACGGTCACCTTCACCTGGGTGAACACCGCCCGGCACGCCACCAGCACCTGGGAGTACTTCATCGGCGGCACCCGGGTCGGCGTCGTCGACGGCGGCGGCCGGCAACCCGACGCCACCGTCTCGCACACCGTCAACCTCGGCGGCTTCACCGGCCGACAGAAGATCCTGGCCGTCTGGAACATCGCCGACACCGCCAACGCGTTCTACTCCTGCGTGGACGTGCAGATCGGCGGAACCGGACCCACCCCCACGCCGGGTCCGTCGCCGACCCGGACCCCCACGCCCACCCCCACCCGTACCGCCACCCCGACCCCGACCGCCCCGCCGACCGCCGGTGGCAGTTGGACGGCCGGCCGTAGCTACCAGGTCGGCGACGTCGTCACCTACCAGGCGGTGAGCTACCGGTGCCGGCAGGCGCACACCGCCCTGCCGGGTTGGGAACCGCCGTACGTGCCCGCCCTGTGGACCCGGATCTGACCCGGCCGTCGACCATGCCGCCGCGCCGACCGGGCATCGCGTCCCCACCCGCCGCCGGCCCCGGACGGGCCGGCGGCGGGCGGCCACCCGTGCCCGCCGACCGGCCCGCCCGCCGACGCCGGAGCGCCGTGGTCGCCGTGGCGGCCCTGCTGCTCGCCGGATGCGCGCCCACCGCGCCCCCGGCCACCCCCGCGCCGTCGGGCACCACGACCGTGGTCGACGGACTCGACCTGGTGTTCCTGCACACCATGACCGCCCACCAGGAACGGACCCTGGCCATCGTCCGGGCCGCACCACAGCGGGTCCGGGAACCCCGGTTGCGGACCCTCGTCGCGGCGATCGACGCCACCGAGACCGACGAGGTGGCCCAGGCCAGGCAGTGGATCGCCGCCGCCGGACCGGCCGGCGACCGCCACCGGCACGCCCACCCCGACCCGGGCGACACCCCCGATCCGGTGGCACTGCTGCGCGGCACCCCGGACGCCGGCTACGACGCCGCCCTGGTGGCGGTGCTGGTGCCGCAGCAGCGGCAGGCCGCCGCGCTGGCCCGGGCACACCTGGCGGTGGCCGTCGCCCCGGCCGTCCGCGACCTGGCCCGGCGCATCGACGAGTCCCGTACCGCGCAGATCCGAATGATCGCCGCGCTGCCGGTCACCCCGCCCACCCGCTGACCGTCGGCCGACGCCGGAAACGCCCGACGCCACAGCGGAAACGGCCGATTCCCCCACCCGTACGGTCAGCGGGCCGAATCGTTCGGTCACCCCCGCGACATCGATGTTCCTCGTGTTTCCGGCCACCGGTATAGTCCCGGCAATCCCCATTGGAGGGTCGCAGGGAATACACGTGATCTGCGTGACGGCAGCTGGGCTGGAGGATGCGCTGTCCGGCTCACCATTCGTCGGACGGCGGCCGGAGGTCGCCCGCATCCGCGCCGCCCACGCCGACAGCGTCCGCACCGGCACCCAGGTCGTGTGCGAGGTCGTCGGCGACCCGGGAATCGGCAAGACCCGCCTCGTCCACGCCGCGCTGGACGGCTGCGTCCCGGCCCTGCCCCGGGCCGTCGGCACCTGCGTGGAGGCCGAGCGGGACATCCCGTTCCACGTCTTCCGGCACGCCTTCGGCGCCCCCCACCCCGTGAGCGCCGACCCGCAGCATTCCACCGTCGTGCCCGACGGCCTGCCGGCCCCGCTCGACGTACGCCAGTTCCGCACCTACCAACTGGCCCGCCGGCTGCTCACCCTGGCCGCCCGCGACGGGCTGGCCCTCGTCCTGGACGACCTGCACTGGGCCGACACCTCGTCCACCGGGCTCGTCGCCCACCTGCTGCGCTACCCGGTGCCCGCGCCGCTGCTGCTGATCCTGGTCTACCGGCCCCGCCAGCTCGACACCGCGATGCCGTTCGGCCCGCCCGAGGCCGGCGTCCCCGGCGGCCGGGGCCGGGAGCGGATCGAACTGGGACCACTCAGCCTCGCCGAAACCGTCGCGCTGTACCCGGACGAGGACCCGGCCGAGCTGGGCCGCCGCCACGACCGGGCCGCCGGCAACCCCGGCTACCTCGCCGCGCTGGCCGGCGTCGGGCCGGCCGACGGCGACCGGGACGCTGCGCCGACCACCGGGCCCCGGCTCACCGACCGGGCCGTGGCCACCCTGCGCGCCGAGTGGGCCGGCCTGTCCCCGGTCGACGCGACCTGCCTGCGAGCCGCGGCCGTGTGCGGCACCCCGTGCGGGGTGGACCTGCTCGCCGAGGTCGCCCGGCTGCCGGCCGGGCAGGTGACCGAGTCCGCCTGGCGTCTGGTCCGCCGGGACCTGCTGCGGGTCGTCCCGACCACGGCACGGTTCACCTTCCGACACCCGGTGCTGCGTGCGGCGGTCGCGCAGGACACCGACCCGGCCTGGCGGGCGGAGGCGCACCACCGGGCGTTGACCGTGCTGCTCGCCCGGCAGGCCCCGCCGGCCGAGCGGGCGGCGCAGGCCGAACACCTGCTCGGGCTGCCCCACGGCCGGCCGGTCGAACCCTACGTCGACGTGCTCTGCCGGGCCGCCGAGGAGATCCGTGGCGATGCCCCTGAGTCGGCCGTCCGCTGGCTGCGTACGGCGTTGCGCGCGGTACGCCCGCCGGCCGGCTCCCCGGACAGCCGGCACGCCGTCACCCTGTTGCTGGCCCGGATCACCGGCGAGATGGGCAACCTCGCCGAGAGCCGCACCCTGCTGCGGGAGGTCGTCCCCGAACTGCCCGTCGACCCGACCGGCCGCCGGACCGCAGCCGTCGCCCAGTGGGTACGGGTGGAGCGCCTGCTCGGCAACTACGCCGAGGCCGCCGCGATCAGCCGCCGGGAACTGGTCGGGACACCGACCGCCGGGGCGTTCCAGCTCGCCACCGAACTCGGCGCGATCGGCATCCTGTCCGGTCACCCGTCGCCTGTGCCCGGCGGCGCACCCGACGGCGAGGCCAGCGGCATCGACCGGGCCGGCCTGCTCGCCGTCCGCGGGCTCGCCGCCGCCCACGACGGCGAGGTGCGGATCGCCCGGGAGTTGCTCGCCGCCGGCACGCCGATCGTCGACGCGCTGCCCGACCGGGACCTGCGCGAGCGCCCCGACTGCCTGCTGGCGGTCGGGCTGGCCGAGCTGTTCCTGGAACGACCCGCCGACGCCACCCGGCACCTCGACCGGGGGATCACCCTGGTCCGTGACGCCCACCGTGACGACGGGCTCTGCCAACTGCTGCTCGGCCGCAGCCAGGTCGCCTACCACCGGGGGCAGCTCGCCACCGTGATCGGGCTGACCACCGAGGCCGGCGGCATCGCCCGCCGGATCGGCAGCCGTTCCCTGCTCAGCTTCGCCCTCGCCTTCGAGGCCCAGGCCACCGCGTGGCGGGGCGGCCCACGTGACGACGAGCGCGCGGTGGCCCTGGCCCGCACCTCCGTGGAGCTCGCCAACGACCTCGACAGCTGGTCGGGCCGGACCGCGGCGACCGCGCTGGCCACCGCGACGCTGCTCGCCGGGGATCCCGACACCTGCGTGGAGATGCTCACCGACGCCGGTGGCGACAGCCGGCTGACCCGCCTGCAGGCCTCCCTGCGACCGATGTGGCACGAACTGCTCTGCTCCGCCGCCCTGGCCGCCGGGGACCTGCCCGAGGCGTACCGGCGGGCCCGCGCCGCGTTGGCCGCCGCCGACCTGCTCGGCCTGCCCGGCCAGCACGCCTTCGCCGAGTCGGCGTACGGGGAGGTGCTGCTCGCCCGGGGCGAGGTGCTGACGGCGCTGCCGTACCTGCGCACCGCGGCGGACCGGTTCCGGGCCGCCGGCATGACACTGCGGCACAGCCTCGCCCTGGTCGCCATCGCCCGCGCCTCCGAGGCGGTGGACCAGCACGGCCCCGCCGGCCGGGCCCGTCGCCGGGCACAGGAACTGGCCGCCCGGTGCGGCACCGAACGGGTCGGCCTGCGACTGGCTAGGCCGGTGCGGGCGCTCGCCGAGACCGCCCTGACCGACCGGGAGTGGCACATCGCCCGGCTGGCCAGCACCGGCGTCACCAACCGGCTGATCGGCCGTCAGCTGCACATCAGCCCCCGCACGGTGGAGGCGCACCTGACCCGGATCTACCGCAAGGCGGGCGTGGAGTCCCGCTCCGGTCTGGTCGCCTGGGTGTCCCGGTTCGACGACACCGACCGCTGACCCGGGCCGCCGCGGCGACGTCAGCCCTTGTCGGCCAGAGCGCCCTCCCCGACGGATGTCTGCTGTGGAGCGTTGGTGTCCAACAGGCCCGCGATGTGCGCCTCGGCCTGGTGCTCCACCGCCAACCGGAACGCCTCGGTGAGTACGTTGACCACCCCCTGGGTCAGCAGGATCGTCTCCCGGTCCCCGTCGGACCACGACGGCCGGGGCCCGCCGCCACCCAGCTCGGGGGCGAGCGTCAACATCCGGGCGGTGACCTCCGCGACCAGTTCGTCGGCCAGGGGCCGGACGCTGTCGAGCACCTCACTGAGCGCCTGCAACGCCGGCACCGTCCCCATCCGGACCCGGTGCAGGTCCAACGCGGCGCGCAACGGCCGGGGCCGCACCGTGCGCACCGTCCCGTCCGGCGCCCGGCCGATCACCCCGTGCCGGGTCAACGCGTGGGTCAACGCGGGCCGTTCGGCAGCCAGCCGTTGCAGCATCGCGGTCAGCCCGTCGGGGGTGTCGTCGCCGCCCCGCACGCCGAGCATCGCCTCGATGGAGACCAGGTTGAAACCCTGCCGTTGCAGGGTCAGGATGGCCTCCAGCCGGCGCACGTGGGAGTCGTCGTAGAGCGCGACCCGGCCCCGGCGCACCGGGGGTGCCAACAGCCGGCGGGCCTGGTGGGCGCGGATGTTCCGCGCCGACATGCCCACCTTGCGGGCGAGTTCCTCAACGGTGTAGCCGACCGCGGTGCCGGCGTTCGCCGGCCCGGTAGTCACCCGGTCGATGGTCACGGTAGCCTCCGCCTGCGTCGGGGACGGGGTACGGCGACCTGCCGGCCGGTTGCGGCGGACGGCAGACCCCCCGTGGCCGAGCGTATGGCCGGGCACTCCCCGGCGACATGAGGGGAACCACTACTTGCCTCCGGCGGCGACGAACCATTATCCTCCGTGACCGCGCGATCACAGTATCCCCGGACGGCCGGATTCGCTGTCAGCGTCCCGGGGCGTCGGTGGCGCGGGCCGGGGCGGTGAACGGCAGCAGCACCCGGAACACGGTCGACCCGGGCACGCTGTCCACCCGGATGTCGCCGTGGTGCTTGTTGACCACGATCCGGTACGAGATGTCCAACCCCAGCCCGGTGCCCTCACCGACGGCCTTGGTGGTGAAGAACGGTTCGAAGATACGCGGCCGGACCGCCTCGGGAATCCCCGGCCCGGTGTCGACGATCTCGACGGCCAGCAGGTCGCCGGCCCGGCCGGTGCGCAGCGTCAGGGTGCCCGCAGGGCCCATCGCCGACAGCGCGTTGTCGATCAGGTTCGTCCACACCTGGTTCAGCTCGGCCGCGTACGCGGGAATCGGGGGCAGGTCCCGGTCGTACGCCCGGACCACCCGCACCCCCGGCGGCACCTTCGCCTTGAACATGACCAGGGTGGCATCGAGCAGGTCGTGCACGTCCACCACCTGGTGCGGGGCCCGGTCGAGCTGCGAGTACTGCTTGGCCGCACCGACCAGGGTGGAGATCCGGGTGACCGCGTCGTCGATCTCGGCCATCAACTGCTCGGTGTCCAACGTGTACGACAGCCAGCGCACCGCCGACTCCAGGTCCTGCGGGCCGACCACCTCGCGGACCTGCTCCAGCCACGCGGTGTCCAGGCCGGCGGCGACAAGCGTCGGCGCGAGGTCCCAGCCGGCCGTGACCCGCTGCTCGTCCAGCCAGTCGGCCAGGGCGTCCTCGGCGTCGCTGGCCGCCATCGGGGACAGCTGCGGCGCGCGGGCGGCCCGCTTCACCGCCTCCTCCTGCAACTCCACCAGGGTGTGCAGCCGCCGGCCGTCGAGCCGGCTGTCGGCGATCATCGCCAGCTTGTGCCGCATCCCGGCGACCCGGTCCCGCAGCGCCGAGGTGGCCCGTACCGCCGCGCCGGCCGGGTTGTTCAACTCGTGGGTGAGCCCGGCCGACAGCGAACCCAGGGCGAGCAGCCGTTCCCGCTCGCCGATGATGGTCTGGGTGTCACGCATCCCGAAGAACAGCCCCTCCAGCAGGTGCATGGCCATCGGGAACCAGGTGCGTACCGCGTGGGCGAACGTCTCGGCGGGCAGCACCAGGAACGCGGCGTCGGTGACCGCCCGCAGCGTGTTCAGGTAGACCTGGTCGACCTGCCCACCGAGGTACGCCTGGGTGGCCCCGCCGTACACGCCGCGCTGGTCGGTGCGGGTGACCTCCAGGTCGTCGCCGTGCACCCGCCGGCTCATCGACACCGTGCCGGACAGCAGGGTGAAGAAGCAGGTCGCCTCCTCGCCCTCGGCGTAGACCACGGTGCCGGCGGCCCGGTGCTCGACCCGACCGTGTTCGGCCAGCCAGTCGAGCTGGTCGGCGTCGAGGGCGGCGAACAGGAACAGCTCCCGCACCTGGTCCGGGGTGAGTCGTTCGTCGGAGTCGCTCACTGTGCCTCCAGGTAGCGGTGTACCAGCGAGACGGCCATGGCACCCTCACCGACCGCCGAGGCGACCCGCTTGACCGAGGAGGCCCGCACGTCACCGGCGGCGAACACCCCGGGCAGGCTCGACTCCAGGTGGTACGGGTCGCGGGCGAGGGTCCACCCCGGTGGTTTGCGGCCACCGGCCGTCAGGTCCGGGCCGGCGACGATGAAGCCCCGCCCGTCGCGGACCAGCACCCCGTCCAGCCATTCGGTGCGCGGCTCCGCGCCGATGAAGATGAACAGCCACGAGGCGTCCACCTCGCGGACGTCGCCGCCGCGGGTGTCCCGCAGCCGCAACCGTTCCAGGTGCCCGTCACCGTCGCCGCCGACCACCTCGGTGTACGGGTGGACCACGATCCGGTCGATCCGGTCCAGCTGCTGGATCAGGTACGACGACATCGACGCGGTCAGGTCGGCGCCCCGGATCAGCAGGTGCACCCGGCTGGCGTACCGGGAGAAGTGCACCGCCGCCTGGCCGGCGGAGTTGGCCCCGCCGACGATCCAGACGTCCTGGTCGACGCAGCTCGGGGCCTCGGTCGACGCCGCGCCGTAGAACACCCCGCGCCCGGTCAGGTCGGCCAGGCCGGGCGCGTCGAGCACCCGGTAGGACACGCCGGTGGCCAGCACGACCGTGTGCGCGGCGATGGTGCTGCCGTCGCCGAAGTGCAGCAGCCGGGCCGCCCCGGCGCTCTCCAGCCCCACCACCTCGCGGGTGCTGAGCAGCTCCGCGCCGAACTTCAGCGCCTGCCGGCGGGCCCGGTCGGTGAGCTGGGCACCGGAGACCCCGTCGGGGAAACCGAGGTAGTTCTCGATCCGGCTGCTCTGCCCGGCCTGGCCGCCGGTGGCCCGCCGCTCCACCAGCACGGTGCGCAGCCCCTCCGACGCCCCGTAGACGGCCGCGCCGAGCCCGGCCGGCCCACCACCGACCACCACCAGGTCGTAGAAGTCGGCGGACGGGGCGACGGTGAGCCCGGCCACCGCCGCCAGTTCCGCCTCCGTCGGGGCGACCAGCGCCTTGCCGTCCGGGGTGACCACCAGCGGCACGTCGGTGGCGTCGGCCCCGGCGGCGGCGAGCAACCGGCCACCCTCCGGGTCGTCGGAGAGCAGCCAGCGGTAGGGCACCAGGTTGCGGGCGAGGAAGTCGCGGACCGCGAACGACGGGGCCGACCAGCGGTGCCCGACCACCCGGATCTCGTCGCTGGCCTGGTCGGGGCTGGCCGCCCAGGCCTCCAGCAGGGTGTCCACCACCGGGTAGAGCTTCTCCTCCGGCGGGTGCCACGGCTTGAGCAGGTAATGGTCCAGGTCGACCACGTTGATCGCGTCGATCGCCGCCTCGGTGTCGGCGTACGCGGTCAGCAGCACCCGGCGGGCGGCGGGGAAGAGGTCCATCGCGGCCTCCAGGAACTGGATGCCGTTCATCTCGGGCATCCGGTAGTCGGCCAGCATCACCGCCACCCGTTCGCCCCGCAGCTTGATCTCCCGCAGCGCCTCCAAGCCGCCGGGGCCGGAGTCGGCCCGGACCACCCGGTAGCGGTCGCCGTACCGGCGGCGGATGTCGCGGGCGACCGCCCGGGAGACGGCGGGGTCGTCGTCGATGGTGAGGATCACCGGCTGTGCCATGGTGCCCATGTAAGCACAGCCGTCGGGCCGGGCGTCCGTGCCGCCGACGCGGTCCGGGAGCGGCCGGGCCGACGGTGGTTATCCGTTGGTTTTCTCCCGGACCCGGCCTATGGTTGCCCCCATGTACCCGGCCGTCAGCCCCCGCATCACCGCCACCGGTTCCCCGGTGGCGGTGGTCGTGCCCACCCACCGGCGGCCGAGCCCGATCCCCGCCGGGCGTGGCCCACCCGGAGACCGGACATCCTCCGCAACGGCCACCAGGGCGAAGCCAGCAGGCTTCGGCCCTTTTTGTTTTTCCCGACCCCGTACCCGGACACCGAGCCCGAAAGGACCCGTCCATGAGCACCGATCTGCACGACCAGACCGACCAGCACCGGCTGACCATGCTCCGCCAGAGCCTCACCGACCAGTTCGCGTCGCAGACCGCCCGGTTGACCGAGTTGACCGCCGACACCGGCGACCCGGCCGAGGCGCACACCCGGGGCGCGCTGATCGCGGCCACCCGGCAGAGCCTGGACCACCTGGCCGGCGCGCTGCGCAGGATCGCCGAGGGGAGCTACGGCCGCTGCGAACGTTGCCAGGTGGCGATCCCCGCCGAACGGCTGGAGGTGCTGCCGCAGGCCCGCTTCTGCGTCCCCTGCCAGCAGAAGGCCCACGGCTGACCCGTCCGACCCGGACCCGGCGCGGCGGTGGCGTGTGCCACCGCCGGCTCCGGCCGGCGGGATGGTCGGCCGGTGTCGGGCCCCTGCGGGGACGGGGAGACGGTGGGGCCCGGCACCGGCGGGCGGGACCGGTGGGTGGTCCGCGTCCTTTCGAGCTGATGACGTCGACGCATCACCCGCCGCAACGCCTCCACCCGCCGCCGGTGTCACACCCGTCCGTGCCGGCCGACATCGGCTGACCGGAGTTGAGTCGTCGACGTCGTCAGATCGAAAGGACGCGCAACGACCATCCCTGCCCCGTACGTCCGGCCCGTGAGGAATCTCGGAACGCGTGGTGACGCCGAGGATGATCCCGACGTTCCTGACGTTCGACGCCCGTACGGAGGGCCCAGGTCAACGTGGCCGGGGCGGTGGCGGACCGACTGTCCGGTGTGAGGTCGCTGACGCGGATCGTCCGGACCTGTTTCACGGCGTGACCGTGTGCACCGCGCCGACCCGCAGGAACTCCAGGCGCTCGGCGGCGGCGCTGCCGGCCGCCGCGGTGTAGACGGTGATCCGCAGGTCGGAGCCGGTGACGGTCAGCACGTCACAGTCCAGCTCCAGGTCACCGACCAGCCGGTGGTGCACCGTCTTGCGGGAGCTGACATGCCGTCCCGCCGCGCCCGACCGCCACAGGTCCCGGAAGCGCGGGCTGGCCGCGGAGACCTCGGCGACGAGGGTACGCAGCTCCTCGTCCTGCGGATAGGTGGTGACGGCCTGACGCAGGTCGGCGACCAGCGCCCGTTCGATCTCCTCGTCCGGCCCGTGGGTGTCAGCCCAGTTCGGGGGCGCGCAGAAGGTCGCCCGGATCACGTTGCGGTCGGCGGCCGGACTGCCCGCCGGGTCACCGCAGAGGGCGCTCCACATGGTGTTCCAGGTGATCAGGCTCCAGTCCGCCGCGTAGACCGCCACCGGGTAGTCGGTCATCCGGGTGACCAGCCGCTGGACCCCGGGCGGAATGTGCACCGGCACCACCCGGCCGGCCGGCACCGGCAGCCCGGCGGCCTGGTGCAGAAGGGCGTTCTGTGCCTCGTCGAGTTGCAGGGCGCGGGCCAGCGCGGCCACGACCGGCTGACTGGGCCGCCGCGACCGGCCCTGCTCCAGGCGGACCAGATAGTCGACGCTCACCCCGGCCAACCCGGCCAGCTCCTCACGGCGCAGCCCCTGCGCCCGACGCCGCCCGTGCCCGGACAGGCCCACGTCGGTGGGGGAGCACCGGTCCCGCCACGCCCGCAGAAGACTGCCGAGATCGTTCGTCATGGCCCCATGATGGCCGCGTTCCCGGCGGGTTGCCTGGTAACGCCGTTCCTACCGTAGCGGCGGGCCCTGGCTACCCGGCCGGCACCAGACGACCCTCGACGTATGACACCATCTCTCGCCGGGCGTACCGTCGTGATCACCGGAGCCAACAGCGGCATCGGCCGCGCCACCGCCCGTACCCTGGCAGCCCGGGGTGCCCGCGTCGTTCTCGCGGTCCGCGACCTGGACCGGGGCCGCGCCGCCGCCGCCGACATGCCCGGCCGGGCCGAGGTGCGGCGCCTCGACCTGGCGGACCTGTCCTCGGTCCGCGCGTTCGCTGCGGCCTGGACCGAACCCGTCGACGTGCTGATCAACAACGCGGGGGTGATGATGCCACCGCCGGATCTGACGGTCGACGGCTTCGAACCGCACTTCGGCATCAACCACCTGGGCCACTTCGCCCTCACCAACCTACTGCTCCCGCGGATCACCGGCCGGGTCGTCACCGTGTCCGCCGGCGGGCACCGGGCCGGCACCCTGGACCTGGACGATCCGCACTGGAGGAACCGCCCCTACCGGCCGTTCCCGGCGTACACCCAGTCCAAGCTCGCCAACCTGCTCTTCACCGCCGAACTCCAGCGCCGCCTCACCGCGTCCGGCTCGGCCGTCCTCGCCACCGCCGCCAACCCCGGCCTGGCCGCCACCAACCTGCTCAGTCACGGCGGCAGCCGGGCGGCCCGCTGGACGAACGCCCTGCTGCGCCCCCTGTCCCAGTCCGACGTGGGCGGCGCCCGGACCACCGTGCACGCCGCCACCGCCGACCTGCCCGGCAACAGCTACGTCTCACCGAGCGGCGTGACCCAGTCCCGGGGCCGCCCCAGGGTCACCACTCCGTCGAAGGCGGCCCGAGACCCCGAACTCGCCCGCCGCCTCTGGGCCCTCTCCGAGAGCATGACGGCCACCACGTTCCCCCTGCCGAGCAGGCCGTAGCTGAGGGAACCCACCTAGCAGCCTAGGATGCCTTAGGGGTGATGGCCCACTCCACCCGTCGAGAGGGGGGATCGGGGTCGGCCCACGGGCCGGTCGAGCCGGTACGGTGCTCGCCGTGACCGCAGACGATCGCCGGACGGCCGGCCCGGTCGCCGTGCTCGCCAACCCCGTCGCCGGCCGGGGGCGGCACCGGGCGCTGCTGCCCCGGGTCCTCGACGGCCTCGCCGCCGCCGGCCACCCGGTGGAACTGCTCACCGCCCGCGACCCCGCCGGGGCCGAGGCGGCCTGCCACGCGGCGGTCGCCAACGGTGCGTCCGCGCTGGTCGCGGTCGGTGGCGACGGCACCGTCCACCGGGCGCTGCAGGCGGTAGGCGGCACGCCGGTGCCGTTCGCCCCGGTGCCGGTCGGCACCGGCAACGACTTCGCCGCCGACGCGGGGTTCCCGGCCGATCCACTCGCCGCCGTCGCGGTGATCGCCGCCGCGCTGCGGGCCGGCCGTACCCGTGCGGTCGACCTGGCCCGGATGACCGGCGGCGACGGCACCCACCGCTGGTACGGGGCGGTCCTCGCCGCCGGCTTCGACGCGATCGTCAACGAGCGGGCCAACCGGATGCGCTGGCCGCGCGGCCCCCGCCGGTACGATGTGGCGATCCTCGTCGAGTTGGCCCGGTTGCGCCCGCGCCGCTACACGCTGCGCCTCGACGGTGTCGCGCACGAGGTGGACGCGGTGCTGGTGGCGGTGGGCAACGGTGCCCGTTACGGGGGCGGTATGCGGATCTGCCCCGCCGCCGACCTCACCGACGGGCTGCTGGACGTGGTGGTCGGCGGTCGCTTCGACAGGCGCACCCTGATCCGGGTCAAACCCCGCATCTACGCGGGCACCCACGTGACGCATCCGCTGGCGAGCAGCTTCCGGGCCCGCACCGTCGAACTGGCCGCCGAGGGCATCACCACGTACGCCGACGGGGAACGGTCCCTGGACCTGCCGGTACGGATCAGCGCGGTGCCTCGGGCGGTGCGTCTGCTGCGGTGAGCGGCCCCCGGGGGGCGGCGGCGCGGACCGCGCCGATGCTGGCGACGACCACCAGGCCGATCGCCAGTACCTCGACCGGGTGCAGGTCCTGCCCCAGGATCAGCCAGCCGGCGAGCGCGGCGAGCGCCGGACCGAGGCTCATCAACACGGCGAAGGTCGACGTGGCCAGCCGGCGCAGGGCCAACAGTTCCAGCGTGTAGGGCAGCACCGAGGCGAGCAGCGCCAGCCCCGCCCCGAGGGCCAGCACCCCCGGATGCCACAGCCGGGCCCCGGCGTCGGCCAGGCCGTACGGCAGCGACAGCAGCGCGGCCAGGGCCAGCGCGAGGGCCAGCCCGTCGGCCCGGGGGAACCGCCCGCCGACCCGCGCCGAACAGACGATGTACGCGGCCCACAGCGCACCGGCCGTGAGCGCGAGGCCGACGCCGACGGGGTGCAGCCGGTCGAAGCCGCCCTGGCCCAGCAGCGCCACCCCGGCCAGCGCGAGACCCGCCCAGCACCAGGCCGTCCACCGGCGGGCGGTCAGCACCGACAGGGTGAGCGGCCCGAGCACCTCCAGGGTCACCGCCGGGCCGAGCGGGATCCGTTCGATGGCCTGGTAGAAGACCGAGTTCATGCCGGCCAGGGCGAGCCCGAACGCGCCGACGGCCAGCCAGTCGGCCCGGTCGTGCCCGCGCAACCGGGGGCGGCAGACCAGCAGCATCAGCGCCGCCCCGATGGCCAGCCGCAGGGTGACCGTGCCGGGGACGCCGACCCGGGGGAAGAGCAGCGCGGCGACGGCGGAGCCGAAGTGCACCGACAACGCCCCGCCGAGCACCAGCCCGACCGCCGTCGCCCGGCCGGACGAGCCGGTCACGGGGAGGGCAGGGCCAGGTCGAGCACGGTGCCGAGGCCGCTGGGTCGGCCCGGTCCGGCGGCCGGCAGCACCAGCACCCCGCAGCCGGCGGCGACCGCCCCGGCGTCGGCCGGGGTGTCCCCGACCATCAGCGTCCGCTCCGGGTCCACCCGCAGCATCCCGCAGGCGCGCAGGAAGATGCCCGGGTCCGGCTTGCACCGCCCCACCTCGTACGACAGCGCGTACGCGTCGACCAGGTCGGCCAGGCCCCACGCTGCGAAGTGGGGGCGGATGTCGAAGCCGATGTTGCTGACCACCGCCACCGGGATCCCGGCGTCGCGGAGCGCGGTGAGCACCGGCGCGGTGTCCGGGTAGGGCACCCAGCCGTCGGGGGTCAGCACCCGCTCGTAGAGCGCCTCGGCGAAGCCGTCGATCCCGGCGTCCACCGTCTCGGCCAGCCCGGTGTACGCGGCCCGGTGGGCGTGCTCGTAGAGATCCCGGTCGGCCCAGAGTTCGGCGAGCCGGGGCGGTACCCGGGCCGGCAGCGGGCCGCCGGCCCGGCCGGCGGTGAGCAGCCGGTCGGCAAGCGCCGTGGCCCGCATCCGCTCCAGCTCGACCCCGCACGTCGCGGCGGCGGCGACCACCCAGTCGTGGGCCGGTTCGACCTGGGCGAGGGTGCCGTGGAAGTCGAAGAGCACCGCCTGGACGCGATGGCGGGACGCGCCCGCCCGGGTGGCGTGCGTGACGCCGTTCGGGGTGGGGGACGGTTCGGCATGATCCGGCACGTCGTGCACCCTACCGACCCGCCCCGACGGCCGTGCCGGACGGCCTTGGGCGGTGGGTGTCGGTGGTACCGATTAATCTTGCTGACATGTCGAGCCCCGCCGAGCGGTACGCCGAGGCCCGTCGCCGGGCTGCCCAGGCCGCCCAGTTCCCGGCCCTGGAGGAGTTCACCCTCGACCTGGGGTTCGACCTCGACGACTTCCAGCGTGAGGCGTGCCAGTCGCTGGAGCGGGGCAGCGGGGTGCTGGTCTGCGCCCCGACCGGGGCGGGCAAGACGGTGGTCGGCGAGTTCGCCGTGCACCTGGCGTTGCGGGGTGTGCCGGGTGCGGCGTCGCCGGCCGGGGACGCGTCCCCGGCTCCCCGGCGCAAGTGCTTCTACACCACGCCGATCAAGGCGCTGTCCAACCAGAAGTACCACGACCTGGTGCAGCGTTACGGCGCCGCCCAGGTGGGGCTGCTCACCGGCGACAACGCGATCAACGGGGACGCCCCGGTGGTGGTGATGACCACCGAGGTGCTGCGCAACATGCTCTACGCCGGGTCGACCACCCTGGCCGGCCTGGCCTACGTGGTGATGGACGAGGTGCACTACCTCGCCGACCGGTTCCGGGGCGGGGTCTGGGAAGAGGTGATCATCCACCTGCCCTCCTCGGTGACCCTGGTGTCGCTGTCGGCGACGGTCTCCAACGCCGAGGAGTTCGCCGACTGGCTGGTCACGGTGCGCGGTGAGACGGCGGTGGTGGTCAGTGAGCACCGGCCGGTGCCGTTGTGGCAGCACATGCTGGTCGGCCGGCGGATGTTCGACCTGTTCCACGACGCCGACGCGGCCCGCAAGCACGACGTGCACCCGGAGCTGTTGCGCTACACCCGGGAGCAGACCCGCCGGCTGGAGCTGGGGGAGGGGCGCGGTGCCGGTCCCGGCGGCGGTCGGCGGGGGCCGCGCTGGCGGGGGCCGCTGCGTCCGGACATCGTCGACCGGCTCGACCGGGAGGGGCTGCTCCCGGCGATCCTGTTCATCTTCAGCCGGGCCGGCTGCGCCGCCGCCGTGCAGCAGTGCCTGGCGGCCGGTCTGCGGCTGACCTCGGCGGAGGAACGCGCCGAGATCCGTCGGGTGGTGGAGTCCCGGGTGACCGCGATCCCCGGCGAGGACCTGAGCGTGCTGGGCTACTGGGAGTGGCTCGACGGCTTGGAACGTGGCCTGGCCGCCCACCACGCCGGGATGCTGCCGGTGTTCAAGGAGGTCGTCGAGGAGCTGTTCGTCCGGGGGCTGGTCAAGGCGGTCTTCGCCACCGAGACCCTGGCGTTGGGCATCAACATGCCGGCCCGGTGCGTGGTGTTGGAGCGGCTGGTCAAGTTCAACGGCGAGGCCCACGTCGATCTGACCCCGGGGGAGTACACGCAGCTCACCGGGCGGGCCGGGCGGCGGGGCATCGACGTCGAGGGGCACGCCGTGGTGGTGTGGTCACCCGAGACCGATCCCCGGCACGTGGCGGGCCTGGCCTCCACCCGTACCTATCCGCTGCGGTCGAGCTTCCGGCCGTCGTACAACATGGCGGTCAACCTGGTCGGCAGCGTGGGCGCCGAGCCGGCGCGTGCGCTGCTGGAGTCGTCGTTCGCCCAGTTCCAGGCGGACCGGTCGGTGGTCGGGCTGGCCCGCCAGGTGCAGCGCAACACCGAGACCATCGACGCGTACGGCGCCGAGGCGGCGTGTCACCAGGGTGACTTCGACGAGTACTTCGCGCTGCGGGTGGCCATCGCCGACCGGGAGCGGGCCATCGCCCGGCAGGGGCAGACCCAGCGCAAGGCCGCCGCGGTGGCGGCGTTGGAGCGGTTGCGGGTGGGTGACGTGATCCGGGTGCCGTCCGGGCGGCGGGCCGGGCTCGCGGTCGTCCTCGATCCGGCGACCGGGGGGTTCGGTGAGCCCCGGCCGCTGGTGCTGACCCAGGACCGTTGGGCGGGGCGGGTCAGTCCCGGCGACTTCACCACCCCGGCCGAGGTGCTGGCCCGGATCCGGGTGCCCAAGCACTTCAACCACCGCTCGCCGGCCGCGCGGCGGGATCTCGCCGCCGAGGTCAGCGGCACCGGGCTGGACCGGCACGGTGGCCGGCGGGGCGGCCGGTCCAAGCAGGCCGCCGGTGAGGACCACCGGCTCAGCCAGCTTCGCACCGAGCTGCGGCGGCACCCCTGCCACGCCTGCCCGGAGCGGGAGGACCACGCCCGGTGGGCGGAGCGGCGTCGGCGGCTGGAGAAGGACACCGACGAGCTGCGGCAGCGGGTGTCGGGGCGCACCGGCTCCCTGGCCCGCACCTTCGACCGGATCGTCGCCCTGCTGACGGCACGGGGTTACCTGTCCGCCGACGGTGGGGTGACCGACGCCGGTCGGATGCTGGGCCGGATCTGGACGGAGGCCGACCTGCTGGTCGCCGAGTGTCTGCGGCGGGGCGTCTGGGACGGTCTGTCCCCGGCGGAGCTGGCCGCCGCCGTCTCGGTGGTGGTGTTCGAGGCCCGGCGGGACGTCGACGAGCGGGCGTCGCTGCCGCGTGGGCCGGTCGCCGACGCGGTCGACGAGACGCTCAAGCTGTGGAGCGAGATCGAGGCCGACGAGGCGCAGCGGGGCCTGACCGCCACCCGGGAGCCGGATCTCGGGTTCGCCTGGCCGATCTACCGGTGGGCGCGGGGGGAGACCCTGGCCAAGGTGCTCGCCAGTGGGCACCAGTTCGACGGGGAGATGCCGGCCGGGGACTTCGTCCGCTGGGCCCGACAGGTCGCCGACCTGCTCGGTCAACTATCCGACTCCGGTGGGGCGTCGACGGAGTTGCGGGCTACCGCGCGGCAGGCGATCGCCGCCGTGAACCGGGGCGTACTCGCCCATTACCCCTCCGCCTGATCATCACTTTCGGTCACCGTCGGGCGGTGAATCGACGCATCGGACGGTCACCGTGACAGCACCCCCCGGATTGCCGGGGGGTCGCTGTTGCGCCTGCTTGCAGGCTCCCCGATCATTGCTCGGGCGCGGTCGCCTACGCGCCGGTAACGAGTGGGGGGAAGACCGCCGTGGCGGAGATCAATCACTTTGAGTACGGGTGGATCACACCGGCGCTGAGTTACGCGCTGTCCGTGCTCGGTTCGTTCCTCGGTCTGGTCTGTGCCGGGCGGATCCGTACCGCCACCGGTTCCGGCCAGCGGTTCTGGTGGGGCCTGCTGGCCGCCTGGGCGATCGGTGGCACCGCGATCTGGGCGATGCACTTCATGGCCATGCTCGGGTTCGCGGTCACCGGCACCCGCATCCGCTACGACGTGCCGCTGACCGCCGCGAGCACGGTGATCGCCGTCACCGCCGTCGGGATCGGCCTGGCCATCGTCGGCACCGGCCGGCTCGGTGCCGCGAAGGTCCTCGGGGGCGGCCTGTTCACCGGGATCGGCGTCGCGGCCATGCACTACACCGGGATGGCCGCGATGCGGCTCAACGGTGACCTGAACTACGACGCCACCCGGGTCGGGCTGTCGGTGGCCATCGCCATCGTCGCGGCCACCGTGGCCCTGTGGCTGGCGATGACCGTCCGCCGGGGCCTGGCGATCGTCGGTTCCGCCCTGCTGATGGGGGTGGCGGTCAACGGCATGCACTTCACCGGGATGAGTGCCCTGTCGGTGCACCTGCACGGGCAGCGCGGCGAGGTGACCGGCGCGGGGGTGAGCACCCTGCTGGTGCCGATCGTCCTCGCGGTGATCTTCGTGGTGGTGGGGTTGGTCTACGCGCTGCTGGCCGCGCCCACCGACGACGACCGGGCCGCCGCCGCCTACCTGCAGGCCCGGCAGGTCGACGCGCCGGTCGTCGAACCGCAGACGGCCCCCGACCCGGTGGGCCTGCGTGCCCGGTCGACCACCCTGGGCCGGCCGGGTACCCCGTTCCCGTCCCGCCGGGACGCCCCACCGCCACGCTGACCGGCGTCGGGACGCCGGCGGCCGGTCAGGGCCGCGCGGCGAGGGCGTCGACCAGTCGCCGGCACGAGCCGGCCAGGTTCCACCGCTGGGCCAGCTCCAGCAGCCGGTCGGGGTCGGCGGGTGCCGTCGGCAGCGCGGTCGGCAGTGCCGGCAGCGGAACGTCGGTGGCGACCCGGACCACCTTGGGGGCGACCGCCAGGTAGTCGCGGGCACCGTCGAGCTTGGCGCGCAGCCCCGGGGCGAACCCGGAGCCGGGCTCGTCGAGCGCGGCGAGGATGCCGGGCAGGCCACCGTAGCGGTCGATCAGCCGGGCGGCCGTCTTCTCGCCCACCCCGGGCACCCCGGGCAGGCCGTCGCTCGGGTCACCGCGTAGGGCGGCGAAGTCGGCGTACCGGTCGGCGGGGACACCGTAGCGGGCCCGGACGGCGGCGTCGTCGCAGTCGTCGAGCTTGGCCACCCCACGACCGATGTAGAGCAGCCGGACCCGGCGCTCGTCGTCGACGAGCTGGAACAGGTCCCGGTCGCCGGAGACCACCTCCACCGGGCCGGGCTGGGTGACCGACAGGGTGCCCAGCACGTCGTCGGCCTCGTAGCCGGTCGCGCCGACGGCGGTGATGCCGATCGCGGCCAGCACGTCGAGGATCACCGGCACCTGCGGGGAGAGGGTGTCCGGCACCTCCTCGCCGCCGGCCGGGGCGACCCGGTGCGCCTTGTACGACGGCAGCAGCTCGACCCGCCAGGCGGGCCGCCAGTCGTGGTCGAGCGCGCAGACCATCCGGTCGGGCCGGCGGGTGCGGACCAGTTGGGCGAGCATGTCGAGGAACCCGCGCACGGCGTTGACCGGCTGGCCGTCGTCGGTCCGTGCCGCCGACTCGGGCACCCCGAAGTAGGCCCGGAAGTAGAGGCTGGGGGCGTCGATCAGCAGGATCGGCTGTTGGTCTGCCACGCCCGACAGCGTGGCACACCTAACCGACGACATGGGGGACGCCCACCGGCCGTACCCGCCACGGTCGGCACGTCGGGGAAACCGGCGTGACGGCACGGCTGCCGCCGGGCGAGACTGCGGGCATGGAGTTCGTGCCCGCTCTGGTGCTGTGCCGGCGTTTCCACGACGAGGTCGTCGGGCCGCTGCTGGCGCGGCGTCTGCCGGGGCTGCGCTACTCCGCCGGGCTGCTCGACGGCGGTTCGGAGCTGCTGGGGCTGGACACCGAGCGCTCCACCGACCACGACTGGGGTCCCCGGGCGCAGGTCTTCCTGGCCGACGCGAGCGAGGTGGCGTCGGTACGGGCGGCGCTGGCCGATCTGCCGGCCTCGTTCCTGGGCCGGCCGACCCGGTTCCTCAGCTGGCCGACCGCCCGGCTGGGGGTGCCCGACGTCGGCGGGGACCGCAGCGGGGTACAGGTGTTCCCGTGGCGGGACTGGCTGCGGGGCCGGCTCGGCTTCGATCCGCGCGTCGCGGTCACCACCGACGACTGGCTGTCCCTGCCGACGCAGCGGCTGGCCGAGCTGACCGGCGGGGCGGTGTTCCACGACGGCCTGTCCGGCACGGTGGGCGCGGTCCGGGCCGCCCTGGCCTGGTATCCGGACGACGTGTGGCGGCACGTGCTGGCCGCCGGGTGGACCCGGGTGGGGCAGGCCGAGCATCTCGTCGGCAGGTGTGCCGAGGTGGGTGACGAGCTGGGCAGCCGGCTGGTGGCCGCCCGGGTGGCCCGGGACCTGATGCGGCTCGGCCTGCTGGTCCGTCGCCGCTGGCCGCCGTACGACAAGTGGCTCGGCAGTGTGTTCGCCGCGCTGCCGGACGCCGGCCCGGTGGTGGCGGCGCTGGGGGACGCGCTCGGTCCGGGTGACTGGCCGCACCGGCAGGCGGGGCTGGTGCGGGCGCTGGAGACGGTCGCCGGGTGGACCAACGACACCGGGCTGGCCGGGCCGGTCGACGTCGCGGCCCGGCCCTTTCACGGGCGGCCCTTCCTGGTGCTGGACGCGCCGCGCCTGGCTACCGCGCTGCGGGCCGCGATCGTCGACCCGGCGCTGCGGGCCCGGCCGCTGGTCGGCGCGGTGGACCAGTACGTCGACAGCGTGGACGTGCTGACCCACGCCGACCGGGTCCGCCGGGTCTCGGCGGTCGTCGCCGGCTGACGGACCCGGCGACCGGTCAGCGCCGCAGCCGGGTGCGGATGAACGCTCCCGACTCGGTCAGCACGGCGGTGCCGGTGAAGTCGGTGCCGGCGCAGGTGCCCCGCCGGAACACCGCGTTGCTCTCCGGGCCGTCGGAGTAGCTCCACATCGAGTAGCTGATCTTCAGGCGTTGTAGCAGGTCCAGCCAGGTGGTGGCGCTGTCCAGGTCGTTGGGGCCGTCGCCGGTGAACGTCTGGGTGCCGAACTCGCTGACGAACAGCGGCAGGCTCCGGGCGGCCCGGGTCACCGTGTCGCGTTGCAGGTCCCGGTGGGACGCGGCGTAGAAGTGGAACGTGTACATGATGTTCCCGGCGTCGACCGGGTCGTCGGTCACCTCGGTCTCGTCGGCGCCCTCGGAGACACCGAGGGAGGAGAAGCCCCGGGTGCCGACCAGCACGACGCTGTCCGGGTCGGCGGCCCGGATCACCGGGATGACCTGCTCGGCGTAGCTCTTGATGGTGGCCCAGTCGACCCCGTTGGGTTCGTTGGCGATCTCCCAGAGCACATTGGTCCGTGCGGCGTGCCGGGCGGCGACCTCGGCGAAGAACGACCGGGCCCGGTCCAGGTTGACCAGCGGGTCGCCGGGGGTCAGGACGTGGAAGTCGACCACCACGTAGAGGCCCAGCGCGCTGGCGGTCTGCACCGCCTCGTCGACCCGGCGGGTGAAGCCGGCCGGGTCGGTTGCGAACCCTCCCTCCTGGACGTACATCGCCACCCGGACGAAGTCGGCCCGCCAGTCGGTGCGCAGCGCGGCCAGCGAGTCGGGGTTGAGGCAGTCAGGGAAGAACTGGAGGCCGTGGCTGCTCATCCCGCGCAGCTGGACCGGCTCGCCGGCCGCGTCGCACAGGTGCACCCCGCACACCCGCAGCCGGCCGTGCCGGTCCACCGGGGACCCGGCGGGCGCGGCGGCCGGCGTCGCGGTGGCGGGGGCCGGTGGCGGGGCGGGCGTCGCGGTGCCGGCCGGGCTGGTGGCGGCCGGTGGTGCGGCGTCGGTCTCGGCGTTCGCGGTGGGGACGGTCAGGGCCGCCCAGCCGGCGACGAGCGCGGCGAGGGCCACCGCCGTCGAGGTCAGTGCTGCGCGTCGGTGCATGGGGACTCCGGTCGGGCTCGTCGGGACCGGGGAAGGCGTCAGGTGGTACGTAACTGCGGCGGGCGCGGTTCACCGGGGTGCCGGCAGACGCCGGACTGGGCCCCGACCCGAACGACCGTTAAGCTTGCGGGGTGGCGCCCGACGGACGACGGGCGACGGCTCACCCACCTCTGGAGCTCATCGCGCTATGACTGTCGACCGCATCCTCCCCACCGACGAGGCCCACGACCTGCTCGACCTCGCCACCGAACTGGCCGACCGGGAACTCGCGCCCCGGGCCGCCGGTTTCGAGGAGCGCGCCGAGTTCCCCCGCGAGGTGCTGCGCACCCTGGGCCGGGCCGGCCTGCTGGGCCTGCCGTACGCCGAGGAGCACGGCGGCGCGGCCCAGCCGTACGAGGTCTACCTCCAGGTGCTGGAGATCCTCGCCGGCCGGTGGCTCGCGGTCGCCGAGGCGGTCAGCGTGCACACCCTGTCCTGCTACCCGCTCGCCGCGTTCGGCACCGACGCCCAGCGCAAGCTGCTGCCGGAGCTGGTGGGTGGGGAGCTGCTCGGGGCGTACTGCCTGTCGGAGCCGCAGGGCGGCTCGGACGCCGCCGCGTTGACCACCCGGGCGGTCCGCGACGGCGACGACTACCGGGTCACCGGGGTCAAGGCGTGGATCACGCACGCCCAGGTGGCGGACTTCTACAACGTGTTCTGCCGGACCGGCGGGCCGGGCCCGAAGGGCATCTCCTGCCTGCTGGCCGACCGGGGCACGCCGGGCATCGCCCCGCAGGCGGCCGAGCGGACGATGGGGCTGCGTTCGTCGCCGGTGGCGCAGATCGCCTTCGACGACGCCCGGGTGCCGGCCGAGCGGCTGATCGGCGGGGAGGGCGCGGGTTTCACCATCGCGATGTCGGCGCTGGACTCGGGGCGGCTGGGCATCGCGGCCTGTGCGGTGGGCCTGGCCCAGGCGGCGCTGGACTACGCGGTCGGCTACGCCCGCCAGCGGCAGCAGTTCGGCCGGTCGATCATCGACTTCCAGGGGCTGGGTTTCCTGCTGGCCGACGCGGCCACCCAGATCTCCGCCGCGCGGGCGTTGACCCTGGCGGCGGCCCGGCTGCGCGACGCCGGCCGGCCGTACTCGATCGAGGCGGCCAAGGCGAAGCTGTTCGCCACCGACGTGGCGATGCGGGTGACCACCGACGCGGTGCAGGTGCTCGGCGGGGCCGGGTACGTGGCCGACCACCCGGTCGAGCGGTACATGCGCGAGGCGAAGGTGCTCCAGATCGTCGAGGGCACCAACCAGATCCAGCGGCTGGTGATCTCCCGGGCGATGGCGAGGGACTAGCCTGTGCCGGTGACGTTTCCCCGGATCACCATCGACCCCGAGGTGATGGGCGGCGCGCCCTGCGTGCGGCAGTCCCGCGTCCCGGTGGCGACCCTGCTGGCGATGATGGCGGAGGGGATGTCGGTGACGGACATCCTCACCGATCTGCCCTTCCTCGACGAGGAGGATCTGGCCGAGGTGCTCAACTTCGCGGCGGACGCGGTGCGCGACCGGGCGGCCCGCTGAGCGTCACATCGGGCGGGACGTCGTCGCCAGGGGAGCGCTCCACCGGGTAGGTTGCACGGGTGGAGGAGATCGACCGTGCCATCGTCGCCGCGCTGACCGCCGACGGCCGCCTGTCGTACACGGACCTGGCGGAGAGGGTCGGCCTGTCGGTCTCGGCCGTGCACCAGCGGGTCCGCCGGCTGGAACAGCGCGGCGTGATCAACGGGTACACCGCCCGGGTGTCGTTCGAGGCGTTGGACCTGCCGATGACCGCGTTCGTGGCGATCCGGCCGTTCGATCCGTCGCAGCCGGACGACGCGCCGGAGCGGTTGGCCCACCTGCCCGAGATCGACTCCTGCTACTCGGTGGCGGGGGAGGACTTCTACCTGCTCCTGGTGCGGGTGGCCGGGCCGGCGGACCTGGAACGGGTGCTCCAGGAGATCCGCACCGCCGCGAACGTCACCACCCGCACCACGGTGGTGCTGTCCACGCCGTACGAGGGGCGTCCGCCGAAGGTGGCGGTGGGGGAGCTGCGGAGCCGTGGCCGCAGTGGCGCGGAGGCCCCGGCGTAGCTGCCGCCCCGTGCGCTCAGCGGCCGTTCCAGCGCAGGATCACCGGTCGGCCGTGTTCGTGGCCGAGCGCGCTGACGGTGGCGGTGTCCAGGCGTAGTTTGCCGCCGCCGGCGGCGGGCAGGCCGATCCACCGGGCACCGACGACCCGGAGCAGGTGGGCGTGCCCGACCAGCCCCACGTCGCCCCGGTCCAGCAGTGGCGTGACCCGGGCTAGCAGCCGGTCTACCCGGGCCCCGACCTGGTCGGGGGTCTCCCCGCCGGGGCAGCCGTCGGTCCAGAGGTCCCAGTCGGGGCGCTCGGTGCGGATGTCGGCGGTGGTGCGGCCCTCGTACTGGCCGTAGTTCCACTCGGTGAGGTCGTCGTCGGTGGCGTCGACGGTGAGGCCGGCGAGCTGCGCGGTGCGCAGGGCCCGTCGTCGGGGGCTGGCGAGCACGGTGGCGGGGCGCTGCCCGGTCAGCACCCCGGCCAGGGCGCGCGCCTGCCGTTCGCCGTCGGGGGTCAGCTCCAGGTCGGTGTACGAGGTGTGCCGTCGGCTGGCGCTCCACGTCGTCTCGCCGTGCCGGATCAGGATGATCTCGCTCATCCGCCCAGTCAACCAGCATCCGCCGGTCCCAGCCCGCCACCTATTGTCCTAGGATGCCCTAGAGATGGTGCGCCCCGGCGCACCCCTTCTGACCAGCGCCTGCGGCGCGGTTTTGTTTCGGGTCGGCCGGATCGGGGACGCCACCGGTACGGGGCAGCGGCTCCGTGACCGCCGCAGCGACAGGAGGCGACATGAGCTTCACCGACAAGGCGAAGAACAAGGCCCAGGAGCTGACCGGCGCCGCGAAGGAGCGGCTCGGCGACATGACCGACAACGAGCGGATGCGGGCCGAGGGCGCCACCGAGCAGAGCGAGGCGCGGGCCCGGCAGGCCGGCGAGCACGTCAAGGACGCTGGTCGGGACGTCCGGGACGCCATGCGGTGACGGTCCGCGCCGGTCGGGTGGCCCCCGGACCCGGTGCGGGGGCCACCCGGGTTAGCGTGCGGGCATGCTGGTCGCCCGTTCGCTGGTGTTGTTCGTCCTGGCCGCGCTCGCCGAGATCGGTGGGGCGTGGCTGATCTGGCAGGGCTGGCGGGAGCACCGGGGTCTGTGGTGGGTCGCCGCGGGGGTGCTCGCGTTGGGTGTCTACGGGTTCGTGGCGACGTTCCAGCCGGAGGCGAACTTCGGGCGCATCCTGGCCGCGTACGGCGGGGTGTTCGTGGCGGGGTCGCTGGCGTGGGGGGTGCTGGTCGACGGTTTCCGGCCGGACCGGTGGGACCTGGCGGGCGCGGCGATCTGCCTGCTCGGCGTCGCCGTGATCATGTACGCCCCGCGCGGGGCGTGACGGCCGTCGCCCCCGCGACCAGGTCCGGGTCACGGGGGCGACGGGGTGGTGCGGGTCAGTCGTCGCGGTGGGCGGCCCACCACTGCTGGCCGGCCTCGGGGAGGGTGTCGATCGGGTCGTAGTAGGCGTAGCGCTTGTTGAGCGCCTCCAGGTCGGCCGACTCGATGGAGGTGCGGTAGTTCTTGGTCCAGTAGGAGATGCCGCGTTCCCGGTCGTACTCGGTGAGCATGTGCACCCAGCGCTTGCCGACGAAGGGCACGTCGCAGACGATCCGGGGGGTGGCGTAGCCGGGCAGGTAGCCCATGATGTCGTGCTGGAGCTGCTGGGCGTGCCAGACGGGGACCCGCCAGTGCTCGGCGTTGGGGATCATGTCGCACATGTAGAAGTAGTACGGCAGGATGCCGGCCTCACCCTGCAGGGCGAAGCACAGGTCGAGCAGGTCGGGGGCGGTGGCGTTGACGCCGCGCATGAGCACGCCCTGGTTGCGCACGTCGCGGACGCCGACGTCGAGGGCGGTCTGGGCGGCCTTCGCGACCAGCGGGGTGATCGACTGGGCGTGGTTGACGTGGGTGTGGATGGCCAGGTTGACGCCGCGTCGGGCGGCGGTGCGGGCGACCCGTTCCAGGCCCTCGACGACGTCGTTCTGCAGCCAGTGCTGGGGCAGGCCCATCAGGGCCTTGGTGGCGAGCCGGATGTCGCGGACGGTCTCCAGTTCGAGCAGCCGCATCAGGTACGACTCGAGGTTGCGCCAGGGGACGTTGGCCACGTCGCCGCCGGAGACGACGACGTCACGGACGCCGGGGTGGGCCTTGAGGTAGGCGATGTGGGCGTCGTAGCGGTCGACGGGCTTGAGGGTGAGCTTGAGCTTGTCGACGGCGGGGGTGGAGTTGCCGACGAGGTCCATCCGGGTGCAGTGGCCGCAGTACTGGGGGCAGGTGGAGAGCAGTTCGGCGAGGACCTTGGTGGGGTAGCGGTGGGTGAGGCCCTCGGCGACCCACATGTCGTGTTCGTGCAGGGAGTCGCGGCTGGCGTAGGGGTGTGACGGCCAGTCGGTGCGCCGGTCGGCGGCGACGGGGATCATGTAGCGGCGGATGGGGTCGGCGCGGAACGCCTCGGTGGTCATCGGGGCGAACGGCACCATCGTGTTGATCATCTGGGGTGGGACCAGCATCGACATGGTGGCCAGGGCCTGCTGGTCGGCGGCGAGGTCGGTGTAGAAGCTCTCGTCGACGGTGTCGCCGAGGACGGCGCGGAGCTGCTTGGTGTTCTTGACGCAGTTGACGCGTTGCCACTGGGCGTTCTCCCACTGTTCGCGGGTGACGTCCCGCCAGCCGGGGAAGCGGGTCCAGTCGGGTTCGACCAGGGGGCTGCGGCGGTATTCGTAGGGCTGCCCGGCGGTCGGTACGGCTACCGGGGCGGGGCGGGGGCCGGGGATGGTCGCCATCGGTTGGGTCTGGGTCACGGCCCCTCCTCGTGGTGCGTGCGGCCGGGTTGACCGGCGGGCGATGATCGGTAGATCCGAAGGCTACTGGAAAATATCCGGCGAAGAAATTAGTCTGCCGTAAGTTTTCCCGCGATGCGAGTCCTGATCGGGGCTTCGGGCGGTGGAGAGGGGAGGTCGGCGTGACGTCACCTGTGGGTCTGCACCGTGTCGTGGAACCGGCGGGGGTGCTGCCGCAGGCGGCCTGGCGGTTGGACGCCGACCCGCGGATCGCCCCCAACGAGGTGCGCATCCGGGTGGAGCGGCTGAACCTGGACGCGGCGAGTTTCCGGCAGTTGGCGCAGAAGCACGGCGGGGACGGGGAGAAGGTCCGTGCCGAGGTGCTGGAGATCGTGTCGGCGCGGGGCAAGATGCAGAATCCGGTGACCGGGTCGGGTGGGATGCTGATCGGCACCGTGGAGGAGGCCGGCCGGCGGTCGCCGTTGGGGTTGGCGGTGGGTGACCGGGTGGCGACGTTGGTGTCGTTGACGCTGACCCCGCTCGTGATCCTCGACGGGTTGGCCCGCTGGGACGGGCGCAGCGAGCAGGTGCCGTGTGACGGGTACGCGATCCTGTTCGCGCGGTCGATCGCGGCGGTGTTGCCGGCGGATCTGCATCCGGAGTTGGCGTTGGCGGTGCTGGACGTGTGCGGGGCGCCGGCGTTGACGGCCCGGGTGGTCGCCGAGCAGGTGGCGCGGCGGGAGCGGGCGGGTGACGGGTCGCCGGTGACGGTGGCGGTGATCGGTGGGGCGGGTAAGAGCGGGTCGTTGTCGTTGGCGGCGGCGCGGCGGGCGGGTGCTGGTCGTACGGTGGGGGTGGTGCCGGTGGCGGCGGAGCGGGACGCGCTGGTGGCGGCCGGTCTGGCGTCGGTGGTGGCGTTGGCTGACGCCCGGGATCCGGTGGGGGTGTCGTCGGCGGTGACGACGGCGTTGGGTGGGCCGGCGGACGTGACGGTGGTGTGCGTGGACGTGCCGGGGTGTGAGCACGGCGCGGTGTTGGCCACGGCGGACGGCGGCACGGTGATCTTCTTCTCGATGGCGACGAGTTTCGCGGCGGCGGCCCTGGGCGCGGAGGGGTTGGCGGCGGACGTGACGATGCTGGTGGGCAACGGTTACGTGCCGGGTCACGCGGAGTTGGCGTTGGGGTTGGTGCGGTCGGAGCCGGGGGTACGTGGTCTCTTCGCGTCCCGGTTGGCGGCAGACTGAGTGCCATGACGAACCCCTCGACGTTGTACCGCGGTGGAGTGCTGCACTGTCCGGCGGAGCCGAGCGCGACGGCGCTGTTGGTGCGGGACGGGCGGATCGCCTGGTTGGGTGCGGACGCGGACGCGCCGGTCGCCGACCGGGTGGTGGAGCTGGGTGGGGCGCTGGTGACGCCGGCGTTCGTGGACGCGCACGTGCACGCCACGGACACCGGGTTGGTGTTGTCGGGCCTGGATCTGTCGTCGGTGCGGTCGGCGGCGGAGTTGCTGGATGCGGTGGCGGTGTTCGCGGCGGGTCTGCCGTCGGACGCGGTGGTGTTGGGGCACGGCTGGGACGAGTCGGGTTGGGTGGATGCGGCGTTGCCGGACGCGGCGGGGTTGGACCGGGCGGCGGGTGGCCGGCGGGTGTATCTGTCGCAGGCGTCGATCCATTCGGCGTTGGTGTCGCAGGCGTTGCTGGCGGCGTGTCCGCAGGTGGTGGAGCTGCCGGGTTTCGACGCGTCGGGGTGGTTGCGGCGGGACGCGCACCATGTGGTGCGGGCGGCGGCGCGGGCCGGGGTGACGCGGGGGCAGCGGGTGGCGGCGCAGCGGGTGGCGTTGGCGCGGGCGGCGTCGTTGGGGATCGGGGCGGTGCACGAGTGTGGTGGGCCGGAGATCTCCGACGAGGAGGATTTCACGGGTCTGTTGGGTCTGTCGGGTGCTGGTGTGCCGGAGGTGTACGGGTACTGGGGTGAGTTGTCGGGGGCGGCGCGGGCGCGGGAGTTGGGGGCGGTGGGTGCGGGTGGTGATCTGTTCGCGGACGGGGCGTTGGGGTCGCGTACGGCGCATCTGTCGGGGCCGTACCGCGATGGTGAGGGGTGTGGGCACGGGTATCTGAGCGCGGATCAGGTGCGTGATCATCTGCTGGACTGTGCGGCGCACGGGGTGCAGGGCGGGTTCCATGCGATCGGTGACGCGGCGATCGGGACGGTGCTGGCGGGTTTCGCGGGGGCGGTGGCGGTGTTGGGCACGGATCGGGTGCGGGCGGCCCGGCACCGGGTGGAGCATGCGGAGATCATGAGCAAGCGGTTGATCGCCGGGTTCGTGGAGTACGGGATCGTGGCGAGTATGCAGCCGGCGTTCGACCGGTTGTGGGGTGGTGCGGGCCGGATGTACGAGTCGCGGTTGGGGTTGGACCGGTCGTGGGAGTCGAACCCGATGGGGGCGATGCACTCGGTGGGGGTGGCGTTGGCGTTCGGGTCGGATTCGCCGGTGACGCCGCTGGATCCGTGGGGTTCGGTGCGGGCGGCGGCGGCGCACCACAATCCGGCGCAGCGGATGAGTGTGCGGGCGGCGTTCGCGGCGCACACCCGGGGCGGGTGGCGGGCGGTGCATCTGGACAACGAGGGTGTGATCGCCAAGGGGGCGCCGGCGACGTTCGCGGTGTGGGAGGCCCCGGCGGGGGTGGAGCGGGGGTTGCCGGTGGTGCAGTCCGACGATCCGGAGTTGCGGGGGCCGGGTGATCCGACGCCGTTGCCGGTGTGTCGGGCGACGGTGCTGCGCGGTGAGGTCATCTACGAGGAAGGCGTGTCGTGAGCGAGCGGACCATTGAGGTGCCGGCGCGGGTCCGTGCCGTCGTCGGGTGCGGCGGGTCGTCGTGGTGAGCGGGAAGCTCGACCTGGATCCGGTGCTGGTGGCGCGGGCGCGGGAGTTGGCGCGTCGGGCCGGGCAGCCGGTGGTGGAGTTGGCGCGTACCCACACCACGGTGTCGGTGGAGCGGGCGGTGCTGCGCCTGGCGGGGGTGGCGGGCGCGGACCCGGACGGTATTCCGTGGGTGAACCGCCTGGTGGACGCGGTGGTCGCGGACGTGGGTCTGGGGCACGGGGTGGCGGCGCCGGTGTTCGACGCGTTGGTGCGGGAGCAGTTGGACGACGTGACGTTGCTGGCGCAGAAGGCGGCGGCGGGTTCGGTGCGGTTCACGCTGCCCGCTGGCAGGGCTGCGACGGTGGCGCGTCGGGCGGCGCGCAGGGCGGTGGCTGCGGGTGTGCGGCGGATCGACAGGCGGCGGGCGGAGCGGGATCGCCTCGTGAAGCGGTACGGGGATCCGAAGCAGCGGCCGTGGATCTATCTGATCGTGGCGACGGGGGACATCTACGAGGACATTCCGCAGGCGCAGGCGGCGGCGCGGGCGGGTGCGGATGTGATCGCGGTGATCCGGTCGACGGGGCAGTCGTTGTTGGACTACGTGCCGGAGGGGGCGACCCGGGAGGGGTTCGCGGGTACGTACGCGACGCAGGAGAACTTCCGGTTGATGCGGGCGGCGTTGGACGAGACGTCGAGGGAGTTGGGCCGGTACGTGCGGTTGACGAACTACGCGTCGGGGTTGTGCATGCCGGAGATGGCGACGTTGGCCGGCCTGGAGCGGCTGGACATGATGCTCAACGATTCGATGTACGGGATTCTGTTCCGGGACATCAATCCGATTCGGACGTTCGTGGATCAGCGGTTCTCGCGGCAGGTGCACGCGCGGGCGGGGATCATCATCAACACCGGTGAGGACAATTACCTGACCACGGCGGATGCGGTGGACGAGGCGCACACGGTGACGGTGTCGCAGTTGCTCAACGAGTTCTTCGCGCACGAGGCGGGGTTGGCCGACGCCCAGTTGGGGTTGGGGCACGCGTTCGAGATCAATCCGGAGGTGCCGGAGTCGTTGCGGCTGGAGTTGGCGCATGCGTTGTTGGCGCGGGAGTTGTTCCCGGATGCGCCGTTGAAGTGGATGCCGCCGACGAAGCACATGACGGGGGACGTGTTCCGGGGGAATCTGTTGGACGGGTTCTTCAATCTGGTGGGGACGATGACGGGGCAGGGGATCCTGCTGGTGGGGATGATGACCGAGGCGGTGGTGACGCCGTGGTTGTCGGACCGGGACATCGCGTTGCAGAACGTGCGGTACGTGTTGGGTGCGGCGGGTGGGTTGCACGAGGATTTCGTGCCGGCGCCTGGTGGGTTCATCCAGCAGCGGGCGCACCGGGTGTTGGGTGAGGCGGTGGATCTGCTGGAGCGGATCGGGGACCAGTCGTTGTTGACGGCGATCGCCGAGGGCACGTTCGGGATCATGAAGCGGCCGGCGGACCGGGGCAAGGGCCTGTCCGGGGTGGCGCGGCACGAGGTGGACTACTACAACCCGGCCACGGAGATCCTGGAGCAGGCGGCATGAGTGAGCGCACCGAGCGCAGCGAGGGCCGCGAACCCATGCCCGGCCAGCGCAGCCTCATGAGTGAGAAGACGGTCGTGCGGCCGTACGGGGACACCACGGGTGACGGCATGGTGCAGGTGTCGTTCACATTGCCGGTGTCGCACGACAAGCGGGCCGAGGGTGCGGCGGTGCAGTTGGCGAACAAGATGGGCATCGATCCGGCGATGCTGGTGCACGCGAAGCCGATGAGTGACGGGTTCACGTTCTTCGTGGTGTACGGGCGGGTGAACCATCTGGTGGACCTGGCGGCGGTGCAGGTGGTGGAGCGGGATTATCCGTTGCTGTCGGCCAAGGAGGTCAACGCGGTGGTGAAGCGGCGGTTGCGTCGCAAGCTGTCGGTGGTGGGGGCGTGTATCGGCACGGACGCGCACACGGTGGGTATCGACGCGATCCTGAACGTGAAGGGTATCGCCGGGGAGAAGGGCCTGGAGTACTACCGGGAGTTGAAGGTCACCAATCTGGGTGCGCAGGTGAGTGTGCCGGAGTTGGTGGAGGCGGCGCGGCGGGAGCGGGCGGATGCGGTGCTGGTGTCGCAGGTGGTGACGCAGCGGGACGCGCATCTGCACAACACGCGGGAGATGTCGGCGGCGTTCCGGGAGGCGATGCCGGCGGGGAGGCGGCCGTTGCTGATCGTGGGTGGGCCGCGGTTCGACGAGACGATGACCGCGGAGCTGGGGGTGGACCGGATCTTCGGTCGGGGTACCACGCCGGGTGAGGTGGCGTCGTACCTGGTGCATGCGTTGGTGACGGACAGGGAGGCGCGGGGATGAGTGACGAACGGTTGGGGTTGACGGTGACGCACCGGCGGTACGTGCCGTACGCGCATGCCCACTATGCGGGGAACCTGGTGGACGGGGCGTACGTGTTGGGGTTGTTCGGGGACGTGGCGACGGAGGTGTGTATCCGTACCGATGGTGACGAGGGGTTGTTCGCGTCGTACTCGGATGTGCAGTTCGTGTCGTCGGTGCGGGCGGGTGACTTGGTGGAGGTGACGGCGACGGTGGTGCGGGTGGGTACCCGCAGCCGGGGGATCGACTTCGTGGCGCGGGTGGTGTGCCGGGGTCGTCCGGAGCGGGGTGGGTCGGCGGCGGAGGTGTTGGCGGAGCCGGTGGTGGCGGTGACGGCGACGGGCACCGTGGTCGTTCCGGCGGCGGCGTGAGGCTGGCGGTCTGCGCCGACGTCGGGTCGACCTGGACGAAGGCGGCGGTGGTGGATCTGGACGCGGGCCGGCTGGTGGGGGCGGCGTCGGCGCCCACGTCGGTGGGCACGGATGTGCTGCACGGGTTGGACGCGGCGGTGGGTGCGGCGGCCGACGGGGCCGGCGTGGGGCCGGCCGGGGTGCTGCCGTGGTACGTGTGTTCGTCGGCGGGTGGCGGGTTGCGGCTGGCGGTGGTGGGTTACGAGCCGTTGGTGACCGCGCAGGCGGGTCGGCGGGTGGGGTTGTCGGCGGGCGCGAACGTGGTGCACGTGGCGGCGGGCCGGTTGGGGGCGGCGGAGCTTTCGGCGGTGCGGGCGGCCCGCCCGGACGTGGTGTTGCTGGTGGGTGGCACCGACGGTGGGGACGTCGACACGGTGACGCACAACGCGACCCGGTTGGCGCGGGCGCGGTGGCGGGTGCCGGTGGTGCTGGCGGGCAATGTGGAGGTGCGGGACGCGCTGCGGGGGGTGTTGGCGGCGGCGGGGGTGCCGGTGACGGTGGCGGACAACGTGCTGCCCCGGATCGGGGTGTTGGCGCCGGTGTCGGCGCGGGCGGCGATCCGGGAGGTGTTCCTGCGGCACGTGATCGGGGGGAAGCGGTTGTCGCGGGGGGCCCGGTTCGGCCGGTTGGTGCGGGCGGCGACCCCGGATGCGGTGTTGACGGGGGTGGAGGTCCTCGCCGACGTGGTGGGTGGTGACCTGGTGGTGGTGGACGTGGGTGGGGCGACGACCGACGTGTATTCGGTGTTGACGCCGGACGAGCGGGCCGACGGGCCGGGTCGGGAGGTGGCGGGGTCGCTGTGGCGGGCCCGCACGGTGGAGGGTGATCTGGGGATGCGGTGGAGCGCGCCGGGGGTGGTGCGGGCGGCGGTGGAGGAGCGGCTGCTCGATGCGGTGGAGCAGGAGGCGTTGGGGGTGGCGGCGGCGGTGCGGGCGGCCGATCCGGGGTTCCTGCCGGTCGACGGCCGGGACCGGGTGGTGGAGGGGCGGATCGCGGCGTTGGCGGCGACGGTGGCGTTGCGGCGGCATGCCCGGGGTGCGGCGACGGGTGAGCGGGCGGGGCGGGATCTGCGGGACGTGCGGTTGCTGGTGGGTTCCGGTGGTGTGTTGCGTCACGCTGACGCGGGGGCGGCGGTGGGCGTGTTGACGCAGGTGTTGACCGATCATGCCGGGGGGTGGCCGTTGCCGCGGGCGGCGCGGCCGGTGGTGGACGTGGATTACGTGCTGGCTGCCGGGGGGTTGCTCGCCGCGGAGCATCGGGCGGCGGCGGGGGCGTTGCTGCGGCGGCATCTGGGTGGGGATTGAGACCCGCCGACGCGACACGCCGGGTCGGCGGGTGCGACTGGCCGTGGGTGGGTTGACAGCGGCGGGGGTGTAGGCCGTACCGTCTTTGAGTCCTACTACGGGAAGCGGCTGTTGTTCGCTTCGTCCCTTCGTCCGCTGGCCGAGCGACATTGTTGGTGCATCGCGTCGCGGCGGCCAGGTCCAGCGGGCGGGGGTCGGCGGGGCGGCGCGAACCGGCCGCGGTTACCGGTGTACGGGCAGGGTGAGGGGCACGGCCAGTAGACAACGGCCAGGCGGGGGCAGCCAGTCCACCGTCGGGTCGGTCCGAAGGTCGGCGCCGCTCATTCTCGCCCCACCGGCCGGGAAGGGCCTGGGAGCATCGGGGCGCGGCTTAGGCCGCGCCCCGATTTCGTGTCCGCCCACCACGACCGGTCCCCGGATCAGGGCGGGTGGGGGCGGGGTGACCTCGGTCGGTTCGGGCTCGGTGGTCTCGGGGTGGCGGGGTGGGGCGGGTAGCCTTCGGCCCGTGATCGTGGTGAGGTGCCGGTGACGACGCTCGACCGGGATGAGACGCGTACCCCGACCGTGGTGCGGCCGGTGCGGTCGCCGTTGCCGTTGCGGGTGGCGGTGCCGGTGGCGGTGGCCGCCGGGCTGGCGTTGCTGGTGGCGTTCCCGCCGTACGGCTGGTGGCCGTTGGCGGCGGTCGGGGTGGCCGGGTTGGCGGCGGCTACGCACCGGCGTCGGCTGCGCGCGGGCGCCGGGTTGGGTTTCCTGACCGGGGTGGCGTTGTTCGGGCCGCTGCTGGCGTGGACGAACCTGCACACCGGGCTGCTGCCGTGGGTGCTGCTGTCGCTGTTGCAGGCCGGCTACCTGGCGCTGTTGGGTGCGGCGACGGCGTGGGTGTCGCCGGTGGTGGACCGGTGGCGGTGGGCGTGGCCGCCGGTGACCGGGGTGTTGTGGGTGGGGCAGGAGGCGCTGCGGGACCGTACCCCGTTCGGGGGTTTCCCGTGGGGGCGGCTGGCGTTCGGTCAGGATGCGTCGCCGCTGCTGGGGTGGGCGTGGTTGGGGGGTGCGCCGCTGGTCACCGCGGTGGTGGCGGTGGTCGGCGGGTTGCTGCTGGTGGCGGTGTGGCGGCGGTGGCCGGGGGTGCGGTGGCAGCCGGTGGCCGGGGTGGCGGCGGGTGTGGTGGCGCTGGTGGCGGTGGGGTGGCTGGTGCCGTCGGGGGCCGGCACGGGGGGCCGTACGGTGCGGGTGGCGATCGTGCAGGGCAACGTGCCCCGGTTGGGTCTGGACTTCAACGCCCAGCGGCAGGCGGTGCTGAACAACCACGTCGACGCGACGTTGAAGTTGGCGGAGCGCGTCGGTGCGGGTGTCGAGCGGCGTCCCGACCTGGTGGTGTGGCCGGAGAACTCCTCGGACATCGACCCGTTGCGTAACGCCGCGGCCGGGGCGCGGATCTCGCAGGCCGCCGACGCGATCGGCGCGCCGATCCTGGTCGGTGCGGTGCTCGCCGGCCCGGGTGAGGGTGAGGTCCGTAACGCGGGCATCCTGTGGCGGCCGGGTGGCGGGCCGGATCTGGGTCAGGTGTACACGAAGCGGCATCCGGTGCCGTTCGCCGAGTACGTGCCGATGCGGTCGTTGGCGCGTGCGGTGTCCAAGCAGGTGGACCGGGTGCGGGCCGATTTCGTGCCGGGGGCGTCGCCGGGGGTGGTCGATGCGGGTGCGGTGGTGCTCGGGGACGTGATCTGTTTCGAGGTGGCCTACGACGGGCTGGTGCGCGACACCGTCGACGGTGGGGCGCAGCTGCTGGTGGTGCAGACGAACAACGCCACGTTCGATGTGGCGGAGGCCCGGCAGCAGTTGGCGATGGTGCGGTTGCGGGCGGTGGAGCACGGTCGTGCGGCGTTGATGGCCTCGACGGTGGGGGTGTCCGGGTTCGTCGCCCCGGACGGGCGGGTAAGCGACGCCACCGGGTTCAACACCCGGGCGGTGGTGGTGCGGGACGTGACGCTCGCCGAGGGGCGTACCCCGGCCACCCGGGCCGGACGGTGGCCGGAGGTGGCGTTGGCCGGGCTGGCGGTCGTGGCGCTGGTTGTCGCGGGGGCGTTGCGGCGTCGCCGGGAGGTCACCGCCGCCGGGTGAGCCGGCAGGAACGGGGGAGACGGTGGGCGAGGCAGCCGGGGGACAGCCGGGGGTGGGCCGGGTGCTGGTGGTCATCCCCACCTACAACGAGGCCGACAACGTCGCCGACGTGGTGGCCCGGGTGCGCCGGGCCGCGCCGGCGGTGGACGTGCTGGTCGCCGACGACAACAGCCCCGACGGTACGGGGACGTTGGCGGAGGCGATGGCCGGCACCGACGCTCAGGTGCACGTGCTGCACCGGCCCGGCAAGCAGGGGTTGGGGGCGGCGTACCTGGCCGGGTTCGGGTGGGCGCGGCAGCACGGCTACGACGCGGTGGTGGAGATGGACGCCGACGGCTCGCACGCCCCGGAGGACCTGCCGGCGTTGTTGGCGGCGGCCCGGGACGCCGACGTGGTGATCGGGTCGCGGTGGGTGGGTGGGGCGCGGGTGGTGAACTGGCCGTGGCGGCGGCTGCTGCTGTCGCGGTGCGGGAACCTGTACGCGCGGATGGCGTTGGGGATGCCGGTGTCGGATGCGACAGGCGGGTTCCGGGTGTACCGGTTGTCGGCGTTGCGGGCGATGCGGCTGGAGTCGGTGTGTTCGCAGGGGTACTCGTTCCAGGTGGAGTTGTCGCGGTTGGCGCACCGGGCGGGGGTGCGGATCGTGGAGGTGCCGATCACGTTCGTGGAGCGGGAGCGGGGGGCCAGCAAGATGAGTCCGCTGATCGTGGCCGAGGCGTTGTGGCGGATCACCACCTGGGGGTTGCGGGACCGGCGGCCGGTGCGGTGGCGTCGCGGTCACGACCGGTGGCCGTGAGTGGGGGCGTGGCATGCTGGAGGAGCGGGCCTGTCGCCCCGCGGGCATTGTCCGGCCGGTGGCGGTGAGCGGGTTGCCGCGCGACGCGGATGAGGTGAGATGCGCCGATACCTGAGGTTCGTGCCACCGGCCCTGCTGCTGGCGGTGGTGGCGGAGTTGGCCGTGTTCATCGGGGTGGGCCGGGCCGTCGGGTTCGGTGCGGCGGTGCTGCTGGTGTTCGCCGCGTCCCTGCTGGGGCTGGTGTTGCTGCGCCGGGAGGGGATGCGCGCCTGGCGGGGGTTCCGCACGTCGGTGGAGTCCCGGCAGCCGCCGGGCCGGCAGGTGACCGACGGGCTGGTCGGGTTGGCCGGTGCGTTGCTGCTGGCGATTCCCGGCCTGCTCAGTGGGCTGGTGGGGGTGTTGCTGCTGGTGCCGCCGGTGCGCCGGTTGGCGCGTGCCGGGGTGCAGCGGGCCACCGAGCGTCGGGTGTCGTCGATGGTCGCCGGTGACCTGTTCGGTCCGCGGACGGTGCGGGTGCGGCGGGGGGAACCGGCCGGCGCGCCGCCGGCCGAGCAGGATGTGGTGGCCGCGCAGGTGGTCGACGAGGGTCGGGCCATCGAGGGGGAGATCGTGGAGCCCCGCCGGCCCTGAACCGGACACGACGACGCCCCCGGGAGGTCCCGGGGGCGTCGTCGTCGCGGTGGGGTCAGGCGCGGCCGCGGCGGGTGCGGACCTCCTGGAGCCGTTCGGCGAGGATGTCCTCCAGCTCGGCGATGGACCGCCGCTCCAGGAGCATGTCCCAGTGGGTGCGCGGCGGCTTGGCCTTCTTCTGTTCCGGTTCGGTGCCGTCGACGAGCCGGGCGACGCTGCCGTCGAACTTGCATTCCCAGGTGGTGGGGACCTCGGCGTCGACGGCGAACGGCACCTCGAACTGGTGGCCCTTGGCGCAGAGGTACTCGCGGGTCTGGCGCGGCGCGAGCTCGGTGTTGCGGTCGGATTCGTAGCTGACCGCGCCCAGCCGGCTACCGCGCAGCATGCGCTCGCCCATGTTCGACTTCCCCTCGCTCGTGGTGCTGGTCTTCCGGTGTAACGGCCGGTCACCGCCGGGGCATTCCCGCCCCGACGGGTGGGACGACCCCCGCAAGGGTAGCCGGCCACCACACCGACCCGGCGGGTTCGTCCCGGCCGGGTCGACATCGGTGTGTGCACCGCGATGGTAGCCGCCGCCGGATGCGGTGGCAGCGGTGACGGGCCGTTGCGGGGCGGCCGGTGACGATAGCATCCGCGGCATGGCCACCACCGTGCATCCCGGCGCGTGCCCCCTGGACTGCCCCGACACCTGCGTGTGGCAGCTCACCGTCACCGACGGTCGACCGGTGGCGCTGCGCGGCGACCAGGAGCATCCGTTCACCCGGGGCGCGTTGTGCGGCAAGGTGAACCGGTACCTCGACGCGGTCACCGGGCCGGACCGGCTGACCACTCCGCTGGTGCGGGTCGGCCCGAAGGGTGTCGGGCCGGTGTCGTACCGGCCGGCCGGCTGGGACGAGGCGGTCCGTCGGGTCGCCGACGGGCTGCGCGCCAGCATCGACGTGCACGGCCCGGAGTCGGTCCTGCCCTACTACTTCGCCGGCACGATGGGGTTGGTGCAGGGCTGGTCGATGGGGCCGCGGCTGTTCGCGCACCTGGGGGCGTCGCGGCTGCGGACCACCATCTGCACGGCCGCGTCCCGGGCCGCCCTGTCGTCGGTCTACGGCGGGTCCGTCGGTTTCGAACCGGAGTCGGTGGTCGAGGCGAAACTGGTCGTCCTGTGGGGGGCGAACCTGCTCTCCACCAACCTGCACCACTGGCCGTTCGTGCGGCAGGCCCAGCAGCGCGGCGCCCACGTCGTCACCATCGACCCGCTGCGCACCGACACCGCCGCCCGCAGCGACACGCACGTCGCGCCGCTGCCCGGTACCGACGCCGCGCTCGCCCTGGGGTTGATGCGGCACATCCGGGATCTCGGCGCGGTCGACCTGCCGTGGGTGGCCGCGCACACCGTCGGCTGGGACCGGTTGCAGGCCCGCCTCGACGAGTGGCCGGTGACCCGCGCCGCCGCCGAGTGCGGTCTCGACGTCGAAGTGGTGCGGGACCTCGGCGAGCGGATCGCCACCACCCGCCCCACCGCCATCCGCATCGGGTTGGGTCTGCAGCGGCACGCCGGGGCCGGGCAGGCGGTCCGGGCGATCGCGGCGATCCCCCTGCTCACCGGGGACTTCCGGTATCCCGGCGGTGGGGCGTTGGCCACCACCAGCGGGCACCACCGCATCGACGCCGACCGGGTCGCCCGGCCCGCCGGGATGCCCGCCCCGCCGGCCCGGTCGATCAACATGAGTCGGCTCGCCGCCGCGCTCACCGACGAGGCCGACCCGCCGGTCACCGCGCTGGTGGTCTTCGACACCAACCCGGTCGCGACCGTCCCCGACCAGAACCGGCTGCGTCGCGGCCTGACCCGCGCCGACCTGTTCACGGTGGTGCTGGAGCAGCGCTGGACCGACACCTGCGACTTCGCCGACGTGGTGCTGCCGGCCACCATGCAGCCGGAACACCTCGACCTGCACACCTCCTACGGCCACCACTACGCCACCCTGAACCGGCCGGTGCTCGACCCGCCGGGGCAGGCGCTGCCCAACACGGAGATCTTCCGGCGGATCGCCGCCGCGCTCGGGTTGGACCATCCCCGGCTGCGCGACAGCGACGAGGACCTGGCACGGCAGCTGCTCGACGGCACCGGCGTCGACTACGACGAGTTGACCCGCCGGACGTACGTGCGGGCCACCGGTGTGCCCGTCGGTTCCGCCCCGTACGCCGAGGGTGGGTTTCCCAGCCACGACGGGCGGGCCCGGTTCCACGATCCGCGGTTGACCGGGCAGGGCGTCGACCCGCTCGTCGGGTACACGCCGCCGGTGGAGGTGGCCGACGCCGCGCTGGCCCGCCGGTTCCCGCTGGCGTTGATCTCCCCGGCCGGCCGGTTCTTCCTCAACTCGACGTTCGCGTCGCTGCCGTGGCACCGCAGCCGCACCGGTCCGCCCCGCATCCACCTGCATCCCGTCGACGCCGCCGCCCGGGGCCTGACCGACGGCGACCCGGCGCGGGTGCACAACGACCGGGGGGAGTTCCTGGCCACCGTCGCCGTGGACGACGCCACCCGCCCGGGGCTGGCGTTCACCTACAAGGCGTACTGGGCGCGGTTGAGTCCCGGCGGCAGCACCGTCAACGCGGTCACCGGGGTCCGTGACACCGACCTCGGTGGTGGGCCGACGTTCCACGACACCCGGGTCGAGGTGCAGGCCGCCCCGACCGGCACGATTCAGCCCGATCAGCCCGGCGACTGAGCGCTGATCCGCGCCAACGCGGTGGCCAGGTCGCTGACCTGGTCGGCGAGTTGAGCGGCACGGCGTTGGGCGGCGTCCCGGTCAGCCAGCGCCCGGTCCAGCTCGGCCAGTCGGGCCCGGTCGGCGGCCGACGCCTGGTGCGCCCGCGCCACCTCGGCGCGGGCCTGCGCAAGCTCGGTGGTCAGGGCGTCCACCCGGGCCAGCGCTGGACCGACACCTGCGACTTCGCCGACGTGGTGCTGCCGGCCACCATGCAGCCGGAACACCTCGACCTGCACACCTCCTACGGCCACCACTACGCCACCCTGAACCGGCCGGTGCTCGACCCGCCGGGGCAGGCGCTGCCCAACACGGAGATCTTCCGGCGGATCGCCGCCGCGCTCGGGTTGGACCATCCCCGGCTGCGCGACAGCGACGAGGACCTGGCACGGCAGCTGCTCGACGGCACCGGCGTCGACTACGACGAGTTGACCCGCCGGACGTACGTGCGGGCCACCGGTGTGCCCGTCGGTTCCGCCCCGTACGCCGAGGGTGGGTTTCCCAGCCACGACGGGCGGGCCCGGTTCCACGATCCGCGGTTGACCGGGCAGGGCGTCGACCCGCTCGTCGGGTACACGCCGCCGGTGGAGGTGGCCGACGCCGCGCTGGCCCGCCGGTTCCCGCTGGCGTTGATCTCCCCGGCCGGCCGGTTCTTCCTCAACTCGACGTTCGCGTCGCTGCCGTGGCACCGCAGCCGCACCGGTCCGCCCCGCATCCACCTGCATCCCGTCGACGCCGCCGCCCGGGGCCTGACCGACGGCGACCCGGCGCGGGTGCACAACGACCGGGGGGAGTTCCTGGCCACCGTCGCCGTGGACGACGCCACCCGCCCGGGGCTGGCGTTCACCTACAAGGCGTACTGGGCGCGGTTGAGTCCCGGCGGCAGCACCGTCAACGCGGTCACCGGGGTCCGTGACACCGACCTCGGTGGTGGGCCGACGTTCCACGACACCCGGGTCGAGGTGCAGGCCGCCCCGACCGGCACGATTCAGCCCGATCAGCCCGGCGACTGAGCGCTGATCCGCGCCAACGCGGTGGCCAGGTCGCTGACCTGGTCGGCGAGTTGAGCGGCACGGCGTTGGGCGGCGTCCCGGTCAGCCAGCGCCCGGTCCAGCTCGGCCAGTCGGGCCCGGTCGGCGGCCGACGCCTGGTGCGCCCGCGCCACCTCGGCGCGGGCCTGCGCAAGCTCGGTGGTCAGGGCGTCCACCCGGGCCAGCGCGGCGGCCAGTTCCTCCCCGGCGCGGGCGGTCCGCGCGGCGGCCTCCTCGCGGGCGGCGTCGGCGTCGCGGCGGGCCTCCTGCGTCGCGGCCTGCGCCTGCCGGGCCTGGTCGGCGGCGGCGGTGGCGTCGGCGCGGGCCGCCGTGGCGGCGGCCTGCGCCTGCCGGGTCTCCTGGCGGGCGGCGGTGGCGTCGGCGACGGCCCGCTGCGCGTCGGCGGCGTGCCGGGCGGCGTCGGCGCGGGCGGCGTCCCGGTCGACGGTCAGGTCGGCGGCGAGCTGCCGGGCGTTGTCCCGTTCGGCGCGCAGGGTCCGCAGCTCGTGGCGGGCGGCGTCGCGGTCCCGTTCGGCCTGCACCCGCAGCGCCTGGGCGGCGGCGGCGTCGCGGCGGGCCGTGTCGGCGGCGGTGAGCGCCTGGTCGGCCTGTTCCCGGGCGGCGGCGGCGCGGGTGTCGGCCTGCTCGGCGCGCTGCTGCGCCGCGTCGGCCGAGGCGAGCGCGGCCCGGGTCTCCTGCCGGGCGCGGGCGGTGTCGGCGGCGGCCGTCTCGGCGGCCTCGCGGGCCTCGTCGCGGGCGGTGTGCGCGGCGGCGATCTCGGTGGCGGCGTCGGCGCGGGCCTGGGCGAGCTGCCGCTGCACCCCCGCCGGGGACAACTCGGCGTGCAACGCCTCGGTGAGGGTTTCCACCACCTGGTCGAGCCGGTCGACGACCTCCCAGGTGCGGGCCACCTGGCCGGGGAGTCCGGGGGCGTTGCGGTGGCGCATCCGCGAGTTACGCGACGCCCGCTGGCAGGCGCCGTCGTTGTCCCGGCAGTACCGGAACGGGCGTCCCGCACCGGCACGTTGCGGGACGTCACGTCCACAGTACGCGCAGGGACGCAGGTCGGCGGGGGTGGTGGGCTGCGGGTCCATCGACGGGGAAGTCTAGAGGCTGCCCGGGCACGCCACCGCAACCGGTACGACCCGCGCCGCCGGGACCGTTACGGTGGGCCGGTGGCCGTCTCCCCGTACATCGTGAAGTTGCGCGCCCACGTCGGACACGACCTGCTGCTGCTGCCCGGGGTGACCGGGGTGGTCCACGACGACGCCGGTCGGGTGCTGCTGGCCCGCCGTAGCGACAACGGCCGCTGGTCGCTGCCGGCCGGCGTCGTCGACCCGGGTGAGCAGCCCGCCGACGCGGTCGTGCGGGAGGTGTGGGAGGAGACCGGGGTGCGGGTCGTCGTCGACCGGCTCGCCGGGGTCGCCACCCACCCGGTGGTCTACCCCAACGGCGACGCCTGCGAATACCTCAACGTGTGGTTCCGGTGCCGGCCGGTCGGTGGGCGGCCCCGCGCCGACGGCGACGAGTCCACCGAGGTGGGCTGGTTCGCCCCCGACGCGCTGCCGCAGCTGGACGAGTGGGCGCGGCTGCGGTTGGACACCGCCGCCGCCCCCGACGCCGCCCCCTGGTACGCGCGCCCCGGGCAGCGGCATCCCGCCCTGTGCCGACCCGACGCGCTGTGACCCGCGTGCCTGCCGGCCCCTGGGCGGGTCACCGGCGGTGGGTCACCCGCACCGCCGTGCCCGCCGGCAGGTCGCAGCCGGTGTCGCCGTAGGGGCTGCGGACCCGGATCCGGCGGCTGCTCGCGGCGACCAGCCGGGCGGTGACCCGACCGTCGTCCCAGGTCAGTTCCTCGACGGTGATCCGGCCCCGGCAGGTCACCCCGCGTAGCGTCCCCCGGTGCAGGCCCGGCGGCAGTGCCGGCAGCAGCCGCAGCAGTCCCGGCCGGGACTGCACCAGCGCCTCGATCAGCACCGCCGGCAGGGTGTGCGCGGCGTCGGCGTTGTAGGTCACCCGGCCGGGGTTGTGGGCGCTCATCAACGACCGGAAGAACATGTCCGCCGCGACGATCCGCCGCAGGTACGCCCCGACCAGCGGCCCGTCGCCGAGCCGGGCGGCCACCAGGGCCCGGTGCAGGGTGCCGTGGGCGGAGCCGTCCTCGTCGCCGCGGAGCGTCAACGCCCGGTGCGCCGCCGCCGCCAGCTCCGGGGTGTCGTCGGGGTCGATCTCCCCGGTCGGCCACACCGGGTAGAGGTGGCTGACGTGCCGGTGGTCGTCGTCGGGGCGGTAGCCGGGCCACGCCCACTCGGCCAACGCGCCCCGCGCGTCGACCCGGTAGCCGGGCAGCCGGTCCCGGGCCGCCGCCCACCGCTGCGACCCGGTCACCTCGGCGGCGACGGTCATGGCGTGCCGGGCGGCGGCGACGTCCATGGTGGCGTTCACGGCGACGGGCACCGGCCGGTCGGTGTCGTCGAGGGGGCCGGTCTCCGGCGAGTACGACGGCACCAGCGCCGGCTGCCCGTCGACGTCGGTGAGCACGTCGGTGAAGAAGTCGGCCACCTCGGCCAGCCACCCCGCCACCTCCCCCAACGGTTCCCCGGTCACCTGGTGGTGTTCGTACAGCGGGTGCAGCAGCCAGTGCGCGCCGGCCAGCCACGCGGTGAACGGCCAGTGCGGGTGGACGTGGAACAGGTGCCCGTGTTCACCGTCGGTGCGGCTGGGCGCCAGCAGACCCCGTGCCCCGTAGACGGCCTGGGCGTTGGCCCGCCAGTGTCCGACCTGGGCGCGGACCAGCCGGGCGTGCGCGGCGGTCACCTCCGGCAACGCGCCGACGTTCGCGCCGGCCAGTTGCAGGTTGAGGTTCGCGTCGGTGGTGAAGTCCCCCGCCCAGGCCGCGTCCCAGGAACCCGTCCAGATGCCGGTCAGCCGGGGTGGCAGCACCCCGCTGGCGCTGAACAGCAGGTACCGGCCGGCGTGGAAGAGCCGTTCCAGCAGCGCCGGGTCCAACCGGTCACCGGCGGTGACCTGCCGGGCGAGCAGCGCACCCACGGGCAGGTCCCGGTCCGCCGCCGGCACCGCCAGGTCCAGGTCGACCCGCCGGTAGGGGCCGGTGTGCCGGGTGACGTGCCGGGCCAGCAGCGTCGGGTAGTCGGTCGGGCCGTCGGCGAGTCGCCGCTGCTGCGCGGCGGTGGGCCACGCCGCGGTGGCGGTGCGTTCCAGGGCGGTGGTCAGCAGCGCCGGTCCGCGTACCAGCACCCGGTCACCGGCGGGTTCGGCGTCGCCCCGGACCAGGGTCACCGCCTCGAAGCCGTACGCGCCGCCGACGTCGGGGTAGCGGCCCCGGACCCGCAGGAACACCAGCCCGTCGTGGCGGTGGGCGGTGGTGTCGTAGTGCACCGTGTCGGGGCGGCCGGGCAGGTCACCTGTCGCCCCGACGACACAGTCGCCCTGGTCCAGGTGGGTGACGACCAGCCGGTCGGCGCGGGAGACGAAGCTGCGTCGTCGCCGCCCGGACCACCGCACCACCACCTCGCCGGTGGTGAAGTCGGTGTGCCGCCGGTAGTCCCGCACCGTCGTCGCGGGGGCGTCGACGGTCAGCGCGAACCCGGGATGGTACGACTGGGTCCACGCCAGGTCCCGACCGCCGGTGAGCAGTTCACCGGCCTCGGCGCGGCGGCCGGTGAGGACCAGTTCCCGGATCCGGGGCAGCAACGCGGCCAGGTGCGGGGCCCGCGCGTCGTGGGTGCCGTTGGGCAGCACGAACCGGTGGTGGTTGACCACCAGCCGTTCGGCGTGCGGGTCACCGGGGACCATCAGTCCGTACTCGCCGTTGCCGGTGAGGAAGGCGTCGGTCCAGTCGGCGGCCGGTGCGTCGTCCCAGATGCGGTGTGCCGACGGGGGTGGCCCGCCGGTCACCGGGGGGTCCGGGCCGTCGGCGCGGCGGTGCTGTCCCGGATGGTCAACCGGGGTGGCAGCAGCGTCACCTCCGGCACCGGCTCGTCGTGCAGTTTGCGCATCAGCAACGCGACCGCCTGCCGGCCGATCTCCTCGGCGGGCACCGGCACCGAGGTGATCCGGGGCGCGGCCTGTTCGGCGAACTGGTCGGGGCAGATCGCCACCACCGACATGTCCTGCGGCACCCGCCGGCCAAGGGCAGGCAGGCAGGCCAGCACCGGCCCGACGGCCGCCTCGTTCTGCACCACCAGCGCCGACAGGTCGGGGTGCCGGTCGAGCAGGTCGGCGAGTTCCTGACGGATCGCCGCGGGCCCCTCCTCGAAGGGTTGGGTGACGACGGTGACGCCGTGCCGGTCGGCGGCGGCGGCCACCCCGGCGCGGGTGCGGTGGGCGAAGCCGGTGCCCCGGTCGTAGACGGCGGCGGGAGCGCCGAGCAGCGCCACCCGGTGGTGCCCGAGCCGGGCCAGGTGTTCCACGCACACCTGACCGGCGCGGTGGAAGTCCAGGTCCACGCAGGTCAGGCCGGTCGGGTCGGCGGGGACGCCGATCAGGACGCTGGGTCGGGTCAGGTCCCGCAGCAGCGGCACCCGCGAGTCGTCCAGCTCGACGTCCATCACCAGCATCCCGTCGACCATGGCGCTGCCGGCGATGCGGCGCAGCCCCGACGGCCCCTCGTCGGAGGTGACGAGCAGGACGTCGTGGTCGAAGCGGCGGGCCGTGGTGACCACCGCGATCGCGAACTGCATCACCACCGGCACCTGCATGCCGGCGCGTAACGGCAGCACCAGGGCGATGGTGTTGGCGCGTCGGCTGGCCAGCGCCCGTGCCCCGGCGTTGGGGTGGTAGCCCAGTTCCCGGATGCTCGCCAGGACCCGGGTGCGGGTCACCTCGGAGATGGCCCGTTTGCCGCTGAGCACGTACGACACGGTGCTGACCGCCACTCCGGCGTGCCGGGCGACGTCGACGATGGTGACCTGGTCGGGCGATTTGCGGCTGCGCCCGGACGCGCCGGTCACCGGGCACCGCCGGCGGTCACCGTGGGGCGGGGCCGGGGCGCGGCGGCGCGGGTGTGCACGGTCACCGCGCCGACGGCGCGGATGTCGCGGGCGGAGCGGCCGACCAGCAGGGTGTGGGTGGCGTCCTCCAGCACCGGGCCGCCGCGCTGCTCGTCCCACCAGGTCAGGTCGTCGGCGCGCAGCCGCAGGGTGACGGTGCGCCGCTGGCCGGGGGCGAGGGTGACCCGGGTGAAGTCGCGGAGCTGCCGCAGCGGCTGCTTGACCCGGGACCGTCGCTGCCGGGTGTAGAGCTGCACGGTCTCCTCACCCTCCCGGTCGCCGGTGTTGGTGACCTCGACGCTCACCTCGACCTCGCCGCCGGCGGTCACCGTCGGCTGGTCCACCCGCAGGTCAGCGTAGTGGAACCGGGCGTAGCTCAGGCCGTGGCCGAACGGGTACAGCGGCTCACCCCGGTAGTAGAGGTAGGTGCTGTCGGCGCCGATCACGTCGTAGTCGAGCAGGTCGGGCAGGTCGGCGGCGTCGGGGTACCAGGTCTGGGTGAGTCGGCCACCGGGGTCGGCTGCGCCGAGCAGCACCTGCGCCAGGGCGGTGCCGTGTTCCTGCCCGCCGTGCGCCGACCACAGCACCGCCGGCAGGTTCTCGTGCGCCCAGCCCACCGCGTACGGGTAGCTGCTGGTGAGCACCAGCACCGTCTGCGGGTTCGCGGCGTGCACGGCGCGCAGCAGCCGTTCCTGCCCGGCGGGCAGGGCCAGGTCGACGCGGTCCTCGGTCTCCCGGCCGTTGACCATCGGGTGGTTGCCGAGGACGACGACGGCCACGTCGGCGGCGTCGGCCAGCGCGGCGGCCTCGGCCACGCCGTCGGCGACGGGTTCGACGGTGAACGTGGTGGCGGTGTCCGGGTCGGTGGCGTCGGCGCGCAGCCGCCCGTCCTCGTCGACCCGCACGTACGCGCCGGTGGCGAGGTGGTGCAGCAGGGTGGTGCCGTCGGGGCGGTGCCGGAAGCGGAAGGTCTCCCGCACGATCCAGCCGCCCGGTCCGGGGCGGTCGTTGGCCAGGGCCCCGTCGTCGTCGGCGCCGACGTGCCGGCCGTTGGCGACGGCGCGCAGCGCCACCACGTCCTGTCCCCAGTCGAACACGTCGAACCAGGTGCCGTCGCGGCCGTCGTCGGCGGTCAGCGGCCCACCCTCGGAGGAGCGGGGGCAGCGGACGTACCGGTCGCCGACGCGCAACGCGATCCGGTCGGCCCCGCAGTGGTGGGTGACGGTGGGCAGTTCCCGGGCGAGGCCCTCCCGGACGGTGACCGCGTACGGCAGGGTGCCGCTGTACCAGTCCTCGTACACGGTGTCGGCGAGCGGCCCGAGGACCGCGACCCGGGGTGGGGTGCGGATGGGCAGTGGCAGCAGCCCGTCGTTGTCGAGCAGCACGATCGACTGGCGGGCGGCCTCGCGGGCCAGGTCCCGGTGGGCGGGGCTGTCGAGCACGTCGGGGGAGACCCCGGCGAACGGGTCCTGTCCGGGTGGGTCCAGGTCGCCGAGGCGGATGCGGACGCTGAGGATGCGGCGGACCGCCCGGTCCACGTCGGATTCGTCGACGAGTCCCCGGCGTAGGGCTTCGGTGAGGCGTTGGACGGTCGGTGCGCTGTCGGTGTCGTCCTCGGTGAAGTTGTCGATGCCGGCGCGCAGGGCGGCGGCGAATCCGGTGACGTGGTCGGGCAGGTGGCGCTGCACGCCGGCGATGTTGGTGACCGCCCCGGCGTCGCCGACGACCATCACCTCGTCGCTGGTCCACCGGCGCAGTTCGTCGTTGAGCAGCGGGCTCAGGTGCGCGGGCAGCCCGTCGACCAGGTTGTAGGAGGCCATCACGGCGACCGCCGCCCCGGCGGCGAGGGGCGCGCGGAACGCGGGCAGTTCGTATTCGTGCAGGACCCGGGGTGGCAGGTCGCTGGAGGTGGTGGCCCGGTCGGTCTCGTTGTTGTAGCCGAGGAAGTGCTTCACCGTCGGGGCGGTGCGCAGCCGGTGGGGGTGGTCGCCGCGCAGCCCGGACGCGTAGGCGGTGGCGAGCCGGCCGGTCAGCCACGGGTCCTCCGACCAGCCTTCCTCGTTGCGGCCCCAGCGGGGGTCGCGCAGCGGGTTGACCACCGGCGCCCACACGTTGAGTCCGACGCCGGCGGGGTCGGCCTGGTGTTTGACCCGCACCTCGGTGCCGACGGCGTCACCGACGGCCCGGATCAGGTCGGGGTTCCAGCTGCTGGCCAGGCCGACGACCTGCGGGAAGACGGTGGCCGGGCCGAGCCAGGCGACCCCGTGCAACGCCTCGGTGCCGGTGCGGAAGCCGGGCAGGCCCAGCCGGGGCACGGGGGCCTGCCACTGGTGCAGCAGGCCGATCTTCTCCGGCAGGGTGAGCTGGGCCAGCAGCTCGTCGGCGTGCGTTTCGGGGGACGGTCCGGTGGGGTCGTTCATCTGCGGTTACCTTCCGGTGGCTCGCGGTGAGGCGTCCGGCCGACCGTCGAAGCGTTTCGACGGTCGTGGTGACGTGCGGCATCGCGGAGTGAGGGTGGTGGCGGTCGTCGGCCCGGAGCGGCGAAGCGCTTCGACGACTGCGGAAAACGTGCCGCCCCGGGTGCCCGAACGACGGGGCGGCGGTTCGAGGTTGGCACCTGCGCGTCGGCCGGTCAAGAGGTGACCGGCCCCCGGATCAGCCGGCGGGGAGTCGACCGGCCTCGATGGTGGCCAACGCGGCGGTGGCACCGCCCAGCGCGGGGGCGGCGGAGTCCAGCGTGGAGGCGTCGAGGCGGCAGCCCCCTGCCTGCGGGGCGAGGGTCCGGGCGACCAGTTCCGCGCGGGCCGACGGCAGCAGCCAGGGCGCGAGGGTGGCGAAGTGCCCGCCGACCACGATCGCCTCCGGGTTGAGCAGGTTCGCCAGGACCGACGCCCCGTGCCCGAGGTGCCGGCCGATCTCGGCGAGCCCGGCCAGCACGGCCGGGTCCTCCTGCCGGGCCGACGCCACGATCCGGTCGAGTTCCGGCAGGTAGTCGGTGACCGGGCCGTCCTGGGTGGCGTCGGGCAGCAGGCGGGCCACCACGGCCGGCAGCGCGGTCGACGCGGCCAGGCAGCCACGTCGGCCGCACGGGCACGGTGGCCCGGCCGGGTCGAGGCAGAGGTGGCCGAGTTCACCGGCGTGGCCCCGGCCGCCCCGCAGCAGCCGGCCACCCGCGAGCACCCCCGCGCCGACGGAGACCCCGCCGGTGACGTGGACCAGGTCGGTGGCGCCGGCGTACGCGCCGTGGCGCTGTTCGGCCAGCACCGCGAGGTTGGCGTCGGTGTCCACCGCGACGGTGAACCCGGTCTCCCGCAGCGCGGCCCGCAGGTCGGCGGCGAGCGGGACGTCCCGCCAGCCGAGGCCGCTGGCCAGGGGCACCCCGCCGGCGGTGTCGACCAGGCCGGGCACCCCGACGGTCAGGCCGAGCACGGTGCGGCCCTGCCCGGTGACCCGGCCGATCGCGCGGCGGGCCAGGGTGACCAGCGCCCGGACGGTGTCGGCGGGGGAGGCGGTGGGGGCGGGGAACGCCCGTCGCCAGGTGAGCAGCCGGTTGCCGCCCGGGTCCACGGCGACCACCACCAGGTCGTCCGCGCCGATCTGCAGGCCCAGTGCCGCGTACGGGGAGCCGTCGAGGACGAGCATGGTGGCCGGCCGGCCGACCCGGTTGCCGGTCAGCCCGGTCTCGCGGACCAGCCGCCTGTCGAGCAGTTCGGTGACCAGGCTGGACACGGTGGCCTTGTTGAGCCCGGTGGTGGCGGCGATGTCGGCCCGGGAGCAGGGGGCGTGCAGGCGGACGTGCCGCAGGACCACGGCCCGGTTGGCCACCCGGACGTCGCCCAGGTCGGTCGGCTGCGGTTCGTTGTGGATGCTGATCACGGTCTGTCCGCTCCCTGCGCCCGACGGTGGGTGGTGCCGTGCCGGTGCGTCATCGCCCACCGTCGACCCCGCACGGGCACGCCGGGTCGGCCGGTGGGCGACGCCGTCGGCGGGCCGGTGCGCCGTCGGTGCGTCTGTTCGGCTGGAAACTCAACTAACTCTAGCGGCACGTCCGGAGCCCGGACAGCCACCCGGCCCGGTGGGGTCAGTCCGGCGGGAACCACGGCGTGAACGGCGTCGGGGTGACCGGTTCGCCGTTGAGCAGCAGCCGGCGGGGGGCGTCGTCGCCGACCACGCTCAGCCGGCGGACCCGCAGCGGCCCGTCGGTGCGGACCCGTAGGGTGTCGCCGTCACGCAGCGCCTGCACCACGGTGTCGCCGTCGACGTCGTGCAGCACCGTACGGGCGTCCACACCACCCCAGCTGACCAGGGTGACGTCGTCGAACGGGCCGTCGCCGACGGTGCCTGAGGCCGCGACGAGCGGCACCAGTGCGCCGTACCTGACGAACAGCGGCAACCGGTGCAGCGGCACGGCCACCCGCAGGTGCCGGCCGCCGCCGTGCCGTTCGCCGGTGCCGGCGTCGATCCAGTCGTCGCCGGTGGGCAGGTAGACGGCCCGCCGTCCGGACGGGTCGGTGACCGGGGCGACGAGCAGGTCGGTGCCGAGCCGGTACTGCAGGTCGGTGGTCCACGCGGTCGGGTCCTCGGGGGTGTCGACGAGCAGCGCCCGCATCATCGGCGCTCCGGTACGCGCCGACTCCACCGCCGCCGACCACAGGTACGGCATCAGCCGGTAGCGCAGCCGCAGCGCGGCGACCGCGTCGCGTTCGGTGTCGGCGGGGAAGTCCCACGGCAGCCGGCTCGTGGTGCCGTGCAGCCGGACCAGCGGTGACAGCGCCCCGAACTGGGTCCACCGCACGTACAGGTCCGCCTCGGGGGTGCCGTGGAAACCGCCGGTGTCGTGGCTCCAGAACGGCACCCCGGACAGCCCGTGCGACAGGCCGCCGCGCAGGGTGCTGGCCAGTCCGGGCCAGGTGGCGTTGACGTCGCCGCTCCACTGCGCGCTGTGCCGCTGCCCGCCCAGGTACGACGAGCGGGCCCACACCGTACGGTGCCCGGCGACCTCCTCGGTGAGGTCGGCGACGATGTCGTTGAACAGCAGGGTGTAGACGTTGTGCAGTTCGACGCCGGTCATGCCGTTGTGCGCCACCGCGTCGGCCGGCACCCCCTCGGCGAAGTCGGTCTTGAACACCGCCACCCCCTGTTCCAGCAGGGGGCGCAGCAGTCCCCGGAACCAGGCGACGGCGTCGGGGTTGGTGAAGTCGACGATGGCGCTGGCCGGGTAGCTGCCGTGCCACACGTCCGCCACGTAGGTACTGCCGTCGGCGCGGTGCAGGAAGTAGCCGGCGCGGGCCGCGTCGGCGTAGAGCGGGCTGTCGGTCATCAGGTACGGGTTCATCCACAGGCACACCCGGAAGCCCTGCCCGGCGAGGGTGGTCAGCATCCCGGCCGGGTCGGGGAACGCCTCGTCGTCCCAGCGCAGCTCCGACCAGCGGCCGGCGACCTGCCAGTAGCAGTCCAGGTGCAGCACGTCGCAGGGGATGTCGCGGTCCCGGATGCGGCGGGCCCGCTCCAGCACCCGCTGCTGACTGTCGGGGTAGAACCCGGAGGAGATCCACGCCCCGAAGGCCCACTTCGGCGGGAGGTACGGCCGGCAGGTCAGCTCGTCGAACCGGTCCAGCACCTCCACGGGGGTGGGGCCGGCGAGCACGTAGTAGTCGAGCAGGTCGTCGGGGACGAGGATCTGCACGGCGCTGTGGGTGGACTGGCACACGTCGAACTGCACCGGCATGCCGCTGTCGACGAGAACCCCGTAGCCCCGGTCGGACAGGTAGAACGGCACGTTCTTGTGGGACCGCTCGGACTCCCCGCCGAAGGCGTCGTAGTTCCACATCAGGGCCCGTTGGCCACGCTTGTCCAGCGGGGTGAACTTCTCCCCGAAGCCGACGAACCGTTCGTCGCCGAACGCCACGAAGCTCTCGTGCCAGGCGACGGGCGTGCCGTCGACGCTGCTGCGGCCGAACGGCAGGGTGCGGCGGCGGCCGCTGATGTCCCGGGTGCCGGGGTCCTGGTCGAGCAGCACCCGTCCGTCGGGGGTGAGGAACCGCAGGTGCCAGGGGTCGAGGCGGATCTCGGCGACGACCGCGCCGGCGTCGATGAGCACGTGGGTGTCGTCCACGGTGATCGCGGCGGGGTGGGCCCGGGGGTGGACCAGGGGCAGCGCGCGGGCCGAGCGGCTGCGGGCCTGGGGGTCCTCGGCGAGGCGGACCCGGATCACGCCGTGGCCGGCGGCGTCGAGGCGGACCACCAGGCTGCCGCCGTCGGACAGGGTGGCCTTGACGGTGACGCCGTGCCCGTCGGTGGCGACGACCTCGGCCCGGCCGACGGTGGCGACCCCGTCCTCGCCCGGTTCCCGTACGGGCAGGTCGGGCGGGTCGGCCACGAACGTCTCGTACGGGACCAGTGGCGGTCGGTACGGCATCGGCGTCTCCTCGGCACGTTTTCCGGCGGTACCGACAGTTTCTTTGCCTTCCCAACGAACTGTCAACGAGCGACTTCGATTGACCAGCGGTCTACCCGATTGACATGGGTAAATCACCTCCATAGTTTGGACATCTATCAAACAAAGTCGACGGGATGGTGGGTATGTGGGACGACGGGCGGCTCTGTTACGGCGGTGACTACAACCCCGAGCAGTGGCCCGCCGCCACCTGGCGCGAGGACGTCGCCCTGATGCGCCGGGCCCGGATCAACCTGGTCACCGTCGGCGTGTTCGCCTGGTCCCGCCTCGAACCCGCCCCCGGCCGCTACGACCTCGGCTGGCTCGACGAGGTGCTGGACCTGCTGCACGACGGCGGCATCCGGGTCGCCCTGGCCACCCCCACCGCGTCCCCACCACCCTGGTTCTCCCTGGCGCACCCCGACGCGCTGCCGGTCACCGCCGACGGCGTCCGACTGCACCACGGCAGCCGCGACACCTACTGCGCCGCCGCCCCCGCCTACCGGGCCGCCGCCCGGGGCATCGCCGCCACCCTCGCCGCCCGCTACGCCCACCACCCGGCCGTCGCCCTGTGGCACGTGCACAACGAGTACGGCACCACCTGCCACTGCCCGCACGCCGAGGCCGCGTTCCGCCGCTGGCTCATCGAACGCCACGGCGACCTCGACACCCTCAACGACGCCTGGGCCACCAGCTTCTGGAGCCAGCACTACACCGACTGGGCGTACGTGAGCACCCCCCGGGCCACCCAGTACCTCGGCAATCCCGGCCAGCTGCTGGACTTCCGGCGGTTCTGGTCCGACACCCTGCTCGCCGCGTACGTCGAACAACGTGACCTGCTCACCGCGGCCAACCCGGCGCTGCCGGTCACCACCAACTACGTCCTCGGCGACTGGGTGCCGGTCGACCACGCCCGCTGGGCGGCCGAGGTGGACCTGGTCGCCGTCGACCACTACCCGTCGGCCGTCGACGGCGGCGCCGAGGAACAGACCGCCCTCGCCGCCGACCTGGCCCGCGGCTGGGCGCGACACGGCCGCCGCCGGGCCACCACCCGACGCGGCGCGCCTCCCGCCGACGGGCCGGCCACCTGGCTGCTGATGGAGAGCGCCGCCAGCCAGATCCACACCACCGGCCGCTCGCACACCAAGGAACCCGGCCGGATGGCCCGGCACAGCCTGTCCCACGTCGCCCGCGGCTCCCGGGGGGCGATGTTCTTCCAGTGGCGGGCCCCGGCCGGCGGCGCGGAACGCTTCCACTCCGCGCTGGTGCCGCACACCGGCCCGGACACCCGGGTCTTCCGTGAGACGGTCCGCCTCGGCGAGCACCTCGACCGGCTCGCCGAGGTCACCGCCGGCGAGGTGACCGCATCGGTCGCACTGGCCTTCGACGCGGCCAGCGGCTGGGCGCTGCGCCACCCCGGCATGCCCTCGACCCTGCTCGACGGGCACGCCGAACTGGCCGCCGCGCACCGGGCGCTGTGGCGGGCCGGGTACGGCTGCGACATCGTCGTCCCCGGCGACCCGCTCGACCGGTACCGGCTGCTCGTCCTGCCCGCCGTCTACCTGGCCGACGACGCCACCGCCGGCTGGGTCCGCGCCCACGTCGAGGCGGGCGGACACCTGCTGGTCAGCTACCTCAGCGGGGTGGCCGACCCGCACGGCCGGGTACACCTCGGCGGCTACCCCGGCGCGTACCGGGACCTGCTCGGCCTGCGGGTGGAGGAGTTCCACCCGCTCGCCGCCGACGAACAGGTGCTGCTCTCCGGCGGCGGGACCGGCCGGATCTGGTCGGAGACCGTGCACCTGTGCGGCGCCGAACCGGTCGGCACGTACGTCGGCGGGGTCCTCGACGGCCGACCGGCGGTGACCCGGCACCGCACCGGCGACGGCACCGCCTGGTACCTGTCGACCCGGCCCGACGACCGCACCTACCGGCGGCTGCTCACCGAGGTGGCCCGGACCGCCGGCCTCGCCCCGGTCTGCCCGGACGCCCCACCCGGGGTGGAGGCGGTCCGCCGCGCCGGCCCGCAGGGGAGCTGGCTGTTCCTGCTCAACCACACCGACCGGCCGCAGCGGGTGCCCACCACCGGCGTCGACCTGCTCACCGACGCCCCCGCCGACGGCACGGTGGTCCTGCCGGCCGGCGGCGTCGCGGTGATCCGCGAGGAAACGGCCCCGATGGTGTCCGTCACAGCCACTCCGCCGATGACCGACCGGACCCCACCGGCCTAACCTTGCCCCGGTGGGGACGAGAAACACGACGGCACCGCGCACGCTGCCGCTCTGGCCGCTGTACCTGATGTTCGCGGCGATGCCGCTGTGGTGGGCGCTCGGCGGCCTCTACCTCGGCTGGGCGCTGTTCGGGATGCTGCTGGCGGTGGTCCTGCTCACCCACGGCCGGGTGTCCTGGCCACCCGGTTCGGCGCTGTGGTTCGTCCTCGTCGGCCTCGTCGTGGTCAGCGCCACCCGGCTGGAGAAGGCCAGCAGCCTGCTCGGCTACGGCCTACGGCTGGGCTTCGTCCTCACCGCCCTCGTGGTCTACCTGTACGTCTACACCGCTGCCCGGCAGGGGGCCCGCTGGGACCGGCTGTTCCAACCGGTGCTGTTCTTCTGGCTGGGGATGGTGGCGCTCGGCTGGCTCGGCGTGCTGGCCCCCCGGCTCGCGCTGACCACCCCGGTGGAGGTGCTGCTGCCCGACGGGTTGGCCGGGCAGCGGATGATCCGGGCGGTCACCCACGTGCACTCCACCGAGTTCAACCCCACCGGTCGCAACCCGTACTACCGCACGGCCGCCCCGTACCCGTACACCAACAACTGGGGTACGGGGTTCGCGCTGCTCGTGCCGTGCGTGCTGGCGTACCTGTCGACGGTGCGCACCGGACCGCTGCGCCGGGTGCTGCTGGTGTCCCTGCCGCTGGCGCTGGTGCCGGCGTTCCTCACCCTCAACCGGGGCATGTTCGTCGGCCTCGGGGTGGGCCTGCTCTACCTGGGGCTGCGCGCCCTGGTGCGCGGCGACGTCCGGCTGATCGGCACGATCACCGCCGGGATGGCCGTGGCCTGGGTGGTCACCCTGGTCGTCCCGGTCGGCGACATGATCATGAACCGGGTGGAGAACACCGACTCGACCCGCGACCGCGCCGACCTGTACCGGCAGACCCTCGACGCGGTCCTGCACTCGCCGCTGCTCGGCTACGGCACCCCACGCAGCGCCGACACGACCACCGGCGCGGAACCCCTCGGCACCCAGGGCCAGGTCTGGTTGACCATGTACAGCTACGGCATCCCCGCCCTGCTGACGCTGCTGGCCCTGCTCGTGGTGCTGGTCCGCAGCACCGCCGTCGCGGTGTCCGCGGCCGGCAGGTGGCTGAGCGTGGTGCCGGTGGTCGCCCTCGCCCTCGCCCCGTTCTACGGCTTCACCGACATGAACCTGTCGGTGATGTTCTACGCGATCGGGCTGGCCGTGGCCGCGGTCGACGGCCCGGTGAACCGGGAACTGCCGGCGGCGGCACCCCGGCCGTCACCGGTCTGAGCGGATCAACCGGTCGCCACCGCGGCCCGGGACCGGTCCGCCGCGATCCGCACGGCCATCGCGGCGAGCACGCTGCCGGTCACCCACCGCTGGACCCGCGCCCAGCCCGGCCGGCGCACCAGGAACGCCGACACCGACCCGGCGGTCAGCACGATCAGCGTGTTCACCGTCAACGCGACGGCGATCTGGGTGCCGCCGAGCAGCAGGCTCTGCACCGCCACGTCACCCCGGGCGGGGTCGACGAACTGCGGCAGCAACGACACGTACAGGATGGCGATCTTGGGGTTGAGCAGGTTGGTGAGCAGGCCCATGGCGAACAGCCGGCGCGGCCGGTCCACCGGCAGCTCCTGAGGCGTGAACGCCGAGCGCCCACCGGGGCGCAGCGTCCGCCACGCCAACCACAGCAGGTACGCCGCACCGGCCAGCTTCACCGCCGTGTACAGCGGCGGTACCAGCACGAAGACCGTGGCGATGCCGGCGACGGCGGCGGCCAGGTAGACGCCGAACCCGGCGGCCACCCCGAGCAGGGACACCAGCCCGGCCCGGCGGCCCTGGCTGACCGACCGGGACACCAGGTAGACCATGTTCGGCCCCGGGGTGAGCACCAGACCGAGCGCCACCAGGGCGATTCCCGCCACCGCACCGACCGTGACCATCGCCGCCCCCGTCCGCCGTCCTGCCCCGCACCTTACGCCGCGCCGTCGTCGGGCGACGCCCCGTGGTGCCCGACCCTGTCGGGGGTTCCGGACGGGCCGGACAGCGGCCACACTGCTCAGATGTCTGTGACCCTGCGGGCCGCCCCCACCGTCACCGCACCCGGACTGCTCCTGCGCTGCTGGCGCGACGACGACGTCGACGCGTTGGTCGAGGCGCACCGGGATCCGGAGCTGCGGGCCCGGACCCGTAACCCGCTGACCACCCCGGCACAGGCCAGACGTTGGGTCGACGGCAACCGGCAGGGCTGGGCGGCGGGCCGCCGGTTCAGCTTCGCCGTCTGCGAACCCACCCCCGACGGCGACCTGGTGGTCGGCTGCGTGCTGCTCAAGGACGTGGTGCCGGGCCGCGCCGACGCGGAGATCGGCTACTGGACGGCCGGGCCGGCACGCGGCCGTCAGGTGGCGCCCCGGGCGGTGGACGCGGTGAGCCGGTGGGCGTTCACCCGGTTCGCCGCGACCGGGCTGGCCCGGCTGGAGCTGCTGCACCAACTGGACAACCCGGCGTCCTGCCGGGTGGCGGAGAAGAGCGGCTTCCCGTTCGTCGAGGTGCTGCCCGCCCGGCCGCCGTTCCCCCTCGACGGGCACCGCCACGTGCGGCACCACCGCTGAACCGGGGAATGCCGCCCGCCCCGCGGGCGCTGCACCGGTGACGGCCGGGCGGATACGGTGGCGGGGGAGGTGTCCGGAGGATGGTGGACGCGTGGGAGGCCTCGGTCGAGGCGCAGATCCGCAGCGCCCAGGAACGGGGCGAGTTCGACAACCTGCCCGGCATGGGCAAGCCGATCCCCGGCCGCGACGTCCCCTACGACGAGTCCTGGTGGATCACCAGTTTCCTGGAGCGGGAGGCGCTGCCCACCGACCTGCTGCTGCCCACCCCGTTGCAGTTGCGCCGCCGGGTCGAGCAGGTGCCCGACGAGGTCCGTGACCTGCCCACCGAGGAGTCGGTCCGGGAGTTCGTCGGGCTGCTCAACCAGGAGATCGTGGCGTGGCTGCGGTATCCCACCGGGCCCCGGGTGGCGGTCCGCCCGGTCGACACCGAGGCGGTGCTGCGCCAGTGGCGGGCCCACCGCGCCACCCGCGCCGTGCCCGCTGCATCCGCTCCGACGCCCGCGCCCCCCGCCCGACGCCCCCGGTTCCGCTGGCCGTGGCGGCGACCGCCGGCGTAGCCGCCGGGTCAGTCGACGGCGGCCCGCCAGGTCCACGCGGTGCGCCGGGGCCGCTCACCCAGGGTGGCCCGCCCGGTCATCCACAGCAGCACGTCGGCCGGATCACCGGCGGGCGCGTCGGGGAACAGCCGCCCCAGCACCGCCGCGCTGGGTGCCGTCGGCGGCCGCCACGTCACCCCGAGCCCCCGGGTGATGTCGTACGTGTGCAGCAGCGTCTCGGCGATGCCCATGGCGGCGAAGCCGGCCGGGTCGCAGGGACCCCAGTGCCAGGCGCGGGTGCGTGCGGGGACGGTGTCGAGCGCGGCGGCGAGCAGCCCTGCGCAGGCGGCCACCACGACCAGCACCTGGGCGGGGGTGGCGTCGGGGCGTACCCGCAGGTCGAGCGGGAGGTACCCGGTGTCGGGCCGACCGGTGAGCTGGGTGGCGTAGCCGAGCAGGTCGTAGGCGACGTGCGCGGCGGTCGTCCAGCACGACCATTCCAGGTCCCCGGCGGGGGCGCTCCAGTCCCGGTCGGTGTGCGGGCCGAGCGTACGGGTCAGTTCGTCGACGGCGTCCCGGACCCCGCGACCGGCCAGTCGTTCCTCGGTGGGCATGCGACCGATCCTCGCACCGCCGGGTCCCGCGCGCCGGGCCGTGTGGCGCGGCTCAGGCCCGACGTACCGGCTGCGGACCGGTGGGGGACGCGGCGGCGACGAGGGTTTCCAGCACCCGCCGGGCGGGTGTCGGACGCCGACCGAGGAGAGCCTCCAGCGTCGGGTCGGTGACGGCGAACTCGCCCCGCCGGGCGGCCCGGTACATGCCGAGGGTGAAGTCGGCGGCGGCTGCGGGCATGCCCCGGGCGACGGCGGCGGCCCGCCACTCGTCGTCGTCGAGGACGAGCCGGGTGACGGTGCGCCCGGTGAGGTCGGTGAGGATGCCGGCGACGTCCGCCAGGTCGAGGGCCTGCCCGGCGGTCAACGCGGGGGTGACGCCGTCGAGCACGCCCTGGCCGGTCAGCGCGATGGCGGCGGCCTCCGCCAGGTCGTCGTGCGCGGTCCAGGACACCGGCCCGTCAGCCGGCGCGACCAGGCGGCCGGTGGTCAGGGCGTCGCCGATGGCGAACCCGAGGGCGCCGGCGTAGAAGCCGTTGCGCAGGGCGGTGAACGGCACCCCGGTCGCGGCGAGATGCTCCTCGGTGGCGGCGTGGGTGACCTGGGCGGGGAAAAGCGAGTCGCGGGAGGCGGCCTGGTGGCTGGTGTACAGGATGCGGGCGGCTCCCGCGGCGCGGGCGGCGTCGACGGCGGCCCGGTTCGCGGTGACCGCGTCGCCGCCCCGGATGGCGGCGGACACGATCAGCACCCGGTCGGCCCCGGCGAAGGCGCGCTCCAGCGTGGCGGGGTCGGTGAAGTCCCCCCGACGGACCCGTACGCCTCGTTCGGCCAGGTGGATGGCCTTGTCGGTGTCGCGCACGCTCACCCCGACGGCGGTGGCGGGCACCCGGGCCAGCAGTTGGTCGACGATCCGGGAGCCGAGCTGCCCGGTGGCACCGGTGATGACGTACACGAGGGGACCCCTTCGACGAACCAGCGTTACGGCGCAGACGTTAACATCGATACTTCGCTGCTAACAAGGTGCTGTTATCGTTGATTCGTGACCGTGACGCCCGACACCCCGCCCCGCGACGACGTGCGATCCGACATCGTCACGGCAGCCGCCCGCCTGCTGCGCGAGCACGGGGCGCACGCGGTGACCACCCGCGCCGTCGCCCAGGCCGCAGGCGTGCAGGCACCCACCATCTACCGGCTGTTCGGGGACAAGAACGGCCTCGTCGACGCCGTCGCCGAACACGTGCTGGCCAGCTACGTCGCCACCAAGACGATGGCCACGGACACCGCGCCGCAGGATCCGGTGGCCGACCTGCGTGCCGGGTGGCGTACGCACGTGGAGTTCGGCCTGGCCAACCCCGAGTTGTTCCGGCTGCTCGGCACGCGCGGGCCCGGCGACCCGTCCCCGGCGTCGGTGGCGGGCCTGACGGTGCTGCGCTCGCGGGTGCGCCGGCTCGCCGCCGCCGGCCGGCTGCGGGTCGACGAGCAGCGGGCCACCATGATGATCCACGCCGCCGGCACCGGCGTCATCCTCACCCTGCTGGGGACCCCCGCGTCGCAACGCGACCCCGGACTGGGCGACGCCGTGTTCGACGCCGTCCTCGGCGGCATCCTCACCGCCGCCCCGGTGACCCCCGACCCGACCCTGCGCACGGTCGCGGTGACCCTCGCGGCGTTGACGCCGGACCTGCCCGGCCTCACCGACGCCGAACGCGCGCTGTTGACCGAGTGGCTCAACCGGTCACTGGCCCGGCTACGCCACCCGCAGCCCTAGCCGGCCCGGACCCGACGTCACCGTCCCCCACCCCGCCTGGCCACGACGCGATCCTCAGCCCACCGCCTCACGCAGCCAGCGCTCAGCGGAACCGGTCGACGGTGACGGGGACCAGCCCCTGGAGTTGCACCTGCGTCGTCAGGGCGCGCAGGAGCACACCGACCGCCTCGTCACGGTCGCCCGTCAGGTCACACGTCACGTCCAGTCCCCACGCGGCGCCCGCGGCGATGCGGCGCAGTTCCCAGCGGAAGGCGTCCCGGCCGACCTGACGGCACACCGTGCCCAGGACGCGTACCCCGGTATCCGCGAGATCGCCGGTGAGCGGCATCTGCCACGCTCCGCCGAGCGCCGTGAGCCCACCCGGGGCCAGCCCGCCGGCGAACAGGATCCGGTAGGTGCGCGTCTCGCGGAACCCCGGTGTGGCCTCGGGCCGATGCAGCGACAGGGGCGGTGACGGCGGCGCGGAAGGCGCACCGAAGCACGTCCGCAGCGCGGCCTCGTCCGGCAGGGCGGCACCGCAGAGCTCCCGGTAGAGCGTCGCCGCCCCGTCCCGGCTGACGGGCGTCAGCCGGGCCCGCAGCGCGGGATCGACGCGCAGCCGCCGGCTGGTGGCCGACGCGTCGTGCCACCGGTGCTCCGAGCGGCTCCAGCCGCCACCCACCAACCCGATGCAGGAGTGGTCCGCCGCGAGGAGGAACTCCTCGGCCAGCAACCCCTCCGGCTCGCCGGCACCGTCGTGGACCACGTAGTAGTGCAGAGCCGCGTGGTAGCGCAGGGCCGTCGCCATCCGTCGATTCTCGGGCCGGCGGGTCGACGACCGCAGCCGGCTCGCCGTAGGCGCCGTCCTGCCCCTCTATTATCTCACGGGCGCGTTTCTTCACTACAAAGGGTAGTGGCATACGTGTGAACTGGTGACCGCTACCGTGCCGCCATGCTTACTGGCGAGGAGAAGTTCGTTCGCGGGGCCGTCCGGTTGTGGACCGAGCGTTTCGGGCACCCGGACGACCCCACCGTCCTGTTGGTCATGGGCACGTCCACCCAGGGCGTCGGCTGGCCCGACGAACTGGTCGAAGCCCTGGTGGACAGCGGCCGGCAGGTGATCCGTTTCGATCACCGTGACACCGGCCGGTCCGACTCCGTCGATTTCGCGACGCACCCCTACGCGCTCGCCGACCTGGCCTCGGACGCGGTCACCGTCCTGGACGCGTACGGTGTCGCCGCCGCGCACATCGTGGGGACGTCGCTGGGTGCGGCGATCGGGCAGTGGCTCGCCGTGCACCGGGCGGCCCGGGTCCGCACGCTGACGGCCATGGCCTCCTCCCCGATGGGGAACAACCCCGGACCGGCGTGGGCGCGGGCGCTGGCGGGTCAACCGGCCGCGGAGGGTGAACTCCCACCTCCGACGGCACGGTTCCTCGACCACCTGATGGGCGCGGCGAGGGCACCCCGCGCGACGGCGCAGCAGCGGGTGGACGCCGACGTGCAGACCTGGCGGGTGCTCAACGGTGACGTGCTGCCCTTCGACGAGCCGGCCGCGCGGCGGTTCGTCGAACACTGTCACGACCGGGCCGGCAACCTCGCCGCCGCGGCGAACCACGATCTGGCCGGTCGGCGTTGGGACGACGACCGGCGGGCGTCGCTGTCCGGCATCACGGCCGCGACGTTGGTCCTGCACGGCAGCGACGACCCGCTGTTCCCGCCGGCCCACGGCGAGGCACTCGCGGCGCAGATCCCCACGGCGCAACTGGAGATCGTGCCCGGGATGGGCCACCACCCGTTCTTCGCCCCCGGACTCACCGAGCGGATCGCCGGCTCGATCATCCGCCACACGACCTGAACCACGTCACCCCGCACCCGGGCGGATGGTCCGTGGCCCGGGTGCGGGGTGACGGCGGGCTGTTGGTCCGGCGGGGCGGCGACGGCCCGCCCCGGTGGTCACCCCAACCCGTGCTGGCGAATTAACGAATAACCGGTAATGACAAACCGTTAATTAGGGCGGTCAAAACGGGCATAACGGTGGAGCACCATAATGTCTGTTCTGTTGCAACCCTTCCATCCGCCTGAGATCGCTACGCGTCGGCCGTCTGCACCGATGACCTGCGGGCCCGGGAGGCAACTCGGTGAACCTGATGACGGGTTCCGCCCTGCTCGGCTGCATCCCACCTACCGCAGCCGGCGGCAACACCTCCTGGCAGCCCGGTCCGGAGGTGACAACGGCAGGTCACCGGGTGGGAAGGACGAAGGTCTCGCGTTCCTGGGCGGTGAGGGTCCGGGTGGCCAAGGTGTCCGCCTTGGCGCGCACCTCGGTGATCGGTCCGCAGACGTCGCATCGCCAGATCCGGACGGTGCTGTCGCCGTGCGCGGTGGCGAGTCGACCGTCGGGGAGGAACCTGACCTGTTCGACCGAGGCACCGTGGCCGCGCATGGTGACCAACTCCCGGCCGGTTGCGGTTTGCCAGACCCGTACGCCGTCGTTGTCCTGGCCGCTGCTGGCGAGTAGCCGGCCGTCCGGACTGAAATCGACGCTCCAGACGACATCGCGGTGACCCTGCAGGGGGAGACCGGTGGTCCGTGGCCGTCGCTGGACCAGATCCGCACGGCGCCGTCCTGCGCTGACGGCCAGACGCCTGCCGTCCGGGCTGAACGTGACGGCCCAGACCGGGCGGCCGGACGGTTGGTCCTGCACCACCGTCGGGGTCCCGGTACCGTCGGCGGACCAGATCCGGACTGTGCCGTCGGTGCTCGCGCTGGCCACGCGCTGTCCATCCGGGCTGAATGCGATCGCACGGACGCCGCCCTCGTGGCCACGCAGCACCAGTGGTGCGCCGCCGGCCAGCGACCAGACGCGTACACTTCCGTCTCTGCCGGCGCTGGCCAGGCGCTGCCCGTCGGGGCTGAAGCTGACGCCGAACACGGGTCCCGTGTGGCCGCGCAGCACCACCCGCTCCTCGCCGGTCTGCGCGTTCCAGACGCGGACGGTCTGATCCAGTCCGCCACTCGCCACCCAGCGGCCGTCCGCGCTGACCGCCACCACCAGGACCTCGTCCTGATTGCCCCGCAGAACCAACGGGTCGGCGCGCCACGGGTCTCGCCAGACGCGCACCGTGGCGTCCACCCCGCCGCTGGCCATCAGCCGCCCGTCGGCGCTGCCGGCGACGGTCCACACCTCCCCGTGATGACCGCGCAGCACGAGCGGGCTCCCGGCGACGCCGGGATCCCAGAACCGGATCGTGCCATCGGTGCTCGCGCTGGCCAGCCGCCGCCCGTCCGGGCTGAACGCGACACTCCACACCGCTCCGTCATGCCCGCGCAACACCACCGGGTCCTGCTCGCCGGTCGTGTTCCACACCCGGATGGTGTTGCTGCCGCTGTGGCTGCTGGCCACCCGGCGGCCGTCCGGGCTGAACGCCACAGACTCGACGTAGGAGTCGTTGCCATGAAGGACCACCGGCATCGCCGGGCCCGAGGTCGGCCAGATGCGCACCGTGCCGTCGCTGCCTGCGCTGGCCAGCCGGCTTCCGTCCGGACTGAACTCCACATCCTTGACCGTCCACTCATGGCCGGTGAGCACCCTCGGCGCGCCCCGGCCGGTCGCATCCCAGATGTGGATCGTCCCAGTGCCGCCGGCGGCGACCTGCTTGCCGTCCGGACTGAAGGCGACGCCGAGCGCGGGACTCCCGGCCGTCAGCACCACCGGATGTCGCCGGCCCGCGGAGTCCCAGATTCGGACGGTGCGATCGTCGCTGCCGCTGGCGACCCACCGGCCGTCCGGACTGAACGCGACCGCGTGCACGACGCCACCGTGCCCACGCAGCACCACCGGGGCGCCGCCGGCCAGATTCCACACAGTGACGAGGCCGTCATCCCCGCCTGCCACGAGCGACCGCCCGTCCCGGCTGAAGGCGAGACCGTTGAGTGCCGCGTCGCCACGCCGCAGGACTCGTGGGGCAGCTTGCAGTCCCTCCGGCTCGGCGCGCTGCCACAGGCGGACCGTGCCGTCGTCGCCGGCGCTGGCGACCGTGCGGCCGTCCGGGCTGTACGCCACCTCAAGCACCTGGCCTTGGCCGGCGGCCACGGTGGCCCGCCCCCGCGAATAGGCCACCGCCTGCCGCAGGACCGACTGCGCCTCCCCGGTGGGCTCGGTGTCGTACGCCTCGACGGCGAGCAACAGTGCGACCTCCTGATCGACCTGCAACTGGGCGCGGGCCTGAGCCACCAGCTGGCTGGAGCGGGCAAGGTCACGCTGCTCGTTCGCCCGACGCGCCTGGACCCCGGCGATGGCGGCCAGCACGCTCATCACCACCACAGCGACGGTCAGACCGGTCAGCGCGAGCCGGACGCGGCGGCGCCGGGTGGTCATCTCGTGGGCCTGCCGATCGCGGCTGGCCGTCAGGAAGGCGCGTTCCAGGACGTTGAGAGGCTGAAGGCTGCGTCCGTCCCAGGCGGCCAGCGGCGCGCCGCGGTAGAGCGCGCCGCTGTCGCGGTCATGGGACAGCCAGATCTGGCTCGCCTCGGTGAGCTGGCGGCGCAGGTGAAGCTCGTCCCGGTTGTCGTGCAGCCAGTCGTCCAGCCGGGGCCAGGCCCTGATCAGCGCCTCGTGCGCGATCTCGACGGTGTCGACACCGAGGACCAGCAGGCGCGCGTCGGCCAGTTTCGTGAGCACCGCACCCACCCCGGGCCGGTCCAACTCGTCACGTCGTACCCGGCGCCGGGTATCCGGCACACCCTCGCCCAGCGCGACCAACCGGGTCAGCACGTGCTGGGCCGTTTCCCGATCGCGCGCGTTCAGACCCTGGTACACCGACTCCGCCGTCTGGGCGATCGCACCGCTCATCCCGCCCGCGGCCTCGTACCCGGCCAGTGTCAGGACCTCGCCGCGGCGTTGCCGCCAGGTCTCCAGCAAGGCGTGCGAGACCAGCGGCAAGGCTCCCGGTTGTGCCTCGGCATCGGCCACGATCTTGGTCAGGAGGGCCCGTTCGACGGTCAGACCGGCGCGCCGGGCCGGCTCGGTGACCACCTCGCGCAGCTCGTCCGGGGCCAGCGGGCCTACGGGGACGTTGGCCCCGGCGAGCAGCTGGGCCAGTGGCGCGGACTCCGCGCAGCGGGCGTAGAAATCGGCGCGGACCCCGATCACCACCCGCATCCGCGGCGCGGTGTCCTCCGCCGCGTCCGCGTCGACGACCGAGGCCGTCAGCACGGTGATGAAGGCGGCTTGTTCGAGCGGGTCGCGGCACAGCGTGAACAGCTCTTCGAACTGATCCACCACCAGCAGCACCGAGGTGGTGGCCGGCACCTGCTCCAACGCCTTGCGTAACGCCTTGGTCGGCTCGGCACCCGGGGTGATCAGTACGACGTGTCCGCCGCCGCGGGCCGGGTCACCGCACCGGATGGCGGGGATCAGACCGGCCCGCAACAGCGAGGACTTACCGCTACCAGAAGCGCCGAACACCGCGACGAACCGGTGCTCCTCCAGCATCTGCACCAACTGCGCCAGGATCCGCCGCCGCCCGAAGAAGCGGTCCCCGTCCTGCACGCCGTAACCGACCAGTCCGAGATAGGGCGGCCGCCCGTCCGCTGCCGGGGACTGCCGCCGTGCGCCGTGGCCCTGCGACGCCGCCCACTCGGCCGACGCCTGCCGCCACCGCCGCTCCCAGACGGACGGGTCGCCACCACACGCCCGGACGAACGCCAACGTCACCGGCAAGCTCGGCAGACGCCGGCCCCCGGCGGCGTTGGCCAGGGCGGTGACCGAGTAGCCGGCCTCGGAAGCAAGCTCCCGATATCCCGGGTTCCCCGCACGTCGACGCAGGTCACGAAGCTCGGTGGCCAGCATCTGCACCGGACCGGCAGCAGGATCCATCGAACGTTCCGGACGCGGCATCGCCCTCACATCCACCGACTTCAACTAATCACGTGGGATCAGCATCACGTGAGAAGAGGCCGAAGCCGTCGGTGAAGTCGGATTCACGCCAGCAGGGCATCCAGGTCAGCCGTTGGCGAAGTACAGCGTCAGTCCGGGGCAGGGCCGGTTACACCACGCGTAGGCGGTGTAGTCGGAGTAGACCTTGGTCCGCCAGACGTTCGCGTTGCCCCAGATTGGGGGATCATTGACGACGACCTTGCCGTTGTTCACATCCGTGACGATCAACAGCCAGGACTGGTCTGCCGGGGCACCGGTCGAGGCGACGTGAAACAGGTTCGATCCGGCGAGATCCAGCGTCTGGGTGATGCAGTCGCGGTCGACGCCGTCGTATTTCACCTGGCAGGTTTTCTGATTGAGGGCCAGTGCTGGATCGGCCACCGTCATCGCTGCGGCCGTCACGGCGAGCGTCATGACCGCCGCGAGACTGGGTCTGGTTCGCATCCTGTTCTCCTCCATCGAAGGGTGCCTGCGCTCCAGAGATAGGGCAGGCCGGAGTTGTTCACCAGTCCCGTCCCGCGGTTGACAAACCCGGGTCAGCAGTTGGCCCGAGGGAGGTCGTCGAGGATGCCGGCCGGCGTCCGTCCGAGCAGTTCACGTAGGTGGTCGGTCGACACGTCCAGGGTGCCGGCACGGGCCAATCCGTGCAGCCAGCCCATCGGGCCGGTCACCACGCCGGTTCGGGCCTCGACGCCGAGCGCGGCGGCCACCTGTTGGTACGTCCACGGCGGGCCGTTGAGGGTGTAGGTCCGCCCCCGGGTGTCGGGGCGCAGCAGGGCGGCCGCTGCGGCATCGGCTAGGTCGGCCCGGGTGGCGGTGGTCAGGTTCCGGCCCCCGGTCGCGTGCACCAACGCCGCCCCGGATGTGGCGTCCCGGAGCGCCGCGTCGACGAACGGCTCGCGGTGTAGAACGGGTTCCGCAGCACCGTGTGGACCGGGCCCGCTGCGGCGAGCGCCTCCTCGGTGGCCCGGTGGGCGTCGAAGAGGCCGGCGATCGGATGGAAACTGGTGTAGACCACATCGGTGACCCCGGCCCGCTCTGCCGCCGCCACGACGCGCGGTGCTGTTCGGTGCGACAGGCGGGATCGAGTTCGGGGGACGAGACGAACAGCAGTCGCGTGACCCCGGCGAACGCCTCGACCAGCGTGTCGGGGATGTCGTAGTCGCCGTGGCGTACGGCAACCGCCAGAGGGCGGGCGCGGCGGGGATCGCGGACGACGGCCACGACCCGCTCACGCAGCCGAGTGACGGCGCGGCGGCCGAGGGCGCCGGTGGCCGCGACGACGGCGAACAGTTCGTGGGACATGGGCACACCGTCACCGACGGCCTCGTCGACGACAACCGGGTTATCCGGGCAGTCGGGTGGCCACGGCGTCGAGGACCCAGTCCAGGCCGGCGGTGAAGGACGTCTCGGCGTCCACCTCGGTGCCGTCGTGCACCGCCCGGGCCAGTGCCGGGTAGCGGCCGGTGGCCAGGATCCTCGTCACGTGCGGGCCGTGGGCGCGCTGCCAGTCGCGTTTGGACAGGCCCGTGGCGCGTTCCGCCCGCAGGTTGGCGACCTCCCGCCGGAGCGCGCCGGTGACGTAGGCGCCGACGGTCTCCACGGCACGCAGGACGGTGTCGGTGTCGGCGAGCCCGTCGAGGGCGGCCAGCTGGGTCTCGGTCACGGCGAGGCCGTTGGGTCCCAGGGTGGGGCGGCCGCCGAGCAGGTCGGCCAGCCACTCGTGCCGCAGCACGGTACGCCGGGTGCGGTGGGCGACGACCCGCAGCGTCTCCCGCCAGTCGGCGGTCGGTTCGTCGGGAAGGATCTCGGCGTGGACGGCGTCCACCATCAGGTCGAGCAGCTCGTCCTTGGTGGCGAGGTGGCCGTACAGCCGCATCGGGCCGGCGTCCAGGCGAGCGGCGACCTTGCGCAGCGACACCGCCGTCAGGCCGCCCTCGTCGGCCAGCGCGACGGCGGCGACGACGATCCGCTCCCGGTCGAGCGGCACCGGGGGAGGCGGCGGTTCCGGCCGGTCCCACACGGTCACGGTCACCTCCGGCTGCTGGCGACGACACGTTCACGACCGATACAGTGTATCGCCATGAGACAGCGTATCGCGGTGGTGGGTGCCGGGCCCGGTGGCCTCACCTTCGCCCGGGTCCTGCACCGCCTCGGCCATCCCGTCGCCGTCCTGGAACGCGATCACGGGCCCGACTCCCGTCCCCCCGGAGGCACCCTCGACCTGCACGAGGGGCTCGGCCAACTGGCGCTGGACAAGGCGGGGCTGACGGCACGGTTCCGCGAGCTGTCCCGTCCCGAGGGGCAGGCCATGCGCATCCTCGACCCGGCGGGAACCGTGCTGCGGGACTGGCGACCCCGACCGGACGAGCGGGCCAATCCGGAGATCGACCGTGGGCAACTGCGTGGCCTGCTGCTCGACTCGCTCGACGTGCGGTGGGGCCAGAAGGTGACCCAGGTGGTGCCCACCGACGGCGCGCTCGTGCACCTCGCCGACGGCCGGCAGGAGACGTTCGACCTCGTGGTCGGCGCGGACGGCGCGTGGTCGCGGGTGCGGCCCGCGGTGTCGCCGGCGACCCCGTACTACACCGGCGTCACCGCGGTCGAGACCTCCCTCGACGACGTCGACACCCGCCACCCCGACCTGGCCGAGCTGATCGGCGACGGCGCGCTCGCCGTGTACGGGGTGAACCGCGCGATCGTCGCCCAACGCAACAGCGGCGGCCACGTCACGGTGTACGCGCAGCTCCGCGCGCCGCTGGACTGGCACGCGGGGCTGGACCTGGCCGATGTGGAGGCGACGCGGTCGGCTCTGCTCGCCCTGTTCGACGGGTGGGCGCAACCGGTGCGTGACCTGCTCGGGCGGGGCACCGCGTTCGTCCACCGTCCGATCCACGTCCTTCCCGTGTCCCACACGTGGGCCCACGTGCGTGGGGTGACGCTGCTGGGCGACGCCGCGCACCTGATGCCGCCGTTGGGGGCGGGGGCGAACCTGGCGATGCTCGACGGCGCCGAGCTCGCGGAGTCCGTCGCCGCCGACCCGGACGATCTGGACGGGGTCGTGCGGGTCTGGGAGGAACGGATGTGGGCGCGGGCCGGCAGGTGGGCGGCGATCACCACGGCCGGTCTGGAACGCCTGGTCGGCCCGGACCCGGCCACCGCACTCGCCCTGTTCGACGAGGTCCAGCCCTCCTGACCGCCCCGGCTCCCGGGACCGGTCGGAGAACGTCTGCCGGCGCGGCACCGACCACGTGACGGTCCGCCGGCACCTGGTCGACGGGGCCCTGCTGCGCCGTGACCAGCGGGTCTACCGGCGTACCGGGCCGTGACCGACGACGGGGTTGACGGGCGCGCCGGGACGAGGTAAATACTGAAGTACGAGTTGAGTCGACCCGGCTCAACTTCACCGGAAACCTTCGGCCCGAGGAAACCGAGGAGGCACGACCATGCTGATGCGTACCGACCCCTTCCGTGAGATCGACCGGCTCGCCGAGCAGCTCTTCGGCACCACCAGCCGCCCCGCGGTGATGCACCTGGACGCCTGGCGCGACGGCGACCACTTCCACGCCGCGTTCGACCTGCCCGGGGTGGACCCCGACAGCATCGACTGCACGGTGGAGCGCAACGTGCTGACCGTCCGCGCGCAGCGCCGCCGTCCCACCTCCGACGGCGTCGAACTGGTCGCCGCCGAACGGCCGATGGGCACCTTCTCCCGGCAGCTGTTCCTCGGCGACACCCTCGACACCGACCGGCTGGAGGCCGCCTACGAGCACGGGGTGCTGACGCTGCGCATCCCGATCGCCGAGCGGGCCAAGCCGCGTCGGGTCCCGGTCACTGCCGGTAACGGACACCGGCAGATCACCGCCTGACCACCACGCCCACGGTGGGGGCCGCACCGGCCCCCACCGGGCCCGACGTCGTCGCGCCCGGGCGTCGGGCAATCCGCTCGGGCGCGCCTCACCGTGATTACCGACCGGGGCTGAGAGTCTTTCTCGCATGCTGCGTCCCGACGGCCCCGTCCTGCCCCGCACCGCGACCCGCCCGGCGCTGACCGGCACACCCGTCGACTTCACCGAGGCGTGGCTGCGTAACCGTCGACTGTCGGCGCACACCCGCGACGCGTACCGGCGCGACATCGCCGGCTGGCTCACCTGGTGTGCCGGCGGTGACCTGGACCCGCTGCGGGCCACCTTCCTCGACGTCAACGCCTACGCCCGGCAGTTGGAGGCCACCCCGGCGGCGCGCAGCGGCCGGCCGCTGACCCCGGCCACCGTCGCCCGGAAACTGTCCGCCCTGTCCAGCTGGTACGAGTTCCTGGTGAAGCTGCGGGCGGTGGACGCCAACCCGGTCTCCGGGGCCGACCGCCCGCGCATCGACCGGGACCACTCGGCCACCGTCGGCCTCACCCCGCAGGAGGTCGACGCGTTGCTGGCCGCCGCCGACGCCGACACCGGACCGACGGCGGCCCGCAACCGGGCCGCCGTCGCCCTGCTGGCCGACCTCGGCCTGCGGGTCGGTGAACTGGTCTCCCTCGACCTGGCCGACCTCGGCGCCGAACGGGGGCACCGCAGCGTCCGGTTCGTCGGCAAGGGCGGCAAGTCCCGCCGCCGGGCGCTCACCCCGGGCACCGCGTACGCCCTCGACGCCTACCTGACCGAGCGGGCGGCGACGGCCGGGGTGGCCGTCGAGGCGTTGACCGGCCCGCTGCTGGCCACCACCACCGGCGGTCGACTCGACCGGCACTCGGTGTTCCGGCTGGTGCGCCGGCTGGCCGCCACGGCGGGTATCGCCGCGGCGGCGAAGCTGTCCCCACACTCGCTGCGGCACGCCTTCGCCACCACCGCCCGTGAGGAGGGGGTGCCGTTGGAGGACGTCCAGGACGCGATGGGGCACGCCGACCCGCGGACCACCCGCCGCTACGACCGGGACCGGCACAACCTCGACCGGGACCCGGCGTACGTCATCTGGGCAGCGCGGGCCCGGCGGCGCGGCTGAGGAAAACCGGTTGACGGAGTAAGCGCTCACTCCCGAGTGTGGTGCCATGACGGCACCCGGGGGACGCCGACGACGCGCGCCGGCCATGGCCGCCGACCGCCGCCGCGCCATGATCGTGCAGACCGCGCTGCCCCTGCTGACCCGCCGGGGCACCACCCTGACCACGGCCGAGGTGGCGCGGGCCGCCGGGATCGGCGAGGCGACCGTGTTCCGCGCCTTCGCCGACAAGCAGGCGCTGCTCGACGCCTGCGTGGCCGAGGCCCTGCGCCCCGACCCGCTGCTCGACCGGTTGGCCCGCATCGACCGACGCCAGCCCCTGGCCGGTCGGCTCACCGAGGCCGCCGGGGCGGTCCACGCCCACCTGGCCCGGCTGGGCGCGGTGCTCGGTGCCCTGCACGCCACCGGTCGGGCCCGCCCCGACCCGCCACCGGCCGGCACGGCGGCGACGGCGGTCCGCTCGGCGGTGGCCGCCCTGTTCACCCCCGACGTCGACCGGCTACGGCTGCCGCCCGACCAGCTCGCCGACCTGTTCCTCGGTCTGTTGTCCCCGCCGGGCCCGCTGGCCACCACGACGCCGTCCACCACCGACCTGGTCGACCTGTTCCTGCACGGCGCGCTGACCCGGGTCAGGTGAGCAGGTCGAGGTGGTGGTGGGCGTCGGCGCAGATGTCCTCGTGCCGCAGCCACCGCCGCGCCCACAACCGGGCGGCCACCTCGGCCTGCCCGTCACCCCACGCGGCGTGCTCCACCAGCAGCGCCGCCGCCAGCGCGTACGCCATCCGCAGGGCCAGGGCACGCGCGCCGGCCAGGACCGTCGCCGACGCCGGGTCGGCGGTGACCTCACCGAGGGTGGCCCGCAGTTCCGCGGCCACCGCGGCGAGGGTGTCGGCCAGGACCGGGGACAGCGGACGGGCCACGTCGGCGGCGGCGGTGAGCCGCGCCAGCAGCGGACCGGCCGCGTCCTCCCGGGTGACCGCGCGCAGCACGTCCACCGCCAGCACGTTGGTGGTGCCCTCCCAGATCGGCAGGACCTGCGCGTCCCGCAGCAGCCTCGGCACGCCGGTGTCCTCGACGTAGCCGGCCCCACCGAACGCCTCCACGTACTCGGCGGCGGACGACACCGCCAGCCGTCCGGTGGCCAGCTTCGCCAGCGGCGCGACCACCCGCAGCTCCGCGGCGGCCTGCGGGTCGCCGCCGACCTCGACCCGGCCGAGCAACGCGAACGCGTGCCCGGCCAGGGCGAACGCGCCCGCCGCGTCGACCGCCAACGCGCCGAGGGTGGCCCGGTGCAGCGGATTGTCGGCCAGCAGCCCACCGGCCACCCGCCGGGCACGCGCGTACGCCAGCGCATAGGACAGGCCCCGACGCATTCCCGACGCGGCGGCCGACGCGTTGTGCACCCGGGTCACCACCACCAGGGTCATCGCCCGCACCAGCCCCGGCACCGCCGGATCACCCAACGGCAGCGCGTACGCGTCCCGCAACCCGATCTCGGCGGTCGGCAACGCCCGGGTGCCCAGCTTGTCCTTGAGCCGCCGCACCACCACCCCGGGGGCCGGGCCGTCCGGGGCGGCGGTGGCACCGGCCAGCGGCGAGTCGGCCGCGTAGCGGGGCACCAGGAACGGGGTGAGGACCCGGCTGCCCCGCCCGGCGCCCTCCGGCCGGGCCAACGCCACCGCCATCGCCGCGTCGGCGGCCGAGCAGAACCACTTCTCCCCGCTCAACCGCCACGACCCGTCGGCGGCGGGCCGGCCGAGGGTGCCGGTGCCGGACAGGTCGGAGCCGCCCTGCGACTCGGTCATCCACTGCCCGCTGACGATCGCCGTGTCCGGGTCGGTCGCGACCAGCCTGGGCAGCCACGCGTCGCGCACCTGTGCGTCGACGTCGGGGGTGCTCAGCAGCGCGGCGGCACCGTCGGCCATCGCCACCGGGCAGGAGAACGTCGCCGACTCCGGCCCGTACAGGTGCAGCAGGGCGTGCTGGACGACGCGAGCGGCGGCCCCCCACGTGCCGCGCGCCGAATCCAGGTAGGGCAGGGCGACCACGGCGTGGCGGGCGGCGGCGGCCCGCTGCGCCTGCCAGCCGGCGCTGGTGTCGATCCGGTCGACGCGGGCGCCCCACGGGTCGTAGCGGACCAGCGTCGGCGGGTGGGCCTCGGCGTCGGCGTGCGCGGCGCGCAGCGGCCCGGCGACGTCGGCGGCCAGCGCGGTCAGCCGGTCCCGGGCAGCGGTGTGCCCGTCCGCGCCGAGCTGCCGGGTCAGCCACGACCGCAGCAGCCGGTCACCGGCGTACGGGTCGTCGATGTCCGGCACCGGCTGCACGTAGCGGCTCATCCGTCGCTCCTTCACCAGGGGTGTGCGCCGACCGTAGACGATCGCCCCGGCGGTGCGACAGGGGGCGAACCGCCTGCGCCGCCCCGACCCGCCCGCCTACCGTCGCAGGTGATGAGCGTGCAGCAGGCGTGGACCCGACCGGCGCGGCGGCGTCGCCCGGTGCGCACCGGCCTGTTCCTGGGGGGTCTGGCCGTCGGCCTGTGCCTGGTCGGGGTGGCCGGGCTGGGGCTGTGGAACGTGCAGGTGGTGGCGGGCGCCACCGGCCCGGTGCGGGAGACCGCCGACGGGTTCCTGCGGGAACTGTCCGCCGGTGAGGTGGAGCAGGCGTACCGGCGGTTGTGCGCGCCGACGCGCGGCCGGTGGAGCGAGGTCGGGTTCGCCGGTTGGGTCCGCACCCCGCCGGTGGTCACCGGCTACGAGATCCTCGACGTGTCGGTCCGCACCAGGGGGGGCCGGCCGGCGGGGGAGGTGGCGGTGCGGGTCACCCGCGACGGCGGGGCCGACGAGCAGCGGCGGCTGCCGGTGGTGAAGGAGGACGGGAAGTGGCGGATCTGCGGCGACCCGTACTGACCACGGCGACCCGTACTGACCGCCGGCCGGGTCAGGCGCGCGGGCCCAGGTCGCCGGAGCGGTAGTGCCGCCGGCACAGCACCTGGTAGCGCACGTCGGCGGTGTCGACGGTGTCCCCGATGACGACCTGCGCGCCCTCACGGACCACCCGCCCGTCGACGACGCGGGCGTTGAGCAGCCCCTCCCGCCCGCACCAGCACAGCACCTCCACCTGGATGCGGGCCACCTCGTCGGCCAGTTCGAACAGCCGCCGGGCGGCCGGGAACAGGCACGACCGGAAGTCGGTGGCGAGACCGAAGGCGTACACGTCGACGTCGTAGCCGTCGACCAGTTCGGCCATCTGCTCGACGTGCGCCACGTCGTAGAACGACGCCTCGTCGCAGATCAGGTAGTCGATGCGGACCCCCTCGGCCCAGGTGTCCCGGACCAGGGCCCGCAGGTCCAGCTCGTCGGTCACCTCCACCGCCGTGTGGGCCAACCCGATGCGGGTGGTCACCCGCGGCCCCAGCGAGCGGTCGATGCGGGTGGTGACCAGGCCCCGCCGCCCCTGCCGGGCGTGGTTGTAGTTCATCTGCAACGCCATCGTCGACTTGCCGCAGTCCATCGGACCCCAGAAGAACTTCAACGCGGCGGCGTGCAACGGGCGGCCGTCGACGCCCCGGGCGGCGGCGCAGCCGGTCCCCCCGTCGTGCGGGCCGGGCAGGGGACGGGCCAGGCAGGTGGGGGTGGCAGCGGCGTCGTCGGTCACGTCGGGGCAGCCTAGCCCATCGGTGCGGGTGGATCGGGCCGATGGTCAGAGCACCCGGGGCGGGGTGTTGCCGGCGGCGACGATGGCCCGGCGGATCGGCACCGCGGCCAGCAGCGCGAACCCGACCACGAAGAAGATCAGCAGGGAGACCAGACCCACCCGGTAGGAGGAGGTGAGCTGGAAGACCAGGCCGAACGCCAGCGGGCCGAGCCAACTGGTGCCCTTGTCGCTGATCTCGTAGAACCCGTAGTACTCGCCCTCCTTGCCGGCGGGGATGAGCTGGCTGAACAGCGACCGGCTCAACGCCTGGCTGCCGCCGAGGACCAGACCGATCGCCCCACCGAGGATCATGAACGGCAGCGGGGCCCCGGCGGGCAACCGGAACGCCCCGATGATCACCCCGGTCCACAGCACCAGCGACAGCAGCACCGTCTTCCACGCACCGATGCGCCGGGCCAGCGCCCCCAACGCCAACGCCCCGCCGAAGGCGAGGAACTGCACCAGCAGGATCGTCACGATCAGCGTGCTCTGCCCCAGCCGCAGCTCCTCGGTGCCGTACTGGCTGGCCAGGGTGATCACCGTCTGGATACCGTCGTTGTAGACCAGGAACGCCAGCAGGAAGAACAGCGTCAACGGGTACGCCTTGATCTCCCGCAGGGTCCGCCCGAGCTGCCGGAACCCGTCGGTGACCACGTTACGGCCCGCCCCGCGCAACGCCTCGGCGGTGGGGTGCTCCCGCAGCCACCGCAGCGGCACCAGGGTGAACACCGCCCACCACACCCCGGCCGACACGATCGACCAGCGGGCCAGGTCCAGGGTGCGCTGCGGGTTGTCGTCCTCGCTGAGCAGGGTCACCGCCACCAGGTTCAACGCCAGCAGCAGACCACCACCGAGGTAGCCGATGGCCCAGCCGCGACTGGACACCGCGTCGCGTTCGTCCGGGCCGGCCAACTGCGGCAGGAACGAGTTGTACACCACCACCGCCGCGCCGAAGGCGATGTTGGCGACCAGGAACAACGCCCCACCGAGCAGGTACCGCTCGCCGGTGACCAGCGCCATCGCGATGGTCGCCCCGGCACCGGTGAACGCCGCCCCCGCCAGCAGCCGCTTCTTGTGCACCGTCCGGTCGGCGATCGCCCCCACCACCGGCAGCACGAACACGGTCAACAGCACCGACAGCGAGATCAGGTACGGGTAGTAGGAGCCGGCGGCGACCCGGATGCCCAGCGGGTGCACGTACCCGTCGCAGGTGTCCGCGCCGAGTTCGCAGCCGGCGGCCAGTTCGGTGACGGTGGTGAGGAACGGGCCGAGGAACACCGTGATCACGGTGGTCTGGAAGGCCGAGTTGGCCCAGTCGTACAGGTACCAGCCACGCCGCTCCCGGCGCAGGCCCGCCGGGGTGCCGGTGGCGGTGGGGGTGGTGGCGACCGGGTCGGCCATCGCGGTCCTCGGGGCTCAGGCGGCCCAGAGGCCGCGGCTGCGGTAGACGTCGCGCAGCACGCCGACGTGATCGGTCATGATGCCATCCACACCACGATCCAGTAAGTCGTGCATCCGGGCAGGTTCGTCGATCGTCCAGACGTGCACCTGCACCCCCAGCCGGCGGCAGTAGGCCAGGAACCGACGGTCGACCACCGGCACCCCGGCGTAGCGGGGCGGCACCTGCGCGGCCACCACCGACGGCGGCAACCGCACCGGCCGGCCGTGCCGCGACGCCAGCCACAGCCGGGCCACCCCCCGCGCGCCCAGGCCGGTGGCGACCCGGCCGCCGGTGGCCGCGCGCAGCCGCGCCAACCGGGCGTCACTGAACGACGCCAGCAGCACCCGGTCGGCCGCGCCGGCCCGGGTGACCGCTCCGACCGCCGGGGTGACGCCGGTGTCGGCCTTCACGTCGATGTTGAACCGGATCTGCGGCCAGGCGGCCAGCACCTCGTCGAGCCGGGGCACGACCGCCGCGCCGCCGACCCGCACCGTCGCCAGGTCGGCCCAGCGCAGGTCGGCGATGCGGCCCCGCTGCCCGGTGACCCGACGCAGGGTGGCGTCGTGGAAGACCACGCACACCCCATCGGCGGTGGCGTGCACGTCGGTCTCCACGTACCGGTAGCCCAGCTCGACGGCCCGGGTGAACGCGGCGACGGTGTTCTCGTCGCCGTCGGCGGCGCCACCGCGGTGCGCGAAGGCCAGCGGGGTGGGGGCATCCAGGTAGCCGGCTCGGGTCGACACGCAGCGCAGTATGCCCGCCCCCGCTGGCCGGCGGGCGGCCGACCGGCGGCGGGTCAGGCCGACGTGGGGCGGCGGTGGACCCGGCTGGTGTCGACGGGACGCCCCGGGTCGACGTGGCGGGGCCGGTCCGGTTCGTCGGGCCGCAGCGGCACCAGGGTGGCGGTGATCGCGTCGATGATCCGGTCGGTGCCCCGGCGGGCCGCGCCGGGCGCGTCGGGGGAGAGGTCGGCGAGGTGCAGCGGCACGCCGAAGCGGACCCGGATGACCGGGCGGCGCACCAGCGCCCGGCCCAGCGCGCGCAGCATCCCCCGGGGTGCCCGGTAGGGCAGCACCTCGTGCGACCCCCACTGGGCCACGGGCACCACCGGGGCGTCGCAGGCCATGGCGAGGCGGGCCGTGCCGGTCTTGCCGCGTTCGGGCCACATGCCGGGGTCCAGGCCGATGCGTCCCTCCGGGTAGACCAGCACCACCGACCCGGCGGTGACCGCCGCGGCGGCGTCGTCGAGTGCCCGGCGTACGCCGGTGGTGCCCCGGTCGACGCGCAGGTGCCCGGCGTGGCGCATCAGCGCGCCGAGGCCCGGGGTGCGGAACAGCCCACCGGTGGCCATGAAGCGGGGCGACACGCCCCGGGCCCGGCAGGCCGCGCCGAGCACGATGGGGTCGAAGGGGCTGATGTGGTTGGCGGCCAGGATCAGCGGCCCCCGGCGCAGGTGCTCGGGGACGTCCCCGCTGACCTCCAGTCGGGCGCACAGGGCGACGACCAGCCGGGCGAGCAGTTGGGCGGCACGCCAGAACCGTGGTGGCTGCCAGCCGGGGCGCGGGGTGTCCATCAGTCGCCGATGGTCGCACGGGCGTGGGGGAGGACCGGAGCCGGGTCGTGCGGCCCGTGGTGATCAGGGTCATTGGTCCCGGGTCGGGTCGGGACCCCCGACCCTGCCCGACGACCTACGACGCGCGGTAGTATCTACTACGTCTCGTAGTATCAATGGCAGGGGGATCCCGGTGGACGCGTTGGACGTCGCCCGCTGGCAGTTCGGTGTCACCACCGTCTACCACTTTCTCTTCGTACCACTGACCATCGGACTGTCCGTCCTGGTCGCCATCCTCCAGACCCGCTGGCACCGCACCGGCGACGAGAAGTACCTCAAACTCACCAAGTTCTACGGCAAACTCTTCCTGATCAACTTCGCCATGGGCGTCGTCACCGGCATCGTGCAGGAATTCCAGTTCGGCATGAACTGGTCCGACTACTCCCGCTTCGTCGGCGACATCTTCGGCGCACCCCTGGCCATCGAAGCCCTCGTCGCCTTCTTCCTCGAATCCACCTTCATCGGCCTGTGGATCTTCGGCTGGGACCGGCTCCCCAAACGCCTGCACCTCGCCAGCATCTGGGCCGCCGCCATCGGCACCAACCTGTCCGCCTACTTCATCCTCGCCGCCAACTCGTTCATGCAGAACCCCGTCGGCTACCGCTTCAACCCCGACACCGGACGCGCCGAACTCACCGACTTCGTCGCCGTCCTCACCAACAAGGTCGCCCTCATCACCTTCCCGCACACCCTCGCCGGCGCCTTCCTCGTCGCCGGCGCCCTCGTCACCACCGTCGGCCTCTGGCACGTCATGCGCCGCCGCGACACCCCCGACACCGACGCCTACCGTCACGCCACCCGCTTCGGCGCCTGGGTCGTGCTCATCTCCGCCACCCTCGTCGTCCTCACCGGCGACATCCAAGGCAAGATCATGACCCAGGTGCAGCCCATGAAAATGGCCGCCGCCGAAGGCCTCTACACCACCGAAAGCCCCGCCTCGTTCTCCGTACTCACCGTCGGCAGCCTCGACGGCAGCCGCGAGGTCTTCGCCCTCAAGATCCCCTACCTGCTGTCCTACCTCGGCACCGGCGACCCCAACGGCACCGTCCACGGCATCAACGACCTCCAGGCCCAGTACGCCAGCCAGTACGGCCCCGGCAGCTACACCCCGATCATCCCGGTCACCTACTGGAGCTTCCGCTTCATGATCGGCTTCGGGCTCGCCGCCGCCGCCATCGCCCTGCTCATCCTCTGGACCCAACGCAAGGGCCGCACCCCCACCAACAGATGGCTGCTGCGCGCCGGCCTGATCATGCCCGTGCTCCCACTGCTCGCGAACTCCTTCGGCTGGATCTTCACCGAGATGGGCCGCCAACCCTGGATCGTCTTCGGCGAGATGCTCACCCGCGACGGCGTCTCCCGCAGCGTCTCCCTCACCGAAGTCCTCACCTCCTTCACCGCCTTCACCCTCATCTACGCCACCCTCGCCGTCATCGAACTCAAACTCCTCCTGCGCTACGCCCGCGCCGGCGTACCCGACGTCACCCCCACCCCCGACGACACCGACGACGCCGAGCGCCCGCTCGCCTTCGCCTACTGACCCGGAGCCCCACCGTGGAACTCACCACCATCTGGTTTCTCCTCGTCGCCGTGCTCTTCACCGGCTACTTCATCCTCGAAGGCTTCGACTTCGGCGTCGGCATGCTCCTACCCGTCCTCGGCCGCGACGACCGGCAACGCCGCGTCCTCATCAACACCATCGGCCCCGTCTGGGACGGCAACGAGGTCTGGCTCATCACCGCCGGCGGCGCCATGTTCGCCGCCTTCCCCGAGTGGTACGCCACCCTCTTCTCCGGCTTCTACCTACCCCTACTGCTCATCCTGCTCGCCCTCATCGCCCGCGGCGTCGCCTTCGAATACCGCCACAAGCGCCCCGAAGCCGCCTGGAAACGCCGCTGGGACCACGCCATCTTCTGGGGCTCCGCCATCCCCGCCCTGCTCTGGGGCGTCGCCTTCGCCAACATCTTCCGCGGCGTACCCCTGGACGCCGACCACGAATACGTCGGCGGCCTGCTCGACCTGCTCAACCCCTACGCCCTGCTCGGCGGCCTGACCACCCTCGGCCTCTTCCTCACCCACGGCGCGGTCTTCCTCGCCCTCAAGACCACCGGCGACATCCGCCACCGCGCCGGCACCCTCGCCGTCACCCTCGGCGTCGGCACCGCCGTCGTCGCCGTCGCCTTCCTCACCTGGACCCTCACCATCCGCTCCAACCCCGCCGCCATCGTCCTCGCCGCCGCCGCCGCACTCGCCCTGCTCGGCGCACTCGCCGCCGCCCGCGTACGCCGCGAAGGCTGGGCCTTCACCGGCACCGCCCTGGCCATCGCCCTCGCCGTCGCCACCCTCTTCACCGCCCTGTTCCCCAACGTCATGCCCTCCACCGGCGACCCCACCGGCACCCTCACCGCCACCAACGCCGCCTCCACCCCCTACACGCTGAAAATCATGACCTGGGTCGCCGTCGTCTTCACCCCGATCGTCCTCGCCTACCAAAGTTGGACCTACTGGGTGTTCCGCAAGCGAATCGGGGTACAGAACATCCCGCAACACTGAAAGACGCGCGAGGGGCGCGGGGACGCGGGGCCGGAGCGAGGGGGTCGCACCGGCCCCGCAACGCGTCCACCACAAACCCGTCGCCGACCCGCCCACCCACCGCTATCGTCGCCGCATGCCGCACGACCCCCACGTCCGGGAACTCACCGACGACGACCACGCCGCCGCCTGGCACCTCGGCCGCACCGCCTTCGGCTCCGACCCGCAACCCGCACCACCACCCACCACCACCCCCGGCACCACCCGCTACGGCGCGTTCGACCACACCGGCCGCCTCATCGGCAAAGCCGTCGACCTGCACCACCACCAGTGGTGGGACGGCCGCACCATCGCCGCCGCCGACATCGCCGGCGTCGCCGTCACCCCCGAAGCCCGCGGCCGCGGCATCGCCCGCGCCCTGCTCACCACCCTCCTACGCGGCGCACACGACCGGGGCGCCGCCGTCAGCGCGCTGTTCCCCACCGTCGCCGCCCCCTACCGCGCCTGCGGCTGGGAAACCGCCGGCACCCTACGCACCGTCAACCTCCCCACCGCCCTGCTCACCCGCCACCACCCCAGCCCACACCTCACCGTCCGCCCCGGCACCGCCGCCGACCTCACCGCCGTCGACGAACTACACACCCGCACCGTCCGCCACCGCCGCGGCCTACTCGCCCGCAGCGGCCCCCTGCACGACCACCACCGCACCCGCCACACCACCGACGACACCCTGCCCTACGACGGCCTCACCCTCGTCGAACACCACGGCCACCTCGTCGGCTACGCCGGCTGGGACCGCCGCAACCACTACGGCGACGACGGCACCATCACCGTCGAAGACCTCGCCGCCACCACCGCCGACGCCGCCCGCGAACTCGTCGGCATCCTCGCCAGCTGGCACAGCGTCGCCCCCACCCTGCGCCTCACCCTGCTCCCCGGCGACCCCCTCACCCCCCACCTGCCCGTGGAAAAAGCCCGCGAACACGAACAGGACACCTGGATGCACCGCCCCGTCGACATCACCCGCGCCATCCGCGACCGGGGCTGGCCACCACACCTGCACGGCACCGCCACCTTCACCCTCGACGACCCCCTCGCCGACTGGAACACCGGCACCTGGCACCTGGAGATCACCGACGGCCACGCCGACCTGCGCCGCACCACCACCCCCGCCGACCTGCACCTGACCGTCCGCGGCTTCGCCCTGCTCTACACCGGTGCCGCCACCGCCCGCACCGTCGCCCAGGCCGGCCTGCTGCACCACCCCACCGGCACCGACCCCACCCCACTCGACCTGCTCGCCGCCGGCGGCCCCGCCCAACTCGGCGACTACTTCTGACCCACCCCCACCGGGGGCCTGCGGGGCGACCGCCCCCCACCGGCCCCCACCACAGCCGTCACCGGCCCCACCTCACCGCGCCTCACGCAACTCCGCCAACCGCGCCTCGATCTCCGCCAACTCCGCCCGCAACTTCTCCGCCTGCTGCTCCGCCTCCGACCGCTCCGCCGACAGGATCTGCTCCACCGCCTCCTGCACCCCCGGCACATCCACCAACGCCACCATCCGCAACGCCTCCGCCGGCTTCACCACGTACGGCTTCGCCAACGCCTTCGCCCCCTGCTGCGCCGCCACCGTCCACTCACCGTCGGCATACGCCAACGTCACCGTCAAACCCGCCGGCCCCTTCGGCTTCGCCACCTTCGCCGGCCGACGCGCCGCCGGCTTCTCCACCGCCACCGACTGCTGCTCCACCTTCGGCTCCTCCCGCCTCTGCACCGGCACCCGGGGCGTGTCCAACACGAACTCCGGCTCCACCTTCGCCGCCGGCTCCACCTGCTCCACCACCGGCTCCGACTTCGCCTCCACCACCCGACGACCCGCACCCCGCGGCGCCACCGCCAGATCGGCGGGGGAGAAGGGCAACTCGTCGCGCCCGAACCGCACCACCACGAACTCGTCCGACACCGCCGGATCAGTCACCTCCACCACCTGACCCACCTGCCCGGCGATCTGCCCCGCCGACGCGGTGAACACCACCCTCGGCTTCCGCCCCGCCGCCAACGCCTCCCGGATACCCCGCACCTCGTCATCGGACAAACCCTGGCCCGCCATCACAACCCTCTTTCGTACACGTGTCTGATCCTGCCTTGATACCAGCCCACCACGACAACCCGACGATCAGCCCCCCAGCACCCGCAACGCCTCGTCCGCGTGCTCGTTCATCCCCAACTCGCTGTGCACCACCGCCAGCACCCGCCGGTCCTGACCGATCACGAACGTCATCCGCCGCGTGCTCAACGGCCCCAACGGCAACCGCCGCCGCACCCCGAACGCCTGCGCCACCACACCGTCGACATCCGACAACAACGGATAGTCGAACCCGTGCATCCGGGAGAACTCCGCCTGCTTCTCCACCGGGTCCCGACTGATCCCCACCCGCTGCGCCCCCACCGCCGCGAACTCCGCCGCCAGATCCCGGAAGTGACAACTCTCCGCCGTACACCCACGTGTCATCGCCGCCGGATAGAAGAACAACACCACCGGCCCCGCCGCCAACAACTCCGACAACCGCCGCGGCGCACCCGTCTGATCCGGCAGCACGAAATCCTCCACCCGATCACCGACACTCACACCCACCACACACCTCCACCGATCCGATCCGTCCGAAACGCGGTGAGCGTAAGCGATCACCCCACCCACCGCCGCGCCACCGCGCCACGTGAGCACCCACACCCTGCCCACCCACCGGCGCGGACGGTACCGTCACACCACCGCACACCGCACCGGCAGGGGAGCAGGGACAATGACCGCGGTCACCGTCATCACCGGCGGCAGCCGAGGCATCGGCGCCGCCACCGCCCGACGGCTCGCCGCCGCCGGCCACCACCTCGCCATCGGCTACCGCCACGACCACGCCGCCGCAGCCGCCGTCGTCGCCGACATCCACCGCCTCGGCCGCCGCGCCGTCGCCGTCCCCGCCGACACCACCGACCCCACCCAGATCGACCGCCTCTTCACCACCGCCGCCGACCTCGGCCCCCTCACCGCCCTGGTCAACAACGCCGGCGTCACCAGCCCCATCGGCCCCTTCACCGCACTGCGCCCCGACGACCTGCGCCGCGTCGTCGACGTCAACCTCATCGGGTACGTCCTCTGCGCCCAACAGGCCGCCCACCGGCTCACCCACGGCGGCGCCATCGTCAACATCTCCTCCGCCGCCGCCACCCTCGGCAGCCCGGGGGAGTACATCCACTACGCCGCCGTCAAAGCCGCCACCGACACCCTCACCATCGGCCTGGCCAAGGAACTCGCCCCCCGCGGCATCCGGGTCAACGCCGTCGCCCCCGGCATCATCCGCACCGACATCCACACCGACTCCGGCGTACCCGACCGCGCCGACACCGCCGCCGGGCGCATCCCCCTCGGCCGCGCCGGCGAACCCGACGAGGTCGCCGGCGCCGTCGCCTGGCTGCTCGGACCCGAAGCCACCTACACCACCGGCGCGGTACTACGCGTCGCCGGCGGCCTCTGACCGCCCAGCGCCATACCCTTTCACCCGGTGAACAGCCTCGCCGCCGTCAGCACCGTCTGCACCACCCCGTAACCCAGCAGCACCGACACCAGCGACCAGGAAACCCACAACCGGACCCGCTGCCCCCGGGGACCGTCCTCGTTCATCGCGCGCCACCCCTCCGCGTCGTCACCACATCCGTATCCCCGTCCCGCCCACCGGCCCGTTCGTGGTACCGCTGCGGCACCGGACGCACCAGCAGGTTCGCCACGAAGCCCACCGCCAGCACCCCGACCATCGTGAACAACGCCGGCCGGTACGCCGACGCCGTCAACGTCCCCGGCTCACCCTGCGCGTCCAGGAACGCGTTGACGATCAACGGCCCGGCCACCCCCGCCGCCGACCACGCGGTCAGCAACCGGCCGTGGATCGCCCCCACCTCGACCGTGCCGAACAGGTCCCGCAGGTACGCCGGAACGGTCGCGAACCCACCACCGTAGAACGACAGGATGACGCAGGCCAGCAGCACGAACAGCGCCGTCGCCGTCTGCCCGACCAGGGCCAGCGCCGCGTACAGCACCATCCCCACACCCAGGTACACCAGGTAGACCGGCCTGCGGCCGAGCACGTCCGACGTCGACGACCAGACGAACCGACCGGCCATGTTGAACAACGACAACAGGCCCACGAACCCGCCCGCCGCGGCCACCGACACCGCCGAGCCGCCCCCGTCGCGGAAGAAGTCCTGGATCATCGGGCTGGCCTGCTCCAGGATCCCGATGCCGGCGGTCACGTTGCAGAACAACACCACCCACAGCAGCCAGAACGCCCGGGTCCGCACCGCGTTCGCCGCCGACACGTTCGCCGTGGTCACCAGCGGCTTCGCCGCCACCGCAGCCGGATCGAACCCGTCCGGCCGCCAGTGCGCCGCCGGCACCCGCACGTTGACCACCCCGAACATCATGATCACGAAGTAGCCGACACCCAGCGTGACGAACAACCAGACCAACGCCGGTCCCGAGGCCGTCGACCCGGCGTCCGCCGGGTCGTACCCGGAGTCGTACAACGACAGCAGCTGACGCGACAACGGAGAGGCCACCATCGCCCCACCACCGAAACCCATGATCGCCAGACCGGTGGCCAGCCCCGGCCGGTCCGGGAACCACTTGATCAACGTGGACACGGGGGAGATGTAGCCGATACCCAACCCGATCCCGCCCAACAGCCCGTACCCGACGTACAACAGCCACAGCTGCCCGGTGGCGATGCCCAGCGCGCCGACGCCGAACCCGGCCGCCCAGAAACACGCCGAGACGAACATCGCCTTGCGCGGCCCGTTCGCCTCGACCCAGGTGCCGGCGACCGCCGCCGACAACCCCAGCATCACGATCGCGATGCTGAAGATCACCCCGATCGCCGTCTGGCTCGCGTCGAAGTGCGCGATCAGGGAGTTCTTGTAGACGCTGGTCGCGTAGACCTGGCCGATGCAGAGATGGATCGCCAGCGCCGCCGGGGGGATCAGCCAGCGGCTGTACCCGGGCGGCGCGACGGTGTGCCGACGGTCGAGTGCGGACAGCATCGGTGCTTCCTCTCCGGGACATCGCGGTGACGTGCCCCTCACATGCCCCCGCCGCCCACGGCGGGCAAACCGGTGCCGCGCCCAGCGGTCGCCCCGGTGAGCCGGACGGTCACCGCAGCCGCCCCGATGCTGATTCGATAATGTGCATTATGTAAAGTAAACCGGGAGAGGAGCCCCCTGCCGGCCTTCGGACACCCTGGATGCGACTGCCCACCTTCGGGGCCGCAACCGCTTCCCGCACCCGCGCGGTAGACGCCGCACAACGGCGGGCCGCGCCCTGCCGCGCTGATCCGACGGGACGCCTGTGCGGGTCAGGCAGCCGACGAGCCACCGGTGTCCCCGTGGGACGTCAGTTGGTGTGCGTGGACTGCCGGTGCGGACAACGACCCGAGCGGATGCCGGCAGGTGGAACCCGGCCCGGTCCGGATGCACTGCGGAACAGCCTGATGTCGCTCCCCTCCCCTGGGTGGCCGGCAACCCGAGAAAGCTGCATAATATCCCTTATGCATGACAAACAGGACGAATCGGTTGGACGGCTCATCGAGGAGTTCCTGACCGCGCGGGCCACCCGCAAGCCCTCCCCACACACCCAGGAGGCGTACCGGCGGGACCTGCTGGCCGTCGCGACACTGGCCGGTGAGGAGTGCACCCCTCCCCTGTCCCCCGACCAGTTGATGATCTCCACCCTCTCCCCCCGGGTGATGCGGGCGGCGTTCGCCCGGTTCGCCGCGCCCCGGGCGGCGGCGTCGGTGCACCGGGCCTGGTCGAGCTGGAACGGGTTCTTCTCGTTCCTGGTGGCCGAGCAGGTGGTGGCGGGCAATCCGATGCCGGCGGTGGGGCGTCCCCGGGCGCCGCTCCCCCAGCCCAAGCCGTTGCGGGGTGAGGACACCCCGGAGCTGCTGCTGGAGTCGGTGTCGCGGGAGGACGCGCGGCAGCGTGACCCGTGGCCGGAGCGGGACGTGGCGGTGTTGGCGTTGGCGTTGTGCGCGGGGCTGCGTCTGGCGGAGCTGTTGGCGTTGCGGGTGTCGTCGGTGTCGGGGCGGGCCGGTGAGCGTCGGGTGGCGGTGGCCGGTAAGGGCGGTCGGCCGAGGGTGGTGCCGGTCGAGCCGGAGTTGGACGAGGTGGTGTCGGCCTACCTGGACAGTCGGCGGCGGCGGTTCGGGGCGCGCAGCGTCCGACCGGACGGGGTGTTGTTCGTGGACCGGCGGGGTGAGCCGTTGCGTCGGGGCGGGTTGCAGTATCTGGTGGATTCCTGTTATCGGCGGGCGGGGATCACCGACCGGGTGCCGGCGGGTGCGCGGTTGCACGCGTTGCGGCACACGTTCGCGACCCGGTTGGCCGAGGACGGGGCGGGGGCGGCGGAGATCATGCGGTTGTTGGGGCATGCGTCGTTGGCGTCGTCGCAGACGTACATCGAGGTGACGGCGGGTCAGCAGCGGGCGGCGGTGCGGTCGAACCGGACGAACCGGGTGTTGGTGGGGTTGGTGTCGGGTGGGCCGGGTGAGTGATCGGGGCGGTGTGTCAGGGGGTGGGTGTGGGATGGTGTGGGTGGACGCGACTGGCGGCACGGGGATGGGTCAACCATCAGGGAGCTCGTCGCGGGGGTCGACCGCCTGGGCCTCCGTGGTCGAGGTGAGCCATGTCTGTTTCCTGTTCCCTGTCCCCCACGTCCGGTCCGGCCCGGTTGTTGCCGGGTGGGCCGGTGGCGGAGCGGATTCTCGCCGAGGTCGCCGAGGGGGTGGCGGCGTTGCGGGCGGTCGGGGTGGTGCCGGCGTTGGCGACGGTGCTGGTGGGTGACGACGACGCCAGTGCCGGGTACATCCGGATCAAGTCTCGGCAGGCGGCGGAGTTGGGGTTCGCGTCGCCGCACGTGCGGTTGCCCGGGTCGGCGTCGCAGGCGGATCTGCACCGGGTGTTGCGGGATTTCAACGACGACGCCGGGGTGCACGCGGTGTTGGTGCAGCATCCGGTTCCGGGGCATCTGGACTATGACCGGGCGTTGGAGGTGTTGGATCCGGATTCGGACGTGGACGGGATGCATCCGGTGAACATGGGCCGGTTGGCGTTGGGGTTGCCGGGGCCGTTGCCGTGTACGCCGGCGGGGATCGAGGCGTTGTTGGCGTTCCACGGGGTGCCGGTGGCGGGGCGGGAGGTGGTGGTGTTGGGTCGTGGTGCGACGTTGGGGCGTCCGTTGGCGATGTTGTTGGCGCAGAAGCGGCCGACGGCGAACGCGGCGGTGACGGTGGTGCACACGGGGGTGGCGGACTGGCCGCGGTACACGCGGCGGGCGGAGATCCTGGTGGCGGCGGCGGGGGTGCCGGGGATCGTGCGTCCGGAGCATGTGCGTCCGGGTGCGGTGGTGGTGGGTGGTGGGGTGCGGTACGAGGGTCGTCGGTTGTTGCCGGATGTGGACGAGTCGTGTGCGCGGGTGGCGGGGGCGATCACGCCGCGGGTGGGTGGGGTGGGTCCGACGACGGTGGCGATGTTGTTCCGTAACGCGTTGCGGGCGGCGCGGCGGGCGTGCGGGGCGGGGGTGCCCGGGTGGGGCGGTTCAGCCGAGGTCGACGACGAGGGGGCGGTGGTCGGAGATGGTGGAGCGGGGGGTGGCGGTGGCGGTGACCGGGGGTAGCCGGTGCCGGTCGTGGGGGTCGGCGAGGATGTGGTCGAGTTGCACGCGGGGTGCGGTGGCGGGGTAGGTGGGGTGGCGGGCGAGGGGTTGCCAGCCGGTGAGGAGGCGGGCGGGGCCGGCGGGGAGGTTGAGGTCGCCGAGGAGGATGCGGGGGGCGGGTAGGGCGCGTAGGGCGCGTACGACGCGGCGGAGTTGGTAGGCGTTCCAGCCGGGGACGAAGGACAGGTGGGTGGCGGCGGCGGTGAGGGGGCCGTGGGGGGTGTCGAGGACGGCGGCGAGGACGACGCGGGGTTCGTCGCGCAGGAGGATGAGGCCGCCGCCGGGGCCGGGGGCGTAGAGGGGTGAGCGGATGGGGGCGGGTTTGAGGCGGGTGACGTGCCAGCTGCGGACCCGGTGGCGGCTGATCAGGCCGATGCCGTAGCAGGGTTCGCCGTGGCCGTCGTCGTCGTGGCGTAGGGGGCGGAAGTGTTCGCCGGGGGTGCCGACGACGGCGGCGGCGAAGCGGTGTTCGGGGGCGTCGAGGGCGTGGGCGGCGATGGTGGTGAGGTCGTGGTGGCCGCTGCGGGACTGGTCGCGGTCGACTTCCTGGAGGGCGAGGATGTCGGCGTCGAGGGCGTGGACGGCGGCGGTGAGCCGGTCGGGGTCGACGAGTCCGTCGGTCAGGGAGCGGCCGTGGAGCAGGTTGAAGGTGGCCAGGCGCACGTGTGCACCCTACGTGGCGTGGGACAGTTGCTGGATGATCAGGTTGTTGTGTTGTTCGGTGCTGGTGTTCGTGGCGGTGGGTGTGGTGGGGATGTGGTTGCGCAGGCGGCGTGGGCGGTGAGGTGGGCCACTCGGGTGGGTGGGTGGCCGGGTGGGGTGGGGAGAATGGCGGGCCGTGGATGCTGTGTCGTTGACGACTCTGCTGACTGCGGCTGCCCTGGCGGGGTGGGTGGATGCGGTGGTGGGTGGGGGTGGGTTGTTGTTGTTGCCGGCGTTGTTGGTGGCGGCGCCGGGGGTGCCGGTGGCGACGGCGTTGGGGACGAACAAGTTGGCGGCGATCTTCGGCACGTCGACGGCGGCGGTGACGTATGCGCGGCGGACGGAGCTGGACTGGGCGGTGGCGGGTCCGGCGGCGGGGTTGGCGGTGCTGACGGCGGGGTTGGGTGCGGCGTTGGCGGGTGCGGTTCCGGGTAGCGCGTACCGGCCGGTGGTGCTCGTGGTGCTGGTGGCGGTGGCGGTGTTCGTGCTCGCGCGGCCGTCGCTGGGTGTGGTGGCGTGGCCGCAGCGGCGGACGCCGGTGCGGGTGGTGGTGGCGGTGGGGGTGGCGGGTCTGGGTATCGCCCTGTACGACGGGTTGATCGGGCCGGGTACGGGCACGTTCCTGGTGTTGGCGTTCACGGCGATTCTGGGTTCGGATTTCGTGCACGCCTCGGCGATGGCGAAGGTCGTGAATGCTGGCACGAATCTGGGTGCGCTTGTGGTGTTCGGGTTGACTGGGCACGTGTGGTGGGCGTTGGGTGCGGTGATGGCGGTGTGCAACGTGGCGGGGGCGGCGGTGGGGGCGCGGATGGCGTTGCGTCGGGGTGCGGGGTTCGTGCGGGTGGTGTTGCTGGTGGTGGTGTTGGCGTTGGTGGCGAAGTTGGGGTACGACCAGTGGCTGGCCGGCTGAGCGTGGGTGGCGCTCGGCCGGCCAGCCGGGGTTGGTGCGGGGTGTGTCGGTGGGTCAGGCGTGCCGGACGACGGTGTCGTAGTCGAGGCGGGGCAGCCGGGGGTGCCAGGCGTCGGGGCCGGGGTGGCCGATGTTGACCAGGAGCAGGGACTTCCAGCCGGTGCCGGTGAAGAATTCGTTGTCGACGCCGGTGGCGTCGAATCCGCCCATGGGTCCGGCGGCGAGGCCGGCGGCGCGGACGGCGAGGAGGAAGTAGCCGACCTGGAGGCCGGCGTTGAAGCGGGCCATGCCGTCGCGGGTGGCGGGGTCGGCGGCGAAGTGTTCGCGCATGCCGGGGCGGATGGGGAAGACGGTGTCGAGGTGTTCGTGGAAGTCGGTGTCGGCGGCGAGGACGGCGACGACGGGTGCGGTGGCGGTCTTGGCGCGGTTGCCCTCGGCGACGTGGGTGAGGAGGCGGTCGCGGCCGTCGCCGGGGCGGACGAACAGGACGCGCAGGGGTTGGACGTTCATGGCGGTGGGTGGGTACTTGGCGAGGTCGAAGATGGCGCGGAGTTGTTCGTCGCTGACGGGGGTGTCGGTGAAGGTGTTGGCCGTGCGGGCTTCGGTGAACAGTTGGGCCTGGGCCTGCGGGTCGAGGGTGATCAGGTGGCCGGGCAGTACGTCGGTCATGGTGTCCTCCGGTCGGAACGACGATTACTGCGACCAGAGTAGCAGCTAGTTTTTTCGAAGCTACTAGGGTGAGTTGCGGACCACGTATGCTGGGACGATGACGACGTGCTCCCCGACCGACGGCGGGCCCCGCGCCTGCCCCGGGGGGCTGTCCCGGGCGTTCGCGTTCCTCGGCAAGCGGTGGAACGGCATGATCCTCGGCACCCTCGCCCAGGGGCCGGCCGGCTTCGCCGAGCTGGCGCGGGCGCTGCCCGGCATCAGCGAGTCGGTGCTGTCGGACCGACTCGGTGAGCTGGCCCGGGTGGACCTGGTCAGCCGCACGGTGCGCGAGGGTCCCCCGCTGGGCGTCAGCTACCAGTTGACCGGGCGGGGCGCGGCCCTGCTGCCGGCGCTGGACGAGCTGGCCCGGTGGGCCGACGAGAACCTTCCCACGGGTCGTTGCTGACCGGTGCCGGTCCGCGCCGAACACGACCGTGCCGTGCTGGCCGCGCTGCTGCGCCGTGATCCGGTGCTGCACGCCTACCAGCTGGGTGACCTGGACGAGTTCTTCTGGCCGTACACGTCGTGGTTCCGGCGCGGTGACCAGGTGGTGCTGCTCTACCACGGGGCGGTCGAGCCGGTGCTGCTGGCGTTCGCCGCGCAGCGCGACAGCGCGGCCATGGCGGCGCTGCTCGACGAGGTGGCCCCGGTGCTGCCGGCCCGCCTGTACGCGCACCTGTCCCCCGGCCTGGAGCGGGTCCTCGCGGGCCGGTACGTCCTCACCCCGGCCGGGGCGCACCTGCGGATGGCGTTGACCGACCCGGGGCGGCTCGCCGGCACCGCCGCCACCGGTGAGGTGCTCGACGCGGCGGACCTGCCGGCGTTGCGGGACCTGTACGCGGTGGCGTACCCGGGGAACTGGTTCGACGCGCGGATGCTCGACACCGGCCACTACGTGGGGATACGCGAGGGCGACGCGCTGCTGGCGGTGGCCGGGGTGCACGTGTGGTCGCCGACGTACCGGGTGGCCGCGGTGGGGAACGTGACCACCCGCCCGCAGGTGCGGGGGCGGGGTCTGGGCGCTGCGGTGGTGGCCGCGTTGTGTGCCCGGTTGGCGGCGAGCGTCGACCATGTGACGTTGAACGTGCGGGCCGACAACGCGGTGGCGGTGCGCCTCTACGAACGGTTGGGGTTCACCCGCGTCGCCGGGTTCGGCGAGTACACGTTGACCGTCGGGGCGGGGTCAGCCGCGTCGGCGGGGTGAGTCGAACCGGCCGGCGCGGATCTCCCGCAGGGCCTTGCGGCGGACGTCGCCGCGCAGGGTGTCGACGTAGAGCCGGCCGGCGAGGTGATCGGTCTCGTGTTGCAGGGCGCGGGCGAGGAAGCCGCTGCCGGAGATGGTCAGCGGGTCACCGTGCCGGTCGACGCCGTGCACGGTGGCGTGCAGGGCGCGGCGGGTCGGGAAGTACAGGCCGGGGATGGACAGGCAGCCCTCGTCGTCGTCCTGGATGTCGTCGGACAGTTCGATGGTGGGGTTGATCAGGTGTCCCCGGTGGCCGTCGGCGTCGTAGACGAACACCTGGGCGTCGACGCCGATCTGGGGGGCGGCGACACCGGCCCGGCCGGGTTCGCCGGTGAGGGTGTCCATCAGGTCGTCGACGAGCTGCTGCAGGGCGGCGTCGAAGCGGGTCACCGGGGTGCAGGCGGTGCGCAGGACGGGGTCACCGATGATCCGGATCGGGCGTACGGTCATGTCGGGAAGGCTATCGGGGGGTCGCCGGTGGCGGTGAGTCGGCGCACCGGTCGGCGATGAGCGCGGCGATGCCGTCGAGGACGCGGGCCAGGCCGAACTCGAAGGCGCGGGTCGGGTCGGTGGCGGCCTGGTACTCCTGCCCGGCGGCGGCGCCGACCCGGGCGGCGGTGGGGAACCTCGCCGGGTCCATGACCTTCTCCAGGTAGGGGGCGTGGGCGTGCCACCACTGTTCGTCGGTGAGGCCGGTGCGACCGGTGGCCTGGGCGGTCTCCACCGCGCCGCGTACCGCGCCGTGGACGTAGGAGTCGACGAGGGTGACCACGGCGTCCATCTCCAGGTCGGTCAGGCCGGTGCCCTCGACGGCGCGTAGTTCGTAGTCGTAGCGGGCGGTGACCTGGGGGCCCAGCGGGGGGCGGGTGGTGGCGACCTGCAGCAGCCACGGGTGGCGCAGGTACAACGCCCACTTGTCCCGGGCGATGCGCTCCAGTCGGCCGCGCCAGCCGCCGGGGACGTCGGTGGGGCGGGGGGTTTCGCCGTGCACGGTGTCGAGCATGACGTCGAGCAGTTCCCCCTTGCCGGGCACGTGCGTGTAGAGGGACATGGTGCCGACGCCGAGACGTTCGGCGACCCGACGCATGGACAGCGCGGCGAGCCCCTCGGCGTCGGCGACGTCGATGGCGGCCCGGACGATCTGGTCGACGCCGAGGTCGCCGCTGCGGCTGACCCGCTCGCGGGTGCGCCACAGCAGGGCGAGGCTGCGGGCGGGGTCACCGGTGCCGCTGTACTCGACGTGCATGTCCGCCACCCTAACGGCCCGGGTGCGCTCAGCCGGCGGCGAGCAGGGCCCGTAGCGGGGCGGCCTTCGCGGCGGCCTCGGCGACCTCGGCGGTGGGGTCACTGTCCCAGGTGATGCCGCCACCGGCCCACAGGTGCAGCCGGTCGTGGTCGGCGGCGGCGGTGCGGATGGTCAGGCCCAAATCGAGGTGGCCGGGGCCGATCCAGCCGAACGCGCCCATGCCGGCGCCCCGGCCGACGGGTTCCACGGCGGCGATCAGCGCCAGCGCGGCGTGTTTGGGCGCGCCGGTGACCGAGCCGCCGGGGCAGGTGGCGCGCAGCAGGTCGGTCAGGCCGGCCCCGTCGGCGAGGGCCGCCGACACGGTCGACTCGGCCTGCCACAGGTCACACCAGCGGCGGACGGTGAACAGGTCGTCGACGGTCACCGAGCCGGTGCGGGCGATGCGGGCGAGGTCGTTGCGTTCCAGGTCGACGATCATGATGTGTTCGGCGCGTTCCTTGGCGGAGGCGAGCAGGTCGCGGCGGCCGGCCGGGGTGGCGGGGCGGGTGCCCTTGATGGGGCGGGTGACGACCCGGCCGGCGTGCACGGCGACGAGGGTTTCCGGTGAGGCGCAGCCGATGCTCCAGCCGTCGCCGTGCAGGGTGCCGCCGTAGCGGGCGCCGGGTAGTCCGGCGAGGCGGGCCAGGGCGGGCCGGGGGTCACCGGTGTAGGTGGCGGCGGCGTGGCCGACCACGTTGACCTGGTAGACGTCGCCGCGGGCGATGGCGGCGCGGACGGCACGTACGGCGTCGGCGTGCTGGGTGCCGGTCCAGCTGTCCCGCCACGGGCCGAGCCGCAGCCGGTCGGGTGCCGGTGCGGCGGGCGGCGGGCGGCGGGGGCCGTGGTCGTAGACGACGACGGCGACGTCGGGCAGGGCGGGCACGGGGCTGGCGGGGCCGGTGGGTGCGCCGGCCATCCGGGCCCCGGCGGCGGCGGAGACGAACAGGGCGGCGCCGCAGGGGCCGTCGGCGCGGTGGGCCGCCGGGCGGGTCAGGTCGTCGACGGGCAGGCCGTGGGCGGTGAGGAAAGCGGTGATCTGCGCGGCCGGGTCACCACCGTCGGTGATCTGCCACTCGTAGCGGTCGCGTTCGACGAGCACGCTGCGGCAGGGGGCCGGCACTGCGGGTACGTCGACCGGGACCGTTGGGAGCGTTTCCACGCCGGGTGGCTGATTCCTCCTCATCCGTTCAGCGGATTTCCGGGCAACATGGCGGAAGGCTGCTCGATCCGGTGCGCCGTCCCTTGGTACTGTGCGTCACTGGTCATGTGAACCATGACACAGTGCCCCCACAGTCCGGAGAACCCGATGTGCCAGCACCAGATCCCCTGTCCCTCCGCCGAAGCGACCGACCGGGACGCCGCCCGAGTCATCGCCTGCTTCCCTGAGCAGGGCTGGAGCCTGCTCTGCAACGGTGTCATCGTCTTCGAGGACACCGGTGAACTCCTCCCTGACGGCAGCACCATCGCCCCGCACCGCGGGCCGGCCCGGCACGCCCTCGTCGCCTGACCCGATCACGATGCGTCGGCGACGCCGACCCGTCGCACCAGGCTAGCCCCCACGTGGGGGCCGCCCTCCCCCGGTCGCCGCACCGGGGCGGCACACGACCGCCGCCCCGGCACCGCGCCTCAGTCCTGGAACGCCTCCGGCGCCGGACACGAACACACCAGGTTCCGGTCGCCGTACGCGCCGTCGACGCGCCGCACCGGCGGCCAGTACTTCCCCACCCGGTCCACCCCGGCCGGGTACGCGCCCACCGACCGCGGATACGGGTGCGGCCACTCGTCCCCGGACACCATCGCCGCAGTGTGCGGGGCGTTGCTCAGCGGGTTGTCCCCCGCCGGCCACCGCCCCGACGCCACCTCGTCGATCTCCGCCCGGATGGCGATCATCGCGTCGCAGAACCGGTCCAGCTCGGCCAGGTCCTCACTCTCGGTCGGCTCCACCATCAGCGTCCCCGCCACCGGGAACGACATCGTCGGCGCGTGGAACCCGTAGTCGATCAGACGCTTCGCAACGTCGTCGACACTGACCCCGGTCGCCTTCGTCAACGGCCGCAGATCCAGGATGCACTCGTGCGCCACCAGGCCCTTGTTGCCGGTGTACAGCACCGGGAAGTGGTCGCGCAGCCGCACCGCCACGTAGTTCGCGGCCAGCACCGCCACCCCCGTCGCCCGGGCCAGCCCCGCCGCGCCCATCATCCGCAGGTACGCCCACGGGATCGGCAGGATGCCCGCCGACCCGTACCGGGCCGCCGAGATCGCCGGCGCACCCGCCACCCGGGCACCCGACGGGTCACCCGGCAGATACGCCGCCAGGTGCTCCCGCACCGCCACCGGACCCACCCCCGGCCCGCCGCCGCCGTGCGGAATGCAGAACGTCTTGTGCAGGTTCAGGTGCGACACGTCCGCCCCGAACCGGCCCGGCTTGGCGAACCCGACCAGCGCGTTGAGGTTCGCCCCGTCGACGTACACCTGGCCGCCGGCGTCGTGGACCTTCGCGCACAGCGACGCGATGCCCGTCTCGTACACGCCGTGCGTCGACGGGTACGTCACCATGATCGCCGCGAGGGCGTCCCGATGCTTGTCGATCTTCGCGTCGAGGTCGACCAGGTCGACGTTGCCGTCGGCGTCACAGCCGACCACCACCACCCGCATCCCGGCCATCACCGCCGACGCGGCGTTCGTGCCGTGCGCCGACGACGGGATCAGACACACGTCCCGGTGACCGTCACCCCGGTCCCGGTGGTACGCGCGGATCGCCAACAACCCGGCCAGCTCCCCCTGCGACCCGGCGTTGGGCTGCACACTGACCGCGTCGTAGCCGGTCACCTCCGCCAGCCACCCCTCCAGCTGCCCGATCAGCTCCCGGTAACCGGCGGTCTGCTCGTCCGGGGCGAACGGATGCAGATGGGCGAACTCCGGCCACGTCACCGGCTCCATCTCGGTGGTCGCGTTCAGTTTCATCGTGCACGACCCCAACGGGATCATGCCCCGGTCCAGGGCGTAGTCGAAGTCCGCCAGCCGACGCAGGTACCGCAGCATCGCCGTCTCCGACCGGTGGCTGCGGAACACCGGATGGGTGAGGAAGTCGGTGTCCCGCGCCAACCCGGCCGGCACCGCCTCCGCCACGTCCCCGACGACCGGGTCCACCCCGAACGCCTCCCACACCACCGCCAGGTGCCCCCCGGCGGTCGTCTCGTCACACGACACCCCCACCCGGTCGGCGTCGACCAGCCGCAGGTTCACCCCCCGCTCCCGCGCCGCCGCCACCACCCGCGCCGCCCGACCCGGCACCACCGCCGTCACCGTGTCGAAGAACACCCCGTCGACGACCTCGACGCCACCGGCGCGCAGCCCCGCCGCCAACCGCAGCGCCATCGACCGGGTACGGTCGGCGATCCGCCGCAGCCCGTCCGGCCCGTGGTACACGGCGTACATGCCGGCCATCACCGCCAGCAGCACCTGCGCGGTGCAGATGTTGCTGGTCGCCTTCTCCCGCCGGATGTGCTGCTCCCGCGTCTGCAACGCCAACCGGTACGCCGGCTCACCGGCCGCGTCCCGGGACACCCCGACCAGCCGACCCGGCAGCATCCGCTCCAACCCGGCCCGCACCGCCAGGTAACCGGCGTGCGGCCCCCCGAAGCCCATCGGCACCCCGAACCGTTGGGTGGTGCCCGCCGCGATGTCCACCCCGATCCGCCCCGGCGCCCGCAGCAGCGTCAACGCCAACAGGTCCGCCGCCACCGTCACCAACGCGCCCACCGCGTGCGCCGCCGCCACCAGCGGCGCATGGTCCCGCACCAGCCCCGACGCCCCCGGATACTGCAGGTGCAGCCCGAAGAACTCCGCCGGCAACTCCTCGACGGCCAGGTCCACCACCCGCACCTCGATACCCAACGGCTCGGCCCGACCGCACAGCACCGCGACGGTCTGCGGCAACGCGTCGGCGTCGACCACGTACACGGCGCTGCGGCTCTTCGACGCCCGCCGCGCCAACGTCATCGCCTCCGCCGCCGCGGTCGCCTCGTCGAGCATCGACGCGTTCGCCGTCGCCAGACCGGTCAAGTCCGTCACCATCGTCTGGAAGTTCAGCAGCGCCTCCAACCGGCCCTGACTGATCTCCGGCTGGTACGGCGTGTACGCCGTGTACCAGGCCGGGTTCTCCAGCACGTTGCGGCGGATCACCGCCGGGGTGTGGGTGCCGTGGTAACCCAGACCGATCATCGACACCGCCACCGTGTTCCGGGACGCCAACGCCCGCAGCTCGGCGATCGCCTCCCGCTCGGTGGCCGGCGCCGGCAGATCCAACGCCCCGTGCCAGCGGATCACCTCGGGGATCGCCGCGTCCATCAGCTCGTCGATCGACCCGTACCCGACGGCCTCCACCATGCGGCGCTCGTCGTCCGGGCCGGGACCGATGTGCCGGTCGGCGAACTGCTCTACGGTCATGCGTGACGCTCCTGACTCAGGCGGCGAGGTCGACGGATCGGCCTCCCCCTGAGTCACGCCACGGGCGCTCCACAGTGCCTGCCCGTCGCGGTCCTTCTGCCTGAGAGGTTCCGGGGAGAATCTGCCCCTTCGGCGCCGCCCGGATACTGCTGGGCGATCTCTCCCGCGCGGGTGGTGTCGGCATGGTCAACGCTACCAGCGCCCCCGTTACCGACGGATGTCGTACCCCCGCCCGGGTGGATGTCAGCCGGCCGGCACCAGACCCGACCCGGGTGGCACGGCCGCCGCCACCCGGTCGGCGAGCGCCGGCAGGAACCAGCCCAGCGGTGCGTCCACCCGCAGCGTCGCATACCCGTCACCGCGGGTGGGACCCTGGTTGGCGATCACCACCGGAATGCCCGACTTCGCCGCCCGCAGCACGAACCGACGCCCCGACAACACCGTCAACGACGACCCCAGCACCAGCACCGCCCGCGCCGCGTCGACCATCGCGAAACACCGCGCCACCCGCGCCGCCGGCACCGACTCCCCGAAGAACACCACGTCCGGTTTCAGCATCCCCGCGCCACAACAGCCGCAGTCGACCATCCGGAACCCGGCCACCCGGGCGTCATCGAGATCCACGTCACCGTCGGGATTCACCACCGCCACCGTCGCGTCGAACCCCGGATTCGCCGCCACCAGCCGCCGGTGCAGCTGCGCCCGCGCCGTTCGGTCACCGCAGCGCAGGCACACCACCGTGTCCAGGCGGCCGTGCAACTCCACCACCTGCCCGCTGCCCGCCGCCGTGTGCAGACCGTCGACGTTCTGCGTGATCACCCCGTCGACCAGGCCGGCGGCCTGCAACCGGGCCACCGCCCGGTGCCCGCCGTTCGGCGTCGCCCCCACGATCGTGCGCCACCCCAGGTGACTACGCGCCCAGTACCGTCGCCGCGCCGCCGCATCCCCGACGAACGCCTGGTACGTCATCGGTGTGTGCCGGCGGGCCGCACCCGTCGGCCCCCGGTAGTCGGGGATACCCGACTCGGTGGACAGGCCCGCCCCACTCACCACCACGACCCCACCGGCCGCCACCAGCGCGGCCACCGCGTCGATCGTCTCCGTCACCCGTCCCATGCTGCCTCAGCGACCCCACCCGCGGCGACCCGCACACGCGCGTGCGGGTCGCACGGGGTCAACCGCCCAGCACCGCCCGCAGCTGCGCACTGGCCCCACCGGCCGCCGCCGCGTCCGCCCGCAGCTGCTCCGACTGCGCCGCAAGATACGACTGCCACCGGTTGAGCTGTTGCTGCGCCGCAGCGACCGCCGCCAACGCCGCCGCGTGCCGCTCCTCCAACGCCTGCAACTTCCCCGCCAACTCCGGCGACGGCACGGCGGCCGGCGCAACCGCCGCACCCACCTCACCGGCCCGCCGGTGCGCATCGGCGAGGATCTCCTCCGCCTGCCGCCGCGCATCGGCGATGATCTCCGCGCCCTCCGCGCTGGCCTCACCGATCGTCCGGTTCGCCTCGTCCTGCGCCCGCATCGCCAACTCGACGGTCATCGGATCCGGTCCCTGCGGCGCGGTGCTCGGCAACGTCCCGTGCCGCAGCATCTCCACCTGACTCAGCAGCCCCTGGTTCTCCCGCCGCTGCCGCTCCAACTCCGCCGTCAGCAACCCGATCCGGTCGTCGGCCGCCCGCACCACCGCCGCGACCTCGTCGGCGGACAACCAGTGGCTGCCCCGGAACCGCCGCTCCTCCAACACCGACAACTGGCGGGCGATCTCACCCTGCTCGGCCAAAACCCGGTCGGAGTGGTCGACGCTCATCGGGCACCTGTCCCACTGAAGTCGCGCGGGCCCACGGCACCGGCCTCGGCGAGCGGCGGATAGAGAGAATGATCATAGCTCTCGGTCAGGATCTGCTCCGGCGCCACACCCGCACGCACCAGCATCGCCACCGTGTCCCGGGTCATCTCCGGACTCCCACACACCAGGATCTCCGTGTCCACCCACGGCCCCAACCGCACCGCCGTGTCACCCGCCCGACCGATCGCCCCCTGCCAACCCCAGCCCGTCTCCACCGTCGGCACATACCGCAACCACCCCGCGCCCGCATGCTGCCACCCCGCCGCCGGCGGCATCGCCGCCAACCGCGACAACGCCGCCTCGTCGTACAGGTCATCCGGGGTACGACCACCCACCACCAGCGTCGTACGCCGCCCCGCGCCCTGCTGCACCGCCTCCACCACCGCCCGCAACGGCGCCAACCCCGTCCCACCGGCGATCAGCAACAACGGCAGGTGCGGCGACCGGTCGTACGACGACAACGCCGACCCCGTCGGATGCCCCAACAACAACCGCTCCCCCGCCCGCAACCGGCGCACCAGATACGTGGAGAACCGGCCCGCCGCCCGCACGTGGAACTCGATCGTCCCGTCCGCCCGAGGCGCGTTCGCCGGCGACAGGTACCGCCACGTCCGCAACTGCGGCACCTGCACCGGCAACGACTGCCCCGGCCGGTAGTTGCACAGATAGTTCGGACGCACCGTGAACACCATGATGTCGGCGCGACGACGCTCCGCCGTCACCACCTCCGCCTCCCAGTGCGGCGGCGACGACAGCTCCGCCTCCGCCGCCCCGTCGAGCATCATCTTCGCCACCAGCTCGTACGCCGCCGCCCACTGCGCCCGCAACGCCGGGGTGAAGTACGGGCCGAGGAAACGCTCCAACGTGGCCAGCAACGCCTGACCCACCCAGATGTAGTGCCGCTCCCCCAACACCACCGGGTTACCCCGCTGGTCGTGGCCGTGGAACCGCCGGTGGTCCGCACCCAACCGCTGCGCGAACGCCGTCAACGCCTCCGGATCGTCCAAACTGGTGATGATGTGACCCAACGCGGCCAGGAGCTTGTCCTCCTGGTACTGCATGTTCGTCGGGAACATCGACCGGGCCTCCGGCGACACCACGAACAACGTGGCATAGAAATACTTCGCCGCCTCCGGCCCGGCGGCGGAGAACTGGCTCCAACTCTGGCGCAACGCCGCGTTGTCCATCGTCAGTCCTCCTGCGCGCGAGCCACGTCGTGACGCTCACGCAACGTCATCGCCACCACACCATCCGGGTCGTAAACGCGGTCAGTCTGCCAGAGATTCGGATTCGGGACCCGGGTGTCGTAGTAACGGTGATGCACCGCATGCAACGCCGCCCACCCCACACTCCCGTTCAACCACGACCAGTCACCGTGCACCGGCCGACCCGCCCGCTCCTCCTGCGCACAGAACTTCATGAACAACTCCGACTCGGTGTGCGGATCGGACACCCGCACCCCCGCCACCCGGAACGAGTGCAGCACCGCCTGGTTCAACACCAACGCCGCATGCTCCCGCCACAGGGTGTCCTCCCGCGACGTGTCCAACCCCAACCCCGCCGCCACCACCGGCAACTGGTCGTACCGCTCCCGATCGCCCATGTTCCGGGTCCCGATCTCGTCACCCAGATAGTGACCGTTGAACGGCGCGCAACTGTAGTCGACCCCGCCGATACGCAGACGCATGTTACTGATCACCGGTAGCGCATGCCAACGCAGCATCAGATCCGCGAACCACGGATGATCCGGATGGGTCAACGCCACCTCCCGCACCAACTCCCGCGGCACCTCCCACACCGACGGCGACTCGTGCGCCGTCTCGATCACCCACGGCAACAGATCGAACCGACCCGGCACCGGCGGCGGACGCCACCCCAACCGGCGGGCCGCCCGCACCATCGCCACCTGCGCCGGATCACCCAACACCCCGCCATCGGCACGCACATGACCGCAGTACCGCACCAACTGGTCGTTCCAGATCCGCGCCCGCGGACCCACCCCCGGCCGGTCCGGCGCGAACACCGTGATCACCGACTGGATCCGACCCCCGTTGTCCCCCGCCGCCAGATGCGCCGCCAACTCCTGCGCGATCCCCGCCGCCGTCGTCACGTGCCGACGGTCCCGCACCCGCAACCCCGCCCACCGCACCCGACCCACACACCGCGCCGACTGCCGCCACGCCACCTTCGCCCCGTACTCCAACTCCTCCCGGGTGTGCCGGTACGAGCCGGTCAACGCGACCTCCTCCCGCACCTCCGCCAGCCGCGCCGCCAACCCCGGCAGCTGCCGCTCGGCGTGCAACGCCCCCAGGAACTCCGTCGCCTCGGCCAGCACGTCCCCATCGGAGCCGACCGGCTCGGCAGGCGACGCGGCGGTGACCGGGCAACGCAACTCGGCGGCATGATCGGCGACAGCACCGCCGGCCCGCGCGGAACCCAGGCCGACATAGTGATCGATGTGCACTTCGGTTCGTTTCCCGTCCTCGGCGGGACCACGGATGCGACCCCCGCACCATGCTCCACGCATCAGCTCGACGCCACCACCAACCGTCACTCACCGTGACCCGATCGGTGTCTCTGGTGATCGCCCTGGACAGGATTCCTGGCCGGAGAACACCTGTCAACAACAGCGCTCCATCCCAGAACGTCCCTTATGGACGGCAACGGCGGCCCGACCCACCCCCGGGACCACCAGAGTCCACCCGGCACACCGAGCCGAATTCCGGCACCACCCGGACACGACGACGCCGCGACCGGAACCCGGCCGCGGCGTCCACACCACCTGAATCAACCCGCCCGACGCCGCGCCCGCCGCGCCGCCAACTCGTCCCCCACCACCTCCGACGACACACCCTCCTGCGCCGCCGGTACCACCTCACCACCACCCGGCACCGCCGGCTCCGCCGGCAGATGCGACAACGAACCCTGGATCTCCTTGAACGCCCCACCGATCGCGATCCCGAACACCCCCTGGCCACCCTGCAACAGATCCACCACCTCCTCCGGGGACCGGCACTCGTACACCGTCGTCCCGTCCGAGATCAGCGTGATCCCCGCCAGGTCCTCCACCCCACGCGACCGCAACGCCTCGATCGCCTTACGGATGTTCTGCAACGAAACCCCGGCGTCCAGCAGCCGCTTCACGACCTTCAACACCACCAGATCGCGGAACGAGTACAACCGCGACGTCCCCGAACCCGACGCGTCCCGCACACTCGGCACCACCAGCGTCGTCCGCGCCCAGTAGTCCAGCTGACGGTAACTGATCCCCGCCGCATGACAGGCCGTCACACCCCGGTAACCAACCGCACCGTCCCCGTCCACCGGCACCGACGGCGCCACCGACTCGCCCCGCTCCACACCTGGCTCAGGCTCCCGCGGCTCGTGCATCCCGACAACCTCCCCGTCAGTGCGGTAACACGCCGGTGCCACCGACGCACACCCCTCGACACGGCAACCCTAACGCCGCACCAAGCGGTTACCACGGAGAAACCGCCGCGACACGCCGCGCGACGACACACCACGACACCGGCATCGCCACCGCGACACCCACGACGAAGCCACGATCAGCCCGCGAAATCCTCCGGACGCACCTGCTCCAGGAACTCCCGGAACTTCTCCACCTCATCCTCCTGCTCGTCGGGAATCACGATCCCCGCCTCACTGAGGACCTGCTCCGCACAACGAATAGGCGCACCCACCCGCAACGCCAACGCGATCGAATCACTCGGCCGGGCCGACACCCGCACCCCGTCACCCAGCAACAGATCAGCGTAGAAGACGTTCTCCTTCAACTCGGTGATCTCCACCGCCCGCAACGGCGCCTGCAACGCCGCCAGCACGTCCCGCAACAGATCATGCGTCAACGGCCGGGCCGGTTTGACCCCCTGCTGCTCATAAGCGATGGCCGTGGCCTCGACCGCACCGATCCAGATCGGCAGATAGCGGTCGCCCTCGACCTCCCTGAGCAGGACGATCGGTTGGTTGCTGGGCAGCTCCACCCGAACCCCGACCACGCTCAGCTCGCGCACCGCCGCCTCCGTGTCGTTGTCGCCTACACCCGCACCGCGCCCCGTCCCTGCACGGTACACGGACCACGACACGGCAGTCCCCACCGCACCAGCCCCGCACCGCGCCGGAAAAGGGGTTACCCCGGCAAGCCTACGGCACGCTTCCCGGGGCAGAACCTTCCGCACACACCAGCCGAACCCCTCACCGACCCAACGTCGACCGCAACCCCACCCGCACCAACGCCGCATGCAACTGCTGCGACAACGCCACCAACTCCCGCGCCGTCTCCGCCGCCCGCGCCCGCGCCGCCGGATCAGACTGCCGCGCCAACGGCGCCACCAACTGCGCGAACAAACCCACCTCACGATCCGCCGACGACCGGTAACCCCGCAGATGACGAGGCTCCAACCCGTACGCCGCCAAACCCGCCACCGCCCGCGCGATGATCAACGCATCCGCGTCATACCACCCCGGCGGATCCGGCACCAACACCCCGAGCCGCTCCAACTCACCCAACGTCGACTCGGCGATCCCACTACGCGCCACCAGATCGGCCCGCCCGAGCCGCACCTGCGACTCAGGCTCCTCCGCCGACCGGCCCGGCACCTCACCACCGGGACCCACCGCCACCAACGTCGGTCGCTGCCGACCCGGCGCCTCCTCACCACCGTCCCACTGCGCCAACTGCTCACGAATCACCCGCAACGGCAGATACTGATCACGCTGCGCAGTCAACACGAACCGCAACCGGGCCACATCATCCCAGCTGTACTTCCGGTACCCCGCCGCCGTCCGCTGCGGCTCCACCAGACCCTCGGCCTCAAGGAACCGCAACTTCGAAATCGTGACGTCCGGAAACTCCACCCGCAGCTGACCCAACACCTCACCGATACTCATCAGCGGGTGCGACCGGGCCGCCCCGGACGGCATGGAGGCCGCAGGCTCGTTCACCCCCGGCCGGCCTCCTCCTCCGGGCGAGGACCGGCGATGAACACCACCCGGAACTTACCGATCTGCACCTCGTCGCCATTACTCAACGTGGCAGCCTCCACCCGCTCCCGGTTCACGTAGGTGCCGTTCAGACTCCCCACATCCCGCACCGTGAACGTCCCGGAATCCCGATGGAACTCCGCATGCCGCCGCGACACCGTCACATCGTCCAGGAAGATGTCACTGTCCGGATGCCGGCCACTCGTCGTCACATCATGGTCCAACAGGAACCGGGCACCCGCATTCGGGCCCCGACGAACCACCAGCAGCGCCATACCCGGCGGCAACGAGCCGGACATCCGACTCGGCACCACATCGGTGTCCGGACCCTCCAGCACTTCGTCCAACGAACCGAGATTGAGCGTCGAAGTGACGTCGAGCGGGGGGAACTCGTCGCCTGGGCGCGTCATGGGACCACCTCACGGATCAGTTTCGGTCAGCACAGGATAACGGCGGGTACGGCCCCCGGGAAGATCACCCGACGGCTGGCTCCCCCTGCCCACGAAAGGCAATCACCCAACACTGCACCAATTTGGGGTTCTCGGTCGACTGGGCGAGCCTAGCCAGCGCCGAAATGCAGGGCAACCGGACGCGCGGCACAAACACCCACGCCCGGCACGACACCACTCAGCTCTCGGTGAGCTCACGATACGCGGCAGCGGTCAACAACCCGTCCACCGCCGCCGGGTCCGCCGGCACGATCTCCACCAACCAACCCGCACCGTACGGATCAGAATTGATCACCTCAGGAGTGTCGGCCAACGCCTCGTTGCGCGCCGCCACCGTCCCACTCACCGGCGCGTAGATCTCCGACACGCTCTTGGTCGACTCGATCTCACCCAACGACTCACCGGCCTCCACCACCGCACCGGAGTCCGGCAACTGGACGAACACGATGTCACCCAGCGCATCCTGCGCGAACTGGGTGATACCCACCCGGACGTTACCGCCCTCGGCACCCACCACCCACTCGTGCTCGGCGGTGTAACGCAGATCCTCAGGAATCACCAGCGCGTCCCTCATCCATCGGTGCACCGGGACCACCCGGCGCGGCCGCGCCGGTCAGGAGACCGGACGGGCGTGTTCCAGCTTCAACGGCGCGTGCAGCGCCGAAACCTCGGCAACCTCACGATCCTCGACGCTCACGTTACCGCCGTCACCGCGAACCGATGCGGCCACCCCGCCCGGAATGTTCAACGCGGTACGCATCGTCTCCGGGTCACCGATCACCGTGATCGTGTACGGACCCGTCAACGGCCGCCCGTCCACCACCAACACGTCCCCCGCCCCGTCCAGGAAGTACGTCGAGGCGATGATCCGCGCCGACGCCCGATCCCCACCCGAGATCTGCATCGCCTCCGCACCCGCACCCCGCAACTCCTGCACCGCGTCCAACACCCGGTCCGCCCGGATCGGCTTACCACCCGGCTCGAACCGCACCGCCAACCCCGGCCCCCGCGCCGGCAACGTACCCGCCAGGATGCCCAACTCGTCGGCCCGCTTCGTCGCCTCCTCCAACGCCGCCTGCCGACCCTGCTCACCCGAACGCAACTGCCGCTGGCTGTCCTCCAGGCCCTCGATGTCCTGCTGCAGACGCTTCTCCCGGGAATCCAGATCCGAGAAGATCCGCACCAGGTCCTCCTGCCGGGTCGCCGCCAACGTCGGATCCGTCGAAGTCGTCTTCAACTGCACCACCAACGTGAACCCCAACAACGCCAGCAACGCCGCGATCATCACCGCCGCCGAGGACACCTTCCGCCCCGCCGGACCCGCCGACGAGGGCCCGGCCGCGCCCGACGGCTCCGCCGACGCCACCTCCGCCAGGTTCACCGTCGCCCCGTCGTCGTCACCCGACCCCGACGGCCGCTCCCGCGACGGCTCATCCGGCACCAACGGACTCAACTCGTCCGCATCCGGCGCGTCCGGCCGCGGATCCGGCTCACCCGCCGGCCCCGGCGGACGCACCGGCTCCACCGGCTGCGGCCACCCCGTACCCGTCTCCCGATGCTCGTCGCTCACGACACCAACCTACGCCCGGAACAGGTGCCGACGGATCGCCGCCACATTCCCGAAGATCCGCACCCCCAACACGACCACCACACCCGTGGACAACTGCCCACCCACCCCCAACTGGTCACCCAGATACACGATCAGACCCGCCACCAACACGTTCGAGATGAACGACACCACGAACTGCTTGTCGTCGAAGATCCGGTCGAGCTTCGCCCGAACCCCACCGAACACGGCGTCCAGCGCGGCCACCACAGCGATCGGCAGGTACGGCTGCAACGCCGCCGGCACCGTCGGATCGAGATAGATCCCCAGCACCACACCGGCGAGCAACGCCAGCACCGCGATCATCGGACACCTCCGGAGGGACGGGAAGACGAACCCGGACCGGACGACCCGGCACCGGACGAACCGACAGCACCCGAACCCGCCGGCGACGGACTCGGACTGACCGACGGCTGCGCGTAGCGTAGCCGTGGCTCCGGCGCGGCCGGCAACGTGAGGTCCTCCGCCCGGCGCACCTCGAACGACAACCCGGTGTCCCGGGCCACCCGACGCATCAGATACGCCGACCGGCTGTCGTCGAACCGGTCCCGCAACGACCGCGGCCCGATCGCCGACACCTCGTACGGGCTGGTCACCGGACGGAAGTCGACCAGGATCGCCGCCCCCGCCGAACGGATCGTCGACGTCGCCGTCAACCGCTGCCCGTTGATCGCGATCGCCTCCGCGCCCGCGGCCCACAGGTCGTTGGCGACCTTCTGCAGATCCGAATAGATCACCCGCGACGGACCCGCCGACGAGTCGCCGTTGACCGCGCCGCCGTCCTGCACCGCGGCGTCGGTCAACGTCACCACCACCCCGTCACCCCGCACCCGGCCCAGCCCCGTACCCGCCTCCAGGTTGCGCAACCGGGCCGCCTGCGAACCACTCAACGCCGCGTCCCGCTGCCGACCGACCTCCTCACGCAACCGCGCCGCCCGCGCCGTCATCGCGTCGGTCTCCGCCTCCCGCTGCTTGATCTGCGCGATCAACGCGGCCCGCGCCTGACTGCGACTCGGCTCGTCGGCCATCGTCTCCCGGTACGCCACCGCGAACAGGAACCCCACCGCGGCGACCACCACGACCGCCACCGCCCGCGCGGACGCCCCCCGCCACCCGGAACCCGACGCCGGGTCCCGCCGCCGCCGGGCCGCCGCGTCGGTGTAACCCGGGTCCAACGGGTTCTGGAACAGTTCGGTGAGGAAGTCCGGGGTGAACAACCGCGTCGGACGCTTCGACCCGTCCCCCGGCGCGCTCACGCGGCGACCCCCCGCCGGACCGCACGGACCAGCCGGGCCGCCTGCACCACGTACATCGCGCCGGCCACCCAGTACAGCACCAGACCCCACCAGGCCAGCCCCCAGCCGATGGCCGCGGCGGTCGTCGCCGTCACCGACGTGGTCGCCGCCGCCAGCAGCAGGACCGGGAACGCGGCCAACAGCAGGAAGGTGGCGGTCTTGCCGACGTAGTGCACCGGCGGCGGCCCGTACCCGTGCCGGCGCAGCACCGCCAACGAACCGAGCAACAGCACCTCCCGGGCCAGCAGCGCCGCCGTGAACTGCCACGGCACCACCTCCCGGGCGGTGAAGGCGAGCAGCGTGGCGAGGATGTAGAGCCGGTCGGCCAGCGGGTCGAGCAGCTCGCCCAGACGGCTGACCTGCCCGAGGCGGCGGGCGATCCAGCCGTCCACCCAGTCGGAGGTGCCGCCGATGGCGAGCACCACGATCGCCGCCACGTCCGCCTCCACGACCAGGAACAACCAGAGGAACAGGGGTACGCCGAGCAGCCGGACGAAGCTGATCAGGTTCGGCAACGTCAGCACCCGGTCGGCGGCGTCACCGCCCGGTCCGCGCGGATGCTCTGCCCGAGCCCGACGTGACACCGAACCTCCCCCCGCAGCACGGTCCGGGTGCCCGGGTGGGCACCACGGTCAGCCGTGCGCTTACCGGACCGGCGCTCGCCGGTGTCTCGGTGATCCCGGGCCGGGACCTCCCCCTGGTGTGGTCCGGGGCGCTCGGCACCCCGGACCGGCAGCCACTATATCGGGCGCGGACGGCTGCCCCGGCGGGGCGCGCGTTCCTCGGGGTGGTCCGGCGGTGTGTGTGGTGCGTCACCACCGCTAAGGCATCCTAGGACACTAGTGGACGATGGGGGAACGGTTCACGCGGTGCGGGCGGGGGTGTCGGGCTGGGCGGTGGGCGTGCCCGCAGCCGCCGCCTGCCCGAACGCCAACAGCGCCAGCAGCAGCTCGTGCTGGACCCGCGGTGGCATCCGGTCCAGCACCGCCTGCACCGCCCGGTGCCGACGCTCCCGCAGCTCGGTCAGCAGGCTCACCGCCGCAGCGGTGAGCACCAACCGCACCTCCCGCCGGTCCCGGGGGTCCGGGGTCCGACGCAGCAACCCGGTCGCCTCCAGCCGGTCACAGAGCCGGCTGGCCGACGAGGGCACCACGTCGAGCAGCTCGGCCAGCCCGTTGACGTTCGTCTCCGGCCGGTCCCGGATCAGCGCCAGCACCCGCAGCTGGGTCGGCGGGACCGCCACCTGGTGACGGGAGGTGGCGGAATCGAGCACGCCGACGAGCGCCTCAGCCGCGGCATCGATCGCCGCAGCAAGATCCGGAGGTCGCTCCACCCGCTGTCCCCTGCGATTGTCCGCTGTCGTAAGTCGCTGACGGCCGATCACCGTTCGCGCCGCCCGCCCGGCCCGCACCAGTCCAGGCACACGACAACGGCGTCGTCACGTAGATCAGTGTCGGCATGATAGGCGAACAGCTCGCGCATCACCGTACCAACCGCCTCCGTCGCCGGTTGCAGCCGAGTCGACCGCATCGACCGGGCCATCGCCCGCTCACCGTAGGCCTCCTGACCGCCCGGCTGCGCGTCGTACACGCCGTCGCTGACCACGAAGAGCCGGTCACCGGGCAGTACGTCGAACTCCTGCACCGTGTAGCGGGTCTCGGCGAACATGCCCAACGGCAACTGCTGCTCCAGGGCGATCCGCTCGACAGTGGTCCCCCGCAGCCGCAGCACCCGCGGCGAACCGGCGTCCACCGCTCGCGCCCGGCCGGTGGCGGTGTCCACCGACAACAGCAGCGTCGCCACGTGCCGCTGCCCCCGGTGCTGGTAGAACAGCGTGTCCGAGGCCAACTCGGCCTGCTCCACCAGCCCGCCGCCCGAGCGGCGCGCGTTGCGGATGGCGTTCACGGTGAGCGCGGTGAGCATCGCCGCCGACAGGCCCGTGCCGGCGCCGTTGAGGACGGTGAGGGTGAGCCGCCCCGGGTCGACCGACCAGTCGAAGTGGTCACCGCCCACCGAGTACGCCGGTTCGAGCTGCCCGGCCAGCAGGAACGCCTCGTGCGTGACGCTGCGCCCCGGTAGCAGGTCCCACTGCATCTCCGCGGCCATGCTCAGTCGCTCCCGACGCCGTGTCCGCCGGTACCTGTCGGTCTCCCGGTCGGCCGCCCGCAACGTGGTCGCCAGGTCGACGCCCAGGTCGACGATCAGCTCCACCGTCGGATCGTCCGGGCTGACGGCCAGCTCGACCAGGAACACCCCCAGCCGCTCCCCCCGGGTGGTCAGCGGCACCCAGACCCGACAGCATCCGCCGTCGGACGGCTCGCGCACCGGTTGCTGGCTTGAGAAACAGCGTTGGGCGGCGCTCCGGCCGGTGAGCGACCCGGCGGACGCCTCCGGATCGAGCACCGACCACAACCCGCTGATCCGGTAGTCGGCCAGGAACGCGTCGACCCGCACCGCGGCCAACTCCGACCGCAGCGCCCGATCGGCGGCCTCCACCACCTGGTCGGGCGGGGCCTCACGTAGCGCGCGCGACATCGCTGCGAGCGCGTCCGGCATGGTTTTGTCCTCCGAGATTCTTGCTACAGAGCAAGCATCATACGGAGCGGCCGGTCCACCCCCACCCGGGGCACCGGGCGACCCGGGAGGAACCGGCGGCGGTATCGGCCCGCCGGCCCCCACCAGCCGCGATACTGACCCGGGCAGGAGGTGCGCACGGTGGACTCGACGGACGACGCGGCGATCGTGGTGGGCGTGGACGGCTCCGAGCCGGCACTGCGCGCCGTCCGGCTGGCCGCGACCGAGGCGGCCCGCCAGCGCCGACCGCTGCGGGTGGTGCACGGCTTCATCTGGCCGCTGCTGCACACCCCGGTCGACCCGGTCGCCGCCGACCCGCCCGGCGGCGGGCTGCGCCGCACCGCCCAGGACCTGGTCGAGGCGGCGGTGGCGCAGGCCCGCGCGGTCAGCCCCGGCCTCCGGGTCACCGGGGAGATCATCGACGGTGAGGCGTCGGCGGTGCTGCTCGGCACCTCCCCCGCCGCGGCGATGATCGTGCTCGGCGACCGGGGTCTCGGTGGTTTCGGCGCCCTGGTGGTCGGCTCGGTGGCGATCCAGGTCAGCACCCACGCCGACTGCCCGGTGCTGGTCGCCCGGGGCACCCCGACCGACGACGGCCCGGTGGTGGTCGGGGTCGACGGGTCGGCGGCCTCCCGCGCCGCGGTGGACTTCGCCGCCGCGCAGGCCGCCGGGCGTGGGGTCCGGTTGCGGGCCGTGCACGCCTACACCCATCCGGCCTCCGCCGGCCCCGGTGACTTCCAACCCCTGGTGTACGACGAGGCCCGGCTGCGCGACGAGGAGGACGACGTGCTCGCCGCAAGCCTCGCCGGGCTCGCCGACCGCCACCCCGACCTGCCGGTCGACCGGGAGCCCGTACGCGCCCGCCCGGTCGCCGCCCTCACCGAGGCGTCCCGCCGGGCCCAACTGGTCGTGGTCGGCGGCCGGGGCCACGGCGAACTGGCCGGGCTGCTGCTCGGCTCGGTCGGCCACGGGGTGCTGCACCGCAGCGTCTGCCCGGTGGCGGTGGTACGGGAGCCGGCGACCGACCGGTAGGCCACCCTCCGGCACCCGGCGGGGGGCGGTTGGCCGGGCCGGGGACGGGTAGTCGGCGCGGGTACCGCAGGCGGACCACCGAGGAGGCGACATGCCAGGACCACGGCCGGGAAGCAACGCGTACGACAAGGAACGGGCGCGGCTGCGCGACCTGATCGAACAGTCGGGACGCGCGTCGGACCAGGAGGCCAACCAGGTCGCCAACCGGATCCTCCAGGAGGACCGGGGCCAGCGCGGCATGGTCCGGGGTGAGCGGGCCTACGGCCCCAAGGGCGAACGCGGACCCGGCGACCCGAAGTGAGCGGCCGGGCCGACGCTCCCCACAGGGGCGTCGGCCCGGCCGTCGCTCACGCCGCCCGGCGGTCATGCGGCGGCGCGGTCAGCGGCGGTCGCTGTCGTCGTCGGCGGTCGACGCGCCCGGACCGTACGGGGACGCCTGGCCGCGGGGTGTCGGGCGGCCCCGGTCCCCCGCCGAGCTGCCGGGGTTGGCCGGGTGACCGGTCGCGCCGGGCCCCTTGCTGTCCTGCACGGTCGGGTTCTTCCCGTTGCGGCGCATCTCGGGCTGCTGCACGTTCGTCACGGGTGTCTCCTTCCGGGTGGACGGGCACGGCTGCTCCGCGCCCGTCGTCGGGTTACCCGCCAGCACGGTGCGCATGCGGACCGCCGCGCCCGAGCAGGGCTGAGCGGCGCCAGGACGGGTAGTACCGGGTGATGGGAGACGACCGACGGGTGGCCCGGACGCTGCTGGCCCGCCAGGGCAGCACCTACGCCGAGGACGCCGGCATCACGCTGGCCGACCGGCCCGGTCCGCTCTACCAACTGCTGGTGCTGACCACGTTGCTGAGCACCCGGATCCGGGCCCAGGTGGCGGTGGCCGCCGCCCGCGAACTGTTCGCCGCCGGCTGGCGTACCCCGCAGGCGATGGAGGCGTCGGGCTGGCAGGACCGGGTCGACGCGCTGGGACGCGGCCACTACCGCCGCTACGACGAGCGGACCGCGACCATGTTGGGCACCGGTGCCCGGCTGTGCCTGGACCGCTGGCACGGTGACCTGCGGCGGATGCACCGGGAGACCGAGGGCGAACCGGCGGCGCTGCGGCGACGGCTGACCGAGTTCCCCGGGATCGGCCCGACCGGGGCGGACATCTTCCTGCGGGAGGTGCAGACGGTCTGGCCGGACGTCCGCCCGTACGCCGACCGGCGCACCCTGGCCGGGGCGAAACGCCTCGGCCTCCCGGCCGATCCGCACGGGCTGGCCGGGCTGGTCGCCGCGCCGGACTTCGGCCGGCTCGCGTCGGCGCTGGTGCGGGTGGCCCTCGGTGAGGAGTCGGCGGGCGAGGTGACCCGCACCGCCGCCCGCTAGGGGGACGGTCGGTCAGTCGACCGGCTTGTTGCCCGCCGGCCTGGTCAGGTACCACACCAGCAGGGCCGCCAGCAGGGCCAGCAGCACCACACCGCCGGAGACCCCGCCACCGTCCTCGGTGGAACGGTGCCCGGTCACCCCGAAGTAGAACACCGCGAGGCCGGCGAGCACCGCCAGAAACGTCCGTATTCCTCGGTCCTTCACGCCCCGCACCGTAAGCGCGTCCCCGGCGCGCAGGCCGACGTTCCGGGCGGATTCCCCCGTCCGGGCGACGCTCCCGGTCAGACCGTCTCCAGGTCGTCCAGGGAGATAGCGTGGGTCATCAACCAGCGGGCCAGCGCCGCCATGCCGAACAACCACAGCGGGGCCGACTCGGTGGGGCCGTTGGTGGCGAAGATGGCGAACCGCAGGTCCGGCACCCGGTACGCCTCGATCCGCCAGCGATGGTTCCGGTCCCGCCAGACCGCCGAAGGGTCCATGGCGTCACGGTAGGCGACCCCGGACCGGGCCGAGGGCTGTTCGCCGGCACCGCGAACCGGAAACACCTGCCGGTCAACCGCAGCCGACGACCATCCGGGCGTCGTCGGGCAGCCGTCGGGTCACCCCACGCCGGTCCAGCAGCTCCAGCAGCGGCACCGCCACCCGACGGGTGGTGTCCAGGGCCTGCCGGGCGGCGCTGAGCGTGAACGGCTGCGGCAGCCGGGCGAGCACCCGTACCGCGTCGTCGGCGGCGTCGGGCAGCAGCACCACGTTCTCCGCCAGCCGCAGCAGCGCGCCGGCCCGTACGGCGGCGCCCACCTCCCGGGGGCCCAGACCCAGCGCGGTGAGCCGGTCGGCCTCCGGCGCGCGGAACGGATGGGCGGCGTACTCGCCCCGGACCCGGTCGATCGCGCGGGCCACCGGCTCGGGCAGCCCGGGGACGCCGGTGCCGATCCGGCCGGCCCGCAGCGTCAACGGCGGCCGGACCAGCGCCTCCACCAGGGCCCGGTCGGGCAGGCCGAGACGCTGCCGCACCGCCTCGGTCGGGGCGTCGGGCTCCAGCGGGTGCGCGGCCGCCCAGGCGGCCACCTCCTCGACCAGCCGCTCCCTGAGCCACCGCCAGTGCGCCGGGTCGGCCAGCCAGTCCCCGACGACCGGGGTCGCGTCGCCGGTGACGCCCATCCGGGTCAGCTCGGCGGCCCGCACGAGCCGGCGGCGGCGCAGCTCCCCGGCCAGGTCGGGACGCCCGTCCAGGTCGGCCAGGACGGCGGCGCGGGCGGCGGCGGCACCCCGGCGGGACAGCGGCGGCGGAGCCACGTCCAGCACCGTCACCCCGCCGCAGACGTGGTGCCGACCCGGGTCACGCAGCAACGCCCGGTCCCCGGTCAGCAGCGGCAGCGGCCGGGCCAGCCGCAACCGTACGGTGTCGCCGCCCAACGGCCGGACCCGGACGGCAACGGCCGCCGACCCGACGTGCAGGGTCAGCGTCGCCGGCAGGTCACCTGCCGGATCACCGGCCAGCCGCACGTCGACCAGGTCGGTCCGGTGGAACCGGTCGGGGGTGAGCAGCGCGTCGCCGCGCCCGAGCCGCTCCCGGGGCACCCCGCGCAGGTTGACCGCCACCCGGGCGACCGCGGCGACCCGGGACGCGGGCGTCCCGAGCCGGTGCAGGCCCCGCACCCGGACCGGTTCGCCGGTGGTGGCGAGCGTCAACCGGTCGCCGACGCGCAGTTCACCTCCGCCGAGGGTGCCGGTGACGACGGTGCCGCTGCCCCGGATGGTGAACGCCCTGTCGATCCACAGCCGCACCGGCCGGTCCGTGTCCGGCGCGGGCAGCCGGGCGACCAGCCGGTCCAGGGCGGCGCGCAGCTCCGGCAGGCCGACGCCGGTGACCGCGCTGACCGCCACCGACTCCACCGCGCCGAGCGACGTCGCCGCGAGCCGCGCGTGGGCCTGTGCCGTCGCCGGCCCCGGATCGGCCAGGTCCGCCCGGGTCACCACCAGCAGCCCGTGGGACACCCCGAGGGCGTGCAGGGCGGCCAGGTGTTCGGCCGACTGCGGCATCCACCCCTCGTCGGCGGCGACCACCACCAGGGCGGCCGGCACCGGCCCCACCCCGGCGAGCATGTTCGGCACGAACCGTTCGTGCCCCGGCACGTCGACGAAGGCGACCTGGTCGCCGCCGGGCAGGGCGGTCCAGGCGAAGCCGAGGTCGATGGTCATCCCCCGGCGGCGTTCCTCGGCCCACCGGTCCGGTTCCATCCCGGTCAACGCCCGGACCAGGGTGGACTTGCCGTGGTCGACGTGCCCGGCGGTGGCGACGACGTGCATCTCAGTCGACCGTCCGCAGCACCGCGTCGCGCAGCGTGTCGTCGGCGTCGGCGGACACGCAGCGCAGGTCCAGCAGCAGCCGGCCCCGGACCACCCGGCCGAGCACCGGCGGGTCGCCCTCCCGGAGGGCGGCGGCGTACCGTTCGGGCAGGGCCAGTGCCCAGGAGTCCAGCTCGACGCCCGGGGCACCGCCCCCGCCGACCACGGCGACGCTGGGCACCACCTCGGCCTTGCGCCCCTCGGCACCGAGGGCGTCGCGCAACCGTTCGCAGCGGTCCCGCAGCACGGCCGGGTCGGCGTGCAGGGCGTCGCGGGTCGGGGTGCTCGGCCCGTGCAGGGTGGCCGCCAACGCGGCGAGGGTCAGCTTGTCGACCCGCAGCGCCCGCGCCAGCGGATGCCGACGCAACCGGTCGACCAGGTCGGCGTCGCCGAGCAGCAACCCGGCCTGCGGGCCGCCGAGGAGCTTGTCGCCGCTGGCGGTGACCAGGTGGGCTCCGGCCCGCAGGGTGCTCGCCGCGTCCGGCTCGGCCGGCAGCAGCGGGTCGGCGGTGAGCAGGCCGGAGCCGATGTCGGCGACCACCGGCACGCCGAGGGTGGCCAGGTCGTCGACGCCGACGGCGGAGGTGAAGCCGGTGACGACGAAGTTGGACGGGTGCACCTTCAGCACGAAACCGGTGTCCGGGCCGAGCGCCCGGGCGTAGTCGTCGCGGGTGGTGCGGTTGGTGGTGCCGACCTCGCGCAGCCGGGCGCCGGTGCTGGCCAGCAGGTCGGGCAGGCGGAACCCGTCGCCGATCTCCACCAGCTCACCCCGGCTGACCACGATCTCCCGGCCGGCGGCCAGCGCGGTCGCGGCGAGCACCAGGGCCGCCGCCCCGTTGTTGACCACGTGCACGGCGGCGGCGTCGGGCACCGCGGCGGCCAGCGCGGCCAGCGCCTCCCGGCCACGGCGGGCGCGCCGGCCGGTGCCCAGGTCCAGCTCCACGTCGGTGCTGCCGGCGGCGGCGACCAGCGCGTCGACGGCGGCCGGGGACAGCACGGCCCGACCGAGGTTGGTGTGCAGCACCACCCCGGTGGCGTTGAGCACCGCCCGGGAGTTCGGGGCGGGCAGCGCGGCGAGGGCGGCGTCGCGGACCTGCTCGGGGCCGATCTCACCGTGCCGGGCCCGCTGCTGGGCGTCGGCGACGGCGGCCTTGACCCGGGCCCGGCCGAGGGTCGCCACCGCTGCGGCCAGCGCCGGGTCGGCCAGCACCGCGTCGGTGCGGGGCACCCGCCGACGCGGATCGACCGCCTCACCCATGCGTCGTCATCTCCCCCGCGGACGGTTTGGCGGAGACGGACGGGAATCGAACCCGCCTGGCCCGGGTCCCGGACCACACCAGCTTTGAAGGCTGGGAGGGGCACCAGCCGCCTGAACGCCTCCGCCCCCGAGTCAACCACAGGGCCGTGGCGGTGGCGCGGCGAGGTGTCAGACCTGCCCGGCCTCGCGGCGACGGATCCGTTCCCGCTGCGGCAGCACCGTGTACCTCGGGTCCCGTGCCGAGGCCACCCCGCCGTGGAAGATGCCGAACCGGGTGGCCACCGACGCGGCCAGCAGCGCCGTGCCGGACAGCGCGGACAGCACCCGGCTGCGTCGCCCGGCCAGCGCCCCGACCACCCCGGCGGCGGTGAGCAGGCGACCGGCGCGCAGCAGCCGACCCGCCGTACCGAGCCGGTAGGGCTCACTGAGCAGCCCCAGCCGGGTCTCCACCGAGTGCGCGCCCCACAGTTCCAGGGCCGCCCCGGCTACCGCCATCCGCCGGGCCGGGCCGGCCTGGGCGCAGGGCGCGGCCAGCAGCCCGACACCGGCGCCGCTGGCCAGGGCGCTGCCCGCGAAGATGGTCGGCAGCTCCGGGTACGCCTCGTGCCAGGACGGCACCGCCGTGCCGGCCAACAGCACCCCGGTGTACGTGGCCAGCGCCGGCGCGACGGCGGCGGCGGCCAACCCGGCGACCTGCCCGGCCGGCGGCAGCAGCCGACGCACCGGGGCGAACACGCCGCGTGCCGGTAGCAGCGGTGCGCCCTCGGCGACGGCGGCCAACCCGGCGGCCGGGCCGTACGCGGTGAGGATCCAGGTGCCCACCGACATCGGCGAGGTCGGTTTCGCCACCCGCAGCATGTGGTGGAAGCGCGCCGGCCGCCCGAGGTCGTGGATCAGGAAGTAGGCGCTGGCGGTGACCGCGCCCAACGCGGTGACCCGACCCGCCCGGCGCAGCGCCGGCCGGCCGGTGAGCTGCCCTCCGGCGGCCAGCAGCGACGACCCGGCGGCCAACCCACCGGTGAACAGGTACGCGGCGATGTCCCACCGCCACACCGGGGCCTTGAGGATCGGCCGGCCGTAGTAGGAGGTGAACTCCGCCTCCGGGACGCGCAGCTCCTCGCCGCCGCGCCCACCCCGGCCACGCCGCCGCCTCGCCACCGGTGCAACGTCCCGGGGCGGTACGACGACCGGTGCGTCGGCAGCGCCCACCGCACCGGTCGGGCCCGCAGCGTCGATCGGGCCGACGCCGACCTTCGGGCCGTGGCCGAGCCGCGCCGAGGAACGCTGCGGCCGGAACACACCGTCGGCGGCGAGCCGGGCGCGGAAGCCCCGGAACCGCTCCCCCACCGGAACCCGGCCGGCGGTCACGACGACCCCCCGACGAACGCGGCGACGGCCGCCGCCGTCATCGCCAGCGCGGCAAGCCCCGCCCGCCGCCACATCCTCGGCAGGTCCCGGGTGGTGACCACCGGGTCCGGGGGCAGCCCGTACACCTCGGGCTCGTCGAGGAGGAGGAAGAACGCGCCGTCGCCGCCGACACCGTCGGTCGGGTCGTGGCCGTAGAGCCGGGCCTGCGGCACACCCCGTTCGTGCAGCGTGGCGACCCGCTGCGCGGCCCGCTCCCGCAGCTCGTCGAGGGGGCCGTACTGGATGGACTCGGTCGGGCACGCCTGGGCGCAGGCCGGGGTCATGCCCGCGCCGAGCCGGTCGTAGCACAGCGTGCACTTCCACGCCCGGCCGTCGCCCCTGCGCTGGTCGATCACCCCGTACGGGCAGGCGGAGATGCAGTAGCCGCAGCCGTTGCAGATGTCCTCCTGCACCACGACGGTGCCGAACTCGGTGCGGAACAGCGACCCGGTGGGGCAGACGTCCAGGCAGGCGGCGTGGGTGCAGTGCTTGCAGACGTCCGACATCATCAACCAGCGGAAGTCGGTGCGGGTCTCGGCCCCCGTGCCCCGGCCGGGCGGTGCGGCCCCCGGCATCCCGAGGAACCGGGTGCCCGTGCCGTCCGGGGCGACTGGCGACCCGGCGTCGGCCATCCGGGCGGCGGCGTCGGCGTCACCCGGCGGGACGCCCGGGTTCGTGCCGCTGGCGCTGCCGGTGCCGGCGGCCACCGCCGCCGACGTGGCGCCCGCCGAGCCGCCGGTCGGGTTCCCGGCGAAGGTCGCCGTACGGTGCCCGGCCGGCACCGGCTGCTCGATGAAGGCCACGTGCCGCCAGGAGTTCGCGGTCAACGCGCCGGTGTTGTCGTACGACATGCCGAGCAGGTCGAAGCCGGACTCGGGGACGGCGTTCCACTCCTTGCAGGCCACCTCGCACGCCTTGCAGCCGATGCAGACGCTGGTGTCGGTGAAGAACCCCATCCGGGGCCCGGCAGCCGTCCAGCCCGCGTCCGGGGCCGGATCGAGCGGGCCGTAGAGGCTGTTGGCGTCAGGCATGGTCGGCGCCCTTCTCCCGTGGGCCGTCGTCGCTGCGACCGGCCGGTCGCAGCACCGGGGTCGTCACCGTCGGCGGGCGTTCGCCGGGCACGATCCCGGCCCGTCGACGGTAGTCCTCGACCAGGTCCCGCAACGCCGGGCCGGTCGGTCGCCGGCCCGGCCGGACGTCACAGGTGCCGACCTTGCTCTCCTGGATGAGCACGTTCGGGTCCAGGGTGATGCCGAACAGGTCGTTGGCCGAGTCGCCGGTGACCAGGCCCTCGTAGCCGAAGTGGTACGGCAGCCAGAGCTGGTGGATGATCCGACCGTCCACCCGCAACGGGGTGAGCCGGTCGGTGACCAGCACCTTCGCCTCGATCACCGCACGCCCGCTGATCAGGTGCGCCCAACCGAGGTGGGTCAGGCCCGCCTCGGCGGCCAACTCCGGGGACACCTCCACGAACATCTCCGGTTGCAGCTCGGCCAGCGGACGCACCGTGCGGCTCATCGCTCCGGCCGTGTGGTGCTCGGTGAGCCGGCTGACCGTGAACACGTACGGGAAGACCTGGCTGTGCTCCTGCGGCGGGCTCGGGTTCACCGAGTTCACCGGGTGGGCGTACACCTTGCGGGTCGGGTTGGCCTGCTGGCCGTAGAGCGGGTTACGCATCGGCGACTCCGCCGGCTCGTAGTGCGTCGGCAGCGGACCGTCGAGCACCCCGCTCGGCGCGTACAGCCAGCCCTTGCCGTCGGCCTGCATGATGAACGGGTCGTCGCCGGCCAGCGCCGCCGGCCCGGACGCCCCCTGCGGCGGGCGGTACCCCGGCGGTTTCGTCTTCTCGAAGTCCGGCACGTCGTAGCCGGTCCACTCGCCGGCCTGCGGGTCCCACCAGACGTACTTCTTGCGCTCGCTCCACGGTCGGCCCTGCGGGTCGGCCGACGCCCGGTTGTAGAGGATGCGCCGGTTCGCCGGCCACGCCCAGCCCCACTGCGCGGCCACCCAGTCCTGTTCGTGCCGGGACCGGCGGCGGGCGGCCTGGTTGACGCCGTCGGCGTAGACGCCGGAGTAGATCCAGCAGCCGACGGCGGTGCTGCCGTCGTCCTTCGCCTCGGTGAACGAGGACAGCGGGCGGCCGGTGGACACGTCGTAGCCGTTGATCTCGCGCAGCACCGCCTCGGCGCTCGGCTCGTCGTGCGGGCCGTGGGTGGGGTAGTCCCAGGCCAGGTCGAGCAGGGCACGGTCGCGGCGGTGCGGGGAACCGGCCAACCTCTCCCGCAGCCGCCGCCCCAGGTGGTAGAAGAACCACAGCTCGGATCGGGCGTCGCCCGGCGGTTCGACGGCCTTCTCCCGCCACTGCAACAGCCGCTGGGTCTGGGTGAAGGTGCCCTCCTTCTCCACGTGCGAGGCCGCCGGCAGGAAGAACACCTCGGTGCGGCACTCGGTCGGGACGATCTCGCCGGTGGCCACCTCGGGGCCGTTCTTCCAGAACGTGGCGCTCTCGATCATGAACAGGTCGCGGACCACCAGCCAGTCCAGGTTGGCCATGCCGAGGCGCTGCGCCCGCCCGTGCGCCGAGCCGACCGCCGGGTTCTGGCCGAGCAGGAAGTATCCCCTGATCTTGCCGTCGATCATGTTCAGCACCTGCTGGTAGGTGCCGTGGTCGCCGGTCATCCGGGGCAGGTGGTCGTAGCAGAAGTCGTTGTCCGGGGTCGCCGCGTCCCCCCAGTACGCCTTGAGCAGGCTCGCCGCGTACGCTCGCGCGTTGCCCCAGAAGCCCTTCTGGCCGGGGTGACGGATGCTGTCCACCCACTCGTCGAACGTCGGGTGGTCGGCGTGGTGCGGCATCGGCAGGTAACCGGGCAGCAGGTTGAACAGTGTCGGGATGTCCGTGGAGCCCTGGATGCTGGCGTGCCCGCGCAACGCCAGGATGCCGCCGCCCGGCCGGCCCATGTTGCCCAGCAGCAACTGGATGATCGCCCCGGTGCGGATGTACTGCACACCGACGCTGTGCTGGGTCCAGCCCACCGAGTAGACCAGCGCGCCGGTGCGGTCCCGGCCCGAGTTCTCCGTCCAGGCGCGGGCCAGTTCCAGGAACTTCTCCGCAGGGATGCCGCAGACCCGCTCCACCATCTCGGGGGTGTAGCGGGCGAAGTGCCGGCGCAGGATCTGGTAGACGCAGCGCGGATGCTGGAGCGTCTCGTCCCGCTGGACCCGCCCGTCCACCTCCGCACCGTGCGACTCGTGCCGCAGGCCGGCCGCGCTGTCGCGTTCCTTGGCGGTGTGCCCGCTGCCGGAGTCCCCCTCGTGCCCGGCGTACTGCCAGCTGGTCTGCACGTAGCTGTCGGTGTTCGGGTCGTAGCCGGAGAACAGGCCGTCGCCGTCCTCGGTGTCGGCGAACTGCTCGCTGACGATCGTCGCCGCGTTCGTGTACGCCAGCACGTACTCCCGGAAGTCCAGCTCGTTGTCCAGGATGTAGTGGACCACGCCACCGAGCAGGGCGATGTCGGTGCCCGCCCGGATCGGCAGGTACGAGTCGGCCACCGCGCTGGTGCGGGTGAACCGGGGATCGACGTGGAAGACCTTCGCGCCGCGCCGCTTGGCCTCCATGACCCACTGGAAGCCCACCGGATGGGCCTCGGCCATGTTCGACCCCTGGATGACGATGACGTCAGCGTTGGCGAGGTCCTGTTGGAAGTCCGTCGCGCCACCGCGACCGAAGCTGGCCCCCAGACCGGGGACGGTGGCGGAGTGTCAAATGCGGGCCTGGTTCTCGATCTGGAGCGCCCCCATCGCCGTGAACAGCTTCTTGATGAGGTAGTTCTCCTCGTTGTCCAGCGTCGCCCCGCCCAGGCTGGAGATACCCAGCGTGCGGTGCAGCGGCCGGCCGTCGCTGTCGACGTCCTCCCAGGTCTGCTCGCGGGCGGCGAGGACCCGGTCGGCGATCATGTCCAGCGCGGTGTCGAGGTCGAGATCCTCCCACTCGGTGGAATACGGTCGGCGGTAGCGGACCGTGGTCTGCCGCAGCGGGCTGGTGACCAGGCTCCTGCTGGCCGAGCCCTTCGGGCAGAGCCGCCCCCGGGAGATCGGGCTGTCCGGGTCGCCCTCGATCTGGGTGACCCGGTCGTCGGAGACGTACACCCGCTGCCCGCAGCCGACCGCGCAGTACGGACAGACCGAACGGGCCACCCGGTCGGCGGTCCCGGTGCGGGCGGTCAGCCCGGCGGAACGGTCCGACTGTGCCGCCGCGCCCCGGCCGAGCGGGTCGGTGCCGGTGAGCTGCCGGTAGACCGGCCAGCCCGCGATGAACGTCCGCAGACCCACCGCGCACCTCCCTCCCGGGCATGATCCGACCTACTGAACATAGGCCAGCGGAGCGGAGGATGCGACCCGGGTGGGGATCTCCGTGCACGGATACGGCGTTGCCCCCGACCGGGCCGGTCGGGGGCAACGCCGTATCACGGTGGCGGAGCGCCGGTGTGCATGTCGCCTCTCGGCGCGTGGCGCAACGCGGCTCCAGCCGAACGGAACTCCGCGACGGCAATTCAGGTGAGGCCCGGGGACACTGGACACACCGACGCTCCTGCCCACCAGGATACCCCGCGCCGACCGTCCGCGCCCCGGTCGCGCAGGGCCGGCGCGTGCCGGCGCAGGCGGGTCCGGGGAAAGTCGCGTGCCGGCGCAGGTCGCGGCGGCGTTACCCTGACACCATGCAGGCCACCCTGGCGACCACCACCCACCTGGCCCGGCCCGGCCGGCCGGTGGTGGTGGCGCGCACCCTGGCGGAGCTGACCGGCCCCACCGGCGGGGTGGTGGAGCTGCCGGTCCGGTTGATGTGGAGCAGCGAACGCACGTTCGACCTGGCCGAACCGGACGACCTGCTCTGGCTGTACGAGAACGTGCTGCGCGAGACCACCCGCGCCGACGACCTGCGGGCACTGATCGACGGACGCACCCTGCGCCGGGTGTGGCGGCGGCTCAACCTGCCCCGGGGGGTCCGGTCGGCCTGGGAGAGCCGGCACCGGGGTCTGCGGACCGCGTGACCCACCTGCACGACTTCTACCGGGAGGTCGCCCGGGTCGCCCTCACCGCGGCCGGGCCGCACCGGTTCGTCCTCGGCGGCGGGGTGGCGTGGGCGGCGCACGGCCTGGTCACCCGCCCCACCGAGGACGTCGACCTGTTCGCCGACGTGGAGGGGGCGGCCGCCGCCGCGGCGGCGGAGGTGTGCGCCGCGCTGGAACGCGCCGGGTACACCGTCGCGCCGGCCGACCCGGACAGCGACCTCGGCGACCTGTTCGAGGGCTTCGACCGGGACATCCGGGACTTCGTGGTCGGCCGGGACGACCGGCAGATCCGGCTCAGCCTGGCCCGGCTCGACCGCTACCGCTCACCGGTGGTGATGGACCTCGGTCCGGTGATGGACGTCCGCGACCTGATCGCCAACAAGACCGCCGCCCTGGTCAACCGGCGGGAGGCCCGCGACTACATCGACGTCGCCGCCGCGCTGGCGCAGTACCCGGTCGACGAGCTGCTGATGCTGGCCCGGCAGGTGGACCCGGCGCTGGCCGACGAGGACGTGCGGGCCGCCGGCCGCTACCTGGACCGGCTGCCGGACCGGCGGCTCGCCCGCTACGGCCTGGACCCGACGCAGATCGCGCAGGTGCGTCGCCGGCTGGCGGACTGGCCCCGCTGACCGCCGGACCGGGACCGGGGCCCCGGCCCGGCGGACGGGGCGGTCACTTGGTGAACCGGCCGCCGGTCACGCCCAGGATCTCCCCGGTGACGTAGCTGGACTCCTGCGAGGCGAAGAAGACGTACGCGGGGGCCAGTTCGGCGGGCTGCCCGGCCCGGCCCAGCGGGGTGTCGGTGCCGAACTTCTCCACCTTCTCAGGCGGCATGGTCGCCGGGATCAGCGGCGTCCAGATCGGGCCGGGCGCCACCGCGTTGACCCGGATGCCCCGGTCGGCGAGCTGCGCGGCGAGCCCCTTGGTGAAGTTGGCGATGCCCGCCTTGGTGGTGGCGTAGTCCAGCAGCGGCGGCGACGGGTCGAACGCCTGGATGGAGGTGGTGTTGATGATCGTCGCGCCCTCCTTCAGGTGCGGCAGGGCGCTGCGGCAGAGCCAGAACATCGCGTACAGGTTGGTCTTCATCACCCGGTCGAACTGGTCGGTGCTGATCGCCTCGATGCCGTCGTCCTGGGCCATCTGGTACGCCGCGTTGTTGACCAGGATGTCCAGCCCGCCGAGGTCGGTCACCGTCCGGTCGACCAGGTCACGGCAGTGCTGCTCGTCGGTCAGGTCGGTGCGCACCGCGACCCCCCGGCGGCCGGCCTCCTCGATCAGCCGGACGGTCTCCCGGGCGTCGGCGTCCTCGTCCTCGTCGAGGTAGGACACCACCACGTCGGCGCCCTCCCGGGCGAACGCGATCGCCACCGCCCGGCCGATGCCCGAGTCGCCGCCGGTGATCAGGGCCCGCTTGCCCGCCAACCGGTCACTGCCCCGGTACGACGTCTCGCCGTGGTCGGGCTCCGGGCCCATCCGGTCGGTCCGGCCGGGCGTCGACTGCTGCTGGGCCGGCTGACCCTCCTGGTGGCCGTACTGGGTGTTCGGGTCCTGCGGGGTGTACTGGTCCTGGCTCACCGTGCGGCTCCCCTGTCTGCTTTGGTCCGTTCTGGGTCTCTCGGTCACCTACCCCGACGGGTCGGCCGGAAACAACCCGTGCCTGACACCCGTCGACGGTGGTGTGACCGGCAGGTGACCGGCGACGGCGTGGTGGTGGAACAGTGCGGGCCACTGTGGCAGGAGCGACCGCTGGTCGTTATGGTGCGCAACGGCGCTTACGAGGCGCGTCCATCCCCGTCGAAGGGCACCCCCATGACCTCCTCCCCCGGCGCGTCGCGCCGCCAGGTGCTGGCCGTCGCCGCCGCCGCGGCCACCGCCCCGCTGATCGCCGGCGCGCCCGCCCGGGCGGCCGGGCGGCAGGGCCCGAAGGGTCCGAAAACCTGGGACCTGACCGTCCTGGGCACCTCGGACACCCACGGCAACGTCTACAACTGGGACTACTACCGCGACGCCGAGTTCGACGACAGCAAGCACAACGACGTCGGCATCGCCAAGCTCGCCACCCTGGTCAACCAGATCCGCGCCGAGCGCCGGGGCCGGGCCACCCTGGTCCTCGACGCCGGCGACACCATCCAGGGCACCCCGCTGGCCACGTACTACGCCAAGCAGGAGCCGATCACCGTCACCGGCGCGACGCACCCGATGGCCCGCGCGATGAACATCCTGCGGTACGACGCGGTGACGCTGGGCAACCACGAGTTCAACTACGGGCTGCCGCTGCTGGCCACCTGGATCGGCCAGCTGGGCTTCCCGGCGCTGGCCGCCAACGCGGTGAACGCGAAGACCGGCAGGCCGGCGTTCCAGCCGTACGTGCTCAAGCGGGTGCGGCCCGGTGGGCCCGGCTCGCCGACCCTGACCGTGGGCATCCTCGGCCTGACCAACCCCGGGGTGGCCATCTGGGACAAGGGCAACGTGGAGGGCAAGCTGGTCTTCCCCGGCATGGTGGAGACCGCCGCGAAGTGGGTGCCGGTCATGCGGGCACGCGGCGCGGACCTGGTCATCGTCTCCGCCCACGGCGGCGACAGCGGCACCTCCAGCTACGGCCCGGAGCTGCCCAACGAGAACCCGGTCGCGCTGATCGCCCAGCAGGTCCCCGGCATCGACGCGATCCTGTTCGGCCACGCCCACAACGAGGTGGTGGAGAAGTTCGTCACCAACACCGCCACCGGTGCGCAGGTGCTCACCGCCGAACCGTCCAAGTGGGGGCAGCGGCTGACCCGGATGGACTTCACCCTCACCCGGGAGCGGGGCCGCTGGAAGGTCGTCGCCAAGGGCGCCACCATGCTCAACACCAACACCGTGGTCGAGGACCCGACGGTGCTCGCCGCCGTACGCGGCCAGCACGCCACGACCGTCGGGTACGTCAACACGGTGGTCGCCCGGTCCGCGCAGGAACTGTCGGCGGCCGAGTCGCGCTACCGGGACACCCCGATCCTGGACTTCATCAACCACGTGCAGACCGAGGTGGTCACCGCCGCGCTCACCGGCGGCCCGTACGCGGCGCTGCCGGTGCTGTCGATCGCCGCGCCGTTCAGCCGCACCGCCGTGTTCCCGCAGGGTGACGTGCGCATCCGGGACGTCGCCGGGCTGTACGTCTACGACAACACCCTGGAGGCGGTGGTGCTCACCGGCGCCGAGGTGAAGGCGTACCTGGAGTACTCGGCGAAGTACTTCACCACGCTGCCGGTCGGCGCACCTGTCGACCCGGCGACGATCAGCGACCCGGCCGTGCCGGACTACAACTACGACGTGATCTCCGGGCTGGACTACGACGTCGACGTCTCCCGGCCGGTCGGGCAGCGGATCACCCGGCTGGTGCTACCCGGCACCGACACCCCGGTCGCCGCCGACGCGCAGTTCGTGGTCGCGGTGAACAACTACCGGCGCAGCGGCGGCGGGAACTTCCCCGGCATCGTGAAGACCCAGGTCTACAACGCGCAGCAGGAGATCCGCCAGCTGCTCATCGACTGGGCGCAGGCCCGGGGCACCATCGACCCGGCCGACTTCTTCGTGCCGAACTGGCGACTGGTCCGCGCCGGCGTGCCGGTCTTCTGAGCCGACCGGCCGTCGCTCACCGCACGGCCTGCCCGACGGGCCCCGGGGTGGCATCCCGGGGCCCGTCGGTTCAGCCGCCCGCGCGCAGGTCCTGCTCGTACTGGCCGGGGGTCGGATCGGGCTGGTAGCGGGGCGGGTCGGTCTCGGTCGACGCCGACCGCTCGTCGGGACGTACCGCCGGTGGCAGCTCGCCGAAACGGGCGTGCCGCAGGAACGCGTACTGCTCGTCGGTGAACGGTTCGCTCATGACGCTCAGTGTGCGCCCGGCATCAAGGCCGGCGGGAGGGGTAAGCGCGCGGGACCGTCGGCGACGAGAGGACGAAACCATGCGCGCGGTACGGATGACCGCCCCCGGGGTGCTCGAACAGGTGGAGGTGCCCACCCCGACGCCCGGCCCCGGCGAGGTGCTGGTACGCGTCGGCGCGGTCGGTGCCTGCCACTCCGACCTGCACATCCTCGACGCCCCGCCGGGCCTCTACCCCACCCCGATCACCCTCGGCCACGAGATCGCCGGCACCGTGGACACCCCCGGCGACGGCGTCACCGGCTGGTCCGCCGGGGACCGGGTCGCCGTCTACGGGATCATCGGCTGCGGCACCTGCCGGGGCTGCCTGCGGGGCTCGGAGAACCAGTGCCGCACCGTGCCTCCCGGCGGGATCGGGCTCAGCCGCGACGGCGGGCTGGCCGAGCACGTGGTGGTGCCTGCCTCCCGGCTGCTGCCCGTCGGCGACCTGGAGATGACCCAGGCCGCGCCGCTGACCGACGCCGGGCTGACCCCGTACCACGCGATCGAGCTGGCCCGGCCGGCGCTGCGACCCGGGACGTCGGTCGTGGTGATCGGCATCGGCGGACTGGGGCACATGGCGGTGCAGATCCTCGCCGCCACCACCGCCGTGCGGATCATCGCGGTGGACAGCAACGTCGCCGCCCTCGACCTGGCCACCCGGGTCGGCGCGCACCACGTGGTACCGGCCGGCCCCGACACGGTCGACCGGCTCCGGGAGCTGGTCGGCCCGGCGCCCGACGGCGCGGACGTGGTCATCGACTGCGTCGGGGTGGACGCCACCCTCACCACCGCCCGCAGCGTCGTGGCCACCGGCGGCCGGCTGCTGCTGGTCGGGTTGGGCGGCGGCACCCTGCCGGTGCGGCCGGTCGCCGACGAGCCGCCCACCGTGCCGTTCGAGACCAGCGTCACGGTCCCGTTCTGGGGCACCCGGGCCGAACTCCGGGAGGTGATCGCCCTGGGCCGGGCCGGGCTGCTCACCGCCGACGTGCAGACCTTCCCGCTGGACCGCGCGCCCGAGGCGTACGACCTGCTGCGGGCCGGCGAGATCCACGGCCGTGCGGTGATCGTGCCCTGACCCGGCTCCGTCGGCCCGGCGGGTCAGCGGCCGGACGGCCCGGCCGGCTGCGGACCCCGGGCGGGCAGCCGGTCCAGCAGGGCCTCCACGGCCCGCACCGGCAGCCGGTCCATGGTCCGGTCGAAGCTCAGCCGGCCCTGGCAGAACCGGACGAACATCGACCAGCCGGCCGGGGTCGCCACGAACGCGTGGCACAGTTGCGGGCGGCGGGCGAACAGGGTCAGCATCCGCCGGCCGGCGCGCATCGACGGCACCAGGCGTTCGTGCACGTCGCGGGGGTAGCGGTCCAGGTCACCGGCGGCGACCGCCGCGGCGGCCAGCGTCCCGGAGCGCAGCGCGTAGCTGATCCCCTCCCGGGTCCACGGCTCCAGCAGGCCGGCCGCGTCGCCGGCCACCAGCACCCGGCCGTGGCGCAGCGGGGAGTCGTCGACCCGGCACCGGGTCAGGTGCCCGGAGTCGTGCGCGGCGGGCACCTGCGCCAGGCCCAGCCGGTCGAGGAAGCTGTGCAGGTAGGCGCGGGTGCGCTCGCCCTCGCCCCGGGCCCCGATCACGCCGACGGTGAGCAGGTCCCCCTTGGGGAACACCCAGCCGTACGCGCCGGGGAACGGGCCCCAGTCCAGCAGCAGCCGCCCCCGCCAGCGGGCCGCCTGCGCGGGTGACACCGGCAACTCCCGTTCCAGGCCCAGGTCCACCTGCCCGTACCGGACCCCCACGTGCCGGGCGGTCACCCCGGCGGAACCGTCGGCCCCGATCACCGTCCGGGCGGTCACCGTGCAACCGTCGGCCAGTCGGACGCGTACCGTGTCGGGGTCCTGGTCGAGGGCGCGCACGGCGACGCCCTCGCGGACCTCGGCCCCGGCGGACACCGCCGCCGCGCGCAGCCGGTCGTCGAACTCCTCGCGGCGCACCATCGTCACCAGGGGTGTGCCGTGCCGGCGGGTGAAGCCCCACCGGCCGTCGCGGGTGAAGGTGACCCGGTCGACCCGGTCGTGCGCCGGCACCTCGATCCGGCCGGCCACCATCGACAGCGAGGTGCCGATCAGGCCACCTCCGCAGGTCTTGTAACGGGGATGCACGGCCCGGTCCAGCACCAGCGTCCGCACGCCGGCCGCGGCGGCCTCCCGGGCCGCGCTGAGCCCGGCCGGCCCGGCACCGACCACGACGAGATCCCAGATGATCATGCCGCCCAGCCTAGGGCACCGGCCCGTCCGGTGGCGCGCACGACCGGCCGTCCGGCAGGCATCGTCGGGCGGCCAGCGGGTAAGCCGCGCCACCCGGACCGCCCGACCGGCCGGCCGGGGCCACGGCAAGGAGGGGCACCATGCAGCAGGTACGTCTGTCGGAGGTCGAGGTGCGCGTCTACGAGGCGGTCAGCGTGCTGGAGACACGCAGTCAGGTCCCCTACCCCGACCTGATCGCCGAGGAGGCGGGGCTGGCCGAGCAGGACGTCCACGCGCCCCTGCGCCAGCTCACCGAGAAGGGCCTGCTGCACCGGGAGGACTCGCCGCTGGCCGGGCTGGACTTCGGCCCCCGCTGGTGCGCCCGCCAGCCGGCGTGAGCACCGTCGCACCCCGCCGGACGGCCGGGCCGGACACCGGTTTGCCACCCCCGCCCCCGGGTAGCGCTGCGGCATGCCCGATCACCGGTCCGTGCGGGACCGCACCACCGCCGACGGTCCCATGAGCGGCCCCACCGACGACCGCCGCCGCTGGCAGGCCCTCGGCGTCGGCCTGGTCGCGGCGTTCATGACGCTGCTGGACGTCAGCATCGTCAACGTCGCCGTCCCGTCGATGGACCGCGCGTTGCAGGCCAGCCCGAGCGACCTGCAGTGGGTGCTGTCGGGCTACGCGCTGACCTTCGGCCTGGTCCTGGTGCCGGCCGGCCGGTTCGGCGACGCCCGGGGGCGACGTAACGCCTTCGTCGTCGGGGTCGCCCTGTTCACCGTCACCAGCGCGCTGGCCGGGCTGGCCCAGTCACCGACCTGGCTGGTCGCCGCCCGGCTCCTGCAGGGCGTCGCCGCCGGCGTGGTCAACCCGCAGGTGACCGGCCTGATCCAGCAGCTGTTCCGGGGCGCGGAGCGGGGGCGCGCGTTCGGCCTGCTCGGCGCGACCATCGGCATCTCCACCGCCGTCGGCCCCCTGCTCGGCGGCCTGCTCATCCAACTCGGCGGGGAGGACCACGGCTGGCGGTGGGTGTTCTTCGTCAACGTCCCCGTCGGGGTGCTCGCGGTGCTGCTCGGCTGGCGGCTGCTGCCCACCCGGGCCGCCGGCCGGCTCGACCGGCACCGGCTCGACCCGGTCGGGGTGCTGCTGCTCGGCGTCGGCGTGACGCTCCTGCTGCTGCCGCTGGTGCAGCGGGAACAGTGGCCCAGCCCGTGGAAGTGGGCGCTGATCCCGGCCGGGCTGGTGGTCCTGGCCGGCTTCGGGTTCTGGGAGCACCGGTACGGGCGCACCCGCACCCCCCTGTTCGACCTGGGGTTGTTCCGGCTGCGGTCGTACACGATCGGGGCGGTGATCGCGCTCATCTACTTCGGCGGCTTCACCGCGATCTTCTTCATCTTCACCCTCTACCTGCAGAACGGCCTCGGCTACCGGGCGTTGACCGCCGGCCTGGCGATCACCCCGTTCGCCCTCGGCTCGGCGCTGGCCGCCGCCCTGGGTGGCCGGCTGGTCACCCGGTTCGGCCGGCCGCTGGTCGGGATCGGGCTGGTCATGGTGCTGGTCGGGCTGGGTGGGGTGGTGTTCGTGCTGCGCGGCGACCCGCACGGCTCGGTCCCGCTGCTCACCGCGCTGCCCCTGCTGCTCGCCGGACTGGGCAGCGGCCTGGTGATCACCCCGAACCAGACGTTGACCCTGTCCGAGGTGCCGGTGCCGCAGGCGGGCAGCGCGGCCGGCATGCTGCAGACCGGGCAGCGGATCGGGTCGGCCGCCGGCATCGCCGCCGTCGGCGCGCTGTTCTTCTCGTCGCTGGCCAGCACCGACGGCCAGTGGGCCGCCGCGTTCCGGCACTCCCTGCTGCTGGCCATGGGTATCGTCGCGTTGGCCCTGGTCGCCGCGGCGACCGACATCGTGCTGAACCACCGCGCCGCCCACCGCCACTGAGTCCGCCGAGCACCGCCGCCGAAACCGGAGTCCACAGGCGACACCAACCGCGGGGGAACCGTCGGCGAACACTCACCGCGCGGGGCTGCGCACGTACCGCAGCACCCGGTAGACACATAGACCATGACGAACACCCTCGACCGTCGTACCATGCTGCGCCTCGCCGGTGCCTCCGCCGGCACCGCCGTCCTCGCCGGCGCCACCCTCGCCGCGAGCGGTCCCGCCCACGCGGCGGACGGCGCGTTCCGGCACGGGGTCGCCTCCGGCGATCCGCTGCCCGACGGCATCCTGCTGTGGACCCGGGTCACCCCCGTTCCGGAGGCGCTGCCCGGTTCGGGCCTCGGCCCGGACGTCGACGTACGCTGGCAGGTCGCCGCCGACCCCGACTTCGCCACGGTGACCGCGCAGGGCGTGGCACCGACCGGCCCGGCCCGCGACCACACCGTCAAGGTCACGGTGACCGGGCTGGCCCCGGCGACGACCTACTGGTACCGGTTCGGTCACGGTGACACCTGGTCGCCGACCGGCCGGACGATGACCGCCCCGGCGGCCGACGCGGCGATCGACCGGCTGCGGCTGGGCGTGGTGTCCTGCGCGAACTGGGAGGCCGGGCACTTCGCGGCCTACCGGCGGCTGGCCGACCGGGGTGACCTCAACCTGGTCGTGCACCTCGGCGACTACCTCTACGAGTACGGCACGGGCGAGTTCGACGCCGGCGGCACGGTGGTGCGCCCGGTCGCGCCCGAGCACGAGACGCTCACCCTGGCCGACTATCGGGTCCGGCACGCGCTCTACAAGACCGACCCGGGCCTGCAGGCGCTGCACGCCGCCCTGCCCTGGGTGATCACCTGGGACGACCACGAGGTCGCCAACGACGCCTGGTCGGGCGGGGCGGAGAACCACACCCCGGGCAGCGAGGGCGCGTGGGCCGACCGGGTCGCCGCCGCCCGGCAGGCGTACCAGGAGTGGATGCCGGTACGGATCGGCGCGGACGGCACGATCTACCGGCGGTTACGCTTCGGCCGGCTCGCCGAGCTGTCCATGCTGGACCTGCGGTCGTACCGGTCGCAGCAGGCCGGCGGCACGGCGGTGGACGACCCGGCCCGCACCATCGCCGGCGCGGCCCAGCTGCGGTGGCTCGCCGACGGCCTGTCCGGCTCGACGGCACAGTGGAAGCTGGTCGGCAACCCGGTGATGATGGCCCGGGTCGACCTCGGTTCGCTGCCGGCGTGGCTGCTCGGCCCGCTGGCCAAGCTGCTCGGCATCCCGCAGAACGGCGCGGTGCTCAACCCCGACCAGTGGGACGGCTACAACGCCGACCGGGACCGGCTGGTCGACCACCTGCGGGCCACCGGCACCCGGGACGTGGTCTTCCTCACCGGCGACATCCACACCTCGTGGGCCAGCGAGGTGACCACCCGCTCGACGGGGTTGACCAACCCGGCCGCCGCCGAGTTCGTGGTGCCCTCGGTGACCAGCGACAACCTCGACGACGTCCTCGGGCTGCCGGCCGGCAACGGGCTGAGCCTGCTCGGCGCGACCCTGCTGCGCTCGACGAACCCGCACGTGAAGTGGACGGAGCTGGACGGGCACGGCTACGGCGTGCTGGAGGTGACCCCGCAGCGCTGCCGGATGGACTGGTACCACCTGGTCGACCGGACCCGGCCCGACAGCGCGAGCCGCTGGGCCGCCGGGTTCTCCGTCGGCGTCGGGTCGGCGAAGCTGCGCCGGGAGGACGCGCCGGCCTGACCCGGACAGACGCCGACCGGCCGGCCCCCGCGACGGGGGCCGGCCGGTCGTGGGTCACCAGAGCTGCTGGACGATGTCCGCCGCCTGCTGCTCCCACTGGGCGTACGCGTACGGGTACGCCGAGACCTGCACGGTCTGCGCGGCGGTGGTCAGCGGCAGGTCCCGCCACCCGTGCACGTTCTTCAACGCGCCGAAGAACGCCCGGGAGGCGTACCGGGGGTCGGTGACCTGCTCGGGCGTGCCCCACCCCGACGACGGGCGCTGCTGGAACAGGCCCTGCGAGTCGTGGTCGTTGTACGCGCCGAGGTGCCCCAGGTTGTACAGCTTCGACTCCTGCAGCGAGGTGGCCACGCCGATCACCGCGCCGCGCTCGCCCACGCCGCTGCGCTTGGCCTCGGCGATGATCTCCTTGGCGTTGGCGAGCTGCGCGTCGTCGAGCGGGACGCGGGACTGGGCGCCCTCGACGCCGCGCGGGATGAGGTCGTCGGTGCTCGGCTTGCCGGCCGGTACCTCGGTGGTGGGGGTGCCGGTGGTCAGGCCGGACTCGACGGTGACGCCCTGCCGGCCCTCGCCGGTGGTCACATCCTGCCGACCCTTGCCGGTGGCCAGGTCGATCGCGGCACGGGCCCCCTCGTGGGGGCCGCTGGTGACGGGGGCGGCCACGGCGGCCGGTCCGAACGCCAGGCCGCCGAGGGCGGCGACGCCGGCGATGCTCAGTACGGTCCTGCGGTCCTTCGCGATGGCCGGGAGCCATCGGGTGAAGTCCAGCTTCACGATGGTTGCCCTTTCGATCGTGGCGACGCGCTCCGGGGTGAGCGGGCCTCGGGGGACTGCCCCGCCGGCCGGAGGTGTGGCGACCGGCGTACGGGGAACACAACCCACCGCCCCTGTCCGTCATTCCGGAAATACGCAGGCCAGCTCGGGCTGTGGTCCGGGTCATCCCCGGAACCGGGCACGCGGCGCGAAAATGCCGATACGGCGGTATCCGGGCGTTCGGATACCGCCGTATCGGCGACGGTGCGACGGCGGGCGGTGCCCGCCGGTCAGTGGCCGCGGGCCAGCCACTCCTGCAGGTGGGGGGCCTCCGCGCCGACGGTGGTGTCGTCGCCGTGCCCGGTGTGCACCACGGTGTCCGCCGGCAGGGTGAGCAGCCGGGTCCGGATCGACTCGACGATCGTGGCGAAGTCGCTGTACGACCGCCCGGTCGCCCCCGGCCCCCCGGCGAACAGGGTGTCGCCGGTGAACACCGCACCCAGCGCCGGGACGTGGAAACTGCACGCGCCGGGACTGTGCCCGGGGGTGTGCAGCACCCGCAGGACGGTGTCCCCGACGGTGATCTCCTGCCCGTCGGTCAGCTCCCCGTCGGGGGCCAGCCCGGGATGCACCAGATCCCACAGCACCCGGTCGGCGGGGTGCAGCAGGATCGGTGCGCCGGTCGCCTTGGCCAGGGCGGGGGCGACCCGCACGTGGTCGTCGTGGGCGTGGGTGGCGAGGATCGCCACCACCCGCCGGTCGCCGACGACCCGGCGGATCGCGGCCACGTCGTGCGGGGCGTCCAGCACCACGCACTCGGTGTCGTCGCCGACGACCCAGACGTTGTTGTCGACGTCGAAGGTCTGCCCGTCCAGGGAGAACGTGCCGGAGGTGACGGCGTGGTCGATCCGGGCGGTCACGGGAACACCACCACCGACCGCAGCACGTCCCCGTGGTGCATCCGGCGGAACGACTCCTCCACCTGGTCCAGCGCGATCTCCTCGGTGACGAAGGCGTCGAGATCGAGCCGGCCCTGCAGGTAGAGCTGGGTGAGCAGCGGGAAGTCCCGGCTGGGCAGGCAGTCGCCGTACCAGCTCGACTTCAACGCGCCGCCCCGGCCGAAGACGTCCAGCAGCGGCAGGTCGACGGTCATCTCCGGGGTGGGCACCCCGACCAGCACGACGGTGCCGGCGAGGTCCCGGGCGTAGAACGCCTGCTTCCAGGTCTCCGGCCGGCCCACCGCGTCGATCACCACGTCCGCGCCGAAGCCGCCGGTGGCGGCCCGGATCGCCTCGACGGCGTCCTCGGCGGAGGCGTCGACGGTGTGGGTGGCGCCGAACCTGCGCGCCCAGTCGAGCTTGCGGCCGTCGGTGTCCACCGCGACGATCGTGGTCGCGCCGGCCAGGACAGCCCCGGCGACCGCCGCGTCGCCGACCCCGCCGCAGCCGATGACGGCCACCGAGTCGCCCCGGGTGACCTGCCCGGTGTTCATGGCCGCGCCCAGGCCGGCCATCACCCCGCAGCCGAGCAGCCCCACGGCGGCGGGCCGGGCCGCCGGGTCGACCTTGGTGCACTGGCCGGCGTGGACCAGGGTCTTCTCGGCGAACGCGCCGATGCCCAGGGCGGGGGTCAGCTCGGTGCCGTCGGTGAGGGTCATCTTCCGGGCCGCGTTGTGGGTGTTGAAGCAGTACCACGGCCGGCCCCGGCGGCAGGCCCGGCACTGCCCGCAGACGGCACGCCAGTTGAGCACCACGAAGTCACCGGGGGCGACGTCGGTGACACCCTCGCCCACCTGCTCCACCACCCCGGCCGCCTCGTGGCCGAGCAGGAACGGGTAGTCGTCGTTGATGCCGCCCTCGCGGTAGTGCAGGTCGGTGTGGCAGACCCCGCAGGACTGCACCCGCACCACCGCCTCGCCGGGCCCCGGGTCGGGCACCACGATGGTGGTGACCTCGACCGGAGCGCCCTTGCTCCGTGAAATGACGCCCCGGACTTCCTGGCTCACGCTGTGTCCTCCCTGCCTGCCGGCCCGACGGCCGGATGGGTCCCGCTCACCGCCGAACCTACCGCGATCATGCCGCCCGACCCATCGGTCCGCCGGACTCGCCGCCCGCCGCCCGCTCACCCCCACCGTCGGCCGGCTCCCCCGGCGGTACGCACACCGTCACCTCCGGCGTCGCCACCGGCCCGGCGTCGGTGGCCGGTACGCGTCGCCGCCGGGCGGCGTTGCGGTACCGCAGCACCTGGACCGCGCCCAACGCCCAGAGCAGGTACTGCACGGCGAACGCCCACCGGAACGCCGACAGCGGCGGGGCCGACGCGCCGGCCGGGGTGGTCAGGTCCAGCACCACCCCGATCGCCAGCACCAGCACGATCGAGGCGACGAACCCGCCGACGTTGACGATGCCGGTGGCGCTGCCGATGCGGTGCACCGGGTTGAACGTGCGGGCGTAGTCGAAGCCGATCACCGCGCCGGGGCCGCCCAGGGCCAGCACCAGCACCAGCATCACCAGCAGCCAGTGCGGCGAGCGGCCCGGCCAGGCCAGCACGACCGCCCAGACCGCGGCGCTGGCCGCGGTGACCACGAGGACCAGCGCCGACCGGTGGAACGGGTGCCGGGCGCACAGGTGGGCGACCACCGGCCCGGCGACCAGCGTCCCGACCGTCATCAGGCTGAGCAGGGACGCCGCGGCCGTCGGCGTGAGCCCCTGCCCCTGCACCAGGAACGGGTAACCCCACAGCAGCGCGAACACGGCCCCGGAGAACTGGGCGACGAAGTGCGTCCACAGGCCCAGCCGGGTGCCCGGCTGGGCCCAGGCGGCGGCGAGTTCCCGCCGCACCACGGACAGGGCGGGAGTGACGGCGACCCCCGGCCCGACGTGCGGGGCGTCCCGGACGGCGACGAGCACCAGCAGCACCGTCGTCGCCCCCAACCCGGCGGCGACCAGGAACGCCGGGGTCCAACCGGCCCGGTGCAGCAGCGCCACCAGCGGCACCGCCGCGAGGATCGCACCGAGCTGACCGACGGTGCCGGTGAGCTGCACCAGCAGCGGGTTGCGGCGGCCCGGGAACCAGAACGCGACGATCCGCAGCACGCTGATGAAGGTCATCGCGTCGCCGAGGCCCACCAGCACCCGGGCGGCGACGGCGAGCCGGACGTCGGTGGCGACGGCGAAGCAGAGCTGCCCGGCGACCATCAGCGTGCCGCCGGCCAGCAGCAGCCGGCGGGAGCCGAACCGGTCCAGCAGCACGCCGACCGGGATCTGCATGGCCGCGTAGACGACGAGCTGGGCGACCGAGAAGGCGGCTAGCGCGGAGGCGTTGACGGCGAACCGGTGGGTGGCCTCCACCCCGGTCACCCCGAGGGAGCTGCGGTGGAACACCGCCGCCAGGTAGGCGGTGACGGCCACCGCCCAGACCACGGTGGCCCGCCGGACGGTGGGCGCGGGGACGACGCTCACCGGTGGTCCGGGCCGGCGTCCGCCGCGCCGGATCCGTCGACGTGGTGGCCGTAGCAGGCCGGGGACCGGCTGGTCCGCGTGGTGCCCCGGCACCGGAACATCCGCGTACGGCTATCCGTCATACCACCATGGTGCGTCGGCGACGACGCGGCGGGCGGTGGCGGGGGCGACGCCGGTGGCCCGCGCCACTGTCGGACGGACGGTGCCGTCGCCGGGCGGGCGGGCAGGGGCGATCACCGCGACCGATCGACCCGGGCACGTGGGGTGACCGGACGGCGGGCACAATCGACGCATGTCTCCCCGCCGGTGGCTGCTCGCCGATCAACTCGGGCCGCACTTCCTCGACGACGACCGGCAACCGGTGCTGCTGGTCGAGGTCACCGACCTGTTCCGGCGTCGGCGGCTGCACCGGCAGAGGGCGCACCTGATCCTCAGCGCGCTGCGCCACCGCGCCGCCGAACTCGGCGACCGGGCGGTGCTGCTGCGCACCGCGACGTTCCGGGAGGCCCTGGCGGCCGTCGACGGCCCGGTCGAGGTCTGCCACCCGAGCACCCGGGCGGCCCGGGACTTCGTCCGGTCCGTGCCGGGGCTGACGGTGCTGCCGCCCCGGGGTTTCGTCACCGACCGGGCCGACTTCGCCGACTGGGCGGACCGACCCCGGCGCGGGCCGCTGCGGATGGTCGACTTCTACCGGTACGCCAAACGCCGCCACGGGGTGCTCACCGGCCCCGGCCCGGCCGACGGTGACCGTGGTGCCCCGGCCGGACGCACCCTGGACGTGCCGCCCCCACCGCCGATCGTCGAGGACGACATCGACGCCGGGGTGCGGGCCGACCTGGACCGGTGGGAACGCGACGGGGTGCGGTTCGTCGGCCGGGACGCCCCCCGCTCCCATCCGGCCACCGCCGCCGAGGCCGAGGACCGGCTGGCGCACTTCCTGCGGTACCGGCTGCCCGCGTTCGGCCGCTACGGCGACGTGATGAGCGCCGAGGACCCGGTGCTGGCGCACGGGATGCTCTCCGCCGCGTTCAACCTCGGGCTGCTCGACCCGGCGGCGGCCGTGTCCCGGGCGGAGGCGGCGTGGCGGTCGGGTGACGCCCCACTGGCCTCGGTGGAGGCGTTCGTCCGAGGGGTGCTCGGCTGGCGGGAGTTCCTCTGGCAGCTCTACTGGTACGTCGACCCGCCCTACCGGGGCACCGGTTGGCTCGCCGCGACCGAACCGCTGCCGCAGTGGTTCGAGGACCTCGACGCCGACGCGGTGGAGGCGCGCTGCCTGGCCGACGTGCTCGCCGGGGTCCGGGACCGGGCCTGGGCACACCACGCCCAGCGGCTGCTGGTGCTCGGCAACCACGCGTTGCAGCGCGGCTGGCGGCCGACCGAACTGGTCGACTGGTTCCAGCGCAGCTTCGTCGACGGCGCCGAATGGGTGATGAACACGACCGTGCTCGGCATGAGCCAGTACGCCGACCTGGCCCGGGTGGACACCCGCCCGTACGCCGTGGACGGCCGGTACATCGACGAGATCAGCGACTACTGCACCGGCTGCCGCTACCAGCCGGACCGGGAACTCGGCGACCTCGCCTGCCCGTACACCGGCGGGTTCGCGGCGTTCCTGCACCGCAACCGGGAGCGGCTGGTGGGCGATCCCCGGCTCGCCGCGGAGCTGGCCGCCCGCGACGACCCGGAGGTGCGGGAGGCGGTGCTGGCGCAGGAGGAGAAGCGGGGCAGCAATCCGCCCTGACCGGCCGTCCTCCCCCGCCGCCACCGTCGCGGCCGGCGGTGGCGGGCGTCGTGCCGGGACCCGGGTCAGGCGACCTCACCGGCGGGGAGTTCCGCCGGCACCGGGGCCGCCACCCGGGCGGTCGGCGCGGACCGTGGTCCCGGACCACCGACGAGCCGGACCCCGGCGGCGACCAGCCGGCCGTGCGATCCGGGCGCGACCCGGGCCAGCAGGTCGGGCAGCTTCGCCGACCAGCCGATCAGCACCCGGCCGCGACGACGTTCGACCCCGCGCAGGATCACCTCGGCGGCCCGGCCGGGCGGGATGGACAGCAGCCTCTCGAACTGCTGCCGCGCCGCGTCGAACTCCTCGCGGGGCACCCCGCTGCCGACCCGGGCGTTGCGGGCGATGCGGGTGGCGATGCCGCCGGGGTGCACCGACGTCACCCCGATGCCGTCGTCGGCCAGCTCGTAGCGCAGCGCCTCGGTGAAGCCCCGCAGGGCGAACTTGCTGGCCGCGTAGGCGGCCTGCCCGGCCGGGGCGATCAGCCCGAACAGGCTGGACACGTTGACCAGGTGCGCGCCGGGTTCGGCCCGCAACGCTGGCAGCAGGGCGTGGGTGAGCTGCACCGGGGCCCGGAAGTTGATGTCGACGACCCAGTGGAACTCGTCCATGGTGACCTGGTCGAACCGGCCGCCGAGGGCCACCCCGGCGTTGTTGACCAGCAGCCGGATCCGGGGATGCCGGGCCATGACCTCCTCGGCCACCCGGGCGGTGGTGCACAGGTCGGCCAGGTCGACCAGGTGGGTGTCGACCCGACGCCCGGGATACGCGCCGCGGATCGCGGCGGCCACCGCGTCGAGCCGGTCGCCGTCGCGGTCGAGCAGGACCAGGTCGCTGCCGCGGCGGGCCAGCCCGTGGGCGAGGGCCTCACCGATTCCGCTGGCGGCACCGGTGACCACGGCGGTCCCGGCCGTGAAGTCGAAGTTACGCACGCGGCCTCCTTGCTGCGGGAAAGAGACGATAGGACGGTGGGAACGGGCTCAGCCGACCGGGGTGTCGGCGGTCGCCCGGGAGAAACGCACCCCCTCGTCGACGAGCCGACCGTGTTTCATCAGCACGACGTCGCGGGGATAGTTCTGGTACAGCCGCCACGGCGCGCGGGTACCCTGCCGGGGCAGCGCGTCCACGCTGCGCAGCACGTACCCGGACCGCAGGTCGATCAGGGGCGACAGGTCGCCGTCGGGCGGGGCGACCGGGGTGACGACCTGCTGGCCGGTGGCGGCCAGGTGACGCAGCAGCCGGCACACGTAGGTGGCGACCAGGTCGGCCTTCAACGTCCACGAGGCGTTGGTGTAGCCGATGGTCAACGCGAAGTTCGGCACCCCGGAGAGCATCATCCCCTTGTACGCCACCGTAGCGCCGAGGTCGACGTCGACGCCGTCGACGGTGAGGGTCATCCCGCCGAGGGCGAGCAGTTGCAGCCCGGTGGCGGTGACCACGATGTCGGCGGGCAGTTCCACCCCGGAGCCGAGCCGGACGCCGCCCGGGGTGAACGCGGCGACGGTGTCGGTGACCACCGAGGCGCGGCCGGTGGACAGGGCGTCGAACAGGTCACCGTCGGGTGCCACGCACAGCCGCTGGTCCCACGGGTCGTAGCGGGGCGAGAAGTGCCGGTCCACGTCGTACCCGGCGGGCAGCCGGCCCCTCGCGGCCCGCCGCAGGAACGCCCGCACCGTTCGGGGCGCCCGCCGGGCGAGCTGGTAGTTGACGGTGCCGAACAGCACGTTCTTGGCGCGGACCAGGCGGTGGGCGGCGCGGGCGGGCAGCCGGCGGCGCAGCACGTCGGCCAACCGGTCCCGGGCCGGCAACGCGATCACGTACGTGGGGGAACGCTGGAGCATGGTGACGTGCCCGGCCCGCCGCGCCAGCGCCGGCACCAGGGTCACCGCGGTCGCCCCGCTGCCGATCACCACCACCCGCCGGCCGGTGTGGTCGAGGTCGTCGGGCCAGTGCTGCGGGTGCACCAGCCGACCCGTGTACCGCCCGACGTCGGGGAAGTCGGGGGTGTAGCCGGCGTCGTACCGGTAGTAGCCGGTGCAGGAGAAGAGGAAACCGCAGGTCAGAACGATGTCCTCGGCGGTGTCGTCGCGGTGCACGTGGACCGTCCAGCGGGCGGTGCTGCTGTCCCACTCGGCGCGGCGCACCCGGTGGCGGAACCGGATGTGCTCCTCGACGCCGTACTCCCTGGCGGTTTCCCGCACGTAGCGCAGGATGGTGTCGCCGTCGGCGATGGCCTGCGGCGCGGTCCACGGGCGGAACGCGTAGCCGAGGGTGAACATGTCCGAGTCGGAGCGGATGCCGGGGTAGCGGAACAGGTCCCAGGTGCCGCCGATCGCGTCCCGCGCCTCGACCACCGCGTACGTCGTGTCGGGGCAGGTGCGCCGCAGGTGGCAGGCGGCACCGACACCGGACAACCCCGCGCCGACGATGAGCACGTCGACGTGGTCGGTGGGCATCGCATCTCCCTGGTCCGAGGCGGTCACCGGACCCTATCCCACCCTCCCGGGGCGGCGGGTGCCGCCGACCCTCCCGTCCATCCGGACCGCCCGGCCGTACCCGCCGCCCCGGTCGGCGGGCGGGACCCTCCCGATCGGCGGGCCGGGGCCCGGCGGACAATGGCCGGGGGCGGACCGCCCCGGACGCGGGACCGGCACCGGCGACGACCAGCGGACGAGGGAGACGACGGACAGCATGGCCGACACCACCGGGCTGCGGGCCGACTGCGCCCGCTGTGTCGGGTTGTGCTGCGTCGCACCGGCGTTCGCCGCCTCCGCCGACTTCGCCCGGGACAAGCCCGCCGGCCGCCCCTGCCACCACCTGCGCGTCGACTCCCGCTGCGGCATCCACGACGAGCTGCGCGAGGCCGGCTACCCCGGCTGCGTCGTGTTCGACTGCTTCGGCGCCGGCCAGCGCGTCAGCCAGGTCACCTTCGCCGGCCGGGACTGGCGCACCGACCCGGCCACCGCCGCCGGCATGTTCGCCGCGTTCACCGTCACCCGGCCCCTGCACGAGCTGCTCTGGTATCTCACCGAGGCGCTCACCCTCACCCCCGCCGGCCCGCTGCACGACGAGTTGCGCGCCGCCCGCGACGCCACCGACGCGCTGGCCGGCGGCACGCCGCAGGAGCTTTCCACCGTCGACGTGGACGCCCACCGCGACCGGGTGAACCCGCTGCTCGCGGCGGCCAGCGACGCCGCCCGCGCCGGCACCGGCGGGGCCGACCGACGGGGCGCGCTGCTGCTCGGCGCGGACCTGCGGGGCGCGGACCTGCGCGGGGCGAACCTGCGCGGCGCCCGGCTGCTCGGCGCGGACCTGCGCTCAGCCGACCTGCGCCGGGCCGACGTCACCGGGGCCGACCTGCGCGGCGCGGACCTGCGTGGGGCCGACCTGTCCGACACCCTGTTCCTGCACCAGTCCCAGCTCGAGGCGGCCCGGGGCGACCGGCACACCACCCTGCCCGCACGGCTGCGCCGCCCCGCGCACTGGACCACGGTGGTGCCGCCCACCCCGGCCCGCCGCCCGCGCCGCCCCCGCCGCTGACAGCTCCGCCGCCCGACGGCGACCGGCGTGGCCGCGCCCCGGCGGGTGGGTTTGCCGGGCGGTAGGGCGGGCAGGTAGGTCGGCATGACGGAACAACCACGCACCGACCGGGCCGACACCGACGAGCCGAACGGCGTGCCGGCGTACGAGGCGTCGCTGCGCCCGCCCGGCGAGTCGCTGGGCGACGGCGGGGACACCGGCGACGACTTCGCCGACCTGCCCGCCGAGGAGCACCGGTCGGCCCGGGAGACCAGCCGCGCCGGCTACGACGTGGCCGCGGTCTCCGGCGCGGGCGACCCCGCCGAGGAGGAGGCCGCCCACCCGCCCACCGAGTAGCGCGCACCGGCCGGCGCGGTCGCGGGAGACGCGGTGCGCGTCGGCCCGCGGGGGTCCGGGGCTCAGCGGGAGACGCCCACCGCCGCCCGCGCCTGCGTCATCCCCCGGTTGGCCAGCGCGTCGGCGCGCTCGTTCTCCGGGTGACCGTTGTGCCCCTTCACCCAGTGCCAGCTCACCTCGTGCCGGGCGCAGGCCGCCTCCAACCGCTGCCACAGGTCGGCGTTCTTCACCGGCTGCTTCGCCGCGGTACGCCACCCGTTGCGCTTCCACGACGCCAGCCAACCGGTGATGCCGTTGCGCACGTACGTGCTGTCGGTGTGCAGCCGCACCGTGGCCGGCCGGGTCAGCGCCTCCAACGCCTCGATCGCCGCGGTCAGCTCCATCCGGTTGTTGGTGGTCGGCGTGGCCTCGCCACCGCACAGCTCCCGCTCGTGCCCGCCGTAGCGCAGCAGCACACCCCAACCCCCCGGCCCCGGGTTGCCACTGCACGCCCCGTCGGTCCAGATCTCCACGACCCCGTCCACCATGCCGCCGAACCTACCGGCACCCCACCGGGCCCCCGCCGCAGGGACACGGACGGGCCCCGCACCGGCCGGAAAACCGGCGGCGGCCCCGGACCGGCTCTGGCAGAGTCGGCGTCCGTGCGCGACGACGAAGACGCCCTCCGGGCCGAGGTACGCCGGACCATCCACACGCTCGTCGACTCCGGCCGGGAGGCGGGCGTGCAGGTGGCGGCCTACCGGCACGGCCGGCTGATCGTCGACGAGACCGCCGGGACCGCCGACACCGCCACCGGCCGGCCGCTGACCGCCGACACCCCGATCTTCAGCGTCTCCACCGGCAAGGGCCTGACCAGCAGCGTCGTGCACGTCCTGGCCGAAGCGGGCCGGCTCGACTACGACCTGCGCGTCGCCGACGCCTGGCCGCAGTTCGCCAGGCACGGCAAGCACACCGTCACCCTGCGGCACGTGCTCACCCACACCGCCGGGGTGCCGCACCTGCCCGCCGACGTCACCCCCGCCGACTTCACCGACTGGGACCGGATGTGCGCCCTCGTCGCCGACGCGGTGCCCCGCTGGGCGCCCGGTGAACGGATCGCCTACCACGCCTGGACGTACGGCTGGCTGGTCGGCGAGGTGGTCCGCCGGGTCACCGGCCGGACGGTCTCCACCGTGCTCGCCGAGGACGTGGCCGCCCCGCTCGGCGTCACCGGGGAACTGTTCCTCGGGGTGCCCGACACCGACCTGCCCCGGCTGGCCACCCTGGAGGACAACGGCCTGGCCGACCTGATGGCCTTCGCCTCGGCCAACCTGCCGCACTTCGACGCCGTCGCCCCACCGGCCGTCCGCCCCGACGCCACCATCGGCAGCCGACCCGACGTGCTGCGCGCCGACGTGCCCGCCGTGGGCACCCTCACCGCCCGCGCCGCCGCCCGGCTCTACGCCGCGCTCATCGGCGACGTCGACGGGGTACGCCTCATCTCCGCCGACCGGCTGCGCCAGGTCAGCGCGGTGGCCGTCCGGGGCGTCGAATGGGTGTTCGGGCAGGAAACGGCGTTCGGCCTCGGCTACACGGTCGACGACGACGGCTCGTTCGGCACCTCCGGCAGCGGCGGCAGCCTCGCCTACGCGTACCCGGAGCTGGGCCTGTCCGTGGCGGCGACCCGCAACCGGCTCGGCGCGAACGACGGCGACCCGATGGAGGGCCTGCGGACGCTGGTCCGCGACACGGTCCGCGCCGCCCGCTGACCGACGCCCCCGCTCAGCGTCGGGTCAGCCGGGCCCGCAGCCGGCCCACCGCGTCACCGACCACCGCCGAGGTCATCGGCAGCAGCGGACTCGACCGCATCAGGGCCACGTCCTCCGCCGGGCTCGTCGCCCCGTCGAGGAACCGCAGCACCCGCGACGCCGGGTTCCGGTCGAACAGCCGGTCGAAGAACTCCGGCCCGCCCACCGCCCCGGAGTCCCACGCCCGCAACGCCACCGCGTCCATCCACCGGTGCCGCCCCGGGTACGCCGGCCGGGGCACCGGCGCACGACCCGCGGCGAGCGCGGCGGCGACCTGCCCGGCCTGGCGGTGCATCGCCGAGAAGGTGAACCCGGTCGACGGGCGGGTCGCCCCACCGGCGGTGCCCAGGCGCACCACCCGTGGCGACGGGCGGCCGTCGAACGGCGCGTCGGTCATCGGGATCACCCCGTCCTCCACCTCCCGCACCGTCAACGCCGCCAGGTCCAGCCCGAGCAGCCCCGCGTAGCCGCGCAGGCCCGCGTCGTAGCCCGCGTCGGTGAGCACCGCCGGGGAGAACTCGGTGTACTCGACGAGCGCATACCGGTCGCTGACCGGCAGCACGTAGCCGAACGACACCCCCCGGGCCGGCTGCGGGGTGCGGAAGTCCATCAGCACCGCCCGCCCCGGATCGAACACCGGCGTCGACGACTCCAACCACCAGCCCCGGAAGTGCTGCAACCAGGCCGTCCGGCCGGGCCGGCGGGGCGGGCGGGGACGCGAGTCGAGGACCCACCCGGCGCGCAGCACCGCCCGCCCGTCGGTGTCACGCACCGTCACCGTCGTGCCGTCGTCGTCGAGCGCCCCCACCGCCACGTCGTGGCGGGCCGCGCCGAGGCGCCGTTCCGCCTCGGCGGCCCGCTCGTAGACCGGGGCGGAACGCAGCATCGCGTACCGCAGCGGGGTCAGCTCCAGCACCCGGGTCGCCGCCGGGGTGGCCACCTCCACCCGCGACCAGCTGGCGCTGAGCATCGACTCCAGATCACCGCCGGGAGCGCCCCAGAACGCCCAGGTGCGGTCCTGGCCGCACTTGCGCACCGGGTCCACCACGGCGACCCGCAACCCCGGCAGTTCGTGCCGGGCCAGCGCGGCGAGCACCAGCGAACCGGCCCCGCCACCACCGACGACGGCCAGGTCGACCTCGCGTACACCCACCCGGCCACGCTGTCACACCACCGCCGGCCGGCCGCACCGACCCCACCGCACCACGCCGGGCGGGCACCCGACAGGGTGCGCCGGGTAGCCTGCCGCCCCATGAGCCCGCCCGCCAACGCCCTCACCGCCCGCTGGGCGGCCCGCCTGGACGACCGGCAGACCGTCCTGTCCGGCGCCGGGGCGTACCCGCTGCTCGCCCTGCTCGCCCGGTACGCCACCGGCCCCGCCCGCACCGAACTGCACGCCGTCGCCCCCACCCCGGCCACCCCGGTCGACTCCCCCACCACCCGCCTCGCGGCGGGCTTCTGGTCCCGCGCCGGACTGCCCCTGGGCCACCGGTGGCTGACCGAGGTGGACGCCTCGACCCGGGGCGAACTGACCGGCGACCCGACCGTCGACCAGCCGCGCCTCGACCGGTGGGCGCACGACCACACCGACGGCCTGGTCCCCCGGATGCCCGTCCCGGTCGGCCCCGGCACCGCGCTGGTGCTGGCCACCGCGCTGAGCGTGCTCGTCGACTGGGCAACCCCGTTCCACCCCGCCCCCTGCCGACCGGCGACCGGGCCGTGGCAGGGCCGCACCCTGGCCGGACTGCACTCCGGCGGCGGCGACCCGACGGCGCTGCGGGTCGCCGACACCGCCGCCGGCCCGGTCAGCCTGCTCACCGTCACCGGGGACGCCGACGTCGACGTGCTGCTCGCCCTCGGCCCGCCCGGGCAACCCGCCGCCCGGGTGCTCCCCGCCGCGATCCACGCGCTCGACCACCCGGCGACCCTGCCCGCACCGGCCGGGCCCGGCGTCACCGAGGACACCGTCGACGGGCACGACGACCGGCCGGAGCTGCTGGTACGTACCGTCGGGTTCACCGTGACCGGCGAGCACGACCTGCTCGACCACGCCGACCTGTTCGGCCTCGCCACCGCCGCCCGCGACGGCGACCACTTCCCCGACATCAGCCCCCGCCTGTCGGTCTCCGACGCCCGGCAGAGCGCCCGCGCCGAGTTCACCGCCACCGGCCTGCGGGCCGCCGCCGTCACCGCCCTGGCCATGCGGGCCGGCGGCGCGGCACCCCGCGCCACCGCCCGGCGGCGCCGGGTACGCCTCGACGTGGACCGCCCGTTCGGTTTCCTCGCCGTGCACCGCCCCACCGGCCTGGTGCTGGTCGCCGGCTGGGTGACCGACCCGACGCCGGCCTGACACCGGACCCGCACCGACCGGCGCGTAGGTTCGGTGGGGACCGGACCACCGGCGGCGACGATCGGGGAACCAGCATGACGGACGGCACGCGGCACCCCCTGCGGGTCGGACTGCTCGGCTACGGCGTCGCCGGCCGGGTGTTCCACGCCCCGCTGATCGCCGCCACCGGCGGGCTACGGCTGGCCGCCGTCGTCACCGCCGACCCGCAGCGCCGGCAGCAGGTCGCCGACGAGCACCCCGACGCCCGGGTCGTTGGCGACGCCGGGGAGTTGTGGGCCGACCCGGACGCCCTCGACCTGGTGGTGGTGGCCACCCCGAACAGCTCCCACGTCACCCACGCCCGGGCGGCGCTCGCCGCCGGGCTGCCCGTGGTGGTGGACAAGCCGCTCGCCGCCACCGCCGCCGACGCCCGCGCGCTGGTCGACGAGGCGGACCGCCGGGGCGTCGCGCTGACCGTGTTCCAGAACCGCCGGTGGGACGGTGACTTCCGCACCGTACGACGGCTGGTCGAGGACGGCGCGCTCGGCCGGGTGACCCGGTTCGAGTCCCGCTTCGAACGCTGGCGGCCGCAGATCAGGGCCGGCTGGCGGGAGGGCGGCAGCCCCGCCGACGCCGGCGGGGTCCTCTACGACCTCGGCGCGCACCTCGTCGACCAGGCCGTGCAGCTGTTCGGGCCGGTCGACACCGTCTACGCCGAGGTGGACCGGCGTCGCCCCGGCGCACAGGTCGACGACGACGCGTTCGTGGCGCTCACCCACGTCGGCGGGGTCCGCTCCCACCTGTGGATGAGCGCGGTCACCGCCCAGCTCGGCCCCCGGCTCCGGGTCCTCGGCGACCGCGCCGCGTACACCTGCCACGGCCTCGACGGGCAGGAGGACGCGTTGCGCCGTGGCGGCCGGCCCGACACACCCGGCTGGGGCGAGGTCACCCCCGACCGGTACGGTCTGCTCGGCGCGGGCGACGACCTCCGCCCGGTGCCCACCGAACCGGGCCGCTACCAGGACTTCTACGCCCAGGTCGAGACGGCGTTACGCGGCGACGGACCGCTGCCGGTGGACCCCCGGGACGCGGTACGCACGGTGGAACTGATCGAGCTGGCACACCGCAGCGCCGCCGAGCGGACCGTGCTCACCGTCCCCGCCTGACCTGGGCCCGCCGGAAACCACGAATTGCCGTTGAGCCGACCTGCCGCGTCTGCCACCGTCGGCCGGTGACCGACGACGACGAGCCGGGCCGGCAGACGCCCGGCACCGACTACCGCACCCTCAACCGGGCCAGCTGGGACGACCGGGCCGCCGCCCACGCCGCCTCCCCCGACTACGCCGTGCAGCGGTTCGCCGCCGACCCGGACTACCTCAGCGAGGTGGTCCGGTTCGACCTGCCCCGCCTCGGTGACGTGGCCGGGCTGCGCGGTGTGCACCTGCAGTGCCACATCGGCACCGACACCGTGTCGTTGCACCGGCTCGGCGCGCGGATGACCGGCCTGGACTTCTCCGGCGCGTCGCTGGCCCAGGCCCGGTCGCTGGCCGACCGCACCGACGCGGCCGTCGACTTCGTCCTGGCCGACGTGTACGACGCGCCCGACGTGCTCGGCGTCGGCGGTTTCGACCTGGTCTACACCGGCGTCGGCGCGTTGTGCTGGCTGCCGGACATCCGCTGCTGGGCGGGCGTGGTCGCCGCCCTGCTGCGTCCGGGCGGGCGGCTGTTCCTGCGTGAGGGGCACCCGATGCTGTGGGCCCTGGACGAGACCCGGCCGGACGGCGTGCTGGCCGTCGAGCACCCGTACTTCGAGCGCGCCGAACCGCTGGTGTGGGACGAGGGCGGCACCTACGTGAGCACCGAGGCCACCTTCACCCACAACACCACCCACGAGTGGAACCACGGCCTCGGCGAGGTGGTCACCGCCCTGCTCGACGCCGGGTTGGAGCTGACCATGCTGCACGAGCACGACAGCGCCCCCTGGGACGCGCTGCCGGGGCGGCAGACCCGCGACGCGTACGGCGAGTGGCGGCTGACCGAACGCCCGTGGCGGCTCCCCCAGACGTACACCCTCCAGGCCCGTCGACGCTGATCCCGGTTCCGGCGGGTCCGTCGCGTTCCGGGGCGGACCCGCCGGCGGGTGGGTCACCACCCCTACAGCATCCTAGGAGGCTGGGTTGTGGGTCGGCGTGGGGTGTCCGCAGTGTCCGGGCATTTCCGCAGCTCGGCGGCGGACGGGAAAACACGTGACGGCAACGAAGATTTCTCATTTACCCCGGTAGGAGGGCCCATCCCTCCTAGTGTTGGGCACACCGGTGCTAGTTACGGAGTTGGCCACCCGAACGACGTCCCACGCAGACAGCGGACGAAAAGTGAGGGAAGACGCGTATGAAGGCACAGAAGGTTCTCGTATCGACGGCGCTCGGCGTGGGACTCGGCACGCTCCTGCTCCCGACCGCCGCACTCGCGGACACCACGGTGTCGCCGGCCACCACGCCGGTCGGCGGGACGGTCGTGCTCACCGCGACGACCTGCAACCCGAAGGCGGGTGACGTGCTCTTCCACGTCACCGGCCCGGACCGGGACCAGAATGTCCGTTCCACCACCGCCGCGGCGGGCGGTGGGCTCAGCGCCGAACTCTTCACCGCCGGGTTCACCCTGGGCAGCTACACCGTGGCCGCCACCTGCGGCGACGGCAGCTCCGCCGGCAGCGCCACCTTCACCGTCACGCCGATCGGCGCGGCACCCGCCGGGGCCGGTGGCGGCACCGGCAACACCGGCCTGCTGGCCGCCGGCGGCGCCCTCGCCGGTGCCGCCGCGCTCGGCACCACCGTGCTGCTGCGCCGCCGACGCCGGGCGGCGGCGGGCACCGTCGCCTGACGACACGACAGGCGTCGGTCGGCGACGCGCCACACCATCCCTGGGGACGGGTGCCCGCACCGAACCGGTACGGGCACCCCGACCACATCGGACGTCGGGGAGGACGGGCGATGGGCGTACGCGAGTGGGCGGGCCGGACCCGCGCCGCCGTCACCGCGGTCACGGTCAGCGGCACCGCCGGGATCGCGCTGATCGCCGCCGGGCTGACCCTCGGACCGGTCGGACCACCCCAGCCGAGCATCGACGTCAGCGGCGGCAACACCAGCCGCTCCCCGATCCCGGCCCTGCCCCGCTCCACCCCGGTGCGCATCGACATCCCCGCCATCGGCGTGCACGCCGACCTGGTGCCCGTGGCCGGCGACCCGAACGGCACCCTGGAGGTGCCGCCGCTGGACCGCCCCACCGTCGCCGGCTGGTACCGGCCCGGGGCCAGCCCCGGCGAGGCGGGCAACGCCGTCGTCGTCGGGCACGTCGACACCCGCGACGGGCCGGCGGTCTTCTTCGACCTGGGGCGGCTGCGCCCCGGGGACACCGTCCGGGTCACCCGCGCCGACGGGCGGGTGGTGCGGTTCGCGGTCGACGGCGTCGGGGCGTACCCGAAGCGGAACTTCCCCACCGCGCTGGTCTACGGGCCGGGCGGACCGGGACCGACCCTGCGCCTGGTCACCTGCGGAGGGCGGTTCGACGAACGGTCCCGCGACTACTCCGACAACGTCGTCGTACGGGCCACCGCCGTCGGCTGACCCGCCCCGCCCGGTGTCGCGCCGCCCTACTACGGTGGGCCGGCGGACGGGCGGCGAGGCGGAGGTAACGGTGGAGCGGCGAGCGCTGACGACCCTGCTCGGGCCCCGGCTCGGCACCCTGGTCGGCCGGCTGCGCCGACGTCCCGGGGACACCCCCGACCGACCGGCCCGCCGGTCCAACCCGGACGCCGTGGTCGACTGCGCGGTCTACGTCAACGGCCGCCGCGAGGCCGACCGGCCGCACTACGCCGACGCGTACGCCCGCTCCCGACGCGGCCGCAACGCCTTCGTCTGGCTGGGCCTGCACGACCCGGGCGCGGCCGTGCTCGCCGCCGTCGGGCAGGTCTTCGGCCTCGACGAGCTGACCGTGGCGCAGGCGCTCGCCGACGGGCACCGCCCCACCGTGCAGCGGCACGGCCCGGTCACCCTGCTGGTGCTGCGCACCGCCGCCTACGTCGCCCAGGGCGAGCTGACCGCGACCTCCGACGTGGTGGACACCGGCGACGTGATGGTGCTGCTGGGCGACCGGTTCGTGGTCACCGTCCGGCACGGCGCGTCCGGTGCCCTCGCGCCGGTCCGCCGCGAGATCGAGGGCCGCCCGTCGCTGCTCGCCGAGGGTCCGTGGGCGGTGGCGTACGCGGTGACCGCCCGCATGGTCGACCTCTACCTCGAGGTCGCCGCCCACCTCGAACGGGACCTGGAACGCGTCGAGGAGACCGTCTTCGCCCCCGACCACGCCGCCGACATCCAGCAGATCTACCAGCTCAAACGGGAGCTGGTCGAGTTCAAGCGGGCGGTCCTGCCGCTCCAGGAGCCGCTGCGTGCCCTGGTCGCCGGCCCCGACGGCGGCCTGCCGGCGGGGCTGCGCCGCTGGTACGTCGACGTCGAGGGCCGGCTCACCCGGGCGGTCGACCGGATCACCGCCTACGACGAGCTGCTCAACTCGCTTCTGCAGTCCCGGCTGGCCCAGCTCGCCGTCGACCAGAACAACGACATGCGCAAGATCGCGGCGTGGGCGGCGATCGCGGCCACCCAGACGGCGGTCGCCGGGGTCTACGGGATGAACTTCGCCCGGATGCCCGAACTGTCCTGGCGGTACGGCTACCCGGCCGCGCTGGCGCTGATGGCGACCGCGGCGTTCACCCTGCACCGGCTGTTCCGCCGCTCCGGCTGGCTCTGACCCCACCGCCCCCGGTCAGGTCCCGTCCAGGTCGGACAGTTCCTCGTCGAGCAGCCGCGTCAGGATCCGGAACCGGTCGGGTTCGGTGTCCACGGTGATCCCCCGGCTGGGCGCCTCCACCGTCATCAGCAGGTAGAGGTAGAGCCGGTAGAGGCCGAGCCGGCGGCGTACCCCCGGATCGTCCAGCGCAAGCCGCGCCCCGGCCGTGCGGTAGCCGCGCAGGAACGGGTCGTCCGGGGCGTCCTCGGCGCGGCGGAACAGCAGCGGCGACACCAGGTCCAGCAGCGGGTCGCCGTACAGGAACCGCTCACCGTCGACCAGCCCGCCGAGCCGGTGCCCGCCGTCCGGGCCCGGCACGGCGAGGACGTTGCCCGCCCAGCCGTCGAAGTGCAGCAGCGCCGGACGGCGCACCGCCTCCAGCACCCCGGCGTGCCGGGCGACCAGGGCCCGCAACCGGTCGGCCGGCAGCGGCAGCGACACCGCCCAGTCCGCCGCGTCGGCGAGCAGGTCGTCCAGCATCGCGGTGTACGCCGAGCGCCAGGTCGACCCGGCGGCCCGACCGCCGTCGTAGCCGTACCGGTCGCCGGTCACCCGGTGCAGGGCGGCGAACGCGGCACCCAGCCCGGTCCACACCCCGTCGACCGGCACGCCGTCGGCGACGAGGGTGGACAGCATCCGCCCGGGGAGGTGGCCGGTGAGCAGCCAGTCCCCGAGGACCGGGTCACTGCCGTGGTGCAGCAGCGGGGGCACGGGTACGGCCGGCGCGTGTGCCGCCACCAGCCGCAGGTAGCGTGCCTCGGCGGCGATCAGGTCGCGTTCGTAGCGCAGCAGCGGCACCGACGGCGGTGGCCCCACCTTGAGCACCACGGCACGACCGTCGTCGAGCCGTACCCACCAGACGGCGGCGAATCCGCCTCCGCGCAGTGGCCCGCAGTCGGTGACCCGCACGGCGGGCCCGAGGCAGGCCGCGACGTACCGGCGGACCTGGTCGGTGTCGAGGAGGCGCTGGGTGGGGCTCACCGGCGTACCCACCGGTGCCGCCGGCCGTCCCGCTGTGCGACGTTCATGACCGTCCAGGCTAGCGGTGGACCGCCGCCCCACTCCGGGGGCGAGGACATGGGTTCGCCCCGGGCATCGCCGTCTGTGCGGAATGTCGGGTTCGCCCAGTTCGCCACCGCCCGCCTGCGCGGCACGCGGCCCGCCGGCCGGTACGGGGCGACGTCGCCGTCGGTGTCCGGTGGGCGGGCCGGCGTGGCGCGCGGTCACCGCCGGTGTGTCGCCTCCGGGGCCGGTGTCGCGTGGCCGGGGCCACCCCGACGGCGGAATCGTCGCCGGGGCCGGGGCGTTGTACCTGGCATATCACCGCCGCTCCCCGCGGGGAGCAGGCCCCGGAACACCGACCACGGAATGCGGTCGCCACCGGGTCGGTTACACCTCCCCCGGACGCCCGAGCAGGTCCCCCCGACCGCCGCGCGCTTCCCTCCTGACTTCCGCGACGCCCTCTCCCCCGGGCGTCCACCGCACCCCCGACGCAGAGGAGCCTCCCCATGCGTACCGACATCCTGCGCAAGACCGCCCTGACCGTCGCCGGCCTGGCCGCCACCGCCGGTGGCGTCGCCGGCCCCGCGATCGCCGCCCACGCCGCCGGGACCACCCGCCCCGCCGCCGTCCAGGCCGACCGCAAGCCGGCCGGTGAGCGTGAGCTGAAGGTCGACTACGAGGCGCAGCCCAACTTCTACTACTGCGGCCCGGCCGCCGCCCGCAACGCGCTGAGCGTGCAGGGCAAGAACATCGACGTGGACACCATGGCCAAGCACATGCGCACCACCGAGGACGGCACCGACAGCATCAACGACATCACCCCGGTGCTCAACCGGGAGACCGGCCGCGACGCCTACCACAGCACCGAGATCCGCAGCAGCAAGGCCGACGACAGGCAGACCGACACGCTGCGCGCCGACATCGTCCGCGCCATCGACGACGGCCGCGCCGTGGTCGCCAACATCGCCGGCACCACCACCGACACCGACGGCAACGCCCACTCCTTCGAGGGCGGCCACTACATCAGCGTCACCGGCTACCACGACGACGGCAGGACCGTGACCATCGCCGACTCCGCCAACCCGGACACCGCCTCGTACCGCATCACCGTCGACAACCTCGGCGACTGGATCGCCAGCCGCGGCTACGCCTCCTGACCGCCGCACCCGGACGGGCCGACCCTGGGTCGGCCCGTCCGGCGGTTGCGGCAGGATGGGCGGGTGGCGAAACACGCGTCCCTGCGGCCCTGTCCCTGCGGCACCGGCCTGCCGTACGACGACTGCTGCGGGCCGCTGCACGCCGGCCACGGCACGGCCCCGACCGCGCAGGCGTTGATGCGTTCCCGGTTCAGCGCCTTCGCCGTCGGCGACGCCGACTACCTGTTGCGGAGCTGGCACTCCACGACCCGGCCCCGTCGGCTGCACCTCGACCCCGCCACCCGGTGGACCCGGCTGGAGATCGTCGACAGCACGCGCGGCGGGCTGCTGGACACCGCCGGCACGGTGACGTTCCGCGCCCACTACCGCGAGGCCGGGCAGCCGGGCACGATGACGGAGCACAGCCGGTTCGTCCGCGAGGACGGCAACTGGGTCTACCTGGACGCGTCACCGGACTGATCCCGGCACCGCCGCCGTGCCCCCTCCTGACGGGCCGGTTCACCGTGCCGCCGACGTCGTCGGGCGCTGCGGTGCCACCGGGCGGTCACCGGCCCGCCCCGACCCCGCCAGCACCCCGGCCACCAGCAGGTACGGCACGGCCGCCGCCACGAACGCCAGCGGATGCCCGCCGGTCGCGGCGACCAGCGCGTAACCGGCGTAGGCCACGACCATGGCCAGGTCGGTGCCCATGCCCGCGACCGAGGTGACGGTGGCCCGTCCCGGGCCGGTGATCCGGTCCTGGAGGCGGGCGTCGGCGAGCACGGTGGCCAGTTGCAGCGCACAGAACGCGACCCCGAGCAGCAGGAAGCCTCCCGGATGCCGGACGGCGGCCCCGGCGGCCAGGGCGACCGCGGCCAGGGTGAGCAGTGCCGCGTAGCCGCGGTCGGTCAGGCGTTCCGCCGCCGGGGCGAGCAGCCCGCCGACGGTCATCCCGAGCCAGACCGGCAGGAGCAGCAGCGGCACCGTGGACGCCGCGACGCCGGTGTCGCGGGCCAGCAGCGGGGCGTACTCGTCGAGGACGCCCCAGACCGCCGCCACCGCCGGGACGAGCAGCACGGCCGCCCGTACCCGCCGGTCGGCGCGGGCCTCGGCGAGGCCGGCCCGCAGGCCCGCCCGCCAGCCCGGCCCGGCCGGCCCGTCGGCGGGAGCGGTGGGCGGCGGGACGGACCGGTGCTCCGGGAAGCGGGTGGCGACGGCGGCGGCCAGGACGGCGGACAGCACGCTCGCCGCACCGACCGCCCGGTAACCGCCGGCGGCGAGGACCGGTCCGGCCAGGACCATCGAGGCGAGCACCCCGAGCACCCCGGCGGTCCGTCCCCGCCCCATCGTGCGGGCGTAGCGGCCGGCCGCGCCGAGCCGGTCGAGTTCGGTGTGGACCAACGCCTCCAGGGCGCCGGAGCCGAGCGCGCCGCCCGCCCCCCAGAGGACGAAGCCGAGTGCGAACGCCCACCACGACCCGGCCAGCACCCACAGCGCGAAGCAGGCCCCGATGAGCAGCGGCGCGAGGCAGAGCAGCAGACGTCGGGAGACGGCGTCGGCCCAGGCCCCGGAGGGGACCTCCAGCACGATCGCGGTCACCGACCAGATCACGAAGAGCGCGGAGATCTGTCCGACGGTGAGCCCGGTGTCGCTGAACAGCAGCACGTACACCGGGTAGAGCAGGACGAGATCACTGAGGAACAGGTAGCCGTAGAGCGTGACGGACAGCCGGCGGACACGGGTGTCGGGCACCCGCGCGGAGAGGGAGTTCATCAGGGCCTTTCCCGGGGACGGAACGGACGCGGGAGGTACGGCGTCCGTGGCGGTCCACGGTTTCGGCCTTCAGGGGAGGGTCACCATCGCCAGGTCATGTGCCCGATGCTAGCCGGCTGCGGCCTGCGGCGCGGCCCCGGTGCGGTGTCCGTCTGCCGACGGGGGCGGAGCCTGCTGCGGCGTCCGCCCCCGTCGCGCGGCACGGTCAGCGGCGGGGGGTCTCCGGGTCCACCGGGGGGATGACCATGGTGGCCTCGCTGTCGGTGGCGGGACCGTCGGCCGGTCCGGCCTGGCGTGGCACGACCTGGGTCGCCTCGACGTCGTCGGGGCGGGTCACCACCTGGGTACGCTCGGCGTCGTCGTCCACCGCCACCGCCGCAGGCGGCGTGGGGGAAACCGGCGCGGGCGGGGCGGGGACCGGCGCGGCCGGGGCGGGGACCGGGGCGGGGGTGGTGGGGACCGGCTGGGTGCGTTCGGCCTCCGCGTACGGGTCCAGCCGGGTCTCGACGTCGCGCCGGCCGGCCTGGTAGGCGCGGGCGTGGGTGGCGATGGTGCGCGACTCCTGCTCGGCGCGGGTCAGCCAGGACTCCCAGCGGGCCTGCATCGGGCGGACCAGCCCGCCGCCGACCCCGACGACGAGGATGCCGCCGACGGTGGCGAGCACGGCGACCAGCACCGGCGTGGTGACCGCGGTGGCGACGCCGATCTGGTTGAGCGCGGCGATCACCCCCAGGCCGAGGATGAACACCGAGGCGATGTTGGCCAGCACCCGACCGTAGGACAGGCCGCCGAGCGCGCTGCTGATGATGTCCTTGACCGCGTTGGCGATGGCGGCGGCGACGACCACGATGACGATCGCGACGAACGCCCGGGGCAGCCAGGCGATCACCCCGGCGATGAGGTCGGAGATCGGGTTGGGGCCCCAGATGCCGAAGGCGAGCTGGAGGGTCACCAGCAGCACCCCGTAGTAGGCGAGCTTGGCGACGATGTCGCTGGCGTCGTAGCGGGAACGGGCCAGCGCGGTCTTGATCCCGCCCCGTTCGACGGCCCGGTCGAAGTGCACCCGTTCCAGCACCTTGTCGACGATCCTGCGGACGGCCTTGGCGATCAACCAGCCGGCCACCAGGATCGCCACGAAGGCCACCGCCTTGGGCAGGAAGAGCATCACCGCCCGCAGGGCGTCGCCCACCGCATCGCTGAACTTGTCTGTCATCCGTGGTCCTCCACCGTCAGCTCGGTCGGCCCCCGAAGCTACCCCCGGCCCGGTCGCCGGAAACCCGACGGGTCCGGCACCCGGCCGGCCCGGTCAGCGCGACGTGCAGGCGGGCAGCAGTGACACCACGACCGGGCCGGTGGGCGCGGACGCGTTGCCGGCGTCGTCGACGGCGACGACCTGGATCGGGATCCGGGCGGTCGCCGGGGGTGCCGGCAGGTCACCGAGGGTGCCCTGGAAGACGTCCGGCGCGGTCTGGTCCATGCCGACGGTCCGGGTGGCACCGTCGAGGGTGTACCGGAACACCACCCGGAGTCCGTCGCCGGCCGCCCGGTCGTCGACGACCGTCGCGGTGACCGCGGCCGCGGTGACCCCGTTGGAGCAGCCCTGCGGCTCCACGGTGGTCGGGGCGACGTCGGGGAGGGACACGGTCGGTGGCGACACGTCCGGCGGCAGGAGCGGGACGGTCGGCGTCGTCGGCGGCGCGGGACTCGGGGTGCGTACCCGGGTGGTGGTCGCGGCGGCGGACCGGGTCGGGGCGGTGCTGGTCGGCGCACCGGCGGTGCTCGCCGCCGGGGTGGGGCTGCGGCTCGGCTCGGCCGGCACGACGGTGATGGCGGGCGCGGCGGCCAGCGGCGCGGGGCTGCGGGTGGTGGCGGCGGTCGCTCCCGGCCCGACGGCGCCCTCGGCGAGGGTGAGCGGGCCGGACCGCCGGGCGGCGACCCCCAGCGCGACGACGCCGACCAGCAGGGTGGCGGTCAGGCCCACCCCGACCAGGACGCTGCGCAGGCCGCCGCGCCGCAGGGCCGGGTGGGGATCGGCGTCGGGGGCGTCCGCCACCTCGCCGGCTCCGGGTGCCCCGTCGGGCAGGGGCAGGGACGCGGCGAGCAGCGCGACACGCTGGGCGAGCTGACGCCGGCCGCGTTCCTCCCAGTCCCCGCCGTACGACCGGGCGGCGGTGTGTTCCAGCTCGGTGAGGAAGATCTCGGCCGGCTGGGTACGGTCGCCGGGGCACCAGGCCAGCCCGTGCCGGAGCAGGTCGTGCACGGGTGCCGGGGTCGGGGCGTCCGGAACCGGCGCGGCGCTGTGCTGGGCGCGCAGGGTCGCCAGGTCCCGCCCGTCGTAGGGGGGTCGCCCGGTGAGGCACTCGACGAACGTGGCGGTGGCGGCGTAGATGTCGCCGGCCGGCTCGGCGGGGGCGCCCGTCCACTGTTCGGGGGCCAGCCGGCGGCCGGTGCCGGTGGGCAGGGCGATGGCGAGGTCGGTGAGCTTGCCCCGGCCGTCCGGGGTGACGAGGACGTTCTCCGGCCGGTGGTCGCCGTGCACCACGCCCCGGGCGTGCGCGGCGGCGAGCCCGGCGAGCGAACTCTTGAGGACGTGGAGCGCGGCCTCCGGCGGGACCGGGCCGTGCGCGCGCAGCAGCTCGCGCAGCGCCACCCCGTTGACCAGTTCGGTGACGATCGCGGCGGCGGAGTGCGACTCGGCGTACTCGAAGAGCCGGCAGACGTGCGGATCGTCCACGTCGACCAGCAGCCGCGCCTGCTCCCGGAAGGCCATCCGGAAGGCGGGGTCGGCACCGAGGGACGGGGTGAGGTAGCGGATGGCGACCGGGGTGCCGGTGGCGTCGTGGGTGGCGAGCAGCACCCGGCCGGACGCGCCCGTGCCGAGCTGTCGTACCGGGGTGTAGCCGGACAACCTCCAGTCGCCGGTCACCCGCCGGCCTTTCCGGTCCGCCGGGACTGGTCACAGGTCAGGGCCACACTGATCATTCTTACCCGGGTCGAGCTGCGGTCCATCGGCGCAACGGTTGTTTCCTCGCGTCCGGACGTCCGGGCGCGGAGATTGTTTCCGGTCACCCGGTCGGGGTCGCCGGCCGGTCGCGAGGGTCGTGGCCGGTCGGGCGGGCGAGCTGCGGGGCGACGTCGGCGACGCGTTGCCGCATCGACCGCCGCCGCAGCGCGGCCAGGGCCTCGTCGACGAGGCGGCTCAGCGGGTACGCCAGCTCCGCCTCGAACCGGCGGGCGGCGGTGGCGGTGGCGGCGTACTCGGCGTGCAGGACGGGCAGCAGGTCCCGGGCCCGGTCGGTGGGGGTGACGATGCGGTGCCGGGCGTCGGCACCGGGGGTGAGGGTGACCAGCCCGTCGGCCGCCATCCGGGCGACCGTCTGGCTGGCGGCGGAGTGGGTCACCCCGGTCGCCCCGGCGAGGGTACGGATCGACACCGGGCCGAGCCGGTCGAGCGCGATCAGCACCGGGGTGTAGCGGGGGCGCAGGCCGGGCAGCCCGAGGTCGGCGTAGACGGCGGCGACGTCGCCGTCGAGCAGTTCGAGCAGGTGCCGCAGCCGGGTGCCGAGCAGTGCGGGGTCGGACGCTTCGTCGGGCATGCCGTAATGTAACAGCGCTGTTGTATATCGCGACCCCGGGGAGGTCCACCGATGGACGAGCGGTACCCGCCGATCGAGCCGTACGACCAGGGCATGCTCGACGTCGGCGACGGCAACGCGGTCTACTGGGAGGTCTGCGGCAACCCGGCGGGCCGCCCGGCGCTGGTGGTCCACGGTGGACCAGGTTCCGGCTGCGGCCCGTGGGCCCGGCGGTACTTCGACCCGGCCCGCTACCGGGTGGTCCTGTTCGACCAGCGCAACTGCGGGCGCAGCACCCCGCACGCCGCCGACCCGGCCACCGACCTGCGGCACAACACGACCGCGCATCTGGTCGCCGACATGGAACGGCTGCGCGAGCACCTGGGCGTCGACAGGTGGCTGCTCTACGGCGGCTCGTGGGGCTCGACGCTGCTGCTGGCGTACGCGCAGCGGCACCCGCGGCGGGTGTCGGCGATCGTGATCGGGGCGGTCACCACCACCCGCCGGTCGGAGGTCGACTGGCTCTACCGGGGTGTCGGCAAGTATTTCCCCCGCGAGTGGGAACGGTTCCTCGCCGGCGGCGGCGTCGGCCCGGACGACGACGTGGTCGGCGCGTACGCCCGGCTGGTGGAGGACCCGGACCCGCAGGTCCGCGAGCGGGCGGTGCGGGACTGGTGCGCCTGGGAGGACGCGGTGGTCTCCGCCGAGGGGGTGGGCAACCCGTACGGCGAGCGCCCGTCGGCCGAGCGGACCGCGATGGTGCGGATCTGCGCGCACTACTTCTCGCAGGGGGCCTGGCTGGCCGAGGGTGAGCTGATCAGGCGGGCCGACCGGCTCGCCGGCATCCCGGGCGTGCTGATCCACGGCCGGGTCGACCTGGGCAGCCCGCTGGCCACCGCCTGGGAACTGCACCGGGCCTGGCCGGATTCGCGCCTGCACGTGGTCGAGGGGGCGGGTCACTTCGGCACGGTGGGGACCCGGCGGCACCTGCTGGCCGCCCTGGACGACTTCGCCGTCGCCGGCTGAGCGGCCCACCCGGGCCACCCCCCGACGGCGGGAAATCCGGACAGTTCCGCCCGGCACGCCGCGACGATGGGCAGAATCGATCGATGACGCCCTCTAGCGCCGACCACGGAGATGGCAATATCCTCCATCTCACGCGGAACCGTTGGAGCTAGTTTTCAGATTCGTCGCCAGTGCCGTCGCCGGTCGCCGAGGAGATGCCATGCCCGTCGTACGCCCCGCACTCGACCGTCGTACGCTGCTGCGGGCCGGCCTCGGCGCGGCCACCGTCGCGGTCGTCGGCTCCGAACTGACCCTGCCGGGCGAGGCCAGGGCCGCCGCCCCCGGCGCGGACCTGGACTGGATCATCGGCTGTGACGAGTGGGACGCCCGGCCGCCGGCCGACCCGCTGCCGGTCAGCACGATCCCCACCAACAAGATCATCGTGCACCACATGGCCTTCCCGAACGTCACCGACTACTCCCGCGAGCAGGCGGTCACCCTGGCCCACGACTGCCAGGACCTGCACATGGACGGCAACGGCTGGTCGGACACCGGCCAGCACTTCACCGTCAGCCGGGGCGGTTACGTCCTGGAGGGACGGCACGGCAGCCTGGACCGGCTGCGGGCCGGCGACCGGCAGATGATCTCGGCGCACTGCCCCGGCGAGAACGGCCGGGCCATCGGCATCGAGAACGAGGGCACCTACGTCACCGACACCCCGCCGCAGGCGCTGCTCGACTCGCTGGTCCGGCTCTGCACCACCATCTGCCGGCAGTACGGCCTGCACGCCCACGACATCTTCGGCCACTGGGACTTCCGCGCCACGCTCTGCCCCGGCGCGCAGTTCTACCGCCTCTTCCCCGGCGTGCGCCGGGAGGTGTTCCGCCGGCTCGGCACCCGCCCGGTCGACGTGCCGGAGCGCCGCTGGCCCGACCTGTGGCGCTTCGTCAACGCCCCCGGCGTCCAGGTCGCCCAGTACCTGCTGGCCTACCGGGGCTACCCGGTCACCCCGAGCGGCACGTTCGACGCCGCCACCGTCGCCGCCGTCGGCGACTGGCAGGCCCGCAACGGCATCCCCGTCGACGTCGACGCCACCCTGACCGCCCCCACCTGGGAAACCCTCGCGCCCGAACTGGACCGCGACGCCACCGGCCTGCCCGTGCAGGCGGTGCAGTTCATCCTGAACTGGAAGGGCTACGCCGAGGTCGCCGTCACCGGCAGCTACGACCCGGCCACCCGCCGCGCCGTGCAGGACCTCCAGGCGCTGCACAATCTGCCCCGCACCGGCCGGGTCTCCACCAGCACCTGGTGCGCCCTGGTCGGCGGCGTCGTGCGGCAGTCGCTGCGGCGCTGACCACGCGCCACGCGGGCAGGGGCGTTTGGGCGGCGGCGGCAGCGGGGAGTGTGGCCGGCATGACGTGGGCCCGCCGCACCGTACCCGTGATCGCCGCCGCCGCCGTCGGCCTCGCCGCCCGCGACATCCTCCAACGTGACCATGCGCTGCTGCGCAACTTCCCGCTGGTCGGGCGGGCCCGGTACCTGCTGGAGGCGATCGGGCCGGAGCTGCGGCAGTACATCGTCGCCGGCAACGACGAGGAACGCCCGTTCACCAGGGACCAGCGGCGGTGGATCTACGCCTCGGCCAAGCAGGAGAACAACTACTTCGGGTTCGGCACCGACAACGACGTCGAACGCAGCCCCGGCTACCCGATCATCAAACACCGCACGTTCGCCCGAACCGTCCCGTCGTCGGTTCCGGCCGCCGGGCACGACGTACGGCTGCCGGCGGCCAAGGTGCTCGGCGGGCCGCGCGGCCGGGCGAAGGCGTTCCGCCCCGGATCGGTGGTCAACATCTCCGGGATGAGCTTCGGCTCGCTGTCCGGCAACGCGGTGTCCGCCCTCAACCAGGGGGCGGCGCTGGCCGGCTGCCTGCAGAACACCGGCGAGGGCGGTCTGTCGCCGTACCACCGCCACGGCGGCGAGCTGGTCTTCCAGCTCGGTACGGCGTACTTCGGCTGCCGGGACGCCCGGGGCCGGTTCGACCTCGCCCGGCTGCGCGACCTGGTCGCCGGGGCACCGGTGCGGGCCCTGGAGATCAAGCTCAGCCAGGGCGCGAAGCCCAGCCTGGGCGGGCTGCTGCCCGGGGCGAAGGTGTCCGCCGAGATCGCCGCCACCCGGGGGATCACCGCCGGGCAGGACTGCGTGAGCCCGTCGCGGCACGCCGAGTTCTCCGACTGCGACAGCCTGCTGGACTGGGTGGAGCTGCTGGCCGCCGAGACCGGGCTGCCGGTCGGCATCAAGTCCGCCGTCGGCGACCTGGGGTTCTGGGAGGAGCTGACCACGCTGATGCGCGACACCGGCCGGGGCGTCGACTTCGTCACCGTCGACGGCGGCGAGGGCGGCACCGGCGCCGCACCGCTGATCTTCACCGACTCGGTGTCGCTGCCGTTCCAGCAGGGCTTCGCCCGGGTCTACCGCACCTTCGCCGAGCGGGGGCTGCACGAGCAGACCGTCTTCGTCGGCGCGGGCAAGCTCGGGCTGCCGGACAACGCCGTGGTGGCCTTCGCGCTCGGCTGCGACCTGGTCAACGTGGGCCGGGAGGCGATGCTGGCGATCGGCTGCATCCAGGCGCAGAAGTGCCACACCGACACCTGCCCCACCGGGGTCGCCACCCAGAACGCCTGGCTGGCCCGGGGCCTGGACCCGGCCCGCAAGTCGGTACGGGCGGCCAACTACATCGGCACCCTGCGCCGGGACCTGGTCAAGGTGGCGGAGGCGTGCGGCGTGGAGCACCCGGGGCTGATCGACACCGACGCCGTCGAGATCCTCGACGGCCGGACCTCGGCCCGCCCGCTGCGGGAGGTCTACGGCTACCAGCCGCAGTGGGGACTGCCGTCGGCCGCCGACCGGGCGGAGATCGCCCGGCTGATGGCCGGCGAGGCACCCCGGGGCGGCAGCGCCCTCCCCTCGGCCACCGCCCAGGGCTGACCCGGTTCCTCCTCCGGGGACGCCGAGCCACCCGGCCCGGCCGGGAAACGCCCCGATTGCCCGACTGATCCGTCGGGGCTTCCCGGTCGCCGTCGGCTCGGGCATGCTGGACGGATGGGAGAGGTACTGCCGATGCCCAGCTTCGGTGACCTGTTCACCGACACGCGGGGCGACGACCGGACGATGCGGGTCAGCTACCACCCGGAGCGGGCAGCGGTGGTGCTGTCCCTGTGGAGCGGAACGACCTGCCGGGGGTCGTTCCGGATGGCCCTCGACGACGTGTCCCGGCTGCGCGCCGTGCTGGCCGAGATCGAGGCGTCGTCCACCCCGACCACGGTGTTGCCGGTCGTCCCGCCCGCCGGCGGGCCGTCCCGCCCGTTCGACGCCACCGCCCCGGTCGCGCCGCGATCACCGGCCGTCGACCAGACCGGCGACATCTCGGGCACCGCCCACCGGGGCATGCTGCCGGTCCCCCGGGTGGCCTGACTCCGCCGATCGTCTCCCGGGCCGGGGTTGCCCCGCGCCGTTCACCAGGCGCAGGGCGCGTAGTCCTTCAGGAAGCAGCCGTACAGTTCCTCGCCCCGCTCGCCACGCACGATCGGGTCGTACACCCGGGCGGCCCCGTCGACCAGGTCCAGCGGGGCGTGGAACCCCTCGTCGGCCAGGCGCATCTTCGTCGGGTGCGGGCGCTCGTCGGTGATCCACCCGGTGTCGACGCTGGTCATCAGGATGCCGTCGGCGCGCATGTCCTCGGCGCTGGTGCGGGTGAGCATGTTCAGCGCCGCCTTCGCCATGTTGGTGTGCGGGTGCCCCGCCCCCTTGTAACCCCGGGCGAACTGCCCCTCCATCGCCGACACGTTCACCACGTACGCCCGCCCGGTGGGTGCGGCGGCCAACGCCGGCCGGAGCCGACTGACCAGCACGAACGGGGCGGTCACGTTGCACAGCTGCACCTCGAGCAGCTCGACCGGGTCGACCTCGTGCACCCGCTGCACCCAGCTGTTGGTGTCCCCCAGGTCGGGGGCGAGCCCACCGGCGTCGACGGCGGTGGCGGCGGCGATCCGCTCCGGCGTGGCGGACCGGCCGGTCAACGCCAGCGCGGTGAGGGCGTGCGGGGCGATGGTGGGCGTCGGCAGGGTGCCCTCGGGCAGCGCCAGGGTGACGCCCCGGCCGCCGGTGAAGGTGAGCAGCTCCGGCAGCGGCCCCTCGGGCAGCGCCGCCGACTCGGCGGCGACCAGGTGGGCGTACGCGCCGGGGGTGCGGCGTACGGTCTGCGCGGCGTTGTTGATCAGGATGTCCAGCGGGCCCTGCGCGGCGACCGAGTCGGCGAGCGCCACCACCTGGGCGGGATCGCGCAGGTCGATGCCGACCACGCGCAGCCGGTGCAGCCAGTCGGCGCTGTCGGGCATGGCGGTGAACCGGCGGACCGCGTCGTGCGGGAACCGGGTGGTGATCGTGGTGTGCGCGCCGTCGCGCAGCAGGCGCAGCGCGATGTACATGCCGATCTTGGCGCGGCCCCCGGTGAGCAGGGCCCGCCGCCCGGTGAGGTCGCACCGGGCGTCGCGGCGTTCCCGGTTGAGCGTGGCGCAGTCGGGGCAGAGCTGGTGGTAGAACGCGTCCACCTGGCGGTACCGGGTCTTGCAGATGTAGCAGCCGCGCGGGTTGATCAGCGTTCCGGCGGTGTCCCCGGCGGTGGGTGAGGCCAGCGGGATGCCCTTGGTCTCGTCGTCGATCCGCCCCGGGGCGCCGGTGGCGGTGGCGGCCGTCACGGCCCGGTCGTGCGCCAGGACGGCGTCCCGCCGCTCCTCGCGTCGCCGTTGCTTCACCATCTTGAACAGCCGGGCGGTGGCGCGCTGCACCCGTACCACGTCCGGGTGGTCGCTGGGCAGCGACTCCAGCGCCGCGAAGACCCGCAGCGCGGCCGCCAGGTCGCCCTGGTCGACGCCGGGGGTGCCGGCGTCGGGAACCGGTTGTCCGACGTTGTCCACCGTCATGTCCGCTATCGTCCCGCCCTCGCGTCCGGGGCCGACCGCCGGCCCGACCCGGGAACTCTACGCACCCGGGCCGGGCCGGCGCGACGCGCGGGGCTCGGCGTCGGCGGTGAGCCGGGCCACGGCCCCCGTCCGGAGCCGCAGCCCGAGCCCGCCCGTCAGGGCAGCCTGATGCTCTTGGTGTTCGGGAAGCTGTACGGGCAGGACGCCGACGAGCCGGTGCCGACCACGACATAACCGGCGGGGATCGGCGAGGCCGAGCAGATGACGGTGATGCCCGTGGTGGACGGGGTGGTGATGGTCCAGGTGTTGGGGAAGCTGTACGGGCAGGACGCCGACGACCCCTGCGCGACGATTACGAAACCGGACGGCAGGGTGGACGCCTTGCACATCACGCTCGCCGAGCCGGTCGGCGGGATCTTGATGGTCCACGTGTTCGGGAAGCTGTACGGGCAGGACGCGGACGACCCCTCCGCCAGGATCACGTAGCCGGGCGGGATGGTGGAGACCTTGCACACGACGGTGGTCGAGGTGGTCGACGGCGTGGTGATGGTCCACGTGTTCGGGAAGCTGTAGGGGCAGGACGCCGACGACCCCTCCGCCACGATCACGTAGCCGGCGGGGATCGGGGAACTCTTGCAGATCGTCGTGGTCGCGGCGCTGGCCGGCGTGGCGACGGTGAACGTGGCGGCCACCCCCGCGACAAAGACGGCGAGGGCGGCCAGGACGGCACGCAGGGGGGTGGTCGTTCCCGGGCCCCGCCGCCGCAGCGGCAGGCCCGTCCGGGCGATCCAGTTCACGCGGGATTCCCTTCACTCACAGGGTGCGCGACTACCGAGGGCATCGTTGCCAGTACGCGCTGTGAGCATAATGGACGCTCGAGGGCCGCCCGGCAACCCCCGACCCTGATCGGGGAGCGTCGAGGAACGGACAGCGGCACCGCCGGCCGCCAGGCCCGACCCGACGGGACACTGCCGCGCGTAACCGGTTGCTACCGTGTCGGTGACGTCGGGTCGGTCGACCACGGCGGGCCGACGCCACCGGGCGAGGTGACGTCGGGGCCACTGTCCCCTGGGGAGGGTCGGATGTGGGCGGACGAGTCGGCACTGGACGCCGCAGCACGCCGGCTCGACGAGTGGGAGTCGTCGCTCGTCGGGCAGGCGGAACGGGCACGGGCCCTGTCCGCCGACGCGCAGGCGTTGACCGGCACCGCCCGCAGCTCCGACCGCACCATCGAGGTCACCGTCGACTCCACCGGCCTGCTGGTCGACCTGCGGCTCGACGAGCAGACCCGGCAGCACTCCGCCGCCCACACCGCCCGGCAGATCATGGCGACCACCCGGGCCGCCCGCACCGACCTGCTACGGCAGCTCACCGACGCCACCACCCGGGCCCTCGGCGTCGACGACCCGGCCACCCGGGCGATCATCGAGTCCCACCGGCGGCGACTCGACGCCGGGCCGGGCACGCCGGATGCCCGCCGGTGACGGCATCCGGGTCGACCCGGACGACCTGAACCGGCACGCCGCCCACCTCGACCGCTGCGCCGACAGCCTCGACACCGCCGGCAGGGCCGGCCGACACGTCCAGCTCGACGCCGACGCGTACGGGCAACTCTGCGCGATCATGCCGGCGCTGCTCGGCGGCCTCCAGCAGATCCTGGTCGACGGCGTCGGCACCGCCGCCGGATCGGTCCGTGACACCGCCGCGAAGCTGCGGTCCAGCGCCGCGGGCTACCGGGCCGTCGACACCCGCGCCGCCCGACACCTCGACCGGATACGGGACGGCCGGTGACCGGCAACCCGCTGGTCGCCACGGCGTCGGACGCCGGCCCCAGCGCGTGGGCCGGGATCTGGATCTGCGAGGACATCGAACTCATCGCCCAGGGTGTGCGCACCGGCAGCTGGATCGACGGCAGCCTCGGCGTGGTCAGTGCCGGCCTGGACGCCCTCGCGCTGGTCTCCGACCCGGTCGGTGCGCTGCTCCAGTACGGCATCGCCTGGCTCATCGAACACGTCAGGCCGCTCAGCGAAGCCCTGGACTGGCTCGCCGGCGACCCCGCACAGATCACCGCCCACGCCCAGACCTGGCGCAACGTCGCCGCAGCCCTCCGGCAGGACGCCGCCGAACTGACCCACGCGGTGCGCACCGAGGTCACCGGTTGGGATGGCAGCGCCGGCAGCGCCTACCGGGCCTGGGCCGCCGAGCAGCACCGGGCGATCACCGGCCTCGCCGAGGGCGCCGACACCCTCGCCACCGCCACCGAGGGCGCCGCCGGCCTCGTCGCCGCCGTCCGGCTCCTCGTCCGCGACGCCATCGCCGCCTGCGTCTCCCGCCTCATCGTGTACGCGGGCGAACTGCTCGCCACCGGCGGGCTCGCCACGCCGTGGGTGGTGGAGCAGGTGACCACGCTGGTGGGCTCGTGGGCGGCGCGGATCGCCCGGCTGCTACGCGGGCTGCTGGCCAGCCTGCGACGGTTGCTGCCGGAACTACGCCGCCTCGGCGACCTCATCGAGAAACTCAAGCAACTCCTCAGCCGGCTCCGGCACGCCGACCCCGCCGCTGATGACCTCAATCGAGTACGAGCCAAAGGCCACGGGCCCCGGATGCCCATGAGCCTGGAGTCGGTACAGGAGGTCGCCACCAAATACGGCATCGACGTATCCGGCATTCGCTTCAATATCAACAACCGGATCTCAGGCGTGTGTGGGGTGACCAGACCCGATCAGTCGGTCATGCTCTGCCGCGAAGCGTTCCGCAGCGAGGAGGATCTGGCCCGGACCCTTGAGCACGAGAAGTTCCACGTGTCGGAACTCCGTGACGGCCGTCCCTACCCCACCACCCGCAACGAGGCCGACGCCTTCGAAGACCGGGCGTATGCCCATGAGGAACGATGGTGGAACGACCATCCGGTCAGGCCAGAGGGAGTGCGTTGATGGCAAACTTCGATGAGTGGCTGGACGCGTACGACGTCGTGTACCGCACCCTGCCGGGCTTCTCCGATCTTCCGTGCCCGAACTGCGGGCATCAGACGCTACGCCTGGTCTTCACCGCTCCCCCAGAAGCTCGACACGGCTATGCCTCGTTCTGGTGCGACACCTGCCTGGAGGGAATTCACCTCTCCAGGGCACCCATTCCCGACGGGGTCAGGGCGCTCTCCCTTGATCTGCCCGCCGAGGAACGCACCCGGGGCATCCCCAACTATCGCCTCATCACGTAGCACCGGCAGGCAGTCCGCTCACCATTCCACTCGCCCGATAGAACAGCGAAATCGTCAGGTACTGTCCCGCGTCGTGCCGGGCGTGTTCGTGAAGCGGTCGGTCACGTCGATTCCGTCGCGCAGGTAGTCGCCGAGCCTGATCCGTACGCCGGTGCGGACCACTTCGGTGCCCGCTCCGAACGACTCCGGCATCCGCCGGGTACGCCACCAGCGCAACGGCTCCCCCGCCGCCCGCTTCTGCCGCTTGAGGACCGCTTCCGCCTCGATGACGTCCGCGTGCCGACCCTCGACGACCTCCACCAGTTGGGCACCCGCCCGCAGGTGCTGCCGTACCCGGCTCGCCCCGCCGACGCCGAACTTGAGCAGTCCGCGGTGTCGCACCAGATACAGCAGGTACGGCGTGTCGCGGAGCGCGGCGAAGGTGCGGTCCTCGGGCTCGGGTGGGCACTGGGCGCAGGTGCGGTCGCGCAGCCGTTGCCACGAGCCGCAGCGCAGGTGCAGGCCCCAGGTCCCGTGGGAGAAGGGTGCCTGCCGTGCGCCGTACCACGGTAGGCCGTGGACGTCACCGGCCAGGTCGGTCCAGCCGTCGCGGCGGTGGCTGTCGAGTTCCTCGCCGAGGGCGATCGCGGCCTGGAACTCGGCGGCGGCCAGGGTGGGGATGGTGTCGGTGTCGGCCACGCCGGCGAAGCGGCGTACCCGTTCGGCGAGCGCGGGTTCGTCCGGCAGCCGGGTCAGCAGGCGTGCCCCGGCGGTGAGGCTCGGGCCGGCGGACCGCTCGTCCAGACAGAGGTGACACCGGGTCCGCCAGCCGGTACGGCAGACCCGGAGGTTTCCGCAGGTGCGGCACCGGTGGATGTCGACGCCTCCGCCCGGCAGCAGGCCGAGCGGTTGCATCTGGTCGGCGACCAGGTCCGCGCAGGGTCGGCAGTGGACGTACCAGGCGATGTCGGGCCCACGCTGGCGGGTGTTCGCCCGGCCGTGGACGGTGTCGCCGCAGTTGACGCAGATGCACTGCGTCGGACGAACGCGTGAACTCGGTGCCGTCATCGGCAGGTGTCGGTGGAGCGCCGCTTGCCCGCCGCCTTCGCCTGCGGCGTCCCACCCCTGATGCGTATCGTGAAATGTCGTTCGTCCTGGCTCACGGCAGACGGATCCCGGCACAGTGGTCGCCGCTGTGCACCGGGCGGTGCCGCATCCAGAACACCACGTCGAGGACGCGGAGCAGGCTCACCGCCTCGGGCAGGCCCGCATCCTTGTGCAGTGCGTGCAGCCGCTGCACAAGGACGCCTTCATCCTCGCGGAGCCTGCCGTGCAGCCACTCCCAGAAGCCGGCGCCGGTGCGGTAGGCGCAGGACACCACCGCGTCGTATACCGGCACCAGCTTCGGACGCTTGCGGGCGAGCAGCTTGCCGGCGACGACCCACCCGATGCCCGTCGCGTTGCGCAGCGCCCGCCAGGCGGTGTCGGCGGGACCACCCGCCACCACCAGGGGGTACGCCTCGTCTGCGCCCAGCGCCACGTCGACCGGAATCCTCTCCAACTCGGCGGCGACCCGCTCGCCGAGCGGCCCCTGCAACAGGTCGAGCGCCTGCTGCGGCGGCACCCGCACCCGCAGCAGTTCCACGGCGACAAGGTCCTCGGCGGTGATGGCGCCGGCCGTCTCGGGACGGCTGCCGCCACCCCCGAGTTGGTCGAACTGTCCGCCGGTGAACGTCTCGCCGCCGGTGCCGAGGTAGTAACCGTGCAGGTCGGAAATCGACCGGGGATCATCGAGGACGGCCAGCATCTCGGTGAGCGTCAGGGGTTGCGGCACGCTTCTCCTTCGAGGGCTCCGTGGTCCCGGCAGCGAACTACAGGTCGGCAAGACAACCAGATCGGTGACCGGCGGGGCAACACCACTTCGCGGCTCAGCCGTCACTCGTGTGTGGCCGGGCAGAACGCCACCGCAGCCGTCGCTGACCTGCGCTTTCACCCGGTCGGTGATGCCAGGGAGCGGGCGCACATCACCATCTGCATCGATGGCGGCCGCAGTCGCGTCGTAAACCTGACAGCCAGCGACGCGGGATCACCCGCTCAGCCGAGCCCTCCGGCGAACGGCATCGACCGCCACTGGTCGAGCATGCCGCCGAGGGCGTCCGCCAGCATCGGCAGCTGGGGGGCCAGGGCGAGACAGGCGACGCCCCGCAGCATCCCCACCGCCGCCACGAAGCGCAGTACCCCCTCGTCGAGGTCCCGCAGGTTCCGGCGCTGCGCCGCACTCCGGTAGGCGGCTTCCCCCTCAGGTCCGACACCGACGACGTCCCACTCGACGGGCCCCAGCGTCACCATCTCGAAGTCTGCGTAGCGGTACCCGTCCACCCCGGCGACCATGTTCACGACCGGGGAGTCGCCGTGGACGGGTTGGAGGTCGACCCCGGGGAACGTCTTCTCGAACAGTTCGCGGGATCGTACGAGTGGTGCCAGCACCTGCCATTCGCGGCGGGCACGGTCCAGGTCCGCCGGGTCGATCAGCTCGGGCTGGCCGTCGAGCGCGACGAGGCCGTCCTCGACGAACTGCGGTTCGGCGGCGGACAGGAACGACAACTCACCCGGATAGTCACGCAGCGCGGCGTGCAGTTCGGGTACGAGGCCACAGTTCGCCACGTAGTCGGGTTCCCCAGCCGGTGCCAGCTCGATCAGCTGCCAGAACGTCATCGAGAAGCCGTCGTGCCGGACGGGTTCGCGGGGCACGAGCGGGCTGGGCGGGATGACCGGCACGCCCCGCTCGGTGAGCCATCCCGTCACGTCCAGTTCCGCCCGCTGCCGACCGGCCACACTGTCGAGGTCCGCGTAGGCGGGCAGGACCGTGGGCACCCGGGCCACGACCGGCGACGGCGCGAGGTGCACGACCACGGAGAAGGCCTCGTAGAGCACGCGGGGGTCGGTCACGTCGAGTCCCTGTGCGCGTCCGGCGTGGACGGCCGCGTCGACCGCACGCCGGGTCCGGTCGGCGATCTGCTCCGGGGTCAGGAAGCTCTGCATACCCCCATCCTTCCGCACGCACCCGACGGGTCGGGGTCTCCGTCCGCGCCGCGCCGACGACACGAATGCCGGCGTGCCTCACCGGCCCCATCCTCGTCGAGGCTCCACGGTCATCCGGGGTGCAGCTCCTCGCCGATCGTGAGGATAAGCCGGCGTGACTCCTCCTCGTCCAGGGCCACCCCGTCCAGGCCCGCCCAGACCTGCTCGTAGGCGGCCCACTCCGCCGGCCGGTCGAGGTAGAGCGCCCCGGTCAACGACTCCTGGTAGACCACCGGCGGGTCGGGGTCGGCGCGCAGGCCGAGCGGGAATTCCAGCAGCACGAACGAGCCGGTGAGCGCCCCGTCGTGCGCTCCGGCGGCCAGCGGCAGCACCCGGATCGACACCTGCGGCAGCCGGCTCGCCTCCGCCAGGTGCCGGAGCTGTCCGGCCGTCACCGCCGCGCCGCCCACCTCCCGCAACAGCACCGCCTCGGCGAGCAGTACCTCGTAGCGCGGCGGTCGGGGCAGTCGCCGCCGGAGCAGGTCCTGCCGCCGCAGCCGCGCCTCGACCGGCTGTTCCCGCTCCTCGCCGGTCGCGCCGGGCCGGCGCGGGCAGGTCGCGGCGGCGTACGCCCGGGTCTGCAGCAGGGCGGGGACGAGCGCCCCGGCGTGCTCGCGGAGCCGGCACGCGGCGGACTCCAGGCCGCCGTAGAGGTCGAACCATTCGGGTACGGGGTCCCCGTACGCGTGCCACCACCCCCTCCCCCGCGTCTCGCCGGCCAGCGCGACCAGTGCGGCGGTCAGCGCGCGCCGCGCCCCGTACAGCTCGCACATGGCCCGTACGTCGACCGCGCGCACCATGCCGAGGCCGCTCTCGATGCGCCACATCTTGTGCCGGCTGCACTCCAGCGCCTCGGCCGCCGCGTCCAGCGTCATGCACGCCTCGATGCGCAGCTCCCGCAGCACCCGCCCGAGGTGCCGGCGCGGCACGGACGAGCCGGTGGCCTCAACCATCGGAACCCGCCCGCCGTCCCTGGCGGGGCACCCGCACCCGGTAGCGGTCCGCGCGCTGGTTCGGCATCTCCCCCGCCCGCCGCGCGTCACCGAGCGCGCCGTCGCACCGCGACGTCACCACCCCATCGGGTACGACGCCCTCGACCGTCCTGCGCCGCCAGCGCCCCGGTCCGTTCCCGTCGGGCACCACCTGCCCGGTCAGATCCACCGCGACCGTCCCCGACCGCAGGAACCACTTCCACCGCCTACCCATGCCGCCTCCCCGTGTCGCCCGAAGCCTACTAGGTTTTTCTAGCATTCCTAGCAAACCTTGGGTTGCTCGTCTACTGTCGGTTCGCCGGTGATGACATCGGCGTATGCCCTACGCCCAACCCCTCTGGAGATCAATCCGCGATGATCTGAGGGCGAGGATCAAGGCAGGGCTGCTGAAGCCCGGCGACAAGATCCCAACCACCCGGGAACTCATGGACCAGCACTCCACGAGTTCTGCGACCGTCCGGAGAGCCGTCGACTCCATGATCGAGGCCGGAGAACTCATCGGCAGGCAAGGGTTGGGCGTCTTCGTAGCCGACACGGCAAAGCCGGAGTCACAGCGCTCGACCTGACCTACGACGCCCTCTGTTGAGCTACCCGTCCTCTCTGTCGGCAGTCCTACGGCGGATCTCCTTGAGCGAGGCAATGTCACCTCGTATTGCGTCCTTCGAGGACCAAAAGTCCAAGCCATCTGTGGCCAGAACAGTCTCAGGCGTTCCAGGTCCGTTCGCGTCGATCTTCAGCGCCCGGCCGGCGGCGGATGGTGTGGGAAACGGGCGACCACCAAAACGGACGGTGCCGTCGGCGAGAAGTTCGGCGGTGTAGGACACGCCCTTGTATCGGGCATAGAGCTCTGCTCCTGGTGATAGTCGACCAACCCGGATAATGTCGGCCAGCTTGATCGATCGTTCAGTGTGAGAGACTGCACGCTTGGACCGACGTGGTGGGATTACTCCGTCTGCTGACGACTTGGAAGAACCCGTTCGCATCGTGACAGGCCCTTCGGCCGTCAGAGATGTTGCAGGATTCGCCGCACCAATGGAGCGCACCGGCATCGTTGGGGCCGGGTAGTCAAATGAGGCACGGGCACGGATCAGACTGGAACGGATCTCGTTGCGGGTGAGGCGGGGCAGCCGGTCGTCAAGTAATCCCACCAGTTCTGGCGCCGGCTCTCCATCACCGAAGAGGTCAAGTAGGTCAGCCAATACCTGGCGATCGATAAAATACCCCCTCCAGAGTTCCTCGATGCGATTCTGCCCCATGTTCTCCTTACTAAGAAGGGATAACAGCTCCGATGCCGCATCGAGGTCGGACTCCAGGCTTACAACACGGAAGAGCTTCTGCTCGACCGGTACCGGTGCGTGCGCGTTGTAAACTCGCCATTCGGCCCCGTTCGTAAGAGCGACCCACTCGACACCTGCTGACGCAGCGTAACCGATAATCTGATTTGCCCAGCGGGGATCGTCAAGGTTTTCACCGAGCGCCTTCGCCTCGATGAACAACCGTGGGGTGCGCAATATCAGCAACGCATAGTCGACGGGGTTGTCGACGCCTCGTCGGCGATACTCGGGGTGAACTTCTTCCAAGTCATGGATATCCCACCCGAGCGCATCAATTACGGGATCGATCAAGCTCATCCTGGTGCTCTGCTCAGGTATGCGCGTCCGCTGCTGTCGATACCGCTGGATGCGCTCGACGCACTGCTTGAGCACGTCCTTCAGCTCATACATAGAGGCTACCTCTCTCAATTATCGTGGCGCTCCACGACCATCACCGCCGTCGAGCCGACGGAGATGGCTCAGTAGTGTCTCTATCTCACTCACCAGCGGACTATCGAGGCCATGTAGTCGGATCACGTCCTGAAGCAACTCGTCGAGTTGAAGTTGAGCCTGCGCGATCTCACCGACTCCGGCGGCAAGAATGGCAATCTGCTGCCGGATCGGCAAAAGCTCGTCTGTCGCCAGGTTGCCCTGCTGCTCGGCCAAGAGCAGGCGCATCTCGGCCAACGCCGTGCCTGCCTCGCCGAGTTCGGCTTGACACATTGCCGCCTGCTGACGGCAATACCAGATCAACTCCTGGTCTGGCATTGGCCGTTCAGCGAGGTCAACGACGAGGCTGGCGAATTCGGGCAGCGCCTCTCGGTAGGCGCCAGCGAGCACGTAGAGGTTGGCGAGGTTGAGCCGCAACTCCAGCATCTGCGGCTGTTTCGCTGCGCGCCCTCTCCCTACTGGGCGAAGTGCCGTTTCGAGCAGTTCGGCGGCCTGGGTGAAGCGCTCCTGCTCGGCCAGTTCCCAGGCGCGGTCCTGCGCCTCGGCAAGCTCCTCGAACGAGGGTGGCTGGACGAGGTCCGCCGGCACCAGACGGGGCACGACGTCCCGCCGGGTCGGCGGCACCGGTTCCTTTTGCGGCACCGGGCCGAAGGGGTATCGGTAGGGCATGGTCGGGTCCACGACCTGCCCGTCGGCGACGGCGACCGCCAGGTCGGCCGCGATCTCCGGTGCGACCCTGCCGAAGGGGGTCAGGATCTCGTACACCTCGGCGGCTGACGCCGGTCGGTGCTGCGGGTCCTTGGCCAGCAGGCGGGTCACGAGTCGTACCAGCCCGTCGGGCACGCCGGCCCGGTGCTCGGCGACCGACGGGACCGGGTCGTTCAGGTGCCGGTGCAGCATGCCGAGGGGGTTGTCGGCTCGGTAGGGCGGGCTGCCGGTCAGCATTTCGAAGAGCACGCAGCCGAGCGCGTACAGGTCGGCGCGCGGGCCGACCACGCTGCTCAGGGCCTGCTCGGGCGCCATGTAGGTGGGTGTGCCCAGGGTGTGCCCGGTGGCGGTGAGCCGGGGGCCGTCGGTGGGGCCGAGCAGCGCGGCAACCCCGAAGTCGAGCACCTTCACCGCGCCGGTCGGGGTGACCATCAGGTTCTGCGGTTTGAGGTCCCGGTGCACGAGGGAGGCCACGTGGGCGGCGGCCAGCACCGAGCAGATCTGGGCACCGATCGCGGCGGACCACGGCACCGACAGCGGGCCACGTTCGGCGATCAGGTCGGCCAGCACCATCCCCGGCACGAGCTGCATGACGAGGTAGATGTCGTCACCGTGGTAGCCGACGTCGTGGACGCTCGGCACCCCCGGATGGTCGAGCCGGGCGGTGACCCGGGCCTCCCGCATGAAGCGTTCGACTGCGTTCTCCCGCTCGCTCTCGGGGACGGTGAGCTGCCGCAGGAACTTGATCGCCACCGGCCGGTCAAGCTTCTCGTCGAACCCGGCCCACACCTCCCCCATCCCGCCGTGACCGACCGGATAGGTCAGCTCGTACCGGTCCGCCACCCGCTCCTGCGCCCGCATCAGCACCCCACCGTCGTCACGACTGAGTTCCGCCGCCGTATAGTTCGCTCAGTTCCCGGTAGGCGGTCAACACTGCCGTTGTTTTGTCAGCAAGTTGCTCTCCGGCATTGGCCTCGATAGGTGAAACATCAAGCGACAGCTTGTTAATGGCATCGGCAGTGCGCTGTAGAGTGTCATCGATTTCTTTGTCTCGGACGAACGCCTCACCGGCCTCTGCGGTCACCGTCAACTGCGACACGAGCGTGGCGAGATCCTCGTTTACCTCGCGCCATAGCGCGCCAGCCCGCGCCTGTTGGCTTTGGAGCTCCAGCCGGGCACGGCTCGTCATTGGGGAGCCAGGATGACCATGCTTCGCGAGGTCCTCTCGGACGCCCCGAATCTCCTGCTTCCGTGCGAGAATCCCAGCACCCTGCCAGAGGCTCTGCGCCACCAGCGAAGCCGCGTCCCTCGAATCGACCAGTCCAGCCAAAGCCGGCAGTGTCTTGTCAATCCGATCCGCCAGCGTTTGCAGATCGTCGAACGCTCGGCGCTCGTCAAACCTGGTCAGCACCCTAGTGCCACTCGGAAGCGATTGCAGCGACGGCTTTACTTTTTTCGCTTTGTCCGGGGCATCGGACAACACGACCGGCACCAAGCAGAAAACGCCAACGACACCAATCAGCACCATTCCCCAACGGGGCTCTTCGCCCGAAAAACAAGCGTAGGCAATACCGACGGCAGTCAGAACAATTAGCCAACCCAACCGCCTGTCGGACGCATTGCTACCTGACGATTCATGAAGCATAAGGAAACTAACGTTTCCCTGCTTGCGAAAATTTGCCCTGCCGTTCACCCGAATTCTGTGCGGGGCAATCGTTGTTGACACAGTGTCACGAGCTACCCAAAGGTGGAAGGGGTGGTCGGACGGGGGCACCCGTCCTCCTTTCACGAACGCGGTCAGGCGATGCCCTTGCGGCGGCGGATCATCTGGTACGCCTGCCGGCGGGCGAACTGGTTGAGCTGGGAGCGCAGGCTCTCGTCGTCGAGGTAGCGCTGCATGAGCTTGCCGTTGTCGTCGTGCCGGGACAGGATGACGTCCTCGATCCGCCTGTCGCAGACCACGCCGAAGTTGCTCTCGTCGTTGACCATGGCGGCGGCTTCGAGGGTGCCGTCCTCGGCCAGGGCGACGATCTGCTGCTCGACCCAGACCTTGTCGGCCTCCCCCAGCCCGATGCCGAAGCGGTCGTTGAACGCGTCGATCAGCTCGGACAGCGCCACCCGGTCGGGGTCGTTCTGCCTGCCGACCGCTCCGCCGAGGAAGCCGGGCAGCATCTGCTCACCTTCCGGTGACAGGGACGCGTCGTGCTCACCGGTCCTGCTGACCCGCAGGTGGGTGAGCTGCACCTCGCCGATGTCGACGGACGGGTCCTGCTGGCGGGGCAGCCGGTTGAGCAGCGCCCGGCCGTACAGGTAGAGCCGTTCCAGGTCCTCGTCGTGGTAGGGCACGACCTGGCTGAGGAACGCGTACATCCGGGTGTAGTCGCGCAGCGCGGACCGGAAGCCGGTCGCGGCCTCCGGGTCCTGCTCGGCCAGGGCCTTGAAGCGGTCGACTGCCGGTTCGGTGAACCGGTAGAGCGCGGCGTGCGCCCGTTGCAGGCCGGTGTCGGTGGTGGCCTTGGCTTCGGCGGCGAGCAGCGCCTCGGCGTACGCCTGCATCTCCGACTCGACGAGCACCGGGTAGCCGGTCACCGCGTGCTGCGCGGTGTAGAGCAGGTTGGGGTCGGTGGGGGTGGTGGCGGCGGTTTCGAAGTACGGCCGGAAGTGCGCGGCGACGTCGCCGGCCTCGTTGACGAAGTCGAGCACGAACACGTCGCCCTGGGTTTTGAGCGGGTGGGTGCGGTTGAGCCGGGACAGGGTCTGCACGGCGGCCACGTTCTTGAGCAGCTTGTCGACGTACATCGTGGTCAGCAGCGGCTGGTCGAAGCCGGTCTGGTACTTCTCGGCCACCACCAGGATCCGGTACTCCACCGGCTGCTTCGCCTTGGGCGTGCCGGCGTGCCTGTCGTCGGCGGCGGTGTAGGCGAAGCGGTCGGTCAGTTCGCCCTCGCCGAAGCCGTTGACCCGGGCCTCGGTGTATTCGACGCCGTCGACCTCCAGCTCTCCGGAGAACGCGACGAGGGAGTCACAGCCGGCGTAGCCGTGCAGTTCGACGTACTTCCTGATGGCGGTGTGCAGGCGGACCGCGCCCTCGCGGGAGGCGGTGACCACCATGGCCTTCGCGCGCCCGCCGAGACGCGGCGCGGTGTGCTTGAGGAAGTGCTCGACGACGATCTCGGCCTTCTGCGCCTGCATGGTGGGGTGCAGGCTGGCGAACCGGGCGAGCTGCGCGCCGGCCTTCTTCGGGTCGACCTCCGGGTCGTCGGGGTTGGCGTTGGCCAGTTTCCAGTACGACTTGTAGGTCAGGTAGTTGCGCAGCACGTCGAGGATGAAGCCCTCCTCGATGGCCTGCCGCATCGAGTAGGTGTGGAACGGCTGCGCGTCGCCGGTGACCGGGTGCGGGGTGCCGAACAGCTCTAGCGTCTTCGCCTTCGGGGTGGCGGTGAACGCGAAGTACGACAGCGTCTGGTGCCGCCCCCGGGCCAGCGCGGACGCTGTGAGCAGGTCGCCCGACTCGTCCACGTCGTCGCTGCCGAGCCGGAGCAGCACCTTCTTCAACGCGGCGGCCGAGTCACCGGACTGCGACGAGTGCGCCTCGTCGACGATGACCGCGAACCGCTTGCCGCGCAGCCCCTGCACCTGGTTGAGGATGTAGGGGAACTTCTGCATGGTGGTGATGACGACCTTGGCGGTTTCGCCCTGGAGGGCGGCGGCGAGCTGGGCGGAGTCCTTGTCGATCCGCTGCACCACACCCGGCACGTGCTCGAACTGGAACACCGTGTCCTGGAGTTGCCGGTCGAGCACCACCCGGTCGGTGATGATGATGACCTTGTCGAAGACCGCCTCGTCGGGGTGCAGCCCGGTAGCGCGGGCGTCCTCGTCGAGGGTGTGCGCGGTGTGCAGGCTGGACAGCCGGTGCGCCAGCCAGGCGATGGTGTTCGACTTGCCCGACCCGGCCGAGTGCATGACGAGATAGTTGTGGCCGGAGCCGTGCCGGGCGGCGTGCTCGGTCAGCCGGGTCACCGCATCCCACTGGTGGTAACGCGGGAAGATCAGCGCCTGGGACTCCCGGTCGGTGTGCAGGTACCGGCGGATCAGGTCCAGCCAGGTGTCCGGGTGCCAGATCTGCTCCCACAGGTAGGAGCTGCGGTAGCCGCTCGCCCCGACGGGCGGGTTTCCGGCACCGCCGGACACCCCCGGCCCGTTGGACCCGGTGTTGAACGGCAGGAACCGGGTCTTCTCCCCCGCCAGCTTCGTCGTGACGAAGACCAGGTCAGGATCCACGGCGAAATGCACGAGGGTACGCCGAGCGAAGAGCAGTTCCTTCGGGTCACGTGTCCTGCGGTACTGCTCCTTGGCGTCCTCGACGGTCTGCCCGGTCAGCGGGTTCTTCAGCTCGGCGGTCGCCAGCGGGATGCCGTTGACGAAGAGCACCAGGTCGAGAGTGTTGTTGTTGCTTGTCGAGTACGCGAGTTGCCGGGTGACGGTGAGCCGGTTCGCCCGGTAGAGGGTGAGCGCGTCGTCGGTGATGGCGTGCGCGGGCTTGAAGTAGGCGAGCCGGATCAGCACGCCCTTGTCCTTGACGCCCCGGCGGAGGACGTCGAGCGGGCCGCGCTCGTCGATCTGCCTGGCGAGGTGCTGCGCGAACTCGCGCTGCGCCACATCCGGGTCGTTCCCGTGGTACGCCAGCAGCCGCGCCCACGCGTCCGGCTGTGTATCACTGACGAACGCGAACAACTCAGCGGCGTCGAGCCCTACTCGGCTATCGAAGTTGCTGGTTGCGGCTCGCAACCAGCCCAGGCCGGCTAAGGCACTCTCGATGGCGCCCTCGAACGGCTGTTCCTGATCGGCGGAACTCACGGCTGCACCCCCCGCGCCGTTGCAAGGTCGACCTGCCCTGCCACGGCCGCTGTAATCAATGCTTGCCGACGTTCCCGCATCAAATTCAGACCGTCACGAATCCTTCCGACCGCATGATTGTGTGTCGCATGGGTGGACGCCACTTCCATTGCCACCATGGCGCGCATGTTTTCCGGAACCCGTGGGATTAGGATTTCACCCACGTCCTGACCGCGGAGCTTAATCGTCTGACCAGACTGTCCTCGAAGCAACAGCGATATTTGATCGCGAACTGGACGGGCGCCTAGGACTGCCGCCACGAATGAGGCCGGCCATTCAGCATGGAGCCGCAGCCGGTAAAGCAGATCACTCAGCAACAGCCGGCGTTGGCCAGTGTCGGCAACCGCAGCGATTCCAACCATGGTCGGGGAGCCACTCCCGCGCGTCAGCAGGAGGTCGCCGTCGTGAATCACATAACGAAGATCCGGTTTAACGTGAGCCGGGAGCCTTTTATGAGCCAACGGGTTGAAGACACCGGAGCTAACCGAACTCGTCCGCAGCACGGCCCACTCCTCCGGCTCAGCATCGATTTCTTCGCATTGGGGACTCCACCCTTGTTCGATACCGATCCAGACACGCCGAACAGGAACCGACCCATACTCATCGAACAGCTTCGAAATCTCCGAAGCGACAACCGCCTCAGCCCGCTCCCTCAGCAACTCGATCTGGGACTCTTTCGCACCCTTCAGTGCCTCCGTGCGACCTAGCTCAAAATCAAGAAAGTCCGCGATCCGCTGCTGCTCCCCACGCTCGGGAACCGATACAACTAAACGCATAATATCTTCAGGACTCACCCGCTGATGACTCCGAGTAACGGACTGAACCCGAGCGTCAAGCGATTGACGGGTCATTTCCGACGAAAGGAGGTAATAAAGGAAACGAGGATCAACGCCCTGCGGACGCAGCGCCACGAATTCCGTGGAAGCGACAACAGGATTACCCGAAGGCGAAGCAATCACGACCCGACTCTTACGGGGGTTGAGCTTGCTGATCAAGACCTCGCCGCCCCGAATGCGAAGCTTCGCGGAGCGAATCTCCGAACTGTCTTCCAATTGCCCATCGCCGCTGGCCTCCAGCGTAGGGATGCTGTAGTGGAAGACCGTTGAGCCTAGGCTTGCCGGGTCCACTACTGAGCGAACCTCGGATACCAAGGTCCACAGGGGTACCTTACGCCATTCATCCATCATCCAGTCACCTCACGGAGCAACTGCTGAATCTCCGTTTCGAGTGCCCCCAATTCAGAGTCAATTTGAGCAAGAGAACGCGGCGGTTGGTAGACAAAGAAGTGGCGGGTGAACGGGATCTCGTACCCGATCTTGGTCTTTGATTCGTCGATCCAGGCGTCGGGGACGTGGGGTAGAACCTCGCGTTTGAGGTAGTCGTGGATGTCCTCGTCGAGCGGCACGTTCTCGTTGTCGCGCAGGTCGGTGTCCGGCAGTGGCCTACCCTTGCGGTCGGTCTGCACCTCCCCCTCCGGGTCGCTGACCGAGAACGCCTCCCACACCGCCTTCTCCACCGCCGCCGGCAGCTTCCCCAGCCCGTTCAGCCGCAGCGCGAACTCGGCGCGCGTCGCGGACGACGTACCGATCAGGGACCTGGCCCCGACGAGCAGCGACTCGCGGTCGGCGTACTTGAGGACGGCCCGCGCCTCGGCGAGCAGGGCGACCGTCTCGTCGGTGACCTCGAAGCGCAGCCGCAGCGGGCGTTCGACGGTGATCCGCTGGTAGCCGAAGTCGGTGGTGGCGAAGACCTTCACCTTGGCGTGTTGCGGGTGTTCCGGGTCGTCGGCGATGGTCAGCACGTCCACGTAGGCCCGGGTCAGCTCGGCGATGTGGTCGTCGGTGAGCATCTTGCGTTTGTCGCCGAGGCTCTTGCGCATCTTGGTCCAGTGGTCGCGGCCGTCGAGCAGCACCACCTTGCGGCGGCGGGACGCGTCCTTGCGGTTGGTGAGGATCCAGAAGTACGTGGAGATGCCGGTGTTGTAGAAGAGCTGGTCGGGCAGGGCCACGATGCCTTCGAGCAGGTCGTTCTCCAGGATCCAGCGGCGGATCTCCGACTCCCCCGACCCGGCCGCCCCGGTGAACAACGGCGAACCGTTGAACACGATCGCGAGGCGACTGCCGCCGTCCTCGGGGCGCTTCATCTTCGCGATCATGTGCTGGAGGAACAGCAGCGAACCGTCGTTGATCCGGGGCAGCCCGGCACCGAACCGCCCCGCGTGACCCCGGGCGTGCTCGGCCTTGACGTAGTTCTCGACCTTCTTCCACTCCACCCCGAACGGCGGATTGGCCAGCATGTAGTCGAAGCGCTCCCCGTCGTGGCCGTCCTGGCTGAACGAGTTGCCGAACGTGATCTTCGTCGGGTCGCCACCCTTGAGCATCATGTCCGAACGGCAGATCGCGTACGTCTCCCCGTTCAGCTCCTGCCCGTACACCTCCACCGTGGCGTGCGCGTTGTGCGCCTCGATGTGCTCCTGCGCCTCACTGAGCATCCCACCGGTCCCACACGCCGGGTCGTACACCTTGCGCACGATGCCGGGCGTGATCAGCTCTTCCTCGTCGGGGGCGAGCAGCAGGTTGACCATCAGCTTGATGACCTCGCGCGGGGTGAAGTGCTCACCGGCGGTCTCGTTGCTGATCTCGGAGAACCGGCGCACCAGCTCCTCGAAGACGTAACCCATCTGGTGGTTGGACACCACGTCCGGGTGCAGGTCGATGTCGGCGAACTTCGCCACCACCTGGTACAGCAGGCCCGCCTCGGCCAACCGGCCGATCTGGGTGTCGAAGCCGTACTTCTCCAACACGTCGACCGCACCCGGCGAAAACCCACCGATGTAGGCACGCAGGTTCAACACCACATGGTCCTGGTCACCGAGCAACCTACGGAACGACATCTCACTGGTGTTGTAGAACGACAACCCGGCCACCCGCCGCAACACCGGATCCACATTCTGCACACCCGACGCCTTCAACTGCCGGTGCCGTTCGAGCACCGCGTCCTTCGTCGGCGCCAACACACAGTCCAGCCGACGCAGCACGGTCAACGGCAGGATCACCCGGCCGTACTCGGACTGCTTGTAATCACCCCGCAGCAGATCCGCCACCGACCAGATGAAGCCCGCCAACTCCTGGTGCTTCGTGCTCACCACGTTCCTTCCGATTGCGTTGAGTCAAGGATTATGGCTGTTGGTTGCGCCGCCCGCGCTCCCCCACCCGGGGGCGATGGTCGACCAGGTGTCATCGGGCGATGACCGACAGATGACCCGCCTTCGTCCGGATCGTCGGGCGCGGACCGCTGCTGCCGGCAGCCGCCCCTGCTGACGGGGTCGACCGATCCGACCCGCCCGATCTGCCAGGTTCGCGCCGATGACCGTCGCCACGCCCGTTCGGGGTCGGATATCCGACGACGCACCCCTGCGGTGGCGAGGGCCCGCGCCGGGCCGCGCCGGTCAGCCGTGTCACCGGGCCGACCCGTCCGGCCGGATCGAACCGGCGGCCAGCCCGTCGGCGGTCAGCCGCACCAGGTCGGCTCCCAGCGACACCGTCTGCCGGATGGCCGACTCGAAGGCGAACAGCCGTTGGACCGTTTCCCCGTAGGCCCGCTGGGCGTCCAGCGGCACCAGGCACACCTGCGCCCGCCGGACGTCGAGCCGCAGCGTCCCCGACAGGCTCGACGCCTGCCGCTCATTCGTCGTCGTGCGGAGCTGCCCGGCCAGGAACCACGGGTCGAGCCGCGTCGGATCGGGCCGCAGCAGATACAGGTTGCGCCCCAGCAGGTCGCCCTCGGCGGTCACCACCCGGGCGGTCAGCTCCCGCGCCACCATCGGCACCACCACGTCCCCGACCGCCAGCGGGACCCGCTGCCCGAGCCGGTCGTCGACCCGCCCGGAGGCGGGCACCCCGGCCAGCACGTCCGACACGGTGAGCACCGGCGGACCGTCGGGCACAACCACCGGCGCGGAGCCGGACGTCCGCCCCGACGAGCTGTCGGCCGGGCCGGAGCGGATCGGGCCGAGCAGTTGGAGCGCGCCGCTGCGTACCAGCTCGCCGACGGTGAGGGTGAGTCCCTGCGGCCCTCCCGCCCCGGGCGAGGCCTGCGGGATCAGTTCCGGCAGCGCGGCGACGACGGCGGTCAGCCGCTCCCGGGTGCGTACCAACTGCTCCCCCGTCACCTCGCTGCCGACTGCCGGTTGCCGGCGCGCGGGGGTCAGGTCGACGTCCTCGTCGAGCAGCTCGATCACCGGAACCGTGCGGGCGAAACCGACCTGGTCGACCTCGTCGTCCGGCGCGGCGTCGAACTCCCGCCACGCGGCCAGCACCCGGGGCGCGGTCTCGGCCAGGTCGCCGCCGGCCGCGTCGACCAGCAGCATCCGGGCCGGGGGTGGCGCGTCCGGCGCGGCCCGCCGCAGCACCCACAGGTGCAGCGGTACGCCGTGCGACCCGGCCGCCCCCGGCGGGAGCGCGATCACCGCACGCAGGTGGCCCCGGCGCAGGAGTTCGCTGCGGATGCGTTTGCCGGCGCGTCGGCTGGCCACGGCGGGCGGCATCAGCAGCACCGCGTGCCCACCGACCCGCAGGTGCGCCAGGGCGTGCTGGACCCAGGCCAGCTCCGGTTCGGTACGCGGGGTGGTGCCGACGATCCAGCGCGGGTCGTGGCCCAGTTCGTCGTCGCCCCAGTTGGTGGCCCCGAACGGGGGGTGGCAGACGACGGCGTCGACCTGTCGGCCGGCGAACGCGTCGGCACGCAGCGAGTCACCGGTGCGCACCTCGCCCGGCACGTCCCGTAGGGCCAGCCAGAGGCCGGCGAGCGCGGCGAGGTCGGCGTCGATCTCCTGCCCGTACGCGGCGGCACAGCCGGCACGGGCGGCGGCCCGCAGGGTGGCCCCGGAGCCGACGGCCGGGTCGAGCACCGTGCCGCCGTCCACGGCGGCGAGCCCGGCCATCAGGTCGGCCAGGTCGTCCGGGGTGGCGAGGGGCCGGCCGGGGCCGGGACCGGAGAAGCACCGCCACAGCTCGTCGAAGGCCTCCGGCGCTCCCCGGTCGTCGGCGAGGGCGTCGATGTCGGCCAGCAGGGTGGCGGGGAGTGGACCCATGGCCGGTTGGTCGGCGGGCCACGGGACGGCTGGCGGCGCCGCGTCGGGCTGTGGCGCACCGGGCGGTGGGGTGGTGTCCCGGGCAGGGCGGTGGTGGGCGAGCAGTCGCATGCCGACGGCGGCGAGGGCGGCGACCGGGGAGCCACCGGCCGCCGCGAGGTGCCGCCAGAGCCGCTCGGCGGGGGCAAGGTCGGGCAGTTTCCCCTGGTCGCGGAGCCATCGCTCGACGTCGGTGAGGGCGAACTCCGGGCTGTTCGCCGAGCCACCCACCGGGGCGGGGAAGTCGGGGTGCCGCTTGCGCCAGTTGCTGACGGCGGCCCGGCCGACCCCGGCAAGCCGGGCGATCTCCGCTGCGGTCATGGTCGCTGTCTCCTGCATTTTCGCAGTGTGCCACAGCCGTCAAGCACCACGTTCATTGACGGCGTTCACATATAATGTTCTCATGTTCACCGCAACACCACGCGAAACGACGAGGAGATCGACGATGCGTCACGCCCAGCACCACCGCACCACCGGTCCGGGCACGCGTCCCGGCGCCCGGGAGGACTCCCGCCGGCCCGGCAACACCCAGCCCCCGCTCTTCGCGCACCCGGTGCCCGCACCGCCGCCCGAGACCTACCTGACGACGGTCTACCGGCTCCGCGTCGATCCGACCGCCACCGGCCTCACCCGGGCGCTCAACCGTCAGTACCTGGTGGACAGCGGCTTCCCGGTCAGCACCCGGCAGGTCGCCGGAGCACCCGCCCTGCTGGTGCACGGCACGGTGCCCCGCCCCCGCGCCGACTGGTGCGACGTCCTCACCGCACTCACCGGCCGCGAGGTCGACCTCGGTCACAGCAGCGGGGGCGGGCTGCTGCTGCTCGCCGTCGACGAGCGGGCGTACGCCCTCGCCTACGGCACGCTGGGCCGGCACATGATCGACCAGGGCGTGGTCGACCCGACGTTCGGCGTCTCCTTCGCCGTCCGGGCGCTGCTGCCCAGCGAGATCCGCCAGGTCCGGCGGCGGATGATCGGCACCGCTGGACGGGTCGACCGCAGCCTCGTCCCGGCCGGACAGCCCATCCGCAAGTTCGGCATCGACAAGTGGGGCGAGATCGTCGGCCAGCTCAGCGGACCAACCCACAACCCGAACCTGACCGTGTGCCGCCGCACCGGCCGGCCCACCCGGATCGAGGGCGGCGACGCGCTGCGCATCCACCTCGCCGTGCAGCCCACCGGGCTGCTCGCCGACCTGCGGGAGATCGACCGGGTCTGCCGGCAGGTGTCCCCGCTGGCCGACCTCGCCTTCGTCACCCAGATCCGGCCGGTCTCCCCCCGCGACCCCCGGCTGCCCGCGCTCACCGCCGAGCTGGACGCGCGGCTGGGCCAGCCGGATCCGGCGCAGCTCGGGGTGGCCGTCCCCGGCGGTCTCGTCGACAACATCGAGGCGGTGCGGTCCTACCGGATCCAGGTCCCGAGGTCCGGGCGGCGGACCTCGCTCGTCGACGAGCTGAACCTGCCGGCCCTGCTGGCCCACACCCGTCGGGTGCCCGCCGGTGACCGGTGGTCCGGGCTCCAGCGGGGACGGATCACCCTGCACACCGACGAGCGCGGCACCGAGGAGCTGCTCTCGACGCCGGCCTCCCGCTGGATCACCGCCGAGGTGGCGGTCGGCACGAGTCACCTGCTGCTGCACGAGGGCGGCTGGTACGAGATCGGCGACCGGCACCGCGAGTTCCTGCACCAGGAGATCGCCGAGATCCTGGCCCGCCCCTGTGGCATCGCCCTGCCGCCGTGGACGCCCGATCTTCCCGACGAGGACGCCTACAACCGGGCCGCCGCCGACCGCGACCCCCGTCTGGTCCTGCTCGACAAGAAGCTGCTGCGCACGGCCCAGCACCGGCGCGGCATCGAGGCGTGTGACCTGCTCGGCCCGGACGGCGAGCTGATCCACGTCAAGCGCGCCTCCGGCAGCTCCCCGCTGAGCCATCTCTTCGCTCAGGGTGCCGCCTCCGTGGACGCCCTGCGTTACGAGGCGGACGCCCGGGAGCGACTGGCCGAGCTGGTCCGGCGGCAGCCCAATGGCCGGGAGATCGGCGCGGGCTTCCGCCCCCGCAAGGTGATCTACGCGATCGCCCTGGGCAGCGGCCGGCCGGTCACCGTCGGAACGCTGTTCACCTTCGCCCAGGTGGCGCTCTACCGGGCGGTGAAGGCGCTGCGCACCGAGGACGTCGACGTCGAGGTCGTCGGCATCCCCGCCGCCTGATCCACCTCCCACCATAAGACCGACTTCAGGAGGCACGTGATGAGCTTCGACGGATCTCCCCCCGTTCTGCCGGGTCGCCCCCCGAAGATCATCGGTCCTGGTCCCGGGCTCACCCCGCCGACCCGGACAAGCCCGTCATGCGCAGGACGGTGGTCCTCAACTGCCGGCTGAACGGCGGGTGCCGGTGACCACGGTGCGGGGCAGCCGACCCGCGCGGGAGTGACCGGCCAGGGTGTCGCCGTCCACCAGCACGTCGAAGTCGAGGTGCAGGCGCATCGGGCGGGTCACCGACTGTCGCCAGGTCACCCGGGCGTCGGCGCAGGTCACCGCCGTCAGCGCCACGGTTTCCGCCGCCGTCGACGCGGTGCCGGCGGGCACCCCGCCGGTGTCGTGGAAGACGTAGGTGGCGCGGAGCGTGCCGATGGGGGTCTTCAGGCTGACGTCCCAGGTGCCGATGACGGGGTGTGCCACCGTTTCTCCTCAGACCGGGACGGGAAGGTGGCCGGCGGCACGCCACACGGTGCCGCGTCGCTCGTAGGCGAAGAGGGTTTCCACGGCGTGCGCGACCCGGGGGCCGAACTCCCGTTCCAGGATGTGCAGCCCGAGGTCCAGGCCGGAGGTGACGCCGCCCGCGGTGACGAGGTCGCCGTCGTCGACGACCCGCGCCGGCACCGCGTGTACGCCGGTGGCGTCGAGCACGTCCATGCCGAGGTGGTGGGTCACCGCGTGGCGGCCCTCGATCAGGCCGGCCATGGCCAGGGCGAGCGACCCGCCGCAGACGGCCGCCACGGTCACGTCGGGGTTGTCGAGGGCGGCGCGCAGCAGCGGTACGGCCGCCGAGTCGGCGAACCGGGCCAGCAGCACGGGGATGGTCACCACGCCCTCGTCGGGGTCGCCGGTGCTCGGACCGCTGGCACCGGGCACCACGACGTAGCCCGGCCGGGTCGGGTCCAGCGGCGCGGTCGCCCGCAGCGTCAGGCCCCGGGTGCCGCTGACCACCTCCCTCGGGCCCTGCGCCGAGACGAGTTCCACCGTCAGTGCGCCCCCGACGGTGTCGCCGCCGGCGGCGAGGACCTCGAAGGGCGCGATGACGTCGAGCGGGTCGAACCCGTCGAACAACACGATCTGTACCAACATGCCACCGATCCTCGGCCTCGCCGCCCGACCCGGCCAGTGGCAGGATTGCCATCGTCCGACTGTTTCTTGCCGTGCGTCGTCGCTTCCGGGAGGTGCCACCGTGCACACCGTGCTGGTCCTGGCGCTGCCGGGCACTATCGCGTTCGACCTGGCCACCCCGATCGAGGTGCTGGGCCGGGTGCGGTTGCCGGGCGGCCGGGCCGGCTACCGGGTGCTGGTCTGCGGCAGCGGGCCGGTCGTCGACGCCGGCCCACTGCGGCTGGCCGTCGACCACGGCCTCGACGCGCTCGCCGACGCCGACACCGTCATCGTGCCCGGCCGCTACGACCCGACCGCGCCGGTGCCCGGCGCGGTGTTGGACGCGTTGCGGGCGGCTGCCGCCGCCGGCGTCCGGATCGCCTCGATCTGCGTGGGCGCGTTCACCCTGGCCGCCGCCGGGTTGCTCGACGGCCGGCGGGCCACCACGCACTGGGCCGCCGCCGAACTGTTGCAGGCGACGTACCCGGCCGTCCGGGTGGACCCGGAGGTGCTGTACGTCGACACCGGCCAGTTCGTCACCTCCGCCGGGGCGACCGCGGGCGTGGACATGTGCCTGCACCTGGTCCGCCGGGACCACGGGGCGACGGTCGCCGCCGACGCGTCCCGGCAGGCCGTGGCCCCGCTGCACCGCGACGGCGGGCAGGCGCAGTTCATCGTGCGTCCCGGCGTGGACCCCGCCGGGGTGGGTCTCGGCCCGGTCCTGCAATGGTGGGAGTCGCACGCGGACGAGCGGTTGACCCTGACCGACGTGGCCGCCCGGGCCGGGCTCAGCGTGCGTACGCTCAACCGCCGTTTCCACGAGGAGACCGGCCGTACCCCGATGCAGTGGATCGCCGCCGTACGTATCCGCCGGGCGCAGGAGCTGCTGGAACGCACCGACCACGGCGTCGACCGGATCGCCCATCTCGTCGGTTTCGCCTCACCGGCGCAGTTCCGGGTCCAGTTCAAGCGGCTCAGTGGAGTGTCGCCGCAGGTGTACCGCAGGACGTTCGTCGCCGGGCGGGCGACCGGCTGAGCGGAGTCCCGCCGGGGTCCGCCCCGCTCACCGTCAGCGCAGTGCGGTGCTGGCGGCGGCCCGGACCGCCGCCGTCAGCGCCGCCAGCGCCGTCGACTCCAGTCGCCAGTACTGCCAGTACAGCGGCACGTCGAGGTGCCGGCCGGGGGCCGGTTCGACGAGGCGGCCGGCCGCGAGGTCGGGGCGGGCGACGGTTTCGGGGAGCAGGCCCCAGCCGAGGCCGAGCCGGACCGCCTCGGTGAAGGCGGCCGTCCCCGGCACGAAGTGCGTCGGCGGGTCGATGTCGCGGCGGGTGAACGCCCGGGCGAAGCGGTGTTGCAGGGTGTCCTTGCGGTCGAAGCGGATCATCGTCGCGGTCGGGAACACGGTGGTGGGGTCGCGGTCGGCGAAGCATGCGGCGTGCAGGGTGGGTGCGGCGACGGCGAGGTAGCGCATCGCGCCGAGGCGCAGCACCCGGCAGCCCTGCACGGCGACGCGTTCGGTGGTGACCGCCGCCATCACGGTGCCGTCGCGCAGCAGCCGCGCGGTGTGCCCCTCGTCGTCGGTGTGCAGGTCGACCAGCACGTCGGGCACGGCGGTCAGGGCCGGCAGGAACCAGCCGGCGAGGGAGTCGGCGTTGACCACGACGGCGACCCGGGTGCGGGTGCCGTCGCCCAGCGTGCCGCGCGCCGTGTCGAGGGCCTCCTGTTCCAGCAGCGCCACCTGCCCGCCGAGGCGGACCAGCGGGGCACCGGCGGCGGTCGGCACGCACGGCCGGGTGCGGCGGACGAGCACCTGCCCGACGGCCTGTTCGAGGGCTTTAATGCGCTGGCTGACCGCCGACGGGGTGACGTTCATCGCCCGTGCGGCGGCGCCGAAGCTGCCGTGGGTGACGACGGCCTGGAACGTCGCCAGCTGGACCGGGTCGAGCGACATAAGCGATTCTAACGGTGATGCAGATTCTTTAGCTGGAGTGCAGGAGGCGGCCGTCCTAGCGTGGCCGTCATGGGTTCCGTGCTCGCCGGTTTCGGCTTCTCCCTCGCGCTGATCGTCGCCATCGGGGCGCAGAACGCCTTCGTGCTGCGCCAGGGGCTACGCCGGGAGCACGTGCTGCCGGTGGTGGCGATCTGCGTGGCCGCCGACGCCACCCTGATGACCGCCGGCATCGCCGGCCTGGGGGCGGTGCTGACCGCGACGCCTGCCGTCCTGGTCGCCGTCCGCTGGGGTGGCGTCGCGTTCCTGCTCGGGTACGCGCTGCTGGCCGCCCGCCGCGCGCTGCGCCCCGCCGCCCTCAGCCCGTCGGACCGCCCTGCGGCCACGTTGCGGGCGACGATGCTGGCCTGCCTGGCGTTCACGTTCCTCAACCCGCACGTCTACCTCGACACGGTGGTGCTGCTCGGCACGGTCGCCCACCGGGACCCGAACCGGTGGGCGTTCGGTGCCGGCGCGGCGGCGGCGAGCCTGGCCTGGTTCACCGCGTTGGGCTTCGGTGCCCGTCGGCTGGGGCCGCTGCTCGCCCGGCCGGCGGCGTGGCGGGCCGTCGACGGGACGATCGCCGTGATCATGGTGGCCGTCGCCGTCTCGGTCGCCACCGGCTGAACGGCGGCCGGCAGAGGCACCACTCTGCTGATCCGGCACCGACGCGGGCCCTCCGGGCGGACCTCGGGACCGTAGGATCGACATCCTTCAACCCGTGATCCACTTTGGAGGGAACCGCGCATGACGGGTCCACTCGCCCGGCTCCGCACCGCCGCCCGACTGATGCTCGCGACCGCCGGCGTCGCGGCGCTCGCGCTCGCGGGCGCCGCCGCCGTCGTGACCACCCCGGCCCGGGCCGCCGGGCCCCGGCCGAACTTCCAGATGCCGGTGCCCTGCGGCGAGACCTGGCGGATGGCCACCTACTACGGTCACGACGACTACGACATCGACCTGACCTTCACCGGCGGGGCCAGCAACGGCCGGCCGATCCTCGCCTCCGCCAGCGGCACCGTCTCCTTCGCCGGCTGGGGCAGCGGCGGCGGCTGGCACGTGATCATCGAACACGGCGGCGGGTGGCGGACGCTCTACCTGCACATGATCGAGACGCCGATGGTCGCCGCCGGCCAGGGGGTGTCGACCGGCCAGCAGCTCGGCCGGGTCGGCAGCACCGGCAACTCCACCGGCCCGCACCTGCACTACGAGCAGGTACGCGACGGCGTCAAGACCGAGTCGTACTTCAACGGGGTGCCCTCCGGCATCGCCTCCGACGGCAGCCCGTCGACCGGCCCGCTCTACATCTCCGGCCCCACCTCCCCGGCCCGGAACATGACCAGCCAGAACTGCGGCCAGGCCGCCAACCGCCAGGTGTACGAGTCGGGCAGCCACAGCGGCTGGCAGATGCTGCCGGTCAACAGCATCACCGGCTCGGCCACCGCGGCCATGGTCATGGGCACGAACAAGCTGCTCTACACGGTCAACAACGGCCTGGTGTACGAGGCGTCCAGCGACACCGGCTGGCGCAACCTGTGGACCGGCATCTCCGACGTGAGCAACAACGCCCTCGCCGTGATCAACGTGGGCGGCGTGAAGTACATCTACACCGTGGTCGGCGGCTGGGTCCACGAGGCGTCCAGCGCCAACGGCTGGAAGAACCTGAACACCGGCATCTCCGGGGTCAGCCCCAACGCCCTGGCCGCCATCAACCACAACGGTGTGAAGATCATCTACACCGTGGTCGGCGGCCTGGTGCACGAGGCGGCCAGCAACAACGGCTGGCGCAACCTGTGGACCGGCATCTCCGGCGTCAGCGACGACGCCCTCGCCGTGATCAGCATGGACGGCGTCAAGTACATCTACACGGTCGTCGGCGGCTGGGTGCACGAGGCGAACAGCATCAACGGCTGGCGCAACCTCAACTCCGGCATCTCCGGGGTCAGCCCCGACGCCCTGGCCGCGATCAGCTTCAACGGTGTGAAGATCGTCTACACCGTGGTCGGCGGCCTGGTGCACGAGGCGGCCAGCAACAACGGCTGGCGCAACCTCAACTCCAACGTCCGGGGCACCGCCGTCTCGGCGACCACCGTCACCGGCGTGAAGGTCCTCTACACCGTCTGAACGTCGCCTCCGGCAGGCTCATCGGCCCGGGTGCCACCCGTCGGCGGCACCCGGGCCACGCCGTACCTCGACCCGGTGCCGCGCACGTCGGGCACCGGCCCCGCACGCACGGTAGGAGGCCCGGTCCCCACCGACGGCGCATACCGGCAGGCCGGGGCGTTGCGACCCGGCGGAATGCCCGACATCAGCCATTCGTAATGGTCACTGTGCGCCACCACGGTCACCGCCGACTGGCCTCAACGCTTGTTAAGTCTGCGATCATTCCCGGCACATGGTTGACGACCCGCAGCCCGAGGGCAATCATGTTGTTCACCGGATTCCCGGCCCGCGCACATGTCGGATCTGGTAGTTGTTCCGGCGTTTCGACGCGGTTGCCCGCGAGGCGGATGCCCCGTGCGCAATTCCCTGTCGACCCAGTCGGGAAAACTGCCGCAGGCAGTCAGGAGCACACCGGTGAACGGGAACGACGAAGATCCCGCGCCGACCCGGCCCCGGCCGGCTTCACACGGCGCTGAGCTGCACGAACAGCTTGCACTGCACGGTGGCGCACCGATCCGCCACGCTCCCTGGCCCACCTACGACAAAGGCGCGGTACACGTCTGCGCCGACGATGAGGAAGCGGCGATACGCGCTATCCGCAGCCACCTCTACTTCCGTTACGACCATCGCACCGAGGCGGAAACGGAGTGCGGGCAGTTCGAGGCGGAACTGTGCCGTTATTTCGGTACCCGGCACGCCCTCGCCGTATCCAGTGGCACCGCCGCGCTCGCCCTGGCGATCATGGGTGCCGCCGTTCCGCCCGGTTCATTGGTGGCCTGCCCGGGATTCACTTTCGTGGCCACCCCGAGCGCCATTGTGCTGGCCGGGTGCCGACCATTCCTGGTCGAGGTGGACGACGACCTGCGGATGGACCTCGACGACCTGCGCCGCCGCTGGCGACCGGAGATCAAGGCGATCCTCGTGGTGCACATGCGCGGTTTCGCCGCCGACGTCGCCGCGCTGGCCGCCTTCGCCGCCGAGATGGGCGTACCGCTGATCGAGGACGCGGTGCCCGCGCTCGGCGCCGAACTGCACGGCCGCAAGCTCGGCACGTTCGGCGTGGCCGGGGCGTTCAGCACCCAGTCCGACAAGGCGCTCAACTGCGGCGAGGGCGGCTTCCTGGTCACCGACGACAGCACCCTGTTCGGTCGGGCGGTGGCGCTGTCCGGGGCGTACGAGGGGCGGCTGCGGCGGCACTTCCCCGGCACCGAACCGCCCGTCGACGGGCTGGACCTGCCCCTGCTCAGCCTGCGGATGGACGAGATCCGGGCCGCCCTGCTGCGCGCCGAACTGACCCGGCTGCCGCAGCGACTGGCCCTGTTCCACCGCAACTACGCCCAGGTCAGCGGCGCGCTGGCCGATCTGCCGGGGATCGCGATCCGCAACCCGGTCGCACCCGGGGCGTACCTCGGTGAGGCGTTCGTGTTCCGGGTGCCCGGCGGCGACGCCGGCTGGTTCACCCGCGCCCTGCGCGCCGAGGGCATCGACGCCCGCAACATCGGCGCGGACGACGACCTCAACGTGCGGGCCTTCTGGAACTGGCGGTTCGTGTACGACGACCGCGACCCGGCCCGGATTCGGGCCACCCTGCCGCGCACCGCCCGGCTGCTCGCCGAGACGGTCGACGTGCCACTGTCGTCCAGTCTGACCCCCGACGACTGCGACCAGCTGATCCGCGCGGTCCGCAAGGTCGCCGCCGCGGCGGGGACGCCCGACGGCACGGCACCGGACGGGTCGCTCCCGGCGGCCGTCGGGGTGGAGCCGGTGCGGGCATGACCACCGCCCCGACCCGGGACACCGCCGTCCCCCGGCTGGCGATGGTGGGCATCTTCGGTGGTCTCTTCGCCGGCTACCTGGGGCTCACCGCGGTCATCCCGGTGCTCCCGGCGTTCCTGCGTGACCGGCACGACGCCGGGGACTTCACCGTCGGCCTGGTGGTCACCGTGACGGCGGTGACCGCGCTGCTGGTCCGTCCGGTCGCCGGCGCGCTGGCCGACCGGTACGGCCACCGCACGGTGATGCTGACCGGGGCGCTGGTCGTCGCCGCCGGGGGCCTGCTCTACCTGCTGCCGTTGGGCGTGCCCGCGCTGGTCGCCGTGCGGCTGCTGCTCGGGGCCGGTGAGGCCGCCCTGTTCACCGCCGGTGCGGTGTGGACGGTGGCGCTGGCCCCGCACCACCGGCGTGGCCAGCTCATCGGCCTGTACGGGGTGAGCATGTGGGGCGGCATCTCCGCCGGCACGTTCCTCGGCGCGACCCTGCAACAGGTCTCCTTCACCGCGGTGTGGGTGCTCAGCGCGGCCGCGCCGCTGCTCGCCGCCGGCCTGGTCGCCGTGGTGCCGACGCCGCCCCGGACCGCCCCGACGGGCGGTGGCGGCGGCCTGCTGCTGCGCCCGGCGCTGCTGCCCGGGATCGCGCTGACCTTCGGGGCCGCCGGTTACGCCGGGCTCGCCGCGTTCGTGGTGCTGCACCTCGACGCCCGCGACATCGGGCACGGGGTGGTGGTGCTGAGCTGTTTCAGCGCCGTCTACGCCGGCACCCGGCTGGTCATCGGGCACCTGCCCGACCGGCTCGGCCCGCGTCGGGTGGCCGCCTGGTGCGGGGTCGGTGAGGCGGTCGGGCTGGCGGTCGTCGCGGTCGCCCCGAACCTGCCGGTGGCCGTGGCCGGCAGCGTGGTCATGGGGGTCGGCTTCTCGCTGCTGCACCCGTCGCTGGCGCTGATGGTGATGGACCGGACCGACCCGGCCCGGCAGGGCGCGGCGATCGGCGCGTACACCTCGTTCTGGGACCTGGGGCTCGCGGTGTGGGGGCCGGTCACCGGCCTGGTCGCCGCCGGCTTCGGCTACCCGGCGGTCTTCGTCGTCGGCGCGGCCTGCGCGCTGGTCGCGGCGGCCCTGGCGGTACGCATCGGCCGCCCCACTACACCCACGGAGGTACCCGCCGGATGAGCGAGCCGTTGACCGTCCTGTGCATCACCGGCTGGTGCCGCAACGGCAGCACCATCATCGGCAACGTCCTCAACGAGGTGCCCGGCTTCTTCCACGTCGGTGAGCTGCACTTCCTGTGGAAGAACGCCACCGGCCGGGGGGTCAACGACCGGTGCGGCTGCGGCGAGGCGTTGACCGGCTGCCCGATCTGGTCGACGGTGCTGCCGATCGGCCGGCCCGCAGGGACCTCCCCGGACGCGCACGCCGCGACGGTGATCCGGCGGCAGTGGTCCCGGGTGCGTACCCGGCACACCTGGCGGGTGCTGCGGCGCGGCCTGCACGACGACGAGATCCGCGCGCACGCCGACCTGATGGGCCGGGTCTACCACGGCATCGCCGACCGGACCGGGGCGCGGGTGATCGTGGACACCACGAAGATCCCCGGTGAGGCGGCGCTGCTGGCGCACCTGCCCGGCATCCGGCCGTACTACGTGCACCTGGTCCGCGACCCCCGGGCGGTGGCGCACTCGTGGCGGGAGCCGAAGCAGTACGTCTACGCGATGTCCGCCGCCCGCAGCACCGGCTACTGGCACGGTTTCAACCGGGCCGCCGCCGCGATCACCCGCCGGTACCCGGACCGGTCGATGTTCCTGCGTTACGAGCAGTTCACCGCCGACCCGGCCGGCACCGTCGACGCGCTGCTGCGGTTCTGCGCCGCCGACCCGGCCGGCAACCCGGTGCGCGGGCGCACCGTGCACCTGCACACCAACCACACGGTCACCGGCAACCCGGACCGGTTCCGCACCGGACCGACGCTCATCCGGGACTCCGACGACGGCTGGCGACGCACCTTGTCGCCCCGCCGGCGGTGGGCCGCGACGGCGCTGGCCTGGCCGCTGTTCGGCCGCTACGGCTACCGCTCCCCCGGCCCCGCCCCGGCGACGGTCGGCAGCACATCGGACAACGGGAGGTAACGGGCGTGGATCTCGGGCTGAAGGGGCGGGTCGCCCTGGTCGCGGGCGGCACCAGCGGCATCGGGTTGGCCTGCGCGAAGGAGTTCGCCGCCGAGGGCGCCCAGGTGGCGATCTGCGGACGCGACCCGCAGCGGCTGGCCGCCGCACAACGGGAGGTGGCGCAGGTGGCGACCGGTCGGGTCAGCGCCACCAGCGTCGACCTCACCGACCCCGACGCGGCCCGCGACTGGGTCGACGCGGTCGCCGCCGACCTGGGCGGGGTGCACGTACTGGTGGCCGGGGGCGGCAGCCCGCCGGTCGGCACCGCCAGCGGCTTCGCCGTCGACGACTACCGGGCCGCCGTGGACCGGGTGCTGCTGCCGGCGGTGGCGCTGGCCACGGCGGCACTGCCGCACCTGCGGGCCGCCGGCTGGGGACGACTGCTCTTCGTCGCCTCCGAGACCGCCTGCGTGCCGATCGGGCCGCTGGTGCTCTCCGGGGTCACCCGGGCGGCGCTGGTCCGGTTCGCCCAGGGCCTCGCCGTCGACGTGGGCCGCGACGGCATCACCGTCAACGTGCTCGCCCCGGGCGGGGTGCGGACCCCGCCGATGGAACGCGCCGCCGCCCGGCTCGCCGCCGACGGCGACGTGGAGGACCAACTGGCGGCGATGGGCCACCACAGCGCGGTGGGCCGGCTGGCCCGGCCGGACGAGGTGGCCGCGGTGGCCGCCTTCCTGGCCAGCGAGCGGGCCTCCTTCGTCACCGCCGGGGTGCACCTGATCGACGGCGGGGCCGCCGCGACCGGCCCGGAGCTGCCCCACCTGACCGGCGTCGGCCGGGACACCTACTCCTGACCCCACCCCCACACCCCCGCCCGCCCGCCCGCGCACGAAGGAGTGCCGCATGTCCACGACCAGCCAGTTCACCGAACGGGACGTCTCCGAGTTCTTCGACCAGACCACCCAGACGTACCTCAGCTTCTGGGACAGCGAGGGGGTGCTGCACACCGGCTACTTCGCCGACGCCGACGACACCGACTACCCGGCGGCGGCCGACCGGACGTCGGACATCCTCGCCGCCGAGGCCGGCATCGACGCGTCCTCGACGGTGCTGGACGTCGGCTGCGGCTGCGGCAACTTCCTGCTGCGGCTGGCCGGGCACACCGGCTGCCGGGGCGAGGGGCTGGACCTGAGCATCGAACGGGTCCGCTTCGCCCAGACCAAACTGGCCGAACGCGGGGGTGGCCTACCGGTCGCCTTCCGGCACGGCTCGGCCACCGCCATGCCGTACGCCGACGGCAGCTTCACCCACGTGGTCAGCCAGGACGCGCTGTTCCTGGTGCCGGACAAGGCGCGCAGCCACGCGGAGATGTTCCGGGTGCTCACCCCCGGCGGGACGCTGGCCGTCACCGACTTCCTGCAACCCGTCGCCGAGGTCGGCGCGGCGGCCCGCCGGCACGTCTACGACCGGGTGCGATGGAGCAGCGGCTACTCCCTCGACGGCTACCGGGAGGCGTTGACGGCGGCCGGGTTCGAGGTGACCGTCGCCCGCAGCCTCGACACGCACATCCGGCAGACGTACCGGGTGCTCGGGGAGACCGCCCGGCAGCGGGCCGCCGCGAGCGACGACGAGGCGGCCCGGCGGTGGATCCTCGGCTTCGCCGCCTCCTGCGACGAGATCCAGGCGGCGATCGACCGGGGCGAGTTCGGCTGGGGCATGTTCGTCGCCCGCAAGCCGGCCTGACCGGCCGCACCGACCCGCGTACCAGCTTCAGGACCAGGAGGGCAGTCATGCAGCGCACCGACGCCGTCAAGCGGACGATCGCCGAGGTCGTCGCCGAACGCAGGACCCAGATGTCGCCAGGCGGGTTGTTCGTCGAGGCGTTCGCCAAGGACGGTTTCGACACCAGCGTCGACTACGACGTCACCATCACCGACTCGCTGACCAGCTCCCGGCGCAAGCCCCGCTACCCGTCGCGGAACATGCTCAAGGTGGTGGACCTGTCCCGGGAGCCGCAGGAGTTCTACTGGCACGAGAGCCCGCCGCGCCCCGGCGACCCGGTCGTGGACGGCGCGGACCTGCGCCGGGAGGCCGCCAACCACTTCCACCGCTCCCCCATCCCGGAGCTGCTGACCACCCGGGCCTGGGTGCAGGTGCCCGACGAGCTGTGGGCCGACCCGGTGGGTTTCGCCCAGTTCATCGACTACCGCCTGGTGGTGCGGCTGGCCACCGCCGAGAACCACACCATCCTGCGCGGCGAGGGCGGGCTGCTGAACATGCCGCAGCTCGGCCGGCTCACCGACCCCGCGCCGTTCGCGTCGACCATCCTGGCCGCCTGCAACGAGGTGGAGCAGATGGGCAGCACCGCCGACGGGTTGATCATCAACCCGGCCGACTACTACCGGCTGCTCGGCGAGGGGCACCTGATGCGCGACGTGGAGGACAACGGCGTCTTCATCGTCCGGACCCGGCTGGTCGACCCGGGCACCGCGATCGTCGGCGACTTCGGCCACGGCGCGGTGCTGTTCGACGCCGGCCGGTCGACGATCCGGTTCGCCGAGCCACCGCCGGGCACCTTCGCCGAACCGGGTCGGGCGCTGTGCGCCGAGATCTGGGAACGGGTCGTGGTCAACCTGCCCACCTGTTTCTTCGTCGTCACCCTGTAGCGGGGGTCGACATGGCGACGACGGCCGGGCCGGACGACATACCCGCACGGTCCGATCCCGACGTCCTGGTCGTCGGCGCGGGCGTGGCCGGGCTGTTCTGCGCCTGGTTCCTGCGCCGGGCCGGGCTGAGCGTGACCGTGGTGGACCGGGGCGAGGTCGGCGACCCGGCCGCCTGTTCGTCGGGCAACACCGGTTTCGTCGGCACCCAGGGGGCCGCCCCGCTGGCCGAGCCGGGGGTGCCGGCGAAGGGGCTGCGCTGGATGCTGCACCCGGACAGCCCGTTCCACGTCCGGCCCCGGCTCGACCGGGAGCTGCTGACCTGGCTGTGGCACTTCCGCCGCCACTGCACGCAGCGGCAGGCCCGCGCCGGCTTCGAGGTGCTGCTCGACCTCAAGCAGCGCAGCCTGGCCATCCTGCGGGAGGTGTGCGCACACGACGACCTGGCCGGCACCCTCACCACCCGCGGCATGCTGCTGGCCTGCCGTACGCCCGAGGGGTACGCGGCGGCGCGGGCGTCGGTGCCGGCGGCGGTGGCCCGGGGGGTGCCGCTGCGCACCGTGGACCGGGCGGAGCTGGCCCGGCTGCAACCGGGCGTGGAGTTCACCGTCGCCGGGGCGCTGCTCAACGAGGAGGGCGCCGCGCTGCGCATCCCGGCGTTCCTGCTCGCCTTCGCCCGGCTGTTGCGGGCGGCCGGGGTGGAGATCCTCACCGACACCGAGGTACGCGGCTTCGACACCGTGGACCGTCGGGTCCGCGCCGTCCGTACCAGCCGGGGCGACCTGCGCCCCGGTGAGGTGGTGCTCGCCGCCGGGGTGTGGTCGGTGGCGTGCGCCAGGCAGTTGGGCGTCGGCCTGCTGCTGCAACCCGCCAAGGGGTACGCGGTGACCGTCGACGCCGGTCCGGCCACCCCGACCCTGCCGGTTCTACTCAGTGAGGGGAAGGTGGCCGTCATGCCGTTGGGCGACCGGATACGGCTGGCCGGGACGCTGGAGTTGACCGGCCTGGACACCAGCGTGTCCCCACGTCGGGTGGACGGCATCCGGCGCACCGTGCGGTCGTACCTGCCGGGGTGCGACACGGGGGGCCGGGTGCAGGTGTGGAGCGGGCTGCGGCCGTGCACCCCGGACAGCCTGCCGCTGATCGGCCGGCTCGGGTCGTACCGCAACGTCAGCGTCGCGACCGGGCACGGGCACATCGGGATGGGGCTCGCCCCGGCCGGTGGGCGGCTGCTCGCCCAGCTCGTCACCGGGACGCCACCGGACGTGCCACTGGCGACGTTCGCGGTGGACCGGCACCGGCGGGGGCACCGGTGAGCGCCCCCACGATCGGGGTGCTCTGCCTGCAGACCAGCTTCGACAAGATCCCCGGCCACATCCGCAACCCGGCGACGTTCGACTTCCCGGTGGTGTACCGGGTCGTCGAGGGGGCCACCCCGCAGCGGCTGGTCCGCGAGGCCGATCCGACCCTGCTCACGCCGTTCGTCACGGCCGCCCGGGACCTGCAGGGCGCCGGGGTCGCCGCGATCACCGGGGCGTGCGGTTTCCTGGTGCTGTTCCAGGCGGAGCTGGCCGCCGCCGTGGACGTGCCGCTGCACTCGTCGAGCCTGCTGCAACTGCCGATGGTGCACCGGATGCTCGGTCCGGGCCGGACGGTCGGGGTGCTGACCGCCGACGCGGCGGCGCTGACCCGCCGGCACCTGGCCGCGGTCGGCGCGCAGGACGTGCCGATCCGGGTCGCCGGGATGGCCGACGCGCCGGAGTTCCGTGAGGTCATGCTGGAGGGTCGGCGCGACGCCCTCGACGTCGACCGGTTGGCCGCCGAGGTGGTGGCCCGGGCGGACGTCCTGGCCGGGCCGGACCTGGGGGCGGTGGTCATCGAGTGCACCGACCTGGTGCCGTTCGCGCATCTGGTCCAGGCCCGGCTCGGGGTGCCGGTCTACGACATCGTCACCCTGACCACGATGGTGCACGCCGGTCTGGCCCGGCGCCCGTACGCCGAACGCCGCTAGCCCGTACTTCCCCGTACCGCCGGCCGGTCGGGTCCGTCGTGGACCCGGCCGGCCGGCGGTCTTTTCATGGGGGCTCCCCGCAGACCGCCCGGCGCACGGCGGTCGTGCGTGCGGGACCGGCGTCCGGGCCGAGCCGCAGGTGATGCGGTATTCACGATTTCAAACTCCGCCATTGTCACGAGTTTCCGGCCGGATCCTCACCGTAGGTCGATGACGCATAGCACTGTGCTCGACGGCCCGCCGATCGCAGGATTGACATCAACCGATCAGGGGATGGGAGGCAGCCGGGATGGACGACAGATACGACGCGTACTGCGCGGTCGATCCGCTCTTCTACGACTCGTTGTCCAGCGCGAGCGCCACCGCCACCGGCATCGGCTACGCCACCGACCGCCCGCAGCCGGCCGACTGGGAACGCGAGGTCAAGGACGACTGGCTGATCCACGCGCCGGTCGGCGGCACCCTGCCCCCTCAGGGCTGGAAGATCCACGTCTCGGCCCGGCTGGACAACGCCGAACGGGTCCTCACCCGGGTGATGGACTACTGCGAGCCGCGCGGCATCCCGTTCAAGCACCTGCGCGGTCCCCGGATGCTGCTGATGCGCAACAGCAAGTACGCCCGCCGCGGCGGCAGCGGCAAGTTCGTCACCGTCTACCCCCGTGACGACGCCGAACTGGAGCTGACCGCCAAGGAACTGGCGGCGCTGCTCGACGGTGAGCAGGGGCCCTACATCCTCAGCGACCTGCGCTACGGCGACGGCCCGGTCTACCTGCGCTACGGCGGTTTCGCCGCCCGCTACTGCCTCTCACCCGAGGGTCAGGTGGTGCCGGCCATCGCCGACGCCACCGGCACCCTGGTCCCCGACCGCCGCGACCCGGTGTTCCACCTGCCCGACTGGGTGACCCTGCCGGACTTCCTCGGCCCGCACCTGGCCGCCCGCAACGCCGCCAGCACCACCGAGCTGCCCTACCGGATCGAGAAGGTCATCCACTTCTCCAACGGCGGCGGCCTGTACGAGGCGCGGGACACCCGGACCGACACCCGGGTGGTGCTCAAGGAGGCCCGCCCGTACGCCGGCCTCGACGCCACCGGGTCGGACGCGGTGACCCGGCTGCACCGGGAGGCCACCGTGCTGCGCCAACTCGCCGACGTCCCGCACCTGGTGCGGGTGCACGACGAGTTCAGCTTCGGCGGGCACGAGTTCCTCGCCCTGGAGTTCGTCGAGGGCCGCCCGCTCAACCAGGTCGTCGTGCAGCGCTACCCGCTGGTGCACCCGGACGCCGACCGCGCCGACTACACCCGTTGGGCGCTGGACGTGCACCGGCAGGTCGCCGAGGCGGTCGAGGCCATCCACGCGCACGGCGTCGTCTACGGCGACCTGCACATGTTCAACATCATGGTCGGCGACGACGGCGCGGTCACCCTGATCGACTTCGAGGTCGCCGCCCCGGCCGCCGAGGCGAGCCGACCGGCGCTGCGCAACCAGGCGTTCGCCGCGCCCCGCGACCGGGTCGGCCCCGACGTCGACCGGTACGCCCTGGCCTGCCTGCGACTCGCCCTGTTCCTGCCGCTGACCGCGATGCTGCGGCTGGCCCCGGAGAAGGCGGCGCACCTGGCCGACCTGGTGGCCGAGCACTTCCCGGTCGACCGGGCGGTGCTCGACGAGACCGTCGCGGTGATCGTCGGTCCTCCACCGGCCACCGGCACCGCCGACCCGACGATCCCGACGACCCCCGCCGTGACGGCACCGACCCGGCTGGACCCGGACGTGGTGCGGGTCGACCCGGACGACTGGCCGGGCCTGCGCGACCGGCTGGTCCGGGCGATCACCGCCAGCGCCACGCCGCACCGCGACGACCGGCTCTTCCCCGGTGACATCCGGCAGTTCAGCGGCAACGACGGCGGGCTGAACCTCGCCCACGGCGCGGCCGGGGTGCTCTGGGCACTGCACGCCACCGGCGCCCCCGTCGACCCCGACCACGTGCACTGGTTGATCGACCGGGTCCGGGAACCCGCCTCCGGCAGCCGACTCGGCCTCTTCGACGGGCTGCACGGGGTGGCGTACGTGCTGGACCTGCTCGGGCACCGCGACGAAGCCCGCCGGCTGCTCGACCGCTGCCTCGGCGAACCGTGGACGGAACTCGGCAACGACCTGGTGGGCGGGCTGCCCGGCATCGCGCTGAACCTGACCCACTTCGCCACGCTGACCGGCGAGGACCGCTACGAGGCCGCCGCCCGACAGGCCGTCGACCTGGTCGTCGACCGGCTCGGCGACGTCGACTCGGTGGCCGAGGTCAGCGGCGGCCGGCACCCGTACGCCGGGCTGATGCGCGGCGGCGCGGGAGTGGCGCTGATGCTGCTGCACCGGCACGAACGGGAACCCGACGCGCGGCTGCTCGACCACGCCGAGACCGCGCTGCGGCAGGACCTGCGCCGCTGCGTGCGCCGCGACGACGGGCACCTGGAGGTCAACGAGGGCTGGCGGACCATGCCGTACCTCGCGGAGGGCAGCGTCGGGGTGGGGCTGGTGCTCGACCGGTACCTGCGCCACCGGCCCGACGAGGCCCTGCGCGAGCAGGCCGACGCGATCCGCCGTTGCGCCGACTTCCCGTTCTACGCCCAGTCCGGGCTGTTCGCCGGACGCGCCGGCATCGTGGCCTACCTGGCCGCCCGGGGCGAGTACGACGTGGCCCACGACCAGGCCCGCCTGCTGGGTTGGCACGCCCTGCCGTACGCCGGTGGCACCGCCTTCCCCGGCGACCAGCTGCTGCGGCTCTCGATGGACCTGGCCACCGGCACCGCCGGCGTGCTGGCCGCCGTGGCCGCCAGCCGACCCACCGATCCGGTCCGGTTGCCGCTGCTGGCGCCGACCGGCGACCCCACCCCGGCCGACTGACGGCCCACCCGCTCCCCGGGGGTCACCCCGGGGCCACCCGACCCGACGACTGTGGAAAGGAGGAAAGACATGGCCCTGCTCGACCTTCAGGGGATGGAGCTGCCGGCCGCCGAGCGCACCGGCGGTGGTAGCCGGGCGAGTCTGCTGCTCTGCGGCGACAGCTCGCTGAGCGTCACCACCTGCAACTGAACCGACGGTCGTCGACCCGACGACCCGACCGGATTCACACAGGCACACATCCATACCGAACACCTACAGAAAGAGGTAAGACCATGGCTCTGCTCGACCTCCAGGCGATGGAACTGCCGGCCACCGAGCGCACCGGCGGCGGCAGCCAGGCCAGCCTCCTGCTCTGCGGCGACAGCTCGCTGAGCGTCACCACCTGCAACTGAACCGACGGTCGTCGACCCGACGACCCGACCGGATTCACACAGGCACACATCCATACCGAACACCTACAGAAAGAGGTAAGACCATGGCTCTGCTCGACCTCCAGGCGATGGAACTGCCGGCCACCGAGCGCACCGGCGGCGGCAGCCAGGCCAGCCTCCTGCTCTGCGGCGACAGCTCGCTGAGCGTCACCACCTGCAACTGATCGACCGGTATCGCATGGCCCCGGACCGGCACCTGCCGGTCCGGGGCCGCGCGGCGTGGGAGGGGACGCGATGACACCGACCGACCGGCTCCTGCTGCGGGCCGTCCGCGCGGCCGGCTGGTGGACCCCGACGCTGGCGGTGGTCACCGTGGCCGGCACGGTCGCCGAGCTGGCCCTGCCGGCCGTGCTGGGCCGGGCCGTCGACGCCGCCGTCGGCACCGCGCCGCAGGACTCCCCCGACCGGTGGCTGGCCGCCGTCGTCGGGCTGATCGCGCTGCTGGTCGTCGTCGGCGTCGTGCGGGACTACGGCACCGGCGCGGCCACCGCCCGGTCGGTGGCCCACCTGCGGCACACCCTGGTCCGGCACCTGTTCGCCCTCGCCCCGCAGACCGCCGCCCGCCGCCCGGTGGGCGACCTCGCCGGACGGGTGGTGGGCCAGGTCGCCGACGCCGGTCAGGCCGCCCCGACACTGGTCACGGCCGCCACCGTGGCGCTGCCGCCGGTGGGCAGCCTGGTGGCGCTCACCCTGATCGACCCGTGGCTCGGCGTCACCTTCGTCACGGGGCTGCTCCTGCTCGGTCTGCTGCTGCGTGGCTTCGTCGCCGACGCCTCCGCCGCCGTCGCCGGCTACCAGCAGGCCCAGGGCGAGCTCGCCGGGCGGCTGGTGGAGGCACTGGCCGGGGCGCGCACCATCGCCGCCGCCGGCACCGGGGAACGGGAGGTCGAACGGGTGCTGACCCCGCTGGCCGCGCTGCACCGGCACGGGGCACGGACCTGGACGGTGCTCGCCGGCGCGGCCACCCGGGGCGCGGTGCTCAACCCGCTGCTCCAGGTCGCGATCGTCGCCGTCGGCGGGTTGTCGCTGACCGCCGGCCGGTTGACCCCCGGGGAACTGCTGGCCGCCATCCAGTACGCCGCCCTCGGCGCGGGCCTCGGCACCGTGGTCGCCGCCCTCAACAACGCCGTCCGGGTACGCGCCGGCTGCCGCCGGGCCGCCGAAGTGCTCACCGAACCCGCCCGCCCGTACGGCGACCGGCCGCTGGCGTCCGGGTCGGGCACGCTGGAACTACGCGGCGTCACCGTCCGCGACGCCGACGGCCGGGCCCTGCTCGACCGGGTGGACCTGCGGGTGCCCGGCGGCACGCTGCTGGTCGTCGTCGGCACCTCCGGTGCGGGCAAGTCCCTGCTCGCCGCCGTCGCCGGCCGGTTGCGCGACCCGGACGACGGGGTGGTGCTCCTGGACGGTGTGCCGCTGCCGGAACTGGCCCCGGCCGCCCTGCACGCCGCGATCGGCTACGGGTTCGAACGTCCGGTGCTCGTCGGCGACACGGTGGGCGCCGCCGTCGGGGCCGGCGCGGACCCGGTACCGCTGGCCCACGCCGCCGCCATCCACGACTTCGTCGAACGGCTGCCCGACCGGTACGACACCCCGCTGGCCGAGGTCGCCATGTCCGGTGGTGAACGGCAACGGCTCGGGCTGGCCCGCGCGTTGCGCGCCGAACGGCTGCTGATCCTCGACGACGCCACGTCCAGCCTGGACACCGCCACCGAGTACCAGGTGACCCGGGCGCTGACCGGGCCGGGTGACCGGCGTACCCGGGTGGTGGTCAGCCACCGGCTCGGCATGGCCGCCCGAGCGGACCTGGTCGCGTGGGTGGCCGACGGGCGGCTCCGTGCCGTCGGCCCGCACCTGACGCTGTGGGCCGACCCCGACTACCGGGAGGTGTTCCGGTCGTGACCACTGTCGTCGGCGTGACCCGGGCCGCGCTGCGGGCCCGGCGGGCGCAGCTGTGGCGGTTGGCCGGCTGGTCTGCCGCCGAGGTGCTGCCGGCCGCCCTGTCCGGGCTGTTCACCGCGCGGGCCGTGGACAGCGGCTTCCTGGCCGGCCGGCCGGGCGTCGGGCTGGCCTGGCTGGCCCTGCTGGGGCTGGCGGTGCTGGTCGGTGCGGCCGGCACCAACCGGTCGTACGCGCTGCTCGGCGCGGTGGTGGAGCCGTTCCGCGACGACCTGCTGCGCCGGGTGGTGCGCGGCGCGGTGGCCGGCGCGGCCGGCGGCCGGGCCGACGACGCGGCGGTGGCCCGGCTCACCCACCAGGTGGAACTGGTCCGGGACACCTACGCCGGCCTGCTGATGGTGGTGCGGGGCTTCCTGTTCGCCCTCGGCGCCGCCGTCCTCGGCCTGTTCTCGCTGGCCGCCCCGGTGGCGCTGCTGGTCGCGGTGCCGGTGCTGGCCGGTCTCGGGCTGTTCGCCGTGGCGCTGCCGGTGATGGTGGCCCGGCAGCGGGAGTACGTGCTGGCCGACGAGCAGCTCGGCCGGGCCGTGGTGACCGCGGTGAGCGGCCACCGCGACGTCACCGCCAGCGGCGCCCGCGACCAGGTCACCGGGTGGGTCGGCGGGTCCGTCGACGCGCAGGCCCGGGTGGAGCGCCGGCTGGCCACCATGGCGGCGACCCGCAGCCTGAGCCTCGCGCTGGGCGGCTGGCTGCCGGTGCCGGCGCTGCTGCTGGCCGCACCGTGGCTGGTCCGTCAGGGGCTGGGGCCGGGCGCGCTGCTGGGCGCGCTCGTCTACGTCACACGGGGGGTACAGCCGGCGCTGCACAGCCTGGTGCAGGGGGTCGCGGCCGGTGGCCTCCGGTTCGCCGTCACCCTGGACCGGCTGCTGCGTACCGCCGCTGCGGCCGACGGTGACCCGGCCGGGTCGCGGCCCCGCACCGCACCGCAGCGGACCGGGGCCGCGTTGTCGCTGCGCGGGGTGACCTTCCGGTACGGCCCGCACGCCGACCCGGTGCTCGACGGGCTCGACCTCGAGGTGCCCGTCGGGGACCACCTGGTGATCGTCGGGGCCAGCGGGATCGGCAAGTCGACCCTGGCGGGGCTGATCGCCGGGGTGCTGCACCCCCAGTCGGGCACCGTCCACGTCGGGGGGTCACCGGTGGGCGGGGCGACGCCCGGCGAACTGGCCGAGCGGCGCGTGCTCATCCCCCAGGAGGCGTACGTCTTCACCGGCACGCTCCGCGACAACCTCGGCTACCTGGCCCCCGGTGTGCCGGACGACGTGGTGGACCGGGCGGCGGCCCGGCTGGGACTGACCGGGTTGCTGACCCGGCTCGGCGGGTACGACGCGACGCTGCGCCCGGCGGACCTGTCGGCCGGCGAGCGGCAGCAGGTGGCGTTGCTACGGGCCTGGCTCTCCCCCGCCCCGTTGACCATCCTCGACGAGGCGACCTGTCACCTGGACCCGGCCACCGAGGCCCGGCTGGAGACGGCTTTCGCCGCCCGGCCCGGCACGCTGGTGGTGATCGCCCACCGGGTCAGTTCGGCGCTGCGGGCACGGCGGGTCCTGCTGCTCGACGGGCGGACCGCGCTGCTGGACACCCACCAGGGGCTGCTGGACCGCTCGCCGGCCTACCGCGCCCTGGTCGGCTACGGTGAGACGGAACCGTCGGACACCGCCACCTTCTGGACGGCGTCGGACGGGACATCGGCGGCGGCCCGTACCTAGTCGCCGCGAACCTCAGCCGCGACAATCCACGTCGGAGGTACGCCCCGAGGCGGTGCCCGGACTCAGGTCGGGACACGACCGGCGGCGGGGCCCGGGGGCAGCCCGGGGGCAGGCCCCGCGTCGGTGCCGGCGGGCACGCCGGGTGCCGGGACCGGGTGGGTGCCGGTCACAGCCAGCCGGATTCCCGGGCGATCCGCACCGCTTCCCAGCGGGTCCGCGCTCCGGTCTTCGCCATGATCCGCGACAGGTGGTTGCGCACCGTGCCGGCCGACAGCACCAGCCGTTGCGCGATCTCCTGGACCGGGTGCCCCTCGGCGACCACGTCGAGCACCTCCCGCTCCCGGTTGGTCAACGGGTTGTCGGCGACCTCGAGGGCGGCGACCACCAGATCGGGGTCGAGGACGACCCGTCCCTCGGCGAGCTGCCGTACCCCGTCGACGATCCGGCCGGGTGGCACGTCGCGGCTGAGGAAGCCGATGCGGTGGCCGTGCTCGGCGAGCACCGGCCCGAGCCGGCCGGCCCGTCGCTGTTCGACGAGAACCAGCAGAGAACCCACGGGTGCGCTCGTCGGCTCCGTCGAGGAACGGAGCGCCGGGGCGGGGGACCCGCCTCCGGCACCCGGAGTGGTTTCGACGACGGGCTCCGCGACGCCCAGGGTGGCCAGCCGGACCAGTTCCGTCACGGTCAACATGTCGAACTCGACCACGGCCACGTCGGGGCGCTCGGCCCGGACCGCCGCTCGCAGGTGGTGGGGACTGTCCACCTCGCCCACGATCTCGATGTCGTGTTCGGCGGCGAGCAGCTGGGCGAGGGCGCCCCGGAGCAGCCCGCCCTGGAGGGCGAGCAATGTGCGAACCATAAGCGACTCCCGAGATGATGCCCGTGTTGACGAAATGTGTGCGGTCGATGACGCACGGTTCGGAATCTTATTGAATCCGTAACTGGTTCGACACCCCTTCCCACGGGTGGTCAGATCCACCCGGCATCCTGGGCCCGCTGCACCGCTTCCCACCGGTTGCGGGCACCGGTCTTGCGGAGCACCGCAGACAGATGGTTGCGGACGGTGCCCGGCGCCAGGTGCAGGTGACCGGCGATCTCCTTGGTGGACATTCCCCGCGCGGCCGCGGCGGTCACCTCGCGCTCCCGCTCGTTGAGGGGATTGACCGCAGCGTCCAGCGCGGCCAAGGCGGTCACCGGGTCGATCATCCGCTGCCCCTCCGCGACCAGACGAAGCTGGTCCAGGAGTTCCTGGGGCGCAACGTCCTTGGCGATGATCCCCCGGGCCCGGGCCCCGAGGGCCCGGCGCAGCACCCGGGCGGTCCGCCGGGAGGTCAACACCACCACCGCACATTCCGGCAGCCGGGCATGCCATCGCCCGGCGAGCACGGCGGGGTCCTCGATCGCGTCGAGGTCGACCAGGACGACGTGGGGACGCCGGGTGACGACCCCATCCGTCAGATGGTGGTCGGGATCGCTCTCGCCGGCCAGCTCGAATCCGGGAGCCGCGGCCAGGATCGCCGCGAGGGCGGTACGCAACAGTCCCGGCGGCCCCACCACGACGACACGAATCGTCGGTTCATCGTTTTCTGCCGCCCGGTCCGGACCCGACGATGACTGTTTTCCGCTCGCCAGTTCGTCCATCCGTCACATTTTCCCAAAGTGAGGCGGCGGCAGACGCGACTGTCGGAATGACGACCCGTTTCCGGCCAGCGGAAGAACGGTCGAAATGCATCATGTGATGGAAAGAGCGAGCCGGCGGACTGCCGGACGTCCGGAAAGCACCGATCCGACGGATACAACAGTTGAGGCCAACCCCGTGGGGTTGGCCTCAACTGAAAGGTTGTCCGGCGGTGTCCTACTCTCCCACACCCTCCCGAGTGCAGTACCATCGGCGCTGGAGGGCTTAGCTTCCGGGTTCGGAATGTGACCGGGCGTTTCCCCTCCGCCATGACCGCCGTAACACTATGAACATATCAAACAACACACACACCCACAAAAACCACTACCACCCTGTGGGGGGTTGTTTGGTGTTTGTTCAGAGTTGCACAGTGGACGCGTAGCAGCCTTGTTATCAAGTCCTCGGCCTATTAGTACCGGTCAACTCAACCCGTTACCGAGCTTACATTTCCGGCCTATCAACCCAGTCGTCTAGCTGGGGGCCTTACCCCCACAAAGTGGGGTGGGATACCTCATCTTGAAGCAGGCTTCCCGCTTAGATGCTTTCAGCGGTTATCCCTTCCGAACGTAGCTAACCAGCCGTGCCCCTGGCGGGACAACTGGCACACCAGAGGTTCGTCCGTCCCGGTCCTCTCGTACTAGGGACAGCCCTTCTCAAGTATCCTACGCGCACGGCGGATAGGGACCGAACTGTCTCACGACGTTCTAAACCCAGCTCGCGTACCGCTTTAATGGGCGAACAGCCCAACCCTTGGGACCTGCTACAGCCCCAGGATGCGACGAGCCGACATCGAGGTGCCAAACCATCCCGTCGATATGGACTCTTGGGGAAGATCAGCCTGTTATCCCCGGGGTACCTTTTATCCGTTGAGCGACACCGCTTCCACACGCAAGTGCCGGATCACTAGTCCCGACTTTCGTCCCTGCTCGACCTGTCAGTCTCACAGTCAAGCTCCCTTGTGCACTTGCACTCAACACCTGATTGCCAACCAGGCTGAGGGAACCTTTGGGCGCCTCCGTTACCCTTTAGGAGGCAACCGCCCCAGTTAAACTACCCACCAGACACTGTCCCTGAACCGGATAACGGTCCGAAGTTAGATACCCAAATCAACCAGAGTGGTATTTCAAGATTGCCTCCACCCATACTGGCGTACAGGTTTCACCGGCTCCCACCTATCCTACACAAGTCCATTCAGATACCAATGTCAAGCTATAGTAAAGGTCCCGGGGTCTTTCCGTCCTGCCGCGCGTAACGAGCATCTTTACTCGTACTGCAATTTCGCCGGGCCTGTGGTTGAGACAGTGGGGAAGTCGTTACGCCATTCGTGCAGGTCGGAACTTACCCGACAAGGAATTTCGCTACCTTAGGATGGTTATAGTTACCACCGCCGTTTACTGGCGCTTAAGTTCTCCGCTTCGCCCCCGAAAGAGCTAACAGGTCCCCTTAACGTTCCAGCACCGGGCAGGCGTCAGTCCATATACATCGAATTACTTCTTCGCATGGACCTGTGTTTTTAGTAAACAGTCGCTTCCCCCTGCTCTCTGCGGCCATACAACGCTCCACCCGCACGGGGCTTCACGTCTCCGGCCCCCCTTCTCCCTAAGTTACGGGGGCAATTTGCCGAGTTCCTTAACCACAGTTCGCCCGATCGCCTCGGTATTCTCTACCTGACCACCTGTGTCGGTTTGGGGTACGGGCCGCTCGAAACTCGCTAGAGGCTTTTCTCGGCAGCATAGGATCACTGACTTCACCTGAATCGGCTCGGCATCACGTCTCAGCCTCCATGCGGTGCGGATTTACCTACACCACGGCCTACACGCTTACCCCGGCACAACCACCGGCCGGGCTCAGCTACCTTCCTGCGTCACCCCATCGCTTGACTACTACCCGCCAGGTTCCCACGCTCCCCAACCTCAACCCGAAGGTCTCGGCTGGTTCGGGTGGTTAGCACAACGAGGTTCATCAGGGACGCTCCTTCGCGGGTACGGGAATATCAACCCGTTGTCCATCGACTACGCCTCTCGGCCTCGCCTTAGGTCCCGACTCACCCAGGGCGGATTAGCCTGGCCCTGGAACCCTTGGTCATCCGGCGGAAGGGTTTCTCACCCTTCTTTCGCTACTCATGCCTGCATTCTCACTCGTGCCGCGTCCACAACTGGGTCACCCCGCTGCTTCACCCCCGGCACGACGCTCCCCTACCCATCCACACACCTGCACGCACCATCAAGGGTACGCGTGGTTAAAATGTGAATGCCACAGCTTCGGCGGTGTGCTTGAGCCCCGCTACATTGTCGGCGCGGAACCACTTGACCAGTGAGCTATTACGCACTCTTTAAAGGGTGGCTGCTTCTAAGCCAACCTCCTGGTTGTCTATGCGACCCCACATCCTTTTCCACTTAGCACACGCTTAGGGGCCTTAGCTGGTGATCTGGGCTGTTTCCCTCTCGACTACGAAGCTTATCCCCCGCAGTCTCACTGCCGCGCTCTCACTTACCGGCATTCGGAGTTTGGCTGATTTCGGTAAGCTTGTAGGCCCCCTAGACCATCCAGTGCTCTACCTCCGGCAAGAAACACACGACGCTGCACCTAAATGCATTTCGGGGAGAACCAGCTATCACGGAGTTTGATTGGCCTTTCACCCCTAACCACAGGTCATCCCCCAACTTTTCAACGTTGGTGGGTTCGGCCCTCCACGCGGTCTTACCCGCGCTTCAGCCTGCCCATGGCTAGATCACTCCGCTTCGGGTCTAGAACATGCGACTCAAACGCCCTCTTCAGACTCGCTTTCGCTACGGCTCCCCCACACGGGTTAACCTCGCCACATGCCACTAACTCGCAGGCTCATTCTTCAAAAGGCACGCCGTCACCCCGCAAGGCTCCGACGGATTGTAGGCGAACGGTTTCAGGTACTATTTCACTCCCCTCCCGGGGTACTTTTCACCATTCCCTCACGGTACTCGTCCGCTATCGGTCACCAGGAAGTATTTAGGCTTACCAGGTGGTCCTGGCAGATTCACGGCAGATTTCAGGAGTCCGCCGCTACTCGGGAACACCCACAGAAGATCAGCAACTTTCACCTACCGGACTCTCACCGACTACGGTTGGCTTTTCCACACCATTCGGCTAGCCACTGACTTTATAACTCCTCGAACAAGTGTCAGCTTGTTCAGCAGGGTCCCACAACCCCGACCACGCAACCCCTGACAGGTATCACACGCAACCGGTTTAGCCTCAATCCGCTTTCGCTCGCCACTACTCACGGAATCACTAAATTGTTTTCTCTTCCTACGGGTACTGAGATGTTTCACTTCCCCGCGTTCCCCCCACACACCCTATGTGTTCAGGTGCGGGTGACACCACATGACTGGTGCCAGGTTTCCCCATTCGGACACCCTGGGATCACAGCTTGGTTGACAGCTCCCCCAGGCCTATCGCGGCCTCCCACGTCCTTCATCGGCTCCTGGTGCCAAGGCATCCACCGTTCGCCCTTGACAACTTGACCACAAAGATGCTCGCGTCCACTGTGCAATTCTCAACAAACAACCAACCCACAACCCCAAAGCCCCACACCAGCAACCCCACCCCGCCCACAAGCAGAGACAGAATCCGGTATGCGAGACCAGGCCATGCCTGGCAACCTCCAGCAGGCTCCCGCCCACCACAAGGCACTGAAACAACAACCTGAGGTTGTTCCTTCAGGACCCAACAGGGTGCTATACGCCCCCAACCAGCCGCACCAGGAGGAACCGTTCCCACCACCGAAGTGGCTGTACTAGGTATCCCGGCCGTTGCCAGAGGAAAGCTCGCCAGTGTCTCCGCCATCTGAGCACCCCACCACCACATTCGGGCAGTGCGGGCTCCATGCCACCTTTCGGTGGATGGTGCTCCTTAGAAAGGAGGTGATCCAGCCGCACCTTCCGGTACGGCTACCTTGTTACGACTTCGTCCCAATCGCCAGCCCCACCTTCGACGGCTCCCTCCACAAGGGTTGGGCCACCGGCTTCGGGTGTTGCCGACTTTCGTGACGTGACGGGCGGTGTGTACAAGGCCCGGGAACGTATTCACCGCAGCGTTGCTGATCTGCGATTACTAGCGACTCCGACTTCACGGGGTCGAGTTGCAGACCCCGATCCGAACTGAGACCGGCTTTTTGGGATTCGCTCCACCTCACGGTATCGCAACCCATTGTACCGGCCATTGTAGCATGCGTGAAGCCCTGGACATAAGGGGCATGATGACTTGACGTCATCCCCACCTTCCTCCGAGTTGACCCCGGCAGTCTTCGATGAGTCCCCGCCATAACGCGCTGGCAACATCGAACGAGGGTTGCGCTCGTTGCGGGACTTAACCCAACATCTCACGACACGAGCTGACGACAGCCATGCACCACCTGTGACCGCCCCCGAAGGACCTCCCATCTCTGGAAGTTTTGCGGCCATGTCAAACCCAGGTAAGGTTCTTCGCGTTGCATCGAATTAATCCGCATGCTCCGCCGCTTGTGCGGGCCCCCGTCAATTCCTTTGAGTTTTAGCCTTGCGGCCGTACTCCCCAGGCGGGGCGCTTAATGCGTTAGCTGCGGCACAGGGAACCGGAGAGGCCCCCCACACCTAGCGCCCAACGTTTACAGCGTGGACTACCAGGGTATCTAATCCTGTTCGCTCCCCACGCTTTCGCTCCTCAGCGTCAGTATCGGCCCAGAGACCCGCCTTCGCCACCGGTGTTCCTCCTGATATCTGCGCATTTCACCGCTACACCAGGAATTCCAGTCTCCCCTACCGAACTCTAGCCTGCCCGTATCGACCGCAGGCTTGGGGTTGAGCCCCAAGTTTTCACGGTCGACGCGACAAGCCGCCTACGAGCTCTTTACGCCCAATAAATCCGGACAACGCTCGCACCCTACGTCTTACCGCGGCTGCTGGCACGTAGTTGGCCGGTGCTTCTTCTGCAGGTACCGTCACTTACGCTTCGTCCCTGCTGAAAGAGGTTTACAACCCGAAGGCCGTCATCCCTCACGCGGCGTCGCTGCATCAGGCTTCCGCCCATTGTGCAATATTCCCCACTGCTGCCTCCCGTAGGAGTCTGGGCCGTGTCTCAGTCCCAGTGTGGCCGGTCGCCCTCTCAGGCCGGCTACCCGTCGTCGCCTTGGTAGGCCATCACCCCACCAACAAGCTGATAGGCCGCGAGCCCATCCCAGGCCGAAAAACTTTCCACCAAACCCCATGCGGGGAAAGGTCATATCCGGTATTAGCCCCCGTTTCCGAGGGTTATCCCAAAGCCTAGGGCAGGTTACTCACGTGTTACTCACCCGTTCGCCGCTCGAGTACCCCGAAGGGCCTTTCCGCTCGACTTGCATGTGTTAAGCACGCCGCCAGCGTTCGTCCTGAGCCAGGATCAAACTCTCCAACAAAAACCTGTTGAACAGCAATCCCGACAACAAACAAATGTTGCCAAAGGAATCCCAACCAACCAAACCCGAAGATTCGGCCAGTCCGGGGTATAAAACAATTGGCACTGGCTTTACAAGCACCCTGTTGAGTTCTCAAAGAACAACCACACACCACCCGGAAGCCCCGCAACCGCAGAACCCCCGACCTGGGGCATTTCCCTGCACCACACCCCGCGCTCCCGCGCCGGGCACTTTTACTACGTTACCCGGTGGTATCCGCCATGTCAAACCGCTCTGTAGCGATCCACACCACTTCCACCACATTTTCCACACACCACGAAAACACCCGGCTCACACCGGCGATGTCGTGGATTCCCGCAGGACGGCCGCCGCAGTTTCCCGCGTACTCGCCCGATTCCCTGCCGGCCGCTCACTCTACCCGGTCGGTTTCGCCCCGCCGCATCGACCCCCTGGGCCGATCCGGAAGCACCACCCGGGATCAGTGACCGCGCTCCGGCCTCCAGGCCTTTCGACCTGTTTCGTCCGTTCCGCGCTGACGGAGAGAAAGTTACGCGTCCGCCGAGATGATCGTCAAATCCGCAGGGGGCGTCTCCGGTCACATGACATGCCGGCACGCCCGACCGGCCTGTTCAGGTCGCCCGACGTTCGCGGCTGAGCTGCGCAAAGACCACTGAGATGAGACCCGGATCGGCCGAACGGCCAGAACCTGCGACGACCGTCGACGACCACGTCCCGAATCCGTGCCGCCACCGGCTGCACCGCCGCGCAGCGGCCCCCTCCTGCGCGGAAGGGCTTCTCGTGTTGGAGACCGACCGCGCCTGCCGTCGTCCCCGGCGGGTGGGTCCTGTTCCCGGTGATCATCAGCCTCGGATACGGGTTCCCGCTGGAACCTGTGGCACCCCCTGGTGCCGTCCGCCGAGAACACCGCCGGCCCGAGGTGACTGTCCTCGTCACCCGCCCGACGACGGTTCGGGCGCACCGTCCGGTCGGCAGACGGCTACCGATGGCCGCCGCCACGCGGCTGCCGCGGCGTCGACGAGACTGACGGGCACCGATCCCGATCACGTACGCCGGACCCGCTGGCCGGCCCGGACCGGTGCGTGAACCCCACCGGGGCCCGGTCGCCCGGGACGCCGCCCGCCGGTAGTGTTTCGCCCCATCGCGGGCGTGGGGTCGCCCGCGGACCTGGATCACCGAGGAGTACGGAGGCTGGCGCCATATGTCCACCGGGGAGGAATCGTACGCGTCGCGTGACGACGGGTCGGCACGGCCGAGCTTCGAACTCGCGCTGCGGGGCTACGACAAGCGGCAGGTGGACCGGTACGTCGAGCAGATGGACGGCGCACTGTCGACGTTGACCGCCGAGCGGGTCCAGGCGGCCGGCCAGATCCAGGGCCTGACCGCGCACATCCAGCGGTTGCAGGCGGAGCTGACCGAGTTGCGCCAGCGTCCCGTCCAGGTGGACCGGGCGTCCTTCCGTGATCTCGGGCCGATGGTGGACCAGATCCTCGCCCTGGCCGAGAAGCAGGCTGCGGTGATCACCGACACGGCCACCCAGCGGGCGAACCAGCTCCAGGGTGAGGCGGAGAAGACGCTGCTCGAGGCCCGGGAGCGGACCGCCCAGGCGCTGCGGGACCTGGACGAGGAACTGGTCGCCCGCCGCGACGAGCAGGAGAAGGCGTACGAGGAACGGCGGACGGCGGCCGACGCCGAGCTGGCCGAGATCCGGGAACGGGCCGAGAAGCTGCGGGCCGAGGGGGAGTCCGCCCACGAGCGGGCCCAGCAGGAGGCCAAGCGGATCAGCGAGCAGACCGCGAAGCAGATCACCCAGACCAGGGCCGCCGCGGAGGCGTTGACCAAGGCGGCCCGTACCCAGATCCAGCAGGAGATCCAGGCGGCCCGGACGCAGAGCCAGCAGGAGCTGGCCCAGTGGCAGGCCACGGTGGAGCGGGAGGTCGGCGAGCGGCGGGCCGCGGCCGAGCAGGAACTGGCCGAGCAGCGGGCGGCGGCGGAACGGGAACTGACCAACCAGCACAGCGCCGCCGAGCAGCAGATCGCCGCGTTGATCGCCGAGGCGCAGCAGTACGCCACCGAGGTCCGCCAGCGGGCCGACGAGCAGACCAGCAGCCACCAGGAGCAGCTCGCCACGGTGCAGCGGGAGATCGGCGACCGGCAGAAGGCCCTCGCCGAGGTGCAGGGTGAGCTGGAGACGGCCCGGGCGCAGTTGGCCGAGATCCAGCAGGAGGGTGACACCACCGAGCGGGAGTTGGCGCGTTCCCGGCAGCGGTTGGAGGAGGTGCGTCGCGACCTGACCGCCGAGAACCGACGGTTGGAGGAGGCCCGGCAGGCCGCCGAGAGTGTGGAGCGGCACGCCAAGGACGTCCGGGCCCGCGTGCAGCGGGAGGCGAAGCGGGTCGCCGACCTGGCCGCCGCCGCCGTGATGGCGGCTGCCGCCGGCGGCGGGGAGACCGCCGAGTACCCGACGGTGGCGGCCCGCCCCGCCACCGATCCACCGGTCGAGGCGGCCACCGAACCGCCCGCCGGCAGGGTGCCGACCAACGTCTGACGTGCGGTCCGGCCCGGGGCGAATTCGCTGTGCCCCGGGCCGGTGGGGACGTAGCCTGACGGCCCCGTCTCCACGACCAGCGAACGAGGTGTGTCCCGTGCCCGTGCTCCGTGTGCCGACCGTCCGCTTTCCGCGTCCGTCCACGCACCTCCGGAGTCATCGACATGGATCTCGACCGTAGTTTCGTCATCCGCGAAGGCGACCTTCGCATCCTCAACCCGTTCGACGCCGACAAGCTGGCCACCCTGGGCCGGGTGATCCGGCTGCGTCCCGACGACACCCTGCTCGACCTGTGCAGCGGCAAGGGTGAGCTGCTCTGTACCTGGGCCCGCGCGCACGGGGTCCGGGGCACCGGTGTCGACATCAGCACCGCGTTCACCGCCGCCGCCCGGCGTCGGGCGGAAGCACTCGGCGTGGCCGACCGGGTCCGTTTCGTCCACGACGACGCCGCCGGGTACCTCCATCCGGTACCGGTCGACGTGGCCGCCTGTATCGGTGCGACCTGGATCGGCGGGGGTGTCACCGGCACCATCGACCTGCTGGCACGGGCGCTGCGTCCGGGCGGGATGCTGCTGGTCGGGGAGCCGTACTGGCGGCGGGAGCCGCCGGACCAGGAGACCGTCGCCGCGTGCCACGCCACCGTGCGGGACGACTTCGACGATCTTCCCGGGCTGATCGGCCGCATGCAGGGGCACGGCTGGGACGTGGTCGAGATGGTCCTCGCCGACCAGGACAGTTGGGACCGGTACGCCGCAGCGCACTGGCTGACCCTGCGCCAGTGGCTGGACGCGCATCCCGACGACGCGCTCGCCGGGGCGTTCCGGCGGGAGCTGACCGAGGACCCGCTGCGGTACGTCCGGTACCGGCGGGAGTACCTGGGCTGGGGTGTCTTCGCCCTGTTGCGGCGCTGACCCGGCCGGGGGCGGTCCGTCAGGGACCGTCCCCGGCCTGCCTACGGCGACACGATCCGGCCGGCTGGTAACGCGGGCTGTGCGAACCCTGCGGCTGGTCACGGTGGGAGGGCGGAGCGGCACCGACGGCCGGCCCGGCGGCGTCGCGCGGTCAGCCGGCGGTGATCTCGTCGAGCACCCGCTGTTGGAAGGCGCGGGCCGCGGCGGCGGTCGGCGGCGGGCCGCCGGCACGGGCCTCGACGCAGCGACGCACCAGTTCGGGGTCGTGGCCGAGGGCGATCGCCCGGCGGCCGGCGGCGACCTTGGACAGCCAGTCGCCGTCACGGAGGCGGACCAGCGCGCGGCAGGCGTTCAGCACCGCGTCCTCCATGCCGGGGGCGGGGGCGTCCCCGGGTGGGACGGGCCGGGCCAGCCACCAGCGTAGCGCCGCCACCATCAGCGTGCGCAGGTCGTCCGGGGACAGGTCGGCGAAGACCTGACCGGCCGGCGGGCCGGTCAGCAGGTGGCCCCGCTGGTGCAGGATGCTGCGGTCCAGGCCGTACCAGAACCGGCCGTCGGCGGCGGGCCGTTCGGACGGGTCGAGGGTGGCCCGCAACGGCATCGCCGCCCCGGTGTTGAGTTCCACCTCGAAGCCCGGTTCGCCGGTGCCGGAGGCAGCCACCGCACGGGTGTAGACGACCAGTTCGAGGCCGCGTGCCGGGCAGGGCAGTGCCTTGTGCCGCAGCCGGGTGACCAGTTCCCGCCGGGTCGGTCGGGGTAGCGCGTCCCGGCAGACCAGCGCCACGTCCACGTCGCTGCGGCCCGGCTGGTACGCGTCCAGCGCCACCGATCCGGCGGCGTAGGCGCCCACCAGATCCGACCCGAGCACGTCCCGGGCGGTGCCGACCAGGTCCGCGAGGTAGCGGTGCACGGTGGTGTCCATACCGGTCATCCTGCCGCCTGCGCCGACGGCCGTCGTGGTGCGGCTCCGGCGGGTCGGGGCGCGGGCCGCCGGGCGGAGTCGGGTGGGGGGACCCCTGGCGCGGACGCCACGGGTGGGACAGACTTGAGGCCCGACAGCGAGGACGGGGGCATGGGCAGCTCCACACAGGACGATGCGGCGGCGGATTTCGTGCGGGAACTGACCCACTGGCGTCACCAGCGGGGCATGTCCAAGAAGGAACTGGCCGAACGCACCGGTTTTGATCCGTCGTACGTCAGCCACATCGAGAACGGCCGGCACCAACCCACCGAGGAGTTCGCCCGGCGGGTCGAGCTGGTGTTGGACAGCGGCAACCGGATCTGGCAGCAGTACGTCGCCTTCGCCGACAGCCGTGGCGCCGGGGGCCGCCGCTCCCCGCTCGGCCCGACCGCGGTTCCGCCCCCGGCCGGGTCGCATCTGGTGATCGAGGACGAGCAGGCCAGCCTCTCCCTCGTCGACGGGGTGTACGAGTGCCGGTTCCGGCGGGTGCTGCACAGCGTGGGCACCGAGCCGATCACCAGGCACACGGTGCAGATCGACATCGACCGGTTCCCCGAGGATCCGGCCCGGTCGACGGCCTTCCACGGTCGCCATCCGCTCACCATCGACGAGGTCGACTTCCGGGCGACCATCGGCGTCGACCAACCGGAGCCGATGCGGTGGCGGGTCGGGCGCAGCCGGGACGCCTTCCTCAAGATCGTGCTGTTGCTCGACGGCGGGGGCACCCCGATGCCGCTCTATCCCGGCCAGCGCACCGTGGTGGACTACTCCTACCGGGTGCCGGCGTGGAAGTTCGGCGACTGGCTGCAACGCGACATCCGGCTGCCCACCCGCAACCTGGTGATCCGGCTCGACTTCCCGGCCGAGACGGGTCCCACCGTCTGGGGCAACGAGACCTCGTTCACCGCGGAGAGCAGCGCCGAGGTGCGCCCGGACGGTCGGGAACGGCAGGGGCGGATAGCGTACGAGTGGGTGGTGTCGCGGCCCCGGTTGCGGGCGCAGTACCGGGTGGAGTGGCGCTATGCCGATCCGCGCGCCGCGCTGGTCGACGCGCCGTCGGATATCCGACCCCTGGCCTGCTGAACGCCGCCGCCCACTCGTCCGGACGTTCCGAACGGACGGGCCGACAGGTGTCGTTTCCGACAGATCCGGCCCGTTGTTCGGGCTCGCCATAGCGGTGTGGCGGGCCCGACCGTTAGGCTCAAAGGCTGAACGGGGGCGACGAAAACATCGTTTTCGCTCGATGCGGGTTGCGAGTATTTGCTGGTAGTGGCACCGGAAGGCAGGCTGTAGTGACCCGAGAAGGTGAGCCTGGGCCGCGATACGCCCACCGCGCGGACAACAAGCGGGTGGCGTACGAGGAGACCGGTGCTCCCGACGGGTTCCCCGTCTTCCTGATGCACGGCACGCCCGGCAGTCGTCGGGGGCCGAAACCCCGGGGCATCGTGCTCTACCGGATGGGCATCCGGTTGATCGCCTACGACCGCCCCGGTTACGGCGACTCCGAGCGGTTCGAGGGTCGGGACGTGGCCGACGCCGCGCGGGACGTGGAGGCCATCGCCGACCAGCTCGGCCTGGACCGGTTCGCGGTCGCCGGCCGCTCCGGTGGCGGACCGCACGCGCTGGCCTGCGCCGCCGACGAACGCCTGCACGGGCGGGTGAGCCGGGTCGCGGTGCTGGTCAGCCTCGCCCCCTCGGACGCCACCGGCCTGGACTGGTTCGACGGCATGAACACCGACAACCAACGGGGTTTCGGAGCCGAACGACCGGACACCGACGCCGTGGTGGAGGAGATCCGGCAGCGGGCCGCCCGAGCCGCCGAGGACCCCCGGTTCCTGCTGCGGGACCTGATGACGCAGATGGGTCTCCCCGACCGCCGGGCGATCAACGACGCGGCGCTGCGCGGCATCATCTTCGACACCTACCAGGAGGCGTTGCGCACCGGCCCGTACGGCTGGATCGACGACGTGCTGGCGTTGCGTCGGAACTGGAAGTTCGACCTCGACGCGATCGACACCAGGGCCACCCCGGTGCGGCTGTGGCACGGCGCGGAGGACACCTTCGCCCCGGCCAGCCACGGCCGCTGGTTGGCCGAGCGGATTCCGGGCGCCGAGATCGAGGTGCAGCCGGGCGCGGCCCATTTCGACGCCATGCAACAACTGCCCCGCATCCTGCGCTGGCTGAGCGAAGCGGGGACGCCGGTGAGCTCTGACGTGCTCATCGGCGCCCAGCCCGGTCAGTAGGGATGCGGGTCGAGGACCCGCCGCACGTACCGCCCGTCGCGCAGCACCACCACGCTCGGGTGTTCCTGCCCGATCCGGTCGGCGAGCCGGTCCGCCAGCCGCATCCGCCCGATGCTGACCACTCCCCCGCTGGCCGCCTGCCGGGCCGTCTCCACGTTGCCGAGGCTGCGTAGCGTGTCCGGGTGGTCGGCCCCCAGCACCGCGGTCAGCCGGGCCACCACGGCCTGCAACCGGGTGAGTCCCTCCTCGGCCTGCCCGGTGAGGAGGGTGAAGACGGCGGCGTTGTTGTCCGCGCCCATGCTGAACGGATGCTCGGGTCCGAGCACCTCCCGCAGCCCGTCGGCGGCGGCCACGGTGAACGCGTACGCCTCCTCCTGCGCCCCCGCGTCCCACAGGGCCACCCCCCGGTTGAGTTCACACACCAGCGTGTAGGGGTGCCGTGGCCCGAACACCCGGGTGAGGGTCTGCTGCACCTCCTCCAACTCCGAGCGGGCCTGCGCTCCCTGTCCCTGGAGCATCAGGTTGGCCGTGCGGCTCAACCGGCACAGCAACGTGTCCGGGTTGGTCGGCCCGACGGTGGAGCGCAGCCGGGTGTAGGCGTCGTCGAGCAGCCGGCCCGCCTCGGCGATCCGGCCGGTGCTGCGCAGCGACGTCGCCAGGTTCGCCTGCGCGGTGAGCACGGGGCGGAAATCCTCGCCGAAAACGCGGCGGTACGCCTCGACCACCTCCCCCAGCAACGCCACCGAGGCGCGGTAGTCCCCGGTCTCCCGCAGGTCACGCGCGTAGTTGTTGGCCGAGAGCAGGGTGCGGGGATGCTCCGGGCCGAGCACGACCCGCAGTCTGCGGTAGGTCGTCTGGTCGATGTCGAGCGCGCGGGCGAAGTCGCCGGAGAGCCGGTAGGAAGCGGCCAGGTTGTTGGCCGCGTTCAGGGTGCGCCGGTGGTCCTCCCCGAACACCTCCACAGACGCCTCGTAGGTTCGCAGATCCTGCTGCAGAGCCTTCTGGTAGCGGCCGAGGGCCCGCAGGTCCGCCGCGTACCCGCCGGCGGTCATCAGGGTGTACGGGTGGCTCTCGCCGATCAGCTCCTCCTGCTGGCGTAGGGTCTCCTCGTCGAGGGTCAGGGCCTGGTCGAACTGGCCGAGGCTGCGCAGCAGGTTGGCCCGGTTGAAGCGCAGGTTGAGCAGTTGCACGCGCAGCGACCGGTGGGCGCCGGTCTCCGGGGACAGCCCCTCCAGCATCGTCGTCCAGGTCTTGTCCGCGTCCTGGGCGTACTGTGCGCCCTGTTCGAAACCGCCGTTGAGGAAGATGTACCGGACCCGGTCGATGACCAACTGCCGGACCGTGTCGTCGTGGCAGGACACCGCCTCGGACCCGTCCAGGTGCGGCCACAGGTGCCGGTAGCCGGACTGGAAGGCCGGGTCGTCCACCTCGCCGGAGGGGCGGGAACCGGCGAGGATGCGGTGCACGTCGTGCTTGACCTCGGCCAGTTCCTGCTCGGACATCCGGGACCGCAACGCCGCCTGCAGCAGCCGGTGGATCTGCACCCGCTGGGCGTGCAGGTCCACCTTGATCAGGGCGAGCCGGTTGATCCGCTGGACCAGCGCGGCGGCGATGTCCCGCTCGGAGACCCGGTCGGCGACCTGCGCGGCGACCAGCTCGTCGTGCGGGGCGATGACCTTCGCCACCTGGTCGCCGTAGAGCAGGTCGAGGGCGATGTCGGGGGCGAGCACCGAACCGAGCTGCAGCAGCCGGTAGGCGCCCGGGGACTGCTGCCGCAGGCCGGCCAGGGAGCGGCCCCACACGTCGCTGTCCGGGCCGGTACGGGCCAACCCGGCCAGGTACGTGGCGACCGAGTCGGGGCTCTCCGCCAGCCACGCGCCGGCCAGCGCCACCAGGATCGGCACGTCCTCCACCGCCTCGGCGACCTGCTGGGCCTCGGCCACGGTCATGCCCCGGCGGCTGGTCCGACCGATCAGGTGGCTGACGCTCTCGCCGCGCTGGAAGGCGTCCACGTCGACCGCGCGGGCCAGGTCACCCCAGTCCGGGTTGCGGGTGGTGACCAGTACGTGCCCCTCGCCCTGGGGGAGGTAGTCCCGGACGTGCTCGTACTGGTCGACGTTGTCGAAGACGATCAGCCAGCGCAGCGGCGGCTCGTCGGCGCCCCGGCCGCCACCGTGGCTGAACCAGTCCCGCACCGCCCGGGCGTTGTCCGGCACGCTCTGCAGATCGGGCAGGTTGAGCCGGCGGCCCAGGTCGGCGAAGCGGACGTCGATGAACTGCACCGGGTCGGCTTCCACCCACCAGATCACGTCGTACGCGCCGTGGAAGCGGTAGGCGTACTCGGTGGCGAGCTGGGTCTTGCCGATGCCGGCCCCGCCGCGCAGCGCCACCGGGACCCGTTCCCGGGCCGCCGTCCTCAGCTCCTCCCGGAGGGTCAACAGCAGCCGGTCCCGGCCGGTGAACCGCACGTTGCGCGCCGGGGCGTAGAAGACGAGCGGTTCGACGCCCGGGTAGCGGGTCGCCGGCACCGGCCGGTCCCGCCCGTCGGTGGGCCGGCCGACCAGCTCCCACACCTGCTCGGCGGCGGCCGCGGCACCCCGCTCGTAGACGGTCGCCCAACTGCCCGGCGGAGTGTCCACCGACGGGGTGGTGTCGTCCAGGTGCAGCGCGAGCGCCGGGACGCCCGTGGCACCGCCGAGGGCCCGGCGGGCGGCCAGGTAGGAGCGGGACACCAGGTGCAGCTCGCGGGAGGCCGTACCGGCCGGCACCGCCGCCGGGGCACCCAGCGGGGTGGCCAGCACCCGCAGGTCGGCGGCGTGCAGCGCGGACTGCACCCACTCCGCCCACGCCTGGTCCTCCGGCACGTACCGCAGCACGATCAACTCGTCGACGATCACCGGTTTGCGTTCGAAGCGTTGGAAGGTCTGCCGGCGCAGCCCCTCGTCCATCCGGGGCAGCCCGGCGACCGTGCCGTTGGTGATGTGCCGGGTCAGCGCCTCGTACGCCGACAGCAGCCCCCGGCTGCCCGGCACGTCGCCGAACGTCGCCAGGGTCTCCTCGTAGGCGTAGTAGGCCCGGTAGGGGACCTCGACGGAGAGCCAGTAGTCCTGCCGTTCCAGCTCGGTCATGCCGCTGGGCAGCCCGGTGAAGCGTTGCATGGCCAACGCCCGGCCGGCGTCGGTCTTGGTCTTCTCCCCCTCGTCGACCCGCATCGGCACCGGCAGCACCCGGCGGGCGCGGCGTCCCTCGTAGCCGCGGACCCGGGTGGCGACCGAGGCGGCCCCGTCGATGCCCTGGTCGCTGAGGGTGAAGCAGTCGACCAGCACGTCGGGCAGGTGGATGGTGCAGATCTCGGCGACGTCGCTGATGCCGGTGCGGCTGTCGATCAGGGTGTAGTCGTAGTGCCGCTTCATGTCCGCCCGCAGCGCGTCGAAGAACTGCGCGCCGCCGAGCCGGTTGTAGAAGTTGTCCCAGTTCAACCCGGTGACGCTGGTGGCGTAGTCGGGGTTGTGCCGGCCGGCGAGCAGCAGGTCCAGGGTGCCGCCGCCGGGGAACTCCCAGCTCACCGAGAAGGCGTACTTGTGGACCCGGGCGTACTGGCGGTGCCAGTCGCCGGGGCGGGAGTCGTCGCCGGCCTGCCGGCGGCGGGCGTTCTCCCACTCGTACTCCAGGATCAGGTCCATCACGCCGCCGGTGGAGGCGACCTGGTCCGGGTCGAGGAACGGCGCGAAGAACCGGTGCAGGCCGGGGGATTCCAGGTCCCAGTCGGCGACGAGCACCCGGTGGCCGTTCGCGGCGAGGATCCAGGCGGTGTTCGCCAGCGCCATGGTGCGACCGGTGCCACCCTTGTACGAGTAGAAGGTGACGACCTGGCCGTCGCGGGGTGGAGTCATCGTTCTGCCTTCCCTCGCCGTACGTCGAACGGTCCGACCGGCCCCAGGCTCGGCTTCGGATCGTGCGGGCCTTCCGGCGGATCGACCGGCCCGTGCCGGAGGAACTGTTTGCGCGCCTCGGTGACCAGCAGCGGCGCGCAGCGCTCGAACTCGTCGATGGTGCGCACCGGCAACACCCGGGGAAACCGGGCGTCCTGCAAGGTACCGGCGATCTCCTCGGGTGTCGGCTCGCCACGCGCATGGTCGGCGGCGATGACGAGCGGGACCACCCACTGCGGCAGCCCGTCGAGCGCGGCGCGGGCGGCCTCGACCCCGACCCCGGCGTCCACCAGCACCACCGCCGGGCTGTGCGGGGCCCGGTCGCGGGCCTCGGCCAGCCCGACCACCCGGGTGGGCAGACCGAGCCGCTCGGCGGTCGCGGCCACGTAGTCGGCGACCGCCAACTGGTGCTGGTCGCCGTAGGGTCGCCAGCGGGCCCGGTCGGCGGCGAGGGTGGTGACGACCAGCGCGGCGCCCGGACCGTCGGGGACCGGCCGGCTGGTCAGGGCCGCCGCCCGGGAGCGGGCGAGCGGTTGCTGCTCGGTCACCGTGACGATCCGGTCGGCCAGCGCGTCGCGTAGCCGCCGGTACTGCGGGCCGTAGGCGCTGAGCTTGCACAGCGCGCGCAGCCCGTTGTCGGCGTAGTCGGCGCGGTCGTCGGGGTGGTCGGTCACCGACAGCGCCTGGACGATCTCGGGGCGGTCCTCCCAGGACGGCAGCGGCATCCACAGCACCGGCAGCACGTGCCGGTCGGCGTGTCCCGCCGGCAGCCGGGCCAGCCGGCTGCGGAACGAGTCGCGTTCGCCCAGCGCCCAGGCGTTGCGGAAGTAGTTCGGCGAGTAGAGCGGCACGAACACGTGCGCGAGGCTCAACGCATCGGTGAGGGTGCGGCGCAGGTCGGCGCCGGGGACGACCTGGCCGTCGAAGAAGCCCGCCTCGATCTCGACGGTGCGCCGGGGATGCTCCCGGACCGACCTGGCGAGGTCCTGGAAGAACTTGCCGACCCAGTAGTCGGTGTCCGGCCGGGCGGCGTCGGACAGCGGGACGGAGTGCGCGTAACTGAGGAAGAAGTAGGTCTCCTGCCCGGGGACCCCGGCCGGGGAGGGGTCAGACCAGGTCATGCCCGTCCTCCTCGAACCGGTCGCGCAGCTGCCGCAGGTCGGTCGTGACCGCCGGCTCGACCCAGTGCGTGCGGTACGCGCGGGCGATCCGCTGGGCCAGCCGCCAGACCACCGCGTCGTAGGCGTCCTTGCCGTTGCTGCCGAGGCTGAGCAGGCCGTAGATGCCCTCCTCGTGGTACTGCGGGGCGATGTCCGGGGGTAACCGGGTGGGGGTGAACATCTGTCGCCGCGACACGACCTCGGGCACCCGTCGACGGTCCACCACCGACCAGTTGACCGGGATCACCGGCGTCTCCCCCACCGACGGCTCGGCGTCCGGGCGGGGTACGGCCCGCCGCCTGGTGAACGCGTCCCACTCCCGGGCGCACCACTGGCTGCGCAGGTACTGCGGCGAGACGAGCGGGATGAAGACCTGGCAGTGGCCGGCGGCGAAGGCGAGATCGTCGGTCCACAGCTGCCCTCCGTCGAGCATCTGGTCCATGAAGCCGGCCATGCGGCCCGGGCCGAGGCCGAGCAGTTCGACGACGTGGTCGGAGAGGTCGACGAAGAGCTGGGAGACCTTCTTGTTGTTGTCCCGCGGGGGCGCGACCGCCCGCGGTCGGGTGCGGGTACGGGCGTAGCTGAGGAAGAACACGGGGGCGCTCTCGTCCTCCCGGAACTGTTCCTCCACCACCTACCGCTCCCGCCCGGCGTCGCCGCTCCCGGCCGACCACAGTATCGACAGCTGCCAACCCTGCGCTGTCCCGTTCAAGCCAGTCGGTGCGCATCCATCCACCCCCGGGCGAGGTCGACCGCGCGGCGCAGCCGTACACGGTGACCGTCGGCGGCACCCACCGGCCCGGAGCGGACCGCCCCGGCGGCCACCACGGCCGCCCCGATCCGCGGGAAGTCGCCGTCGTCCAGGTGCGGGGCGCGGAAGTCCCGGCGGACCCGGCGGCCCTGCGGGTCACGCAGGTAGCAGCGGTACGCCCGGTGCGGTGCGGGCCGGGCGCACCGGTACTCGGCGAGGTGGAACGCGGTGCACACCGACCAGTCGACGCCGAGCAGCAGGACCAGGGCGTCGGCGGCGTACAGCGCGCCCAGGGGGGACCGGTCGCCGAGGTGGCAGTCCAGGTCGTGCCGGGCGGTCAGGGTGGCGGCGGCCGGGCCGAGAGCGGCGAAGGAGGTCTGCGGGTGGGCGCTGCGCCGGGCGTCGGCCTGCCGGCGGACGTGTTCGGCGAACGCCCCCATCCCCTGGGCCGGGCTGTGCGCCGGGTCGAACGGCGCGATGGTCGCCTCGACGGCGGCGGCCTGGGTCGGGGTCATCCCCGCCGTGGCGGCGCGGAACGCCGGTGAGGTCACCGAGTTGCCGGCGGTCTGCGTCGGCACGACCACCGTGCCGTGGTCACCGAGGGTGTCGCGCAGCGCGGCGAGGAGGGTGGCCGGCCCGGCCGGCTCGGGCCGGACCCGGGACAGCGCGCAGTGCACCAGGACGGTCGCGCCGGTGGGTAGTCCGAGCGTCCGCAGGTCGGCGGCGAGGGTGGCCCTGTCGTTCACCGCCAGCCGTCCAGGGTGGCGCGCATCCGCCGGACGAACCGCTCGCCGTCGGCGGTGAGGCTGCCGAGGTCGAGCAGTGCGTCGACCGTCGTGTCGGTCCATTCCCGGTAGCGCCGGTGGTGTGCCGCCGCCTCGGCTCCCGGGCGGTGCCGCCACACGTCGGCGACGGCGAGGTGGGCGTAGACGCCGTGCAGCGCGCCTTCCACCGGCCTGGGGTCGTCGCGCCAGGGCACCCGCAGCCTTCGCGCGTCGGCGGGGTCGAACAGTTCGCAGACGTCGAGCACGGCGTCCAGTTTGAGGTGTTGCACCTCGTGCACGAGCAGCACCGCCAGCGCGGCGTCGTCGGCGACGGGGGTGACGGCGACCGCGCCGAACGCGGACCGGGCGGCGGCGCTGCGGGAGCGGCCGGACGGGTCCGGCCGCAGCGGCACCACGGTGCGCAGGAGGGTGCGTACCCCGGGGGCGTATCCGCGCGCCTCAGTGTCGAGGCGGTCGACCGCCCGACGCACCTGCCGCGTCCAGCGGTCGGCGACCGCCGGGGTGAGCCGGGCCGCCACCGGCAGGTCGAAGCAGTCGCGGAACGGGTCGGTGTCCTCCAGCAGGACGGTCCCGTCGCCGGTGTGGGCCGCCCGGGTGGGCCGCCACCGGTCCGGGTGGGGTCCGACGGCCGGCCGGACCCGCACGCGTCGCCGGCCGGCCCGCAGCGCGACGCCGCCGGCGGAGATCGTGACGGGCACCGACGCGGCGTCGGTGTCCACCATGATCGCGCCGAGGGTCGGCAGGTGCACCGCGCCGGCCCGCACCGGCAGCACGAGTTCGGCGTCCACGCCGGCCCGGACCGCCGCCGCGGCGGCGACGGCGGCGAGGTGGGGCAGGTCGCCGGTCGCCCCGGCCCGGCACCGCTGCGCCCACCGCCTGACGAACGGGTGGGTGAGCACGTGGTCGACGGCGTCGGGCGCGGACACGTCCAGCGCCACCAGGAGGTGCCAGCCGGCCGCCGCGACCGGGTCGGCGGTGGCGGCGGGGCTGAGGGCGACCGTCAACGCGCGGGCGATGCCGTGGTGGACGGCGGCGAGCTGACCCACCGAACCCGGGCCGCCCCGGCCCGAGCCGAGGTCGGCCAGGACGGCGGGGGGCAACGTGTCGACCGGCGGCTGCTGCGGCGACCCGGCGGGGACGGCGGTGGCCCGAATCAACGCGGCCAGGTCGGCGCAGTACGCCGACGGGTTGTCGAAACCGGTGCCCGAGCGGTAGCGGTGGGCGAACAGGCCCCCGCCGCAGCGGCGTACCAGCGGGCAGGAGCGGCAGGTGGCGCACAGGCCGGCCAGGCCGGTCTGCCGCACGGCGATGCCCGGATGGGCCGCCGCCTCGTCGACGGCATGCCGGAACACGTCCAGGCCGGTGGCGGCGGCGCCGTGGAAGGCGGACTTGAGCGAGTCGACCTGCTCGAAGCTGCCGTCGGTCTCCACCACGACCAGGTCCGCCGGGGCGAGCCCGACCGCCTCGGTGCCGGTGCTGCCGCCGGTGGCCGTGGCCAGCAGGGACTCCAGCAGCCGGATCGGCACCGGCCGCCCGTCGGCCAGCCAGCGCCGGTGGATGGTCAGCAGCCAGTCCGCGTACGGGGTGGTGGCCCCGTCGGGGCGGGCGGGTGGCCGGTCCCAGTTGGCGTGCGGCAGCAGGAAGTCGATCCGGGGCGGTTCCTCGGCGAGCAGCGCCTGGTAGACCCGCAGCGGGTCGTTGGCCAGGTCGACGGTGCACAGCAGCCCGGCGTAGGAGCTGCGGTAGGCGGGGCGACGCAGCAGGTCCAGTGCCCGGCGCACCTGGTCGTGGCTGCTCGCGCCGTTGGCGTACCGGCGGTGCCGGTCGTTGGCCGACCGGTCACCGTCCAGCGAGACGCCCACCCTGACGTCGTGGGCGACGAGGACGTCGGCGATCTCGGGGGTGAGCAGCACGCCGTTGGTCTGCATCCGCAGGTCGAGCCGGGTCACCGGGTCGATCGCCCGACGCAGGGTGGTGGCGGTGGTGGCGAGCCGGGCCGCGCCGGCCAGCAGGGGTTCCCCGCCGTGCAGGACCACCCGGACCGCGGTGAGCCGGTGGGTGGTGGCGTGTTCGGCGATCCGCCGTGCGGTGGCCTCGACCGTGTCGGGCGTCATCAGCCGGGGTTGACGACGCCACGACTGGTCGGGGTGTTCGTAGACGTAGCAGTGGTCGCACGCCAGGTCACACCGGCTGGTCAGCTTGAGGACGTACTGGCGCAGCGGGGTGACCGGGACGCGGGGCGTGGTGGCCGGGTCAGACGTGTGAGCTGAAGGACGCGACATCGACCCGGGTCGGGTGGGTGGCCCGGCGGTCGTCGATGCGGGCGACGGCGACGGCCCGCTCGACCGGGATCTGACCGAGCGGGGTGCGTCGCACGTCGCTCATCGGCGTCGGGAACGGATCGGACGGGCGTTGGGTGCGGTCCACGTCGGGCCCCCATCTTGTGTCGGAGGTGGACGGCTGTCCGCCCACGTCGACGACCAATCACGGATGTCGATGATGCTATCCGCCACAGCCCGTCATGTCACTGCTGCGCAGCGCCATCATCCTCGATCATCTTGGCCATCCACGCCGCGTTGGACTGGGCGATGATCCGCTCGGCCTCGGTGACGAACGCCTCGTCGTCGGTCCAGCCCGCCCCGGCGGCCCGGGTCAGTCGCAGCCGGGTGAGCTGGTCGGCCGTCCGGGCGTACTCCAGGTGCTGTTGTTCGTAGCGTTCGGCCGTGCCGTAGCCGATCAGCGCGGTCGTGACCGCCGCGACCACCGGCACCCACGCGGTCAGGCCGAGCGCGTCGCCGAACACCCCGACGACGGCGGAGAGCAGGGCGGCCAGGACGGTCAACGCGGTCGCCGCCCGGCCGATCCGGGCGGCGGCGCGGGCGGCCTGCCGGGCCGCCGGCAGGTAGTAGCCGTCGACCTGTCGCTGCACCCGTTCGGTCAGGTAGCTCGGCAGGCCGGTGACCGGGGGCAGCGGACGGTCGGCCGGGGTGCCGTCGAGGGTGTACCCGACCAGATCGCCGACGTCGTCCACGAGCAGTCCGTAGCGGTGCAGCAGGACGGCGTCGGCGTCGGCGCCGGCGTAGGGGGCGACCCGGGCGAGGTAGCGGTACAGCTCCGCCTTGGACGCCTCGGAGACCGCCCGGAGCCGGGTCCAGACGGCCACCGCGTCGCGGGAGGCGCGGCGGCCGAGCACCGGCACCAGCAGCAGCGACACGGCGGCGACGAACGCCAGCACCCGGCCGGCGGTGGGCGCGGACGGGGCCAGCCGGGCCGCCGCGGTGCCGGCGACGGCAGCGGCGGCGGTCAGCGCGGCGACCGCCCGCCGCCCGGTGGTGATCCGTCGCTTGGCCCGTCGGGCGGCCTGCGACCAGTCGCCCTGCCCCCGCCAGACCTGCCCGGCGGCGAGGGATCCGTCGATGTCCGGCACAGCCGGAATGGTAGGCGACCGACGCCCGTCCGGTTCGCACCCGCGAGCCGGGCACGGGCCCCGCCGGGCCGGGTACGACGGACCCCGGCGAGGGCGTCGTAGCGCTGGTCGGCGCGTGTATGCGCATCCGGCGCGCGTTCCGGCGAAAACCCGCAACTGGGGCGCTCGGCGGGACCGGGATCGACGGGGATGACCTGTTCAGACCGGGGTGGCGGAGGGTCGTTCACCACCTGGCAACAGGGGTTTCGGCAGCCCGGAGGCATGGTTGCCCGGGTCAACCCATTGATATGAGTGCCTGCCCGTGTGATCGTGCCTCCAGCAGTCGCCAACCCCCGGCGACACGCGACGGACAGTCACCCCCACCGGGCCCGCCGGCAGCCCGGAGACCACCCGTCGCGGCCACGCCTCACGCAGCATCGGCGCGCGACCCCACCGGGCACCGCGACGCCGTCCGAGAACAGGAGCATCCCCTTGACGCTCTCACCCCGCCTCGTCGCGCTCTCCGGCGCGGTCGCGGCCGGCCTGATCGCCGCGGGCACCGCCGCGGCGGTCCAGGCCGCGCCGTCCCACCCCGCCCCCGACCCGGCCCAGGCCCGGGCCGCCGCCGTCGGCGCGGCCAGCTCACTGGTCGCCAGCCGTCCCGCCTACCTGCACGCCAGCGCCGACGACGCGTTCGTGCAGCGGCCGGTCATCGCCTCCGAAGGCATCCAGTACGTCCCCTACGAACGCACCTACAAGGGCCTGCGCGTGGTCGGCGGGGACTTCGTCCTGGCGACCACCGCCACCGGCGAGGTCACCTACGCCTCCGTCGCCCAGCAGCAGAGCATCGGGAACCTGTCCATCACCCCGAAGCTCACCGCCGCCGCCGCCGAGCGGACCGCCCGCGCCCGACTGCGCACGGTCAGCGGCGTCGAGGGCACCACGCTGGTCGTGCACACCCTCGGCACCCGACCCGCGCTGGCCTGGGAGACCACCGTCACCGGCACCGGCGCGGACGGCCCCAGCCGGCTGACCGTCGACGTGGACGCCGCCACCGGCGCGGTGCTGGACACCCGGGAGCACGTGGTGCGGGGCACCGGCACCGGCGCGTGGAACGGCCCGGTCACCCTGAACACCACCCAGTCGGGCAGCACCTACTCGCTGAAGGACCCGAGCACCACCAACCTGAGCTGCCAGGACGCCGCGAACAACACCACCTTCTCCGGATCGGACGACGTCTGGGGCAACGGCACCGGCACCAACAAGGAGACCGGCTGCGTCGACGCCCTGTTCTCGGCGCAGACCGAGCACAAGATGCTGTCGCAGTGGTTGGGCCGCAACGGCGCGAACGGCAGCGGTGGCGCGTGGCCCATCCGCGTCGGGCTCAACGACCAGAACGCCTACTACGACGGCTCGCAGGTGCAGATCGGCAAGAACACCGCCGGGCAGTGGATCGGCTCGCTCGACGTGGTGGCCCACGAGATCGGCCACGGCATCGACGACACCACCCCCGGCGGCATCTCCCGGGGCAACACCCAGGAGTTCGTCGCCGACACCTTCGGCGCGGCCACCGAGTGGTTCGCCAACGAGCCGTCCACCTACGACGCGCCGGACTTCCTCGTCGGCGAGAAGATCAACCTGGTCGGCAGCGGCCCGATCCGCAACATGTACAACCCGTCCGCGCTCGGCGACGCGAACTGCTACTCCAGCAGCATCCCGAGCCAGGAGGTGCACGCGGCGGCCGGTCCGGGCAACCACTGGTTCTACCTGCTGGCCATGGGCAGCAACCCGACCAACGGGCAGCCGACCAGCCCCACCTGCAACAGCAGCACGGTGACCGGCCTCGGCATCCAGAAGGCCATCAAGATCATGTACAACGCGATGCTGCTCAAGACGACCACCTCGTCGTACCTGAAGTACCGCACCTGGACGTTGCAGGCCGCCAAGACCCTCTACCCGGGCAGCTGCACCGAGTTCAACACGGTCAAGGCCGCCTGGGACGCGGTGAGCGTGCCGGCGCAGTCCGCCGACCCGACCTGCACCGGCGGCACCCCGACGCCCACCCCGACGGCGACCTCCACCCCGACGCCCACCCCGACCTCGGGCGGCTGCTCGGGCCAGAAGCTGACCAACCCCGGCTTCGAGTCCGGCGGCACCGGCTGGACCGCCACCTCGGGCGTGATCACCTCGTCGGCCAGCCAGGCCGCGCACGGTGGCTCGTACAAGGCGTGGCTCAACGGGTACGGCTCGACCCACACCGACACCGTCACCCAGTCGGTGACCATCCCGGCCGGCTGCCGGGCCACCCTGTCCTTCTGGCTGCACATCGACACGGCCGAGTCGGGCAGCACGGCGTACGACAAGCTGACCGTCAAGGCCGGCAGCACCACCCTGGCGACGTACTCCAACGTCAACGCCGCCAGCGGCTACGTGCAGCGCAGCTTCGACGTGTCCGCGCTGGCGGGCAGCACCGTCACCATCTCGTTCAGCGGGGTGGAGGACAGCAGCCTCCAGACGTCCTTCGTGGTGGACGACACCGCGCTCACCCTGAGCTGACCCTCGCACCGCCGGCAGCGGCCGGTCGTCGCCACCCGCGACGGCCGGCCGTCGGCGTGTCCGCCCCACCCGCCTTCCCCCGGTCGCCCGGGGGCCGGCCCGGCTCCACCCGCCGACCCGACGCCGGCCAGACCGACGCCCGCCACTCCGACTGCGGCCCGGACCGACGTCGGCCGGCCCTCACGAATACCCGCGACTGCGAGCTGGAGGAAGCAGCAACGCTCGCTTCTGCGATGGCAGAACCTCCTTTCACTAGGCAGGTGCGGGTCGCTAGAGTGACCGGGTGAGCGTGTTCCGGATCAGCGAGGCCGCCGAGTTGCTCGGAGTCAGCGCCGACACCGTGCGGCGCTGGGTGGACGCCGGCCGGCTGCCCGCCCGGCGGGACACCCACGGCCACCGGCTCGTCGACGGCGTGGACCTGGCCGGCTTCGTTCGCGCCCAGTCCGCCGCCCCCGACGAGGGCGCCGAGTTCTCCTCGGCCCGCAACCGGCTGCGCGGGATCGTCACCGCCGTCGTCCGGGACACCGTGATGGCCCAGGTCGACATCCAGGCCGGGCCGTTCCGGATCGTCTCCCTGATGAGCCGCGAGGCCGTCGACGAACTGGACCTGCGGGTCGGCTCGGTGGCCGTCGCCGTCATCAAGTCGACCACCGTCGTGGTGGAGCGGCCCGCGCCCACCGGCCCCACCAGGACGAGGACCGACCCGTGACCCGACCCGTCGGCGGACCGCCCGCCCCTACCGCCGACCCGCCGGGCGGCCACCGGCGCGCCGTCGTCCTCCCCCTCGTCGCGGCAGTCCTCGCCCTGGCCGGATGCGCGGCCGGAACCACCGCCCCGGCCGCCGACGGTGGACCGCGCGGCACGTTGACCGTCTTCGCCGCCGCGTCGCTGACCGAGTCGTTCACCACCCTTGGCCGGCGGTTCGAGGCCGAGCACCCCGGCACGACGGTCACCTTCAACTTCGCCGGCAGCTCCGCCCTGGCCACCCAGATCACCCAGGGTGCGCCCGCCGACGTGTTCGCCTCGGCCGCCCCTGGGAACATGGCCACCGTCACCGACGCCGGGCACGCCGCCGACGCCCCCACCGTCTTCGCCCGCAACCAGCTCGTCATCGCCGTGCCGCAGGGCAACCCGCAGCGCCTCACCGGCCTGGCCGACCTGACCCGGCCGGGGTTGAAGGTCGCGCTGTGCGCCGCCCAGGTGCCGTGCGGGGCGGCGGCCACCACCGCCCTGGACGCGGCCGGCGTACGGGTCACCCCGGTCACCCTCGAACAGGACGTCAAGGGAGCACTGGCCAAGGTGAAACTCGGCGAGGTCGACGCGGCGCTGGTCTACCGCACCGACGCCCGCGCGGCCGACCGGGAGGTCGACGGCGTCGAGTTCCCCGAGTCCGCCCGTGCCGGCAACGACTACCCGATCGTGGTGCTCACCGACGCGCCGAACCCCACCGCCGCCCGCGCCTTCGTCGCGCTGGTCCGTTCCGCACCCGGCCGGGCCGTCCTCACCGACGCCGGATTCCAGCCGCCGGCAGGCCCGTGACCGCGTCCACCCGCCGACGCGGCACCGGTCAACGGGCGCCGGTCGCGCTGCTCGTACCGGCCGCCCTGGGGTTGCTGTTCCTGGTGCTGCCGCTGGGCGGCCTGCTGTTGCGCACCCCGTGGACGTCGCTGGGACCGCGCCTCACCGCACCCGGGGTGCTCACCGCGCTACGGCTGTCGGTGCAGTGCGCCACCCTCGCCACGCTGCTCTGCCTGGCGCTGGGCGTACCCCTGGCCTGGCTGCTGGCCCGGGTGGAGTTCCCCGGCCGGCGGCTGGTCCGGGCGCTGGTCACCGTGCCGCTGGTGCTGCCGCCGGTGGTCGGCGGCGTGGCGCTGCTGCTGGTCTTCGGCCGGCGCGGGCCGGTCGGCGGCTGGCTGGACGCCACCTTCGGCGTCACGCTGCCGTTCACCACCACCGGCGTGGTGCTCGCCGAGGCGTTCGTGGCGATGCCGTTCCTGATCATCGCGGTGGAGGGGGCGCTGCGCGGCGTCGACCACCGCTACGAGGAGGCCGCCGCCACCCTGGGCGCGAGCCGGTGGACCACCTTCACCCGGGTCACCCTGCCGCTGGTCGCCCCGGGCGTCGCCGCCGGGGCGGTGCTGTGCTGGGCCCGCGCGCTCGGCGAGTTCGGCGCGACCATCACCTTCGCCGGCAACTACCCGGGCCGTACCCAGACCATGCCGCTCGCCGTCTACCTGGCCCTGGAGACCGACCTGGAGGCCGCCGTGGTGCTCAGCCTGGTGCTGCTCACCGTCTCGGTGGTGATCCTCGCCGGGCTGCGCGACCGGTGGATCGGCGGCCCGTGACACCGCCGCTGCTCGACGGGCACCTGGTCGTCGACCGGGCCGGGTTCCGGCTGGACGTCCGGCTGCACGTCGCCGCCGGGGAGGTGGTCGCGCTGCTCGGCCCGAACGGCGCCGGCAAGACCACCGCGCTGCGCGCCCTGGCCGGGCTGCAGCCGCTCGACGCCGGGTGGCTACGCCTCGACGGGGTGGAGCTGGACCGCCCGGACGGGCGGACGTTCGTGCGACCCGAGCGGCGACCGGTCGGCGTGGTGTTCCAGGACTACCTGCTCTTCCCGCACCTGACCGCCCGGGACAACGTGGCCTTCGGCCCGCGCCGGCAGGGCCTGCCCCGGCGGGCCGCCCGGGAACGGGCCGACCGGTGGCTGGACCGGGTCGGCCTGGCCGGATACGCCGGACGGCGGCCCCGGCAGCTCTCCGGCGGGCAGGCCCAGCGGGTGGCGCTGGCCCGCGCGCTCGCCGTCCACCCGGCCCTGCTGCTGCTCGACGAGCCGCTGGCCGCGCTCGACGCCCGGACCCGGCTGGACACCCGCGCCCAACTGCACCGCCACCTCACCGACCACGCCGGGGCGGCCGTGCTGGTCACCCACGACCCGCTGGACGCGCTGGCGCTGGCCGACCGACTGGTCGTCGTCGAGGACGGCCGGGTGGTCCAGGAGGGCGACCCGGCCTCGGTCACCGGCCGGCCGCGCACCGACTACGTGGCCCGGCTGGTCGGTCTGAACCTGCACCGGGGCCGGGCCGACGGGCGGCGGGTCCGGCTCGCCGACGGGCTCGCGGTGCCGACCGCCGACCGCCTCGACGGCGACGCCTTCGTGGTCTTCGCACCCACCGCCGTGCGCCTGCACCCGCACCGCCCCGACGACACCACCCGACCCGGCTGGTCGGCGACCGTCACCGGGGTGCACCGGCACGGCGACCACCTGCGGGTGCAGCTCACCGGGGTGCTCGACACCGTCGCCGACCTCACCCCCGCCGCCGCCACCGGCCTGCGGCTGCGCCCCGGGCAGCAGGTCTGGGCGAGCGTCGCGGACGGCGACACCCGGGCGTACCCGGTCGGGCCCTGACCACCGGGCCGGCGGTCACCTCGGGACGGACGGTCCGTCGGCGGGTCGGGGCGGCTCCGGCTGGAAGACGTCCGGTACGCCGTCGCGGTCCAGGTCGACGCTCTCGGCCTCGTGCACCCGCCGGTAGACCCGGCTACGGGCCCGCAGGATGACGCTGGCCAGCAGGGCCGACACCAGCGAACCGGCGAGCACCGCCACCTTGGCGTGGTCGTCGCGGGCGCTGCCCAGCCCGAAGGCCAGCTCCCCGATCAGCAGCGAGACGGTGAAGCCGATCCCGCCCAGCAACGCGAGCCCGAGCGCGTCGAGCCAGTTGAGGCCCTCGTCGGGGTCGGCCCGGGTGAACCGGGACGCCAGCCAGGTGGCGGTCAGGATGCCGATCGGCTTGCCGACGACCAGGCCGACGGCGATACCCACCGCGACCCGGTCGGTCAACGCGGTGGCCAGCCCGGCGAGCCCTCCCACGGTGACCCCGGCGGAGAGGAACGCGAAGACCGGCACGGCGATGCCGGCGGAGATCGGCCGTATCCGGTGCTCGAAGTGCTCGGCCAGGCCGGGTCCGGCGTCCGGGCCGCCGGCCGCGGCGCTGCGCAGCACCGGCACGGTGAAGGCGAGCAGGACGCCGGCCACGGTGGCGTGCACCCCCGATTCGTGCACCAGCACCCAGGTGAGGGCGGCCAACGGCAGCAGCAGCCACCACGAGCGGACCCGGCGCTGCACCAGCAGCCCGAACGCGGCGAGCGGCAGCAGCGCACCCAGCAGCGGGGCGACGGACAGGTCCGAGGTGTAGAAGACCGCGATGATCGTGATGGCGAGCAGGTCGTCGACCACCGCCAGGGTGAGCAGGAAGGTCCGCAGGGCCGACGGCAGGAAACGGCCCACCACCGCGAGCACCGCCAGGGCGAACGCGATGTCGGTGGCGGTCGGGATGGCCCAGCCCCGGCCCGCGCCGTCGCCCGCTCCGGCGGCGATCAGGGCGTACAGGACGGCGGGCACGATCACCCCACCGACGGCCGCCGCCACCGGCACCGCCGCCCGCCGGGGGTCGCGCAGGTCACCGGCGACGAACTCGCGTTTGAGTTCCAGGCCGGCGACGAAGAAGAACACCGCGAGCAGACCGTCGGCGGCCCAGGTCGCCACGCTCAGGTCGAGGTGCAGCGCGGCCGGGCCGACGGTGCTGTCCCGCAGCGTCTGGTACGCGCCCGACCAGGGGGAATTCGACCAGACCAGGGCGATGAGCGCCCCGCCGAGCAGCAGCGCCCCGCCGACGGTCTCCCGGCGGAGGATGGCCGAGATCCGGCTGGTCTCGCCCCAGGAGCGGCGGGCGAACAGGCTGGAGCGTCGCCGGGTGGCGTTGGTCACGGAAACTCCTCGTCGGCAGGGATCGCGTCATCCACCGCCGACCAGACTTCCCGGCACACCTGGGGTAACCCTATCCGGTACGGCGACCGACCGCCGGGTCAGCGCCGGCCCACCCGGGCCCGGTCACCCGGGGACGGCCACCGAGGCCCCGCCGCTCCCGGCCGGGCGTCGACCCGGCCGGGAGCGGAGGCGGATCAGAGGGTACGGGCCAGCCGGTCGGCGAGCAGCCGGGCGAACCGGGCCGGGTCGGCCAGGTCGCCACCCTCGGCGAGCAGCGCCGTGCCGTAGAGCAACTCGGCGGTCTCGGTCAGCCCCGCGCTGTCGTCGCCCCGCTGGTGGGCGACGCGCAGGCCGGTGACCAGCGGGTGGGTCGGGTTGAGTTCGAGGATGCGCTTGACCGGCGGCAGTTCCTGCCCCATCGCCCGGTACATCTTCTCCAGGGTCGGGGTGATGTCGTGCGCGTCGCCGACGATGCACGCGGGCGAGGTGGTCAGCCGGGAGGAGAGCCGGACCTCCTTGACCGTGTCGGCGAGCGCCCCGCCGAGGAAGGTGAGCAGCTCGGCGTACTCCTTGTTCTGTTGCTCCCGGGCGACCTCGGTGTCCTTGCGTTCCTGCTCGGTCTCCAGGTCGACCTGACCCTTGGCGATGGAGCGCAGCGGCTTGCCGTCGAACTGGCCGACCCGCTCCACCCACACCTCGTCGACCGGGTCGGTGAGCAGCAGCACCTCGAAACCCTTGGCCCGGAACGCCTCCAGGTGCGGCGAGTTCTCCAGCATGGTGCGGTTCTCGCCGGTGGCGTAGTAGATCTCGGTCTGGCCGTCCTTCATCCGCTCCACGTACCCGCCCAGCGTGGTGGGCTCGGTGTCGTGGTGGGTCGAGGCCACCGACAGCAGTTCGAGGATGGTCTCGGTGTTGTCCGGGTCCTCCAGCAGACCCTCCTTGACCACCCGGCCGAACTCGCCCCAGAAGGTGGCGAACTTCTCCGGGTTGCCGGTGCGCATGTCCTTGACCGTGGCGAGCACCTTGCGGACCAGCCGGCGGCGGACGATCTGGATCTGCCGGTCCTGCTGCAGGATCTCCCGGGAGATGTTCAGCGACAGGTCGTGGGCGTCCACCACGCCCTTGACGAAGCGCAGGTAGTTCGGCATCAGCGCGGCGCAGTCGTCCATCACGAACACCCGCTTGACGTACAGCTGCACCCCGCGCCGGCCGTCGGCCTGGTACAGGTCGTACGGCGCGTGCGCGGGCAGGAACAGCAGCGCCTCGTACTCGAAGGTGCCCTCCCCGCGCATGTGGATGGTCTCCAGCGGGTCGGTCCAGTCGTGGCTGACGTGCCGGTAGAAGTCCCGGTACTCCTCCTCGGCGACCTCGTCGCGCGGTCGCGCCCAGAGCGCCTTGCGGGAGTTGAGGGTCTCCTCGGTGGGTTCGCCGCCGTCGACGCCCGGCACGGTGGTGCGGATCGGCCAGGCGATGAAGTCCGAGTACCGCTTGACGATCTGCCGGACCGTGGCGAGGTCGGCGTAGTCGTGCAGGTTGTCCTCGTCGTCGGCGGGCTTGAGGTGCACGGTGACCGAGGTGCCCTGCGGGGCGTCGTCGACGGTCTCCACCACGTACGTGCCCTCGCCGCTGGACTCCCAGCGGGTGCCCTCGGCCTGCCCGGCCCGCCGGGTCAGCAGGGTGACCCGGTCGGCGACCATGAACGTCGAGTAGAACCCGACACCGAACTGGCCGATCAGCTCACCGCCGGCGGTCTCCTTCGACTCCTTGAGCTTGCGCAACAGCTCGGCGGTGCCGGAGCGGGCGATGGTGCCGATCAGCGAGACGACGTCCTCGCGGGACATGCCGATGCCGTTGTCCCGCACCGTCAGGGTCCGGGCCTGCGGGTCGGCGACCAACTCGATGTGCAGGTCAGAGGTGTCGACGTCGAGGTCGGAGTCGACCAGCGACTCCAGCCGGAGCTTGTCCAACGCGTCGGAGGCGTTGGAGATCAGCTCGCGCAGGAAGACGTCCTTGTGCGAGTAGATGGAATGCACCATCAGTTGCAGCAGCTGGCGTGTCTCCGCCTGGAACTCCAGCGTCTCGGTCCGACTGCTCACACCAACCTCCTCGTACGGGTGGGCCAGATCCGCGCAACAGGATACGAGGTGCCGTGGCGGCCCGGTCACGCCCGGTCGTCGTCCCGACGAACCAGCAGGCTGGCCTGCGGGGTGCGTTCCATGGCACCGGCGAACTCCTGCGGCGCCCGGCACATCCGGGCCTGCTCGGGCAGTCCGGCGGCGCTCAGCAGCGCGGCCACGTGGTCCGGGCGGCGGCGACGGAAGGCCAGCGCCACCGGGTGGCCCCACGCCTCGGTGTAGCGGACCGTCTCGTCGCCGACCTGGAAGGCGAGCAGGGCGTGCCCGCCGGGGGCGAGGACCCGGTGGAACTCGGCGAACACCCGGGGCAGCCACTCGTCGGGCACGTGGATGACGCTGTACCAGGCGACCAGCCCGGCCAGCACGCCGTCGGCCACCGGCAGGTCCAGCATGGACGCCTCGACGAAGCGCAGGTCGGGATGGGCCAGCCGGCCCTGCGCCAGCATGCCCGGGGACAGGTCGAGCCCGGTGACGGCCAGTCCGAGGTCGCGCAGGTGACCGGTGATCCGCCCGGGGCCGCAGCCGACCTCCAGCACCGGCCCGCCCCCGCCGGTCAGCACGGTCTCGGCGAACGCGGCGAGCATGGCCCGCTCGACCGGGCGGGCGGCCAGCTCACCACGGTTGCGGGTGGTGTACTCGGCGGCCATCGTGTCGTAGGAGGCGCGGGTCTCGGCGAGGAAGTCGGCGTCGGTCACGGCCGCGCACCCTACCGGCCGGGCGGCTGCGCGCGGGGTCAGCGGGTGGTCGCCGGGCGGGTGACGTCGTGCACGTGGTGCACCACGTCGTGCAGGAAGTAGACGGCGAAGCGGCCCACGGTGAACACCGAACCGTTGCTGCGCCGGCCCGGCCGGGCCCACTGCCCAGGCGTGACGGCGTCGAACGCGGCGGCGGTCGACTCGGCCTGTTCGGCGAGTTCCCCGGCCACCCGGGCCGGTGACTGGTGGAAGTAGTCGTCCTCGACGGCGGTGGCGTCCTGGTCCCAGTTGGGGAAGACCGGGTCGTCCTCGTCGAGCATCAGCGCCAACCGACCCCGGAAGATCCGGCAGGTGTCCCGCACGTGGCAGGCGTACTCCACCGGCGACCAGACGGTCGGCGCGGGCCGCCGGGTCGCGTCGGGTCGGGACAGCACCTCCCGCCAGACCGGGACGGTGGCCCGCAGCCGCCCCCCGGTGGTCTCGGCCCGCTGCGGCACGAAACCGCACTCGGCGCACCCGCCGTCGATGACGCCGGTCCAGTCCCGGTCCTCCGGCACGATCGCCGCCCACTCCGACATGCGGCGATCCTGCCACGCGGATGCCGGGTCGGCACCGGCGGTAGGGTGTACGCCGCTGGCAGATCCGGACGGAGGTGGTCGTCGTGGCACGGGACGCGGAGCGCACGCTGGTCGCCGTCAACAGGAAGGCCCGGCACGACTACACCGTCCTGAAGGCGTACGAGGCGGGCATCGTGCTGGTCGGCACCGAGGTGAAGTCGCTGCGCGAGAAGCGGGTGTCGCTGGTCGACGCGTTCGCCCAGGAACGCGACGGCGAGATCATGCTGTACGGCCTGCACATCGCGGAGTACGGCTTCGGCACCTGGACCAACCACCAGCCCCGGCGGACCCGCAAGCTGCTGCTGCACCGGGTGGAGATCGCCCGCATCCTGGAGAAGCTGCGTGACCCGGGGGTGACCCTGGTGCCGCTGTCGATGTACTTCAGCAACGGCTGGGCCAAGGTCGAGGTCGGGCTGGCCCGAGGCCGCCGCTCGTATGACAAGCGTCAGGTGCTCGCCGAACGCGACGCGAACCGGGAGATCGCCAGGGAGTTGGGCCGCCGGCTCAAGGGTCGGCGACCGGCCGGGGAGGGTCGCCGGGCGGGCTGACCCCGCTCGACGTCCGCCGGGTGCCCTGCGGCTCAGCCGGGGGCGTGGTCGTCCGGCGCGGCGGTGTCGGCGGTGCCCGGGGCGCTGGCGAGCACGATCGCGGCGGCCACGGTGGTCAGGGTGGCCAGGACCGCCCAGGGCAACCAGCCGGCGCGGACGCCGTCGCCGAGCAGCAGCACCCCGGCGACCGAGGGGACGACGATCTCGACCGCCCAGAGCACGGCGGTGACCGGCCCGACCTGCCCGTGGCGCAGCGCGTGCGCGTAGAGGATCGTCCCGGCCACCCCGGAGATGACCAGTCCCCAGGTGACCGGCTCCCGCAGCAGGGCCCAGGCCGCCGCGCCGGGGTGGCCCAGCGGGTCGGATGGCGGGGTGAGCGCCCGCGCGCACAGCGCGGTGATGCCCCAGGCGAGACCGGCGAGGGTGGCGGCGACGATCGGCCGGGCGACCCGCAGGGCGGCGAGACCGGCGATCGCGGTCAGCACCGCCGCGCCGGCCAGGCCGGCCCGCAGCGCCGTGGACGCGGTGACCGGCGGTTCGGGGCCGGCGGCCAGCGAGATGACGGTGAGGGCGGCGACGGTGAGCAGGATCGCCCCGGTGTCCCGGCGGCGCAGTCGCGCGCCGAGCACGGTCCGGGCGACGACCACGGTGACGGCCAGCGAGCCGGCGGTGACCGACTGGACCGCGTACACGGGCAGTTTCTGGAGGGCGACCAGGGAGGCCAGCCAGGCCAGTGTGTCGCAGGCCAGGCCGGCGAGGTAGAGCGGGTGGCCGAGGGCGCGCAGGGTGCTGGCCCCGCGTCGCGCCCCGACGGCCTGCAGGACCGAGCCGACGCCGTAGCCGAACGCCGCGCCGAGGGCGAAGGTCAGCGCCAGACCGGACGTCACGGCCCGCCCCCGGCCCCGGCCTGGTCGGACGCCCCTGGCCCGGTGGACGCCGCCGGCCCGGTGGACGCCGCCGGCCCGGTTGCGTTGGTCACCGCCGGCTGGGTTGCGGTGGTCACCGCCGGCTGGGTTGCGGTGGTCACCGTCGGCTCGGTCATCGGCACCGCCCCTGTTCCTGGTCCCGGCCGGGTCCGCGTCAGCCGTCGCTCCGTCGCATTCTCCCCGCCGCGTCCGCGCGCCGCAGCGCGTGGCCGCCACGGCGCGCCACCGCAATACACAAGACTTCTTGTACTTCATGTCTTGTGCTTCTAGGGTGGGCACATGACGGAGAAACCCGACCGGCACCTGTCGGACCCCCGGGCGATGCGCGCGCTGGCCCACCCGACCCGCTTGCGACTGCTCGGCGAGCTGCGGGTGCGGGGCCCGCGCACCGTGGGCATGCTCAGCGACGCCATCGACGAGGCGGTCGGCTCGGTCAGCTACCACCTGGGCAAGCTGGCCGAGCACGGCTTCGTCGAGGAGGCCCCCGAGCACGCCCGCGACCGCCGGGAACGCTGGTGGCGGGCGACACACGCCCGGACGTCCTGGGAGCCGGTCGAGATGCTGGCCGACCCGGAACGCCGGACCGCGTCCGACCTGCTGCGCCGCGCCGTGCTCGACCGGTACGCCGAACGCCTCGGCCACTACCTCGACGTCGAGGCGACCCTCGACCCGCAGTGGGTGCGCGGCACCGCCAGCGCCGACTCCTGGCTGCACCTGACCAGCGACGAGCTGATCGAGCTGCGCGCCGACCTGGAGACGTTGGCCGCCCGCTGGCAGGCCCGCAGCGATCCCGCCCGGCCGGGGGCCGAGACGGTGACGTTGATGTACCACGCCTTCCGGGACCCGCGGTGACGCCGCGTCGCCGTACCCCGCTGGTCGGCCTGCTGGTCGGTCACACGGTCTCGCTCACCGGCAACATGCTCACCCTGATCGCGCTGCCGCTCTACGTGCTCGCCACCACCGGGTCGCCCGCCGCGACCGGCCTGACCGGGGCGGCAGCCACCGTGCCGGTGGTGCTCGGCGGCGCGCTCGGCGGGGTGCTGGTGGACCGGATCGGCTACCGGCGGGCCAGTGTCCTGGCCGACGTGGTCTCCGGGCTGACGGTGGCGGCCGTGCCGCTGCTCGATGCCACCGTCGGCCTGCCGTTCTGGGCGCTGCTCGGGCTGGTGTTCGCCAGCGGCCTGCTCGACACCCCCGGACAGACCGCCCGCAACGCCCTGCTGCCGGAGGCTGCCGCGGCCGCCGGGGTGCCCCTGGAACGGGCCGTCGGCTGGTACGAGGCCAGCGAGCGGGGCGCCCGGCTGATCGGCGCCCCGGTGGCCGGCCTGCTCGTCGCCACCCTCGGCGCGCTCCCCGTGCTGGCCCTGGACGCCGCCACCTTCGCGGTCTCGGCGCTGGTCGTGGCGCTGCTGGTGCCCCGGTCGCTGCGCCCGGCCACGCCGACCGACCCGACCGGCGGCGGCTACTGGCGGGAGTTCGCCGCCGGGGTGCGGTTCCTGACCCGGGAGCCGCTGCTGCGGGCGGTGGTGCTGCTGGTGCTGGTGACCAACTTCTTCGACGCGACCAAGAGCAACGTGCTGCTGCCGGTGGTGGCCGACCGGGAACTCGGCGGGGCCACCGCGTTCGGCCTGCTGGTCGGCGCGATGGGCGGCGGCGCGCTGGTCGGGTCGCTGCTGTTCAGCGCGGTCGGGCACCGGCTGCCCCGCCGGGCCACCTTCGTCACCGCCTTCGCCGTCGCCGGTGCGCCACCCTTCTGGGCGCTGGCCGCCGCGCCACCGGTGCCCTGGATCGTCACGGTCTTCGCCCTGTCCGGCTTCGCCGCCGGGGCGATCAACCCGCTGCTCGGCGCGGTGGAGCTGGAACGGGTGCCGGCCCACCTGCGGGCCCGGGTGTTCGGGGTCATCGGGGCCGGCTGCTGGGCCGGCATCCCGCTGGGCGCGCTCGCCGCCGGGGTGGCCGTCGACGGCTTCGGCACCACGCCCGTCCTGCTCACCGTGGGCGGCTGCTACCTGCTGGTGGTGCTCACCCCGCTGCTCGGCGGCCCGTGGCGCACACTACACCGACCAGACACCCCCGATCGCCCGGCACGAACCCCCGCACCGGTCAGCTGACCGTCCCCGGCCCCGTCCCCGGCCCCGTCCCCGGCCCCGTCCCCCAGCCCCGCTCCCTGCTCCCGACCCCGCTCCCTGCTCCCGGCCCCGCTCCCTGTTCCGGGTGATCAAGAGGTTTGCGTCAACGTGAAGATCGAAGTTGACGCAAACCTCTTGATCAATTGACGCAAACTTCTTGATCACCGGGGCGAGGTGGACCGGGGCAGGGTGGGGTGCGGCCAAGGCGCGGCGGGGGTGGGCAGGGCGCGGTGGGGGTGGGGCGCGACGCGTCTGGCGGCGGGCGTGCCGGCATGGCGCGAGTGGGGACCGACCCGGGCGTCGGGCCGCAAGCAGGCAAGACCGGAGGCAGGCAAGACCGGAGGCAGGCCAGGCCGCAAGCAGGCCAGGCCGGAGGCAGGCCAGGCCGGAGGCAGGCCAGGCCGGAGGCAGGTCGGGCCGGAGGTCAGTCGCGGTGTAGGTCGGCGTGGGCGGCGCGGAGGCGGTCCACGGCCGGATCGGTGCCGGGCGGGACGTGCCGGTCGAGTGCGGCCCAGACCTCGGCGAGGGCGTCGGTCACGGCCCGCAGCTCGGCGGCGTGCCGCAGGGCACCCTGCCGGTGCGACTCCTCCAGCCGGCGGGCCCAACCCGCCGTCACCGTGGCGAGGCGTTCACCGTCGGCGCGGGCCTGGGCGGCGCTGCGGGCGGCGGGGGCCGGCACGATCGCGGCGACCGGCCGGGGGTCGCCGTCGCGGGTGACCAGGGTGACCGTGTCGGTCAGCTCGGCCATCGCGATCAGCTGGGTCAGCCGGGTACGCAGCTCGCGCAGCGGCACGGATCGCGGTTGACCACTGTGGTGGGACAGCGCGGGGGCAGCCATGTCCCCATGGTCCGCCCCGGGTACGACATTTACCGTCATGACGGTCCGGGTGGGGCGGACGGGCCGCCCCACCCGGGTCGGTCAGCTCGCCTGCAACGTCACGTCGTCGATGACGAAGCTGGTCTGCAACGAGGAGTCCTCGGTGCCGGTGAACTTGAGGGTCACCGTCTGCCCGGCATACGCGCCCACGTCGAACGAGCGCAGCGTGTAGCCGCTGGCCTTGTTGAGGTTCGAGTACGTCGCCAGCGTGGTGCTGCCGACCTGGACCACCAGCTTGTCGTACGCGACGGTGGTGGTCCGCTCGGCGGTGTCGATGTGCAGGTAGAAGGCGAGGGTGTAGGAGGAGCAGCCGGCCGGCACGGTCACCGACTGGGACAGCGTGTCGGTGCTGGTGCTGCCGTTGCCGTTGAGCCACGCCTTGTAGGAGCCGGTGCGGGCCGGCTGGCTGGACGAGTTGGTGATGACGCCGGTGGTGGCCGTCCACGGGCTGGTGCCGGACTCGAAGCCGCCGTTGCCGACGACCTGCCCGCCGGTGCAGCTCCCGGTGCCGCCGGTGACGGTCAGGGTGTAGCTGGCCGTCCGGGTGGCCGAGCCGGTGCCGGTCACGGTCAGCGTGAAGGTGCCGAGGCTGGCGCTCGACGACGCGCTGACCGTCATGGTGGCCGAGCCGCCGGAGGTGACCGACGACGGGCTGAACGCGACGCTCACGCCGCTGGGCGCGCCGGAGGCCGACAGCGCGACGGTCTGGGCGCTGCCGCTGGTGGTGGCGGTGCTGACCGTGGCGGTGGTGGAGCCGCCCCGGGCGACGCCACCCGAGGTCGGGCTGACCGCGACCGAGAAGTCGTTGGTCGGGGTGCCGCCGCCGACCGCGAGGTCCCAGATGGCGTACGCGACGCCGTCGGCGCTGCGGTTGAGCCCGGTGGCGTTGATGTTGCTGGTGGTGTCGCAGGACGAGTGGTAGCACGGGTCGTACGCGGCGTTGGCGGTGCCGCCCCACTTGCTGGCCTGGGAGCTGGTCTTGCGGGCGCTGGCCCCCATCGCATAGCCCGAGGTGGGGATGCCGGCCTGCTGGAACGAGTAGTCGTCGGAGCGGCCCTGGCCCTCGGTGTTCTCCTCCGGCGACAGCCCGAGGGAGTCCCAGTACGCCTTGAGCGGCGCGGCGGTGGTGGAGGTGACCCGGTTGATGAAGTAGCCGCCGTTGGTCGAGGCGACCATGTCGAAGTTGTAGTACCCCTTGATGTAGCCCTTCTGGGCGGTGGTCAGGGAGTTGACGTAGAACTTGGAGCCCTGCAGGCCCTGCTCCTCGCCGTTCCACCAGGCGAACCGGACCCGCTTGGTCATGGTCGGGCTCTGCTGGGCCAGCACCAGGGCGTTCTCCAGCAGCACCGACGAGCCGGAGCCGTTGTCGTTGATGCCCGGTCCGGCGGCGACGCCGTCGAGGTGCGCGCCGAACATGACCACGTCGTCGGCGGGGCCCTGCGGCCACTCGGCGATCACGTTGTTGCCCCGGTAGGTGCAGGTGGTGCAGGTCTGCTCGGTGACCGTGTAGCCGGCGGCCTGGAGCTTGGACTTCACGTACGCGACCGAGGCGGTGTAGCCGGCCGAGCCGGCCCTGCGGTTGCCGCCGTTGCTGGTGGCGATGCTCTGGAACTGGGCCAGGTGCGCCTGGACGTTGGCGACCTGGACGTCCGGCGCGGCGAGCGCGGCGACGGCCGGCGCGGCGGTGGCCGGCCGGGCGGTCGGGGTGGCCGCGGCCGGTGGCGCGGCCAGGGCGAGCGTCACCGCGGTGACGGCGGCGATCGCCAGGGTTCTGCGCTTCATGCGAGCTCCTCATGGGGGTCGGCGGGGCATCCGCCCAGGCGTCACCGTCCCGTCTGTCGGAGGCGACCGGGGGTGGACGGGAGACCCGCGATCCGGGGGTGGGATCGCGGCGGAAACGCCGGGGAAGCAAACACTGACATGTATCAATCTGCGGGTCAATGCGTCGGACGGTGTCACATTCGCGGACGCCGGGGGTGACGACGCCGGACACCGGTCGGGACGGGGTCGGCGCGGGGTGTAGACAACGAGCGTATACGCGGTGTGTATAGTCGGCCGCATGTCCATCGGCCAGACCTTCCTCGGCCTGCTGGAGGCGACCCCCCGGCACGGCTACGACATCAAACGGCGCTACGACGAACACTTCGGCCACTCCCGCCCGGTCGCCTACGGCCAGGTCTACGCGACCCTGTCCCGGCTGCTGCGCGGCGGCCTGGTCGAGGTGGAGGCGGTCGAGCCCGGTGAGGGCCCCGACCGCAAGCGGTACGCCATCACCGAGGCGGGCGTCGCCGACGTGGCGCAGTGGCTGGCCCGCCCGGAACAGCCCGAGCCCTACCTGCAGAGCGTGCTCTACACCAAGGTCGTGCTCGCCCTGCTCACCGGCCGCGAGGCGGCCGAACTTCTCGACGTGCAGCGCGCCGAGCACCTGCGCCTGATGCGGGAGCTGACCCGGCGCAAGCGCGGCGGCGATTTCGCCGAACAGTTGATCTGCGACCACGCGCTCTTCCACCTGGAGGCCGATTTGCGCTGGCTGGAACTGACCACCGCCCGGCTCGACGAGCTGGCCGCGCGGGTGCGCGCATGAGCGCCCCGCTGCTGGTCGCCGAGGGCCTGCACCGCAGCTTCGGCGAGACCGTGGCACTTGTCGACGCCGGGCTGCGCATCGACGAGGGCGAGGTGGTGGCGGTGCTCGGCTCGTCCGGCTCCGGCAAGTCCACCCTGCTGCACTGCCTGGCCGGGATCGTCCGCCCCGACCGGGGCCGGGTCGTCTTCGACGGCCGGGACCTGGTGACGATGAGCGACGCCCAGCGCAGCGCCCTGCGCCGGGAGGCCTTCGGGTTCGTCTTCCAGTTCGGCCAGCTGGTGCCCGAGCTGACCTGCCTGGAGAACGTCGCCCTGCCGCTGCGGCTGGCCCGCGTCCCCCGCCGCGAGGCCGAGCAGCGGGCCGGGCAGTGGCTGGAACGGCTGGAGGTCACCGAGGTGGCCGGCAAGCGCCCCGGCGAGGTCTCCGGCGGCCAGGGGCAACGCGTCGCCGTCGCCCGCGCGCTGGTCACCCGCCCCCGGGTGATCTTCGCCGACGAACCGACCGGCGCGCTGGACTCGCTCAACGGCGAACGGGTCATGCGGCTGCTCACCGAGGCCGCCCGGGACACCGGGGCGGCGGTGGTCCTGGTCACCCACGAGGCACGGGTGGCCGCGTACTCCGACCGGGAGGTCGTGGTGCGCGACGGACGGACCCGGAACCTGGAGGTCGCGGCGTGACCGGCCGGGGCGCGCTCGCGGACCTGGCGATGGGCGCCCGGATGGCCGTCACCGGCGGCCGGGAGGGCTGGACCAGGGCGCTGCTCACCGCCGTCGGCGTCGGCATCGGGGTGGCCATGCTGCTGCTGGCCACCGCCGTGCCCGGTGCGCTCGACGCCCGGCAGGCGCGCGGCGACGCCCGCGACGACCTGCGGTTCGGCGAACAGATCGCGGCCGGGCCCGGCACCCTGCTGGTCCACGCGCTGGACACCGAGTTCCGGGGCCGGCCGGTGCGGGGCCGGCTGCTGCGGCCGGAGGGTCCGGCCGCGCCCGTCCCGCCGGGGCTGACCGCCCTGCCCGCCCCCGGTGAGGTGGTCGTCTCCCCCGCCCTGCGCCGACTGCTCGACTCCCCCGACGGCTCGCTGTTCGCCCCCCGGCTGGGCGGCGCGAAGGTCACCGGGACCATCGCCGACGAGGGCCTCGCCGGCCCCAACGAACTGGCCTACTACCAGGGTGACGACCGGTTGTCCGACACGTCCGGGGCGACCCGGCTGGACAGCTTCGGCGGCGGGCTGCCCGGCGAGGGGCTCGGCCCGGTGCTGATGCTGCTGGTGGCGATCATCTTCGTGGTGCTGCTGCTGCCCATCGCGGTGTTCCTCGGCTCCGCCGTGCGCTACGGCGGTGAGCGACGCGACCGGCGGCTCGCCGCACTGCGCCTGGTCGGCGCGGACACCACCATGGTCCGGCGGATCGCCGCCGGAGAGGCCGCCGCCGGTGCCCTGCTCGGGGTCGTCGTCGGCATCGGGTTCCTGCTCGCCGGTCGCCAACTGGTCCCGCTGGTCACCCTCTACGACATCAGCGTGTACGCCGCCGACATCCAGCCGCCCACCGCGCTGCTGCTGGCCGTCGTGCTGGCCGTGCCGGCACTGGCCGTGCTGGTGGCGATGCTGGCGTTGCGCGCGGTCGTGGTGGAGCCGCTCGGGGTCGCCCGGCGCAGCACCCCGGTCCGCCGCCGGCTCTGGTGGCGGCTGCTGCTGCCCGCCGTCGGCCTGGCCATGCTCCTGCCCGTGGCCGGTCTGCGCGAGGGCGACGGCGGGGTCACCCGCTGGGTGGTGCCGGCCGGCGCGGTGCTGCTGCTGATCGGCACGGTCACCGTGCTGCCCTGGCTGACCGACCTGCTGGTCCGACGACTGCGCGGCGGCCCGGTGTCCTGGCAGCTGGCGGTCCGTCGGGTGCAGCTCGACAGCGCCACCTCCGCCCGGCTGGTCAACGGCATCGCCGTCGCCGTCGCCGGCACCATCGGCCTGCAGATGCTCTTCGCCGGGATCTCCGGTGACTTCACCACCGCCAGCGGGCAGGACACCTCCCGGGCGCAGGTGCAGGTGCAGTTCCAGAACCAGCCGGACCTGACCCGGGTGCTGCGGCAGCTCGGCGGGGCCGACGGGGTGACCGCCGCGACCGGCACCCTCAGCTCCGGGGCCAACGTCGGCGCGCCGGACGGCCCACCGGTGGAGATCCGGGTCGGCGACTGCGCCGCGCTGGCCGAGTTCGCCAACCTCGACCGGTGCGTGGACGGGGACACGTTCCTGGTGTCCGATCCGGGTGACCCGGCGGTCGTCCCCGCCGGCACGACGCTGACCGTCGAGGACGGGTCACGGTGGCGGGTGCCCACGACGGCGCGGCCCGCGACAGCCCGACCCGACCCGGCCGGCTGGCTGCAGAACGCGGTGCTGGTGACCCCCGGTGCGGTCGACTCGCGGACCCTCGGTCCGCTGCGCTCGACCGTCTACCTCCAGCTCGACCCGGCCGCCCCCGACGCGGTCGAACACGTCCGTAACGCCGTCGCCGCGATCGACCTGACCACGCCGGTGTCGGTGCTGTCCTCGACCATCGTGTCGCCCCGGTTCGCCGACATCCAGCGCGGCCTGGCCATCGGCGCGGTCGTCACCCTGCTGCTGATCGCCACCAGCATGCTGGTCGGCACGCTGGAGCAGCTACGGGAACGCCGCCGCCTGCTGGCCATGCTGGTGGCGGTGGGCACCCGACGCAGCACCCTCGGCTGGTCCGTGCTGTGGCAGACCGCCCTGCCGGTCGGGGTGGGGCTGGTGCTGGCGGTCGGCTTCGGGCTCGGCCTCGGCGCGGCCCTGCTGCGGATGGTGCAGGCCCCCGTCACGGTCGCCTGGCCGGTGGTCGGCTTCTCGGTCGGGCTCGGCGCGCTGACCGTCCTGGCGATCAGCGGGCTGAGCATGCCGCTGCTGTGGCGGCTCACCCGCGCCGACGGGCTGCGTACCGAATGACCCCTGCGGTCCGGGTCGGCGACCGCGCCGACCCGGACCGGGTCGCGGTCGGACCGGCGTCGATTCGCGATCGTAGAGGCCAGGATGTGGCACCTACCACGGGCAGAATGAGAGCCATGCCGACCACGTCCGCCCGACTGCTCGCCCTGCTGTCGCTGTTGCAGAGCCGTCGGGACTGGCCCGGCGGGGTGCTGGCCGAACGCCTCGGCATCAGCCTGCGGACCGTGCGCCGCGACGTCGACCGGCTGCGGGAACTCGGCTACCCGGTCGCCGCCGTCAAGGGCCCCGACGGGGGTTACCGGCTCGACGCCGGCACCGAACTGCCACCCCTGCTGTTCGACGACGACCAGGCCGTCGCCCTCACCGTCGCGCTCCAGGTCGCGGCGACCGGCGCGGACGGTGCGCTGGCGGACGCCGCCGCACGGGCGCTGCAGACCGTACGGCAGGTGCTGCCCACCCGGCTGCGGCAGCGGGTCGGGGCGCTGCGCGTGACCGCCGTCGCCCGGCCCGCCACCGCACCGGCTGCGCCGGTCGACGGCGGGGTGCTGCTGGCGCTCAGCGCCGCCGTGCAGGCCCGCGAGATCCTGCGCTTCGACTACGGGCCCGACAGCGCCGACGGGCCGGCCCGGCACGCCGAACCGCACCACGTCGTCATCTGGGACGGCAGGTGGTACCTCGTCGCCTGGGACCTCGACCGGGCCGACTGGCGGACCTTCCGCGTCGACCGGATCACCCTGCGCCCGCCCCACGGGCCGCGCTTCACCCCGAGAGCCCTGCCCGGCGGGGACGTCGCCACGTACCTCACCGGGGTGTTCCGGGGGTCGGGCGGCGGATCGGCGGACTGGCCGTGCCGGGGCACCGTGCTCCTCGACCTGCCCGCGGCGACCGTGGCCCGGTACACCCGCGACGGCCTCGTGGAGGAGGTCGCCCCCGACCGGTGCCGGCTCACCCTCGGGTCGTGGTCCTGGGTGAGCCTCGCCGCCGCCGTCGCCCGGTACGACGCCGCGGTCACCGTCGTCGGCCCGCCGCCGCTCACCGACGCGTTCGCGCTGCTGGCCGACCGGTTCGCCCGCACCGCCACCGGTGGTGCCGCCGCCGGGCCACGGTCAGGTCAGCAGCGGGAGCGCGGCGAAGGTGTGTTCCCGCCACAGCAACCGTGAGGTCTCCTCCGGGTACGCGACGACCGCCGGCCGCTCGTCGAAGACGCGCGTGCCGCGACCCGCGTCGTACGCCGGCCACCCGGGGTCGCCGGTCGCGGCGAACGCCGTCCACGCCCCGCGCAGCTGCCCGGACAGCTCGTGCGCCGCCGGGGTGGGCGGATCACCGATCAGCATGGCGGGTTGACCGCTGGTCAGGTTGCCGAAGACCAGCGGCACGTCCAGACCGTGACAGGCACCGAGGCCACCGCCCAGGCCCGGCGCCGGCCAGGTCAGCTCGTAGAGGTGCGCCCGGCCGCCACCGGCGAGCTGCGCCTCGGCCAGGTGCAGGCTCGGCATCCGGAACAGCCAGTCGGCGTTGACCAGCTCGTACAGCTGCTCGTCGGTGGCGTCGGGGAACGCCTCCCGGTAGCGGCGGGCACCGTCCGGGCCCGGGGCCAGCATCCTCAGCGCCGTCCCGCTCTGCTCGGGCGTGACCTGGCCGAGCACGCCGTCGAGCAGGCTGAACAGCCGGTGCTCGTCGCGGGTGTGCCCGACGAGCAGGTCGACGTCGCGGGCGGCACCGTCGGCCAGCGCCCGCCACGGGGTCGCCGGCAGCACGTCGCCGTCGACGACCGGCGCGAACGGGATCGGCCGGTGGGTGATCTGTCCCCACCGTTCCCGCCACCCGACGATCCCGGCGGAGATCGCCTGCACCACGGCCGGCAGCCGGTCCGCAGCGACCCTCGACAGGTCGGCCAGGGTCGGTCGTACCCCCAGCTCGGCGGCGCAGGCGGCGGTGACGTCGGCGGCCAGCCCGGGCGAGAGGAACGTCCCCGGGACGCTCTGCGCGACCGCCCGCCGGAACAGCCCGGCGGCGCGCGGCACGGCCAGCAGCGCGGCGACCGAGCCGCCGCCGGCCGACTGCCCGAAGACCGTCACCCGGTCGGGGTCGCCGCCGAAGGCGCGGATGTTGTCCCGCACCCACTCCAGGGCAGCCACCTGGTCGAGCAGCCCCCGGTTGGCCGGGGCCCCGTCGAGCAGCCCGAAACCCTCGAAGCCGAGACGGTAGTTGAGCGTCACCACCACGGTTCCGCCGCCGGCGAGGTGCCCGCCGTCGTACTCCGGGAGCCCCGAACAGCCGACGAGGTAGCCGCCACCGGGAATCCACACCAGGACCGGTAACCCCGCCGCCGGGTCCGGCTCCGGCGTCCAGACGTTCAGCGTCAGCCAGTCGTCGCCGGTGGCTTGCGGGGCGGTCCCGAATGCGCCGGGCTGCGGGGGCGGCGGACCGAAGGCGAGCGCCTGACGTACGCCGTCCCAGCCGCTCACCGGCTGCGGCGCGGCGAACCGGAGGGCACCGACGGGCGGCTCGGCGTACGGGATGCCCCGGAACACCGCCCGGCCCGCCTCCCGGCAGCCACGCAGGACACCGGCCACGGTACGGACTTCCGGCTCGGACTCCGACGGCATGCTGGCCCCTCCCCGCTCCCGGTCGGCCGCAGCATCCCAACGCCCGCCGACCACCGGCAAACCATTTAGGGCCGGTGGACGAGGTCGATCAGGTTGAACACTCAGGTCAGGCCGTCGAGGAGCCGGGCGACGTGCTGGCGGATCTCGTCGCGGACCTCCCGCACGACGGACAGCGGCTGGCCGGCCGGGTCGGTGAGTTTCCAGTCCTCGTAGCGTCTGCCGGGGAAGACGGGACAGGTGTCGCCGCAGCCCATCGTGATGATCACGTCGCTGGCCTCGGCGGTGTCCCGGTCGAGGATCTTCGGCCGTTCGGCGGTGATGTCGATGCCGACCTCGCGCATGGCTTCGACCGCGACGGGGTTGACGTGGTCGGCGGGTGCGGAGCCGGCGGAGCGGACCTCGACGGTGTTCCCGGCGAGGTGGCGCAGCCAGCCGGCGGCCATCTGGGAGCGGCCGGCGTTGTGGACGCAGACGAACAGCACCGATGGCGTGGTGTGCCGGGTCGGGGTGCTCATGGGTGGACCTCTTTCGGTGCTGCGGGTCAGGTGATGGTGGGGCTAGGTGATGGTGGGGCTGCGGCGTTCGATGAGGACGACGTCGCGCCACCGGTCGTGGTGGCGGCCGAGGCGTTCGCGCACGCCGATGGTGCGGAAGCCGCAGGCGTGGTGCAGGGCGAGGCTGGCGGTGTTCTCGGGGAAGACCCCGGACTGGATGGTCCAGATGCCGGCCTGCTCGGTGGAGTCGATCAGCCGGTGCAGCAGGAGCCGGCCGACGCCCCGACCCCGGGCGTCGGGGTGGACGTAGACGGAGTGCTCCACGACCCCGGCGTACACGCACCTGTCGGACACCGGGGTACACGCGACCCAGCCGAGCACGCGGTCGGCCGCCGCGTGGTCGACCGCGACCCAGCGGTGTCCGGGCAGGCGGGTGGCGGTGAACCGGGCCCAGGTGGGTGGTTCGGTCTCGAAGGTGGCGTCGCCGGTGGCGATCCCGTGCCGGTAGATGTCGAGCACCGCCGGGGCGTGCTCGTCGGTCATCGGCACGAGATCGGGGCGGGGCGACCGGACGCCGGTCATGAGACGGCCCTCTCCGGCTGCGCCGGCGTCAGCTCGACCGCTGCCCCGTCCCGCTGTCGGACGGTCGGATACCACCAGGTGATCGCGGCGACCGCGACCCCGACGGCGGCGAGCTGCGCGGCGACGAACCCGGCCGCCGAGGTGGGGGCGATGCCGGCGAAGGTGTCGGTGAACATGCGGCCGATCGTGACGGCCGGGTTGGCGAACGAGGTGGAGGCGGTGAACCAGTATGCGCCGCCGATCCACGCCCCGACCGCCGCCGGCGCGAACGCGGTCCGGCGGGCCCGGGTGAGGGCGGCGATCAGCAGCAGGAGCCCGGCGGTCGCGACGACCTCGGCCAACCACAGTCCGCCCCCGTCCCGCTGACGGGTGGAGATCGTGACGGCGGGCAGCCCGAACATCAGGTGTGCCAGCACCGTGCCGCCGACCGCACCGAACACCTGAGCCACGACGTACGCGCCGAGATCACGGGTCGACAGACCGGCTCCCGTACGGCGGGCCTGCCACCAGTCGGTGAGCGACACGGCGGGGTTGAGGTGGGCACCGGACACCGGACCGAAGATGAGGATCAACGCGCCGAGGGCGAACGCGGTGGCGATGCTGTTCTCCAGCAGTTGCAGCCCCACATCGCCCGGCGACAGTCGGGTGGCGGCGATCCCGGAGCCGACCACGGCGGTGACGAGCAGCCCGGTGCCGACCAGTTCCGCCGACGCCCGCCGCAGCACGGCGTGCGGCGGGTCGGGCGTCACCGGGTCGGCCCGGTCGACGCGGCGGCGGCCGAGACGTCCAGGAGCTGGGACAGGACGGCGAGGCGGGCCGGGACGACCCAGTAGTAGACCCACGTGCCCCGGCGCTGGCAGTCGATCAGCCCGGCCTCGCGCAGCACCTTCAGGTGGTGGGAGATCGTCGGGCCGGTCAGGGTGAACGCGTCGGTCAGCTCACACACGCACACCTCGCCGCCGGCCCGTGCGGCGATCAGGGACAGCAGCCGCAGGCGTACCGGATCACCGAGGGCCTTGAAGCCGCGCGCCAGAGCGGCGGCGGCGTCCTCCGTCAGGGCCTCGGTGACCATCGGCGCGCAGCAGGCCGACGGGTCGGCGAGGACCGGCAGTTCTTGTCTCGACACCCGTCTAGTTTGACAAGCATCGAACCAGAGTGCAATTCTCTGCCTAGACAGCCATCTAAACAACAGGAGGTGTGGGATGTCCCGCGTCCAGCTCGCCCTGCGCGTCTCCGACCTGGAAGGGTCGATCGCGTTCTACTCGAAGCTGTTCGGCACCGAGCCGGCCAAGCGGCGGCCCGGCTACGCCAACTTCGCCATCGCCGAGCCCCCGCTGAAGCTGGTCCTGCTCGAAGGAACCCCGGACCAGGCCACCGCGATCGACCACCTCGGCGTCGAGGTGTTCGACGGCGCGCAGGTCACCGCCGCCACCGACCGGCTCACCGAGGCCGGGCTGATCACCCTGACCGAAAACGACACCTCCTGCTGCTACGCCGTGCAGGACAAGGTCTGGGTTCGCGGACCCGGCGACGAGCGCTGGGAGGTGTACGTGGTCAAGGGCGACTCCGACCAGTACGGCACCTCCGCACCGACCCCGCCCGCAGCCGCCGACGAACGCGTGTGCTGCGAAACCACGTCCGGCAGCTGACGCCTGGCGGCTACACCGGGGGGCGGGGTGAGCCAGGTCGGCGACGGGTGGTGGGCAGGCGGCGGCTCAGTTCGCCGTAAGCGGGTCTGAGGCATACCCCTGCTCCACGCACAACGCCGCCTTGGGGTAGCGGGCAACCACCTTCCCGCCGTCACGCTGGGGGTCGGCCAGGCCCACCGTCACACACCTGCCGAAATCGGTGCCGACACCGTGCACCGTCACCCCACGGTGCTGCCAGAACGCCTGGTCGTCCCGAACTTTGGCGGCCCATTCCTCAAGCTTCGCCGCCGAGTACGTGGCATCGACGAAGTCGACCAGCACCGCCGGCACCAAGGCGCGTACCGCCGCGTCCATACCGGCGGTCGGCACGCGGTAGACCAGCATGCGCCCGCCCGGCAAGTCCAGGGCCACGCCGGCGTACGCGGCTGGCCACCGGTCTGGGGCAACCTCATCCACCCGATTGCTGGCGTCCATCAGCGCCTCCTGACCTGGCCAGTACGACTGCTCCGGTGCGGGCGACGAGGGTATCGGCTGCGGCGCGGCCTGCGCGGTGACGGTGCCGCAGGCGGCGAGCACGGCAAGCAGCGGCGCAACGAGCAGCACAGGCAGACGATATTGCATGGTCGGACCTCCTCTGGGGCACGGCGAGCTGCGCCATTCGGACGCTACGGGTATAACGATCCGGTCAGTGGCGAGACTCACTCCCTCCCCGGTTGGATTCCTCAGGACCCTTCGAGCACGGGGCTTCGGCGCACGATGTGTCGGGGTACCGTCCGACGAGGTGGCAGCCGGTTAAGGCTGCCTGGCCTCGTGATCTTGGAGCGGCACTATGGCCTCGTCCGTCGATCCGCGATTTGGCGCAACTCTGCGTGAGTTCCGGCAGCGGCGAGGTTTGTCGCTTCGCTCCCTGGGACAGCTTGCTCATCGGAGCAAGAGTCATCTGCACGAGTTGGAGGCGGGGCTCAAGGCTCCGACGATCGACACAGCCCGCCACCTGGACCGGGTCCTCGACGCGGGGGGCGTGCTTGCGCGGTTGGTGGATGAGCCCATCGACCACGCCGCCGAGGCCGGCGAGCTGCGGGCAAGGATCGCCGCCAGCGATGTCAGCAGGGACGTGCTCGATCGGATCGAGCAGGGCGTTGACGATCTGGCCAGCTCGTATCCGACGATGACCCCGGCGGATCTGTTGCCGTTGGTGCGGCGGCAGCTCTCGTACGTGGGGCGGCTGCTGGACGGACGGGTGACGCTTGCGCAGCAGCGGCGGTTGTTGGTGGCCGGTGGCTGGCTGACGGTGCTGCGGGCGACAGTGCACATCGACCTGAGGCAACGGACTGCTGCGGTCGCCCACCTACGAGCCGCTCGTGATCTTGCCGAACATGCCGAACATGCCGAGATCCGGGCATGGTGCCTCGAAACCCGAGCCTGGGACGTGTTGATCCAAGGCGACTACCGGGCGGCACTCGATCTCTCCCGTCAAGCGCAGCGGATCGCTCCGAAGGGGAGTTCCGCCCGCATTCAGGCGACTGCTCAGGAGGCCCGCGCGTGGGCACGGATCGGCGATGTCGGCGCGACCCGGCGAGCGTTGGACCGGGTGGAACGACTGACGGCGAATCTGCCCGTTCCTGAGCGGGCCGAGCACCACTATCGCTACGACCCCGCCAAGGCCGCCGCCTACACGGCCACGACGTTGGCGTGGGCGGGTGACCCCGGTGCCGAGCAGGTGGCGCGGACGGTGCTGACCGAGTTGGACCCGCACGGCGACGGAGGAGCACGGCCCCGCCGGTCGGCGTCGGCCCGCCTCGACCTCGGTCTCGCCCTGGTCGCCGCCGGCCAGCCGGACGAGGCGGCTGCGCTGGGCGCGCAGGCGGTGACGTCGGGACGGGTGGTGCCGTCGAACTGGTGGCGGGCTGCGGAGTTGTTGGTCAAGGTAGAGCAGTCGGGAGCACCAGAGGCGGCAACATTGCGTGACGCGTGCCTGGAATACGCACCCAGGCGGTAGCCGCCAGCGGACAGAACACCCGGTTAGCGGACGCTCACCCTCTGGATCGGCGGCAAGCTGGGCATAACGCTGAACCTCACTGAAGCCGGACGCGGGACGAGGCACATCAACAGATGTCCTCCGCGTCGTGACGACGGAGGGTCGGCAACATGACGATGAGTATCGGACTTCGGCGATGGCGGCGCATCTGCCGGTGTGGAGCCGACCTGCCCTGCCATGCCCGGCACCGGCTTCCGATCGAGCACGGCCACCGGCCCGGGGACGGTGAGCGGTGACCAGCAGTGCGGAGCAGATGGTCCTCCCGGTTCACCCTCACGGGCTCGACGGCTCGTGCGTCGGGTGCCGGGTGCGATGGGCGCGGTTGTCCCCGCACCCGTGCTGGCAGGTGGAGTGGGCGACCAGCCGGCAGGCCCGCGCGAGCGGATGGCCGAGCGGGGCGGCATCAAGGGGCGACGAGGAGAGCTGCGGCCCGCTGGTCGAGTTGCTTCGCGAACGCAGGCAGGCGTGGGCCGAAGCTGCTGAGCCGGGTACGTATGTTCTTCACGGCCACGGTGGCCCGGCCGGACCGGACGCCGACCATCGAATCAAGAGCGTCGTTCCAACTCTCGGTCGCCTCACGGAGCCGTCCGCGGACACATTGGACGTCGGCGAGGTTGGCCAACGTCAGGGTGTGGATCCGCCGGTACGCGTCGGTATCGCGGGTGGCGACCGAGCGGCGCAGCTCGGTTTCCGCAGCGGGAAGGTCACCCAGGTCGCGAAGCGCCTGGCCTGCCTGACTCGCCAGCGAGGTCGTGGTGAAACCGCTGGTCTGAATCCAGGTCGGCTCGTCGCCCGGGGCCGCCTTCGCGAGGTGGACCTCGGCGGCCCGAAGCGCCGCCGACGTCTTGGCCCGGTCGCCCGTCGCGGCGTGCCCCCGGGCGGTGAGAACGGTGAACAGCGCGGTCGCCGCCGGGGTCGCCCTTCCCCTCGACCAGGCGAGGGCCGAGGTGGCGAGTCGCAACGCCTCCGCACCGTGTCCCAGGTCGACAGCCTGATGCGCCATCGCCCGCAGCGTGAAACCGGCCAACGCCCGATCGTCCGCCTCGTTGGCCAGCCGCAGCGACTGGAGGTAGTACCGCTGGGCCACCCCGTGCAGGGACGAATCGAACGCCTTCCAGCCCGCGAGATAGGTCAACTCGGCGGCGGCGCTGAACATGGCCCGACGATCCTGGTCGGACGCGAAGGTGCCCTGGAGGTAGCCGGCCACGTCGGAGGTGAGGTACTGGACCACGGCGAGCCGCGCATGCCCGCCGCCGAACCGCTCGTCGGCCCTGCTGAACACCGCGAGCATGTCGCGCACGGCGTCGATCTCGCGGCGACCCACCGCCGCGCCCCCGCCCCGCGCCCGTCGACCCCGATCCGCGATGTCCTCCCAGGAGTCCAGCGGAACGGCAAGCGCAGCCAGTGAGTACAGGGCAGTGAATCCGAACGCCCGTCGTTCCACGTCAGCTCTCCCGAGCGTCAGGAGATCAGTGGCCGGGTCGTGCCTCCACCAATCCAGGCCGGTCAGATCAGGGTCCAGGCTATCGCCGACAACAAGCCCGAGATCGGCCGGACCGACGACCCGGCCCAACCGGCGGGAGAACGCTTCGGCCAGATAGCGGGAGGTCGTCTCGGTGGGCTTCACTCCGGCGACCCAGTGCCCCACATGGGAACGGTCACAGGACGGGAGGGCGCCACCGTTCTCCAGCGCGACGGCACGTACCGCTGCGGCGCAGGCGTCGTACGACCACCGGCACTCGCGAACGAGGGCCAGCAGTCTTTCGTTGCGTCGGCGTACTGCCATCGGTGGCCTTCCCCGTTGCACTGCGTTCCACGCGTTCAACACCAACGCTGCCCGGCGCGGCTTCCGGGCACCCCGGCATCACCGTTAACTGCGAGTAGACCCTAGGGGACAGCGAGTGACAGGCGCAATGGTCACCCCGCCTCCCGACCGACGTGGCAGAAGGCGAGAGCGCAGATGATTTCCCAGGTCCTGTCGGTCCTGTTCGGGGGGTTGGTGCCGGGCTTCCTGCTCGGGCTGCTCGCGTTCCGGGTCAAGTCCCGGTGGTGTCCCCGCTGCGGCGGGTCCACCTACACCATGCCGGTGCCGGGGCACGACCGGTGACCGGCCCCGGCCGGCAGCGCACCGGAAACGAGCCGGCGATCGGCCGCCGGATGGCCGAGCTACGGGCGCGGCGGGGCATGAGCCAGCAGGTCTTCGCCGACCGGATCGGCAAGTCGAAGAGCTGGGTCGACAAGGTCGAACGCGGGGTGCGTACCCTTGATCGGCTCTCCGTCATCGACACCGTGGCCGGCGCGCTCGGCGTCGCACCGCAACTCCTGCTCGCCGGGCGGAACCCGCCGGCACCGGCCACCGACGTCGGAGCCGGAGTGGAACGGGTCAGGGCGGCGCTGGCCCGGCACGACACCCCGGCGTCCAGCTCGCTCGGACCGCTGCTGCGGCAGCTCGACGACCAGGCCGGGTACGCCTGGGCGGCGTACCGCAACGGACAGCACCCCCAGGTGCTGCGGATGCTGCCCGACCTGCTCGCCGACAGCCGGCACGCCGGCCACACCGGCCCGGTGGACCCGCCCGTCCTCGACCTGCTGGTGCGAGTGCACCGGCTCACCGCCCAGACGCTGATCAAGCTCGGGGACGCCCACCTGGCCTGGCTGGCCGCCGACCGGGCCATGATCACCGCCACCCGTGGTGACCAGGTGCGGATCGGTCGCGCGGCGGTGACCCTGGCGCAGGTGCTCCGGGCGCTGCGGCGGGGCCGGCTGGCCAGGACCGCCGCGCTCACCGCCGTACGCCAGCTCGGCCCGGCGGCGGCGCAGGGCGACCCGCCGGCGCTGGCCCTGACCGGGGCGCTGCTGGTCGAGGCCGCCCTCGCCGCCGCCAGCTATGGCGACGCCGCCACCGCCCACGACCTGACCGAACGTGCCGCCCCGCTCGCCACCGCCGACGAGCCGCCCGACCCGGACGGCATCACGTTCGGCCCGACCAGCGTCGACCTTGCCCGTGCCCTGGTCGCCACCCACCTCGGCGACCACCACCGGGCCGTGGCCCTGCACCGCCGGGCCACCGGACACGACGGCTGGCGACAGCTCCCCGCCGAACACCGCGCCGCCCACCTCATCGACATCACCCGCAGCCACCTCGACCTGGGCGACCCCGACGCCGCCGGGCGGGCCCTGCTCACCGCCGACCGCACCGCCCCCGGTGAGACCCGCACCCGCCCCGCCGCCCGCGCCGCCCTGACCGCCGTGCTCCGCGCGGGCCCCACCCCGGCAGACGTCGCCCGCCTCGCCGCCACCATCGGGCTGGCCCGCCCCTGACCGGGGCGGGCCACGGAGCCGGGCCCGCCCCGGGCGGGCGTGCCGGGCCGCGACCGTCCGGGGTCACGACCCCAGGTGGACGGCCCGGCGGCCCGCTCACCTCACCACACGCTGGCCTGGTCGATGCCGCTCACATCCATGATCCAGTCGTAGATGTAATTGATCTGTAGCGCCCACGCCAGGTTCACCTCGTCACCGGCGATGACGATGCCGAAGATCCGACCGTCGTAGTAGAGGCCCGCTCCGGAATCTCCTGCACCGATCACCCCGGTTCCGATGTTGCCCAGCTCATAGGCAGAGTTGCCGGCACCCACATAGGGGTGGTGCATGGAGTTGTTCCGCACCGTCATCGAGCAGATCCGCAGCTCGTCGGCAGGGGTGGTCCCGCCGCGAGTCGTGGTACCCCAACCGCTGATCGCGACGTTGAAGTTTCTCGGGACAAGGCCCAGCCCGTACCCCACGATGAGCTGGTTGGCGTTCGGGACGTTGTTCCAGAGGTTGAGCAGCATCGCGTCGTACTGGGGGTTTTTGTAGATCCCGGCGATCCGCATGATGTTACCCAGGAACAACTCGCGATCGCCCGCGACGACAAAGCCGTTGTTGACGTTGCCGCCGAAGTTGTCGAAACAGTGCCGCGCCGTGAGCACCCAGTTGGGGGCGATCAGCGTCCCGGTACACCTGTACTTGACGTCGACGAAGATCTGCACCTGTCCACGCAGGTGACCGGCGGCCGACCCCCCGATGATCGCCGAGGCCGGCTGGGGAACGGCGAGGGCACCGCCGAGGAGGGTCAGGGACAGCATGGCCGCGAGGGCCACCCGCCGCAGTGCCGATGGCTTACGCACAATGGTCTCCGTTCAGGACACGTACCCGATTGCCTGCTGTCGTTGCGGCAGCAGGCGGCCAGCCGGACGGGTAGAGCGAGGGACCCGCTCTGCCCGTGGACGCCACGACGTCCCCGGAACCGGCCGCCCTGATCATGCTGACCAGATCCACATTGGCCCATCCCGCCTGCTGCCGACACGTGGTGGTGCAGGTGCTCCCCCACGAACTCCAGCCTGCTGGATTGACAGCAGGGCACCGCGAAGGTCGACCACCCACCGGCGGTTGTCGCCCCGCTGTTACCCCACGGTGCGGGCACTGTGGTGTGGGCGTCCGGGCGCACGGGTCACCGTTACCGTTGACCGGTGGTCGGCAATCGAGAGACGTTCCGGGACGAGCTGGTCGCCTGCGGGTTTCCGCCGCTGGTCAACAGGCTGGCCGGGGCCGGCTTCCAGGGCCGGGTAGCCACCCGCGACCTCGGGCCGCTGCGGCTGGTCTGCCTCGACACGCCCGCGAGCGCGTGTGTCGGGCGGGAACGCGACGCCTCCGACGGCGGGAACCTGGCGGTCAAGGTGATGACCCGGGGTCGGACGCGGATCGAGCAGGGGCGGGGCACCGCCGAACTCGGGCCGGCCGACCTGGTGCTGCTCGATCCGACGCGCGCTCTCCGGTTCGAGAGCACCGCCTCGGCGCACGTCACCATCCTGGTTCCACGCCGGGAGCTGCGGATGCGGCCCGCGCAGATCGACCGGCTCGTCGGCGTACGCATCGACGGCAGTCACGGTCCGGGTGCTCTCGTGTCGGTGCTGGCCCGGGAGTCGGCGCGGTCGGCGACCGGGCTGCGCGAGGCGGCGGCAATACGGTCGGCGGCGGCCGTCGTCGAGCTGATCGCGGTCGCACTGGAGGCCGCGCTGGGCGACGAGCAACCGGCCCCGGACGAGCGGCTGCGGAACCGGATCGCCGGCTACATCGAGGCCCGGCTGGCCGATCCCGGCCTGTCCCCGCCCGGCATCGCCGCCGCCCACCACATCTCCGTACGACGGCTGCACAAGCTCTTCGAGGACCAGCCACTCACCGTCGCGGCCCTGATCCGCCGTCGCCGCCTGGAGCGCTGCCGGGCCGAGCTGGCCGCAGGCGGACGTACGGTCACCGCCGTGGCCGCCCGGTGGGGATTCTCCGACCCCGCCCATTTCAGCAAGCTCTTCACGACGACGTACGGCTACAACGCCCGCGCGCTGATCGCCAACAACCGTGCACGGACCACCAAGACGCGCACCGCCGGCCAGGAACAGGATGGTGGTCACCAAGGTCGGCAGTAGCGATGGGAGGAAGTCGTGGCGAAGGTGAACATCGTCCGCCCCGGTGAGGGCGAGATCCTCGGCAGCGGGGCGCAGCAGATCCGGATCCTGGAGAACGGCGAGCACACCGAGCACCGGCTGGGATTCGCCGAGGTCACCATCCCGCCGGGCACCCCGAGCCCGTTGCAGCACCGCCACGCCCAGCACGACGAGGGCTTCTACGTGCTGGCGGGAACGTTCCGGTTCACCGTCGGCGAGGACCAGTACGACGCCGGGCCGGGCACCTGGGTCATCGTGCCGACCGGAGCGCCGCACACGTTCGCCAACGTCGGCGAGGGGAACGCGGTCATGCTGAACACGTTCACCCCGGACCTGTACGTGCAGTACTTCCGCGACTTCAAGGCCATGATCGATTCCGGGCGGCCGGTCAACGCCGAGACCATGGCACCGCTGTGGAAGACCTACGCCACCGAGATCTCGACCGAGTACGCCTCGTGAAGCGCACCCGGCCCGACCACCCCGGTGGCCCGTGCCCCGACCAGGATTCGAACCTGGGCTCTCCGGTTTCGTAGACCGGCGCGCTGTCCGCTGCGCCACCGGGGCTCACGGCCGACGCCCGGGGGCGTCGGCCGGTCTAACCCTTCACACACACCACCTGCTTGAGGTGGGCCACCACCTCGACCAGGTCGTCCTGCTGGGCCATCACCGCGGTGATGTCCTTGTACGCGCCGGGGATCTCGTCGACCACCCCGGCGTCCTTGCGGCACTCCACCCCGGCGGTCTGCCGCACCAGGTCGGCGGTGTCGTACGTCCGCTTCGCCTGCGCCCGCGACATCCGCCGGCCGGCCCCGTGCGACGCCGAGCAGTACGCGTCCGGGTTCCCCCGGCCCCGCACGATGTACGACCCGGTGCCCATCGACCCCGGGATGATGCCCAGGTCCCCCCGACCGGCCCGGATCGCCCCCTTGCGGGTCACCAGCACGTCCACCCCGTCGTAGTGCTCCTCCGCCACGTAGTTGTGGTGGCAGGAGATCGGCTCCCCGTAGCTGACCTGCGGGAAGGCGTCCCGCACCACGCCGCAGAGCAGGGCCAGCATGACCGCCCGGTTGCGCCGCGCGTACTCCTGCGCCCACCACAGGTCCCGCCGGTAGGCGTCCATCTCCGGGGTGCCGGCGAGGAACACCGCCAGGTCCCGGTCGGGCAGGTCGGCGTTGTGCAGCAGGGCGCGGGCCACCCCGATGTGCCGCTCGGCCAGCTCCTTACCGATGTTGCGGGAACCGGAGTGCAGCATCAGCCAGACCTGCCCGGCGTCCGGGCCGTCCTGCTCGACGCAGACCTCGATGAAGTGGTTGCCCCCACCGAGGGTGCCGAGCTGGTGCCGGGCCCGGCTCTCCAGCTGCGCCACCCGGCGGTCCAGGGTGGCGAACCGGGCCCAGAAGTCGTCCCAGCCGCGCTGCTCCAGGCCCCGCACCCGACGCGGGTCGACCGGGTCGTCCCGCTTGGCGAAGCCGACCGGCACGACCGCCTCGATCGCCGACCGCAGCGGCGCGAGGTCGTCGGGCAGGTCGGCGGCGGTGAGCGAGGTGCGGACCGCGCTCATCCCGCAGCCGATGTCCACCCCGACGGCGGCCGGCGAGACGGCCTGCCGCATCGCGATCACCGAGCCGACGGTGGCGCCCTTGCCGAAGTGCACGTCCGGCATCACGGCGACGCCCTGCACCCAGGGCAGCGCGCCGATGTTGCGCAACTGCTGCGCGGCCTGCGGCTCGATGCCGTACGGGTCGGTCCAGACCCGTACCGGCGCCTTCGTGCCCGGCAGCGGGGTGAATGCCATGGTCGTTCTCCTCGTTCGTGGGAGCAGGGGTGACAGGATTCGAACCTGCGACCGTCGGGTTTGGAATCCGGTGCTCTACCCGTTGAGCTACACCCCTCGGCGGGTGTCGGGGATCGAAAAAGCCGCCCGGTCCCCTGGTGGGGTGGGCGGCTGCGCAGGTCGCGCCGGCGCTATCCGCGCCGCCACCCCGATCGCCACCGACAACCCCGGGCCCGTTCGCCGGCTGGCAACAGCACGCCGCCGCGCGGTGTGAACCGCGTGGTCCCGGTGCTGAGGTACGGCGACACGGTGTGCTCCCCGGTGGGTCGGTGTGACGTTGCCGTTGAACCTAGGCGGACACCCGCACCGCCGCAACCGGATATCCGCTCCCCCGACGGCCCGGTCAGCCCGCCTCGGTGGGCACGGCGACAGCCTCGGGCCGGCGGCGGCGATGTCGTGTCCGGCAGGGCCGGCAGGCGGTACGGTCCATGGCCATGGCGTTGATGCGGTGCGAGTTCGACTCCGAGGCCCTGGGCATGAGCACGTCGATGACGGTGATCCTGCCGCAACCCGACCCGGCACGGCCGACGCCCACGGATGCGGGCCCGCCGGTGCTCTACCTGTTGCACGGGCTCAGCGACGACGACACCGCCTGGACCCGCCAGACCTCGATCGAGCGGTACGTGTCGGCCCTGGGTCTGGCCGTGGTGATGCCCCAGGCCGGACGCAGCTTCTATGCCGACGAGAAGCACGGCAACCGGTACTGGACGTTCCTCACCGACGAGCTGCCCCGGGTCTGCCGGTCGTTCTTCCGGCTCTCCGACCGCCGGGAGGACACCTTCGTCGCCGGGCTGTCGATGGGCGGCTACGGCGCGGTGAAGTGGGCGCTGCGGCAACCGGAACGGTTCGCCGCCGCGGCCAGCCTGTCCGGGGCGCTCAACGTCGCCCACCGCCGCTACGCCCCGGACCGTCCGCTCGACCCGGACGTCTGGCACACCGTCTGGGGCGACGTCCCGGCGGCCGGCCCCGACGACGACACCGTGGCGCTGGTGGGCCGGGCCGGGGCCGACACTCCCCCGCTCTACGTCGCCTGCGGCACCGAGGACTTCCTGTACGACGACAACGAGCGTTTCGTCGCGGCGGCCCGGGACCGGGGCGTGCCGGTGACCGTGGACTTCTCCCCCGGCGACCACGACTGGCCGTACTGGGACGCCACGATCCGCGACGTGCTGGCCTGGCTGCCGCTACGCACCCGACCCGCCGCCGGCTGAGCCGGGCCGGGGCCGGGCGGCGGATCGGCGGGTCAGACGCCCACGCTGCCGTCGACGGCCTCCAGCAGCAGGTCGGCGTGGCCGTTGTGGCGGGCGTACTCGTGCATCATGTGCAGCATCACCAGGCGCAGCGACACGTCCTCGCCCCAGCGCGCCTGGTGGCCGGTGACGTCGAGCGAGGCCGCCGCCCGCTCGATCCGCCGGGAGTGTTCCACCTCCCGCTGCCACGCCGCGAACGCCTCCGCGCCGGTCGACCCCGTCGGGTCGTACGCCTGCTGGTAGTCGCCGTCCTCCGACCAGAGCAGCGGCACGTCCTGCGCGTCGATCACCCGACGGAACCAGGCGCGTTCCACCTCGGCGAGGTGCCGCAGCAGGCCGAGCAGGGTCAGTTGCGACGACGGCACGGCCCGCTGGCGCAGCTCCTCGTCGGTCAGGCCCTCGCACTTCATCGCGAGGGTGGCCCGGTGGAAGTCGAGGAAGGCACGCAGCGTCTCCCGCTCCCCGGCGCGCAGCGGCGGGCCGATCCGTTCGGTGGTCATGTCGGGTCCTTCACGGGACGGGGTCGCCCCGGGCGGGCGGCCGGGAGCCGTCGGGCAGCCTAGCGGCCTGCCACCGCCGACCCACCGCAGTTACCCCGACCGGCGGTGGGCGGCCCGACCCCGGAGCCGGCGACCGGGCCGGTCAGCGGGGCAGGGACGCGCGGGCCACCGGGAAGTCGAAGTAGGTGTCGGGGTAGGGCTCGTCGGCGTACCGGTAGTGCCACCACTCCCGGTCGTAGTTGACGAAACCCTCCTCGGTCATCAGGCGTTCCAGCAGGCCCCGGTTGGCCCGGGCCGCACCGGTGACCCGGGGGTCGGCGGTGTGCGCGAGCGGGTCGAAGCAGTCGAATCCGGTGCCCATGTCGAGGGTGCCGTCGGCGAACCGCCTGTCGGCCGGGTCGGTGCAGGCCACCAGCGGCTGGCCCGGGGCGTACGAGGCGCGGGGCGGGGCCGGGCGGGGCTCCAGGGTCAGGTCGAGGGTGCTGCCCCGGCTGTGCGCGGTGGGCGCGCCGAGGTAGCCGTCGGCGAACAGCCTCGACTTGGCCACCCGGGGATAGAACTCCGCCTTCGTCTGCTGTGCGGCGGGGTCCTTCGCCCAACGGACGAACTCGTCGGCGGCGCGCTGCGGCCGGTAGCAGTCGTACACCCGCAGGCTCAGCCGTTGGGCGCGGGCGGCGTCCTGCACCCGGCGCAGCGCCTCGGCGGCGGGCCGGGTGAGCAGGCACAGCGGCTCGTCGTAGCCGTCCACCGGGCGGCCGACGAAGTTGTGCGGGCCGGCGTAGCGGATGTCCACGACGATGCTCGGGTCGACCTCGGACAGCAGCACCACGTCGGCGGGGGCGCGCGGTCCGGTCGGGGTGGGCATGGCGACGCTCGGCACCGGCGCGGGTTGTGGCGGCCGGCCACAGCCCGCCGTCGCGAGCACCGCCGTCGCGACCAGCAACCGGAGCAGCACCCGTCGGGGGTGGTCCGCGCCGGCTCTCACCGCCGTCGGCGTCCGGGCTGGGGTCGGTGCCGCAGGGCGAACAGCAGCCCGGCGAGGCCGGCCACGACGGCGGCCAGGGAGACCGCGAGCAGCGGACGCGACCACGGGTGACCGTCCGGGTCGAGCCGGGCCGGCCCACCGGCGGCGGCCAGCGCGGGCGGGGTGGCGGTGGCCGACGCGGACGGGCCGGCGGTCAGCTCGCCCGGGTTGACCAGCCGGCCGACCGCCGCGCCCCGGGGCACGCCGAACCCCCAGTCGAGCAGGGCCGCGCCCTGTTCCCAGCCCCGCCTGTCGAGCACCTCCGCGCCGAGCAGGGTGACCACCAGCCGCCGGCCGCCCCGCTCGGCGGCCCCGACGTAGGTGTGCCGGGCCAGGTCCGTGTAGCCGGTCTTGCCGCCGAGCGCCCCCGGGTAGTGGTCGAGCAGCTGGTTGTCGTTCTGGATCGGGAACGCCTTCTCGCCGAGCGCCGGCTGGGCGGGGATCATCGTCTCCCGGGTGGTGTCGTAGCGGCGGAAGGTGGCGTCGGCGAAGCAGGCACGGGCGATCAGCGCCAGGTCGTACGCGCTGGTGAACTGGCCCGGACCGTCCAGCCCGGACGCGGTCACCGCGTGGGTCTGCAACGCGCCGAGCTGCCGGGCGTGCTCGTTCATCGCCCGCAGCCCACCGGGCAGCCCGTCGGGGCCGCCGCCGAGGCGGGCCAGCGCGTTGGCCGCCTCGTTGCCGGACTTGAGCAGCAGGCCCAACCAGAGGGTCTCGATCCGGTACCGGCCGCCCTCGGCGAAGCCCACGGCGGAGCTGCCCGGCTCGATGTCGAGGTCGCCGGGGGTGAGGGTGACCGTCTCGCGGGGGTCGAGCTTCGGCAGCACGGTCGCGGCGAGCAGCAGCTTCTGCACGCTGGCCGGGGTGCCGTACTCGTGTGGGCCGCAGCCGCCGAGCACGTCGCCGCTGTCCAGGTCGGCGACCAGCCAGGAGACGGCCGGCACGGCGGGCGGCCGGGGTGTCCCGGCCGGTCGGACCTGCCCCGTGGTGGCCAGGGCGGGGCCGCCGACCACGCGGGCGGCGGGGTCGGCGTGGGGCGGGACGGGTCGGGGTGGCCGGGACACAGCCGGCACCGGCGCGCACGGGCCGGTGGTGACCGCCCCGGCGGCGTCCGCCGCACCGGCGGGTGCGACGACCGGCGACAGCAGCAGGGCGGCGATGGCGGCGGCGGTACGTCCCCGAACTCTCACGCTGACGAAGGTAGTGACGCCCGCCCCGCCGGTCCGCCGATCCGGCGAATCCCACCCGGTGGGTGCGGACCGGCCGCTAGCATGCCGCCGGGTGGCCGGAGGTGTCGACGGGGGTGGATGGGGGTAGCGGAGGGTAGGCCCCGGTGAAGGAGGAGACCATGACCGACCCCCGTTACGCCCCGATCGGCCTCGCGGCCGGTGGTGACCTGGTCGACGTCGACGATGTCGACACCCGTCCCGTGGTGGGTGCGGACGACGCCCGCGCCGACGCCGCCCGTGCCGGCGCGGACGTGGACCTGTCCGACGCCGCCCGCGACGGCGACGGTGTGCCGGTCGGCGCGGCCGACGCGGACGCCGACCGGACCCGGGCGGCAGGCGAGCAGGGCTGACGTCGGGTGGGGGCGGTCAGCCGCCCCCACCCGATGTCACCCCCGGCCGGCCCGCGACGGGCCGGCCGGCATCGTTCAGTGGCCCCGGATCGCGCGGTGGATCTGCACCGGCAGGGCCGGAGCGCCGTCCACCGGCGCGGGGTCCTCGGGGGTGGGCGCAATGCCACCGGCGGCGATCTTGTCCAGGGTCTTCAGCCCGGCCGCGTCGATGCTGCCGAACACGGTGTAGTTGGGGCGCAGCGCCGAGTCCGACTGGACCAGGAAGAACTGGCTGCCGTTGGTGTCGGGCCCGGCGTTGGCCATGGCGAGCGTGCCCCGGGCGTAGAGCCGGCGCACCCCGGTGGGGTCGGTCGGCGCGGGCGGCAGGTCGGTGGGCAGCTCGTCGCGGTAGCGGTAGCCCGGCCCGCCCTCCCCGGTGCCGGACGGGTCGCCGCACTGGAGCACCTGCAGCGTCGGATACGCGGTCAGCCGGTGGCAGGGCGTCCAGTCGTAGAACCGGTGCCGCGCCAGGTGCAGGAAGCTCTGCACGGTGCACGGGGCCTGCTCGCGGTCCAGGGTCAGCCCGATCGGTCCCTGGCTGGTGCGCAGGGTGACCCGGACCGTGCCGTCGTCGGGCGTCCGACGCGGGTCGGGCGGCAGCGGCACCGGCCGGGCCGGCGGCTCGTCGGGCGTGGACGTGTACGCGCACGGCCCCTTCGTGGTCCGGGCGGCGGTCGGCCCGTCGGCGGGCGCGGCGACGGCGGCGGTGCCACCGGCGACGACCAGCGCGGCCGAGGCCAGGGCCGCCCCGGCGAGGCGGGCCAGCCGGCCGTGGGGGCGCGACCCGGCGGCGGACGGTCGGGGTTCACTCGACACTGAATGGTCCTCCTGGACTCGTGGTACCGGAGAGACGACGGGTACCGGAACGACCGGAGTCTATGGAGGCTCGCACCGGTTGTCGACGCCGGCCGATCCCGGCGGGTCGTGACCGCCGACGCGCGCCGGTGCTCCCCGGCGGGACGGGTCGCCGTCAGTCCCAGGCGACCCGCCGCCGGACCCGGCGGCGGGTCCGCCGCCGACGGCCGACCGCGAGCAGGACGGCCAGCAGGCCGACCAGCCCGGCCGCCCCGCCGACCACCGCCCCGCCGAGCCACTGCGGTGCGCCAGGCGTCGGGCGGGGAGCGGCCGGCGCGGCGGCCACCGGGGCGGACGGTGGGGCCGACGGGCTGGCGTCGGTCAGCTCACCGGGCTCGACCAGTCGCCCCACCGAGGCGTCCCGGGGCAGGCCGAAGCCCCAGTCGAGCAGCCGCGCCCCCTGTTCCCAGCCGCGTACCGGGCGGGCCTCCGCCCCGAGCAGGGTCACCACCAGTCGTCGTCCACCGCGCTCGGCGGCCCCGACGTAGGTGTGCCGGGCGAGGTCGGTGAAGCCGGTCTTCCCGCCCAGCGCCCCCGGGTACCGGTAGATGAGCTGGTTCTCGTTCTGGATCTGGAAGCCGGGTTTGCGCAGCGCCGGCTGGGCCGGGATCTGGGTGCGTTCGGTCAGGGCGTACCGGCGGAAGGTGGGGTCGGCGAAGCAGACCCGGGCGATCAGCGCCAGGTCGTACGCGCTGGTGAACTGGCCCGGACCGTCCAGCCCGGACGGCGTCACCGCGTGGGTCTGCAACGCCCCGAGCCGGCGTGCCTCGGCGTTCATCTCGCGGACCCCGGCGGCGGCGCTGCCCGCACCCAGGCGGGCCAGCAGGTTGGCCGCGTCGTTGCCGGACTGGAGCAGCAGGCCGAGCCAGACGGTCTCGACCGGGTAGCGGCCACGGTCGAGCAGGCCGACGGCGGAACTGCCCGGCTCGATGTCCAGGTCGGGGCGGGTGACCGTGACCACCTGCTTCGGGTTCAGCTTCGGCATCATGGTGGCGGCCAGCAGCAGCTTCTGCACGCTGGCCGGGGTGCCGTACTCGTGCGGGCCGCAGCCGCCGAGCACCGCTCCGGTGTCCAGGTCGGCGACGAGCCAGGAGGTCGCGGTGACCGGCGGCGGCGCGGGCGCACCGGGCGGCACGGTCAGCCCGGGGGTGGCCAGCGCCTCGCCCCCCACCCGCTGCTGCTCGGGCACGGCCGCGGGCGGCGTGGGCCGGGGCGGTCGGGTCACCTTCGGCGCGGGCAGCTTCGGGCACGGCACGACGGCGGCGGCCGACCCGGCGCGGACCGCACCGCCCGCGGTGGCGGGGATGGCCGGCACACCGGTGAGGAGTACGGCCGCGACGCCGGCGGCCAGGACCCGGGCTCTCATGGTGAGGCACCCTACCGAGGCGGCAACCGGGTTCCCCAGGGGGCGCGACCGACCCGACGGGAGTCCCGCTCCTCACCCTGGATCACTCTTGGGTGACAGCAGGTAGCTGAAATCGCCTCCTCCGCGCGGCGATGGAACCGCTCCCACCCCCACTGAGCTGGCATTTCTTCGTCGATCACCGAGAGCGACCGAAAGCTCACGAGAATTCTTGAACGATCTTCTGCCGGTCCCCGTATCCATCGCCGCAAGGACGGATCGGGGCGGACGCCAATGCCGGGCGTCGGACATCCGGTCCGCCTTGACCCCAGCCACCGTCGGGCCACCGGACGCCACGCCGTCGCGACCCGCCGGAGATCAGAGGAGAGGTACATGGCCAGGCCAATGCGGAAGAATGCCGTCCTCAAGCTCGGCGGAGTGGGCGCCCTGGCGGTGCTGCTGCTGGGCGGCGGTCTGCAACTCGCCTCCGCCGGTGAGAACACCGGCAGCACCGCCGCGCAGACCGTCAACTGCCCGACGGTACGGGACAAGCTGCCGGCGGTCCCCGCGTCGGCCGCCGCCGGGGTGGAGCGGGAACTGGCCAACCTGGACGAGGAGATCGCCCGGCAGAACGAGCGGTTGGCGAAGCAGGCGGCCAACCCGCAGGGCGGCGCGAACTTCATCAACAACGCGATCCTCGGCCCGCTGAAGAGCAAGCGGGTCGCGGTGCTGGACCGCATCGAGATCAACTTCAACCGGGCCGGCGCCCAGCGGCCCAACCTGGACGCCCTGGCCACCTGCGGCCTGAACGCCCCGGGTGTGGCCAGCGCGCTGAACAGCTCCGTCAAGGCCGGCAACGCCGCCACCGGCGGGAACAACACCACCGCCGCCGCCCAGACGGTGAACTGCCCGACGCCGCAGATCCCCGCCGTCCCGGCCCAGGCCGCCGCGAACGTCCAGGCCGAACTGGCCAACCTCGACAAGCAGATCAGCGAGGCCAACGCCCGCCTCGCCCAGCAGGCCGCCAACCCCCAGGGCGGCGCCAACTTCATCAACAACGCCATCCTCGGCCCCCTGAAGGACAAGCGCCAGGCCGCCCTCGACCGCATCGAGATCGCCTTCAACCGCGTCGGCGCACAGCGTCCCAACCTCGACAACTTCGCCGCCTGCGGGCTCAACGGCGCGGGTGCGGGTAACGCCGGCAACGGCAACGCGGGTGCCGGGAACGGGAACGCGGGCAACGGCAACGGCAACGCGGGCAACGGGAACGGCAACGCGGGCAACGGGAACGCCGGTGCCGCCCGGACGGTGAACTGCCCGACGCCGCAGATCCCCGCCGTCCCGGCCCAGGCCGCCGCGAACGTCCAGGCCGAACTGGCCAACCTCGACAAGCAGATCAGCGAGGCCAACGCCCGCCTCGCCCAGCAGGCCGCCAACCCCCAGGGCGGCGCCAACTTCATCAACAACGCCATCCTCGGCCCCCTGAAGGACAAGCGCCAGGCCGCCCTCGACCGCATCGAGATCGCCTTCAACCGCGTCGGCGCACAGCGTCCCAACCTCGACAACTTCGCCGCCTGCGGGCTGAACTGACCCCTTGCGCACCGACGGCCCGGCGGATCCTCCGCCGGGCCGTCCGGCTGTGCGCGCCAGGCAGCGGGCGGGCACAATCCCCGGGGGCGTCCGGTTCAGGTGCCGGTGGCGTCCAGGTAGTCGTGCAGGGCGGCGGAGGCCCGCAGCCGGCGCAGGCTGCGCCGGTTCAGCTCCTGCTCCCGCCGGGCGAGTTCGGCCCGGACCCGGTCCGGTCGGCCGGTGCTGCGCAGCTCGTCGAGGACCGCCGTGATGATCTCGAACGGGTAGCCGCCCCGGCGCAGCAGCGCCACCACCTGCGCCGCCCGCGCCTCGGCCACGTCGTACACCCGGTAGCCGGTGCCCCGCTGCCGGTGCGGGCGGAGCAGGCCGCGCTGCTCCCACAGGCGCAGCTGCGAGGTCCGCACCCCCACCTGGGCCGCCACCTCGCCGATCCGGGCGTCCCGGCGGGGCACGGCCGCCGGCCGGCTGCCCAGCACCGTCTCGAACGCGCCCAGCACCCGGGCGATCTCGGCCCGCTCGCGGTCCAGCTCGGCGTGCCCGGCGTCGAGCGCGGCGAGCGCCGCCGGCAGCTCACCCCGGTGCACGGCCGCCAGCACCTCCCGGGTACGCGCCCAGCCGTGCCCCTCGGCCATCCGGCGGGCCACCGCCAGGGCCCGGACGTGGCGGTCGGTGAAGATCCGGTAGCCGCTCGGGGTGCGGTCGGTCGGCGGCAGCACCCCGTCGGCCAGATAGTTGCGCACCTGCTGGGTGGAGATGCCGGCGCTGGCCGCGACGTCGACCAGCCGCCACCGTCGCTCCCCCGTCACCCGGCCTCTCCCCACCGCTCGCGTTCCCGCCCACCCTAGTGGTTGTCACGTGGTTTGAGACTTCCCGCCATATTGCCGGTCGACCGACGCGTGAAGTACGGAGAAAGTCTCTACATGAGCGTGAATGAGAAAATCGAAGGTATGGAGCAACCAGCGCAGTCCGCCGCCGACCGCCACGACGTGATCGAGGTACGGGGCGCCCGGGAGAACAACCTCACCGGCGTCTCCGTCGACATACCCAAGCGACGGCTCACCGTCTTCACCGGGGTCTCCGGCTCGGGGAAGTCCTCCCTGGTGTTCGGCACCGTCGCCGCCGAGTCCCGCCGCCTGATCAACGAGACCTACAGCGCCTTCCTCCAGTCGTTCATGCCGAACCTGTCCCGCCCCGACGTCGACTCGCTGCGGAACCTGACCCCGGCGATCGTGGTCGACCAGGAGCGGATGGGGGCGAACTCCCGCTCCACCGTCGGCACCGCGACCGACGCGTACGCGCTGCTGCGGATCCTGTTCAGCCGGCTCGGTGAGCCGCACGTCGGCGGGGCCGGTGCGTTCAGCTTCAACCTCGCCGAGGGGATGTGCCCGACCTGCGAGGGGCTGGGCCGCGTCTCCGACCTCGACGTGTCGGCGATGGTGGACGTGGAACGCTCGCTCAACGACGGGGCGATCCTGGTGCCGAACTTCGCCGTGGACTCCTGGTACTGGCAGACCATCGTCGGGTCCGGGCTGTTCGACCCGGACGTCAAGCTCCAGGACTTCACCCCGCAGCAGTGGGAGGACTTCCTGCACAAGCCGGCCACGAAGATCAAGGTCGGCGCCAACAGCTGGACGTACGAGGGGCTGGTGGTGAAGGTCCGCCGGCTCTACCTGGCCAAGGACCGGGAGTCCATGCAGGCGCACATCCGGGCCTTCGTGGACCGGGCGGTCGCCTTCGCCACCTGCGCCGCCTGCGGCGGGGCCCGGCTCAACGCGGCGGCGCTGTCCTCGACGATCGCCGGCCGGAACATCGCCGAGTGCGCGGCCATGCAGATCAGCGACCTGGCGGAGTTCGTCGGCGGGATCGACGCGCCGTCGGTGGCCCCGCTGGTGGCCGACCTGCGCGACACCCTGGACTCGATGGTGGAGATCGGCCTGGGCTACCTCAGCCTGGACCGGGAGTCCGGCACCCTGTCCGGGGGCGAGGCACAGCGGGTGAAGATGGTCCGCCACCTCGGGTCCAGCCTCTCCGACGTGACGTACGTCTTCGACGAGCCGACGGTGGGGCTGCACCCGCACGACATCGCCCGGATGAACGGCCTGCTGCTGCGGCTGCGCGACAAGGGCAACACGGTGCTCGTCGTCGAGCACAAGCCGGAGACGATCGCGATCGCCGACCACGTCGTCGACCTGGGTCCGGGCGCGGGCTCGGCCGGCGGGCGGATCTGCTACACCGGCGACGTCGCCGGGCTGCGCCGCTCCGACACCCTGACCGGCCGGCACCTCGACCACCGGGCGACCCTGCGGACGGCGTTCCGCCGGCCCACCGGCCACCTGGCGATCCGGGGAGCCGACCTGCACAACCTGCGCGACGTCGACGTCGACCTGCCGCTGGGGGTGCTCACCGTCGTCACCGGGGTGGCCGGCTCGGGCAAGAGTTCACTGATCCACGGGTCGCTGCCCCGCCGCGACGGCGTCGTGGTGGTCGACCAGTCCCCCATCCGGGGTTCCCGACGCAGCAACCCGGCGACCTGGACGGGCCTGCTCGACCCGATCCGCACCGCGTTCGCCCGCGCCAACGGGGTGAAGGCCGCGCTGTTCAGCGCCAACTCCGAGGGTGCCTGCCCGACCTGCAAGGGGATCGGGCTGGTCTACACCGACCTGGCGACGATGGCGGCCGTCGCCAGCGTCTGCGAGGCGTGCGAGGGGCGGCGGTACACCCCCGAGGTGCTGGCCTACACGCTGCGCGGCCGCAACATCAGCGAGGTGCTCGGCATGTCGGTGACCGAGGCCCGGGAGTTCTTCCCGTCCGGCCCGGCCCGGGTGGTGCTGGACCGGCTGACCGAGGTGGGCCTCGGCTACCTGACCCTGGGACAGCCGCTGACCACCCTGTCCGGCGGGGAACGTCAACGGCTCAAGCTGGCCGTGCACATGGCCGAGAAGGCGGCCACCTACGTCCTGGACGAGCCGACCACCGGCCTGCACCTGGCCGACGTGGACCAACTGCTCGCCCTGCTGGACCGGCTGGTCGACGCCGGCAACACGGTGATCGTCATCGAGCACCACCAGGCGGTGATGGCGCACGCGGACTGGATCGTCGACCTGGGCCCCGGTGCCGGCCACGACGGCGGCCGGATCGTCTTCACCGGCACCCCCGCCGACCTGGTCACCCACGGTGACACCCTCACCGCCCGACACCTGCGCGAGTACGTCGCCTCCCGCTGAGCGGGGCCACTCCCCCGCCCCCGTCGGTGGCCGGCCGCCGACGGGGGCGGGCCGACGCGGTCGGGACGGGCCGACGCGGTCGGGACACCGGTCAGTGGTCGGGGAGCCGGCGCAGCCAGGCGCGCTGCCAGGGGGTCTCGACGGCCTTCGGATGGTAGCGGTCACGGACCCACCGGACGGCGTCGCGGGCCGGCACCCCGTCGAGGATCGCCAGGGCGGCGAGGGTGGTGCCGGTCCGGCCGATCCCGCCCCGGCAGGCCACCTCCACCCGGTCGCCGGCGTGGGCGCGGCGCAACGCCTCACGGAAGGCGTCCAGGGCGTCGACCCGGTCGGTCGGCAACCAGAAGTCGGGCCACCGGATGCGCCGGTGCGCCCAGGCGGGGGTCGGCCCGGGTGCCAGGATCAGGGCGAAGTCGGCCGGGGACACCGCGTCGGCCACCCGCCGCCCGCGTACGGTCGCGCCGCTGGGCAGGGTGACCACCCCGGTCGTGCTGGACCAGTCCACCCCGTGATTCTGCCCGCTGCGCGCACAGCGCGCCGCCCCCGACCCTGACGGGTCGGGGGCGGCGCGTGTCGATGTGCGGGTCGCCTCTCGGCGCGTGGCGCGACGCGGCTCCAGCCGAACGGAACTCCGCGAGGGCATTTCAGGTGAGGCCCGGGGACACCGAACACACCGACACCCCGCACAACGCGGCACCCCACCTACTCCTTCCCCACCCTCCGGTGACCCACGTCACCATCGATCCGTCGGTCGGCTGTGGCCGGTTGGCCGACGCGGCTGGCGGCCGACGCAGCCGGCTGGCCGACGCACGCTGACGGCTACGGCGACAGCGGGCTGGGCGAGGTCCGCCAGGGCAGCGCGGTCCCGGGTGCCCCTGCCAGACGGCATCACCGCGTGGCCCTGTGTGGAGAGTTGTGGTGCCTGGGGCAGCAAGAAGTCTCCACGATCCGCACCGCACCGCCCGCCCGCCGATCCGCCGGCAGCCACCGAACCATCGGCAGGAACGGGTGGACGTGGCGATGGCCGGCACCCCGCGTGGGGGTGCCGGCCGTCGTGTCGTAGGGGGGTCAGCTGTTCCAGTGCTGGGCGACGAGGTCGGCGGCCTGCTGTTCCCACTGGGCGTAGTGGTCGGGGTAGGCGGAGACCTGGACGGTCTGGGCGGCCTTGGTCAGGGGCATGTCCTGCCAGCCGTCGACCTGCTTGAGGCCCTTGAGGAACGCCAGGGTGGCGTACTCGGGGTCGGTGATCTGCTCCACGGTGCCCCAGCCGCTGGACGGCCGCTGCTGGAACAGGCCCTGCGAGTCGTGGTCGTTGCGGTCACCGAGGTGGCCGAGGTTCTCCAGCTTCGACTCCTGCAGGCTGGTCGCGATGGACACGACGGCGGCGCGTTCGTCCATGCCGGCCTTCTTGGTGGCGGCGATGATCGCCTTGGCGTTGCTGGTCTGCTCGTCGTTGAGGTCGATGCGGGACTGCTCGCCCTGCACGCCGTGCGGGATCAGCTTGGTGGTGTCCACGGTGGGCTTGTCGGCCTGGACGGTGGCGACGGGGCGGGTGTCGATGGTGGGGGTGTCGTGGTTGAGCGGGCCGGCGGCGATGCCTCCGGCGACGGCGAGACCGGCGATGCCGAGGACGCTCTTACGCAGGATGGTGGTGTTCATGATGGTGGTCTTCATGGGGTTGCTCCTTCGGGGGTAGACGCCCCGACCCGGCCGGTGGAGGGCTGGGTGTGCCCGTGGGGGGACGGGCAGCGGAAGGGGGCGTGGGCACCACGTCGGGGGCGCTCATACGGGGGGAAAGTCTGAGGGGGTTCCGGTGGGGCCTGCCGGCCGGGGTGGTGGCCGCTCGTGCCGGGGTCAGGTGTAACGACCGGGGGTCCGGGGTCATTCCCGCCGGGGGGGGTGCGGGGTCGGCCGGGGTACTGCCTGCTGCGGTCGTACCGGGGGTGTAACGAGCGTCGGTGCCGGGTCATTCCGCCGGCGGCCGGGACGTCGGGTGGTCCGGGGTGCTGCTGCGGTCGTACGCAGGGTGTAACGCCGGGGGCGGGGTCGGGATTCCGGCCCGGGGGTGCCGCCGGTCACGACGACAGCGGTCGGACCGGGTGATACCGGACGATCGTCGCACCGGCACCGGCACCGGCACCGGCACTGGGGCCAGGGCCAGGGCCGGGGCCGGGGCGGTATCGGCCATCGGGGTCGGGCGGGTCGTCAGGGGGTGATCCGGGACTCGACCTTCGCGGCGCAGGCGGTCACCACCGACCGGGCGTCCAGGCCCAGGCTCTCGATGGCGACCAGGGCGGTTAAGACCACGTCGGCCAACTCGGCGGCCACCTCCGCACGGGTGTGGGTGACCCCCTTACGGGGATTCTGGCCGAGCACACCGATCCAGGCTCCGGCGGCCTCCCCGGCCTCCTCGCTGAGCTTGAGGATGCGGCAGGTCAGCTCGGTCTGGTCGGTGCCGTTGGTGGCGTCCAGCCAGGCGCGGGCGGCGCGGGCCGCGTTCCAGATCACCTCGTCCACCCGTCCAGTGAACCGGACGGGGGTGACGATCCGCGCCCGGGGGCGGTCGGCGGCGTACCGGCAACGGTCGGTGCCCGCCGGACCGGAAGGTCCGACGGGCACCGGGTACCGCAGGGATTCCGGGTCAGCGGGTCATGCCGAACCGGTGGCGACGCCGCCAGCCGAACGCGGTGAGCATCAGCACCACACCGGCGCCGACCAGCCCGCCGCCGACCTTCAGCGGCGTGCTCAGGTTGTCACCGGTCACCGGCAGGTGCGGGTGCGGCTTCTTCTTCGGCAGCACGGTGATCGTCGTGCTGGCCGTACGCCCCGAGGTGCGTCCGGTCGCCGTGAAGGTGATCCGCCCGACGTCGCTCGGCCGGTAGCTCACGGTGAAGTTACCGTTCGCGTCCGTCTGCGCCGTGAAGTGCCGCGGCGCGGGCTGCGGCTGCGAGTAGTCCACCTTCACCATGGCGACGGTGGTGCCGTCGCTGCGTCGGGCCGGTGCCTGCCCCGGCACGGCCGCGGCGAGGGGCGCCACGGTGACGTCGATGTCGACGATCTCGTTCGGCCCGAAGCCGGTGCCGGTGAGCACCACCGTCTCGCCGAGGAAGATGGTCGTCGGGTTGGCCGTCAGCGAGGGCGTGACGGGCGGGTACGGTGGCGGCTGCGGCGTGCTGTCGGCGGGTGGCTGCGGCTGAGCAGCCCCCGCGGCGGTCGGCACGGCCACGATGGCCAGACCGACCGTCAGCGCCATGAGAATGCGGGATAGCCGCATGATGGTCTCCTCCTACTGTTTGCAGCTAGGTGCGGGAACTACTTGGGTGGTCCATGGGGTGGCGGTCGGTGTGTGCCAGAGTTCGGCGGTGCCGGTGGTGTTCCTGCCGGTCAGCAGGTCCACGTCGAGGGTCCGGGTGGCGCCGGGACCGACGTCCACGGTGGCGATAGCCACCTGCCGGCGACGTTCGATCCCGCTGCCCAGCGAGGTCGGTTTTCCGTCGACCCGGGCGCTGAGCACCGTGCCGCCCGCCGGGCTGTAGACGGAGATCAGGGTCCGGGCCGTGTACGGGTCGCCGGCCAGGCCGAGGCCGAGCACCGACTTGGCCAGACCCGAGTCGGGGGCCGAGGAATGCAGGGTGAAGCGCAGCTTGAGCTGCCGCCGCCCCTCGTCGGCGCAGTCGCCGGTGGTGAGGGTCGCCGTCGGCCGTAGGTAGTAGCCGAGCTTCGCGCCGCTGCCGTCGTTGAGGAAGACCCCGACGGTCGGGGTGGTCTCCTGTTCGGGGAGCGCACCGGCGAGCCGGGTGTCGGCGAACGTCCGCTGTTCCGTGGATCGGGCACTCCAGAACAGTATCCGTCTTTCCGTGATGGAGCGGTCTAAAGCCGACAAAAGCACTCTTGGGTTGACCTTCTTCGTGAGGAAGGCGTCGAACACCGCGGAGGCCGAGGCGGCGAAGAAGGCGTCCTGCCCGGTGTCGTCGCGGCCCTGGTAGGCGTCGCTGAGCAGGGTGCGCACCACCTGGTTGCTGACCAGGGTGGCGTCGCCGGGCACCTGCACCGGCCCGGTGGCCTGGAGCAGGTAGGACAGCATCACCGGGTCGACGGTCAGCACCCCGTCGACGGTCACGCCGCTGTGCCGCCGGTACATCTCCCGGTAGAGCTTCGCCGCAGCGGGGAAGTTCGGGCTCAGGTTGACGTCGGCCGGGTAGATGCCCGGCAGGTCGGTGTAGAGCCGACGCACCTCCTCGTCCACCCGCAGCGCGGGGGTGAACCGCCCGAACTGGGCGCTGGTGCCCTGCTCGCGCATCCGGACCCGCCCGTCGTCGGCGTGGATCACCGCGTACGCGCCGAACATGCCGCCGGTCGCGCGCAGTTCGGCGAGGTTCTGCGAGAGCAGCAGGTAGCTGCGTGGCCCGTCCGCGCCGAGCAGGGCGGGCAGCACCCGGGCACCCCGCTCCGCCGCTCCGGTCAGCCCGGCCAGCCGCTCGATCTCCGCCCGCAACTCGGTCAACGCCGTGCCGAGCTGGCTGACCAGGTCCTCGGCGGGTACCGCGTCGAGGCCGGCCCGGGACCTGCGCACCGCGGCGTCGGCGGCGGTCAGGTCCGCCGAGGCGGCCCGCAGCCGGGCCAGGTCCAGCCGCCCCTCGGTCGGCACCAGCGTGGTCAGGTCGGTGCGCAGCAGCGCCGGGAACGCCTCCCGGGCCAGGTCGTCGATGGCCACCGCGATGGTCCGGACGGCCGCGACGTCGTCCCCGGCGTACGGGGCGTGCCGGGCGAGCGCCCACCCGGGGTCCCCGGTGGCGGTCCGGGCAGCCCCGGCCTGCTCCTGCAACGCCGCCAGGGTGCGCTGGGCCCGGTCGAGGTCGCCGCCGAGCACCTGGGTGCTCAGCTCCCGGGCGAGCCCGGCCGCGTTGACCAGGTGGGCGCGCGCCTGCCAGCCCCGGAACCCCACCCAGCCGGCGGCACCGAACAGCACCGACCCGACGACCAGGCAGACCAGCAGGGCCCGGCGGACCCGTCGCCGGGTCCGCCGCCGCAGTCTCCGTCGGCCGCTGCGCGACCTACCGCTCTCCGCCACCCGTCGCTCCGCTCTCCCTTTCGGGCGATATGACCATTCATGAGCTTTGTAGCACGACAAATGCCACTGTCAGGCTGTTACCGAATTTTCGTACTTGCTTTAGTTCACGGTTATTGCCCGGCGGGCACCCGGGGGGACGCCACGTCCCGCAGCAGCGACTCGATCCGGTCCACCCCGGCCCGCAGGGACATCTCCCGCAGATAGGTCTCCCGCCCCCGCCGCCCCATCTCCGCCCGCGCGGACGGTGGGATCGTGCTGGCCAGCCAGAACCGGTCGGCCAGCGCGGCCCAGTCCTCGGGCGGGCAGGACAGCCCGGCCCGGGCCCGCTCCACCAGCGCCGCGGTGTCGCCCCCGGCCGAGGCCACCAGCGGGGCGGCACAGGCCAGCGCGGACTGCACCTTGCTCGGCACCGTCCCGTTCAGTTCCGGCAGATCCCGCAGGGTCACCAGCTGGTAGTCGGCGGCGGCGTACAGCTCGGGCATCTCCCCCGGCGACCGCCGGTCGAGGAACCGTACGTTGCCGGCCCCGAGTTCGCCGGCCAGGCCCCGTACCCGCCGCTCCTGCGCCCCGGAGCCGACCAGCACCAGATCCATCCGGTCGCGCAGCGCCGCCGCCGCCCGGACCGCGGTCTCCAGGCCCTGCCGTTCGCCGATCGTGCCGGCGTGCATGACGACGCAGCGCGCGTCCCCACGGACCAGCGCCTGGGCGGCCCGGCCGGCGCGCACCGGTTGGAAGATCCGCTCGTCGGTCCAGTTGGGCACGGTACGCACCCGGTCCCCGGCGACCCCGTCGGCGAGCACCAGGTCCCGCATCGAGGGGGCGGTGACCGCCACCGCGTCGGCCGCCCGCAACACCCGGCGCATGGTGGTGGTGATCCGGCCGGGCCGCTGCGGATCGGCCGCGACCTCCCCGGTCCAGAGATCCTGCACGTGCAGCACGGTGGGCACCCGGCCGAGCAGCCGCAGCAGCCCGGCGGCGGCGAAGCTGGTCGCGGGGAACTGGAAGACGTAGAGCACGTCGACGCCGGCCAGGTACCGCCGTCCGGCGAGCGCCGCGCTGCCGGCGAAGGAGAGGTAGCCGGCCATCCGGGCGGTGGGCGAGGCGTCGCCGCCCGCATAGCGGGGCACCCGGCGTACGGTCAACCGCTCGCTGTGGGTCACGTGCCGCCAGCGCTGCCGCCACCCGGGATAGACGTGGCCGCCGGGATAGTCCGGGAACCCGGTCAGCACCCGCACCTCGTGTCCGCGCCGGGCCAGCTCCTCGGCGAGGCTGCCGGGGATGAACGCCGGTTCCGGCGGGAAGTGGTACGACAGGATTCCCACCCTCATCGCCGCGCTCCCCTCCGCGTTCTGTCGACGGGTCGTCGACCGACGCGGTCGAGGGCCGGGGGGCGACGGCGCACCGCCGCCCCCGACCCGCGGGCCGCCGTCGCCGCCCCGCCCGTGGCGGACAGGGCGGGACGGACGGACGGACCCGCGGCGGCACTCATCGCGGCAGCCGGGTGAGTTCCTGCGTCCGGTCGCTGGCCGGGTGCAGCCCCTGGTCCTCGCGGTGCGCGGCGGTGGCGCGGTCGGCCGGCACCGACGCCGGCGACGCGGTGGCGATCCGGTACGCCTCGTACTGGTAGGCGTCCGCGCGGGCCACCTTGGCCATGTTGAGCACACACCCGAGCAGCCGTACCGACACGGAGTGCAGGGACCGGGCCGCCGCGGCGGCCTGGGCGCGCGAGGTACGCCCCTGCTGGGTGACCAGCAACGCGCCGTCTGCCTGCACGGCCACCACCACGCCGTCGGTGACGGCCAGCAGGGGCGCGGTGTCGATCACCACGATGTCGGCGGACTCGCGCAGCGACAGGAGCAGGTCGGCCATCGACTTGGACCCCAGCAGCTCGCTCGGGTTCGGCGGGGTCGACCCGCTGGGCAGCACCAGCAGGGACTTGTCGCCCCAGCGCTGCACCACGTCACCGACCTGGACGTCGCCGACGAGCACGTCGGTGAGCCCGACGCCGCCGTCGACGCCGAGATAGTCGGCGACCTTCGGGCGGCGCAGGTCGGCGTCGACCAGCAGCACCCGCCAGCCCGCCTCGGCCAGCGCGATCGCCAGGTTGCAGGACAGGGTGGTCTTCCCCTCCCCCTGCAGCGCGCTGGTCACCGCGATCACCCGGGCCGGCTCGTGCACGTCCACGAAGCGCAGGTTGGTCCGCAGCTTGCGGACCGCCTCCGCGCGGGCCGACGTCGCCGCCTCGCCGACGATCAGCGGGGCCGCCTTGGCCGCCTGGTCGAACGGGATGTCGCCGAGCAGTGGGCTGCCGGTGGCACGTTGCAGGCCGGCGGCGTCACGCAGCCGTACGTCGACCATGCCGCGCAGCACGGCGAGCGCCACGCCGAGCAGGAGCCCGACCAGGACGCCGAGGGCGAGGTTGCGGTTGGGCTGCGGGGAGACCGGGCTGGCGCTGACCCGGGGGCCGCCCACCACCTCGATCCGGGTCGGTCCGGCCTTGCCGTCCGACGTGGTCTCGATCTTCTTGACCAGCTCGACGAACTTGGCCGACAGGGCCTCGGTTACCTTCATGGCCCGGGTCTGGTCGGTGTCGGTGACGCTGGCCCGCAGCAGCACGGTGCCCGGTTCGGTGGAGGTGGCGACCCGGCGCTGGATGTCGTCGGCGGTGAGGCCGAGGCCGGAGTCGGCGACCACGGCCTGCGCCAGGCGGTCGCTGCGCAGCAGGTCGGCATACGACTTCACCCGCTGCTGGAGGAAGAGTTCGCCCTGGTAGGCGTTGCTCACGCCCTGGTTGGGGGCGGTGACGAAGAACGTCACCGAGGCCACGTAACGGGGCGCCGTGCGGACCGTGACCAGCGCCGCCGAGCCGACCGTCAGCATCAGCGTGACCAGGACGATCCACCAGTGTCGGCGGACCAGGCGCAGGCAGGTGCGGACGTCCATCACGCCCTCCGTTCCGGCGGAACGGCCAGCTGGTGAAAAAGCACGAAGTCTCCCTAGGTTCCCATAACGCCGTGAGAGTATCTAAACGCAGCGAGTAGTCCTTTACGGTGCAGAAACAACGTATACGATGCAAACCGCTCGCCAGTGCCGAATCCTCGCAATCACGGAACAAAACGCAGAGGACGCCAATGAACCACGTAGACCCCCAGACGGATGACGACCCCAGCCAGCGGCGCGACTGGGTCACGCGACGCGCGAAGGCCCTGTCCTTGCTAACGCTCGACACCGCCTCCTGGTGCGCAGGTTTTCTGGTCGCCTCCTGGGCCCGGTACGAGTTCGGCATCACCCCCCGGCAGTGCGCCCTGGCCCTCGGCGCCGCCGGCGTGTGCGCGGTCATCCACGCCGCGCTCGAACAGGTCCGGTTCACCGCCCGGGGCCGACACCCGGTCGGCAGCGTCGGCGAGGCCCGCGACCTGGGCGGGACCGTCGTGCTGGCCGCCGCCGTGGCGCTGGCCGCGCTGCTGCCGATGGCCGAACGACCCATCCCGGCCAGCGTGCCGATCCTCGGCGCCGCCGTGGCGTTGCTGCTGATGGGGGCCGGCCGGGTCACCTACCGGTGGCGACGCGACCGCGACGCCCGGCCCGCCCGCTCGGCCGACCGGACCCTGATCTACGGGGTCGACGCGGCCAGCGAACGCCTCGTCCGGGTGCTGCTCGGCGACCCGACCAGCGGATACCTCCCGGTGGGGCTGCTCGACGACGACCCCGAGCGGCAGGGGCTGCGGGTGGCCGGGCTCCGGGTGCTCGGCGGCCGGGAGCAACTGATCCAGGCCGTCCGCGCCACCCGGGCCGCCACGGTGATCTTCTCGATCAACGGCTCGGACGCCGAGCTGATGCGTGACGTACGCAGCCGCACCCTGCAGGCCGGCGCCGCGTTCAAGGTGCTGCCGCCCGTACGCGAGCTGCTGGACCGCCCGGTCACCGCACACGCCGTCCGCGACCTACAGCTCACCGACCTGCTCGGACGAGCCCAGCGGGTCGCCGAACTACCGGTGGAGCGCAACGGGCTCGCCGGACGCCGGGTGCTGGTCACCGGCGCGGGCGGCTCGATCGGCTCGGAGCTGTGCCGGCAGATCGCCCGCTGCGACCCCGGCGAGCTGATGATGCTCGACCGGGACGAGTCGGCGCTGCACGCGCTGCAGATGTCCCTGCACGGGCGGGCGCTGCTGGACGGGCCGGAACTGATCCTCGCCGACCTCCGCGACGCCGACGGGATCGCCCGGATCATCGCCGAACGCCGACCCGACATCGTCTTCCACGCCGCCGCCCTCAAACACCTCACCCTGTTGCAGCGTCACCCGGGCGAAGCGGTCAAGACCAACGTCCAGGGCACGCTCAACGTGCTGGAGGCGTGCCGCGACGTCGCCGAGTTCGTGAACATCTCCACCGACAAGGCGGCCAACCCGATCAGCGTCCTCGGCTACTCCAAGCGGATCACCGAACGGCTGACCGCGCACTACGCCGAACGGTACGGCGGGGCGTTCCTCAGCGTCCGCTTCGGCAACGTGCTCAGCAGCCGGGGTTCGGTGCTCACCGCGTTCCAGGCCCAGGTCCGGGCCGGGCTGCCGATCACCGTGACCCACCCGGACGTGACCCGGTACTTCATGACCGTGCAGGAGGCGGTGCACCTGGTGCTCCAGGCCGCCGTCGTCGGCCGGGGCGGGGAGGCACTGGTGCTGGACATGGGCGAACCGGTACGCATCGCCGAGGTGGCCCAGCGGCTGGCGGCCGAGGCGGCCCAGCCACCCGAGATCGTCTACACCGGCCTGCGCCCCGGGGAGAAGTTGCACGAGGACCTGTTCGGCGTCGACGAGATCGACAGCCGGCCGCTGCACCCGCTCATCTCCCACGTCCGGGTCCCCGCGCTGGACCCGGCGGAGCTGGCCGGGCTCGACCCGTACGGCGACCCGGAAGAGCTGGTCAAACGGCTGGCGGCCTGCTGCGATGACCGCCTCGTCCGGGTCGACGACACCGCCCGGCTGTCCACCCTGCCGTCACCACGCTGAACCCGCCGTCCGCCCGGCGGCACGCCGGGCGGACGGCGGGTTGCGCTCAGCGGTGACGCCCGGCGTCGTCGTCCCGCCCGTCCGGCTCGGTCTCCTCCAGCGCCTCGGTGACCGACCCGGTCAGGTCGTCACCCGGCACCGCGACCGCCTCGGCCCGGTCCTGCTCGTCGGGGCGGCCGCCGGGTGGGGGCTGCGGCGCGGTGGCCCCGCCCGCGAAGCCGTACTCGTTCGGCTCGTCGTGCCGGCTCATAGGGGAATCCTTCCCGTCACGTTCGGTTCGTGCCCTGCTGGCCCCCGGTGGGGGTGTGCTCGGCTTACCCACGTCCGGGGGTCGGTAGTCGGCGGCGCGGTGGACGCCGCCGCGTTCAGGCCGGCCCCGAGCAGGTGGCGCAACACCACGACCGCCGCCGCCGTCGCCAGCGCCGACCAGCTCCGGCCGCCGGCCAGCCGGAGCAGACCCGCGGCGACCAGCAGGTCGAGCAGGACCCGCAGGGCGGTCCGCCACGACCGGGTGGTCAGTAGCGTCACCGCGCCGACGCCGAGGGCGAGCGCGCTCACCCCGGTGGCGAGCAGCACCGCGACCCCGGTCATCGGGACGACCCGCCGCCGTCCCCGGTCGGGGCCGGCTGCGGGTCGGGGTGCGCCCGGTCACCGGCGTCCACCTGCCGCTTCTCCTGGGCGATCTCCCGGCGCAGCACGACGTTCAGCGCGGTACGGATCGTGGCGATCGCGGCCAGCTGACCCAGCTGGGCGAAGGTCGGCGACACCGCGGTCCGCAGGATGTCCGCCGCCAGCTGGAACTCCAGGCCGAGGGTGAGGAACCGGCCGAGGGAGAGCCGGATCGGGGTGAACACGGCGGCGCTGCGGTGCCGCAGCCCCTCGACCACGAACCGCAGCGCCGCCCAGAGCGCGCCGACGACGATGACGGTCGCGCCGATGGTCTCCACGACCCCCACCACGACCGCGTCGCCGTGGCGCAGCAGCTCGTCCAGGCTCACCGGGTGGCGTTACCCGCCCGCACCCCGGCTAGTCGACGGTCAGGACAGCTCGCGCACCGCCTCCAGGATCAGCCACAGGCCGCAGATGGCGAAGAGCACCGCCGCGCCGTACCGGATGGTCCGCTCCGGCAGGTGCCGGCCGAGCAGCCGGCCGACCAGGATGGCCAACGCGTCGGCGGCCACCATGCCCAGCGTCGAACCGAGCCAGGTGCCGAACCAGCCGTACTTGGTGGCCAGGGTGATGGTGGCGAGCATCGTCTTGTCGCCCAGTTCGGCCAGGAAGAACGCGACACCGACGGCGAAGATGGCGGACTTGCCGGTCTTCTCCGCCTTGCGCTTCTCCTCCTCGGTGAGCTTGTCGCCGCGCAGCGTCCAGACGCCGAAGCCGAGGAACGCCAGGCCGGCGGCCAGCGAGATCCAGCCGGTGGGCAGCGCCGCGTTCAGGCCGACGCCGATCGCCACCGAGGCCAGGTGCACGATCGCGGTGGCGACGGTGATGCCGATCAGCACCGGGACCGTCTTGAACCGGGTGGCGAACGTGAGCGCCATGAGCTGGGATTTGTCCCCCAGCTCGGCGACGAAGATGACGCCGAAGCTGACGACCAGCGCGACGAGGAAACCGTCCATGAGGAACCTTCCCGATCAGGCCGGGAGGAGGTGACGGGGCGACCTCGACCCGGCTGTGTTGACAGCCCGAGTCGAAGGTCTCGCCCGCCCCACCGCTGGTGGGGCCGCGTGGCCGGGTGCGGAACGCACCAGTGTGTCGACCACGACATTGGGGGCTACTCCCCTTCGCGCCTGCCAGCCTAACCGACCGGCCCGGCCGGCCGGTGCGCCGGGTGCGCCGGGTCACCCCGCAGGTGCCCGTCGACGCCCCGACACACCGGGCCGGCGGTGTCGTCACCGGCGGACCGGCCGGCACCGGCCCGTCCGTCGGCCGCCGGGTGCCGGTCAGGCGGCGCGGGCCAGGGTGACCCCGAACAGGCCGGCCGGGTCGGTCCAGAACTCCGTCGGCAGGAATCCGGCCGCCGTCAGCTCCGCGCCGATCCCCGCCTGCCGGAACTTCGCCGACACCTCCGTACGCAGTTCCTCGTCGGCGGCGAACTCGACGGTCAGGTCGAGCGCGTCGACGCGGACCCGCATCGGGCGTCGGGCCCGCAGCCGCATCTCGATCCACTCCTGCGCCGGGTCCCAGTGGGCGACGTGGGCGAACGCGTCCGGATCGAAGTCGGCGGCCAACTCCCGGTTGATCACCCGCAGCACGTTGCGGTTGAACTCGGCGGTGACCCCGGCCGCGTCGTCGTACGCCGGCACGATCACCGCCGGGTCCTTGACCAGGTCGGTGCCGACGAGCAGGTGGTCGCCCGGCTCCAGGGCGGCGCGCATGGCGGCCAGGAAGTCGGCCCGCTCGGCCGGCACCAGGTTGCCGATGGTGCCGCCCAGGAAGACCACCAACCGGCGACCACCGGTCGGCAGCCGGTCCAGTTGGCGGGTGAAGTCCCCGACGATGCCGCGTACCCGCAGCGCCGGATAGTCCGTGGCGATCTGCGCGGTGGACTGCCGCAGCGCGCTCACCGACACGTCCAGCGGCACGAAGGTGCCCAGCCCGCCGTGCCGGGTGAACGCGTCCAACAGCAGCCGGGTCTTCTCCGACGAACCGGAGCCCAACTCGATCAGGGTCTTCGCCCCGGTCGCCGCCGCGATGTCCGGCGCCCGTTCGGCCAGCACCGCCCGTTCCGCCCGGGTCGGGTAGTACTCCGGCAGCCGGGTGATCTCCTCGAACAGCTCGCTGCCCCGGGCGTCGTAGAACCACTTCGGGGGCAGCCACTTGGGGTCGGCGGCCAGCCCGGTCCGCACGTCGGACCGCAACGCCCGGTCGAGGTCCCGTTCCTCCAGGTAGATCTCCAGCGGTTCCGCGCTCATGTCGTCCTCTCCTGCACCGAAAACGTCCTGTTCCGTCCGGTCAATCCAACTCACCGACGTGCACGCCGTCCGGTCCCGCCCGGACCCACCGCCGGTCGGGCACCTCTCGCCAGCCGGGCGCGTCGTCCACCGGCTCGGAGGCCAGCAGCGCCGTACCGTCGTCGGCGCGCACCGACAACGCGTGCCCCCACACGCTCGCCACCACCGACACGCCGTCGGTGAGCAGCAGGTTCAGCCGTGATCCCGGGGCCGCGGCGGCGACCTCCCGGACGGTCGCGACGACCGCCTCGGTCGGTGACGCGCCGGCCCGCAGCCGGTGCCGGACCAGCGCCCACAGCAGCGCCGAGTCGGTCGGCGCGTCGAGGGTGAGCAGGTCCCGCACCGGCAGGCCGCCGGCCGGCCCGACCACCGAGTCCGGCCAGCCACGCACCACCCCGTTGTGGCTGAACAACCACCGCCCCCCGGCGAACGGCGCGGCGGCGCTCTCCTGCACCGGCATGCCCACCGTGCCCGAGCGCACCGCCGCCAGCACCGCGCCGGAGCAGGTCACCGCCGCCAGCTCGGGCAGCGTCGGGTCGGACCAGATCGGGCCGGCCCGGCGGTACCGCACCGGGGCCCCGCCGCGACCGTCGTCCCCGCCATCCGTCCCGCGGGGGCCGGGGTACCAGCCGACGCCGAAGCCGTCGACGTTGACCGTGCCGCCGCCGCGCATGTCCCGGGGGGCCCAGGACTGCCGGACCAGCGAGTGCGGCGGGTCGTAGAGCAGCGACCGCAGGGTCACCGGGGGGCCGAGGTACGCCAGGTGCCGGCACATCAGGCGACACCGCCTCTCACCCGTGGGCCTCCTCGGGCCGGGCGTCCCGGGCGCAGCGGAAACCGCTGAAGATCTGCCGACGGATCGGGTGGTCCCAGTTGCGGAAGGTGCCCCGGCAGGCCGCCCGGTCGGTGCCGAACGAGCCACCACGCAGCACCCGGTAGTCGCCGCCGAAGAACACCTCCGAATACTCCGGGTAGGGGAAGACGGTGAAGCCGGGATGGCCGTGGAAGGGGCTCGCCGTCCACTCCCAGACGTCGCCGATCAGCTGGTGCACGCCGAGCGGCGAGGCGCCCGCCGGATAGGCCCCGACCGGCGCCGGCCACAGGTGCCGCTGCCCCAGGTTGGCGTGCTCGGCGGTCGGCTCGTCGTCGCCCCACGGCCAGCGCCGGGAGCGCCCGGTCGCCGGGTCCCAGCGGGCCGCCTTCTCCCACTCCGCCTCGGTCGGCAACCGCTTGCCGGCCCACCGCGCGTACGCCTGCGCCTCGTGCCAGCAGACGTGCACCACCGGCTCGTCGTCGCGTACCGGGGCCCACCGGCCGAACCGCTGGTAGGCCCAGCCGTCGCCGTCGCGTCGCCAGTGCATCGGCGCGGTCAGCCCGGCCTCGGTGCGGTGCCGCCAACCGGCCGCGCTCCACCAGCGCGGGTCGTCGTACCCGCCGTCGGCGAGGAACTCCCGGTACGCGCCGTTGGTGACCGGCGCGGCGTCGATGACGTACGCGGGCAGGTCGACGGTGTGCGCCGGGCGTTCGTTGTCCAGCGCCCACGGGTCGGTCGAGGTGCCCATGGTGAACGGACCCGCCGGCACCAGCACCTCGGCGGCGACCCGGGCCCGGGGCTCGGGGGGCGGGGGCGCGTCGAGCACCGCCGGCCCGGAGCGTAGCTGGTGGGTGGCGAGCATGGTCTCGTCGTGCTGCTGCTCGTGCTGCACGATCATGCCGAAGACGAAGCCGTCGGCGACCAGCGGCCGCTCGGAGAACCGGACCGCGTCGAGCAGGTCGTGCACCTTGTCCCGCACGGTCGCCACATAGGCCCGCGCCTCGGTCGGGGGCAGCAACGGCAGGGAGGGGCGGTCCTTACGGGGCTGTTTGAACGCGTCGTACAGGTCGTCGATGTCGCGCCGCACCGGCTCCCGCCCGCCGACGTCCCGGACCAGCCACAGTTCCTCCTGGTTGCCCACGTGGGCGAGGTCCCAGACCAGCGGCGACATCAGTGTCGAGTGCTGCCGGACCAGGTCCTCGTCGTCCACCGCGCTGGTCAACGCGTCGGTGCGGGCCCGGGTCCGGGCCAGTTCGGCGGCGATCCGGCTGCGCAACGCCTCGGGCTGCGCGCCCGGTTGCTCGGTGGTGGTCACCGGTCTCCCCTCTGCGCTGCGGCGATCCGTCGGCGGATCCCGCGGTCGATCTCGTCGTGGGTGTCGGTCGGCAGGTCGAGCGTCGGCAGCGTCTCCCGGGCCAGGTCGAGCAGGGCCACGGCCGCCGTGGCCAGGGCCGGGTCGGCCAGCCCGCACCGGGCGGCGGTGCGCCAGCGGTCGGCCACCGGCGCGGCGATCGTCCGGGCCGCCCGGACCGTCCGCTCGTCGCCCAGCAGCGCGGTCAGCACGGCCAGTGGGAGCGTCCAGTCCCGGCCGGGCTGGGCGTCGAGGTAGCGGACCTCCAGGTAGCCGCGCGGGCGTACCGGTGGGAAGAGCGTGCTGACGTGGTAGTCCAGGTCGTCGGTGGTGGGTGGGTCGGGCAGGGCCCCGGCTATCCAGTCGGCGAACGTGACCCCGTGCGGGGGTGTCCAGTCCGGGCCGTCGTGGCGTAGACAGAGCAGGGGCGCGGCGAGGACGTACTGCGTCCAGGCGGCGACCGGGTCCCGGTCCGGCTGGTGCGCCGACCAGACCGGGCCGGTGCGGGCCGGGTCGATGTCCAGCCAGGCGGCCATCCGGGCGGACGCCCAGCCGGTGGCCCGACCGGCGTGCCGGTCGGCGGTGGCGAAGGCCGCCACCAGTGGTGGCCCGACCGCGTGCACCGCCGCCCAGCGCTCGGCCAGGCCGGTGGCCTGGCCGACGTCGAGGCAGACCTGGAGGCCGGCGGTGCTGTACATCATGGTCTGCCCGGCCGGGCCGCGCCGGTCGAAGACGCAGCGCATGGCGCGGTAACGCGGGGTGTCGACCACCGGGCGGGGGTCCCGCCACGGGTCGATGCCGGTCTGCCCGCGCACCAGGCCGGCACGGGCGAGCAGGGCGTCAAGTTCGTCGATGTCGGCCTGGGTGGCCGAGACGAGCGCGGCGACCGAGGATCGCGGCGCGGTGGACACCTCCACCTGGCCGCCCGGCTCGACGGTCACGGTGCTGCCGTGCCGCAGGGGGCGGGCCGGGCTGGTGTCGTCCAGGGTGGGTGGGCTGTGCGGCCCGAGTGCCGCCCGGAGCCGCGTCCGGTCCAGTGGCCGGGCGGGGTCGGCGGCGTCGTGGACGGTCCATTCCAGTTCGACGCCGGTGAGGGTGGGTGGGCCGGTCTTGAAACAGATGCGGGCCAGGTGCCCGGCCGCCTCGGCGACTTCGCCGAGCACGGTCGACCGGTCCAGCCCGGGCGACGTCACCACGAGACGGTTTCCTCCCGACGCAGGGTCCGACCATGCCGGCCGGCGGGCACGGCCGACAGGGACCGTCCCGTCCTCCATCTTCTGACTCGGGGACCGATCCCGCAGACCCGACGGGAAGAAATAATTGTGAAGCCTTTTCGACTAGTTTTTGGGGCCGGGCCCCCCGCCGGGGCCGGCCGGACCACCGGTGGCAGCGGACGGCTTGGCCGACGGGCGCTGCGGAACCAGGGTGCGGCAGTACGCCTCCACCCGGTCGGCCCCGCCGGCGGCGGCCACCAGGTCGGCGTACCCGGGCCTGGTCACCGCCTTCGCACGCTGCGGGGGCGGCATGGCCAGGTAGGCCCGGCACTGCCCGACCAGTTTGCCGGTGTTCGCCGGCCCAGTGTGGCCGGGCGGCGTGGGCGGCGCCGAGGGACCGCCACCGGGCACGGTGCCGCCGGGCCGCCGCGACGGGCTCTGCCGCTGCGGTTCGGACCGGTACGGGGACGGCCGGTCGGTGTCGGCACCGGTGGGCGTGGCGGTGGCGGACGGGACGGGTCCGGGTGTCGGCTCGGCGGGACGGTCGAGGGCCCCGGCGGCGAAGGCGACCCCGGCGGTGGCGGTGGCGGCCAGCGCGGCGATCCAGGCCACCACGCCGGTGGACAGCCGGGGACGCCGTCGGCCGGCCGGGACGGGCCCGGGTGCCGCCGCGCCCCGGGCGGCCCGGAACGCCGCCAGCGCCGCCTGCTCACCGGCGAGCTCGTCGACCCGGGCCGGTGCGGCGGCCGCGGCCAGCAACCGGGTGAGCGGATCGTCGGTGGACGGCGCGGTCCCCGGCCCGGTCGAATCGAGCAGCCGCTCGGCCTCGGCCCGGCTCACCGGCCGACCGGAGCGGGCCGACCGGCGGAGGTTCATCCAGTCTCCCCTCATGTCAGCCGTCCGCCGGCTCGGCCCGCGACGCGTGCGGCGTCGGCCGGGGGCGGGGCGGGGCGACCCGCTCGTCGTCGGACGAACGGGGAGCGTCCCCGCGTTCCAGCATGGCCGCCAGCCGGCGCAGCCCCCGGTGCGCGGCCGTGCGGACCGCACCCGGCCGCCGGCCGAGCACCCGACCGGCGGTCTCCGCGTCCAGTCCCATCACCGCCCGCAGCAGCACCGCCTCGGCCTCCCGGGGCGGCAGGGTGGAGATCAACGCCAGCGCGGACTCGGTGCCGATCGTCTCGCCGGCCCGTTCGGCGGTGTCGGCGTCGCCGGCGAGGTCGCTGAGGTCCTGGACGGGAACCGGCAGGGACGGGCGGCGACGCTGGCGGCGCAGGTGGTCCATGGCCCGGTTCCGGGCGATCGTCACCGCCCAGGCGCGGAACTCGCCGCCGGTGAAGCGGGACAGGTCCCGGGCGATCTGCAACCAGGTCTCGGAGGCCACATCCTCGGCGTCCGCGCCGACGAGCGCGGTGAGATAGCGCAGCAGGCCCGGCTGGAGGCTGCGGTAGAGGACGCGGAACGACTCCTCGTCGCCGGCCTGCGCCGCCGCGACCGCCCCGGTCAGGTCGTCGGTCACCGCCGGGCCACCCCGTCGACCGACCCGGGCCGGCGACCGGCGGACACGCCGCCGCCCCGGCCCGACCAGCGGACCCCTTCGCGCACCTTCAGCCCCCCCGCTGCCCCGCTCGCACCCGACGCCGGGTGATCCGTCTGGTACGCCGCCGGGAGAGTACGGCGTCGGGTCTGGGCGCGGTACCGGCACCGGGACGGGCCAGAGGGGGCAACACTAGGAGCCGGAGCAGGGCGCAGGCAAGCGGTCGATGGGGCGGAAAAGGTGAGATAGATCAATCTCGCTGGCGGCGCGTCGGCGTAACACCGATCACCCTCCGGACGCTTACCGCCACGCCCTCCACCCCCCATGACGTCACCACGCACCATCGGTGACCGCACGACGGCCACCGGTGACCGACCGTCAGGCCGACCCCCGCCGGGACCTGGACAGGTCCTCCCGCGAGAACCCCGAAGGGATATCGGCGTCTGCCGGACGGGAGGACCCTGGGTACGGTATGGGGGTGTTGTCATCCGAGGTCGTGCTCAGCGGTCGCTACCGCCTGGACGAACGTGTCGCCACCGGCGGCATGGGCGATGTGTGGCGGGCCACCGACCTGGTTCTGGGTCGCCAGGTCGCGGTGAAGGTGCTGCTGCCGGCACTCGTCTCGGATCCCGACTTCATCGCCCGGTTCCGCGCCGAGGCGCGGATCATGGCGGCGCTGCGCCACCCCGGCATCGTGCAGGTCTTCGACTGCGGTGAGGACCGGCTCGACGACGGCGGCCGGGCCGACTACCTGGTCATGGAGTTCGTCGAGGGCGAACCGCTGTCGCGGCGGATCGAGTCCGCCGGCCACCTGGACGTGGACGAGACGATGTCGGTCGTGGCGCAGGCCGCCCAGGCCCTGCACGCCGCGCATGCCGGCGGCATCGTGCACCGCGACGTCAAGCCGAGCAACCTGCTGGTGCAGGAGGACGGCACGGTGGTGCTGGTCGACTTCGGCGTCGCCCGCTCCACCAATGTGACGAGCATCACCAGCACGAACGCGGTGCCGGGCACCGCCCTCTACATGGCACCCGAGCAGGCGTCGGGCCGGCCCGTGTCGGCCGCCACCGACATCTACGCCCTGGGCGCGGTGGCGTACTGCTGCCTGACCGGGCAGCCGCCGTTCACCGGGGACAACCCGCTCCAGGTGGCCGTGCGGCACCTGGACGACGAGCCGCCGGAGCTGCCCGCCGACATCCCGGTGGCGGTCCGGGCGCTGGTGGCGCGGGCGCTGGAGAAGGACCCGGCGGACCGCTTCGCCACCGGCGCCGAGATGGCCACCGCCGCCCGCGCCGCCGCCGGTGACGACACCGCCGCCACCGCACTGGTGACGCCGCCGCTGCGCCACCCGTCCCGGGCCGACCACGCCCGGGTCGGCCCGGCGGGGACGTCGACGACGGTGGTCGGCTCGGGGTCGCGGCGGCGCCGCCGGGGTTCCCTGGTCGGCGCGCTGGCCGCGGTGCTGGTGGCCCTGACCGCGCTCGGTGCGGCGTTGGGCGCCTCGAAGTCGCTCGACAGCGGTGTGCCCAACATCCGCAGCACCGGCCCGGCGGTGGCCCCCACCGACCGCTCCGAGATCCCGGCGGTGGTCGAGGAGACCGGCGCCGACGAGTCGTCGCGTCCACCCCGGCCGACCAACCAGTACGAGAAGCCGTCGCCGTCGGTGTCGGTCAGCCCGACGCCACTGCCGAACGGTTCGTCCGTGCCGCCGCCGACGAACTCCGCGCCGCCCACCCCGTCGGAGCCGGCCACCAGCGAGCCCGCCCAGACAGGTACGCCCACCACCGGACCGACCGCGGGCGAGCCGACGGCGACCACGACCGAGGCGGGCGGCGGGGGCGGCAACAACCCGCCGCCGGCCGGCACCTGACCGGTCGTCGCCCGGCACCGGGAACACCGCAGACCCCAGGAATACCAAAACGGACGTAGATCGCTATATCGCCATCTAGGCTCCCTGCAAGGACACGCTTGCAGGGAGCCCGGATGAACGCACAGAAGCTGGTCGTCATCGGTCAGGGATACGTCGGACTGCCGCTGGCCATGCGCGCCGTCGAGGCCGGGCTGGACGTGGTCGGGTTGGACGTCGACGCCGACCGGGTCAAGCGGCTGGCCTCCGGCGAGTCCTTCGTCGAGGACATCCCGGCCGACCGGCTGGGTCGGGCCCTGGCCAGCGGACGGTACCGGCCGAGCACCGAGTACCCGGACGCCGAGGGCTTCGACATCTGCGTGATCACCGTGCCCACCCCGCTGCGCGACGGGGTCCCCGACCTGAGCTTCGTCGAGCAGGCCGGTACCGCCGTCGGCCCGTACGTACGGCGCGGCTGCACGGTGGTGCTGGAGTCGACCACCTACCCGGGGACCACCGAGGACCTGCTCCGGCCACTGCTGGAGGCGGCGAGCGGGCTGCGCAGCCCGGGTGACTTCCACCTCGGCTACAGCCCGGAGCGGATCGACCCGGGCAACCCGACGTGGCGGCTGGAGAACACCCCGAAGGTGGTGTCCGGGGTGGACGCGGCGTCGCTGGAGCGGGTGGACGGCTTCTACCGGCGACTGGTCGAGCGGACCGTGCCGGTGGACTCCACCCGGGTGGCCGAGCTGACCAAGCTGATCGAGAACACCTTCCGCCAGGTCAACATCGCGCTGATCAACGAGCTGGCGATGGCCTCCCACCAGCTCGGCATCGACGCCTGGCAGGCCATCGAGGCCGCCTCGTCCAAGCCGTTCGGGTTCATGCCGTTCCGGCCCGGCCCGGGGGTCGGCGGGCACTGCCTGCCGATCGACCCGTGTTACCTGTCCTGGCAGGTCAAGCGCACGCTGGGCCGGCCCTTCCGGTTCATCGAGCTGGCCGACGACATCAACCACCAGATGCCCGAGCACGTGGCCCAGCGGGTGATGGCCGGGTTGAACCGGATCGGCCGGCCGGTCAACGGGGCACGGCTGCTGCTGCTCGGGCTGGCGTACAAGAAGAACACCGGTGACATGCGCGATTCGCCGGCCGTCGACGTGGCCCGCCGGTTGCAGGCGCTCGGCGCGGACGTGCACGCGGTGGAACCGTACGCCGAGCCGCAGCACATCCCCGGCGGTGTGGTGGTGGTCGACCTGACCGCGCGGGAGGTCGCGGCGGCCGATGCGGTGGTCCTGGTCACCGACCACGACAGCTTCGACTACGACCTGGTCACCCGGCACGCCCGGTACGTCTTCGACACCCGGGACCGGTGCCGGGGCGCGATGGTGGAGCGGCTCTGACCGTCGCCCCGCCGGGCGGCGGGCAGGCCGGGCGGCGGGGCGACGGCCGGGGTCACTGCTCGCCGAGCGCCTCGACCACCGGGCGGGCCAGGGCACGCCGGGCCGGCAGCACCGAGGCGGCCAGCGCGGCCAGCACCGCCACGGCGAGGGTCAGGCCGAGCCGGCCCCAGGGCAGCACCAGCGTGAAGCCGCCACCCAGCCGGGCGACGAAGGCCACCGTGCCGGCACTCACCGCCACCCCCAGCGCGGTGCCCAGCAGCGCGCCGACCAGGGCGGTCAGCACCGCCTCGATGGCCAGCAGCAGGCGCATCCGCCCCCGGGACAACCCCAGGGCACGCAGCACGGCGTTCTCCCGGGTCCGTTCCACCACCGCGAGGCTGAGCGTGTTCGCGACGCCGACCAGGGCGATCACCACGGCCAGGCCGAGCAGCGCGGTGACGAAGGCGAGCAGCATGTCCACCGTGCCGGTGAGCATCTTCTTGTAGGCCGCCTGGTCCATCAGGTTCACCGTCGGGTACCGGGCGAGCACCGTCTCGATGGCGGCGCGGGCCCGCGCGGCGGACACCCCGTCGGCCGGCTCGACCTCGGCAAGTTGGCCGCGTTCGTCGGGGTAGAGCGCGGTGAAGTCGCTGTCGGCCAGGTCGACCACGTGCCCGGCGGGCACCCCCTGCGACGTCGGGCCGTCGGCGGCGACCACGGCGGCCACCCGGAACGGACGCCCGGCGACGGTGACCGTCGACCCCACCCGCCAACCCCGGGCGGCGGCCAGTTCGCGGTGCACCAGCACCGATCCCGGCTTCAGCTCCGCGACGTCCCCGGCGTCGACCGCGTCGAGGGAACGCCGGGCCAGCGCCGGGTGCGCCGACCGCAGCTCGACACCGTCGACGACCCGGTTGCGGTGCTCGTGCACCACCCCCACCTCGGGCCGGGCGGCCAGTTCCCCGGCGAGCGGGGCGGGCAGCTCGACACCGACACCGGTGACCACGAAGTCGACGCCGATGCGGGCGTCGACCGCACGCTCGATACCCGCCTTGACGCTGCCGGCGCCGACCACGAACGCCGAGACCAACCCGATGCCGATCACCAGGGCGGTGGCGGTCGCCGACACCCGGCGCGGGTTGCGGGCCGCGTTGGCGACGGCGAGCGCGGCGGTGGCCCCGAACACCTGCCGCAACGGCCGGCCGAGCAACCGGACCAGCACCGGTACCAGCAGCGGACCGAACATGACCATCCCGAAGAAGGACAGCACCCCACCCACGGCGACCAGGACGATCTGCCCGACGGCGGCGGCCCCGGCCAGCGCGGCGATGCCGGCGACGCCGACCAGCGCGCCGAGGGTCAGCCGGAGCCGCCCGGCGCCCCGGGCCGGGTGCCCGGCGGCGTCGGCGAGGGCGGCCACCGGCGGCACCCGGGTGCCCTGCCAGGCGGGCAGCAGCGCGGACCCGACGGTCACCAGGATGCCGAGCAGCAGGCTGATCCCGACCGTCCGGGCGGTCACCGTCAGGCCGGCGGCGGGAAGCGGCAGGTCGAGCCGGGGGACGAGGGCCGCCGCCCCGGTGGCCAGCCCGGCCCCGAGCGCGACCCCGAGGGCCGAGCCGGCCAGCCCGAGCGCCGCGGCCTCCAGCACGGCGGCCCGGAAGACCTGGCCCCGACGGGCCCCCACCAGCCGCAGCAGCGCGGTCCGCCGGGTCCGCTGGGCGAGCACGATGGCGAAGGTGTTGGCGATGACGAACCCCGCCACCACCACCGCCACCCCGGCGAAGACGAGCAGCACCAGACGGAACTGGTCGAGGTCGCGCACCCCGTCCTCGACGGCCTCGTCGAGGATGCGCTGCCGCGACTTCACCGTGGCGTCCCCACCGACCACGGCGGCCACCCGCTCGGAAAGGGCCGGGCCGGCCGTTCCCGGCGCGGCGGCCACCATGATCCGGTCGTAGCCCGGTCGTCCGCTGACGGCCAGCGCGTCCGCGCCCACCAACCCGACGAACGGGCCGCCGACGTCGCGCGTGGTTCCGGCCACGTCGACCGTGCCGACCAGGGTGTACGGGCGGGCCGCGCCGGTCGCGCCGCCGACGCCGACCGGGCCGCCGAGCGTGAACCCCTGCGCGGCGGCCGTGGACGCGTCGAGGACCACCTCGCCGGGGCGGTCGGGCAGCCGGCCGGCGACCACGTCGTAGGAGCGCAACGCGGGTCCGGTGGGGATCGCGGCGAGCAATCCGACGCCGAGCACCGGCCGGCCGTCGACGCCGACCACCCCGACGAGGGCGGTCAGCTCCCCGGCGGCCTCGGCCACCCCGTCGACCGTGCGCACCCGGTCGACCAGGGACGGCGGCAGGACGGTCCGGTCGGCGTAGACGCCCAGGTCGGTGTGCTTGTCGAAGGCGCCGGCCCGCTCGTAGGCCCCGGCCTGCATGCCGTCGGTGAGCATCAGCGTGCCGGCGACGAAGGCGACACCGAGCACGATCGCCACCGAGGAGAGCAGCAGACGCAGCGCGTCGGCGCGCAGCGTACGCAGGGTCAACCGCCACATCCCGGTCACCGCCCCCACCGGCTACGCCCGGCCCGGGGACCTGCGGGTCGGCCGCCTTCGGCGGGTGGGCGGGGCGCGGGACGGACGGCGGCAGGGACGGACATGGGGACTCCCGGTCGGCGTGGCACTGGACCCCTCCGACGCTAGGCAACGCCCCGGCGACCCGCGTCCACCCGCACGCGCGACCCGGCTGCGCCACAGGTCGACCCCGACCGGGGTGACCCGTACGACCCAGGTCGTACCCGGGTTCAGCCGCCCGGGGTGACCAGGCCGCTCTCGTACGCCAGGACCACCACCTGGACCCGGTCGCGGAGCTGGAGCTTGGCCAGGATCCGCCCGACGTGGGTCTTCACCGTCGCCTCGGCGACGTGCACCCGGGCGGCGATCTCGGCGTTGGCCAGCCCCTGCGCCACGAGCAGCAGGATCTCCCGTTCCCGGTCGGTGAGCTGGGCCAGTCGCGGATCCTGCGCGGGTGCCGGGCCGAGCCGGTCGGCGAACCGGTCGAGCAGCCGACGGGTGATCGACGGGGCGACCACCGAGTCCCCCTGGGCGACCACCCGGATCGCCGCCAGCAGTTCCTCCGGCGGCACGTTCTTGAGCAGGAACCCGCTGGCCCCGGCGCGCAGCGCGGCGAACGCGTCCGCCTCGGTGTCGAACGTGGTGAGCACCAGCACCCGGGGCCGACCGTCGGTGGAGGCGGCACAGATCCGGCGGGTCGCCTCCACCCCGTCCATGGTCGGCATCCGCAGGTCCATCACCACCACGTCGGCCTCGACCCCGGCCAGCACCCGCAGCGCGTCCGCCCCGTCGATCGCCTCGCCGACCACGGTCAGGTCGGGTTGGGAGTCGAGCACCATCCGGAAGCCGGCCCGGACCAGCGCCTGGTCGTCCACGATCACCACTCGTACGGTCATGCCGCGATCACCTCCGCCTCCGGGGTCGACGGTAGCGGCAGCCGTACCTCGACCTGCCACCCGCCACCGGTGCGGGGGCCGGCGGTGAGGCGGCCGTCGTACACGCCGACCCGCTCGCGCATGCCGACCAGGCCGTGCCCGCCGGAGGGGGCCGGCCGGGCCGGCGGGCGACCGCGCCCGTCGTCGGTCACCCGGACCACCAGCCCGTCGTCGACGCCGAGCACGACCGTGGCGTGCGCGCCGACCCCGGCGTGTTTGAGGGTGTTGGTCAGGGCCTCCTGCACCACCCGGTAGACGGTCAGGTCGAGCCCGGGCGGCAGGGTGGCCGGCACCTCCCCGGCCCGGTACCCGACCAGCAGGCCGGCGTCGCGGAACCGACCCACCAGGGCGGGCAGTTCGGCGACGGTGGCGCGGCGGCGTTCCGGTTCGGTGTCGGCGGTGTCCGCGCCGGGGCCGGCCGTCGTCTCCGGCGGGTCGGGCTCCCGCAGCACGTCGACGAGCCGGCGCATCTCCTCCAGGGCCTGCCGGCCGGTGTCGGCCACCACCTTGACCGCGTGCCGGGCGGTCTCCGGGTCCCGGTCGAACATCAGCCGGGCCCCGTCGGCCTGCACGATCATCACCGCCATGCTGTGCGCCACCACGTCGTGCAGCTCGCGGGCGATCCGGGCGCGTTCGCCGACCACCGCCGCACGGGCCTCGGCCTCCCGTTCCCGTTCCAGGGTGGCGGCCCGCTCCTCCAGGCTGAGCACGTAGAGGCGACGGGTGCGGACGTTCAGCGCGGCCAGCCACACCCCGCCGGTGATCAGGCCGAAGTAGAGCGCGGTGGCCCACCAGGCGGCCTGGGAGACGGTCTGCGAGGCGGCCAGCAGCACCCCGACGGCGGCGACGCCGCCGGCCAGCATGCCGTCGCGGAGCCGGTCGGCGTACTTGACCACGCTGTAGAGGGCGACGAGCACGGCGACGTCGTAGGCCAGCGGCCCCCAGCCGGCGACCACCTGGACCAGTGCCAGTGCGGCGACGACCGTCGCGACCAGTGAGGGGTGGCCGCGCCGGAACAGCAGGGCCACCGCCATGGCCAGGCCGACCAGTGCGGACGGCCAGCCGCCGGGCTGGGTCCACGCCCCGGGCTGGGCCGCCGTGACCAGGGTGAAGAGCACCACCAGCACGCTGACGCCGACGTCGAAGGCGACGCCGCGCAGCGGGCGACCGAACAGGGTACGGCTCACGGTGACCGAGCGTAGTGCCCCGCGCGGGGTGGCTGCGGGTCCGTCGGCCGACCGGGGTTCAGACCAGCGCGCGGAGCCGGGCGATCTCGACGGTCTGTTCGGTCGCCACCGCGTTGGCGAACTCGTTGAGCTGCTGGTCGGCACCGGCGGAGAGGAGCTCGGTGGCCATGGTCACCGCACCGGCGTGGTGGGCGGTCATCAGCTGGACGAAGAGCCGGTCGAAGGCGGCGCCCCGGGCGGCGTCGAGCTGCCGCAGCGCCTCGGGGGACTGCATGCCCGGCATCCGGCCGTGGTCGTGGCCGGGCTCCCCGGCGGCCAGGCCCCGGGCGGCGAGCCAGCCGCGCAGCAGGCCGAGCTCCGGCTCCTGGGTACCCCTGATCCGGGCGGCGATCGCCTTGACCTGGGCGCTGGCGGCCCGGTCGGGGGCCAGCTCGGCCATCTGGAGGGCCTGTTGGTGGTGCGGGATCATCATCCGCACGAACCAGACGTCGGGGGTGTTGTACCGGGGTGTGCCGGGGGCGCGGACCTCCCGCGCGGGCCGGGTCGCGGCGGGCTCTCCTGGCCGGCCGGGCACGATCACCCCGGGGGTGTCGGGCGAACCGGTCGTGGTCGGCGTCGCCGTGGGGGCGGACGTCGTCGGGGTCGGCGGTCCGTCGGGGCGCAGGGCCAGCCCGACCGGCACCGCGACGGTGACGGCGACTGTGACGGCGAGCAGGATGCGCCCACGTCGGCCGGTCATGCGACTCCCCCCTCCGGTCGAGGTCGCCGCGATCGTATCCATTCACTACCACCGATAGATGTGATACGGCTCACATCAACTCTCATCACTGGCCGGTAAGGTGCCTGGTACGCATCGTCCCCTTTCGAAGGGTTCCGCCGATGATCAGGTTCTCCCTGCCCCGAGCACGGCAGTTGAAGATCGTCAGCGTGGTCGCCGCCGGCCTGCTGGTGGCGAGCGTCGCCACCAGCCCGGCGGGCGTCGCCGCACCGGCCACCGCGACCCGGGGCGGGACGCCGGCGGCCCCCGGCCTCGCCGTCGACGAGATCTCCAGCAGCCCCAACCTGCGCCAGGTCGCCAACCTGCCCAAGCAGGCGCCGTTCGACACCACCAGCGCGCTCGGCACCGACATGGCCTTCCAGGGCCGCTACGCCTTCGTCGGCAACTACAACGGCTTCGTCATCTACGACATCGCCCGGCCCAGCGCCCCGACGATCGTGTCGCAGGTGCTCTGCCCCGGCTCGCAGAACGACATCTCGGTCTACGGCGACCTGCTCTTCCTCTCCACCGACTCGTCCCGCACCGACGACTCGTGCGCCAGCGCGAGCCAACCGGCGACGGTGAAGGAGTCCTGGGAGGGCATCAAGGTCTTCGACATCAGCGACAAGGCCAACCCGCGCTACATCAAGTCGGTGGAGACCGCCTGCGGCTCGCACACCCACACCCTCGTCCCCGGCAAGGACCGCAGGACGGTCTACCTGTACGTGTCGTCGTACAGCCCACGGGCCGACTTCCCCGACTGCCAGCCGCCGCACGACTCGATCTCGATCGTGAAGGTCCCGGTGCACAGGCCCACCGAGGCGGCCGTGGTGGCCACCCCGAACCTCTTCCCCGACGGCGGCTACGAGGGCGTCCCCGGGCAGACCTCGGCCACCACCGGCTGCCACGACATCACCGCCTACCCGGCCAAGGACCTGGCCGCCGGCGCGTGCATGGGTGACGGCGTCCTGCTGGACATCCGCAACCGGGAGGCGCCCCGGGTGATCAACCGGGTGCGGGACACGGTCAACTTCGCGTTCTGGCACTCGGCGACGTTCAACAACGCCGGAACCAAGGTGGTGCTCACCGACGAACTCGGCGGCGGCGGCGCGGCCACCTGCAACGAGGTCGTCGGCCCGAACCGGGGCGCGGACGCCGTCTACGACATCACCGGCCGGGGCGACGCCCGCACGATGGTCTTCCGCAGCTACTACAAGATCCCCCGCAGCAACGCCGACACCGAGAACTGCGTGGCCCACAACGGCTCGCTGATCCCCGTCCTCGGCAAGGACATCATGGTGCAGGCGTGGTACCAGGGCGGGGTCTCGGTCTGGGACTTCACCGACTCGACCCGCCCGAAGGAGATCGGCTTCTGGGAGCGCGGGCCGCTGTCGGACACCCAGCTCACCACCGGCGGCGCCTGGTCGACGTACTACTACAACGGGCACATCTACTCCAGCGACATCCAGAAGGGCCTGGACGTGCTGAAGCTCAACGACTGGCGGACCTGGACGGCCGACCTCGTCCGGGTGCCCGAGCTGAACGCGCAGACCCAGGCCGGCTACCTGAGCTGGTAGTCCCGACCGGCGACGGCCCGGCCCCCGCACGTCGGGGGGCCGGGCCGTCCGTCGTGCGAGGGGTCAGCGGATCGGCAACCGGTAGCGGCGTTCCTGCCCACCACCGGCCACGGTGACCAGCCGGACCTCGCCGTCGCGCAGCCCGTACGTCACCGACCAGCGGGTGTGCCCCTGCCGGACCTGGCCCAGCAGCCGCAGCGCCGCCGCCGGGTCCACGCGGCCGTCGGCCGCGTCCAGCGCCGTCGCCAGGACGCCGTAGCGGTGGTCGCGACGACGCTGCTGCTCGGGTACGTCGACCACCGGCACGTTGGTCAGGGCCTGCCACCGCCCCTGCCCGCGCTGCACCCGCATGGTCCCGTCGACGAACTCGACCACCGCCGACCGGCCGCCCGCGTCGGCGAGCAGGTAGTGCAGCGGCGGCCCGCCGTCGAAGTCGAGGTTGTGCCGGCCGAACAGCGCCACCGCCTCGTCCACCGTGGCCGCCCGGTCCAGCACCAACCGCAGGATGCGCACCGACCCGACCGTGGGCCGGCCCGGCACCGGCTTCGCCGTCGCGGTGTCGTCGGCGGCCAGTCCGACGGCCAGCCCCCGCTCGTTCATCCCGTCGAAGGGCAGCAGCGGCGCGTCGAGCAGCCGGCGGTCGCCGGTCGGGTCCGGGCCCACCCCGAGATAGGACAGGTCGACCAGGGAGACCGAGGCGTACCCCTCGGGGGGATCGGTGCGCAGCACCATCGCCGGGTTGGCGTCCCAGTCGAAGTTGCGGGCGAACAGCGGCCGGGCCGGGTCGCCGGAGGCGGCGAAGAGGGAACAGCCGAACGGGCCGGTGTCCGGCCGGGCGTCGGTGCCCACCGTCGGGTCGTAGCCGCCGACGTAGGTCATCTCGTAGAGCGGCAGGTCGTCGACCTTGCGCAGGCTGTCCAGCGTCCGTCGAGCCTGCTCCGGGTCCTGCCGGGAGGCGCGCGGCGGGCTCGCGGACGCCGACGCCGGACCGGTCCGGGTCGACTCCGTCGGGGTGGCCCGATCCGTCGGGGTGGCCTGGGCACAGCCGGTGGCGACGAGCGACAGGGCCAGTCCGGCCCCCAGCAGCATCCTGCGCATATCTCCTGAACGCTAGGGCAGCCGTGTCGGGATGTCCACCGTGGCCGTAACCGCGCACGTCGATGTCGGGCCGGTCGGTACGGTGCCGCCGGGCGGGCAGTTGCGGCCAACCGGCGTCGGAGCAGGGCCGGCTGTGCGAGGATCATCCGCCGTGACACCTGCCGGCGGGACCCCGCCCGTACCGACCGAGCGGCCCCGCAGGCCGCGGCTGCACCCGCTGGACCGGGTGGCGATCGGGCTGGCCCTGTTGGGTCTCGGCGCGGTGGTCACCGGCCTGCTCCCCCGGGCCGACGCCGGGGCGACCCTGCACCGCATCCTGCCGCTGCTGCTCTTTCTCGGCGCGGTGGTGGTGCTCGCTGAACTGACCGCCGTCGCCGGGGTGTTCGACGTGCTGGCCACCCGGCTGGCGATCACCGCCCGGGGCAGCTTCGCCGGCCTGTTCCTGCTCTGCGTCGGGTTCGCCTCGCTCACCACCATCGCCCTCAACCTGGACACCACCGCGGTCCTGCTCACCCCGGTGATGATCGCGCTGGCCCGCAAGCTGGACGTCGCCCCGGGGCCGCTGGCGATGACCACCGTCTGGCTGGCCAACACCGCGAGCCTGCTGCTGCCCGTGTCGAACCTGACCAACCTGCTCGCCGCCGACCGGATCGCGCTGGCTCCGGCGGCGTACGCGGCCCGGATGGCGTTGCCGCAGCTCGCGGCGATCGGGGTGACCATGGCGGGGTTGTGGCTGTGGCACTGGCGGCGGGGCCGACGCGACGTCGACCGGTTCACCCCTCCCCCGCCGCACCGGCCGGCCGACCGGCTGCTGTTCGGCACGGCGGTCGCCGGCTGCCTGCTGTTCGTCGCCGGCATCCTGGTCGGGGTGGAGATCGGGGTGGCCGCCGCCGTCGCCGCCGGGCTGGTGGTGGCCGGTTTCGCGGTCCGGTCCCGGCGCACCCTGCGCCCGGCGCTGCTGCCCTGGCGGCTGCTGGTCTTCGTGACCGGCCTGTTCCTGGTGGTGCAGACCCTCGGCCGGCACGGGCTGGACGACCTGGTGTCCGTGCTGCTCGGGGACGCCGGTGGCACGGCGGGGGCGCTGCGCGCCGGGGGCACCGGGGCGCTGCTGGCCAACCTGGTCAACAACCTGCCCGCCTACCTGGCCGGCGAGGCGGTGCTCCCACCCGGTGACGAAACCCGGCTGCTGGCGCTGCTGATCGGCACCAACGTGGGGCCGCTGGCGGTGCCGTGGGCGTCCCTGGCGACCCTGCTGTGGTTCGAGCGGTGCCGGGCCGCCGGGGTGACCGTGCCGCTGCGCCGGTTCGTGGCGACCAGTGCCGTGGTCGCGGTGCTCGGCACCCTCGCCGCGGTGCTCGCCCTGCTGATCGCCGGCTGACCCGGCGGCGGCCCGTCGTCCGGCCGGTCAGATCCCCATCTCGGCCTCGTACGCCGAGCGCAGCCGGGCGCGGGCGGCCGGAGCCAGGCAGACGTGCCAGTCGGGCCCCTCGTCGATGACGTTCAGTTCACCGGCGGCCTGCCGGGCCAGCAGGATCTCGGCCAGCACGTCCCGCGCGCCGAACCGGGCGTACCAGGCCAGTTCCACGTCCACCGCCCAGCCGAGGCAGTGGCCGCTGGGCAGCATGGCCGGCTGGCCGAGCCGACGCAGCCGGTACCGGTGTTCGGCGCTGTGGGCCAGGTTGGTCACCCACAACGGCGGGGTGCCGGGCGGGGCGGAGCGGGCGAACTCCCGGGCCAGGTCGTTGAGGAGTGCGACGACCTCACGGCGGGTCCGGCGCAACGGCACCCCGGCGGTGGGCGGGGCGGTCTCCGGCGTCAGCCGGCCCCGGACGGCGCGCACCCCCCGACCCAGGACGCTCGCCGGCTGTTCCCGGTAGCGGAAGCCGAGCAGACCACGGCGGCGCAGCCATTCCAGGTCGATCAGGTCGGGGTGCGTGTCGGCCTGATCGTCGGTCGCCAGGGCCGTCGTGTCCCGCCACCACATCAGGTCGATGCGGGACAGCAGGTAGATCCGGACCAGGGCGGTCAGGTCGGGGCCCGGGGTGGGCCGGTCGGGCTGGTGGCGGGCCAGTTCCAGCAGCAGGGTCTCCCGGGCGCCCAGCACCCCCTGCCCGGTGGCGTCGAGCACGTCGGCGATCGCCGGTTCGCGCAGCCGCTGGTCGAGCAGCACCTGACGGGCGGCGGTGCCGGCGGTCCCCGCGAGCGCGCCGACCTCGACCAGCAGTTCGGCGACCGCCTGCCGGTAGGCGTCGAGGTCGGGGGCGGCCGGGCGCACCGGACGGGTCGGGACGGGCGTCCGCCGGGCCGGGGCGGGCGGGGTGACGCCGGGTTGGGGGCCGGGGCTTCGGCTGGGCACGCGCATGGTCGGTCCTCTCCCGGTGCGACACGGTGCGGATGAACCTGAGGGCACCGTAACCGTGGTGAACCGGTGGAGACCGAGCATTCCTCCCACACCCCCCGAAGGGCGACACGCGGCCGACGGCGTCGCCCGGTCCCGCACCGGCCGGGGCCGGTGGCCGACCGCGACCGGGCCGCCCGTCGACGTGCGACGGGCGGCCCGGTGCGGGTGGGTCAGCGCAGGGTGCAGGCCGTCCCGTTCACCGCGAACCCGGTCGGGGTCGCGTTGGTGCCGCTGTAGGTGGCGTTGAAGCCGAGGTTGACCGAGCCGTTCGGCGCGACCGCGCCGTTGTAGCTCTCGTTGGTCACCGTGACCTCGCTGCCGCTCTGGCTGAACCGGCCCGACCAGCCCTGGCTGATCTGCTGGTTACCGGTGAACCGGAAGGTCAACCGCCACGACGACCAGGCCGCCGCGCTGGTGTTGGCCAGCGTGACGCTGCCGGTGAAGCCGGTGCTCCAACTGTTCGCCGAGTACGTCACCGCGCACCCACCGGCCGGCGGCGGCGTGGTGGTCGGCGGGGGCGTGGTGGTGGGCGGGGGCGTGGTGGTGGGCGGGGGCGTGGTGGTGGGCGGGGGCGGCGTGGTGGTCGGCGGCGGCGTCACCGTGGGGGTCGGCGTCGGGTCCGGGCCGCTGCCGGTGCCGGCCTGCTCGGCCGCCCAGTGCACCAGCCAGGCCAGCGCCGCGTTCCAGTTGATCGCCACCTCGTTGACCGAGTACGCCCCGATGTCGTCGATGAAGCACTTCTGCGGCTTGCAGCCACCGAGCTGGGCCTGCACGACCGGGTCCTGCAACTCGCTGTTCGGGCCGCCGGAGAGCGAGCCGGGCGGCGCGGTGGGCAGCGAGCCGTCGTTCTGGTTGGCCCAGAACCGGTGGTGCAGGTTACGCACCGGCTTGTCGCCGTACCCGGCCACGTAGGACTGGTTGAGCGGGTTACGGCCGAGCAGGTAGTCGTAGGCGGCGAAGGCCCCGTTGCGGTACTTCGTCGTGCGGGTCAGGTCGTAGGCCAGGGCGAGCACGTTGGCGTTGTTGGCGACCGCGCCGTTGGAACCCCAGTAGTACGTGCCGTTGCCACTGCCCGGGGCCGGGTAGCCCTGGTTGGCGATCTGGGCGAGCATCCGGTCGGCGAAACCGACGATCGCCGAGCGGATCGTGCTCACGTCGCCGCTGGGCAGGCCGGTCGGCACCAGCACCAGGGTGGTGTCGCCCAGGCCGGCCGTCCAGCTCCAGTCGTACGCGCCCCGGGTGAAGCCCGCGCCCCGGGCGTGCGGGGAGCTGCTCAGGTCGTTGCGGTAGCCGGTCGCGCCGGTGGTGGCGTACAGCTCGGCCGCGGCCCAGTAGAACTCGTCGCTGACGGTGTTGTCCTCGTACGCGCCGCCGCCGGTGTTGTCGGTGGCGGGGGCGAGCCGGTTCGGGTTGGCCTTCGCCGCGGTGTACGCCTTCTCGGCGGCGGCCAGGGCCCGGGAGGCGAAGGCGGCGTCGAACGGCTTCCACAGCCGGGACGCCTGGGCGGCCACCGCCGCCATGTTGAGGGTGGCGGCGGTGCTCACCGGGGAGAGCAGCCGGGGCTCGCTGTCCAGCTCGGGGCGGGTGGGCAGGGCGGTCCAGTTCTGGTCGTGGATCTTGTGGTGGACCATGCCGGCGTTGGTCCGGCCGTCCGGCACCTGCATCTTGAGCAGGAACTCCAACTCCCAGCGGGCCTCGTCGAGGACGTCCGGCACCCCGTTGGACCGCTCGGGGATGGCCAGCGTGCCGTCGGCGACGGCGGACCTGTCCGCCCCGCTCACGTACAGCGTGCGCTCGTAGATGTTCTGCAGCTGCCAGGTGGACAGGCCGCCGTTGACCACGTACTTGCCCTGGTCACCGGCGTCGTACCAGCCACCGCGCACGTCCAGGGTGTAACCGCAGGAGGTGCGGCACGGCACGTTGTTGTCCCCCCGGTTGGGGGCGACGTTGACGTGCCCGGCCGGGCGGGCGTAGCGGGAACCGACGTACTGGGCGTCGATCGGGGTGCCGCTGCGCTGGTGGTAGAAGAACGCCAGCGAGTCGCCGCGCAGCCGGCGGACCGGGTCGGCGGAGATGTCGAACGGGTAGCTGTTGCTCCCGCCGACCGACAGCACGTAGCCGGTGCCCGGGGTGTCGTAGGCCGAGAAGTCCGCGATGTGCACCGGGTCTCCGGAGAGCGCGTCGGTGCCCCGTACCGTGGTCTGCCCGGAGGCGACCGTGGCGCCGCCGGCGTTGCGCAGCGTCCAGCCGAGCGGGGAGTTCGCGGAGTTCACGACGGTGGCCTGCTTGGGCAGCCCTGGCACGTAGGCGACCTGGTTGACCTTGACCGGTGAGCCGGGGTCGGGGGCGGCGGAGGCGAGCTGCGGCACGGCCGCGAGCCCGCCGAGGGCGAGCAGGGCGGCAGCCGCGAGCGCGACCGGACGCCGTCGGGGATGCTGGGGCATGGGGCCTCTTCCGGTGGGGATGGCAGTGACCATCCGACCGGACCGGCGCAGCAGTGATCCGCCGGGCGGTCGGATGGACCGTCGACGGGAGCGCTCCGCCCACCATAGACCACCGTCAGTCCGCCGGGAAGTCACCGCCCAACGGCCGGACGGTCCGGGTGTCGCCGTCGTAGCTGCGTGCCGCCACGAACCGGCCCTCCGGCCGGTCGCCGCCGACCACCGCGCGGGCCAGCCGCCGGTCGCGGTCGCGGAAGCGCAACGCGAGGCTCAGGTGCGGCACCCAGCTCCCCGGGGCGTGCCAGGGCCGCCGCCCGTCCGCGCCGTCCAGGGCCGCCCAGACGGCTGCGTGCAGGGCGGTCAGCGCCGTCGTGGGCCGGACCAACCAGACCAGCGGCGCGCTACCGTCGAGCACCGTCACCCGCTCCAGGGTGACCGGCAGCGGCAACGCGGTGGCGAACAGACCGGCGAGCCGGCCGGCCGCGCCGGGCGGGAAGGCCTCGACGGCGGCCAGCGTCAGGTGCGGCCGGTTCGTCGGGTGGCCGTGCCGGGCCAGGCTCGGCAGCCCCGCCGCGGCCAGCCGGTCCCAGGCGGCCCGCACCGTCCGCTCCAGCGCCGGGCAGCAGAGCAGTTCCACCGTACGCACGCCCGTCAGGCTAACCGGCGGGCGGGCGCGGCTGTGCCGGTCGGCACGGTGGGGCCGGTCGGCGGCACGGCCCGACCGGGGTGATGGAAAACTTTGGTCATGAGTTCCGCACCCACACCGACCGACCTCTCCGCTCCCGACGACTCCGACGGCGGGCCCGCCTTCGGGGATCTCGGGCTGCGCGCCGAGCTGCTGGGCGCCCTCGCCGCGCTCGGCTACGAGGAGCCGACCCCGATCCAGCGGGAGGCGATCCCCCTGCTGCTGTCGGGACGGGACCTGCTCGGGCAGGCGGCCACCGGTACGGGCAAGACCGCCGCGTTCGCCCTGCCCCTGTTGCAGCGGATGCCGCAGGACCGTCAGGGCGGTGACCCGGTGTCGCTGGTCCTGGTGCCCACCCGGGAACTGGCCGTGCAGGTCTCCGAGGCGTTCCACCGCTACGGCAAGGACCTGGGCGCCCGGGTGCTGCCGATCTACGGCGGCCAGCCGATCGGCCGCCAGCTGCGCGCCCTGGACCTGGGCGTGGACGTGGTGGTGGCGACCCCGGGCCGGGCGTTGGACCACATCGCCCGGGGCACCCTGCGGTTGGGTTCGCTGGCCACGGTGGTGCTGGACGAGGCCGACGAGATGCTCGACATGGGCTTCGCCGAGGACATCGAGGCGATCCTGGAGCACGCGCCCGCGCAGCGGCAGACGGTGCTCTTCTCGGCCACCATGCCGGCCCGGATCGACGGGTTGGCCCGCCAGCACCTGACCGACCCGGAGCGCATCCAGATCGGGCGGGAGCAGCCGGTGGCCGGCGAGGCCCCCCGGGTACGGCAGAGCGCCTACATCGTCAGCCGGGCGCACAAGCCGGCGCTGCTGGGCCGGGTGCTGGACGTGGAGTCCCCGACGGCGGCGATCGTCTTCTGCCGCAGCCGGGAGGAGGTCGACCGGCTCACCGAGACGATGAACGGGCGGGGCTACCGGGCCGAGGCGCTGCACGGCGGGATGAGCCAGGAGCAGCGGGACCGGGTGATGGGGCGGCTGCGCGCCGGTACCGCCGACCTGCTGGTGGCCACCGACGTGGCGGCCCGGGGGCTGGACGTCGAGCAGCTCACCCACGTGGTCAACTACGACGTGCCGTCCGCGCCGGAGTCGTACGTGCACCGGATCGGCCGGGTGGGCCGGGCCGGCCGGGAGGGGGTGGCGATCACCCTGGCCGAGCCCCGGGAGCACCGGATGCTCAAGACCATCGAGCGGGTCACCGGCCAGCGGATCACCATCGACAAGATCCCGACGGTGGCCGACCTGCGCACCCGGCGGCTGGCGCTGACCCAGGCGGCGCTGCGGGAGAGCCTGCTGGAGGACGACCTGGACCCGTTCCGGGTGATCGTCGAGTCGCTCTCGGACGAGTTCGACCTGATGGAGGTGGCGCTGGCGGCGGTCAAGCTGGCCCACGAGGCGGCGCTGCCGGGCTCCGACGACGAGGAGGAGATCCCGCAGGTGGCGGTCCGCCCGCCCCGCGAGGCCCGGCCCGGGTTCGACAGCCGGGGCGGGGACCGGCGCGGCGGTGGCCGGCCCCGCACGGGCGGCACCGCGCAGGTCTTCATCGGCCTGGGCCGCCGGGCCGGGGTCCGCCCGCAGGACCTGGTCGGCGCGATCACCGGGGAGACCCGGGTCAGCGGCCGGGACATCGGCTCGATCGAGATCGCCGACCGGTTCTCGCTGGTGGAGGTGCCGCAGGGCGTCGCCGACGAGGTGATCGCCGGGCTGCGCAACAGCACCATCAAGGGCCGCAAGGCGACCGTACGCCGCGACCGCGGCGTCGACGGACGCTGACCCGGACGCGACACCGGCCCGCCTCCCCTCGACGGGGCGCGGGCCGGTCGCGTTCGTCAGAGCGGGTACGGCCCGAACCGCCCCCAGGCGACGATCGCCGCCAGGACCAGCAGCACCACGGTCATCGCGGTGCCCTGGTGCTCCTTGGCGCGGGCGTGCACCACGACCGCGCCGACCATCACGATCACCAGCCCGACGGCGGCCAGCGGGGTGAGCACCGTGGCGATGCCGGTGAGGCCGGGCAGGACCAGCCCCAGCGCGGCCAGCACCTCGGCCGCGCCGAGCGCCTTGACCTGCAGCGGCGGGGTGTTCCGCACCCATGCCATCCGGTCGAGCAGCTTCTCCTTGGGCTGGATGAGTTTGGTCAGTCCCGCGCCGGCGAAGAGCGCGGCGAGCAGGATCTGCACGATCCACAGGAACATGTTCACGGGTGGTCGCCTCCGGGGGTGCCACCGGGCGGTGGCGGATGCGGGAAACGGGAGGGGTCCAGATTACGGGGCCGCAGCGGCCCCCGACGCCGGGCGCGACGTCGGGGGCCGTGGGTGGGCTCCGGTCAGGCGGCGCCGACCGGTCGACCGCCGAGCGTGTCCGCGTCGATCTCGGCCGGGCGCAACGCCAGGGCGAGCACGTCGGCCACGTCGGCCAGGGTGTGCACGGTCAGCGCCTCGCGCACCTCGGTGGGCAGGTCGTCGAGGTCGGGCTCGTTGCGGGCCGGGATGATCACCTCGGTCAGGCCGGCCCGGTGCGCGGCGAGCAGCTTCTGCTTCACCCCGCCGATGGGCAGTACCCGCCCGGACAGTGTCACCTCGCCGGTCATCCCGAACTCGGGCCGTACCGGTCGGCCGGTCACCAGGGACGCCAGCGCGGTGACCATGGTGATGCCGGCGCTGGGGCCGTCCTTGGGCACCGCACCCGCCGGCACGTGCAGGTGGATCCGGCGTCCGGCCAGGACGTTCGGGTCGAGGCCGTAGCGCCGCCCGTTGGCGCGCAGGTAGGACAGCGCGATGTGGGCGGACTCCTTCATCACGTCGCCGAGCTGCCCGGTGAGGGTCAGTCCCGGCTCACCGTCCATGCTGGTGGCCTCGATGAAGAGCACGTCGCCGCCGGCGCCGGTGACGGCGAGACCGGTGGCCACGCCGGGCACCGCCGTCCGCTCGGCCGACTCCGGGGTGAACTTCGGCCGGCCCAGGTAGCGGGCCAGGGTGTCGGTGTCGACCCGGACCGGGGTCGGGTCGGTGGCCAGGGCCACGGCGACCTTGCGCAGGATCTTGGCCAGGGCCCGTTCGAGCTGCCGGACGCCCGCCTCGCGGGTGTACTCACCGGCGATCAGCGCCAGCACCTCGTCGGTGACGGTCACCTCGTCGGCGGTCAGGCCGGCCCGCTGGAGCTGCCGGGGCAGCAGGTGGTCGCGGGCGATGGCGACCTTCTCGTCCTCGGTGTACCCGTCCAGGGTGACCAGTTCCATCCGGTCCAGCAGCGGGCCGGGGATGGTCTCCACCACGTTGGCGGTGGCCAGGAAGAGCACGTCGGACAGGTCGAGGTCGACTTCGAGGTAGTGGTCGCGGAAGGTGTGGTTCTGGGCCGGGTCGAGCACCTCCAGCAGGGCGGCGGCCGGGTCCCCGGCGTACCCGACGGCGAGCTTGTCGACCTCGTCGAGGAGCACCACCGGGTTCATCGAGCCGGCCTCGCGCAGCGCGCGGACGATCCGGCCGGGCAGCGCACCGACGTAGGTGCGCCGGTGGCCGCGGATCTCGGCCTCGTCGCGGACGCCGCCGAGGGAGACCCGGACGAAGTTGCGGCCCAGCGCCCGGGCGACCGACTCGCCGAGGCTGGTCTTGCCGACACCGGGCGGGCCGGCGAGGGCGAGCACCGCGCCGGAGCCGCGTCCACCGACCACCCCGAGGTTGCGCTCGGCCCGCCGGTTGCGCACCGCCAGGTACTCCAGGATGCGGTCCTTGACGTCGGCCAGGCCGGCGTGGTCGGCGTCGAGCACCGCCCGCGCCGCCGTCAGGTCGGTGTTGTCCTCGGTGCGCGTGCTCCACGGCATCTCCAGCACCGTGTCCAGCCAGGTCCTGATCCAGCCCGCCTCGGGTGAGGCGTCGCTGGCGCGCTCCAGCTTGCCGACCTCGCGCAGCGCCGCCTCGCGGACCTTGTCCGGCAGGTCGGCGGACTCCACCCGGGAGCGGTAGTCGGCGGAGCCGTCCGGCTCGTCCTCGCCGAGTTCCTTGCGGATCGCGGCGAGCTGCTGGCGGAGCAGGAACTCCCGTTGGGATTTCTCCAGCCCCTCCCGCACGTCGCTGGTGATCTGCTCGGTGACCTCCTGCTCGGCGAGGTGGTCCTTCACCCAGCCGACGAGCAGTTCCAGCCGGGCGGTGACGTCCTGGGCGGCGAGCAGTTCGGTCTTCTGCGCCAGGCTGAGCCAGGGCGCGTAGCCGGCCGCGTCGGCCAGTTCGGACAGGTCGGTCATCCGCTCCATCGCGTCGATGACCTGCCAGGCGCCCCGCTGCTGGAGCACTGAGGTCATCAGGGCGCGGTACTCGCGGGCCAGGTCACGGGCGCGGCCGGCGGGGGCGGGTTCGTCGAGCCGGGTGGCCTCCACCCAGAGGGCCGCGCCGGGTCCGGGGACGCCGGAGCCGATCCGGGCGCGGGCGAGGCCACGCACCACGGCGGCGGGCTCACCGTCGGGAAGGCGGCCCACCTTCTCGATGGTGGCGATCGTGCCGACGGGGCCGTACTCGCCGTCGATGCGGGGGACGGCGAGCAGGGTCTTGTCGCCGCTGGCCCGGGCGGCGTCGACGGCGGCCTGGGTGGTCGGGTCGAGGGTCACCGGGATGACCATGCCGGGCAGCAGGACGACGTCGGTCAGGGGAAGTACCGGAAGGGTTGCCATCGAGCACCTGCCATCACTTGAGGTTGAGCGTGTCTCACTCAAGTCACAAACCGTGCCCTGTGTTCCGACCTGTGACTCAGGACACATCCCAGCCGCACCGTCACCGCCGGCCAGCATTGGCCGCACCCGGATTTCCCAGGATTGGCGCGACCCGCCAAATGAAAGGGAGGCATATTGTTGCGGATTTGCCGTCAGATACGTCAAACTCTTAGCACACCCCGATCACCACAGGGAGTAATGGCGATGGCAAGGAAAGTAATCACCGTTCTGACCGACGACCTCGACGGCGGAAAGGCCGATCGGACCGTCGAGTTCAGCCTGGATGGGGCGGCGTACACCATCGACCTCTCCGACGAGAACGCGGGGGTGCTGCGCAAGGCGCTCGACGCCTACATCACCGCTGGCCGTCGAATGGGCCGAGGTGCCGTCGAGGCCGGTCGCCCGGCCCGGCGCCCCACCCGGCCCGGCGTCTCGGGAATGGATCGCGAGCAGAACCGCGCCATCCGGGAATGGGCGACCAAGAACGGACACGAAATCTCCGAGCGCGGGCGCATCCCGGTCTCGGTCGTGGAGGCGTGGAAGAACCGCTGACAGCGGGCCGGATCACGAACGGACACGCCGGGGTCACGCTGGGATATCCAGCGTGACCCCGGCGTTTTTGCCGTGTCCACAATTTCCATCCCACGACCCCGCACCGAAAACATCCGCCGGTACGCTGTCCGCCCCGCCGCACGCGAACCGGCGGGCACGCAACGACTGCGGGCCACCCCAGGGAATCCTGGGGTGGCCCGCAGTCGTTGCCGGTCGGGTCAGTTGACCCGGATGCGCACCACGTCGAAGGCGGGGGTCTGGTTGGCCCGCTCCATCATCGGCACCCGGTGCGAGCCGTCGCCGGCCCAGACCGCGCACTGCGCCGTACCCGACTGCGGCAGGCCCGGGATCTGGATGGTCACGTCGTCGGCCTGGTTGCCGCCCTTGCCGTCCTCGGTGGCGACGAAGAACGCCGGCACGTCCTGCGGGTTCGAGGGCGCCTGGTTGGTGTTCTGGAGCATCCGGCAGGCGGTGTGGAAGTGACCGCGGGTCAGGCCCTGACCGTTGAGCACCGAACTCTCCAGGTAGTAGCCGCCCTGGCCGGCCGCCAGGAACCGGTCGCGGACCAGGTTACGGGTGGAGACCTTCAGGGTGAAGGCCTGGTTGCGCTGCACCTGGTTGGGGAACTGCGTGATCAGCAGCGACGGGTTGTTGGCCGCCGCCCCCACCTCGCCGAACGCGGTGCTGACGCACCGGTTGCCGTTCTGGAAGCCGTCGTGCGCCTGCAACCGGCTGTTGGCGCAGTCCTTCGCCAGCACGCCCAGGGCGTTGCCGTTGTTGCCGTTGTTGCCGCCGTTGTTGTTCTGGCCGCCGTTGTTGCCGTTGTTGCCGTTCTGGCCGCCGTTGTTCCCGTTGTTGCCGTTCTGGCCGCCGTTGTTGCCGTTCTGACCACCGTTGTTGCCGCCGTTGTTGGCCGCCACCTGGCAGCCGGCGAGCTGCTCCAAGCCCTGCGGGCGCTGGGCGAAGCGGCCGATCGCGGTGGCGATCCGGTTCAGCGCCGACCGGCGCTTGTCGGCCAGCGGGCCGAGGATGGCGTTGTCGATGAACGCCTTGCCGTTGCGCCCCTCGGCCGCCAACCGCTTGTTGGCGTCGTCGATCTGGGTCTTGAGCAGGGCGAGTTCCTTGTCCACCTCGGCCTTGGCCTGGGCCGGGATCTGCGGCAGCCGGGGGGTGACCTCCGGGCAGGCAACCGTCGAGGCCAGCGTGGTCACCGGCGCGTTGCCCGCCTTGACGGCCTGGCACTCGGCGACGGACATCTGCCCGTCACCCCAGTGGTTGCGGACCCATCTGCCGTTCTGCCACGTCTGGGTGGTGCTGCCGCGCCCGCTCGGCGAGGTGGCACCGGGGCTCGGTGCGACGCAGGCCGACGAGACGTTGCGGGTCTGCTGCCTCGGCTTGTCCCCGGCCGAGGAGATCTGGGTGACGGCGGCGATACCGCCGAAGACGACGAGCGCACCGACCGCCGCCAGCAGCCGCTTGCTCCGCGCGTTACCGGAAGACCGGCGTGCCCCTGTGGACCTGCGCATCGAATTGCTCTCCTTCTCGATCCGGTACCTGACTCGCGCCCCCGACGAGGCGACCCTTTCCGGGTCGGTCACCCCCGCCGGAGACGCTGCGACGTTCCGGTCGCACGTCGATGGCCGACGATGCCTTTCCGCACCGTCCGCCGCGTCGGGTGGCGCGGCTGGGAAGATCCTGTCCATTCCCGCTTAGGTACGGGCCGGCATCGGCGAAGGTTCAACGCGGATCGAGGAATCCCGGACCGTTTTCCGGGCGGGCCGCAATGTCACCAACCGTCGCCGGAAAATGACGGCGGGTCGCTCGGCGGCCGGCCGTTTCGACGGCGGTCAGTCCACGCAGAGGTGCTCGAACGCGAACGGGGCGGCCAACTCGTCACGCCGGTCCCGCAGGGCGCGGATCTGCCGGCGCAGCTCGTCCCGGTCGAGCAGGACCGGTTCCTCGTCGTCCGCCCCGGCCAGCCGTTCACCCACCGCCACCGCCGCGAGATCCTCGGCCAGCCGGCCCGGGTCCACCCCGCAGTGCAGCCGCGCCTCGTGCACCGTGACCCGCTCCACCAGGCACCGGCCGGGACGCACCTCGACCCAGCTCCACCCCTCGGCCGTCCCGTCGCGCCAGCGCACGTGCAACCCGCGCACGATCGGATCGCTGAGCCGCCGCGACACGTACGCCTCGACGGCCGCCGCCCGGGACAACGCGCCGAGATCGTTGACCGGCCCGGTACGCCCGTCCGGCAGCCGGCCGACGATGTCCCGGAAACCCACCGGGGCGTCGTCCGACCCGTCCGGTGCGGCCCCGGCGGCATAGGCGCGCGCGTCGATGACGTACGTGACGATGCGCCGGCCGTGCCCGGCGGCCCGCAGCGTCGGCGAGCCGATCCGCAGCACCGGCAGGCCCACGGCGGCGCACACCGCGGCGGCCATCCGCCCGGCCCGCTGCCCGGCCGAACCCGGGGGCGCGGTCGGGCCGACGGTCAGGGCGAACAGCGGCACACCGGTGTCGGCCGCGCAGACGACGTGGTCGAACTCCTCGCGCAGGGCGGAACTCCACTGGTGCCCGGTGACCCCGGCCGGCCGCCGCGACACCAGGTCACCGAGCCGACGGGCGGCGTACACGGCCTGGCCGGCCCGGACGAACAGCGGCGCGACACCGGACGGTACCGGCCGCAGCCGGGCGTCGTCGTCGGTGGCGGTACGCGTCATCGTCGGGTCGGTCCGTCCGGGGCAGGCGAAAGTGACCGGCCGAGTCTAGGACGTCGAGGGCGATCTCCGCCCCGCCGGTTCGGGCGACGGACGCGGCACCAGGCGGTTGGTGCGCCCCGGGCTCGATCTCTACGCTCACGGGGTGCTGCACGACGGACCGGCCCCGGAACTGTTGACCAAGCGGAGTCTCGTCACGGTCTCCCACGCCATCGAGCGGTCGGCGCTGGCCACCGCCGAGGACGGCCCGCTGGTGGTGATCGCCCTGTTCCAGCGGATGCCGTACTTCCTGCGGGAGCGGGAGCGCTACGCCCGGATCGCGGCCGGCGCGACGGTCACCGTGGTCGGGTCGGTCGGGCAGACACCGCCGGAGCTGCCCGCCGGGGCGTACCCGGTGACGCTCGACGACACCGAGGAACTGGCCCGCGAGTGGAGTGTGGTGGCGCTGACCCCCCGGTTCGGGGCGAGCCTGGTGGCCCGGGACCGCCGGGAGGTGGTGCCGGCCGACACCCTCGAACAGGGGCGGCTCTTCGCCGGCCGCTGGGGGTTCCGCCGCGACGAGGCGCTGCACGAGGTGATCCGGCTGCGCACCCAGCTCGGCGACCGGCTCCCCCCGGTCGCGCTGACCGCGATCGACCAGGTGCTGCACCGGGTCCGGGACCTGCCGGCCACCCCCGGGGAGAGCCGGGCCGAGGCGGCGTTGCGGCTGATGGCCGACCGGGCGGAACGCGCCCACCGGGCCGGGCCGGGCCGGCACGCCGAGCCGGGGGACGGCCCGCCGGGGCTGGTGGACGAGCCGACACTGCGCCACTGGACCGGGATGGACGGGGTGACCGCCGCCGGCACCCTGCCGGTGGCGCTGATCGGGGTGCGCGTCGGTGAGCCGGCCGGTGCCCCGGAACGGTTCGGGCGACGCAGCGCCGCCCGCGAGGCTCAGGCCGTGATCGCCGCGCTGACCGCCCCGCTGCGCCCGGTCGACCGGGCCGTCCGCCTCACCGCCGACGAGTACCTGCTGGTGCTGCCGGCGTTGACCCGCGAGGAGGCGTTGGCGGTGGCCGGTCAGGTGCACGACTGCGTGGCCGGGCTGGCCCGGTCGTACCCGTTCGTGTCCTTCGCGGTGCACACGGCGGTGACCGTGACCGACCGGCGGCCGTTGCCGGTGGCCGAGGTGCGGCACGCCGTCGGGTGGGCGGCCCGGGAGGGTGTCCCGGTGGCGACGGTGGCCCGGGAGACCGTCGCCAGCGCCGCCCACTGAGGACGGGAGGACGACGACGTGCGGGTGGTCTCGTTGGTGCCGTCGCTGACCGAGGCGGTGGCGGTGACCGCGCCGGAGCTGCTGGTCGGCGCGACCGACTGGTGCGTGCACCCGGCGGGGTTGGACGTGGCCCGGGTCGGCGGCAGCAAGTACCCCGACCTGGACCGGGTCCGGGCACTGCGGCCGGACCTGGTGCTGCTCAACGTGGAGGAGAACCGCCGTGCCGACGCGGACGCGCTCACCGCGGCCGGGATTCCGGTGCTGGTCACCTACCCCCGGACCGTGCCGCAGGCCCTCGACGAGCTGGCCGGGATGCTCGCCGCGCTGGGGGTGACCGGGGAGCCGGGCTGGCTGCTCGACGCCCGCCGGGCCTGGGCCGCCCCCACCGGCACGGGCCCCGTGCGGCGGGCCGTGGTGCCGGTGTGGCGGCGGCCGTGGGTGGTGCTCGGCGGGGACACCTTCGCCGGGGACGTGCTGCGCCGGCTCGGCGTGGTCAACGTGTACGACGACGATCCGGACCGTTATCCGCGTCCCGACCTCGACGCGCTGCGGGCCCGCCGGCCCGACCTGGTGGTCCTCCCCGACGAGCCGTACGCGTTCACCGCCGACGACGGGCCGGACGCCTTCCCCGGCGTCCCCTGCGCGCTGGTCTCCGGCCGCCACCTCACCTGGTACGGCCCGTCGCTGGCCGAAGCGCCGGGACTGCTCGCCGCCCAACTGGCCACCCCGGTCTGACCGTCGGCTCCGGGCGGGCCCCGGGGTCGGCCGGTCAGGCCACCGGGGTGATCCCCCGCTCGGTCAGTCCGGCGTCGTCCACGTCGTACCCGATGGTGCTGGTGACCTGGACCACGCCGCTGACCTGGCCGGCGAGTTTCTCCGCCAGTTCGGCGGCGGTCCGCCGGTCCAGCCGGCCGTCCAACCGCACCGCGCCGTCGCGGACCTGCACGGTGACCAGCCCGTCCCGCACGGCGAGCACCCGGCGCAGCACCTCCTGCACCACGTCCTCCCGGATCTCGGCGTCGGTGCGCAGGTGCACCCGCAGCAGGTCGCTGCGGGTGACGATGCCGACCAGCCGGCCCAGGTCGTCCAGGACGGGCAGCCGCTTGACCGCCTCCCGGTCCATCAGCCGGGCCGCCGCCGGCAGCGACGCCCCCGGGAAGGTGGTGACGGCCGGCGAAGTCATCAGGTCCTTCGCCACCAGCGCCCCGGCCTTCTCCCGGGACACCCGACGCCGCCGCCCGGCGAACACCCGACGTTCCTCCTGCGCCCCGGAGTGCTCCACCTTGTGCAGCAGGTCCGCCTCGGACACCACCCCCAGCACCCGACGGAAGTCGTCCACCACCGGCACCGCGCTGATGCCCCGGCGGATCAGCATGTCGACGATCACCCGGTACGGGGTCTCCTCCCCCACCGTGGCGACCTCCCGGGTCATCACGTCGTCCACCTGCCACGTCCTCATCACGACCTCCTCGCCCGGTTCTCCCGTCCGACGCTAGGGCCGCGCCGACCGGCCGGGCAGGGGCGGGTGGACCGGTAGACCCGAGGCCGAAGGTCCCGTTCGGGCGCCCGTACCAGGGGACTTAGGTCCCGTCCCGGCACGGACCGGTCGGCCCTGCCGGGACCGCGCCGACCGGCGTGGAATGTAACTGCCACCGGGAAGTGCGGTGCCAGGCAGAGAAGGGACGTGGAGACCATGACCGCGACGATCGAGCGGAACACCACCGCCAGGACCATCGCACCGGTGGCCGGAACCGAGACCACCCGCCAGCGGGCCGCCCGGTACGTCTGGGCCGGAACCCGGCTGGCCCTCGGCTGGATCTTCCTCTGGGCCTTCCTGGACAAGCTGTTCGGCCTCGGCCACGAGACCCCGGCGAAGAACGCCTGGATCAACGGCGGCAGCCCGACCAAGGGTTTCCTCGCCTTCGGCGCGAAGGGTCCGTTCCAGGGGATCTACCAGGACATCGCCGGTGCGGCCTGGGCCGACTGGCTGTTCATGATCGGCCTGGCCGGCATCGGGGTGGCCCTGCTGCTCGGCATCGGGATGCGGATCGCCGCCGTCGCCGGTGGCCTGCTCATGGTGCTGATGTGGACCGCCGTCCTGCCTCCCGCGAACAACCCCTTCATGGACGACCACCTGATCTACGCCGCGGTGCTGGCCGGCCTCGCCCTGGTCGGCGCGGGGAACACCCTCGGCCTCGGCCGGGTCTGGGCCACCCTCCCGCTGGTCCGCCGGTTCGGCTGGCTCAGGTGACCGGTCCCACCCACCCGGGTGGTCGACCGACCGGCAGGGGCGCCACCGCCACGGTGGCGCCCCTGCCGCGTCTGCGCCCGACCCCGTGCGGGCGGGATGCGGGTACGGCGGCTCCCGCGGGCCGGGTCCCGCGACGCGCGGGGCCCGGTCGGCGGGGCCCGCGGCAGCCGACGCCCTCGCGATCGGGCAGGATCGACACCGTCCGGACGATCGGGTGACGACAGAGGAGAACAGCAGATGAACACGCCCCAGGCAGGCAAGCCGGAGATCGGCCCGATCGAGGGTGCGGCCCCGGCCGACCTGGTGATCGAGGACATCACCGTCGGGGAGGGCCCGGAGGCGCGTCCCGGCCAGCTCGCCAACGTGCACTACGTGGGGGTGTCCCACTCCACCGGTCGCGAGTTCGACGCGTCCTGGAACCGGGGCGAGGCGTTCGAGTTCCCGCTCGGCGGCGGTCAGGTCATCGCCGGCTGGGACCAGGGCGTGGTGGGGATGAAGGTCGGCGGTCGCCGTCGGCTCACCATCCCGCCGCACCTGGGTTACGGCAGCCGGGGCGCGGGCGGCGTGATCAAGCCGAACGAGACCCTGGTCTTCGTCGTCGACCTGCTCGGCGTGCGCTGACGCCGGTCGGGGTCGCCGGCACCGCCCGGCGGCACCGCCCGGCGGCCCCGACCGGCGGACTCCGTGGCGCGGCCCGGCCGCCGGGCCCCACGGCGCACGGCCCGGCCGCCGGACCCCGGTGCCGCCCCGGTCGCCAGCTCTCCGGTGCCGCCCCGGCGGTCGCCGGGGCACATGGTCAGGCGCAGGCGGCCAGCGGGCGGGACAGGGCCCCGACCGGGGCGTCGCCGTGCCGGACGGCGATGACGCGGTGCAGGCCGCCGACCCGCAGCACCCGGGCGACCACCGGATCGGGGTCGACCACCACCAGCTCACCGCCCCGGGCCCGGACCCTGAGATGGGCGGCGACCAGCGCCCGTACCCCGGCCGCGGAGAGCAACTGGACCCCGGACAGGTCGAGCCGGAGCAGCGGGCGGGCCGGTGCGGCCCAGAGGGCGGCCCGGAACGCGCCCACGGTGGCGATGTCGATCTCACCGACCGCGCGCACCTCGACCACGTCGTCGGCCACCCGCAGCCGCACGTGGAACCGGTCCTCTGCCTGCGTCATGCCCCGAATCTAGCCCCCACCCCTGACGTTTCCGCCCTGCCCAGGGCGGGTTTCGGGGTAGTCCCAGGGTCGCCCCGGAGCCGACCCCGAGTCCTTCTCAGGGTGGAGTCGCACCTGCGACGACCGGCCGTCGGAACGGCCGGTCGTCGCAGGTGCGGTCGGGTGCGTCAGCCGCCGCTGGCCGACGGCGCGGGGGCCGGCGACGAGCCACCGGCGACCGCCCCCGGGTGCGGCGCGCTCGTGGCGGGGGCCGGCTTCAACCCCGGCGGTACGGGCAGCGCGCTGCCCCGGGCGAACTCGGCCCAGCTCGTGTTCCAGGCGGTCCAGCCGTTGCCCGGCCGCAGCGGCACCTCGGTGCCCTTCACGGTCACCAGGTCACCGACCTGGGTGATGCCCATCAGCCAGTCGGCGGCGGACGAGGAGACGTTGGCGCAGCCGTGCGAGACGTTGGTGTAGCCCTGGTCCCCCTCCGACCAGGGGGCCGCGTGGATGAACTCGCCGCCCCAGGTGAGGCGCTGGGCGTCCTCGACGTCGACCACGTAGCCGCCGTCGGGCTCGCCCCGGGTGTCGAAGCGGGTCTGCTGGTGCTTCTCCATGATCACCATCTTGCCGCTGGAACTCGGGGTGCTCGGCTTGCCGAGGCTGACCGGGATCCGACGGACCAGCCTGCCGTCCTGGAAGACCGACATCTGCTTGGTGGCGTTGTCGATGTCCAGGGCGACCTGCCGGCCGATCCTCGAGGTGGACCGCCGGTCGGCGTCACCGACGTACTCCTTGCCGATGGGCAGCCCCTCCAGTGCGGAGCGGACGCTGATCGTGGTCCCGGTGCGCCAGAAGTCGGGGGCCCGGTAGTAGACCTGACTGCCGTCCTCCAGCCACGACCAGGTGCCCGGCTGGGGCGGATCGGTCTTCACGAACAATCGTCGCTGCACGGCCGCCCTGGCCTCTTTCGGAATGGCCGGTTCGAACGCGACCGTCACCGGCATCGCGGTGCCGTACGTCTGGTTTCCGGCGAAATAGAGCACGCTGGTCAGCGCCTGCCGGTTCGTATTCGTCGGGGTCGTGGTGAACGTGGTGCGCCCGACGGTGGTCCGGCCCGCGTCGCCGGTCGCGGTGACCTCGGCGGTGTAGGTCCGGCCGTTGCCCAGCGGGGCCGCCGGCACCCAGCTCGACCCGTCCTCCCGCGGCTCCCCGGCCACCGCCCGGCCCTTGTCGTCGGTGAGCTTGACGCTGGTCACCCGGCCGTTGCTCACGGTCGCGCCGACCTCCGCGCTGACCGGGACGTCCTTCGCCCGGTCGGCGGGGGTCACCGTCACCGTGGGGGCCGCCGCCGCGCCGGGTGCCGCCCCGGCCGCCGGCTTCCGCTCGGCGGTGCACCCGCCGAGGACCAACGGTGTGGCCGCGATGGTCACCGCCATCAGCGTCAATCGCCGCCTCACGTCCATATTCCATCCCCCGTTTCCAGTCCCCTTGGCCACATTCTGTACAGCGTTTCTCGGGGCGGGTCGGGCTTTCCGGGGAACCGGGCGGGCGGGGCCGGGCTTATCGACCCCGGCGGGCGGCAGGCGGCCACGGTGCCGCCGATGTCCGGGATCGGCCGTGCCGGGACACCCCGGGCGGTCAGTCCCAGTCCTGGTCGCCGTGGTTACGGTGCCACCGCCCGCCGACCGGCGGGGTGTCCAGCCGCAGGGCCGCCACCGCGTTGCCGGCCAGGTCGTTGTCCTCGACCCGGCAGCCGACGCAACTGCCCCGGGCAGTGATCCACATGCCGTGGGTCTGGGTGCGCTCGTCGTGGTTGTCCCAGATCCGGTTGCCGCGCACCGTCGCCGAGTCGAACGCCGCGTTGATCGCGATGCCGGCCCGGGTCGGCGGCGCGGCCGGCAACTCGTACGCGGTGCCCGGCAGCGGAGTGTCCCCGCTCCACCCGCTGTAGGCGTCGGGGCGTACCGGGGCGAGGTGCAGTTCGGTGGCGGTGTTCGTGGCGACCACCGCGACCCGCCGGCCGACCCGCAGCACCTTGCCCCGGTGGCTGTCCTGCGCCCAGGTCGCCGAGCGGTCGACCAGGGACCGCTCGGTGTACCGGACCGACTCGCCGCCGCCGTGGGACGCCTCGGCGCACCGCCGGCCGTTGTTGCGGATGCGGTTGTCGAGCAGCATCGCGTCGGTCATCGGGCGGTCCACCCGGATCGCGTCCAGGCCGTTGCCCCAGAACTCGTTGCTCTCCACCACCACGTCCTGCGCCGGGTGCGGGTAGCCGCGACCCAGGTCGTGCTGGTGGTAGCCGTAACCACCGTTGCCGCTGATCCGGTTGCCCCGCACCGTGTACGGGCCCGGGGTGTTGCCCATGCTGATCCCGTCGCCCACGTTGCCGTCGATGACGCAGTCGGTGAGCAGGCCGCCCCGGCCGGCGACGCCCGAGGTGCCGTTGCCCGACACGTCGTAGCCGGCCTCCAGGTTGCCGGTCATCGTGCAGCCGGTGACGATCAGCCCGTCGGCACCCCAGTCCGAGATGCCGAACCGGTTGCCCTGGCTGTGGCAGCCGACGATCCGGTAGCCGCGCGGCGGCGTCCAGTAGTCCTTCTGGAGTTCCAGGAAGATGCCGTTGGTGCCGTTGGCCAGGGCGGTGCAGTTGGCGATGGTGAGCCGTTCCATGTCGCCCCAGCCGCCGATGCCGATGCCGATGCCCGCGCCGCCCATCTGCTCGCCGTTGTCCAGCCGGCCGCAGCCGACCACCACCACCCCGTCGACCAGGGTGTCCTGGAGGAAGTCGCAGCCCAGGCCACTGGCCGCCGTGTGGTGGATGTAGAGGTTGCGGAACACCCCGCGCACGACGTACTGCAACCCGAGGCCCTTGGCCAGGTAGTTGTACTCGGCCATGGCCACCCCGGAGCCGTCGATCTCGAAGTCGGCGAAGGTGCAGTCGGCGATGTGCCGGTCCCGGTCCGCGCCGTGCTGCAGCACCGTCCAGAACGCCAACGGTGTCGGGTCGCTGCGGTTGCCCTCGTTGCTGAGCAGGAACCGGGTGGCGGCCGGGCCGGCGCCGATCAGCGACACCCCGCTGCGCCACACCGTGCCGGCGTCGCGGATGGAGTAGATGCCCGGCGGGCACCAGATCACCCGGGCCCGGCCGTCGGCCGCGTAGCCGGCACCGAGCCGGTCCACCAGGGCCGCCAGCGCGGGTTGGTCGTTGGTCACCCCGTCGCCGGTCAACCCGTAGTCGTGGGCGTTGCACCACAGCGGCGCCCCGGCGACGGGGGGACGGCGGTCCCGCACGGCGACGGGCAGACCCTGGTACGGCACGGGTGGCTCCTCTCGGCGGTGCGTCCACGACCGACACGGCAGGGCCGCGACCGGGCGCGCGCAGTGCGGTGCGCGCCCACCGGAGGTACGGCGCGTCCGTGACCCGCGCCGGATTCCCGGCCCGCCGACCGGAAAACACCCGCCGAACGGTCGTCGCGCCGAACCGGACGAACGCCGGGCAGCGCGCCGGAGCCGGTCACCCCGCCCAGGGTGACCGGCTCCGGGCGTACCGCTCAGACGTTCGCCACCAGCAGCGCCGGCTGTTCGACGCAGTCGGCGACGTGCCGCAGAAACCCGCCGGCCACCCCGCCGTCGCAGACCCGGTGGTCGAAGGTGAGGCTGAGCTGGGTCACCTTGCGGACCGCCAACTGCCCGTCGACCACCCACGGCTTGTCCACGATCCGCCCCACCCCGAGCAGTGCCGCCTCCGGGTGGTTGATGATCGGGGTGGAACCGTCCACCCCGAACACGCCGTAGTTGTTGAGGGTGAAGGTGCCGCCGGTGAGCCGGGCCGGTGGCAGCGTGCCGGCGCGGGCGTCGGCGGTGGTCTGCGCCAGCGCGGCGGCCAACTCCCGGGTGGTCAGCCGCTGGGCGTCGCGCAGCACCGGCACGAGCAGGCCCCGGTCGGTCTGCGCGGCGATGCCCAGGTGCACGCCGGCCGACTGGACGATGCGCTGCCCCTCCGTGTCGACGTGCGCGTTGAGCTGCGGGAACCGGCGCAGGCCGCTGAGGCAGATCCGGGCCAGCAGGGCCAGCACGCTGACCGGGGCGTCCGGCGTGGCCGCGTTGATCGCCGCCCGGGTGGCCAGCAACGCGGTGGCGTCCGCGTCCACCCAGATGGTGACCTCGGGAATCTCCCGACGGCTGCGGGAGAGCTTGTCGGCGATGACCCGGCGGATGCCGGTCAGCGGGATGACCACGTCGGACGCGTCGGCGGGAGCCGGCCCGACGTGCGCTGCCGGGGCCGCGACGGCGGCGGGCCGGTCCGGTTCGCCCGGGTGCCGCCGCGGGGCGGTGGTCAGGGCGGCCTCCACGTCGCCGCGACGGATCACGCCGCCGGGGCCGGTGCCCCGCAGCCCGGCCAGGTCGAGCCCGTGTTCGCGGGCGAGCCGGCGCACGATCGGCGAGATGACCAGGGGGGCCGTCCCGCCGGCCGGCGCGGTGCCGCCTCCGGCCGGCGGGACGACGCCGTCGGTGGACGCCCCGGTGGCCGGGGTGTCCGTCCCCGCGCCGGCCGGGACCCTCGGCGCGGACGACGGGCCGACGGTGCCGACGGGGACGGATCCGACGGCCGGCTCCGCGACGGGCGCGGCGGCCGGCTCCGGGGCCAGGGTCAGCCGGGGGCGTCGCCGCCGCCGGGTGCCGCCGTGGCCGGTGCCGTACCCGATCAGGACGTTGCCGGAGCCGGCCCGCTCCTCCTCGCGGTAGGTGGCGTGCCCGGCGGGCTCGTCGCCGCCGTCGGCCGGCGCGACGGTGATCAGCGGCTGACCGACCGGGCGCGTCTCGCCGACCGCGCCGTGCAGGGCGACCACCCGCCCGGCGTACGGGCAGGGCACGTCGACCACGGCCTTGGCGGTCTCCACCTCCACCACGCTCTGGTCCACGGTGACCACGTCACCGACGGCGACCTTCCACTCGACGATCTCGGCCTCGCTCAGCCCTTCGCCGAGGTCGGGCAGGAGGAAGACCCGGGTGCCGGTAGCGGCGCGGGCGCTCACGCCGCGCTCCCCTGCACCAGCCAGCGCGGGTCGGGCCGGTCGTCCCACTGGAGGCGGGCCACGGTGTCGAGGACCCGGTCCACCCCGGGCAGGTGGGTGTGCTCCAGCATCGGGGCCGGATAGGGGATGTCCAGCCCGGCGACCCGCAGCACCGGGGCGTGCAGGGCGTGGAAGCAGCGCTCCTGCACCCGGGCGGCGATCTCCGCGCCGACCCCGGCGAAGCCCTGCGCCTCGGTGATCACCACGCACCTGCCGGTACGGCGGACCGAGGCGGTGACGGTGGCGTCGTCGAACGGCACGATGGTCCGTACGTCGACGACCTCCAGGTCCCAGCCGTCCTCCCGGGCGGCTTCGGCGGCCTCCAGCGCCACCGGCACCGCCGGGCCGTACGCGACCAGGGTGGCGTCGGTGCCGGGACGGCGCACCACGGCCCGGCCGAACGGGGCGGTCCGGGCCGGCAGCACGGCCTCGCCGCTGGCGAAGTAGAGCTTCTTCGGCTCCAGGAACACCACCGGGTCCGGGTCGGCGATGGCCTCCCGCAACAGCGAGTACGCGTCCTCGACCGTCGCCGGGGTGACCACCTTCAGCCCGGGGGTGTGCGCGTAGTACGCCTCGGACGAGTCGCAGTGGTGCTCGACCCCGCCGATGCCACCCGCGTACGGCACCCGGATGACCATCGGCACGCTCAGCGCGCCCCGGGTGCGGTTGCGCAGCTTCGCCACGTGCGAGGCGATCTGCTCGAAGGCCGGGTAGGCGAACGCGTCGAACTGCATCTCGACCACCGGCCGCAGCCCGGACATGGCCAGGCCGACGGCGAAGCCGACGATGCCGGCCTCGGCGAGCGGGGTGTCAAAGCAGCGCTTGTCACCGAACCGGGCCTGCAACCCGTCGGTGATCCGGAAGACCCCGCCGAGCTGCCCGACGTCCTCGCCGAAGACGAGCACCCGCTCGTCGTCGAGCATCGCGTCGGCGAGCGCCGCGTTGAGGGCCTTCGCCATGGTCATGGTGGCCATCAGGCGTCCCCCTCCGCGTCGGCGGCCAGCTCGGCCCGGACCATCTCGCGCTGCTCGACCAGTTGCGGGGTCGGCTCGGCGTAGACGTGCTCGAACAGGCTCAGCGGGTCGACGGCCGGCTGGGCGTGCATCCGCTCCCGCAGGTCGGCGGCGTACGCCTCGGCCTCGGCGGCGATCTGCGCGACCGCCGCGTCGTCCAGCTCGCCCCGGCTGCGCAGGTACGCCTCCAGCCGGGCCACCGGGTCACGGTCCCGCCACGCCTCGACCTCGTCGGGGTCCCGGTAGCGGGTGGCGTCGTCGGCGTTGGTGTGCGCCTCCATCCGGTAGGTGTGCGCCTCCACCAGGTACGGCCCGTGCCCGGCGCGGGCGTGCGCCACCGCCCGGGTGAGCACCGCCAGGACGGCCACCGGGTCGTTGCCGTCGACCTGCTCGCTGGGCACCCCGTAGCCGACGCCCTTGTAGGCCAGGCTCGGCGCGGCCGTCTGCCGGGACAGCGGGACGCTGATCGCGTACTTGTTGTTCTGCACGAAGTAGACGACCGGGGCCTTGAACACGGCGGCGAAGTTGAGCCCCTCGTGGAAGTCGCCCTCGCTGGTCGCGCCGTCGCCGATGAACGCCAGCGCGACAGTGTCCCGCCCCTGGTAGGACTCGCCGTAGGCCAGGCCGGCGGCGTGCACGCACTGGGTCGCCAGCGGGGTGCACTGCGGCGCGGTGCGGACCACCGTCGGGTCGTACCCGCAGTGCCAGTCGCCGCGCAGCAGGGTGAGCACCTCGACCGGATCGATGCCCCGGGCGGTCAGCGCCATCGACTCCCGGTAGGTGGGGAAGACCCAGTCGTCGTCGCGCAGCGCGAGCACGGCGCCGACCTGGCACGCCTCCTGGCCGCGCGAGGACGGGTAGACGGCGAGCCGGCCCTGCTTGGTCAGGGCGGTGGACTGCGCGTCGAAGCGCCGGCCGACGACCATCCGGCGGTACATCTCGCGCAGCGTCTCGACAGGTGGTTCGGGCAGGTCGGCGCGGGGTGGCAGCGGGGTGCCGTCGGGGTCGAGCAGCCGGACCGGCTCGGTCTGCGGGAGCAGGCCGGCGGTGGGTTCGGGGGCGACCGGGGTGGCCGGTCGACGGGTACGCGGGGATGCCCTGCGGACCGCCTGGGGTGTGGTCGTCACGGCGGGGACCTCCTGGACGTGTGGTGGCCCTATGCTCCAGCCGTCGGATGATTGACTCAACATGCGCGCCCAACGCGGGACGATTGGCATTTCAAGGAGCTGCTGATGGGCCAGGAGACCACCCCCGCCGGGGCCGGGACGGGCGGAACGGGACGTTCGGCCACGCCGCTGGACGAGGTGGACCGGCGCATCCTCGCCGAACTGGTCCGCGACGGGCGGATGTCGGTGCGCACCCTCGCCGAACGGGTGCACGTGTCGCGCACCAACGCCTACGCCCGGCTGGAACGGCTGCTACGCGACGGGGTGGTGACCGGCTTCCGGGCACTGGTCGCGCCGGAGCCGGCCGGGTTGGGCACCTCGGCGTACATCTCGTTGACCATCCAGCAGAACACCTGGCGGGAGGTGTCGGCGGAGCTGGCCCGGGTGCGCTACATCGAGCACGTGGCGCTGCTCAGCGGGGAACACGACGTGCTGGCGCTGGTCCGCGCGCCCGACAACGCCACCCTGCGGGACGTGGTGCTCAGCCGGGTGCAGGGCATCGCCGGGGTGCTGTCCACCCGCACCTGGCTGGTCTTCGACGAGTTCGACGGGGCCGGTAGCCCCTGGGCCTGAGTGGCGGCCCGGCCGGTGCGACGGCCCGCCCGGCGCGGTCGGTCAGCGTTCCGGCGGGACTGCGCCGCCTCGCCCACCCGGACGCCCCGGCCAGGCCGGCGCGGTGGGTCAGCGTTCCGGTGGGGCGGCCAGGCCGGCGCGGTCGGCCAGGGCCAGCAGCGGCTCCAGTGAGAAGCGGTCGCCGTCCAGGCCGGCGTGCGGGTCGCCACGTTCGGCGAACCGGGCCGGCATGCTCAGCACGTCGAAGTCCTCCGGGCGGGCGTCGTCCAGCTCCGCCCAGTCCAGCGGGGCCGACACCAGCGCCGCCGGGGTGGGCCGGATCGAGTACGCCGAGGTCACCGTGTGGTCGCGGGCCATCTGGTTGTAGTCGATGAAGACCGGCCGGTCCCGCTGCTCCCGCCACCAGGTGGTGGTGACCAGGTCGGGCAGCCGCCGCGCCAGCTCGTGGCCGAGGGCGAGCACCGCCCGCCGGCACTCCCCGAAGCTCCACCGGGGTTCGATGGACAGGTAGACGTGCAGGCCGCGCCCGCCGGTGGTCTTGGGGTAGCCGACCATGCCCAGCTCGGCGAGGAACGCCCGGACCTCGTGCGCCACCGGCACCACCTGCTCGAAGCCGACACCCGGCAGCGGGTCCAGGTCGATCCGGAGCTGGTCGGGGCGCTCCACGTCGGCCGCCGTCACCGGCCACGGGTGGAACCGCAGGGTGCCGAGGTTGGCCGCCCAGATCACCACCGCCAGCTCGCCCGGCGCGATCTCGTCGGCGGTACGGCCACTGGGGAAGGTGAGGTGTGCGGTGCGCACCCAGTCGGGAGCGCCGGCCGGAAGCCGTTTCTGATAGAAGGCGTCACCCCGGTTGTCCTGCCGGGTGCCGATCTTCGCCCCGGCGAACACGCCGCGCGGCCAGCGCTCCAGCATCGTGGGGCGGTCCCGCAGGGCGCGCAGGATGCCGTCGCCGACGGCGAGGAAGTAGCCGACCACGTCCCGCTTGGTCAGCCCGCGCTCAGGAAAGTAGGGCTTGTCGGGGCTGGAGACGCGGACCAGCCGCTCCCCCACCTGGATCTCCTCGGCCGCCGTCGCCACGCTCACACGGTAACGGCCACCCCCGACACCCGGAGCCGTTCAGCGTTCGTCGTCGTCTGCGCTACGCGGTTGGTTCGGCCGGTACCGCCTGATCCACGCGTTCACCGCTGCCCGGTCCCAGACGCGGACCTTGCCGCTGGCCACCGTGTCGATAGGTGCCGGGAAGGTCGGACGGTTGGTGATCTCGGTGGCCCTGGTGCGCGACACGCCACCGAGCATGTCCGCGATGTCGGAGAGGGCCACGAGTCTCACGCTCCGACCGTATGTACGTGCCCCGTGCACACGTTGCCACTTCCAACATTGACGGTGTGCACGTTGCAGGTGATGCTGACGGGGCACATCCGGTAGCGGTCCGGGTACCTGATCGGGGATCGATGCCCGGCTGCCCGTACCCGGGAGGGGCCCCCATGCCGATGGACGACGGACCGGTCACGCCCGCTCTGGTCGTCTGGACCGCGCAGCGGGTGCTGGCCCAGCACCCCGAGGCCCCGGACGGGCCGCCACCCCCGCGCCGGTGCTTCCAGTGCCGCGACGGTGGATGCCACATGCTGACGTGGGCGCGTGACGTGCTCCGGGCTCATCGGCGACCGCCGCCACGCCCCCGCTAGGCTCGCCGCCATGGCGATCTATCTCGACGTACACCCGGAGAACCCGCAGCCCCGGACGATCAGCCGGGTGGTCGACCTGCTGCGCGGCGACGGCCTGGTCGCCTACCCGACGGACTCGTGTTTCGCGCTCGGCTGCCAGTTGGGCAACCGGGACGGTCTCGACCGGATCCGGGAGATCCGGCACCTGGACAGCAAGCACCACTTCACGCTGGTGTGTCGCGACTTCGCGCAGCTCGGCCAGTTCGTGCAGATCAACAATGCGGTGTTCCGGTCGCTGAAGGCGGCCACCCCGGGCAGCTACACCTTCATCCTGCCCGCCACCAAGGAGGTGCCGCGTCGGCTGCTGCACCCCAAGAAGAAGACCGTCGGGGTACGCATCCCCGACCATCCGGTCGCGCAGGCGCTGCTGGCGGCGCTGGGTGAGCCGCTGGTGTCGAGCACCCTGCTGCTGCCCGGGGAGACCGAACCGATGACCCAGGGTTGGGAGATCAAGGAACGACTCGACCACGCGATCGACGCGGTGATCGACTCCGGCGAGTGCGGCACCCTGCCCACCACCGTGATCGACTTCTCCACCGACGAGCCGGAGATCGTCCGCTACGGCGCGGGCGACCCGACCCGCTTCGAGTAGGTCCAGCCACCCCCGACCGGCCGGGCACCCCCTGCTCTGCTGCCCGTCACGCGACAGGGTACGGCGGGGGTGCGGCCAGCCGTCGGCCGGTCAGGAACCGGATTCGGCCGGCGGCAGCGGCAGCGGCTCCACGACCGGGTCGACGTCACGGGCCGAGTGGACCGGTGCCGGCCGGGCCGGACCCGTCGTCCGGCTGTGCCGGCGGCCCGCGCCCGGAGCGCCGGCGTGCCGGGACACCTCGCAGGTGACCAGGTGGATCGGGGCCGGCGGCAGGGCGAACCGCCCCGGACCCCAGCGCACCCACAGGGCGACCCGGCCGGCGGCCGCCTCCGCCGTGAGCTTCTCCCAGGTACGCCGCCGGTCGGTGTGGTCGACCTCGATCACCACGGGCGGCCCGTCGCGCCGGGCACACGCGACGTCCAGCACCGAGTGGCGGTCGGTCATCGGTGGGGGCAGCGGCAGCACGCTCGCCGCCCGACGGTAGGACCGCCAGCCCTGCTCGGCGGCCCAGGCCAGCACGGCGTCGATGAGCCGCGCGGTCACCTCGTCGACGCCCAGGTCGACGAATTCGAGCCGGTCCAGCCATCTGGTGAGCGATGCCGCCAACCGTTCGCCGTCCGCCCCACCGTCCACGCGGGCAGGGTACCCATCCCCCGGCGACGCTCCTTCCCCGGACCGACGATCACCCCACATGATCGACTCCACGTCACCGATATTGCGGTATCCAGCCGCGCGGATACCGCAACGTCGGCGACATCGCGAAGTACCCCGCCCACCAGCCCACACCCGGACCGACCGGCCGCCCACGGCGGCGAGGGCCGGAGGCTGGGGCCAGGGCGGCATGATCGACTCCATGTCGCCGCAACAGCGGTATCCCGGGGCGTGGATACCGCTACTTCGCTGACAAAGGCCGGCCGGCCGGACGCGGCAGGGGCGGGCCGGACGCGGCCAGGCCGGGCCGGCGGCGGAGGGCGGGGTTACCGGGGGTGGGGTGGGGGTAGGCATGGGGACATGGCGGAACTGGGGGCGCTGTGGATCGTCCGGCACGGGGAGAGCACCGCGAACGTCGCCGCGTCGACGGCCGAGGCGGCCGGCGCCGAACTGATCGACCTGACCCACCGCGACGCCGACGTGCCACTGTCGGACACCGGTGAGGAGCAGGCGCGGGCGACCGCCCGGTGGCTGGCCGGCCTGCCCGCGCGACAGCGTCCCGACGTGGCGGTCGTCTCGCCGTACCTGCGGGCGGCGCGGACGGCGGAACTGGCGCTGGCCGGCACCGGGATCCCGGCCAGCGTCGACGAGCGGTTGCGCGACCGGGAGCTGGGCATCCTCGACGGGTTGACCGGGCACGGGGTGGCCCGCCGGTTCCCCGACGAGGCGGCCCGGCGGCAGCGGCTCGGCAAGTTCTACTACCGGCCGCCGGGCGGCGAATCCTGGACCGACGTGGCGCTACGGCTGCGTACCCTCCTCGGCGACCTGCGCCGCGACCACCAGGGGCGGCGGGTGCTGCTGTTCGGGCACGACGCCCTGGTCTTCCTGCTCCGCTACCTGGTGGAGGGGCTCACCGAGGCGGAGCTGATGGGGTTGACCCGGGAGCACGCGATCGCCAACTGCTCGGTGACCGGCTGGTCGGCCGACGCCACCGGCCGGCTCGTTCCGCAGGTTTTCAACGACGTCACCCACCTGCACGCGCAGGGCGCACCACCCACCACGGAGGACGAGATCCATGCCGAACCGGTCTGACACCCGGGTCATCACCCCGGGACTGCTGCGGGAATGGGCGCTGCCGGTGCCGACCGGCGGCAAGGACAACCGGGGCACCGTCCTGGTAGTCGGCGGTTCCCGGTTCACCCCGGGCGCGGTGCTGCTGGCCGGCGTGGCCGCGCTGCGCGCCGGTGCCGGGGTGCTGCAACTGGCCGCCGCCGAGTCCACCGCCGCCGCGTTGAGCATCCAGGTGCCCGAGGCGATGGTGGTCGGCCTGCCGGAGACCGCCGACGGCGCGGTCGCCGGGGACCCGGGCGACCGGCTCGGCACGCTGGTCGAGCAGGCCGACGTGGTCACCGTCGGGCCGGGCCTCAACGACATCGACCAGACCCGCGCCCTGCTGCGCCTGGTGCTGTCGGCGGCCGGGCCGCACACCGCACTGGTCTTCGACGCGTACGCGCTGGGCGCGCTCAGCCACGAACCGGACCTGCTGGTCGGCGCGGACCGGAAGGTGGTGCTGACCCCGAACCTCACCGAGGCCCGGCACCTGCTCGGCCGCGACCCCGGCGACGACCTGGACGCCGAGTCCCGCGAGCTGGCCCGCCGGTACGAGGCGGTGGTCTCCCTGTACGGCCACATCGCCACCCCCGACGGCCGGTGCTGGCGGGAGGAGAGCGGCGACGCCGGGCTGGGCACCTCGGGCAGCGGTGACGTGCGGGCGGGGCTGCTCGCCGGGCTGCTCTCCCGGGGTGCGGAGCCGGCCCAGGCGGCCTGCTGGGCGGCGTGGGTGCACGCGGTGAGCGGACAGCGGCTGGTGCCCCGGTTCGGCCGGATCGGGTTCCTGGCCCGGGAACTGCTCGACGAGATCCCGCACACGATCGCCACTGTCTGAGCGGGTCGGACGTTCGCCCGCCGCGATCCGTTTGCGCAGTTCGTCCCGGGGTACCGGGATTGTCGTCAGCCGATCAAGGAGGTCTACCGGTGTCCACCGACGCCATCGTCCTGCTCAAAGAGGACCACAAGGAGATGCGCCGCCTCTTCCGCGAGTTCGAGAAGGCGCAGGAGGGGCCGGCCAGCCGCCGCCGCACCCTGGTCGACGAGATCGTGGCGGCCCTGACCACCCACACCTACCTCGAGAACGAGGTGATGTACCCGGAGATCCGCAAGCTCCTGCCGGACCTGGAGGACGACATCCTGGAGTCGTACGAGGAGCACCACGTCGCCGACGTGCTCTGCGCCGAACTGTCCGCGATGGACGCCTCCGACGACCACTTCGTCGCCAAGACCACGGTGCTGATCGAGAACGTCGAGCACCACATCGAGGAGGAGGAGCAGGAGTGGTTCCCGAAGGTGCGGGAGGCGCTCGGCCGCAACCCGCTCCAGGAGATCGGCGAGCGGATGATCGCGCTGCGCCCGGACGCCCCCCGCTCCCCCAGCGACCCGAAGGCGGTCAGGAGCGCCCGGCACGCCACCACCGCCTGACCCGCACGTTCGACCCGCGTCACGTCCGAGGGGCCCGACCATCCGGTCGGGCCCCTCGCCGCGTCGGCCGGTGCGGTCCGCGCGGGTGCCTGCGGTGGCGGCCCACGTGGGGCAGGTCAGCGCGGTCCGGACGACGTCGTGGCGGTGACCGGGCGGCGGGCGGCGGCGAGTTCGGGCTCGTGGCGGACCGCCCAGTCGGCGAGGCCGGACAGCGGGCCGAGCAGGCTCCGTCCGAGCGGGGTGAGCCGGTACTCGACGCTGGGCGGGACGGTGGGATGGACCTCGCGCAGGACCAGGCCGGCCGACTCCAGGCCGCGCAGGGTGCGGGTCAGCATGCGTTGGCTGATCCCGCCGATGGCCCGGTGCAGCTCGTTGAAGCGGTACGGCTGACGGCCCAGCAGGACCAGCACCAGCATCGACCACTTGTCACTGAGCAGCCGCAGCAGCCCGGTGACCGGACAGCCGTCGTACTCGTCGGCCGGGACGGGCGTCGGCAGGGCCGCCGCGACCAGGGAACGAACATCCGTGTTCGGTACGGACATGAGACTGCCTTCTTCCGCTGTCGCCGGCCTGCGCGAAGGATTGTGCCGGTCGTGGTCCACGGTCGACGTCCGGTGCCGAACGGGGGCCACCGGGCGGGAGAGAGGGGCGGCATGCGGGTCATCGTCATCAGCGGCGGCACCGACGGCATGGGCCGGGCGACACTGGAGGCCCGGATCCGCCGTGGCGACGAGGTCGTCGCGATCGGCAGCAACCCGGCGAAGGGGCGGGCCGTGCGGGCGCTCTCCGGCCGGGTGCACTTCCTCCAGGCGGATCTGCGCTCGGTGGCGCAGACCCGTCGGGTCATCGACACCATCAGGGGTCGGTGGCCGAGGGTGGACGCACTGGCCCTGTTCGCCAACCGGCAGTCGCCCCGGCGGGTGGTCACCGACGAGGGCCTGGAGCAGACCTTCGCGCTGTACTACCTGAGCCGCTACCTGCTCAGCCACGGTCTACGCGAACAGCTCGACGCCGCCGAACGGCCGGTCATCGTCAACGTGGCGGGCGTCGGCACCACCAGGGGGTCGATCCACTGGGACGACCTCCAGCTCACCCGGAGGTACGGCATGGTCGACGCGCAGTTGCAGGCAGGGCGGGCGAACGACCTGCTCGGGGTGGACTTCGCGCAGCGCTCCGGCTCCCGGGCACGGTACGTGCTCTACCACCCCGGCTTCACCCGCAGCGGCGACCTGTCCACCATGCCGCCGGTGGTCCGTGGGGTGATCCGGGCGGCGTCGGTCGTCGCCAGGCCGGTCGGGAAGTCGATCCGTCCCGTCGTGGAATGGATCGACGATCCACCGTCGGACGCCCTGACCGCCAGCGACCGGGGCAGACCCGTTCCGCTGTCGACCGCGACGCTCGATCCGGCCGCCGCCCGCCGCCTCGGCACGGTGACCGACGCGCTGCTCACCCGCCTGCACGCCGGCTGAGCCGGTGGCTCACCAGAGGGGTGCCGGCGTGCCGGTGGGCGCGGGCAGGATCTGCCGTACCCGCCCGGGGGGCACGCTGCGCTGACGCCACTCCCGGGGGTAGCCCACCGAGACCTCCTCGAACCGCACCCCGTCCTTCCAGGTGGTACGGGGGATGTGCAGGTGCCCGTAGACCACGGTGGTGGCGGCGAACCGGCGGTGCCAGTCGGCGGTCGCCTCCGTCCCGCACCACTGCGCGAAGATCGGATAGCGCAGCACCTCGGTCGGGTGGCGGTCCAGCGGCCAGTGGTTGACCAGCACGGTGGGCAACTGCGGGTCGCGGGCGTCCAGGCGGCGGGCGGTCTCCGCCAGCCGCGCCGCGCACCACTCCTGCCGGCTCGGGTACGGGTCGGGGTGCAGCATGAACTCGTCGGTGCAGACGATCCCGGTCCGGTACGCCTCGGCCAGCGCCGCCTCCCGGGTGTCGAACCCCGGCGGTCGCCAGCTGTAGTCGTAGAGCAGGAACAGGGGTGCCACCAGCGCCGGGCCGCCCGGCCCCCGCCACACCCGGTAGTCGTCCTCGGGGGTGACCACGCCCAGCTCCCGGCACCGCCGTACCAGCAGCTCGTAGCGCTCCACCCCGCGCAGGGTCACCGGGTCGGCCGGCGGGGTCCACAGTTCGTGGTTGCCCGGCGCCCAGATGACGGTGTCGAAGCGCCCGGCGAGCGTGCCGAGCGCCCACTCGATGTCGGCGACGGTGTCCGCCACGTCACCGGCGACGATCAGCCAGTCCCGTGGCGAGGCGGGCCGTAGCGCCTCGACCAGGGCACGATTCTCCTTGTACCCGACGTGCAGGTCGCTGATCGCGACCAGACTGCCCTCGGTGTCCTCCCCCAGCATCCGCCGATCGTACGCAGAAGGTCACCCGGCGCGGTGCGCGCGGGGAGCACCGTCGTCGTCAGTCGGCGGAGCCGGGTTCGGCCATCCGACGGTGCTGCTCGGCCTTGAGCCGGTCCGGCGTGAGCCGGGCCGCCGCCGCCTGGACCTTGTTCTTCAGCGAACCGGCGACCACCTTCTCCTCGCCCTTCATCATCGCCGCGAAGCCCTGCGCGGCCACCGTCGCCGGGTCGTCCTTGTCGTCCGCGCCGACCTTCGTGTCGCCCATCTCGGCACGATCGAAGAACTTCGTCTCGGTCGGGCCGGGCATCAGCGCGGTCACCGTCACCCCGGTCTCCTTCAGCTCGTTGCGCAGCGCCTCGGCGAAGGACTGCACGAAGGACTTGGAGGCGTTGTAGACCGCCTGGTAGGGGCCGGGCATGGTGGCCGCGATCGACGAGGTGAACAGCACCCGGCCGGCACCCCGTTCGACCATCCCCGGCAGCATCCGCTTGGCCAGGTGCACGGTCGAGGTCACGTTGACGTCGATGATGTTCAGCTCGTCGCGCAGGTCGGTGTCGCCGACGAAGGCCCCGCCCGCGCCGCGGCCGGCGTTGACCGCCAGTGCGTCGACCGGCCGGCCGGTCGCGTCCACCGCCTCGACCAGCGCCGTCACCCCGTCGAAGGTCGCCAGGTCGACCTGGACGGGCCGGATCTCGGCTTGACCGTCGCGGCGCAGGTGGTCGGCCGCCTCGGTGATGCCGGCGTCCTCGGCGGCGATCACCACGTCGTACCCGTGTCGGACGAACTCGCCGGCCAGCTCGTACCCGATGCCGCTGGAGGCCCCGGTCACGACGGCCAGCGGTCGTCCGGTGGTGGGTGCGCTCATCTGCCCGCTCCTGTCCTCGGTGGGTTCCGCCGCCCGGATGTCCCTGCTGCCTGCATTGCCCCGGATCGGGCCGGCCAACCCTGCCCGCCGGAGGTGCTCCGGACGCCCCCAGCGGCCACCCGGTAGGATCGTCGGCGGGCCGTGACTGGCGCGTGGGGATGGAGCACCATCGGGAAGCGGCCCCGTCATGAGGACGCACGCCGAGCGCCTGGGCCTTCCGCACGTCACCTGGAGGTCGCATGTCGCCCAACGCCGAGTCCACCGCCTTCCGCAGCGCACTCGAGGTGATCCGGGCGGTCGAACCCCGGGTGGCCGACGCCATCGGCGCGGAGCTGACCGACCAGCGTGAGTCGCTGAAGCTGATCGCCAGCGAGAACTACGCCTCCCCGGCGACCCTGCTGACCATGGGCAACTGGTTCAGCGACAAGTACGCCGAGGGCACCGTCGGCCGTCGTTTCTACGCCGGCTGCCAGAACGTCGACACCGTCGAGGCGCTCGCCGCCGAGCACGCCAAGGAACTGTTCGGGGCCAGCCACGCGTACGTACAGCCGCACTCGGGCATCGACGCCAACCTGGTCGCCTTCTGGGCGATCCTGGCCGACCGGGTCGAGTCCCCCGCCTTGCAGAAGGCCCAGGTACGCCAGGTCAACGACCTGACCGAGGAGGACTGGTTCGCGCTGCGCCGCGAGCTGGGCAACCAGCGGATGCTGGGCATGTCGCTGGACGCCGGCGGCCACCTCACCCACGGTTTCCGGCCGAACATCTCCGGCAAGATGTTCGACCAGCGCAGCTACGGCACCGACCCGGCCACCGGTCTGATCGACTACGACCGGGTCGCCGAGGCCGCCCGGGAGTTCAAGCCGCTGATCCTGGTCGCCGGCTACTCGGCGTACCCCCGGAAGGTGAACTTCCGGATCATGCGGGAGATCGCCGACTCGGTCGGCGCGACCTTCATGGTCGACATGGCGCACTTCGCCGGTCTGGTCGCCGGGAAGGTCTTCACCGGCGACTTCGACCCGGTGCCGCACGCGCACATCGTCACCACCACCACCCACAAGTCGCTGCGCGGCCCGCGCGGCGGCATGGTGCTCTGCGGCCCGGAGCTGGCCGACCAGGTCGACCGGGGCTGCCCGATGGTGCTCGGCGGTCCGCTGCCGCACGTGATGGCGGCCAAGGCGGTCGCGCTGGCCGAGGCGCGGCGGCCCGACTTCGCCGACTACGCGCAGCGGATCGTCGACAACGCCCAGGCCCTCGCCGAGGGGCTGCTGCGCCGGGGCACCACCCTGGTCACCGGCGGCACCGACAACCACCTGGTGCTGCTCGACGTCTCCGGCTACGGCCTGACCGGCCGGCAGGCCGAGCAGGCGCTGCTCGACTCGGGCATCGTCACCAACCGCAACGCCGTCCCGCAGGACCGCAACGGCGCCTGGTACACCTCAGGCATCCGGATCGGCACCCCGGCGCTGACCACCCGGGGCCTCGGCACCGCCGAGATGGACGCCACCGCCGAGCTGATCCACACCGTGCTCAGCCAGACCACGCCGGGTGCCAACGCCGACGGCACCCCGTCGAAGGCCAAGTACGTGCTCGACCCGGCGGTCGCCGACTCGGTCGGCAAGCAGGCCACCGACCTGCTCGCCGGCTTCCCCCTCTACCCCACCGTCGACTTGGGCTGACCCGGCCCGCTCCACGTCCGGTCGGGGGGTTCCGGTGGCGGAACCCCCCGACCGACGGGGAGCCGACGGGTGCCGGGATCAGGTGAGGGGACGCTTGAGGTGGTAGCGGTGGACCTCGGTGCTGCCCTGGATGTTGTTGACGTCCTCGGCGGCGGAGACCAGCTCCCAGCCTTCCCGGCCGACCCGGTTGAGGTGGGCGATCGCGGTGTCGCCGTACGCCGTGACGTCGGTGCGTGAGCCGTCCGGGCCGTACCAGACGAACGAGACGTGGAACTGGCGTCCCTGTCCCTGGTAGCGGCGGACCAACAGGGCGTACTCCCAAGCGACCATGCGTCCATTATGGCCACCGCCCCGACCGCCGCACAGCACGGGGGGTGGCGGTTCGGCGACACCGGGTGGGGGTCGGGTGCCACCGGACAGACACCGCCCGCGGACGCGGCGGTCAGCCGGCCGGGACCGCGGTACGGGTCAACTCGTCGGTGATCAGTGCGGCCAGCCGGTCCAGACCGAGGTCGATCTGCGCCGGGGTGACGGCGCTGACCGACAGCCGCAACGCGTCGACCGGGCGGCCGTCGTCGTAGAAGTGCGCCATCGGGGTCCAGAGCACCCCGTACCGCTCGGCGGAACGGCGCAGCAGCGCGTCGTCCACCGGGAAGGGGACGGTGACCACGACGAAGAACCCCCCGGCCGGGGAGTTCCAGCGCACCGGCGACCCGGCCGGGAAACGCCGCCGCAGGCCGGCGAGGAGATGGTCCCGGTTGCGGGTGTACGCCGCCCGTTCCCGCCGGTTCGCGGCGACCAGCGAACAGCCGTGCTCCAGCAGCGCCCCACCGATGACGGCCTGGGCCAGCGGCGACGTGTTCACCGAGACCATGCTCTTGATCTTGGCGAGCTGGTCGGCGAACAACCCCACCGCACCGTCGACCCCACCGACCCGCTGGTCGGCCACCAGGTAGCCGATCCGCGCCCCGGGCAGCACCGTCTTGGCGAACGAGCCGAGATAGACCACCCGCCGTCGGGTGTCCAACGCCTTGAGCGTCGGCACCCGGTCGGCGTCCCCCGCCGGGAACAGCCCGTACGGGTTGTCCTCGATGAGCAGCAGGTCCTCCTCGGCGGCCAGGTCGAGCAGCCGTTGCCGGTCGGCCAGGCCGATGCTGGTGCCGGAGGGGTTGGCGAAGTCGGGCATCACGTAGCAGGCCCGGGGCCGTAACCCCTCGTCCCGGGCCCGGTGCGCCTGCGCCCGCAGGTCGGCCAGGTCCACCCCGGCCGGACCACCGGCCACCGGCCGCACCGGCAGGTCCACCAGCCGGGCCGCCCCGGTCAACCCCACGTACGTCGGGGCCACGGCGAGCAGCACGTCGGTCGGGCCGGCCCGCAACGCCCGCAGCACCAGCAGCATCGCCTCCTGGCAGCCGACGGTCACCACCACCGCCTCGTCGTCGACGTGGACGTCCTCGTCGACGGCGAGGTTGCGGGCGATCAGGTGGTGGATGATCCCCTTGGTCCGGCCGTACTGGAACAGGGTGCGACGGACCTGCTCGGGCGTCTGCCCGAGGTCGTCGGCGAGGTGCCGGCGGAACCGGTCCAGCCAGCGCCCCGGCGCGTCGTCGTCGAAGAACTCCTCGTAGGGCCGCCCGGCCGCCAGCGACACCGCGTCGGGCCAGTGCTGGGACACCTCGTTGAGGAAGTTCATCGAGTTCAGCGCCGGGTCGTCGACCGCCGGGTGCAGGGTCGCCAGGTCCAGGTCCACCAGATGCTCCAACGGGTCAGCCTCCGGTCAGGGTACGCAGCCGCCGGGCCTGCGCCGGGTCGGCACAGCCGGTCAGGGTCAACGCGTCGCGCAACTCGACGGCGAGCAGGTCGAGAGCGGCCTGCGCGCCGGCCCGCCCGCCGGCCGCCAGCGCCCACAGCATCGGGCGGCCCAGCAGCACCCCGGACGCGCCGAGGGCGAGCGCGCGCAGCACGTCCGTGCCGGACCGCACCCCGCTGTCCAGCAGCACCTCGATCCGCTCGCCGACGGCCGCGACCACCTCGGGCAGCATGGTCGCGGTGGCCGGCGCCCCGTCGAGCTGCCGGCCGCCGTGGTTGGAGACCACCACGGCGTCCACCCCGACGTCGGCGGCGCGGACCGCGTCACGCGGGTCGAGGACCCCCTTGACCAGCAGCGGCAGCCGGGTGCGCTCCCGCAGCCAGGCCAGATCCGCCCAGGTCAGGGCGGGAGCGAAGACGGCCTCGGTGTGCGCGGCGATGGCCGACACGCCGGGGGTGCCGGCATGGGCCAGGTCGTCCCGGCCGGCGGGCAGGTTGGCGGCGGTCACCTCCGGCGGCAACGCGAAGCCGTTGCGCACGTCGCGTAGCCGCCGGCCGAGCACCGGCACGTCGACGGTGACCATCAACGCCGCACAGCCGGCGGTGTGCGCCCGGTCGAGCAGGTCGGCGACCAGCCCCCGGTCACGCAGCCAGTAGAGCTGGAACCAGACCGGCCCGGCGGTGGCGGCGGTGACCTCCTCGACCGGGGTGCTGCTCAGCGTGCTCAGCACGTAGGGCACCCCGGCCGCGCCGGCCGCCGCCGCCAGCGCCGGCTCGCCGTCCGGGTGCAGCAACCGCTGGTACGCCATCGGCGCGACCGCCACCGGCATCGCCTGATCGCGGCCGAGCAGCGGCGCGTGGGTGCGCGGGCGTTCCACCCCGGTCAGCACCCGGGGCAGCACGGCGACCCGGTCGAGGGCGGCCCGGTTGGCGGCCAGCGTGGTCTCCACCCCGCTGCCCCCGCCGACGAAGTCCCAGACGCCGGGCGGGAGCGTCCGCCGGGCCAGCTCGGCGAAGTCGGCCAGGCTGACCGGCGGCCGGTCGCCGTCCCCACCCGTCCCGACGGTGGCCGGCGGCGCGGTGTCCGGCGGCCCGGCGTCCGGTCCGACGGTGGCCGGCGGGCCGGCGGGAGGGGGGAGCACGGTCACCGCTCGTCCCCCACCGTGGCGGTGACGGGGGCGTCGGCCGGCGGGGTGGGCAGCCCGAAGACCTCCCGCAGGAAGGCGGCGGCCTCGTCCTGGGCGCGCCGGCCGGCGTCGAAGACCCCGGGCATGGCGAAGAACCCGTGGATCATGCCGGGATAGCAGGTGGCCCGCACCGGCACGCCGGACTCCCGCAGCCGCTGCGCGTACCGCTGTCCCTCGTCGCGCAACGGGTCGTGCTCGGCGGTGACCACCAGGGCCGGCGGCAGGCCGGACAGGTCGTCGGCGAGCAGCGGCGAGGCCAGCGGGTCGGTGGCGTCCGCCGGGTCGGCCAGGTAGTGACCCCGGTACCAGTCCACGGAGTGCCTGTTGAACAGCAGCGGATCCTGGTCGGCGGCGGGGCGGGGGGCGGCCCGCTGGTCGGTGTTCGGGTAGACCAGCAACTGACCGGCCAGCCGGGGGCCGCCCTCGGCGCGGGCCAGCAGGGTCACCGCCGCCGCCAGGTTGCCCCCGGCGCTGTCGCCGCCCACCACCAGCCGGTCCGGGTCCACGCCCAACTCGGCGGCGTGCCCGGCCAACCACCGGGTGGCGGCGTGGCAGTCCAGCACGGCCGCCGGGAACGGGTGCTCCGGGGCGAGCCGGTAGCCGACCGTCACCACCTGGCAGGGGGTGGCGTTGGCGAGCCGGCGGCAGATCCCGTCGGCGGTCTCCACGCTGCCCAGCGTCCAGCCACCGCCGAAGAAGTAGACCAGGGTGGGCAGCGGGCCGTCGCCGGCCGGCCGGTACACCCGGACCCGCAGGTCCCCGCCGGGGCCGGGGACGGTCGTGTCGCGTACCTCGTGGACCGGCTCGACGTCACCACCACCGGCCCGGATCGCGGCCAGGTCGGCGGCGCGGGCCTCGGCGAGGGTCTGGGTGTACAGCGGTGGCGTGCCGGCGGCGGCCCGCGCGGCCCGGTAGGCCACCACCTGGGGGTCGAGGGACATGGGATGGGGCTCCTATCCGCCGGTGGTGACGAAGAGCTTGTCGATGCCGCGCAGGAACAGGCTCCCGCTGTAGTCGGCCGGCTGGCTGACCGCGAGCCGGGGGAACCGCGCGAAGAGCCGGGGCAGGCCGAGCCGACCCTCCAGGCGGGACACGGCCGCGCCGAGGCAGAAGTGCGGGCCGACGCCGAAGGCCAGCGACGGGGGGCCGTCGCGGCGCGGGTCGAACCGGTCCGGCCCGGGGAAGCGGTGCGGGTCCCGGTTGGCCCCGGCGATGATCAGCAGGACGTTCTCGTCCCGGGCGACCGGCACGCCGCCCAGCACGGTGTCCCGGGGCGCGGCGCGGGCCAGGAAGTGCACCGGGCTCTGCAGCCGCAGCACCTCGTCGACGCAGCCCTGGGCCAGGGTCTCGTCGCCGGGCAGCGCGGCCACCGTGTCGGGGTGCTCCAGCAGCACCGGCAGGCCGTTGCTGAACATGTAGACGGTGGTGACGAAGCTGGCGTTGAACAGCACGATCAGGTTGCTGATCAACTCCTCCTCGGTCAGGTCGACCTCGCCGGAGTCCAGCGCCTCGACCAGACCGGAGATCAGATCCTCACCCGGCTGGCGGCGGCGGTGCCCGATCAGGTCCCGGTAGAGTGCCCGCAGCTCCTCGGCGGCCTGGTTGGCCAGCGCCAGCCGCTGCGGGGTCTTGCCGGCCACGTCGAGGAACTCGTCGATCCAGTCGACCCGTTGCCGGTACCAGGCCAGCTCGCTCTCGGGCAGGCCGATGAACTCGGCCATCACCAGTGCCGGCACCGGGTAGGCGAAGTCCGCGACGAAGTCGATCTCGGAGCCGTCGGCCCCGGTGTCGGCCATCCGGTCCAGCAGGGTGTCGACCACCCGGACGATCACCGGTTCCAGCGCGCCGAGCCGGCGCGGGGTGAAGGTACGGGAGAACACGCCCCGCATCCGGCCGTGGTCGGGCGGGTTGACGAACATCATCGACGACTGGAAGGTCCGCAGGATCTCCTGCTCCTCCCAGCCCGGTGGGGGTTGCTTGTACCACTCCGGGTCGCGCAGCACCTGGTCGACCAGGTCGTAGCCGACGGCCACGGCGCTGACCGTGCTGTGCTCCGGACGGTTCGGGATGACGCTGATCGGCCCGTGTTCGTGCAGGGCCGCGTACCACGGATAGGGGTCCTGCCGGCCGGCCTCGCTGTAGAGACCGGACAGGATCTCGTCGACGTCCACGATGGTGCTTCCTCCCCAGGAAATGACCGGGGGGCGACGGGTCCTCCCCGCCGCCCCACCGGTGTCACAGACCGAGCAGTCGAAGGGGTACGGCGTCCGCCAACGCCTGGTTTCCGGCGTCGTTCGGGTGGATGTGGTCACCGGCGTCGTACGCGGGCAGCAGCCGGCTCGGCTGGGCCGGGTCGCGCAGCACCGCGTCGAAGTCGAGCAGCCCGTCGAACTCGGCCGCTCCCGGGCCGCGCAGCCAGGTGTTCACCGCCTGCCGGGTGGTCTCCTTCTCGGGCGTCCACACCCCCGGGTTGCCGTGCCCCTCGTACGGGGTGAGGGTGACCGCGAGGCTGCGCAGGCCGCGCGCCTTGGCCTGCTTGTTGATCTGCCGCAGCGAGGCGATGATCCGGTCGGCGGAGTCGTCGGACATCCAGATGTCGTTGATGCCGAGGTGGGTCACCAGGGTCTTCACGCCGGTCTGCGGGAAGACGTCCTCGTTGAGCCGGGCCAGCGCGTTCGGACCCAGCTCGTAGTAGCCGGGGAAGCCGCCCGCGCCGGGCTCGGTGCCCTCGTGGTTGAGCCGGTTGCCGGCCAGGCTCAGGTTGAGCACCCCCGGGGTACGCACCTCGGGACGGGCGGCGACCAGCCGCCCGGCGAGCAGTTCCGGCCAGCGCTTGTTGGCGTTGACGGTGCTGCCGTTGGCGTCACCGATCGAGTCGCTGAGCACCACCACCGCGCCGGGGCTCTGCTGGCGCAGCACGTCGATGCCGGACAGGAACATCCAGCAGCAGTCCGGGCGGATGGTGAAGCCGGCGCCGTCGGCCGCGGTGGTCAGGTCGTTCGCCCCGATGAAGGTGGTGACCTTGGACTGGCCGTGGAACGTGACCGGCCCGGTGAGCACCGGGAAGTGCAGGGTGACGACCAGGTCCTCCTGCTCGCCGACCGCGTAGGTCAACGGGTCGCTGAGCAGTTCGGCACCCTTGTTCATGGTCGCCGAGGTGGAACCGCCGAACTTCAGCTCCCGCACGCTGCCGGGCAGGATGTCCGACCGGTCGGTCAGGGTGGCGGTGTTCGGGCGGGCGACGGTGGCGTGCCCCACCTGCACCGCCTGCTCACCGTAGAGGTTGCTCAGCCGGACCCGCAGCCGCTCCCCACCCACGGTGGTGCGCACGGTCATCCGGATGCTCTGGTTGTTCAGGCCGGTGTTCGTCAGCCCGACGGTGTTGCCGCGGGTGACCGCCGCGGCCCACGTACCCGCCCACTGCGCCCGGGCGGCTGCCCCGCCGGTGTCGGAGTCGGACGGACCGGCGCTGGCCACCACCGCCGGGGCGCCCACGACCAGCAACACGGCCGCGGACGCTATGACCTGCCATCTCTTCGGGGTCGACATTGAACCTCCATGTTGGGCCGCCCAGGGCCGGCGCCCATTGACGGCACCGCCCGGACGATGGTCCAGAAACCTAGCCGCGACGTCTGACAGGCGTCAATCAACCCGATAGACATGATCAAAAGTCCATGATGGCCGGTCACCCGCCGTTCGGCTCTGTCACCGGGCGAGGCCACCGGCCTAGGCTCGCTAGCGGCGGCGGTGCGGTCGCCCATGGCGCGCACCCCCGTCGCGGGCCGGGCTGTGACCTGCTCGGACGCCAACCCGGCCGGTCGCCACGGCGGGTCCCACCGGGCCGCCGGCGACCCGCCGCATCGAGCTGGGGGCTGTGCGATGACCGACGGGGTCGACCGATCCACCACCTACGTGCACGACGCGCTGGCGCTGTTCGCCGGGTTCGACGACCGGGAGGCCCTGGTCGGCGACGGCCGCCGGCTGACCTACCCGCAGGTCGCCGCCGAGGTACGCGGGCTGGCGTACGCCCTGACCAGCCACGGGGTACGCCCCGGCGCGGCGGTGCTGGTGATGCTCGGCAACGCGGTGGAGGGCCCGCTGCTGCAGCTCGCCCTGCACCTGCTCGGCTGCCGGAGCATGTGGATCGCCCCGGTCACCTCCCGGCGGGAGATCGACGAGTTCGTCCGGCTGGCCCGCCCCGACGTGTTCGTGCACCACGCGTACGCCCCGGACGGGCTGGGCGACCGGATCGCCGCCTCGCTGCCCGGGGTGCCGGTGCTGCGGCTGGGCATCGAGCTGACCGCCGACGCCCCGCCGGTCGAGCTGCCCGCGCGGGTGCCGACGCCGGAGTCGTTCCTGCAGACCAGCGGCACCACCGGCACCCCGAAGCTGGTGCACCACCGGGAGAGCTTCTACCGGCAGGTGCTGGCCCTGGCGGCGGATTTCCGCGCTGCCGGGTTCCCGCTGTTGCGGCACCTGTCGCACTCGCCGATGTGGCTGGCCAGCGGGCAGATCACCACCCTGTTCAACCTGTTCACCGGCGGGGTGCTCTTCCTGCGTCAGCAGTGGGACCCGGCCGCGTTCATCGCCACCGTGGACGCCGAGCGGCTCACCTCCACGTTCGTCACCCCGCCGATGCTCTACGAGGTGCTCGACCATCCGGCCCTGCCCGGCGCGGACTTCTCCGCCATGTTCATGTTCAACGTGGGCGCGGGACCCGCCGCACCCGCCCGGCTGCGCCAGGCCATCGCCCGGTTCGGCCCGTGCCTGCGCATCGTGTACGGCCTCAGCGAGGCGGTGGTGATCTGCGCCCAGCCCGGCCTGACCGAGGACCCGGCGCACCCGGAGCGGCTGGGTTCCTGCGGCCGGCCGTACGGGGACGTGACGGTGGAGATCCGCGACGCCGACGGGCGGGTGCTGCCGGCCGGCACCGACGGTGAGGTGTGGGTGCGGACGAAACTGAGCTTCCACGGCTACCACGGCCAGCCCGAGCTGACCGCCGACACGCTCGTCGACGACTGGGTACGCACCCGCGACATCGGCCACCTCGACGACGACGGGTTCCTCTACCTGGTCGACCGGTTGCAGGACCGCATCCTCACCCGGCAGCGCAGCTGGCCGATCTACTCCCGGCCGATCGAGGACGTCCTCGCCGGGCATCCGCAGGTCCGCGCGGCGGCGGTGATCGGGGTGCCCGACCCGGTCGCCGGGGAGCTGCCGTACGCGTACGTGGTGCCGACGCCGGGGGCGACGGTGACCGGGGCGGAGCTGATCGACCTGGTCACCACCGAACTGAGCGACACCTGGGCGCCGGGTGCGGTGGAGTTCGTCGACGCGCTGCCACTGAACCGGTCGGCGAAGGTGGACAAGCGGGCGCTGCGCGAACGGTACGCCGCCGGCGCTGCCGCCGATCCGGTCGGCAGCCCGTCGTGACCGCCGACGCCGACACCGGCCCCCGGACAGCCACCGGCGCCGACGGGTGGCCGGCCGACGGCCCCGACGCCGCCACCGGGGCTCCCGGCGGGGTGTCCGGCCGGCAGCCGGCCGGCGGCCCGCCCGGTGCCGGACCGGCCGCCGGTCAGGCCGACGCCGCTTCGGGTGACACCGGAGCGGGAGGTGCCGGGGCAGGTGAAGGCGGGTCGCTCGCCGCACCGCCGGGTCCCGAGCGGCGGGCCGCCCGGCGGGAACTGGTCACCCTGGTCGCCGCCGACCTGATCTCCAACCTGGGCAGCCGGATCTCGGTGATCGCGATCCCCTGGCTGGTGCTCACCACCACCGGCAGCCCGGCCAAGATGGGCATCGTCGCGGCGGCCGAGTTCCTGCCGTACATGCTGTCCAGCTCGTTGGCGACGCCGTGGGCGGACCGGTTCGGGGTCCGGCGTACCTCGATCACGGTGGACGCGGCGAGCGCAGCCGTGATCGCGGTGGTGGCGCTGGCCCCGTGGCTCGGTTTCGGGGCCCTAGTCGCCCTCGTCGCGGTGGCCGGCGGACTGCGTGGCATCGGCGACCGGGTCAAGCACGTCATGTTCCGGCCCGCCGCGCAGCGCGCCGGGGTGGAGCTGATCCGCCTCACCTCCGCCTACGACGGGCTGGCGCGCGGGGTGGCGCTGTTCGGCACGGTCATCGGCGGTCTGCTCATCGACTGGGTCGGGGTGACCCGGGCGATCTGGATCGACGCGGGCACCTTCGCGGTCTGCGCGCTGCTGGTCGGGATGCTGGTACGCCCGCCCGTGAGCGGCGCGCCCGCCGCGCCCCGGGAGGGCTACTTCCAGGCGTTGCGCACCGGCTTCGGCTACCTGCGCACCGACCGGGTGCTGCTGACCATGCTGGTGGTGGTCTCCGCGTTGAACATGTTCGCCGCCGCCAACACGGCCGTGTGGGTGCCGCTGTGGGTCCGCGACGAGTTCGGCGACCCGGCCGGGTTCGGGCTGGTGCTCGGGGTGTTCGGCGGTGGCGCGCTGCTCGGCAACGTGGTCTTCACGATGCTCGGCCCCCGGCTGCCCCGGACCCTGATCTTCGCGGCCGGGGCGGCGCTGAGCGGTGCGCCCCGGCTGCTGGTGCTCGCGCTGACCGACCACCTGGTGGTGGTGCTGGTGGTGACGTTCCTGTCCGGGATCGGCATCGCGGCGGTCAACCCGCTGCTCGGCGCGGCCCTCTACGAACGGGTACCGGACGCGTTGCAGACCCGGGTGCTGGGGATCTCCGGCTCGCTGGCGTTCGTCGGGTTGCCGGTGGGGGCGCTGGTCGGCGGCTGGTCGGTGGCGGCCCTCGGGCTGCGACCGGCGCTGCTGGTGATGGCGGTGGTGTGCGCGGTGCTGACCGTGACACCGCTGGTCGCCGGGCCGTTGCGGATGGGCCGGCCGGCACCCCCACCGACGGCCGTCGACAAGGTCTGACGGTCAGGTCGCCACGGCCAGCCCCACCGTCAGTCCAGGTCGTCGCAGACGTTGTGGGTGGTGCCGTGCAGCATGGTGACGGTCTTGTCGTAGTCGGCGGTGAACCGGACGACGAACTGACCGTCGATCAGCCACAACCCCTTCGGCAACGAGCCGGCGTCGTCCCGGAACCCGAGCAGCACCGGGCCGGTCACGTACCAGGTCATCGCGCCGTCGACGGCGTAGCTGACCAGGGAGGTGCCGCTGGCGTCCACCCGGGTGACGGCCCCGGTGTCGGTGTTGGTCACCGTCTCGATCAGCGCGCCGGTGTACAGCTCCCGGCGTGGCGAACCGTCCGGGTCGGTCGTCAGCACCAGCTTGCGGACCTCGTCGACCTCGGCCGCCACCCGGATGCCGAACGCGCAGCGGGCCCCGGCCGGCAGGGTGAACTCCTCCTGGGGGGCCGGCACCCAGCCCCCGGTGGGGCGACCGCCGGCCGCCGCCGCAGCGGTCGGCACGGTCCCCGCCAGCGTCACCGCGGTCAGGGCGGCACCGAGTCTCGTCGTCCAGCGCATGGGCACTCCCGTTCTCCTCGTCGTCGTCCGGTCCAGGGTCACCGGCCGTCCTCACCACCGGCTGACCTGTCCGGCAGGGGCGGCGGAGGAGCACGATCCCCTTCTGCCGGGCCGCTGACCACCGGCTCACCGGACACCGTCCACGGTTGCCCCGACGAGCCGGACGATCACCGAACCGCTCCCGGTGCGCGGATGGCGGGCGACGTCGCCGACGCCGACGGCGGGAACACCGGGGACGATCCGTGACCGGTGGTCGTCCCGGGCGTCGGTGACCACGGCGGCGGCAACCGATCGGGCCGGCCAGGTGGTCTCAGCGGCATGGAGTTCCGTCTGCTCGGCCCGTTCCAGGCCCGCCAGGAGGGCATCGTCGTCGATCTCGGGGTCCGCCGCCAGGAGCGGTGCCTCCTCGGGCTGCTCCTGCTCGACGTGGGACACCTGGTCGGCACCGACCGCCTCATCGACCTGCTCTGGCCGGACCGGCCGCCGGCCTCGGCCCGCAGCGCGGTGCACACCTACATCGGACGGTTGCGGGCCGCGCTGAGGCCGTACCGGGTGCGGATCGCCACCGGCGGTGACGGCTACCTGGTGCACGACGACGGGCACACCGTGGACGTGGCCGAACTCGCCCGGTTGGTGCACCGGGCAGGTGGCAGCACCGACCCGGCCGAGCGGGTGCGACTGCTCGACCGGGCGCTGGCCCTGCCGCACGGGCCGTTGCTCGCCGACACCGCCGACGACGAGCTACGCGACCGGCTGGCCGGTCCGATCGAGGACCTGCGGCTGACCGGCGTCGAACTGCGGGCGGCGGCCCGGCTCGCGCTCGGCCAGCACACCCGGGTGGTCATCGAGCTGACCCCGCTGGTGGCCCGGCATCCGAGCCGGGAGGAACTGGTGGCGACGTTGATGACCGCGCTGTACCGCGGTGGCCGACAGACGGACGCGTTGGTGCTGTACCGGCACACCCGGCGCACCCTGGTCGAGGAGATCGGGGTCGAACCGGGGGTCCGGCTGCGGGAGGTGCACCGGGGAATCCTCCGGGCCGACCACCGGCTGGACCGGGCGGACCGGCCGGTCTACGAGGTACGGGTGCGCGGCGAGGCGTTGCCGTGGGGCGTCGGCGGGCACCCGGCGCTGGAGCTCTGCAACACGTTCGCCGGTTGGCGACACGAACCGCCGGTGCCGGGGGCCGAATGGCTGCGCGGCTACCGCACGCTCGCGGTGTGGACCGGGCACGCCGGCCTGGTCGACGACCCGACCGTGGGCCGGCTGATCGAGCTGGGCCGCCGTGATCCGGCCGGCGCGGCGGTGGTCCTGGACGAGGTGCGTACGCTGCGGGCCCGGCTGTACGCCTGCCTCACCGACCCGGCCGACGGACCGGCCTTCGACGCGGTGGCCCGGTACGCCGAGCAGGCCGCCCGGACGCTGGTGTTCCGCCGGGAGACCGACGGACGGGGACGGTGGTGGCCCGGTCCGGCGACCGGGTTGCGACTGCCGGTGCACGCGGCGGCGTGGAGCGCCGCGGAACTGCTCGCCGATCCGCGCCGGCTCACCGTCCGGGCCTGCCCGGACCCACGCTGCGGATGGCTCTTTCTCGACGACACCGGGATGCGGCGCTGGTGCAGCCTGGCCACCTGTGGCCGGACGGCCGCCGAGGCGCCCTGCCGGGGCAGCTGAGACGCCCCGGGTCGGCGCTGGTGTCATCCGCGTCGCCACTGCGTTGCCGGACACCCGGGTCCGCACCAGCGTGGATCGTCGTGGGAGGCGACGGCGGGGATCCCGGCCGATGCGGTGCCGGCGCTGGTCGGCGCAGCTGGACGACCACCAGGCGATCCGAGGGGTCGGTGTGATCGACGACATCCGCACGGTCGGCTACATTCCCGGCCATGTCATCGACGTTGACCGAGGCCACCGATCCGTACTGCCTGCGCGAGGGGGAGAGTGCCGCGCTGCTCCGTGACCATCCGTGGCACCGGTTCGTGGTGGTCGGCGACAGCGTCGCCGAGGGCATGTGCGAGCCGGTCGAGGGCTACCCGGACGTGCAGTGGGCCGACCGGATCGCCGCCGAACTGTCGGCGGTACGGCCCGGCTTGGCGTACCTGAACCTGGGTCGGCGCGGGCTGCGGGCGCAACAGGTCCGGGCCGGGCAGCTCGATCGGGCGTTGGCCTTCTCCCCCGATCTGGCGCTGGTGGTCTGCGGCGGCAACGACGCCTTCCGGACGGCGTTCGACCCGGACGCGGTGGACACCGAGTTGACCGCGATCGTCGGGGCACTGCGCGACGCCGGGGCCGACGTGATCACAGTGGGCATGTTCGACGTGTCGCACAGCCCGGCGGTCCCGGCGGCGCTGCGGCCCGGACTGGGCGCCCGGATGCGGCTGCTCTCCTCGCGTACCGGCCGGCTGGCCGACCGGTTGGGGGCGCTGCACGTGCACCTGACCGATCATCCGGCCGGCACCGACCCGTCGATGTACAGCAGCGACGGCCGGCACGGCAGCGCCCGCAGCGACGCCATCGCCGCCGCCGAGACCATCCGCCGCCTCGGCGTCCACCTCGGCAACCACCCCTGACACCCACCCCACCGGCCGGTCCTGCGCCCGCCCGCCCGGCCGGCAGGCCGGCCACCCGGCCGGAGCCGGGTGATCAAGAGGTTCGCGTCATCCGCCAGCGGAATGTTGACGCGAACCTCTTGATCACCGGGGCGGGGCGGGCGGGAGGCGGGGGCGGGAGGGCGGGGCGGGGCGGGGTCAGTCGGTGAGGAGGATGCCGGTGAGCAGGACGCCCCGGGCCAGGTTGAGGACCTCGTCGCAGCCGGGGAAGCCGACCCGGGCCAGCGCCCCCGAGCCGGTACGGCCGAACAGGTACGGGGCGATGCTGTAGGGCACCTCGGCGGTGACCGTCTCGCCGGTCTCGATCTGGACGAAGTCCATCTCCACCCGGTCGGCGGGCCAGTACCGCTGCAGGATGTCGCCACCCCGGTCGAGGGCGGCGCGCAGGCCCTCGGCCCACTCCGCGTCGCCCATCTCGCGGCCGATGAGCACCCCGTGGCCGGCCGAGCCGTCGGCCGGCTTGACCACCAGGTTCTCCCGGTCGGCCAGGGCCCGGTCCAGTTCGGCGGCGGTGAACGCCACGGTGTGCGGCACGTACCGGCGGATCAGGGCCTGGTCGTCGGCGGAGAGCAGGTCCAGGTCCTCGTAGAGCCAGGCAAAGTTGATCTTGTTGCCGAGCAGCCAGGCGGCGGTGCTGACGAACATCGGCAGGGTGCCGGCGTGCAGCGCCCCGGCCACCGCGTCCAGGCCGCTGCTCGGGGTGACCCGGTTGGGCACGAAGAGGCGGAACAGCGCGTCGACCGGCGCGCCGCCGACGACCAGCCGCTTCGCGTCGTCCAGGGTGGCCGCGCTGACCGGGGCGATCACCAGGTCGATGCCGAACCGGCGGGCCTGGTCGACCAGCGGAGAGAGGATCTTGATGAAGTCGTCAGGGGTCTCCAGGCCGGGGTAGTCGGCGTCGAAGTCGAGCAGCAGCGCCACCCGGGCCCCGTCGGGCAGGGACAGCCCGTCGCGGATCGCCACGAACCGCTGGTCCAGCAGGGACGGGGCCGGCCGCACCGGCAGCCCGTCGAGGATGCCCTGCTCCCGGTAGAGCGCCGCGTACCGGCGGACCACCGTGTCGGCGTCGAAACCGCCGCCCAGGCTGCTGTCGATGTTGTACTCGACGATTCTCGGCACCCCACCGGAGATCAGCACGTCGGGCCGGTAGGCGGCGAGCAGCTCCTCGGACAGCTCCTCGGACTCGTCGAGCAGCCGGGTCGCCCCCTCGGGCACCCCGAGCAGCCCGCGCAGTTCCCCGGCGGTGCGGGCCCGCCGCCGGCAGGCGTCCAGGATGAGCTGGGCGATCCGGTCGCAGACCTCGTTCAGCTCGCGGAACGCGTCCGCCGGCATGACCGGGGGCCGGGCCAGCCGCCACTGCTTGTTGTACGTCGCGCAACCGTAGAAGATCTCCCGCCAGGCGGCGGCCCCGCTGGACACCATCGCCGTACGGGCCGTCTCCGGCAGCTCGCGCCACGCCTGACCGGGCTCGGGCCAGGGGTAGTTCGGATCGGTCATGATCTGTCCTTCATGGTCAGTTGGATGGCGGCGGTGAGTTGCTCCCGGCCCGGCTGAACGGCCCGGTCGAGCACCGGCGCGAAGGGCAGCACCGCGCCGTCCGGCCGGGTGACCCGGCGCGGCGGCGCGACCAGCGGCACCCGCTCCAGCACCGAGGTGATGATCTCGGCGGCGATGCCGCAGGACCGGTTGGAGTCGTCGACGACCACCAGCCGGCCGGTGCGGGACACCGAGTCGAGCAGGCCGTCGAGGTCGAACGGGTAGATCGTGCGCGGGTCGAACACCTCCACCGACACCTGGTCGGCCAACTCCTCGGCGACGGCCAGCGCGTCGTGCACCAGGTGCCCGACGGCGACCACGGTGACGTCGTCGCCGGCCCGGCGGACCACCCCACGCCCCAGCGGCACCGGGGCGAGGGTGGCGAAGTCGACGTCGTCGCGGACCTCCAGCGCGGCGGCCGGGGCGAAGACCACCACCGGGTCGTCGTGCCGGATCGCCGAGGCCAGCAGCCCGTACGCGTCGGCCGGGGTGGCCGGCACCACGGTGACGATCCCGACGTGCGCGAACAGCGAGTACGGGTGGTCGGAGTGCTGCCCCGCCCAGCCGGTGCGGGAACCGGAGCCGGGCACCAGGTAGGTGACCGGCACCGAGCACTGCCCGCCGGTCATCATCGGGAACTTGTGCGCGTGGTTGACGATCTGCTCGAAGACCAGGAACAGCAGGGACGGGATCTGGAACTCCACCACCGGCCGCAGCCCGGCCAGCGCCGCCCCGGTGGCGAAGCTGGTGAACGCCTGCTCCGACAGCGGGGTGTCCAGCACCCGGTCCGGCCCGAACCGCTTGAGCAGGCCCGGGGTGACGTTGGACGCGCCCACCCGGATGTCCTCGCCGAGCAGGAACACCGACTCGTCCCGGGTCATCTCGTCGGTCAGCGCCCGGGTCAGCGCCTTGCGGTACGACAGCCGCGGCATCTCAGGAGCCTCCCCGGGCGGTCAGCCCACTGGCGTACAGGTGGTCCAGCGCACCGGCCGGGTCCGGTTCGGGGCCGGCCAGGGCGAACGCGACGGCCGCGTCGAGGGTCGCCTCCACCTCGGCGTCGACCGTCTCCCGGTCGGCCGGGGACAGCCGGGCACCCTGGATCTCCACCGGGTCCCGGGACCGGCCGTCGGCCACCTCCTGCGGTGTGCGGTACTGCAGGCGTACCGCGTGTTCGAAGGTGTGGTGGGCGTCGAACCGGTAGGTGCGGGCCTCGACCAGCTCCGGCCCGCCGCCGTCGCGCATCCGCGCGACGGCGGCGGCGGTGACCTGCCGGACCGCCTCCGGGTCCTGCCCGTCGACGACGGTGGCCCGGATGCCGAACGCCTCGGCCCGCCCGGTGATGGTGCCGGCGACCGCACCGGCCACCGGCATGGTGGTGGCGTAGCCGTTGTTCTCGCAGACCAGCAGCACCGGCACCCGCCAGAGCGCGGCCAGGTTGAACGCCTCCAGCAGCATCCCCTCGTTGACGGCACCGTCACCGAAGAAGCTCGCCCCCAGCACGGGGTTCCCGCGCTGCCGGTGGGCCCACACCGCGCCGGTGAGGATCGCCGGGGACGCCCCGACGATCGCGTTGGCGCCGAGCACCCCGAGGGAGAGGTCCGCGGCGTGCATCGAGCCGCCCCGGCCCCGGTTCAGTCCGGTTTCCCGGCCGCACAGTTCGGCCATCATCCGGGCCGGGTCGGCACCCTTGGCGAGCACGTGGCCGTGCCCCCGGTGGGTGCCGGTGACCAGGTCCCCCGCGTCGAGCGCGGCGCACACGCCGGCGGCGATCCCCTCCTGACCGAGGTAGGGGTGGATGCCGCCGACGATGTGCCCGGAGCGGACCAGGGCGATGGCCCGCTCCTCGAACCGGCGGATGAGCCGTACGGTGCGGTAGAGCCGGGCCGGGTCGGCGTCGGTCACCGGTCGCGGCCCTCCTTGACGGCGGCGAGGATGTCGTCCCAGAGCTGGGCACGGGCGGCCAGCGCCAGGTTGACCGTGTCGGCGCACTCCTGCCACTTGACGTCGTCGTCGCCGCACAGGTCGGCGAGCATCTGCATCGCCATCGGGGTGTGCTGCTCGCCGTCGACCTCGATGTGCCGCTCCAGGTAGTCGACGAAGGTGTGCAGCCGGTTGCTGCGCTCGTTGACCGCGACGACCTGGGTGAACATGTCGGGGATCAGGTCCTCCCGACCGAAGGCGAACGCGGCGGCCTGGCAGTGCACCGGGGTCGACTCGATGATCTTCCAGGTGGTGGCGGCGAAGGCCCGCGACGCCTCGGGCACCCCGGCCTCGACCAGTGCGTCGGTCACCGACGTGCCGCCGCGCAACAGGTCGACCAGCCGGTCGACGGCGGTGGTGTCCGCGCCCGCCTCGCCCATCCCCCGCACGTACAGCTCGAAGTGGCTGATGTAGCCCTCGCCGAGTTCGTCGCTCTCCTCGACCATGACGATGTCGTTGATCAGCCGGCGGCTGCCGGTCGGCCCGGTGGGGATCCACGGCACCGTCACGCAGGTCAGCTGCCGCTGCAGCGACTTCAGCAGGGACATGAAGTCCCAGACCGCGAAGACGTGGTGCTCCATGAAGGTGACCAGCGCCTCGTGGGTGTCCAGGTTGGCGTAGAGGGGGTGCTTGACCACCACGTCGCGGCGGTCGGTCACCGCCTGCTCCAACCGCTCGATGCCCGGGTGTGTCTTGCCCCAGTCGTACCGTGACATGTTCTAGCCTTCCTGCTGGGCGCGGTCGCGCCAGATGACCGGGCAGTAGTCGGGGTCGGCGTAGTCCGGCCGACCCTCGGGGGTGCGGCGGACCAGCACGTCGTGGTTGTAGGCGGCGAGGCTGCCGTCCGAGAGCGGGAACTCCCGGTGGGCGTTGTCGCCGTCCTGCAGGTGCAGCGAGATCGCCCGGCGCGGGCGTCCGCTGACGTTGGCACCGCTGCCGTGGTAGGTGCGGCAGTGGTGGAAACTCATGTGCCCCTTGGGGATCACCATGGGGATCTTGCGGATCTGTGCGCCGTTGTGCGCCGCGTTCTCGGCCAGCATCTCCTCGAGCTGGTCGCGGTCCCGCTCGGCGAAGTGCCGTACGACGGTGTCGTCCGCGCCGATCTCCGACCACCGGTGGGAGCCGTCGACCATGGTGATGGTGCCCATCTCCTCGCCGCAGTCGTGGAACGGGATGAACGCGGTCAGCATCCGCTCCGACGACGAGGACGACCAGTAGTGCTTGTCGAAGTGCCAGGGCACGATGTTGGACGGCTCACCGGAGATCGGCGGCTTGTAGATCAGCGTGGACTGGAAGATCCGGATCTCGTCGGCCCGGGCCAGCCGGGCGGCGACCGCGCCGATCAGCGGCTTGCGCAGGATCGCGGCGATCCCGTCGTGCTCGTAGTGGACGTAGTCGTTGTGTCGCTGCACCGGCCCCTTCGACGGGTCCCAGTAGGCGAGCTTCGGCGGGCGCACCGGCAGGGTGCGGTCCCGCTCGCCGTCGTAGTAGCGGTCGGTGGCCGCGGTCAGGGCGTCCACCTCGTCGTCGGTGAGCAGCTTCTTGGACAGGTACCAGCCGTGCTCGGCGTAGTGGCGCACGTCCTCCGCCGAGGGGAGCAGCGCCTCCTCCTCGGCGGTCAACGTCGGATGTGTCGTGGTCATGCACCTGCTCCTCGTGCCGTGCCGGCCGCGACGGCGGGGGTCGCCCCCGCCACGGCCAGCTCCCGTTCCTTGGCCTCGTAGAGGGCCCGGATGTTGCCGCTGCCGAAGGTGCGTGCCCCTCGCCGCTCGATGAGTTCGAGGAAGAGGGTGCGCCGCACGTGCATCGACTCGGTGAAGATCTGCAGCAGCTGCCCGCCGTGGTCGGCGTCGACCAGGATGCTGAGGTCCCGCAGCCGGTCCAGCGGCGCGTCGATCTTGCCGACCCGCTGCTCCAGGTCGTCGTAGTAGGCCGCCGGGGTGCCGGCGAAGCGCACCCCGCGGGCGCCGAGCGCGCCGACCGCGCCGACGATGTCGTCGGTGCGCAGCCCCAGGTGCTGCACCCCGGCCCCGTGGTGCTCACTGAGGAACTTGTCGATCTGGCCGGGACGCCGCCCGGCGTCCGGTTCCAGCAGCACCAGGGTGACCCGCCCGGAGGCGTCCTGCACCACCTTGGAGTTCATCGCCTGACCGGCGACCTCGATGTGCTCCTCGAAGATCTGCGCGAAGCCGAAGACCCGCTCGTAGAGCGTCACGGTGTCGTCGAGCTGACCGGGCGGCACGCAGACCGCCAGGTGGTCGATCTCGGCGAGCAGCCGGTCGTCGGTCCCGCCGGCCGGGGTCGCCTCGATCGCACCGGGCAGGAAGTCGGCCCGGTCGCCCCGGCGTTCCACCAGCCGGTGCAGCACGTCACCGAAGCCGCCCACCTCGGCGGTCACCACCTCGGCGTCCGCCCCGGTCCAGGTGCGCGGCGGGGTCACCGGCGTCGCACCCCGGGCGACCAGCTCCGCGTACGCCCCGGCGGCGTCGCCGACCTCCACCGCCACGACCGCGATCCCGTCACCGTGCCGGGCCACGTACCCCGAGGCCGGATGCTCGGCGGTGAGGCCGGTGGTCAGCACCATCCGGATGTCGGCCTGCCCCAGCAGCAGGGACCGCTGCCCGACCAGCCCGGTCTCCGGCCCGCCCTGCCCGAGCAGGGTGAAACCGACGGCGGTACCGAAGTAGAAGGCCGCCTGCCGGGCGTCCCCCACGTACATTTCAATGTGGTCTATTCCACGAATATCCATCTCTCCAGCCCTTCCCCATGTCCCCCCGTGACTGCCGTCCGGGCGCGTGCGGCCCGGGTCGCAGCGTCGATCACCTCCCCGGCTCGGCGGGCCGGGCGCCAGCCCCGGTGGTGCGCCGCAGCAGCAGGCTGACGTTCTGCCCGCCGAATCCGAAGGAGTTGGTGAGCGCGAATTCGGCCCGGCTCGCCCGGGGCACGTCGCGGACGTGGTCCGCCGGGCAGTCCGGGTCCGGGTCGTCCAGGTGGTACGTCGGCGGCAGCAGGCCGGCCCGCAGTGCCAACGCGCAGGCCGCCGCCTCCACCACGCCGGACGCGCCGAGCAGGTGCCCGGTGAGCGCCTTGGTGGAGCTGACCGGCACCCCGCCGACCCCGAAGACCTTGCCCAGCGCGGTGCTCTCGGCGATGTCACCGAGTTTGGTGCCGGTGCCGTGGGCGTTGACGTAGCCGACCTCGGCCGGCGGGACGTCGGCCCGGGCGAGGGCGGCGCGCATGCAGTCGGCCGCCCCCTCCCCGTCGGGCCGGGGCATCGTCGGGTGGTGCGCGTCGGTGGTGCTGCCGTAGCCGGCCACCTCCGCGTAGGTGCGCACGCCGCGGGCGGCGGCGTGCTCCGCCCGTTCCAGCACCAGCAGGGCGGCACCCTCGGCGAGCACGAACCCGTTGCGTCGCCTGTCGAACGGGCGGCTCGCCTCGGTCGGGTCGGCCCAGCCCCGGGCCAGTGCGCGGGCGTTGCCGAAGGTGTCGGCGAAGGTCGGGAAGAGCGGCGCCTCGCTGGCCCCGCAGAGCACCACGTCGGCCTCGCCGGCCCGGATCAGCCGGGCCGCGTCGGCGACCGCCTGGGCCCCGGAGGCGCAGGCCGTGCCGACCGAGGAGCTGTAGCCGCGGATGCCGTGGGCGATGGCGATCCGCGCCGAGGCCATGTTCGGCAGGATGCCGGTCAACAGGTACGGGCTGACCGCCGCCCGGCCCCGCTCGGTGCGGGCGATCACCTGCTGCTCCAGGGTGGACATGCCACCGACCCCGCCGACGACGACGCCGATCCGCGCCGGGTCGACGTCCCGACCCACCGTGATGCCCGCGTCGGCGAGCGCGTCGGCGGCGGTGAGCAGGGCGAACAGCACGACCCGGTCGAGCACCTTGGTCTCCGGGCCGGTGGCGACCGTCCGCGGGTCGATCGGCGGAAGCACCCCGGCGACCTCCAGCGACTCCCGGGCCGGGTGCCCCTCGGGCGGGCGACCCAGCCCGGACCGGCCGGTGGTCAACGCGGTGAAGGTGTCGGCCACGCCCCGCCCGACGGGGCTGAACAGGCCCATGCCGGTGATGACGACGGTCATGACGACGACTCGGCGAGGTAGCGTTCCCGCAGCGCCACCTTGCGGACCTTGCCGGTGACGGTGACCGGGATGTCGTCGGCGCTCACCGGCACCACCCGGCGCAGGGTCGCCCCCACGTCCGCGCCGAGGGCGGCCCGGATCGTGTCGGTGCGGTCGACCGTCGGGTCGGCCCCGGCGGCCAGCTCCAGCAGCACGTCGGTGGTGACCGTGTCACCGTCGGCGACGATCAGCACCGTGCAGTCGGTGACGTCGGGGCAGGCGGCGAGGACGCGTTCCTCGGACAACGCGGTGAAGTAGCGCCGCCCGTCGGGCAGCGTCACCGCGTCGACCGCCCGGTCCAGGTGGTAGTAGCGGCCGTCGGCGTCGGCGTGGACCAGGTCACCGGTGAGGTACCAGCCGCGCAGCCGGAACCGGTAGCTGGTCACCGAGTCGTTCCAGTAGCCCCGGAACAGCGACGGCGAGTCGATGCCGAGGAAACCCACCTGGCCGGGGGGCAGCTCGTTGCCCTCGGCGTCGAGGACGGCCACCCTGGCGAAATGGTAGGGCCGGCCAACGCAGCGGCCGTACCGGTCGGTGTCGGTGGTGTGCGTGATATGGAACATCGAGTGCCCCATCTCGCTGGAGCCGAGGCCGTCGATGAAGACGGAACCGGGGACCCGGGTGACGCCCTGCCGGGTGACCACGTCCCGTGAGCCGACCGCGACGAGCCGGCGGACGTGCGGCTCGTGCGAGCAGTCGCCGGTGTTGAACCACAACCGCACCGAGTCCAGGTCGTACCCGCTGAGATCGAAGCGGGCCAGCTCGGCCCAGGTCATCGAGAAGCCGAAGACCCCGTCGGGCCGCCACCGCTGGATGGCGTCGAGGACCCGTTCGCCGCCCTGCTCGGAGAGCAGGAACATCTCCGCCCGGTTGCCGAGCGCCTGGTTGACCATGAGCACCGTCGCGGTGTGCGGGGCGGGCAGCGCGTTGAGGATGCGGCGGGTGCCCTGCGCCTGCGGCATGGACAGCAGGTGCCGGGTGGCGGCGAAGAGGCTGGCGTGCGAGTGCAGCACCGCCTTGGGCACCCCGGTGGTGCCGGAGGTGTGGGTGATGACGATCGGGTCGTCGGGGTGGTGCCGGTAGTCGGCCGGGGCCTGCGCCGGGTCGCCGGCGCCGCCCTCCGCCGGGGTGCCGAGCAGGGGTACGCCCAGGTCGTGCCCGGCCAGCAGGTCGGTGTGCGCGGCGTCGGCGAGCACCCCGACGCCGCGCAGCCGGCGGATGTACTCGGCGGCGATCTCGGGGCGCAGCTTGCCGTTCATCAGCGCGGGGATCGCGCCGAGCCGGGTCAGCGCCAGGAAGCTCAGCACCATGTCGGCGGCGGCGGTGGCCCAGACGGCCACCGGGTCGCGGGGCTGCACCCCCCGGGCGTGCAGCCAGGCCGCCCGCGCGGCGACCCGCTCGTCGAGCTGCCCCAGGGTGAGCGGCTGCTCGGCGGGGTGCCCGTCGACCGGGGTGTCGAAGGTCAGCCCCGGCCCCTGTGGGTCAGCGCCGTGGGCCAGCACCCGGGCCAGCACGTTTCCCGCGCCGAGCTGCGCATCGGCGGCGAGCACCCCCCGCAGTCCCTTCGTCCTCATTGACTGTCTCCTCCCCCCAGCAGCACCGCGACCGCGCCGGTGGGCGTCGCGTCGGGTGCCTCGTCGATCAGGACCAGCAACGCCTCGTCGGCGTCGCCGTCGTACAGCAGCAGTTCCCCTTCGGCGACGGCGTCGGCCCGGGGGTCACCCGTCGGGCTCAGGCACACCACCGGCCCGGTCAGCCCCCACCGGGCGGCGACCTGCCCGGCGACGCTGTTGGGCACCGACTGGAAGAAGAACAGTGGACCGACCCGCCCCCCGGCGGCGACGGTCGAGCGCACGTGCGTGGCGCTGGGCCGGTCACCGGCGGCGCTGACCAGCACCACCGCGCACCGGGTGCCGGCCGCCGGCGGACCGCCGGGCCGGCGGTCCAGGCACCGCCCGGCCACCGCCGCGACCAGCGGCGCGAACGGCGAGTGCAGGAACCCGGGCAGCGGCGGTGGTGGCCCGTCGCCCGGTTCCGGCCAGCGCGCCTGCGCCAGCACCCGGGGTGCGCCGTGACCGGCCGGACGGCCCGGGACGATCCCGGGTCCCGGGCCGCGCGTGCCGGTCACGGCGCACCCACCAGCAGGGCGGTGTTCGCACCGCCGAAGGCAGCGTTGAGGCTGAGGGCGTACCGGCTGGTCACCGGGCGGGGCGCGGCGGTGACCACGTCCAGCGGGCAGGCCGGGTCGGGGCCGAGCCAGCCGGCGTTGACCGGCAGCTTCCCGTGCCCCAGCGCCGCCACGGTGACCACCAGTTCGAGCAGGCCGGACGCCTCCAGCGCGTGCCCGTGCAGCGCCTTGGTGGAGCTGACCGGCACCTGCCCGGCCCACTCGCCCAGGGCCAGCCGCAGCGCCGCCGCCTCGGAGGCGTCGCTGAACCCGGTGCCGGTGGCGTTGGCGTTGACGTAGCCGACCGCCCCGGCGGGCAGGCCGGCGCGGCCCAGCGCCGCGCCGATCGCCCCTGCCAGCCCGCCCCCCTGCGGATCGGGTTGGCAGGGGTGGTGGGCGTCGCCGGCCCGGCCCCAGCCGGCCAGCGTCGCCACCGGCTCACCGCCGCGGCCGTGCAGCGCGGCGGCGGACTCCAGCACCACCGCGGCCACCCCGTCGCCGAGCAGCAGGCCCTGCCGACCGGCGCTGAACGGGCGGACCGCCCCGTCGGCGGCGAGCGCCCGGCCGGCGTCGAAGAGCGCGTACTGGTCCGGTTCCACCAGGTAGCCGGCGGCCACCACGACCCGCTCGGTGTCACCCCGGCGGATCATGACGGCGGCGTCGGCGACCGCGTTGCTGGCCGAGACGCAGGCGGTGGTGTAGACCCGGGTCGGGCCGCCGAGCCCGCACCGCCGGGCCAGCCGGTCGGCCAGGGCGGGCAGCTCCGGCCAGGCGGGGCCGGCGTCGTCGCGTTCGCCACCGGCCCACCACGGGTCGGCGGTGTCGGCGACCGGTCGGTCGTCGGTGTACGGGCCGGGCAGGGTCGCCGGCCCGCCGTGGGTGGCCAGGAGCAGTGCCGACGCCCGGCGCTGCGCCGGGTCCAGCCCGGCCGCCCGGCAGGCGGCGTCGACGGCGTCGGCCAGCTCCTGCGGCAGGGTCGCCACGTCGGGGCGGGTGGCCGCGACGGTCACCCGGCGGCCGGTGGTGTCGAACCGGCGGACCGGTCGGAACGCCGGCACCCCGGACAGGACCCCGGCCAGCAGGGCGTCCACGCCCCTGCCGAAGGCGCTGAGGGCGTAGGTGCCGGAGATCGTGACGGTGCTCCGCTCAACCATCAGCGGAGGCGGTGAGGCAGGTGTGGAACACGGCCAGGGCGTCGTCGAGGGTGCGGATGCCGGCGAGCTGGTCGTCGGTGAGGTCCATCCGGGTGTCGTAGCGCTGTTCGACGAGGTGCACCAGCCAGGCCAGTTCCATCGAGCCGACCCGGTGCGGGACCTGGTCGACGGGTTTGCCGGTCAGTTCGGCGAGCATGCTCACCAGGTCAGCTCGCCCCAGGTCGGGCTGACCGGACATCAGCGGTTGTCGGTGGTCGCCCCGGCGACCCGGTCGGCGACCATGGTGGTGAACTCCCCCACCGTCATCAGGGCCAGCTTCTCCGACTCGTCGTCGGCGAACCGCAGCCCGTAGCGGTCCTCCACCCGGACGGACAGGTCGGACAGGGCGAGCGACTCCAGGTCCACCCCGGACGGGCCGAGGGTGGTGTCGTCGTCGATCCCGTCGACGTCGTAGTTCATGTCCTGGAGCTGGTCGATGACGAAGGTGCGGACCTCGTCTCGCATGACGGTTACCTCTCTCGATGGGCGGGTCGCCGGTGCCCGGTCGGGGCACCGTGCGGAAGTGGTTCGGGCGTACCGCCGACGGTCGGCCGGTGGTGACGCGGTGGTGGCGCCCCGGCGGCGGTCGACGGGGACCGGCCGGGGGCGGGGTGGAGCGGACCGGTCATGGCACCGCCGCCCGCAGCACGTCCAGCGAGCGGACCAGTTTGCCGGTGGTGGTACGCGGCAGTTGCGCCACCAGGTGCAGGGTGCGGGGACGCTTGTAGCCGGCCAGCCGCTCCGCGAGCAGCTTGTCCAGCTCCTCCTCGGACAGCGGGCCGTCGGGCTGTACGTAGGCGGTGATCCCGTCGTCGTAGGCGACCACGGCGGCGGCCACCCCGGGCAGGCCGGTGAGGGTGGCCTCGACCTCGGTGAGGTCGACCTTGAGGCCCCCCACGGAGACCTGCGAGTCGAGCCGGCCCCGGACGGTGACCAGGCCAGAGTCCGGGTCGACGGTGCCGGCGTCGCGGGTACGCAGCCAACCGTCGGCCCAGCGGGTGGGGTCGCTGAGCCCCACGTACGGCGACGCGGGGCAGCTGATCAGCAGCTCACCGTCGGACTCGCGGACCTCGATGCCGGGGGCGGGGGTGATGGCGGGCCGGTGCCGCCCGTACAGGTCGGTGCCGATGACGCCGACCTCGGTCATCCCGTACATGTTGCCCAGGGGCACGCCGTGCCGGTCGGTGAACGCCCGCACGACGGCCGGCGGGACCAGTTCCCCGCCGGTGGTCATCCGCTTGAACTGGGGCAGCGGCCGGTCAGGTCGGGTGAAGGCGAGCAGGCCGATGTGGAACGGGACGCCGAGCACGGTGGCCGGGGTGTCCTGGGCGGCGATCGCGGCCAGCACGGCGTCGCCGCCGAGCCGCTCCGGCGGGACCAGCTCGACGTGGGCGTGCAGGCCGTAGAGCAGTCCGCCGACGAGCCCGAGCACGTGCACCATGGACGGCAGCAGGATGATCCGCTCGCCGGGCAGCGCCACCCCGTCGATGCGGGTGTAGCGGTGCACCTCGGCGACCAGGTCGGCGGCGGTGCGTCCGATCACCTTGGACGGTCCGGTGGAGCCGGAGCTGAGCTGGATCACGGCGTGCCCGCTGACCGCCGGTCGGTCGGCGTACGGGGTGACGCTCTCGGTGACGTCGAGGAAGACCTTCAGCGCGCCACCACCGGTCCGGGCCGGGGCGACGACCACCTGCGGGGTGAGCCGGCGCAGCGCCCGGTCGACCTCGTGGTCGGTGAGCCGGTGGTCGAGCAGCACCGCCTGACCGCCGCTGCGCCAGGTCGCCAGGAGGTTGACCACATAGGACACCGACGGCGGCAGGCGCAGCGCGACGGCCCCGCCGGGGCGCAGTCCCGCCTCGCGCAGCCGGTCCTGTGCCGCGACGACCAGGCGGTGCAGGGTGCCCCGGTCCACCGGCTCGGGCAGCCGGAGACAAACGTCGGTCGGAGGGCCGGCGAACAACACGTCGTCCACCCAACCGGGGTCTTGCGCCGCAGGATCTTCCGTCGGGCGATACATGGTCACCGCCGGCCACCGTCCAGCATAGAATCGGGCGAATGCGCCCATAAATGTTGTCTCTTGGCGTGCTCACGGCACCCTACGACAGCCCGGAAGACCATTACTAGATGCGAATGGCTAGATCATAAAAGGCGGCCGGCCGGATTGCCGCCGCTCGATCGGCCGGGCAGGATCGGGCGCGTACGCCGGTCCGCGACACCACCGGCGGCTTCGCCGTGCCCGACGCTCCGATGGGGACCCGGGCCACCCGGCGGGGCCCCGGCCCAGGTCAGCACCGGTCACGATGGACGGTCGACGCCCTGCCGCCACGACCCGCCGGACGCGGACAGGGGCGTGCCCGGCGGGCAGCTCCCTGCCGGCCGGGCACACCACACGGGCGTCACGCACAGTGGTCAGTCGGTGGCGCTCCTCGGCGTCGGGGCGGCACCCCGGAGCACCAGGGCGCTGTTGAAGCCGTCGAAGCCACGCGCGCAGACCAACGCCACCCCGTGCTCGGGCCGGCGCGGGGCACGCAGGAAGTCCAACTCGCAGCCGGGGGCCGGCTCGACCGGGCCGGCCGAGGCGGGCAGCGTGTCGTGGTGGAAGGCGAGCAGCGCGGTCGCCACGTCCAGCGCCGACCCACCCTGGTGGGCCCGGCCGGTCAACGACTTGTGGGTGCTCACCGGCGGCGGCCGGTCACCGAAGACCGTCCGCAGCGCCGTCGCCTCGCTGCGGTCGTACCGGGGCACCCCCAGCGCGTCGGGCACGACCAGGTCCACCTCGTCGGGCGTGCTGCCGGAGCGGGCCAACGCCAGCCGCATCGCCCGCGCGTACGTCGCCGGGTCGCCGGCCGTGTCCGGACCGGTGTGCACCGCGTCGTGGGTGGCCGCCCAACCGGTCACCTCCCCGTAGACCCGGGCACCCCGGGCCAGGGCGTGCTCCCGTTCCTCCACCACGAAGACCGCACCGCCCTCGGCGGGCACGTACCCGCCGGCCGCCCGGTCGAACGGCCGGTACGCCGCCGCCGGCTCGTCGACGGCGCTGAGCAGCCCGGAGCGGAGCTGACAGGCCAGCGCGTACGGGCTCAGCGGGCACTCGGTCGCCCCGGCGATCACCACCGACGTGCCCCGCCTGATGGTGCGCACCGCGTGCGCCAGGCTGTCCAGCCCTCCGGCGGCCTCGGCGACCAGCACCCCCGACGGCCCCTTGAACTGGTGGTGGATGGACAACTGCCCGACGCTGGCCGCATAGAACCAGGCGATCGACTGGTACGCCCCGACGGTGCGGCTCGGCCCGCCCCAGAGCCGTTGCAGCTCCCGCTGCCCGAACAGGTTCCCCCCCGACGAGCTGGCCAGGGTGACCGCCCAGGCGTACGGGTCGGGGGCGCGGGCGGGCAGGCCGGCGTCGGCGAGCGCCAACGCGGTCGCGGCGAACCCGAGCTGGGTCCAGCGGTCGGTCTGCACGAGCTGCCGGGTGTCCACGTACGCCGCCGGATGGAAGCCGCGAACCTCGCCACCGACCCGGGTGGGGTAGCCGGTCGGGTCGAACAGGGTGATCGGCCCGGTCCGCCGGATACCTCCGGTCACCGTCCGCCAGTGCGCGTCGACGCCGATGCCGCTGGGCGCGACCACCCCGATCCCGGTCACCACCGCCCGCGCCCGCTCACCGGGGGCGGGGTTGCCGGCAGGGGCGGGGAGCGTCACCGCGTCACCGCCAGCCGACGGAACAGCATCGCGGACTGGAAGCCGCCGAACCCGCTGCCCACCGACAGCGCCACGTCCACCGGGGTCTCCCGGGCCACGTTCGGCACGTAGTCCAGGTCGCACTCCGGGTCCCGGGTGGTCCAGTTGGCCGTCGGCGGCACCACGCCGTACTCGATGGCCAGGGCGCAGGCGGCCATCTCGATGGCGCCGATCGCGCCCAACGAGTGCCCGACCATCGACTTGATCGAACTCACCGGCACCTGGTATGCCGTGGGACCCAGCGACCGCTTGAACGCCGCCGTCTCGTGCCTGTCGTTCTGCCGGGTGCCCGAGCCGTGCGCGCTGACGTAGGAGACCGCCGACGGGTCGAGGCGGGCCTGCCGCAGCGCCGCCGCGATGGCCAACCCCATCTCCACCCCGTCGGGCCGCAGCCCGGTCATGTGGAAGCCGTTGCTGCGGCCGGCGTAGCCGGCGACCTCGCAGTAGACGTGCGCGCCGCGCCGCCGGGCGTGCTCCCACTCCTCCAGCACCAGCACCGCCGCCCCCTCGGCGAGCACGAAACCCTGCCGGTGCGCGTCGAACGGGCGGCTGGCGTGCCCCGGGTCGTCGTTGTCCGGGCTGGTCGCCCGGATCGCGTCGAACGAGGCGACGGTGACCGGGGAGATCGGCGAGTCGGCCGCGCCGGCCAGCACGACGTCCGCCTCCCCGTCGACGACGAGCTGGTGGGCGTAGCCGATGGCGTCGATGCCGGAGGTGCAGCCGGTGGAGACCACCTGCGCCGGGCCGCGCAGCCCGTGCCGGCAGGCCACGTCGGCGGCCAGGCTGCTCGGCACCAGCGCCTGGTACAGGTACGGCCCACCGAGGGCGTGGTCGACCAGCCAGTGCCGGCCCGCGTCGCTGACCCGGACGTACTCCTGCTCCAGGGCGGTGGTGCCGCCGACGGCGGTGCCCAGCACCACCCCGGCGACGTCCCGCTCGGCGTCGGTCAGCTCCAGGCCGCTGTCGGCCAGCGCCTCCGCCGCGCAGGCCAGCGCGAACTGCACGTACCGGTCGGAGCGTTGCCGCTGCGCCGGGGTGAGCCCGGCGGCGTCCGGGTCGAAGTCGCACTCGGCGGCGATCTGCGACCGGTACGGCGACGGGTCGAAGAAGCTGATCCGCCGGGTGGCCGTCCGCCCCTCGGTGAGGGTCTTCCAGAACCGGTCCCGGGTGACCCCGCCCGGGGCGACCACCCCGACACCGGTCACCACCACCCGCCGGCCGGTCACGACGGTCCCCGCTGCTCGACCAGTTCGGTGTCCACGTGGCCGAGTTCCGGGCGGGGCGCGAGCGGGCCGAGGTGGAAGACCACCTCGGCGGCGACGTCGCCGGTGTTGCGCAACCGGTGCCGCACGTTGCGCGGCACGAACAGCGCCTCCCCGGCGGCCAGCGGCACCGGCTCGTCGTCCAGGTCGACGGTGATCGCGCCGCGCACGAGATAGAGGAACTCCTCGCTGTACGGGTGGTAGTGCTCGGCCACCCGGTCACCGGGGGCCACCGTCACCACCCCCATGAACCCCGAGGTGCTGCCGACGGTGCGCGGGCCCAGCAGCACCCGCAGCTCCCCGCCGCGCCGCCGGTCGGCCGGTACGTCCCGGGCGGCGACCAGGCCGGTGGTGACCTCACTCATCGCCGCCTCCCGCGTACGCCCGCTCGATCCGCTCCTTGATCACGGCCAGTTGCACCCGGCTGTTGGTGTTGATCCGCTCGGTCATCGCCACGTCGTCCACCGGGGCGGTCGGCTTCATCGCGAAGTCCTGCACCCAGGTCATCCGGGTGCCCTCCGGTTCGGTGTCGTAGTACCAGTGGATGCGCATGTACTCGAACGGGCCGGTCTCCACCCTCCGGGCCCGCACCTGCCAGGTCGTCGGGTCGGCGGTACGTTCGCTGACCCAGCTCCACGCCACGCCGTTCTCGTCGGGGTGCATGGTGAGCCGGAACCGCACCGTGTCCCCCTCCCGGTGCAGGATCTCCACCACCGCGTACTCGGTGAACAGGTCCGTCCAGCGCGCCACGTCGTTGGTGATCTCCCACACCAGCGCCAGCGGGGCGGCGATGAGGATGCTGTTCTCGGTGTGCCCGGCCGGGCCGGCGTCGGCCACCAGGTCGGCGACGCCGGCGATGCTGAGCTGCCCGGCCTGTTCGGGGATGCGTACCCGCCAGCGGTCGGCGACCACGGCGGACAGTTCCAGCAGCGCCAGCGAGTCCATGCCCAGCTCCTCCAGGCTGGCGGCGGGCGCGCGGGCAGCGGCGTCGGCGTCGAGACCGCAGCGGGTCACCAGGATCTCGGTGATCTCGCTGGTCAGCGGTCGGCCGTGGGTGACGGTCATCTCGGGTCCTCCTCCACCGGGCGACTCACCCCGGTAGCCGCCACCCTCCGCCGGACCCGTCACCCGGGCGTCACACCGCAGCCCGCAACAGCCCCGCTTCGTGGTGACGTTGCGTTGACGCAGGCTGTGTACCGGCTATGCGCGAGCTGTCCATCATGATGGAGGTTCGCAGATCAGAGGCGATTCGACCCCGGTCACCATGCCTACACTTTCGTTGACCGAGAGTAATCATATTGGTAATGTTCGTGCCGGCCGGCCGGGCTCGGCCGCGCAGTGAACCGGCCACGGCGTCGCGGGGGACCGCGTCGGGACACCGGACGATCTGGACCCAGGTTTCCGTGCAGGGGGGTGCGCCCGTGACCGGTCATGCCAGCACGCCGACCAGCGACGTCCCGGCCGACCCGCCGGTACGTCTGCACCTGCTCGGCGGGTTCCGGCTGCTGCACGGCGACACCCCCGTGGTGGTCCCCCGGGGGCTGCAACGCGTCATCGCCCTGATCGGGCTGCGCCCCGGCGCCACCCGCAGCAACCTCGCCGGGCTGCTCTGGCCCGAGGTGCCCGAGGAACGGGCGCTGTCGTCCCTGCGGACCGCCCTGTGGCGGCTGCGCCAGGACCCCTGCTGCCCGCTGCTGGTCAGCGGGGACACCGTCCGCCTCGACCCGGCGGTCCGGCTCGACGTGGACGGCCTGGTCGCCACCGCCGCCCGCATCCGCGACGGGGGCGACCCGCGCGCCGCCGCCGACGCGCTCGCCGCCGGCAGCCGCGACCTGCTCCCCGGCTGGTACGACGACTGGGTGCTGCTGGACCGGGAACGGCTACGCCAACTCCGGCTGCACATGCTCGAACAACTCGCCGTCGACCACCTCGACGCGGGCCGGCACGGCGAGGCGTTACAGGCCGCCCTGGAGGCGATGGCCGCCGAACCGCTGCGGGAGACCCCGCACCGCCTGGTGGTACGCATCCACCTCGCCGAGGGCAACGCGTTCGAGGCGGTGCACGCCTTCTACGTCTACCGGGACCTGCTCATGCGGGAACTGCGTCTGGAACCCTCCCCCGCGATGTGCGCCCTGGTCGACGAGACCCTCGCCCCGATCCGGCAGGCCACCCGCCGCACCCCGACCGCCCGCCGTCACGAGCCGGCCGGACGGCGTGACGACCAGGTGACATCCCCACCGCCAGGGTGGACCCACCGTGAGCCCTGGACGGATCGGGGCGCGCCACCGGCGAGAGGGGTCCGATGAGCCGTCTGGTGATCGTCAGCAGGATCATTCCCGGCGCGGAGGGGCGGGTCGCCCAGATCTTCGCCGAAGCCGACGCGACCGAACTACCCGGACTCACCGGGCTGCGCCACCGCTCCCTGTACCGCCTGCACGACCTGTGCGTACACCTGATGGAGACCACCGAGGTGGACGTCGACACCCTGGTCACCGCCCGCCAGCACCCGCTGTACCAGCGGACCAACGAACGATTGTCGGCCCACACATCGGCGTACCTGCCCACCTGGCGGTCGCCCCGGGACGCGCCGGCCGGCTGTTTCTACAGCTGGGACGTCACCGACGCGCCCAGCCCGGAGCCGCTGCGCTGAACCGCCGGTGCGGCGCAGGTCGTCACCGGCGTCCGACGACGACACCCTGTCGTGACGTCGATACCGCCCGACACCGGGCATTCCACCTGCGCAACGAGGTGTGGTCCTCCCTGTCGTCCGACATTCGCGTGTGCAAAGCTGCGGCGGGTTCTCGCGTTTTCCTCGCGACTTCAACGACATACGCAATAGGGAGGTAGCCGTGCCGTCGACTGTCGGGCAGTGGCTCGTCGTGATCCTGGCCCTGCTGGTGGGCCTGGCCGGAGGCTGGGCGCTGTGGGGACGGCAGAAGCCGACCACCGCCGCGCCCATCGTGGAGGGTGACCCGGTCGTCGGGCTCACCCCCGAGGAGAAGGCCGCCGCCACGATCGACGCCCCGCGTCCGGCCGCCACGGTCGACGACTCCCCGGCACCCGCCGCCGTCGTCGACGAACCCGCCCCGCACGTCGCGCCGGACCCCGACCACCTCGCCCCGGCCACCACCGGGTCGGCCGCTGTTGCCGGCTCGGCCGGATCCTCCGCCGCCCCCGACCTGACGGCCGCCCCTGACACCACGGTCCCTGCCGACTCCGCCACCCTCTCCGAGTCGTCCGCCTCGTCCGGGTCCACTGCCGCCGGGTCCCCTGCCTCCGCCGAATCCCCTGCCCTCGCCGAATCCCCTGCCCTCGCCGAGTCCTCGGTCGCCGCCGAGTCGACTGTCTCGTCCGAGTCCTCTGCCGCCGAGGCAGCCACCTTCTCCGCGTCCGCCGCCGGCTCCTCCGCTACCTCCGGGTCCGGCGGTTCCGCCGTCGAGGACGTCGCCGTCAACGGCACCTCCAGCACGGTCGCCGCCGACCGGACCGTCCCGCTGCCGGACCTCGCGGACGAGCCCACCACGGTCGACCTGACCGGCCGTACCACCCCGGACGACGCGCCCGCGAGCAGCGTCACCGACGAGACCACCGCGCCGGTCCCCGCGCCCCGGGCCACCGCCGAGGACGCCCCGGACAGCGCGGCGGCCGACCTGCCGGAACCGACCCCGGCGGACCCGGAGCCGGCCGGGACGCCCGAGGACACCGCCCCGCGTACGGCCGACGTGGACGACGCCCCGGTCGCCGCCGGGCCGGTGATCCCGGCACAGCGCACCCCCGAGGCCGACAGCCCCGCGATCGCGGACAGCACCCCGGCCGTGGACGGTGTCCCGGATTCGGCGGGTGCCCCGGTCGCGGCGGTCGCGGCGGCGCAGGACGAGCCGGCGGACGACTTCCGGCGTATCCAGGGGGTCGGCCCGAAGATGGCCGCCGCGCTCCAGGCTGCCGGCATCCGCAGCTACCGGCAGCTCGCCGCGCTGGACGAGACGAGCCTGCGGGAGACGATCCGCGCCGCCGGGCTGCGTGCCACCGCGAGCCTGGCCACCTGGCCGCAGCAGGCGCAGGTGCTGGCCGGTGCGGGCGCCGAGGCCGAGCGGGTGCTGCCGACGCCGACCGGCGGCGACAGTCAGGACTGACCTGGGGAACCGACGGGGCCGGTGGACACGTGCGAGGCGTGGCCGCCGGCCCCCGTCGTCCGGGGTACGCGGCGGCCGGCCGTCGGTGAATTGGGCATCATCGCGCTGACCGTTCCGGAATACCGTTTACCCGGTCCCGGCCGTTGGGTACATGGGCGTCACCTCGAACATCACACAAGCCGGGAGGCACCCCCATGCGCGGTTCGTCGATCCTCGGAGTCATCGTCGTCATCTGGCTGGTCATCGGCGCCATCGCCGCTGGTCAGCGCGGCTATTACGGGAACGACGACACCAACTGTGCCGAGGCCGGCACCATCCTGGTGACCATCGTGGCCGGGCCGCTCAACTACATCGGCGCCAACCCGAAGATCGACTGCAAGCTCCCCGAGCCGTCCAAGTAAGCCGCATCTCCCCGGCCCGCGCCCACCCCTCGGGGCGCGGGCCGCGTCATGTCCGCTCCAGATCACCCACCTCGTTCCGCGACGCGCCCACCACCCCACACTCCCCAACCATCCTAGGAACCCACCCCGCAGCACTCCCCCCGCCCACCCATCGACGGTCGCCGTGCGGTGATCAAGAGGTTGTCGTCAGAAATGCGCGAATCCGTGACGCAAACCTCTTGATCACGCGGGAGAGCGGGGGTGGGGGGAGGGGCGGGGAGGGGAGGGGTTGGGGGGTGGGTTAGGCACCTACGTGGATACCGGGGCGGCGGGAGGGGTCGGGTTCGCTCTTGCGGATGATCTCGCGGACCACGGGTGGGGTGTCGCCCCGGCCGAGGATCAGGTAGCGCAGCAGGTGGGCGATGGGGTTGCCCTCGGACCACTCGAAGTGGGCGTGCGGGCGGACCCCCGTGCCGTCGCGCAGCGCCAACAGGATGGCGGCGATCGCGTTCGGCACCGCCGGGCTGCTGGCCCGCAGCACCCGGAAGCCGCCCACCTCGACCCCGTGTACCCACAGCACCTGGCTGAACTCCGACGGGTCCACCACGTCGATCTCCAGGAAGAGCACGTCGGACGCGCCCGGCACCGGATTCATGCTCCGCTGCGCCCGTTCCTTGACCCGGTACTCCTTGAGCGCGCCGGTGTCGCGTTTGTTGGCGATCAGGTGCAGCCGGCCGTCGTGGGCCAGCGACTCGGTGACGAACCGTCGGGCCGGCTCGTCGAACTCGATCCGTTCGGTGCGCAGCTCGGTGGTCCGGGTGATCCGGGAGACCAGCGACACCGCCACGATGCCGGCGATGAACATGCCGGAGATGGCGAGCCCGTCGGGCTTCTCGATGACGTTCTCGACCAGCGCGTACAGCAGCACGGCGGTGAGCACCGCGAAGCCGGACGCGGCGAACCGGTGCCGGGCCCGGACGGTCGCGATGGTCACCGCCACCGCGCCGGAGACCATCATCGCCAGGATGCCGGTGGCGTACGCGCCGGCCTGGGCGTTGACGTCGGCCCGGAAGGCGACGGTGATGACGATGCTGATCAGGGTGTAGACCAGCACCACCGGCCGGACCGCCCGGCCCCACTCCGGCGCCATCCCGTACGACGGCAGGTAGCGCGGCACGATGTTGATCAGGCCGGCCATCGCCGACGCCCCGGCGAACCAGAGGATCAGCACGCTGCTGACGTCGTAGAGCGTGCCGAACCCCTCCCCCAGCCGGGCGTGGGCCAGCCAGGCCAACGCCCGGCCGTTCGCCGCCCCGCCGGGCTGGAACTCCCGGGGCGGGATCAGCACGGTGGTGACGAAGGTGGTGGTCAGCAGGTACACCGACATGATCAGCGCGGCGGCGGTGAGCAGTCGGCGGGTGTTGCGGATCCGCGCGGCCAGCCGCTGCTCGCGGTCCTCGCCCGCCCCGCGTACCAGGGGCATCATGCTCACCCCGGTCTCGAAGCCGGACAGGCCCAGGACCAGCAGCGGGAAGGCCAGCACCGCCGGGCCGAGCAGGTCGCCCACCCCGGACCCCCCGGCGGTCAGGGCCGCCGTCCAGTTCCGCACGACGCCCGGGTCGGCGGCGATCCCGGCCAGGCCGTCGGCCACGATCACCGCGTTGAGACCGAGGAAGACCACCACCAGGGGTACGGCCACCAGCACCGCCTCGCTGAACCCGAGCAGGAACACCCCGCCGAGGACGAGCAGCAGCGCCACCGTCACCAGCACCGCCAGCCCGTCGCAGTGCGGCGCCGACGACGGCAGGTACGGGTTCTCCAGCAGGTGCACCGTGGCGTCGGCGGCGGAGAGGGTGATCGTGATGATCCACGAGGTGGCGACGAAACCGAGCAGCACCAGGACGAAGATCTTGCCCCGCCAGAACGGCAGCAGTCGCTCCAGCATCGCCACCGAGCCCTGCCCGTGCGGGCTCTCCCGGGCCACCCGCCGGTACATCGGCAGCATCCCGAGCAGGGTCAGCGCCACGATCAGCAGGGTGGCCAACGGGGAGAGCGCCCCGGCGGCCAGCGCCGCGATGCCCGGCAGGTAGGACAGGGTCGAGAAGTAGTCGACGCCGGTCAGGCACATCACCTGCCACCAGGGGTGCCGACGCTGGCTGCCCTCCTCACTCTCCGGGCCGACCGGCTGCACCCGGTACGCGAACAGCCACCGGCGCAGCGCACCGGCGGGCCGGGCCGGCCGGGCGTGACTGTTCACGCACTCTGGCAGGCCCACCGGCCCGGGTCGGGTGCGCTCCCCCTGGCCGGCGTCCCGGGCCTCGCGCAACTTTCGCCCGTGCCCCGGCGGCGGCGCGCTCCCCCGTCGTTCCCGGGTCCGCCGCCCCCGGGTCCCGTCCCGCCCGTCCGCCATCCGCCGACCGCCCTCGTGTCCCCTGTCCCCGACGGTAGGCGCTGGAGGCGGTCCGGCCGGCCGGAACAGGGGAAGCCGGGCGTCAGCGCAAGCCGGGCGTCAGCCGAAACGGTGGTCGTCGGCCGGGGTGCGGCGCAGGGCCGCCAGCAGGGCGTCCGGGTCGGTCACCGTCACGGTGGCCGCCGGGTGGCGCAGCCACCGGCCGGGAGCCAGCCCCGGCACCGGCGTACCGAACCGCAGGCACACCCCGGCCGTGGTGCCGGTGCCGAAGGTGACCCCCCGGTCGGCCAGGGACAGGTGCGGCCCGACGGCCCGCCACCAGCGGTACGGGCCGCCGCGCTGGGCGTCGACCACGTTCGCCCGGCCGGTCCGCAGCCGCCACCGGCCGAACCGGATCACCAGTTCCGCGTCGTCGAGCAGCACGACGCAGGTCTGCGGTCGGATGCCGAGCAGCGCCAACGGCACCCGGAAGGCCGGGTCGAAGCGGAACGCGAACCGGTGTGCGGGCATGACCGACGGGTACCCCGGGCGGGCCGTCCGACACCCCCTCGGCCGGGTGCACGCCCGTCGGCGGGGTCACGCCAGGGCGCGGGTCCAGTCGTCGACGTGGGCCGACAGGTGCTCGGCGACGGCCCGCCAGTAGGGGCCGTCCTCGGCGTGGATGCGGGCCCAGGGCTGGATGCCGCGCCGGGCGCCGTCGCGCAGCAGGTCGTACATCGCCCGCGCCCGGGGGCCCAGGGTCGCGGCGAGCGCGGGACGGTGCGCCGCCGGCAGGTCGTACCCGTCTACCAGGGCGCGCAGCCGGCGGGCCGACTCGGGCACCGGCCGGTCGGGGCGCATCCCGGCCATGGCCTGCGCGGCGTACGCCACCTCCCAGCGGCGGGTGCCGGGGCCCGCGCCGTCCCAGTCGATCAGCACCCAGCCGCGCGGGGCCCGGACCAGGTTCCACGGCGCCGGGTCGTGGTGGCAGATCAGGTCCGTGCCGTCGGGGCGGATCGGCACCTGCCAGTGGGCCGCTTCGGGTGGCACGAAGTCGGCGGTGGCGCGGTGCAGGTCGGCCAGCAGCCGGCCGATCGAGGGCAGCTCCGCGGTCGGGTACAGGCCCGAGGGGTGGCCCGGTTCCCCGGGCACGTACTCCAGCACCTGCCGGCCCTGCCCGTCGCGGCCCAGCGGTCGGGGCGCGCCGTCGAAGCCGACGGCGTGCAGGTGGGTCAGCAGGGCGTCGACGGCGTCGGTCCACGGGCCGACCGGCCGGCGGACGGTGTCACCGACCCGCACCACGCCGGTGGTGACGTTGCCGGGCAGCGGCTCCTCGATCGGACTCATCCGGTCATCCTGATGGAACGGACGCGTCCCCGCGCCCCGGTTTCCCGGGGCGCGGGGACCCCCCGTCCCGGCTGCTACTGCAGGAACGCCCCCAGCGGTGACAGCAGCAGCCGGCCGAGCGCCGCGGCATTGTCGTCCAGCCGGGTGCGCTCGCAGTCTCGGGCCTGCGGGTCGTGCCGGCAACGCCAGATCTTCTGCGCGTTGCGCCAGGCCACGTCCCTGGTGTACTCGACCAGTTCGCCCTGGTACCAGTCGTCGATGTCGCCGTTGAGCATGTCCAGGAGCAGTTGCCACCGCTCCAGGTAACCCCGCCGCAGCGTCGGGATCTTGTCGGCGAAGATATCGTTGATCTTGAGGTAGTCGCGGTGCTGTTCGGTGCCGTCCACCGGCTCGGACTCCAGGTGGTCGAACGTGGTCACCAGGGCGAACGGCAGGTCGAAGTTGATGTGCGCGTTCACCCCCGCCGCCGCCGACGGCAACGGCCGGGCGTCCGGCCCGCGCATCCGCTTGAACAGGCACGACCAGGCGCGCGGGGTGGTCGGGCTGGACTCGGTCCACAACCGCATCGCGTCGAAGTAGCGGGCGGCGAACTCCACGTCCAGCCGGGACAGGAACACCGGGTCGGCGAAGTAGTCGTCGTAGAGCCCCTCCAGCACCCGGCTGGTGATGGTCAGGTAGAGCCGGTTGAAGTCGGCGAGCGGGCAGCTCTGCTCCAGCGGCGGCAGCCGCACCAGCAGGTCCTGGAGCTTGGTGAGGTGATCGACCACCGCCGGGACGTCCTCCGGATGGTCGGCGAGGAGATCGACGATGTCCGCGTGGACGGGCCCCCAGACCGGTTCCGTCATGTCTCCTCCACAGTGGTCGGGGCAGCGCCGCGCCGTCGTTTCCGATGCACAGCCTGTCAGCGCCGGCCGCGACGGGGATCAGTAGAACGACGTATTCGCCCGCGCCGGACCTACGCTCACTCACCCCGGTTACGCAGGTGGATGGCGCTGGCCTGGACCCTGGTCCGCACCTGGAGCTTGTCGAAGATGTGCGACACGTGCACGCCGATGGTGCGTTCGCTGATGAACAGCCGCTGACCGATCTCCTTGTTGGTCAGCCCCTCGGCGACCGCCGCGAGCACCTCCCGTTCCCGCGCGGTCAGCAGGGCCAACTCGTCGGCCCCCGGTGGGGTGGCGGCGGTCTCCGCCGCCGCGACGACGCGGCCACGACCCGTGCCCGACGACCGGGAACCGCCCGTGCGGGCCGCCGGGACCCGCCCCGCGCCGGGCTGGGCCCGACCGGTCAGCTCCACCCGTGCCCGACCGGCCAGCGTCCGGATCTCGCTGGTCAGCGGCACCGCACCCAGGCTCGACGCCATCTCGTGCGCCTGCCGCAGCAGGCTGGTCGCCGTGCTGCTGCGGCTGCGCCGGGCCAGCAACGCCTCGGCCTGCCGCAGGCGGGAGTAGGCGGCCGGGTAGGGGTGGTTCCGCTTGTCCCACTCGGCCACCGACCGGGCCCAGGCGTCCGGGTCGCCCCGGCCGTCGAGACGGCTCAGCTCGGCCGTGCACAACGCCAGGAAGCCGTCGGCGTTGACCCGCACCGGCCCGGCGGCCGTCGCGCTCTTGGCCGCCACCCGGTCGACCGCGTCGCGCAGCCGGCGGACGGCCGTCTCGTCGACCGCCACGGTACGGCTCGCGTGCGCCTCCGCCTCCGCGCGCAACCCGTGCCAGGCCAGCGCGCCCAGCAGCACCACGTCGTCGGAGCGGCTCTCGGTCAGGCCCCGCTGCACGGCCTGCCGGGCCACGTCGTGCCGGCCCTGCCACATCGCCAGCCCGGCCCGCAGGATCAGCATCGGCAGGACGTGCCGGGGCGCGCCACCGCCGGCGAGCATCGTCGCCACCGCCTCCAGGTCCCGGTCGGAGGCCTCGACGTCGCCGTACCCGACGGAGAGCCGGCAGCGGGCCAGCAGCAACTCGACCGCGTCGGCGCCGGACGGGCGGTGCCGCAGCGCCGCCGCGACGACCTTCTCCGCCTCCGCCCACTGGCCGACCCGGAACAGCCCGTTGGTGGCGATCGCCAGCAACCGGGTCTCGTAGGTGCGGCCCAGGCCCAGCTCGGCGACCCGCTCGGCACCCCGGCGGGCCACCACCACCCCCTCCTCCAGGATGTTCAGCGGCCCGGTCAGCAGCTCCGCCAGGTGCAGGTACGCGCAGGCCACGTCCTCCGGGCCGCCGGAGCGTTCGGCGGTCTCCAGGGCCCGGCGCACCACGGCCAGCCCGGCGTCCGGGTCCTCCAGGAACGCCTCGCTGAAGCCGAGCGCGGAGCTGGCCAGCACCACCTCCGTGGTGCTGCCGTCGACCGACGCGGCCAGTTCCAGGGCCTCCCGCGCGCGTCGCCCGGCGTCGGCGTACCGGCCCAGGTGCAGCAGCAGCTCGGCCAGCCGGGCGGCGGCGTTGGCCCGTTCCCGGGCGGTGCACTCGGCGGCCTCCAGCACGCTGCGGTACTCCGCCTCGGCGGGGGCGGACCGACCGGCGGCGGCCAGGTAGCGGGCCCGTTGGATGCGCACCGCGCAGGACGGGTCGAGCGGCTCGCCCCCGGTCAGTTCGGCCAGCAGGGACAACGCGCGGGCGTGCTCGCCGCTCTTGTGGGCGGCCTCGGCGGCCCGCCCCAGCAGCACCGCCCGGTCCACCTCGGGTGGGGCGTCCACCGGCCCGGTGACCGGCGTCGCGGCCAGCTGCAACGCCGCCGTCCAGTGCCGGTGCGCCTCGGCGAAACCGTGCAGCCGTTCGGCCTCCCGGGCGGCGGCCATCGCCGCCGGCAGGGCCCGGCCGGGCTCCCCGGCCAGCCGCCAGTGGTGGGCCAACCGGGCCTGGTGCAGCTCCGCCGGGACCCGGGTGAGCGCCTCGGCGTAGCGGCGGTGCAGGCCGGCGCGTTCCGCCGGCAGCAGCTCGTGGGCGAGCACCTCGGCGACCAGCCGGTGCCGCAGCCGGTAGCCGTCGTCCGCGCCGACGAGCAACCGGTGGGCGACCGCCTCCCGCAACGCGTCGATGAGTTCCGCCTCGGGCAGGCCGAGCACCTCGGCCAGCAGCCAGTGCTCGACCGGTTCGACGCCCGCCGCCACCGCGTGCACCGCGGCGTGCGCGTGCCGGGGCAGCGCGTCCACCCGGGACAGGAAGATCTCGCGCAGCGTGTCGGACAGCCCGTCGCGGCCGTCGCGCAGGTCACGGGCCAGTTCCTCGACCACGAACGGGTTCCCGCCGCTGCGCTGCCAGACCTGGTCGGCGGCCTCCGGCGCGAGCGGCGCGCCGACGATCTCGGCGGCCAGCAGGTCGGTGCCGGCGCGGTCGAGGGGACCCAGGTCGAGCACCCGCACCGACCGCAGCCGACGCAGCTCGGTGAGCACCCGGCGCAGCGGGTGGGCCCCCTGCAACGACTCGGCCCGGACCGCCGCCAGCACCGACAGTTGCAGGTCGCCCAGGCCGGCGAGCAGATAGAGCAGGAGTTGCCGGGTGGTCCGGTCCACCCACTGCAGGTCGTCGAGGACGAGCACCAGCGGCCGCCCCTCGGCGATCAGGCTCAGCCCCCGGGAGACCCGTTCCAGCAGCGCCCCGGCGCTGTCCGCGCCGCCGCTGTCCTCGGCGAACGTCCGCAGCAGACCACGCACCGCCGAGGAGGTGCGGGCCTGGCCGGCGGTGAGGTCGGCGTCGAAGCGGCGTAACGCCTGGAGCACCGGATGCAGCGGGGAGGCGTCGCCGATGTCCAGGCAGGAGCCGGTGAGCACCACCGCTCCCGCGTCCCGCAGCCGCGCCGCGGCCTCGGTGAGCAACCGGGTCTTGCCCACCCCGCTCTCACCGGTGACGAAGACGGCGGCGGTCTGCCCGGGGCCGACCCCGTCGTGGAGCGCGGCGCGCAGCACCGCCAGCTGGTCGGCGCGGCCGACGAGCGGTGCGGTGTCCACATCGCTGGCCATGTCCGCAGCCTAGTCACAGGTCCCCGCACCGTTCTACGGGCTGGATCCGGCATTGGTACCTCTCGCGTCGATATTGCGACTAAAGGTGGCGACCGACCGACATACGTCGTTCGGCAGATCCCCCGTCAGCCCGGTGGTGACAGTCTCCGATCGTCGTCGACAACAGCAGCACCGCGCGGGAGAGGGGTGGGTGGGATGCCGCTGTCCACGGTCGGTACCGGTCGGGAAGACGCCACCACGACGCCCTGGCCGGTGCCGCAGGAACGACGCACGCTGACCGTGCTCTTCGCCGACATCGTCGGGTCGACCGCGGTGACCGAACGGCTCGACCCGGAGGATGTCCGGGCGGTGCAGTTCGCCTACTTCGACACCGTCGCCGGGGTGCTGCGCCGCTGGCAGGGCACGGTGGAGAAGTACGTCGGCGACGCGGTGATGGCGCTGTTCGGGGCGCGTACCTCCGACGGGTTGGACGGCTACCGGGCGGTGCGGGCGGCCCTGGAGATCCAGGCCGCGCTGGACCGGCGGACGTTGCCCGGCGGGGTGACGCTGCGGGTCCGGGTGGGTGTCGCCACCGGCGAGGCCGTGGTCGACCTGGCCGCCGCCCGTGACGGCGGGCACGGCATGGCCTCCGGTGCGGTCCTCACCACCGCCGCCCGCATCCAGGAGTACGCCCCGGCGGGCGGCGTGGTCGTCTGCGCGGCCACCCACCGGGCCACCGCCGGCCTGGTCGACCAGCACGCCCTCGCCCCGGCCAGCCTCACCGGCAAGGCGCTGCCTGTCGACGTCTGGCGAGTCACCCGCCCGACCCACCACCGGCCGGCCCGCCACGACGGCCCGCTGATCGGTCGACGCCGGGAGGTCGCCACCGCCCTGGACCAGCTCACCGGGGCGGTCCGGGAGCATCGTCCACGGTGGGTGGCCCTCACCGGCCCGGACGGGATCGGCCGCAGCCGGGTACTGGCCGAGCTGCGCCACCGGCTGCCCGAGGTCGACGGCCGGGCGGTGCGCTGGGTGGTGGCGCACTGCCCGCCGTACCCGGAGCAGGTGTTCGGGCCGGTCGCGCAGCTGCTGCGGGACCTGGCGGGGCTGCCCGACGGCGGCCCGACGGACGCGGTCCGCCCCCGGCTGGCCGCCCTGGTCGACGGGCTGGTCCCGGCGGGCCAGGTCGGGCCGACCGTGGCGGCGCTCGCCGCGCTGCTGGACGCCCCGGACCGGTCGGCGGTCGCCGGTGCGGCGGCGGTACGCCGGGTCCTGCTCGCCCTGGCCGCCCGCCGGCCGGTGGTGGTCGGCGTGGACGACCTGGACCGGGCGGCCCCGGAGCTGGGACGGTTCCTGCACGCGCTGTTCGCCGCCGCGACCGACCGGGGCCTGCCGCTGGCGGTGCTGGCCACCCACCGGCCGGACCGGGCGGACCCGCTGCCCGCGCCCGCCGGCCGGCACCTGGTCGAACTGGCCCCGCTGGGCACCCTCCACACCGGCCGGTTGCTGCGCCGGCTGCTCGCCCGATCCGGCCAGCCGGTCGGGGCAGCCACCCGGCTGCTGCCGCTGGTCGCCGGCCGGCCCGGCCACGCCGCCGCCTACGTCGAGGCGATGCCCCGCCACGGCACGGACGGTGGTCCCGCCGCCGACGCCGGGGCGGAGCCGGCGCTGCCCGAGGCGCTGCGCCGCCGCGCCGCCGCCCGGCTGGACCGGTGCGACGGCGTACACCGGGCGGTGCTGATGGCCGCCGCGACGCTCGACGTCCCGGTCACCGCCCCGGCCGTGGCGGTGCTGCTCGACTGGGCCCCGGAGCGGGTCGCCGGGGCGCTGCGCCGGCTCACCGACGCCGGCCTCCTGCAGCCGTCGACCCGGGGTGGTCTGGTGGTGGCCGACCCGGCCCTGCGCCGCTGCGCGTCCGACCGGCTGCCCCGCCCGGTCCGCGCCGACTTCGCCCGCCGGGCCGCATCCGCCGGTCTGACCGGGGGTACCGAGCAGGCCGGGACTACTGAACAGGCCGGGGTGGCCGCGCAGGCCGGGGTGGCCGCCGCGCGGGCCGGGGCCGTCCGGCAGGCCGGCGGGACCGGACGGGCCAGGGTCCGTCGCCCGGTCGGGGTGCCCCGCCGGGCCGGGGACCCGGGGCGGGTGGCACCCGGGCACCGGGCCGCCCCGGGCCGGCGCACCGGGGTCGCCCGTGCGGCGGAACCGGTCCACCGCGTCGGGTCCGCCGGTCGGGTCGGCGGGGCCCACCACGCCGGGCCCGGTCAGCGGGCGGGGACGCACCGCGTGGGGTCCGCCGGTCAGTGGCCCGGGGCGGGTCGGGCGGCTGCTGTCGCCGCCCGGGTGGGCGGGCACCTCCTGCGCAGCCTGCCCACGGGTGACGGGGTACCCGACCGGGGATTCCGGCAGCCGACGGCCCTGCCCGGGGTCGCCCGGCGCCCCGAGCCGGGCCGGGAGTCCGGCGACAACGGCGGGCGGCCCGGGTGGGCGGCGGCCGTGACCGGACGTCCGGCGGCACTGCCGGACCGGCCGGGCGGGGCCGGCCGGCGACTGGCCGTCGTCGTGCCGCTGCCGGCCCGACCGTCCGGTGTCGCCGCTGCTCACGGGCTGGTGACCGGCCGGCGACGACGCGGGGAGGGGTTGCCGCGTCCCGCCGTACCGTTACCGGCGCGCGCCGCCTGACCCGTCGCCGTCGGTGACCGGGGTGGGCGGGTCGGCGCGCATGGCGCGTACCGCCTCCCCGGCGAACAGGCACGCGGCCCGGTGGCCGGGACCCACCTCGACCGGCGGCGGGTCAGTCTCGGCGCAGGCGGGCCGGGCCTGCGGGCAGCGGGTACGGAACCGGCAGCCGCTCGGCGGATCGGTCGGGCTGGGCACGTCACCGGTGAGGATGATCCGCCGCCGGTGCCGTTCCACCCGGGGGTCGGCCACCGGAACCGCCGACAGCAACGCCGCCGTGTAGGGGTGCGCCGGTTCCCGCCAGAGCTGCGCCGGGGTGCCGGTCTCCACGATCCGGCCCAGGTACATCACCGCGATCCGGTCGCTGAGATGCTCCACCGCGGCCAGGTCGTGCGCGATGAACAGGTAGGTGAGTCCGAGGTCGCGTTGCAGCCGTCGCAGCAGGTTCATGATCTGTGCCTGCACGCTCAGGTCGAGCGACGCGATCGGTTCGTCGAGGACGATCAGGTCGGGTTCCCCGGCCAACGCGCGGGCGATGCCGACCCGCTGGCGTTGGCCGCCGGACAGCTCGTGCGGGTGTCGGCTGGCCGTCTCCGGCCGCAGGCCCACCAGGTCGAGCAGTTCGGCGACCCGGTGCCGGCGGGCGTCGGCCGAGCGGGCCAGCCGGTGCACGACGAGCGGTTCGGCGATGCTCGCGCCGACGGTGCGGCGCGGGTCCAGCGACGCCTGCGGGTCCTGGAACACCATGGCCACCCGGCGGCGCAGCCCGCGCAGGCGGCGACGCGACCAGCCGGTGACGTCCTGCCCGCCGACGACGACCCGGCCGCCGGTCGGGGCCACCAGCCGCAGCAGCGCCAGGCCGGTGGTGGACTTGCCGCTGCCGGACTCCCCCACCAGGCCCAGCGTCTCGCCCGACCGTACGGTGAGCGACACCCCGTCCACCGCCCGCACCGGTGGGCCACCGGGGCTGGGGAACCAGACGGTGAGGTCGTCGAGTTCGGCGATCGTTCCCGTACTCATCGGTCCTCCGGGGTGGGCTGGCCCGGGTCGTCGGCGGTGGATCGGGTCCCGGCCGCGCCGTCCCGGGCCTCGGCGGTGGGGGCGGGACAGAAGGTGCGGACCCGGTGGGCGGGGGCGATCGGGACCAGCGGCGGCAGCTCGTGGGCGCAGCGGGCGTCCCCGCGCACCGGGCAGCGCGGCCAGAACGCGCACCCGGGCGGCAGGTCGAGCGGGCTGGGCGGCGCGCTGGGGATCGCGGCCAGGTCCTCCCCCGCCGCGCCGGGCCGGGGCCGGGCCGCCAGCAGGGCCCGGGTGTACGGGTGCCCCGGGGTGACGAAGACCGCGTCGACCGGGCCCTGCTCGACGATCCGGCCCCCGTACATCACCGCGACGGTGTCGGCGATCCCGGCCACCACCGGAAGGTCGTGGGTGATCCAGACGACCGCGGTGCCGAGCCGGCGGCGCAGGTCGGCGACGAGGTCGACGATCTGCGCCTGGGTGGTGACGTCCAGCGCGGTGGTCGGCTCGTCGGCGATGAGCAGGGCCGGTTCGCAGGCCAGGGCCATCGCGATGACGACCCGTTGCCGCATCCCGCCGGAGAACTCGTGCGGGTGGGCGTCCACCCGACGCCCGGGTGCCGGGATCCCGACCAGGTCGAGCAGCTCGACGGCGCGCGAGCGGGCCTGCCGTCGACTCATCCCGAGGTGTTCCTCGCACGCCTCGGCGACCTGCCGGCCGACGGTCAGCACCGGATTGAGGGCGGTCATCGGGTCCTGGAAGACGAAGCCGACGTGCCGGCCCCGCCACCGGCGGCGGTCCGGCTCCGACATGCCGGTCAGCTCCCGGCCGAGCAGCCGGACCCGGCCGGTGACGGTGGCGGAGCGCGGGGCCAGCCCGGTGGCGGCGAGCACCGTCATGCTCTTGCCGCTGCCGGACTCCCCGACCAGGGCGAGGGTCTCGCCGGGAGCCACCGACCAGTCGACGCCCGCGACCGCGCGGGCCGGGCCGTTGCGGGTGCCCAGCGTGACCGTCAGGTCGCTGATCTCCAGCACCGGCGCGTCCCCGCCGACCCGGGGCGACGGTACGGCGGGCCCGCTCATCGGATGCTCCTGCGGGCTTCGCTGACGGTGAGCTGACGGGGGTCGAGCACGTCGCGCAGGGCGTCACCCACCAGGTTGAACGCGAGCACGGTCAGGAAGATCGCCGCGCCGGGGAAGAACCCCAGCCACCAGGCGTCGGTGACGAAACCGCGCCCGTCGTAGAGCATCCGGCCCCAGGCCGGCGCGGGGGGCTGCACACCCAGCCCGAGGAAGGACAGCGCCGCCTCGGACAGGATCGCGAAGGCCAACGACAGCGAGGTCTGCACGATCAGCGGGGCGGCGATGTTGGGCAGCACGTGCCGGCGCAGGATACGCAGGTCGGAGGTGCCGATGGAGACGGCGGCCCGGACGAACACCTGCTCCCGTACGGCGAGCACGCCGGCCCGGGTCACCCGCGCGAAGATCGGGGTGTAGACCACCCCGATGGCGGTCATCGCGGTGACCAGTCCCGGACCGAGGACCGCGACGATCGCCACGGCGAGCAGCAGCACCGGGAACGCGAACAGCACGTCCATGCCGCGCATCAGGACGTTGTCCGTCCAACCGCCGTACCAGCCGGCGAGCAGGCCGACGGTGACCCCGACGGCCAGGGCGATGCCGACGCTGACCAGGCCCACCTGCAACGACACCCGGGCCGCCACCAGCACCCGGCTGAGCACGTCACGGCCCAGCTCGTCGGTGCCGAACGGATGCGCGCCGCTGGGCGGGCGCAGCATCTCCTCGACGTCCACGTCGTTGGTCCCGGCCGGCGCGAGCCACTGCCCGGCCAGCCCGACGACCAGCAGGACCAGCAGCACCACCGTGCCGGCGACGGCCGGCGGGTCATGCCACAGCGCGGTCAGCACACGGCGCAGGGTGCCCGGCTCGACGGCCGCCACCGACGGACGGTCGTCGACCGGGTCGACCGGCGGGGCGGCGGGGGGCGTCGCCCGGTCCCCGGCGCTCATCGCAGCGTGATCCTCGGGTCGAGGCGGGCGTAGAGGACGTCCACCAGCAGGTTCGTCAGCAGGAACAGGGTGGCCACGAAGAGCACCGCGCCCTGCAGCACCGGGTAGTCCCGGGCCTGGACGGCGTCGTAGGTGAGCCGGCCGACGCCCGGCCAGGCGAACAGCACCTCGATCACGATCACCCCACCGACGAGGCTGGCCAACTGCACCCCGACCACGGTGACCACCGGGATCAGCGCGTTGCGCAGCACGTGCCGCACGACCACCACCCGGGGGCGCAGCCCCTTGGCCTCGGCGGTGCGGACGTAGTCCTCGGCGAGCACCTCCAGCACCGAGGAACGGATGAACCGGGTGAGGATGGAGGCGGTGACCAGGCCGACGGCGGCGGCGGGCAACGCGACGTGCGACGCCCAGCCCACCGGGTCGTCGGTGAGCGCCACGTACCCCGACGGGGGCAGCCAGCCGAGCACCCCGGCGAAGAGCAGGATGCCCATGATGCCCGTCCAGAAGTCGGGGACGGACACGCCGAACTGGCTGAACACCCGGGCGGCGTGGTCGACGAACGAACCGCTGCGCACCGCGGAGAGCACCCCGAGCGGGAAGGCGACGAGCAGGGCGAGCAGCACGGCGGTCACCGCCAGGGACAGGGTCGCGGGCAGCCGTTGCAACACGATCGTGGTGACCGGCTGGCCGCTGCGGAAGCTCACCCCGAGGTCACCGGTGAGCGCGTTGCCGACGTAGCTGAGGTACTGCACCACCAGCGGGCGGTCCAGCCCGGAGCGTTCCCGTAGCGCGTCGTAGGTCTGCTGGTCGAAGCGGGTGCCCAGGGAGACCCGCACCGGGTCGCCGGGGACCAGTTGCAGCAGCAGGAAGACCACCAGGGTCACCCCGAGCAGGACGACGACCGACTGGAGCAGCCGCCGCAGGACGAAGCGTCCCACCTCGCCCCCTCAGCGGTTCAGGGCGACGTCGCGGAACCGGATCGCCCGGTCGGAGCGGACCTGGTAGCCGGCGACCTTGCGGGACCAGCCCTGCACCACGTCCGGGTTGTAGAGGTAGACGTAGCTGGCGTCGTCGACGATCTGCTTCGCGGCCCGCTCGTACGTCTGCTTGCGGACGGCCTCGTCGGTCTGGGTGCGGGCCTGGTCGAGCAGGGTGTCGACGGCGGGGTTGCTGTACTTGTGGAAGTTGAACGTGCCGCCGGTGCGGTGCTGGGCGTAGTAGAACTCGTCCGGGTCGATGTTGCCCAGCCAGCCGAGCAGGAAGGCGTCGAAGTTGCCCTTGCCCTGCTCGTCGAGCCACTGGGCGAAGTCCAGGGTACGGATCTTCACGGTGATCCCGACGTCCTTCAGCTGGGCGGCGATCACCTGGGCGGCGGTGACCGTCTCCGGGTACTCGCTGGTGACCATCAGGTCCATGGTGCGGCCGCTGACGCCGGCCCCGCCGAGCAGTTGCCGGGCCTGGTCCGGGTCGTGCCGGTAGGGCGCGTAGTCGTAGTACCAGGAGCTGCCCTTGGGGATGGCGGTCTGGTTGGCGGTGGCCTGGCCGAACTTGGCGGCCTTGGTGATCGCCTCCCGGTCCAGCGCGAACGCGACGGCGCGGCGCACGTTCACGTCGTCGTACGGTTTGCGTGCCTCGTTGAGGGCGAGGTACCAGTAGTCGGTCGAGGGGGTGGTGGCGACGGTCAGCGCGCCGTCCTCCTTGAGGGTCGGCACCTGCTGGGGTGGCAGGTTGTCGGTCCACTGCACCTCGCCGCCGCGCAGGTTCTGCAGGGCCACCGTCGGGTCCTTGACGAAGGTGAAGGTGACGCCGTCGATCTTCGGTTTCGGCCCCCAGTAGGCGTCGTTGCGGGTCAGCTTGATGGTGTCGCCGGAGGTATAGGAGGCGACGGTGAACGGGCCGCTGCCCACCGGCCGGGTCGTGATCGCGCCCGACTCCACGTTGGCCTTCTGCACGATCGCGACGCCCTTGAAGCCGCCGAGGTTGGCCAGCAGGTTGGGGGTGGGCGCGGTCAGCGTGACCACCACCGTGGCCGGGTCGGGCGCGGTCACGGTCTTGACGGTGGCGAACTTGTACGCCGCGTTCAGCTTCTCGTTGATGATCCGCTGGTAGGAGTAGACGACGTCCGGTGCGGTCAGCGGCGACCCGTCGGAGAACCGGGCCCCCTCGCGGAGGGTGAAGGTCCAGGTGAGCTGGTCGCTGCTGGTGGTCCACCTGGTGGCCAGCGCGGGCCCCATCTTCAGGTCGGCGTCCGGCTCGACCAGGGTGTCGTAGACGTTCTCCAGCACCTGGAAACTGTGGTAGGCCGACGTCTTGTGCGGGTCGAGCTGGTCGGGTTCGCCGCCGATCGCGGCGGTGAGCGTGCCACCTGTCGATCCCCCGGCGGTGGACCCGCCGTCGACGTCGACGCTCTCTCCGGCGTCGCAGCCGGCCAGCGCGGTCAGGGCGACGGCGAGCGCCGCCGCGACGATCTTCGATCTGGTCATGGACTCGGTCACCCTTCGTCGCCTGGCAGATCAGAAGGGCGAGTCTTCTCTGCCGGGCGGGGCGATGTCAACAAAACCCGACCAAAGTGGTGTGTAAGCCCGGAAACCAGTGCAATCAATGACCGTCGCACGTGGAGGGTGCACAGCGGACCGCTCCCGTACCGGCTCCTCTTCCCGTCGGACGCCTGTCGAAACCCGGCCCGGGGTCAGTCGTCGGCGGGGCGGGTGAGGGTGCGGCTGCGTCCCCGGAACTCGGCCACCACCTCGCCGTCGCGGGTGACGGTGACGTCGTAGATGCCGCTGCGGCCGTACCTGACGCGTTCGGTGGCGGACGCGGTCAGCAGGTCCCCCTCGCGGACCGGGCGCAGGAAGCTGATCTCGCCGCCGGCCGCGACGGTGGCCGGGCCGTGCGTGTTGCAGGCCAGCGCGAAGGCGGTGTCGGCGAGCAGGAAGACGAACCCGCCGTGGCCGATCCGGTGACCGTTGACCATCCCGGCGGTCACCCGCATCCGGGCCACCGCCGTACCACCGGCGGCGTGCACCAGCTCGATGCCGAGCCCTCGCGACGCCACGTCGGCGTCGAACATGTCGTGGGCCGCGGTCCGGGCCGGCGGCACCGCGGCGCCGCCGGCCCGCCCGGCGGGGTCCGCTTCGCGGGGGTACGGGCTACGGTCCGGCACTGCTCCTCCTGACGGTCGTGGCACGACGACCGGCACCCGGGCCGGCCACCCCGCCGACCGTACGCGCCGGTGGGCACCGGCCACGGCCCCCGGGCCGGCCGGGCTATGCTCGCGGACGGGTCGGTGGTGGGGCCCGCCGTCCCGGCCCGACCGGGAGAACCGCGCGGACGCGGCGACGGTCCCTGCCAGTGCCCGGCGATGCTGGTGGGGAGGTCCCGATGACGTCACCGTCGTCGCGGCGCGTCGATCCGGACGTCGACCTGCGGGTCCCGGCCGACCGGGGCGAGCTGGCCGCGCACCCGGCCACCGTGCTGGGCGTGATCGCCGCCGGTGGGGCGCTCGGGGCGCTCGCCCGCGCCGGGGTGCAGGCCGCCCTGCCGCACTCCCCGACCGGCTTCCCCTGGTCCACCTGCACGGTCAACGTCACCGGGTGCCTGCTGATCGGGGCGCTGATGGCGGTGCTCGGCCGACGACGGGCCGGCCCGCTGGTCCGGCCGCTGCTCGGGGTGGGCGTGCTCGGCGGGTTCACCACCTTCTCCGCGTACGCGATGGACGTCCACCGGGCGCTGGCCGCCGGGGCCGCCGGGACGGCGCTGGCCTACCTGGTCGCCACCCTGGTCGGTGGGCTCGCGGCCGTCGCGGCCGGTGACGCCCTGGCCGGCGGGCTGCTGGACCGCGCCGACCGCCGCCGGTCGGGGGCCGACCGGGGTGGACGCGGGCCCGGCCGGTCCGGCCCGGCGGCGGAGCGGCCCGGCCGGCGGGAGGGACGGTGAGCGTGCTGCTGATCGCGCTCGGCGCGGCGCTGGGCGCGCCGCTGCGCTACCTCACCGACCGGGCCGTGCAGGCCCGGCACGGCTCCCGGTTCCCGTGGGGGACGCTGACCGTCAACGTCGCCGGGTCGCTGCTGCTCGGCGTGGTGACCGGGGTGCCCGCCGGGCCGGCGGTGACCGCGCTGGTCGGCACCGGCTTCTGCGGCGCGCTGACCACCTGGTCCACCTTCGGCTACGAGACGGTACGGCTGGCGCGGGCCGGCGACCGCCGGCCCGCGCTGGCCAACGTGCTGGTCAGCGTGGTCGCCGGGCTGGGCGCGGCCACCCTCGGCTTCGCCCTGGCCCGCGCGCTGGCCGGCTGACCGGCGCTCAGCGGACCGGGGTCACGGCCTGCCCCGGACCGGGCGCGTGGTCGTGCTGGTGGCCGTGGTCGTGCTGGTGGTCGTGGTGGCCGTGGTCGTGGTGGTGGCCGTGATGGTCGTGGTGGCCGTGGCCGTCGACCGGGTCGTCGGGGTGGTCGTGCGGGGTCTGCGGGCGGCCCACCTTGTCGGCGAAGCCCGGCATCAGCACCCGGTAGGCGCAGGTGTCGCAGTTCATCCGGATGTCCCCGCGCAGCGCCTCGGCGTACCGCTCCAGCACCAGGTCGGCCAGGGCGTCGCAGTCGCCGATCAGATCCGCGACCCGGACGTCCAGGTCGGGATGGTCGGCGGCGTACGCCTGCGACTGCGCCACGATCCGGTCCGGCAGCACCCCGGCGAACAGGAAGTACGGGGCGACCACGATCCGGCGGGCACCGAGGCGGCGCAGCCGGTCGAGCACCGCCGGCACCGAGGGCTCGGCCAGCGAGATGAATCCCGGTTCCACCCCGGCGTAGCCGCGCCCCTCCCACAGCAGCCGGGCCACCTTGGCCACCTCGGCGTTGGCGTCCGGGTCGGTGGCGCCCCGCCCGATCAACGCCACCCAGGTGCCGGCCCGGTCGGCCCCGGCCAGCGCCGCGTCGATCCGCTGCTCCAGCACGGTGTGCAGCAGCGGGTGCGGGCCGAGCGGTCGCCCGTACCGGTAGGTCAGGCCGGCGTGGCGTTCCTGCTCGCGGGCCATCGCGGCCGGGATGTCGCCCTTGCCGTGGCCAGCGGCCGTGAGCACCAGCGGCAACGCGACGAGCGCCCGGTGCCCCCGCGTCACCAGCGCGGTCACCGCGTCGGTCAGCGGCGGCCGGGACAGCTCGATGAACCCGCCCTCGACGTCGCCGACGGCGGCCCCCGCCCGGTCCCGCACCCGGTCGACGAGCGCGGCGAACTGGTCGACCCCGGCCGCGTTGCGCGTGCCGTGCCCGACGATGACCAGTGCGGTCATGTTTCCTCCAGGTAGAGCAGGGCGTTGAGGGCGGCGGCGGCGACCGCCGAGCCACCCTTCTCGCCGATGTTGGACACGGCCGGCAGGCCACTGGCCCGCAACGCCGCCTTGGACTCGGCGGCCCCGACGAAGCCCACCGGCAACCCGATCACCAGCGCCGGGGCGGCGTGCACCGCGATCAGTTCGACGAGCGCGGTCGGCGCGCAGCCGACCACCCAGACCGCCCCCGGGCCGACCCGGTCCAGGGCGATCCGCACCGCCGCCGCCGACCGGGTCAGGCCGGTCTGCCGGGCCAGCGCGGCGGCGGCCGGTTCGGCGACGGGGCAGACGATCTCCCGCCCGGCCCCGGTGATCCCGGCGGCGACCATCGCCACGTCGGTGACGATCGGTGCCCCGGCGCGCAGCGCGGCCAGCCCGCCGGCCAGCGCCGCCTCGTCGCAGACCAGGTCGGTGACGTAGTCGAGGTCGGCGCTGGCGTGCACCACCCGCTCGACGACCGCCCGGGTCAGCGGCGGCAGGCCGCCCAGGTCGACCCGTTCCCGCAGGATCCGGTACGACTCCTGCTCGATGGGGTGGACGACCCTTCTCACCGCCCGCCTCCCGGGATGGGCCGGCGACGGGCCGGGTGGATGCTGGTCATGGTGCTCCTCGACGGTCGGTGGTGGCCCGGATCGCGTCCACCGGGCAGATCTCCAGACACTCCAGGCAGCCGGTGCAGCGATCGGCGCGCACGGTCAGGCCACCGGGCACCGGGCGGATCGCGTGGGTGGGGCAGGTCAGCAGGCAGGCCCCGCAGCCCTGGCAGGCGTCGATCACCACCGGCGGCGGCACCCCGGCCGGACCGGGCACCGGCACGACGGGGGTCATCCGCGCCACCGGTAGCCCCGGGGGGTGACCATCCGCCCGCCGACCAGCCGGGTCTGCGAACTGCCCACCACCACCAGCCCGTACATGTCGACCACGGTCGGGTCGAAGGTGGCCAGGGTGGCCAGGTGGACCTGCTCGTCGGGGCGGCTGGCGTTGCGGACCACCCCGACCGGGGTCTGCGGCGGGCGGTGCGCGGCGAACGTCGCCAGCACCGCGCCGAGCTGCCAGTCCCGGGCCCGGCTGCGCGGGTTGTACAGCAGCGCCACCAGGTCCGCCTCGGCGGCGGCGGCGACCCGCCGTTCGATCACCGGCCAGGGGGTGTGCAGGTCGGACAGGCTCAGGTAGACGTGGTCGTGGCCGATCGGCGCACCGAGCAGCGCGGCGGCGGCCAGCGCGGCGGTCACCCCGGGCACCCCGACCACGTCGATCCGCTCGTCGGCGTACTCCAGGGCGGGGCTGGCCATCGCGTACACCCCGGCGTCACCGGAGCCGACCAGCGCGACGGCGTGCCCGGCGGTGGCCTCGGCGACCGCGCTGCGGGCCCGTTCCTCCTCCGCGCCGAGCCCGCTGGCCAGCACCCGGGTGCCCGGCCGCAGCAGGTCACGGACCTGGTCGACGTACTGGTCGAGGCCGACGACCACGGCGGCCCGGCGCAACTCGGCCACGGCGCGCGGGGTGCGCAGGTCGGCCGCGCCGGGACCCAGGCCGACGATCGCCAGCCGGCCGCGCGGGGCGTGCCGGGCGACCGCCACGGTGGCCATCGCCGAGGCGGTCTTGGGCACCAGCAGGGTGCCGCCGTCGCGCAACGCCGCCGCCTCGGCGACGCTGGGCGTGCCGACGGCGGCCCGCACCACCTCGCTGGGGTGCGGCACGTCCACCGCCGAAAGCTCCGCCGCCGGCCAGGTCCGCAGCGGTACGCCGAGCGCGTCGGCGGTGGCCCGGATGCCCTCCTCGTCGGCCTTCACGTCGACGCTGGCCAGGCAGCGCAGGCTGGCCGGGCTCAAGCCGGCGTCGGCGAGCGCCCGGTGCAGCAGCGCGTCGACCTCGGCGGCGGGCACCCCCCGGCTGGACCCGACCCCGGCGACCAGGGACGGCGGCCGCAACACGACGGTCCGGTCGTCGATGGGCACCACCCGGTCGGTCACCAGCACCCGGTACCCGCCCTGCGGGTCGGCTGCCGGCGCGGGGCCGACGGGCGGGTGTTCCGTGGCGGGAGACGGCGCGGCGGCCGGTGGCACGAGATGGACGTTCGGCGGCAGGGCGGGCAGCGGCCACACCGCGTCGGCGACCAGCCGGACCGGCTCGCCGTCGAGGATCGCCCGGGACACCGCGGCCACCGCCCCCTCGACCGGCCAGCCGAGGGTGTCCAGGCCGGGCAGGTCGACCGCGTCGGTGGCGGTGGTGACCACCGGCCGGGCGTCGAGCACCGCGGCCACCTCGGCGGCGAGCGTGTTCGCGCCCCCGGCGTGCCCGCCGAGCAGGGCCACGGCGTGCCGGGCGGCCTCGTCGACCACCACCACCGCCGGATCGGTGCGCTTGTCGCCGAGCAGCGGCGCCAGCACCCGGACCACCGCACCGGTGGCGAGGAACGCCACCACCGCGTCGCACGTCGTCCACGCGGTGCGCAGCGCGTCGGCGACCCCGTCGGCCTCGACCAGCCGGGCGTGCGGCCAGGCGGCGGCCAGGGTCCGGGCGTGCCGGCGGCCGGCGGCGGTGGCCGCGACGAGCCCGACCCGGTGCGGGCCGGTGCCGGGCGCGTCCCGGTGCCGGTGTGGTGCGGTGGTGGTCACGGACGCTCCCCGGTGAGGACGACCACCGGGTTGGTGGCCGCGAGTCGGACGGACCCGCCGGGCAGGTCGGCGAGGCGGGCGGCGGCGAGTTGGCTGCCGGTCACCGTGTAGCCGGCGGCGCGCAGCAGGTGCACGGCCGGGGCGACCCGGTCCAGGGCGGCGAGGGTGACCACCACCCGGTCGGGGCGGCGGTCGGCGACGGCGGTCAGCACGTCGGTCCCGCCACCGCCGACGAAGACGGCATCCGGATCGGGCAGCCCGGCCAGGACTGCCGGCGCGTCACCGGTCACCACCCGGACGTCGACGCCGTGCCGGGCGGCGTTGTCGGCGACCGGTGCCGTCGGTTCCCGCTCCACGGCGATCACCGCCGCGCCGAGCAGCGCGCACTCGATACCCACCGATCCGCTGCCCGCGCCGACGTCCCAGACCAGTCGACCGAGCCGGGGCCGCAACCGGGCGACGGCCAGCGCCCGCACCTCGGCCTTCGTGATCATCGAGTCCCGGTGCCGGTACGCGGACTCGGGCAGCGCCCAGCCGGCGGCCGGCGCGGCGGCCGGCTGGTTGTCGCCGCGTACCGGCCCGACCCCACCGCCGGACCCGGCCGCACCACCCGGACCGGGGTGCGTCGCACCGGCGTCGTCGGCCGCACCGGCGAGGCTGAGCAGGACGTGCGGGTCGGCCCAACGGCGACCGGCGGCCTGTTCGGGGCTGACCCGGGTGACCCGCTCGGCGGGGGTGCCGAGGTGCTCGGCGACCAGCAGGCGGCGGGACCAGCCGGCCAGCCCGGCCCCGATCTCGGCCGCCCCGGCGTCCGGCGCGGTCAGCACGGCGACGGCGGGCAGCGCCCGGCAGGCGTTGAGCGCGGGGCCCAACTGCCGGCCGTGGGCGGTGACCACCACCGCGCCGTCCCAGTCGAGCCCGGCGCGGGCGAACGCGGCGGCCACGCTGGACACCGCCGGCAGCACCCGGACCGGCAGTGCGGCGGCGCGCAGCCGGCGTACCACGCCGAACAGGCCGGGGTCGCCGCTGGCCAGCACCACGGCCGCAACCCCGGCGGCGTGCGCGGCGGCGAGCCGTGCCACCGCCGGGGCGAGCGGGCCGAGGGTGACGGTGTCGACGCCGGCCGGCACCGGCACGGCGGCCAGGTGCCGGGCCGCCCCGACGACCAGCCCGGCCCCGGCCAGGGCGGCGAGCGCCGGCGGCGGCAGTGGCCGACCGGCCGCGTCCATCCCCAGCACCACCACCGGCTCGGGCCCGGTCACGCCGGCCACCGGCCGGAGGAGGCGACCAGGTGGTCGCCGGTGAAGTCGACCATCGCCACGTCGACGGTGAGCGCCGGCCCGGCGAAGCGGCGCAGCACCTGGCGGACCCGCTCGCAGAGCAGGTCACCGGCGGGGCGCAGCAGCCCGGCGGCCTCCCACAGCTCGTAGGCGTGCCGGCCGGTGTTGGCCGCCAGCACCGCCGCGACCAGGTCGGCGTCACCACCGGCCTCGGCGGTGACCGCGCCGAGCAGGGACAGGTCCACCTTCGACCGGGTGTAGTGGGTCATCAGGATGCCGGCGGCGAGTTTGGCCAGCTTGCCGGCCATCCCGACGAAGACCACCCCGGTCATCGCGTCGCCGACGGCGGCGGTGACGGCCGCGCCGGTGAAGTCGCCGACCTCGACGAAACACACCTCCGGCAGCTCCGGCAGCAGCGCGCGGGCGGCCCGTTCGGTGCGCCCGCCGGTGCACAACACCACGGTCCGCTGCCCCTGGGCGGCCATCACGTGCACCGCCTGCACCACGCTGGCCCGCCAGGAGGCGGTGGAGAACGGCCTGACGATGCCGGTGGTGCCGAGGATGGAGATGCCGCCGACGATGCCGAGCCGCCGGTTGGTGGTCTTGCGGGCCATCACCTCGCCGCCCGGGACGCTGATCACCACCCGGACACCCACCTCCGCCAGGTCGACCACCTCGGCGACGGCCCGGCCGATCATCCGGCGGGGGGTGTCGTTGATGGCCGGCCCGCCGACGGCGAGACCGAGCCCGGGGCGGGTGACGGTGCCGACGCCGTCCCCACCGGCGAGTTCCAGGCCGGGCCGGGGCCGCCAACCGACGGTCGCGGTGAGGTGCGCGCCGTGGGTGACGTCCGGGTCGTCCCCGGCGTCCTTGACCACCACCGCCTCCGCCGTCGGTTCGGGCCGGGCGGTCAGGTCGCAGCGGGCCACCGCGAAGGTCACCCGCCGGCCGGCGGGCAGCCCGATCTCCACCTCCGTCGGGGGTACGCCGGTGACCAGGGCGGTCACCGCCGCCTTCGCCGCCGCCGTCGCGCACGCGCCGGTGGTCCAGCCGGTACGCAACGCCACCGGCCGGACCTTCGCGGTACGCGGCAGGTCCGGCTCGCGCAGCGGCGGCTCGGCGTACGTCACGGGGTGGCGTCCTCCACGGCGGCCCGGGACCGGCGCAGCTCGGCGCGGGCGGCCGGCTCGGCCCGGCGGAAGGTGTGGAAGTGCCCCGGGTGGTAGAGGTGCGACCGGGTGCCGGTGGCGGCGAGCGCCGGCCCGACCAGGAACAGGGTGTGCTTCCACAACCGGTGCTCCTTGACGGTGGCCGCCAGGTCGCCGAGGGCGCACCGCACCACCAGTTCGTCCGGCCAGGTCGCCTGGTAGGCCACCACCACCGGGGTGTCGGCCGGGTAGCCGCCGGCGAGCAGTTCGGTCTGGGCCTGCCCGGCGCGGGCGGCGGACAGGAACAGCGCCATGGTGGTGCCGTGCCGGGCGAAGTCGCGGACCCGCTCCCCCGCCGGCATCGGCGTCTTGCCGCCCTCCAGCCGGGTGAGGATCACCGACTGGGCCACCTCGGGGATGGTCAGTTCCCGGCCGACGATGGCGGCGACGGCGGTGAACGAGGACACCCCGGGGACGATCTCCACGGCCAGGTCGAGGGCCCGGCACAGGTCGAGCTGCTCCTGCACCGCACCCCACAGCGCCGGGTCGCCCGAATGGATCCGGGCCACGGTGAGCCCGTCGGCGGCGGCCCGCCGGTACAGCGGCAGCACCCCCTCGATGGGCAGCTGCGACGAGTCGACGATCTCGGCGTCGGGGCGGGCGTGGGCCAGCACGTCGGCGTGCACCAGGCTGGCCGCCCAGATCACCACGTCGGCGTCGGCGATCACCCGGGCCGCGCGCAGGGTGAGCAGGTCGGCGGCGCCGGGCCCGGCCCCCACGAACCACACCTTTCCGGTGGACGTCACAGTTTTCCTCCCCGCCGGTCCCGGCGGGCCGGGACCAGCAGCGTCGACAGGTAGGGCAGCTCGTCGTCCGGGCCGACCGGCCCGATCCGCTCGTCGGGCAGGCCGAGGCCGCAGCCGAGCACGGCGTCGTCGAGCCGGTCGTGCCGGCGCAGCTCGTCGACGAGTTCCCGGTGCCGTCGCCAGCCCTTGTAGACCACCACGGTGCCGGGCCCGGCGAGGGCGTCGGCGACCGGTGCCGCGCCGGCGGTGGCCGGCAGCAGGGTCAGCGGCTCCCGGCCCTGGCACAGCGGGACGCCGCTGCGGGCGGCCAGCTCCTGCATGGCGGTGACGCCGGGCACGGTGCTCAGCCGTACCGCCGGCCGCAGCGCGCGGACGCCGTCGGCCAGGTAGGTGAAGGTGGAGTAGACGTTGGGGTCGCCGATGGTGGCGAACGCGACCGAACGGGCCCCGGCGTCGAACGCGTCGACGACGGCGCGGGCGGCGGCGTCCCAGGCGGCCTCCCGGCGCGCGGTCACCCCGCCCCGGTCCTCGAGGGCGAACGGCAGCCGGCGCAGCCGGTCCGCCGGCACGTGCGCGAGGACCGTCGTCTCGGCCCGGCCGGGGGGCGTCGCCGGGTCCGCCGCCAGCCGGTCCAGCACCGGTACGACCACCAGGTCGGCCTCGGTCAGCACCCGGACCGCCCTGAGGGTGAGCAGTTCCGGGTCCCCCGGCCCGACCCCCACCCCGGTCAGCGTGGCGGTGGCGGCGACGGGCGGGTGACCCGCACCGGTGCCGGTCACCGGGCCGCCGCCTCGACCAGCCGGCGGGCGGCCCGGGGGTGACCCGCCCAGTGGGTGTGCAGGTAGGAGGCGTGCACCTGCCCGGTGACGAAACCGTGGTCGGTACCGTCCCACCGCCAGGCGGGCCGGTCGCCGTGCCCGGGGTCGGTGACGGTGCGGTGGAACTCGTGGCCGCGTACCCGCTCACCGGCGGCGTGGACCGGGGAGTCGGTGGCGGCGACCGCGTCGCGGTAGCCGAGGGTGAGCCGGCCGGACATCCGGGCGTGGTGGTCGAGCCGCCCGCACATCGGCACCCCGTCCAGGGAGCGGCCGAGGTAGAGCAGCCCGGCGCACTCGGCGGCCACCGGACCGGCGAAGCCGGCCAACTCGGCACGCAGGCCGGTGTTGGCGCTCAACGCCTCGACGTGCACCTCGGGGAAACCGCCACCGATGACCACGGCCCGGGTGCCGGTGGGCAGGGCCGGGTCACGCAGCGGGTCGAACGGGGCCACGGTCGCGCCGGCGGCGGTGAGCAGTTCGGCCGTCTCGGCGTACGAGAAGGTGAAGGCGGCACCGGCGGCGACCGCGACGACCGGACGGTCCCCGCCGGCCGGGCCACCGACGGCGGTGCCCGGGTCCCAGGCGTCCACGGTCACCGGTGGGGCGCTGCGCGCCAGGTCGAGCACGGCGTCGAGGTCGACGGTTGCCTCGACGAGACCGGCGAGCGCGTCGACGACGGCCAGTGACTCCGGTGCCCGTTCGGCGACCGGCACCAGCCCCAGGTGCCGGGCCGGCGCGGCCACCTCGACCGCCCGGGTCACCGCCCCCAGCACCGGTACGCCCACCTCGGCGAGTGCGTCGCGCAGCAGGGTCTCGTGCCGGGGCGAGCCGACCCGGTTGAGGATCACCCCGGCGACCCGGACCGCCGGGTCGAAGGCGCGCATGCCGAGCACCAGCGCGGCGGCCGACCGCCCCTGCGCGGTGGTGTCCAGGACCAGCAGCACCGGCGCGTCGATCAGCGTGGCGACGTGCGCGGTGGACGCGTAGCCGCCCCGGCCGACCGCGCCGTCGTGCAGCCCCATCACCCCCTCCACCACGGCGACGTCGGCGGGGGTGGGCAGGCTGGCGCCGTGCCGCAGCAGCGGGGCGACCAGGTCCTCCCCGACCAGCCACGGGTCGAGGTTGCGGCCGGGGCGGCCGGCGGCGAGCGCGTGGTAGCCGGGGTCGATGTAGTCGGGGCCGACCTTGTGCGGGCTGACCGTGAGGCCCCGGCGGCGCAGCGCGGCGAGCAGTCCGGTGGCGACGGTGGTCTTGCCGTGCCCGCTGGCGGGGGCGGCGACCACCAGCCGGGGCAGCGCCCACGGGCCGGTCGGCGGCACGGCCGGCGCGGTACCGCCCGGGTGACCGGCCGGCGCGTTGCCCGGCGGGCGGCGCTGGTCGGTACGGCGGGTCGGTCCGGTCACCACTCGATGCCCTTCTGGCCCTTCTGGCCGGCGTCCATCGGATGCTTGACCTTGGTCAGCTCGGCGACCAGGTCGGCCGCCTCGACCAGCCGCGGGTCGGCGTCCCGGCCGGTGATCACCACGTGCTGGAAGCCGGGCCGGTGGGTGAGGGTGTCGACCACCTCGTCGACGTCCACCCAGCCCCACTTCATCGGGTAGGTGAACTCGTCGAGGACGTACAGGCCGTAGCGCTGCGCGGCCAGGTCACGCTGGATCTGCCGCCAGCCCTCCAGGGCGTCGGCGGCATGGTCGGCGTCGCCGCCGCGCTGGATCCACGACCAGCCCTCGCCCATCTTGTGCCAGGCCACCGGCGCGCCCTGCCCGGTGTCGGCGTGCACCTGGCCCAGGGCCCGGAAGGCGTTCTCCTCACCCACCCGCCACTTGGCGCTCTTGACGAACTGGAACACCCCGATCGGCAGCCCGGCCGTCCAGGCCCGCAGCGCCAACCCGAACGCCGCCGTCGACTTCCCCTTCATCTGCCCGGTGTGCACGATGGTCAACGGACGGTGCCGCCGCTGCCGGGTGGTCAACCCGTCGGCGGGGACGTGTTCCGGCTTTCCCTGCGGCATCAGCGCACGCTCCGATTCGCTCCGACGGTGGCGAGCCCGGCCAGCGGGTCGGCGGTGACCGTGTCCAGGCGGTGGTGGGCCGCGCCGAGCTGACCGGCCAGCCGGTGGGCCAGGTGCAGCCGCACCGGGCCGGACTCACAGTCCACCACGACACAGGGCGCGCCGGTGGCGGCGAGCACGGCCGCCGCGCGCGCCGAACGTTCCAGCGGCCGGTGCCCGGCGGTGGCCCGGCCGTCGGTGACGACCAGCACCAGCGGACGCCGCCGCGGGTCCCGCAGCCGCTGCACCCGCAGCAGGTCGGCGGCGACGAGCAACCCTTCCGCCAGCGGGGTACGCCCGCCGGTGGGCAGCTCGGCCAGCCGCGCCGACGCGGCCAGCACCGAGGAGGTGGCCGGCAGCAGCACCTGCGCGCCGGCACCCCGGAAGGCGACCACCGCCACCGTGTCCCGCCGCTGGTAGGCGTCGGTGAGCAGGGCCAGCACCGCACCCTTGACCGCCGACATCCGCTGCCGCGCGCCCATCGACCCGCTGGCGTCGACGACGAACAGCACCAGGTTGCCCTCGCGGCCCTCCCGGACCGCCTCCCGCAGGTCGTCGGGGCGCAGCAGCAGCCGGCCGCCGCACCGGCCCCGCCGGGCCTGGTGCGGGGCGGCGGCGCGCAGGGTCGCCGGCAGGTGCACCGCGGCCGGCCGGCCGGCGGGCACCCGGGCCCCGGTGGTCCGTCCGCGCCCGGTCCGGGCCCGCGACCGCCGGCCGGGCACCCCGTCGCCGACCCCCGGCGCGGTGAACAACCGGGCCGTCAACCCCCGCTGCGGTACGGCCACCGAGCCGGTGCCCGCCGGGTCACGCGGGTTCGTGGTGCCGTCCTGGCCGGGTCGCCCGGGACGGGCACCGGCGTGCTCGGCGGACCCGTCGTCGGGGCGTCCCGACCGGCCGTCGGCGCGGTGTCCGGTGTCCGGCCCGTCGTCGCCGGCCGGTCCGCCGTCGTCGATGCGGTCCGGCCACCGGTCGTCCCCGGACGGTGGGGAGGCCGGACCGGTCCGGGCGCGCGGGTGGTCGTCGTGGTCCAGCGGACCACCGGCGTCCTGCGGCCCACCGGTGGCGTCGGGTGACTGCGGGCCCGACCCGTCGCCGGGGCCGCCCGCCGAGGGGCCGCCCGGCCCACCGGGGCCGGCACCGTCCGGCCCGCCGGTCGGGTCACCCGGACCGGCCGGCCCGGTGTCCGGCGGATCGTCGTCGGGGTGCTCGTCGCGGGCCCGCTGCAACGCCTCGTCGAGGCGCTTCTCGTCCAGGCCCGGGGTGTCGAACGGGTCGCGGCGACGGCGGTGCGGCAGGGCGAGCCGGGCGGCGACCCGGACGTCGTCGGCGGTCACCCGGTCCCGGCCCTGCCAGGCGGCGTGCGCGACGGCCGTCCGGGCGGTGACGATGTCGGCGCGCATCCCGTCCACGTCGAACGCGGCGCACACCTCGGCGATCTGCCGCAACGCGGCGTCGGGCAGCAGCACCCCGTCGAGCCGGTCCCGGGCGGCGGCCACCCGGGCGGCCACCTCGGCGTCGGCGGCGGCCCACCGGGCGGCGAACCCGGCCGGGTCCGCGTCGGCGGCGAGCCTGCGGCGCACCACCTCCACCCGGACGACCGGGTCGCGGCTCGCGGCCACCTCGACGGTGAGCCCGAACCGGTCGAGCAGCTGCGGACGCAGCTCACCCTCCTCCGGGTTCATCGTGCCGACCAGCAGGAACCGGGCGGCGTGACTGACCGAGACGCCCTCCCGTTCGACGTGGCAGCGGCCCATCGCGGCGGCGTCCAGGAGCAGGTCGACCAGGTGGTCGTGGAGCAGGTTCACCTCGTCGACGTAGAGCACCCCCCGGTGGGCGGCGGCGAGCAGGCCCGGCTCGAAGGCGCGTACCCCCTCGGCGAGGGCCTTCTCCAGGTCCAGCGAGCCGACCACCCGGTCCTCGGCGGCACCGACCGGCAGCTCCACCAGCCGGGCCGGCCGGCGCTCCACCGGCGCGGCGGCCGGGTCGTCGTGCCCGCCCGCACCCGGGTGGGGGCCGTCCGGGCAGGTCGGGTCGGGGGCGGCCGGGTCACAGCCGAACCGGCACCCGGCGACCCGGTCCACCGGCGGGAGCAGCGCGGCCAGGGCCCGCACGGCGGTGGACTTGGCGGTGCCCTTCTCGCCCCGCACCAGCACCCCGCCGATCGCCGGGCTGACCGCGTTGAGCAGCAGCGCCAGCCGCATGTCGTCCATCCCGAGCACGGCCGAGAAGGGAAAACCGCTCATTGGAGATCCTCCAGGTCGCCCTCGGTGGCCAGGTACGTCTCCCGGAGTCGGTCCAGGGTGGTGGGGTCGGGGGCGGCCCACAGGCCGCGTTCGGCGGCCTCCAGGAGCCGTTCGGTGATGCCGCGCAGCGCCCACGGGTTGGACCGCTCCAGGAACTCCCGGGTCTGCCCGTCGAACAGGTACGCCTCGGCGAGGCGCTCGTACATCCAGTCGTCGACGACCCCGGCGGTGGCGTCGTAGCCGAACAGGTAGTCCACGGTGGCGGCCAGCTCGAACGCGCCCTTGTAGCCGTGCCGGCGCATCGCCGCGATCCACTTCGGGTTGACCACCCGGGCCCGGAACACCCGCCGGGTCTCCTCGCCGAGGGTGCGGGTACGCACGTCGTGCGGCATCGCCGAATCACCCACGTACGCGGCCGGGGCGGTCCCGGTCAGGTGCCGCACCATCGCCACCATCCCGCCGTGGTACTGGAAGTAGTCGTCGGAGTCGACGATGTCGTGCTCGCGGGTGTCCTGGTTCTTCGCCGCCACCGCGATCCGGGCGAAGGACCGTTCCATGTCGGCCCGCGCCTCCCGCCCGTCCAGGCCCCGGCCGTAGGCGTAGCCGCCCCAGACGGCGTACACCTCGGCCAGGTCGGCGTCCGTGCGCCAGTTGCGGGCGTCGATCAACGGCAGCAGTCCCGCCCCGTACGCCCCGGGCTTGGAGCCGAAGATGCGGGCGGTGGCCCGCCGCTCGTCGCCGTGCGTGGCGAGGTCGGCGGCCACGTGCGCGCGCAGGTAGTTGTCCCCGGCCGGCTCGTCGAGGGCGGCGACGAGCCGTACCGCGTCGTCGAGGAGGGCGACGACGTGCGGGAACGCGTCCCGGAAGAAGCCGGAGATGCGGACCGTGACGTCGACCCGGGGCCGGCCCAGTTCCGCCACCGGCACCACCTCGACGCCGGTGACCCGCCGCGACCGGTCGTCCCACACCGGCCGGCAGCCGAGCAGGGCCAGCACCTCGGCGATGTCGTCGCCCTGGGTACGCATGGCGCTGGTGCCCCACACGGTCAGCCCGACCGACCGCGGGTACTCCCCGGTGTCGGCGAGGTAGCGGGCGAGCAGCGAGTCGGCCAGCGCCACCCCGACGTCCCAGGCGTTGCGGCTGGGGATCGCCTTCGGGTCGACGGAGTAGAAGTTGCGGCCGGTGGGCAGCACGTTGACCAGGCCCCGGGTGGGCGACCCGGACGGTCCGGGCGGCACGAACCGGCCGGCGAGCGCGCCGAGGGTGTGGGTGATCTCGTCGGTGGTGCGGTCCAGCCGGGGCACCACCTCGCGGGCGGCGAACCGCAGCACCTCGGCGGCGTCGGGGCAGGACCCGCCGGTCACCTCCGCGACCGCCGGGTCGGCCCGGTCGGGATCCCAGCCGAGGGTCTCCATGCCGAGGACGAGCCGCCGGGCCAGCGCCTCGATCAGGTCCACCGCGTCGGCGGCGGTGACCGCCGGCCCGTCGACGACGTCGGTCAACGCCGTCGGCACCGCCACCCGCGCCCCGGGCTCGGCGAGCAGCGCCTGCTCGTCGAGGCCGTAACCGGCGGCGAGAGCCTGGCGCAGGCCCGGCAGGGCCCGGCTGCCGCCCCACACCTGCGGGGCGCGCAGCACGGCCAGGACGAGGTTCACCCGGGCCTCACCGGTGGGCACCCCGGCCAGGACGTGCAGCCCGTCGCGGATCTGCACGTCCTTGACCTCGCACAGGTAGCCGTCGAGGTGCAGCACGAAATCGTCGAAGTCGTCGGCGGCGGGCATCGCCTCGGTGTGCAGGTCGTGGTGGAGTTCGGCGGCGCGCACCAGCTCCCAGATCTGCCCCCGGACCACCGGCACCTTCGCCGGGTCGAGGGCCTGCACGGTGGCGTACTCGTCCAGCAGCTGTTCGAGTTTCGCCAGTTCGCCGTAGGTCTCGGCGCGGGCCATCGGGGGCACCAGGTGGTCGACCACGACGGCGTGCGCCCGCCGCTTGGCCTGGGTGCCCTCGCCGGGGTCGTTGACGATGAACGGGTAGACCAACGGCAGGTCACCGAGGACGGCGTCGGGGGCGCAGTCGGCGGCCAGGCCGAGGCCCTTGCCGGGCAGCCACTCGCACGTGCCGTGCTTGCCGAGGTGCACCACCGCGTCGGCGCCGAACCCGCCGTCGTCGACCGACGCGGCCAGCCACCGGTACGCGGCGAGGTAGTGGTGGCTGGGCGGCAGGTCGGGGTCGTGGTAGATGGCGATCGGGTTCTCGCCGAAGCCGCGCGGCGGCTGGATCAGCAGGGTGACGTTGCCGAACCGCAGCCCGGCCAGGACGATGTCCCCGGCGTCGGTGTAGAGCTGGCCGGGTGGCTCACCCCAGTGTTCCCGCATCCGGTCTCGCAGGTCGACCGGCACCTGGTCGAACCAGCGCCGGTAGGTCTTCCCCGGCACCCGGGCCTCGGCGGCGGCCAACTGTTCCGGGGTGAGCCACTCGACGTCGTGGCCCCCGGCGGCGATCAGGGCGTGGATCAGCGCGTCCCCGTCGGTGGGTGGTGGCGCGTCGCCGAGGTGGTACCCGTCGGCGGCGAGGGCGGCGAGCAGCCGGACCGCCGAGGCGGGGGTGTCCAGGCCGACGGCGTTGCCGACCCGGGAGTGCTTCGTCGGGTAGGAGCTGAGCACGATCGCCACCCGCTTGCCGGCGTTGGGCAGGTGGCGCAGCCGGGCCTGCCGGACGGCGATGCCGGCGACCCGGGCGGCCCGCTCGGCGTCGGCGGCGTAGACCGACAGCCCGTCGGCGTCGATCCGCTTGAACGAGAACGGCACGGTGACGATCCGACCGTCGAACTCGGGGATGGCCACCTGCATGGCCGCGTCCAGCGGGGACAGTCCGGCGTCGCTGGCAGCCCACTGCTCCCGGGTGCTGGTCAGGCACAGCGCCTGGATCACCGGCACGTCGAGGGCGGCGAGCGCGCCGACGTCCCAGGCGTCCTCGTCGCCCCCGCCGGAGGCGTCGGCGGCGACCGTCCCCCCGGCGGCGAGGACGGTGACGACGAGCGCGTCGCAGCGGGCGAAGAGGTCCAGCGGCCCGTCGCCGGGGGTGAGCCCGCGCAGCGATCCGCAGAAGATCGGCAGCGGTTCGCCGCCGGCCGCGTCGACCGCGTCGGCCAGGGTCTGCACGAAACCGGTGTTGCCGGCCAGCGCGTGCGCCCGGTAGAACACGATCCCCACCGTGGGCCGCCCGCCCCCGTCCGGTCCGGCCACCGGGTCCGCCCCGTCGACCGGGGTGGACGGGCGGCGGTGGTCGAGGATGCCGTAGGGCGGGGTGGGGGTGGGCGGGTCGAAGCCCTCACCGGTGAGCAGGACGGTGTCGGAGAGGAACCGGGCGAGCTGGGCGAGGTTGTCCGCGCCCCCCTCCACCAGGTAGGACAGCGCTTCGGTGGCGACCCCGGAGGCCACCGTGGAGGCCGCCATCAGCTCCGCGTCGGGCACCGCCTCGCCGCCGAGCACGATCGTGGGGACGCCGGAGCCGAGCACCGCCGCGAGGCCGTCCGGCCACGCCTGCCGCCCGCCGAGCAACCGTACGACGGCCAGGTCGACCCCGTCGAGCAGGGCGGGCACGGCGGCCACGTCGACCCGGGTGGGGTTGGCGAGGCGGTAGTCGGCGGCGCTGGCGCGGGCGGCGAGCAGATCGGTGTCGGCGGTGGACAACAGCAGGATGCGCACGTGCGGCTCCGGAGAGTGACGTCCGGCTCGACCACGGGGCCGGGCCGAGCGGGGCGGGAGGGACGCCGGTCAGCGGCGGCGGAGGTACGACGCACCCCACCGGCGGCGGGGCACCCCGGACCGGCCGTCAGCGGTACGTGGCAGGCCGACCGCCCCGGCGACGGCCGGCGACGGTGGGAGAGGTGGGGGCACGCGGCGGCGCGGGCTCTACGGTGATGCGGAAGTCACCGACCGTGATCGGGTCGGCAGTGACGCTGTGCGTCATCGGGTCCTCCTCGGGTGTCCACGCCCTGGGGTTCTCCGACGGCCGAAGTATCCTGGCTCCCGGATCGACGCTCACCCCCGGCCTTCCAACCGTGCACGCACGGTCGTGACCCACGAGGGGGGATCGCTCCCCGGTGACAGTGGCGGGACCGCGTCGGAATCGCACCGACTTCCTTCACTGCCGTCAGGCCGCGAATGCTGCCACACTCCTCACCCCGAGGTCAACGGCGGCCACCGGCCCCGCGAGGGCACCGATCGCCCCCCGTGGCGAGGCCGGCGACCGCCGCTGCCCACGTTCCCGGGTGGGCCCGGTCCCCTCCCGACGGTCGACCCGCAGCGTCCCGTGCCGCGCACCCACCGATCCGCCGAGGGAGCCCGCCACCCGCCCGGGGAAGGGCCACCGTCCGCGACCGACCGGCGCGGAACTGGGCGGCACGGAGCTGATCCGGGCGGCATGGAGCCGGGCGGCACGGAGCCGGGCGGCACGGAGCCGGGCGGCACGGAGCCGGGCCGCCGCCCTCAGGCTGCCCGGCCCCGGGCGACCCGGCCCTGGTCGGCCGGGACACCTCTCTCGCACGCTGTCGAGCTGATGACGTCAACGACTCGGGGGCCGGCGCGGCCGACCTGGCCGGACAGTTGTCGCGCCGGGTAGCGCCGGCCACTCGCCCGACACCCCGGGGCCGGGGCGGCCTGAGGGCGACGGCCCCGGCCCGGGGCCACGGGGCCGCCTCCTCCGGTGCCGCAGGCCCTCCGGTCACAGGCCCATCCGGTACCGCGGGGCCGCGCCACCCCGGCCACCCCCGACCTGGCGGTACGGGTCGTCCCATCCGGCGGGGCCGATCCGTCACCGTCATCAGCTCGAAAGGGCCCGCGACGACATACCCCACACCCCTGCCCCGCAGCGGCAGGCGACCGGGGCGGCCGGCGGTCGCACCCGCCGCCGTGGCCGCACCCCCACGGACCCACATCCCACGGACCCACATCCCACGGGGCCACAACCCCGCCACGCTTCACGCGTTGCTGCGGGATCAGCGGAGGCGACGCTCGGGGTGGGCCCGGTTCCAGGCCCGCATCCGCTCCGGGTACCCGGTCTTCGCCGCCTCGTAGAGGGGCACCGCGTGCCGGTGGGCCAGCTTCGCCGCCGTACGCGGGGAGCCGGTGCGGCGGCGGATCCACTCCCCGTCGTGCGCGATCGCCACCACCGTGGTGTCGGTGGCGGTCGTCTCGGGTTCGAGATAGAACTCCACCCCCCGGTGGGCGGCCACGAAGTCCGCCAACGCGGTCAGGTCGTCCCGGGTGGCCTCCCGGTCGAGCTTGGTCGGGATACCCTCGTCAGCCCGGGTCCGTCGGCTGAACCAGCCCATCTGCCCGTCCTCTCCTCGGCGTCCCTCCAGTGGAGCACCCCCACCTGGAAGGGCGCTGCGAGCCCGGTGACAGCCGGCTGGGCGGCCCGTTCACCGCCGGTCGAGCGCGGCCAGCTCGTCGGGGGTGAGTCGCAGCGCGGCGGCCGCGACGTTCTCGGCGAGGTGGGCCGGGTCACCGGTGCCGGGGATGGCCAGCACGTGCGGGCCCTGGTGCAGCGTCCAGGCGAGACGTACCTGCTGCGGGGTGGCGTCGTGGGCGCGGGCGACGGCGCGTACGGCCGCGCCGTGGTCGGTGCGGGCCCCGCCTTCGCGGTTGCCGCCGGTCAGGGAAAAGAACGGCACGTAGGCGATCCCCCGGGCACCGCACTCGCGGACCATGGCGTCCTGGTCGCCGCGGTTGTCCAGGGCGTAGTTGTTCTGCACGCAGACCACCGGGGCGACGGTCTGCGCCTCGTCGAGGTGGTCGAGGCGGACGTTGGACAGACCCAGGTGCCGGATCAGGCCGGCGTCGCGCAGCTCGGCCAGCGCGCCGAAACGTTCGGCCACGGAGTCCGGCGCGGGCCGCCTGACGATCCGCAGGTTGACCAGGTCGAGGTGGTCGCGGCCGAGCCGGCGCAGGTTCTCCTCCACCTGGGCGCGCAGCTGCGCCGGGCCGGCCTCCTCGTGCAGGCCGGTCGTCGGGTCGTCCCGGAAGCCGACCTTGGTGGCGACGACCAGCCCTTCCGGGTACGGGGCGAGCGCGGCGCGGATCAGTTCGGTGGCGTACCGGGCGGAGCCGGTGCCGACCTTCAGGGTGCCGCCCGGTGAGACGTAGAACGCGGCGGTGTCGATGTGGTCGACGCCCAGTTCGACGGCCCGGCGCAGGACGCGCAGCGCCCGGTCCCGGTCGGGGTGGGCGGTGAGCCGCATCGAGCCGAAGCCCATCCGGTGCACGGTGCGGTCGCCCAGGGTCCAGCGGCCCGCCGCTGCGGCGGTGATCTCGGTTGGCATCCGGCGACCCTAGCCAGCGGCGGTGACCCGGCGTAACGGCCGCGCACCCGATACCGGCCGGGGCCGACGACTGTTAGGTTTTCTGTATCGGGCCGGCGGGTGTCTGCGGCGCGGCACCGGCCGGTGGACGGGTCGCCGGCACCAGGGCCAGGGTCGGAATCAGCAGCACCGGCACCACCAGCAGGGCGTGCAGGATGCCGACGTGGTCCCCGAGCAGACCCAGCAGCGGCGGGCTGGCCAGGAACGACGTGTAGCCGATCACCGCGACGACGCTGACCCGGGCGGGGGCGTGCTCCTCGTCGTCGGCGGCGGCGCTCATCCCGACCGGGAACCCGAGCGACGCGCCAAGCCCCCAGAGGACCACCCCGACGACGGCGAGCGGACCGGAGCCGGCCAGCACCGCCAGCAGGGAGCCGGCGGCGGCCAACAGGATCGTGCCGATCAGCACCGGCACCCGACCCCAGCGGTCGATGGCCACGGTGCCGGCGGTCCGGCCGATGGTCATGCCGGCGACGAACACCCCGAAGACGGCGGCCCCGGCGGCCTCGCTGACCCCGTAGCCGTCGACGAAGGCGACCGCCAGCCAGTCGTTGGCGCTGCCCTCGGTGAACGCCATCACCAGCACCAGCGCGCCGATGAGCAGGGTGCGCGGCTCCCGCCAGGCCGCGAGCAGGCCACCCCGGCGGGCCGACGCGGCGCCGTCGGCGGTGGAGGCGGGCAGGGCGGGCAGGAAGTTCCGCGCCCCGAGCAGGGTGCCGCCGAGCACCACGGCCGCCAGCACGGCCAGGTGCACGGTGATCGGCACCGCGAGCCGGGCGGCGCCCGCGCCGAGTCCGGCGCCGGCCACCGAGCCGAGGCTCCAGGCGGCGTGGAAGCGGGGCAGGATGGTGCGGCCGAGCCGTTTCTCCACCGCCGCACCTTCGACGTTCATGCCCACGTCGCAGGTGCCGGAGCCGTAGCCGAGGGCGAACAGGCCGACCGCGACGCCTGGCAGCGAGCCGAGCGGGGTGGCGATGCCGACCCCGGCCAGGCCGACCGCGACCAGCACGGTCGAGGCGACGACGGTGCGGGCCGGGCCGAGCCGCTGGGTCACCAGTCCGGCACTGGTCAGCGCCAGCACCGCGCCTCCGGACATGGCCAGCAGCAGCAGTCCGAGCCGGCCGGCGCTGAGGCCGAGCGCGTCGCGGACCGCCGGGACCCGGGAGAACCAGGTCGCCACCGCGAGGCCGTTGAGGGCGAAGACCACCGCGACCCCGGTACGGGCGGCCCGTACCACCGGGGGTGGGACGGCTCGGTTCTCGGTGGCGGTGTTCACGGCGCGCGGTCCTCTTCCCCTGGCATGGCCTTCCCGGCCCGGCTTTCCTGGTGCGGGCCGTTCTCCCGGCCCGGTATGTCCCGTCCGGGCCCGACGTCCCACCGCTGATCTCACACCGCTTTCGTCACGGCCACAAGCGCGATGTGCTCCTTACCGCAGCGGCGCGGCCGAACGGAGATGGCGCGGCACCGTCATTATTGATCGATTAACTTCAATCAGTGGTGGGCACTGACGGTACGGGGGCACGCGCATCGTGGGGGATTCGTGAAGTTCGGCATACTCGGAACATTTGTGATACTTCCCGGGCAGAACTACTGCATCAATGCTCCCAAGCAGCGCAAACTGATGGCGGTTCTGACGGTCAACGGAAATGTGCTCATCCCGGTGGAACGCCTGGCCAGAGAGGTGTGGCCCGACGAACCACCCGCCTCGGCCGGCAATCTGATCCGGCAGTACGTCTTCCGTCTCCGGCGCAGTCTGCCCCCGTCGGTGGGGCGGGCCATCATCACCGGCCCGGGTGGCTACAAACTGCGGTTGGCACGCGGCGACGTCGACAGTCACCTCTTCGACGCCAACGTGGTGCGCGGCCGGGCCGCCTTCGCGGCGGGCCGGCTCGACGACGCGGTGCGGTCCCTGTCCGAGGCGTTGGCCGCCTGGCGGGGGGACCCGCTCGCCGACGTCGACCCGTCCCCCTCGATCCTGGCCGAGAGCCGACGGCTCGGTGAACGGCGGCTGCTCGCCATCGAGATGCGCGCCGACGCCTACCTGCGCCTCGGCTGGTACGACGAAGCCGTCGAGGAACTGGCCGCGCTGGTCACCCTCCACCCCGAGCGGGAACGGCTGCGCGACATGCAGATGCGGGCGCTGTGCCAGGTGGGCCGCCGGGCCGACGCCCTCGCGGTGTACCGCGACCTCCGTCAGACCCTTGCCGACGGCGTGGGCATCGAGCCGGGGCCGGCGTTGCAGCGGCTGCACCGTCGGGTGCTCGACGGCGACCCGGCGCTCAGCGAGCCGTCCGACGCCCGCCGACCCGCCGCGGCCGGATGGTCGGGGTCGGCGTACCGGTGACGGGTCACCGGACCCGGTCGGGGCGCGAGGGCAGGAGGGTCGCCACGAGGGCGAGCGCCGCCACCGCCAGCCCCGCCCCGGTGACCACGGTGGCCGCGCCCCAGCGGGTCAGCAGGGGTGCCAGCACCATGCTGCCCACGGCGAACCCCCAGCCGATCGCCGCGTACTGGAGGGAGAAGCCGGTGGCCCGGCGGTCGGGCGGCAGGACCCGTTCCAGGTGCAGCGACCGGGCCAGCACGGTCGGCCCCTCGAAGAACCCGGCGACGGCGTACAGCGTCAGCAGCGCGACGGCGTGCGGTCGCGCGACCACCGCGAACGCGACCACCAGGCCGAGCACCAGCAGGGCGACGTCGGCCTGCCGCTGGTGGCCGCCCGGCCAGCTCCGCAGGCTGTACAGGACGCTGCCGAGGCCGGTCCCGACCGCGTACGCGGCGAGGGCCAGCCCGGCGAGCGACGCCTGCCCGCTGCCGGTGAACAGCGGCACCGCCGCCACCGTCAGCACCCCGAGCAGCACCCGCAGCGCGGCGGTCAACGCCAGGGTGCGGGCCAGCAGGCGTAGCACCGGCAGCACCCGGCTGCGCCCGGCTGCGGGCCGGGCCGCCGCCGGATCGGGCAGGCGCAGGGCCGCCCCCGCGGCGATCGCGGCCGGCAGCGCGACCAGGCCGACACCGGCGGCGGGCGAGACGGCGGCGACCGCCACCCCGACCAGCACCGGTCCGAGCCCCCAGCAGACCTGGTTGAGCACCGTGTCCAGGGACAGCGCCCGGGGCAGCACGGCCACGTCGACCAGGTGGGTGAGCATCGACCGCAGACCGCCCGGCGCGCCGGCCGGCACCGCACCGGCCAACGCGACGAGGACGACCAGCAGCGCCGTGCCGCCACCGGTGCCGACCACCACGGCGGCGGCCAGGAACAGCAGCGCCTCGGCGGCCAGGCACCCGGCCAGCACGCGACGCGGGTTCCACCTGTCGATCAGCGCACCGGCGGCGGGTGCCGCGACCGCCTCGCCGATGGTGTGCGCGCCGACCAGCAGGCCGCTGAGCAGGTAGCCGTCGCTGAGCGCCCGGCCGGCGAAGACCAGTGCCAGCGGGGCCATCGCCACCGGCAGCCGGGCCCCGAAGGTGGCGACCGCCCAGCCCACCCAGCCGGGCGACCGCAGGATCGCCCGCAAAGGCGTGCCGGCCCGACCCGAGAGGTCCACCCGCGACGTCGCCACCCGACCACCCCTCCCACCCGTCCACCGGGGACGAACAGTAGTCACCACCGACACGCTCGGTACCCCACCACCCACCCCACCGCTCCACCACCCCCACCCGCCCCCTCCCCTCCCCTCCCCCTGCCCCGCCCCCGCCCACGTGATCCTCCCGCCCGGGTGATCAAGAGGTTTGCGTCAGGAAATGCCGTGGCCGGTGACGCGAACCTCTTGATCACCGCATGACGGCGCGGGCGGGGGCACGGGTGCCCCGGGGGCCCGACCGGGCCCCCCGGGGGCGGGTGGGCTAGCCGGTCGGGGGTGCCAGTCGGCGGAGGAAGGCCGCCCTGTCGACGATCCGACGCCGGTGGGAGCCGTGACCGAGCACCGTCCCGGTCGGACCGACCACGGTGAAGTCGACGTCGACGTCGCGGCCCGCCACGGTGAGGGCGACCCGGTAGGTGACCGGCTCACCACGACCGGCCGCCGCCGCGTGGGTCAGCGTCACGCCGACGCCGACGGTCATCTCGCCGGACGACAGCACCGGGGCGAGCACCTCCACGCAGGTCTGTTCCATCAGGCCCAGCATGGCCGGGGTGGACAGGACCATCAGGCCCTCGTTGCCCCACCGGGTCGCGCAGTCGTCCTCGCGGACCACCCGGGTCCGCTCCCCCTCGACCCGCCGCCCCTGCCCCGCACCGGCGGCGCCCGCCCCACCGGCAGCACCGGCCGGATCGGACGCGGCACCGGATGCGGCCACACCGCCGGAACCCGCCGGAACAGCCACACCACCGGAACCCGTCGGAGCGGCCACACCACCGGAACCCGACGGAACAGGAGCGCCGCCGGAACCCGACGGAACAGGAGCGCCGCCGGAACCCGCCGGAACGGCCACGGTGCCGGGGCCCGTCGGGGCGGTCACGCCGGCACCGCCGGCGCGTCGACCGGGGTGGCGTAGCGGCGTACCACGTCCTTGTAGATGTTCTTCTTCTGCATCTCCGTGGTGCCGCCGGCGATCCGGATGGCGACGGCGTCGCGCAGGTGCCGTTCGATGCCGCCGGTACGGTCGTAGCCGGCGTGCCCGAAGATCTGGACCAGTTCGACGGTGGACCGGACCGCACCCTCGGAGGCGGCCAGCTTGGCGCAGGAGGCGAGCGCGCTGTAGGCGTCGTCGCCCCGGACCAGCGCGTCGGCGGCGGCGTAGGCGAGGTGCCGGGCCGACTCGATGGTGGTCCGGATGCCGACGACCTTGTCCTGGATGAACTCGTGCTCGCCGATGGGGACGCCGAACGCCCGGCGCTCGGCGCAGCGGCGCAGCACCACGGGGAGCAGTGCCTCCAGTTGGGCGGCGACCACGACGCCGTACATGAGCCGGTCGAAGGCCAGGAACGAGTAGAGGGTGGCGAGCCCGTCGCCGGGTGGCCCGACCACGTCGGCCGGGCCGACCGGCACCCCGTCCAGGATGATCGGCCCGGTGGGGCTGGTCCGCTGGCCGAGCAGGTCCTCGGCGACGCCGGTGTCGACGCCGGGTCGGTCGCGGTCCAGCACGAACAGGGTGATGTCCCGGGGGCCGATGCCGTCGAGCCGGCCGACGATCAGCAGGTGGTCGGCGACGGGCGCGTTGGTGATGTGCGCCTTGTGCCCGGTGAGTCGCCAGTCGTCGACGCCGTGCACGCGGGCCCGGGTGCCGACGGCGGCGACGTGGGAGCCACCGGCCGGTTCGGTGGCGGCGGTGGCGCCCACCGCGCCGCCGGCCAGCGCCGGGAGCAGCCGCCGACGCTGTTCGGGGGTGCCGTGTTCGCACAGTACGTGCAGCAGGCCGGCGTGGGCGACGGCGGACAGTACGAAACCGGAGTCGTCCGCGCCCTGGGCGAGCCCTTCCAGCCCGGCCAGGAAGTCCCACAGGGTGCCCCCGTCACCGCCGTGCTCGCGGGGCAGGTGGGCGGTCCAGAAACCCTCGTCGGCCAGCGCCTGCCAGGACTTGGAGTCGAAGACCCCGGCGCGGTCACGCTCGGCGGTGCCGGGGGCGACGGTCGTCGCCGCGAAGCGGCGGAACCGCTCCCGGCGGGCGTGTTGCTCCTGTGTCCAGGTGATCTGCATCGTCGTGCCCTCTCAGCCGGCCTCGGTGATGTCGTGCAGGGTGAGCCGGACGGCGGCGGTGAAGGCCGCGACGTCATCCGGGGTGGTGCAGGTGGTGACGCAGCCCATGCCCCGGGGGGCGACGATCACGCCGTGGTTGAGCAGACCCAGGAAGAAGGCCTGCTGGCGGGCGGCGTCGACGGCGCGCACGTCGCGGAAGACCGCAACCCGGCGCGGGCCGATGTGGATGTTGAACAGCGACCCGACGCCGGTGACGACGGCGTCGACCGGCGCGCCGGCGAACACCCCGGTCAGCTCGCGGCGCAGCAGGTCGCCGGTGCGGTTGAGCGCGTCGATGGTGGCGGCGTCGAGCTTGCCGAGGGTGACGATGCCGGCGGCGACGCTCAGCGCGTTGCCGGTGAACGTGCCGCCCTGGTAGAGCGCCGGGCCGCCGGAGCGGGAGTCGTAGACGTCGGTGCCGCCCCGGGGTTCGAGCAACCCCATGATGTCGGCCCGGCCGCCGTACGCGCCGATCGGCAGCCCGCCACCGATGATCTTGCCCATGGTGGTCAGGTCGGGGGTGACGCCGTACGCCTGCTGCGCGCCGCCGTGCGCCAGCCGCAGCGTGATCACCTCGTCGAAGACCAGCAGGATGCCCAGTTCGTCGCAGGTGGCCCGCATCGCGGTCAGGTACTCGGCGGTGGCCGGGATCATCCCACCGACGCCGAGCACCGGTTCGAGCACCAGCGCCGCCACCCGGTCGGCGTGGGCGCGCAGGATCTGCTGCGACGCGGCGACGTCGTTGAACGGCACCACCAGGGTCTCCCGGGTACGGGAGGCGGGGATGCCGCGCATCTCCGGCACGGAGGCGGGCGATCGGACGTCACCGGCGAGGTCGGCCGGTGGCCGTACGCTGATCATGACGTCGTCGGTGGTCCCGTGGTAGCCGCCCTCGGCCTTGGCGACCAGCGGGCGACCGGTGTGGGCCCGCGCCAGGCGCAGCGCGAACATCACCGCCTCGGTGCCGGAGCCGGTGAACCGGACCCGCTCCAGGCTCGGCACCCGCGCCACCAGCAGCCCCGCCAGCTCGGCCTCCAGGGTGCGGGAGAACGAGTGCGAGGTGCCGTGCGGCAACTGCTCCCGGATGGCGGCGGTGACGTCCGGGTCGGCGTAGCCCAGCGGCAGGCCGGTGTAGTTGGCCAGGAAGTCGCGGTAGGCGTTGCCGTCGACGTCCCAGACCGTGCCGCCGACCCCCCGGTCCAGGTAGACCGGGTACGGCGGCCAGGAGTTGAGGCTGCGGGTCGCCCCGGCCGGGATCATCGCGCCGGCGCGGGCGAAGTGTTCCTTCGAGCCGGGGGTGCGCTTGGCGTAGTCGGACAGGATGCTCATGCCGTTGGCTCCTCGTGGGTCGGTTGGCCGGCCGTGCCGCCGGGCCAGGTGATCAGGGCGCTTCCCCAGGTCATCCCCCCGCCGAAGGCGGCGAGCAGGACCCGGGCCCCGGGGCGGACCCGGCCGGCGTCGATCGCCGCGTCGAGGGTCACCGGCACGGACGCGGCGCCGGTGTTGCCGTAGTGGGTGCCGCTGATCGCCACCTGGTCGGCGACGAAGCCGAGTTCCTTGGTCACCTCGCGCAGCAGCCGCACGTTGGCCTGGTGCGGGACGAGCAGGTCGAGGTCGGCGACGGTCAGCCCGCAGGCGGCGGTGGCGTCGGCGACGAGTTCCGGCAGCTTGCGTTCGGCGAACGCGCGTACCGCCCGGCCGTCCATCGTGAAGTGGTGCCCGCCGTGGGCGACGGTGGCGGTGCTGGCCGGGGCGCGGCTGCCACCGGCGGGGATCCGGACCAGGTCGTGCTGCCGACCGTCGCTGCCCAGCCGGGTGTAGGCGATGTCGGCGGCGGCGGCCGAGCGGCCCAGCACCACCGCGCCCGCGCCGTCGCCGAAGAGCACCGAGGTGCGCCGGTCGGTGTAGTCGAGGATGCGCGAGTAGGTGTCCGCGCCGATCACCACGGCGTACCGGATGGCCGGGTCGCACCGCATGATCTTGTGGGCGACGTCCAGGGCGTAGAGGAAGCCGGTGCAGACGGCGTCCAGGTCCATCGCGTACGCGCCCCACGCGCCGAGGTTGGCCTGCACCCGGCAGGCGGTGGCGGGCAGCGGCAGGTCCGGGGTCGAGGTGCCCAGGATGATCAGGCCGACGTCGGCGGGGTCGACGCCGGCCCGGTCGAGGGCCTGCCGCGCGGCGTGGGTGGCCAGGTCGGAGGTGGCCTCGCCGGGCGCGGCGGCGCGGCGTTCGTGGACCCCGGTCCGGTCGACGATCCAGTCGGCCGTGACGCCGAGCGCCGCGGCCAGCGACGCGTTGGTCACCACCTGCTCGGGTAGGCAGGCACCGGTGGCGAGGATGCCCGGCGTCGCACCCGGGGTGGGGGTGCGGACGGCGGCGGCGAGGGGGCGGGCAGGGGGCCGTCGTGGGTCGTGGCGGCGGGGTTCGGTCGGGCTTGCCTGTTCGGCGTCGGCATGCATGTCCCCAGGCTGCGGCCGGCGTGTTCAGCACCCGTCGCCGCCGAGATTTAACGCAGATCTAGCGGACGCGGAAATGGGTTTCCCGCGATCATCCACAATGGTCGGTAATGGATGCCGACCCTCCAGGATATCGACCGGCGGACCATATCCGTGCCGGCCGGACCGATAAGCGGATCGGTAAGATCGGAGACAGCCATCTGACCGATCGCCGACTGCCCGGTGTGAAGTGGATCACACACAATGTGCCCATGAATACCGGACGCGGGCGCGGCAGGGTGGCCCGGCTCACGGCGTGTCTGGCCCTGCTGACCCTGCTGGCCGGATGCATGCAGCTCAACCTGGGGCTGACCGTCAACGCCGACGACACCGTCGACGGGCAGCTCCTGCTCACCGCGGAGAAGTCCGTGCTCAGCAGCCGCAACAAGAACCTCGCGGTCGCCTACGCCGAACTGCGGGAGAACATTCCCGCCCTACCCGCCGGCGAGGAGACCGTCTACGACGACGAGCGTTTCTACGGCGCGCAGATCACTTATCGGAAAACCCCGCTGGAAAACTTCACCAGCGAGAGCGTGAAGCTCGTCCGCGACGGTGATCTCTACCGGTTCAGCCTGCCGCTCGACCCCAAGAAATACGGCGGGAAGGTGGCCGAACAGGATCCCCAGAACCAGCAGCGGTTCCTGCATCTCATGTCGTTCGAGATCTCGGTGACCTTTCCCGGCCGGGTGATCGATTCCAACGGCACGATCACCGGACGCTCGGTCACCTGGAAGGTCGTCGCCAGCGAACCCAAACCGGCCGAACTGCGGGCGGTCGCCGAGGCCCCGCCGCGCCCCACCCCGTCGGCCAGCCCCGCCGCCGCGAGCGGCACCGACGACCCGGGTGGCTTCCCGTGGCTGCCGGTGGCCGGGGCGGTCCTCGTCCTGCTCCTGCTGGCCGGCGGGGTCACCGCCGTCCTGCTGCGCCGTCGGGGCGGCACCGCCGCCGCCCCGGCCGCCCCCGCCCGTCCCGCACCATCCGAAGGGGGATCGCCGTGAACGATCTCTTCACCTGGGCCGCCCTCGGCACCGTGGCCGGTGCCAGCGCCGCCACCCTGCTCACCGCCAACGTCATCGGCGGCCTGCTCGGCCCGGACAGCGACAGGGCCCGCAAGTGGATCGCCCTGGGCGTGGCGCTGCTCCTGTCGTACGCCACCGCGGCGTTCGCCACCGACGCGGGCGGCGAGAAGTGGCTGATCGCGTTCTTCAACGGGCTGGTCATCTTCTCCGCCGCGCTGGGCGTCAACCAGCTACCGTCCGGCAACCGGCAGCCCACCCGGGCCACCCCCGGCCAGCTCGCCCAGGGGCGGGAGCCCCGCTTCGTCCGCTCCTGGGTCTGAGGAGGCGTGTCATGGTCTACGGAATCGTCAGCGCCACCGTCCACGTCCTGTGCGGGGCGGCGCTCGGGGTGACCACCGGTGGTCCGGTCGGCCTGCTGATCGGCGCGGTCGTCGGCCTGCTGATCGGGGTCCCGTTCGGCTGGTCGGTCGCCGCCGCCCGGGTGTACGGCCCGGACGCCCGGGGCGTGGCCCTGTTCGTCGTCGACCACACCTGGAGCCTGCCGAACACCGCCGCCGGGGCGCTCTACCTCGCCCTGCACCTGGTCGTCGGCCACTCGCTGGACCGGCCCACCTCGCAGCACAGCTGCCGGGTCAGCCTGGTCGAGGGGGTGTCCCCGCGCTACGCCACCACCATCGGCACGGTCTGCGCCGGTGCCGGCCCCGGCATCCAACGCCACGAGGACGTGCACATCCTCCAGGCCCGGCTGCTCGGGCCGCTCTACCTGCCGCTGGTGGCGCTCAACTACGTGCTGTTCACCATCGCCCCGGTGTGGCTGCTCTGGCACGACCACGCCAACGCACCCATCAACCGGTTCACCAGGTACTTCGAGATCGGCGTCTACCCGCACGTGTGGAACGAGGCCATCGCGTACCGCATCCAGGGAACGCCGCCGCGATGACCGGCGACGGGCCGGGACCGGTCGAGGCGGCCACCGCCGGGCTGGCCGCCTGGCTGGCCGGGGCGGCCGGCGAGGACGTCCCGGTCGGCCCGCCCGCCGACGGGGGCGTCGGGCTGACCCTGTGGCCGCTGGCCCTGCGGCCGGCCCGCCAGACCCGGGGCACCGGGACGCCCGCGCCGTACCGGTTCACGATCCGCTACCTGGTCGCCGCCGCCGGCCCGGCCGCGCTGGCCGGGCTGGACCGGGTGCTGACCGCCGCCGCCACGGCCGGCGAACCGGAGCTGGTGCTGGAGGCCGGTGACCCGGCGTTGTGGGTGACGCTGGGCGTCGCCCCCCGGCCGGCGCTGCTGGTCGACGTGCCGGCCCAGGTGACGTCCACGCCGCCGGTCGCGCCACCGGTGCTGCATCCGCTGCGGCTGCGCCGGCTGGACCTGCGTGACCTCGTCGGCCGGGTGGTCGGCCCGCAGCGGCAACCCCTGGCGGCGCTGCGGGTGGAACTGGTCGGCACCCCGTACGCCACCCACACCGACGCGGGCGGTCGGTTCCGGCTCGCCGGTGTCCCGCACGACCCGGAGCACCCCGACCAGCCGGTCCGGCTGCGCCTGGTCGGCCGGGGCCGCACCCTCACCGCCGAGGTCGACCCGGCCGACGCGGACATCGTCATCGTCTGCGAACCCCCGGCCCGCTGAGCCGGACCGGCCGTACAGGAGGACCGATGCCCCACTACTTCTCCCCCGGCATCTACGTCGAGGAGGTGCCCAGCGCCGCCCGACCGATCGGGCCGGTCGGGATGGCCGTCGCCGCGTTCGTCGGGGTCGCACCGAACCGCACCGCCCACGTCGACCGGGCGCTGGCCGTCACCAGCTGGTCGGAGTTCCTCCGGCTGTACGCCGACGGCGACGACCTGGAGAGCACCCCGCTGGCCCGGGCGGTCTTCGGCTTCCTCGACAACGGCGGCAGCCGCTGCTGGGTGGTCAACGTCGGCGCCGACGGGCAGCTCACCGGCACCGGGCAGCGGCGCACCGGGCTGCAACTGGTGGAGGCGATCGACGAGGTGGCCATCCTCGCCGCGCCCGGCTTCCACGACCCGGTGTCGCACGAGGCGCTGCTGAGCATGGCCGAGCGGCTGCGCACCATGGTGGCGATCTGCGACCCGCCGCCCGGCATCGAGGACATCTCGACGCTGACCCGGGTGGCCACCCCCGCGCGCGCCGGCAAGGCCGGCGACGGCAAGCCCGCCGACGGCAAGGCCGGCGAGCCGGCCGACCCCGACACCGGCACCGCCCACCGGGCCCGGCAGTGCGACTACGGCACCTACTACTTCCCCTGGCTGCGGGTGCGTGACCCGCTCACCGGCGAGCTGGTGCTCACCCCGCCGAGCGGTCACATGGCCGGCATCTGGGCCCGCACCGACGCGCTGCGCGGGGTGCACAAGGCCCCCGCCAACGAGCCGGTACGCGGTGCCGTCGACCTGGAGTACCTGGTCACCCGCTCGGAACACGACGTGCTCAACCCCAAGGGGGTCAACGTCATCAGGTACTTCGCCGGGGAGGGCATCCGGGTGTGGGGGGCCCGCACCCTGGCCGCCGAGGCCAGCGAGTGGCGCTACCTCAACGTCCGCAGGTTGTCGATCTCCATCGAGCAGGCCATCGCGGGCGGCACCCGGTGGATGGTGTTCGAGCCCAACGACTACTCGCTGTGGCGCTCCATCCGCCGCGACATCGGCGCGTTCCTCACCCGGGTGTGGCGCGACGGGGCGTTGCTGGGGCGCACCCCCGAGGAGGCGTTCTTCGTCAAGTGCGACGAGGAGACCAACCCGGTCGACGTCCGCGACGCCGGGATGGTGGTCGCACACATCGGCATCGCGGTGGTCAAGCCGGCGGAGTTCGTGGTGTTCAAGCTGAGCCAGTGGGCCGGCGGCACCGACACCGAGACGATCGGAGGCTGACATGCCGACCCCGGCCACCCCGCAACCGGGCGCACCTGTCGACCCGTACCGGGCGTACCACTTCAAGCTGCTCATCAACGGCATCACCAACGGCCACTTCACCGAGGTCAGCGGCTTGGAGATGACGATCGGCCGGCTGGCCTACCGGGAGGCCGGCAACGACCGGGTGCGGTCGGTCCCGGGGCAGGTCGACTACGCGCCGGTGACCCTGCACTTCGGGCTCACCCCGTCGCGCGAGCTGTGGGACTGGGTGCACGGCGCGGCGACCGGGACGGTGAGCCGCCGCAACGTGTCGGTGGTGCTGCTCGACGCCGCCGGCACCGCCGAGGTGCTGCGCTGGAACCTGATCAACGCGTGGCCGATGCGGTGGCGTGGCGCGCACCTGCACACCCTGTCCCAGGAGATCGCGATCGTGGCGCTGACCCTCGCGTACGAGGGGTTGGAGTTGGAGGACGGCAGTGCCGCGGCGTCCACGACCGCGTGACTGGCTGGCCACCCGGCTGCGGGCCGTCGCCGACGCGATGGCCCCTGCCCCGGCCGACCCGGCCACCCCCATCACCGACCCCGCCACACGGTGGGCCGGGCCGGTCCCGGTGTCGCGCCGGCCGGGGCAGCCGCCGGAACACTGGCTGCGGACGGTCGCCACGCACGCCCCCGGCCTGCTGCACGACCTGGTCGGGCCGGCCGCCACCGACCCGCCGGGTCCGCCGCCGGCCGCCGACCCGCCGCCCGCATCCCACCCGGGGGTACGCGAGCAGTACACCCCGGCGTCCGCCGAGCCCCCGGCGTACCCGTCGCGGACCGGTGCCCCCACCGCCGACCGGTACCCCACGCACCCGTCGGTCCCAGTGCCGCCGCCCGCACCGCCCACCGGGCAGTGGGGGTCGTCGCCGACGGCGGGCCCGGTGACCGGCATCCCCCTCCCCCGACCGGCCGGCCCGGCGGACGTCACCCCGGCCGCCGGGCCGGCGGGTCACCGCGCGCACCCGACGTCGGCACCCGGCCCGGACCGGACATCGACGCACCCGCCCTCGGCCGAGCGTGCGCGCCCGCCGCACGACCCGGACCCGTCGACGGACCACGGCCCGGACCCGGCAACGGTTGACCGGCCCGGCCCGGCGGCGGCGCGTCCCGGTCCGGGGTGGACGGCTTTTGCCTGGCTCGGGTGGCTGCTCCGACCCGGCCTGCGACGGACCGCCCCGCCCCGCCCACCGACGACGGGAGCCGGCCCGGAGCCGGGAACGAAACCCGACCCGGGGCCCCGGGCGGAGGCCGGCCCGTGGGTGGCGGAGGGAGCCGGTACGGGACCGGCGACGGAGATCAGGCCGGGAACGGGACGTGACCCGCAGCCGGCGAAGCAAGAAGCACCTGGTCCATACCCGTGGGTGGGGCACGGTCCACCGTCCGACGCCGGTCGGGACCCGGGCACGCACCCGCCGGCCGGCGCGCGGCAGCCGACGTCCGACGTACCGCCGCCCGTCCCCAGCCGGTCGGGCCTCGCCCCGCCGGGGTGGCCGGACCGCGCCGGCCCGGGTCGACCGGAGCGTCCGACGGACGCCGGGGCCAACGCCGGGCGACGGCCGGACCACGGACCACGGACCGGGTGGACGGCGTCCGACGCGGCGCCGGCGGACGGCACCGGCATGGCAACCGGAGGCCCGGCTGACAGGGACGGCACCGGTTTCGGCCCGGCGGGCGGCCCGGTCACGGGCGGCCGGCGCGGCGGCGGAACCCACCCGGTCCCCGACGGCGGAGCACGGGCGCGCGGGGCCGTCACCCGGCGGACCACCGCGACCCGCTGGCCGGACGACGACCCGACCCCGGCCGGCGACCCGTGGCCGACGCTGCCCGCTGCCGGCCCGACCGGGGCGGGAGCGGCCGGACCACACGGATGGCCGGTGGGGGCCGACCCGTGGCCGGCGCTGCCCGACGACGGGGCGTGGCGACGGCCGACGGGGACCGCCCGCGACGACGCCCGGTACGCCCGGCTCGACGCCGAACAGCGGGGGTACTGATGGAACGGGTCGCCTTCCTGGTCGACGAGTCCGGCGTCCGGATCGACTGCCTGCTCAATCCGCAGACCGTGCAGGTCACCAGGGTCGCCGGGGTACGACCGCGGGGCAGCGCCGAGGGTCGGCTCACCGGGATCGGGCTGGCCGACGACCCGCTGGCCTTCACCGGTGGCGGGCGGACCGAACTGGTGCTGGACCTGCTCTTCGACACCGACCTGGTGGAGGGGCCGACCCGGCCCGGGGACGTGCGCACCCTCACCCGGCCGCTGTGGATGCTGGCCGAGAACTCCGCCGTGGCGCACGGCTGGCAGCGTCCGCCGCTGGTCCGGCTGGTCTGGGGCAAGACGTGGAACGTGCCCGGGGTGGTGGTGGCCGTCGCCGAACGGTTCGACGTGTTCACCCGTACCGGCTCGCCCCGCCGCTCGTGGCTGCGGATGAAGCTGCTGCGGGTGGCCGAGTCGGCCGACGAGGCGCAGCAGGGCTTCGCCGAGGAACTGGCCGCCGCCACCCCGCCCGCGACGCCCCCGGGGCAGGCGGTGGTGGCGGCCGGGGACGGTGCGGCCACGCCCGGCTACTCCGGGGTCCGGTTCGACCTGCTCGCCCACGACGCGCTCGGCTCGCCGCTGCGCTGGCGGCTGCTCGCCGAGCACAACCGGATCACCGACCCGTTCGCCGTGCCGGCCGGCACCGCCCTCGCGGTACCCCCGGCCACCGCACCGCGGCCCGCCGGGGTGTCCCCGGTGGAAGTCGCGGGCGGCACCGGCCCGGAGCAGGCCGGCGGGGGTGTGCGGTGAGTGCCCGCCCGTCGGTGTTCCTCGACGGCGTGCCGCTGGGCGGGGCGGCGGACCGGCGGATCCGGTCGGTCCGGGTGGCCGCCCGCCTCGACCAGCCGACCCAGTGCGAGGTGGTGCACGAAGCCGATCCGGGCGCTTCGGCGCGGGGTCCCGGTCCCGGCCCGGCGGTGCCGACCGGCGCGACGCTGGCCGTCCGGCTCGGCGACGACCTGCTGTTCACCGGGGAGGTCACCTGCGTCGAGGTGGAGTACGCCGCCGACGGCACCGCCCTGTCCCGCTGGCTCGGCTACGACCTGCTGCACCGGCTGCGCAAGCGGCAGCAGCTACGGGTCTTCGAGGCGGTCACCGCCGCCGACCTGGCCCGGGAGCTGTGCGGCGCGGTGGGGCTCGCCGTCGACGCCGAGGTCGACGGGCCCCGGTTGGACCGGCTGCTCCAGCACCGGCACAGCGACCTGGAGCTGCTGCGGGAGGTGGCCGGCCGGGCCGGCCTGCACCTGGCCGTCGAGGCTGACCGGGTGCGGCTGGTCACGTTGGACGGTCACGGCGAGCCGGTGCCGCTGACCCTGGGCCGGACGCTGCACTCGGTGCGGTTGGCCGCCAACCTGGACCGGGCCGCCGGGGGCAGTGCCGCGCTGGGCTGGCACCCGCAGCGGGCCGAGCCGCTCGGGCACCGGGTCGACGCCGCGCGCAGCGGCCGGCGGGTGCCGTTGCGGCCGGACCCGGCGGCGGTCGGCGCGGACGGCGTGCGGACCGTGCTGGACCAGCCCGGCCGCGGCGACGACGAGTTGGCCGCGCTCGCCCAGGCGGGCCTGGACGACCGGGTGGCCGCGCTGGTCACCGCCGAGGGCGTCGCCGAGGGTGACCCGGCGTTGCGCCCCGGCCGCCGGGTCGCGCTGGCCGGGGTGACCGACGACCTGGCCGGGGTGTACGTCCTCACCGAGGTGGTGCACACCGTCGACGCCAGCGGCCACCTCACCCGGTTCGCCACCGCCCCGCCGCCCTCCCCGCCGCGCGTCGCGGCCGGCGGGGCGGTGGTCACCCTCGGGGTGGTCACCGCCGTCGACGACCCGGAGCGGCTCGGCCGGGTCCGGGTACGGCTGCCCGGGTACGGCGACCTGGACGCCGGCTGGCTGGCCGTGCTCTGCCCGGGGGCGGGCCGGGACAAGGGCATCGTGGCGCTGCCCGACCCGGACGACACGGTGCTGCTGGCCCTGCCGGGCGGTGACCCGGTCGCCGGGGTGGTGCTGGGTTCGCTGTTCGGCACCGTCACCCCGTACGACGCGGGGGTGGCCGACGGGCGCGCGGGCCGCTGGTCGGTGCGGACCGGCAGCGGTCAGACCATCGTGGTCGACGACGCGGCGCGGACGCTGCGGCTGGCCACCGACGCCGGCAGCTTCCTGGAGCTGACCCCCGAGCTGACCACCCTGCACGCCGCGACCGACCTGGTGCTCTCCGCGCCGGGCCGGGCGCTGGTGGTGCGGGCCCGCAGCGTCGACTTCCTGCACGCCGACGCGACCGAGGACGAGGCGACCGCCAGGCAACAGGCCGGCTCGCTCGCCCGCGCCCACTCCGGAGGTGCCTGATGCGCTGGATCACCCTCGACTCGCTGATCGCCTGCGACCACGACGGCCGGGTCACCAACCGGGCGTCGCAGGGCTGGCTGACCGTCGCCGGGACGCCGGTGCTGGTCGACGACGACCCCGTCGGGCGGGACATCGTGGCCTGCCCCAACTACGGGCCGACTGTCAAACCGTGCGCGAGGACCCTCGCGGTGCGGGTCGGCTACAGCGACTGGCTGCGGGTCGACGGGCACCGGATCGTCCTGTCGCACCTGGCCGGGTTCACCGACGGCACCCCGCCGAACCTGGTCCGGCACACCGTGCACGACGCCCGGCAGCGCCTGGTGGGGGCCGACCGGTGAGGGCGTTGCGGTTCGTCGGGGCCGGCTTCGACGCCGGCCGCGCCGGAGGCCTGGCACTGACCGCGACCGGCGGGCTCGCGGTGACCGACGGCGACGAGACGGTACGCCAGGCGTTGTACCTGCTGCTGTCCACCACGCCGGGCGAGCGGCTGATGCGCCCCGGGTACGGCTCCCGGCTGCACCGGCTGGTGTTCGCGCCGAACGACGACACCACCGCCGGGCTGGCCATCCACTACGTGCGGCAGGCGATCCGCCGGTGGGAGCCCCGGATCGAGGTGATCGACGTGGACGCCGGCCCCGACCCGGGCGACCCGTGGCGGCTGGTGATCCGGTTGGACTACCGGGTGCGGGCCAGCCTCTCCCCCGGTCAGCTGGTCCTCTCCGTCGACCTGCTCCCCGCCGACGTAGACCCGCCCGCGCACCGGGCCGCCGGTCGGTCGACCGGTGACGGGGGCGAGGGGGACCGGTCATGACGCTGCCCGTGCCGCACCTGGACGACCGCACCTTCCTCGATCTGGTCACCGAGGCCCGGGAGCGCATCCGGCAGTCCTGCCCCGGCTGGACGGACCTGTCCGCGCACGATCCGGGTATCGCCCTGGTGGAGGCGTTCGCGCACCTCACCGAGGTGATGATCTTCCGGCTGAACCAGTTGCCGGAGAAGGCGTACGTGCAGTTCCTGAACCTGCTCGGGGTCACCCGGCACGCGCCGACGGCGGCCTGGGCCGACGTGCGGTTCGTCCGGACCGGCGGTGACCGGGCGGCGGTGCGGATCCCGGCCGGCACCCGGGTCGCGGCGGCCCGGGGCCTCGACCCGAGGCCCGTCGTCTTCGTCACCACCGAGCCGGCACTGCTGCCGGCGGACGCCGACGAGGTGACCGTCCGGATGCACCACTGTGAACCGGTCGAGGCGGAGCTGCTGGGCGTCGGCACCGGCCAGCCGGGGCAGGCGCTGCGGGCCGCCCGGGCACCGCTTACACGTACCGCCGAGGCACGGGACCTGCTGCTCGGGGTGGAGGTGCCGGCCGGCTCGGTGGAGCTGGGCGCGGTGGCCCGGGAACACGAGGGCGCGACGTACGAGGTGTGGCGGCCGGTGGACAGCTTCGCCGGGGTCGGCCCGCAGGCCAAGGTCTACCTGGTGGACCGCTGCTCGGGGCTGGTCACCTTCGCCCCGGCGCTGGACCTGCGCCCGCCCGACGCCGACCCGCCCGGCCCAGGACCGGCCGACGTGGGACCGGACGGCGCACGGGCGGGCGGCGGGCCGGTCACCGTCGCGGCGGTGCCGCCGGCCGGGGCCCGGGTGCGGCTGTGGTACCGGGCCGGCGGTGGCCGGGCCGGCAACGTCGCCGCCGGCACCCTGACCACCCTGCGGGACCCGCTGCCCGGGGTACGGGCGGAGAACCCGGAACCGGCAGGTGGCGGACGGGAGCTGGAAAGCCTCGACTCGGCGCTGGTCCGGGGCCCGTACGAGTTCTTCGCCCAGCAACGCGCGGTCACCGCCCGGGACTTCGAGATCCTCGCCGCCGGCTCCGGCGGGGTGTCCCGGGCGCGGGCGTTCACCCGGGCCGCCGTCTACAGTTTCGCCCGCCCCGGCGAGGTCGAGGTGGTGCTGGTGCCGTACGTGCCGCCGGAGGCCCGCCCGGGTGGCCGGCTGCCGGTGGCGGTGCTGCGCGCCCACGAGGTGGAGGAGTCCCGCCGCCGGGTGGAGGCCGACCTGGACCGACGTCGGGCGTTGGGCACGAGCTGCCGGGCCGGCTGGGCCCGGTACAAGGCGGTGTCGATCCGGGCCCGGGTGGTGGTCCGGCCGGAGGAGGACGTCGAGGCGGTCCGCCGGCGCATCCACGACCGGCTGCACCTGACGCTCAGCCCGCTGCCCACCGCGCTGAACCCGACCGGCTGGGCGTTCGGCGAGCCGCTGCGCGCGTCCAACGTGTACCGGATGCTGGAGCACGCCGAGCCGGGGGTGCGCTACGTCGAGTCGGTCCGGTTCGTGGTGGACGAGGCCCCCGACGCGCAGGTCCGCGCCGTCGCCGTCGACCGGTACCAGCCCGGCACCTGGTACGCGGGCCGGGGCGCGGTGCTGTTCCGCTCGTCCGACGCGGGCGTGGGCTGGGAACCGGCGGGCCGATTCGACGACGACGAGACGGTGGTGCGGGTCGCCCCCGCCCCGGCCCCGGTGCGTCCCGGCGTGGTGGCCCGCCCCGGCGCGGTGGCGGTGGTGACCACCCGGACGGCGGGCGGCTCCCGGGTGCACCTGAGCACCGACCTCGGCGAGACCTGGACGGCGCTGACCGGCCTGGACTCGCGGATCACCGACCTGGCCTGGATCGACCGGGACGGCGCGGGCGCGCTGCTGCTGGCCACCGACACCGGCCTGTACGAGGTGTCCCTGCTGCCCGGCGCGGTGCCGTTGCAGATCCTGGTCGACCCGGCCGACGCCGACCGGGGCTTCTACGCCGTCCGGTCGTTCGTCTCGGAGCGCGGCGCACCGGGGGTGGCGGTCGCGGCGCAGGCGGGTTTCGGGGTGTACCTGTCCACCGCCGGTGGCCGCCCCGGCAGCTTCACCCACGTCGGCCTGGCCAACGTGGACAACCGGGTCCTCGCCGTGCAGTACGACGGCCCGGCCACCCTGCTCTGGGCGGGCGCGGGCGAACCGGACCCGAAGAAACCGGGGCAGGGCTGCCACCGCACCCGGCTGTTCGAGTCCGACGTGAAGTGGCAGCAGGTGCAGGCCGGCTGGGTCGGCGGCACCTGCCGGGACCTCGCCTTCGTCGGCACCCTGGCGGTGGCCGCCACGCAGAGCGGCGGGGTGGTCCGCCTCGACACCCTGGCCGCGCAGCCGCAGTGGCAGCCGGTGGTGGTCAACTGCGGCCTGCCGCTGCGGGACCGGACCCGGTTCGTGCCGGTGGACGCGATCGCCGGCAGCGTCACCGGGACGGGCGGGGGCAGCCGGCTGATCCTGGCCGGCGGCGAACGCGGGGTGTACCGCAGCGGCGACGCCGTCGACTGGACGGCCAGCGCCAACCAGGCCACCGCCGACGTGGTGACCGTCCCCGACACCTGGCTGCTCTGCTCCGGCGAGCACGACATCGAGGTGGTGGGCCACGATGCGCCGGGCCGCGATTGAACGGCTGCTGCCGGCGGCCTACCAGCGGGCCGCCGGGCCGGGCAGCGTCCTGGCCGCCCTGCTGGACGTGATGGAGGCGCTGCACGCCCCGGACGAGGCGCTGCTCGCCGACGTGGACGTGCTGTTCGACCCGTACCGCACGCCGGCCGGGTTCGCCGGCTACCTGACCCGCTGGGTGGCGATGGACCACGTGCTCGGCCCGCCCCGGCCGGACGTCCCGCCGCCGCTGCCCGTGGGCCGGCTACGCGACCTGGTCGCGCACGGCGCGCTGCTGGCCCGCTGGCGGGGCACCCCGTACGGGATGCGGACCGCGCTGGAACTGGCCACCGGGGTCACCGGGTTCGTCCTCGACGAGCCGGCCGACCGGCCGTTCCACCTGGTCGTCCGGGTACCGGTGGCGGCGGCCGGGCTGCTGACCGTGGTGACCCGGATCGTCGCGGCGGAGAAACCGGCGGCGGTGACCGCCGAGGTCGTCCTCGCCGCCGCCCCACCCGCCGAGGCCGACGGTGGGCCGGTGCCGTACGGGCCGGCGGTCGGCCGCGCCACCGTGCCCGCCCCGGGGCCCCCGCCCCCGCCTCCGCCCGGACCGTCGCCTGAGGAGCCGTCATGACCACCGAATGGGCCGTCGTCGCCGCCGCCGAGCAGTTCACCCTCGACCCGGCCAACCGGGGCGAGCTGACCTTCACCGTCTCCAATCCCGCCGGCGCGCCGGACACCGTGGTCTTCGATGTCGCGCCGGGCGAGGGCAGCCAGCGGGCCTGGTTCACGGTGGCCGAGCCGCAGCGGGTGGTGCCGGGGCAGAACTCCGTGTCGTTCCTGGTCCGGCTGGCGGTGCCGGCCGGTACCCCGCCCCGGCGGTACGACATGACGGGCTTCGCCTACTCGGCGAACACCGCGCCGGAGGAGAGTTCCCGCGCCAGCGGCCGGGTGACGTACGAGGTCACCGGGGTCGCCCCGCCCCGACGGGCCCCGTGGCCGTGGATCGCGGCGGCGGTGGCGCTGGTGGTGCTGGTCGGCGCGGTGGTCGGTTACCTGCTCAGCCGTCCCGACGCCGCCCCACCGCCGCCCGCCGCCCGGGTGGTCACGGTGGAGGCGGAGACCCTGCTCGCCGGGGCGAGGACGGAGTCACCGGCGGGTGCCGCGGTGACGGTGGTGGAACAGCCGGACTGCTGCGGGCTGACCTGGTCGGGTGGCCGGCAACTGTTCCTGCAGGGGCTGGCGGTGGGTGACCGGGTCAGTCTCACCGTCACCCTGCCGGCGGACGCCACCTGGTCGTTCGCCGCGTCCCGCACCACCGCGCCGGACTACGCCAACACCATCTGGCAGGTCGACGGGGTGCAGGTGGGCGGCACCTTCCTCGGCTTCTCGAAGCAGCCGGCGCTGCGTGACGTCGAGGACGTGGGCACGGTACGGCTCGGTCGGGGCCCGCACACCCTCACCCTGGTCGCGGTCGGCCGGACCCAGGGCACCGAGCGGTACTTCGCCGGGGTGGACCTGGTCCGGTTCACCGAGCTGCCCGCGTCGACGGGCCGACCGTGAGCGGCCGGCGGAAGCTGCTGCTGGTGGCGGTCGCCGTGCTGCTGGTCGCCGCGTTCGTCGGCGCGCTCGGGGTGGGCCACGCCGGTCGCGGTGACCCGGCCGACGCCGGCACCCTGGGCTGGCTGGGCCGGCTCGGTGGCGACGCCACCACGGTGGACCCGGCGACGGTACGGGCCGACTGCGACCGTACCGGGGACGTGCTCTCCTTCGTCGGCGGCTGCGCGCTGCGGGTGGACGACCCCGGCGGGCTGCGCACCCTGGTGCTGCGCAGCCGGGCGGCCTTCGCGGTCACCGCCCCCGCGCCCGGCGACGCCGACCTGACCGTACGCGACGACGTCACGCCCGCCGACGGGGGCGACGCCGTCGCGACGATCGCCCTCGACGGGGCCACCGAGGTCGGCCTGGGCTGCCCGGGAGGTGTCGGGTGCACCGTCACCATCGCCACCTCGTGACCCGGCACCTGTCGGTGCCCCGGGTCGCGGTGCCACCGGTCCGGGAGGTGACCCGGCATGGGTGAGCTGCGCAGGCCGTTCCTGCTGTTGGCGCTGCTGGCGGTGGTGCTGGTGGTGGCGCTGGAACTGGGCTCGTCGCTGCTGACCGGCGGCGGCGACGCGGGCGGGGAGCTGCTGGCCGGCGCCCGGGACCTGGGCGTGGACGTCGGCGCGGTGGGACGGATCAGCGAGCCGTCCGGTCGGGGCACCGGCTACCTGGCGCTGGTCGACGTGGTGGCGCTCTGGACCACCGGCCTGTTCTGCCTGAGCCTGCTGCTCTCCGAGCGGGTGCAGGGCCGGGTGCAGGGGGTGGCCACCCTGGTCTTCGCGGTCCTGCTGGTCCTGGCGTCGCTGGTGCTGCTGCTGACCGTCTTCGTGGAACTGACGGTGATGGTGTCGCTCTTCCTGGCCGTGCCCTTCGGCACGCTGGCCTACCTGGCGCTGTGGGGTTTCTTCCCGGTCGGCGAGGCCAGCCTGCTGCTCGGCCTGGTGCTGGCGTTGAAGCTGGTCTGGGCCGGGCTGCTGCTGCTCGCCCAGCCCCGGTTCCTGCAGAACAAGGGGCTCGTCCTGCTGGCGCTGACCACCCTGGTCGGCACGGTGGTGCTGGAGTTCCTGCACCGGCTGGTCCCGGTGATCCTGGTCAGCATCCTCGACGACGTCGGCGCGCTGGTCTTCGCCGTCGTGGCCCTCGTCTGGGGCCTGGTCCTGCTCGTCGGCTCCGTTCCCGCCGTCGTCAAGGCCGTCCGCGCCACCGCCACCGTCCGGTGACCCGCCCGCCGCGCGGCCCCGGGGCGGCGCGGTGGTGGGGTGGGGCATACCGGTCCACCGCAGGGGTGTCGTCCCTCCCGCCGCCCGGCGGGCGACTGGGTCCCCATGACGACGGGGCCCCGGGGTCCCGCAGCCGTCCCGCTCACGGCCCGGTCAGGACACGTGGGTCAGGTAGGCGTCGATGGTGGCGGCGAGGATGTCCGGGCCGGGACGGGACCAGAGCGCCGCCTGGAACACCTCGACCTCGACCGGCCCGGTGTACCCGGCGGCGTCGACCGCCTCGCGCAGCCGGCGCAGCTCCACACAGCCCTCACCGGGCAGCGCCCGGCCGAGCAGCACCCCCTCCGGCAGCGGGGTCACCCAGTCCGCCGCCTGGAACGCGGCGATCCGGTCACCGGCGCGGGCGATCTGCGCGTACACCGTGTCGTCCCACCAGACGTGGTAGGTGTCCACCACCACGCCGACCACGGCGGGGTCGAACCGTTCGGCGATGTCGAGCGCCTGGCCGAGGGTGGCGATCACGCACCGGTCGGCGCTGAACATCGGGTGCAGCGGTTCGATGGCGAGGCGCACCCCGGCGGCGGTGGCCTCGTCGGCGAGCGCGGCGACGGCGTCGGCGACCTGCCGGCGGGCCCCGTCGACGTCGCGGCTGCCAGGGGGGAGTCCACCGGAGACCAGCACCAGTTCCCGGGTGCCGAGGGTGGCCGCCTCCTCGATGGCCCGCCGGTTCTCGTCCCACCAGTCGGGGGTGGTGAAGAACCCGCCCCGGCACAGTGAGGTGACGGTCAGTCCGGCGGCGCGGACCAGCCGGGCCGCCCGGTCGAGCCCGTACGCCTGGACCGGTTCCCGCCACAGGCCGATGCCGGGCACCCCGGCCGCCGCGCAGCCGGCGACGGCCGCCTGAAGCGGCCAGTGCTGGGCGGTGGCCTGGTTGAACGAGAACCGTTCCAGCCCCGACGCCGGCACCACCCCGGTCACTGGGCCACCCCGGCCACGGTGAGGTACGCCCGGGCCCGCGCGGCGGCCAGCTCCGCGTCGGGCAGCAGCCCGGCGGCGTCGGCGAGGACGAGCAGCCGGGCCAGGTGGGCCGGGGACCGGCCGGACTGCTGCCCGGCCAGCATGGTGAAGTGCTCCTGGTGCCCGGCCAGCCAGGCGAGGAAAACGATGCCGGTCTTGTAGAACCAGGTGGGCGCGGCGAACAGGTGCCGGGCCAGCGGCAGGGTCGGCGCGAACACCGCGTCGTACCGGTCCAGGTCACCGGCGTCGAGGGCGGACAGCGCGGCGGCGGCAGCCGGCGCGATGGCCGCGAAGACACCGAGCAGGGCGTCGGAGTGGCCCTGTCCGTCGCCCCGGATCAGCTCCGGGTAGTGGAAGTCGTCGCCGGTGTAGAGGCGTACCCCGGCGGGCAGGCTGCGGCGCAACGCGACCTCCCGGTCGGCGTCGAGCAGGGACACCTTGATCCCGTCGATCCGGTGCTGGTGCTGTTTGATCAGGTGCAGCACCGTCCCGGTGGCCTCGTCGAGGTCGGTCGAGCCCCAGTAGCCGGCCAGCGCCGGGTCGAACATGGCACCGAGCCAGTGCAGCACCACCGGCTGGTCGGCGGCGGTGAGCAGTTCGTCGTACACCCGCAGGTAGTCGTCGGGGCCGGTGGCGGCGGCGGCCAGGTGCCGGCTGCACATCAGCACCGGGCGGGCACCGGCGGCGGTGACGTCGGCGAGCTGCTCGGCGTACGCCCGGGTCACCTCGGGCACCGTGGCCGGGCCGGGTGGGAGCTGGTCGGTGGCGACCCCGGCGACGATCCGGCCGCCGACCGCGCGGGCCTCGGCGGCGCTGCGCCGGATCAGCTCCCGGGTGGCCGGGTAGTCCAGGCCCGCGCCGCGCTGGGCGGTGTCCATCGCCTCGGCCACCCCCAGCCCGTACGACCAGAGGTGCCGCCGGAAGGCGAGGGTGGTGTCCCAGTCGACGGCGGCCGGGGCGCCCGGGACGTTCTCCGCGCGCGGGTCGGCGACGACGTGCGCGGCGGCGTACGCCACTCTGCTGGTGGACGGACCGGTGGGACGATCGTGGCCCGCGCCCCCGCGCAGCCGGTGGGTGCCGCCGTCGGGCAGCCGGACGACGGCGGTCACCGGGACAGCTCCGGCACCTCGACCCGGCGGCCCTCCCGGGCCGAGCGCAGCCCCAGCTCGGCCAGTTGCACGCCGCGCGCGCCGGCCAGGAAGTCCCAGGTGAACGGGGAGCCGGTGACGACGTGCCGCAGGAACGCCTCCCACTGCACCTTGAATCCGTTGTCGAACTCCTCGTTGTCGGGCACCTCGGTCCACTGCGCCCGGAAGTCCTCGGTGGCGGGCAGGTCCGGGTTCCACACCGGTTTGGGGGTGACCGCCCGGTGCTGGACCCGGCAGCGGCGCAGTCCCGCGACGGCGCTGCCCTCGGTGCCGTCGACGTGGAACTCGACCAGTTCGTCGCGGTGCACCCGGGTGGCCCAGGACGAGTTGAGCGCGGCGATGATCCCGCCGTCGAGTTCGAAGATGCCGTACGCGGCGTCGTCGGCGGTGGCCGGGTAGGGCCGGCCGGCCTCGTCGACGCGCTGCGGGACGTGGGTGGCGGCGACGCAGGTGACCGCCCGGACCGGGGCGAACAGCTCCTCCAGCACGTACTGCCAGTGCGGGAACATGTCCATCACGATGCCGCCGCCGTCCTCGGCGCGGTAGTTCCAGGAGGGACGCTGGGCGGGCTGCCAGTCGCCCTCGAAGACCCAGTAGCCGAACTCGCCCCGCACGGAGAGGATGCGGCCGAAGAACCCGCCGTCGATCAGACGCTTGAGCTTGCGCAGCCCCGGGAGGAAGAGCTTGTCCTGCACGACGCCGGTGCGGATGCCGGCGGCGTCGGCGGCGCGGACCAGCTCCCACGCACCGGCGCTGGACTCGGCCAGCGGCTTCTCGGTGTAGATGTGCTTGCCGGCGTCGATGGCCTGCCGGATGGCCTTCTCCCGCTGCTGGGTCACCTGGGCGTCGAAGTAGATCTCCGCGTCGTCGCGGGCGAGGGCGGCGGCGAGGTCGGTGGTCCAGTCGGTGAGGCCGTGCCGTTCCGCGACCGCCCGCAGCCGGGTCTCGTCCCGGCCGACCAGGATCGGCTCGGGCCAGATCCGGGTGCCGTCGTCGAGTGCCAGGCCGCCCTGCTCGCGCAGGGCGAGCAGGGAGCGGACCAGGTGCTGGCGGTAGCCCATCCGACCGGTGACGCCGTTGACGATGATGCCGATCGACCTTCGGGTCATGGTCGTCCTTCCCCTTTGCACATCGCATAGGTAAGCGCTTTCCTAGCAGCCTAGGTGGCCGCCCCACCACGGGCAAGAGGCCGCCGCCGCCCGTTGCGGTAACCTGTCCGCTACCGTGCGGCCCCGACCGGGCCCGGACACTTTCGGGGGTGCCCATGGCGACGCTTGCCGATGTCGCCCGCCGCGCCGGGGTCTCCCCCGCCACCGCCTCCCGGGTGATCAACGGCAGCAGCAAGCCCGTCGCCGACGAGCTGCGCGAACGGGTGCTGCGGGCCGTCGCCGACCTGCGGTACGTGCCCAACGCGCACGCCCAGCTGCTGGCCCGGCCGCAGCGCAGCGTGGTCGGCGTGGTGGTGCACGACGTCTCCGACCCGTACTTCGCCGAGCTGACCCGGGGGCTGCAACGGGTCGCCACCGACCACGGCCGGCTGGTCATCATCTGCAACAGCTACCGCGACCCGGAACGCGAGCTGGAGTACGTGGAGCTGCTGCGCGCCCAGCAGGTCGCCGCGATCGTGCTGGCCGGCTCCGGCTACCACGACGCCACCTTCACCGCCCGGCTCGCCGAGAAGCTGGCCGCCTACGAGGCGACCGGCGGCCGGGTGGCGGTGGTCGGCCGGCACGAACATCCCGGCGACGCGGTGATGCCGGCCAACACCGACGGCGGCCGGCTGCTCGGCGCGGAACTGCTGCGCCGGGGGCACACCCGGATCGGGGTGGTCGCCGGCCCGCAGGTGCTGACCACCATCACCGACCGGCTCGACGGGCTGCGCGCCGCGCTCGCCGAGGGCGGCCACCCGCTGCCCGCCGAGCGCGTCAGGTACGCCGACTTCGACCGCGACGGGGGCGCCCGCGCCGCCGGTGAACTGCTCGACGCCTTCCCCAAACTGACCGCGCTGGTGGCGTTGAACGACTCGATGGCCGTCGGCGCGCTGACCCTGCTGCGCGCCCGGGGCGTGCCGGTCCCCGGGCAGGTGTCGGTGGTCGGCTTCGACGACATGCCGGTCGCCGCCGACGTCACCCCGGCGCTGACCACCGTCCGGTTGCCCCTGGTGGAGCTGGGCGCACGGGCGATGACCCTGGCGCTGGGCCCGGCCGCCGACCGGTCCCGGGTCGAGGTGCTGCCGGCCACCCTGGTCGTCCGGGACAGCCTCGGCCCCGCCCCGGCCTGATCCGCCCGCACCGGGCCGCCGGACCGGCAGCACGGCCGACGACCCTCGGAGCGACGGTCCGACGGCCGGCACCGGCCCGCGCGGCGGGTGGGTGGGCGGGGACGGCACCGGCTCAGGCGGGGGTCGTCGCCAGCTCGGCGAGCCGGTCGATCTGCCGGGGGTCGGACAGCGCCGAACCCACCGCCACCACCCGCACCCCGGCGGCCAGGAAGTCGGCGGCGTTGCCCGCGTCGATCCCACCGGTCGCCACGAACCGCAGCTCCGGAAGCGGACCGGCCATCGCCTTGAACCACTGTGGACCGAGGCTGGCCGCCGGGAACGCCTTGAGCCAGATCAGCCCGTGGTCGAGCGCGAGCTGCGCCTCGGTGGGGGTGGCCACCCCGGGCAGGTGCGGAATGCCGTAGCTGACCGCCGCGTCCGCCACCGCCAGGTCCAGCCCCGGGGCGACGGTGAACGCCGCACCGGCGCTGGCGGCCTGCCGTACCTGGGCGGGGGTGCGCACCGTGCCGGCACCGACCCGGCGGCCCCGGTCCTTGCCGGCCTCCACCGCCGCCCGCAGGGACAGCGTCGCGTCCGGGGTGCGGATCGGCACCTCGACCACGTCGATGCCGAGGTTCCAGGCCCGTTCGGCGAGTCGGACGGTCTCCGTCGGCGGCAGGTCCCGCAGGATCACCATCACCCGTGCGGTGCCGAACAGGGGTGCGAAGTCGTGCGCGGTCATCGACCGTTCCTTCCGGTGGCGGGGGTGGGGAGCAGGCCGGCGTCGACCAGGTCCAGGCTCGCCCAGTCCCGCGCCGGCAGTGCGAGGAGCCGATCGGCCAGCGCCCGCCGCGGCGGCGGGGCGGTGTCCCCGGCGACGGTCAGGGCGGGGGCCGCGCAGAGGTGCCCGAGCCGCAGACAGCGGTCCAGGTCGAGGCCGCGCAGCAGCCCCGACAGGAGGCCGGCGGCGAAGGCGTCGCCGGCCCCGACCGGCTCGTGCACCGGCACCCGCAGCGCCGGCACGAAGACGGCCGCCGCGTCGCGGGGCAGCGCGGTGACCCCGACGGCGGCGTCCTTGACCACCACCAGTTCCGGGCCGGGCAGCAGGTCCCGCACGGCGGCCGGCGCGGTGACGCCCCACAGGGTGTGCGCCTCGTCGAGGCCGACCAGGACCACGTCGGCGGCGTCGGCGAGCCCGCGCAGCACCGGCGCGGCGGTCGCCGCCGACCAGAGCCGGGCCCGGTGGTTGACGTCGAAGGTGACCCGGGCGGCGGGCAGCGGCCGGTCGGTGACCGCCCGGCGGACCAGGGCCGCGCAGGACGGCGAGAGGGCGGCGGTCACCCCGGACAGGTGCAGCAGCCGCGCCCCGGCCAGCGCCGGCTCGTCGAGCACCCCCGGGTGCAGGCGGGAGGCCGCCGACCCGGACCGGTAGTAGTGCACGGCGGTGCCGTCGGGCGTCGGGTCCTTGAGGTAGACGCCGGTCGGGGCGGTCGGGTCGACGGTGACCAGGCCGGTGTCCACGCCGGTGGCGGCGACGTGCCGGCGGACCCGCCGGCCGAACGGGTCGTCGCCGACCCGGCTGACCCAGGCGGTGCGGTGGCCGAGGGCGGCGAGCGCGCACGCCACGTTGGACTCCGCGCCGCCGACCGAGACGCCCAGCCGGTCGGCCCGGTCCAGCGGTCCGGTCGGGTCGGGGCTCAGCACCACCATCGACTCGCCGACGGTGACCACCTCCGGGCCGGGCCCGGCCCCGCCGGTCGGGTCGGCGGCGGTCACTGCGGTTCCGCGGCGGCGAGCAGGGCGGTGACGCCGGCCCGGTCGCGTACCCCGTCGGCGACCAGCACCCGGTGCCGGCCGGTGCGCCGGCCACCGGCGGGCACCACCGCCGGCCGGTCGAAGGCGAAGGCCACGCAGACCCCCGGATACATCGCCGTCCGCACGAACCACCTGTCGCCGAGCCCCAGCCCGGTGAAGACCAGGGTGTACGCCCCACCGCCCGGCGCGACCCCGGTGAGCGCGACCCAGCGGGCGGCGCTGCCGTTGGCGGCCTGCTCGCCGTCGGCGTCGGCGGTGAACGTGACCGGCTCACCGTCGGCGACGGCCCGCCAGAAGAAACCGCCGTAGCCGGCCCCGCCGGGCCGCCCGTTGGTGGCGGGGCTGCCCAGGTGGACGTCGCGCCCGGCCGGGGCGGTGAGGGTGTAGTCGACGTCGAGCGCCCAGGCGTCCGGGGTCACCGGGCTCGCGGCGAGCCGGCGGTGCTCGGTGAGCAGCACCCCGCCGGCCCGGTCGCGCCACTGCAACGCGTGTGCCAGCCGGTCCGGCGCGCGCTCCCGCCAGTGCGTGTGCGCGATCACGCCGTGGTCGTCACGCCAGGTGTAGCCGGTGTCCCGGACGTACGTCCGGCCGCCCCACAGGTTGGTGCCGTCGACGTCCTGCACGGCCAGCGACGCCCCGAGGTGCCAGACGTGGTCGGCGGGCAGGGCGTCGGTGACCGGGGTGCCGGCCAGGGTCCGGACCGGGTGCAGGTAGGGCCGGGGTCCGTGCTTGGGGTCCAGGTCGGGGCGCACCACGTACCGGGCCACCTCGACGTCGCCGAGGCGCAGCCGGGGATCCTCCTCGACGTGCGGCCGGGGGCCGTCGTCGGCCGGTTCCGGGGCGGCGCGGGTCGGCGTCGGGCCGGGGCCGGCCGGGACGGGCCGGGGGTGACCGGTCACGGTGCCTCCATCCGGGCGGTGGGCCGGCGGGCGGCGACCGCGTGCAGGGCGGCCAGCGCGTAGCCGGCCAGGATCGGCACCGCCACCGGGGTGACCAGTATCCCCAACAGAGCGGCCACCGCGCAGACCCCGCCGGCCGCCGCCCAGGTCCCCGGCCGGGCCAGGCCGGTGCGGGCGGCGACCCGGGCCGCCGCCCGCCAACCCCGCGCGCCGGTTCGACCGACCGCCACCACGGTCAGCCCGGCGTACCCGGCCAGGGCGGCGGTGACCACTGCGGTGCCGGCCAGCGCGACGCCGCCACCGGGTACCCGGCCGGTGGCCAGCGCGACCAGGTCGACGCCGAGCGCGACGGCGACGGCCAGCCCGACGGCGCTGGCGACCAGCCCGGCGGGCAGCGCCCGACCGAACCGGGACAGCGTGGTACGCAGGTCGGGCCAACCGCCGAGGGTCAGCCGGTCGTGCACGGCGGCGCTGGCGGTGGCCAGGGCCGGGGCGAGGGTGAGCACCGGCAGCGCGGCCAGCGTCACGGCGAACCCGAGCAGTGCCAGGTCGGTGGCGTCGCGCAGGGTGTCGCGCCAGTCCCGGCGGGCCGGTACGGCGTCCTCCTGCACCAGCGGGGCGGCGGTCATCCCTTCAACCCGCTGGTGTTGATGCCCTCGACCAGCATCCGCTGGAAGGCCAGGAAGAACAGGAACACCGGCAGCAGCGACAGCACCGACATGGCGAACATCGGGCCGACCGCGCTCTGGCTGGTCGAGTCGATGAACAGGGTCAGCGCCACCGGCACCGTGTAGTCGTCCAGGCTGGACAGGAAGACCAGTTGCCGGAAGAAGTCGTTCCAGGTCCAGATGAACGAGAAGATCGCGGTGGTGACCAGCGCCGGGCGGCTCAGCGGCAGGATGACGTGCCGGAAGATGCCGTACGGGCTGGCCCCGTCGATCTTGGCGGCCTCGTCGAGTTCGCGCGGGATGCCCCGCATGAACTGCACCATGAGGAACACGAAGAACGCCTCGGTGGCCAGGAACTGCGGGATGAGCAGCGGCAGGTAGGGCCAGTCCCCGCCGACCAGGCCGAGGCTGCGGAACAGGATGTACTGCGGCACGATCAGCACGTGGCCGGGGAGCAGCAGGGTGCCGATCATGACGGCGAACCAGACCCCCCGCAGCCGGAACCGCAACCGGGCCAGGGCGTACGCGGCGAGCAGGCAGGAGACCGCGTTGCCGACCACGGTCAACAGGCTGACCATGGCGCTGTTGAGGAAGAACGTGCCGAAGCTGAGGTCGAAGTTGCCCCACCCGGCGGTGTAGTTGCCCGGGGTGAACCGCTCGGGCAGCAGGCCGATGTTGTTGACGATCTCTTCCTGCGACTTGACCGAGGTGCCCACCATCCACAGCAGCGGGTAGAGCACCACCGCCACGATCACGATCAGCACCAGCAGGCGTACGGCCTGCCGGCCGCCCTGCCGCCGGCCGGGCCGCCGCGCCGTCGAGGTCACCGCCACCATCACTTCTCCCCGTCGGAGTAGTGCACCCAGAACCGCCCGGTGCTGAAGAAGACCACGGTGATCAGGCCGATCGCGAGCAGGAACACCCAGGCCATCGCGGAGGCGTAGCCCATCTCCAGGTCGGTGAAGCCCGAGATGTAGAGCTTCAGGGTGTACATCAGGGTGGAGTCGACCGGCCCGCCGGTGCCGTTGCTGAGCACGAAGGCGGCGGTGAAGCCCTGGAACCCGTTGATGGTCTCCAGCACCAGGTTGAAGAAGATGACCGGGGAGAGCATCGGCAGGGTGACGTGCCAGAACTGGCGGACCCGGCCGGCGCCGTCGACGGAGGCGGCCTCGTACAGCTCGCCGGGGACCTGCTTCAACCCGGCCAGGAAGATCACCATGGGCGCGCCGAACTGCCAGATGGCCAACACCATCAGGGTCTGCAACGCCCAGTCCGGGTCGCTGACCCAGGGCAGCCCCTCGATGCCGAACAGCGCGAGGAACGAGTTGAACGCGCCGTCCCGGTTGAACATGTTGACCCAGACGATGGCCAGCGCGACGCTGCCGCCGAGCAGGGACGGCAGGTAGAACAGCGCCCGGAACAGGCCCACCCCCCGCCACGCCCTGTTGAGCAGCAGCGCCACCCCGAGCGCGGCAGCCAGCTTCAGCGGCACCGCCACCAGGGCGAAGGTCACCGTCACCCGCACCGCGTGCCAGTACGACGGGTCGGCGGTGAACATCCGCTCGTAGTTGGCCAGGCCCACCCACTGCACCTCGGACAGCGGGGTGAGGATGTCGTAGTTGGTGAAGCTCAGCCAGAGCGAGAGCAGCATGGGGATCGCCGTGACGCCCATCAGTCCGATGAGCCAGGGCGAGAGGAATACGTACCCCGCCAGTCCTTCGGCGTGCCGGTCCCGCCCGCCCCGACGCCGCTTGGCGTGGGGGCGGGCGGGACCGGTGCGTCCGGTCCGGCCGGGCACCGTGGTGAGGGCCACGGGTCCGGCTCCTTTCGTCGTCCGCGGTGTGCCGGTCAGGCGATCGCGGACTTGCAGGCGGCGAGGAACTGCTCGGCGGCCTGTTCCGGGGTGGCGCGCTGGTACTGGACGTTCTCGGCGGCCTTGACCAGCTCGGACTTGACCTTGCTGTGTCCCTTGATGGGCACCTGCGGCGACTGGCCGAACTTCTGCGCCAGCTCGGTCTCGACCTGGATGGACTGCTTCATCGCCGGGTCGGTCACCGTCTGGCTGACCGTGGCCCGCAGGTCCATGTTGGACGGCAGGCCCCGGTCGGTGCCGAGCAGGGCCACCGCCTCCGGGTCGTTGGCCAGGAAGTTGATCACGTCGACGGCGGTGTCCCGGTGCTTGCTGCCCTTGAACACCGACCAGTACATCGACGCACGGGCCCACTGGGCGCTCGGGTCACCGGGGTAGGCCACCACCCCCAGCTCGTCCTTGGTGTTCTTCTTCAGGTCGGGCATCTGGTTGACCCAGACCCAGGAGGTCGCGGCCTTGCCGGTGACCACGAGCTGCTTGGTCACGTCGCTGGCGTTGCCCTCGTGGATCACGTCGGCGGTGGGGGTGGCGCCCCGGTCCCGGGCACCCTTCCACAGGGTGAACCACTTGGTCACGTCCTCGGCGGTGAACCCGAGGTCCTTGCCGTTGTAGAGGTCCTTGCCCTGCTGGCGCAGCCAGATCCAGAACGCCTTGTAGTCGGCGCTCGGGTCCTGGGTGCCGGGGATCTTGGCCTTCCTGGCCACCTGCTCGGCCCAGGCGATGTGCTCCTCCCAGCTCTGGCCGGTGGTCGGCTCCGGGAGGCCGTTCTTGGTCAGCAGGGTCTTGTTGTAGACCAGGCCCTGGGTGTTCTCGCCGGCGGCCACCCCGGCCAGCTTGCCGTCGACGACGCCGTACTCCAGCAGGCTCTTGGGGAACTTCGACACGTCGAGCTTGCCGGAGTCCTGGTAGCTCTTGAGGTCGAGCACGGTGCTGCGGCCGGCGTACTCGGCCAGGTAGTTGTCGTCGATCTGGAACAGGTCCGGCGGGTTGCCGCCGGCGGTGAGGGTGGCCAGCTTGTCGAAGTAGCCCTGGTTGGCCTGCCAGGTCTTCTCGAACGTCACGTTCGGGTGCTTCTTGGTGTAGAGGGCGAGGGCGTCCTCGGTGAGCTTGGCCCGCGCCTCACCGCCCCACCAGAAGACGGAGAGCTTGACCTGGCCGTCGTCACCGGCGGAGTCGTCGCCGCAGGCCGCCGCGCCGAACATCAGCGGTACGGCGACAGCGGTGGCGAGCACGCCGCGCAGGAATCGACGACGGGGCACGGGGGTACGGTGGTGCGGTTCGGCCGGCGTGCCGGCGGTGGGGGACGTTGCGGGGTGCATGCGCTCACTCCTCGGGTTAGGAGGCGACGACGCCACCGGTGGTCACGGTCGGGCCGCCCGGGTCCGCAAGGCGATGCGGACCCGGGCCATCCGGATCGGAACCGGGACGGGATCGACCGGGTACGGGTCCGGTCGAGTCGCGAATGACCAGTTCGGTCTGGAGCATTACCTGTGCGGTGGTACGACGGTCGCCGACGGCCGCTGCCCGTCCCCCGCCGCGCGGGCGCGGGTCGGAGTCGTGTTGCAGCAGCATGTCGACGGCCGTCCGGCCGGCGGCCGCGGTTGGCGTGGCCACCGTCGTCAACTTGGGGCGGGTGAGTCGGCTCAGCGCGATGTCGTCGACGCCGACCACGCTGACGTCCTGCGGTACCCGGATGCCGAGCTGGTCGAGCCCCTCGATCAGCCCGATCGCCATCAGGTCGTTGTAGGCGAGCACGGCGGTGACGCCGCTGTCGCGTACCCGGGCGGCCAGCTCACCGCCGCCGGTCTCGGTGGGCGGGTTGGGCCCGAGCACGGTCAGCTCGGCCCCGCCGGAGCGGGCGGCGGCGCCGGCCGCCCGGCGCATCTGCTGGTGGGTCCAGGAGCCGCGCGGCCCGCCGAGCAGGGCGATCCGCCGGTGGCCGAGGCCGAGCAGGTGCTCGATCGCGGCGCGCGCCCCCTGGCCGACGTCCATCATCACGCAGGGCAGGCCGGTGACCTGCCGGTTTATCACCACCACCGGAACTTCCCGGCTGACCTGCTCGATCAGGCCGTTGCTCATCCGGGGGCTGCACAGCAGCACCCCGTCGACCTGCTTGGCCAGCGCGTGGACCAGCTCCTCCTCGGCGGCCGGGTCCTCGTTGGTGTCGGCCACGAAGACGTGGTAGTCGCGGTGCCGGGCCTGCCCCTCGGCCGCCTTGATCAGCGGCGGGAAGAACGGGTTGGCGATGTCGGCGATGATCAGGCCGATGTTGTGGGTCCGGCCGGTGATCAGGGCGCGGGCGGCCCGGTTGGGTCGGTAGCCGAGGTCCTCGGCGCAGGCCAGCACCCGGCCCCGGGTCTCCGGGTTGACCAGGTGCGGTGCCGAGAAGGTCCGGGACACCGTGGAGATGTGCACGCCCGAGGCCCGCGCGACGTCGCGGATGGTGGCTGGCACGGGCGGCCCTCTCGTCGATGGTGTGGTCGGGGTCACGTGGGTGCCGCCAATTAATGCAAACGGTTGCTCCACTGTCAACGGGAGTTTGTTGCAGGTCGATTGCGGGGGCGCTCCTACCATGCCCCCTTATGCGCATGAAACGGTATCTATGCCACGGGATTGGCATCGATCGTTGACGTGCTCTTCACCGACGTGGTTTCTTCACTGCAAACCTTTGCAGCCACGGGAGGTCCACGGATGCCACCACCAGCCACGTCACGCCGACGGCACGCCCTCGTCGGCACCGGGGCGCGGGCGGAGATGTTCGTCCGGGCCCTGGTCACCGCGCACGCCGACACCGCCGAGCTGGTCGCCTTCGCCGACGTCAACCAGACCCGGATGGACGCGCACAACCGGTGGCTGACCGAGCTGGGCCAGCCGGCCGTGCCGACGTACCCGGCCGCCGACTTCGCCACCATGCTCGCCGAGGAACGGGTCGACGTGGTGCTGGTGACCAGCGTCGACGTCACCCACGACGAGTACATCGTGGCGGCCCTGCGGGCCGGCTGCGACGTGGTCACCGAGAAACCGATGACCGTGGACGCGGAGCGCTGCCGGCGCATCCTCGACGCGGTCGCCGAGACCGGCCGGCAGGTCACCGTCGCCTTCAACTACCGGTACAACCCGTTGCACGAGCAGGTCAGAAGGCTGCTCGCCGACGGCGCGGTCGGCGAGATCGGCTCGGTGCACTTCGAGTGGCTGCTCGACGTGCGGCACGGCGCGGACTACTTCCGCCGCTGGCACCGGGACAAGGCCAGCTCCGGCGGGCTGATGGTGCACAAGGCCAGCCACCACTTCGACCTGGTCAACTGGTGGCTCGACGCCACCCCGGTCGAGGTGTACGCCGCCGGCCGGCTGTTCTTCTACGGCGACGAGGGCCGCCGGCACGGCTACGCCCGCGACTACGACCGGGCGCACGACTCCCCCGCCGCCGCCGACGACCCGTTCGCCCTGCGGCTGGCCGACCACCCCCGGTTGCGCGAGCTGTACCTCGACGCCGAGGCCGAGGACGGCTACCAGCGCGACCGCAACGTCTTCGCCCCCGGGGTCACCATCGAGGACGACATGGCGGTGCTGGCCCGCTACTCCACCGGCGCGACGATGACCTACCACCTCACCGCCTACGCCCCCTGGGAGGGCTACCGGGTGATGGTCAACGGCAGCCGGGGCCGCCTGGAACTGGAGGTCACCGAGAGCGACTTCGTCAGCCCGGCCGCCGCCGGTGCGCTCAAGGGGGCCGCCCTGCACGGCGACGAGGCCGCCGCCGAACACGGCGAGGCCACCCTCACCCTGCGCCCGTTCTGGGCCCCGCCCACCCGGATCCCGGTCGAGGGCTACACCCGGCAGGGCCACGGCGGCGCGGACGTCCGGATGACCCGGGTGATCTTCGGTGGCGAGCCGGACCCGCTGGGCCGGGCCGCCACCGCCCGCGACGGGGCGCTGGCCCTGCTCACCGGGCTGGCCGCCAACCGCTCCTTCGACACCGGCGCGCCGGTCCGCGTCGCCGACCTGCTCACCCTGCCCTGACCGGGTCGGCCCCGCCGACCCCGTCCCGAACCGCCGACCCTCCGCCCGTACCCGAGGAGTCCTCCGACGTGCCGACCTCTCCCGACCTGCTCCTGCCGACCGACCCGGGCGTCCGGGCCATCGCCCGCGAGCTGTACGCCCTCGCCGGCCCGCAGCCGATCATCTCGCCGCACGGGCACGTCGACCCGGCGCTGCTGGCCGAGGACCGGCCCTTCCCGGACCCGGCCCGGCTGCTGATCGTGCCCGACCACTACCTCACCCGGATGCTGCTCAGCCAGGGGGTGCCGCCGGCCGAACTGGGCGTGCCCAGCGTCGACGGCAGCCCGGTGGAGACCGACGGCCGGACCATCTGGCGGCGCTTCGCCGCGCACTGGCACCTGTTCCGGGGCACCCCGTCGCGGCTGTGGCTGGAACGCACCTTCAGCGAGGTGTTCGGGGTGGACACCGCGCTCACCCCGGCCACCGCCGACGCCGTCTACGACGCGCTGGCCGCCCGGCTCGCGGAGCCGGAGTTCCGGCCCCGGGCGCTGTTCACCAGGTTCCGCATCGAGGTGCTCGCCACCACCGAGTCCCCGCTGGACGACCTCGCCGCGCACGCCAAGCTCGCCGCCGACGGCTGGGGCGGGCCGGGCGGCCGGGTGGTCACCACCTTCCGCCCCGACAACGTCGTCGACATGGAGTTCGACGGCTGGGCCGACAACGTGGCCCGGCTCGGCGAGGTGGCCGGCGTCGACACCGGCACCTACGCCGGCTACCTGGACGCGCTGCGGGCCCGCCGGGCGGCGTTCGTCGCGGCCGGCGCGACCTCCTCCGACCACGGCCACCCCACCGCCCGGACGCTGGTGCTCGACGCCGACGAGGCGGCGCGGCTCTACGACCGGGGCCGGCGCGGGCTGGCCGACGCCGCCGACGCCGAGGCGTTCCGGGCGCACATGCTGGTGGAGTTCGCCCGGATGTCGCTCGACGACGGGCTGGTGCTGCAACTGCACCCGGGCGCGGTGCGCAACCACAACCGCCAGTTGTACGCCTCCCACGGCCGCGACGTCGGCGGGGACGTCCCGCACGCCACCGAGTACGTGCACGCGCTGGCCCCGCTGCTCGACGCGTACGGAAACGACCCGCGCCTGCGGGTGGTGCTCTACACCCTCGACGAGTACACCTTCACCCGGGAGCTGGCCCCGCTGGCCGGCGGCTACGCCGCGCTCTACCTCGGCGCGCCCTGGTGGTTCCTGGACTCCCCGGAGGTGCTGCGCCGGTTCCGGGAGGCGGTCACCGAGTCCGCCGGGTTCTACAACACCGCCGGGTTCGTCGACGACACCCGCGCGTTCTGCTCCATCCCGGTCCGCCACGACGTGGCCCGCCGGATCGACGCCGGATTCCTGGCCCGTCTCGTCGCCGAGCACCGGCTGAGCGAGGACGAGGCCGCCGAGACGGTCGTCGACCTGGCGTACCGGTTGCCCAAGAAGGTCTTCAAGTTCGAGGGGTCCGCATGAGCACCACGATCACCGCCGTCGACGTGCACGACGTCCGGTTCCCGACGGCGGCGGCCGGCGACGGCTCCGACGCGATCAACCGGGGTGACTACTCGGCCAGCTACGTCGAGCTGCGCACCGACGACGGCCCGACGGGCGCCGGGTTCACCTTCACCAACGGCCGGGGCAACGAGATCACCTGCGCGGCGATCGAGGCCCTCGCCCACCACGTCCGGGGGCGCACCGTCGCCGAGATCGCGGCCGAACCGGTGGCGTTCTGGCGCTCGCTGACCGCCGACGTGCAGCTGCGCTGGCTGGGGCCGGAGAAGGGGGTCATCCACATGGCCGCCGGGGCGCTGGTCAACGCGGTCTGGGACCTGCGGGCCAAGCTGGCCGGCAAGCCGATGTGGCGCTACCTCGCCGAGCTGTCCACCGACGAGCTGGTCGCCAACATCGACTTCCACCACATCACCGACGCGATCACCCCCGACGAGGCGGCCACCCTGCTCGACAAGGGACTGGTGGGGGCTGCGGAGCGGCTCGCCGTGCTGGAGCAGGACGGGTTCCCGTCGTACACCACCTCGGTGGGGTGGTTGGGGTATCCGGACGACAAGGTGCGGGCGCTGACCCGCGAGGCGTACGCCCAGGGGTGGCGGGCGATGAAGATGAAGGTCGGCGGCCCGCCCGCCGACGACCTGCGCCGAGCCCGGATCATCCGGGCCGAGATCGGCCCGGACGCGCTGCTGATGATGGACGCCAACCAGGTGTGGGACGTCGACGAGGCGATCACCAACATGACCGCGCTGGCCGAGGTCGACCCGTACTGGATCGAGGAGCCGACGCACGCCGACGACATCCTCGGTCACGCCCGGATCGCCCGCGCGGTGACCGCGTCGACCGACGGCCGGTGCCGGGTCGCCACCGGCGAGGTCGCCGCCAACCGGGTGATCTTCAAGCAGCTGCTCCAGGCCGAGGCGATCGGGGTGATGCAGATCGACGCCTGCCGGGTCGCCGGGGTCAACGAGGTGCTGGCCGAACTGCTGCTGGCCGCGAAGTTCGGGGTGCCGGTCTGCCCGCACGCCGGTGGCGTCGGCCTCTGCGAGTACGTGCAGCACCTGGCGATCTTCGACTACCTGCGGGTCGGCACCAGCCTGGACGGGCGGATGGTCGAGTACGTCGACCACCTGCACGAGCACTTCGTCGACCCGGTCCGCACCCGGGGCGGCCGGTACCTGCTGCCCACCGCCCCCGGCTACAGCGCCACCATGCGCCCCGAGTCGATCGCGCGGTTCCGGTTCCCGGACGGCCCGGTGTGGCGGTGAACGGGGGCACCGACCGGCTGGGCCTGGCCACCCTGAGCCGGCTGCCCGAGCAGAGCCGACCGCTGATCCGGCCGGGCACCGTGCCGGCCGGCATCGTCCACCTCGGACTCGGCGCGTTCCACCGGGCCCACCAGGCGGTCTGCACCGAGGCGGCGGTCGACGCGGCCGGCGGCGACTGGGGCATCGTCGGCGTCGCCCCGCGCAGCACCGACCTGGTCGAGGCGCTCGCCGCCCAGGACGCCCTGTTCAGCGTCACCACACTGGCCGCCGACCGGTCCGCGACCCGGGTGGTCGGCGCGCTGGCCGGGGTACGGCACGCGGCCAGCGACCCGGCGGCGGTGGTGGCGCTGCTGGCCGACCCGGCGATCCGGGTGGTGACGTTGACGGTGACCGAGAAGGCGTACCGGCTCGACCCGGTCTCCGGGGCGTTGCGGGCCGACGACGCGCTGACCCTCGACCTGACCACCGACCGGCCCCCGGTCACCGTCCCCGGCCTGCTGGTGCGCGGGCTGCTCGCCCGCGCCGCCGCCCAGGCGGGGCCGATCGCGCTGGTCAGCTGCGACAACCTGCCGTCCAACGGGCGTCGGCTGCGCGGCCTGGTGCAGCAGTCGCTGGCGCTGGCCGGGGTGCCGGACGCCGTCCAGGACGCCCTCGCCGGGCAGGTGAGCTTCCCCGGCACGATGGTGGACCGGATCGTCCCGGCCAGCACCGCCGCGACGCTGGCGGACGCCCGCGCCGCGCTGGGGGTCACCGATCTGGCGGCGGTGGCCGCCGAGCCGTACCTCCAGTGGGTCGTCGAGGACGACTTCCCCGGTGGACGGCCCCGGTGGGAGCGGGCCGGCGCGGTGCTCACCACCGACGCCGGCCCGTGGGAGCGGCTGAAGCTGCGCGGCCTCAACGGCGTCCACTCGGCGGTGGCCTACCTGGGGGCGGTCGCCGGCTGCGAGACGATCGCGGACGCGCTGGCGTTGCCCGGCCTGACCGACGTGCTACGCCGGTTCGTCGCCGACGACGTGGCCGCGAGCTTCACCCCGCCCGGGGGGACGACCGTCGTCGGGTACGGCGACGAGGTGCTGGCCCGGTTCGCCAACCCGGCGATCCGGCACCGCACCCTCCAGGTGGCGATGGACGGGTCGCAGAAGCTGCCGCAGCGGGTCCTGCACACCGCCGCCGACCTGCGTGCCCAGGGCCGACCGGCGTACTGGTCGGCGCTGGTCGTGGCGGCCTGGCTGCGGTTCCTCGACGGGCGGGCCGACGACGGCACGGTGCTGCCGCTCGACGACCCGCTGGCCGACCGGATCACCACCGCGCTCGCCACCGCCGGGGACACCCCCGCCGGCACGGTGGAGGCACTGTTCGCCCTGTCGGAGGTCTTCCCGGCCGCGCTCGCCGACGACGACGGGTTCCGTACCGACGTCACCGGTTGGTTGGGCGCGCTGCGTACCCACGGGGTGGCGGCGGTCCTGGCCGGTGCGGCGTGACCGCCCCGGTTCCGCCGGCCCCCGTTGGTGGGCCCACCACGCGGGACGCTCCGGCCGGGTCCGCCGCGACGGCCGTGCCCCGGGTGGCGATCGTCGGCGCGAACGGGCACGGCCGCTGGCACCGGCGCAGCGTCGCCGGGCTGCACGCGGCGGGACGGCTGCGGTTGGTGGCGCTGGTCGACGTGCGGCCGATCGAGGACGAGCCGGCCGCACCGGTCCCGCCCGGGACCACCGTGCACACCGACCACCGGGAGATGCTCGCCGCCGCCCGCCCGGACGTGGTGATCGTCTGCACCCCGCCGCACACCCACCTGCCGATCGCCCTGGACGTCCTCGCCGCCGGTGCCGACCTGCTGCTGGAGAAGCCGCCGGTGCTGTCCACCGCCGAGCACCGGACGCTGGCCGGGGCGCTGGCCGCGACCGGCCGGGCCTGCCAGGTCGGTTTCCAGGCGCTCGGCTCGATGGCGCTGGCGCAGCTGTCGGCCGCCCTCGAACAGGGCCGGCTGGGCACCGTCACCGGCATCGGCACGGTCGCCTGCTGGCAACGCCCCGACGGCTACTACGCGCGGTCCCCGTGGGCCGGCCGCCGCAGCCTGCACGGCCGGCCGGTGCTCGACGGCGCGTTGGCCAACCCGCTGGCGCACGCGGTGATGCAGTGCCTGGCGGTCGCCCGGACGGTGACCGGCGTGCCGGTACGGCCGGCCCGCATCGAGCTGGAGCGCTACCGGGTCCGCCCGATCGAGGTCGACGACACCGCCACGGTGCGGATCGTCACCCCGGGTGGGCCGCCGATCGTGGCGGCGGTGACGCTGGCCGGGGAGGACTTCGTCGCCGGGGAGGTGATCGTCACCGGCACCGCCGGGCGGGCGGTGCTGGAGTACCCGACCGACCGGTTGCTGCTGCCCGGCGACCCGCACCCCCGGGAGGTGCCGGGGCGGCGGGGGCTGCTGGAGAACCTGCTCGCCCACCGCGCCGACCCGGCCGGCACCCCGCTGATCGCCCCGCTGGCCCGCACCGCGCCGTTCACCGCAGTGCTGGAACAGGTGCGGCAGGCCCCCGAACCGACCCTGCTCGGCGGCGACCTGGTCACGGTCACCGGCAGCGGGCCGCAACGGGTCGTGACGGTGCCCGGGATCAACGCGGCGCTGCGCCGGGCCGCCGGGCAGGGGGCGCTGCTGTCGGAACTGGCGGTGCCGTGGGCGGTGCCGCCGGTGCGGATCCCCCTGGCGGCGCTGGACGACTGACGCACCATCCACCACCACCCTGCGGAGATTCCCATGCGTCCACGAACCACCGGGGCGGCCCTGGTCGCCCTGTCCCTCCTGCTGACCTCGGGCACGGCGGCACACGCCGCACCCGGCCGGACCGCCGACGGGGTACCCCGGGCGGTCGAGCGAGTGGCCCGGCAGACCCTGCCGGCCGGCGACGGCTGGGCGTCCGAGGGCCCCGGCACCACCGGCGGCGCGGCGGCAACGCCGGACCATGTCCACCTCGTCCGCAGCCGGGCCGACCTGGTCCGGGCGCTGGGCGGCGACAACGCCACCAACAAGAGCAACGCCACCCCGAAGGTGATCGTCGTGGACGGCACCGTCGACGGGTTCACCGCCGACGACGGCCACCTGCTCGGCTGCGCCGACCTGGCCGACCCGGAGTACAGCCTGGCGGCCTACCTGGCCGCGTACGACCCGGCGGTGTGGGGCATGGTGCCGCCGACCGGGGCGCTGGAGGCCGCCCGGGTGCGGTCGGTGGCCAACCAGACCCGGCAGACGCAGATCAACGTCGGGCCCAACACCACCATCGTCGGCCGGGGCGGGGCGGTCCTCACCGGGCTGACCCTGATGATCGACGGGGCCAGCAACGTCATCGTCCGCAACCTGACCTTCGACGACGCCCGGGACTGCTTCCCGGCCTGGTCCCCCACCGACGGCGCGACAGGCAACTGGAACTCCCAGTACGACCAGGTCTCGGTGCGCCGCAGCGAGCACGTCTGGGTCGACCACAACACCTTCACCGACGGCGACAACCCGGACAGCGGGCAGCCGGTGTACTTCGGCCGGCCCTACCAGGTGCACGACGGGTCGCTCGACGTCACCCACACGGCCAGCCTGGTGACCGCCTCGTACAACCGGTTCACCGGGCGGGACAAGCTGATGCTGATCGGCTCGTCCAACACCGTCGGGCCGGACGTCGGCCGGTTGAAGGTGACGCTGCACCACAACCTGTTCGACCGGGTGCTCCAGCGGCTGCCCCGGGTCCGGTTCGGCCAGGTCGACGTCTACAACAACTGGTACCGGCTGGCCGGCGACGACTTCGCGTACGCGATCGGGGTGGGCGTGCAGTCCGCCGCGTACGTGGAGAACAACTTCTTCACCCTCGGTGCCGGCATCGCCGCCGGCGACCTGCTGTACGACTGGGGTGGCACCGCCGTCACCACCCGGGGCAACTGGGTGGACGCGCCCGGCGCGCTGCCCCGCCCGGTCGACCTTGTGGCCGCCTACAACGCGGCCCACGACCCGGACCTGGGCGGCGACGCCGGGTGGACGCCGGCCCTGCGCGCGCCGCAGGCGGTGCCCGCGCCGCTGGTGCCGCTGGTGGTGGGGCCGTTCGCCGGGGCCGGTCGACTGCCGCTGTGAGCCGCCTGCGTCGGGCCGTGCCGTCCGTCGGCGCGGCCCGACCGCGGGGTCACCTCGGCAGGGTGAGCACCTCCGCGCCCTCGGGCGTGATGGCGATCGTGTGTTCGCTGTGTGCCGTGCGGCAGCCGGTGGCGCTGCGCAGCGTCCAGCCGTCGGCGTCGGTGACGAGGGTGGCGGTGTCGGCCATGACCCAGGGTTCCAGGGCCAGCAGCAGGCCGGGACGTAGCCGGTACCCGCGACCGGGCCGGCCGGTGTTGGACACGTGCGGGTCCTGGTGCATGGTGGACCCGACGCCGTGCCCGCCGAACTCGGTGTTGACCGGGTATCCCGCCGCGTGCAGGACCGTGCCGATGGCGTGCGAGAGGTCACCGACGCGTGCGCCCGGTCCGGCGGCGGCGATCCCGGCGCGCAGCGCCCGCTCGGTGGCGTCGATCAGCGCGACGCTCTCCGGGGGGCGGGTGTCGCCCACCAGGAAGCTGATCGCCGAGTCGGCGACCACGCCGCCGAGGGAGACGGCGAGGTCGAGGGAGAGCAGGTCGCCGTCGGCGAGGTGGTGGTCGTACGGCAGTCCGTGCAGCACCGCGTCGTTGACCGAGGTGCAGATGTAGTGGCCGAACGGGCCCCGGCCGAAGGACGGCGCGTAGTCGACGTAGCAGGACGTCGCCCCGGCGTCGACGATCATCTGCTGCGCCCACGCGTCGATCTCCAGCAGGTTGGTGCCGACCACGACGCGGCCCTTCAGCGTCTGGAGGATCTCGGCGACCAGCGCGCCGGTGTCCCGCGCGCGCCGCACGTCGGTGGGGTTCAGGATCTCGATCATGCGGTGCCTTCCGTGGACCACCAATAAGTATCCCGGCCATGTTATCCCGGTACTAGAATCGCAGCCATGGTCAGGTTGCCGCTCACCCCCGCCGAGGTCGCCCGCGGACGACGCCTCGGCGCCCTGCTGCGCCGCGCCCGGGGCCAACGGTCGATGCTCGGCACCGCGCTGGCCGCCGGGCTGTCCCCGGAGACCCTGCGGAAGATCGAGTCCGGTCGGGTGGCCACCCCGGCGTTCCCGACCATCGCGGTGCTCGCCGACGTCCTCGGCCTCTCCCTCGACGCGGTCTGGTCGGAGATCAACCAGTCCGACGGCGGGATCACCGTGCCCGACCCCGGCGAGCGGCTGGCCTCGTAGCCCCCCGACGCCTGCCGGGGGTGCACCCCCACCGGGCCGACCGGGAGCCCCCTGCCCAGGGGTGGTGCCCGGCGGCGGGCCGGGACAGGGAGAATGGCCGGGTACGGTCGGGCTGCCGACCCCGGACGACGACGATCAGCGGGAGGTGGACCCGGGTGGCCGGTGGACGCGACGTCGGCGCGGACCGGCCCGAGCCGGCGGCCGGCCCCCGTCCGACGGACGACCCGACCGGCACGGCGCTGCGGGCCGGCACCCCGGAGCCACCCGCCGACCCGGCAACCCGCGCCGGCACACCGCAGGTCGACCCGGTCGAGAAGGCCGGCACCGCGCCACTGGCAGACCCGGTAGCTCAGGCCGGCACGAGCGGTGAAGGCGGTGCGCCGTCGGCGTTCCGGACGGCGCTGGCCGCCGATCCGGCCCAGCTCTCCCCCGCCCGGGAGGCGCTGCGGGCGTGGCTCACCGGGGCGGGCGTCGACGAGGCGGACGTGGAGGTGGTGCTGATCGCCGTCGGGGAGGCGTGCGCCAACGCCATCGAGCACGGCTACCGGTTCGCGCCCGGGGCGAGCGTCACGGTGTCGGCCCGGCTGCGCGCCGGGCGGCTGGAGGTCGAGATCCGCGACACCGGCGGCTGGCGACCGGGCCCGTCGCAGGGCGGCGACCGGGGCCGGGGCCGACTGATCATGGCCCGACTGATGGACGAGGCCCAGCTCGACGGCACCCCCGACGGGACGACGGTTCGCCTGGTCAAGCACCTTTCCGGCCGGAAATGACGTGGTCACATGCCCGACGACGGGGTCGGACCGACAGTGAAGATCGGCTATAAGTAGGCGATGGAGTTCCCGCCGTACCTCGCCACCATGCCGATGCACGCGATCACCGAGCTGCACGGCGAACCGGGCCTGCTCGCCCGGTTCCGGCTGGAGTTGCCGGCCTTCGCCGCGGCCGACCGGGAGCGGCTGACCGAGGCTCTCGACCTGGCCGCCGAGCTGCACCGCCACGACCGGCGCTCCCGCGAACCGTACCTCAATCACCTGCTGCGGGTGGCGATCCGGATGATGCACCACTACCAGGTGCGCGACCCCGACGTGATCGTCGCCGGGCTGCTGCACGACGCGGTGGAGGACCACCCGGGCGAGCTGGCCGGCGCGGGGGCGGCCGACCCGACGGCGGCGGCACTGGCCGCGCTGGCCGACCGGTTCGGCGACCGGGTGGCCCGGCTGGTCGCCGCGGTCACCAACCCGGTGTACGACCCAGAGCGCGACCCGCACGTGCAGTACCGTGAGCACGTCGCGGCCAGCCTGGACCGGGAACCCTGGGCCCGGGTCATCAAGGTCTCCGACTTCACCGACAACGGGGTGGGCGTGGTCTACGCCGTCGGGCCGAAGGTGGCCCGCTCGGCGGCGAAGTACCGGCCGCTGGTGCCGGTCTACCGGGAGCTGATCGCCCGGCCGGACACCCCGCTGTCGGCACCGGTGAAGCGGCACATCTTCGCCCAGCTCGACCTGGCCGAGGAGCGGTTCAGCGCGATCCTCGACCACCCCAACTGACCCCGCCCCCTGCCGCGACGGTAGGCCAGCGGGGTGCGCGGGCCGGCGGCGCGACGCGGACGCTCAGCGCAGTGCGCCGCCGGGCGGGACGGCCACCCCGCCACCACCGAGAACGGCGTGCAGCCGGTGCCGCAGGTCGGGCAGCCGCTGCGGGGTGTCGCGCAGCAGCAGGCAGACCGGCTCCCGGGCGCCGGCCGCCACCCCACCCACCACGTCGAGCAGCGTGCCGAGCTGACCGGGTGGCTCGTCGGCCAGCAGCAGGCCGGCATCGGTCACCTCGAGGGTGAGCGGGCCGGCGTCGAGCCGGTCGGCCAGCACGTCGGCGAGGGCGTCCCAGTTGCGGCCGAAGTGGCCGGGCAGGCCGAGGGCGTCGGTGAGGGCGTGGAACAGCGCGGGGCGGGTGCGGGCCGCCGCCCCGGCCACGGTGACCGACGGCGTCGGGTGCCCCGCCGGCCGGGCCTCGTCGGTCACCCGTAGCCAGCCCGGCTGGCGCTGTCCGGTCATGGTGCATCCTCCTGCTCGACGGGGCGGGCCGGCGGACCGGCCCGCCCCGGGTGGTCCTCGGTCAGATCCGGTAGAAGTTCGCGTAGTGGTCGGGGGAGAACCAGGTCGCCCCGCTGCTCCTGTTCACCACGATGCGGTACGCGTCGCGCGCCGCGCCGGAGACCCGCGGGTAGACGTCGTACTCGTAGTAGGTGGCGCCGGCGGGGAGCTGCCCCTCGTAGTTGTGGAACTGGCCGCCGGCGAAGTTCGACAGGCCACCGCTCCAGGAGTACCAGCCCCGGCTGGTCGGGAAACCCTTGCCCGACCAGCCGGAGCGGGCGGTGCGGGCGTCCGCGCAGCGGGACATCGTGCAGGAGCCGTAGACCGCCGCCGACGCGGGGTCGGTCAGCCTCGGGGCCACCACGGACGGCCCGACGAGCAGCGCGGCGACCAGGGCGGTCAGCAGCGCGAGGAGGCCCGGCAGGCGGCGGGCCCGGGTGCCCGGGGTCGGGGCGGTGGCGGGGGTGACGGGGTTCGCGGGAGTGCTCAACGGGTCCTCCGGATCGCGGGGGCCGACAGGAATGCATCGATCGGGATGGTTATCCCGATCAGCCACATTCTGGCGGGAGGCGAACCCCGCCGACCAGAGGCCAGCCTCGCAACCGTGGATGAACGCGCCATGATCGGCACGCCACCGACTGTTGAAATGCCCGGTGGGCGCAGACCGGGACCGGGCGGCTCCGTCGGCCGCCCGGTCCCGGTCGGGGTCAGCAGCCGATCCGGCTGGTGCCCAGGGCGACGTCGTCGTACCAGAGGGTGTCCGCGCCCTCGCCGTAGCTCTCCCAACCCAGCTTCAGGTCGGTCAGCCGGGGACGCCAGGTGCGGTTGAGCCACTGGCTGTCGATGTCGTGGGTGGGCACCCCGTCGGCGGTCAGCCCGGTGACGGCGGTGCCGTCGAGCCAGGTGCGCAACTGCCCCTGGTTGCCGTCGACCATGAACTCCAGGCACGTCCAGCGCCCGGTGGGCAGCGGCACGCTCAACGCCACCCCGGACGGGCTCTGCTCGGGCAGGGTCGCGTCGTCGGAGGCCCGGTTCCACTGCAACGCGCCGTTCTGGCCGCCCATCCGCAGGTCCTTGTTGCCGTCGGCGGCGTCGGTCATGGCCATCATGGTGACGTGCTGGGTGGGCAGTGCCGTGGTGTGGCGCAGCCAGATCCGGCCGTACCGGAGGGTGCCCACCGCGCTGAGATCCCTGGTGGAGCGCACGAAGACGTGGTTGCAGTAGCCCTGCGCGCCGTCGATGCGCAGCGACCGGCCGCCGCTGTGGGTGGTCGCCGTGTCCACCGAGGCCCGGCCCGTTCCGGAGCAGTCCGGGTTGACCACGCTCCAGTCGCCGGACGGCGTCGTGCCGGTCTGGTTCTCGAAGCCGTCACAGAGCACCGCACCGGCACACCCGGCCGGCGGCGGCGTGGTGGGTGGCGGCGTCGTGGGAGGCGGGGTGGTGGGCGGCGGAGTCGTCGGGGGTGGCGTGGTCGGCGGAGGCGTGGTCGGGGGCGGGGTCGTCGGCGGAGGCGTCGTGGGGGGCGGGGTCGTGGGCGGCGGGGTGGTGGTCGGCGGCGGAGCGCCGTTGCACGGTACGCCGTTGAGCGTGAACCCGGTCGGCGCGGCGGAACCCGAGGTGCTGGTGCCCTGGACGCCGAACTCGGTGGAGCCGCCGGCCGGGACGCTGCCGTTCCAGGCGGCGTTGCGGGCGGTGACCGTCGTACCGGACTGGCTGACCGTGGCGTTCCAGCCGCCGGTGATCCGCTGGCCGCCCGGGTAGGACCAGGTGACGGTCCAACCGTTCAGGGCGGTGTCGCCCGGGGAGACCCGGACGTTGGCGGTGAAGCCGCCGCTCCACTCGTTGGGCTGGTAGTCGATCCGGCAGCCCTGGGCCGCCGAGGCGGTGCCGGCGAGCACGGTGGTGACGGCCGCGGCCACCGTGGCGGTGGCGGCCACGACGGCGGTGATACGGGTACGGGAGATCCTCACAGGGGTCCTTCCGGCTGGCCGTCGGTGTGGACCGACGGCGCGGGAGCAGTGACGTCGCTCGCGCGTCGACGCGCCGTGTCGGCACGTGGACAACAGCCCGGCTCAGGCCCAACAGCCGCCCGGCAACTCGGCGGCACCCGGACCCAATGTAGTGATGGTTGCCTATGGAAACAAGTCCACCCGCAGCGGAGTCGGTTCCACACGCGGCACCGGACGGTGGAAGTGTCACGGTTGATTCACCGCTGCCGGCGTGACAGGCTCCGCCCATGTCACCCTCGGTGAATCCGTGGTGCCCGCGACCGCACGGGGTGGCCGGCGCCGGTGTCGGCCGGCGATGAGGTTCGGACAGCGCTGCAGCCGACTCGACCGGCAGGAGTGTGCCGCGCTCATCGCCGCGGCGACCACGCTCGGCGGCACGGCGCACCTTGCCTGGCGGCTGGACCCTGACGCCGTCGACCCGGGGTTCGCGGTGCTGTCGAAGCGGCTTCTGGAGGACCGCCGCGCCGGGCGCACCTTCGTCCTCCCGGGGGCCGTGCGCTCCTGGTTGCCGCTGCGGTACGCCGATCCGGACGCCGCCTTCGCGCTGGCGCTCGTGCTGTTGTGGGCGTACGGAACCCGGTCCCACAGTGACCGGGCCGGACCCGATCACGTGGATGTCGCCCTGTGGCACTTACGGATGCTGCTGCCGTCGGATCTCCACGGTGCCCTACCGGCCATCGCCGCTGCCTGTGCCGCGCACCGGGCGTCGCTGCGGGCGACGGCCCAGGTGGATGACGAGGTGGTGCGGCGTTAACGCCGTACGCCCAACGCCCGCTCCAGGTGCATCAGCAGCAGGAACGGACGGGCCCGCTGGGCGGCCCGCCGCCAGGTGAGGGCGCGGAGTCCGTATTTGAGGACGACGGTGGCCGGCACACTCGCACCGAGCACGTCCCAGACGACCTCCTCGACGGCCTGGTGCGCCACCCGGGGGCGGGCGAACTCGGCCACCGTCTCCCGGTACCGGCGGGCGATCTCCCGCGCCGTCGCCTCCGGGGTCAGCACCGGGTCGTAGCCCTGGGACACCGCGAGCAGGGACTCGTCCAACAGGCGACGGAAGTCGGCGTGGTACCGGCGGGACTCGACGATCTGCGGGACGGTCAACTGGTCCAACGAACCGAGCTGAAGCTGCCCGAGGACGTTGCGCACGACGGCGGCGTCGAAGCGTTCCGCCGGTGGCCGCGCCACGCTGGTGGCGAGTTGTGCGCCGACGGCGGGGTTGGCGAGCAGCCCGTCCTGCTCGAGTTCGGACGAGATCACCAATGAGGCCATGTGGTTGCGCAGGCTGACGATCTCGGCCGCGCCCTGTCTGAGGACCGGGCGGCCGGCGGCCACGCTACGGTACGCCTCCTCGCGGATGCCCCGCATCACCTCGTCCATCCGGATCAGGTTCTCGCGGAGTCGTCCCTGCGCGAGAACCAGGTCCGCCCGTCTGCCGGTCGGTACACCACGTCCCACCCGCACCCGGCCGGCGTCGTCGACCTCGTACTCGTGCCCCCAGAGCCGCAGCAGGCCCGCCTCGTGCAGTTCGTCGACGCGACGGTTGATCTCGGCAGCCCGCTGCCGGTGGCTCGCGGCGATCTCGAAGGAGGCCCGCAGCACGACCTGGTCGGAGAAGAAGAGCACCGACTGGAGGACCTTGTCGATCGTCCGGGCATCGATCACTCCACTGTCCAGCAGCGTGAGGGACCGGTTCACGCCGACCCCGCCAGGTACGTGAGGTAGTCGACCTCGTACAGGTGGGCGCTCCACGAGTGGTGGCACAGACGACTGCCGGTAAGGCCCAGTTCCAGGGCGGCGTCGGCGGCGAGCTGGGCGAAGGTGAGCAGCTCCGGTACCAGGCCGACCCACACGTCGACGCTGCGTGCGGTCAGGAAGAGCACGAGGTCGTCGCCGACGATGCGCATCGCGCCGCCGACCGGCGACACCGGGAACCGACCACCGAGATCCTCGTCCGGACGCCAGAGGGAGAACACCGCCGACCGGCTGTGTTCGTCGCGGCGCAGCTGCTCCACCGCCTGCGCGAACTGGTCGATCGGCGGGCCGTCACCGTCGGCCCAGCGCCGCAGCCGCTGGTACAGCAGCGATGTCTGCCGTTGGTCACCGAAGATCCGGTCCCGGTAGTCCTTGATCAGCTCGGGATACAGGTAACCCGGTGGCGGGGTGAGGTCCGCCGGATTGCGCAGCCAGACGGTCAGGCCCGGGATGTCGAAGGACACGCCGTGCCGGGTGGCGATCCTGGTGGGCTGCTGGCGCGCGAACAGCGCGACGACCTGCTGCCAGGCGGCGGCGACGGTCGGGGCCTCAATCTCCATCCGCCACCGTTCCCCGCCGTTGGAGTATTCGATTGGACTGGTAGAACGACTCCACGCTGCCCCGCTCCCACCAACCGTCCAGCTCCGGCCGGACGATCAGCTCGGGCCGGTGGAACGGCACCACGGACGAATCGAGCTTCCCGCCCGGCTCGTCGGCCGTGCCGCCGCCGCCACGCCGCAGGCGCACCAGCCGGTCACCGGCGAACCAGGTGCCGAGCCGGACCAGGACCCGACGCACGGCCACGTCCTGGAGATGGTGGCCGGCACCCCGCTGGCTGGCGTAGTCGAGTCCCGACAGCACGTCGGACGGGTCCCGGTCGTAAACGTCGCGGGCGGTCCGGACCAACCGGTGCCGCAGGTCGGGATCGTCGTCGAGCCGCCGGTGGTAGGCGTCCTCGTAGAGGCAGAGTGCGGCCTCCCAGGGGTGGACGAGCGTGCCGACGCGCCAGACGAGTCGCCATCGTCCCGAGCCGAACTCCGTCTCCCACGCCGCCATCCGGTCGCGCCGCCGGGCTCCCAGGTGACCCGGACGGTCCACGTCCACCCAGCCGTCGTCATCGACGCACGGCACGGTCACGGCGCGCCCGCCGGGGCGGCGCAGAAGCTCGGCATGTCCAGCGCCGGTAGCGACGACACGTCGAGAGGGCCGGGCGCGGTGAGGGGTGGAGTACGAGCGACGAGACACACGTCGGTCGCCAGCAGGGGTACGTCGTGGTCGAGCCCGTTCGCCGTCAGGGTCTCGCCGGAGGTGACCAGGAGCACCCCGCCCCCGCCGGGATCGGCCCTGATCACCCCTTCCGTCGAGCCGTGCAACGGCACCACCCGCGCGGCGCGCAGGGCGGGACTGGTCACCGCCCATGCCCGGGTGATCGCGGGGTACTCGGTCCAGAGGGTGTGCACCGCGCGTCCTGCCACCGTGCAGAAGGTGACGAAGGAGGTGCGGATCGGCGGTAGCGCCCACATGAACAGCGGCCGCGCGTGTGTCAACGACCATTCGACACAGGCGTCATAGCCGCCGATGCCGAGGTCAGCTGCGCCGGAGGCGACCAGTTGCGGCACGTCGAAGCCACGGCAGCGGATGATCGCGTGGTCGGCGGACCGGTGCCACAGCTTACGGGGATGTTCCTGGGCCAGGGCGGGGAACAGCTCCTCGACGAGGGCCGCGACCGGTGCGTGCAGTCGGCTCGACGGGGCCGGGGCGGCGATGATCATGAAACGCCGTCCCGTGGCGCCCGGTCGATCTGCTGCACCTTCTCACCGATCTCGGTGACCGGCACGACGGCGTCGACCAGGGCCCGCACGGCGAACTCGGTCGGCTCCTCCGAACAGAGCACCACCTTGTCGAGGGCGCGCGCGTAGCCCACCTCAAGGCAGACACTGACCCCTGCGTAGCCACCGCTGGTGATCACATAGACGGCGTCGGACCTGGCGACCTTGGCGAGGAACTCGTGGGTCAACCGGGCCTTGTCCGACTCCCCGACCACGACATGTTCCTCGTTGTAGTCGAATCGAGGGGTGTAGACGGTGAGCCCCCGCGCCCGCAGGGTGTCGGCGGCACGCTGCGCCAGATCGTAGAACTTGGAGCTGCTGCACACCGTCACCGAACTGATCATGAGATTCTCCATTTGTCCTTTATGGGAGTTTTGGGCTAGAAATATGTACCAAATGTCTGGGTACATCCAGATAGCGCGCGCCGAGTTCGCGGAGCAGAATCTGCTCCCACATCAGCGAAGGCGACTCACCTCCCGGGTCGGGAAGACCCCGTCGGTCGGCGAGGACCGGGTAGTCGAGATGGAAGGGACGCACCGCCAACCGTCTCGGCAATGCGGGGTCGATCGCGGCCAGTTCCTCGAAGAGGGACTCCAGATGTGCCACCGTCCAGTCGTTGGCACCCACCGCCGGGAAGACGTCGAAGCCCAACTCGATGGCGACCTCGAGACCACGCCGGATCATCGGCCAGGCGGCGTCGCCCGGCGGGGAGTGCAGGGTGCCGTGCACCTTGATCCGGCGCAGGGCGGCCCGCTCGTCCGCGTCGAGCGACAGCCTGCCCTCCTGCCAGGCGTACGGCAGGGCGGAGAGGTTGGACTCGACCTTGAGCACCGCGACGTCGAGCAGGCCCCGCTGTCGCATCTCCCGGTGGACACCGAGAACGAGACCGGGTGCCAGCAACGGCTCGCCCCCGCTGAGCCGCAGTAGGCTCAGTCGACGCCCGGCGTCAGTCGCGGCGTGCCGCAGTTCGACGAACTCCTCGACGACCCGCTCGGCGGTGGTGACGAAACTGTCCCGGCCGGCGAGGTGGGGAAAGTCGACGTAGCAGTACGCGCAGCGGAAGTTGCAGGCGGCGACGTGGGTGATGGCCGCCAGGTTGTGCTCGCTCCAGTGGCCGCCCAACTCGGCGGCGACGGTGACCGGGCTGTCCGACAGGTTGGCCACGTGCCGCAACGCGGCGAACTCGGGCAACGACGTGGGCAGCCGCATCCTGTCCCGTTTGACCGGGGTGAACAGTCGGAACTGCCGGTTCTGCACCCCACCCAGCGCCGTACGGGTGAGGTCGGTGAAGGCGAAGTCCCCACCCCCGACGTTGACGATCCGATGGGATCGCACGAGCATCGGCCGGTCATCCGACGAACGGCCGTTCATCTCACTGATCCGCTGTGGACGGTCATCTCACCGCTCGTCTTCGAACAGCGGCTCCAGGTGCTTCAGCAGCACCGCGGTACTGACGTTGCGCGGCAGGTCCAGCCGCAGATCGACACCGGGGCCCTTGACGGTCAGCACCACCGTCGCCCGTTCGTCGCGCAGTCGCCAGTTGCGGATCGCACCCACCAGCGCACCCAACTGGGGCTGGAGTCCGGCGAGGGTGGCCAGATTAGCCAGCACGGCGGTCCCCTCGATCGCGAGGGTGAGAGCGGAAAGATCACGCACTCCCTCGTAGGGCAGGTCGATCTCGTCGAACACGTCCGCCGGCAGCAGAAGTTTCACACTGGTCATTGCTCACCCCTCGCAAGCGCCGCGATCCGTTCCTGGACGGCCGCGTCGAGTGGGTGCAGGCTTCCCGAGGCCGGCGCGCCGGAGAAATAGCCCTGCACGTGGTGGATGCCGAGGTCGTAGATCTGCTGGAGACTCACCGGCGCCTCCTCGTCGTAGCCCTCGACGATGACGGTCCTCGGAGAGGGCGCGTGCCCCTGGTCGCTGGCGTACCGGGCCACCCGTGCCACCAGCGCCAGTTCGTCCACCGCCAGGGGATGGTGCAGGATCTCCCGATCCACCTTGATCTGGGTGAGCCGCAGCTCCGCCATCCGGGCCAGCGAGGCGTGACCCACCCCGAAGTCATCGACCGCGAAGTTGATGTGCAGGTCACGGGTGAGCGCGGTGAGCCGGTGGTGGAAGTACACGAGCGGCTTCTGGCACCAGAGTTCGCCGGGACCCGGAATGATCTCGTCCTGCTCGGATATCTCCAGGGTCAGCGTGCGCGGCGACAGCCTCGCCTCGGCCAGTGCCTTGGTCACCTGGTGCAGATAGGCGTCGCTGAGCAACGAACGCACCGCCACGTTGACCGACAGGGGTTTGGTCCCCTGCCACTGCGCGACGCCATCGGCCTCGGCATACGAGTGGATCGCCCTGGCGGCCAGCAGGGCGTCGCGTTCGACGATGAAACGGTCACCCCAGTCATACGCCATGCGCAGGGCCGGCAGTGGCGCGCGGCTCTCCCGTTCGTTACGGCGGGCCAGGGCCTCGAAACTGTGGATGCTCACCCCGGCGGCACGCAGACCCAACTCGACCACCGGCTGGAACACCATGGTCATCGACGAGACCAGCTGCCGGTAGAGGCTGAACGCGTAGTCGTACAGCATGGCGGGCAGGCGTCCGTACGCCGTTCGCAGCGCCGTCAGGACGATCATCTCCGCCTCTACCGGGTCACCGAAGAGGTCGGATTCCCAGACCGCGCGCAGCATCACCGCCAGGGGTTCCCCCATGTCCAACTGCGCCAGGGCGGGATCGACCACGACGAGAGCGACGACCCGCTCGTCGGAGTGGGACACGGGGACACAGAGCATCCGTCGCCGTGGCCCGTGCGAGATGATGTGGCCCGGCATGGTGGTCCGGTACCGGCCGGCCTCGACGGCGGCGAGATCCAGCATCGGCTGGAGCAGTTCGCGGTCGAAGCGGGGAGTCGCGCTCACCGTCTTGCAGTCGGTGCCGACGAACTCCGCCACCGCCACCGACTCGGCGTCCAGGGCGTACCGCAGGAGTTCCACCCGTTCGGTCTGGTCGCCCTGCTGGCTGTGGTGTGACGGCCGGTTCTCGGCCCGGAACATCCGGCCCAGCAACTGCATGATCGAGTTGCTCTGGTCGTCCAGGGGATTCTTGCAAGGGCGGGTCGTGCCCGGTTTGGCCGGAGCGTTCAACGCCAGCCGCTCGTGCCGGGACACCGGTGGCTGGGTCAGCACGGTGGTCGGTCCCCACGTCGTCACCCACTGCGACGGCGGCGGTTCCATCCCCTGTGCGGCCACGAACGCCGCCATGTCCGCGAACGACACCCGCTTCAACTCGTCCGCCGCCGCACCCCGCAGCGCCCGCAGCACGTGGTGGGTCAGCACACCGTGCCCGTACTCCTCGCTCTCCCGGGCGACCGCCCCCCGGGGGCAGGCGAGCAGTGCGCTGTGCCGGTCGACGTGGGTGCGGTAGGTCTGCATCGCGGCAGCGTGCCGCCGGTCGGCATCGGCGTAGATCCCCGCCTGGCAGCAGTCGAGCACGAGGAACGAGGTGCCCGCGAACGCCTCGAAGACGTCCCGCTTGAGAAACGACATCCGCAGCCCGCTCTCCGGTTCCCGACGCAGGGACTCCGGGTCGAGATCGGCGGTGACCAGGTACGCGTCGAGCTGGTCGCTCCAGTCCGGCACCAACGCGTGCCCGGCGAAGTAGACCAGTAGGACATCCGATGGCTCGGACTCGACAGCGATGTCGCGCAGGTGCGCCTTGATGCTCTTCGAGGTGGCCTTCACTCCGGTGAACAGTGCAACGTCACCGTCCTGAAAGGTGCCGTTGTCCTCGTCGAGGAGCACACGACGGAGTGCCTGCACATCACTCTCGGCGAATTTGAGCGCCGGCATCTGCACGTTGTTTCCGCAGTGGTTGACTCCGATCAGGACAGCCTGTCGTTTGCTCGGCGCCATGGCACACCCCCGGAACTGACCCGTCGTGCGGTCACGGCGTGAAACCGTGTCGACACAGAAGGCGACCTTATCGGCTGGCGTTGACCTCCTTGTCCGAGCAGACAGTCAGATATCCGTCATTCACTGTGGATCGGCACGTGGTCGAGTCTTTCCTGTCGACTTCGGACATCGATGATGCCCCACGACCGCCCGTAGGTGGTACCGGTATGGATACTCATTCCGGAGTTTCCGAGAAGCCGGCCGACGAGACGAACGGCTTGCGGTCGGCATCGTGTCGGTAGACCACCCGGAACCCGAGGTGCCGGGCCATCGGCGCCCATCGTGCGGATCTGAACAGGGTCTCGGCACTGTCCACGCGACGACCGTTGACGAGTCGTTCCAGAAGCGTCGTCTCGAACGCCACCGACTCGACCCAGTCGAGATGCTTCGTGAAGCCGCAGACCATCGTGGCTCCGGTCTCCGTCAGGAAGGCCCTCAGGGACGCCTCGGACGCACGCAGGATCGAGCGGCTTCCGAAGTAGAGGCGCTTCCCCCCGCACCGGCCGGACATCCAACCGGCGATGTCGGTCAGGTCGACCGTGTGCTTGCGGAAAGCTGCAGGCTGGTCGGCGTGCCGGGGGATGCGAAGAAGCCGACTTCGTAGGCTGCGTAGCGTCGCGACGACAGCCAGCTGTCGAGGAAGTACCGCAGTTCATCGGCCGTGGCCGTGTCCCGGTGGATGAAGCGGAGCCTCCCGAGCCGTTCGAGGAGTTCCAGCGTGGGTAGCACCGAGCCGCGTTCAGCGAGGTCGGCGTGCCATTCACCCTCCACGCAGAAAACACCGTTGGGTTTGGCCACGTCGAGGTCTCCTCCGGCACCGGGAACAGCCGACGCTAGCCGTCCGGCCCAGGTCCGTGGATCGGCCGATTGGTCCATTGTGGAGTTCGGTGCGATGGACTCCCGGACGGAGCACCACGGGCTGACAGACGCAGTCAGACGCTTGTCGTCCCGGGCCACCCCGCCCGTCTGGTAGGGCCCGGGGATCCCCAGCACGCCGACGGCCGGCCCGAGCACCGGGGGTCCGCTGTCTTCCGGGCAGGACAGGTGCCAGGTCTGGCCGGCGGGGTCCGACAGGTCAGACCCTTCACCGCCGTGCCTCACGCCGGGAGCGCCGTCGCGGGTGACCGCTGCGATGTCGTAGCGGTGCCGTGGTGGTGCTCGCAGATCGCCGAGCGGGGTGGTTGATCACCAACCGAAGGCGTTGCAACGCCGCGGGTGCCGCCTCAGCCTTGGCAGCTACCAGGTGAGGGTGGGAACCCGCCCTACAGCTGGGAAACCAGCCCTACAGCTGTGACCCGTACCGGCGCAGGGAGTGGCCCCTCCGGGCGGTCGGCCCGCGAACGGGCCGACCGCCCGGTGTCTCAACGGCCAGCGGAGAGGCTGGCGCAGTCGGTCTCGTCGGGCAGTAGCGGGCGGAAGGTGACGGCCCAGCGCTTCCCACCGGAGGTCCACGGGGTCGCCGCATTGGCCTTGCCGGCGGTGGCGATCACCTGCTGCACGGCAGCGCCGGTGACGGTCACGCACCCCAGGTCGAGGCCCTCACCGAGGCTGGCCCCGGGAAGCACCGGGCCGGGCCACTCCATCCTGGGCTGCTTCGCCGTCTCGGGGGTGGCGACCCACGGCCCGGCCACCGCCGCGATGGCGGTCGGCTGGTACGGCTGCGTCGCCGCGTTCCCCGGGTCGGTCAGCTTGTCGGCGAAGGTCCGCAGTTTCTCCCGGGCGGCCTGCTGGGCGGGGGTCAGGCCGGCCTCGGGACCGGTCGCCTCGCCCAGGGCGTAGACCTCCAACTGCTCGCTGCCGACCGTCCCCCGGATGGTGAACCGGGTGGTGGTCACGTCGGTGATCGACGGGGTGCCCACGTCGACCGCGCTGCCCACCCCGGCGGCGCGGGCCTGTTCGACCAGCTTCGCCACCTCGGCCGTGCTGATCGTGCGGACCTGGAGGTTGGGCAGTGCCGGCCCCGGATAACTGAGGACGGTCGGCCCCTGCGTGATCACCCGGCCGTCGGCATAGACGCTGACGGACGGCAACCGGGTCACGTTCGTTTCGGGCCGCACGAAGCCGCCCGTGTGGTCGATCCGCAGCACCGGCACGTTGGCGGGAAGAGAAGTCGGGGCCGCATCGGGCGCGACGCCCGCCCCGTCCTGCCCCGCACAGGCAGCAGTGAGCAGAAGCACCGGCACGACCGCCGCCCACACACCTCGAAAACTCGTCATACCCCCTTCGACGCACCCGGTCCCCCCACGGCTCCCTGTCCCCACCCCCAAAACCGCCACGAAAGGGTAATCAAGAGTTTCGCGTCATCCCCACTCCGGTGATCAAGAGGTTCGCGTCAACGGGGAGATCGAAGTTGACGCAAACCTCTTGATCAACAAGGGTGGGCCGACGTTGGGGCGGCAGGCCGATGCGGGGTGGGGTCAGGGGGTGGAGGTTTCCTGAGGCTGGGCCTGGCGGGCGCGCAGGAACGGGCCGAGGCCCGACCCGTCCTCGGTGGCGAGAAAAGCGCCGCGCGCGGTCAGCAGCGTCTCGTCGGCGTGCGCCATGCAGCCCCACGCCGTGTCGCCCCACGAGTCGGCGAGCTTGACCTCGGCCGGTTCGGGGCAGGGCTCGCCGCGCCGGCCGCCGATCTGGCACCGGGCGGGTGCGCCGCCGCGCCGCCCGACCGCCTCGGCGGCTTCCCGGATCAGCGAGAACCGCGCCTCGTCGCCCGCGTGCGGGTCACGCTCCTGCTGCGGTACGGCCCGCCGCTGCCCGAAGGCGACCACGTTGCCGTCGGGGTCGGTGACCCGGCACTCGCCGCCCGGGGCGTGCTCCGGGTAGCCGGCCTTCTCGACGGGGTGCCCGGCGGCGGTGAGCCGTTCGGCGGTCGCCGTCAGGTCGTCGACGTAGAGGTAGACGAGCAGGGGCAACTCGACGGTGACCAGGCGCGGGGTGACCGCCGCCAGGAGCAGCGTCAACTCCCCGCACCGCAGGTACGACCAGTGTGAGCCACCGTCGCCGCCGGCCCGGATCTCGGTGTAGCCGAAGTTCTCGTAGAACCGTCGGGCCGAGTCGGCGTCCGCCACGTACAGCACCGGCACCTGGGCCCGCACACCACTTTGCACGGCGTCACTCTAGTCACCGACGATCGACGACTCACGTCTTGCAGATCGGGTTTTTCCACCCACCGGGGTCGCCCCTGGTCAGCCGGCCAGGGTGGCGTACCGGCCGGCGCGGGCCAGCAGCGCCTCGTGGGTGCCGGACTCGACGATCCGGCCGTGGTCGAGCACCGCGATCTGGTCGGCGTGGCGCACCGTGGAGAGCCGGTGCGCGATGGTGATCACCGTACGACCCTCGGCGAGGGTGTCGAAGGCCCGTTGCACGGCGCGTTCGGTCTCGGTGTCCAGCGCGCTGGTCGCCTCGTCGAGCACCAGCACCCTGGGGTCACGCAGCAGCGTACGGGCGATCGCCAGGCGTTGCTTCTCGCCGCCGGAGAAGCGGTGGCCCCGGGAGCCGACGACCGTGTCGTACCCGTCGGGCAGGGCGGCGATCAGGTCGTGGATCTGCGCGGCGCGGGCGGCGGCCTCCAACTGGGCGTCGGTGGCGTCGGGGCGCGCGTACCGCAGGTTCTCCCGGATGGTGGTGTGCAGCAGGTAGGTCTCCTGGCTGACCACGCCCACGACGGCGGCCAGGTCGGTCAGCCGCAGGTCACGCAGGTCGACGCCGTCGATGGTGATCCGGCCGGCGTCCGGGTCGTGCAGCCGGCTGACCAGGGCGGCGAGGGTGCTCTTGCCGGAGCCGGTCTCGCCGACCAGGGCGAGGCTGCTGCCGGCCGGGACGTCGAGGTTGATGCCGGCGACGGCGGCGGTGTCGCTGCCCGGGTAACTGAAGGTGACGTCCTCGACGCGCAGGTGCCCGCGCACCCGGGCCGGGTCGATGGTGACCGGCCGGGCCGGGTCGTCCACCTCCACCGGCAGGTCGAGGTATTCGAAGATCCGCGCGAACAGCGCCAGCGATGCGGTCAGGGTGACGCCCACGTTGAGCAGCCCCATCAGCGGCCGGAACAGCCCACCCTGGAGGGCGGTGAAGGCGACCAGGGTGCCGATGCTGAGGGTGCCGGCGGTGCCGGGCAGCCCCGCGCCGAGGTAGATCACCGCCGGGATGGCGGCGAAGATGATCGTCATGGTGGCCATCCGCCAGCGGCCGGCCAGCTCCGAGCGCAGCTCCAGGTCGACCAGCCGGGCCGAGCTGGCGGTGAACCGGTCGATCAGCGCGCCGCCCGCGCCGAGGGTCTTGCTGAGCTGTACACCGCTGATCGACAGCCCCTCCTCGATGGTGACGTTGAGGTCGGCCAGCTCCCGCTGGCGCTGGGCGGTGATCTCGCGGCGCATCGCGGCGACCCGGCGGGTCAGCCAGATGGCCGGCGGCAGCACCACCAGCGAGACCAGGGTGAGCCGCCAGGACAGCGCCACCATGGCGACCAGCGTGGCCACCACGGTGGTCAGGTTGGACGCGATCGAGGTGGCGGTGGAGGTGACCACCGTCTGCATGCCGCCGATGTCGTTGGTGATCCGCGACTGCACCTCGCCGGTGCGGGTGCGGGTGAAGAACGCGATCGACTGGCGGTGCAGGTGGGCGAAGACGTCGGTGCGCAGCCGGTGCATCACCAGCTGCCCGACCCGGGTGGAGATCCAGGTCTGCGCGACGCCCAGCACCGCGGTCACGGCCGCGACGGCGATCATGCCGGCGACCAGCCAGACCAGCAGGGTCAGGTCGCGTTCCGGCAGCGCGCGGTCGATCACCGCCCGCAGCAGGAACGGCGAGGCCATCGCGACGATCGACGACACCACGATGATCGCGGTGACCACGGCCAACTGCCCGCGGTACGCGGTGAACAGCCGGCCGATGCGGCGCAGCGAGACGGCGCGGGCCTGGGTCTTCTCGGCGGCGCTGACGGTCCGGGGGGCGCCGCCGCGGCCCTCCCGGTGGGGATGCGTGGTGTCCAAGGGGGTCCTTCTTCCGTTCGGGGGACGTTTGCTGAGGTTACCTCATCATGAGGGAACAACAGCGACTCCTGCTACCGTATTCCGGTGACCGGCGCGACACCCGAACCGCCAACCGATCCGGCCGCACGCTGCCCCGGGCCACCCACCGACCCGGCCGAGGAGAGCCTCGCCGAGCTGTTCTGGGCGGTAGCCCGACGGCTGCGCCACCAGTCCCGACGTACCCTCGAACCCTGGGACGTCAACCCCGGCCACGCCCGCGCCCTCGCGGTGCTCACCCGGCACGGCGCGATGCGGCTCAGCGCCCTCGCCGACCACCTGCGCATCGCACCCCGCTCCACCACCGAGGTCGTCGACGGCCTGGAGGAACGCGGGCTCGTCGCGCGCCGTCCCGACCCGGCCGACCGGCGGGCGACCCTGGTCGCGCCGACCGACGAGGGTACGCGGGTCGGCGCGGCCATCCGGACGGCCCGCAGCGCCGAGGCGGAACGCTTCTTCGGCCACCTCTCCCCCACCGACCACGCCGACCTCACCCGCATCCTGCGCACCCTGCGCGACTGACTGCGCCCCGCGTCACCCGCTCCGCCCGACCCCGACTCAGCCCTGCCCAGCTCAGCCCGACCGACCCGGCCCGGCCCGGCCCCACCCGGCCCGGCCCTGCCGCCCCTGCCTGCCCGAGTAGCGGCCGACCCAGCCCAGCCCGAGGGGCGGGGTATGCGCGGTCGGTGCGGGTGGTGGTGGTCGGTGCGGGGTTCTCGGGGCTCGCCGCGGCGGCGGCGTTGTGCCGGGGTGGGGCGCGGGTGCTGGTGCTGGAGGCCCGGGATCGGGTCGGGGGGCGGGTGGCGACCCGGCGGCTGGACGACGGCACGGCGCTGGACCTGGGCGCGCAGTGGATCGGCCCGACCCAGGACCGGATGGCCGCCCTGGTGGCCGAGCACGGGCTGACCACGTTCCCGTCGGCCGCGCAGGGCCGGTCGGTGGTGCGCTGGGACGGGCGGCTGCGGGAACTGCCGCCGGAGTCGGTCCGGCAGACGGTCAACCTGCTCGACGACCTTTCCGCCGAGGTGGACCCGGCGACCCCGTGGCGGGCGGCGCGGGCGGACGAGTGGGACCGACTCACCCTCGGCGGCTGGTTGACCAGCGCCGCGCCCGATCCGGTGACCGCCCGGTACGTGGGCCGGCTGATCGCCGGCGGATTGCTGGCGGCGGACCCGGACGAGGTGTCGCTGTTGCAGGTGCTGTTCTATCTGCGCAGCGGCGGCGGGAGCGGGCTGCTGCTGGGGATGGCCGGGGGCGCCCAGCAGGATCGACTGGTGGGTGGGCCGGCCCTGCTGGCGGAGCGCATGGCGGCGGCGCTGCCACCGGGGACGGTACGGTCCGCAGCGCCGGTGCGGGCGATCCACCAGGACGGTCACGGGGTGGTGGCGTACACCGACGAGGGGGCGTACCGGGCGGAGGCCGCGGTGGTGGCGGTGGCCCCGGCGCTGGCGGGCCGGATCGCGTACTCACCGGCGCTGCCGGCCCTGCGCGACGCGTTGACGCAGCGGATGCCGATGGGGTCGGCGTTGAAGCTGCACGCGGTCTACCCGACGCCGTTCTGGCGGGCCGACGGGTGTTCCGGGGTGACCACGTCGACCGACGGGCCACTGACCGAGACGGTGGACAACTCGACGCCGGGCTCGACGCGTGGGGTGCTGACCGGGTTCAGCTACGGCCGGCAGGCCCGGGAGCTGCGCCGGCTGTCGCCGGGGCGGCGACGGGCGGCGGTGCTGGCCGCGCTGGTGGAGCTGGTCGGCCCGGCCGCCGCGGAGCCTGACGACCTCGTCGAGTACGACTGGTCGGCCGACGAGTGGACCCGGGGCTGCTTCTGCGGGGCGCTGACCCCCGGCTCGTGGCGGGATCACGGTCCCGAGCTGCATCGGCCGGTGGGGCGGGTGCACTGGGCGGGCACCGAGACGGCGACCCGGTGGGCCGGTTACCTGGAGGGCGCGGTGCTGGCCGGCGAGCGGGCGGCGGCCGAGGTGCTCGCCGGTCCCGGCACCTGACGCACCCCCCACCTCCCGACCGGCGGAGGCACGAGCACTACATAAATCGACAATCTTGATTCTATCTATTGAAAACTATCTCCGACCATGACCTAATACCTGACAGTTCCTTTCGTCGCTCCCGCCGTAACCACGCGGCATCCCCCAGGGAGGAAAGATGAACCGTCTCCGTGCACTCACGGGCACGCTGCTGGCGACCGCCACCATGGTCGCCGCCACCCTCGGCGTCGTCACCCCGGCCACCGCCGCCCCGGCCGGCCTGCCCGGCATGGACGTCTCCAGCTACCAGGGCAACGTCAACTGGTCCGCCGCCTGGAACAACGGCGCCCGGTTCGCCTACGTCAAGGCCACCGAGGGCACGTACTACACCAACCCGTACTTCGCCCAGCAGTACAACGGGTCGTACAACGCCGGGATGATCCGGGGTTCGTACCACTTCGCCCGGCCGGACACCACGACCGGCGCGACCCAGGCCAACTACTTCGTGGACCACGGCGGCGGCTGGTCGAAGGACGGCCGGACGCTGCCCGGCGCGCTCGACATCGAGTACAACCCGTACGGCGCGACCTGCTACGGGCTGAGCCAGAGCGCGATGCGCAGCTGGATCGCCTCCTTCGTCAACCAGTACTACGCCCGCACCGGGCGCTGGGCGACGATCTACACCACCACCGACTGGTGGACCACCTGCACCGGCAACTACAGCGGCTTCGCCGCCACCAACCCGCTCTGGCTCGCCCGGTACGCCGGCACGGTGGGCACGCTGCCGGCCGGCTGGGCCACGTACTCCTTCTGGCAGTGGGCGTCGTCGGGCACCTTCCCGGGCGACCAGAACGTGTGGAACGGCACCCTCGACCGACTCCGGGTGCTGGCCTGCAACGGCCCCTGCTGAGCCCGACCGGAGCACCGCAGCCGCCGGTCGGCCCGATAACGATCCCGGCCACCCCGGAGTCGTCACGCCGGTCGACCGTCGGCACCTCCCCCACCCCTGAGGAGCCCGCCATGAACGTACCCGTGTCCCGGCGCAGCGTGCTGCGCGGCGCGGTCCTGCTCGGCACCGCCGGGGCGCTCGCGCCGACCCCGTTCGGCGGATCCGCCGCAGGCGCCGCCGCGACGGGCCACTCCACCGTCGACCCGACCCTGACCGCCGGCGGCACGCCGACCGACGGCAGCGCCCTGACCACCGGCGGCACGCCGGCCGGCGGCCGGGTGGCCCTCGGCCGCGTCGACCAACCGGTGATCGCCAACTGCGCCACCTGGGGGGCCCGGCCGCCGTCGTCGCCGGTGAGCGTGGTCGCGAGCCGACCCAACAAGATCATCGTGCACCACACGGCGTTCCCGAACTCGACCGACTACAGCCTGGCCCACGCGTACGCCAACTCGCGGGAGATCCAGGACCTGCACATGGACGGCAACGGCTGGCTGGACTCCGGGCAGCACTTCACCAACAGCCGGGGCGGCCACCTCACCGAGGGCCGGCACGGCAGCCTGTACGCGCTGCTGCACGGCCAGACGATGGTGCAGGGCGCACACTGCGTGGGGCAGAACAGCCAGGCCATCGGCATCGAGAACGACGGGATCTACGTCGACGTGCAGCCGCCGCAGGCGCTCTGGGACAGCCTGGTGGTGTTCTGCGCGTTCACCTGCCAGCAGTACGCCATCCCGGCGAGCCAGATCTACGGCCACAAGGACTTCGCCAGCACCCAGTGCCCGGGGCTGCTGCACGACCGGTTGCCCGAGCTGCGCTCCGCCGTCGCCGCTCGACTGGGTTGATTGCTTATATAAGCGATGCCTGATACAAAGGGGACCGTGCACGCCTTCGACGTCCTCGGCGACCCGGTACGTCGGCGCATCCTCGAACTGCTCGCGCAGGGCGAGCGGAGCGCCGGTGGGGTCTGTGCGGTGATCCAGGAGGAGTTCGGGATCACCCAGCCCGCCGTCTCGCAGCACCTCAAGGTGCTGCGGGACAACGGGTTCGCCACGGTCCGCCCGCAGGGCGCCCGGCGGCTCTACGCGGTCGATCCCGCCCCGCTGCGGGAGGTCGACAGGTGGCTGGAGGGGTTCCGCCGGTTCTGGACGCCGGCCCTGGACGCCCTGGCCACCGAGATCGCCCGGGGTCGGCGCGAACGGCGGGCGCACACCACGACGGACGATCCGACCGAGCACCGGAGCACTTCATGATCGAGACCAGCCAGCAGATCAGCGCGGTACGACGCACCGTGGGCAGCCGCACGCTCGAAGCGGGCGAGGCGCGGGTGCTGACCATCAGCCAGACGTACCCGACGACGCTTGACGACCTCTGGGACGCGTGCACCAACGCGGAGCGCATCCCGCGCTGGTTCCTGCCGATCTCAGGCGACCTGCGGCTGCACGGCCGCTACCAGTTCGAGGGCAACGCCGGTGGCGTCGTGCAGCGCTGCGACCCGCCGAAGGGCTTCGCCGCCACCTGGGAGATGGGCGACGAGATCAGCTGGATCGAGGTCCACCTGACCCCGGAGGGCGACGAGCGGACCCGGTTCACCCTGGAACACGTCGCCCACGTCGACGACGTCAGGTGGACCGAGTACGGCCCCGGCGCGGTCGGCGTCGGCTGGGACTCCGGCCTGCTCGGGCTGGCCAGCCACCTCGACGCCGACGGTGGCGGCGTCACCCCCGACCAGGCCGCCGAGTGGATCGGCTCCGAGGACGGACGACGCTTCATGACGCTCAGCGGCGAGGCGTGGGCCGAGGCCGACATCGCCGGCGGCACCGACCCGCAGGCCGCCCGGGCCGCCGCCGCCCGCACCATCGCCGCGTACACCGGCGCGCCGCCGGCCTGACGGTACGGGTCGCGCCGGGTCGCCGGCCCGGCGCAAACCCGGGTGCGTGTTGTCGGTGCCGACGGTCAGACTGGACGGCATGTCGATGCGCCGCGCCCACGACGTCCTGGCCCTGCACCGCGCCGGGCGGCGGGTGAGGTACCTGTGCTTCTGGGGGCACCGGCCGCAGCGGGACGGCACCGTCGGGCGCAGCTGCCTGAGCCAGTGGTGGCCGGCGTCGTTCACCGTCGACGGGCGGCGTTTCCCCACCGCCGAGCACTGGATGATGTGGCGCAAGGCGCTGCTGTTCGACGACGCCGAGGCCGGGGAGCGGGTGCTCGCCGCCGGCCACCCGCAGCAGGCCAAGGCGGTCGGCCGCCAGGTCCGCGGGTTCGACCAGGCGGTGTGGGAGGCCGAGCGGTACGCCGTCGTGCTGGCCGGCAGCCTGGCCAAGTTCGGCCAGCACGCCGACCTGCGGGCGTACCTGCTGGGCACCGGGGACCGGGTGCTGGTGGAGGCGAGCCCGGTCGACCGGGTGTGGGGGGTCGGGCTGGCCCCCGACGACCCGCGCGCCGAGGACCCGGCCCGCTGGCGTGGGCTCAACCTGCTCGGCTTCGCCCTGATGGAAGCCCGGGAGATCCTGCGCGACGACCGGCCGACCGACCCCGGGCCGACGGCGGACCTGCCCTGAGCCGGGTGGCCCGGGGGCGGTAGCGTGCGGCGGCATGACCGTCCTGCCGTACGCGCACTGTCACTACTGCGGGGCGGCCTATCCGCCGGACGCCGGCTGGCCCCGGTTCTGCGCGGCCTGCGGGCAGACGGTGTGGCGCAACCCGACCCCGGTCGCGGTGGCGCTGCTGCCGGTGCGGACCGACGCCGGGCTCGGCCTGGTGGTGGTACGCCGGGACATCGAGCCGGCCCGGGGCCAGCTCGCCCTGCCCGGCGGCTTCGTCGAGTACGGCGAGGAGTGGGCCGAGGCACTGGTGCGGGAACTGCGCGAGGAGACCGGGCTGGTCGACGAGGCGCAGCGGGCCCGGCTGTTCGCGGTGCACGGCGCCCCGCACGGCGGCACCATGATGATCTTCGGAGCGCTGCCGGAGCGGCCGGCCGCGCAGCTGCCCCCGTCGACGCCGACCGAGGAGGCCACCGAGTGGCTGGTCCTCACCGAGCCGGTCGAGCTGGCCTTCTCGACCCACACCCGGGTGCTGGCCGACTTCCTCGCCGGCCGGCACTGACCCCACCGCGCCCGGCCGGCGCGGACCCGCCGCAGGTGCCGGGCCCGCCGGACGCGCCGTGGTCAGACCCGGGCGGGCTGCGGGGCGAACGGGACGCTCGGCGTCGGGTCGGGGGCCGGCTCACCGGCCGGGTGCCGCCACAGGCCCCGGGCCCGCAGGATCGGCAGCACCCCCTCGCCGAACCAGTACGCCTCCTCCAGGTGCGGGTGGCCGGAGAGGATGAACTCGTCGATGCCGAGCGCGTGGTACTCGGTGATCCGGTCGGCGACCTCGGTGTGGCTGCCCACCAGGGCGGTGCCGGCCCCGCCCCGGACAAGCCCCACCCCGGCCCAGAGGTTCGGGGCGACCTCCAGCCCGTCGCGGCTGCCGCCGTGCAGGGCGAGCATCCGGCGCTGCCCCTCGGACTCGCTGCGCCGCAGCCCCTCCTGGGCGGCCCGGATGTCAGCCTCGTCGATACCGTCGAGCAGCCGCCCGGCCTGCGCCCACGCCGCCTCGGCGGTGTCCCTCGCGATGACGTGCAGCCGGATACCGAAGCGCGGCGACCGGCCGGCGTCGGCGGCGAGGGCGCGGATCCGGTCGAGTTTGCCGGCCACCTGGGCGGGCGGCTCGCCCCAGGTCAGGTAGACGTCGCTGTGCCGGGCGGCCACCGGGCCGGCGGCGGTGGACGAGCCACCGAAGTAGACCGGGGGCACCGGGTCGGGCAGCCGGGCCAGCCGGGCGCCCTCGACCCGCAGGTGTTCCCCGGCGTGGTCGACGGTTTCGCCCTGCCACAGTGACCGCACGACGTACAGGAACTCGTCGGTGCGGGCGTACCGGGCGTCCTTGTCGAGGAAGTCGCCGTAGGCGCGCTGCTCGGTGGATTCCCCACCGGTGACCACGTTGAGCAGCAGCCGGCCGCCGGACAGGCGCTGGAAGGTGGCGGCCATCTGGGCGGCGAGGGTGGGTGAGAGCAGCCCGGGGCGGAACGCGACCAGGAACTTCAGCCGTTCGGTGACCTCGGCCAGCATGGCGGTGGCCAGCCAGGCGTCCTCGCACCACGCCCCGGTCGGGGTGAGCGCGCCGACGAAGCCGAGCTGCTCGGCGCTGCGGGCGATCTGCCCGAGGTAGGCGACGGTGGCGGGGCGGGCCCCACCGGCGGTGCCGACCGCGACGCCGTGGCCGCCGCCGACGATGTCGCGGCTGTCGCCGTAGGTGGGCAGGAACCAGTGGAAGGTCAGCGACATCGGGGGTCCTCCTGAGGGATGGGACGACGACCACGACAGGCTACCCATAAAACCTATCGGCTTGGTAGGTTACTGCGCGCCGCCGACCTGCGGCGTCGCGAGCACACCGTCCACTCCCGAGGAGCCGACATGCCCACCCCGCCGAGGAGCCTGCGCCGGCTGGCCACCGCTCTGTTCACCGCCCTGTCCCTGGTCGCCGTCGGCGGGGTCACCGGCTGCGCCGACGACGCCGCCGACGCGCAGGCCGGCAAGGGCCCGCTGCGCATCGGCTACCAACGCTTCGGCGGGCTGAGCCTGGTCAAGGCCCGCAACGCCGCACCCGACGCGCAGTGGTCGCTGTTCGAGAGCGGCCCGGCCCTGACCGAGGCACTCAAGGCCGGCGCGATCGACATCGGACAGGTCGGTGAGGCGCCTCCGATCTTCGCCGCCGCCGCGAAGATCCCCTTCTCGGTGATCGGCACCTCGGCCCCGATCCCGCAGGGCGAGGCGGTGCTGGTCAAGCAGAACAGCGGCCTGAAGACCTTCGCCGACCTGCGCGGCCGGACCGTGGCGCTGAACAAGGGCAGCAACGTGCACTGGCTGCTGGTCCGGCTGCTGGCGGCGAACAACATGACGCTGAAGGACATCAACGTCAAGTACCTCAAGCCGGCCGAGGGACGGCCCGCTTTCGACAACGGCCAGGTCGACGCCTGGATCATCTGGGACCCGTACTTCGCCCTCGCCGAGCAGCCCGGGGTGACGGTGCTCGCCGACGCCACCGGCCTGGCCAGCAACCGGGAGTACGTGCTGGCCTCCCCCGAGGTGGTCCGGGACCGCACCGACGACGTCCGCGCCTTCCTCACCACGTACCGGAAGGTCACCGACTGGGGCATCGCCAACCCGGCCGAACGCGCCACGGTGCTCGCCCCCGAACTGAAGATCCCGTTGGACGTCACCACCCGGGCGCTGGCCCGCAGCGCCCGCCCGTTGGCCCCGGTCACCCCCGCCGTCGGCGTCGAACTCCAGGCCATCGCGGACGGCTTCACCACCCTCGACCTCGTCCCCGGCCCGGTCGACATCGCCGGTCGGGTGGACGACCGGTTCAGCGCGGTGTTCCAGTGAGCACCACCGTGGTGCTCCCCGCGCCGCCGGCCGCCGTCCCGGCCCCACCCGACGCGGGCCCGCGACGTCGGGCCGGGCGGCGCTGGTGGCGACTGGTGAGTCCGGTCCTGCTCGTCGCCGGATGGGAGGCCGCCGCCCGCGCCGGCCTGCTCGCCCCGGACAAGCTGCCCGCACCGAGCCGGGTGCTCACCACCGGGGTACGGCTGGCCGGCGACGGGACCCTCGGCGTCCACCTGCTCGACTCGCTCACCCGGGCCGGCATCGGGCTGCTGCTCGGCGGGGTGCTGGCGCTGGTGCTCGGTGCCGCCGCCGGCCTGCTCCGGCTCGGTGACGACCTGGTCGACCCGCCGGTGCAGATGGCCCGGATGCTGCCCCACCTGGGGCTCGTCCCACTGCTGATCATCTGGGTGGGGATCGGCGAGTCGTTGAAGATCACCCTGGTCGCGCTCGGGGTGTTCTTCCCGATCTACTTCAACACCTACGCCGGCATCCGGGACATCGACGAGCGGCTCGTCGAGGCGGCCCGCACCTGCGGCCTGGGACCGGCCGCGCGGCTGCGGCACGTGGTGCTGCCCGGGGCGTTGCCGTCGCTGTTCCTCGGGCTGCGGCTGGCGATCGGGGCGGCCTGGCTCAGCCTCGTCGTCGGCGAGCAGGTCAACGCCCAGACCGGCGTCGGTTTCCTGATGATGGAGGCCCGGGAGTTCAGCCAGACCGACGTGGTGGTGCTCGGTCTGGTCATCTACGCGCTGCTCGGGCTGCTGTCCGACCTCGCCCTGCGGATCCTGGAGAGGAGGACCCTGACATGGCGACGCGGCCTGCGGGCGACCTGACCGGCCCGACGCACGGGACCGGCGACGCGGCGGACCGGGCGGGCGACGCGGCGGTGCTCACCGCCCACGGGGTACGGCGGGCCTTCGACGGCCGGTCGGTGCTCGCCGGGGTCGACCTGGCCATCGCCGCCGGGGAGGTGGTGGCGCTGCTCGGCGGCAGCGGCTCCGGCAAGAGCACCCTGCTGCGGATCCTCGCCGGCCTGGACGCCGACGCCACCGGCGAGACCCGGGTGCGGGGCACCGCCGCCGTGGTCTTCCAGGAACACCGGCTGCTGCCCTGGAAGCGGGTCGGCGACAACGTCGCGCTGGGGCTGACCGGCCCCGACGTGCGGGCCCGGGTGGACCGGGCGCTGACCGAGGTGGGGCTGGCCGACCGCCGCCGGGCCTGGCCGGCGGAACTCTCCGGCGGTCAGGCGCAGCGGGTCGCGGTGGCCCGCGCGCTCGTCCGCGAGCCGGACCTGCTGCTGCTCGACGAGCCGTTCGGGGCGCTCGACGCGCTGACCCGGCTGCGGATGCAGTCCCTGCTGCGGCGGCTGCGCGCCGAGCACGGCTTCGCCGCCCTGCTGGTCACCCACGACGTCGAGGAGGCGCTGCTGCTCGCCGACCGCATCCTGCTGCTCGACGGGGGCGTCGTCGCCGAGGAGGTCACCGTCGACCTCGGCCCCGCCGGGCACGCCGCCGACCGCCCCGCCCGCTCCCCCGAACAGCCCGCCTTCGGCGCGTTGCGTCGCCGGCTGCTCGACCGCCTCGGCGTACCCGCCGTCTGATCCCGGAGATGACGATGACCCGCTGGACACCCGACCCGAGTTTCTACCCCTCCCCCCGCGAGGCGGCCACCGCGCCCGTCGAGAAGCTGGCCTACGTCGCGGCGTTCGACCGTACGGCGCAGCGGCCGGACGCGATCGTCGTGCTCGACACCGATCCGGAGTCCGCCGACTACGGCCGGGTGGTCGGCTGGACGGATCTGCCGTACACCGGCGACGAGCTGCACCACTTCGGCTGGAACGCGTGCAGCAGCGCGCTCTGCCCGACCGCACCGCACCCGCACGTCGAGCGGCGTTACCTGATCGTGCCGGGGCTGCGGTCGTCGCGCATCCACGTGTTCGACACCCGACCGGACCCGCGCGCACCGCAGCTGGTGAAGGTGATCGGCGCGCAGGAGCTGGCCGAGAGGTCCGGCTACTCCCGCCCGCACACCGTGCACTGTGGCCCGGACGGCATCTACCTGTCGGCGCTCGGCGGCGTCGACGGTGCCGAGGGTCCGGGCGGCATCGCCGTGCTCGACCACACCACCTTCGCCGTCCGTGGGGCGTGGGAGGCCGACCGGGGCCCGCAGTTCCTGGCGTACGACGTGTGGTGGCACCTCACCCAGGACGTGCTGGTCACCAGCGAGTGGGGCACCCCGTCGATGATCGAGGACGGCATCGTCGGCGAGCTGCTGCTGGGACGGAAATACGGGCACGCGATCCACTTCTGGGACCTCGCCAAGCGCCGGCACGTGCAGCGGGTCGACCTCGGCGACCAGTACCAGATGGCGCTCGAACTGCGCCCCGCGCACGACCCGACCCGGTCGTACGGCTTCGTCGGGGTGGTGATCAGCGTCGAGGACCTGTCGGCGTCGGTCTGGTTGTGGCACCGCGACGGCGACGGCGCGGACGCGCCGTGGGCGGTGACCCGGGTGATCGACATCCCCGCCGAGCCCGCCGACCCGGCCGGTCTGCCGGACCTGCTCAAGCCGTTCGGCGCGGTCCCCCCGCTGGTCACCGACATCGACCTGTCGGTGGACGACCGGTTCCTCTACGTCTCCTGCTGGGGCACCGGGGAGCTGCGCCAATACGACGTGACCGACCCGTTCCACCCGGTGCTGGTCGGCTCGGTGCGCCTCGGCGGCATCGTGGCCCGCACGGCCCACCCGGCCGCTCCGGACGAGCCCTTGGCCGGTGGTCCGCAGATGGTGGAGGTCAGCCGGGACGGCCGCCGGGTCTACGTCAGCAACTCGCTCTACGGCTCCTGGGACGACCAGTTCTATCCCGACGGGGTGGGCGCGTGGCTCGCCAAGCTGGACGTCGACCCGGAACACGGCGGGCTCACCCCGGACGTGCGGTTCTTCCCGCACGGCGAGCAGTTCCGGGGGCTGCGGGTGCACCAGACCCGGTTGCAGGGCGGCGACGCCAGCTCCGACTCGTACTGCTTCCCGTGACCGGGCGGACCCTGCTGGCGGTGGCGGCGCTCGGCGCGTTCCACGGGTTGAACCCGGCGATGGGGTGGCTCCTCGCGGTCGCCCGGGGGTTGCAGGAGCGTCGCCGGGTGGCGCTGCTGGCCGCGCTGCCCCCGGTCGCGGCGGGCCACCTGGCCTCGGTGGCGGTGGTCGCCGCGCTGGTCTCCGCCACCCGCTCGGTCACCGCCAGCACCGCGCTGACGGTGGCCGGCGGGACGGTGCTGGTCGGGTTCGGGCTGTGGCGGCTGTTGTCCCGGCGGCACTTCCGCTGGGCCGGGATGCGGCTGTCGGCGGCGCAGGTGGCCGGCTGGTCGTTCCTGATGTCGTCGGCGCACGGTGCCGGGTTGATGCTGCTGCCGGTGCTGCTGGCCGACCCGCCGGCCGGCGGGCACGCCGGGCACCTGGCGGCGGCACCGGCCGGCGCGCTGACCGGGCTGGCCGCCGCCGGGGCGCACACCGTGGCGATGCTTGCCGTCGCGTCGACCGTCGCGCTGCTGGTGTACGAGGTGCTGGGGGTCGGGGTGCTGCGCCGGGCCTGGTTCAACGTGGACCGGCTGTGGGCCGGGGTGCTGGTCGCGGCGGGGGTGGTGACGCTGGCCGCCGCCATCTGACCGAATGGCCCCGGCCCGGGTCGGCCAGTGGCTCTCCCCGGCCGCAACTCCTACTGATTCAATAGGAGTTGCAGCCGCCGAGCCGAGGGAGCCCCGGTGTCCACCGTTCTGTCGTACGACGAGGCCGACCACGACGCCCGCCGGGCCCGGCAGTGGCTGGCCGGCCAGGCCCGCGCCGACGGGGTGTCCCGCGCCGACCTGGTCACGCTGGGCACGGCGATGAGCGCCCTCGCCGCCGCCGACGACGCACGGGAGCCCGTCGCACCCGCCGCCGGGCCGGTCGGGGTGGCCCCGGGCATCGTCAAGCCGCTCGACCCCGCGCTGCTCACGCCCCGCGACGGCAACGCCGAGATGCGCTGGGAGGCGATGGCCGGCCAGGGCTACGTGGTGCCGAACGACAGGTTCTTCGTGCGCAACCACACCCACACCCCCCACATCGACGCCGACACCTGGCGGCTGCGGCTGTACGGCGACGGCCTGCGTGACGCTCCGACCCGGGACGCCCCGGTCGAGTTCGGCTACGCCGACCTGCGCGCACTGCCCGCCGTCGAGCTGCCCGCCCTGGTGGAGTGCGCCGGCAACGGGCGGCACTTCTTCGCCAGCCAGCAGGACACCCCGGCCTCCGGGGTGCAGTGGCGGCTCGGGGGCGTCGGGGTGGCCCGCTGGCGCGGGGTGCCGCTGTCCACCGTGCTGCGGCACGCCGGGTTGACCGCCGACGCGGTGGACGTGATGCCGGAGGGCCTCGACCCGCCGTACGTCACCGGGGGCGTCGATCTCGGCCGGGTACGCCGTCCGCTGCCGATCGGCAAGGCCCTCGACGACGTGCTGCTCGCGTACGAGATGAACGGCGCGCCGCTGCCGGCGGACCACGGCTTCCCGGTCCGGGTGGTGGTGCCCGGCTGGATCGGCATCTCCTCGATCAAGTGGGTCGGCGCGATCGAGGTCTCCACCACCCCGCTGTTGTCCCCGTGGAACACCAGCCTCTACCGGATGTTCGGTCCCGGCCAGCCGGCCGACGGCGGGCCGGCCGACACCCAGTCGGTCAAGAGCGCGTTCGAGCTGCCCTGGGACGCCCGGCTGCCGGCCGGCGTCGAGACCACGCTGACCGGCCGGTCCTGGTCCGGGGCCGGCCCGATCGACCGGGTCGAGGTCGACACGGGCGACGGGTGGCGACCGGCCACCCTGGTCGGGGCGGACCGGGGTGGGCCCTGGCAGCGGTGGTCGACGCGGTGGTGTCCGCCGACCGCCGGCCGGTGGACGCTGCGGGCCCGCGCGGTGGACGTGACGGGCCGTGGTCAGGCCGACCGGGCCGGGGTCAACGACCTCGGGTACCTCTTCGACGGGGTGGTCCGGCATCCGGTGACGGCGGTCTGACCCGCCCGCCACCCGCCCGGCCCGCCGACCGCAGGACTGCCCGGCACCCGCCGGCCGGGTGGCCGGTCAGGGGCGGGCGCAGGTCGCCGCGCCGGTGGGGCCGTTGCCGGTGCCCTGGAAACCGAATTCGGTGCCGGCCCCCGCCCCGACGGCGCTGTTGTAGCCGAGGTTGCGGAAGCTGACGTCACCGGAGGTGCCGGTGTTCTGCGCGCTCCACACGGTGGTGACGGTGGCACCCGACGGCAGGATCAGGTCGACCACCCACCCGTCGAGCCCGGCCGGGCCGGCGGTGACCTTGACGGTGGCCACGAAGCCGCCGGACCAGGAGTTCACCGACACCGACGCGGTGCAGTCACCGTCACCGGGCGGCGGGCTCGTGGTAGGAGGCGGCGGGGTGGTCGTGGGCGGTGGGGTGGTGGTCGGCGGCGGCGTGGTCGGCGGGACGGTGGTGCCGCCCGCGTTGAGCGCGTCCAGCGTGGAGGTGTACGCGGCCTTCTTGGTGCCGTTGCCGTCGAAGAGCAGCGGCGTGGCGCTGGACCGCCACGAGTCGGTGTCCCGGATGCCGGAGACGGTGATGCCGGTGCAGCGGGAGATCGCCAGGCAGGCGCGGACCACGCGGGAGTAGCTGTCGGCCTGGGGGCTGCCGGAGCCCTCGATGTCCAGCTCGGTGATCTGCACCTCGACGCCGAGGTCGACGAAACGCTGGAGGTTGGCCTGGTAGTCCGACGGCACCGGCGACTGGGCGGTGAAGTGGGACTGGAAGCCGACACAGTCGATCGGCACACCCCGGGCCCTGAAGTCCCGGACCATGGCGTACACGCCGTTGCTCTTCGGGTTCTGCCCGTCGATGTAGTAGTCGTTGTAGCAGAGCGTCGCGCCCGGGTCGGCGGCCCGGGCGGCCCGGAACGCCGCCTCGATCCAGTCGTCACCGGTGCGCTGCAGGTTGGAGTCACGACGCCCACCGCTGCCCCCGTCGGCGAACGCCTCGTTCACCACGTTCCACGCGTCGATCCTGCCCCGGTAGTGGGTGGCGACCTGGGTGACGTGGTTGAGCATGGCGTTGCGCAGGGCCACGCCGGACAGGACGGCCGTCCAGCGCGGTTGCTGCTGGTGCCAGGCCAGCGCGTGACCGCGGACCCGCATCCCGTTGGCCTCGGCGTGGCTGACCAGCTTGTCGCCGCCGGCGTAGCTGAACTGGTTCGGGCTGGGCTCGGTGGCGTCCCACTTCATCTCGTTCTCGGCGGTGACCGAGGTGAACTCACGGTTCAGGATGCCGGCGTAGCCGGAGTCGGAGAGCCTGTTCACCGCCACCGCGGTGCCGAAGTAGCGGCCCGTCTCGGCGGCGGCGGCACCGAGGGTGGTGCCGGCGCTGGCGCTGGAGGCGAGGGCGACGGTGGTACCGACGGCGACCAGGCCGGTGGCGATCGAGACCAGGGCGGCACGCAGCCGCGGTGGTGTGGTCCGACGCCCGCTGCCGCGGGTGGACACGTGGTTCATGGCGGATGCCTTTCACGACGGTGGGGTGCACCGTCCCGACCTTTCGCCCGGGTGCGGTGGCCGGCCGGGGAGGCGGTGTGGTCCGCCCGGAGGCCACACCCGCCCGCGTCGTCGCTCAGCCGCCACCGCCGAGGTCGAGGGGTTGCCAGGGTGACGCTATCGAACCATCTCCAAGAGTTCAATGAACGTCGATGCCTTGGCCGTGTCGTCGCCGGCGTCGCCGCTACTCGGTGGCGGCGAGGTAGCCGCTCGCCTGCAACTCGAACAGCTCCCGGTAGGGCCCGTCGGCGGCCATCAACGTGTCGTGGTCGCCCTGCTGCACCAGTCGACCACGGGCCATCACGAAGATCTGGTCGGCGTGCCGGACGTTGGCCAGCCGGTGGGTGATCAGCACGACCGTCCGGTCGGGCCGCCGCCGCAACTGCTCGAAGAGCGCGTGTTCGGCGCGGGCGTCGAGGGCGGCCGACGGCTCGTCGCAGATCAGCAGCCGGGCGTCGCGGTAGAGGCCCCGGGCGGCCACCAGCCGCTGCCACTGCCCGCCGGAGAGGTCGTGGCCGTTCTTGAACTCCCGCGCCAGCAGGGTGTCGTAGCCGAACGGCAACCCGGCGATCATGTCGTGCGCGGCGGCCGACCGGGCGGCGTCCTCGACGGTGGGCCCGGCCATGTCCGGAGCCCGGTCGTACCGGCCGATACGGATGTTCTGCGCGGCGGTGAACGGGAACTTCCACCACTCCTGGGTCATCACCGCCACCTGGGCGGCGGTCGACGCCGGGTCCAGCTCGGCGACGTCGACGCCGTCCCACCGGATCGCCCCGCCGGTGGGTCGGTAGAGACCGGCGATCAGCTTGGCCAGGGTGGTCTTGCCGGAGCCGTTCTCCCCGACCAGCGCGACCACTTCGCCCCGCCGGACGGTGAGGCTGACCTCGTCGACGGCCGGGGCGTCGGTGTCCGGGTAGCGCAGGCTCACCCGGTCCAGCTCGATGGTGTCGAACCCGGTGGCGGGCCGTCCCGGGACGGTGCCGCTGCGCCCCTCGGCCCGGTCGAGGAAGTCCCGGTAGTCCTGGTAGTAGAGGGCGTCCTCGTAGAGGTTGTTGGTGGCGAAGACGGCGAGGGCGAGGCTGCTGCGGGCCGACTGGAGGGCGAGCAGGGCGGTCGCCGCCGCGGCCAGCGCGACCAGGCCGGCGAGCAGCAGCCCACCGAGCACGGCGTAGACCGCGAAGGCGGCGACCCCGCCGATGGACATCCCGACGGCCCGGGTCCGGCTCTGTGCGCGGGCCAACCGCAGCAGCGCGGCCGTCTCGGCGCTCATCATCCGGCGGAACTCGGTGAGCAGGAAGTCGCGCATCTGGTAGGCCCGCACCTCGGCGGCGGTGTGCCGGTTGGCCATCAGGTTGGCCAGCATCCACATCCGGCGACGCCTGTTGATCCGGGCCAGCATGTCCAGGTACTGCCGGCGGGCCATCCTGACCGCGGTGACCGCCTCGGGTACCGCGGCGAGCAGCAGGCACGGCAGCAGCAACGGCTGGATCACGGTCACCGCGGCAGCGGTGGCCAGCACGCCCACCACCCCGGTGATCAGGTTGACCGTGTGGTCGACGATGGACGCCGCCTCGGCCGTGCCCCGGTCGCGGACCCGGTCCATCTCCTCGGCGAAGCCGGCGTCGTCGAAGGCGGCCAGCTCGACCGCCGTGGTGGTCTCGAACAGCCGCAGCTCCACCGCGTAGGTGATCTGCGGGATCAGCCGGGCCTGCGCCCAGCCGGCGGTGACGGTCAGGGTGCCCTTGGCGGCCACCGCCGCCGCGGCCAGCACCAGCGCGGGCAGCGCGGCCCGGACCCGGTCCGGCGTCGGGCCGGCGGCGAACAACTCCCGCAGGACGCCGGTGGTGGCGAGCAGGCCGAGGGTGGTCATCACCCCGGCGGCCAGGTTCAGCCCGATCGCGGCGAGGGTGTCGCGCCGGCTGGTGGCCCAGGCCAACGCGACGGCCTCGCGCACCAGCCGGGGCAACCGGCGGGCCACCGCGCGGAAGCTGGTGTGCGCGAACGTGGTGGCGTGGTGCATCCAGGCGCCGTCGGCCAGCTCCGGCAGATCGAGCCCGGCGTCGTCGGCGGCGCGCTCGGCGGGCTCGTCCGCGCCGGCCGCACGGCGGGGACCGGTCACCGTCGCCATGGTTCCTCCCGGGCCGAAGGGGGCGGGGCACGGGCGAGCCTACTGTCAGCGACGACGGACTGTCTCGCCGTGGCGGCGTGTCGTACACCTGTCGCATTGGCGTGTCGCGGGGCGCGCCGCGCCGCCCGCCGCGCCGGGTCGCGTCGCGTGGCCGCGCCCCGGGTGGCAGGCTGGGACGCGAACCGTCGGCGGCACCACGCGCCGACGACCGTCGTGAAGGAGAAGATCGACCCGATGGCTGCGAGTGTGACCACCACCGACGAATGGCAGGCGCTGCGCAAGCACGCCGAGACGATGCGCGGCGCCCACCTGCGGGAGCTGTTCGCGGCCGACCGGCAACGGGGTGAGCGGCTCACCGGCGAGGTCGCCGACCTGCACGTCGACTACAGCAAGAACCTCGTCACCGACGAGACGGTCGGGCTGCTCACCGCGCTGGCCGGGCGGGTCGGGCTGACCGACCGGATCGCCGCCATGTTCGCCGGGGAGCACATCAACTCGACCGAGGACCGGGCCGTGCTGCACACCGCGCTGCGGCTGCCGCGCGACGCCGCGCTGACCGTGGACGGTCAGGACGTGGTCGCCGACGTGCACCGGGTGCTGGACCGGATGGCCGCGTTCAGCGAGCGGGTCCGCTCCGGGCAGTGGCGCGGGCACACCGGTGAGCGGATCAGCACGGTGGTCAACATCGGCATCGGCGGTTCCGACCTCGGGCCGGTGATGGCGTACGAGGCGCTCAAGGCGTACCGGGACGGCGGGATCGCCTGCCGGTTCGTCTCCAACATCGACCCGACCGACATCCACGACAAGACCAACGACCTCGACCCGGCGACCACCCTGTTCGTGGTGGTGTCGAAGACCTTCTCCACGCAGGAGACGCTGGCCAACGCCGAGCAGGCCAAGACGTGGCTGCTGTCGGGGCTGGACGCCGCCGACGACGCGGCGATCGCGAAGCACTTCGTGGCGGTGAGCACCAACGCGGGCCGGGTGGCCGACTTCGGCATCGACCCGGAGAACATGTTCGGCTTCTGGGACTGGGTGGGTGGCCGGTACTCGTTGCCGTCGGCGGTCGGGCTGTCGGTGATGCTGTCGGTCGGGCCGGACCGGTTCCGCGAGCTGCTGGCCGGCTACCACGCCGTCGACGAGCACTTCCGCACCGCGCCGGTGGAGCGGAACCTGCCGGCGCTGCTCGGGCTGATCAACGTGTGGTACGTCGACTTCCTCGGCGCGCAGACCCACGCGGTGCTGCCGTACTCGCAGTACCTGCACCGGTTCCCGGCGTACCTGCAGCAGCTCACCATGGAGAGCAACGGCAAGTCGGTGACCCTCGACGGCACGCCCGTGGACCACCCGACCGGGGAGATCTTCTGGGGCGAGCCGGGCACCAACGGTCAGCACGCCTTCTACCAGCTCATCCACCAGGGCACCGTGCTGATCCCGGCGGACTTCATCGCGTTCAGCCAGCCCAACCACGACCTGGGCGAGATGCACGACCTGTTCATGTCGAACTTCTTCGCGCAGACCGCCGCGCTGGCCTTCGGCCGGACGAAGGAGCAGGTCGAGGCGGAGGGCACGCCCGCCGAGGTGGTGCCGCACCGGGTGATGCCCGGCAACCACCCGACCACCTCGATCATCGCGCCGAAGCTCACCCCGTCGACGCTGGGCCAGCTCATCGCGCTCTATGAGCACATCGTGTTCACCTGCGGCGCGGTCTGGGACATCAACCCGTTCGACCAGTGGGGGGTGGAGCTGGGCAAGGTGATGGCCAACCAGCTCGCCCCGAAGCTGACCGGGGACGCGCCGGACCTGGCCGACGTGGACTCCTCCACGGCGGCGCTGATCCGCCGCTACCGCCGGGAGCGCGGCCGGGCCTGAGGTCCGGACGGCCGCTGCCGGGCATCCGGCAGCGGCCACCGGTGAGGCCCGTCGGGACGGCGGCCGGGTCACCCGACCCGGCCGCCGTTTCTTTCGACCAACTGGTCCAACCAGTTGACAAATTGACTGGTACGCCGCCAGACTGCTGCCGTGACCTTCGTCCCGGTGCCCCGCAGCTCCGTCTCCGACCACGTCTTCGGCCAACTCCGCGACGCCATCGTCAGCGGACGGCATGCCCCGGGTGACCCGCTGCCCGGGGAACGCGAACTCGCCGCCGCGTTCGCCGTCAACCGGCACGCCGTACGGGAGGCGTTGCGCCGGCTGCAGCAGCTCGGGCTGCTGCGGATCAGCCAGGGCGGCGTCACCCGGGTGCTGGACTGGCGGGTGCACGCCGGCCTCGACCTGGCCCTGTCCCTCGCCCAGTCCGGTGACGTGCTGCCGGTGGAGAACCTGGTCCGGGACATGCTGGAGATGCGCGCCTGCGTCGGGGTCGACGCGGCCCGGCGCTGCGCCGGGCGGGCCACCGGGGCGGTACGCCGGGTCGTGGTCGACACCGTGGAGGGGTTCGCCGCGCTCGCCCCCGACCTGTCCGCGATGGCCGAGGCGAACATCGCGCTGTGGCGGCACATCGTCACCGGCAGCGGCAACACCGCCTACCTGCTCTCCTTCAACAGCCTGGTGGCCGGGGCGCTGGCCGTCGGCGAGGTGCCGCCGGCCCGACGCGCGGCCGAACTGCTGGACGTCGCCGGGCACCGCCGGCTGGCCGCCGCGATCGCCGACGGCCGGGGCGACGACGCCGCCACCGAGGCACACACCCTGCTCACCGCGTCCCTCACCAGTCCGACGGGCTGACCGGCCCGTCGTCCCCCTCCGGTCGACCCGCACCACCCCACCCGCCGACCCGTCCCGGGCGTCCACCCCCGTCGCCCGTCCCCCGGAAGGGAACGTCGCGCATGATCCCCGCCGTGCTCTACGCCGTACCGGCGTTCCTGCTGCTCATCGCCGTCGAGGCGTGGTCGTACCGGTTCGCGCCGGACGACGACGAACGCGGCTACGAGCTGCGGGACACCACCACCAGCCTCACCATGGGCGCCGGCAGCCAACTGATCGGCTTCCCGTGGAAACTGCTCACCGTCGGCCTCTACGTCGCGCTGTGGACGGTCGCCCCGGTGCAGCTCTCCCCCACCAGCGTCGGGACCTGGGTGCTGCTGTTCGTCGCCGACGACCTGGCCTACTACTGGTTCCACCGCACCCACCACGAGGTACGCCTGTTCTGGGCCAGCCACGTGGTGCACCACTCCAGCACGCACTTCAACCTGTCCACCGCGCTGCGGCAGAGCTGGACGCCGATGACCTCGCTGCCGTTCTGGCTGCCGCTGGCGCTGCTCGGCATCCCACCGTGGATGATCTTCCTCCAGCAGTCGGTCAGCCTGCTGTACCAGTTCTTCCTGCACACCGAGCGGATCGACAGGCTGCCCCGACCGGTCGAGTGGGTCTTCAACACCCCGTCGCACCACCGGGTGCACCATGGCGCGAACCGTGAGTACCTGGACCGCAACTACGGCGGCATCCTGATCGTCTGGGACCGGCTCTTCGGCAGCTTCGCCCCCGAGGACACCGCCGTCCGGTACGGGCTGACGACGAACATCGGCACCTACAACCCGCTACGGGTGGCCACCCACGAGTACGCCGCGATCTGGGCCGACGTCCGGCGGGCCGGTTCGTGGCGGCACCGGCTCGGGCACGTCCTCGGCCGTCCCGGCTGGCAGCCCGCCCGATGAGCGGCACCCGTGCCGCCCGGCGACCCGACCGGGGCCGGCCGGTGTCCGGCGTGGCCGGCCGGTGGTGGCGGGCAGCGTTCGGGCTGGCCGCCGCCGTCGAGCTGACCGGGGTCGCCCTCGACGCGCCGGCCGTGCAGTGGGCGGCCAAGCCGCTGCTCGCCCCGCTGCTGCTCGGCTGGCTGCTCGCCGTACGCCGGCGGTGGGACCCGGTGGCGACCGGGCTGGTCTGCGCGGCCGCCGGTGACGTGGCGCTGCTGGTGCCCGGCAGCACCGCGTTCCTGCTCGGGATGGGGTGCTTCCTCGGCACCCAGCTGGCGTTCCTGACCGCGTTCCTGCGGCACCGGCGGCCACCCGCGCCGGCCGTGGCCGGCTACCTGGCGCTGTGGGCGGCGGGCAACGCGCTGCTCTGGGGCCGGTTGGGTGATCTGCGGCTGCCGGTGCTCGGCTACAGCCTGGCGTTGGCCCTGATGGCCGCCGCCGGCTGGGGGGTGTCCCGGCGGGTGGCCACCGGGGGCGCGCTGTTCCTCCTGTCCGACCTGCTCATCGGGGTCGAGGCGACGGGCGTCCGGCTGCCCGGCCACGGGCTGTGGGTGATGACCACCTACCTCGTCGCCCTGCTGTTGATCACCACCGGCTGGGCGGGCCGCGGGGTCGGGCCGCCCCGCGCCGACCCGGCTCAGCCGAGGGCGGCGACCAGGGCCTGCGGGGCCATCGTGGACGGGCGGTCGCTGACCTGACCGTCGCCGATCTCCACCAGCCGCCACCGGCCGTCGGTGCGCCACGCCAGGTCGGCGGTGACGAAGGGCAGGTCGAGCGCTGTCACCACGGCGGCCAGCGGCCCGAGGTCCAGCGGCACGTCGGGCAGTTCCGTCGGGGTGTCCGGGTGCGGGCCGGTGAGCACGCAGCGGCCGTCCACCCACCAGGTGCGGATCTCGACGCCGGCCAGGGGCTCGAAGCGACGCAGCACGAAACCACGGGCGAAGTCGTCGTCACGCAGTTCGCGCAGCCGGGTCGCGACCCGCCAGGCGGCGTCGCCGTCGGCCAGCTCCGGCACGAAACACGCCTCGTGCCAGTGGTGCTTGGCGGATTTGGTCCAGTCCCGCAGCACCGCCGGACCGCTGCCCAGCGCGGTACGGATGCGGTCGAAGTCGGTCCGGTCGACGCCGACGGTCCAGCGGGACTGCGGGGTGAGCGCCGCCGCCGCGGCGTACCACCCGGGCAGTTCGTGGGCGCGGCGGTACCGGTCGGGATCGGTGCGCAGGGTGACCTGCCGGGCGCGCAGCGCCTCGGCGAAGCCGGCGTACCGGGCGGCGGAGAGCATCCAGCCCCGGTAGACCGCGTCGTCGGCGGCGGGCACCCCGGCGACCGCCCGGGTGACGTCCCGCCCCGCCGCGAGGGCGTCGTGGTCGACGACGGCGACCTGGTACCCGGCCTCCCGGGCGGCCTGTGCCTCCGGCGCGAAGTGCGGGTCCGGTCGGCGGGGACGCAGCGGGTCGGCGGGGACGATCAACAGCATGTCCGCATCCTCCCCGGTCGGCCGGCCCGCAACCACCGTCTTTTTCCCGGAACCCGGGGCACGGATTTACCCGGAATGGGGGCACGAACGGTCACGCTGTCGGACAGTTCCGCAGCGTGGCGGTGGTCATCCCCACCCGGGGCGGTTGGTTTCGCTTGCGCGCGGGGTGGAGACTCTTCTTCGGTACCGACAAAGGGGGAGACCGTGTCCGACACCGACCGCCCGCAGCGACATACCCGAGCCGCCGTTCCCGCCGGGGTCACCGATCCGCTCCTGTGGCGGATGGCCCTCGACGTGATCGACGCGCACCATCCCGACCAGGCCGGGCGTTGCGACAACCTGCTCTGCGAACACCAAGAGTGGCCCTGCGACGCCGCGCGCAACGCCCACCGGGCGCTGACCATGGCCGGCGACGTGACGACGGGCGTCGTCGACGACCGACGCACCGTACGGGAGCAGCCCGGCCGGCCCGCACGGCGCACGCGTACCGTCGAGGCGGCCTGACCCGTCGATCGCCGTCCCCCTCGCTCCCGGCGGCTGGCGCACCGGGCCGGTGAGGGGGACGCGGCCTGTCTTCTCCCTGCGCAGGGCCCGGCCTTTCCCGTCGTGCTCCTGGCCGATGTGGACGACCGCCGTCGATCAGCCGGCCCCGGGCGCGACGACCCGTTCGGGTGGACGTCGGACGCCCGTTCCCGTGCCGCCGGCACGATGGCCGCGAGCCGCCGGTCGCCGGCAACCCGTTCGGACCCGACACCATACGGCATCGAAGGTTTTTCATGCCTTATTGCCGATTTATAGTTGATTGTCTGTTGTGTCCGCTTTATAGCTTTACACTGAGGATCACGTGACCAGCAGGACAGCGCGCGCGTCGCGCCGGTCATCCTTGGTGGAGGGGCTGTGGGGGAGAAACAGGGGAAGGCACTCAGCAGCCTCAAGCACGTCAGGGCAGCCTCCAGCCTGAGTTCCGTGCTGTTGATGGCCGGCATGACGACCGGCGCCGGTCCCGCATCGGCGGCCGAGACCGTCCACACCACGTACACCGCGTCCACCCGCGCCGGGACCCCCGGGCCGCTCGGAAACACCCGCCCGTGGCCGGACGCCGTCGCTCTCGCCAGGGACGAAGGCTCGACCGACGGCTCCGACGCTCCCCCGTACGGACCGCAGGGCTGGCAGTGCCAGGAGCAGCCGCCGGGCTGGCACGGCCACGACCAGGAGGGCAGCCAGGGCCCGCAGGGTGCCCAAGGACCACAGGGTGAACACGGTCGACGCGGCCGGCCCGGTCGACCCGGCCCGCAGGGAGCGACCGGCTCTCAGGGTGCACCAGGCCGTATCGGCCCACAGGGATTCCAGGGCGCGACCGGCAGTCAAGGAACCCAGGGCACCCAGGGAGCTGCCGGGCCCCGGGGCGCCACCGGCGCGCAGGGTGCGACCGGCACGCAGGGCGCCACCGGAGCACAGGGCCCCCAGGGCTTCCAGGGAAGTGCCGGCGCACAGGGCGACCCTGGCGCCCAGGGTGCGACCGGAGCACAGGGTGACACCGGGCCACAAGGTGCCCAGGGGTTCCAGGGCGCGACCGGCGCACAGGGGAGCCAGGGCGTACAGGGTGGCACCGGGCCGCAGGGGGCAACCGGCGCGCAGGGCGGCACCGGCACCCAGGGGGCGCAGGGATTCCAGGGCGCACAGGGATTCCAGGGCGCGCAGGGCGACACCGGACCCCAGGGCGGCGCAGGACCGCAAGGAGCACAGGGCTTCCAGGGCGCTACCGGAGCACCGGGCGGAACGGGACCACAGGGTGAAACCGGCGCGCAGGGCCCGCAGGGTCTCCAGGGCAGCACCGGCGCACAGGGCGACCCCGGACCGCAGGGTGCCAGCGGTACGCAGGGCGAGGCCGGCGCACAAGGCCCGCAGGGTTTCCAGGGGCTGACCGGCCCGCAGGGTACCCAGGGTGCCAGCGGAGCGCAGGGCGACGCCGGACCGCAGGGGGCGACCGGCCCACAGGGCGAAGCCGGCCCACAGGGCGCGCAGGGGTTCCAGGGTACGAGCGGCGCACAGGGAACACCTGGCGACACCGGCGCACAAGGCCCGCAGGGTGCCAGCGGGGAGCAGGGCGACCCCGGGACACAAGGCCCACAGGGTACGCAGGGCGACACCGGCGCACAGGGGTTCCAGGGGGCAACTGGCGCTCAGGGTGCACCGGGTGCGACAGGACCGCAGGGCGCAACCGGCGCACAAGGAGATGCCGGCGCACAGGGCCCGCAGGGCGTCACGGGAGCACAGGGCCCGCAGGGTTTCCAGGGAGCGACCGGTCCTCAAGGCGCCCAAGGTGACACCGGCCTACAGGGTGCGCAGGGCGACGCCGGCCCACAAGGCGCAACCGGTGCACAGGGTGTGCCGGGCGAAGCAGGGCCGCAGGGGGCCCAGGGGTCCCAGGGGGCAACCGGCGCACAAGGCGACGCCGGGCCACAGGGTGATGCCGGCGCGCAGGGCCCGCAGGGATTCCAAGGGGTGGCCGGGGTGCAGGGAGCCCAGGGCGAACCGGGTCCTCAGGGCGCTACCGGGGCACAGGGGACACCAGGCGACACCGGACCACAAGGGCCGCAAGGTCTCCAGGGGACCACCGGCGCACAAGGCCCGCAGGGAGACACCGGAGCCCAGGGCGCAGCCGGCACACAGGGCGAACCCGGATCGCAGGGCCCGCAGGGATTCCAAGGCATCGCCGGCGCACAGGGCGACGCCGGCCCGCAGGGCGACACCGGCACGCAAGGCCCACAAGGCTTCCAAGGAACGACCGGGGCACAGGGAACCCAGGGCGAGCCCGGCCCCCAAGGCGCTACCGGAGCACAGGGTGCCACCGGAGCCCAGGGTGCCACCGGAGCCCAGGGCCCACAGGGAACACAGGGCAACACCGGACCACAAGGAGACACCGGAGCACAGGGCGCGACCGGGCCACAGGGAGCCACCGGGCCACAGGGTGATGTCGGAGCACAGGGCCCGCAGGGATTCCAAGGCACCACCGGCGCTCAGGGTGACGCTGGACCCCAAGGCGACACCGGGGCGCAGGGCCCGCAGGGCTTTCAAGGGGTCACCGGTGCACAGGGCGACGCCGGGCCACAGGGAACCACCGGCTCGCAGGGTGAAACCGGAGCGCAAGGCCCGCAGGGATCCCAAGGCGACATCGGACCTCAGGGAGCCACTGGAGCGCAAGGCGACGCCGGGGCCCAGGGCGCACAGGGGTTCCAGGGTGCGACCGGCGCGCAGGGCGACGCCGGAGCCCAAGGACCACAGGGCGACACCGGCGCACAGGGAACGCAGGGCTCCCAAGGCGTGACCGGAGCCCAAGGTGCCCAAGGTGACACCGGCGCACAGGGTGCCACCGGAGCACAAGGCCCACAGGGCTTCCAAGGGCTGACCGGCGCACAAGGCCCGCAAGGCGACACCGGCACGCAAGGCCCACAAGGCTTCCAAGGAACGACCGGGGCACAGGGAACCCAGGGCGAGCCCGGCCCCCAAGGCGCTACCGGACCACAAGGAGACACCGGCGCACAAGGACCACAGGGCTTCCAAGGCGTCACCGGGTGAGCCACCCCCGCTTTCATGGAGCTTCTTGACCATGGTCTGATGGCCGTGGGGGAGGAAGTTGTCCGTGGCAGCACCGAAGAAGTACCCCGACGAACTGCGTCAGCGCGCTGTGCGCTTGTACCGCGAGTCGGACCCGAAGCCCGTGATCCGGCGCCTGGCCGAGCAGCTCGGCGTTCATCACGAGGCACTACGGAACTGGATCCGTCAGGCCGAGGCTGACGCCGACGAGCGTCACGACCGGCCGACCAGCGAGATGGCGGAAGAGAACCGCCGGCTGCGTAGGGAAGTCACCGAGCTGCGGCGGGCGAACGAGATCCTGAAGGCCGCGAGCGCGTATTTCGCGGCGGAGCTCGACCCGACCCGGCGACGGTCATGAGGTTCATCCACGAACACCGTGACCAGTTCGCGGTCGCGCTCCTGCTACGGGTCCTGAACATCGGCGCCTCGACCTACTACGCGTGGGTCAAGCAGGCCGAGCAGCCCTGCGACCGGGACGTGGTCGACCTGGGGCTGATCTCCAACATCCACGAGATCTGGGAGACCTCCGGGCGCACCTACGGCGCGGACCGGGTCCACCGGCAGTTGCGCCGCGACGGCATCTACGTGGGCCGCAAACGCGTCGAGCGGCTGATGACCGGCCAGGGTTGGCAGGGGGCGTTCCTGCGTCGAGGCTGGCGCGCCGGCTCCACGAAGCAGGATCCTCGGCACACGCCGGCGCCGGACCTGGTCGGGCGGCAGTTCACCGCCGACGGGCCGAACCGGCTCTGGGTCGCCGACGCCACCCGCATCCCCTGCGGCGAGGGCGTGTTCTGGCTCGCCGCGGTCCGCGACGTGTTCTCCCGCCGGATCGTCGGGTGGAAGACCTCCGACCGCTGCGACACCGACCTGATCCTCGCCGCCGTCGAATACGGCATCTGGTCCCGCGACGTCCGCGACGGCCAGTTGATCCACCACTCGGACAGGGGGTCGAACTATACGTCGTTCCGCTTCGCGGAACGCTTGCAGGACAACGGGATCCTGCCGTCGATGGGCTCCGTCGGCGACTCGTACGACAACGCGCTGATGGAGAACTTCTGGTCAACCCTGAAGATCGAACTCGTCTACCGCACCTCATGGCGGACCCGCGACGAGGCCGAGAACGCGATCTTCACCTACATCGACGGCTGGTACAACACCCGCCGCATCCAACGCGAACTGGGCTACCTCAGCCCGAACGAGTACGAGGCCGCCTGGCATAGCCGCCAGACCGCACCAGCCGAACCACCTATCGCCACCCCTGCACCAGCCGGCAGCAGGTAACCACCGCTCCATCAAAGCGGGGGGAACTCAGGGGCACAGGGAACCCAGGGCGAGCCCGGCCCCCAAGGCGCTACCGGACCACAAGGAGACACCGGCGCACAAGGACCACAGGGCTTCCAAGGCGTGACCGGCGCCCAAGGTGCCCAAGGTGACACCGGAGCCCAGGGCCCACAGGGAACACAGGGAACACAGGGCGACGCCGGACCACAAGGAGACACCGGAGCACAGGGCCCACAGGGCGACGCCGGACCACAAGGAGACACCGGAGCACAAGGACCACAAGGGTTCCAAGGCGTCACCGGAGCACAAGGCCCGCAAGGCGACACCGGAGCACAGGGGGCCACCGGCCCGCAAGGCGACACCGGAGCACAAGGACCACAAGGCTTCCAAGGAACGACCGGGGCACAGGGCCCGCAAGGCGACACCGGAGCACAGGGGGCCACCGGCCCGCAAGGCGGCACCGGCACGCAAGGACCACAGGGCTTCCAAGGAACGACCGGGGCACAGGGAACCCAGGGCGAGCCCGGCCCCCAAGGCGCTACCGGAGCACAGGGCGACACCGGCGCACAGGGCTTCCAAGGCGTGACCGGAGCCCAAGGTACCCAAGGTGACACCGGCGCACAGGGAGCCACCGGGCCACAGGGTGATGTCGGAGCACAGGGCCCGCAGGGATTCCAAGGCACCACCGGCGCTCAGGGTGACGCTGGACCCCAAGGCAACACCGGGGCGCAGGGCCCGCAGGGTTTTCAAGGGGTCACCGGTGCACAGGGCGACGCCGGGCCACAGGGAACCACCGGCTCGCAGGGCGCACAGGGGTTCCAGGGGGTGCCCGGCGCGCAGGGCGACACCGGGGCGCAGGGCCCACAGGGTGTCGCCGGTGCCGGCTTCTCCAACGTGTACACCCAGGCGAGTACGGCGCTCGGCGGTACCCAGAACCTCAGCTGCGACCCGGGCGACATCGCGTTGAGCGGTGGTTTCTACAACGCCAACGGGGCACCCACCGGGAGCCGTCCGATCCCCGGGACCGACGGTTCCACACCGACGGGTTGGCAGTGGCTCCTGCCGGAGCCCGGCAGCGAGATCTACGTGGTCTGCGCGGATGTCACGCCCTGAGGCCCAGACCGATGACGACGACCGGCAGGAAGAGGAAGAGACAGTGAAGATTCGACAGGTGTTCGGCTCGCTCGCCTGCGGCGCGGTGCTGCTGGCCGGCGTGACCGCGTGCAGCGACGACGGCAAGGAGCCACCGGCGGCGTCCAAGGGGTCCGGTGACGGCGCGCAGACGCCCGCATCGCCGAAGCCGGCGGACCTGCTGCAGCAGGGTATCCAGCAGGGCCAGGCCGGGCAGACCGACAGGGCGAAGGAGACGTTCCAGAAGGTGCTGTCGATCCAGGCCGACAACAAGTTCGCCTGGTTCAACCTCGGCTACCTCGCCCAGTCCCAGGGTGCGACGGCCGAGGCGGTCACCGCCTACGACAGGGTCCTGGAGATCGACGGTAGCTACCGGCCGGCCATGTACAACAAGGCCATCCTGCTGGAGGAGCAGAATCCGGACGAGGCGATCCTGCTGTACCGCAAGATCGTCGAGGCCGACCGGAGCGCCTCCACGGCGTACCTGCGGCTCGGGCTGGTGCTCGACCGGCGTAACGATCCGGCGGGGGCCGGGGTGGCGTTCGCGTCCGCGGTCAGGGCCGATGCGAAGCTCGCCCCGGCGGTGCCCGTGCAGTACCGGTCGCCGAAGCCGGCAAAGCCTGCGAAACCGTCGAAGCCGGCGAGGTGATCGTCGGTGAGCGCACCGCACGTCACGGTCTTCACCGGCAGCAACCACAACCGTTTCCTGGACGAGTGCCTACAGTCCCTGCTGGCGCAGACGTACCCGGACTGGGAGTGGGTGGTCGTGCTCAACCAGGGCGCCCGCTGGCGTCCCGAGGTGAGCGATCCGCGGGTCCGCGTCCTGGTACGCGACAGCCTGGTCGGTGTCGGTGCGGTGAAGCGGCAGGCCTGCGCCGAGGCGTACGGCGAGATCCTCGTCGAGTTCGACCACGACGACCTGCTGGCCAGCGACTGCCTGGCGGAGGTCGTGGCGGCCTTCGAGGCGTACCCGGGAGTGGGTTTCGTCTACAGTGACACCGCACAGATCGGTGAGGACAGCGGCCGGGACGAGTCCCGGTTCGCGGCCGCCCACGGCTGGCGCTACCGGGACGAGCAGGTCGACGGGCGCGACGTGTTGGCGTCCCACGCGCTGGCGCCGACTCCGCACAACGTCAGCTACATCTGGTACGCGCCGAACCACGTCCGGGCGTTCCGTCGGGACGTGTACGAGAAGGTCGGCGGGTACGACGGTTCGCTCGACGTGGCCGACGACCTCGACCTGATGTGCCGGCTGTACCAGGCGGGCGGGTTCCATCACATTCCGAAGTGCCTTTACCTGCAACGGATGCACCCGCGCAACACCCAGCGGGATCCCGAGCTGAACGCCCGCATCCAGCAGCGGTCGATCGAGATCTACGATCGCAACGTCCAGCTCAACGCGTTGGCCTGGGCCAAGCGGCAGGAGTTGCTGGCGGTGGACCTGGGCGCGGCCCACCACAAGCCGGAGGGTTTCCTCGGGCTGGACCGCCGCGAGGCCAGCGGTGTGGACCTGGTCTGTGACGTGACGAAGGGGATCGACCTGCCGGACGACAGCGTCGGCGTGATCCGGGCCGTCGACTTCCTGGAGCACGTACCGGACAAGATCGGGATATTCAACGAGCTGTACCGGGTGCTCGCCCCGAACGGGATGCTGCTCTCGCTGACGCCCAGCACCGACGGTCGGGGTGCCTACCAGGACCCGACGCACGTCGCGTTCTACAACGAGAACTCGTTCTGGTACTTCACCGACAGGCAGTACGCGCGCTTCGTACCGGAGATCCGGTGCCGGTTCCAGGTGTCCCGGCTGGCCACGTACTTCCCCAGCGAGTTCCACCGGACGCACCACATCCCGTACGTGGTGGCCAACCTGATCGCGGTGAAGGACGGGACCCGCAACGGCGGGCTGCTGAAGATGTGACCCGACCGCCGGTCCGGCGGACGGTGGTGTCCGGCACCGGGACACCACCGTCCGTCGCCGGGCGGTCAGCCGAGGCGCTTGGCGGAGCGGATCGCGGTGGCCAGGTTCTCCAGCAGCGGGGCCGCGCCCGCGTACGAGAAGCGGGGCACCGCGTCCCACGGGGTGACCTGGTTGGCCTTGACGGCCGGGAGCTGCGCCCAGGTGGGCTTGGCCGCGAGGTCCTTGGGCTGCAACGCGGTGGAGCGGTTGTCGAGCAGGATCAGGTCGGCCGGGAACTTGTTGGCGTTCTCCCAGCTCAGCGCCTCGAAGTAGTCACCCGCCTCCAGCTTGGTCGGCACCACGATGTCCACGCCCAGCTCGGCGAAGTACATCAGGTCGGTGCTGACCTTCGGGTTGGAGACGTAGAACAGGTCGGGGCTGCCCGAGGAGGCCATCACCCGGATGCCCGGGTTGGCCTTGACCGCCGCCCGCACCTGCTCGGCGGCGGCCTCGAAGCGGGTCTTGGCGTCGGTGACCTTCGCGGCGGACAGGTCCGCGCCGAGCGAGCGGGCCAGTTCGGCGTAGCGTTCGATCGGGCGGGTCATCGGGGTCCGCGCGGTGGTGATCGCCACGCTCGGCGCGAGCTTGAGGATCTTGTCGCGGCTCTCGTCCGGGACGTACCAGAGGGCGTCCGGGTCGTACATGTGGGTGACCAGCAGTTCGGGGCGCAGCGCGGCGTACTTCTCCACGTTGAACTCGCCCCAGACGTTGCCCAGCACGGTGACCTTGTCGACGTCGAGGTCGCCGGCCTGCGGCTCGCGGGACCCGTCGGTGCGGGTGGTCTCGCCGAACACCCCGACGAGCGCGGAGTCGAGTCCGAAGTCGACGAGCGCGGCGGCCACCCCGGTGAAGGCGACCACCCGGGTCGGCGCGCTGGCCGCCTCGACCTTGCGCTGGCGGTCGTCGGTGAAACTCCACGGACCGGCCGGGCCGTTCCCGGCGGGCTCGGCCGGGTCGTCGCCTCCGCCGCAGGCGGCGAGGAGCGCGGTCAGGGCGGCGCCGCCACCGGCGGCGAGCAGTCCCCGGCGGGAGAGGCGGGGGGAGGACGAGGAAGGCAACATACGACGTCTTTCGGTCAGGCCCGGACCGTGACGATCCGCGACAGCAGGGTTAGGCTAACCTAACCTAAGTCACTGTCAAACCGGCGTGCGCCGCTCTTTCGCCCCCCTGGAGCCGACACTGTCCGCCACCCTATCCTCACCCACCGCTGCACCGGGCGTGGCGTCGACCCGTCGGCGCGTCGGCGTCCGGGCCGCCGGGCTCGGCGCGGGCCTGTTGCTGCTCGTCGCCGTGACGGTGCTCAGCATCGCCGTCGGCGCGAAGCAACTCACCCTCGTCGAGGTGTGGCACGGCCTGGTCTCCCCCGGCTCCCCCGAACACGCGGTGGTGCAGCAGATGCGGCTGCCCCGGACCCTGCTCGGGCTGCTCGCCGGCGCGGCCCTCGGCGTGGCCGGCGCACTCATGCAGGCGCTCACCCGCAACCCGCTCGCCGATCCGGGCCTGCTCGGCATCAACGCCGGCGCGTCCGCCGCCGTGGCCACCGCCACCGCCCTGCTCGGCGTCGCCACGGTCCGGGGCTGGATCTGGTTCGCCCTGCTCGGAGCAGTGGTCGTCACGGTGGCGGTGCACGCCGTCGGCGGCGGCCGACAGGCCACCCCGGAACGGCTCGCGTTGGCCGGGGCCGCCCTCAACGCGGTGCTCTACTCGTTCGTCAGCGCGGTGATGCTGCTCGACGCCGCCTCGCTGGACCGGCTGCGGTTCTGGACGGTCGGTTCGCTGGCCACCGCCGACTTCACCACCGTCGCCACGGTGGCCCCGTTCATCCTGGCCGGTTTGCTGGTCGGGCTGGCCGGGGCCCGCCCGCTCAACGCCCTGGCCCTGGGCGACGACGCGGCCCGCGCGCTGGGCGCCAGCCCCGCCCTGATCCGGGCCGGTACGGTCACCGCGGTCACCCTGCTCTGCGGCGCGGCCACCGCCGCCTGCGGCCCGATCGTCTTCGTCGGCCTACTCGTCCCCCACCTGGTGCGCGCGTTGACCGGCCCGGACCTGCGCTGGTTGCTGCCGTACGCGGCGGTGCTCGCCCCGGTGCTGCTGCTCGGTGCCGACGTGCTCGGCCGGGTCCTCGGCCGGCCCGGGGAACTCCAGGTCGGCCTGGTCACCGCCGTGCTCGGCGGTCCGCTGTTCCTGCGTCTGGTGGCCCGTCGGTGAACCGCACCCGACCCGCCGACCCGCCGGCCCGGCCGCTGGCACGGGCGGTCCGCATCGGCACCCGCTCGGTACGCTGGCGCGGCCGCAGCGTGACCGTCGGGCTGGTCGCCGCCGCCCTGGCCGTCGTCCTCGGGGTGCTCGCGATCGGTGGCGGCGACTATCCGATGAGCACCGCCGACGTGCTGCGCACACTGACCGGCGGCGGCAGCGTCGCCGAGAACTTCATCGTCGGCGAACTGCGGCTGCCCCGGCTGGTGACCGCGCTCGGCGTCGGCGCCGCCCTGGCGCTGTCCGGCGCGATCCTCCAGTCACTGGTCCGCAACCCGTTGGGCAGCCCCGACGTGCTCGGCGTCACCCAGGGCGCGTCGACCGGCGCGCTGATCGTGGTGGTGACCGGCGGCGGCACCCTGCTGCTGTCCGGCGCGGCGCTGCTCGGCGGCCTCGCCACCGGCCTGCTGCTGTGGACGGTGGCCGGTCGGCACGGCGTGCACGGCTACCGGCTGGTGCTGGTCGGCATCGGCACCACGGCGATCCTCACCGGTGTCAACGGCTGGCTGCTCACCCGGGCCCCGCTCATGGACGCGGCGCGGGCCGTACTCTGGCTCACCGGCAGCCTCGACGGGCGGGACTGGGCACAGGCCGTTCCGTTGCTCGGCCTGCTGGGGCTGCTGACACCGGTGGTGGCCGGCACCGCCCGCGCACTGAACCTGATCGAACTGGGTGACGACACCGCCACCGCGCTCGGCGTGCCGGTGTCGCTGGTACGGCAACTGCTGCTCGGCGCGGCGGTGCTGCTCGCCGCCGGGGCGGCGGCCGCCGCCGGGCCGGTGTCCTTCGTGGCCCTGGTCGCGCCGCACCTGGCCCGCCGGCTCACCCGGGCACCCGGGCCGAACCTGGCCGCCGCAGCCGCCACCGGGGCGGTGCTGCTGCTCGCCGCCGACCTGGCCGCCCAGCGGACCATCGAGGGCCACCAACTTCCCGTCGGGGTGGTCACCGGCTTGATCGGCGGGGCCTACCTGGTGTGGCTGCTCGCCACGCGCCGACGCGCGGCACGGATCTGAGGAGGACGCGGTGACGAGTCGACTCGGCGGGGTCGGGATGACCCTGGCCTACGAGCGGCGGGTGGTGGCCCGGGACCTGACGGTGGCCGTGCCCGACCGGTCGTTCACGGTGGTGATCGGCCCCAACGCCTGCGGCAAGTCCACCCTGCTGCGGGCCCTGGCGCGGACGCTGCGGCCGACCGCCGGCACCGTGCTGCTCGACGGCCGGGACATCCACACGATGCGGTCCCGGGAGGTGGCCCGCACCCTCGGCCTGCTGCCGCAGTCGTCGGTCGCGCCGGAGGGCATCACCGTGGCCGACCTGGTCGCCCGGGGCCGCTACCCGCACCAGGGGCTGCTGCGGCAGTGGTCGACCGAGGACGAGCGGGTGGTGGCCGAGTCGATGGCCGCCACCGGCGTCACCGAGCTGGCCGCACGGCCCGTCGACGAACTCTCCGGCGGGCAGCGGCAGCGGGTCTGGATCGCGATGGCGCTGGCCCAGCAGACCTCCCTGCTGCTGCTCGACGAGCCCACGACCTACCTGGACGTCGCGCACCAGATCGAGGTGCTCGTCCTGTGCGCCCGGCTGCACGAGGAGCAGGGCCGCACCCTGGTCGCGGTGCTGCACGACCTGCACCACGCCGCCCGCTGGGCCACCCACCTGATCGCCATGCGCGACGGCCGGGTGGTGGCCCAGGGCGACCCGCGCGAGGTGGTCACCGCCGCCCTCGTCGAGGAGGTGTTCGGGCTGCCCTGCCGGATCGTCGAGGACCCGGAGACGGGCACCCCGCTGGTCGTGCCCCGGGCCCGGCGCGGACGTCAGTCCGGGCCGGTCAGCGCCGGGTAGTCGGCGGCGGTCAGCGGCCCGGCCGACAGCGAGCCGTCGGCGCGGGGCACCTCCAGCGGCCGGCCGCGCAGCAGGAACGACACCCCGGTGACGTCGGGACGGCTGTCCAGGGTGCAGACGATCTGCCCGTAGGCGAGCACCTCGTCGCTGCGTCCGGACTCCTCCCCCGGCGGTTCCACCTCCACCTGGGCCCGCCCGTCGACCAGCCGGGCGCCGAGCACGTGCACCGCACCGGGCAGGGCGGTGCCGAAACCGACCGCCCGTTCGGCCCGGGTGGGGCCGGCGAGCAGGCGGCGCAGGTGCCCGTCCACCCCGCCGGCCGCGTCGACCTGCCGGACCGTACGCACCAGTTGGCCGCCGCGGACCAGGCAGAACGCCTGCTCGACCTGGCCCGGGGCGCTGCTCGCGGCCGGGGCGGCGGGCGGGCCGAACGGCGGTTGCACCGCCCGGGGCTGCTGGTCGGTCGGCACCCCGCAGCCGGCCAGCAGCAGCACCGCCACCAGGCCGGGCACCAGCCGGCGGATCACGGTCGACTCCCCGGCAGCTCCACCCGGAACCGGGCGCCGCCGCCGGGCCGGTCGGACACGCCGGCCCGTCCACCGTGGGCGGCGGCGTGCTGGGCGACCAGCGCCAGGCCCAGGCCGGTCCCGTCGCCGCCGGCCCGGTCGTGCGCGGCCCGGCCCCGGACGAACCGGTCGAAGACCACCTCCCGGTCGGCCACCGGCACCCCCGGGCCGGCGTCGTCGACCTCGACCACCCCCGTGCCGTCGGAGAGCCACAGCCGCACCGCGACCGGGCCGCCGCCGTAGCGGACCGCGTTGTCCAGCAGGTTGACCAGCAACTGCTCCAGCCGACGGGGGTCGACCGACCAGCGTCCCGGCGCGGGCGGGCCGGCCTCCACCAGGGAACCGGGCAGGCCCCGCCCCCGGCACACGTCCCGCGCCAGCGCCACCACGTCGACCTCCTCCCGCTGCGCCGGCCGGTCGCTGCGGGCCAGCTCGATCAGGTCGTTGACCAACTGCTGGAACCGGGTGATCTCCTCGCTGACCAGGCCGGCGGCGGTGGCCGTCCGGTCGTCCAACCGGTCCCGCCGGCGGGAGAGCACACTCGCCGCCGCCGACAGCGTCTGCAACGGCGAGCGCAACTCGTGGGCGACGTCGGCGGCGAACCGGCGGTCCCGCTCGATGCGGACCGCCACCTGGTCGGCCATCCGGTTGAACGAGGTGGAGAGCCGGGCCAGGTCCGGGTCGGTGCCGGGGGCGAGCCGGGCCGTCACGTCCCCCGCCGCGATCTTCTCGGCGGCGTCGGCCACCGCCGTCAACGGCCGCAGCCCGTGCCGGGTGGCGTACCAGCCGAGCGCCGCGCCGGAGCCGGCCACGGTGACCGCCACCACGGTCAACGCCAACGCCAGCACCTGGAAGGTCTGCTCCAGCTCCCGCAGCGAGGTGATCTCGTAGTAGCCGGTCGAGTCGGCCAGCGGCACCCCGACCAGCAGCGCCGGCTGCCCGTCGACCCGGACCCGCTGCACCGCCGGTTCACCGTCGGCGACCATCGCCATCAGCCCGGCCGGCACCGCACCCGAGGGCCCCTCGTCGGCGGTGCGGGCGTACCAGCGGCCGTCGCGGTGCACCAGGGCCCGGCGGCTGCCCCCGGTGTCCAGGGTGCGCAGCACCTCGTAGACGTCCGGGGTGTCGGTGTCCAGGCCGGCCCGGACCACCGCCGCGTCGAAGTACGCCGCCCGCAGCGCCGTGCGCTCCCGCTCGTCGAGCAGCGACCGGCGCACCAGCTCGTACGAGATCAGCGCCATCAGCGCCGACAGCAGCAGCGCCCCGACCGCGAACGCGGCGGTGACCCGGGCCCGCAGACCGAGCCGCCTCATCGTTGCAGCTTGTAGCCGAGGCCCCGCAGGGTGACCAGGTGCCGGGGGTTCGCCGGATCGGCCTCGATCTTCTGCCGCAGCCGGCCCACGTGTACGTCGACCAGCCGCTCGTCGCCCGTCTCGTAGCCCCACACCCGGCTGAGCAACTGCTGGCGGGACAGCACCCGGCCGGCGTGCTCGGCCAGCTCGCAGAGCAGCCGGAACTCGGTGCGGGTCACCGGCACCGGCCGCCCCGACCGGCGCACCTCACCGGCCTCCGGGCTGATCTCCAACGCGCCGAAGACCAGCACCGGCACCGTCGCCGACGGTGCGACGGCGGTCCGGCCCCGGCGGCGCAACGCCCGCAACCGGGCCGAGAGTTCCTTGATGGCGACCGGCTTGACCAGGTAGTCGTCCGCGCCCGCCTCCAACGCGGCGACGATGTCGTGGGTGTCGTCGCGGGCGCTGACCACCACGATCGGCACGTCGTCGTCGCGGCGCAACTGCCTGATGCACTCGAAGCCGTCCAGGCCGGGCAGCATCAGGTCGACCAGGACGTAGTCGGCGGTCTCCTGCCGCTGCGCCCGCAGCCCCTCCTCCGCCGTGGCCGCCCCGCGCGCCAGGTAGCCCTCGTCCTCCAGGGCCAGCAGCAGCGCCAGACGGATCCGGTCGTCGTCCTCGATCACCAGTACGCCCGCCATCGGGAAATGGTGCCCGGTAGGCGCCGACGATGACGAACCGGGCACGGCGAACGCGGGATTTGTCACGCAACTGACATACGTCCGCGCAACGGTCGCCAACCTCACCCCGGAGGCTGGGGCCGGACAGTGAGCGTGGAAGGAGGCCGAGTCGTGGGAGCGTCCCGCCCGGAGTGCACCGTACCGCTGGTGGAGGTGTGCGTCACCGACGACCTGGACCTGGCCGCGCTGGCCCGGTCCCGGCAGGTCTTCGACCGGCTCGTCGCGCTGCGCCCGGCCCACGTGGTGGTGGACCTGTCCGAGTGCCGGCATCTCGACGCCGCCGCGATCGGGCTGCTGCTCGACGTGCACCGTGAACTGGCCCGCCACGGTGGCGTGCTGACCCTGCGGGACCCGAGCGCCCGGGCGTTGCGCGTGCTGAGCGCCGCCCGGGTGTCCCGGGTGCTGCCGATGGTCACCACCCCACGGGCCCTGCGGGTGGACGGCGGGCAGGTCCCGTCCGCCGGCCACCGGCAGCCCGCCCGGGAACTGGTCCGGGAGCACAGCCGGTGAGCGTGCCCGGGATCGTCGCCGCCGTCGTCGTCGGGCTCGTCATCGGCGCGCTGGGACGGCTCGTCGTCGCAGGCCGTACGCAGGTCCCGCTCTGGCTCACCCTCGCCGTCGGCCTGGTCGCCGCACTGCTCGGCACCATCGTCAGCCGGCTGGTGGGCATCGACAGCGACGGTTTCACGCTACGGCAGCTGATCGTGCAGGTCGGCCTGGCCGGGGTCGCCGTGGCGCTGGTCGTCGGCACCGCCGGCGGCCGGACCGAGCCCTGACCCACCGGAACCGGTCGTGGTCCGGCGCGCGGGGTCTCCGGTCGACCACCGCGCGCCGGGCCACGACCACCGGACCGCCACGGCCGTCCTCGAGGAGGAGATCCGATGACCGTCGTACCGGACGAACCGCTGATGACGCTGATCTGTGACAGCTGCGGCGCGGTGGCGAGCGGCCCGGCCTGCGTCCTGCCCGACGCCGAGGTGGTCTGGACGTTCGTCGCCGAGCAGGGCTGGACCGGGTCGCCGTTCGCCACCGGGCCGCACCGCTGCCCCCGCTGCGAACTGGCCCCCGAACCGGGTCCGGCACCCACGCGTGCCCCGCGCCGCGCCGACCCGCTCGGCGTGCTGGGCGTCGAGCACCTCGACGAGGTCGCGGTCGTCACCGCCGCCGGTGACCTGGACCTCGCCACCGGCGACGTCCTGCACGGCGCGCTGACGGAGGCCGTCGGGGCCGACCGGCACGTGGTGGTGGACCTGGCCCGGGTGCACCTGATCGACTCCACCGCGCTCGGGGAGCTGGTCCGGGCCCGGCAGGACGCCCGGCAGCGTGACAGGCAACTCAGCCTCGCCGGGCCGTCCCGGTTCGTCCGCACCGTGCTGCACACCATGCGGCTGGACCGGGTGTTCCCGGTCTTCGACACCCGCCGGGCGGCGGTGGACTGGTCCCGGTCCCCCGCGACCGGACGGTCCCGGGAGAGGAGCACGGCATGGTGATGCCGTGGCCGTTGCCCGACGACAGCTGGTTCCGTCCCGAGCCCGACCCGCCCGGCCCGCCCGGGGAGGACGTCCGGCTGGCCGCCGAGGTGGCGTACCGGATCGTCGGCGGGGTCGGCCTGCGGGCCCGGCGGATCACCGTCACCGTGCAGAACCGGGTGGCGATCCTCGGCGGGATCGCCCCCGACGTCGACGCCCGGCAGCTCGCCGGTCAGGTCGCCTGGCAGGTGCCCGGCGTGGTCGACGTGTGCAACGCGGTGCGGTTGGCCGCCAAACGCTGACCGTCAGGCGTCACCGGAGGGTCGGCGCGGGACCTCAGCGCGGCGCGGCGACGTGGGCGGGTGGCTGCGGCCCGAACGCGGCGAGGAAGCGGTCGCGGAACGTGTCCATCGGCCACACCGGGGCGTCCGGTCCGGGACGCAGCCCCTCGTGCCAGCCCCAGCCGGACACCCGGGCCAGCACCGCCGGATCCCGGGCGAGCACCGTGATCGGCACGTCCCGGCTCGCGTTCGGGCCGGTGACCAGCGGGGACGGCTGGTGGTCACCGAGGAAGACCAGCACGGTGTCGTCGTCGCCGTACGTCTCGACGTAGGAGATCAGGCTGTTCAGCGAGTACTCGATGGCCCGCCGGTAGCCGGTGCGCACCTCGGTGGTGCTGCGCCCCACCACGTCCTTCGGGTTGAACGCCACCGAAGTCGGCCGACGGTAGATCGAGCCGTCGCCGACGTGCTCCCAGTCGAGCATCCGGGGGATCGCCCCCCACGGGGAGTGGCTGGAGATCAGCGGGATCTGCGCCATGATCGGGGCGTGGCCGGGGGTCCGCTCCCGGCGCTGGAAGGTCGCCAGGGTGTACTGGTCGGGCATCGGGGCGTAGCTGAACTGCGGGCCCCGGTAGTCCAGCCCCGCCGCGTCGTGGTAGCGGTCGTAGCCGAAGAACGCCCCCTCCGGCCAGGGTGAGGTGGCCGCCGGCATCACCCCGACGGTCTGCCAGCCGGCCCGCCGGAACGCCTTGTTGAGGGTCAGCCGGTCGCTGGCCAGCAGGCTGTCGTGCCGCTGCTGGTTGTCGATCCACAGCCCGGACAGCAGCGTGTCGTGGGCCAGCCAGCTCCCCCCGCCGAAGGTGGGCGAGGTGAGGAAGCCACTACGGGCGGTGAACCCGGCTTTGGCCAGCCGCTTCGTGCCCCCGTCGAGCACCGCGCCGACCCCACCGGCGAACTCCGGGTCCTCGACGGCGTCCCGGCCGTAGCTCTCCACGAAGGCCAGCACCACGTCCTTGCCGCGCAGCGCGGTGAGCAGCTGGTCGCCCGGGGTGTCCCGGTAGGCGTCCCGGGCCACCTGGTCGGCGAACTCCCGGCGGTCCCGCAGGCCCGCGCCGGCCTGGCCGACGTGCTGCCCGACCAGGGTCGCCGTGCCGGAGTCGGCGACCGGCACCCCGAGCGTCGCGGCGGCCACCCAGGCGGCGGTCAGGCCGGCGACCACCCGTACGGCGGCCCGACGGTGCCCGGTCGTCAGCCGGGTCAGCCGCAGCACCGACCGGGTGGTGAGCACCAGCAGGGCGAGCACCAGGGCGATCAGGGCGACGGCGGCGGCGACCGCGCCGCCGGAGCCCACCGAGTCGGTGACGAAGGCGTAGCCGTCGTCCAGCAGCACCCAGTCGAGGACCAGGTCGAACGGGCGGGCGAAGCTGGCCGACATGCCCAGGTCGAGCACCTTGACGACGGCCACCAGCCCCAGCGCCACCCCGACCGTCACCGCGACCGGTCGCCGGGCCCGGTCGGGCAGCGCCAGCAGCAGGGCGGCGGCGACCAGCGCCTCGACCGGCACCCGCAGGAACGCCATCGGGGTGAGCTGGTCGAACCGGCCCGGCGCGGTCAGCACCGCCACGACCAGCAGCCCGGCCAGCACGGTGGTCACCCGCCTGGCGACCGTACGCCAGCGTCCCCGGTCCGTCCCGTCCGTCGGCGACGGATCGGCGTCGGCGTCCGGCCCGGCCGCCCCGGAAGGCCCGCCGGGCCCGGAAGGCCCGCCGGGCCCGGAAGGCCCGCCGGGCCCGGAAGGCGCGGCGGCACCGCAGGGCCCGTCGGCTCCGGCGGGCTCGGCTGGCCCGACCTCCTCCGCTGCCGTGCTCGGGCGACGCAGGCGTGACAACAACGACACTCCGGATGGTCCTTCCTGGGGAGGGCCCCGGCGCACGGCCGGGTCGGTGGGCCGGTTCAGACCGGCTGGTGGGCGACGAACTGCCGGTCGGTGACCGGGTCGGCCCGGTGCCGCACCGACGGTACGGACGGCAGCGCCACGACCGACGGCACCAGCGCGACCGGGACCGACGTGACGGCCGTCGGGGCGACCACCCGGGTGGGCCGGGTCGACCGGTGCCACCACAGCCAGCCGACGTCGTGGCCGAACGACTCGACCAGCAGCGCCAACGCCACCGCGGCCAGCACGGCGGTCACCGGCCGGGCCAGCACGTCGGCGGCGACGACGAGCAGCAGCACCCCCTGCGTGGCGGCGACCACCTTGCGCCAGAAGCGCGGCGGCAGGGTCCCCCGCATCCAGGGCAGCAGCCAGCCGGCGGCGACGAAGGCGTACCGCAGGCCACCGATGGCGAGCACCCACGGTCCCACCACCGGCGTCACCTGGACGCTGAGCACCAGGATAAGGAACGCGTCGACCTCCATGTCGAAGCGTGCGCCGAGCGAACTGGCCGTGCCGGTGCGTCGGGCCACCCAGCCGTCCACCGCGTCCAGGGCCAGCGCCACCGCCGTCATCGGCACCAGCACCGAAAGCGGGGTCGGGCCGGAGAAACCGGTGACGACCAGGGCGGTCACCCCGCCGACCAGCACCCCCCGGGTGAGCGTCACCCGGTCGGCCGGCCCGAGCCGGTCGACGCCCCGGCGGCGCAGGCCGCGCTGCAACGCGACGCAGGTGACCACGCCGTACCCGAGGCCGGCCAGCCAGCCGGCGACGTCGAGCCCGACGGTCGCGGCCAGCCCGGCCAGCAGGACGGTCTGTGCGGTCAGGCCGAGCACCGGACCGGTTCGAACCCTGGACACCCTGCCTCCGTGTTTATGATCGACGACCTCGGCAGTGGGTACGCAGGACGCGGCCGTTTCGTTCGGTTCCGCCGGCAGAAGAGGAGAAAACCCGCGTGATCCACGATGCCCGGGCCTTCTGGCTCCGCTCCCCCGGCGTCGGTGAGCTGCGGCCGGTGACCCTGCCCACGCCCGGCCCCGACGAGGTGCTGGTCCGCAGCCGCTACTCCGGGGTGAGCCGCGGCACCGAGACGCTGGTGTTCACCGGCAGTGTGCCACCGAGCCAGTACACGGCGATGCGCGCCCCGTTCCAGGAGGGCGACTTCCCCGCCCCGGTCAAGTACGGCTACCTCAGCGTCGGGGTGGTCGAGGCCGGGCCGGCGGCGCTGCGCGGACGGACGGTGTTCTGTCTGCACCCGCACCAGAGCGCGTACGTGGTGCCGGCGTCGGCGGTGACCCCGGTGCCGGACGACGTGCCGGCGGCCCGCGCGGTGCTCGCCGGCACGGTGGAGACGGCGGTCAACGCGCTGTGGGACGCCGCGCCGCTGGTCGGCGACCGGGTCAGCGTGGTCGGCGGCGGGATGGTGGGGTGCAGCGTGGCGGCCCTGCTGGCCCGCTTCCCCGGGGTACGGGTGGAGCTGGTCGACGCCGATCCGGCGCGGGCGGCGGTCGCCGCGGCGCTGGGCGTCGACTTCGCCGTGCCCGAGGCGGCGACCGGGGGCCGGGACCTGGTGGTGCACGCCAGCGCCACGGCCGCCGGGTTGCAGCGCAGCCTGGACCTGCTCGCCCCGGAGGGCACCGTGGTCGAGTTGAGCTGGTACGGCGACCGGCCGGTGGAGCTGTCGCTGGGCGGGGCGTTCCACGCCGGCCGGTTGACGATCCGCAGCAGCCAGGTCGGCACGGTCTCCCCGGCGCGGGCGTCCCGGCGGAACTTCGCCGACCGGCTGACGCTCGCCCTGGAACTGCTCGCCGACCCGGTGTTCGACGCGCTGCTGACCGGGCGGTCCCGCTTCGCGGAGCTACCCGCCGTGCTCGCCCGGCTGGCCTCGGGGAACCTCCCCGCGCTGTGCCATCTGATCACCTACGACGAGGAGACGCCGTGTTCAGCGTGACCGTACGGGACCACATCATGATCGCCCACAGCTTCCGGGGGGAGGTGTTCGGGCCGGCGCAGAAGCTGCACGGGGCGACCTTCGTCGTCGACGCCACCTTCCGCCGCACCGAACTCGACGAGGACGGCATCGTGGTGGACATCGGCCGGGCGACCGACGAGCTGAAGGCGGTGCTGGCCGACCTGACGTACCGCAACCTCGACGACGAGCCGGCGTTCGCCGGGCAGAACACCACCACCGAGGTGCTGTGCCGGACCATCGCCGACCGGCTCGCCGACCGGGTGCACGCCGGTGGGCTGGGCGCGGGCGCCCGGGAACTGGCCGGGATCACGGTCACCCTGCACGAGTCGCACATCGCCTGGGCCAGCTACGAGCGGTCGTTGTAGCCCGTGCGGGCGGTGCACGTCGTCCTGCCCGGCGACATCGACGACCCGGCCACCCCCAGCGGCGGCAACGCGTACGACAGGCGGGTCTGCGCCGGGCTCGGGGCGGCCGGCTGGACGGTGCACGAGCACGGCGTACCCGGGGACTGGCCGCGCCCCGACGAGGCGGCGCGGACGCGGCTGGCCGGGCTGCTCGCGGCCCTGCCGGACGGGGTGCCGGTGCTCTACGACGGGCTGGTCGCCTCGACCGTGCCGGAGCTGCTGGCGGCGCAGGCCGGCCGGCTGCGCCAGGTGGTGCTGGTGCACATGCCGCTCGGCGACGACGCCGAGGCGCGTGCCCTGCCGCTGGCCGACGCGCTCGTCACCACCAGCGGCTGGACTCGGGAACTGCTGCTGGCCCGGCACCCGATCGACCCGGCCCGGGTGACGGTGGCCACCCCGGGGGTCGACCCGGCCGACGTCGCCCCCGGCACGGCCGCCGGCACCGCACTGCTGTGCGTCGCGGCGGTCACCCCGGTCAAGGGGTACGACGTGCTGGTCGACGCGTTGACCGGGCTGGTCGACAGGCCGTGGACGCTGGACTGCGTGGGCGCGCTGGACCGTGACCCAGCCTTCGTGGCCGGGCTGCGGGGGCGGGTCGAGCGGGACGGGCTGGCCGGGCGGGTGCGCTGGCACGGACCGGTGACCGGGCCGGCGCTGGACGCGGCGTACGCGGGAGCGGATCTGCTGGTCCTGCCGTCGCGGGCCGAGACCTACGGGATGGTGGTGGTCGAGGCCCTGGCCCGGGGGATCCCGGTGCTGGGCAGCACGGTCGGCGGGGTGCCCGAGGCGCTGGGCCGGGCCGGCGACGGTGCCGCGCCCGGGGTGCTGGTGCCGCCGGGCGACCCGGTGGCGCTGGCCGGTGCCCTGCGCCGCTGGCTGCACTCGGCCGACCTGCGGGACCGGCTGCGCCACGCGGCCCGGGGCCGGCGGGCCGACCTGCCCGGCTGGCCGGCCACCGTGACGATCGTCTCCCAGGTGCTGGACGGAGTGAGGACATGACCGCATACGCCACCGAACCGTTCGCCGACTGGCTGCGGCTGCGGGAACCCGCCGACGCCGACGCCCGCAGCGGGGAGCTGGTCGACCTGCTCCGCGCCCGGCTCACCGGCACCGCCCCGGCGGCCGGCCCCGGCGGCCCCGGCCTGCCGGCGGCCACCCCCGGTGGGCCCGGCCTGCTCGTGACCGGGTCCTCGTCGGTCACGTCGCTGCGCGGGGACCGGCCGTGGGTGGTGCACGACCTGGGCAGCGGCACCGGGTCGATGCTGCGCTGGCTGGCCCCGCTGCTGCCCGGCCCGCAGCGCTGGGTGCTGCACGACCGGGACCCGGGGCTGCTGGAGCGGGCCGGCGCGGCGGTGCCGGTGGCCGCCGACGGCAGCCCGGTGCGGGTGCTCACCCGCCAGGGCGACATCACCCGGCTGACCCCCGCCGACCTGGCCGACGCCGACCTGGTCACCGCGTCGGCGCTGCTGGACATGCTGACCGCCGACGAGATCGCCCGGATCGTGGCCGCCTGCGCGGGCGTCGGCTGCCCCAGCCTGTTCGTGCTCTCGGTGGTCGGTCGGGTCCGGTTCGACCCCGCCGACCCGCTGGACGCCGAGGTCGCCGCCGCCTTCGACGCCCACCAGCGGCGTACCGTCGACGGCCGGGTGCTGCTCGGCCCGGACGCCGCCGGGGTGACCGTCGCCGAGTTCGCCAGGCACGGCATGCCGGTGACCGTGCGGTCGACCCCGTGGCGGCTGGGGCCGCAGCAGGCGGAGCTGATCGTGGAGTGGTTCGACGGCTGGCTGGAGGCGGCCGTGGCCCAGCGTCCCGACCTGGCCGACCGGACGGCCGGGTACGCCCGGTGGCGGCGGGCCGAGGCGGCGGCCGGTCGGCTCACCGTCACCGTCGGCCACGACGACCTGCTCGCCGGGGTGGAATGAACCGGTTCGCCGGCCGGTACGTGAGAAGGGACAGGATCTCCGGAGGAGGAACCGCGTGTCATCCGACGCCACCGGCACGTCACCCGCCCACGCCCGTACCGCCTGGGCCTGGCTGAGCAACCTGGGCGGGGTGGCCCTGGTCGGCGTGCTGCTGTGGTGGCTGGGCACCGGTCCGGCCCTGGCCGGGCTGCGCCGGATCGACGCCCCGGCGGTGCTGGGCGCACTGGCCCTGGGCGCGCTGGCCACGGTCGGCTGCGCGTGGCGGTGGCGGCTGGTCGCCGAGGCGCTCGGCATCCGGCTGCCGCTGGGCACGGCGGTGGCCGACTGCTACCGGGCGGTGTTCCTCAACGCGACACTGCCCGGCGGGGTGCTCGGCGACGTGCACCGGGCGGTACGGCACGGCCGGGAGGCCGGTGACCTGGGCCGGGCCGTGCGCGCGGTGGTCTGGGAACGGACCGCCGGGCAGCTCGTCCAGGTGGTGCTGGCGGTGGCGCTGCTGCTGGCGCTGCCGTCGCCGGTGCGGCCGTACCTGCCGACGGTGACGGCGGTGGCGGCGGCGGTGGGCCTGGTGCTGGTGGTGCTGGTGCGGGCGCTGCCCCGGTCGGGCCCGTCGCGGCGGGCCCGCGCGCTGCGCGCCGCCGTCGCCGACGTGCGGGCCGGGCTGCTGGGCCGGCGGACCGGGCCGGGGGTGCTGCTGACCTCGACGGTGGTGGTCGGCTGCCACCTGGCGACGTTCGTGCTCGCGGCCCGGGTGGCCGGGGTCACCGCGCCGCTGGCGGTGCTGGTGCCGCTGACGCTGCTGGCATTGTTGGCGATGGGCCTGCCCGCAAACATGGCGGGTTTCGGCCCGCGCGAGGGCGTCGCCGCCTGGGCGTTCGGGGCCGCCGGCCTGGGCGCCGCCGAGGGGGTGGCGACCGCCCTGGTGTACGGAGCACTGGTGCTGGTGGCGGCCCTGCCGGGCGCCGCCGTGCTGGTGCTGCGGGGTCGCCCGTCCGCGCTGCGCGGACGACCGGGTGACCGTACGGTGGGAGGCCAGGGTGGTTCCTCACCGGTACCCGCTGCCGGGCTGGCCGGCAGCGCCTGACAGAGGAGACACATGTACGACGCACTGCCGGCCGCGACGGTCCGGACACAGGTCACGGTCCCGCTGCGGTTCCCCGACGGGTACGCCACCACGGCGCGGGTCTTCTCCTTCGACGGGCTGGTGGACGGGCGGGAGCACCTGGCGTTCGGGCTGGGCGACTGGGCGGGCGCGCTGCGCCGGCACGCGGCGGGCGGGGCGGCGCCGCTGGTCCGCCCGCACAGCGAGTGCCTCACCGGGGACGTCTTCGGCAGCCAGCGCTGCGACTGCGGCCCGCAGCTGCGCGAGGCGGTGCAGCGGATCTCCGACGCCGGGGGTTTCCTGCTCTACCTGCGCCAGGAGGGGCGCGGCATCGGCCTCTACCCGAAGCTGGACGCGTACGCCCTGCAGGACGCCGGGTTGGACACCTACGAGGCGAACGTGGCGCTCGGGCACGACGAGGACGAACGGGACTACCGGGCCGCCGCGCAGATGCTGGCGGTGCTCGGGGTGCCGGAGCTGGTGCTGCTGAGCAGCAACCCGGACAAGGCCGAGCAGTTGACCCGGCTCGGGGTGGCGGTCGCCGAGGTGGTGCCGACCGGGGTGTTCCTCTCCCCCGCCAACGCCGACTACCTGGCGGCGAAGGCCAGCCGGGCCGCCGCCCGGGCCGTCGACCTGCCGTCGTTGAACTGAGATGGGTGTCGTACCGGCCGGGACGGCGGCCACCGCCGTACCGGCGACAACGACCACCGCCGTACCGGCGACAACGACCACCGCCGTACCGGCGTCGACCGGGCGGCCGTACGTGCTGCTGAGCTGCGCCACGTCGATCGACGGCTACATCGACGATGCCACCGGGGAGCGGCTGCTGCTGTCCAACGCCGAGGACATGGAGCGCATCGACGCCGTCCGGGCCGGTTGTGACGCGATCCTGGTCGGCGCGGGCACGATCCGGGCCGACGATCCCCGGCTGATGGTCCGCTCGGCGCGGCTGCGGGCCGCCCGGCAGGCCGCCGGGTTGCCGCCGTCGCCGGTGAAGGTGACGATGACCGCCCGGGGGTTGCTGGACCCGCAGGCCCGGTTCTTCACCGTGGGGGACGCCGAGAAGATCGTCTACTGCGCCGGGCCGGCGGTGGACAAGACCACCGAGCTGCTGTCCGGGCTGGCCACCGTGGTCGACGCGGGTGACCCGTTGGACCCGGCCCGGGTGCTGGCCGACCTGGCCGGCCGGGGGGTGCGGCGGTTGATGGTGGAGGGCGGCGCGTCGGTGCACGCCCAGTTCCTCACCGCCGGCCTCGCCGACGAGCTGCACCTCGTGGTCGCCCCGTTCTTCGTCGGCGACCGGCGGGCCCCCCGGTTCGTCGGTGACGGCGCGTTCCCGTGGCATCCGGGCCGGCGGGCCCGGCTCGCCGAGGTACGCCAGATCGGCGACGTGGTGCTGATGCGGTACGCCCTGTCGGAGCGCTGCGCCGACGGGGTGCCGGGATGAGCGACAATCGCCCGATGCGGTGCGCAGCATGGCGGGAGATCCTGTCGGCCCAGCTCGACGGTGAGGAGACCGCCGAGGAGCGGGTGGCGGTGCAGGCGCACCTCGACGGTTGCGCGGACTGCCGCGCCTGGCACGGGGTCGCCGCGATGGTGACCCGGCGGGCCCGGACCCGGGTGGTGACGGCCACGGCACCCGACCTGACCGAGTCGATCCTCGCCGCCGTGCCGCCACCGGCCCCCCGGCGTGCCGTGCGGTGGCCCGGTGGGCTGGTCACCGGGTTGCGGGTGGCGCTGGGCCTGCTCGGCGCGGTCCAGCTCGCCCTCGGCCTGGCCCAGGTGGGTCAGGGTGTCAACGCCGAACACCTGCACCCGGCGGGGCAGCACCTGTGGCACGAGTCGGCGGCGTGGAACGTGGCGGTGGGCGCCGGTTTCCTCTTCGTCGCGCTGCGGCGTACCCCGCCGGCCGGGTTGCTGCCGATGCTCAGCGCCTTCGTCGCCACCCTGGTCCTGCTGTCGGTCAACGACCTGGTCACCGCGCAGGTGGCGGTGCCCCGGCTGGTCAGCCACGGGTTCCTGGTCGGCGGCTACCTGATCACGGTGCTGCTGTACCGGCTGGGTCCGCGTCCGGCCGGCCCGTCGCATCCCCGGCGTACCGGCCGGTCCCGGTGGCGGTTGCGGCTCGACGACCTCGACGAGCCCCGCCCGGTCACGGCGCAGCCGTACGGGGCGCAGGCCCGGGACCGCCGGGCGGCCTGAGCCGCGCGGACCGTAAGCACCTGGCAAGGTTTCCGGCGGGTCGCGGCCGGGGTGCGCGGGGCTACGCTGGCCGGCACGAGAGGGAGGTGCCGGTGGCGCAGCGGGTGCTGGTGGTCGACGACGACCGGACGGTCAGCGACGTGGTGTGCCGCTATCTGGAGCACGCCGGCTACCAGGTGGACCACGTCGGGGACGGGGCCGCCGCGCTCGCCGCCGTGGCCGCCGCGCCACCGCAGCTCGTGGTCCTGGACGTGATGCTGCCGGTGCTCGACGGGCTGGAGGTGTGCCGGCGGCTGCGGCAGCGGCCGGACGGCGTACCCATCGTGATGTTGACCGCCCGGGGTGACGAGGCGGACCGGATCCTCGGCCTGCAACTGGGCGCGGACGACTACCTGAGCAAGCCGTTCTCCCCCCGGGAGCTGGTGCTGCGGGTCCGTTCGGTGCTGCGCCGGGCCGGCGGTGAGCCGGTCACGGCGGCGGCGCAGGTGCTCGACGACGGCGGGTTGACCGTGTCGACCGGCCCCCGGGTGGCCCGGCTGCACGGGCGGGAACTGGCCCTGACCCTGCGCGAGTTCGACCTGCTCGCCCACCTGATGCAGCATCCCACCCGGGCGCTGTCCCGGGCCGAGCTGCTGGAACGGGTCTGGGGGTGGCGGTTCGGCGACCAGTCCACGGTGACCGTGCACGTACGCCGGCTGCGGGAGAAGATCGAGGACGACCCGGCCAACCCGCGCCGTATCGTCACGGTCTGGGGCGTCGGCTACCGGTACGAGCCGGTCGATGACTGACCTGGCGCTGATCTTCGGGGCGGCCCTGGCCGCGTCGGGCGGGGTGGGGCTGCTCGGCGCGGGGGTGCTACGGCTGCTGCGCGGCCGGTCCATCACCGTGCACGTCACGGTGCTGCTGGCCATGACGGTGAGCGCGGTCGTGTCCGGGGTGGCGGTGATCGCCGAGGCGATGTTCCTCTCCCCGCACGACCTGGAGGTGGTGTTGATCACCGTCTCGGCGGCGGCGCTGGTCAGCCTCGCGGTCGGCTGGCTGTTCGCCAGGCGGCTAGCCTCGGCGGCGGTCTGGGCCGACCAGGCGCGGGCCCGGGAGCGGCGGATCGAGAAGGGCCGGCGGGACCTGGTCGCCTGGGTCTCGCACGACCTGCGGACCCCGCTGGCCGGGCTGCGGGCGATGGCGGAGGCGCTGGAGGACCGGGTGGTCGCCGACCCGGACACGGTCGACGAGTACCACCGCCGGATCCGGGTGGAGACCGACCGGATGACCCGGCTGGTCGACGACCTGTTCGAGCTGTCCCGGATCAACGCCGGGGCGCTGCGGCTGTCGCTGTCGGCGGTGCCGCTGGGTGACGTGGTCTCCGACGCACTGGCCGGCGCCGCGCCGTTGGCCGCCGCCCGCCGCATCCGGCTGGTGTCCGCCGCCTCCGGGTGGCCCACGGTGGCCGCCAGTGAACCCGAACTGAGCCGGGTGGTGGGCAACCTGCTGCTCAACGCGGTGCGGTACACGCCGGCCGACGGCACCGTACAGGTCAACGCCGGGCGCGACGGTGACGTCGCCTGGCTGGCCGTCGCCGACACCTGCGGCGGCATCCCGGAGGCGGACCTGCCCCGGCTGTTCGACGTGGCGTTCCGGGGCGAGCCGGCGCGTACCCCGCACCCGGGCAACGGGTCCCCGGCCGGCTCCGGCGGGTTGGGGCTGGCCATCGTGCGCGGGCTGGTCGAGGCGCACGGCGGCCGGGTGGACGTGCACAACGTCGCCGAGGGCTGCCGGTTCGTCGTCCGGCTGCCGCTGGCCACCGGCTGACGGCGACGCGCGGGGTCGGGGACGGTTCTGGCCGACGCCGCAGGGTCGGGGGCCGTTCAGTCGACGCCGCGAGGTCGGGGGGGCCGTTCAGTCCAGGCCGCGGGGTCGGGGGCCGTTCAGTCCAGGCCGCGGATGAGGTGCGGCTCGGCGTCCGGCTCGGACCAGTCGCACTGCCCGCGCCGGTTCGCCCGTCCCCAGGCGTCAAGGGCGGAGGGCGGCCGGTCCGCGCCCGCCGGGCGGGGAGCGGTACGGGGGCGACCGGGCCCGGGTCGGGTCTCGTCGTCGGCGTCGTCGGTCATCGTCTTCCCCATTCCGGGACGTCTCTCCTCGCGGCCCCGGCGACGGGCCGGGCGCACGTTCCTCGCTGCCCAGGTCAACGGTCGAGTCGACGGCCGGCGACGGGTGGGCCCCCGGGATCGCTTTTCCGACATCGGTCCCGAGCCGGGCGCATCGGGCCTTGGCCGCAATCATCACCGGTAAGACGAGGGGTACGCATCCGGAAAATGCAGCCGTTAGCGCCATTCGCATTGCGCGCCGTTGACCATGCATTGAGGGTGCCCTAGCATTGAGGCCAGCTGATTCGAAATAACCGCAAAGCCCTTTTTCTGCCATCCGTCCACCAGTTGCCGTCACCGCCCCGGGGGACAGCGGAGCCGGCGGGAAGCTGCATCGTTGCAGCCCAGCACCCACCATGACGCTCGCCGGGGGCACGATGGAAGACCACAGCAGCAGGGCGGTCCGGCGGGTCATCGCCGAAATGCACCGGAATCTGGGAAAGCAATTCAGCGTGGACGAAATGGCGCGAACCGCCCTGCTGAGCAAGTACCACTTCTGCCGGGTGTTCCACCGGGTGACCGGAGTGTCACCGGGGCGTTTTCTCTCGGCCATTCGATTCCAGCGCGCCAAGCACCTGTTGCTGGCCACCTCGTGGAGCGTCACGGACATCAGTCACCAGGTCGGCTACGCCAGTGTCGGCACGTTCAGCGCCCGGTTCAGCAACAGCGTGGGCCTCTCCCCCTCCAGCTTCCGGCGGCTCGGCCGCGCCACCGGGCGGGAGGACCCGGGCCGGCCGCCCGGTCCGGTCCGGACCGAACCGGCCGAGACCACCGGGCCGACGGTGCACGGGCAGGTCCGGGCGCTGCCCGGCGAGGCGCCCGACTGGGTCTTCGTGGGGCTGTTCCCGGAACGTATCCAGCAGGGCAGACCGGTCAGCTCCACCGTGTTGCCCGGCCCCGGGCCGTACCTGCTGGGTCCGGTGCCCCCGGGCACCTGGTTCGTGCTGGCCCACGCGACGCACCGGCGCCGGCCGGCCACCGGCGTCCGTCCGCTGCTGGTCGGGCACCATGGCCCGGTGACGGTCGGCGTCCCGGCCCGGTCGGCCCGGGCCGACCTCACCCTGCGCCCCATGCGCACCTTCGATCCACCGGTGGTGCACGCCGCCGACCTGCCGTCGCTGCCGCGCACCGGCTGACCGGCGGGTGCCGGCGCACCGTCGTCACGGACCGGCGGCCCGGCATCCAGCGGCGCTCAGGCGGTGGCCGGCTGTTCGGCGGGACTGGCGTAGCGGCGCGCCAGGTAGCTCTCCTGCGCCATCCGGCGCATCGCCTCGAAGGCCACTTCCGACAGCACGTTCCAGACCGCCATCGCGGTGGCGGAGTGCGCCGACTCGTACTGGAACTCGTGCGTCACGATCCGCTCCGCGCTCTCGGCGTGCTCGCTGAACAGCTCGATGTCACAGTCGGCGTCCAGTTGCTGCAACGCGGTCAGCACGTGGGCGAGGGTGTCGCGGCCCGGAGAGGCGACGTCGACCTCCCAACCGAGCCGGTCGATGAACGCGTCGACCTGGACCCGGGCCGGCCCGACGTCCGGCGTGTCGTCCTCCTCGGGCTGGTCGGGGAAGAGAGCCCAGATGGTGGCCCGGCACTGCGCGCCCAACGCCAGTGACCTGTCGTCGAGGGCGGCCAACACCCGGCGCACCGAGGACAGGCTCAGTCGCCCGATGCCGGCCAGTACCCGGATCAGCCGGAGCCGGGCGAGGTGTTCCTCGCCGTACTCCGCCTGGTTGCGTGCGGTGGGACGGCCCGGCGGCAGCAGCCGCTCCCGGATGTAGAACTTGATCGTCGGAAGTGGAACACCACTGATCCTGGCCAGATCTGAGATGCGCATCCGTCCCCCCAGGGTACCGGTGGCCACCCCCGGACGCCGCCCGCGGCGGGACTCCGCCGCCCGGCAGCGGGCGGCCCGAACGTGAACGGCGGCGGCACCGCCGTGAACAGCGGATGCCGGGAAGCGCGGCAGGTGGTGGCCGTCGACGCAGCCGCGACGACGGGGCCGGGACCGCCCCTCGGCACGACGGTGGTGTCGTGGGCAGGGCGGGTACCTCGGGCCGTACCGGCCGGGAGGGTCGCCGCGCATCCGGGACTCATCGCACCTCCCCCCAGCACGATGAGCAACCTGAAAGTTGCTCAGAGGAATAGTAACCAGCACGGCCTGCATGCCGGTTATTCGATGTTGCTGAACCACGCTTCGCTCTTGGGGTGCCGACCGCCACCTTCCCCAGCAAAGCTATTGGCATTAGCTTTTCGGCTAGCTACGCTAGCTTCATGACGGATTCCCGGCCCAGCACCCACCCACCGACCCGCTACCTGCACCGCCCGCAGGGCCGCGTCGCCTACGACCTCCAGGGCGAAGGCCCCCTCGTGGTGCTCGTCCCCGGCATGGCCGAGCTGCGCTCGTCGTACCGGTTCCTCGCCCCGGCCCTGGTCGCCGCCGGCTACACGGTGGCGACCACCGACCTGCGCGGCCACGGCGACAGCGACACCACCTTCACCTCCTACGGCGACCCCGAGACCGCCTCCGACATCAGCGCCCTGATCGACGAACTCGGCCGGCCGGCCGTCATCGTGGGCAACTCGCTGGCCGCCGGCGCCGGGGTCATCGTCGCCGCCGAGCACCCCGGGCAGGTCTGCGGGCTCGTGCTCGTCGGGCCGTTCGTCCGCAATCCCCGGCAGGCCCCCGGCATGCGGATCCTCTTGCGGGTGCTGACGTCCCCGCTCTGGGTGGCAGGTGTCTGGAAGGCCTACCTGCCCACCCTGTACGCCGGGGCCAAACCCGCCGACTTCGCCGAATACCGGGCGGCCGTCGTCGCCAAGCTCCGCCAGCCCGGCTACGGCACGGCGTTCTCCCGCACCGCGCGGCAGACCGACCACCGGTCCGCCGAGGCACGGCTGGCCGAGGTCGACACCCCGGTGCTGGTCGTCATGGGTGAGCGCGACCCCGACTTCACGGACCCGGCGGCCGAGGCGGCATGGATCGGCGCGACCCTGCGCGGCGAGGTGGTCATGGTGCCCGAGGCCGGCCACTACCCGCAGTCCCAACAGCCCGGACGGACCACCGCGGCGGTGCTCGACTTCCTCACCCGGATCACCACCCGTGCCTAGGGCCGGCCTCACCACCGACACGGTCGTCGCACGCGGCGCGCACCTGCTCGAAGCGCACCCGCAGGACGAGCTGACCCTCGCCGCGCTCGCCGGGAGCCTCGGCGTCCGCGTCCCGTCGCTCTACAAGCACGTCGACGGCCTCCCGGGACTCCGCCGGGGCATCATGCTGCGTGCCAAGGCGAACCTGGCCGCGACGCTCGCCGAGGCGTGCGTCGGCCGGGCCCGCGACGACGCGGTCCGCAGCCTCGCCACCGCCTACCGCAGGTGGGCCCGGCAGAACCCGGTGCAGTACCCGATGACCGTCCGGGCACCCGACCCCGACGACGCCGAGGACCAGCGGGTGAGCGACGCCGCCGTCCAGGTGGTCTACCGGGTGCTCGTCGGCTACCGGCTGCTCGGCGACGACGCGGTCGACGCCACCCGGCTGCTGCGTACGGTCCTGCACGGCTTCGTCAGCCTGGAGACCGCCGGCGCGTTCGCGCTCGCCGCCGACCTGGAACGCAGCTACGAACGGGCCGTCGAGAGCGTCGTGTCCGCCCTTGAGAACTGGAAGGGCCGGTGACCGTCCCGCCCGCCCGCACCCCGCCACCGGCCACCCCGGTGCCCGTCCTCTACCGCGTCGAGGGCGCGGCCGTCGCCGCGGCGGCCGTCGTCCTCGTCGTGCTGACGGGCTTCGCCTGGTGGTGGTTGTTCGCCCTGTTCCTCGTCTTCGACCTGTCGATGCTCGGCTACGCCGTCGACCACCACGTCGGCGCGATCGTCTACAACCTGGGGCACACCTACGTCGCCCCGTTCGTCCTGCTCGCCGGGTACGGCCTGGCGCACGCGCTCGACGCGACCGGGTGGACACCGCTGGCGCTCGTGGCGGCCTGCTGGTTCTTCCACATCGGCGTGGACCGGGCACTCGACTTCGGGCCGCGCCCGCTGCGCTGACCCGTCGCCGACGCCGCACCCGCACTCACCCAGGGTCACCATCTCGACGACACGCGGTGTCCACCTGCGGGACGGCGTCCGTGTCGTCCGCGAGGATGGCCGACGGGAGGCGGGCGCACGACTCGCCGGTCGGCCCGCGCACGCGGGCGTCGCGGGATGTGGCGTCCCCCGAGGGGAGCAGCGGTGACACTGTCGGACAGGCTCGCGCCGGAGGTCGGGCGGCTCCGGCTCGGCGACGAGCTGAGCGTCAACCGGTTGGGCTTCGGCACCATGCAACTGCCCGGCCCCGGCGTCTTCGGCCCCCCGGACGACCACGCGGGCGCACTGGCGGTGCTGCGCCGGGCGGTCGAGCTGGGCGTCAACTATCTCGACACCAGCGACTTCTACGGCCCGCACGTGACCAACGACCTGATCCGCGAGGCACTGCACCCGTACCCCGACGACCTGGTGATCGGCACCAAGATCGGGGTGGAGCGCGACAGGTGGGGCGACTTCGTGCCCGCCGGGGCACCCGACCAACTGCGCCGGCAGGTGCAGGAGAACCTGCGCCGGTTGGGCCGGGACCGGCTGGAACTGGTCTACCTGCGCGTCGGCGGGGACGGGCTGCTGCGTCCGGGCGACGTCCGGTTCTCCGAGTCGTTCGCCATGATGGTGCGGCTACGCGACGAGGGCCTGATCGGCGACGTCGGGCTCAGTGGCGTCACCGTCAGGCAGCTCGACCAGGCTCGGGCGACGATCCCGATCGCGGCCGTGCAGAACCGGTTCCACCTGCTCGACCGGGACTGCCTCGACGTGCTGCGGCGGTGCGCCGAGGAGGGCATCGCCTTCGTGCCGTACTTCCCGCTGGCGGCGGGGCTGCTCGGTGCGCGGCAGGGGCGGCGTCCGCTGCCGTTCGGGCCCGAGGTCAGCGCCGCGCAACGCCGTACCGTCGACGGGATCGCCGACGCGCACGGCGCGACCCGCGCGCAGGTCGCCATCGCCTGGCTGCTGGCCTACTCGCCGACCGTGCTGGTCATTCCCGGCACCAGTTCGGTACGGCACCTGGAGGAGAACATGGCCGCCGCCCGGCTGCGGCTGACCCCGGCGGACCGCGCCGCGCTCGACGCCCTGGCCTGACCCCCGCCCCCGTTCCACCCGGCTTCCCCCGACCCCCGACCCCCGACGCCCGCCGGACCGCCGCCCCCGACGCCCGCCGGACCGCGTCGATCAAGAGGTTTGCGTCAACTTTGATCTTCAAGTTGACGCAAACTTCTTGATCACCCGCGGAGGCGGGGCCAACCCGCGGAGGCGGGGCCAACCCGCGAGGGCGGGGCCAACACCGCGGAGGCGGGGTCAATCCGCGAGGGTGGGCGGGGTCAGGTGGGTGGGGCGGCGACGCTGGCCCGGTGGACCAGGGTCGGGGCGATGGTGTGCCGCTCCACCACCCCCGGGCCGGCCTCGATCTGCCGCAGCAGCATCGCCAGGCCGGCGCGGGCCACCGCGTCGAAGTCCGGCCGCACGGTGGTCAACGGCGGGATGAAGTACGCCGCCTCCGGCACGTCGTCGAAGCCGACCACGCTGATCTCGTCCGGCACCCGACGCCCGCGTTCGCTCAACGCCCGCAGCACCCCGAGCGCGAGGTGGTCGTTGGCGGCGAAGATCGCCGTCACCTCCGGCATCCGGGCCAGCATCTGCCCACAGCGGTAGCCGGACGCGGCGCTCCAGTCGGCCGACAGCACCGGCGGCACCTCCGCGCCGGCCGCCCGCAGCGCCGACCGCCAGCCCTCGACCCGCCCGGCGCTGTCGAACCAGTCCGCCGGGCCGGAGACGTGCCACACCGTGCGGTGCCCGGCGTCCAGCAGGTGCCGGGTGGCCAGCCCGGCCCCGGCCGCCTGGTCGACGGTGACCAGTGCCGCCTCCCGGGCCGGATCGCCGTCGACGGTGACCAGCGGCACGCCGTGCGGCAGGTGGTCGAGCGCCTCGTCGGCGGAGGCCACCGGGGCGATCACCACGATGCCGGCGACCCGGTGGTCGAGGTGCCGCTCCACGGCGGCGGAGATGGACCGCCGGTCGAGGGTGCTGACGCTGCCCACGCTGACCGCGAACCCCGCCGACGCGGCGGCCTGCTCCAGGGCGGCCAGCAGCGACGCCGGGCCGTAGAGGGTGCTGTTCTGGGCGACCACCCCGATCAACTGGGAGCGGCCCGTGACCAGTGCCCGCGCCGCGCGGTTCGGCCGGTAGCCCAGCTCGGCGATCGCCGCGCGGACCCGCACCCGGGTCTGTTCCCGCACGTTCGGGTGGTCGTTGAGCACCCGGGAGACCGTCTGGTGGGAGACTCCCGCGAGGCGGGCGACGTCCGTCATCGCAGGACCACGCATGGGGGTCATTATCCACCGGGCCGGCCCCGCCGGACGCCGGTGTCCACGCTGCCCGGGAACCGGAAGTTCCGGTGGCACGGGCCACCTTGCCAAGCCGGGGACAGCCTAACGATACTCATGGATGTTCCTGAGCCGGACACGATCGAGCGCCGGGCAGCCTCGATCGGCGCAGCCGCACGTCCGCGAGCCTCCGGAGGAACCCGTCCCATGAGATCCAGGATCAAACTGTTCGGCACCGCCCTGGTCGCCGCCGCGCTCACCGCGTTGGCCGCGATCGCCGCCCCCACCCCCGCCTCGGCGGCGACGCTGACCCAGGTGACCAACTTCGGGGCCAACCCGAGCAACCTGCAGATGTATCTGTACGTGCCGAACACCGTGGCGGCCCGGCCGGGCCTGCTGGTGGCGGTGCACTACTGCACCGGCAGCGGCCCCGCGTTCTACTCCGGCACCCAGTACGCCGCCCTGGCCGACCGGTACGGCTACATCGTCATCTACCCGTCGGTGACCCGCAGCAGCAAGTGCTTCGACGTCTCCTCGCCGCAGGCGCTGCGCCGCGACGGGGGCAGCGACCCGGTGGGCATCAAGTCGATGGTCGACTACGTCCGGTCCCGGTACGCCGTCGACCCGAACCGGATCTTCGCCACCGGCACCTCGTCCGGGGCGATGATGACCAACGTGCTGCTCGGCGACTATCCGGACGTGTTCGCGGCGGGCGCGGCCTTCGCCGGGGTGCCGTTCGGCTGCTTCGCCACCACCGACGGCTCGGAGTGGAACAGCCAGTGCGCCAACGGGCAGGTCACCAAGACCGCGCAGCAGTGGGGCGACCTGGTCCGTAACGCCTACCCGGGGTACACCGGCAAGCGGCCCCGGATGCAGTTGTGGCACGGCACCAACGACGAGACGCTGCGCTACCCGAACTTCGGCGAGGAGGTCAAGCAGTGGACGAACGTCCAGGGGCTGAGCCAGACGCCGACGTTCACCGACACCCCGCAGGCCGGCTACACCCGCACCCGGTACGGCGGTAGCGGCGGCACCGCGCCGGTCGAGGCGATCAGCATGCAGGGCGTCACGCACAACCTGCCGGTCGACGCCGCCCAGGCGATCCGCTTCTTCGGGCTGGACGCCCCGCCGACCACGACCCCACCGCCGACCACCACGCCGCCGCCCACCACGACCCCGCCGCCCACCACCACGCCGCCGCCCACGACGACCCCGCCGGTGCCGACGACCACGCCGCCGACGCCGTTCCCGCCCACGCCCACCACGCCGGGTCCGGGGGCCGAGTGCCGGGTCGCCTACACCGTGAACGCCTGGAACACCGGCCTGACCACCGCGATCACGATCACCACCCTCAGGGACACCGGGATCAACGGCTGGAACCTGGCGTTCACCCTCCCCGCCGGGCAGACCATCACCAGCGGCTGGAACGCGACCTACTCGCCGACCAGCGGAGCGGTCACCGCCACCAACGTCTCCTACAACGCCTCGATCCCGCCGGGCGGCTCGGTCAGCATCGGATTCCAGGCCAACCACACCGGCAACACCGCGAAACCGGCCTTCTTCACCCTCAACGGCTCCCCCTGCGCGGTCGTCTGACAGGTGCCGCCACCGGCGGTGATCAAGAGATTGGCGTCACCGGAGCCGATCCGGATGACGCAAAGCTCTTGATCACCGCTGTCCCTCCCCGTCCGGCCGGGCGGGTCGTCGCGCGGACGGGCGGGGTGGGGTGGGGTGGTTCGGTTGATGTGGGGGTACGGGCGGATCGATAGGGTGACGGTGACGGGGGGTCGCCCGGGGTCGCGGGCCGGGGTCGCCGGCCGCGCCGGGACGGGCGGTGGTGCGCAGCCCGGTGGACCAGCCGCGAGCAGACCGTGCCGTCGTCACCACCGAGCGTCCACAAGGGAGCGTCTATGCGTCTGAGTCTATCGATGAAACTGGTGCGGCACCGGTTGCCCGCGTTCGCTCTCGGCCTGGGCGCGGTCACCCTCGTCGCCACGCCCGCCGCCGCCGTGCCGGCGGTCGGCCACCCGGCGGGCCCCGCCACGGGCGTCACCTCCGCGACCGCCCGGCCCCCGGCCGCCCGCGCGGCGGGCTGGACGCCGGTGCCGGGCACGGCGCAGGCCCGCTCCGCGCCGGCCACCGCCACCTACGGTGGTGAGCTGCACGTCTTCGTGCAGGGCCCCGACGGGCAGGTACGGGTCAACCGGTACGACACCAACCCCGACTCCTGGTCCGGCTGGTCCACCGTCCCCGGTGACGCCATGGCGACCTCGGCACCGGCGGCGGCCGTCTACGGCGGGGAACTGCACCTGTTCGTGCAGTCCGACCAGAAGGTCCGCACCAACCGGTACGCCCTGGACACCGGCACCTGGTCCGGCTGGAGCACGGTCGGTGGCACCACGTCCGCGTCTTCGGCCCCGTCCGCCGCCGTCTACGGCGGCCAACTGCACCTGTTCGTCAGGGGCGCGAACGGCAAGGTCCGCACCAACCAGTACACGCTGGACACCGCCGCCTGGTCCGGCTGGGTCACCCTCGCCGGCCCGACCGGCGCCAACTCGGCCCCGTCCGCCGCCATCTACGGCGGATACCTGCACGTCTTCGTCCGGGGCACGAACGGCAACGTGCGCAGCAACACGTACTCGCTGTCCGGCACCTGGTCGGGGTGGAGCGACGTGCCCGGCACCGCCCGTGCCGCGTCCGCGCCGGCCGCCCTGGTCTACGGCGGCGGGCTGCACGTCTTCGTCCGCACCGGCGGCGACGACGTGCGCACCGCCTGGTACCTCCAGGACTCCGGCGCGTGGTCGGCGTGGAGCACGGTCGACGGTCCCGGCCCGACGATCTCCGCCCCGGCGGGAAGCGTCTACGGCGGTCTGGTGCGGCTGTTCGTCCGGGGCGCCGACGACGAGGTCTACCAGGGCCAGCCCTGACGGTCGCCACTCCCCCGCCACCCCGTCCACCGACCCGGTGGGCGGGGTGGCGTCACGTCGGGGCCGGACGGTGATGTCTAGAGTCCGGGGCATGGCTGCGCAGGGGCGACGGGCGATCGTGGTGGGTAACAGCGACGGCGTCGGGCTGGCCCTGACCCGGCAACTGGTGACGGCCGGCTGGACGGTCGCCGGGGTGTCCCGCAGCGGCAGCGACCTGACCGCCCCCGGGTACACCCACCACGTCGCCGACGTCACCGGCGACACCTACCGCACCGTGCTGGCCGGGGCGGTCGACCGGCTCGGCGGGGTGGACGTGTGCGTCTACGCGGCGGGGGTCGGTGAGTTCTTCGACCTCGGTGACCTGGCGGCGCAGACCCGGGCGCTGGAGGTCAACCTGATCGGTGCGGCGCGCACCGTGGAGGTGGTCGTGCCGGCGATGGTGGCCGGGGGCGGTGGGCACCTCGTGGGCCTGTCCAGCCTCGCCGACGCCGCCCCGTCGGCCCAGGCCCCCGGGTACGCCGCCGCCAAGGCCGGGTTGACGTCGTACCTGGTGGGGCTGCGGGGCGCGCTGCGCCCGCACGGGGTGCGGGTGACCGTCGTGCGGTTCGGGTTCGTCGACACCAAGATGGCGAAGTCGCCGGTCAAGCCGATGCTGCTCAGTGTGGAGCGGGCCGCCGACGTGGTGCGCGACTGCCTGCGTACCCGGCCGGCGGTCGTCTCCCGGCCCCGCCGGATGGCGGCGGTGGTACGGGCGGCCGGGGTCGCGGCGAGGGTGGCCGCCCGGCGGTGAGCCGTCCCGGCCGGGCGACCGGGCCCGACGGCGGCACGACACGACGCCACCCGGGCCCGCCGCCTTGAATTCGCCACGATCGTCGTGGGATTCTGATGCGTCGATGACGTGCCACGCGTGGGGCTGACAGTCGTCCAGGGCAACCGGGAGCCGCTGGGTTTCCGGGGGACGGCGACGAGCACGACGGAACGACGCCAGCACTCCCGTCCATCAGTCCCGCCCGCCGTCTCGACGCCCTCGTGGGCGACGCAACCCCGACCGGCCGGGCGGTGTGCTGTGGTGACCCCCGAAGGAACCCCGTATGAACAGAGTTTCCGCCCCACCGTCGCGTCGCGGCCCGGGGCGCGCGACGGCGCTCGCCGCGAGCCTGCTGCTCGCCACCGGTGGGCTCGCCGTGACCGGCCCGTCGCCCGCCGACGCGGCGGCCGACCCGGTGGCCGTGACCGTCAACGCCAACGCCGGGCTGGCAGGCGTGCCGGCCACCGCGTTGGGCGTCAACCACGCCATCTGGGACTCCCAGCTCGGCACGGCCGAGACGTCGGACCTGCTCAAGGCCGCCGGTGTGCGCATGATGCGCTACCCGGGCGGCTCGTACGCCGACATCTACCACTGGCGCGACCACACCGCGCCCGGCGGGTACGTCGCCCCGAACACCGACTTCGACACGTTCATGGCCGCCGCCCGGCGGGTCGGCGCGCAGCCGATGATCATCGCGAACTACGGCACCGGCTCCCCCGCCGAGGCCGCCGACTGGGTGCGCTACGCCAACGTCACCAAGGGGTACGGCGCGAAGTGGTGGACGGTCGGCAACGAGAACTACGGCAACGGGCACTACGGGTCGGCCTGGGAGGCCGACGACCACCCCGACAAGAGCGCCAGCCAGTACGCCCGGCTGGTGGTCGAGTACGCCGACGCGATGAAGGCGGTCGACCCCACGATCAAGGTCGGCGCGGTGCTGACCATGCCGGGCAACTGGCCGGACGGGATCACCGCCGGTAGTGACCCGGGCCCGTGGAACCGGACCGTGCTCTCCATCGCCGGCCCGAAGATCGACTTCGTGGACGTGCACTGGTACCCGGGTGGCACCGCCGCCGAGTCGCTTTCCCGTACGGCCCACATCGACGAGGCGGCCCACCTGCTGCGCGACCAGCTCGCCCGGTACGCGGGCCCGAACGCCGCCCGGATCGGCATCAGCTTCACCGAGCTGAACGTCGGCACCGGCCAGAACACCCAGCCGGGCGCGCTGTTCCTCGCCGACGCCTACAGTGACCTGCTGGAGAACGGCGTGTTCACGGTCCAGTGGTGGAACGTGCACAACGGCATCGGCACCGTCACCGAGGTGGCCGGGCAGACCGACTACGGCGACTTCGGGCTGCTGTCCAGCGGCACCTGCACCGCCGACAACTCGGTCTGCGAGCCGCCGCTGAACACCCCGTTCGCGCCGTACCACGGACTGTCGATGATGAACCTGTTCGCCCGGCCGGGTGACCAGTTCGTCCGGGCCGCCACCGACGAGCCGCTGGTCACCGCGCACGCCGTGCGGCGGGCCGACGGGGATCTCGCGGTGCTGCTGGTCAACAAGGACCCGGCCAACGCGCACCCGGTCACCATCGACTACGCCGGCTTCACCCCGTCGGACGCCGCGCCGACGACGTACTCGCTGACCAACGGGGCGTCCGGCGTGGTCACCGGGCAGTCGGGCAGCGCCGCCAGCCGGACCCTGCCGGCGTACTCGCTGACCACGTTGGTGCTGCGGCCGTCGTCCCCGGTCACCGCGCACCCGGCACCGCCGGGGCAGCCGACCGCGAGCGGGGTGACCGACCGGTCGGCGACGATCTCCTGGTCGCCGGCCCCGCCGAAGGGCACCCCGATCGCCAAGTACGAGGTGTACCGGCAGAACGGCACGGTCAGCGAGCAGCTCGGCGAGACGGCCGGCACCTCGTTCACCGTGGACAACCTCGTCCCCGGCACCCGGTACACGCTCAACGTGCTGACCCGGGACACCGCCGGGAAGGTGTCCTGGTCGTCGTCGCCTGTCACCTTCACCACCGCCGGCCCGGCCGACAGCGGCTGCACCGTCCGGCTCAGCACCGCCAGCGACTGGGGCAACGGCTGGGTCGGCAACGTCGAGATCGTCAACAACGGGGCGAACCCCGTCGACGGCTGGACGCTGACCTGGACCTGGCCGACGAGTTGGCAGCAGGTCAGCAGCGGCTGGAGCGCCACCTGGACGCAGACCGGGCGTACCGTGACGGTCGCCGCCACCGACGACAACCGGCGGATCGCCGCCGGTGGCAGCACCACCGCCGGCTTCGTCGGGGCCTACAGCGGCCCGAACGTCCCGCCCACCGGTTTCGTGCTCAACGGCACCCCCTGCACGGTGGGGTGACCGGGCGGGGTGGCCGCCGCAGCGGTGCTGCGGCGGCCACCCCGGGGAGCGGTCAGAGACCTGCCGCGTGGGCGGCGGGGGTGCCGCCGACCACCGGAAGAACGATCTTGCTGCTCTTCAGGGCGACCTGGATGTTCGCGGCGGTGGTGTCCGCCTGGCTGGAGTACTGCGGGTAGCTGGCCACGATGATCACGCCGATCCGGTGGCCCGGCTTGAACACGTAGTCCTCCGGCAGCAGCGGGAAGGTGAAGTTGTACGACTCCCCCACTACCAGCGGCACGGCGGTGCGGATCGACTGCCGGTTCTGGGCGTCCATGATGCCCTTGGTGACCAGCTCGTAGTCGGCCGTGGCGACCCGCTTGGCGGTCTGCTTGTAGCAGCCGTCGTCGGTCGGGCTGTTCAACCCCCAGCAGTCCTCGGTGGCCAGGGTGACGATCCCCTCACCGGAGGCGCGGTGCGCCACCCGCTCGTCGGTGCCGTAGTCGACCAGGATCGCCCCGAAGTTGGTGTCGGTCTGGTCGGCCGAGGCCCGCAGCTGCACCGTCGGCGTGCCCGAGATGTGCAGGGGCGCGGTCAGCGGCGCGGACAGGAACGCCAGCCGGTTCGGCTGCACCGTGTCCGGGTTGAGGATCATGGTGTTCTGGCTCTGGGTCCGGCTGTCCTGGAACGCGCCGGTCGCCGGCTTGGCGGTCGGCACCAGCTTCAGCCCTCCGGCCCCGGTGCTGCCGGGCTGGAGGAACACCTCGGTGTCGGCCTTGCCGGGGATCGGCCAGTCGGCGTGGGTCTCCCACACGTCGGCGGCCCGCTCCAGGTCGACCCGGGGTTCGTCCATGATGCCGTTGGCGACCCCGTGCAGCCAGAAGTCGAACCACCGGTGCAGGGTGGACACCCACACCGCACGCCGCGAGTCGAACGGGTCGACGTGTCCCTCCTGGGAGAGCCACAGCTTGCGCTGGACGTTGTTCTCCGCCAGGGCGTACCAGAACTTGCTGAAGTGGTCCGCGCGGACGTTGTCGTCGTTGAGACCGTGGTAGAGCAGCACGCTGGCGGTCATGTTGGGGACCTTCTTGACGTAGCTGCGCTCGTTCCAGAAGGCGGTGTAGTCACCGCTCTCGTCGCCGTCGGCGGCGGCCATCGCGTCGCGCACCGGCTTGCAGTAGTCCCGCCGCTCCGGGTTGGTGACCGTGTTGGCCAGCGACGCCACGTAGCTGTTGCCCCGGGTGACCACCCCGTTGCTGCGTACGTAGTCGTAGTACTCGGTGGGGCCGCTGATCGGCACCACCGTGGTCAGGCCCTTGACGCCGGTCACCGCCGTCGCCATGGCCAGCGAGCCGTCGTACGACTTGCCGATCATGCCCGACTTGCCGTTGTGCCAGTCGGCGGTGACCACCTGACCGGCGGCGTTGCGCGCGGTGGCCCGGCCGTTGAGCCAGTTGATCGCCTGCTTGGCGCTGAGGTTGTCCTGGTTGGCGTTGGTGGTGGGGCAGCCGGTGGAGTTGTTGGTGCCCACCATGTCCAGCAGGATCACCGCGTAGCCGCGCGGCACGAAGTAGTTGTCGTAGAACAGCGGCCACTTGTCGAGCAGGCCGTCGCCGTCCAGGTCGGCCTTGCACTCGGACTCGTTGCCCCGGCAGACCGTCGAGTAGTAGGGGCTGGCGTCCATGATCACCGGCACCTTGAGCCCGTTCGCGGTGGCCGCCGGTCGCATCAGGTCGAACGCGATGATGTCGCGCAGACCGTCGTTGTCGCTGTCGAAGGTGGAGTCGATGAACAGGCGTTCCCGGATGGCGTCGGCGTAGCCGAACACCGGCTGGGTGACCCCGTCCTGGACCACGATCGCCGGTTCGTCCGACGCCGCCTGCGCCCGTGGCGCCGCGCCCAGGGCGGCGAGCAGCACCGCGGACAGTACGGCCACCCCGGCGCGGAGGGGCGTTCCCATTGCAGCCATGCAGTCTCCTTGAGAGTCCCGAGACCCGGCACGCTATGGGCCGACCGACCGGCATCACCACCTGCACCTGTAGGAACTTTGCGCACGCCGCTCCGACGACACCGACGCGACGACGCCCGTCGTCCGGGTGGCGGGTGCCGGCCCGGTCAGCCCCGGTAGCCCCACTGGCGCAGCGGCTTGTCCAGCACCCGCTCCACGGCGGCGAGCTGCGCCACGCCCAACTCCTCGTGGTAGGCGGCCTGCCGCCCGGCGTGGAACCGGTAGCGTCCGAACCCCTTCTCGAACGCCGGTGACCAGTCCAGGCCGAGGAAGTCGAGCATCCGGGCCACCTCGGCGCGCGGGTCGGCGAGCAGGTCCTCGTAGCGCACGTCGAGCCACTGCCCCTCCGGGTGCGCGGCGCGGGCCTCGGCGAACGAGTCCATCAGCATCTTCCAGCCCAGCGCGGCGAGCACCGGGAACGACCTGTCGTATTCTTCCCACTCCCGCTGCAGGTCGGTCGGCAGCGGCCCGAGGAACCAGTTCTCCGGTCCGCGCCAGCCGTCCCACCAGCCCATCTGGAGCCAGGAGTTGGTCACCGCCCGACCGTCGCGGACCACGTTGACCACCCGCAGCTCCGGGTAGCCGGCCCGCAGGAACCCGGTGCGCGGCCACCCGGTCACGTGGTGCAGCAGCAGCCGGCAGCCCTGCCGTTCGATCCGGGCGTCGAAGAAGGCCCGCAGCCGCCGCCGCAGGTACGGGGTCAGGTCGTCGGCGCTCAGGTCCCGGCACGGGCGGGAGAAACCGGCCAGCACGTGCCGGTCCAGCAGGTGGTACGCCTCCGACGGGGCGACCCGCAGCCGACCCTTCTCCAGCAGCCGGCGGCTGTGCCGCAGCGACGTCATGCCCGCCGGGCGGGGCGCGGAGCGCCGGTACAGCGGGCCGTTGAACCGGCCGGCCAGGTTGAGCCGGGACAGCTTGTCGTCGACCCCGGAGACGAACCCGACCCCGGGATGCCGGGACAACAGCTCCTGCACCAGGGTCGACCCGCACCGCCCGGTGCCCACCACCACCGCCAACATCGCTCAGCCCTCCTCGTGCCCGGCCGCCGCCGACTGCCGGACCTGCGCCGACCCCCCGGACCCCACCGTCTGGCCGGAGACCACAGCCGGCCCGGACCCCACCGCCGGGCCGGGCCCCGGGCCGCCGCGCCGCCACGGGTAGCCGAACCGGCGCAGCCCCGGCGCGGTCAGCGCGGTGACCAGCGCGTACGACCGGCGGGACAGGTTGTGCCGCCACTGCACGTCGGCGGTGATCGGCACCGGACCGGTCCGGTGCCGCGACGGGTTGCCGGCCACCGAGTGCGTCGGCGTCAGCCGGACCGTCGCCGGGCCGGTGAACGGGCCGCCGTCGGGGTCCACCCCGGCGAACGCGGCGATCCGGCGCAGCGTCGCCTCCGGGTCGGCGGTCAGGTCCTCGTAGCGCACCCGCAGGTAGCCCGCCGGGGCGCGGTCGGCCCACAGCCGGACGGTGACGGTGTTCCAGACCAGCCAGAGCAGGGCGGCCTTCGCCACCGGCGGTCGGCTCATCAGCTCGGGGTCGGCGTCGCCGTCCAGCCCCCGGCGGCGACGCCAGGAGAACGCGGTGGCCCGGGGGTCGCGCACCAGGTGCAGCACCCGCAGCTCGACGCCGGGCAACGCGCCGAGCAACGCGCCGTACGGGGGCAGCTTCGACGAGTCGACCACCACCCGGGCCCCGGTGTGCCGGGCCACGGCGGCGTACAGGTCGGCCAGCGCCGCGTCGTCGGGATGCGCGGGCACCGGCCGGACGCCACGGCGGTGCCGGCGCAGCAGCGCCGGCAGGCCGCGCATCCGCAGCCGGCCGCGCAGCCCGGCGGCGATCGCGGCGGCCCGGTCGGTCGGCAGCTCCCGGCGCACCCGCTGCCACAGTGGGCAGTCCCGCAGCGGTCGGCCGCAGCCGCAGGGCCGGTTCTCCACCTCGCCGCGCTGCCACAGGTAGCGCAGTTCCCCGGCGGCGAAGACCCCGTCGTACTGACCCAGCACGGTGGTGACCAGGGTGCTGCCGCTGCGTCCGCTGCCGGCCAGGTAGAGGACCCGCACCGGGGGGTTCACACCGGCTCCCGCACGGTCCGGGCGGCGGTCGCGTAGACCTCCCGCAGCCGGGTCAGGTGCGCCTGCGGGGAGAAGTCCCGCTCCACCCGCGCCCGCCCGGCCCGCCCCATCCGGTACGCCCGCTGCGGGTCGGCCAGCACCCGGTGCAGCCCGGCGGCCAGCGCGGCCGGATCGTCGGCGGGCACCACCTCGCCGTCCACCCCCGGGGTCACCAGCTCCGGCAGGCCGCCCAGGTCGGAGGCGACCACCGGCACCCCGCAGCCGTACGCCTCCAGCACCGCCATCGGCTGGTTCTCGTTCCACCGCGACGGCACCGCCACCACCGTGGCCGAGCGGACCAGCTCGTGCAGCCGGGCCTTGTCCAGCCGGCCGTGGAACCGGACCCGGCCGGGGGCCCGTCGCCGGGCCAGCTCGGTCAGCCCGTCGCGGGCCGGGCCGTCCCCGGCGACCTCCAGCACGACGTCGTCGGGCAGCCGGGTGAGCGCCTCGATCAGCACGTCGACGCCCTTCTCGGCGGCCAGCCGACCGGCGAAGACCACCGGGCCCCCGGGTGCCGTCTTCACCGCCGTCGCGGCGACGTCGACGAAGTGCGACACCACGTGCATCCGGTCGGGGAAGACCCCGGCCCGACGCATCACGTCGGCCAGGAACCGGCTCGGGCTGACGAACGCCTGCACCGGCCCGTACGCCCGGGTGGTGCGGTGCAGCCACGACTCGACGGCGAGCAGCGAGCTGGCCCCCAGTGAACCGTCCTTGCAGCGGCGGCGGGCCGCGCGCAGCGGGCCGCCGGTCACGCAGGCGTCGCAGACCGTTCCCCGGTCGAGCATCTGGTAGCTGGGGCAGGCCAGCTTGTAGTCGTGCAGGGTCATCACCGCCGGCACCCGGGCGGCCCGCACCGCGGCCAGCACCGACGGGGAGAGCTGGTGGTAGATGTTGTGCAGGTGGACCACGTCGGGCCGGAACTCGTCGAGCACCCGGGCCAGGCCCCGCCGGCTGGCCGGCGACCAGATCATCCGGGCCGCGACCGCCGCCCGGGCGCCCGCGCCGCGTGGCGTCGGGTCCAGCTCCACGTGGGACGGGAAGTGCCTGGCGTACGGAGTGGGCGCGTCGTTGTCCGGGTGGGTCATGCCGTAGAACGCCACCTCGTCGCCGTCGCCCCGCTGCAGCTCGGCGACGTCGAGCAGGTAGCCCTCGGCGCCGCCGCGCCGGTAGAGGAACTTGTTGACGTGGAGGACACGCATCGGCCTGCTCCGGAGATGGCTGCTGGGGTCCGTCGGGGGTCGCGGGGTGGGGTGGTCGCCCCGGACAGCAGCGGTGACCAGGGGCCCCACCGTATGCAACACCGGTGTCGTGAGTCCAGCTCATGATCCCCAAGTAGCCACACGGCCCATCGCCGGCTGACCACACGGCCACGTGGTCAGCCGTGATGATCTGCCGGTACCGTGTGCCCCACCCCGCCCGACGTGCCCGAGGAGGACCCGGTGCCCCACCCCGACGAACCCTCGGCGCTGGCGTACACCGCCCGACGGGTCCGCCGGCACCTGCGCTGGGCACGCACCGAGGGCGTCCGGCGGCTGATCGAGGAGGACCGGCTCGACCCGGTCGAGCGGGCCCGCACCGCGCTGGCGAAGTGGCGCTGGCGACGGGCCCACCCCGGGCCGCCCGGCCGGGCCGTCCCGGTCTACCTGGTGGGGCTGCAACGCTCCGGCACCAACATGCTGACCCGGGGGTTGGACGCCGACCCGTCGGTGGAGGTCCGCAACGAGAACGACCGGGCCGTGTTCCACCGCTTCCGGCTGCGCCCCGACCCGGTGCTGGCCGCCGTCGTCACCCGCAGCCGGCACCGGTACGTGCTGGTCAAGCCGCTGTGCGACACGCACCGGGTGGACGAGCTGCTCGACCTGCCCGGGGTCGCGCCGGGGCGGGCGCTGTGGGCGTACCGGGACGTCGACGACCGGGCCCGCTCCGAGGTGGCGAAGTTCGGCGACGCCAACCTGCGGGCGTTGCGGGCCATCGCCGACGGCACCATCTCCGACCGCTGGCAGGGGCAGCGGCTGGACGCGTCGACCCGGGAGCTGGTCGCCGGCTTCGACTACGACCGGATGACCCCGCACACCGCCGCCGCCCTGTTCTGGTACGTGCGCAACGCGTTGTACTTCTCCCTCGGGCTGGCCGACCGGCCGGACACCCTGCTCTGCTCGTACGACGCGCTGGTCGCCGACCCGGCGGGGTACACCCGGCGGCTGTGCGCCTTCCTCGACCTGCCGTACGACCCGGCGCTGCACGCGCACGTCGGCGCGCGCACCCCGGCGCGGCCCCGGCTGGACATCGACGACCGGGTGCGGGCGCTGTGCACCGAGCTGACCGGCCGGTTGGACGCGTCGGCCGGCCGGCAGGAGGCGGTGGACCGTGGCTGAACCGCACACCCCGCTGCCCGACGCCCGGCCGGACCGGCCGCAGGGGCCGATCTTCCTGGTCGGCTGCCAGCGCTCCGGCACCACGATGCTGCGCCTGGTGCTCGACTCGCACTCCCGGGTGAGCTGCGGCCCGGAGACCCGGTTCCTGGCCGACATGCAACGCATCGTCGGGCGGGACTGGGAGCGGCTGGCCCGCTTCGGGTTCCCCCGGGAGTACTGGCTGGCCCGCATCGCCGACTTCTTCGGCGGCATCCAGGCCGACTACGCCCGGTCCCGCGGCAAGAGCCGCTGGGCCGACAAGACCCCGCTGTACGCGCTGTCCATCGACTTCCTCGCCGAGGTCTTCCCCGACGCGCAGTTCGTGCACGTCGTGCGGGACGGCCGGGACGTGGTGGTGTCGCACCGCAAGCGGTTCGGCTACTGGTCGGCGGTGAAGTGCGTGGTGAAGTGGCCGCGCTACATCCGCGTCGCCCGCGCCGCCGGGGCCCGGCTGCCGGCCGACCGCTACCACGAACTGCGCTACGAGGAGACCGTCACCGACCCGGAGAAGGCCATGCGGGGCCTGTTCGAGTTCCTCGGCGAACCCTGGGAGGCAGGCGTGCTCGACTACGACGGCAAGCAGCACGACGTGGCGGGCAAGTACACCGCCGAGGCGGAGCGACGGCGGGCCGCCGCCGGCACCGACGCCCCGATCTACGGCTCGCGGGTCGGCACCTACCGCCGCGAGCTGGACCCTTTCCTGCGGCTGCTGGTCCGGGTCTTCTCCGGTGCCACCCTGCGCGAACTGGGCTACCGGTGAACCGCCGGGCCGGATCGCCGGTGGCCCGCCGGGCCGGGCGGCGGATGCTGGTCGCCGGGGCGGTGCTGTTCGCCCTGGTCGCTTCGGCGGCCTGTTCGGACGATCCCGCCCCCGGGCCGGCCCCGTCGGCGACCGCGCCGTCGGCCGCCCCGTCGGCAGGTGCCAGCGGTACGCCGCTGCCGGCCGGTGCGCCGGTCCGCAACCCGTTCGGCGCGCACTGGGACTTCTCCCGGCACGACCAGTTCGTCCCCTACCTGGAGAAGCTCGCCGGCTCGGCGACGTACCACGAGCTGAGCTGGTGTGACATCGAGAAGACCCAGGGCAGCCCGGACTTCTCGGCGGTGGACCAGATCGCCGAACGCAGCCGTAAGCTCGGCATCACCCTGCACCTGAAGATCCGTACCGGGGTGTGCTGGGCGACCGGCGGGACGGCGAAGTTCACCCGGGGCCAGGCCAACAAGACCGAGTCGGCGATGCCGCAGGACCTGGCCGCCTACCAGAGCTTCGTCCGCTCGCTGGTGCAGCGGTACGCCCCGTACGGGGTCCGCGAGTACGCCATCGAGAACGAGGTCAACGCCCAGCAGTACTGGGCGGGCAGCCCCGAGGACTACCGCCGGCTGGTCACCGCCGCCGCCGAGGCGATCCGCGCGGCCGACCCGCAGGCCAAGGTGGTCGACTCGGGCATGAGCAGCGTCGCGTACGGGATGGGGGTCGCCGACCGGCTGCTGCGCGCCGGTCAGTCCGACCAGGCCGTCGCCGCCTACCAGGCGTACTTCCAGCGGCGGATCGGCACCCGGGGTCGGCTGATCCCGGCGGTGAACGACCCGACGGCGTTGCGTACCGCGCTGGACAACGCGCAGAACTCCCGCAACCTGGCCTACCTCGCGGTCACCGAGAAGCTGCTCGACGACCGGGTGGTCGACGTCCGGCAACTGCACTTCTACGAGCACTTCTCCGGGGTGCCGGCGCTGCTGGACTACCTGCGGGCGGAAACCCCGGCCGGGGTGCCCGTGCAGGCGTGGGAGGTCGGCCAGTTCTGGAAGGACGGCGACGACGACGCGACGGCCCGGGGCGACGAGATGGTCAAGGTGGTCAGCATGCTGGTCGCGGGGGGCGTCCGTGAGGTGCTCTGGCTGCCGCTGGCGTACAACCCGAACAACCGGGCCGGCGCGGAGGTCCGCTACGGGCTGCTCGACCCGGACGGCACCCAGCGGCAGGCCGGCGCGATGATGGCCGCCCTGGCGGCGGCGGCGCGGGACGCGACGGTCGAACCGGTGAACGCCAAGGGCCTGACCGGGGTGGCGTTCCGGCGCGGCGCGGAGAGCACCCTGGTGGTCTGGTCGACCTCCACCGGCACCGTGTCGTTGCCGGCCACGGGCGGGGTGACCGGGGGCCCGGTCGGTGCCGACCCGGCCGCCCGCGCGGGCGCGCTGCCGATCGGACCGAGTCCGGTGCTGCTGCGCGCCACCGGCACCCCGGACGCGGTCCTCGCCCCGATCCGCTGACCGGCTCCCCCGCCGCACCCGCTGCGGTGCGAGGTGCGGTGGGGCCCGGGGCAATGCGGTCGGGACACAGGGGGGTGCGGTCGGGCACGGGCGGGTGGGTCGGGCTCCCATGATCACATTGCGATTCGGTGCACTGGTCTCGGCGTGTCGGCTACTTGATCGCAATCTGTTCATGGTCCCGCAAGCTGGCGCGGCGGCATTCACCCCGGCAACGGGAGGTGGGCCGCTCGCTCACCAGGTACGCGACCAGCCGAGCAGGTCCGCCAGGCGGGCATTGTGCGGGGCGAACCCGGCGGCCAGGTCGGCCCGCAGCGCCGGGGTGAGCTGCGACGGCCCGCTGTCCGTCCGCCGGGTGTGCCGGGCGAACTCCGCCGGGGTGAACGGGGCCAGCCCGAGGAACCGCAGCACCCCGGCGTACGTGCCGGCGGGGTCGGCGTACAGGTCCTCGCTGCGGATCACGTGCAGCCGGTCGGCGGGCAGGTGGGCGTACCAGCGGTCGAGCTGTTCGGCGTAGCGGCCCCGGGCGGCGTAGGAGAAGTTACGCAGCGCGTGGTGTGCCGCCGGGGTGTCCGGCCCGTCGACCAGCGCCTCGGCCAGCCGCCCCGGTTCGGCGGCGAGCGCCTCGGCGAAGCCCAACGGCTCCACCCCGTACGACCGGGTGTGCAGGTAGTGCGAGTAGGCCCGCTCGACCGGGTCGCGCAGCAGCGCCACGAACCGGGCCTCGGGCAGCGTCGCCGCCACCCGGGCCGGCACGCCGGGGTGGAACAGGTAGTAGGGGCTGGCCTCGAAGCTGTGCCGGCCCGGGGCGGCCGGCGGGAAGTGCGCCCGGTACCAGCGGGTTCCCCGGCCGAAGTGCAGGCTGAAGAACTGGAGTTCCTTGCCGGTGGCGGCCCGCACGTCGGGGTGCGCGGCGAGGTAGTGGTGCAGCGAGGTGGTGCCGCACCGCTGCCCACCGATGATCAGGAAGTCGGGCAGCGCGCCGACCCGGCCGGGCAGCGCCGCCCGGGACCAGGCGCGGGTGCCGCGTACCACCCGACGGAGCCGGTCCACGGTGGCCCGGCGCGGTCCCGTGCTCACCGCGACACCACCCGTCCGGAGGTGTCCCGGCCGCCCCCGCCCACCCCGGAGGGCGGCGGGCCGTCGTCGGACGGGACGATGCCCGGGGCGTCCCCGGTGGCGTCGGACGGGTCGCCGCGGCGGCGTCGGCGGGCCAGGGTACGCAGCACCATCAGATCCTCCCGGCTGAGCCCCAGCGCCAGCACCGTCCCCAGGTAGACGGCGACGATCGCGGTCAGCCCGGCGACCGGTCGCCACGGCCAGCCCGGCACCAGCCAGCGCACCAGCAGCCCGGCGGCCAGCGCGGCGGCTCCGGCGGCGAGCCCCTTGGCCATCCCGACGGTGAACGGCAGCGCGCCGGTCAGGTGGCGGACCTGCACCACCCGGGCGATGTTGACCACGATCAGCGAGGCGCTCCACGCCGCCGCCGCGCCGACGATCCCGTACGCGGGGATGAGCCACAGGTTGAGCAGCACGTTGAGCACCAGGGCGACCAGGTTGTCGGCCATGTTGAGGGCCACCCGGCCGGACATGTTCAGCACCGTGCCGCACGGGCCGGTGGCCGCGTTGACGAGCTGGCCGAGGGCGAGGACCACGGTCACCGCCGCGCCGGTGGCGACCTCGCCGCCGAAGACCCGCAGCAGGTCGCCGGGGAGGACCAGCAGCGCCACGAACGCCGGCAGCGACAGCCGCACCACCCAGCCGGTTGCCACCGCGTAGACCCGGCGGACGTCGTCGAGGTCCCCCCGGTGGTAGAGGTGCGCCAGGTACGGGCCGAACGCCGCGTTGACCGGGGCGAGCACGAAGATGGCGACGGTGACCAGCCGGGTGGCGACGTTGTAGACGCCGATGTCCGGGTTGGCGAAGAAACCCAGCAGCAGGGTGTCGACCCAGATCAGCCCGGTCGACGACAGCGACGACACCCAGCTGACCGTGGAGAAGCGGAACAGCTCCCCCGGCCGGTGCACCGGGCGGGCCGGCGGCACCCGGCGGACCAGCCGGGCCAGCGCCAGCAGGGCCAGCAGGGCGGCCGACCAGCCGGCCACCACCAGCGCCCAGAACGCGCCGGTCAGCCCGGCCCCGGTGAGCAGGGCGAGCGCGGTGAGCAGCAGCCGGGTGCCCGGCTCGTAGAGCTGACCGATGAAGGTGAACGGCCGCTGCGTCCGCCAGCCCCGGGTCGCCGCCAGCGCCGCCTCGCAGACCGTCGAGGCGGGCAGGGTCAACGCGACCAGCCGTAGCCCGGTGACCAGCCCCGGGTCGTGCAGCCGGTCGGCCAGCCAGGGTGCGCCCCAGGCCAGCGCCCCGGCGAGGAGGACCGACGAGCCGGCCGAGACGGCCAGTCCCAACCGGACGGTGCCGCGCAGCGCCGGGGCGTCGTCGTCGGCCAGGTGCACCGCCACGAACCGGGTGAGGCCGGCCCGGAACCCGGACAGCGACAGCAGCCCGGCCAGCGACAGCACCGCGTAGCACTGGGCGTACCGGCCGACCTCCCGGATGCCCAGCACCCGGGCCAGCAGCAGCATGATCAGGAAGACCGCCGCCTGGCTGAGCAGGGCACCGAGCAGGTTGAGCCCGCCGCCGCGGGCCATCCCCCGGACGTGCCTGTCGCCCTGCGCGGACGCGTGCGCCACCACCACCTACCGGCGTCGGTGCTGCTCGGGCACGGTCGAGGTGACGACCGGCAGCACCACCGTGTCGTCGCCGCCACGCCGCCCACCGGTCAGCGCCGGGGCGGCCCGGCCGACCGCCGGCCGCTGACCGGACCGGCGGCTGCGCGGCAGCCACTCCAGCACCGCCACCAGCAGCACGGCCAGCAGCAGGCCGGCACCGGACACCGGCAGCACCAGGGCGACGAGCGCCCTGACCCGGGACACCGGCTGCACCTCGCCGACGCTCGTCACCTTCTCCGGGTCGGCGGCCTGCGACTGGGCGCGGGCCTGTTGCAGCCCCTGCCGGGCCGAGGCCAACGCACTGGTGGCACTGTCGCGTTGGGCGATCAGCGCCTGGTAGTCGGGCAGCTTCGGGCCGAGCCCGTCGAGCCGCTTCTGCCCGGCGCTGATCGACTCGGCGGCGGCGTTGGCGCCCCGGGTGTTGCCGACCGCCTGCATCTGCAACTGCTGCTGCCGCAGGCTGGCGATCTCCTGCAGGGTCGACTGGTAGAGCTTGTCGGGCTGACTGACCTTGTTGGCCTTCTCCCAGTCGTTGATCGCCCGGGTGGCGGTGGTCAGCTCGTCGGTGGCCGTCTTCACCTCGTCGGTGGCGATGCCGACCTGGCTGGCGAACAGGAAGGCCAGGGCCCGCTTGCCGGTCGCGGCGAGCACCGAGGCGACGGTGGACCGGTCGGTGGCGGTGTAGGTGACGGTGAGCTGGCTGCTCGCCCCGACCTGCTTGACCGCCAGGCCGTCGCGCAGCGCGTCGGCGGAGACCCCGGTGTCGGCGGCCACCTGGTCGACCACCTGCGGGGAGGTCACCGCCGCGGCGAAGGCCGCCGCGAACTGGTTGGCCGCCTGGGTGCCGGTGTACTGCTGGGCCGCGCTGCCGCCGACCAGGGCGGGGGCGGCGACGTACGAGGTGGCCGCGTACTGCTGCGGGCCGAGCAGGACGATCAGCGCGGCCGCCGCCCCGGCCACCAGCGGAATGCCCACCAGCAGCCAGAGCCGACGCCGCGCGACCCGCAGATAGTCGACGATCTCCACCCTGCTGCTCCCCACTGCTTGATCCTTCATCGGTTGGTCCGGGCGGTCGTCACCGGTCGGGGCGTCGCCGCCCGGGTCGGCTCGGCCGGTAGCCCCCGGGCGACCGCGCCGGCTGCCGCGGCGAACGCCGCGAAATACCACAGGGTGACCACGTTCGAGATCACGTTGGATGCCGCGCTGACCGCGACGAAGGCGACCGCGCAGCCCAGGAACCCGATCGCGATGCCCCGGCCGAGCGTGCCCGGTGGGGCGCGGCGCAGCGCGTTGAGCCCGGTGTGCAGGCACAGCGCCATCATCGCCAGGTACGCCAGCAGCCCGGCCAGCCCGGTCTCCACGTACGCGCGCAGGAAGTCGTTGTGCGGCTTCTTCGCCTCGTCGGCCTCGAACTTGGTCATGTTGGGGCCGATCCCGGTGACCGGGTTGCGGTTGGCCAGCGACACGATCTCCGACCAGTAGCCGACCCGCCAGGCGAGGGTGTTGCCGGTCGGGCCGCCGCCGACGGCGCTGCTGTCGGCGAGCTGCCCGAAGCGGTGCGCCACGCTCGGCAGCAGGGCCACCCCGGCCACCGCGACCAGGCAGAGCGCCACCAGCATCCGCCGGCTGCGGTGCAGCACCGCCACCACCAGCAGGCCCAGCCCTGCCCCGAGGATCGCGCTGCGGGTGTTGGTGAGCAGCAGGAACAGCAGCGACGCGGCGAGCAGCACGCCGAGGCCGAGCCGCAGCCGGCGGCTCAGGTAGCGGTGGATGCCGAACCCGAAGATCACCATGAACATCAGGTAGCGACCGAAGGTCGTGGACTGGCTGAACGGGCCGCTGATCCGGGTGAAGTCCCCCTTGATCTCGGCCGGGGGGTGGCCGAGCAGGGACAGCACGGCGGTGTAGCCGACCGCCAGCGCCAGCGAGACGTACGCGGCGAGCAGCACCCGGCGGACCGCCGGCAGGTCCGGCATCAGCTGCTCCAGGACCACGAACATCACCACCACGGTGCCGATGCGCAGCGCCTCCAGGGCGCTGGGCACCGGTTGGGCGGCACCTGCCGCACTGACCAGGCAGGTGGCCCCGACCAGCAGCATCGCCACGCCGAGCGGCGAGCCGCGCAGCCGGCCCCGCTGGCGGAGCTGGGCGGCGAGCCAGAGGCCGGCGGCGAGCAGGAACAGCACCGCGAGGATCGTCGACGGGTCCATCGCCCGGGTCGCCCCGGCGCCGTCGGCCCGGCCGGCGGTCGGGCCGCTGAGCTTGAACAGGTCGACGCAGGAGCGGACCGCCAGCATCAGCAGCACGTACGCCGCGAACCGGGTGAGCGCGAGCACCCCGACGGCCAGTCCGGCGAGGACCACCAGGGGCAGCACCGCGCCGACCCGGCCACCACCGGACGCGGTCAGGCCGACGCCGAGCGCCACCCCGGCGCACAGCAGCGCCGCGCCCACGGTCAGCAGGCGGGCGGTCGGATCACCGGCGGCCCACCGTCGCCGCCCGCCGTCGGGCAGGGTGAGGTCACCCTCCGTGCCGTGTCGCTGTCCGTCCACCGCTCGCCGACCACTCGTTTCCTGGGAACTGTTGCCGGTCGCCGCCGACGGCCGGAAGAACGGCCTAATCTAACGGTCGCCGAGGTCGGGGGACATGGGCCGTTACGCCGACCGTGGGCGACCCAACGTCCGGTTCCCCGGGGCGGGGGCGCGCAGGGCCAGCGAGAAGTAGAGTCTCTCCAGCTCACGGGCGGCGGCGTCCCAGCTGTACTCGGCGAGCACCCGGTCGCGCAGCAGGGCCGCGCCGGCCCGTTCGGCCGGCAGGTCGGCGGTCACGGTGCCCAGCGCCCGCAGCAGGTCGTCGACGTCGCCGTCGCGGAACAGCCGCTGCCCCGGCGCGTCGCGGTCGAGCACCTCGCGGTGGGGTTCGATGTCGCTGGCCACCACCGGCAGCCCGTACGAGGCGGCCTCCAGCAGGGTCAGCGGCAACCCCTCCAGGCGGGACGGCTGGACGAAGGCGGCGGCGTGCGAGTACAGCCCGGCGAGCACGTCGCCGTAGACGAAGTCGGTGAACACGATGCGTGGATCGTCACCGGCGGCCTCGCGGAGCCGGGCGACGTAGCCGTCGGTGAACGCCGAGCCGCCGACGATGGCCAGCCGCAGGTCGGTGGGGAGTCGTCGGAACGCCCGCACCAGCAGGTCGGCGGCCTTCTCGGGGACGAGCCGGCCGACCAGCAGCAGGTATCCGCCGGGGCGCAGGCCGAAGCGGGACAACTCGCCCGGCGGCCGGTGGGTGGGGGCGGCCACGCCGTTGGGGATGTAGCGGGCGGGCCGGCCGAACCGGCTGGTGTAGTGCGCGGCGAGGCCCCGGGACACGGTGACCCGGGCGTCGGGCAGGTGACCGCTGAGCCGGTACGCGGTGCCGAGCACGGCCCGCGCCGCCCGGCCCCACTTGTCGCGCTGGTTGTCCAGCCCGTGCACGGTGAGCACCACCCGGGCGCGGGAGGCGTAGCGGGCCAGCGGCGCGGTCAGTACCGGGCCGAGGCCGTGGTAGTGCACGATGTCGGGGCGTTCGGTCAGCGCCGCCAGGGTCGAGGTGGCCGAGTGCACGATGGCGTCGAGGTGCTTGCTGGGCACGGTGCGGGCCCGCCGCAGCCGGATGCCCCGGTGCCGGGTCGTCTCCACCGCGCCGTAGCTGTCCCGGCAGTAGACGGTCACCTCGTGGCCGAGTCCGGCCAGCCGGCTGGCCATCTCCTCGACGTGCCGTTCGATCCCCCCGTAGGTGGCCGGCACGCCCTTCTGGCCGATCATCGCCACCCGCAGGGGACGCCAGGCCGGCGGGTGGGTCAGGCTCGGCTCCGTGCGGTCGGGAAGCAGCTGCTCTCCCCGGTCGACGGCATCGTTACGGAACGGCACTGTCCCCCCTCGTTTTCGCTGACCACCGGGGCGGTGGCGCGGCCCCCGGCGCACGGGACGCTAGATCATCGACGTCCGGTCGGCCACTGGCCGGTCAGTCAGACCTGACCGGCCACCGCCGGCGTCCGGCCAGGTCGGACACCCGCGGTGCCGACCGGTCGACCGCCGGTGACCGCCGGGTGCCGATACGCCGCCGGGAGGACGGAGTCTCCGTCCTCCCGGCGACCGGAGGGTGACGTCAGGAGGTCGGGCCGCCGAACTCCACCCAGTTGAGGTTGAACAGGCTGGTCGTGGGTCCGCCGGAGACGGGCTTGAAGACCAGGTAGAGCGCGTGGGTGCCGGCTGCCTGGCTGACCGGGAAGGTCTGGCTGGCCCAGGCGCTGGTGCCGGTGGTCGCGTTGAGCGTCGCGCTGGTCACCAGCTCACCGGTCGGCGAGTCGAGCCGCAGCTCGACGATGCCGCGCGGGGTTCCGGCGGTGGCCGTGGAGCCACCGGCGTACCGGAAGGTGATCTTGTCGATCCCGCCCAGGTTGATCGGGTCGAGCGCGATGTGGTCACCGTTGTCGATGCCGGCCACGTGCTGCCCGCCACCGGCGTCGGTGGTGTTGGCCAGGGTGACACCCTGCTGGACCTGGGCGAACTCGGCCTGCTGCCGGAAGGTCTGCAGGACGATCTGGTCGAGCGAGGACAGCGCCGGCTGGCCGTTGGCGCCCTTGTCGGTGTAGGTGGCGCTGATCGCGCCGTACAGGTAGCCACCGGCGTGGTCGGCGCCGTCGGCCGGGGTCTCGAACGAGCCCGAGCAGCCGTTGGCGTCGCTCATGCCGTGGCCGTGGGTGTCGTGGCCGAGCACGAAGGAGACCGTGACCCGGCTGCAGTCGATCGGGCCGTCCTCGGGGTCGGTCACGGTGACCGTCCACGGCACGGTGTCACCCCAGTTGAAGAAGGTGCCCGACAGCGGCGAGGTGACCTTCACGGTGGGCGCGGTGTTGCCCACGGTGATCTCGCGGGTGAGCACCGCCGTCTTGCCGCTGGTGTCGGTGACCGTCAGCTTGGCGGTGTACACCCCGACGGTGGTGTAGGTGTGCGACGCGTCCCGGTCGGTCGAGTCGGTGGTGCCGTTGCCGTCGAAGTCCCAGGCGTAGGTGATGGTCTCACCCGGGTCCGCGTCGTAGGAGCCCTCGGCGGAGAACTGCACGGTCAGCGGCGCCGCACCCGAGGTCGGGCTGGCCTTCAGCTCCGCCACCGGCGCGCGGGTGCCCTTGGCGTAGCGGATCACCGACAGCGCGGCGTCCGGGTTGGCCCGGAAGAAGCCGTCGCCGTACTCCAACAGGTAGAGGTTGCCGTCCGGGCCGAACTCCATGTCCATCGGGTTGTCGAAGACGAAGCCCGGCAGGAACTGCTCCACCCCGACCAGCTTGCCGCTGCCGTTGGTGCGCATCATGAAGATCTTGTCCCGGGTGAACTCCCCGAAGACCACCGCGTCGTGGTAGTACTCCGGGAACTTGGTCGCGGAGTCCAGCGCGGCGTCGTACTTGTAGACCGGGCCGCCCATCGGGCCGACGCCGCCGGTGCCGAGCACCGGCCACTGGAACTCACAGGTGCCGGGCGGGGTGCTCAGGTACGCCTCGGCGCAGGTGGTGGTCGCCCGGAAGGTGTAGTTGAGCTGCGGGTCCTGCACCGGCGGGAGGACCCGACGGCCGGTGTTGCGCGGCGAGTCGTTCACCGGTGCGGCGCAGTTGAACGCGCCCTTGGACTGCCTGGTGACGAAGTCGTAGTCGATGTACGGCAGGGTCGGCGAGTAGCAGTACGGCCAGCCGTAGTTGCCCGCCTTGTTGGCGGCGATCCACCGGCCGGTGCCCTCCGGGCCGCGGACCGCGTTCGGCACCTGCGAGTCCGGCGAGTAGTCACCGATGTAGACGAAGCCCCGGGAGTCCACGTCGAAGCGGAACGGGTTGCGCAGACCCATCAGGAAGATCTCCGGGCGGGTCTTGTCGTCGCGGTCCTCGGCCTCGGGGAACAGGTTGCCGGCCGGGATGCTGTACGACCCGTCGGCCTTCACCTTGATCCGCAGCACCTTGCCCCGCAGGTCGTTGGTGTTGCCGGCGGAACGCTGGGCGTCGTAGCCCGGCCCCTGGGTCGGCGACTCGTTGATCGGGGTGAAGCCGTCCGAGCCACCGGCGTTGGTGTCGTCGCCGGTGACCAGGTAGAGCAGCCCCTTGCCGTCGAACTTGATCTCACCGGCGACGTGGCAGCAGACACCCCGGTCGGTGTCGACCTTCATGATCTTCTGCTCGCTGGCCAGGTCCAGGTGCGGCGTCGGCTCCTCGACCCACTTGAAGCGGGACAGCTGGTTGTGCCCCTTGTAGGCGTCCCACGCGTTCGGGTCGGTGCTGGTCACCGGCGCGTCGGTGGTCGGGGTGTCGAGCTTGGGCGCGTAGTAGACGTACACCCACTTGTCGGTGGCGAAGTCCGGGCCGACGGTGACCGACTGGAGGCCGTCCTCGTCGTGCTGGTACACCGGGATGGTGGTGATGACCGGGCTCGCGCCGGTCTTCGGGTCGTAGAGACGGATCTCGCCGGCCCGGGTGTTGTGCAGCACCCGACCGTCGGGCAGCACCGACAGGGTCATCGGCTCGCCCGGCTCGTCGTTGAGGATGACCTTCTCGTAGTTGGCCTTGACGGTCGCGCCGCAGTCGCCCTGGACCATGCCGGCCGACCACTGGATCGCGCCGAGCAGGTGCTTGCGGAACGCCGAGTTGGCGTACGTGTCGGCGCTGTCACCGAGTCCGGTGTAGAACGACCGGCCGCCCTGGAAGTCCTTGCACCAGGAGATCGGGTGGTCGTAGCCCATGGTGCCGCCGGTGAAGCTCTTCTCGTCCACCGTGGCCAGCACGTGGGCGGTGCCCCGGACGTTGGTGGTGAAGTTGTACCACTGGTCGTCGAGGGTGAGCTGCCGGGCGAGCGGCTTGCTCGCCGGGTGCGCCCGGTCGGCCACGTCGATGGTGGCCGCCCCGCTCGACGCCGTACCGGCGGCGGTGGTGCCGACGATGTCGCGGTAGAACGTCCACGACGGCTCGGCCTCGACCGCGGCGTGGACGCCGAGGTAGCCGCCGCCGTTGCGGATGTAGCGTTCGAAGGCCGCCTCCTGGCCGCCGTTGAGCACGTCGCCCGTGGTGTTGAGGAAGACGACCGCGCCGTAGCTGGCCAGGTTGTCGTCGGAGAAGGCGGTCGAGTTCTGGGTGACGTCGACGGTGAAGCCGTTGCCCTTGCCCAGGGTGCGGATCGCGTTGACGCCCTTGTCGATCGACGGGTGACGCTCACCGTCGGTCTTGGTGAACACCAGGACGCTTGTCGGGTCCTGGGCCGGCTGGGCCAACGCGGGAGCGGTCGCGGCGAGCGGGACGACGATCCCGACCCCTGCGATCGCGGCGAGCCATCGGTGTACCGATCTTGCCATCTGGTTCCTCCGGTGGGGGACGATGTGCTGCCTGCTCCGGGCGGGTGCCGGGGCCACCCGGGTGGTGCGGTGCCGCGTCTCGCTCTCCGGTGGGGACGGGACGACGCCGTCCCGACCCCGTGCGGTTCGCCGACCGGGGAGCTGCGTACGGCCGGGGCCCGTGCCGGGGCGCGCGGCAGCGCGGCCCGGGGTCACGGGTCGGAAGAGGTGATCAGGTGGTACGGGCCCGCCGGGGCGGCACGCCCGGTGGTGTCCGGGGCCGCCGGGCGGCCCGGACTCCTCGGGGCGGGCCCGGGAGGTGGCGGTCGCGTCGGGGGACGCGACCGCCACCGCCGGTGCCGCCGGCGGTGGTGCGACCGCCGGTCGGTGCGCTGGCGGCGGCCGGCTGCCGGCCGCCGGGCGGGTCAGCTCTGGTGGTAGATGGTCAGGTCGGCCATGTTGGCGTAGCTGAGCCGGGCGAAGTCCAGCGACTGGCCCGGGTTGGCGGCACCGCCGGGGGCGGTGTCCATCTCCCAGTTGGCGTGGTGGAAGTCGGACTCGCCGATGGTCTGGAAGAACTGCTGGAAGTTGATGTCGCCCTCACCGAGCGGGATCATCTCGTAGCCGTTGGCCAGGGCGGAGTTGCGGTTGCCGTCCTTGGCGTGGAACAGCGGGAACCGCTTGGTGCGCCGGGCCACGTTCAGGATCGGGTCGAACAGCGAGGTCTTCTGCTGTCCGGCCGAGTTGGTGTACTTGGTGTGCTTGAACCGGGCCACGTACGCCCAGTAGATGTCGCACTCGAAGTAGACGTACTTCGGGTCGGTCTTGGCGAAGAAGTACTCCAGCCGGCGCACGCCGGAGGAGCGGGTCGGCTTGCCGTTGGCGTCCAGCGGGCCGCTGTCGAGCAGGAACGAGTAGGCCACGTCGTGGTTGTGGGTGTAGAGGCGCATCTTGCGCTCCTTGGCCTGCCGGCCCAGCTCGTTCCACAGGTCGGCGGCGGCGTCCCAGTCGGACTGGTAGGCGCTGTTGGTCGGGTCGCTGCCGGTGCCGATGTTCTTCATGCCGAGTTCCTCGGCGATGTCCAGCTGCTGCTGGAAGGTGGCCGCGTTGATCGACGTGTGGGTGCCGTTGGCGACCAGCCCGTTGTCGTCCAGGATCTTGCGGATCTCGGTCGGGGTGATCTGCCGGCCCAGGATCGAGGTGTGCTGGTTGTAGCCGGCGAACTCGATCTCCTTGTAGCCCATCTCGGCCAGGCTGGCGAGCACCCGCTCGAAGCCGTAGGGCACGCCGCTGTCGTCCGGGGCGGCGGAGATGCGGTCCCGGACGCTGTAGAGGATGATGCCCCGGTTCTGCGCCGGGATGAGCGGGTCGACCTGCCACTTGCCGTCCGCGCGGGCCGGGCCCTTGGTCTGGAGCACCGGCAGGCCGGCCGCGCCGAGCACGGCGGCGGCACCGGCCGACGCGGCCAGCAGCTTACGGCGGGTGACCTGGGCGCGGTACTGGGGGTCGGAGGCCATGCGGCGCTGATCCTCGTTCACAAGTTCCACCTTTCGAGGGTGGCCCTGACGGGCCACTGAGACGTGCGAGTCCTGCTGGGAGAGTTCGAAGGACCTGCGCCGCCGAATACGCGTGGCCCGGTGGATGACTGCTCGGTCAAGGGGGGATGTCAACCGTGTTACGTCTGTGAACCGGACACTAACGGTGGCCGACGGCTAAAGATAGACCTCCGACGGAGAAACTTTTGTTCGCGAGAACAAAAGTTCCTGATGGTCAGAACCGATGCCCGAACGGTCGCCCACCATCGGCTCCCCGGTCGATGCCCCGTCCCTCACCAGCACGAACACCGACGACAATGGGACGCGGACAGGCGGACGCGACGCGGGGGCGCGGGGTCGACCGCAATCGAATCGACACCACGCCCGTCGCGTCGCCCCCGACCGCTCCACCATCGACCGGAGCGTCGGTCCGCCGTGCGGGGAGCCCGGTCCGCTACCCGGGACCGGCCAGCACCAGCTCCCCGAGCCGCTGCTCCAGCGCCGCCGCGTCCAGCCCGCCCGGCCAGCCGCGCAGCAACGCGCCACCCCTGGCGACCAGCACCACCGCCGGTGGCTCGCGCACCGCGTACGACCGCCAGATGGTCTGCTGGTCGTCCACCACGACGGGGTACTCCACCCGGTGCGTCCGCAGGTAGTCCTGCAACTCGTCGGCCTGGTCCGCGCCGGCCACCCCGACGAAGACCACCCGGTCGCGGTGCCGGCGGGCCAGCTCGCTCAGCGCGTCCTGCCGGTCGGCGCAGGTGGTGCACCAGGAGCTGAAGAAGGTGAACACCACCGGGCGGTCGGCCCAGAGCCGGGCGGCGGTGAGCGGGGTGCCGTCGGTCAGCCCACCGGTGAACGCCGGGGCGGCCGGCGCGCCGCCTGGCGGCGGGCGCAGCGCGAGGTCGGCGGGGACCGGTCCGGGCAACGTCGCGGCACCCCCGGCGAGGGCCGCCGGTGCGGGCCGGTCGGCCGGGCTGGCGGTGCAGCCGGCCAGCACCAGCACCGCCAGCAGCGGGGCGAGCAGCCGCCTCACGCCGGCACCACCGCGACCAGCGCCGGGCCCTCACTGGTGTCCGGGGTCAGGTCGAGCGCGGGCCGGCCGGCCACCTCCAGCCGGTACCCGGCGCGCTGCGGCACCCGCACCGGCACCGCGAACTCGCAGTAGGTCGGCACCCGTTCCACCTCGAGGTCCTCGTCGAACGCGGCCACCGCCGTGCCCGCCGGCAGCGTCCCGGTCACCAGGGCCGCCCCGTCGGGGTCGAGCACCCGGAACGGCGCCCGGTGGTGGAAGTAGAGGTACGGTCCGGTGCCGGCGCAGTCCACGCCCACGGCCCGGATGTTGATGTCGCGGACCAGGACCCGGACGGTGGTCGGGGTGGCCGCCTCCGGTCCGGCGTCGGCGTCACCGCAGCCGGCGGCCCCGACCAGCAGCAGGATCGCCAGCGCGCCGACGCCGTGGCGGGCGCTCGTGGTCAGCCGCACGTGGTCTCCTCCCACCCGTGCCGTGGGTCCGTGGCGGCCTGCGCCACCACGGACCCACGGCATCGGTCGATTCCGGTCAGGACTTCTCCACCCGGCACTGCCTGGTCACCGTCTTCGACGGGTCGCTCTCCGAGGTCGCGGTGAGCTTGACGAAGCCGGTGTCCGCGGCGGCGGCGGTGGCCCCCACCGACACCCGCACGGTGGTGGACTTGCCGAACTGGGCGGTGGCCAGCGGGTTGGGCAGCCAGGTCCGCCAGCCCTTACCGGCCACCTCCGCCGAGAGCCGGTAGACGTCCGACTTCAGGTACGCGGTCGCGTCCTCCGGGTGCTGCTGGCCGCCGGCGGAGTAGGTGCCGCTGTTGGTCAGCTCGAACGAGCAGGTCACGCCCCGGTTGGTGGGCTTGCCGGTGCTGGTCACCTCGCCCTTGCCGAGGGACACGCCGTGGGTGCTCGGGCCCCCGGTGCCGTCCAGCGACCGCACCGCCACCGTGTACGACAGCGAGCCGGCCGCGTCCCGCTTGAGGTCGATGACGTAGAAGTGCAGCCGGTTGGCCTCGTCGACGTACTCGTACTGGCTGCCGGTGTCCGCCCCGGCGTGGAACAGCGCGTCGGAGAGCTGCCGGTAGTCACCCATGGTGATCTTCTGCGGGGTGCCGTCCGGCCGGTAGAAGTCGATCATGTCGATGTCCTGCGGGTTGGCGTCCACCACCCACTGGAACGGCGCGCTGTCGGCGTTCTTGGTCTTGCTCAGCAGCACGCCCCGGTCCGGGGTGAACGAGTCCGCCCCCATCCGGTCGACGACCTCGACGGTGTAGTTGTTGAAGCTCCCGCCGTCGCACAGCGGGTTCGTGGCCACCGTGCAGGCCGGCGAGAGGTCCTTGTTCATGGCGATGTTCACGCCGGTCAGCCCCTTCGGGCCGGCGTCGACCGCACGGGCGGTCACCTGGGCGGTGACCAGCCCGGACGAGGCCAGCGCCTCCCGGGACAGCCGCAGCACGTGCTCCTCACCGAGCAGGCCGATCTTGAGCTTGTCCCGCACCGTGTGCAGCGAGCCCATCGATCCGCCGTTGGTCGGCGGGATCTGCCAGCGGGTGTGCGGGCCACCGGGTCCGTTGAACGACCCGCGCGACATCATGCTCCAGATACCGGTGTACGCCCGCCGTAACGGCTCGCCGTACGGGTTGTTGTAGTTGTCGCCGATGCCGAGCAGGTGGGTCAGCTCGTGGGCGTACACCCCCATGCCGGAACTCTCCCCCTGGGTGGAGGAGCCGCCACCGGCGTTGGGCCACAGCGTCGCCGCCGCCTTCCAGGACGTCCACTCCACGTAACGGGTCTTGGCCCAGTTCGGCAGGTTCGGGTCCGGCGGGCCCCAGGAGTCCGGCACGTCCTCCTTGTTCTGGAAGATCATCTGCCCGAACTCCTGCCAGGTGGACGACTCGTCCTGCCCGGCGCTGAGGATGAAGACCAGCTCGTACTGGTTGGCGACCTCGTCACCGACCGCCGCCCGCCACGCGCCCAGCCCGTCGGTGCGGATGTTCTTGTTGCAGGCCTCCCCGCTCGGGCAGGCGCCGGGGTTGAAGCTGCTGTCCAGCCCGTACTGGTAGGACTTCGCCGGCAGCTGGTACGGCCCGAACCCGGCCAGGTCCACGCCGTAGCGCCCGTTGGAGTCCTGCATCCAGTACTCGTGCAGGGTGTGCCCCTTGTTCAGGGTGTTCGGGGTGTTGAGGAAGTCCTGGTAGAACTTCGGCACGTCGGCGCGGGGGATGTTGGCCGCGACCGACTGGGGGTTGCCGAAGACCGTCGAGCGGGCCCGTTGGGACACCGCGAACGTCTGGTCCGGATAGTCGAGCGCCACCAGGGCGATCTTGAAGTTGCGCAGCGAGCCCCGCACGCTCGGGTCGGCCCAGTTCTTGCCGGGCACCGCCCGGTAGTCGTCCCAGGTCATGGTGTCGGGGTTCTGCCAGGCCTGCGGGTCGAGGACCTGGAACGGCGCGGTGCCGCCGGCCGGGTTGGCCGGGGCCGCGGCGGCCTGCGTCGCGGCGGTCACCACGAGCGTGCCGGCCAGGACCGCGGCCAGCACGCGACGCCGCAGTCGGGGGGTGTTACGGGGAACACGGTGCACGGGTTCACCTCTCGTCGGGAGGGACGCGGCCGCCGGCGACCGGGGTCCCGTGGGGTGGCTGCCGGGACGCCCGCACACCGGGCCGCGCAGCGAATCTAGGAGGACGGGCCGGGGCCGGTCACCGTGCAGATGTCGGCAGGTGGCCCGGCGGCTTCCGACACCTGAAGGACCGGCGGCGGGTCACGTCCGGTCGCCGGGTTCAGCGGGGGCGACCGTCGGTTACCGGATCGACGGTGACTGACAGGGCCCGGACCAGGTCCCGGCGCAGCCGGGCGGCGGCCGGTGGCGGCAGCGGACCGCGCGGCGGGCGGCAGCGGCCACCGAACCGCCCGGCGGCGTCCATCGCCAGTTTGATGGCCTGCACCGCCTCCGGCCGGGAAGCCCAGCCGAAGGCCGGGTGCAGCTCGGCGTAGAGCGGCAACGCGCGGGCCAGGTCACCGGCGGCGCACAGGTCGTACAGGCGCAGGGCCGGCCGGGGCAACGCGTTGGACAGGCCGGACACCCAGCCCCGGGCCCCGCACAGCACCAGTTCCAGCAACACGTCGTCCGCGCCGGCCAGCACGTCCACGTGCGGGCAGAGGTCCCGGATCCGGTGCACCCGCCGTACGTCGCCGGAGAACTCCTCGACCGCGACGATCCCGTCGGTCTCGGCGACCCGGGCCAGCAGCTCCGGGGTGAGATCCACCCGGGTGTCGTACGGGTCGTTGTGCGCCACCACCGGCAGGCCGACGGCGGTGACCTCGCGGTAGTGGGCGACCACGTCGGCGTCGCCTGCGGGATAGCCGTCCGGGGGTGGGGCGAGCACCCCGTGCGCCCCGGCGGCGGCGGCCTGCTCCGCCCAGCGGCGGGACTGCCGGCTGCCGTACCCGCCGACCCCGGGCAGCACCGCGCAGCCCGGCGGGGCGGCCTGCACGGTGGCCCGCACCACGTCGGTCCGCTCGTCGTCGGACAGCGCCCGGTACTCCCCCACCGACGCGCACGGGGTCACCCCGTGGCAGCCCGCCTCGGCCAGCCAGCGCACGTGCTCCTGGAGCCGGTCGAAGTCGACGCCGAGGTCGTCGCGGAACGGCGTGGTGACGGCGACCAGCACCCCCCGCCAGGGCCTACCAGCTGTCACTCGGGCGTTCCCTCCTGCGCGCCGGCGGCCCGCTGCCCACCGCACCGGAACCTTACGATCGTCGATCACCACGGTGCTTCGGACAATTGCCGGAACAGTCGCCGTGGGGGCCGTCCTTTTGTCGGTAGATCCCCGGTGGACCTTGCGCACAGGCCCACCGGCCGCACAGGGTAGGGCAGGCTGTCGCACCCCCTGCCGCGCCAGCCAACCAGGGGAGATCCATGCACGGTGAGCTTCAGCGCATAGTCGACGCCGTCGCCGCGCGGGTGGGGCGGCCCGCCCTCATCGAGGACCGGCGGCAGCGGGTGGTCGTCTACAGCGAACACGACGGTCCGATGGACGAGGTACGCCGGATGTCGATCCTGCGCCGGCAGACCACCCCGGAGGTGATCGCCTGGTTCCGTCGGATGGGCGTGCTCACCGCCCGTGAGCCGGTGCGTACCCCGGCCGACGTCGACCTCGACCTGCTCCCCCGGGTCTGCGTGCCGATCTGGCACGACGACCTGCTGCTCGGCTTCGTCTGGTTCATCGACGACGACGGGTCGATGACCGACGCCGACATCGCCACCGCGACCGGCGCGTTCACCGACCTGTCGCTGGCCCTCTACCGGGAGAACCTGCTCGGTGAGCTGGCCTCGCAGCGGGAGTCCGAGGCCACCCGGACGCTGCTGGTCGAGAGCCCGCAGGCCCGTGCGCACGCCGTCCGGGCGCTGCTGGAGGAGGGCACGGTCGCCGGTGACGGCACGACCACGGCGGTGGTCGCCCAGCTCGCCCCCGCCGACGGGCGGCACCCCGACGAGGTGGCCCGGATCGCCCTGGAGCAGGCGCTGGTGGCGACCCGCCGGTGGCTCGGCGTCCGGGAGTCGCTGCACATGGTCTGGCCGGACCACGGGGTGCTGCTGATCTGCGGCGGCCGGATCGCCGGCCGGCCCACCCCGCAGGCCGCCGCCGGGCATCTCGACGACGTGCTGCGGCAGGCGACCCGGGGGTTGTCCTCGGTGGAGCGGACGGTGACCGGGATCGGTCAGCCCCGTCCCGGGCTGGTCGACGCGGTGCAGTCCTACCGGGAGGCGGTGCAGGCGGCCCGGGTGGGGGTGCAACTGCCGGCGCTGGGTCCGGTGGTCTCCTGGGCCGGGCTGGGCATCTACCGGGTGTTGTCGCAGCTCGACGGCCGGGACCTCGACGTCGCCGGGGTGCACCCCGGGCTGGAGCGGCTGCTGCGCGACGACGCCCACCAGGTGCTGCTGGAGACCCTGGAGGCGTACCTCGACCTGGCCGGCAACGCCCACGCGACCGCCGAGAAGCTGCGGCTGCACCGGACCACCCTCTACTACCGGCTGCAACGGGTCGAGCAGCTCGCCGACACCGACCTCAAGGACGGCAACGAACGGTTGTGCCTGCACCTGGCGATGAAGCTGGGCCGGCTCACCGGCCACTACCGGTCGGCGTCCTGAGGCGTCGTGGGGTCACCCGTGGACCGTCGGGAAAGGACACCCACGCCACCCGTGCTGTGACAGCCCGTGTCCGTCCGGACAGATCATTGACAGATCCGAGCGGGTACGGCCAGGATGGGCGCACCGATCGGCAACGCCCCCACGACCGACCGTAACCAGGTACGCCCCCACGCCCGTCCCGCAGACCGGATCGGCGCCGGTCCGTCGCCGCCACCCGCCGGGAGACGTCCCGTCGTCGGCGGGTCGACGTCGCGAGCCGGCCGCCCGCCGTCGCGCGACCGTCGGCGTCCGACCTTCCCGTTTCGCACCCCGCCCGACGGCGGGCGCTGCCGCGCGCCGTCGGCCCGTCTCGCACCCCGAGAAAGGTGGCCCGAGATGTCCCGTTCCGCACTCCCCCGCCGTTGGCGGCGGCTACCCGCCGCGACGGCCGCCGGCGTGGCGCTGCTGCTGCTCGCCGGCCCGGCGACCGCCGGCACCGCCGCGCCGGCCGACCGGGAGGCCGACGCCCCGGCCGTGCTCGAACGCTCCGCCGACGAGCAGGCCGACGTGGTGGAGGTGACGGTCGACGGCACGGCCCAGCTCGACGCGCTGGTCGCCACCGGCGTCGACCTCGACCACCACGTCACGCCCACCGAGGCGGGCATCGTGGTGCACGCCGTGGTCACCCCGACCGAGGTCGCCGCGCTGAAGCGGATGGGCTACCGGGTCGGCGCGGTGCTGCACGACGCCGCCGACTCCGCGCAGCGGATCAGCGAACGCGAGGCGACGATCGCCGCCCACCGGGCCGAGAACCGGGCGTACACGGCGACCCTGGAACGCAGCGCCGCCACCTCCGACGTGAAGATCATCCGGGCCGACTACTACACCTCCGGCACCAACCAGGTGCTCTCGGTCGAGGCGAAGTGGGCCCAGGGGCAGACCTCCACCAGCACGTTGACCGTGGCCCGCGACAGCGGCCCCGGCACCGAGATCGGCTCCGGCGGCACCCAGAACATCAGCCGGTTCGTCGACGCCGGGGTCTACCTCTACCACCGGGGTGCCGCCGCCGTCACCGCCCGGCCGCAGCGGATCCAGATCACCAGCCCCACCGGTGACGTGGCGGTCGCCGAGGTGAAGGAGTGGCTGCCGATCCCGGCCGACAGCCCGGAGGGCCCCGGCTACCAGAAGGACTTCGTCACCAGCTACCTCACCCCGACCGAGCTGTACGACCGGATCAAGCGGCTGGCCGACGCCTACCCGCAGCTCGCCGAGGTGGTGAAGCTGCCATACCAGACCAACGGATACCGGCGCAAGGCGCAGGTGGTGCTCGGTGGGACCGCCGCCACCCGGGTCGCGGTCGACTCGCTCGCCTGGGGGCACGAGGGCGGCAACGACATCACCGTCGAGCTGGCCGACCCGGGTGCGGCCGACCGGCCGCTCACGGTCACGGTGACCGGCAAGGCCATCCGGGTCAGCCTGGCCACCGACGCCGCCGGGGCGGTGACCAGCACCGCCGCCCAGGTCGCCGCGGCGCTGACCGCCGAGGCGGGTGCGCTGGTCAGGGCGTACACCTATCGGGGGGACGCCGGGGCGGGCGTGGTCGCGCCGGTCGCGTCGACGCCGCTGACGGACAACCTGAAGGCGCCGGCCGGGGTCTCCCGCGACCCGCACCCGGTGTACGCGATCCGGATCGGCAAGTACCGCGACGGCTCCCGCACCGGGGTGCTGGCCTACGCCCAGGAACACGCCCGGGAGTGGGTCCCGCCGCTGGTCACCATCGAGACCGCCGAGCGGCTGCTGCGCAACCACGCCACCGACGAGAACACCAAGCAGCTGCTGCGCACGCTGGACATCTGGATCGTGCCGTCGATCAACCCGGACGGCGGGCACTACTCGTTCTACGACTACGCCTCGCAACGGCGCAACATGACCAACCACTGTGCCCCGGGTGGTGCCACCGACGCGCTGGCCCGCAACTCGTGGGGGGTGGACAACAACCGCAACTACACCGAGTACAGCCTCTTCGACGGCTACTCGGGGGCGTCGGCGAGCTGCACCAGTGACACCTACGCGGGGCCGAGTGAGCTGTCCGAGCCGGAGAACCGCAACGTCGACTGGCTGGCCCAGCGGCCCAACATGAAGTTCTCGATGAACCTGCACTCCTCCGGCAACTACTTCATGTGGTCGCCAGGCGCGTACGCCACCCCGGGCCGGATCTCCGCGCCCCGGCCGACGCTGGCCGACGAGTCGTTCTTCTGGGGCGCGTCGTCGCGCATCCTCACCGCGATCAAGCGGCACCGCAACATGGCGGTCACCCCGGCGCGGACCGGCCCGATCTCCGACGTGCTGTACTCGGCGGCAGGCAACTCCGGCGACATGCTCTGGTACAAGTACGGCATCTACGCCTGGAACTTCGAGGTCGGCACCAGCTTCCAGCCCACCTGGGAGGAGGCGCACCAGGAGACCATGGAGTTCAGCAACGGCCTGGTCGAGCTGCTGCGGGTGGCCCGGGACTACGACAAGGACCGCAAGCGCCCGACCAGCACCATGTCGGTCACGCCGAGCGCCACCGAGGGCGCGGTGAGCGTCCGGTTCGACGTCAGCGAGCCGGCGGCGGTGTTCTACACCCTCGACGGCAGCCGGCCGACGTTCGCCTCCACCCTGTACGCCTCGGCGGGCATCCGGGAGGGGGGCGAGACGCTGACCGTCCCGGCCGGCACCAAGGTCCACTGGTTCTCGGTGGACGCGGCCGGCAACATCGAGCGCAACTACCGGCCGGACGACGACAGCCTGACCTTCAACCGGGGCTGGGCGACCCTGCCCACCGGCTGACGGGCACACCGGCGGGGGCCCGCGCCACGCGGGCCCCCGCCGGCCGACCGGCTCAGTCCTCGGCCCGCCACCGGTAGAACTCCGTCGCCACCGCGTCCAGCGGGCTGCCCCAGGTGTCCGGGTCGAACGGGCTGATGTACGGGCTGAGATCATCCATGATCTTGGCGAACGCCGGCTGGTCGTGCCGTTGTTCGACGGCGCCGTCGAACGGTTCGCCGACGCGCTCCAGCACGTGCAGGTAGACGTCGTCGATCGAGTACAGCCACCGCCCGGTCACCCCCATCATGGCCGGCAGCGGGCCCGCGTCGGACTCGGCGAAGATCTGCGCCACCGTGGGTTCCGCGCCCGGCTTGATCCGGGCCACGATGACCGTCCGGGTCGGCTCGCCCCCGGCGGCCGGCGGCTCGGCCGGTGCCCAGGAGTAGAACTCCTTCGCCACCGAGTCCGACGGGTTCCTCCAGTCCCTCGGGTAGGGCGTCACGTACGGGGCGATCTGCTCGGCGATCTGCTGGAAGGCCGGCAGGCCCCGGGTCTGCCCGGTCACCCTCGGGTCGGCGTCGCGCTCGATCAGGTGGATGTAGAGGCCGTGGAAGGACAGCAGGGTCCGCCCGACCACGCCCAGGTCCTGCGGGCGGGTGGTCCGGTCGTAGTACCCGAACACGTCGGCGACGGTCTGCTCGCTGCCCGGCACCATGCGACAGACGATCACGTTGCGGAAGGTCATCGGAACTCCTCGGGAATCAGGCGGTACGGGTCGGCTCGCTGGGGCGGGGGCGACTGGCCGGCGGGTGCGACACCGGCGGGGCGGAGGGGGCGAATCGGACCGGCAGCTCCAGCAGGCCCCGGAACGGGGACGCCGCCGGCAACCGGCGCAGCTCGGCGGGCGGCACGGCCAGGCGCAACCCGGGCAGCCGGCGCAGCAGCGCCGCCAGGCCGATCTGGGCCTCCATCCGGGCCAGCGACACCCCGAGGCAGTAGTGCACGCCGTGACCGAAACCCAGGTGCGGGCCCCGGACCCGGCGCAGGTCCAGCCGGTCCGGGTCGACGAAGTGCGCCGGATCGTGGTTGGCCGCGTTGAGCGCCACGCCGACGATCGACCCGGCCGGGATGCGCACCCCGCCGTACTCGACGTCCTCGGTGGCGACCCGGGGGCTGGCCACCGGCAGCGGGCCGTCGAAGCGCAGCAGCTCCTCGATCGCCGAGGGCAGCAGCTCCGGGGTGTCGCGCAGCAGGTCGAGCTGGTCGGGGTGGGTCAGCAGGGCCACCGTCGCGTTGCCCAGGAAGTCGGCGGTGGTCTGGTGCCCGGCGAACAGCAGCAGGAAGGTGGTGGTGACCAGTTCCGCCTCGGACAGCCTGCCGTCCTGGTCGCAGGCGTCGATCAACGCGCTGATCATGTCGTCGGCCGGGGCGGTCCGCTTGGCGGCCACCAGCTCCGCCAGGTAGTGGTGCAGCCGCACCTGCGCCTCGCCGACCGCCGCCCGTTCCTGCGCCGGCGGTCGCCGCGACGACCCGGAGGTACGGATCACCTGGGTCCAGTCCAGCACCCGGTCCTGGTCGGCCCGGGGCACCCCGAGCAGTTCGCAGATCACCACCATCGGCAGCGGGATCGCGAAGTCGTGCATCAGCTCGGCCCGGCCCTGCGCGACGAACCCGTCGATCAGGTCGTCGACGATCTGCCGTACCCGGGGGCGCAACGCCTCGATCCGGCGGGGTGCGAACGCCTGCGACACCAGCCGGCGCAGCCGGGTGTGCTCCGGCGGGTCCGAGTTGAGCATGTTCCGGTTCAGCGCCTCGGAGTTCGGGCCGAAGATCTGCAGGTAGTGCTGCCCGGGGCCGTAGAGGTTCTTGGACAGCCGGGGGTCGGTCAGCGCCGTACGCGCGTCGTCGAACCGGGTCAGCAGGTACGAGTCGAACCGGGGTGAGCTGACCGGGCAGACCGGCGCGTCCACGCGCAGTCGGGCGAAGGACGGGTAGGGGTCGACGGCGAACTGCTCGGTGTAGAGCTGTGCGGCGGGCAGCGGCTCGGTCATCTCGTCTCCTCGGGCGCGCTGGGCATGCTGTGCAGCACCTGGTAGGTGTGTCGTTCGGCGGATTCCCGCAGGTCGCGTACCACCCGCAGCAGCCGGTCGCGGTGCTCGCTGCGGCCGAAGGCGTCCAACCGTTCCCGGTCCGCCCAGTCGCTGATGATCAGGTAGCTGCGCGGGTCGTCGGCGTCCCGGACGAGGTCCTGGCGCAGGCACCCGTCGAGCTGCCGGATCTGCTCCGCCGCCGAGAGCCACTCCGCCTCGAACCGCTCCGCGCAGCCCTCCCGGGTACGCATGGCGAGCACCGTGCGCACGGGCGTCATCGCGCACCACCGAAGACGAGGTGCAGGTTCTTGCGCAGCGCGTCGGCGTCGATCGGCTGGCTGCGGAAGCCGACGTGCCCGTCCGGGCGGATCAGGTACAGGGCGGTGCCGGTCACCCCGTACCCGGTGCGGAACTCACCCCCGGCGTCGACCACCACCGGCGGCGCGGGCGACCCCGGCACCTCGGCGTCCGGGCTGACCAGCAGGTACGCGTCGACCTCGCCCCGGGTGAGGGCGCGGACGTCGGCGCAGAGCCCCGGTACGGCGGCCAGCGCCGCCGGGTCGGCCGAGGCGTCGGCGTAGAGCAGCAGGGTGTGCCGGGGGCCGGTGGTCAGGTCACGCAGCCGCAGCGGATGCCCCACCCCCCGCCGCCGCAACCCGCCCAGGTCGGGGGCGCGGTCGCCGGGACGCGGGCCGGCCCGTAGCCCGTCCGGGTCGGTGACGCACTCGCCGACCAGTGGACTGTCGGCGTAGCTGAGCAACATGGACATCTCCTGGAGGAACTGCCGTTCCAGGTCGGCGCGGTCCAGTTCGTCGGTGAACGCCATCCGTACCGCGCGGCCGACGATCTCCGCGCCCTCCGGGCGGCGTTCGGCCTCGTAGCTGTCGAGCAGGCCGGGGGCGGCGATCCCGCGCACCGCCAGCGCCACCTTCCAGGCCAGGTTCCAGGCGTCCTGGATGCCGGTGTTCATCCCCTGTCCCCCGGCCGGCGGGTGCAGGTGGGCCGCGTCCCCGGCGACGAAGACCCGGCCGTGGCCGTACCGGTCGACGATGCCGTGGCTGATCCGGAACACCGACGACCAGCGCAGGTTCGCCGCCCGGGTGCCCGGCGGGGCCAACCGGTCCAGCGCCGCCTGCACGTCGTCGAGGGTCGGCTCGGCCAGCTCCTCGCTGAACCCGGGCGGGGCGTCCCGGCCGCCGGTCTGGGCGAAGAACCGGGGCGGCGCGAGGGTCGCGATCCGGTACCGGCCCTGTCCGCGCAGCGGAACGCAGACCAGCATGCCGTCCATCTGCCCGTCGGTCTCGTGCAGGAACCGCAGCAGGTGCCCGTCGGGCATGTCCCAGTTCACGTCGACGTCGGCGAGCATGAACAGCTGCGGAAACCGGCCCAGCCCACCGGAGAACGTCAACCCGAGCAGGTCACGGACCCGGCTGTGCGCGCCGTCGGCGCCGATCAGGTACTGGGCCCGGACGGTGCGGATGCTGCCGTCGGCGAGGGTGAGGGTGGCCAGCACGCCGTCCGAGCCCTGGGTGAACCCGGTCAGTTCCGCGCCGCGCTGCGGCCGGACGCCGAGGGTGGCCAGCCGCTCGGTGAGGATGCGCTCGGTCTCGTACTGGGGCAGGCCCAGGTGCGCGTACGGCAGGCCGGGCAGCTCCCAGCTCATCCGGTGGGTCTGCGTGCCGTTGACGAACACCACGTTGCCGGTCAGCCAACTGCCGGCGTCCATCGCCTCCCGCACGATGCCCTGCTCGGCCCAGATCTCCATGGTGCGGCAGTGCACGCCGATCGCCTTGTCGGCCTGGCCGGGCGGGGCGACCGACCTGTCCACCACCCGGCAGTCGATGCCGCGCCGGGCCAGTTCGACGGCGGCGGTCAGCCCGGTCGGCCCCGCCCCGACGATGAGTACGTCAGTTGTCGTGTGCACGTCGGTCTCCCTACCGGTGCTGGCTGCCCGGTCGACGCCGGGACGGGTCGTGGGGTGGAACAGTCGGCGGCGGAAGTCGAGCAGGAACGGCGCGATCGGCCCGGCCTCCTCCCGCGCGTGGGCCGGATTGGCGACCCAGCGGTGGAACTCCGCCGCGCAGCGCCACTCGGCGAAGATGTGGTGGACGTCCGAGTCGGGCTCGCGCAGCAGTTCCTCGCGCAGATAGCCGGGGACCCCGGCCATCCGGGCGGTCACCTCGGCGTGGCCCCGGTGGAACTCGGCGAGCCGGTCGGCCGGGACGGTGACCTCGACGTCCACCAGGATCGTCGGGTCCCCGTCCGGCTCGTCGCGCATCACCCGGTGGTCGTCGGCGGTGGTCGGCTCGCACCCGTCGCGCAGCGCGGCGGCGAGGCGGGCGGCCACCGGGCCGTTGTCGTAGTCGCGCAGGGCGTCGTCGTCGGCCCACTCGGTGGCGAGCACGAACGTGTGCGGGTCGTGGGCGTCGAGGAACAGCTCCCGGCGCAGGTTGCCGGGCAGTGCGCCGATCTGCGCCGCGGCCGTCCGCCACGCCGACCGGACGCGCTGTTCGGCGCCGGGACGCGCGCGGACCCGGAGCATTGTCCTGATCATGGGGTCTCCCTTGACGGCCTGCCCGAGACGAGGGTCCCGACCGCCGGCACACCCGCACCGGCCGTCGCCGTCCGACCCTGTCGCAGCGCACGTCACCCCGCCGTCACCGGCGGGCCGACCCGGGTCGCCGCCCGTTGACGCCACCGGGACGACCCACCGGCGCGGCTCAGGGGCGCACCGTCACCACCGGGTACGGGTCGCGGGGCGGCACCGCGCAGCCGAAGGGGCCCGCCGACGCGGGCGGGCGGGTCAGGGGCGGCGGTTGCCGCTGCTCGCGCGGACGACCAGCTCCGGCTCGACCTGGGGGCGGGGGGTGCCCGCGCCGGTGCCGTCGAAGAGTTCCAGCAGGGCCGCCACGCACCGGCGGCCGACCTCGTCGAAGTCCTGCCGCACGGTGGTCAGCGGCGGGGAGAGGTACTCGGCCTCGGGGATGTCGTCGAAGCCGACGACGCTGACGTCCTCGGGAATCCGCGCGCCCCGCTGGTGCAGGGCGCGCAGCAGGCCGAGCGCCTGGTGGTCGTTGGCGCAGAACACCGCCGTCACGTCGGGGCGTTCCACCAGGGACTGCCCCAGCTCGTAGCCGGCCCGGGGGCTCCAGTCGCCGACGATGACCGGTGGGACGCGGCGGCCCGCCTGCTCCAGGGTCTGCCGCCAGCCGTCGACCCGGTCCCGGGCCTCCAGCCAGTCCCGGGGACCGGCGATGTGCCACACCGTCTCGTGGCCGAGGTCGAGCAGGTGCCGGACCGCCAGTCGGGCCCCGGCCACCTGGTCGACCGAGATGCTCGGGAGTTCACCGCGCTCCCCGCTGGCCTCGACGACCACGGCGGGCACCCCGGTGGGCAGGCCGTGCACGGCGACCGACGCCGTCATCATCGGGGTGATGACGACGACGCCGGCCACCGACTGCTCGGTCAGCGCGTCGATCGCCGAGCGCATCCCGCTCCGGTCCAGCCGCTCCAGGGTGACGATGCTGATGCCGTACCCGGCGGCGCGGGCCGCCCGCTCGATGCCCAGCAGCGTGGCCGCCGGCCCGAACAGGATGGTGTCGAAGCTGACCACGCCGATGACCCGGGAGCGGCGGCCCGCCAGTCCCCGGGCCAGGGCATTGGGCCGGTAGTTGAGCTGGTGCACGGCACGCAGCACCCGTTCCCGGGTCTCCGGCCGAACGCTCGGGTGGTTGTTGAGCACCCGGGACACGGTCTGGTGCGACACCCCGGCGAGTTGCGCGACGTCGCTCATCACCGCGGCGCGTTCGGGCCGCTGCTGGCCCATGGCGGCTCAGAAACCCCGGGCCAGGCGGTAGTAGGCCTGGTTCCAGCGCAGCTCGTCGGCGAACCGGCGGGGGGTCGTGTCGGCGTCGATGACGACCAGCTCGGTGCCGACCATCTCGGCGAGGTCGTGCAGCTCCTCGACGCCGACGGCCTGGGACAGCACCGTGTGGTGCGGGGCGCCGGCGGTCAGCCAGGCCTCCGCCGACGCGGCCAGGTCCGGCCGGGGCCGCCACACCGCCCGCGCCACCGGCAGCTTCGGCAGCGGGTACGGCGGCGCGACCACGTCGATCTCGTTGGCGACCAGCCGGAACCGCTCCCCCATGTCGGCCAGGCCGAGCACCACGGCCGGGCCGGGCTGGGCGTCGAAGACCAACCGGACCGGGTCCTCCCGGCCGCCGATGCCCAGCGGGTGGATCTCGACGTTCGGGGTGGCCGCCGCGATGGTCGGGCAGACCTCCAGCATGTGCGCCCCGAGCACCAGTTCCCGGCCGGGGGTGAGGTCGTAGGTGTAGTCCTCCATGAACGAGGTGCCGCCGGTGGTGCCGACGGACATCGACTTGAGCGTGCGCACCAGCACCGAGGTCTTCCAGTCGCCCTCGCCGCCGAAGCCGTACCCGTCGGCCATCAGCCGCTGCACCGCGAGGCCGGGCAGCTGCCGCAGCCCGCCGAGGTCCTCGAAGTTGGTGGTGAAGGCGCGGAACCCACCGGCGTCGAGGAAGTCGCGCAGCCCCGCCTCGATCCGGGCGGCGTAGCGCAGCGAGTCGTGCCGGTCGCCACCGGAACGCAACGCGTCGACCAGCCGGTAGCTGTCGTCATACTCCTTGACCAGGTCGTCGATGCGGGCGTCGGCGACCGCGTCGACGGCCTCGACCAGGTCGTTGACCCCGTAGGTGTTCACCGACACGCCGAAGCGCAGCTCGGCCTCGACCTTGTCGCCCTCGGTGACCGCCACGTCGCGCATGTTGTCGCCGAAACGGGCCAGCCGCAGCGACCGCATCTCGGCGTGCCCGATCGCGGCCCGGGTCCACGCGCCGATCCGGGCGGCGACCCGGGGGTCGCTGACGTGCCCGGCGACGGTCTTGCGGGCGACACCGAGCCGGGTCTGGACGTACCCGAACTCCCGGTCGCCGTGGGCGGCCTGGTTGAGGTTCATGAAGTCCATGTCGATCTCGGACCAGGGCAGTTCCACGTTGGCCTGGGTGTGCAGGTGCAGCAGCGGGGTGCGCAGCGCGTCCAACCCGGAGATCCACATCTTGGCCGGGGAGAACGTGTGCATCCAGGCGATCACCCCGACCGCGCCCTGTACGGCGGCGTCGCGGCAGACGGCGAGGATCTCGGCGCTGGAGGTCAGCACCGGCTTCCAGACCACCCGGGCCGGGACGGCCGGGTCGGCGTCGAGTCGTTCGGCGATCCGCCGGGACTGCTCGGCCACCTGGCGCAGGGTCTCCGGGCCGTACAGGCCCTGGCTGCCGGTGAGGAACCAGACCTCGGCGACCGGGGATGGGTTGGTCATGGGCGTTGCCTTCCGGTGGGGCTGGCGAGGGTTACTTGGTACGGATGCCGACGAGGCGTTGGAGCAGGATGAACACGAACAGCAGGCCACCAATGACGATCTTGGTCCACCACGAGTTGAGGGTGCCGTCGAAGGTGATCAACGTCTGGATGATGCTGAGCACCAGCACCCCGAGCAGGGTGCCGAAGATGTAGCCGGACCCGCCGGTGAGCAGGGTGCCGCCGATGACGACCGCCGCGATCACGTCCAGCTCCATGCCCACCGCGATGAGCGGGGCACCCGACAGGGTGTAGAAGGACAGCAGGATGCCGCCGATCGCCGAGCAGAGCCCGCTGATCGTGTAGACCGCGATCTTCGTACGACCCACCGGCAGGCCCATCAGCAGCGCCGACTGCTGGTTGCCGCCGATGGCGTACACGTTGCGGCCCAGCCGGGTGTACGCGAGCACGGCCGCCGCCACGGCCACCACCGCGACGGCGATCAGCGCGCCGACCGAGACGAAGTTCTCGCCGAGATGGATGCGGTGCTGGGCGGTGCTGGTCCAGAAGCCGTCGGTGATCGGGATCGAGGTGGTGCTGATCCAGGTGCACACGCCCCGGGCGAAGAACATCCCGGCGAGGGTGACGATGAAGGGTTGGATGTCGAAGAAATGGATCACACAGCCCATCGCGAACCCGAGGATCGGGCCGATCAGCAGCGCGATCACCAGCACCACGGCGGGGTGCAGCCCGTTGCCCAGCAACGAGGCCGACACCATCGCGGTCATCGCCACCACCGACCCGACCGACAGGTCGATGCCGCCGGTGAGGATCACGAAGGTCATCCCGACCGCGACGACCAGCAGGAAGCCGTTGTCGATGAAGACGTTGAAGACGACCTGGATGTTGGAGAACGCGCGGTACTGGGAGACGCCGATGGAGTACATCACCAGCAGCAGGGCTGCGGTGGCGAGCACCGGTACGTGCCGGGGTGGCACCCGCCACCAGGCACGGCCCGGACGGGCGGCCAACGGGGTCGTGGTCATGCCGGAACCTGCTCCTTCTCTGTGCCGACCGGCTCCACCGGCGTGACCGGGACGCTGCGCCGACGGCGGAACCGCGCCCGGAAGGCCGGGGCCTGGATGAGACAGACCACGATCACCACGACCGCCTTGAACAGCAGGGACGTCTGCGGGTCGATGTTCATGGCGTAGACCGAGGTGGTCAGGGTCTGGATGAGCAGCGCGCCGACCACGGTGCCACCGAGGTAGAACCGGCCGCCGGCCAGCGCGGTGCCGCCGATGACCACGGCCAGGATGGCGTCCAGCTCGACCCAGAGGCCCACCGCGTTGCCGTCGGCGCTGGAGACGTTCGCCGTCATCATGAACCCGGCGATGGCGGCGCAGGCGGCGCTCACCACGTACACCAGGAAGGTGATCCGGCGGGAGCGGATGCCGGCCAGCCGGCTGGCCTCGGCGTTCCCGCCGACCGACTCGATGATCATGCCGAGCGCGGTACGCCGGGTCAGCACCGCCACCAGCACGGTCACCGCGAGGGCGATGACGATGGCGAACGGCAGGGTCAGCAGGTGCCCGACCCCGATCACCTTGTACGGCCCGCTGTTGATGGTGATGATCTGCCCCTCGGCGATCAACTGGGCCAGCCCCCGGCCGGCCACCATCAGGATCAGCGTGGCGATGATCGGTTGGATGCCGATCCCGGCGACCAGGATGCCGTTCCACGCCCCGAGCAGCAGGGCGACGCCGAAGCCGAGGGCCACCGCGGTGAGCACCACGCCCAGGCTGTTCTGGTCGGGCTGCTCGCTGATGTAGAGGCAGGCGACCGCGCCGGCGACCGCCGCCACCGCGCCCACCGACAGGTCGATGCCGCCGGTGGCGATCACCAGGGACATGCCCAGGGCGACCAGGATCAGCGGGGCGCTGAGCCGGACGATGTCGATCAGGCTGCCGTAGAGGTGGCCGTTCTTCAGCTCGACCGACAGGAAGCTCGGCCGGTAGACGGCGTTCGCCACCAGCAGCAGCACCAGCACCACGAGCGGCCAGAACAGCCGGTGACCGGTGACGCCCGCAGCGCGGGCCCGTACGGTGCTCATGCCGGCACCGACCCTTCCTGGGAACTGCCGCTGGCGATGACCTGCATGACGCGGGCGGCATCGAGGGTGTCGTCGTTGGTGATCTCGGTGACCAGCTGCCGGTCCCGCATGACGGCGACCTTGTGGCTGAGCCGGAGCACCTCCTCCAGTTCGGCGGAGATGAACAGCACCGCCATCCCACCGTCGGAGAGCTGCGCGACCAGGCGCTGGATCTCGGTCTTAGCGCCGATGTCGATGCCCCGGGTCGGTTCGTCGAGGATCAGCAGCCGGGGTTCGGTGATCAGCCAGCGGGCCAGCAGCACCTTCTGCTGGTTGCCGCCGGACAGGTTGCGCACCGGCATCTCCGGATCGGCCGGCCGGATGCTCAACGCCGTGATCCAGTGCTGGACCAGTTCGTCCTGGCGGCGGCGCGGCAGCGGCCGTAGCCAGCCCCGGGCCGCCTGCATGGCGAGGATGATGTTCTCCCGCACCGACAGCTCGCCGACCAGTCCCTCGGTGCGGCGGTTCTCGGAGCAGAACGCGATGTCCCGGTCGATGGCGGCCACCGGGTTGCGGATCGTCACCGGGGTGCCGTCCACGGCGAGCCGGCCGGTGTCGGCGCGGTCCGCGCCGAAGAACAACCGGGCCACCTCGGTACGTCCCGAGCCGAGCAGACCGGCCAGGCCGACCACCTCGCCCTGGTGGATGGTGAGGCTGAACGGGGCGACGGAACCGGACTTGCCGAGCCCGTCGGCCGCCACCAGCGGGGTGCCCGACTCCAGGGCCGCCCGGTCCTCGCCGCTGGTCGCCTCGTCGAGGCGTTCCAGGGCGTCCAGCTCCTTGCCGATCATCTTCTCCACCAGCGCGATCTGGGGCAGTTCGCTGGTCAGGTACTCGCCGACGAGCCGGCCGTTGCGCAGCACGGTGATCCGGTCGGCGATCGCGTAGACCTGGTCGAGGAAGTGGGTGACGAAGATGATCGCGATGCCGTCGTCGCGCAGCTGCCGCATGATCCGCATCAGCTGGGCCACCTCGTCGGCGTCCAGGCTGGAGGTCGGCTCGTCGAGGATCAGCACCCGGGCCCGGATGTCGACGGCGCGGGCGATGGCGACCATCTGCTGCACGGCCAGCGAGTAGTTGCCGAGCAGTTCGGTGACGTCGATGTCCAGGTCGATGCGGGCGAGCAGGTCCTTGGCCCCACGGCGCATCTCGCGCCAGTTGACCGCGCCGAAGCGGCGCGGCTCCCGGCCGATGTAGATGTTCTCCGCGACCGACAGGTTCGGCAGGAGGTTGACCTCCTGGTAGACGGTGCTCACCCCGGCGGCGGTGGCCTGCATCGGGCCGGAGAAGGAGACCTGTGCGCCGTCGAGGGTGATGGTGCCGGAATCGGTGCCGTAGACGCCGGTCAGCACTTTGATGAGGGTTGACTTCCCGGCGCCGTTCTCGCCCATCAGGGCGTGCACCTCACCGGGAAAGAGCCGCAGGTCGACGCCGTCGAGGGCGCGGACCCCGGGGAAGATCTTGCTGATCGCGGTCATCGTCAGGACCGGATGCCTCTCCGACATCCCACCGAACCTTTCCTCGGAAGCGGAGGCCGCCGCGCCGAACGCGGCGGCCTCCGGTCGGATCAGTACTTCCGGTTGGGCAGGGCCGCCTTGGCCTGCTCCTGGGTGAAGGTGGTCTCCTCGGTCTCGACCCGGGCGGGGACCTCCTCGCCGGCCTTGACCTTCTTGGCCAGGTCCATCAGCTGCGGGCCGAGCAGCGGGCTGCACTCCGCGATGAAGTTGAACTTGCCGTCGGCGAGCGCCTGCATGCCGTCCTTGACCGCGTCGATGGTGATGATGGTGATGTCCTTGCCGGGCGTCTTGCCCGCCGCGGTGATCGCCTCCAGCGCGCCCAGGCCCATGTCGTCGTTGTGCGCGAAAAGCACGTCGATCTTCGGGTTGGCCTTGAGGAACTGCTCCATGACCTGCTTGCCGCCGGCCCGGGTGAAGTCACCGCTCTGCGAGGCGACGACCTTCAGGTTGGGGTTGGCGGCGATCGCCTCGGCGAAGCCCTTCTTGCGGTCGTTGGCCGGCGCCGAACCGGTGGTGCCCTGCAGCTCGACGATGTTCACCGGACCGGCCGCGGCCGACTTCTCCTTGACCAGCCACTCGCCGGCGAGCCGGCCCTCCTTGACGAAGTCCGAGCCGATGAAGGTCTTGTAGAGGCTCTTGTCGGCCGAGTCCACCGCCCGGTCGGTCAGGATCACCGGGATCTTGGCGTCCTTGGCCTCCTTGAGCACGGTGTCCCAGCCCGACTCGACCACCGGCGAGAAGGCGATCACGTCGACCTTCTGCTGGATGAAGTTGCGGATCGCCTTGATCTGGTTCTCCTGCTTGCCCTGCGCGTCGTCGAACTTCAGCTCGTAGCCGGCCTCGGCGGCCGACTCCTTGATCGAGTTGGTGTTCGCCGTGCGCCAGCCGCTCTCCGCACCGACCTGCGAGAAGCCGATGACCAGCTTGCCGTTGCCGCCGCCGCTGCTGCCGCTGTCGCCGTCGCCGCCAGTGTCGCTGTTGCCGCAGCCGGCGAGTCCGCCGGCCAGCAGGCCGACGGCGAGCATCGCGCCGAGGCCGCGCCGGGTGAGGGTAATACCGGTCTTCGCCATGTGAAGACTCCTTGTACGGGGATGAGGTGGGGGATGGTGCGTGCGCGGAAGGGCCGGCCGGCACGGCACGCCGGACGGACCGGACCTTCCAGGGGTGGTGCATCGGGTTGCGGTGGATCGACCGGTCCGCCGGGGCGGGCCGGTGGCGAGGACGGGCGGTCGGGCGTTACGGCCCCGACTGCCCGTAGACGTTCTGGTAGCGGTCGTAGAGGGAGTCGATGTCGGCCTGGGCCATCGGCACCGGGGTGCCGAGCGTCCGGGCCAGGTGGGCGGTGCGGGCCACGTCCTCGCACATCACGGCGGCCTTCACCGCCGCGCGGGCGTCCCGGCCGATGGTGAACACGCCGTGGTTGCGCATCAGCACCGCCGGTGAGCGGTGCCCGGACAGGGTCGCCACGATGCCCTTGCCGATGTCGTCCCCGCCGATGAGCGCGAACGGACCGACCGGGATCTCGCCGCCGAACTCGTCGGCCTGGGCGGTGAGGTGGCACGGGATCGCCTCGCCGCAGGCGGCCCAGGCGGTGGCGTACCCGCTGTGGGTGTGCACCACGCCGCCGACCTCGGGCATCGCCCGGTAGACGTAGGCGTGGGCGGCGGTGTCGCTGGACGGCGAGAGGTCGCCGTCGACCACGACCCCGTCGAGGTCGCAGACGATCATGTTGTCGGGCCGCAGGTCGTCGTAGGACACCCCGCTCGGCTTGATCACCATCAGTTCCCGGCCGGGCACCCGGGCCGAGACGTTGCCGGCCGTCCAGGCCACCAGGTTGTAGCGCACCAGCTCGCCGTGCAGGGTGGCCACCTGCTCGCGCAGCCGGGCCACCTCGGCGTCGAGGTCGAGGGTCATGCCGGCACCTCCAGGGGGTCGGTGGTCGGTTCGGCGGCGGGCGCGACGGCCGGACGGCGGGCGGCGTTGCGGATCGCCCGCAGCCGTAGCAGCACGTCGTCGCCACCCCGGCCGAAGTGGTCGTGCAACCGGCGGTACTCGGCGTAGAGCGCGTCGTAGGCGTCGGCGCGCTCCGGGTCGGGCCGGTAGACCTCGCGGTCGACCCGGCCCATCGCCGCCGAGGCGGTCGGCACGTCGGGGTACGCGCCGGCCGCGACCGCCGCGTGGATCGCCGAGCCCAGGGCCGGGCCCTGCGCCGAGCCGATGATGCCCAGCGGACGCCGGGTCACGTCGGCGTAGATCTGCATCAGCAGGCTGTTGCCGGTCAGCCCGCCGGCCACGATCAGCTCGTCGACCGGGACGCCCGCCTCGGCGAACGCCTCGATGATCATGCGGGTGCCGAACGCGGTGGACTCCAGCAGCGCGCGGTAGACGTCCGGTGGCCGGGTGGCCAGGGTGAGCCCGACGAGCACCCCGCTGAGGTCGTGGTTGACCAGCAGCGAGCGGTTGCCGTTCCACCAGTCCAGGGCGACCAGGCCGTGCGCGCCGACGGGTTGGGCCGCGGCGGCCTCGGTCAGCGCCTCGTGGGAGTCGAAGCCGGCGGGGGCGGCGTGCTTGACGTACCAGCCGAAGATGTCGCCGACGCCGCTCTGGCCGGCCTCGTAGCCCCAGGAGCCGGCGCTGATCCCGCCGTCGACCACGCCGCACATGCCGGCGACCTCGGCCCGCTCGGTACCGTTGACCACGTGGCAGGTGGAGGTGCCCATGATGGCGACCAGCCGGCCGGGGGTCAGCGCCTGCGCGGCGGCGGCGGTGACGTGGGCGTCGACGTTGCCGACGGCCACCGCGATCCCCTCCGGCAGCCCGGTCCAGGCGGCGGCCTGCGCGGTGAGCCCACCGGCCCGCGCGCCGAGCTGCGCCAGCGGTCCGTCGATCTTGGCGACGAAGTCGGCGAAGCCCGGGTTCAGCGCGGACAGGTACGCCGGGGACGGGTAGTGGCCGTCCTGGAGCAGCCCCTTGTAACCGGCGGTGCAGACGTTACGGGTCTCGACGCCGCACAGCTGCCAGACGATCCAGTCGGCGGCCTCGATCCAGCGCTCGGCGCGGGCGTAGATCTCCGGGTCCTCCTCCAGCAGCTGCAGCCCCTTGGCGTACTGCCACTCGGCGGAGATCTTGCCGCCGTAGCGGCCGATCCAGGACTCGCCCCGGGAGTGGGCCAGCGCGTTGATCCGGTCGGCCTGCGGCTGGGCGGCGTGGTGCTTCCACAGCTTCACCCAGGCGTGCGGGCGGGTACGCAGGTCGGGCAGCTCGCACAGCGGCGTGCCGTCGGCCAGGGTGGGCAGCACGGTGCAGGCGGTGAAGTCGATGCCGATGGCGACCACCTGGGCCGGGTCGACGCCGCTCGCGGCGAGCGCGGCGGGCACCGCCCGGCGCAGCACCTCGCGGTAGTCGTCCGGGTCCTGCAGCGCCCAGTCGGCGGGCAGGGGCTGGCCGTCGGCGGCGAGCGTCGTCTCCATCACCGCGTGGCGGTACTCGTGCACCGCCGTGCCCAGCTCGGCGCCGTCGCCGACCCGCACCACCAGCGCCCGACCCGACAGCGTGCCGTAGTCGACGCCGACGACGTACCGGTCCTGCGGCTTCGCGCCTGCATCCATGCCGTTCTCCGTTCAATCGTTGGGGGCAAGTGTTAGCGCTCACATGGAATCCGTCAAGGCGCATCCATGTAACACTGCCGTAACCATCCTGAGCGGCCCCGGCACGGTATCCACGATCACCGCTCCGACCAGCCATCGAACAGCCGACATACGCCGAAAAGGTGAGCGGTCACATCCGTTCGGTCGGGCCGACCCTTGACACGCCCGCGCGGGCGGTTCCAAACTTCGTGGCGACCGCGCGGCGGGCCCGGAGCCGGGCCGGACGGGCGACGACCGGTCCACCGGCGTCGTCGCGCCCACCTGCCGTGCCCGCGCGCCGGAACACGGCCCTCGTCCGCCCGAGACGGACCACACGGCCTTCGTCGCCACCCGCAGGAGGCCGTATGAGGATCGTCGACGCCCGGGTCATCGTGACCTGTCCGGGCCGCAACTTCGTCACCCTGAAGATCGTCACCGACGAGGGGGTCACCGGCGTCGGGGACGCCACCCTCAACGGCCGGGAACTCGCCGTCGCGTCCTACCTGCGCGACCACGTCGTGCCGCTGCTGATCGGGCGCGACCCGGCCCGGATCGAGGACACCTGGCAGTACCTCTACCAGGGTGCCTACTGGCGGCGCGGACCGGTGACGATGAGCGCGATCGCCGCCGTGGACACCGCGCTGTGGGACATCAAGGGCAAGGTCGCCGGCCTGCCGGTCTACCAACTGCTCGGCGGCCGGTCCCGCGACGGGGTGACCGTCTACGGGCACGCCAACGGTGAGACCGTCGAGGACGTGCTGGTCGAGGTCGCCCGCTACGTGGACCTCGGCTACCGGGCGATCCGGGTGCAGTGCGGCGTGCCGGGCCTGCCGAAGACCTACGGGGTCAGCGCCGACAAGCTGTTCTACGAGCCGGCCGACGCGGCCCTGCCCAGCGAGGCCACCTGGTCCACCGCGCGGTACCTGGCGCACGTCCCGACGGTCTTCGCCCGGGTACGCGACGAGTTCGGCCCCACCCTACGGCTGCTGCACGACGTGCACCACCGGCTCAGCCCGATCGAGGCCGCCCGGCTCGGCAAGAGCCTGGAGCCGTACGCACTGACCTGGATGGAGGACCCGGTCCCCGCCGAGTTGCCGGAGGGGTTCCGGCTCATCCGGCAGCACACCACCACCCCGGTCGCCGTCGGCGAGGTGTTCAACACCATCTGGGACGCCGCCCAGCTCATCCGGGAACAGCTCGTCGACTACATCCGCACCACGGTGGTGCACGCCGGTGGCATCACCCACCTGCGGCGCATCTTCGACCTGGCCGCGCTGCACCACGTGCGCAGCGGCTCGCACGGGGCCACCGACCTCTCCCCGGTCTGCATGGCCGCCGCCCTCCACGTCGACCTGGCCATCCCCAACTTCGGCCTGCAGGAGTACATGCGGCACACCGACGCCACCGACGAGGTCTTCCCGCACGGCTACCACTACGCCGACGGCTACCTGCACCCGGCGGAGACCCCCGGGCTCGGGGTGGACATCGACGAGCAGGCGGCGGCCCGTTACCCGTACGCCCCGGCGTACCTGCCGGTCAACCGGCTGGAGGACGGCACCGTCCACCCCTGGTGACCGCGGGAACGACCGGGACGTCTGGGCATCCGACCCGCCGAGGTCTACCGTACGTACACGGATGGACACGGTGGAGTGAGGATGGTGCCATGACGACAGCACGGACCGGCGCGGGGCGGCTTCTCGCCACGACCGTCGCGGTGGCGGTGGGTGTGGGTGTGGCCGGCGGCCTGTCCGCCGGGACGCCGGCCCGGGCCGGCTCGAACGGGCAACAGGTCTACTTCGACTGGGGTCCCGCCTGGGGCCGCGCCACCCTCGAGGGCACCAACAACAACGGGCAGTACGTGACCTCCCCGTCGATCTACCTCGGTGCCACCGGCTACGGGGCGTTGAACGACTGGTGGTGGAAGGGGTGGGTCACCGTGCACTTCTACTACGCCGACGGGACCAGCCGGGACGACCGTACCTGCTGGGTACCGACCGAGCAGAATGGTTCGGACTGGACCTCCTGCTTCTGACGGCCACCGCCACTCCCTCCGGCGGCAGGAGACCCGGCCCGCGCCCCTGCGGCCGCCGCCAACCACGTCGACACCCCGGCCAGAAGAGGTGGAACATGCGGATACCGACGAGAATCGGCAGGATCGCGGTCGGTACGGCCGTCACGGTGGCCGCCGTGACAGCCGCCGCCCCGCCTGCGGTGGCCGGCTCCAACGGTCAGCAGATCGCGTTCAACTACAGCGGCCCGGCCTACGGGTTCGCCTACCTGGAGGGATACAACCAGTCAGGCGACTGGGTCTACTCCCCCTCGATCCCGCTCGACTCGTCCGGCTACGGTCAGCTCTACGGCTGGTGGTGGCGCGGATTCGTCACCGTCAACTTCTACTACTCGAACGGGACCTGGGCCCGGGGCGGCACCTGCAACGTACCGACCGACCAGTGGGGCGACTGGACCTACTGCTGACCGACCGCCCCCACCGGACGGGCGGGGGTCAGCGCAGCTCCTTGACCCGGATCAGGTTGCCGGCCGGGTCGCGGAAGGCGCAGTCGCGCACCCCGTACGGCTGGTCGATCGGCTCCTGGACGACCTCGGCGGCGCCGGCCTGCACCTTCTCGAAGGTGCCGTCGAGGTCGGGGGTGGCCAGCATGAGCCAGCCGTAGGTGCCCTTGGCCATCATCTCGGCGATGGTCCGGCGTTCCTCGTCGGTGACCCCCGGGTCGACCGCCGGCGGGGCCAGCAGGATCGACGTGCCGGGCTGGCCGGGCGGCCCGACGGTGATCCAGCGCATCTTCCCCCCACCGACGTCGTTGCGGACCTCGAAGCCGAGGATGTCGCGGTAGAAGGCCAGCGAGGCGTCCGGGTCGTCGTGCGGCAGGACGCAGGTGTCGATGGTGAGATCCATGCCGCTCACGCTAGGTGATGACCGGGGCGGGTGCTTCTCGATTCCTGACCGGTCGGGTCACCTGTCTGGTCAGGCACGGCGGCAACTGGGCCGACCCCTGCGCCGCCAGCGCCCGGTAGCTGCTCGGCGGCATACCGACCAGCTCGGCGAAGCGGGTGCTGAAGGTGCCCAGCGACGAGCAGCCGACCGCGAAGCAGACCTCGGTGACGCTGAGGTCGCCCCGGCGCAGCAGCGCCATCGCCCGCTCGATACGCCTGGTCATCAGATAGGAGTACGGTGACTCGCCGTAGGCACGGCGGAACTGCCGGCTCAGGTGCCCCGCCGACATGTGCACGCCCCGGGCGAGCGCCTCGACGTCCAGCGGCCGGGCGTACTCCCGGTCGATGCGGTCCCGCACCCGGCGCAGCCGGGCCAGGTCACGTAGCTGCTGGTCGGGGGCGGATCGGCCGGTCATCCCGTGATCGTGCCAGGTTCCGCCGGCCGACGTCGACGCCACCCCGGGGCGGGTCGGGCGCGGGGTCAGTGGATGCGGCGGCCCCGGGCGTCGGGCACCCCGGACTTGCGGAAGAAGTACGTGTTGACCTGGTCCCGCCACTCGGTCGCGCAGCGCAGCTGCTCGGCGAGACGCTCGGTGACCCGCTCGTGCACCGCCGGATCGATCATCCCGGCGAGCCGGGACCACCGGTCCCGCATCGCCACCACCTCCTCCACCCCCGCGAAGTGGGTGTCGTAGATGTGCTGGATGACCGTGCTGCCGCTGTGCAGCACGTGGGAGTACGGCACGTGGTGGAAGAAGAGCAGCAGCTCGTCCGGGCACTGCTCCAGCGACTCGTACACCTGCGACCAGGGCGGCGGGTACTGGCCGGCGAACCCGGTGCCGGTCGCACAGGTCCGGTCCACCCCGACGCCGTCGCGGTCGGCGAAGTGGTAGGTGCCCCACCGGCTGTACTCGTAGCCGTCGACCCCCGGCCCGTAGTGGCCCGCCGGGTTGACCATGAAGCCGACGCCCAGCGGGGCGGTGTACCGCTCGTAGGTGCGCCACGAGTCGTCCAGCACGGCGTGCAGCGTCTCGCGGACCAGCGCCGGGTCGCCGACCGTCGAGGCCGGGAAGGTCAGGTCGATCCACTCGTCGAGGAGCGCCGCCGGGTCGAGCCGTGGGTCCCAGGCCAGCCGGCCGAAGGCGTACAGGTTGGCCTGGGCCAGTGGATGCCCGCACCAGAACGGGTCGTCGCCCACGTTGGCCACGGCCACCAGGTCGCCGCCCCGGCGCGGCCCCGGGCCGGGCACGTCGGCCAGCACGTCGGCGACGCTGCGCTCCGCCGGCCCCCACGGCCGGAACGCCAGCACCTCGTGCCACCACGGGGCGAGGTAGCAGGCGTGCCACTGCTGGCCGGTGTACTCCTGGGTCACCTGCAACTCGACCGCCAGCCGGGTGGCCGGCATGGCGGCGATCACCGGCGAGACCGGCTCGCGGGGCTGGAAGTCGACCGGGCCGAACTTCACCTGGAGCACGACGTTGTCGGCGAACCGCCCGTCCAGCGGGGCGAAGTGGTCGTACGCGGCACGGGCCCGGTCGGTCGTCCGGTCCCGCCAGTCCTGCCGGTGGTCGTAGACGAACGCCCGCCAGTGCACCACTCCCCCGTGCGGGGCGAGCGCGCCGGCCAGCACGTTCGCCCCGTCGGCGTGGTCGCGACCGTAGCTGAACGGGCCGGGCTGCCCCTCCGAGTCGGCCTTCACCACGTACCCGCCGAAGTCGGGGATGCGCGCGTAGACCCGGCGGGTGGTGCTCTCCCACCAGTCGCGCACCCCGTCGTCGAGCGGGTCGGCGGTGGACAGGCCGCCGAGGACGACGGGGGCGGCGAAGGTCACCGACAGGTGCACCCGGACGCCGTACGGACGCAGCAGGTCGGCGATCTCGGCCACGTCGTCGAGCCGGTCGGTGAGCAGCAGCGCCTCGGTGGGGCCGACGTTGACGTTGTTCACCGAGATCGCGTTGATCCCCATCGAGGCGAGCAGCCGCCCGTACGCCCGCAGCCGCTCCCGGTCGCCGCGTGGCCGGCCGTCCCGCCAGAAGATCGACCCCCCGGCGTAGCCCCGCTCCACCTGCCCCATCACCGGGTGCACCGCCACGTTGTCCCAGTGGTCGAGCATCCGGCGGCGCAGCACCGGCAGATGCACCCGCGCCGGCTGCTCCCCGGTGAAGGCGGCCTCGCCGAGGCGGACCAGGTGGAACAGCCCGTACAGCAGTCCGACCGGGGCGTCGGCCAGCACGACCGTGACGCCGTCGCAGCGGGCCAGCAGGAAGCCCTCGTCGCCCGGCGATCCGCCGTCGGGGCCCGGGGCCGCCGTCGCGGCGGGCGGCACCACCTCGGGCAGCGGTCCCGACTCACGCAGGGCGAGCACCAGGTCGACCGGCCCGGCGACGGTCCGCTGCACCCGTCCGCCGTGCCGCGCGCAGGCGCGGGCCACCTCGTCGTGGACCGTGTCGACGAGCGGACCGTCGCCGTGCACCAGCACCCGACGGGCACCGATCGCCCGGAACGCCTCCGGCGGCAGCCACGCCGGGTGCGGCGACGGTTCCCCCGCTCCGGTGGCGGTGCCGGCGGCCGGGGCGGTGGCGGGGCTGGTCATCGGGTGAAGTCCTTCCGCACGAGGTCGGTCATCGGGGTGGCGACCCGCAGGTACGCCAGGACGAACGGCCCGGCCAGCAGCACCGGCAGCGCCTCGGAGACGAGCACGGTGAGCGCCCCGGCGGCGGCCAGCAGCAGGGCGGTGCCGACGGTGACGGTGGGCGTACGGACCAGGAAGTACAGCGCCAGCCGGAGGACGTCGCGGGTGCGGAAGGTGAACAGCGAGGCGATCACCAGCGCGTTGCCGCCGGCCAGGGTGAGCGCGCCCCCGATCGCGAGCAGCGGCACCGCCCAACCGGTGGGCACGCCCGCGACGGGCAGGTGGGCGAGGTTGACCGCGATGACGGTCAGCCAGAGCAGCAGCGGCACCCAGATCCGCAGCACCTGCGCGACGTTGGCCCGGTAACCCTGCCGGAACCGGGCGGCGGGCCGCAGGTCGGTCAGGTCGGGGCGTTGGTGGTGCAGGGCGTACAGGGCGGCGGAGACGGCCGGACCGACCGGGACCAGGCAGAGCGCCACCAGCGGCAGGTTGCTGGCGTCACGGCCCAGCAGCAGCACCGGGACCAGCCCGGGGAGGGTGGTGAGGAGCAGCAGGAAACCGACGACGAGCACGGTGTACACCGCGGCGGCGGCCCGCGACAACGGGCCGTCGCCTACCTCCCGCCAGGTCTGCGCGCTCACGACCGCTCCTGCCGGTCGGCCGCCGGGGGGCCGCCGAGCAGCCGCGCCTCGTCCCACCACGGCGGGGTCTCGTCGCGGACCGCGGCCAACTCGACGAGGGTGACCTCGTGCCGGGCCAGGTCGAGGTCGAGGTCGACCCGGCCGGCGGTGATCGGCAGGGCGCGGTGCGAGCGGGCCGGTTCCGCGGCCTCCCGCAGGGCGTCGAGCTGCCCCGGGCGGGGGGACCGGGGGCGGCCCATCTCGCTCCAGGCCGTCCAGGCGTTGCCGACGTCCTCGTTGACCGAGGAGCGGAGCAGGAAGGCCGAGGTGACCTCCCCGCCCGTCGTCGGGGCGGGGGCCACCGGCACCGACAGGGCCAGCCGGTGCCGGTCGGGCACCGGGTGCAGGCCGGTGACGTCCACCGGGGCCCAGGCCAGGATGGCGACCCGGCCGTCGGGGTGCCGGGTGACCAGGTGGTCGACGCCCCGCGCGAGCACGTCGCCGCCGAGCCGGGCCAGGAACGCGTACAGGTGGTAGGTGGGTTTCTTGATCTGGCGGTGGGTGAGCAGGCCGAACCCGCCGTGGAACAGCGCGGTCGGCACCCCCACCTCCTCGAACACGTCGCTGAACGTCCAGTACGAGAAGGAGTCGACCAGGTCGCCGCCGGCCGCCAGCACCGGGGCGAGGTAGGCCGCGTGGAAGGCCGTGTCGTGGATCGGGTTGTCCGGCCGGTAGGAGGAGTTGAACTCCGTGATGTGCACCGGCAGGTCGGCCAGCGCGGTGCCGTACAGGTGCCGGCGCGGGGCGGCGAACTGTTCCAGCAGCGACGACGCCGGGGCCAGGGTCTGGTGGGTGCCGAACGGCACGTGCTGGGCGGGACCGGAGGTGTAGGCGTGCCGGCTGACGAAGTCGACAGGCACGTCGTGCGTGGTGACGAAGTCGGCGAAGGGCTCCCACCAGTCGTCCGCGCCGGGCGAGATGGCCGGTCCGCCGACCTGCAACCCGGCGTCGACCTCCTTGACCGCGTGCGCGGTCACCTCGTAGAGGCGGTGGTAGGCGTTCCGGTCGGCGTCCTGCCAGAAGTCGGGCAGGTTCGGCTCGTTCCACACCTCGATCGGCCAGCCGCGCACCTCGTCGAGGCCGTACCGGTCGACCAGGTGGGCCACCGTGGCGCGGACCAGGTCGCCCCACTCCCTGAAGCAGCGGGGCGGGGTGACGTTGCCCTGCCACCAGAACACCGTCTGCTCACCGGAGGCCAGCCCCTCGGGCATGAAGCCCAGCTCCACGAACGGCCGGATGCCGAGGGCGAGGTAGGCGTCGACGACCTGGTCGACGTACGTGAAGGAGTGGTGCACCCGGCGTTCGCCGCCGTTGTGGTAGGGGCGGTGGACGCCCACGCCGTCACTGAGCAGGCCGTGCCCCCGGATGTGCCGGAACCCGATGTCCTGCTGGATGAGGGCCAGCGAGTCCTGGTAGTCGCGGCGCAGGGCCAACTCGAAGCGTCCCGTGCCGACACACCGCCGCCAGGCGTCGGTGAGCCGCCCCACGGGTCGGGCGGGAACGGTGATCCGCATCGTGGTGTCCTCCGGTGCTCGCCGGTCCGGTGCCCGGCCCGGCCGGAACCCGTCTCGGGTTCCGGCCGGGCCGGGTCGGTCAGCCGTTGTCCTTCTCGAACCGCTCGTGCGCCTTGTTGACCAGGCCGATGTACTGGTCGGCGTTCTTGGCCTTCAGCTCGCCGAGGTAGGCGTCCCACTCGGTGAGGGGCCGCTGGCCGAGGATGAACTTCAGCGTGTTCTGGATGACGTGGTCCTTCAGCGGGGTCTCCCACAGCGACGCCTGCTCCCGCTCGGAGTCGGTGAGCGGGGCCGGCGGGTCCACCGGCAGCGGCGTGCGGGCGTTCATCACCTTCTGGAACTCCATCTCCTCCGGGGAGAAGAACGACTGCACCAGGTCGAGCTTGCCGCCGTAGGAGAACACCCCGTTGCCGAAGCCGAAGTCCTTCTGCAGGTGCTTGCTGCCCTTGGGGTTGAGCCCGATCATGTCGACGTCGGGGTTGAGGGTGTACTTGCCGGCGGCGTCCTTGGTGAAGGTGGTGCCCTCGACGCCCCACTTGGCGAACTCCTGGCCGGCGTCGGAGTAGTACAGCCAGTCGATGAACTGCATCATCGCCACGAAGTTCTTGCTGTCCCGGGCCTTCTTGGAGATCATGACGCCGTTCTCCAGCCGGCTGGCCGGGTTGATCTCGCCGGCCGGGCCGACCAGCAGCGGGATCTTCGTCAGCTTGGCGTTCGGCAGGGTCTTGGCCAGGTCGGGGCGGTAGTCGTTGACCAGGGTCTGGGCGTTGCTGCCGATGACGAAGGACTTGCCGTTGGCGAGCTTCTGCCGGGCCTGCTCATCGGTCTGGGTGAAGCTCTCCGGGTCGAGCAGCTTCTCCGCCACCAGCTTGTTGAGGTAGACGATGACCTGCTTGTACTGCTCGGTGGCACCGGTGTAGACGAACTTCTTCGCCGCCGGGTCCCAGGTGGCGGGGTTCCAGCTCCACCCGGTCCGCAGGCCGTGCGCGGCGCCGACGATGCTCAGCAGTTCCCCGCCCGGGTTCGGCTTGCTCCACCGGTCCGAGTACGGGTACGAGTCGGGGTAGCGCGCCTTCATCGCCTTGAGCACGGTGTACAGCTCGTCCCAGGTCTTGGGGATCGGGAGGTTGAGCTGCTGGAGGATGTCGGTGCGCACCGCGATCGAGTACTCCGCCCACGGCTTCTCGTGCAGGCCGGGGAGCAGGTAGAACTTGCCGTCGGACTGTCGCAGCGTGTCGAACTCCGGTTGGAGGTTCCACTTGGCGATCTTGTCCTTGAGGTTGGGCATCAGGTCCAGGTAGTCGCTCACCGGCAGGATCGCGCCCGAGGAGACGAAGGCGTTCTCCGACGGGTGGTAGGTCTTCGGGATGATCAGCGGGGCGTCGCCCGCGCCGATGAGCAGGCTGCGCTTCTGCTCGTAGTCGCTCAGCGGCACGGCCACCGGGGCGAGCTTGACGTTGGTCCGCTTGGTCAGCTCCGACCAGAACAGCCAGTCGTCCTTGAGCGGGTAGTTGGGGTGGTTGTTGTAGAGGATGGGGAAGGAGAGCGGCTCGGTGGCCTTGAACTGCTTGTCGACCCCGTAGTCGGCCATCGCGCCGGCCCGGTTGCCGTCGAGGTCCTTGGCGTCCGGGGCGTCGTCGGAGCAGGCCCCGACGAGGGTGAGGGTGAGCAGCCCGGCAGTGGCTATCGCCACGCGGCGCCACGTCCTGTGGAACATGGCTCGTCCTTTCGATCAGGTGGGGTGTGGGGTGCAGTGGGTGCAGCGGTCGGCCGGGCTACCCCTTGACCGCGCCGAGCATCACGCCGGACACGAAGAACCGCTGGATGAAGGGGTAGACCGCGAGGATCGGCAGGGTGGTGAGCACGATGGTCACGGCCTGGATGGTGGCCGCCGCCTGCACCGCGTCGGACTCGGCGACGCCGCCGGCGGACTGCGCCCCGGTCGCTCCGGCGATGAGGTTGCGCAGGTAGACCGTGACCGGGAGCAGGTCCTGCTGATCCAGGTAGAGGAACGCGGTGAACCAGGAGTTCCAGAAGGACACCGCGTAGAACAGCACCATCGTGGCGATGATCGCCTTGGACAGCGGCAGCACGATCCGCAGCAGCGTGCCGTACGTGCTCAGCCCGTCGACGGCGGCGGCCTCCTCCAACTCCACCGGCAGGCTCTCGAAGAACGCCTTCATCACCAGCAGGTTGAACACGTTGATCGCGTTGGGCAGGACCACCGCCCAGATGCTGTTCTTCATGCCCAGGCTGGTGATGAGCACGTAGTTGGGGATCAGCCCGCCGGAGAAGAACATGGTGAACACGGCGATCCCGACGAGCACCCCCCGCCCCTTGAGCTGGTGCTTGGACAACACGTACGCGTAGCAGGTGGTCAGCACGATCGAGATCGCGGTGGCGACGACGGTGTAGACCACGGTGTTGCGGTAGTTCGTCCAGAACATCGGGTCGGACATCACCAGCCGGTAGGCGGTGAGGTTGAAGCCCTGCGGGACGAGGTTGACCTTGCCGGCGATGATCGGCGCCTCGTCGCTGAGCGACCGGGCCACGATGTTGACGAACGGGTAGAGCGTCACGACCACCACGAGGGTCAGCACCACGGCGTTGACCGCCTGGAAGACCCGGTAGCCGCGGGTCGGGCGGATGCCCCGGCGGCGGCGGGACACGGGGCGGGCCGCCGGGGTCTTCGGGCCGGCCGTGCCGGGTGCCACGGTCACCACAGGCTCGTCCCCACCGTACGGCGGGAGATGGTGTTGGCGCTCAGCACCAGGATCAACCCGATCACCGCCTCGAACAGGCCGATCGCGGCGGCGTAGCTGAAGTTGCTGGACTCGAAGCCCAGCCGGAACAGGTACGTGGAGATCACGTCGGCGGTCGGGTAGGTCAGCGGGTTGTACAGCAGCAGGATCTTCTCGAACCCGACGGCCATGAAGGTGCCGATGTTGAGGATCAGCAGCGTCACCATCGTCGGCCGGATCCCGGGCAGCGTGACGTGCCAGGTCTGCCGCCAGCGGTTGGCCCCGTCGATGCGGGCCGCCTCGTACAGGTTCTCGTCGATGGTGGTGAGCGCCGCCAGATAGAGGATCGTCCCCCAGCCGACGGTCTGCCAGACCTCCGAGGAGACGTAGACGGCGCGGAACCATCCCGGTTGCTGCAGGAACGGCACGCCGTCCCCGCCGAGCGCCCGGACCAGCTGGTTGACCGAGCCGTCCATCGACAGCAGCTGCATCACCATCGCCGCCACGATCACGATGGACAGGAAGTGCGGCAGGTAGGACACCGACTGGACGAACCGCTTGAGCCTGCGGGCCCGGACCTCGTTGAGCAGCAGCGCCAGCACGATCGGCAGCGGGAAGCAGAACAGCAGGGTCAGCGTGCCCAGCACCAGGGTGTTGGTGAACACCTGCCAGAAGGTCGGGTCGGCCAGGAACAGCCGGAAGTACCGCAGGCCCACCCAGTACTCGCCGAACACGCTGCCGCCGGGGCTGAACCGGCGGAACGCGATCACGTTGCCGATCATCGGCAGGTACCGGAAGACCAGGAAGAACAGCAGCGGCAGGATGGCCAGCGAGTAGAGCTGCCAGTCCCGGCGCAGGGCCCGCCGCCAGGGGTTGCGGCGACGCCGGACCGGGGCGGGCGTCGCCGCGGCCGGTGGCGGCGGCCGTAGCGTCTGGGATGTCATCCTCGGCCTCCTATCCGGCCTGCGGCTCGGTGCCGGCGGACTCGACGCGTACCGCCGTGAGCAGGTGTCGTCGCGCGCCGACCTGCCGTTGCGCACCGGTCAGGCGCAGCGGCAGGGTCGCCGCGGTGTCGCCGCTGGAGCGGCCGAAGCGCAGTTCGACGTCGCCGGGTTCGACGATGCGCCGACCGTCGCGCCCGGTGAACGAGGCGACGTCGGCGGGCACGGTGAAGCTGACCTGCGCCGCCGTGCCGGGGTCGAGCGGCACCCGGGCGTAGCCGATCAGCCGGACCACGGGACGGGTGGTCTGGGCGACCGGGTCGTGCAGGTAGAGCTGGACCACCTCGGTGCCGGGTCGGTCGCCGGTGTTGCGCACGGTGATCCGTACCGTCGTCTCCCCGTCGACCGGCCAGGCCGGCGGCCCGCCGGTCCCCCCGGCGCCCGGCACCACCGGGTCGGTCCACGCGAAGGTGGTGTAGCCCAGCCCGTGGCCGAACGGGTACGCCGGGGTGGGGTCGATCGAGGACACCTCGGAGCGGCGGCCCAGCGGCGGGGTCAGGTAGGTGCCGGGCAGGCCCCCGGCGTCGCGCGGAACGCTGACCGGCAGCCGGCCGGACGGGTTCACCGCGCCGGTGAGCACCTCGGCGAGCGCCTGCCCGCCGCGCTGGCCGAGGAAGAACGCCTGGACGACGGCCGCGGCGCGCTCGTGGTCGGGGCCGAGGGCGTAGGGCCGGCCGGTCATCAGCACCAGCACCACCGGGGTACCGGTGTCGAGCACGGCCCGGACCAGGTCGGCCTGGACGCCGGGCAGTCGCAGGTCGGGCGCGTCGCAGCCCTCGCCGGAGGTGCCCCGGCCGAACATGCCGGCGCGGTCACCGACGGCGAGCACGCAGACGTCGGCCTGCGCCGCGGCGGTGACCGCCGCCGCGATGCCCGAGGTGTCGTCGCCGGTGATCGCGCAGCCCGGCTCGTGCACGAGGCCGGGAACCAGCCTGGTGAGTTCGTCGCGCAGCGACGGGATCTCCAGACCCAGCCCGTGCTCGGGGTGGCGGACCCCGACGTGGTTGGGGAAGGAGTAGCAACCGAGCAGGGCCATCGGGTCGTCGGCGACGGGGCCGACCAGGGCGACCCGCCGGCCGGGGGCCAGCGGCAGCACGCCGTCGTTGCGCAGCAGCACCACCGACTCGCGGGCCAGCCGCAGGGCGACGTCCCGGCTGGTCTCGTCGTCGAGCCGCAGGTTCGCCGCGTCCTCGGGCAGTTCCTGCCAGTCCTCGTCGAGCAGCCCGAGTTCGATCTTCTGGATCAGCACCCGGCGCAGCGCCCGGTCGATCAGCGCCTCGTCGACCGCGCCGGCCCGCACGGCCGCCACCAGCGGTTCGCCGAACGCGTCCACGGTGGGCAGTTCCACGTCGATGCCGGCGCGCAGGGCGAGCCGGGCGGCGTCGGCGGCGTCGGCGGCCACCCCGTGCAGGGTCTGCAGGAAGCGCACCGCGAAGTAGTCGGCGACGACGGTGCCGGTGAAGCCCCACTCGTCGCGCAGCAGCCCGGTCAGCAGCCCCTCGTCGGCCGCGGCGGGCAGGCCGTCGATCTCGGCGTACGAGTTCATCACGGAGCGGGCCCCGCCGAGGCGCAGGGCCATCTCGAACGGCGGCAGGATGACGTCGGCCAGTTCCCGGGGACCCATCGAGACCGGGGCGAGGTTGCGCCCGCCCCGGGAGGCGGAGTAGCCGGCGAAGTGTTTGAGGGTGGCGACGATGCCGGCGCGTTCCAGGCCCCGCACGTACGCCGCCCCGGTGGTCCCGACCAGGTACGGGTCCTCCCCGATGGTCTCCTCGGTACGCCCCCAGCGGTAGTCACGGGTGACGTCGAGCACCGGGGCGAGTCCCTGGTGGACCCCGGCGGCCCGCATCGAGCGGCCGATCCGGCCGGCCATCTCCTCGACCAGCTCCGGGTCGAAGGAGGCGCCCCAGCCCAGCGGGGTCGGGTAGACCGTGGCCCGCCAGGCGGCGAAGCCGGTGAGGCACTCCTCGTGCACCTGGGCGGGGATGCCGAACCGGCTCGCGGCGGCGATCTGCGCCTGGGAGGCGGCCAGCGAGCGGGCCCCGACCACGGGGTCGACGGGTGCGGTGCCGAACGGGCGGGTCAGCTGGCCGAGCCCGTGCCGGATGATGGTGCTCCACGGTGGCGCACCGTCGATCATGTCGGCCTGGTGCGGGGCGACCCCCTCGCCGGAGGCTTCCGCGCCGACCCAGACGCCGACGAGTTGGGCGATCTTCTCCTCCAGCGACATGAGCGGCACCAGTGCGTCGGCCCGTTGCGCGGGTGAGCGTCGGGGGTCCCGCCACGGTTGGGTTCCGCGGGGTGCCGGGCCGTCGTCGACGGGCACCTGACTTCTCATGCCACACCTCTCACCTTCGACGCTCCCCCACCCGCGCCCGCCGGACAGGCACGACGCGGCGGCGGGGGGATCGAAAATTTCGTAAACAGCGCGTTACCTTTTTCGGGCAACTTAGGAGGCATTGCCGGCGCATGTCAAGGGCCTCAATTGGGATATGTGGCCGCGTATTTCCCGGAAGGTACATTCACCCCCGTCAAAATCTGCCCGCACTGTCGAATCCCGCTTTCGAACCGAACGTGCTAGAGTTCTCCGAAACTTTCGGACGTGCCTGGTGAGGCTTCGATGACCGCGTCCCGCCCGCTCATCCCACAGGCCTCGGCCACGATCGCCACCATCGCCGAGGAGGTCGGCGTTTCGGTGGCGACCGTCTCGAAGGTGCTCAACGGGCGGGCGGACGTCGCCGCCGAGACCCGGGCGCGGGTCGAGGAGAGCCTGGAGCGCCACCGGTACCGTCGCCGCATCCGCCGGCAGTCGCCCGGGATCGACCAGATCGACCTGGTCTTCCACGAGTTCAACTCCGGCTGGGCGATGGAGATCATGAGCGGGGTCGAGGCGGTGGCCTCCGCCGCCGGGCTGGGCATCGCCATCTCCCAGCTCGACGGGGACCACCGGCCCGCGCCCCGTCGGCTCGACGCCCTGGTCGCCAGGCGTCCCCTGGGCCTGCTCTTCGTGCTCTGCCACCCGACCCCGCCGCAGCAGCTCATGCTGGCCGAACACCGCATCCCGTTCGTGGTCGTCGACACCGACAGCGCCACCTCCGCGTCCGTGCCGACGGTCGGCTCCAACAACTGGAACGGCGGCCTGCTGGCCACCCGGCACCTGCTGGAGCTGGGGCACCGCCGGATCGCCGTCATCTCCGGGCCCCGCGACGTGCTGTGCAGCCAGGCCCGCGCCGCCGGCTTCCGCTCCGCCCACGACGAGATCGGCCTGCCCCTGGACGCCGACCTGGTGCGCTACGGCAGCTTCTACGTCGACGGCGGGCACGACCACGGCCTGGAACTGCTCGCCGGGCCCGACCGGCCGACCGCGATCTTCGCCGGCTCGGACCTGCAGGCCATCGGCGTGCTCCGGGCCGCCCGCCGGCTCGGCCTGCGGGTCCCCGACGACCTCTCGGTGATCGGGTACGACGACCTGCCGGTCGCCGGCTGGACCGACCCGCCGCTGACCACCGTGCACCAGCCCCTGCGGGACATGGCCGGCACCGCCACCCAGATGCTGCTGGAGCTGGCCCGGGGCGCGACGGTGGCGACCAGCCGGATCGACCTGGTGACCGAGCTGGTCGTCCGGGAGAGCACCGCCCCACCCGCCACCACCCGTCCCTGAGCACCCGAGGAACCCATGGCATCCAGTGAGGACCTGCGGCGGTACACGCCGACCGTCGTCGAACCGGCCGACTTCGACCAGTTCTGGCGGGACACCCTCGTCGCGGCGCGTGAGCGCCCGGTGCTGGTCGACGTGCGCCCACACCGGACCGACCTGCGGCTGGTCGACACCTGGGACGTCACCTTCGCCGGGTTCGCCGGTGACCCGGTGCGGGCCTGGTACACCCGCCCGGCCGGGGTCGGGACGGCACTGCCCGCCGTGGTCGAGTACGCCGGCTACGGGCGCGGCCGGGGCCTGCCGCACGAGCGGCTGACCTGGCCGGTGGCCGGGTACGCGCACCTGCTGATGGACAACCGGGGCCAGGCCGGGCTGCACGGCGCGGGCGACACCCCCGACCCGCACGGCGCGCCCGGCGGCCCGTGGCCCGCCACCTGGGGCATCCTCGCCCCGCACGACTACCACTACCGCAGGCTGATCACCGACGCGGTCCGCGCGGTCGACGCCGTCCGCGCGCTGCCCGGGGTGGACCCGACCCGGGTGGCCGCCGTCGGCAACAGCCAGGGCGGCGGGCTCGCCCTGGCCGTCGCCGGCCTGCGCGACGACCTCGCGGCGCTGCTGAGCACCGCGCCGTTCCTCTGTGACGTCCAACGCGGGATCGAGTTGACCGACGCCGCCCCGTACGGCGAGATCGCCAGGTACCTGTCGGTGCACCGGCAGGTCGAGGAGGCCGTCCGGCACACGCTGTCCTATGTCGACGGGGTGACCTTCGCCCGGCGGGCCACCGCGCCCGCGCACTTCGGCATCGGTCTGCGCGACAACGTCTGCCCGCCGAGCACCGGCTTCGCCGCCTACAACCAGTACGGCGCGGCCAACGGCCGGGAGGGGACACCACCCCGGGAGCTGCACACCTACCCGTTCAACGGCCACGAGGGCGGCGAGGCGTGGCAGGTCGAGCGGCAACTGCGCTGGCTCGACCCGCTGCTGCGCCCGGCCACCGGCCACCCGACGCGGTGACCGTCGGGCGGTGACCGACGCCGCGCGGGTGGGGAAACCGGCCCGACCGGCGGACGGGACGCCGCCCGGCGTCAGGGCGGTCCACGCCATCCGGTGTCGTCGGGAAACCGGCCGGTAGTTCACCCGGGCATCGTCGCGCACCGATCTGTTGCCGATGTTAGCGATAACACGATATGGTGCATCGCGGCGGGAGCGCAGGGCACGCTCCGGCCGTGGTCACCGGTTCGTCCACCCGCCGGGTTCCTCCACCTGCGGGGTCGGTGGCCACCGGCACACACGGCGTCCACCGCCGGTGACGCGGTCCGGGTTCCCGGTCGACGCGCGTGGCGCACCTCCGCCCGTCAACTCCAGGGCAATCCGCCGGGCACCCGGCGGTCGGTCCGTGCGCGCGGGCGACGTCCGGGCCCGTGCCGGCACACCCCCTTGTCCACGAGCCGGACGAGACGGCGACATCCCGCAACGGTCGCCGTGCTGCACGTCCGCACCGCGCTCCGCACGCCACCCCAGGGAGTTTCCATGAGCGGCACGAGCTGCCCGAACGCCGGGCCACCCCCGTCCGACCACCCCCACCCCGCCCGTACCGCACCCGCCGGCCGACGGCTGCCCACCATGCGGCGCGGCCTGCGCCTGCTGGGCCTGGCCACCGCCGCCCTGGTGGCCGCCGTCGCCACCGGGTCGGTGGTGACCGCACCCGCCAACGCCGAGTCCAACGGTGGGGTCCGGGTGATGCCCCTCGGCGACTCGATCACCGACGGCTTCAACGTCCCCGGTGGCTACCGCATCGAGCTGTGGCAGCGGATGGTCGCCGACGGCTACCGGGTCGACTTCGTCGGCTCGATGTTCAACGGTCCGTCCAACCTCGGCGACCACGACCACGAGGGCCACTCCGGCTGGACCATCGCCCAGATCGACGCCAACGTGGTGAACTGGCTGCGCAACACCACCCCGCGCACGGTGCTGCTGCACATCGGCACCAACGACATGTACAACGCCTCCGGCGCGCCGACCCGGCTCTCCACCCTGATCGACAAGATCACCAACACCGCACCGAACGCGGACGTCTTCGTCGCCACGATCATCCCGCGCAACGGCACCGAGTCGGCGGTCCGCACGTTCAACGCGGCGATCCCCGGGATCGTGCAGAGCAAGGTCAACGCCGGCAAGCGGGTGCACCTGGTGGACATGTTCAGCGCGGTGGGCACGGGCGACCTGGCCGACGGCATCCACCCCAACGCCACCGGCTACCGCAAGATGGCCACCACCTGGTACAACGCCCTGCGGGCGGTGCCCGGCAGCCTCGGCGGCAACACGCCGACCACCCCGCCGACCACCGCCCCGCCCACCACGCCGCCGCCCACCACCCCACCGCCGACCACGCCGCCGCCCACCACACCCCCGCCCACCACCCCGCCGCCGTCGGCGGGCTGCCGGGTCGCGTACACGGTCAACGCCTGGAACTCCGGCCTGACCGCCTCGATCAGCATCACCAACACCAGCAGCACGGCGGTCAACGGGTGGGCGCTGGCGTTCACCCTGCCCGGCGGGCAGACCATCACCGGCAGCTGGAACGCCACCTACACGCCGACCAGCGGGGCGGTCACCGCCCGCAACGTCTCCTACAACGGCACGATCGCGCCGAACACCTCGGTCGACGTCGGCTTCCAGGCCGAACACACCGGCAACGCGGCCAAGCCGACCGCGTTCACCCTCAACGGCACCGCCTGCACGGTCGCCTGATCCACCCGTCCGGCACCGGTGTGCGTGCGCACCGGTGCCGGACGTCTTCCCACCACCGACTCCCACCACCCCCAGTAGGAGTACCGAATGCGACTCACCAGAACAGGACCGGGCCGGGTGCTCCTGGCCGCCGGCCTGATCGCCGCCGCAACGGCGGTCGCCCTACCGGCCCAGGCCGCGGCGGCCGGCTGCGCGGTCGACTACACCGTCTCGTCCGAGTGGGGCGGCGGCTTCGGCGCGAACGTCGCCATCACCAACCTGGGCGACCCGGTCGACGGCTGGACCCTGACCTGGTCGTACGGGGCCGGGCAACAGGTCACCCAGGCGTGGAACGCCGCCGTCACCCAGTCCGGCGCGCAGGTCACCGCCCGCAACGTCAGCTACAACGCCACGATCGGCACCGGCGCCACCGTGTCGTTCGGCTTCAACGGCTCGTGGAACGGCAGCAACCCGAAGCCGACGAGCTTCACCCTCAACGGCACCACCTGCACCGGCGGCACGACCACCCCGCCGCCCACCACGCCGCCGCCCACCACGCCCCCGCCCACCACGCCGCCGCCGACCACACCCCCACCGACCACGCCGCCGCCGACCACCCCGCCGCCCACGACGGGCCCGTGGCCGCCGTCGTCCACCTTCAGCAACCCGGTGATCTGGCAGGACTTCGCCGACATCGACATCCTGCGGGTCGACGACACCTACTACTACTCGGCGTCGACCATGCACTACTCCCCCGGCGCGCCGGTGCTGCGCTCCTACGACCTGGTCAACTGGGAGTTCGCCGGCCACTCGGTGCCCAAGCTGGACTTCGGCCAGAAGTACGACATGTCCGGCGGCCGGGCGTACGTCGACGGGATCTGGGCGTCGTTCCTGGGCTACCGCAAGAGCAACAAGACGTTCTACTGGGGCGGTTGCGTCGACTTCAGCAAGACCTACATCTACACCGCGCCGTCGGCCGAGGGGCCGTGGACCCGGCACACCACCCTCAACAGCTGCTACTACGACGCGGGTCTGCTCGTCGACGACAACGACACCATGTACGTGGCGTACGGCAACACGAACATCAGCGTCGCCCAGCTCTCCGCCGACGGGAAGACCCAGGTCCGCTCGCAGCAGGTGTTCACCACCCCGTCGAGCGTGGGCACCCTGGAGGGGGCCCGGTTCTACAAGCGCAACGGCAGCTACTACATCTTCCTGACCCGGCCGGCCAACGGTCAGTACATCCTCAAGGCGTCCAGCCCGTTCGGGCCGTACACGATGCAGCAGGTGCTGCTGAACCTGCCCGGACCGATCTCCGGCGGCGGCGTGCCGCACCAGGGTGGTCTGGTGCAGACGCAGAACGGCGACTGGTACTACATGGGCTTCCAGGACGCCTACCCCGGCGGCCGGGTGCCGGTGCTCGCCCCGGTCACCTGGAACTCCAGCGGCTGGCCGGTGATCCAGCTCGTCAACAACGCCTGGGGCGGCTCGTACCCGTACCCGAACGTGCCCCGGCCACCACGCCAGGTCAAACCCATGATCGGCACCGACACCTTCGCCGGCACCACACTCGGCCCGCAGTACGAGTGGAACCACAACCCGGACAACTCGAAGTGGTCGGTCAACGACGGGCTGCGGCTGCAGACCGCGACCGTGACCAACGACCTCTACTCCGCGCGCAACACGCTGACCCACCGCATCCAGGGACCGAGGTCCACCGCCACCATCGAACTCGACTACTCCACCATGCGCGACGGTGACCGCAGCGGCCTGGCGATGCTGCGCGACCAGTCGGCCTGGATCGGCGTGCGGCGGGACAACGGCGCGACCCGGGTCGCCGTGGTCAACAACCTGACCATGGACAGCAACTGGAACACCACCAACACCGGCACCGAGGTCGCCGGGGCCGGCATCTCCGGCGGTAAGATCTGGCTGCGGATCAACGCCGACATCAGTCCCGGCTCGGGTCGACAGGCCCGCTTCTCGTACAGCACCGACGGGGTGAACTTCACCTCGCTCGGCCCCGCGTTCACCCTCAACAACGCCTGGCAGTTCTTCATGGGCTACCGGTTCGCCATGTTCAACTACGCCACCAGCTCCCTCGGTGGCGCGGTGACCGTCCGGAAGTTCGACCTGGCCAAGTCGTAGGACCCGTCCCCCTCGCCGGCCGACCATCCCCGTGGTCGGCCGGCGAGGCGTATCCCCCACCCCCGACAGGAGCACCGCATGTCCGCCTCACCCGACCCCCGGTCGGCGGTCCCGCCCACCACCGCCACCCGCACCACCGCATCCCGCACCGCCCCGCGGCCCGGCCGCCGTCCCGGCCGGGCCCGGACGGCGGCGCTGCTCGTGCTGGCCCTGCTGGCCGGCCTGCTGACCGCCGCCGCCCCGGCCGGGGCGGCCCCCGCCGTGCGGGCCAGCAACCCGCTGGTCGCGCAGCGCGCCGACCCGCACATCGTGCGGCACACCGACGGCTACTACTACATGACCGCCACCGCCCCCGAGTACGACCGGATCGTGCTGCGCCGGGCCACCACCCTCCAGGGCCTGTCCACCGCCCCGGAGACCGTCATCTGGCGGCGGCACACCAGCGGCATCATGGGCGCGCACATCTGGGCCCCGGAGATCCACTTCATCGACGGCCGCTGGTACGTCTACTTCGCCGCCGGCGCCACCGACAACGTCTGGGCGATCCGGATGTACGTCCTGGAGGGCACCGGGGCGAACCCGCTGACCGCGAGCTGGGCCGAGAAGGGGCAGATCCGTACCCCCTGGGAGACCTTCGCGCTGGACGCGTCGACGTTCGTCACCAACGGGGTGCGCTACCTGATCTGGGCGCAGGCCGAGCCGGGCATCGCCACCAACTCCAACCTCTACATCGCCCGGATGGCGAACCCGTGGACGCTCAGCGGCTCCCCCACCCGGATCGCCGTGCCCACCCTGGACTGGGAGATGCGCGGCGGGGTGAAGGTCAACGAGGGACCGACCGTGCTGCAACGCAACGGCAGGATCTTCCTGACCTACTCGGCGAGCGCGACCGACGCCAACTACTGCCTCGGGATGCTGACCGCCTCGGCGGGCAGCGACCTGCTCCGGGCCTCCTCCTGGGTGAAGTCGCCGCAGCCGGTCTTCACCAGCAACGCCGCGACCGGCCAGTGGGGGCCGGGGCACAACTCGTTCACCGTCTCCGAGGACGGGCAGAGCGACATCCTCGTCTACCACGACCGCAACTACCGGGACATCAGCGGTGACCCGCTGCGCGACCCCAACCGGCGCACCCGCATCCAGAAGGTCTACTGGAACGCCGACGGCACCCCGAACTTCGGCATCCCGGTGCCCGACGGGGCCACCCCGGTCCGGCTGCGGTCGGACAACCTGCCCGACCGGTTCGTCCGGCACTGGGAGTACCGGGCCCGGCTGGAGGCGAACGTGACCAACCTCGCCGACTCGCAGTTCCGCCTGGTGCCCGGCCTGGCCGGCGGCACCACGGTCTCCCTGGAGTCCACCAACTTCCCGGGTTACTACCTGCGGCACCGCAACTGGGAGGTGTGGGTCGAGCGGGACGACGCGTCGTCGACGTACCGCGCCGACGCCAGCTTCGTGCAGCGACCCGGCCTGTCCAACGCCGCCGGGGTGTCGTACGAGGCCGTCAACTATCCCGGCCAGTACCTGCGCCACAGCAACGGCCTGCTCTACCTGCGGACCGTCACCGACGCCACCGGTAACGCCGAGGCCACGTTCGTACTGGAGTGACCGCCGCCCGCCGGGCCGTCCGAACCCGGGCGGCCCGGCGGCCGGGTCCACGGTGGACGATCCGGCGGGCGGGGCGTCCGGGTGGTGAATCCGGTACGCCAGGGTGATCAGGTAGGGACGGAGCGCTACCCGGTCTTCGCCTATAGTGGCGTCCATGCCTAGCCGAGCTGTGATGTCGGTCGATGAGGCGCGGGCCTGGCTCGCCGAGGTCATCTCCGGCGCCGAGCGCCTGCGCCTGGAGTCGGTCGACGACGGGCGGGTCGTCTCGGTGACCGGCCCCGACTGCCTCGAACTCCGCCTCGACGGCACGATCTCCGGGCCGGCGATGTTCTGGGCGATGGACCTGACCGGCTTCGTCGCGGTCACCGTGCTGATCGGCCCGGCGCCGGCGATGGTGCTGGCGCACAGCAGCATCAGCTTCCTCGAACCCGCCGAGCCCGGCGAGCTGCGGGTCACCGCCGAGGTGATCAAACTGGCCAGCCGGTCGGCGGTGGTGGAGGCCCGCGCCAGCGACCGTCGGGGCACGCTGGTGGCCGCGTCCACCCTGCACTTCGCGCTGCCGTCGCGGGCCACCCGGGCGGCCCTGCGCGCCGAGCAGGCCGTCCGGGCCGGTAGCTGACCCACCGGTCCATCCGGCGGCCGGGGCAGCGGGACCCTCAGTCCGGGCGATCCACCACGTGGGTGCGCCGCTGCCACGGGTAGGTCGGTAGCGGGGCCACCACCCGGCCCTTCGGCGACGGCAGCGGATCGTCCGCGCCGAGCACCCGTACGTCCGGGTGGTCCGTGCCGGCGGCCACCGCGGTCAGTGCCTCGGCCGCCTGCGTCGGGCCGGACGCCCGCACCCACACCGCGTGCGCCAGCCGGGTCCGTCCCCCGGCGGCGGTGCCGGCGAACGCCGGGAAGTCCGCCGCCGGCAGGCCGGCCAACCGGTCGGCGTAGCGGCGGGCCAACGCGGCCAGCGCCGGCCCGGTGGCCGCCGACACCGGGAACCCGTCCACCGGCGGCGGCACGGCCGGCGGCACCGGCGGGGCGGGCGACAGCACCGCGAAGGCGTTCGTGCCGCTCATCCCGTACGAACTGGTCGACGCGCAGGCCCCGAACCGGTCATCCCAGTCGACCGGGGCGACCGGGATCTCGATGCCGGTGCCGGTGAGGTCGATGCGCGGGTTGAGGGTGCGGAAGTTGGCCTGCGGGGCGATCGTGCGCCGCTGCAGGCAGAGCACCGCCTTCACCAGCCCGAGCACCCCGGCGGCGGACTCGGTGTGGCCGATGTTGCCCTTCACCGAACCCACGTGCAGCGGCGGGCCGTCGGCACGGCCCAGTGCCGCCGCGACCGCCGACATCTCGGCCGGGTCACCCAGCGGGGTCCCGGTGCCGTGTGCCTCGTGGTAGCCGACCTCGCCGGGGGTGATCCCGGCGGCGGCCAGCACCGCGTCGATCAACCCGGCCTGGGCCGCCACGTTCGGCGTGGTGAACGTCGCCGTCCGGCCGTCGTGGTTGATCCCGGTGCCGCGCAGCACCGCGAGCACCCGGTCACCGTCGCGCTGCGCGTCGGCCAGCCGCTTGAGCAGCAGCATCGCGCAGCCCTCACCCCTGACGAACCCGTTGGCGTCGGCGTCGAACGGACGCGACCGGCCGTCCGGCGACAACGCCCCGGTCTGCGCCACCGACCGGGTGGTGCTCGGGGCGAGGATCAGGTTGACCCCGCCGGCGACCGCCGCGTCACAGTCACCCGCCGACAGCGCCCGCGCCGCCGTGTGCACCGCCACCAGCGACGACGAGCAGGCCGTGTCCAGCGCGAACACCGGCCCCTGCAACCCCAGGGTGTACGCGACCCGCCCGGCGGTGAAGCTGTGCCCGTTGCCGATCGTCCAGTACGAGTTCGGGTCCCCGGTCAGCCACTGCCGGTAGTCCCGGCCGGTCACCCCGACGAAGACCCCGGTGCCTCCGGCCACGCTGGCGACCGGGATCGCGGCGTCCTCGAACGCCTCCCAGACCACCTCCAGCAGCAGCCGGTGCTGCGGGTCGAGGACCCGGGCCTCCCGGGGCGAGATGCCGAAGAACTTCGCGTCGAAGTCGAACACGGCGTCGAGGTAGCCACCCCGGGTGACCATGCCGTCCCACTGCGTGCCGAACCCGGCCCGGCGGTCGTCGGGCAGCTCGCCGGTGAGGTCCCGGCCGGCGAGGAGCGCCGACCAGTACGCGTCGGGGCTCGACACGCCGCCGGGCGCGCGGACCGCCATCCCGACGACCGCGATCGGGGCGGGCACTACAGCACCCGGCGCATCCAGCCGTGGGGGTCGGCGGCCCGGCCGGTCTGGATGTCGAGCAGCCGCTCCCGGAACTGCTGGGTGTACTTGCCCGGTGCCCCGTCGCCGATGGTGAGGGCGAACTCGTCGCTCTTGAGCCCGACGATCGGCGTGATCACCGCCGCCGTACCGGCCGCGAACGCCTCGGTCATCGACCCGTCGGCGAACCCGGTGCGCATCTCGTCCAGGTCGATGGTGCGCTGCACCGGCTCCAGCCCGTGCTCGGCGGCGAGGGTCAGCACACTGTCGCGGGTCACCCCGTCGAGGATGGTGCCCAGGCCGGGGGTGAGCAGCTGGTGGTCGCGGGTGACGAAGAAGACGTTCATGGTGCCCGACTCGTCGATGCTGCGCCGCCCCTCGCCGCCCAGGTAGAGCACCTGCTCGCAGCCGTGGCCGAGGGCCTCCCGCTGCGGGGCGAGGCTGGCCGCGTAGTTGCCGCCGCACTTGGCCGCACCCGTGCCACCGATCGAGGCCCGGCTGTAGGTGGTGCTGACCCAGAGCGTGACGCCGGTGACCCCGTTGGGGAAGTACGACCCGGCCGGGCAGGCCAGCACGCAGTAGGTGACGTGCTGGGCGGGACGCACCCCGAGGAACGCCTCCGAGGCGAACATGAACGGGCGCAGGTAGAGGCTCTGCTCACCGCCGTACGGCGGAACCCACGCCTCGTCGGCGCGGACCAGCGCGGCGACGCTCTCGACGAAGGTCTCCTCGTCCAGCTCCGGCAGGACCATCCGGCGGGCCGACGCGGCGAACCGGCGCGCGTTGAGCTCCGGGCGGAACAGCCAGATGCTGCCGTCGGCGTGCCGGAACGCCTTGAGCCCCTCGAGGATCTCCTGCGCGTAGTGCAGGACCGCCGCGCCGGGGTGCATGGTGAACGGCTCCAGCGCGCCCACCCGGTGGTCGTGCCAGCCGGCGTCGGCCGACCACACGGCGGTGGCCATGTGGTCGGTGAAGTAGCGGCCGAAACCCGGGTCGGCGAGGATCTCCTCCCGGGTCTGCGGCGGGGTGGGGTGGTCGGTGGGGATCAGCGGGAACTGCGCGGTCATCCGGACTCTCCTCGCGACGGGGTATCGGTGAACACGACGACGCAGTTCTGCCCGCCGAAGCCGAAGGCGTTGGTGAGCGCCGCCCGCACCGGCGTCTCCCGGGCCTGGTGGGGCACGTAGTCCAGGTCGCAGTCGGGATCGGGCTGGTGCAGGTTGACCGTCGGCGGGACGACGCCCTCGCGGATCGCCAGGGCGCACACCATCGCGCCGAGGGCGCCCGCCGCGCCGATCAGGTGCCCGAGCATCGACTTGGGCGCGCTGACGGCGACCCGGTCGGCCGCCGCCCCGAGGGCCGCCCGGATGGCGACCGTCTCGGTCAGGTCGTTGGCCTTCGTCGAGGTGCCGTGGGCGCAGATGTAGTCGACCTCGTCGGGGCGGACGCCGGACCGGTCGAGCGCCTGCCGGATCGCCTCGGCGGCGAACACCCCGCCGGGGCGGGGGGCGCTGACGTGGAAGGCGTCGCTGGTCAACGCGCCTCCGGCGACGGTCGCGTACGGGGTGGCACCCCGGCGACGGGCGTGCGCGGCGGACTCCAGCACCAGGATCACCGCCCCCTCGCCGAAGACGAAGCCGTCCCGGTCGGCGGCGAAGGGCCGGCTCGCGCCGGTCGGGTCGTCGTTGCGCTGGGACATCGCCCCCATGCTCACCAGGCCGGCGAACATGGCCGGGGTGATCGCCGCGTCGGTGCCGCCGCAGATGACCACGTCGGCCTCCCCGGACAGGATCAACCGGCGGGCGTCGAGCAGCGCGTACGCGCCACTGGCGCAGGCCAGCGCGCTGGCGTTGACCGGCCCGTGCGCGCCCACCTCGATGGCCACCTCGCACGCCGGCATGTTGGTCAGCGAGGACGGCACGAAGTGCGACAGGGGCGCGGTCGGGTCGGGGGCGAGCAGCCCGCGTACGGTGGCCTCGACGGTGTCGAAGCCGGCGACCGCGGCGTTGACCACCACGCCGACCCGGGCGGCGTTGCCGGCGTCGACGGTGAGCCCGGCGTCGGCGACCGCCTCGCGCGAGGCGACCACCGCGAACTGGCTGAACCGGGCCATCCGCCGCAGTTGCTTGCCGGTGAAGTGCTCGGCCGGCTCGAAGCCGCGCACCTCGGCGGCGATCCGGGTGGGCAGCGCGCCGGCGTCGAAGGCGGTGACCGGGCCGACGCCCGACTTGCCGGCGAGCAGGGCCTGCCAGGTGCTGTCGCGGTCGAGACCGAGCGGCGTGACGGCGCCGATCCCGGTGATGACGACGTCGTCGGTCATCATCTCGCCGTCGCCCCCCAGCATCGCGCCCCGGCTCCGTTCTCCCGCCACCGAACGACCGATAGAACACTATCAGTCACCATCGACGCCCGGCATCCGTCCACGGCATCCGGTGACCCGCCTGCCGCCCTACGCATCGCGGCCCGGTCCCCGGGCGAGCACCGGCGCGTCCCGCCAGGCGTCCGGTCCGGCCCCGGCGGGCGGCGCGGACCGGCAGATCACGTACCCGGCCGGCGCGGCCACCCCGGGCCGACCGGGCAGCGCGTCGAGGACCCGCCGGTGCAGTTCCCGCGGCGAGCCCTCGGAGGCGGCCACGTACACCGTCACCCCGCCGTCGCCCGTCGGGTCGACGAGGGCCGCCGCGGGGGCACCCCCGGCCACCTCGCCGACCAGGTCCGCCACCGCCTGCGGACGGACCCAGCCGGTCGGGGTGGACACCCAGTCGGCCCCCCGGCGGGCCGGGGTCAGGCCGATCCGCGCGGCGATCTCGGCGACCCGCACCTCCCCGGTGACCGCGTCGCACAGCAGCGTCTCGATCCCCCGGATGATGGTCTCGCCGAGCGCCCCCGGCAGGTACGCCGTGTCGACCAGCAGGCCGAGCCGGCACCGGCCGTCGCCCAGGTTGCTGGCGGCGACGTAGAACCTCATGTCGCTCCTGGACAGCGGCTCCAGCCGGGAGTAACGGGAGTCCCGGCGCAGCACGGCGAGCCGGTCCGGCCCCGGGTCCGGGTCGGGCGTGGCCCAGTCGCTGCCCCGGTGCCCGTTGTTGAAGTAGGCGGACAGGTCGAACGCCACCCCGCGCCGCCGGCCGACCCGCTCGACCACCCGGCGCACCTCGGTCGGGTCGCACTGGGCCCGCCGGTACGCGTCGAACGCCGGCCGGTGCAGGTTCCGGATCGCGGTGAGCAGGTCGACGTCGTCGTCGACCCGGTGGACCAGCAGGGCGTCCAGGGTGTTCAGGGCGATCAGGTCGCGGCTGTCCCGGTCCAGCCGGTTGCCGGCGATCAGCTTGAACACGGCGGTGCGGTGCCCGTTGTAGGCGCTCAGGATCAGGGTGGTCAGGCCGAGCAGCACCGTCGAGAACGAGGTGCGGGTCCGGGTGGCCAGCGCGGTCGCCGCCGCGGTGACCGCCGTGGAGTCCAGCAGGTGCCGTTCGATGGGCTGGTCGCCGGTCGGCGTGGTCGGCAGGTCGAACATGGAGGCCGGCGCGACCGACAGCCCCTGCTCCCAGTGCCGCAGCCCCAGCCGGCTGGTCTGCCGGCCGGCCGCCGACTGCTGGAAGGCGGCCTGCGCCAACGGCTGCGGCACCCGGCCGGCCGACGACGCGGTGTGGTCCGACGGCGCGGTCGCGTCCGACGGCGACGCGTCGGGGTCCGCCCCGGTGAGCCGGTCGAGCAGCACGTCGGTGAGGGTGGTGAAGGCCCAGCCGTCGAACGCCAGGTGGGAGCCGACGAGGGCGACGGCGCTGATCCGGCCGGCCCGGTCCCGGGCGCAGCCGACCCGCAACGGCCACTGCGCCTCGTGGTCGAACGCCGCCTCGGTCAGCGTGGCGACCAGCTCGTCACCGACCCGGGCCGGGTCGCCCTGGTCGGCGACCGCCACCACCTCGTACGTCCCGGTGGCGGCGACCTCCTGGCGGGGCCCGTCGGCCCGCTTCACGTACCGGGTCCGCAGGGTCTGGTGCGTCTCGACCAGGTGCCGCAGCACGGCGGTCAGCCGGTCCGGGGCGACCGGTTCGGGCAGCACCAGGGCCCGCCCGATGTTGAACTGGTTCGCCTCCTTGCCGAACCACTGCATCGGCCCCCACATGACGCTCTGTGCCCAGGTCAGCGGCCCGGTGCCGGCCCCCTGACCGGTGAACGTCAGGCTGAGTGTGCCCGCGCTGGTGCCGGTGTCGGTCACCCGTTCCCCCCTTTCCACGGTCCTCGTACCCGCTACGCCCGCGCGAACGGGCCGGAGGACCTCGGTGTCAGCCGCAGCGGCAGGTGGTCGAGCCCCCGGAACGCCGGACTGGCGACCTTGACCAGCTCACCGATGAGTTCGATGTCGTCGGTGCGTTCGAGCAGCATCCGCAGGAACGTGGTGGCCTGCAGGCGGGCCAGGTGCGCGCCGACGCAGGTGTGGATGCCCGCCCCGAAGCCGAGGTGGCCGTCGGTCACCCGGTCGATCCGGTAGTCGTTCGGGTCGGGGAACTTGCGCGGGTCCCGGTTGCCGGCGGCGAACGACAGCTCCACCCGGGCGCCCTGCGGGATGGTGGTGTTGCCGACCACCACGTCGGTCGTGGCGGTGCGGAAGACGTTCTGCACCGGCGGGTAGAACCGGGCGGTCTCCTCGATCGTCGGCCCGATCAGCTCCGGCCGCTCGCGGACCAGGCGGAGCTGGTCGGGGTGGTTGAGCAGCGCGTCGAGCATGTTGCCCAGGAAGTGGGTCATCGTCTCCTGCCCGCCGACCAGCAGGGTGAGGCACAGCCAGAGGATCTCGTTCTCGGTCACCCCGCCGGTGGCCGCGGCGGCGAACAGCTTCGACACCACGTCGTCGCGGGCCGGCTCGTCGCGCCGCCGGGTGAGCAGGTTGCCCAGGTAGCCGGAGAGGCCGGCGACCGACGACAACGCCGCCTTCGCGGCCTGCAACCGCAGCGCGTTCTCGTCCGGGTCATCCGGGGCGTCCTCGCCGACCTTCGCGTTGGCGATGAAGCTCTCCAGCACGCCGGCGGTGAGCTTGAGCTTGGCGAGGTTGTCGTCGGGCACCCCGACGATGGTGGTGATCACCTTCACCGGTTGCAGGATGATCGCCTGCTGGACGAGGTCGATGTCGCCGGTGGCCACGGCCTCGTCGAGCAGGTCGCCGCAGACCCGCTCGATGAACGGCCGCCAGAACTGCACCCCGCGCGGGGAGAAGTCGTGCCGGATCAGGGCGCGCAGCCGGGTGTGGTCCGGCTGGTCGAGCCCGAAGAGCACCGGCAGCGTCGAACGGTGGTAGGCGATCCCGTCGGCCGAGGACAGGCCGGCGTGGTTCTTCGCCGCCAACCGGACGTGCTCGTAGCGGATCACCAGCCACATGTCGCGCTGGGCCAGGTACAGCGGCTCATCGGCGCGCAGCAGCTCGGCGTAGGCGGGGTACGGGTCGTCCATGGACTCGGGCGAGAAGGGGTCGAACTCGTCGGTCCGGGTCGCGCTGGTCACTGCATCGTCCTCCGCAGTCGTTGGGGGCCGGTCACCGGTACGCCCTGGCCTGGATCTCGAACATCTCGGCGTACCGACCCCCGGCGGCGAGCAGGTCGGCGTGGCTGCCGGCCTCGGCGACGCCACCGTCGGCGAGCACCACGATCAGGTCGGCCAGTTGCACCGTGGAGAAGCGGTGGGACACGAACACGCTGACCGCGCCGGTCCGGGCGGCCACCTCCCGGGCCTGCTCGCGGTAGCGGGCGAACAGGGCGTACTCGGCCTCCGCGTCGAGCGCGGCGGTCGGCTCGTCCAGCACCACCAGCAGCGGGTCGTCACGCATGAACGCCCGGCCGAGGGCGAGCTTCTGCCACTGGCCGCCGGACAGCTCCGCCCCGTCGGTGTGGCTGCGGCCCAGCGGGGTGTCGAGTCCCTCGTCGAGCTGCCCGACCAGGTCGTCGGCGCCGGCCCGGCCCAGCGCCGTGCGTACCGCCCCGTCGTCGTCGCGGCGGGGCAGGTCGCCGACGCCCACGGCCTGCCGGGCCGGCAGCTCGAAGCGGACGAAGTCCTGGAAGCCGGCGGCGATCCGCTCACGCCAGGCCGGCAGGGACAGCGCGGCCAACTCGACGCCGTCGACGAGGATCCGGCCGGACGTCGGCGTCAGCAGGCCGCAGAGCAGCTTGACCACCGTGGTCTTGCCGGCGCCGTTCTCGCCGACCACGGCGACCGTGGCACCGGCCGGCAGGTGCAGGTCGAGACCGGTGACCACCGGTTCCGCGCCGCCTGGGTAGCGCAGCGTGACCCCGGCCAGCCGGATACCCTCCCGCAGCCGGGCCGGCGGCGCACCGACGGCGACCGACCCGAAGGCGGCTGTCGACCCGACGTCGGCATCCGACCCGAGAGCGATGGCCGACCCGAGAGCGATGGCGGGCCCGACACCGATGGTCGGCCCGCCGGCGGTGTGACCGGGCGACGGGTCGCCGGGCGCCGGGTGCCGGTCGGCGACGCGGACCAGGTCGTGCACCTCGTCGAGCCGGCGGTAGACGCTGCGCAGCCGCTGGAGGTCCTGCAACACCCCGACCGCTGCGGCGACCTGCTGGTTGACCTGGGCGGCGATGGTGACGACCAGGACGACGTCACCCACCCCGCGCCGGCCGGCGACGGCGTCACGCAGGATCAGCAGCACCGCCAGCACGTATCCGGCGGCGAACGCCAACTGCCCGGTCATCCGGACCAGGCTCGCCGCCAGCTGGGCCCGCCACAACCGGCGGGTGGCGTCCTGCCAGTGGCCGCGGTGCCGCCGCCGCACCTCCCCGGTGAGCCCGAAGACGCGCAGTTCCTTGCCGGCGGCGGCGTCGGTGGCCAGCCCGAACAGCCTGGCCGCCCGACGGGTCGACTCGGCACCGGCCTCCCGGGCCCGGTTCACCATCCGTTCCGCCCACCGGCCGGCCAGCAGCGGGGGCACGGCGGCCAGCGGCAACAGCAACAACAGTGGATGGAGTACGGCCAGCACCACCGTCGTCAACGTCATCGCCACGGCCAGGCCCACGCCGGTCAGCACGGCCTGCAGGCCGACCCGGAGCTGCTCGACGTCCTCCTCCAGCACGGTGATCTTGTCGGCGAACTCGGACCGTTCGAAGTGCGCCATCCCCGGCGTGCCGTTGGTGGCGTCCATCAGCTCCTGGTGCACGTGCAGGACGTCGAGTTCGGCGAGTTCGAAGTAGGCGATGTGGGCGAAGTGGCCGAGGGTCAGCCCGGCGATCAGGCCGACCGCCACGCCCACCCCGGCGAGGCTCGCGGCGACGGGCCGACCGGCGGTGACGGCGTCGAAGAGCACCCGCAGCAGCACCGCCACCAGCGGCCACGCCACCGCGCCCGCGACGACCAGGACCAGCGCGGTGAGCGCCTTGCGCCGGTCCTGCCGCAGCGACGTACGCCACAGCGCCCAGCCGGCGGAGAGCAGGCCCCGGTTCACCTGACGCTCCGCGTCGACCCGACGTCCACCGCGCCGCCGTCCGGACCGTCGACCGGCGCACCGGTGCCGGGATCACCCGCCGACGCACCGGCGTCGGGACGGCCGGTCGACGGGACGGCGTCGCGACGGTCGGCCGGCGGGGTGTCGGCGGCGGGGGTGGCGAAGCGTTCGGCCTGGAGGGTGAACAGCCGGGCGTACCGGCCGCCCCGGTCGAGCAGTTCCGCGTGCGAGCCCTGCTCGACCACCCGTCCCTCGGCCAGCACGACGATGTGGTCCGCCCGGCGGACGGTGGCGAACCGGTGCGAGATCAGGATGGTGGTGACCCCCGTGGTGGCGGCGATGATCTCGTCGAAGAACCGGGCCTCGGCCCGGACGTCCAGGCTGGCCGTCGGCTCGTCGAGGACCAGCACCGACGCGCCGTGCCGGATGGCGAACAGCGCCCGGGCGATGGCCACCCGCTGCCACTGCCCGCCGGACAGGTCCACCCCGTCGCGCAGCTGCCCGCTCAGCGGGGTGTCCAGCCCACGCGGTAGCGCGTCGAGGGTGGCGAGGATGCCGGCGGCCTCGGCGGCGGCCCGGATGCCGTCCCGGTCGTCGGCGTGCCGGATCGCCCCCAGCGCGATGTTGTCCGCCGCGCTCGTGGCGTACCGCAGGTAGTCCTGGAAGATGACGGCGAGGTCGCGTCGCCAGCGGGCCGTCGGCAGCCCGTCGATCGGCCGGCCGCCGACGGTGATCCGGCCCGCGTCCGGCAGCGCCAGCCGGGCCAGCAGCTTGACCAGCGTCGTCTTGCCCGCGCCGTTGAGGCCGACGATGGCGGTGCACGCCCCCGCCGGCAGGGTGAGATCCAGGTCCGTGAAGACCGGCGTCGCGCGGTGCGGGTAGCGGAACGACACCCCCTCGAAGCGGATGTCCGCCGCCGGGGTCGGGGCGGGCTCGACGGCGGTCGCCGTCGGGACCGGGTCGTCGTCGGTCGGGTCGTCGTCGGCCGGGCCGTCCCCGGGGGACGTCCGGTCGCGCATCCCGGCCCGGAACTCGCCGACGGCCCGGTAGGCGTTCATGCCGAACTGGGTCTGCACGTCGGCCTCGGGATAGAACTCGCCGAGCTGCACCGCCGCCAGCACCGCCTGGATCACCAGCGCCAGTTGGGTCAGCCCCACCCGGCCCTGCCCGCCGGCCAGCCCCAGCGCGGCGAGCACCGCCACGAGCACCGTCAGGCCGACGGCGGTGTAGAGGAAGTACGGCCGCAGGTAGACCCGTCGCCGCTGCGCCCACACCGGACGCATCCAGTCCAGGTACGCCTGCCGGTACTGCTCGCGCAGCCACGGCAGCAGACCGAAGACGCGGATCTCCTTGGCGGCCGGCCGGCCCATCGCCACGCCCCGGAAGTAGGTCAACCGGCGGACCCGGGCCACGATCGCCCCGTAGATCGCCGCGTAGCGGCGCAGGCCGCCGCGTTGACCGTGCCGGAACGCGAGCACGGCGACCAGCAGGCCGAACCCGGCCGCCCAGGCGAAGGCGGCCCCGACGACCACCGCGTACCCGAGGAGCTGCCCGTAGCGGGCGAGCAGGGCCAGCATCCCGGCACCCGCCGCACCCGGGCTCTGGATGCCGTGCTCGACCTCGCGGGACGCCTCGGTGAGCTGTTCGAGCAGCGCCTGGTCCTCCAGCGGGGCGGTGCTGGTGCTGCCCAGCGCGGCCGCCATCAGCTCGTCGGCCACCGCGCCGTCGATCCGACGCTGCACCAGCAGACCCGTGGTGACCTGGAGCTGGGCCAGCAGCTGCTGGGCGCTGAGCGCCCCGGCGGCCACCACGAACGCGGTCACCAGGTGCCCGAAGGCCGGCGACTCGACGCCGTCGCGGACCGCCTGCGGCAGCCAGCCGATCATCCGGCTCGTCGCGACGACGAACACCACAGGCGCGGCGGCGAGCAGCAGGTTGACCAGCACGGCGGCGGCCACCGCCGGGACGCCCGCCCGGGGCAGCAGGGTGACGATGCGCCACCGGTCCACGGCGGTCCGGCGGACCACCCCGGCCACGGAGCCGGCCGTCGTCGCGTCGTCGGTCATGCCGGCTCCTCTACCCGCCGGGTCCGCACGGTCCGCTGGAACGCCAGCGCCGCGTCGTGGCCCTCGGCGAACGCCCGGACCGCGTCCAGCCCGCTGGTGTCCCGGGCCCCGCCGACCACCCGGTGCCACACCCCCGCCCGGCGTACGGTGCGCACCAGGGCGTCGGCGGGCAGTTGACCGGCGGCGACCACCACCGTGTCGGCGGGCACCGACCGGTCCGCTCCGGTACCGTCGACCAGGCGTACGGCGTCGGGGTCGACGCGCAGGTCCCGCACGCCCGGCACCACCTGGACCGCTCGGCGGCGCAACTCGGCCAGCACCGCCCAGCGGGTGGAGCGGCCCATCCGGGGGCCGAGCCGTTCGCCGCGCAGCAGGACGGTGACCTGCCGGTCCGGACGCTGGCTGGCCAGGTGGGCGAGGTCCACGGCGATGCCGCCGCCGCCGATCACGACGACCCGCCGTCCGAGTGCGTCGTCGGCGAAGGCCGAGCCGTAGTCGCGGACGTGCGGCAGCCCGTCGCCGGGCAGGTCGATGCGGCGCGGCAGCACCCCGGTGGCCACGATCACCCCGTCGTGGCGGCGCAGCAGCTCCTCGTCGGCGTCGGTGATCCGCCGTCCGGTGTGCAGTCGCACGCCGAGCCGGGTCAGTTCGGCGGTGAGGAACCGGATCGTCTCGGCGTAGTCGGCCTTGCCCGGCACCCGGCAGGCCAGCCGGAACTGGCCGCCGGGCTCCCCGTCGGCCTCGTAGACGGTGACCCGGTGCCCGGCCAGGGCCAGGTCGTGGGCGGCCCGCAGCCCGGCGGGGCCGGCACCGACCACGGCCACCGTCCGTGGCCCGTCCACCGGCGTCGACCCGGCCCGCACCGCCGGGTGGACGTGCGGCGCCGACCCGGCCGGCGTCACCGCCTCGGCCTCCCGGCCGACGAGCGGGTTGACCATGCAGGACACCGCAGCCCCCACCAGCGACCTGTCGATGCACGCCTGGTTGCAGGCCACGCAGACGTTCACCGGCCGGCCGTGGCGGCTCCGCGTCACCAGGGCCGGGTCGGCCAGGAACGGCCGGGCCATCGAGACCAGGTCCAGCGGGGTGCCGGCGAGGACCGCCTCGGCCTGGGCGAGCCGGTTGATCCGGTTGCTGGCCAGCACGGGCAGCGCGCCCACCGCGGCCTTGACCGCCGCCGCGACCGGCACCCAGTGCCCCGGCGGCACCAGGGCCTGCACCGTCGGCACCGGCGACTCGTGCCAGCCGACTCCGACGTTGAGGGCGTCGGCCCCGGCGGCGGCCAGCGCGCGGGCGTACGCCGTCACGGTGTCCCGGTCGGTGCCGTCGGGCAGCAGGTCGTCGCCGGTCATCCGCATCACGACCGGGAAGTCGGGGCCCACGGCGGCGCGGACCGCCGCCACCACGGCCACCCCGAACCGCATCCGGCGCTGCGGGTCCCCACCCCACTCGTCGTCGCGCCGGTTGGTCAGCGGGGAGAGAAACTGGTCGATCAGGTACCCCTCGGAGCCCATGATCTCCACGGCGCTGAACCCGAGGTCACGGGCGTGCGCCGCGCCCCGGGCGAAGTCCTCGACGATCCGGGTGACCGCGTCGGCGGGCAGCGCGGCCGGGGTGAGGCGGGAGAGCGGGCTGGGCACCGCCGACGGGGCGACCGGGTGCGGGCCGCCGGTGGCCGGTCGGGCGTACCGGCCAGCGTGGAAGAGCTGGAGGGCGAGCAGGCCGCCGGCCGCGCCGACCTCCCCCGCGACCCGGCGCAGCCGGTCCCGGAAGGCGGTGTCGTCGAGCACCCCGCCGCTCGGCACGTCAGCGCCGGCCGGGCTGACCGCCGCGCCGCCGGTGACCATCAGCCCGGCGCCGCCGCGCACCCGGGCCAGGTAGAACGCGGCCAGCGTCCGACCGCCGTCGTCCCGGTGGTCCCAGCCCAGGTGCATCGCCCCCATCACGATCCGGTGCGGCAGCACCAGCCGACCGATCCGGCCGGGCCGCAGCACCCTGTCCAGTCCGGCCGTCATGCCAGCGGACCACTCAGGTCCCGGCTGAACGGCGGTGAGACGATCGACAGGCCGCCGTCGACCACCAGGGTCTGCCCGGTGACGTACTCGGCGGCCGGGGAGAGCAGGAAGGCGATCACGTCGGCGACCTCCTGGGCGGTGCCCATCCGCTGCTTGGGGATCAGCGGTAGCACCCCGGACAGCGGGGCCATGCCGGGCACGTCGTAGAAGTAGCCTGACGACTCGGTCTCGATGATGCCGCCGTTGACCGCGTTGACGTTGATGCCGCGGTCGGCGAACTCGACGGCCATGTACCGCACCCACGACTCGATCGCCGCCTTGGCCGCGCCCAGGTTCGCGTACGTCGGGTAGGCGCGGATGCTGCCGTAACTGGACAGCGCGACGATCCGGCCGCCGTCGGACATCAGCCGCACCGCCTGCTGCGCGCCGAGCACGAACGAGCGCATGTTCATCGCGTACGACCGGTCGAGGTGGTGCGGCTTGAGGTCCATGATGTTCTTGAAGGAGCTGGCCGCCGCGTTGCACACGAAGTAGTCGAGGGTGCCGAACTCCTGCGCGGCCACCGCGAAGAGCCGTTCGATCTCCTCGGGCTGCTCCATGTCGGCGGCCACGGCGACGGCCCGCCCGCCGAGCTGCGTGATCTCCTTGCGGACCTGCTCGGCCAGTTCGGCGTTCTTCTTGTAGTTGACCACCACCGAGCCGCCGCCCCGGGCCAGGGTGAGCGCCAGCGCCCGGCCGATGCCCCGGGAGCTGCCGGTGATCAGCGCGGTGCGGTCCTGGAAGGCGGTCACCGGCCGGCCGCCAGGATCTCCCGGGCGATCACGGTCTTCTGGATCTCGTTGGTGCCCTCCTCGAAGCGCTGCGCGCGGGCGTCGCGGTAGACCCGTTCGATGGTGCTGCCCTCCCAGTAGCCGATGCCGCCGTGCGCCTGCAACGCCTTGTCGGTGACCCGGGTCAGCATGTCCACCGCGACCAGCTTGGCCATCGAGGACAGCGCCCCGGCGTCGCTCTGGCCCGCCTCCCAGCGGCGGGCGGCGTGCAGGGTGAGCTGCCGGGCGGCCTCGATGTCGGCGGCGTTCTCGGCGAGCGCGAACGCCACCGCCTGCCGGGCGGTCAGCGGTTTGCCGAAGGTGACCCGGTTGCCGGCGTGCTCGACCGCCAGCTCCTGCGCCCGACGGGCCAGCCCCACGCAGGTCATCGCCACGCCGATCCGGCTCGGGGTGAGGAAGCCGCCGAGCGCGACGGCCAGTCCGTCGCCCTCCTCGCCGAGCCGGTTGGCCACCGGCACCGGCGCCCGGTCGAAGAACAGGTGCGCGTGGTCGGTGCCGCGTACGCCCATGGTGTCGGGCATCGGTTCGACCCGGACGCCCTCGACGTGCCGGTCGACCATCAGCGCGACCGTGCCGTCCTTGCCGGTGCTGCCGTCGAGCCTGGCGAACAGCAGCCAGTAGTCGCAGCTCACCCCGAAGGTGATCAGGTGCTTCTCGCCGCTGAGCAGGTAGGTGTCGCCGTCGCGTACCACGCTGGCGCGCAGGTCGGCCCCGGTGCCGGCGGTCGGTTCGGTGAGCGTGAACGCGACCCGCAGGTCCCCGGCGACCTGCGGCAGCACGAACTTCTTGCGCTGCTCGTCGGTGGCGAACTGGTCGATGGAGCGCCACACCCCGTTGCAGACGTGCACGATCATCCGCAGCGACGCGTGCGACATCGAGAAGAGTTCGAGCAGGTGCAGGTACTGGGTGAAGGACAGGCCGGCCCCGCCGTAGTCGACCGGCGCGGCGAGCCGCAGGTAGCCCCGGTCGCGCAGGTCCGTCCAGAGCTGCGCGGGGACGCTGCGGTCGCGTTCGATCGCCGCCGCGTACTGCTCGCCGGGGCCCCGGACGAACGCCTCGACCTCGCGGGCCAACGTCGCGAACGACGTGCCATCGGCCTGGGTCACTCTGCCTCCTCGCCGATCGTTGCGCTGATCTGGTCACGCAACACGAACTTCTGCACCTTGCCGACCACGTTGCGGGGCAGCGCGGCCACCGTCTCCAGCCGCTCGGGCCAGTACTGCTTGGCGACCTTGTGGCCGTCGAGGAACCGCTGCATCCCGGCGAAGGTCAGCTCCGCCCGGGTCACCACGAACGCGCAGGCCCGCTCGCCGAGGCGCGGGTCGGGCATCGCCACGATCGCCACCTCGCGGACGGCGGGGTGGGTGTGCAGCAGCTGCTCCATCTCCGCCACCGGGATCTTCTCGCCGCCCCGGTTGATCACATCGGTCACCCGGCCGGTGATCCGCAGGTAGCCGGCGTCGTCGATGGTGGCCAGGTCACCGCTGCGGTACCAGCCGTCCGGGGTGAGCGCCGCCGCGGTCAGGTCCGGGCGGTCGAGGTAGCCGGCGAACAGGCAGTCCCCGGCGACCTCGAAGTTGCCCTCCACGCCGGGGCCGAGCGGGTTGCCGGCGTCGTCGGTCACCCTGATCCGGATCCCCTCCAGTGCCCGCCCGTCGGTGCCCCAGGCGTGCGCGGGCGCGTCGGTCGGCGCGGAGAGCGTGCCGAGGCACGACTCGGTGGAGCCCCAGGCCCCGCAGACCGCCGCGCCGAGGGTCCGGGTGGCGTGCTCGGCGAGGTTGCGGGGCACCGCCGCGCCGGTGGCGACGAAGACCCGCAGCGCCGGTGGCGGCTGCCCGCCCGACTCCACGGCCTCGACGAGGTCGGCGAGGAAGGGGGTGGCCGCCTGGACGAAGGTGGCCCGGGTGTGGTGCAACGTCTCCAGGGCGGTCCGGCCGTCCCAGATCGGTTGCAGCACCACGGGTGCGCCGATGGTGAACCCCAGCCACATGCCGTAGAGGAAGCCGGTCTGGTGGGCCAGCGGCGACGGGATGAACAGCCGGTCGGCGGCGGTGAGGCCGAGGTGCCGGGCCTGCATGGCGGCGGCCCGGGTCAGCGTGTCGGCGCGGTGCAGCACACCCTTCGGTTCGCCCGACGTGCCGGAGGTGAACATCAGCTGGGCCAGGGCCGCCGGGTCGGGCCGGCCGGTGGCCTCTGCGGCGTCGTCGGGCCGCTGCCGGGCCAGCGCCGGGCCGAACCACTGCCAGCGCGGGCCGGTGGTGTCCGCCGGCAGTGTGGCGGTGCCGTCCGGGGTGGCGGTGCCGTCCGACGGGGCGGTGCCGTCGGAGACGGTGTGGCCGGCGACGACGAGGACGTGGGCCACGCCCGGGGCGTCCGGGCCCGTCAGCATCGCCGCGGTCTCGGCCAGGTGCGCGCGGCCCCGGAACCGGTCGGGGATCACCAGCACCCGGGCCCGGGAGCGGCGCAGCAGCCGGCTCACCTCGCGTTCCCGGAAGAACGGCATCAGCGGGCAGCAGACCGCCCCGATCCGGGTGGCGGCCAGCGTGAGCACCACGAACTCCGACCAGTTGGGCAACTGCCAGGCGACCACGTCGCCGGGGCCGACGCCCAGCTCCCGCAGCAGCGACGCGGCCCGGTCGGCGGCGCGGTCCAGGTCGCGCCAGCTCAGCGTGGCGCCGGCCCGGCCGGGTGAGGCCGCCTCGACCACGGCCTCGTCGTCGCCGCGCGTGTCGGCGTGCCGACGGACCAGTTCGGCCACCGGGATGGCGGCCAGTTCGGCAGGCGTCGGCAGGGCGGCCGTCGGCACGGGCGGTCCGGCGGAGCGGGCCGGCGACGTGACCGACGCGCCGGCCGTACGTCGACCGGCGGGCGGGAGGTCGGCGGCTGCCGGGTCGGCGGGGCGGGGCAGGCGGCGGGCGCGGGCCCGGTCGACCGACATGTTGAGGCCGACGCCGTTCATCTGGTCGAGGAACTGCGGGAAGGAGATCCGGTGGGCGTTCGGGTAGGTCAGCCGGCTCTCGCCGGTGGCCCGGGAGGCGGCCACCGCCAGCGCCATCAGCACCCGGTGGTCGTTGAACGAGGACAGGTCGGCCTCCCGCAACTGGCCGACGCCCTCGCAGACGAGCCGGTCGCCGTCGAGCCGCAGCCGGCCGCCCATCCGGTTGAGTTGCAGCATCGCCGTCACCCGGTCGGACTCCTTGAGCCGTACGTGGGCCACGTGGTCGAGCACGGTGGTGCCGTGCGCGTGGGAGCCGAGGACGCTGAGCACCGGCAGCATGTCGGGCACCGCGCGGCAGTCCACCCGCACCGGGGCCAGCCGCAGCCCGTCGTGGCGCACCCTGATCCAGCCGGTCGCCGGGTCGCGGGTCAGCGGCACGCCCATCGTGGTGAGGCTGTCCAGCAGGTGCGCCTCCGGATGGTCCAGCTCCCCGGTGGGGACCGCCGGCAGCCCCCGGAACAGCACGTCGGACGGGTGCAGGGCGGTCGCGGCCAGGCCGAACGCGGCGGCGCCGACGTCCGGCGGCAGCCGTACCACCGCCGGGGTGGGCCGCTGGCCGGGCTCGATGTCGTACCGGCGGCCGTCCGCGCTGACCTGCACGTGCAGGCCGAACTGGCGCATCATCGCCACGGTGAGGTCGACGTAGGACCGCTCGTTGAACTCGCCCACCACCTCGACCACGGTGTGGCCGGTGGCGAACGGGCTGACCAGCAACAGGCTGGAGATCCACTGGGAGAGCGTGCCGGGGATCCGCACCCGGCCCCCGGTCGGCGGGTGGGCGGCGACCCGGATCGGCAGCAGCCCGCCGGTGGAGGCGATCTGCACTCCGATGCCCGCGAGGGCGTCGAGCAGCGGGCGGATCGGCCGCCGCCGGAAGTACTTCTGCCCGGTGATGCCGACCGGGGTTTCGGCCAGGGCGGCGAGCCCGGTCAGGAAGTACAGCGTGGTGCCCGAGCTGCCGACCGAGACCTCCGGACGCACCGGCCGGTACCGGCCGCCACGGACCACGAACGCGTCGCCCTCGACGGTGACGGCCGTGCCGAGGTCCCGCAGCGCCCGGATGGTGTGCTGCACGTGGCCCGCGTGGCAGGCCCCGTGGATGCGACTGGTCCCGTCGGCCAGCGACGCGAGCATCAGCGCCCGGTGCGCGTGGTACTTCGACGCCGGGACGTCGAACTCGCCCACGAGTGGCTCGGCCGTGCCCTTGATGACGAGACGCACAGTCCCTCCCCGCAGTGTGTGTCAGCCGGCGGTGTCTGGTGGCGACGGTGTCGCCGGAGCTGGGCCCGACTCCGGTCCCGCAGCGGGGCCGGGGGCGGCAGCCGGGCCGGGGGCCGGGACGCCGCCGAAGACGGCGTGCATGCCGCCGTCGGCGTGCACCACCTGCCCGGTGGTGTACCGGGACAGGTCCGACAGCAGGAACAGCACCGCCCCGACCACCCGGGCCGGGTCGGCCCGGTCCCAGCCCAGCGGCGCCCACCGCTCGTACTGGTCGGCCAGGGCGGAGAAGGTGCGCACCCCGCGCGCCGACACGGTCTCGACCGGCCCGGCGGCGACCAGGTTGACCCTGATCCCGGCCGGGCCGAGGTGCAGCGCCAGGTAGCGGCAGACCGCCTCCAGCGCCGACTTGTAGACCCCCATCCACCCGTATCCGGGCAGCGCCCGGGTCGAGTCGACGGTCAGCCCGACCACCGCGCCGCCGCCGGGGGCCCGACTCAACAGCGGCGACAGCGCGGAGGTGAGCTGCTGCAACGAGTACGCCGACGCGCGGAACCCGTCGAGCACCCCGTCGGCCCCGGCGGTGGCGAACCCGGCCCCCAACGCGTCCGGCGGGGCGGCGGCGATGCTGTGCAGCACCCCGTCGAGCTGCCCCCAGCGGCTGCCGATCGCCCCCGCCAGCGCGTCGACGCTCGCGTCGGACATCACGTCCAGTTCGAGCACCTCGGGGCGGGACGGCAGCAGGTCGGCCACCCGGCGGGTGATCCGGCCGACCCGCCCGTACGAGGTCAGGATGACCTCGCAGCCCTCCCGTTGCAGGGCCGCCGCCACGTGCCAGGCGATGGACTCGTTGTTGAGGACCCCGGTGACCAGGTAGGTGCGCTTGTCCAGGCTCAGCAACGAGCTCAACTCGACGCGCCCGCCACGATCCGCTCGACGAGTTGACCGATGGTGACGTCCGCCAGTTCGCTGCGCGGGATCTCCACCCCGTACTCCTTGACGACCATGGCCATCAGGTCGGCGACGTCGAGCGAGTCGATGTCCAGCGCGTCGAACTTGGCGTCGGCGCTGATCGCGTCGTCCTCGACACCGAGGTCGATCAGTTCGGCGCGCAGGCGCTCCTCGACGGCGGGGGCGGTGATCTCGGTCGATGGAGAAGACATCCGGATGCTCCTTGTCTCGCAGGGGGGTCGGTCAGGCCGTCAACGGGGCGCGACGGGCGAAGTTGGTGTGGTGCCGTTGCGCCCAGTACCACTGACGCCAGTAGCTCTCGGCCAGCTCCAGCCAGGTCTCCAGCCGACCGGTGTCGTCGAGGAACCGGTTCATGCTGACCAGCAGCCAGCTGTAGACGCCCTGGCTGTCCCGGCAGTCGGCGCAGTTGCCGGAGGTGCAGCAGAACTGGAGGGTCTGGTAGTCGGCGCCGTAGACGGCGAAGCCGTCCAGGACCGGGTTGCCGTTGCGGATCCGCTCGGCGTGGTCCGGGTGGTCCACGCTGATGCTGGGGCAGACGTCGTAGCCGAACTGGCCGTCCCAGTGGGTGCGGCCGGTGATCAGCGACTCGATGAAGTACGGGTGGCAGACCACCGTCTCCGGATACGCCTGCTTGACCCGCAGCGCCTCGGCGAGGGTGCGCTGCTCGTTCTCGATCCGCAGGGCGTGGTCGCTGCCGTGGGCGGAGTAGAAGTTGAAGGTGACCTGGTTGCCGTTGTCCTGGATGGCCCGCACGGTCGGCTCGACGTACTGCAGGCCCTCCTCGGACAGGGCGTACACGAAGATCACCCGGGGGTCGTTGCGGTAGTGCCCGAGGGCGGTCTCGAAGAGGCCGGAGAACGACGAGCCGTTGACCCGGTAGCCGCGCAGCGCGTCGTCCAGCGGGCCGCCGCCGAACAGGCTGATGGCGACCGCCACCTGCTCGAAGCCGCTCATCGGCAGCGGCCGGATGCCGTTGGTGGAGATGGTCACGTACGGCAGCCGCTCGACGAACGGCACCACCCGGGGCAGGACCAGGGTCGGCTCGCCGCCGATCAGGGTCGCCTGGGTGACGCCCCTGGCCACCAGCGAGTCCACGAACCGGGAGATCAGTGCCGGGTCGGAGGTCTCGGGGACGGCCGCGTCGAAGCCGCCCTCGAAGTACCAGCACCCCTTGCACCGGATGTTGCAGGTGGTGGTGAGGTGCACCTCGGTCGCGCTGACCCGGCGGCCCATGTCCCGGACGACCTGCAACCGCGCGGCCAGGTCGGGCCGGTCGGCCAGCAGGGACGCCAGGCGGACCTTGGCCTCCCGCCGGGACAGCGGACGGGGATTGATCGCGATGGGGGTGGGCATGGGCGGGGCGTCCTCTCAGGTGGCCACGGCGGGGACGACGAGCCCCAGCGCGTGGATCCGGGGGATGACGGTGTTCTCCCACTGCTGCAACGCCTCACCGTTGGTGGTGCGCCGCAGGCCGTAGCGGACCGCCCGCTTGGACCGTTCGGACTCCGGGGTGCCGAACAGGTCGCGGAAGACCGGCCAGAGCCGGTCCAGCGCGGCCTGCAGCTGCTCGCGGCCCTCGTCGGTGGCGGCGAGGTTGCGGCAGACCCGGGCGCCGTGGGCGATGTGGATCTTCTCGTCCAGGATGATCGTCCGGACCGCGTCCGCCCACGGCTTGTAGCTGCCCTGGGCGAACTCCTTGATCATGATCAGGGCGCTCTCCTCGCCGATGTACGAGTAGATTCCCCGCTCGGCCCAGGTGGTGCACTGGTGCAGCCGCTTGTCGGCGAAGAGCCGACGCTCCTCGATGGACTGGGACTCCATGTGCGAGGTGTCGATGCCGATCTCGGCCAGCACCCGCTTGCCGATCTTGTAGTGGTCGTACTCCTCGGCGGCCCGTTCCGCGCACACCTGACGTTCCTCGGCGTTGGGCGCGAGCGGCAGGAACATCATGGTGTAGTCGTCTCCGCCGGAGAGTTCACCCTCCGTGTTGATCATGATCTGGCTGATCAGTGCCTTCTGGTATCCCCGGGGCATGCGCTTCAGCTCGTCGGGGGTACGTACCACCACTTCCTCGTCGTCAAAGATCTCCACCGGCATAACGCAGCTCGCCTCCTGTTGGCATTCACACCCGCAAATAACGGAAAAGGGGGCACCGACACTCCTGCGGTACGACGACGGACCCGCAGGTGCCCCCGGTGAACCGAATCTCCTGGCAGATCCCCCGTTCCTCCTCGTCCGTCACCGACGGTGACTCAGGTCAGGTTCGTGACCGCCAGCCGCCGCACGTCCGACCGCTGGATCTTGCCGAGCGGGGTACGCGGAAACCCGTCGACCCCGAGCTGCACCAAAGGGACGAACCGGCGCGGCACCTTGAACGCGCTGAGTTGCTTGAGCAACAGCGCGCGCCATTCGTCCTCCCGGGCGACCGCACCGGGCAGCAGGGTGTAGACCAGCACCAGTTCCACCCCGGTCACCGGGTGCGGCAGCGCGGCGACCACCGCGTCGGCGATCCCGTCGAGCTGCGGCACGACGTTCTCGATCTCGGCCGGATAGACGTTCTCGCCGCTGACGATGACCATGCTGTCCATCCGGTCCACGATGGTCAGCTCGCCACGGTCGTCGAGGTGGCCGAGGTCGCCGCTGCGCACCCAGCCGTCGACCAGCCGCCCGGCGGTGAGCTCCGGCGCGGCCTCGTACCTGGTGAAGATGCTCGGGCCGCTCAGCAGGACCTCCCCGCTCTCCCCCGGCGCGACGTCCCGCCCGTCTGCGTCGACGACCCGGACCCGGGCGAACGGCACCGGCAGGCCGGCGCTGCGCCGGTCCCCCGGCTGCCGGTCGCGGGGCTCCACCACGGTCAGCGAGGTCATCTCGGTCATCCCGTACACTTGGAACACCGGGATGCCGAAGGTGCTCTCGAACCGGTGGATCAGGTCGGGGCTGAGCGCCGAGCCGCCGGCGAGGACACCCTTGAGCCGGCTGTCGACCGGTCGCTGCGGCCGTTCGACCAGGTGCGCGAGGTAGGCGTTGACCACCAGGGTCCAGGTCGGGCGGTGCCGGTCCACGTAGTTCCAGAACCGGGCCAGCGCCACCTCCGAGCGGACGCAGACCGTCCGCCCCCCGGACCACAGCGGGGTCAGCGTGGGCAGGCCCTGCCCGCCGACGTGCAGCATCGGGATGACGTTGAGGAAGACGTCGTCGCGGCCCGCGTCGGCCCACCGCACCATCGCCAGCGAGTTCGCCAGCAGGGCCCGGTGGGACAGCACGACGCCCTTGGCCGCGCCGGTCGACCCCGAGGTGTAGACGATCTCGGCGTCGGCCGCCCCGCCGTCCGGGGGCGCGACCAGCTCCCCCCGGTAGGCGACGCCCCGGTCGAGGATCGCGGTGAGGAACCCCTCCGCATCGTCCACGGCCAGCCAGCGCCGGCCCGGCGACGCCTTCGCGGCGGTCGACGACGGGCCGAGCACCAGCGCGACGTCGGCGTGGGCGAGCAGGGTGTCCAGTTCGGCCGGGCCGGACTTCGGGTTCAGCGGCACCAGCATCCGCCCGGCGGCGATGACGCCGAGGAACAGCAGCGCGGCCAGCGACGAGTTGTGCAGGACCACGGCCACCCGGCCACCCGGCGGCACCCGGTGCTCGTCGAGCAGCGCCGCGCAGCCCCGGGTGAAGGTCAGCACGTCGGTGAAGCTGATCTGGCGGCCACCGGGCTCCGCCGGGAGCAGGTACGGGTCGTCCCCGTAGGCCGCCGCGGCCTGGGTGACGAGGTCCAGCAGGTTCGCCGTGTCGGCGAGGTTCGGCTCGGCCAGCGGACTAGGCATGCGACTCGTCGCGGACGGCGGCGGATTCCACGACCGCGCAGAGCCGGTTGACCGTGGGAGTGTCGAAGATGACGTCCACCACGTCCACCCCGTACGCCGCCTCGACCCGGGTCACGATCTCCACCGCGCCCACCGAGTCCATGCCGAGTTCGACGAGGTCGTCGTCGGGGCCGACGGTGGGTCGGTGGAGGACTTCGGCGCAGATCGACGTCATGTTCTCGTGCAGATCGGTCGTGGTCACTGAAGCGGTTCCCCCCATGTCAGATCACCACACGGGCCACGGCAACGTTGCGGTAGCGGCCCCTTCCCCCAAGTCCGGGACTCGTCGGGACCATACTCAGTCCCGTCGTGAACCGTCCAGGGCAACCGTCCGAGCAATCGACCGTGACCGCTCCCACCATCGCGGTGCGCCATTAGTCCATGTCATATCCGGATAGGATCGTGGCATGGGGAAGGGGCGGCCGAAGGCCAGGCTGGTGCTCACCGACGAGGAACGGGAACAGCTCACCAGGGGGGCCCGCGCGGCCCACTCGACGCAGTCGTTCGCCATTCGCTGCCGAATCGTTTTGGCCTGCGCCGAGGGGGCCACGAATATCGAGGTCGCGGCCCGGTTGAACGTTTCACCCGCGACGGTCGGGAAATGGCGTTCCCGGTTCGCCGCCGCGCGGCTGCCGGGGCTCGCCGACGACCCACGTGCCGGCCGGCCCCGCTCGGTCCGGCCCGAGCAGGTGGACCGGGTGGTGGCGGCCACCCTCGCCGCCACGCCGGCCCCGGCCCGACGGTGGTCCCGGGCGTCGATGGCCGTCCACAGCGGACTGTCCGCGTCCACGGTCGGCCGGATCTGGCGTCGGTTCGACCTGCGCCCCCACCTCCAGGACGGCCTCACCCTGGCCACCGACCCGGGGTTCGTCGCCACGGTGGTGGCCCTGGTCGGGCTCTACCGCCAGCCCTCGGGGCAGACCCTGGCGCTGTGCGCCGTGCCCCGCGACGAGCTACCGACGACCGGCGACCCGGCCGGCCCCGCGCCGGCCCCGGACCGGCCACCGGCCGACGGGACGCCGCCGGCACACCGGCCGGTGATCGACCCGCGCCGGCCGGAGCAGCTCGTGGCCGCCGGCGAGGCCGCCCCGGACCGGCACCGGCGTGCCGGGGCGTACCGGCGGTTCCTGGTGGCGGTGGACAAGGCGGTGCCCGCCGATCTGGAGGTGCACCTGGTCGCCGACGATCCGACGCTGCACGACGCCCCGGTGGTCCGAGGCTGGTTGAGCCGACACCCCCGCTTCCGCCTGCACCTGCTGCCGGCGGGTGACGCCTGGGCCGGGCAGGTCCACCGCTGGTCGCGCCTGCTCGCCGACCGTGCTGCGGTGGCCGCCGGGCCGCCACCGGGCCACGCCGCAGGGCCGGGCGCCCGCAGCGCCGACGGCCCCGGGCCCGATGCCGGGGAGGCCGCCGGTCCGACGGCGGCGCGCTGGGTGGCCGGCGCGGAGGAGATCCGCCGGGCGCGGGCCCGACATCATGAACGGACTTCGGACGCATCGACATGAGTCGAATGACCGGCGGCCGGACACCCGTTCACCCCGTCTACCGGCATGTGAGATGACGGAGTCGCATCGTGCCCCGCCGGAACCCCGGGACGCGGACGCGCCGCCCGACCGTACGGTCGGGCGGCGCGTCCGGTCGCCGGCTACCGGAGGGCCGGCACCCGCAGCACGGCCACCTCGCCGACGTTGCCGGCCACGTCGACCGCGCGGTAGCGGACCCCGTGCGCCCGGTCGTCCAGTGGCACCGGCCCGGTCCAGGTTGTCCACTCCCCACCGTCGAGCCGGTACTCGACCCGGGCCACCCCGGAGTCGGCGTCCCGGCCGGTGACCACCAGCGCCCGGTCGACCAGGCTCGCCTCGGCGGTCGGGGCCACCCCGTCCACCTGCACCGACGTCGCCCAGGGTGTGCTCCAGAGCAGGTTGACCCCCTGAGCCCGGTACTCGATCGTGTGCCGGCCGGCGGGCAGCGCCACCGGCTCCCGGTACGGGAACCAGCCGCCCCCGTCGATCTGGTACTCGACCAGTCTGATCAACCCGCCGTGGGCCAGGGTGAGGGCGGCGTTCGCGCCGTACCAGCCGTCGGCGCCGGGGTCGGTGATCCGCAGTCGGGGCTGCCCGCCCCGGTAGCGCAGCGGCTCCACCCCGGTCAGGGTGGGCACCACCGGTTCGATGGTGCCGTCGTCGGCGAAGTACAGCCGGTCGATGGTGGTCTCCCGGTGGGTGCCGTCGCCGCCCGGGATGGCGAACCGGTGGTACGCCACGTACCAGTCGTCGGTGCCGGGCACCTGGACGATCGAGTGGTGGCCGGTGCCCAGGATGCCCTGGGCCGGGTCCTTGGTGAGGATCTCCCCCCGGCTGGTGAACGGCCCGAGCGGGCTGCTGCCCGTCCCGTAGCCGACCCGGTAGTTCTCGCTGCCGGTGTCGTCGATCGACCAGGACAGGTAGTACACCCCGTTGCGCTTGTGCATGAACAGGCCCTCGCGGAAACCGGTGAGCCCGGTCAGCCGGACCCGCCGGGCGACGTCGTAGGAGATCATGTCGTCGTTCAGCGGGACCACGTACGGGGTGCCGTTGCCCCAGTACAGGTAGCTCTTCCCGTCGTCGTCGGTGAACACCGCCGGGTCGATCTGCTGGGCGTTGCCGTAGTCGGCCTTGCTCACCAGGGGCCGGCCGAGCGGGTCGACGAACGGCCCGAGTGGCGAGTCGGCCACCGCGACGCCGATGTTCTGCTGGGCCGAGAAGTACAGGTAGTACTTCCCGTTCTTCTCGATCGCGGCCGGCGCCCAGGCGTTGGTGTCCGCCCAGCTGACGTCCGGGCCGAGGTCGAGGATGGTGTCGTGGCCGGTCCAGTCGACCAGGTTGCGGCTCGACCACACGGTGAACGTCGAGCTGCCCCAGCCGGGGAAGCCGTCGGTGGTGCCGTAGATGTAGTACGTGTCGCCGAACCGGACGATGTTCGGGTCGGCGTTGTACCCGGGCAGCACCGGGGTGTTCATCGGCACCGCCCGCACCGTCCAGGCCCGGCTGGCCCCGGCGGCGCTGGTGACGGTGACCGTCACCGGTCGGGTGTAGTTGCGCGGCCCGGCGGGCCTGACCGTCGAGGTGGGCGCGACCAGGTAGCGCGGGGCGAGGCTGGTCAGGTCGGTGCCCGGCCGGACCTGCAGGGTGATCGTGCCGCTGGCGGCGTCCACGATGGCCGGCACCCTGAGGCTGTCGAGTTCGACGGCGACGACGCTGGTGCCGTTGCTGCCCAACGCGGCCACCTCGGCGTCGCTGAGCGCCCGGTTGTAGAGGGAGAAGTCGCGGATGCGGCCCTTGAGGTAGCGGTCGCTGGCGTACTGGGAGCGGCCCAGGTAGTTGGCGGTGGTCCGGCCACCGCCGATGTCACCGGGCGCGACGGTCAGCCCGGTCTTCTCGGCCACCCGCACCCCGTCCAGGTAGATCCGCGCGGTGCCGGCCCGGTTCAGGGTGTACGTCAGGGTCTTCCACACCCCCCGGGGCAACGCCCGGCCGCCGGTGACGGTCTGCTCGCCGGTCCAGTTGCCCAGGCTGATCGAGGTCCGGTAGTCGTTGCCGGTGGTGAACAGGTAGCCGTTGCCGACGCCGCCTGCGTCGGTGTTGCCGAGCCCCCAGACGAAGTACGGGGTGGCCTGGTCGGCGGCGATGTTCACGTCCATCGACACGGTGATCTCGTCCAGCCCGGACATGATGTTGTCGGGCAGGTCGACGTGGCCGTTGGTGCCGCCGAGGGTGAGGCTGCCCGAGTCCCAGCGGGCGTCACCGGCCAGGGTGGCGTGGTGGCCGTTGCCGGAGTCGTCGGTGACCGTGCCCCCGCTGGCCTGGTCGAGCCGGTAGTGGGCCACCACCCCGTCGGCGTTGGCGTCCACCGGGGGTGGGGCGTCGGTCAGCGCGTCGAGTTCGGCGCGGGTGACCGGGATGACGGTGCCGTGCCGCGGGCTGGCCGGCAGCCGGTAGGACGCCGGCACCTTCCAGTTCGGCCTGGCCAGGTCGTCGGTGCCCAGCGGGATGTAACCCCGGCCGCCGTACTCGTCGACGAACAGGTAGTACCGCGAGCCGGAGGTGTCACCGGGGTTGGCCTTGAAGACGGTGGGTCCCTCCACGGCGGAGGTGCCGGCGTCGCGGCCGATGCACGAGTCGAGCATCGTCCACGACGGCCGGCCGGGCAGGTCGACGGCGGTCAGCGAGGGGGACCTCTCCTGGATGATGTCCGAGCAGCCGGTGCCGCCGCCGCCCTCGTCCTTGGTGAACCGGTAGTAGGTGTCGCCCTCACGGATCATCGTGGAGTCGATCCGCGACTCGCCCCGGTCCTGCCAGATCGTCGCCGGGCTGAACGTGACGAAGTCGCGGGTGGTGGCGGCCAGCATCCGGTTGTACGTGTTGCCGGTGTGGTCCGGGTCGTTCTCGGCGAACAGCTTCGAGGCCCAGAAGACCAGGTACTCACCGCGCTCGGCGTCCCAGTATGCCTCCGGCGCCCAGGTGTTGCCGGCGGTCGGCGGGGAGACCTCGACGTGCCGCTGCGCCGACCAGTTGACCAGGTCGGTGGACTCCCACACCTCCAGGTAACGGCTGCCCCGGCGCTGGGCGGCGTCCCAGTCGCCGTTGCGGCCGATCGACAGGTCGGTGGCGATCAGGAAGAACCGGTCCCCCTCCGGGCTGCGGATCAGGAACGGGTCGCGCAGGCCCAGGGTGCCGTGGGTCGACTCCAGTTTCGGCTGGCCGCCGTTGACCTCCGTCCACTGCAGGGCGTTGTTACCCCGGCTGGCGGCGAAGTAGATCTTCTCCCCGGCGATCGAGTTGCCGGTGAAGTAGCTGAACGCGTAGCCGGCGTACGGTGCGGGGGCCGGCAGCTCGCGGACGGTCAGCGCGATGGTCCGCTCGACGGTGGCGGCACCGACGGTGACCGTGGCGGTGACCGGCACCGTCGTGTCGCCAGCGCCGTTCGCGGGACGACGCACGACGCCGTCGGCGGCGACCACCTCCGGTCGGGCCGAGCGCCAGCGGACCGTCGCGTCGTACCGGCCGGTGGCGGGCATGGTCAGGTTGCCACGGACGTCGTCGGCGTGCACCAGGGTCAGGGCGGCGGCGGCCGCCTCGGCCCGGGTCTGGTCGGACTCACCGGGTTGCGCGACCACCGCGACCTCGGCGGCGGTGAGGGCGCGGTCGTAGATCCGGAAGTTCGCCACCCGTCCCTTGAGGAACCGGTCGGTGGCGTAGTTCGACCGGCCCAGGTTGTTGACGGTGGTGACGCCGTTGCCGACCGCGCCGGGTTCCACGGTGACGGCGGTGTTGCGGGCCACCTGCACGCCGTCGGCGTAGAGGGTCCCGGTGGTGCCGGTCTGGGTGTAGACGACCGACTTCCACACGCCCCGGGCCAGGTTGCCGCCGGTGCCGGTGACCTTCTCGCCGGCCCAGTTGGTGGTGGTGATGCCGGCGCGGAAGGAGTCGCCGCTGGCGAAGAGGTAGCCGGTGCCGGCGGCGGAGGTGGCCGGGTTGCCCAGGCCCCAGAGGAAGTACGGGGTCTGCTGTGCCGGGTCGACCATGACGTCCAGGGCCACGGTGAGCGAGGAGCGACCGGCCAGCAGGTTGTCGGGCAGTTCGACGTGGTCGTCGACGCCGTCGAGCAGCAGTCCGTCGGTGCCGGTCCAGGTGCCGCCGCCGACCAGGGTGCCGTCGTTGCCGCGGCCGGAGGTGTCGACGACGGTGGTGCCGGTGCGCTGGTCGAGGTCGTAGCGCAGGAGCAGACCGTCGGTGACGTCGTCGGCGGCGGCCGGGGCCGCGGTGGCGGGGGCCAGCGCGGCGAGGAGGGTGAGCACGGTGGCGGCGACGACCGTGCGGGTGCGGCGGGGGGTGGGGGTGGGGTGGTGGTTCCGGGGAACTGCTGAGGGCATGGGGGGATTCCTCGGCGTCATGTGAGCGTTAACAGGCTGGAATTGTCAACGCAACAATCAGACCCCGTCAAGGATGCGCCGCCCGCCGATGCGCTGCGCACCCGCCCGCTCACCACCCGGGAGCCCGGCGGCCCCGGGCTACTTGATCCGGCGGGTGGAGCGGGCCACGATGTCCGCGTACTCCGGGTGCCGGCCCAGCCAGTCGGCGAGGAACGGGCAGATCGGCACCACCGTGCGGCCCCGGGCGCGGGCGTCGTCCATGACCGCGCGGGCCAGCGTCGAGCCGATACCCCGCCCCTCGAACGCCGGGTCGACCTCGGTGTGCGTGTAGGCGATGATGGCACCGGTCAACTGGTAGGTGACCAGTCCGGCCAGCGCCCCGGTCTCGTCGCGCGCCTCGAACCGCTCCCGGTCCGGCGCGTCTGTCACGGTGAACTCCACCGGATCATCCAAACACGCCCGACCGCCACCGACCCCGCCGGGCGAGCAGCTCACCGGGCCGGGCCGACGCACGGCGGCGGTCGACCAGGCCCCGGTCAGCCCCGCAGGGTACGGCTGGGCGGCTGACCGTAGGCGGCGCGGTAGTCGGTGGCGAACCGCTTCGCGTCGACGAATCCCCACCGGGCGGCGATCGCCGCGACCGTGTCCCCCGCCGTCGGGTCACCGTCGCGCAGGTCCCGGTGGGCGCGGTCCAGCCGGGCCCGCCGGGCGAACCGGGCTGGGGTGGTGCCCTGGTGCCGGCGGAAGGCGTACTGCAGGCCCCGGGGGGACACCCCGGCAGCCTCGGCCAGCTCCGCCAGTGACACGTAGCGGTCGAGGTGGGCCTCCACATGGTCCATCGCCCGACGGACCACCGACGGCGCGACGACGCCCGGCCCCCGCCGCTGAAGCGGCACGGGGATGCTCGGGAAGTCGGCCAGCACCGCTGCCGCCAGCAGGTGCCGGACCTGCCCGACGATCAGCGGGTTGGTCGCCAGGTCGACGTCGGCCAGCACCACCTGCCGCACGTACGCCAGCGTCCCCAGCCAGTGCCGTTGCAGCCCGGCCGAGACCGGGCGGACGCCCTCGAAACGCACCCGCCGGCCCCCGCCGTGCCGGGACCGGGCGACCTCGTCGACCAGCGCCGTGGGGATTCCGACGGTGAACGACTCGACGGCGTCGCACGTCACCTCGACCCTGCGGTCCACCGGCAGGACGACCACCCCGCCGACCGCGACCCGGTCGACCGTCCGGCGGTCGGTCACCGCGAGTCGGCCACGACGCAGGTGGACGATGTTGACCAGGTCCTCCCGTACGCCGTCCGTGCGGATGTGCGCCGAGCACCGCAGACCGTGCACGGCGACACCGCCGAGCGTGACACCCGTGCCGCGCAGCTCGACCCCCGCCGGTCCGGGTGCGGACAGCACGATGTCGATGTCGGCGAAGGTGACCCGGAAGAAGGCGCACACCTCGTCGGGGTCGGTCATGGTGTACCGCTGCCAGGGCGGTGGCTGCACCCTGACCTCGGGATCGGCGTCGATGGCGGGTCCTGCCGCCGGCCGCCGGCGAAGCGGCGGCCGATAGCCCGCCATTCGGTGCCTCCCGTGATCACGCCGCCCGGCTGGGCACCGACCGGCGGATGTATGACAATGCCGCACTATAGGGGGAATGCACACCCCCCGGGTCCGGTGTCCCACATCCCCCGCGTCCGCGCCACCGTGGCGGTCGCGATCCGCGAACCGGGGTGGCCAGAGGCGAAAGACCAGCGGGTGCGAGCGTCCACCGGCGGCGGGGCCGTCGACGGCGGCGGGCGACGTCCGGGATGGGTTAGAGTCCGGCCGCATGGACGGCACCACGCTGCGTACGCCCCGCCTGAGCCTGCGCCAGGTGGGTGACGGCGACGTCGACCGCATCCTCGAATACCGCAACCTGCCCGAGGTGACGTACTGGCTGCTGCGGACCGAGGTGGAGCCGGCGGCGTTCCGGGCGGCCTGGCGGCGCGCCGCCGACGACCCCGACGACCACAGCCGGGCGGTCGTCCTGGACGGCCTGGTGATCGGCACGGTCTCGCTCGACGTGCTGGACGGGATGGGCCAGCCGGGTATGCCGACCCGCACCGAGGCCCAGCTCGGCTACATCTTCGACCCGGCCCACGGCGGCCGGGGCTTTGCCACCGAGGCGGTCACCGCGATGGTGGGGTACGCGTTCACCCGGTTGGGCGTCCGCCGGATCACCGCCGGGTGCTTCGCCGACAACCTCGCCTCGGTACGGGTGCTGGAGAAGGTCGGCATGCGCCGCGAGCAGCACGGCGTCGGCGACTCGTGGCACGCCGAACGGGGCTGGGTGGACGGCTACACCTACGCCCTGTGCGCCGACGCCTGGCCCGCGCCACCCCGGTAGGCGCGTCGGGTCACGGGGCCTGTGGTGGCCGGGCCCGCTGCGGGTGGGGCGTCTCGTGGCGGGCCAGCATGGCGACGAACTCGGCGATCTTCCGTTCCCGGGTCTGCGCCCGTTTCACCGCGTTGAGCCGGTGCACGAGCGCGAACAGGTTGGTCCGGGTGAGCACGTCGAACATGGCCTGCGCGGCGGGGTCGGCGGCGACCGCGGCGAGCAGGTCGGAGGGCACCTCGACCTCCGACGGCGGGGCGTAGGCCGCGGCCCACCGTCCGTCCGCCTTGGCGGCCTCCACCGCGGCCCGTCCCGGGGGCTGCATCCGGCCCTGTTCCTCCAGCCGGGCCACGTGGGCGACGTTGCGTTGCGACCAGATGCTGCGCGCCCGGCGGGGGGTGAACCTGATCCAGGAACTCTCCTGGTCCCGCTTGCGGGCCTGCCCGTCGATCCAGCCGAAGCACAACCCCTCGTCGACCGCCTGCTGCCAGGTCAGGGTGGTGACCGTGCCGCCCTTGCGGGTCAGGGCGAGCCAGACGCCTGGTGAGGTGTCGTGGTGGGCCGACAGCCAGGCGCGCAGCGCGTCCGCGTCGGGGACGACCAACTCGTCGAGTTCGGCGCTGACCATGACGGCAGGCTAACCGCTACCGGTGACAATCCGGTCGGGGGCGCGGAGGCCGTCGACGAGGACGGCCAGCAGGCGCGGCCCTCGGCTGTCCAGCTCGGTGTCGTCCAGTCGGGAGAGCCAACCGATCAGGACGATGACGTCCCGGGCCTCGACGTCGGCGCGGATGCTGCCGGCCGAGCGGCCGGCGGCGAGCAGCAGTTCCACCGCATCGCCGATCGGGCCGAGACTGTGCGCGGCGAGGTCACGCCAGGTCGCCGCCTCGACGGCGGCGAACACGTCCCGCTTGACCCGGGCGTAGGCGGCCACCCGGTCGAACCAGGCCGCCAACGCCGCCACCGGCGGGTGGGTGGCCAGCAGTTGCGGGGCCGCCGCGACCAGGTCGTCGACCTCGTGGCGGTACACCTCGACGAGCAGGTCCTCCCGGGTGGGAAAGTGCCGGTACAGGGTGCCCTGCCCGATGCCGCAGGCCTTCGCCACCGCGTTGAGCTTCAGCTCGCCCGGTTCGTGCACCAGGTCGCGGGCCGCGCGGAGGATGCGTTCGCGGTTGCGCCGCGCGTCGGCGCGAAACGCCGCGCCCTTGACAGAAGCGGACACGTGTCCGCTAGGCTCGTCGGGATAACCGGACATGTGTCCACTCTACCCCGAGGAGCACCATGACCATCCCCGGAAAGGTCGTCGCGATCACCGGCGCCAGCAGCGGCATCGGCGCGGCGACCGCCCGCCACCTCGCCGCGCTCGGCGCGTCGGTCGTCCTCGGTGCCCGGCGCACCGACCGGCTCGACCGCCTGGTCGCCGAGATCGAGGCCGCGGGCGGCACGGCGGTCGCCACCCGGGTGGACGTCACCGCCCCGGACGACCTGCGGTCCCTGGTCGCCCTCGCGGTGGAACGTTTCGGCCGGCTGGACGTCCTGGTGGGCAACGCCGGGATCAGCAGGATCAGCACCGTCGCCGAGCTGGACGTCGAGGGCTGGTCGGCGATGGTCGACGTGAACGTCAAGGGCGTCCTGCACGGGATCGCCGCCGCCCTGCCCGTCTTCACCCGCCAGGGCGGCGGCCACCTCGTCACGGTCGTCTCGACCGCCGGCCTGAAGATCGTTCCCACCCAGGCGGTGTACGCCGGGACGAAGAACGCGGTGCGCACCCTGCTGGAGGGCCTGCGGCAGGAGAGCACCAGCGGAGCGCTGCGGACAACCTCGATCTCCCCCGGTTACGTCCGCACCGAGTTCGTCGACCGGGCGATCGACGACCCCACGGTACGCGGGGAGGTGCAGCAGACCATGGCCGAGATCGGACTCGACCCCGGCGCGGTCGCCCGCGCGATCGCCTTCGCCGTCGACCAACCCGACGACGTCGAGATCGGCGACCTGACCATCCGACCGACCCGCCAGGGCTGACCGTGGCGGCGGCCCGGCCGGTCCGGTCATCCGGCGGAGCTCCCGGCCCTGCCCACGTCGGCCCTGCCCACGTCGGCCCCGTCACGGAGCGACCCCGGCCGGGCTGTTCAGGCCACCAGCAGGCGCAGGCCCAGCTCCGCGGTGTCGCGACCCAGCAGGTCCCCGTTGCGTTGCGTCCACCGGCCCGACGCCAGGTCCTCCCGGAGCATCCCGACGGCCCGCCGTTCGGCCTGCGGCCCGACCCGGGTCCACACCGACACCGCGCGCCGCACCCGCTCGTCCAGGTACGCCTCAGGCCGTCGCCAGTACGCCTCGAACAGGCCGTCGGCGCAGTCCCACGGGACGTCCACCGGCTCGGCACGCCCACCGATCGCGGCGGTCAGCTCGCCCAGCGGGGGCCAGTCGACCAGCAGGCCGGCGAACTCCGGCAGGTAGTCGCGGGTCAGCCAGAACCGCTCCCGCCAGCCGGTGCCGTCGGCGTCGTAGGTGAACACCACCACCCGCCGGGCCACCCGGCGCATCTCCCGCAGCCCGGCGACCGGGTCCGGCCAGTGGTGCACGGTGCTGACCGCCATCGCCGCGTCGAAGGACCCGTCGGCGAACGGCAGGTCCCCCGCGGCGGCGGCCACGCACGGCGCGGCGTCGGCCGGACGCAGCGCCCGCATCACCGCCGACGGCTCCACCGCCGTCACCGCGCGGTCGCCGGGTTCGTAGGAGCCGGTGCCGGCCCCGACGTTGAGCACGGTCCGGGCGTCGCCCAACGCCGCCCAGATGCGGGCGGCGATCCGGGGGTCGGTGCGCCGGGTCGCCGGGTAGGCGCTGCCGATGGTGTCGTACAACCGGCCGCCGAAGACCCGTAGCTGCTCCTCTGGGGTGGTGGCGATCCCCAGCGCCCGCGCCTGCAACTCCCGGTCGATCGCCGCGACCAGGGCGGCGGCCCGGTCGCGCTGGTCGGTCAGCAGGCCGCGCAGCCGGCACAGGTGCGCGACGGGGTCGGTCGCCGGATCGTCCACCAGGTCCGCGATCTGCCGGAGTCCGAACCCGAGTCGCCGGTAGCCGAGCACCTCGCGCAGCCGCCGTACGTCGGCGGGCGCGTAGGCGCGGTGCCCCGCCGCCGTCCGCGCGGACGGCGTCAGCAGGCCGATCTCGTCGTAGTGGTGCAGCGTCCGGACGGTGACCCCGGCCAGTTCCGCCACCCGTCCCACGGTCAGGTGTTCGTCCACGGCACCGACTATCTGCCCTCACGCCGCGTGAGGAGCAAGCACCCGCAACGGGTACGGCCGCCGCGGTGTCCGCGGCGGCCGTACGGAGGTCGCTCCGGTCGACCGGTCAGGCGACCGTGCAGGGGATGCCGTTGAGGGTGAAGGCGGTCGGTTTGGCGGTGTTGCCGGTGTGGCTGGCCTGGAAGCCGATCTCGACGGTGGCGCCGGGGGCGATCGTGCCGTTGTAGCTGACGTTGCGGGCGCTCACCTGGCCGCTGGTGGGCGAAATGGTGGCGCTCCAGGCCGACGTGATGGACTGGCCCGACGGCAGGGTGAACACCAACGTCCAGCCGTCGATCGTCGAGGTGCCGGTGTTGGTGATGCTGATGCTGGCGGTGAAGCCGGAGTCCCAGCTGTTCATCGTGTAGCCGACCCGGGGTCCGCTGCCGCCCGCCGTGGGGGTGGGGGTGGGGGTGGGGGTGGGCGTCGGGGTCGGGGTCGGGGTGCCCGTGGGCGTCACGGTCGGGGTGGGGGTCGGCGTCGTGCCGTTGACACTGGTCACGAACGTCATCACGCTGCGCGCGGGCAGGTTGACGGTCAGCGAACCGTTGGACATGGTCAGCGCGCTCTGCGGGGCGACGTTGCGGCTACCGTCGGTCAGCCAGTTCTGCACGCTGCCCGACGCGGTGGCGCCGGAGAGGGTGAACTGCTGGCTCACCGCCGAGGTGTTCTTGTTGACCGCGACGATGACCACGGTGTTGCCACCCCGGTAGGCCGAGACGTAGACGTTCGACGCCGGGTTGGCCGTGGCGTCGACGCGGACGTACCCGGGCCGCACGAACCGGGCGTACTGGGCCATGATCGCGCCCCGCTTGCTGATCTGGCCGTCCTCGCGCATGGGGCCGTAGCTGCGCCGCAGGTACCACCAGACGTACGTCTGGAACTCGGCGTCGACCATGGACCGGTGGATGTGCTCGCCGACGTCGAGCGCCTCCGGCCAGGCGTCACCCGAGTTCGCGTTGCTGTTCGGGTAGTAGACCTCGGTCATCCACAGTTCCTTGCCCGCCCCCTTCTGCTTGAACAGCGGGTACGGGAAGTTCGAGTACGAGGTGCCGTAGAGGTGGGCTCCGATGATGTCGACGTTGGCCAGCGCGGTGGCGTCGTTGAGGATCGGGTCCGACATCGACTTGACGTACTGGAACGATTCCGGCGCCATCACCCGGGTGCTGATCACCCCGGAGTTCTCCTTGAGGAACTTGATGATCTCGCCGGAGGTCCACCACGTCCAGTCGTGGGCGTAGTCGGGCTCGTTCTGCACGGAGATCGCGTAGAGGTTCACCCCGTTGTTGCGCATGTACACGGTGAAGTCGTTCAGGTACTGGGCGTACGCGGCGTAGGAGCTGGCGCGCAGGCGCTTGGCGTTGGTCTGGCTGCCCCGGGTGAACGTCTCGATCATGCTGGCCGGGGGGTTCCACGGCGAGGCGAAGACGGTCACCCCGAGTTCGGCCGCACGCTTGGCCGTGGCCAGGTCACGACTCCAGTCCGCCTGGCTCTCGCCGACCGGGATGCGCAGCACGGAGAAGCCGAGCCGGCCCTCACCGGTGCCGAACGCCGTCTCCCGCTGGGCGGCGGTCAGGTCGCCGATCCAGCCGGCGTGGGTCATCGCGCCGTAGCCCTTGATCGTCTGCCGGGACGCCGACAGGTTGATGCTGGCCGGGGCGGCCGAGGCCCCCGTGGCCCCCAGGGCCGCGGTGGCCGCCGCGACGGGCACGGCCCCGATCGTGGTCAGGACAGCCCTGCGGCTCAGCCGCCGTCGGCCGCTCTCCGGTTCGCTCTGCTCGTGCGTCATGCCTCGTCCTCCTGGGTGATGGTGGTGGTACGCGCTTCCCGGTGACCTGGGCCCGGACGGCACCGGCCTGCTGTGTCGCCGGGAGGGTTCGACCATGACCCGACACCGACGAGCAAGTCTCAATCGATTTACGTCATTGTTAACGTTAACCGAGTGGACTCTAGTTTTCACCCCCTGCGGGGTCAAGAACATGTCGGCCGACATGGCCGCTGACCTGCGTGGATCAGAACAGCGGCACCGACGGACCGGCCGGTGCGGTATCGATCGTCGCCGTTGAGAGTCAGTACAGGCGGGAGCGGCGGGTGGGACCGAGGCGGTGCCGCTCGGTCCGCGTCACCCCGGAGGGGACTTCCACCCGCAGCGGTTCGCGGGTCAGCCACACCAGCACGTGCACGTTCTCGCGGACCGGGAGCCGGGGATAGTCGTTCGGAGCGTACTCGGTCCCCAGCACGGCCAGGGTGTCCGGCGGGACCCGGACGGGGTCGGGGAGCGGGCCGGCCCCGTGCCAGATCGTCACGTACAGAAGGGATCCGGGGTCGGCGGTGTCGCGGTCGTACGTCGGCACCGCGACGATCTCCCGGAGCAGCAGCACGTCGTCCGAGTCGAGCATGGTCGCGTTCGCGGCCGGCCCGTGCCGGGCCCACACCGGGCCGGAGTAGAAGGCCGCCAGGCCCCTGCGGCGCGCGGACATGTCGGTGAAGCCCCGCAACCACACGAACCGGTCGGGACGGTCGAGGTCACGGAACTGGCCCAGCACGGCCATCCCCTGCTCCTCCTGGGTTTCCACGAACTCGCGGTCGAACAGCTCGACCAGTTCGTCGCGGCGCCCCGCACGCAGCGTGTAGCAGCGCAGTTCGACGATCACGACAGGATCCTCTCCAGGACGTCGGCGACGGTCCAGCGGGCCAGCGACTCCCGGAACGAGTCGGTCGCCTCGCCGTACAGGTCGGTGAGGACGGGGCGGATTCCGCGTCCCACCGGGCACTCCAGGTTGGGCACGCCGGGATGCAGGGCGAGCAGCGGCTCCGGCGAGACGGCGAGCCAGACGTCCGACAACGTGATCTCCGCCGCCGGCCGCCCGAGGGAGAAGCCCGCGCCGTTGCCGCGACGGGCCGTCACCAGGCCAGCCCGGTGCAGGTCACCGAGGCTGCGCCGGACGATGACGGCGTTCGTGTTGATGCTCGCCGCCACCTCCTCGGAGGTGAGCACCAGCCGGCCGCGACGCCTGGCCAGTTCCAGCCAGGCCAGGGCGTGGGCCGCGATCGTCACCCTGCTGTTCGCCGCCACCGGGACAGTCTCACCGATCGACCCACCAGAAGCAACAATTTCTATTACGTCCCATCGCCCACGCCCGACAGGCGCGACGCCGGACGGCGGCGCCGCGTCCCGGTCCGTCAACCGTGGACCGCGATCGGCGCACATCGGGAGGCCCCGTATCACGGCATTGACCTGCGTGGCTTCACGATGCCGAGATCAACATGTCACGTCCGTGACACGATCCGGCTCGACAGTGGGGCATCGTCGCCCACCCCTCAAGGAGCGTCATGGCCCCCACCCCACCGACCGACGCGGAACTGGACGTCCTCATCCGCGCCCGGCTCGCGTCGCTCGGCATCGACCTCGACCAGCTTCCCCCCGGAACCACCGCCGACCCGCAGACCGGCTCCCCCGGCCGGGACTCCGTGCTGGCCTCGCTGCGCTCCTTCGTCCGCGGCACCGTCGGCACCCTCGCCGCCTATCAGCCGCCCGCCCCGGCCGGCACCGACCCCGCCGTGGCCATGGCGCTGTCCCAGCAGCCCGCGCCGATGCTCTACCCCTCGATCAGCACGGAATGGCGGAAGTGATGAGCACAGCACCTGCCGACCGCGGCGTCGACCGTCGCGCCTTCCTCGCCCGGACCGCCGCGCTGGCCACCGCCTCGGCGGTCGGTGGCGTCGTCGGGCTGCCCGCCGTCGCCTCGGCGGCCGGCGTCAGCCGCGCGGCGGTCGCCCCGCCCGGCCGCTACAACCCGGCGCTGGCCGTGCCGAACGCCTACGTCAAGCCGCGCCCGGAGGCGGTGGCCGACCCGACCGAACTGACCGTCGCCGAGGCCGCCTGGCTCATCCGGGCCGGGAAACTCACCCCGGAGAAGCTGGTCGAGGCGTACCTGGCCCGGATCAGCCGCTACGAGACGACCTACCAGGCGTTCAACCTGGTGCTCGCCGAGCAGGCGGTCAAGGCGGCCCGCGCGATGGCCCGCAAGCCGCACCGGGGCGCGCTGCACGGCATCCCGTTGGCCATCAAGGACAACTACTACACCGCCGGGGTGCCGACCACCGCCAGCTCCTACCTGTTCGCCGACTTCCGGCCCCCCTACGACGCCACGGCGGTGACCCGGCTGGTCACCGGCGGCGGGGCGATCGTGCTGGGCAAGACCCAGATGGGCCCGCTGGCCACCACCCGGGCCACCACCCCCGCCGGGGTGGTCACCACGGTCAACGCCTGGACCCCCACCAACCCGGCCACCGACCCGGGCGGGTCGTCCACGGGCACCGCCACCGCCGTGGCCGGACGGCTCGCCGCCTGCGGCACCGGCACCCAGACCGGCGGCTCGATCACCGCGCCGTCCAACGCGCAGAACCTCACCGGGCTCAAGCCGACCATGGGACGGGTGTCGCTGCACGGGATCATCCCGCTCAGCTACACCCGCGACCACCCCGGCCCGCTGGCCCGCGACGCCAAGGACGCGGCCATCATGCTCACCGCGATGGCCGGTGAGGACCCGGCCGACCCGCGCAGCCAGGGCCTGCCCGCGGTGCCCAAGCTGATCGACGCGGCCACCCCCACCTACCAGGGCGGCAAGCTCAAGCTGCGGTGGAAGACCCGGATCGGGGTGCTGCCCGGCTTCACCGCCGGCACCTCGGAGACCGCGCTGGCCCGGCAGGCGTACCTGGCGAAACTCGCCGCGATCACCGGCGCGACCATCGTCGACGTGCCGCTGCCCGACGAGTGGGACCTGCTCACCGGCAGCGCGTTCAACAACGTACGGCTGCCCGAGCGCACCGAGCCCTTCCTGCCCTACCTGCGTACCGACCTGCGGGGTTTCGGGGTGTCGGTGACCGGCTGGTTGCAGGGGGCGCTGCTGGGCGGCGGCGAGTTCATCACCGGTCAGCGGGCCAAGCTGCTGCTGATGGAGCGGGTGCTGGACCAGCTCTTCGCGCACTGCGACGTGGTGGTGCAGACCGGCCCTGTGCCGTTCGACATCCTCGGCCTGCCCGAGATCGGCTTCCCGATCGGTTTCACCGGCGCGGGCCTGCCGATCGGCACCATCCTCGGTGGCCTGCCGTACGGCGAGGACCGGTTGTTGTCGGTGGTCGCCGCCTACCAGGCGGTCACCGACTGGCACCTGCGCCGGCCGGTCGACCCGCCGACCACCCCCGCGACGGGGCGCAGCGTGGCCCCGGCCGGGCTGCGGCTCACCGCCGACGAGGTGGCCCGGCTCAGCCAGTGACCGTCAGGTCGTCCGCCCGCCGGCCCGGTGGCGGGCGGACGACACCGGCGCATACCGGCCGGATCGCCGGCAGCGCGGCGGCGGGCCGGGTCGACCGACCTTCAGCCGATCGTGGTCAGCTTCGGCAGCACCTCGTCGGCGATCCGTCGGGTGAACTCCACCGGGTGCCGGTCCGGGGTGACCTGCACCTCGGTAACCCCGAGCGCTGCGTACCCGGCCACCTCGGCGAGGAACGCGTCCACGTCGGCCAGCGGCGGCCGGATCATGATGACCGTCTTGTCGATGGTGTCGTAGTCGCGGCCCTCGGCGGCGCAGTGCCCACGCAGCACGTCCAGCTTGTGCGCCACCTCGGCCGGGCTGCTGCCGAACAGGTTGCAGGCGTCGGCGTAGCGGGCCACCAGCAGCAGGGTCTTCTTCTCGCCGCTGCCGCCGATCATGACCGGCGGGTGGGGACGTCGCAGCGGTTGCGGCGAGTTGAGCGTCTCGGCCAGCCGGTAGTGCCGGCCCTCGAACGGCCCGTTGTCGTCGCTCCACATCTGCCGGCAGATCAGCAGCGTCTCCTCCAGCCGCTCGAACCGCTCGGCCACCGGAACCACAGGCACCCCGAGGCCCCGCTGCTCACGCTCGTACCAGGACGCGCCGATACCCAACCGGGCCCGGCCGCCGGAGAGCACGTCCAGCGTGGTCACGATCTTGGCGAGCAGCCCCGGGTAGCGGTACATCACGCCGGTGACCAGCACACCGAGCGTCATCCGGGAGGTCCGCGCCGCGACGAAGCCCAGCGTCGTGTACGCCTCCAGCATCGGCTCCTCGGCCGGGGCCATCGCCTCCATCTGGAAGTAGTGGTCCATCACGGTGAACGACGCGACCCCGGCCTCCTCGGCGATCGTCGCGGTCTCGATCAGCGTCGGTGCGATCGCCGCCGGGTCGGTCGGGGTCGAGTAGTTCCAGTAGTGCAGTCCGAGTCTCATGCCTCGTCCACCTCCACACCGATCCTAGGGGCGGTGCCGGCCCACCGCCGGCTCGGCGGCGCTGCCGCACCCACCGGTTCCGGCTGACGCCGCTGGTGCACTCCCCGGTGACCGGCCGGGCCATCCCGGAAGGAGGTTCCCGAGCACTCTTCGCATTTTCCTTGATCGGGTTTAGGCTCTGCCCAGTCCGGAGTGGACGACCACGGAGGTGCCCATGAAGAAGATGACCGTCCGTCGTACGAGTGCACTGCGTCTGGTGTCCGGCGCCCGCCGGCTCTGGATCGAGTGGTGCTGGTAACTGCCGGCCGGGCGGGCGCCCCCGGGCGCCCGCCCTCGGCGGCACCGGCCCGACCGTGACCGACGAGCCGCCGGGGTACGACTGCCACCGTGACCTCGGGCCGTACGCCGGGGTCGCCGACCTGCTCCAGCGGATCGCCGCCGACCGCCCCCGACTGGCCGCCCGGCACCGCACCGAACTGCGGGCCATCGCGCCCCGGCTCGACCCGACGGCCCGCCCCGCCGCCGACGAGGCGCCGATCAGGTTCCACCCCGCCCGACGCACCGCCGCCCTGGCCTACGGCGCGACCGAGTTCGTGGCGGCCTGGGCGGGCACCCTGCGCCGCCCGGTCACGCTCCGGTTCACGCACGTCGGTGCGGCCGACGAGACCACCCGCGAACTGCTGGACACGCTCGCCGGCCGACTCGGGGCGTACCCGGTGCGGCTGGCCCTGTGCGACGACGGACCGGCCCGGCCAGCGGTCGGCCCGAGCCCGGCGGCCCTGCGCACCGCCCTCGGCGAGAGCCTGGCCGCCGGCTTCTACCATCACGCGGCCCGCACCGCCCGGCACGGACGCACCCTGGTCACCCCGCACGACGACCTGCCGCACTGGTGGTCGTTCACCACCGGCCTGGCCACCGCCCTGGCGGCGCTGGACCGGGCCACCGAGGCGCTCGACCTCTACCACGAGACCCGGACCGTCACCGACGATCCGAAGATCACCATGTCGGCCGCGTACGCCACCGCCATGTTGTACGCGCGCCACCTGCCCGCCGACGCGCAGGACCCGGCGCGGGCGCGGCACTGGCTGGCGCAGGCGCTCCGGCTCGCCCGCACGGTGCCCGACACGCGGCAGCGGGTGCTGTCGACCGTCTTCTACGAGCAGGGCATGGCCCTGCTGGACAGCCGGGCGGGCGAACCGGAACGGGCGCTGCGCCTGATCGACGACGGGCTGGCCCGGCTGACGGCGGTACTCGCACCGGGCGAACGCCCGCAGGACGTGGCCCGGCTGCGGCACAACCGGGCCCAGGTCCACCTGGCGCTGGGCGACCCGCAACGGGCCCTGGCCGAACTCGACACGGTGATCGGCCACGACCCCGACAACTGTGAGTACTACGTGGACCGGGCCGCCCTGCACCGGGCCGCCGGACGGCTCCGGGCCGCGATCCGGGACTACGGCAGCGCGATCCGGCTCGGTCCGCACCTGCCGGAGGCGTACTACAACCGGGCGGTGCTGCACCAGGAACGGGGCCGCACCGGGCGGGCGCGCGACGACCTGGACCGGGTGCTCGCCATCGAGCCGGGGCACCTCGACGCCCGGATCGCCCTGGTCAACCTGCACCTCGGCCGGGGTGCGCTCGACGCCGCCGAGGCGGGGGCGCGGGCCGGGCTGGCGCGGGCCCCGCAGGAGCCGGCCCTGCTGTGCACGCTCGGGCTGATCCGCTCCGAGCGCGGTGACCCGACCGGGGCCGAGGAGTTGTTCAGCCGCGCGTTGGCCGGCGATCCGGAGCTGGTCGAGGCGTGGACGAACCGGGCCGCCGTCCGGTTCGACCGGGGTGCGGTGACCGACGCCGTGGCCGACCTGGACCGGGCGGTCGCGCTGTCGGCGGCGCCGGTGCCCCGCTACAACCGGGGCACCGCGCTGGTCCGACTCGGCCGCTGGGACGCCGCCGCCCGGGACTTCGCCGCCGCGCTCGCCGCGCCCGACCTGGACCGGTCACTGCGTCGCGAGCTGCGCACCGAACTCGCCCGCTGCCGCCGGCACACCTCCTGACCGGCCGCGCCGCGCGGCGACGAACCCGGGGCGACGACCGTCGGGGTGCGCGGCCCGCGCACCCCGACGGTCGGCCGGTCAGCTCCGCAGGCTCCACTGCTGGTTGGTACCGCCGTTGCAGGCCCAGAGGATCAGCTTGGTGCCGTTGGCCGTACCGGCACCGTTGGCGTCCAGGCACAGGCCGGACTGCACGCCGGTGATCGTGCCGTTGGCGTTGACGTTCCACTGCTGGTTGGCCTGCCCGTTGCAGTCCCAGATCACCACCTGGGTGCCGTTGCCGGTGCCCTGCCCGGAGGCGTCCAGGCACTTGGTGCCGTAGACCATGAGCTGCCGGGCGGTGGTCTGGGTGAACCGCTGGTTGGCCGCACCGGTGCAGTCCCAGAGCTGGGCCTGGGTGCCGTTGGTCGTGCTGGAGCCGCCGATCTCGGCGCACCGACCGGACTGCCCGCCGACGATCTGCACGCCCTGCGCCGGTGGGTTGCTCGTGCCCTGCACGCCCGCGTTGGCCATCACGGTCTGCGCGCCCGACGGCCAGTTGTTGTTGCTGACCACCGTGTTGTTGTTGACCACGTTGCCCCGGTCACCGTTGGTCACGTTGGTGCTGTTGTTGGTCGACCAGTTGGAGGTGACGGTGAAGTTGCCCATGTTCTCGGCGTACCAGTAGTTGGCGGTGGCCCAGGTGCCGGTGTTGGCGAAGACGTTGTTGCGGGCGGTGTAGTAGCGGGAGCCCTCGTCGAAGTAGAGCCCGAACCAGCCGTTGGTGCGCAGGCAGTGGTTCTCGGTGATGCTGCCGCCCGGGTTGGCCGACAGCGTGTAGATGCAGCCGCCGTCGGTCATCTGCTGCATCACGTCGTGCACGTAGTTGCCGACGACCTGGTTGTTGGCCGCCGTGGTGGCGGTCGAGTAGCGCGGCTGGTAGTTGTACAGCCCACGGTTGGCGTAGTGGTTGCTGCCACCCGCGTCGTTGGCGCCCCAGCCGTACCCGACCGACAGCCCGGTGTACGGCATGTTGTAGACCTCGTTGTGCGACACCGACGAGGTGTTGACGTACGTGGTCAGGATCGACACCACGCCCCGGTACTCCAGGCCGAGGTCGTGCACCCGGTTGTTGCTGATGGTGATGTTCCGGTTGGTCATCCGCTGGTCGCCCGGGTGGTGGGCGTCGGCGCGTACCCCGCCGACCACCACACCGCCGGCCGAGCTGCGGGCGATCTCGGAACGGGTGACGGTGATGTTGCTGGCCCCCAGGCCGACCCCGCTGGCGTGCGCGTTGGCGTCGTTGCCGATGCCGATGGCGGTCTGCCCGAGGTTGACGAACTGGGAGTCGCTGAAGGTGATGGTGTTGGCGGCGGAGACCTGCACGGCGGCCGGCATCTGGTTCCAGTTCGGCCGGGTCGCCTCGAACAGCGGGCAGCCCTCCTGGCAGGAGGTCAGCGCGTCGGCGGGGCGGGCCCAGGTGCCGGTGATGTGCGCGCCGGTCTGCTGGTCGGCGAAGCCGTTGCTGCTGCTCGGGCCGAGCCAACTGGTGCCGGTGAAGGTGATCCCGCTGAACGCGATGTGGTGCGCCGGGGCGTCGTACGTGCCGCCCACGTTGACCAGGGACTGCAACTGCGGCAGCTCCACGCTGACGCTGTTCATGTTCTGCCCGGCCAGCGGGATGTAGTTGAGCTGCCCACTGCCCGGGTTCAGGTACCACTCCCCCGGGCTGTCCAGGAACTCGTACGCGTTGGCCAGGTAGAACGGGCCGGCGCGGTGCGGCTTGGACAGGGTGTCGAAGCCGAACGTGTTGTTGTTCCAGGCCGGCTGCTGCATCGTGAGGAAGTTGCCGCTGATGCTCTGCACCGGGGAGTACCGGTCGGTGAACGAGCCGACGCTCTCCACCTCGACCCGGTTCTGGTTGCCCAGGTTGTTGAGGTAGCTCAGCGCGCCGTTGCTGAACCGCATGCCGCTGGTGGTGAAGGTGAAGTCGGCCCGGTTCACGGCGGTGCGGGCCCGGGTGGCGACCGCCCCGTTGACGTAGAGCTGCCGGCTGTCGAGCCCGGCGGGCACGTTCGCCCGCCAGATGTTCTTCCCGGCGTCGACCTGCGACCAGCCGGTGACCGCACGGGCCCCGCTGATCTGCGGGCGGGCCGACGCGGCGGCCCGCCAGGTCACGGTGTAGCCGTTGGTGCCGGAGTCGGCGGCGGTGAACCGCAGCGGCGCGGCCAGCCGGTAGACGCCGTCGGCCAGCTCGACGACGATGTCGCCGGACATCCCGGCGGTGCGGGACCGGACGGCGTTCTGCGCCTCGGTCAGCGAGCAGGGCTGGCTGGTGGAGCAGGCGGTGCCGCTGCCGGCGGGGGACGCGTAGAGGGTGGTGGTGGCGGCGAGGGCGGGACCGGCCGGGGCGAGCACGGCGACCGTGGCGGCGAGCGCCGTGGCGGCCAGGCCGGCCAGCACCGGCCCGCGCCGGGCGGGTGATGTCGGGACGGACACGGGTGGGACTCCAATCGTGGTGGGGTGGTGGGGTGCCCGGCGTCGCGGTGGAATCATGCCGCGACCGGGGTGAGCAGCCCGGCGGCCCGCAGCGCCGGCCACAGCGCCGCCGGGACGTCGGCGTCCGCGCGGGTCAGCGTCTGCGTGACCTGCGCGCGGTTACGCAGGCCGACGACAGTCGAGACGACGGCGGGATGGGAACGGACGAAGGCGAGCGCCGCCTGCGGCAGGGTGACGCCGTACGCCTGGCAGACGTCGGCGATCCGGTGGGCCCGGTCGATCAGCTCCGGTGGGGCCTGCTGGTAGTTGTAGGTGGCGTCGGCCGGGGGCCGGTCCTGCGACAACAGTCCGGAGTTGTAGACCCCGGCGACCACCACGCCGACGCCCCGGCGCTCGGCGGCGGGCAGCAGGTCGGCCAGCGCCCCCTGTTCCAGCAGGGTGTACCGGCCGGCGCACATCACCACGTCGACGTCGGTCTCCTCGACGAACCGGGTGAGCAGGTGGGACTGGTTCATGCCGGCCCCGATGGCCCCCACCACGCCCTGGTCGCGCAGCTCCACCAGGGCGGGCACCGCCTCGGTGGCGGCCTGTTCCCAGTGGTCGTCGGGGTCGTGCAGGTAGACGACGTCCACCCGGTCCAGGCCGGTGCGGGCCAGGCTGGACTCCAGCGAGCGGAGCACGCCGTCGCGGCTGAAGTCCCAGACCCGCCGGTGGTCGGCGGGCACGTCGAACCCTTCCGGGTCGCGCCGGTGCGCGTCCTGCGGCGACGGTACGAGCAGCCGGCCGACCTTCGTCGACACCACGTACTCGTCGCGCGGCCGGGTACGCAGCGCCGCGCCGATGCGCCGTTCGGACAGCCCGAGCCCGTAGTGCGGCGCGGTGTCGAAGTAGCGCAGGCCACCCGCCCAGGCGGTGTCGACGGCGGCGGCGAACTCCTCATCGGTGGTGGCCCGGTAGAGGTTGCCGGCCTGTGCCGCGCCGAATCCCAGCGCGGTGAGGCGTACCGAGGGCCGCCGTGGCAGCGGACGGGTCCTCACGACGACTCCGGCCGGTAGACCCGACGGGCGGTGTGCCGCCAGATCGCCGCCCGCTCGTCGTCACCCAGCGGGTCCAGCAGCTCCGCGAGCGTGTCGACCCACCTGTCGTACGTGCTGGCGAGCAGGCAGACCGGCCAGTCGGAGCCGAACATCAGCCGGTCCGGACCGAACGCGTCGAGGGCGTGCTCGACGGCCGGGCGCAGGTCCTGCGGTGTCCAGGGTGGCCGGTGCACCTCGGTGACCAGGCCGGAGAGTTTCGCCGTGGTGTTGGCCGGGGCGGCCAGGGCGCGCAGGTGGCGGGCCCAGTCGTCGAGGTCCGTCCCGCCGAGGGCGGGCTTGCCGAGATGGTCCAGGACGAACCGCACCTCGGGCAGGTCGCGGGCCAGCCGGCCGGCCGCGCCCAGTTGGTGCTGCCGGACCAGCAGGTCGAAGGCGAGACCGGCGGCACCCACCGAGGTGATCCCCCGCCGCACGTCGGCCCGGTCCAGGAACCCCGGGTCGGGCTCGTCCTGCACGCTGTAGCGGACGCCGACCAGCAGGTGGCCACCGCGGGCCGCCCGCAGCCGGGCCAGCCGGTCGGCGACGTCCGGCGTCGTGACGTCCAGCCAGCCGACGACCCCCCGGACGAGCGGGTGGTCGGCGGCGACGCCCAGCAGGTCCACCGTCTCGGCCTCGGTGGAGTTGGCCTGCACCAGCACGGTCTCGGTGACCCCGGCGGCGCGGGTGACCCGGGCCAGGTCGTCCGGGGTGAAGTCGGCGTCGGTGGCGGCCATGGTGGCCGGGTCGATCCAGGGCTGCGGGTGCCGGGCCCGCACCCAGAGGTGGTGGTGGGCGTCGACGGTGCCGGGTGGCGCGCTCACCGGCCCAGCCATCCGCCGTCGACGGGCAGGACGATGCCGTTGACGTAGTCCGACGCACGCGCGGCCAGGAACACCGTCGCGCCGGCCAGGTCGGTGGCGTCCCCCCACCGGCCAGCCGGGATGCGGGTCAGGATGGCCCGGTCGCGTTCCGGGTCCTCGCGTAGCGCCCGGGTGTTGTCGGTGGCGATGTAGCCGGGGGCGATGGCGTTGACGTTGACCCCGTGCGCCGCCCACTCGTTGGCCAGCGCCTTGGTCAGCCCGGCGAGGCCGGACTTCGCGGCGGCGTAGCCGGGGACGGTGATGCCGCCCTGGAAGCTGAGCAGCGACGCGGTGAAAATGATCTTCCCTCGTCCGCGGGCCACCATCTCCCGGCCGATCTCCCGGCTCAACACGAACTGGCTGCTCAGGTTCACCTCGATGACGTGGTCCCACATCTCGTCGGGGTGCTCGGCGGCCGGGGTGCGGGCGATCGTGCCGCCGTTGTTGACCAGGATGTCGACCGGGCCGAGGTCGTGCAGGTCGGCGACGAGCCGGCGGACCGCGGCCCGGTCGGCCAGGTCGGTACGCAGCGCGGTGAACGAGCGGCCCGCCGCGCGTACCCGCTGCTCCACCTCGCTGCCGGTGGCCTCCATGTTCGCCGAGACACCGACGACGTCGGCACCGGCGACGGCCAGCGCCTCGGCCATGGCCAGCCCGATGCCCCGGCGCGCGCCGGTCACCACGGCCGTGCGGCCGGAGAGGTCGAACAGGGCGTTCATCGGTCGGCCTCCTGCCAGTCGAGCAGCACCTTCAGCACGCCGCCGCCCTCCTCCAGGGCGGTGAACGCCGACGCCGCCGCCTCGACGGGCACCACCCGGGAGATGAGCTGCCCGGCCGGCACCACACCGGAGGCGACCAGCCGGACCGCCTCCACCATGTCCTCGCGCTGGTAGAGCCGCGCGCCGAGCAGCTCCAACTCGCGCCAGAAGACCCGGTGCAGGTTCACCGGCCGGGGCTGCGGATGGATCGCCACCATGACCAGCCGGCCCCGGGTGGTCAGCACGTCGACGGCGGTGCCGACCCCGGCGGCGGACCCGGACACCTCGAAGGCCACGTCCGCTCCCGCGCCGTCGGTACGCTCGTCGACCAGCGCCACCACGTCGGTGCCGGCCGGGTCGACCGCGTCGATCCCGACCCCGGCGGCCACCGACCGGCGGAACGGGTCAGGTTCGACGAGCAGGACCCGCGCGCCCCGGTGCCGGGCGACGGTGGCGACGAGCACACCGATCGGCCCACCGCCGACGACCACCACCTGGTCGGCGTCGGTCACCCGGCCCCGCCGCACGTCGTGCACGGCCACCGCGACCGGTTCGACCAGGGCGGCCCGGTCCAGGGGCAGGTCGTCGGGCAGCGGCACCACCAGGTCGGCCGGGACGGTCCAGGAGGACTGCATCGCGCCGGGCGAGTCCACCCCGAGGAAGTCCATGGCGTGGCAGACGTGCGCGTTGCCCCGCCGGCAGGCGGCGCACCGGCCGCAGAACCGGGTCGGCATCACGGTGACCGGCTGGCCCACGGCGAAGCCGGTGACACCCTCACCCACCTCGGCCACCCGGCCGGACATCTCGTGCCCGATCACCGCCGGCGGGCCCACCCGGGCGTCCATGTCCCCGTGGTAGACGTGCAGGTCGGTGCCGCAGATCCCGGTGTAGGCCACCGCGATCCGCAGCTGGCCCGGCCCCGGTGGCTCCGGCGCGCGCCGCTGCACCTCCAGGTGCCGGGCGCTGCGGTAGACCACTGCCTTCATACGTGCTCCCTCGCGGTCGGGTCAGTGCGGGACGGCGGACGGCAGGCCGTCGTGGTGGTGGTACGTCGGGGCGTCGGGCAGCGGGGTGCCGTACCGGCCCGCCGGGGTGACGGCCGGATCGGCCACGGCCAGCAACCGACGCCCGGCCCGTTCCGGCCGTACGTTGGGACCGTCCGGCGTCGGTACGTCGGAGCGGCGCGGGTACCTGCCGATCTCCTCCTCGCAGACCGTGACGCCCAGCCCCGGGGAGTCGCCGAGGACGAACGCACCGTCCTCGACGTGCAGGTCGCGGGTGATCCCGACCGGCGGGTGGAGGTCCTGCAACTCGCTGACCATGTGGTTGGGCACCGACGTGGCGGCGTGCAGCAGGCCGACGGGGTGGTTGCCGATCGGGCTGACCGGCAGGTCGTAGGCGTGCGCCAGGGCGGACACCCGCAGGAAGTGGGTGATCCCCCACACCGCGGCCATCTGCACGACGTCGACCGCCGCCGCGGCGATCAGCGGCCGGTACTGCTCCAGGCCGGTGAGGTTCTCCCCGGTGGCGACGGACGCCCGGATGCCGCGTCCGACGACGGCCAGACCCTCGGCGTCCCACCGGCGGACGGGTTCCTCGATCCAGACGAGGTCCAGGGTGCGTTCGAGTTCGCTCACGTGCCGTACGGCCTGCTTGCGGGTCCACGCCTCGTTCACGTCGAGCATCAGGCCGGGCCGCTGCCCCCGACCGGCCTCGGTCAGCACGTCGCGGACCACGTGCAGCCGGTGCCGGTCGCGCTCGATGTCGAGGCCGCCCTTGAGCTTGGCGGCCCGCAGCCCGTGCCGGGCGTAGACCGCGTACGCCGCGGCGAGCGCGTCGTCGTCGAGGCCGATGTCCAGGCCGGAGGCGTAGGCGGGCACCCGCCGGTCGCGTCCGCCGAGCAGCCGCCACAGGGGTTGCCCCGCCGCCTGGGCCTTGATGTCCCACAGCGCGGTGTCCAGCGCGCCGATGGTGCCGAACACCGAGCCGGCGTGGCCCGCCTTGAAGGTCTGCCGCAGCATCCGGTCGTAGAGGGTGGTCACCGCGCGGGGGTCCTCCCCGTCGATCGCGGCGAAGATCCGTTCGAGGTCGGTGTGCGGTCCTAGGCCGACGCCGGTGATGCCCTCGTCGGTGTCGACCAGGACGATCGGCACGGCGGTCACCCCGTCGGCGAACACGCCGTTGGCGTCGCCGACGGGCCGCCCCCACTCCTGCACGGTGGTCAGGGTCCGGTATCCGGTGATCCGCATGTCAGCCCTTCGTGGCGCCGGCGGCGACACCGTCGGCGATCTGACGCTGGAGGAAGAGGTAGATCACCAGGACGGGCACCGCGGCGATCAGCACCCCGGAGGCGAAGGTGGGGATGTCGTCGGAGTACTGGCCGCGCAGCGAGGTGACCCCGACCATCAGCGTGCGGTGCTCGGCCGAGGGCATCAGCAGGAGCGCGATCAGCACGTCGTTCCAGCAGAACAGGGCGTCGAGGATGCCGACCGACAGCAGCGCCGGGGTGCCCAGCGGCAGCATGATCCGCCGGTAGACCCCGTAGACGCTGTTGCCGTCGATCCGGGCCGCGTCGATGATCTCGGTCGGGATGGTCTTGTAGTAGCTGGTCATCAGGAAGATCGTGAACGGCAGGAACTGCGCCACGTAGGCCAGCACGAGCCCCGGGTAGGTGTCGACCAGGCCGGCGTCCGCCATGACCCGGGCCAGCGGCACCATGATCACCTGGAACGGCACGAACAGCGCCGCGAGGCAGCACAGGAAGAGCACCGACGAGCCCCGGAACCGTAGCTGGCTCAACGCGAAACCGGCCATCGAGCCGAAGAGCAGCAGCAGGAGCACCGAGGACGTCACCACGCCCACCGAGTTGGCCAGGTAGCGGGCCATCCCCACGCTGTTCCACGCCGCGCCGATGTTCTCGAAGCGTAGGGCGTCGGCCAGGGAGAACCGGTCGAGGACGTACTCGCGGCGGGTCTTCATGGCCACGTTGAGGGTGAACGCCAGGGGGTAGACGGTCGCCAGGGCCAGCACGGCCATCGGAAGCGCGAGCAGCCACCGCCCCCACCGCAGGTGGGACATCACGCCTCCCTCACCGCCCGCCGGAGCAGGCTGATCTGCCCCAGCCCCACCACGAGCATGATGAGGAAGAGCACCGTCGAGGCGGCCGAGGCGAGCGCCGGCCGGTTGAGCTGCCCCTGCTGGATCCAGATGTAGTACTCCGGCAGGTAGGTGGAGCCCTCCGGGCCGCCGCTGGTCATCACGTAGAGCAGACCGAACATGGAGGTCAGCATCCCGATCATCGTGGTGACGACGACGAACTGGATGGTGCGGGAGAGGCTGGGCACGATCACGTGCCGGATGGTCTGCGGCAACGACGCGCCGTCCACCCGGGCGGCGTCCAGCAGGGAGGCGTCCAGGGTGGCGAAGCCGGCGAGGAACACCACCAGCGCCATCCCGAAGGTCGCCCAGACGTGCACCCCGACCACCACGAACATCGCCACGTCCGGGTCGCCCAGCCAGTCCACCGGCCCGACGCCCACCCCGCCGAGCAGGGCGTTGAGCGGGCCGTCGAAGGCGAGCAGGAGGTTGAAGATGGCCCCGACGATGACCGGGGACAGCACGGCCGGGAAGAAGTAGACGCTGCGGTACAGCCGGTGCCCGGGGACCCGCAGGTAGATGAAGGTGGCCAGCAGGCCGGGGATCGCCACCGCCACCGGCAGCAGCAGCACGAGCAGCCCGACGTTGCGCAGCGCGCCCAGGAACAGCGGGTCCCGCGCCAGCTCCAGGTAGTTGGCCAGCCCGACCGCCGACCCGTCGCGCTCGCCGTCGCCGGTGAACGAGAAGTTCACCCCCAGCAGCAGCGGCCAGAACCGCAGCAGCAGCAGGATCAGCAGGGCCGGGGCCAGCAGCACGTACGGGGCGAGGCGCTCGGAGCGCCGGCCGCCGCGACCGCGAGGCGGGGTGACCCGCGCCCCCGACGCGGCCCGTCGCGGCGGGCCGGCGGGGGCCGGGCGGACCGCCGGCGTCACCTCGTCGACCGGCACGGCTCAGCCGGCCTGGTCGGAGGCGGCCAGCTGCTTCACCGCCTCGTCGACGGTGACCGAGCCGCTCAGCAGTTGCTGGGAGAGCCGGCCCATCAGGTCCAGGGTCTTCGAGGACAGCGCCACGTGCAGGGCGGGCTTGCCGGCCTTGAGGTCGGCGACGATGGTGGTCACCGCCGGGCCGCCCTGGGAGACGTCGATGGTGGTGTCGGCGGCGATCGCCCCGGCGTCGGCGTAGAACGACTTCAGCGCGTCGGTCGAGGTGAGCGAGCGCACCAGGTCGGCGGCGACCCTGGGGTCCTTCGTCCATCTGGCGACCCCGTAGCCGATGCCGCCGTCGTAGGGCAGGCTCGGGGTGGCGCCGGGTTCGACGACCGGGGCACGCATCACGCCGAGCTTCTCGGCGGTGAGGAACTCGCTGAAGTCCTTCCAGTGCCCGACGTCGGACATCAGCCCGATGACGTGGGCGGCCTTGGCGGACTGGAAGATGGCGAACGAGTCGTTGAACATCGCCGTCGAGTTCGCCCCGTCGCTGTTGAGCTTGGCGTCCTGGGTCTCCTTCCAGAGCGCGAAGATCCGCTTGACGTGCGGCGAGTTCCAGTTCCGTCGGCCGGCGATCCAGTCGTCGTACTCCTGCGGGGTGAGCACGCCGGAGCCGAGGGCGGAGAGGAAGAACTGGATGCCGAAGCCCTCCTTGTTGCCCAGGGCGAAGCACTTCGCGCCGGTGCGGGTGGTGATGGTGGCGCAGTCGGCGACGAACGTCGACCAGGTGGTGGCGGGCTTGGCCGGGTCGAGGCCGGCCTTCTCGTAGAGGGTCCGGTTGTAGTAGATCGGGTGGCCCTGCAACGTGACCGGGCCGGCGTAGGTCTTGCCGTCCTTGCTGAACGCCTCCCAGCCGGTGAGCCGCTGGCGGTCCCCGGCCAGGTACTCGTCGAGGGGCAGCAGCGCGTCGGTCCGGTCCCGGATCTGGCCGCCGCCGTTGAACAGGATCACGTCCGGGCCCTTGCCGGCCTGGATCGCCGTGCCGAGCAGCGTGTAGTACTGCTCGAAGGGCTGGGCGACGAACTCGACGGTGACGCCCGGGTGCTTACGGGCGAAGTCGGCCTTCGCCTTCTCCAGGTACGCCGCGGCGGAGGCCTCGCCGGACTTCCAGTCCCAGACGACCAGCTTCCCGTCCGCCCCGCCGGAGGGGGAACGCGTCCCGCCGGCGCTCCCGCAGCCGGCCAGCGCCAGCGTCGCGACGAGGACGGCCGACCACACTGCTCGCTGCTTCATCGCTGCTCACCTTCGAACTCGGTCGATAGCGCTGATCGAGACGCATGAATTGACGAGAAAGTAACTCGTATGACGTATGACGTCAACAGGGGGACGTAGAATTCGCGGCAGTCAGGTCGTGGCGCGGTCCGCGGGAGTCACTGGAGGGGACATGACGGCACGAGAGGTCACCCTGAACGCGTCGGCGCCGCCGAGCTGGGCACGACGACCGGCCAACCTCGCCACGGCGGTCACCGCGGAACTGGTGGAACGCATCGTACGCGGAGTTCACCCGCCCGGCGCCCCACTGCCCCCCGAGCCGGCACTGTGCGAGGCGTTCTCGGTCAGCCGCACGGTCGTCCGGGAGGCGGTCAAGATCCTCCAGGAGAAGGGCCTGGTGCAGGTCCGCCAGGGCAGCGGCACCATCGTCACCCCACCGTCGATGTGGGACATGCTCGACGAACTCGTGCTCGCCGCGACCATCGCCGAGGACGACAGCCTGACCATCCTCGACGACCTGGTGGCCACCCGACGGGTGCTGGAGTCCGACATGGCCAACGTCGCCGCCCGGCTGGCCGACCAGGACACCCTCGACCGGCTGCGCGCCCTGGTCGACCGGATGGACGAGTTGGTCGACGACCAAGTCGCCTACCACGAGCACGACCGGGCGTTCCACGACGTGATCATGCAGGCGTCCGGCAACCGGATCGCCCGGGGCGTGGTGCGGTCGCTGGAGAGCCAGGTGGTCAACACCGCCCGCTACATGGGCCGGTCCGAGCGGGCGCTGTGCGTGGCGTCCAACCGGGGGCACCGGCGGATCTACGAGCGCATCGCGGCCCACGACCCGGACGGCGCGGCCGAGGCCATGGTCACCCACATCACCGAGGCGTGGCTGGTCCGGCGCGGCGGACCGGACACCGGGCGGTTGGTGCGCTGACCCGCCGGGGCGGACGGACCACCCACCGACCCGGATCGGCCGCCCACCGGCCCGCACCGCCGACGTGCCCGGTGCAGATCTCGCCGGTGCAGTTCCCGCCGCTGTCGGCATCACCGCTGCCGGCACCGCCGCTGCCGGCGGGACCGTGCGGCAACGACCGGAAATGGCGCTCCGCAACCAACGGACATCAATGGCTTGCGAGTGTTAACGATAACAAGATACCGTCGGCCGCGGGAGCGAAGGGCACGCTTCCGCGCTGTGCCCACCGGCACCGGTCGGTGCAGCGAGTGCGGACACGGGCAACGTCGGTGGCACACCTCCGGGCACCTCCGTGGATGCTGCACGCCGCCGGGTCGGGTCGAGGGTTCGACGCGCCCGGAAGCCCCCGGCGCACATCGTCCACCGCCACCGTGGGGTCCTGACACGACCGCGCCGACCGCAGAGCCGTCCCCGGCAGGGAGCGCGATCGGGCCGTGACGCCACACCCGGCGTACCCGCACGGCGGGCAGCTCGAACACGTCCAGGCGCACCGGCGGACGGCCAGGGTGTCGACGGAGTCCGGGGAGGCCACCGACGCGTCGACGCCCTCAACACGCATCGCCCACACTGGGAGGTACTGGTGAAACCCGCACTGCCACCGTTGACCCGACTGCGGCGCACCCTCGCCTGGCTGGCGGCCCTGCTCCTGGTCTCGACCCTGCTCCCGGCCGGCACCGCCAAGGCCGACAACCCCATCGTCCAGCACATCTACACCGCCGACCCGGCCCCGCTGGTGCACAACGGCCGGGTGTACCTCTACACCGGCCACGACGAGGACGGCTCGACCTGGTTCACCATGAAGGAGTGGCGGGTCTGGTCCTCCGCCGACATGGTCAACTGGACCGACCACGGCTCGCCGCTCAACGTCGCCACCTTCAGCTGGGCGAAGGCGGACGCCTGGGCGGGCCAGGTCATCGCCCGCAACGGCAAGTTCTACTGGTACGTGCCGGTGACCGCGAAGTCGACCAACTCGATGGCCATCGGGGTGGCGGTGAGTGACAGCCCCACCGGCCCGTTCCGGGACGCCATCGGCCGCCCGCTGGCGGCCAACGGCGAGATCGACCCGACCGTCTTCATCGACGACGACGGGCAGGCGTACCTCTACTGGGGCAACCCCAACCTGTGGTACGTCAAGCTGAACCCCGACATGATCTCGTACTCCGGCAGCGTCACCAAGATCCCGCTGACCACCGCCGGCTTCGGCACCCGGACCGGCAACGCCACCCGGCCCACCCTCTACGAGGAGGGCCCCTGGGTCTTCAAGCGCAACGGGACCTACTACAACGTGTTCGCCGCCGAGTGCTGCAGCGAGTTCATCGGCTACTCCACGGCACCCGGCCCCACCGGGCCGTGGACCTACCGGGGCACGGTCATGCCCCGACAGGGCGGCAGCTTCACCAACCACGCCGGGATCGTCGACTTCAACGGCGGGTCGTACTTCTTCTACCACAACGGCGCGCTGCCCGGCGGTGGCGGCTACACCCGGTCGGTCGCGGTGGAAAAGTTCAGCTACGGCACCAACGGCACCATCCCGACGATCAACATGACCAGCACCGGCGCGCCACAGATCGGCACGCTCAACCCGTACGTGCGGCAGGAGGCCGAGACGATCGCCTGGGGCTCCGGCATCGAGACCGAGGCGTCCACCGAGGGCGGGATGAACGTCGGCTTCATCGAGAACGGCGACTACATCAAGGTCAAGGGGGTCGGCTTCGGCACCGGTGCGACGTCCTTCAACGCCCGGGTCGCCTCGGCCGGCAGCGGCGGCACCATCGAGGTCCGGCTGGACAGCACCACCGGCACCCGGGTGGCGAGCTGCTCCGTGCCGGTCACCGGCGGCTGGCAGAACTGGCAGACCGTCTCCTGCCCGGTGTCCGGCGCGACCGGCACCCACGACATGTACCTGCGGTTCACCGGCGGCAGCGGCACCCTGTTCAACGTCAACTGGTGGCAGTTCAACGGCAGCGGCACCACCCCGACGCCCACCCCGACCGCGACGCCCACCACGACGCCCACCGCGACCCCCACCCCCACCCCGACGACCCCGGCCCCGACGACGCCGGCTCCGACGACGCCCTCCGGGACGGCCTGCGCGGCCACCAACACCGTGGTCAACACCTGGCAGGGCGGCTTCGAGGGCAAGCTGACCATCACCAACGGGTCCACCCCGATCACCGGCTGGCGGGTGTCGTTCGCCCTGCCCAGCGGGCAGACGGTGGCCCAGGCGTGGAACGGCACCCTGACCCAGCAGGGCAACCAGGTGACCGTGACCAACGCCGCCTACAACGGGCAGCTCGGGGCGGGTGGCTCCACCACCGTCGGCTACATCAGCTCGACCACCGGCAGCAACCAGCCACCGACCGACCTGACCTGCACCCCCGCGTGACCGCGTCACGCGGCTGACGGTCGCGCCGGCCCGCTCCGCCCCACCGGGGCGGGCCGGCACCCCACCACCCGACACCACCGTCCGTACGACCCACCCGGACGGGCGCTCGCCCGTGATCCGGTCCGCTGGAGGTTCCCATGTCCTTCCCGTCCCTCAACCGACGTCAACTTCTCCAGGCCGCCGGCGCCACCGCGCTCGCCTCCGCCGCAGGCGGCACCCTGCTCGGGTCCGCGCCGGCCGGCGCGGCGCTGGTGGTCCCCCCGGCCCGGGCCGACCTGGGCGTGTCGGCGTACCCGTTCGAGCTGGGTCAGGTCCGGCTGACCGCCGGCCGGCTGCTGGACAACCAGAACCGGACGCTGAGCTACCTGCGGTTCGTCGACGTCGACCGGATGCTCTACAACTTCCGGGCCAACCACCGGCTGGGCACCAACGGGGCCGCGACCAACGGGGGCTGGGACGCGCCGTCCTTCCCGTTCCGCACCCACATGCAGGGGCACTTCCTCACCGCGTGGGCGCAGGCGTACGCGGTGCTCGGCGACACCACCTGCCGGGACAAGGCCAACTACATGGTGGCCGAGCTGGCCAAGTGCCAGGCCAACAACGGCGCGGCCGGGTTCACCGCGGGCTACCTGTCCGGCTTCCCCGAGTCGGACTTCTCGGCGCTGGAGGCCCGGACCCTGTCCAACGGCAACGTGCCCTACTACTGCATCCACAAGACCCTCATGGGGCTGCTCGACGTGTGGCGCTACATCGGCAACACGCAGGCCCGCTCGGTGCTGCTGGCGCTGGCCGGCTGGGTCGACACCCGCACGTCGCGACTGAGCTACAACCAGATGCAGGCGATGCTGGAGACCGAGTTCGGCGGCATGAACGAGGCGCTGACCGACATCTACCAGCACACCGGCGACGGGCGCTGGCTGACCGTCGCCCAGCGGTTCGACCACGCGGGCGTGTTCAACCCGCTCGCCAGCAACTCCGACCAGCTCAACGGCAAGCACGCCAACACCCAGGTGCCCAAGTGGATCGGCGCGGCACGCGAGTTCAAGGCGACCGGCACCACCCGGTACCGGGACATCGCCAGCAACGCGTGGAACATGACCGTCAACGCGCACACCTACGTCATCGGCGGTAACAGCCAGGCCGAGCACTTCCGGCCGCCGAACGCGATCGCCGGGTACCTGACCAACGACACCTGCGAGCACTGCAACACCCACAACATGCTCAAGCTGACCCGGGAGCTGTGGCTGCTCGACCCGAACCGGGTGGCGTACTTCGACTTCTACGAGCGTGCCCTGCTCAACCACGTCGTCGGCGCGCAGAACCCGGCCGACGGCCACGGCCACGTCACCTACTTCACCCCGCTCAAGCCGGGTGGCCGCCGGGGGGTCGGCCCGGCCTGGGGCGGCGGCACCTGGAGCACCGACTACAACTCGTTCTGGTGCTGTCAGGGCACCGGTATCGAGGCGAACACCAAGCTGATGGACTCGATCTACTTCTACAACGACACCACGCTGACGGTGAACCTGTTCGTGCCGTCGGTGCTGACCTGGTCGCAGCGCGGGATCACGGTCACCCAGAGCACCAGCTACCCGGCGAGCGACACCAGCACGCTCACCCTCTCCGGGTCGATGAGCGGCTCGTGGAGCATCCGGGTGCGGATCCCGGCCTGGGCCACCGGCGCGACGGTCGCCGTCAACGGCGAGACGCAGAACGTCGCCACCAACCCCGGCAGTTACGCCACGGTCACCCGTACCTGGGCGGCCGGCGACACCGTCACCGTACGGCTGCCGATGAAGGTCGTGGTGGCACCGAGCAACGACAACGCCAACGTCGTGGCCCTCACGTACGGCCCGGCGGTGCTGGCGGGCAACTACGGTAACACCGGCCTGAGCGCCCTGCCGTCGTTGAACACTTCGTCGGTGACCCGGACGAGCACCAGCACCCTGGCGTTCACCGCGACCGCGAACGGGTCCACGGTCAACCTCGGACCGTTCTACGACGCCCACGGCTTCAACTACACCGTCTACTGGAGCGCCAGCGGCGGCAGCACCGGCGGCAGCACGCGGATCGTCAACGTGGGCAGCGGCCTGGTGCTCGGCATCCAGAACATGTCCACCGCCGACGGCGGGCTGGCCCTGCAGTGGGGCGACACCGGCACCGCCGACCACAACTGGGTGGTGGTGACCGACGGCGACGCGGTCCGGTTCCGCAACGTGCACAGCGGCAAGGTCCTCGGCGTGGAGAACATGTCCACCGCCGACAACGCCCGTGTGCTGCAGTGGGCGGACAACGGCACCGCGGACCACCGGTGGACGCTGCTGAGCCAGGGCGACGGCACCTACAAGATCCGCAACGTCAACAGCGGGAAGCTGCTCGGCATCCTCAACGGCTCGACCGCCCAGGGCGCGCAGGCCGTGCAGGACTCCGACAACGGCAGCGCGGACAACCGCTGGCGGTTCGTCGCCAACCAGTAGGGACCACCGCCGGTTCCGCACCGCTGGCGAGACGGTGCGGAACCGGCGGTGCAACGGACGGGGCCGCCCCTGTGCGGGGGGCGGCCCCGTCGTGTGCGTGCCGGCCGGCGGCCCCGGACACCCTCCGACGTGGCGGGCCGCCCGCACCGACCGGCCCGCGCAGCGGTGCCGACGGTACGGGCGGCCCGGTTGCTCCGCTACCGTGACCCGGGTCGGGTCAGGGGGTGGTGAGCTGGAACTGACGGATCGTGCTGGTGCCGCCGAGGGCCTGGGTGGCGTGGTTGAACAGGGCGAACCGGTAGCCCATGAAGAACTGCCAGGTGCTGTCGAGGGTCAGCGCGTTGCCCAACGCGGTGAAGGTGACCCCGTCGGTGCTGTAGGAGAACCGGGCCTGCCGGCCGGAACCGGGGCGGATGTCGGCGGTGGCCCGTAGCCAGATGCGTCCCCCACTGACCGGAGCGGAGGCGATCTCCGTACCGGTGTTGGTGGTCCGCCAACTGCCGTCCATGGTGAGGTTGTTGGTCATCGACACCCGGGTGGCGCCGTTGTCCCGGCGGACGCCGATCCAGGCCGACGAGTTGCGCAGCACCGCCAGCCCGGTCCGGTCGCCGTCGCGCAGGGCCGAGTAGTCGAGTTCGACGGTGGCGGTGGAGGTCGGCCCCTGGATGCGGTGGGTGACCGTGTTCCGGGCGCTGTAGAGGTCGTTGGTCACCGTGGCGGTCTGCAACCGCAGGCCGTCGTTGACCGACCACTTGCTGTTGTCCGGGTTGTGGTTCCACTCCCACTGCGGGCCCAAGGTGCTGCCGGAGAAGGTGTCGGTGCCGGTCAGCGGCTTGACCGGTCGGGTCGGCAGCGGGTTCGGGTAGGACGTGCCCCAGCCGCCGTTGACCGTCTGGATCTGCGGCCAGCCGTCGGCGGTCCAGGTGATCGGGGCCAGGGCGGGCACCCGCCCGCCGGGGTAGGCGTCCACGAAGGACATGTAGTACCACTGGCCGGCCGGGGTCTGCACCAGACCGCCCTGGTGCGGCACGCCGCCGCCGGAGATCGGGCCGGGCATGTTGAGCAGCACCTGCCGCATCTCGTACGGGCCGAACGGGCTCGACGACTTCAGCACGTACTGGCCGTTGGCCGGCCGGGTGAGCCAGATGTAGTAGCTGCCGTTGCGCTTGTAGAACCGGGCCCCCTCCAGGGTGCCCACGCTCGACGGGGTGGAGAAGACCTGCTGGCTGCGGACCTCGCTCTTGCCGTCGGCGGACAGCTGCGCCACGCTGATCTGGGTGTTGCCGTAGGCGACGTACATGGTGTCGTTGTCGTCGACCAGCATGCCGGCGTCGTAGTAGCACTTGTTGATGGTGGCGTGCTGGTTCCAGGCCCCGTCGACGGCGGCTGCCGTGTAGATGTAGGTCTTGGCGAAGTCGATGCAGCCGGCCCAGTAGTAGGTGCGGTTGCTCGGGCGGTAGTTCAGCGTCGACGCCCAGATCCCGTTGACGTACGCCCGCGCGCCGTTCAGGTCGTACTTCGTGCCGAAGTCCAGCCGGGGCACCGAGTGCCCGGCGAACTCCCAGTTGACCAGGTCGTACGAGCGCAGGATGGGAGCGCCCGGCGAGTAGTGCATGGTCGAGGCGGACAGGTAGAACGCGTCGCCGACCCGGATGATGTCGACGTCGGCGAAGTCCTGCCACACCACCGGGTTGGTGTACGAGCCGCTCGCCGGTGGCGTGGTGGGCGGCGGCGTGGTCGGGGTGGTGCCGCCGTCGACCCGGACGAGCTGCCACTGCTGGTTGGTGCCGCCCCAGTCGGCGTACTGGACGATGTTGCCGCCGTCGGCGGTGGAGGCGTTCTGCACCTCGACCGCCTTGCCGCTGTTGCGGTTGAGCAGCCGGACGTAGCCGTCGGCCGAGTCGGCGAGCCGGAACTGCTGGTTGGTGCCGTTGCCGTCGGTCCACTGCACGATCGACGCGCCGTCGGCGGTGGAGAAGTTGTAGACGTCGAGGACCTTGCCCGAGTTCCGGGACTTCAGCCGGTAGTAGCCGCCGCCGGAGTCGACGAACTGCCACTGCTGGTTGGTGCCGTCACCGCGGGTCCACTGGGTGATCCGCGCGCCGTCGTTGGTGGCCCGGTTGTACACGTCCAGCGCCTTGCCGCTGTTGCGGTTGACCAGCACGTACCAGGCGGTGGTGTCCACCGTCGCCGCCTGGGCACCGGTCGACTGGACCACGACGAGACCACCGCCGACCAGCACCGTCATCAGCGCGGCGACGACCCGCGACCACCAGCCGCGCCGTCGCCGGACCGCGATCGGCACCTCACCCATGGCTACCATGACCCTCCTTCACGAACGGTGGGACGACGGTCGCGCCGGGAACGCGGGCCACCGTCGTCGCATTGTTCGAAGCCTGCCGATGTCAACGTTCACTCGGCGGCGCGTCCGCGATGGCGCACGACGCGGTACAGCGACGGGTCGGGGATGCCGACCAGCCGCTGCGGGAACGGCTTCAGCTATTCATAGACTGTGAGCGATAACATGATGCTCGTCAAGCTGAAACGACCCGGACACGATCGACGGGCGCAGATGCCGACGCCCCGGGCCGGGTCGGAATCGTCCGACCCGGCCCGGGGCGTCCGGGGCGGGGGTGCGACGCGGGCGGGTGCCGCGTCGCCGGTCAGCGGGAGGCGCCGGCGCGCCGCTTGTTGTAGACGTCGAAGGCCACGGCGACCAGCAGCACCAGCCCCTTGACCACCGACTGGATGGACTGGTCGACGCCCATGAGCTGCATGCCGTTGCTCATCACCGCCATGATCAGACCACCGACCATCGCGCCGACCACGGTGCCGACCCCGCCGGTGACCGCCGCCCCGCCGATGAACGCGGCGGCGATCGCGTCGAGTTCGAACATGTTGCCCGCAGCGGGCTGGGCGCCGTTGGAGCGCGAGGAGTAGATCACCCCGGCCACGGCCGCCAGGAAGCCCATGTTGACGAACATCCAGAAGTTGACCGTCCGCACCTTCACGCCGGACAGCATCGCCGCCGACAGGTTGCCGCCGATCGCGTAGACCTGCCGGCCGAAGACCGTACGCCGGGTGAGCAGGCCGTAGACCAGCACCAGCGCGGCCAGGATGATCAGGACGATCGGCAGGCCCCGGGCGTGCGCCAACTGCCAGGCGAAGTACATGATGACCGCGCCCACCAGCACCACCCGGGCCACGAACAGCGGGAACGACTCCACCGGCTGCTGGTAGCGCACCCGGGCCACCCGGGTGCGGAAACCGCTCACCGCGTACCCGGCCACCGCGACCGCGCCGATCAGCAGGGTGAACGCGTCGAAGCCCTCCCCACCGAGCAGGCCGTTGAGGAACCCGGCCGCGACCTGCTGGTAGTCGGCGGGGAACGGGGACAGCGAGATGTTGTCCAGCACCCGCAGGGTCAGACCCCGGAACAGCAGCATGCCGGCGAGCGTCACGATGAAGGCCGGGATGCCGGCGTACGCCACCCAGAAGCCGTGCCACGCGCCGACCGCGACCCCCACCGCCAGCGCGGCCAGGATGCCGACCCACCAGGGGAAGCCCTCCCGGATGACCAGCACGGCGGAGACCGCCCCGGTGAGCGCGACCACCGAACCCACCGACAGGTCGATGTGCCCGCCGATGATGATGATCACCATGCCGATCGCCAGCACCAGGATGTAGGAGTACTGGAGCACGATGTTGGTGATGTTGCCGGGGCTCAGCGACACCCCGTCGGTGAGCACGGCGAAGAGCCCCACGATGACGACCAGCGCGACGTAGATGCCGCTCTGCCGCAGGTTGTTCATGATCAGCGCGCGCAGGTCGCTGGTGCCGGCGTGCAGGGCGACGCCCGGGCTCTTCCCGGTGGGCGGCGGGGACGGCGGCGATGAGGTCTTGACGCTGGTCATCCCACGCGCTCCTTGTCCTTCGTCATCAGATCCATGAGGTTCTCCTGGGTCGCCTCGGCCACCGGCACCTGGCCGGTGATCCGGCCGGCGGCGAGGGTGTAGATGCGGTCGCACATGCCGAGCAGCTCCGGCAGCTCCGAGGAGATCAGGATCACCGCCTTGCCCGCGGCGACGAGCCGGTTGACGATCGTGTAGATCTCGAACTTCGCCCCGACGTCGATGCCCCGGGTCGGCTCGTCGAGGATCAGCACGTCCGGGTTGGTGAACAGCCACTTCGACAGGACGACCTTCTGCTGGTTGCCGCCGGAGAGCTTGCCCACCACGGCCATCACGCTTGTCGTCTTGATGTTCATGTCGCGTCGGCTCTGCTCGGCGACCTTGATCTCCTCGTTGCCGTTGACCCAGCCGAGGCGGGCCAGCCGGCCCAGCGCGGCGGCCGAGACGTTGCGCCGCACGTCGTCGATGAGGTTGAGACCGAAGCGCTTGCGGTCCTCGGTGACGTAGGCGATGCCGTGCTCGATGGCCTCGGCGACACTGTGCGCCCGGACCTCCCGGCCCCGCACGAACAGCCGGCCCCGCACGTCCCGGCCGTACGACCGGCCGAAGACGCTCATCGCCAGCTCGGTGCGCCCGGCGCCCATCAGCCCGGCGATGCCGACCACCTCACCGGCGCGGACGTCCAGGCTGACGTCGTCGACGACGAGCCGGTCCTGGGTGGGGTGGCGCACGCTCCAGTTCTCGATCCGCAGCACCTCCTCCCCCGGCGACGAGACCCGGTCGGGATAGAAGCTGTCGAGGTCCCGACCGACCATGCCCCGGATGATCCGCTCCTGGGTGACCTCGCCGGAGGCCAGGGAGAGCGTCTCCACGGTGCGCCCGTCCCGGATGACCGTGGTCGCGTCGGCGATCGCGGTGACCTCGTTGAGCTTGTGCGAGATCAGGATGCAGGTGATGCCCCGGTCGCGCAGCCGGCGCAGCAGGTCGAGCAGGTGGGCCGAGTCGATGTCGTTGAGCGCGGCGGTCGGCTCGTCCAGGATGAGCAGCCGGACCTTCTTGGACAGCGCCTTGGCGATCTCGACGAGCTGCTGCTTGCCGACGCCGAGCTGGATGACGGGGGTGACCGGGTTCTCGTGCAGACCCACCGAGGCCAGCAGGTCGGCGGCCTCGGCGTTGGCCCGGTTCCAGTCGATGAGGCCGCCCCGGCCGCGCCGCTCGTTGCCCAGGAAGATGTTCTCGGCGATCGACAGGTGCGGCACCAGGGCGAGTTCCTGGTGGATGATGACGACGCCCTGGGACTCGCTGTCGCGGATGCCCCGGAAGTGCACCGGCCTGCCGTCCAGCACGATCTCGCCGTCGTACGACCCGGTCGGGTGCACTCCGGAGAGCACCTTCATCAGGGTGGACTTGCCGGCGCCGTTCTCGCCGCAGATGGCGTGGATCTCCCCCCGGCGCACCGCGAGGGAGACGTCGGCCAGCGCGGTCACCCCGGGGAAGGTCTTCGTGATGCGTCGCATCTCGAGGATGGTGTCGTCCATGGTCAGCGTCCTGATCGTCGAAGCCTGAGGCGGGCTTGCGATGCGTCGGGCGCGGCGGCCGGTGACCGCCGCGCCCGACGACCGGCTTACTTCTTGGCCTGACCGGCGGCGACCTCGTCGGCCGACCAGTAACCGGAGTCGACGAGCACCTTGGTGATGTCGTCCTTGTAGACGGTCTCGATCGGCAGCAGGTACGACGGGACGACCTTGACCTTGTTGTTGTAGGTCTTGGTGTCGTTGGCCTGCGGCTCCTTGTCCTGCAGGAACGCCTCGGCCGCGATCACGGCCTGCTCGGCGAGCAGTCGGGTGTCCTTGAAGACGGTCGAGCTCTGCACCCCGTCGTTGATCAGCTTGACCGAGGCGATCTCGGCGTCCTGACCGGTCACCACGGGCAGCTTCTTGGCGCCCTTGCCGTAGCCGGCGTTCTGCAGGGCGGTGATGATGCCCCGGGAGATGCCGTCGTACGGCGACAGCACCCCGTTGACCACGGTGCCGTCGTTGTAGCCGGAGGTGAGCAGGTCCTCCATCCGCTTCTGCGCGGTCTCCTGCTGCCAGCGCAGGATCGCCGCCTGCTCGATGCGGGTCTGGCCGGACTTGACCTTCAGCGTGCCGTTGTCCATGAACGGCTTGAGGGTGTCCATCGCCCCGCCCCAGAAGTACTGGGTGTTGTTGTCGTCCAGCGAGCCGGCGAACAGCTCGACGTTGAAGGGGCCGGTCGCGGTGCCCTTGCCGCCGTCCTTGGTCTGCAGGCCGAGGCCGACCAGCAGGGCGGTCGCCTGGGCGACGCCGACCTTGTAGTTGTCGAAGCTGACGTAGAAGTCGACGTTCTTGTTGCCCAGCAGCAGCCGGTCGTAGGAGATGACCGGGATCTTCGCGGCGGCGGCGGCGTCCAACTGGCCGCTGAGCGCGGTGCCGTCGATGGCCGCGATGATCAGGACGTCCGCGCCCTGGGTGATCATCTGGTCGACCTGCTGGGACTGGGTGGGGATGTCGTCGCCGGCGTACTGGAGGTCGACCTTGTAGCCCTTGGCCTCCAGCTTCTCCTTGACCGCCTTGCCGTCGGCGATCCACCGCTCCGAGGTCTGGGTCGGCATGGAGACGCCGATGGTCAGGTCGGCGGGCTTCTTGTCGCTGGTGTCACCGCCGCTGCCGGCGCCCCCGCCGCTGCACGCGGCCAGGCTGAGCGCCAGTGCCGCGCCGCCGAGCGCGACCAGGAATTTCCTGCGCACAGGTTTCTCCTCTCCAGAACTCCCGCCGACTGCGGGGACCACCTGTCACCTTTCGGGGTAGTGTTAGCGCTCACATCGCCCCCGTCAACAGTCCCTCGGAAATCCGGACGTCACGGTCTCGTAACGGGGTCCACCGCGTCGTTCACCCGTCCGCCGGGTCCGACCGACCCCCGGGGCCCTGGCCAGCGAACCGGTTCGCCGCGCGTCCCCCGGCGTCCGACCACCGGGCCGCAGCCCCCGGCGGGATCGTCACGCCAGGTTTCCGACCTGTTACGACAGCTGCGCCAGCGCCACCGCCGTGGACCATGGCCGGGCTGGTCACCGGGGCCCTCCCGGTCGGCTGCACCGAGCACCCCGGCGGCGTTCGTCCCGCCCGGCCACCCCGCGCGTGCGGGCCCGATCCGTTCCGACGGTCGCCGCCGACGCGCCGGCCCGGCGCACGACCCGGCCGCCGGGTCGGCCCGACGGCGGACGGCAGCGCGCCCCGGGTGTCCCGTCGTCGGGACGCCCGGGGCGCGTGGTGTCGCGTCCGGCCGGTCAGTCGTCCAGGCAGGACCGCAGCGCGGCGGTCAGCAGGTTGGCGCGTTCGTCACCCGTGCCCTGCATCTGGTTCACCACGTAGCCGAAGCCGACCTGGTGGGCGTCGTCGCCGAAGCCGAGGTTGCCGCCCGCGCCGTCGTGGCCGAAGCTGCGCCCGGACAGCAGCGGCCGGGCCGGCGGGGAGTGCAGCAGGAAGCCGGTGCCCCAGCGCTGGCCGGTGTCCGGCGGGCCGTGCCGCTGCTGGCCCCGGGCCCGTACGACGGTCGCGTCGTCGACCGACGCCGGGTCGAGCACGGGCGGTCCCGCCACCGGCGACACGCAGGCGGCGTAGAGGCGGGCCAGCCCGTCGGCCGTGCTCACCGCGCCCGCGCCCGGGATGCCGGCGGCCTGGATGGCGGGGTCGTTGAAGCTGACCAGGCCGGCGTCGTCGGCGGGGAACGCGAACGCGCCGCCCATGGTGATCCCCCGGTCGGCCACCGGGTCGACGAACGGCTCCGCCTCGGGCGGCGGGGCGATGTTCCAGGCGACCGTGTCGCGCTCGGCGACCGGCAGCCCGAGCCAGGTACGCAGCCCCAGCGGCGTGGCCAGGGCGTCCCGGAAGAACACGCCGGGGAGCTGGCCGGTGATCCGGTGGATCACCTCGCCGATAAGCCAGCCGTAGGTCATCGGGTGGTAGCTGTGCGCGGTGCCCGGCTGCCACAGCGGGGCCTGGGCCTCGATCGCCGCGATCACCGGGTCCCAGGCGAGCACCTCGTCGAGGGTCAACGGGCAGTCGAGCGCGGGCAGGCCGGACTGGTGGGTGAGCAGCCAGCGCACCGGGATGTCGGCCTTGCCGTGCTGGCCGAACTCCGGCCAGTAGCGGGTGACCGGCGCGTCCAGGTCGAGTCGGCCCTGCTGCACCAACAGGTAGGCGCAGATCGCCAGGATGCCCTTGGTGCAGGAGTAGACGACGACCGGGGTGTGCGCCGTCCAGGGCCGGCCGGTGCGCGGGTCGGCGGTCCCGCCGTACAGGCCGACGACGCGGCGACCGCCGACGTAGACGGTGACCGCCGCGCCGACCTCCCCCCGGTCGGTGAAGTTGGCGCGGAAGACGTCGGCCACCCGCCCGTACCGTTCGTCGACGTCGCCGTGGATCTGCGGGGCCACTGCTATCCCTTCAGAGAGCCCTGGATCAGGGCCTTGATGAACTGACGCTGGAAGATCAGGAAGACGATCAGGGTCGGGGTCAGGATCAGCAGCGAGCCGGCGCACAGCAGCACCAGGTCGGTGCCCCACTGCCCCTGGAACGCCCCGAGCGCGCCCGCCATCGTCCGCTTGGCCGGGTCGTCGACCAGGACGATGGCCAGCAGGAACTGGTTCCACGTCCAGAGGAACATCAGGATGGTCAGCGACGCGATGGCCGGGCGGGCGAGCGGCACCTGGACCCGCCAGAACAGCTGCCAGGTGCTGCTGCCGTCGACCCGGGCCGCCTCGGACAGCTCGACCGGCACGTTGCTGAAGTGGGCCCGCATCCAGAACACCGCGAACGGCATGTAGAGGCCGATCAGCGGCAGGATGATCGCCCAGCGGGTGTTGAGCAGGCCGAGATCCTGCATCTGGTAGTACAGCGGAGTGACCACCGCCTCGAACGGCAGGGTCAGGCCGAGCAGCAGCAGGGCGAACACGATCCGGCCACCGGGGACCCGGAGCTGGCCCAGCCCGAAGCCGGCCATGGTGGCGATCAGCACCGAGACCGGCACCACCCCGGCCACGATGAGCAGGCTGGAGCGCAGCAGCGCGCCCATGTTCGCCACTGTGAAGGCGTCGGCGAAGTTGCCCCACTGCGGGTCCGACGGCCAGGCCAGGCCGCTGGGCACGGTACCCCGGGGCTGGAGCGCCGCGGAGAGCATGCTGACGAACGGCAGCAGGGTGACCACGACCAGGACGAGCAGGAAGACCCGGCCGGTCAGGTTCTCGCGCCGGCTGAGGTTCATGACTTGTCCCCCCGGGTCAGTCGCTGGATCGGCAGTACGCAGAGCACCACCAGCAGCATCAGCACGACGGCCAGCGCCGAGGCGAGACCGACCTGACGCTGCGAGAAGGCCAGCCGGTAGATCTCCAGGCCGGGCACGGTGGTCTGCAGGCCGGGGCCGCCGCTGGTGGAGATGTAGACGATGTCGAAGCTGGCCAGGGCGGCGATGATGGTCACCGTGAGGCAGACGCCGATCTCCTGCCGCAGGCTGGGCAGGGTGACGGCGAAGAACTCGCGGACCGGGCCGGCGCCGTCGAGGCGGGCCGCCTCGTACAGCGCGGGGTCGATCTTGCTCATGCCGGTGACCAGCAGGATCGTGCAGAGGCCGAGCAGGACCCAGGCGCCGATCACGCCGACGGCGGGCAGCGCGGTGTCGAAGTCGCCGAGCCAGGCGCGGGCCACCCCGCCCAGGCCGACCGCGCGCAGCACCTGGTTGACCAGCCCGTTGGACGACAGCAGCCAGCTCCACGCGATGCCCGCCGCGACCAGCGGGATGACCTGGGGCAGGAACAGCACCGTGCGGACGACGGTGCCGAACACGCCTGTGGTGATCCGGCGGACCAGGCTCGCCACCAGCAGGCCGAGCGCGACCGGGACGAAGCTGAAGAAGACGATCAGGACGAGCGCGTTTCCGATGATCTTCAGCAGGTCGCTGTCGGTGAACACGGTGAGGTAGTTGTCCAGCCCCGCCCAGCGGGCCACCCCGATGCCGTTCCAGTCGTAGAACGAGTACTGGATGGTCAGCGCGAGCGGGCGCAGCACGAACACCGCGTACATCAGCACGGCGGGCAGGACGAACAGCCAGCCCGTCCCGCCCGCGCGGGCCCACCGTTTCCGGGGGGCCCGCGCGGGCGACGGGCGGGTGGGACGGTCCGGCGACGGCGCCGTCCCACCCTGCCCGGTCGGTACGCTGCCGAGGGCAGACGTCATCGGGAGAGTTCCTTCGCGTACTCGGCCTGGACCGCCTTCACGTACCCCTCGGGGGTCTGCTGACCGGCGATCAGCTTCTGCATCTCGGGTGTGATCGCGGCGGCGAAGATGCCACCGGTGGCGTTGGCGGTGAAGTCCACCGCGCCGTTCTCCTCACCGAGCTGCTGCGACGCCTTCAGCGTCTCGGCCAGCACGGTGCCGGGGGCAGCGGCCGGCACGGGCAGGTCGCTCGGGCCACCCGGGCTGGAGCCGCCGATCCTGACGGCGATCTCGCGGGCGGTGGCGTTGGTGTGCGCCCAGTTCAGGAAGTACGCGGCGGCGTCGGGGTTCTTGGCCTTGGCGCCGATGCCGAAGGTGTTCGGGGCGGACATCGCCACGTGCTTGCCACCGGCCGACTCGGTCGGGAACAGGAAGAAGCCGACGTTGCCCGGCATCGTCTTGTCGAGGTTGGCCGACTCCCAGTCACCGTTGAACATGAACAGGCCGTTGTTCTTCTGGAACTCGCCCACCATGCTCGCGTAGTCCAGCGCGTTGGCGTCCTTGGGGAAGTAGCCGGCCTGGGCCCACTTCTGGATGGTCTGGGTGGCCTTGAGCGCGGCCGGGGTGTCGAACGTCGCGCCCGGCTTCTGGAAGATCCAGTCGGCCACCTGGGCCGGGTCGCCGAACTGGTTCTGCAACGCCTGGTGCGGGAAGTTGATGCCCGCGGTGTTCTTGTTGAACTGCATGATCGGCTGCACGCCGGCGGACTTGGCCTTGGCCAGCAGTTCCTCGAACTCGGCGATGGTGGCCGGCGGCTGGGTCATCCCGACCTGCTCGGCCAGCTTCTTGTTGTAGAACACCCCGGTGACGCTGTAGCCGAGGCCCATCCCCCACAGCGACCCGGTGCCCCGGGTGGTGCCGCCGTCGCCGACCCGTAGCTGCACCAGTTGGGAGGCGGGGAACTTGTCCCAGCCGTACGCGTCGAAGTAGGGGTCGAGGTTCTTGAGCAGGTCGTCCTTGACCAGGTCGACCATGGTGGGGAGCCGGATGATGTCGGGCGAGTTGTCCGAGGCCATCACCCGGGGCGCGTTCTCCACGATGACCGTGAACTGGTCCTCACGGATGTTGAACTTGACGTTCGGGTGCTGCTTGGTGAACTCGTCGGCCAGCGCCTTGGCCAGCGGGAAGCCGGTCTCGGCGTACATCTCCAGGGTGATCGGGTCGCTGCCCAGCTCGGTGCTGACGGTGGCGTCGCCGCCGGTGCGCGGCGCGTCGTCGGCCCCGGGGGCGCTGCACGCCGTGGCGGCCAGCCCCAACGCCAGCACGGGGGCCAGGAGCGCCGTCCGGCGGGAGAACCTTGCCAGTGGTGTAGCCAATTGAGGACTCCTCGACTCTTCCGTGCGTGCCCCGGCCGCGGTGCGGGCCGGGCCGGCGGGTCGTCACGGTGGGTGACCAGCCGCAACAGTACGTCGCCGTCGGCGAGCCGCCGTAGCACGCGTTGTCGTTACCGATGACCATGCCGAGGGTCACCGAGGGTGCCGCCCGACCTGCCAAAAGTAGCCGCTAAACTGATTTAGCAGAGCATGCGCGCGGCGACCTGAGCTGTCAAGGACCAAACGGCAACGGTCCGGAAACATCCGGTTCACGCTCGGCCACCCGCCCCACCGGCCGTCGCGGGTGGTGACCGACACACACCCGGGGTGACCGCCGGCACCGGGCCGGGCCGGACCACGCATCATGATGGGCGGGAGCGGCGGCCGCGACGCCGCCGGCGATTCGGAGGACTGATGGGCCGCAACAGAGCAACCCTGGCCGACGTCGCGCGGCGGGCCGGGCTGTCCAAGACCGCCGCGTCGATGGTCCTCAACGGCCGGGAGGGCACCCGGCTGTCGGCCGAGGCGCACCAGCGCGTCTTCGCCGCCGCCGAGGAGCTCGGCTACCGGCCCAACCTGGCGGCCCGCAGCCTGCGTACCCGCAAGACCGCCACCATCGCGTTCGTCTCCGACATCGTCGCCACCACCCGGTTCGCCGGCGGCCTCATCCGGGGCGCGCTCGACGCCGCCCGGGAGCGGGACCACGTGCTGCTCATCACCGAGACGCAGGGCGACGCCACCTTCGAGCAGTACGCCATCGAGGCGATGCTCGACCGGCAGGTCGACGGCGTGATCTACGCCGCGATGGCCACCCGCCGGCTGACCGTGCCCCCGGCCATCCTCGGCGGCCCGGTGGTGCTGCTCAACGCCACCAGCCCCGACGACCTGCCCTGCGTGCTCCCCGACGACGAGCGGGCCGGCCGTACGGTCACCACCGCCCTGCTCGACCACGGCCACCGGGACCGGATCGCGCTGATCGGCCGCAACCGGCTCAAGGAGGACGACGCCGAGGTCTCCCTCGCCGCACGCGCCCGGCTGCGCGGCGTCCAGCGGGCGCTCGACGACGCCGGGGTCGACCTGCTGACCGAGTGCTTCTGCGCCGAGTGGCTGCCCGAACACGGCTACGCCGCGATGCGGACGCTGCTGGGCCGACCGACCCGACCCACCGCGATCATCTGCATGAACGACCGGCTGGCCTTCGGCGCCTACCAGGCGCTCGCCGAGGCGGGGCTGACCGTCCCGGACGACATCTCGGTGGTCTCGTTCGACGACGACCCGATCGCCGCCTGGTTGCGCCCCGGCCTGTCCACCACCGCGCTGCCGCACGAGCAGATGGGTCGGCGGGCGGTCGAGATCCTGCTCGACGGCGGTGGGGCCGCGCCGTCGCTCGTGCCCATGCCCCTGCGCCGCCGCCGCTCCCTGGCCGCCCCGGCGGGATAGCCCTCCCCCACCGCCCGTCGACCACGCCAGCGCGGGTCGTCGCAGGAGGGCCGACCTGGCCGCTAAAACGATTTAGTGCTAGCTTCCCCGGCATGCTACGTCTACCCGACCACTGGGTGTGGGACAGCTGGTACGCCCGGGACGACACCGACCGGTGGCACGCGTTCTTCCTGCGCGCCTCCCGCGCCCTGCACGACCCGCACCGCCGGCACCGCCGCGCCACCATCGGCCATGCGGTCTCCACGGACCTGCGCACCTGGCAGCTCGTCGCCGACGCGATCGTGCCGGCCGACGCACCGAGCTGGGACGACCTCGCGACCTGGACGGGGTGCACGGTGCGCGGCCCGGACGGGCGGTGGTACCTGTTCTACACCGGGGTCGGTCGGGCCGAGGACGGGCTGGTGCAGCGGATCGGCCTGGCCGTCTCCGACGACCTGACCACCTGGCACCGGCACGGCACCGGGCCGCTGGTCGAGGCCGACCCCACCTGGTACGAGCTGCTCGACCGGAACCTCTGGTACGAGCAGGCCTGGCGTGACCCGTGGGTGTTCCCCGACCCGGACGGCGACGGATGGCACATGCTCGTCACCGCCCGGGTGAACACCGGCCCGACCGAGGCCCGGGGCGTCGTCGGGCACGCCACCTCACCGGACCTGCTGCACTGGACCGTGCAGCCGCCGCTGTCGGTGCCCGCCGGGTTCGGGCACCTGGAGGTGCCGCAGGTCGCCGTCGTGGACGGGCAACCCCTGCTGCTGTTCTCCACCGACGCCGCCGGCACCCGCCGCGACGGCCACCGGATCTGGGCGGTCGAGGGGCACGACGTACGCGGCCCGTGGGACATCGCCGCGGCCCACCCGTTCCCGCACCCGCACCTGTACGCGCCCCGGCTGGTCGCCGGCCCCACCGGCGACTGGTCCCTGATCGGGTTCCTCGACCACGTCGACGGGGAGTTCGTCGGCGCGCTGACCGACCCGATCCCGGTCCGCTACCGGGCCTCCACCGGGCTGACCCCGGTCGGCACGCCCGCCGCCACCGCGGCCGGCTGAGGATCTCCGACCACCGCCCGGTCGTCCGTCCGGGCGGGACGACGCCCACCGCCACGTCGACGGGGCGTCGGACGACCGGGCCCGGACGGTGCCCGCACCACACCGTCCGGGTCCGGCAACCACCGGTCGTCGGCCACCCGGGGTGCCGGGTGGCCTTCGACGTCGCGGTCAGATCCGGTTCCACCGCTGGTTGGCCGCTCCGGTGCAGGTCCACAGGAGCACGGTGGTGCCGTTGGCCGTGCCGTTGTTGTTCACGTCGAGGCACAGGCCGGACTGCACGTTGCTGATCGTGCCGTTGGAGTTGAACGTCCACTGCTGGTTGGTGCCGCCGTTGCAGTCCCAGATCTGGGCCTTGGCGCCGGCGGTGGCGTTGAGCGGCGCGTCCAGGCACTTGCCGAGGGCCTGGAGGGTCTGGCCGTTGGCCGTCCAGCGCTGGTTGGCCGCCCCGTTGCAGTCCCAGATCACCGGCTGGGTGCCGTTGGCGGTGTTGCTCTGCGGCACGTCCAGGCAGCGCCCCGAGGAGACGCTGGACAGCGCGTTCGCCGTGGACGGCGGCGGCGTCGTCGGCGGGGCGGTCCCACCGCCGCTGACCCGGTAGACCACCGTGCCGTGCGACGGCACGCTGGCCGAGATGGTGCCGGTGCTGGTGGTGCTGGCGTTGGTCCAGGCGTCGACCAGGGTGAAGGAGGACCCGGACTTGCCGATGGCGGCGGCGGTGGTGGTGATGGTGGTGGTGGAGCTGCCCTGGTTGAACAGGGCGACGGCGGTGTCGCCGTTGGCGAGTCGTTTGGCGAGGATTCGGCGGGTGCCGTCGAAGGAGACCTGGCTGGCTTGGAGGGCGAGGGGGTCTTGGCTGATGGCGATGAGGTTGGCGTTTTTGAGGATGGTTTGGGTTGCGGTGTTCATGGTGCGGAGGTCGTTGCCGGCGATGAGGGGTGAGGCGAGGATGGCCCAGAGGGCGAAGTGGGAGCGCATTTCGGTGTCGGTCATGCCGCCGCGGCCGACTTCCATCATGTCCATGTCGTTGAAGGCGCCGGGTTTGGCGCGGGCGGCGAGGGGGACGGTGACGTCGATGATGTTTTGGATGCCCATGGGGTAGCCGTTGGTTTGGCCGCTGTTCCAGGTGTTGGTGATGTCTTCGGTGGTGCGCCACATGTTGGAGACGTCGCCCCAGTCGCGTTGGGGTCCGGTTTTGGAGTGGATGCTGTTGGAGTTGATGCTCAGGACGATGGGTCGGCCGGCGGCGGCGAGGCCGTCGCGCATTTTGGCGAAGGCGCGGACCTGGTCGTCGATGGTGCCGGTGGGTGAGCACCAGTCGTATTTGAGGTAGTCGACGCCCCAGTTGGCGAACTGGCGGGCGTCTTGTGCTTCGCGGCCTTGGCTGCCGGTGGCGCCGGGGTAGGAGTTGAAGTATTGGGCGCAGGTTTTGTCGAGGGGGGCTTGGTAGATGCCGAATTTGAGGCCGCGGGCGTGGATGTAGTCGCCGAGGGCTTTCATGCCGGAGGGGAAGCGGGTGGGGTCGCCCTGGAGGTTGCCGGCGGAGTCGCGGTTGGGGTTCATCCAGCAGTCGTCGACGACGACGTACTGGTAGCCGGCGTCTTTCATGCCGGAGCTGACCATGGCGTCGGTCATCTGCCGGATCAACGCCTCGTTGATGTTGCAGCCGAACGTGTTCCAGCTGTTCCACCCCATCGGCGGCGTCCGCGCCACACCGTTGTCCAACGCCTGCGCCATCGGGGCGCGTACGCCCACCAGGACGCCGGCCAGGAGCAGGCCGGCCGCTGCCGCCCGCCCCCAGCTCCGGGCTCGCACGAGTCGCTTCACGAGGTCTCCAATCAGTGGCGCCGCCCCGGCCGGGGCCCCGTCGGACGCGGGAAGCCGTCCGCTCGACCACCCGGTGTGAGCGCTAACAATGGCCCCCCATGTTACGGAAGCGTTTCGGGCTATTCAACCACTTGCATGCATCGATCAATATCCGGCCGGCCCGCCGACGGCCGGCCCGCCACAGTCGGCGGCGGGGCGGCGACGGTCGACGGCGGGCGGGCCGAGCGCACCGGGCGGACGTCGGGCCGGTGGACGCGGGAACGCCGCGCTCATGGAGCCATCATGGAGCCATCCGGTACCGCCGATATCGAATACCATGGCTCCATGCCAGTTGGCTCCACGCCCGGTCGACGGGCCCGTGGTGAGATCGAGAAGCTGCCCAGCGGCTCCCTGCGGGTGCGGGTGTACGCCGGCATCGACCCGGTGTCCGGGCGGCGGCGCTACCTCACCGAGACGGTGCCCGCCGGGCCGGTCGCCGCGCGGCACGCCGAATCCGTCCGCAGTCGACTGCTCGACACGGTACGACGACAGCACGGCCGTCCGCCAGCACCGCGCACGCCGGCCGACGACGTCCGCCCGGCCCCGGCCGACCCCACCCCCGGCGCGCCCGCCCCCGCACCCACCACGGCGACCGGCACGCCGGCCGGTCGGGCGACGGGACCGCAGCGGCGCGGCCGCAGACGGGGCGAACCCACGCTGACCACCATCGCCCGGCTGGCGGACGTGTCGCCCCCCACCGTGTCGAAGGTCCTCAACGGCCGCTCGGGGGTCGCGGCGGAGACCCGCGCCCGGGTGGAGGCGCTGCTGCGCGAACACGGCTACCGCCGGCCGGAACTGGGCACCCCGCACGCCAGTGTCGAGGTGGTCTTCTACGGCATGCAGAGCAACCTGGCAGTGATGATCATGCAGGGGGTGCAGCAGGTCGCCGGTGCGCACCGGTTCGCCGTCGGCTTCACCGACGCCCGCCGGCAGGTCTCGGAGGGGCGGTTCTGGGCCCGCGACCTGCTGGCCCGCCGCCCGACCGGGGTGATCGCGGTCCACCTCGGCTTCACCTCCGAACAACACGCCCTGCTGGCGGCGAGCGGGATCCCGCTGGTGGTCCTCGACCCCACCGGGGAGCCGCCGCTGCATTCCGTCCCGTCGGTGACCTCGACCAACTGGAGCGGTGGCTTCGAGGCCGCCCGCCACCTGCTCGACCTCGGCCACCGTCGGATCGGGGTGATCTCCGGACCGACCGAACGGCTCTGCGCCAAGGCCCGGCTGGACGGCGCGCGGGCGGCCCTGGAGGCGGCCGGCGTCGGACTACCCGCGCGCTGGCTGCGCCACGGCCACTGGTTCTCCTTCGAGGACGGCCTCAACCACGGCCAGGAACTGCTCCGGCAGGACCCGGCCCCGACGGCGATCGTGTGCGGCAACGACCTGCAGGCCCTCGGGGTCTACGAGGCGGCCCGGCTGGCCGAACGGCGGATTCCCCGGGACCTCAGCGTGGTCGGCTTCGACGACATCCCGTACACCATGTTCTGCGGACCGCCGATGACCTCGGTGCGGCAGCCGTTGGTCGAGATGGGCGCCGCGGCGGCCCGGATGGTGCTGACCCTGGCCGCCGACAAGAGCCTCGCCCAGACCCGGGTGGAGCTGGCGACCACGCTGGTGGTGCGGGACAGCACCGCCGTCGCGTACGACCACTGACCCGCCCGGGGCGGGCTGCACCGGATCGCGGAAACCTGTCCTTGTCGTTACCGAACCGTTTCGAGTAGCATCCGACTCGATCGATGCGGCAGGTCGTCGCGGCGCGGTCCCACCACCGTCGACGCGCCCCCGCCACCCCGATCGGGGACACGCTCCACCACAGGTCGGCCGGCCCGGCAGACGCGGGCCGGGCACCAGCGAGGACCCAGGGAGGGACCAGGCCACCGTCACCGCCAGTTCGCACAGCGCCCGCGATCCGTGATGACGAATATCACGGCGCGCGGACGATACTCGGTCGCGTCACCGACCCACCCGGGGCGACACGCCGCGTAGACTCTCGCTGATCCAGCGTTGTCCACGGCGTGTGCGCCCATGCCTCGTGTCCGTCGTCCCTGCCCGGACGCCGGGCTGGGCCGCTTCGCCGGTAACGGGCTGCGGGGCGGACCGAGAGGTGTGGGATGACTGTGCGCGCTCCAGCGATGAGAGACGTGGCCCGCCTCGCCGGAGTGTCCCACCAGACCGTGTCGCGGGTCCTCAATGGTCATCCGCACGTGCGGGAACAAACCCGCCTACGGGTCCAGGCCGCGATCACCGAACTCGGCTACCGGCCCAACCGGGCGGCCCGCACCCTGGTCACCGGGCGGTCCCAGGTGCTCGGTGTGGTGGCGCTCAACACCACCCTCTACGGCCCGGCCTCCCTGCTGTCCGCGTTCGAACTCGCCGCGGCCGAGGCGGGTTTCGCGGTCAGCGTGGGCAGCGTGCGCAACCTGGACCGCACCTCCATCACCGCCGTGGTCGAGCGGCACCTCGCCCACCGGGTCGCCGGGATCGTGGTGATCGCGCCGGTGGAATCGGCAGGTGAGGCGCTGGAGTGCCTGCCCACCGACATTCCGCTGGTCACCGTGGACGGCGATCCCCGGCGACCGGTGCCGCTGGTCACCATCGACCAGGTGGAGGGGGGTCGTCTGGCCACCCGGCACCTGCTCGACGCCGGCCACCGTACGGTCTGGCACGTCTCGGGCCCGGCGGACTGGTTCGACAGCGCCGGACGGATCGCCGGGTGGCGGGAGACGTTGCAGGCGGCGGGGGCGGAGATCCCGCCGGTGCTGCAGGCCGACTGGTCCGCCGCCTCGGGGTACCGGTGCGGGCAGATGCTGGCCCGCAGCCCGGAGGTGACCGCGATCTTCACGGCCAACGACGACCTCGCGCTGGGCGTGCTGCACGCGCTGCACGAGCACGGTCGGCGGGTGCCGGAGGAGGTCAGCGTGGTCGGCTTCGACGACGTGCCGGACGCCGCGTACTTCATCCCGCCGTTGACCACCGTCCGGCCGGACTTCGACACCGTGGCGGAGGCCAGCCTCGACCTGCTGCTCGCGCAGATCGACGCGGGGGTCGACCACACCCTGCGGCGGACCGTCTCCCCCACCCTGGTCACCCGGGACAGCGTCGCCGCACCCCGGTGACCGGCCCGGTCACGCCGTCGTCACCACCACGGGGCTTCCGCCACCAGCGGTCGCCGGCCGCGCCGACCGGGCCGGGCCCGTTCCGCGTCGCGACCCCCAGCTATGGACAGCGGTCACTGTTAACGTTAACGTAACGACAATCGTCAATTCTCGGGACCGACCTCGGACCACCCGGCGACCCTTCTTCGATCCCGGGTCCGGCCGACGCCGGCGTGACGCCCGCACCAACCCCCGGCGCGGCGCTCCCACCCTGGAAGAAAGGCCACCGATGAAGGGCAGTCTGCGCGCCGCGCTGGCAGCCGTCGTCCTCGGTGTCGCGGCAGCCACCGTCCTGGTGACGGCACAGCCCGCGACCGCGGCGACCCTGACCAGAGTGACGGGATTCGGCAACAATCCCACCAACCTCAACATGTACCTGTACGCCCCGAACAACCTGGCGCCCCGCCCGGCGCTGCTGGTGCTGGTGCACTACTGCAGCGGCTCGGCCAGCGGCATCTTCAACGGCAACGGGCGCGACTACGTGACCGCCGCCGACCGTTACGGCTACCTGATCGTGGTGCCCGAGGCGACCCGCAGCGGGAGCTGCTTCGACGTCTCCACCCCCGCCGCGCTCACCCGCAACGGTGGCGGCGACTCGACCGGGATCATGTCCATGGTCGCGTACGCCCGGCAGCGCTACCCGGTCGACCCGGCGCGGATCGTGGTCTCCGGCTTCTCCTCCGGCGCGATGATGACCAACGTGCTCGCGGCGCAGTACCCCGACGTCTTCTCCGCCGCGTCGGCGTTCTCCGGAGTGCCGGCCGGCTGCTTCGCCACCACCGACGGCTCACTGTGGAACAGCAGGTGCTCCGGCGGCAACGTGATCAAGACGGCGCAGCAGTGGGGCGACCAGGCCCGCGCCATGTTCCCCGGGTACACCGGCCGCTATCCCCGGATGCAGCTGTGGCACGGCGCGACGGACACCACCCTGGCTTACCCCAACTTCGGTGAAGAGATCAAGCAGTGGACCAACCTGCACGGGTTGAGCACCACGCCCACCGTCACCGACCGCCCGCAGTCGTCCTGGACCCGCACCCGGTACGGCGGGACGGGGCCGCAGTCCCCGGTCGAGGGGATCAGCATCGCCGGGGTGGGGCACCAACTGCCGATGGCCGGCCAGCTCGCGTACGCCATCACCTTCCTCGGCCTGGACGGCAGCGCCCCGACGCCCTCCCCCACCCTGACCCCCACGCCCACGCCCACGGTCACCCCCACCCCTACCCCGACGGTCACGCCGACGCCGACCCCGACGGTCACCCCCACCTCGACCCCGACGCCCACACCGACGTCGTCGCCGCAGTCGGGCCCCTGCCGGGTCACCGACACGATCAGCGCGTGGAACAACGGGCTGACCGCGAGCATCACCATCGTCAACACCGGGAGCACGACGCTCACCGGCTGGTCCCTGGGGTTCACCCTGCCCGCCGGGCAGGTGATAACCGGTGGCTGGAACGCCAGCTACGCACCGAGCAGCGGCCAGGTCACCGCCACGAACGTCAGCTACAACGGCACGCTGGCCCCGGGAGCGTCGACGACGATCGGCTTCCAGGCCACCCACACCGGTAACGCCGCCGCCCCCGCGACGTTCACCCTCAACGGCGCGACCTGCGTGACCGCCTGACCCGCCGGGTCACCCCCCGTCGCCCCGCCCGGCGGCGGGGGGTGACCCGTCCACCACCCCGCCGGGGCGTACCGCACCGTCCTTCCACCACCAGGAGATCCCGTGCGAGAGAACCGACTCCTCCGTCGGCGGCCGGCGCTGGTCGCCGCCACCGCCACCGCCCTGCTGCTCGTCACCGCCGCCGCCACCCAGACCTCGGCCTCGGCCGCCGCCGGCGGCTGCCAGGTGACCTACACCGTCAGCTCGTCCTGGCAGGGCGGCTTCGGCGCCAACGTCACCATCACCAACCTCGGCGACGCGGTGGACGGGTGGCGGCTGACCTGGAGCTACTCGGCCGGGCAGACCATCACCCAGCTCTGGAACGGCAGCTACACCCAGGCCGGTGCCCAGGTCACCGTCACCAACGCCAGCTACAACGGCGCGATCCCCACCAACGGCACCGCGAGCTTCGGCTTCAACGGCGCGTGGACCGGCAGCAACCCCGCGCCCACCGCGTTCAGCCTCAACGGCACCGCCTGCACCGGCGGGGTGAACCCGACCACCGGACCCCCGCCGACCACACCGCCACCCACCACACCGCCGCCGACCACACCGCCACCCGCCACCAGCCAACCGTGTGACATCTACGCCGCCGGAGGCACCGCCTGCATCGCGGCGCACAGCACCACCCGGGCGCTCTACGCGGCCTACAACGGCTCGCTCTACCAGGTGCGCAGGTCCTCGGACAACACCACCCGCAACATCGGGGTGCTGTCGCCGGGCGGGCGGGCCAACGCCGCCAGCCAGGACAGCTTCTGCGCGAACACCACCTGCGTCATCACGATCATCTTCGACCAGTCCGGGCGCGGCAACAACCTCGGCTACCAGGGCCCCGGCGGGGTCGGTGGCGCCGTCCAACCGGCGGTCGCGAACAGAGAGTCGGTGACGGTCGGCGGGGACAAGGTCTACTCCCTCTTCATCCCCGGCAGGAGCAGCTACTGGCGCGACGGTCACCTGACCGGGGTGCCGACCGGTGCCGCGCCGGAGGGCATGTACATGGTCACCAGCGGCACCCACGTCAACAGCGGCTGCTGCTTCGACTACGGCAACAGCGAGACCACCAGGCGGGCCGACGGCGCGGGCGCGATGGACGCGATCTACTTCGGCACCAGTTGCTGGTTCGGCGGCTGCTCCGGCTCCGGCCCGTGGGTGCAGGCCGACCTGGAGTACGGCCTCTACCCCGGCGGCAGCAGCTCGTGGAACTCCAACCAGCGGGCGTTCACCAGCAAGTTCGTCACCGCCACCCTGAAGAACAACGGCACCTCGCGCTTCGCCATCAAGGGCAGCAACGCCCAGTCCGGCAGCCTCTACACCCTCTACGACGGGTCGCTGCCGCGCGGGTACAGCCCGATGCGCAAGCAGGGCGCGATCATCCTGGGCAGCGGCGGGGACTGCTGCATCGACAACACCAACCAGAGCGTCGGCACGTTCTACGAGGGCGCGATGGTCGCCGGCTACCCGTCGGACGCCACCGAGAACGCGGTGCAGGCCAACATCACCGCCGCCGGATACCGCTGACCCCGATGGCCGAGGAGGTCCGATGCAGCACCGTGTCACTTCTGCGGCGACCCGACGGGTGGCCGTCCTGCTCGCCACCGCCCTCCTGCTCGTGACGGGCCTGGTCGGCGCCACCGGGCCCCAACCGGCGCAGGCGTGGGACAACGGCGTCGCCGACACCCCGCCGATGGGGTGGAACAGCTACGACTCGTTCAACTGGAGCGTCACCGAGGCCGACGTGCGGGCCAACGCCGACTACATGGGCGCGAACCTGCGCCAATACGGCTGGCAGTACATCGTCGTCGACTGGGCCTGGTACTTCCCCGGACAGCACAACGGCAGCCCCAACCAGGACGCCAACCTGCAACCCCGGCTCCGGATGGACGCCAACGGGCGGCTGCTGCCCGACACCACCCGGTTCCCGTCGGCGGCCGGCGACAACGGGTTCAAGCCGCTGGCCGACCACGTGCACGCCCAGGGGCTGAAGTTCGGCGTACACCTGATGCGGGGCATCCCCCGGCAGGCGGTCGCGGACAACGTGCCGATCCTCGGCACCTCGTGCCGGGCCAACCAGATCGACGCGGGCAACAGCGCGGCCTGGCTCAACCTGATGTGGGGGCTGGACATGTCCAACCCCTGCGCGCAGGCGTACCTCGACTCGGTGTTCCAGTTGCTGGCCGCGTGGGGCGTCGACTTCGTGAAGATCGACGACATCGCCGCGCCGACGTACCGGCAGGCGGAGGTCGAGGGCTACCGGACGGCGATCGGGCGCAGCGGCCGGCCGATGGTGCTGAGCCTGTCGCCGGGGGCGACACCGCTGTCCGCCGGCCCGCACGTGCAGAACAACGCGCACATGTGGCGGATCGTCAACGACCTGTGGGACAACTGGTCGTCGGTGGACGCGCTGTTCGACCAGTTGCGCAACTGGACGCCGTACCGCAAGCCGGGGGCCTGGCCCGATCCGGACATGATCCCGATCGGCCGGCTGTCGAAGTACGGCCCGGTCGGCTCGCCGCGCTACTCGAACCTCAGCGCGGACGAGCAGCGCACCCTCATGTCGCTCTGGGTGATCAACCGGGCGCCGCTGATGTGGGGCGGCAACCTGGTGGAGAACCGGGCGGCGGAGCTGGCGTTGATGACCAACAGCGCGGTGCTCGCGGTCGACCAGCGCAGCGCCAACAACCGGCAGCTCACCGGCGGCACCCGGCAGGTGTGGGTGGCCGACGTGCCGGACAGCACCGACCGGTACGTCGCGCTGTTCAACCGGGAGGGCGCTGCGGCCACGGTGTCGCTGAACCTCGCCGAGCTGGGCATCGGCTCGGCCACCGCGACCGACCTGTGGTCCGGCGCGGCCCTGGGCAGCTCGACGGGGACGTTCAGCCGGTCGCTGCCCGCCCACGGTGCCGGGCTCTACCGGCTGACGCCGCAGACCAACACCCCGACCCCGACGACCGCGACGCTGACCGCCCGGCACAGCGCGAAGCTGCTGGACGTCAGCAACGCCGCCACGACCGACGGCGCGAACGTCGTGCAGTGGGCCGCGAACGGTCAGGCCAACCAGCGGTGGCGGTTCGCCGAGGCCGGCGGCGGCTGGTCCACGGTGGTGAGCGTCAACAGCGGCAAGTGCCTGGACGTCTACGGCGGCGCCGGCACGACCGCCGACGGCGCCCGGGTGGTGCAGTGGACCTGCAACGGGGGCACCAACCAGCAGTGGCGGCTCCAGGACGTCGGTGACGGCTGGGTGCAGCTGGTGGCCCGGCACAGCAACAAGTGTCTCGCCGTGCTCAACGCCGGGCTGGCCGACGGGGTGCAGGTCGTGCAGTGGACCTGCGGCACCGGCAGCAACCAGCAGTGGCGACGGACGCCGGTGTGACGCGGCAGGGACGCCTGCGCCGGTGAGGAGAGGCGCAGGGCCGGGTTCGCTCCCCGGCCCTGCGCCTCGTCAGTGGTCGCCCGGAGTGTTCCGGGCGCGACGGGGCTCCGGGCGGAGCACCTCTGCGGGGGGTGCGCCGCCCGGAGCCGTCGGTCGCGTCGGTCAGCTGGCGGTGCAGGTGGGGGTCATCCCCGCCCCGCTGCCGTTGCCCTGGAAACCGAACTCGGTCGACTGACCCGCACCGAGCGCACCGTTGTAGTCCACATTCGTGAACCGCACCGTCCCGGAACTACCACTGGCCGTCGCCGACCACGTACCGGTCACACTCGACCCACCCGGCAACGTCATGCTCACCGTCCAACCACGCGTACCCGACGAACCCGCGGTCACCTTCACCGTCGCCACGAAACCACCGGTCCACGAATTCAACGACACCGACGCCGAACAGCCCGACCCACCCGGCGGCGGAGTCGTCGGCGGCGGAGTGGTGGGCGGCGGAGTGGTCGGCGGCGGGGTCGTCGGCGGCGGGGTGGTCGGCGGCGGGGTGGTGGGGCTGGCGCTGTCGAAGCCGAGGAAGCGGACCGCCTGGGCGGCGTCGAACGGGATGGAGTGCCCGTAGCCCTGGAAGCTGATCGCCTCCACCGGCGGCGTGCCACCGGTGCCGCCGTAGCGGGTGCGGGTGGCGCTGGTCTGCGGGTAGTCGGTGGAGCTGGGGGTCTGCGAGACACCGAGCACGTTGGTCCACTGCTTGACCTGCTCGCCGAAGTTGACGTAGCTCAGCGTGGTGTCGGTGGTGCCGTGCCAGATCTGCATCCGGGGCCGCTTGCCGGTGTAGCCGGGGTAGGCGTTGCGGACCAGGTCACCCCACTGCTGCGGGGTCTTCACGATCCGCCCGCCGGAGCAGTCGCTGTTCCACTCCGAGCCGTTGGTGGTGGCGAAGCAGCCGAACGGCACGCCGGAGGAGCTGACGCCGGCGTTGAACACGTCCGGGTAGACCCCCGCCATCACGTTGGTCATCATCGCGCCGGAGGAGAACCCGGCGACGCCGATCCGGTTCTCGTCGACCGGGTAGCGGTTCCGCACGTAGTCGATCATCGACTTGAGGCCCACGGGGTCGCTGCCCCCGTTGCGCCGCAGCGCCTGCGGGGAGGAGACGTCCCAGCACTTGCTGCTGCGGGTCACCGACGGGTAGATCACGATGTAGCCGTAGCGGTCGGCCAGCGAGCTGAGCCCGTAGCCGGTGTGCAGCGCCGGGCCGCTGCCGGTGCAGTAGTGCAGCGCCAGCAGCAACGCCGGCCGGGCGGCCACCCGGTCGGGCACGTACAGGTGCATCTGCAGGTTGGTCGGGTTGGTGCCGAAGTTGGTCACCTGGGTCAGCGTCGCGGCCGACGCCGGGTTGGGGGCCGTGACCACGGCGGTGACGGTGGCCAGGGCGGTCGCCAGGGCGGCGGCCAGCAGTGCGAGTCGGGGTTTCATCGGCGGTTCCTCTGTCGGAGTCGGTGGTCAGCGACGGACGACGGGCCGTCCCGGCGTGCGGGACGACGGTCCGGACTGGCCCGGTCCGGGGCTGGCCGACGGTGGTCCGGCCGGGGCGCGTCGCGCCGGCCGGCGGGTGGGAGAGGCACCGCCGGCCCGACCCGGTACACCCGGGTCGGGCCGGCGGCGGTGATACTCAACTCACGGTGGTACTCGACTGACGGTGGTGCTGGACTGACGGTGGTGCTCGACCGGGGCGGTACTCAGCTGGCGGTGCAGGTGGGGGTCATCCCCGCCCCGCTGCCGTTGCCCTGGAAACCGAACTCGGTCGACTGACCCGCACCGAGCGCACCGTTGTAGTCCACATTCGTGAACCGCACCGTCCCGGAACTACCACTGGCCGTCGCCGACCACGTACCGGTCACACTCGACCCACCCGGCAACGTCATGCTCACCGTCCAACCACGCGTACCCGACGAACCCGCGGTCACCTTCACCGTCGCCACGAAACCACCGGTCCACGAATTCAACGACACCGACGCCGAACAGCCCGACCCACCCGGCGGCGGAGTCGTCGGCGGGGGCGTCGTCGGGTTCGGCGGCGTGGTGGTCGGGTTCGGCGGAGTGGTCGTCGGGTTCGGGATGCCCGGACCGGCGTTGAGCGCGTTCAGCACCGAGTCGTACGCCGGCTTCTTGTTGCCGTTGCAGTCGAACAGCAGGGCGTTGTCGGAGCCGCGCCACGAGTCACAGTCGCGCACCCCCCACACGGTGATGCCGGCACACCGGGAGATGGCCATGCAGGACCGGGTGACCGTGCCGAAGATGTTGGCCTGGTTGCCGCCGGTCATCACGTCCAGCTCGGTGATCTGCACCTCCACGCCGAGGTCGGCGAAGCGCTGGAGGTTGGCCTGGTAGTCACCCGGGATCGTGGTGCCCAGGTGGGACTGGAAGCCGACGCAGTCGATCGGCACACCCCGGGACTTGAAGTCCCGCACCATGTTGTAGACACCCGTCGACTTCGCGTTGACGCCGTCGGTGTTGTAGTCGTTGTAGCAGAGCTTCGCGCCCGGGTCGGCGGCCCGGGCGGCCCGGAACGCCGCCTCGATCCAGTCGTTGCCGGTGCGCTGCAGGTTCGAGTCGCGACGCCCACCGCTGCCACCGTCGGCGAACGCCTCGTTCACCACGTCCCACGCGTAGATCTTGCCGCGGAAGTGGGTGGCGACCTGGGTGACGTGGTTGATCATCGCGCTGCGCAGCGCGCTGCCCGACATGCCCTGCGCCCAGCCCGGCTCCTGCTGGTGCCAGAGCAGCGCGTGGCCACGCACGCTCATCCCGTTGGCCTGGGCGTGGCTGACGATCCGGTCGCCGCCGGTGTAGTTGAACCGGCCCTGCTGCGGCTCGGTGGCGTCCCACTTCATCTCGTTCTCGGCCACGATCGAGTTGAACTCGCGGTTGAGAATGGTGGTGTAGGTGCTGGTGGACAGCTTGCCCGTCGCAACCGCCGCGCCGAAGTAGCGGCCCTTCTCGGCCGCCGCGGCCCGCAGGGTCGTCCCGGCGCTGGCCGCGGGGGCCATCGCCAACGTCATCCCGACGGTGAGTGCGCCGGCCACGGCGAGGGTCGCCGTGGCCAGTAGGGCTCTCTTGGGTCTCATGTCGCATCCTTTTCGAGGTGGGTGCAGCGGTGGTGGTACTGAGGTGCCCGGTTCCCGGTGCGGTGGGTCGTGCCGGCCGGCGGGGTCCGTCGTCCGGTCGGCCAGGACGCGCCATCGTGGCCGCCGTACCCGGCCCGGACGAGGGACTGTCGGCGGTGTCCCGGTCGCGGTCCGTGCCGGCCGTCGACCTCGGTGACCTCGACGCCGGGGCCACAGCCCGGATCGGCGAGAGGATCACCCGCTGCGGGCAACGGCGCAGCGCCTCCCGAAAAGGGCGCCATGATCCTCCTTCGAGGAGACCGGGCCGGCCGTCGACGGAGTCGTCCCGCCCCTGCTCGGGGCCGGTCGCGCCGTCGCCGGCAGCTGCTGATGGGAAATCCTGACCCGACGTCCCACATGCCCTGGGGGGACGCCACGATCCGAGGCTCGACCAGCACGGCTCGCCCGGTGAGCCATCAGGTGCGGTGGTCCTCGACATCGACTGTGAGCGATAACATGTGTTTCGTCAAGTCGTACCGCGGTGTGCTGGTGCGATCGCGGCGACCAGGTTCACCCACGGGACGTGCGGCCCGTAGAGTCTCTCGCCGTGATCGAGATCGGCGCACAGGTCGACCTGCTGCACCCCGCCGACCGGGTCTGGCGCGCGGTGACCGATCCGGCGTTGCTGGTCCGCTGGTTCGCCGGGGCCGAGGCGGTGCCCGACCGGCCGGGCCGGTGGCGGGTGGGCACCGCCGGGCTGCCCGGCTTCGACGGCGACGTCGAGATCGCGGCCGTGCGCCAGCGGGCGCCGGAGCTGCTCGTGGTGCGGTGTGTCGAGGGGGCGCGGCACACCGAGGTGACCTGCGTCCTCACCACCACCGCCGAGGGCTGCCGGGTGACCGTCCGGGAGACCGTGCAGCAGGGCGACTGGTCCGCCGGGCAGGGCGCGCGGCGCGAGGAGTGCTACCGGCAGTCGTTGGCCGGACGCCTGCCCGCGCTGCTCGACTGGTTGGCCTTCCGCGAGGTCGACCTGCGGCGGGACAGCGCCGCGCCGACCGCCGTACTGCCGGTGGCGCTGATGGCCGACGTGGCCCGGCCGTCGACCCGGGGCCGTACCACCGGTTGGGTGGTGGTCGGGTCGGGCACGGCGGCGCTGGCGCTCGGGCTGGCCGGCTGGGCCCTGCTGCCGCCGGAGCGGGAGGAACCGACCGGGGCGGCCCCGGTGGCGCCGCCGGTGCGCCCGACCGCCACGCCGAGCCCGTCGCGGTCCGTCGTGTCGGCACGCCCGACGTCGGCCCCGCCGTCGCGCAGCACCCCGCCGAGCCGGTCACCGTCGGCGACCCCGTCGCGGACCCCCACCCCGACCCCGGCGGTCGCGGCGCCGCTGGACGCCCGGTACGCGACGGTGTCGACCCGGGTCTTCGGGTACACCGGGGAGGTGGTGGTCGACAACCCGGGCGGGACGCCGGCCACCGGTTGGACGGTCGTCGTCACGCTGCCCCGGGGCAGTTCTGCGGCGGAGGTGACCGGCGCCGACTGGCGACAGGACGGGCAGTCGGTCACCTTCACCGGCCCGGCCGTCGCGGCGGGCGGGACGCAGGCCATCCGCTTCGACGTCCGCACCGCCGACCCGGTCACCAAGGCGCCCCAGGGCTGCACGCTCGACGAGCGCCCCTGCGCCGGGCTGTGAGCGACGCCCCGCGCCGGCCGGGGCCCGTCGTGGACCCGGGCGACGGCGACCCGGCCCCACCGGTCAGGCCGGCGGTGGCGCGGTGCTGTGGCGCACGGTCAGGGTGGTCGCCAGTTCCAGGCGGACCTGGCCGGCCGGCTCCCCCCGCCCGAGCGCGAGGGCCAGTTCGGTGGCGGTGACCGCCATCTCGCGCAGCGGTTGGTGCACGGTGGTCAGTGCCGGGTCGACCAGGGTGGCCACCGGCAGGTCGTCGAAGCCGACCACGCTGAGATCGGCGGGAATCCGCAGCCCGAGCGCGCGGGCGGCCTGGTAGACCCCGACGGCCTGCAGGTCGTTGCCGGTGCACACCGCCGTCGGCCGGTCGGGGCGACGCAGCAGGTCGAGGGCGGCGGTGCGGCCGTCGGCGTCGGTCAGGCCGGCGTGCCGGACCAGGTCGGACGCCACCGGCAACCCGGCGGCCTCCAGGGCGGAGCGGTAGCCGTCCAGCCGGGCCCGGCAGCACAGGACGTCCTCCGGGCCGGCGACCATCGCGATCCGCCGGTGGCCGAGCCCGATCAGGTGGCGGGTGGCCGACCGGCCGCCGGACCAGTTCGTCGCGCCGACGAACGGGACGTCCTCTGGCAGCTCGGTGGTGGGGTCGAAGACCACGAACGGAATGCCCCGGGCCCGCAGCAGCCGGTGCTGTTCCGCGTCCAGCTGGGCCACCATGACCAGGCAGTCCGGCCGCCGGGCGAGGGTGTCGTCGATCCAGTACCGGATCGCGTTGCGCTGCGGCCCGAACTCGGTGAGGACGACGCCGACACGGTGCTGCCGGGCCACCCGCTCGACCCCCCGGATGATCTCCAGGCCCCACATGTCCTCGATCTCGTCGAAGACCAGTTCCATCATGTTGCTGCGGGTGACCGGGGCGGCCCGGCGGTAGCCGTGCCGGCTGATCGCCGCCTCGACCCGGGCCCGGGTGTCCGCCGCGACGCCGGCCCGGCCGTTGATCACTTTCGACACGGTCGGCACCGACACACCGGCGGACGCGGCGATCGCCGCGATCGTCACGGGTCTGCCGGGATCGGCGAGCGACGCCAGGTCGCCGCCCGGTCCGCCCGACTCGACGTGGCTCAACCCGGCCTCCTCCCCGGCGGTGGCTGCCGGTCACGCCGAGGGCTGCGCACGCGACCGGGCCGCAGCAACCACCGGCATCGTTCAGGGGGACCCACGATAACCGACCATCGATGTCCGCCCTCCGGGTGCGGGGTGCGGCCGGGACAGAAACTTTCCCTCGCGAACCGAAAGCACTCCGGGAGCGCGCTAGGTCGAGCGGCAGGTCATCGCTGCGGGGTGGACCCCAGGGTGTGAACGGAGCAGGTCATTGACGCACGTCGACCGATACTTGTAAGGTCTGCGACGGAAACTTTCCGGGATCTATCTCCGATCGTTTCCAGGCGGGAGCCTCGCCACTCACCGTGGACGCCCCGGGCAGCGTCCACACCCGCCCCGTTGCGGCCGGGCCGCCGGACGGCCATCCGACCCCCGGTCGCGCCGGCACGACGCGCCGTGGCACCCCCCCGACCCGGTCGACGTCGGACCGGCCGGGGCCACCCGGCCGGGGCGACGTCCCACCAACCCCCACCCACCGGTGTCATCCGGCGAGGAGTTCCCTGATGAGTACCCAGCACCTCCGACGCATGCGACAGCGGGCCGGCCTGCTCGCCGGCACCCTCGCCGCCCTGCTCCTGGCGGGCCTGATGGTCACCGGCAACGCCCAGGCCGCCGCCGGCTGCCGGGTGGCGTACACCGTGCCGGCCCAGTGGCAGGGCGGTTTCACCGCCGACGTCCAGGTCACCAACCTCGGCGAGGCAGTCAACGGCTGGAGCCTGGCCTGGACCTTCCCGGCCGGCCAGCGCGTCACCCAGGCGTGGAACGCGACGACCACCGCCGCAGGCGACCAGGTCACCGCGAAGAACCTCAGCTACAACGCGGCGATCGCCACCAACGGCACCGTCTCCTTCGGCTTCAACGGGTCGTGGACGGGCAGCAACCCGGTACCGACCTCGTTCACCCTCAACGGGGTCGCCTGCACCGGGGGCGTGAGCACGCCGACGCCGACCGGCACCACCGCGCCGCCGTCCCCGACGGTCTCCCCCTCCCCGACGGTCTCGCCGTCGCCGTCACCCGGTGGCGACCCGATGGCGACGGTGGCCGCGATGCAGCCCGGCTGGAACCTGGGCAACACCCTCGACGCGATCCCCGACGAGACCGCGTGGGGCAACCCGCTGACCACCCAGGCCCTGCTGCGGCAGGTGCGTTCGCAGGGCTACCGCAGCATCCGCCTCCCGGTGACCTGGACCGACCACACCGGGCCGGCCCCGACGTACACCATCGACCCGGTCTGGTTGGCCCGGGTCCGCCAGGTGGTCGACTGGTCGCTCGCCGAGGGCTTCTACGTGATGATCAACCTGCACCACGACTCGTGGCAGTGGCTCAACGGCTACCCCGGCGACCGCACCACCGTGATGAACCGGTACACCGCGCTGTGGACCCAGATCGCCACCACCTTCCGCGACCACTCGGCCAAGCTGGTGTTCGAGAACATCAACGAGCCGCAGTTCACCGGGACCGCCGACGACGCCCAGGGCGACGAGGTGCTGCGGGAGCTGCACCTGGCGTTCGTCCGCCTGATCCGCCAGTCCGGCGGCGGCAACGCCACCCGGCTGCTGGTGCTGCCCACCCTGCACACCAGCGGCGAGCAGGCCCGGATGGACGCGCTGAACACCACGATCAGCCAGCTGCGCGACCCCAACATCGCCGCGACCATCCACTTCTACGGGTACTGGCCGTTCAGCGTGAACATCGCCGGGGGCACCCGCTACGACAGCAACGTCGAACAGGACCTGGTCGGCACCTTCGAGCGGGCCCGCACGTCGTTCGTCGCCCGGGGCATCCCGGTGATCATCGGGGAGTGGGCGCTGCTCAGCTACGACTACACCCGCCCCGGCATCATCGAACGCGGTGAACTGCTGAAGTTCTTCGAGGCCGTCGGCTACCACGCCCGCACCCGCAACCTCACCACCATGCTCTGGGACGCCGGCTCGTTCCTCAACCGCACCACCCTGCAATGGCGCGACCAGGGCATCTACGACCTGATGAAGGCGAACCTGACCACCCGCTCGGCCACCGCCTCCTCCGACCAGGTCTACCTGCCGCGCAGCGGCACCATCACCGCCAGGTCGCTCACCCTCAACCTCAACGGCACGTCGTTGCAGGGCCTGCGGCAGGGCGGCACCAACCTGGTCGCCGGCACCGACTACACCGTCTCGGGCAGCACCCTGACGCTGACCGCGTCGGCGCTGACCCGACTCGCCGGCAACCGGGCCGCCGGGGTCAACGCCACCATCGAGGCCCGCTTCTCCCAGGGCGTGCCGTGGCAGATCAGCATCATCTCCTACGACCCGCCGACCCAGTCGGCGGCCAGCGGGACGACCGCCTCGTTCGCCGTCCCCACCCAGTTCCGGGGTGACCAGCTGGCCACCATGGAGGCGAAGTACGCCGACGGCAGCGGCGCCGGGCCGGCCAACTGGACCTCCTACAAGGAGTTCTGGACGCACTTCCAGCCCGACTACACCGCCAACACCATCCTGCTCAAGCCGGAGTTCTTCGCCGAGGTCAACGACGGCCCGGTCACGCTGACCTTCCACTTCTGGAGCGGCACGCAGAAGACGTACCGGATCACGAAGTCCGGGAGCACGGTCACCGGCAGCCCGGCCTGAGCCGGCCGGGGCGTCGCGGACGATGGACCGCGACGCCCCGGTCGAAGGGGTGGGGGTGTCCCGCCGGGCCTCAGGGACACCCCCACCCCGCCGGGGACCACGGCCAGGGCACCCCGTGGAAGGCGGCCTCGACCAGCAGCGCCTCCACACCGGTCAGCAGCCGCGCGGCCCGCTCGACCGGCAGGTAGCGGGTGTCGGCGGTCACGGCCAGCTCCACCGCGCCGGGGGCGTCGCGCACCTGTACCCTGCAGCGCCACGCGAACCGGTCCAGCTCCCCCACCCAGCGCACCGCGTCCGGTGCCACCATCGCCCGCAGAGCCGCCTCGTCCGGTCCGGCCACCCCCGGGTGCGCCTCGGGGGCGAGCCGGGTGTCGTTGAGGTAGCACAGCGGGGCCAGCACGCTGCGGTGGTCGTCGCCCCGCCCGGTGAACGCCCGCTCGAACTCCACCGGGTCGTAGTAGGCGTGCCGGTAGGCGTCCAGGCCCGCCCGCCCGGCCCGGGACAGCAGGGTGCCGAAGTCGGGCCGCCCGGTCAGGTCGAGCCGGCACAGCCCGATCTGGTTCAGGGTGGCGACCGCCCGGTCGTACCCGGGTGGGAACCGGTTGTTGGCCATCACCACGATGCCGCAGGCGTCCTGCCCGGTGTCGCCGCAGAGCACGGCGGCGGTCGCGGCGAGCAGGGCGGTGGAGGTGCTGACGCCGTACCGGGCGGCGACCAGCCGGGACGCGTGCAGCACCGCCGGGGAGACCAGCGAGCCCTGCCGGTAGCGGGGCCCCGGACCGGCCCCGACCGGGTCGGCCAGGGTCATCGGCAGGCCGGGGAACTGCCGCAGCCAGTACGCCACCGCCCGCTGCGACCGCCGCCGCTGCACCGTGCGCTCCTGCCCGGCGACGTCCAGCGACTGGAGACCGGGCGGGTCGTCGACCGCCCCGCGCAGCAGCAGCAGACGCAGGTCCCGCAGCACGGTGGCCGCCGCGTGGAGGTCGACGGCGCAGTGGCTGAACACCAGCACGACCTGTCGTACCGTGTCGGCCACGGTGACCAGCGCGACCCGCAGCGGATACTCGACGGCGTGGTCGAACGGCGACCCGGCCAGTCGCGCGGCCAGCTCCGCCGCGACCCGCGCGCCGTCCGGGTCGTCGACCGGCCGGGATACGGCGTGCACGCCCACCGGCAGCCGCCCCGCCGCCGACGCCTCCTGGCACAACTGCCCGTCGTAGGGGCGGACCCGGGTACGCAGCGACTCGTGCCGGGCGAGCAGCGCACCCACCGCCCGCACCGCCCGGGGCACGTCCACCCCGGCCCGCGCCGAGACCGCCAGGGTGCGGGGCAGGGTGAGGACCCGGTACGCGGCGGGGGCCTGAAACTCCGCCACCGTCCGCCACATCGCCCGCTGTCCCCAGGTCAGCGGCGCGGTCGCGGCCCGGCCCCCGGCGAACTCGGCGTACGTCGACCCGTCGGCGGCGACCGGCTCAGCGGCCGCTGTCGCGGTGGAGGGTGACCAGGGCCAGGGGACGTCGTCGAAGGCGGCCCGCACCAGCAGGTCCTCCAGGCCGCGCAGGAACGGCTCGACGGTCTCCAGCGGAAGCTGCCGGGTATCGACGGTGAGCGTGACGCCCACCCCGGCCGGCTCGTCCACCACGTGGGTCAGCAGGTGCCAGGCCGCCCGGTCGAGCCCCGCCGTCCAGGCGAACGTGCTGTCCGCCGTGGCCGCCCGCAACGCCTCCCGGGTCACCGCCGGCAACCGGTCGACGCCGCCGACCGGCAACCGGACGTCGTTGAAGTAGTGGTACGGCTGGAACGCCGACGCCGGGTCGACCCCCCGTTGCTCGAATCCGAGCCGCAACGCGACCGGGTCGTAATACGCGTGCCGCAGCGCGTCCAGGGACACCCGCCACACCCGGGACAACAGCTCCCCGAAATGGGGGCGACCGGACAGATCCAACACGCCGAAACCGATCTGGCCGAGATTGGCGACGGCATTCGCGTACCCGGCCCGAAACCGATTGTGGGCCATCGGGAAAATGCCGGTGCGCTCCCGGTGACCGTGGCCGGCGGCCATCGCCGTCACCCCGGCCAGCAGTACCGCGGAACCGCTGACCCGGTGCCGGGCGGCGATCAACCGGATGGCCGTGTCGACGGCCGCGGAGACCAGCACGCCCCGTCGCCACGGCGGCGTCAGCCCCGGACCCGGCGTGGGCAGCGGCGACGGCGGCAGCCTGTCGAACTCCCGCAGCCAGTGCCCGACCGCCCGCGCCGAACGACCCTGGTCGATCCCGTGCTGCCCGCGGGCCACGTCGACCGACTGCGGGCCGACCGGGGTGGACAGGGCACCGCGCAGCACGAGCAGCCGTAGGTCCCGCAGCACCACCTCGGCGGCGTGCGCGTCCACCGTGGAGTGGCTGAACACCACCACGATCTGCCGTACCCGGTCGCCGACGGTCACCAGCGCGACCCGCAACGGCCACTCGGCGGCGTGGTCGAACGCGACGTCACCGAACCGGCCGGCGACCTCCCGGGCGGCCTGCGCACCGTCGTCGACCCCGGGGCTGACCAGCAGCGGCAGCACTCCGGCCGCCGCCGTCTCCTGGCGGGGCACGTCGTCGACGACCCGTACCCGGGTCCGCAGGGCACCGTGCCGGCCGACCAGCGCGCCGACCGCCCGGACCACGGCGGCGGGGTCCGCCCCGGCCCGCGCGGACACCGGCACGGTGCGGCGCAGGTTGAGGAAGACGTGGTGGGAACCGTACCGGGCGAGGGACCGCCACATCACCTGCTGGGCCCAGGTCAACGGCGCGGAGCCGGCCCCGTCGCCGGAGAACTCGGCGGACAGCAGCGTCTCCGACGCCCATTGCGCGGGCACCACCACGTCAGCGAATCGCATTCCCGACCGTACGACGCGCCGACCGTCACCGAATCGCTCGAAGGTCCTTTCCATAGTGGACCGATCAGCCGATCCGACGGTTCGGGCCCGCCGGGCAGACTACTGGCCACTGCCCGCACCGTTTCGAGTAAGGCGCCGCGTGACGAACGTTGACGTACCGACGCGGGCCGCCCCGCCGCATTCCACCATCCCCCGGGCCGCCGGAAATCCCCGGCTGTCATTCGCCCAGGAGCGGATCTGGTTCACCGAACAGCTCTCCCCCGGCACCGCCGCCTACGTCGTCCACGCGACGGTGCGGCTGCGCGGGGCGTTCGACGTCGACCTGCTGCGCGCCGCCCTCGACGCCACCGCCGCCCGGCACGACAGCCTGCGGATGCGGTTCACCGAGAGCGCCGACGGGGAGCCCGTGGTGACGGTGCTGCCCGAGGTACGGGTGCCGGTGACCGTCACCGACGCGCCGGGCACCGACGCCGCCCACACCCTCGTCGCCGACTCCGTGCACACCCCGTTCGACCTGGCCGTCGCGCCGCTGCTGCGGGTGCTCGTCGTGCGGCTGGCCGACACCGAGCACCTGCTGCACCTGGCGATGCACCACATCGTCAGCGACGGCTGGTCGCTGGACCTGCTGCTCGGCGAGATCGCCGCCGGCTACGCCGCGCTGCGCGACGGCGGCGACCCGCCCGAACCGCCGACCACCGGGTACGTCGACTACGCCGGCTGGCAGCGGGACCGGCTCGACGGGCCGCCGACCGGTGACGGGTTCGCCCACTGGACCCGCGCGCTGGCCGGGGTGCCGCCGCTGGAGCTGCCCACCGACCGGCCCCGACCGGCCGTGCAGTCCTACGCGGGCGCGACCCACCGGTTCACCGTCGACGCCGACCTCACCGACGGGCTGCGCCGGCTGAGCCGCGCCCACCGGGCCACCCTCTACATGACCCTGCTCACCGGGCTACAGGCCGTGCTGTTCCGGTACAGCGGGCAGCGGGACTTCGCCGTCGGCTCCCCGGTGGCCGGGCGGGTGACGCCCGAGCTGGAGAACCTCGTCGGCCTGTTCGTCAACACCCTGGCCCTGCGCGCCGACCTCTCGCCGGACCCGGCGACCGCCGCCGAGCCGGGCTTCGCGACCCTGCTGCGCCGCAACCGGGGCACCGTGGTGCGCGCCCTGGCCCACCAGGAGATCCCGTTCGAACGTCTGGTCAAGGAGCTGAACGTCACCCGGGACGTCGCCCGCGCCCCGGTGTTCCAGGTGCTGTTCGCCCTGCAGAACTACGCCCGGGGCGGCAACCGGTGGCCGACCGGCCTGCACGCCGAACCGGTCGGCACCGACGCGGCCAGCGCCCGCTTCGACCTGGCGCTGTACGTCGCGGAGAGCGCCGACGGGCTGCGTGGCACGTTCGTCTACCACACCGACCTGTTCGACGCCGCCACCGTCGCCGGGCTGGCCGAGAGCTTCCGGACCCTGCTGCGCGCCGCCGTCGCCGAACCGGACCGGCCCGTGGTCGACCTGGACCTGCTCGACCCGGCCGGTCGGGACCGGCTGCTGGCCCTCGCCGGGCACCGGGCCGGCGGGGTGCCGCCGTCCGGCACCGGGGTCACCGGGGCGGCGGTCACCCTGGCCGACCTGATCGACCCGCACGTCGCGGCGAGCACCGACGCGCCGGCCGTGGTCTGCGGCACCGACCGGATCGGCTACCGGGAGCTGGACCGACGGGCCAACCGGCTCGCCCACTGGCTGCGGGCCCGGGGGGTGGGCCCGGACCGCCTCGTCGGGGTGCTGCTGGAGCAGTCGGTCGAGCTGGCCGTGACGCTGCTCGGGGTGCTGCGGGCCGGCGGCGCGTACCTGCCGCTGGACCCGGAGCAGCCCGCCGCCCGGCTGGGGCTGATGCTCGCCGACGCCCGACCGGCCGTGCTGCTGACCGGCACCGGGCTGCGCGACCGGCTGCCCGCCGGGACGGCGGCGACCTGTCTGGACGAGATCACCGCCGAGGTCGACGCCCAGCCGGACGACCGACCGGCGACCGGCGTGCGCGGCGGGCACCTGGCCTACGTCATCTACACCTCCGGCTCGACCGGCACCCCGAAGGGGGTGGCCGTGCCGCACCGGCCGGTGCTGCGCTACCTCGACGGGGTGGCGGACCGGTTCGCGGTCGCCCCGGCCGCCCGGTACGGGCTGGTGCAGTCGATGTCGTTCGACTTCGCCGTCACCGTGTTCTACCTGGCGCTGGCCACCGGCGGCGCGGTGCACCTGCTCCCCCGCCGGGGCACCGGGGCCGAACTGGCCACCCGGCTGCGCGACGAACGGATCGACTACCTCAAGATCACCCCGTCGCACCTGGCCGCGCTGACCGCCGACACCGCACCGGAGGACCTGCTGCCGGCCCGCGCGCTGATCCTCGGCGGCGAGGCGTCCGACCTGGAGCGGATCGCCCCGCTCGCCGCCGGGCCGACCCGGGTGTTCAACCACTACGGGCCCACCGAGGCCACCGTCGGCGTGGCCACCTACCGGGTGCCGGCCGACGCGCCGCAGGTCGGCCCGGTGCCGACCGGCCGGCCGCTGCCGTACGCCTCGGTGCACGTGCTCGACGAGCGGATGCGCCAGGTGCCGGTCGGCATGCCCGGCGAGGTGTACCTGGGCGGGGACCGGCTCGCCCGGGGCTACCTGCGCCGGCCCGGCCTGACCGCCGACCGGTTCGTGCCCGACCCGTACGGGCCGCCGGGGGCCCGGCTGTACCGCACCGGCGACCTGGCCCGCTGGCGGGCCGACGGGGAACTGGTCTTCCTCGGCCGACGCGACCACCAGGTGAAGATCCGTGGTTACCGGGTCGAGTTGGGCGAGGTGGAGGCCGCCCTGCGGGACTGCCCGGGGGTACGCCAGGCGGCGGTGCTGCTGCGCGACGACCGGCTGGTGGCCTACCTGGAGGCGACGCCCGACGCGGGCGGGTCGGACCCGGCGCACTGGCGTCGCCTGCTCGCCGGGCGGCTGCCCGAGCACATGGTGCCCACCCGCTGGGTGGTGCTGGACCGGCTGCCGTTGCAGGAGCACGGGAAGGTGGACCGGCGGGCCCTGCCCGAGCCGACCGACGACGGCCCGACCGGCGAGCGGGTGCCCCCGGTCGGGCCGGTGGAGACGCTGGTGGCCGACGTGTGGCGGGCGGTGCTCGGGGTACCCGAGGTCGGCGTCACCGACGACTTCTTCGACCTGGGCGGGCACTCGCTGCTGGCCACCCGGGTGGTGGCCCGGCTGCGCCGGGAACTGCCCGCCGTCGTCGACGGGCCCCCACCGACGGTCAGCGTGATGGACCTGTTCCGGCACCGCACCGTACGCGAACTGGCGGACCTGGTCGCCGGGCCCGACGCCGGCCGGGCCGGGCTGCTGCACGAGCTGACCCCGCCGGTGTCCGCCGCCGACCGGGTCGCCACCCTGCTGTGCGTCCCGTACGGCGGGGGCAGCGCGGTGGTCTACCAGCCGCTGGCCGACGCGCTGCCGGCCGGGTACCGACTGCTGTCGGTGGCCGTACCCGGACACGACATCGGCCTCGCCGACGAGCCCGCGCCGATCGCCGACGTCGCCGCCGGCGTGGTCGCGGAGGTGCTGGGCCGGGTCACCGGCCCGCTGATCGTGTACGGCCACTGCGGTCCCGGCGGGGCGCTGGCCGTGGAGGTCGCCCGCCGGTTGGAGGCCGCCGGACGGGACCTGCTCGCGGTGTACCTCGGCGCGGTGTTCCCGTTCGCCCGGCCCGCCGACGGGCCGCTCGCGCCGCTGCTGCGGCTGCGGCTGGCCGAGCGGCTGCGCAGCGACCGGATCTACCGCACCTGGTTGCAGGCGCAGGGCACCGCCGTCGGCTCGCTCGCCCCCGACGAGGTGCGGTTCCTGGTGCGGGCGATGCGGCACGACGCCCGGGTCAGCGAGGACTACTTCACCACGCTGATGCGCCAGCGGGTCACCCCGCTGCGCGCGCCGGTGGTCTCCGTGGTCGGCGAGCGGGACCGCAGCACCGACTACCACGAGGAGCGGTACCGGGAGTGGCACTTCCTCAGTGACCGCACCGCCCTCGCCGTGATCGACGAGGGCGGGCACTACTTCCTGAAGTACCGGGCCGCCGAACTGGCCGAGATCGTCACCGGCGTGCACCGGCGGCTCGACGCCCCGCCCCGGCCTGTCGCGGGCGGGGCGCCGGCCACGCCACCGCCCTGGCGGCTCGCCGCCGTCTCCCGCACCGGCCAGAACCCGACGGCCGACGGCGACCGGGACCGCGGCGACCCGCCACCGAGCCTGCGCCGGTTCGGCGTGGTCGCCGCCGGTCAGGTCGTCTCCGGGCTGGGCACCGCGCTGACCACCTTCGCAATCCCGCTGTGGATCTACACGCAGACCGGGTCGCTCGCCCGGTTCGCCCTGTTCGCCGTGCTCGGCCTGCTGCCCGGTCTGCTGGTCGCGCCGCTGGCCGGGGCGCTGATCGACCGCACCGGCCGGCGGCGGGTGCTGCTGTGCGCCGGGCTCGCCGCCGGCAGCGCCAACGCGGTGCTCGCCGGGCTGGTGTTCACCGACCGGGTGCAGGTGTGGCACTTCTATCCGCTGGTCGGCTGGCTGTCGGTGGCGCTGGCCTTCCAACGGCTCGCGTTCGTCTCGGCGGTACCGCAACTGGTGCCCAAACGCTTCCTCGGCCACGCCAACGGCCTCACCCAGACCGCCGTCGGCCTCACCCAGTTCACCGTGCCGCTGCTCGCCGTCGCCCTGCTGGAGACCGTCGGGCTGCGCGGCATCCTGCTCGTCGACGTGGCGTCGTACCTGTTCGCGGTGGGGGTGCTGGCGGTCGTCAGGTTCCCCCGCACGCTGGCCCTGCGACGCCGCGAGGGCATCGGCACCGAGATCGTCGCCGGGCTGCGCTACGCGCTGCGCCGTCGGGAGTTCCGCGCCATGCTGGCGTTCTTCGCCGCGCTCAACTTCTTCCTGTTCCCGGTGCTGTTCCTGCTCTCCCCGCTGGTGCTCGGCTTCGCCGACCTCACCGACGTGTCCCGCGTCGCGCTGACCGGCGGGGTCGGCGCGGCCACCGGCGGCCTGGTGATGCTGCTGTGGGGTGGCCCCCGGCACCGCCGGATGCGGGCGGTGCTGCTGGGCACCCTCGGCATCGCGGTGGCCGCCGTGCTGACCGGGCTGCGGCCCAACCTACTGCTCATCGGGGCCGGCGCGTTCGGCATGTACCTGGCGCTGGGCATCGTCAACGGCGTCTACCAGACGATCATCCAGACCAAGGTGCCGGCGCGGGTGCACGGCCGGGTGTTCGCGGTCAACCAGATGGTCGCCCAGTCCACCCTGCCGCTGGGCTGGGGCCTCGTCGCCCCGTTCGCCGCCCGGGTGGTGGAGCCGACGCTGCTGCCCGACGGGGCGCTGGCCGGCACCGTCGGCGCGGTGCTCGGGGTCGGACCGGGCCGGGGGCACGGGCTGCTCTACGTGCTGTTCGGGGTCTGCATCGCGCTGACCGCGCTGGTGTCGCTGGCCACCCCCACCCTGGCCCGGTTCGACGACGAGGTGCCCGACGCGCCCCCGGACGACCTGGTCGGCCTGGAGGAACGCCGGACCCGGACGACCGGCCCCGCCGACCGGACCCCGGTGGGCGTCGGGACGGCGGGAGGGCCGCGGTGACCACGACCCCCGCCGGGACGCCCCCGCCGCGTACGCTGCCGGAACTGCTCGACTGGCGTACCGGGCTGCACCCCGACCGGGTGGCGGTCGAGGTGCACCAGGTGGCCACGCTGACCTTCGCCGGGTGGTCCGCCGGGGCGCGGGCCGTCGCCGCCGCGCTGCGCCGTCGGGGGCTGCGCCCCGGTGACCGGGTCGGCCTGGTCTTCGGCCCCCGCGACTGGGTCCGGTACGCGGTGACGTACTGCGGCGTCCTGTGGGCCGGCGGGGTGGCGGTGCCGCTGTCCGACCGGGCGGCCGCCGGGCAGCTCGGCTACGCGCTGACCCACTGCGCGGCCACCGCCGTCGTGCACGGTGACGACACCCCCGCCCCGCCCGCCCCACCCGGCGTGGCGGTGTACGGCGACGCCGAGCTGCGCGCCGACGGGCCCGACGACGGCGACCCGTCCGCCGCCCGCCCCGGCGACCTCGCCCAGATCCTCTACACCTCGGGCACCACGGGCCGGCCCAAGGGGGTGGCCGCCCGGCACGCCAACCTCACCGCCGGTGCGCCGCACCACCCGCGCCGGCTGGCCCTGGCCCACTCGCAACGGTTCCTGCACGCCTTCGCGATCGGCACCAACGCCGGGCAGACGATGCTGCTCAACGCGTTGACCGCGAAGGCCGCCGCGCTCACCCTGCCCCGGTTCACCCCGGTCCGGTTCGCCCGGCTGGTCGCCGCCCCCGGCACCGGGACGGTGTTCGTGGTCCCGTCGATCGCCATCGAGCTGCTCGACTCGGACGCGCTGCGGGACCGCGACACCAGCGGCGTACAGCTGATCGGCTCCACCGCCGCGCCGCTGCCCCCGGCGGTCGCGGCCCGGCTGGCCACGGCCTTCCCGCAGGCCACGATCGTCAACTACTACACCTCCACCGAGGCCGCCCCGGCGCAGACCACGATGATCTACGACCCGGCCCGGCCGGACGCGGTCGGCCGGCCGGTCGGCGGGCAACTCATGGTCGCCGACCCCGACGGCCGCCCGCTGCCCGCCGGGACGACAGGTGACGTGTGGCTGCGCGCCCCGCACCCGCGCGCCTACTACCGCGACGACGCGGCGAACCGGGCCACCTTCCGCGACGGCTGGGTGCGGATGGGCGACGTGGGCCGGATCGACGCCGACGGCTACCTCTACCTGACCGACCGGCACCAGGACGTGATCAAGACCGGCGCGTTCAAGGTCTCCACCGTCGAGGTCGAGGCGGCGCTGCACGAGCATCCGCTGGTCGCCGAGGTGGCCGTGGTGGGGGTGCCGCACCCGGTGCTCGGGTCGGCGGTGGCCGCCGCCGTCGTGGCCCGGCCGCAGGCCGGCGCGGACGGGCTGACGCTGCCGGCACTGCGCGGCTTCCTCGCCGACCGGCTCGCCGACCACCAACTGCCCGCCCGGCTGCTGCTGCTGTCGCGGCTGCCCCGCAACGAGGGCGGCAAGGTGCTCAAACGGCAGCTCACCGCCCTGTTCGACAAATGACCACCCGCACCGACAGCACGACCATGGGAGAGCATGTGGGCACCGCCGAGGCGACCTTCGCGCAGCACGCCGTCTGGTTCACCGAGCAGGCCGGGGTCGCCGGCACGGCGTACCACCTGGCGGTGGGTATCCGGTTCGGCGCGGAGCTGGACCGGACGGCCCTCGTCGCGGCGTGCGCGGCGACGGTCGCCCGGCACCCCGCCCTGGCCACCCGGATCGACACCGACGAGGACGGCACCCCCCGGTTGACGCCGGCCGGCACCCGCCCGGCCGTCACCCTCGGCGCGCTGACCGACGCGCGGGTCGCCGAGGAGATCGCCCGACCGTACGACCTGCGGACCGGCCCGCTGGCCCGGTTCACCCTGCTGACCGGGGCGGCGGGCGACCACCTGCTACTGGTCACCGCGCACCACCTGGTCTTCGACGGCACCTCCAAGGACGTGCTGGTCGCCGACCTCGCCGCCGGGTACGCCGCCGCCCGCTCCACCGACCCGGCACGCGACCCCGCCCCGGGACCGGCCGACACCCACCGGCAGGCCGGTGAACAGCCGTGGCCCGGAGCCGACCACGCCGGCCTCGCGGCGGCCGAGCAGCAGCGGATCGCCGCCGACCTGCCCGCCGCCCGCGACTTCTGGGCGCGGCACTGGTCCGGCCCCGGCGACGTGGTGCTGCCCGGCCTGCGCCGGCTGCCCACCGGCGCGGAGCCCGGCGTCGCCGTCGAGGTGGCGCTGCCCGCCGACGTGGTCGACGGCATCGACCCGGTGGCCCGGTCGCTCGGGGTCACCCGCTTCGAGCTGCTGTTCGCCGCGCTGCACGCCCTGCTCGGGCGGTACGGCAACCGGGACCTGCCGATCGGGGTGGCGCTGTCCACCCGTACCCCGGACCAGGCCGACCGGATCGGGTTGTTCGTCAACGAACTGCCGGTCACCGTCGCGCCGGCCGACGGCACGTTCCGGGCGCACACCCGCGCCGTCCGGGACCGGCTGCGCGAGGTGTACCGCTACCGGGCCGTACCACTGGCCCACGTGGTGTCCGGCCTGCGCCCCGCCCCGGCGCTCACCCCGGTCAGCGTCGGCTACCGGCGACGCGGCGGCGAGCCGAGCTTCCCCGGGGTGGCCGGTGAGGTCGACTGGACGCTGTTCGGCGGTGCCGCCCGCAACGCCCTGCACGTGCAGATCGTGGACGCCCCCACCGGCCTCACGGTCAGCCTCCAGCACAGCCCGGCGGCGGTGCCGACCGACGCGGTACGCCGGATCGGCGCGCACCTGCGTACCCTGCTCGCCGCCGCGCTCGCCGACCCGGACCGGCCGGTGGCGCGGCTGCCGGTGCTGCCCGCCGACGAACTCCACCGGGTCACCCGGGAGTGGAACGACACCGGCCGGGCGTACCCCGCCGGGGCGAGCGTGCCCGGCCTGTTCGCCGCCCGGGTCGCCGCCGACCCGCACGCGCCGGCCGTGGTCGACGACGACCTGACGCTCAGCTACGCCCAGCTCGACGCCGCCGCCGACCGGTTGGCCGGGCTGCTGCGGCAGCGCGGGGTCGGGCCGGGGGCGATCGTCGCGGTCGCCCTGGACCGGTCCTGGCGGGCGGTGGTCACCCTGCTGGCGGTGCTGCGCTGCCGGGCGGCGTACCTGCCGGTGGACCCGCAGCACCCGCCGGCCCGCCGGGAACTCGTCCTCGCCGACGCCGACCCCGCGCTGGTGGTGACGCCGACGGCGGGCGGGCTGTCCCGGCCCACCCTCGCCCTCGACGGGGTCGAGCTGCTCGCCGGGCCGGTGCCGACGCCGGCCGGCCCCGCCGGGTCGCCGGCCGCCGACGACCTGGCCTACCTGCTCTACACCTCCGGCTCGACCGGCCGACCCAAGGGCGTCGCGGTACGGCACGGCGCGCTGACCAACCTGCTGCTGGGCGTCCGGGACCTGCTGGGCAGCGGCCCCGCGCACCGGTGGCTGCACCTGACCTCGCTGTCGTTCGACATCTCCACCGTGGAGGTGTTCCTGCCGCTGGTCACCGGCGGCCGGGTGGTCGTCGCCTCGGCGGTCGGCCCGTTGGACGGTGCGGGCGTGCTACGGCTGGTCCGCGCCGCCGGAGTGACCCACGCCCAGGCCACCCCCTCGGGTTGGCGGGTGCTGCTGGAGGCCGGCCTCGGCACGCCCGGACCGGACGCCGCCGGGGTCGCGCCGGCCCCGCTGGTCGCCGTCACCGGCGGCGAGGCCCTGCCGCCCGCCCTGGCCCGCGAGCTGCGGGCCCGTACCGCCCGCCTGGTCAACGGGTACGGCCCCACCGAGGCGACGGTGTACGCCACGATGGCCGACGTCGAGGCCGACGAGGTCACCATCGGACGGCCGCTGCCGAACGTGCGGGCGTACCTGCTGGACGCCACGGGACAGCCGACGCCGATCGGGGTGCCCGGCGAGCTGCACCTGGCCGGCGACGGGCTGGCCGCCGGCTACCGGGGCCGCGCCGACCTGACCGCCGAGGTGTTCGTGCCGGACCCGTTCGGGCAGCCCGGACAGCTGCTCTACCGCACCGGTGACCGCTGCCGGTGGCTGCCCGACGGGCGGCTGGACTTCCTCGGCCGCACCGACGACCAGGTCAAGATCCGGGGGCACCGGGTCGAGCTGGGCGAGATCGACGCCCGGCTGCTCGACCATCCGGACGTGGCCGACGCGGCGACGGTGCTGCGCTCCGACGCCGACGAACCCCGGCTCGTCGCCTACCTGGTGCCCCGCGCCGGCGCCGTCGTCGAGCCGGCCGGGCTGCGCCGGCACCTGGCGGCGAGCCTGCCGCCGGCCGTGCTGCCCACCGACTTCGTGCCGCTCGACCGGCTGCCGTCGAGCCCGAACGGCAAGGTCGACCGGGCCGCCCTGGGCACCCGGGATCTCGCCGTGGACCTCCCCCGGCCACCGGTCACCGACCCGGTCCACCCGGCCGTCACCCCGACGCCCCCGGCCGACGACGACCCGGTGGTGGCCCAGTTGCGGACGATCTGGCAGGAGGTGCTGCGGATTCCCGACATCGGCGTGCACGAGGACCTGTTCGACCTGGGCGGCCACTCCCTGACGGTCACCCGGATCAGTGGCCGCATCCAGCAACGGCTCGGCGTCGAGGTGCCCCTGGACGCCTTCTTCGACACCCCCACCATCGCCGAGATCGCCGAAATCGTCCGGCCGTCCGTGAAGGAGTGCTGATGGACACCACCGACACCACCGACCTGCGGGGGCGGCTCGCCGACCTGGTCAGCGAGGCCACCGGGGGTGAGGTCGCGGCCACCGACCTGCTCACCGGCGGTTCGATGGTCGCCCTCGGCGTCGACTCCCTCGGCCTGCTGCGGATGGTCGACGCGATCGAGTCGGAGTACGACGTCGAGGTCGAGCTGAACGGTCCGGGCCGTCCCCTGGACACCCTCGACGACCTGGTCGCGCTGCTGACCGCCGCCGGGCCCGACGACACCCGCTGACGGTGCCACCCGGGCGTGGACGGTCAGGGCAGCCAGGACGCCTCCGCCGACGCCCGGGACGCCGCCTCCTCGTAGACCGCCACCGCCAGCCAGGACTCGGCGAACGCCTGCCCGTCGTCGTCGGTGAGCCGCCCGAAGGCGTCCCGGGGCCGGGCCCGGGCCGCCGAGCCCATCGCGGCGAGCAGGTGCGCGCCGAGATCCAGACGGGCCAGCCGCAGCGTCCGCTCCGTCGGGTCGGCCAACGCCTGGATCGCCCGGCCACCCGAGACGACCCGCTCCACCTGCCGGCGCAGCAGCCCCAGGGCGGGATCGCCGAGCCGGGGACGCGGCACGGCCGCATCCGGTAGCCGGTCCGGTGCCACCGCCACCGCGCCGTCGCCCGCCCTGAGCTGGCTCGCGTGCAGCCGGTCGTAGCCGAGGTCGGCGTGACCCGCCCAGCTCGGCGGCAGGGTGAGCCCCGGTCCGTCGCCGTCGACCGGTGCCACGGCGAGCGCCTGCACGGTCGCCCGGCGGGTCGGATCGAGGCGGCCCACCAGGCGCAGCCGAGCCCCCACCGCCTGCCCGAGCAGGCGCAGGTTGGCCCGGTGCGGCAGGGCGGCGTGCTCGTCGGCGACGGTCAGCGTCAGGACCACCCCGTCGTCGGTGCCGACCAGCACGGTGTGCTCGTGCCCGCCCAGCACCCGTACGGTCACAAAGAGCAGGTCGGCACCGGCGGGACGTTCCGGCAGCGGCAGGGCCACCGCGCCGAAGGCCCGGCGGACCTGCTCGGGCAGGGGCTGGGCCCAGAGCCCGGCGAGAGGTTCGTCGGCCCAGCCGACCCCGGCGGCCCGCGCCGCCCGGACCGCCTTGCCGGCACCCAGCTGCCCCGACTCCGAGGCGGTGCCGCCGGACACCACCAGCCCGGCCCGGGTGAGCTGCCGGTGGCTGAGCCCCGACTCGCCCACCGCCACCGTCGCGTCGCCCGCCCCGGCGGCGCGGCCCACGTCCCCCGGGGCGAGATCGGCGACCGTCCAGAGTCGACCGTCGCGGTCGGCCAGGTAGGTGACCACCCCGGCGTACCCGGAATCGGCCACCACCGGGACCGTGCAGAGCCCGTACAGTCGCAGGCCGGCCTGCGGGTCGTAGGTCCGCCGGGCGGTGCCCAGCAACGCGCCCGGGTCACCTGCCGGGGTGTCCCCGCGCAGCTGGCGGGACACGGACAGCAGCTCCCGCAGGTCGTCGGTCAGGTCGGCCAGCCGGTGCTGGGGTTCCCCCTCCCGGGCGGCCCGCAGCCCGGCCGCGACCCGGGTGCCGGACGCCGCCGCCCGGTGCAGGCCGTTGGCCCGGGCCTCGTGCACCGCCCGCAGCAGGGCGGTCCGCAGCACCACCCCGCAGCCGACGGTCCCCGCCGCGAGCACCGCCACGCCCACCCGCCACAGTCCGTCGGCGGCGGCCCGCTGCCGTCCGGTGGGCGCGGGGGGTGACCCGGCGCCGTCCGCCACCGCGTCGCCGGTCACCCCGGCGGGCGGGTCGGTGGCGGCAGCCGGGCCGACGGGCCGGTCGGCGGCCGGCGGCCGGGCCGCGTCGCCCACCGGGGCCGCGTCGCCCACGGGGTCCGCGTCGTCCACGGGGACCCCGTCGTCCACCGGGGCCAGGGCGAGCACCGCCATCCGGTGCAGGCAGTTCGGCGCGAGCAGGCAACTGCACCGGGCGTCGGCGGCCCGGCGCACCACCCCGTCGACCGTCACCAGGGTCACCGTGGTCGCCTCGTCGACCTGGACGCTCACCTCACCGGCCGTGCCGGTGACCGGCCAGCCGCCGGCCCGGACGACCGCGTCGTCGACCTTGCGGCGCAGCCGGGCGGGCAGCGCGTCCAACGCCTCGGCCAGCACCGGCGCGGTCACCGGCGGCAGGCCGGTCACCGCCGCACCTGCTCCCCGACCCACCGGGCCAGCTCCAACGGGCTCAACGCGGCCACCGGCATCCCCGCCGCGACCAGTTGGCCCGCCGCCGCCACCGAGTACCGGGGCCGGCCGGTGTCGTCCAGGCTGGCGCAGCCCAGCACCTGACAGCCCGCCTCGACCAACGCCCGGGTCTCGGCCAGCAGACCACCCATCGGGTACCCCTCCTCGAAGTCGCTGATCACCACCACCATCGTCCGCTGCGGAACGGTGACCAGGGACCGGGCGTAGCGCAGCCCGGCCGCGATGTGCGTGCCCCCGCCGACGCTGACCTCCAGCAGCAGGGCGAGCGGGTCGTCCACCCGCTCGGTGAGGTCCACCACCTCGGTGGAGAAGGCGACGAAGTGCGTGCTGAGCGCCGGGACGCCGGCCAGCACGGCGGCGGTGAGCGCCGACCAGATCACCGACTCCTCCATCGAGCCGGAAACGTCGACGACGAGCACCAGCCGCCAGTCCACCCCCCGCCGGGCCCGGGTGTGGAACACCGGCCGGTCCGGCACCAGCGTCACCCGGCCCTGCCCGTCACGGCGGGCGGTGGCCAGGTTGGCCCGCAGCGTCCGGGGCAGGTCCAGCGGTCCGCCCGGCCGGTAGGTGGGGCGGGGGGTGGTCAACCCGGTCAGCGCCGGGCGCAGCCGGGCAGCCAACTGCCGGGTCAGCTCCGCCACGATCCGGGCCACCAGCGGGCGCAGCCGCGCCACCGTGGACTCCGGCAGCCCACCGGCGAGGGTGAGCACGTCGCGGAGCAGCTCGACCGACGGGCGGACCGCCGCCGGATCCAGCTCGGTCACCGCGTCCAGCCGGCCCGCCTCCACCGCCCGGGCCAGCACCTCCTCGCGTACCCCCGGGCCGAACAGGGCGGACAGTTCCTGCGCCCACTCCCGTACGCCGGGGAAGGACGCCTCCCGACCGGCGCGGCCGGCCGCCTCGGCCGCCGCCCCCTCGCCCCGGCCGGCCCCGTACAGCTCGTCGAGGGCGGTGGCGTACCGGCGGGCGCGCGGCCCGACCCGGGTCGACTCCCTCCCGAGCACCAGCCGCCACCGGTCCACGGTCGACAGCCCGCCGGCCGGGGCCCGCCGGGTGGCCGGCCGCGTCGCGTCGGCGGCCGCCGCCGGCTCCGGCGACGGGTCCGCCGGCTCGGCGGCGAGCAGGCCCTGCGCCACGAGCGCCAGGCGGCCCGCCGCGTCGGCCCGCAGCCGGACCAGCAGGGCGTCCGGGTCGTCGAGCACCGCGACGTCGGCGTCCGGGCCGGCGTCGTCGAGCCGTCCCCGGACCACCTCCAGCAGCCGGTCCCGGCCGGCCGGGCTGACCACGTGGAAGCCGGCGCGCAGCGCCGGCAGCCGGGTGAGGAACTCCTCGTCGGGCAGGGTCTCGACCCGCTCCAGGAGCCCGTCGAACACCTCGCCGTTGGCCCGCAGCAGCGGTTCGGCGACGACCAGCAGCCCGGTCAGGTGGCCCTGGAGCTGCTGCCGCCCGGTGGGCGTGGACGCGGTGTCCACCCAGGACGCGACGAGCCGCCCGAAGGCTGCGGGTTCCCGCAGGCCCAGCAGCACCCGGACCGCCCCGGCGGCGGCGGCCATCAGCGGGGTGCCCCGGGCGGCGAGCCGGGCCAGGCAGTCGGCCAGCCGCAGCCCCGCTCCGGCGGCGTCGGCCCGCTGGGCGAGCGTGGCCAGCGCTTCGGCGTCCGCCACGTCCTGCGCGCCGGCCAGCCCGTCGACCTGGCGGATCGCGGCACTCTCCAGCGTCTCGGCGACCCGGCCCAGCTCGTCCGGCGGCAGGTCGGCACCGCCCGGCAGGTGCCCCAGACGCAGCCGGTCGAGCAACGCCAACGCGGTGACCAGCTCGCCGAGGGTGCCCTCGGCCGGGACGGTGACCGCCACCTCGGCGAGCCGGCGGGCGGCCAGGTCGGTCAGGTCGCACCGCGCGGCGTCCGCCAGGCCGGTGATCACGGCGGCGACGGTCGGGCCGTCCTCGGCACGTTCCCGCCGCCGCCGTTCCACCAGCGCACCATCGGCGGCCTGCCCGAGGGTCACCCCGCGCAGCCCGGCCACCTCGATCGTCGCCTCGGTCCGGGGCGACCACTGCACCCGCCACCTGGTGGTGACCGGGTCCACCCCGCCGACGCCAGCACCGCCGACCTGTTCGGCGTACGCGACGTCACAGACCTGGAGCCGGTGCAGCGTGACCTCCCGCCGCCGGTCCAGGGCGGAGCGCAGCGGGTCCAGCCGCAGCTCCCTGGCCGGGTCGCCGGCACCGGGCAGCCGCAGCCCGGCCAGCAGCTCACGGACCGCCGGGGCCAACCCGGAGCGGGGGGTGCCGGGGGCCAGCACGCCGCGCCGGTCCCCGACGAGCACGTGTTCCATCGCGTGCGCCACGGCCCGGCCCCGGCCGAGCACCTCGCCGTGGGCCAGCACGCTCTGGATCGCCTCGACCAGTTCACCCCGGCCCGGCGCGGGCAGGCCGCGCAGCCGGGCCAGGTCGAGCGCGAGCCGGACGGTCTCCCGGGCCTCCCCCGGGCCGGCCGGGTGACCGGCCCGGCGGATCGCCGCGCAGACCGCCACCACGGCGTCCGTCGTCGCCGACTCGACCGCCGCCGGGTCGCCGTCGGCGGTGAGGACCGACTGCTGCCACTGCGGGTCGCGGATGCCGGCGGGATAGCCCGACCGGGCGTCCAGCAGCCCGAACGTGTACGGCACCAGCGAGGTCACCGCCGCCGGTGCGCCGGCCGGGCCGGCCGGTGGCGGGGCCTCCCGCCCGACCACCGACACCGGGGCCTCCCGCCCGACCACCGACACCGGGGCCTCCTCCCCGGCCAGCAGCGCCGGAGCGTGGAACGCGCCGACCAGGGCGGCGACCCGCCGCTGCCCCGCCTCGGCCAGGCACTGCCGCATCCGGGCCTCGCGGCGCAGGTCCAGGGCGGACACCCCGGCCCCCCGCTCGGCGTCGGCGCGCAGCGCCCAGCCGACCGCGAGCGCCGCCCGGCGTACCGCCTCCGGGTCGGCGCCCGGGGCGCGGGCCTCGACCGACCGGTCCCACAGGTCCTCGTCGGCCCGCCCGCTGCCGGCGGCGCGCAACGCGTCGGCGAACGACCGGCCCGGCGTCGGGGCGGCACCCGGCTCGCGCTCCCGCCAGGCCGGGTCGGCCAGCGGCAGGTCACACGGTACGACCGGAACCCCGTTGCGGGCGGCCCAGCGCACCGCGACCAGTTCCGGGGAGAAGTCGGCGAACGGGTAGAACGCCGGCCCGCCGCCGTCACCGAGGACCCCGGCCAGCGCCACCGGGGCGGCGGTGGCCGGGTCGGCGAGCCACGGCAGCCACTGCCCCAGCTCCGGCGGGAGTTCCAGGAGCAGCACCTCCGGCCGGTATCCGGCCAGCAGCCGGGGCAGCGCCACGGCCAGCGCGGGCGAGTGGTGCCGTACCCCGATCAGGTACGGGCGGCGGTGCCCGGCCAGCGCGGCGACCGCGACCGTGGGGTCGACCGTCGTCGGCTCCCCGGTGGCGGGAACGGGCGGGTCAGTCGGTGAGGACATCGCGCAGTTCCCACAGTCGCCGCCACAGGCGTGCGCCGTCCTCGGCCCGTCGCCGCACCGCGCCGTCCCAGTAGCCGAGCAGCTTGGCCCCGTCGGCCGGGTCGTCCTTGCGGACCACGCCGAGCAGGTGCCCCGGCAGCAGCGACACCACGTCCCGGTCGCCGGGGAAGTAGGCCGCCGCCAGCGCCAGCGACGACGCGACCGCCACCGCCTCGGCGGTGCTCATCACGGTGGACGGCCGCTCCACCTCCCAGCCCTCGACCGACTGCCCGGCCCGCAGGTCGCGGAACGCGGTGACCAGCGCCTCCAGCACGGCGTCGTCGACGGCGAACGGGGCGTGCACCCGCTCCAGCGTGGCGCGGGCCTGCCGCTGCACCAGGGCGATCTCCTGGGCCAGGTCGCCGATCGGGCCGACGGTCTCGAAGTTGAACCGGCGCTTGAGCGCGGCCGACATCTCCGACACCCCCCGGTCGCGCAGGTTGGCGGTCGCGATCAGGGTGAACCCGGGTGCGGCGGGGACGGTGGCGTCGGCGGTGCCGGACAGCTCCGGCACCGCGATCCGCCTGTCGGACAGGATGGACACCAGGGCGTCCTGGACCTCCGGCAGGCAGCGGGTGATCTCCTCCACCCGGGCCACCGCGCCGGTGCGCATCGCGGCCAGGATCGGCGAGGGCACCAGCGCGGCGGCGCTCGGCCCGTGCGCGAGCAGCAGCGCGTAGTTCCAGCCGTAGCGGAGCTGGTCCTCGGTGGTGCCGGCGGTGCCCTGCACGACCAGTTCGCTGCTGCCGCAGATCGCGGCGGACAGCAGCTCCGACAGCATCGACTTCGCGGTGCCCGGTTCGCCGACGAGCAGCAGGCCCCGTTCCCCGGCGAGGGTGACGACGCAGCGTTCGACGAGCGCCCGTTCCCCGACGAACTTGGCCGCCACGGTCAGCGTGCGGGGCAGGTCGTCGCGGCGGGCCTGCCGGGGCAGTTCCAGCGCGACGCCGCCGCTGCCGACGATGAACGTGACGACCGCGCGCGGGGTCAGCCGCCAGCCCGGCGGCCGGGGCCCGTCGTCGTACGCGGCGAGGAACGCCAGTTCGGCGGCGTGCGCGTGCTCGGCCGGCTGGACCTGCCGGGCCGCACGCGTGGTCGTGGTGGTCATCGGCGTCCTTCCGTAACGAGATCGTCGAAGCGGGGTGCGTCGCCGTCGCACAGCCGGGCCCAGGCGAGCGCGAACAGCCGGGGCGGCGGGGCCACCGGGGAGACGATGCCCAGGGCGGTCACGCCGCCCTCGCCCCCGATCAGCAGCGGGAGCTTCCACCGTTCCAGCGGCAGCAGCGGTGCCTTGAGCGCCAACCAGCCGCCGGGCAGGAACAGTGACCGCCCGGCCCGGGGCCGCTTCGCCACCACGACGTGCCCGGTCGCGGCCAGCTCGGCGCGGGCCGCCTTGAGCCGGGCCGGCTTCCAGCCGGTCCACCGGGCCACGTTGCGGTCGGTCGGGTCGGGCAGGGCGAGCAGTTGCAGGTACAGCGCCGCCGCGTCGACGCCCAGCCCGAGCGTGGTGGCGACCGTGGTGACCAGGTCCGCGGCCGAGCGGGTCGGGTCCTGCGCGAAGCCGTCGTCCATCGCCGGGACGACGTGCGACACCACCTCGGTGAGCTGGCCGCCGAGCAGTGCCCGCAGCGCCGCGAGCAGTTGCTCGTTGACGTGGTCGAGGCGGGCCCGCAGCACGGCCAGCGCCGGATCGTCCGTTGCGGACAGCCGGGACGGGTACAACCGGACCCGGTGCCAGCGGTCGGTCGGCGGAATCAGCACCGGGCCGACCTCGGTGCCGGCCGGGCCGGTCGTCACCGGCAGGCCGAACGCGGCGGTGAACGCCGATAGTTTGGCCCCGTCGACGTGCCCGATGGAGACGGTGAAGCCAGGGTCAGCCAGCCGTTGCCGGGCCAGGTCGGCGGCGACCGGCAGCGCCGCCCGCATCGGGTCGTCGACGGCCAGGTGGTACGCCAGCCACGGCAGCGTCCTGGTCAGCGCGATCAACGCGTCGTCGTCGTCGACGCCGGTGTCGGCCCCGGCCAGCCACCGGCCGGTGGTCGCGTTGGCGACCCAGTGCAGCACCGTCGAGGCCGGCAGCGGGCTGGTCACCTCGGCCTTGTCCACTCCGACGATCAACTCGTCGGACACCGGTCGCCGTGGCCCGTGCCGCCGCACCCACTCCTGCACGATCAGATCCTGTCGGGGCCCGTCGACCCACAGCCGCGCCGGGTCCTCGGGGATCAGCCGCCCGAGCAGGTTGGCGAAGGCCTGCCGGCCGCGACCGCCGGTGCCCCAGAACCGGGCCGCCGCGGCGGGGGCCGCCGGGTCGGGCAGTTCCAGAATGGTCAGCAGTTCGGCGGGGGCCCTCTCCCACACGAGCCGGGGCAGGCCCGCCAGCAGCAGCACCGCCTCGGCGTGGCTCATGCCCGCCGCCTCGGACAGGGTGCGGGCCCACTCGGGCTGCCACTCCAGCGGCTCGTTGGCCCGGGCGAGCCGGACGAACTCGTCGATCCGCTGCGGCGTGACGTCACCGGTCGGCAGGATCTCCTCCCGGGTGATCCGGAAGCCGGGCACCGCCGAGAACCGTCCGGTCGGCGTCCAGTCGAGCACGTCGAGTTCACGGTCGTCGGTGTCGACGGCGAGCACCAGCAACCGCCGGCCGGCCTCGGTCAGCACCTGCCCCCGGACCTGGTCGACCGGCTGGTGGGCGTCGGCGACCAGGGTGACCCGCCGCAGTCGGCTGCCCGGGGCCAGGAGCCCGGAACGGGCGCACACCTCAAGCAACGTCAGCAGCGCCTCGCGGACCTCGGACAGGCAGATCGGGGCCACCGCCCGGTACATCGCGGCCGGCAGCACCCCCAGCAGGTCGAACCAGTCGAGGTCACCGTCCAGCTGCACCCGCGCATGCGTCGCGTCGGTGCCGGTGAGCGCGGCACCCGCGCGGGAGATCAGCCGCAGCGAGCTGTCCTCCGCGGCGTAGCAGTACTGGATCAGCCCGGCGAGCCCCTCGGAGAGCAGCCGGTCGACCGCCGGCGAACCGGCCGGGGCCTCCTGCGCCGGCAGGGCGTTGTCCTGCTCGCCGTCGAGCACGGCGGCCAGCGTCCGCAGCCGCGTCACCTGCTCGGCGGCCCGGGTGACGAGGCCGGCGACCCCGGCGACGAGGGCGGGCGCGGTGAGCTGCGGCAGGTGCCGGGCGACCAGGGCACGCACCTGGTCGGCGTCCAGCCCGGCCGCCTCGGCCAGCAGGGCGCCGGCCTGCGCGTCGGTGACGCCGCGCAGCGCCGCCGAGCCGGCCTCGTCGCGGGGCCGCAGGAAGTGCCAGTACTCCGCCGGTGGCACCAGCCGGCTGCCGGCGGCGAACGCGGACCGCTCACCACCGGACGGGTAGCGCCCGAGCAGGAAGCCGTCCTCGGCGCAGAGCAGCAGGTCGCCGTTGGCGCCCCGGCCACCGTGCAGCAGTCCGAAGGTGGTGTCCGCGCCGGGGAACCGCACCGCCGCCGCGAGCCTGCCGTCGGCGGCACCCGCCGGCAGGGTGAAGGACCGCCCGTTCACGGCCTCGCCGGACCAGCCGCCGTCCGCCGTGCGCCGCACCCGCCAGCCGGCCAGCCCGTCGGCGCGGCCCAGCGGGCTGTCGGACGACGCGGTGGGGCGCAGCCAGGACAGGCCGGCGTCGAGGGGTCGACCGTCGACGGTGCCGTCCTCGAAGAACGTCGGCCGGGAGAACCGTCCACGCTCGCCCGTCGTCGGGTCGTACTCCTGCCAGCCCAGCGGGTTGTCGGCGGCGCGCAGCCAGTAGGTGGTGCCGTCGCTGATGACCCGGCCACCGGTCCGCTCGGCCCGGTCGCCGACCCGCAACGGACGCCGCCCCATGGTGCGCCCGCCGCCGGGCAGCGGCAGCGACAGCTGGGGGTAGGTGGTGAAGGCGTCGTCGGCGAGGGTGAAGACGTCGTCCGGGGTGCCGCTCCAGTAGGCGGCCCGGTCCCGGCCCCGGTCCCAGCAGACCAGCAGTTGCCCGTCGACGTGGCGCAGCACCAGCCGCCAGCGGTACCGGTTCTCCCCGGCCGGGATCCGCATCAGGTGTTCCTGCTCCACCCCGTCCGGCCCGATGACCGTCACCAGGTCGCCGGTGAGCAGCAGCAGGTTCGGCCACTGCCCGGTGAGCTGCACGTCCGACGTCGACTCGGTGAGCCGTTCGGCGGCGGTGTCCAGGGCGGGCCAGCCGTACTCGTCGAGCAGGCCGGAGCGCAGCGTCCGGCCGAGGACCGGGCCGAGGTCGTGGTCGACGAGCCGGCGTACCGCGTCGGGGTTGACGGCGAAGCCGGTCGGGCAGGCGACGGTGCCGACCCGGTCGAGGTGCTGGTCGAGCGTCGGCAGCCCCTGCCGCCCGACGGCGTCGGCGAGGGTGTCCAGCCAGCTGCGCAGGGCGGTCCGCAGGCCCGGCACCGCGACGATCTCCCGTACCCGGGGCGTCGGGTCGCGCAGGTCCCGTCCGCCGGTGCGCAGTCGCCGTTCGACGCCCTCGACCAGCATCGGCAGGAACCGGGGGTCGGCGGCGACGGCGACCAGGTCACGCCGGCCGTCGGTGTCGTCGGAGAACCAGTTGTCCAGCCGGTGCCGGACGTCGCCGTCCGGATCCGCGACGGGCACCCCCAGCGCCAGGCAGGTGTCGAGCAGGTCGAGGTCCACGGCGTCGTGGGCGCGGCAGAGCGCGACCGGCACCCCGTCGGCCTTGAGCCGTCCCGCCATCCGCTCCACCAGGGCGAGCAGCCCGGGGTGCCGCTTGCGGACCCGCCACGAGCGGCGTTCCCGGTGCTCGTCGAAGCGGCGCAGCCAGCCGGCGGGCCCGTCGGGCGACTCGGCCTCGGCGGGGACGGCACCCGCCGGCCCGGTCAGCGCGCGGGTGGCGTCGGCCTCCTCCAGCACCGCCAGCCAGACGTCGTCGCCGCAGTTGCGGGGGGTGAGCCCGAGCAGCCGGCCGCGCAGCGCGGGGTCGGCCGTGGCGAGCCGGGCCAATGGCTGCCGGTAGGCCGTCCAGAACGCCTCCGGGGCCCGGTGCAGGGCCGGCGCGGCCAGCAGCTCGCCGAGCACCCGCTCGTCCTCGGTGGCCGGGTCGAGGCCGGCGGCGCGGGCCAGCCGACGCAGGTCGGTGTGCATCGCCGCGTACGGCGGCAGGCCGCCCAGGGTGCGCTCCACGCACAGCCGCAGGAACATCGCGTACGCGTCGGCGGGCGTGCGCCGGGTCGCCAGGTCCCGGGCGTGGCCGGAGAGCGCCTTCGCGGTCAACGCCCCGGCCAGCGCGAACTCCAGGAACACGGCGTGCTGGCGGTCCTCGTCGATGGTCAGCCCGTAGGCGCGTTCGGCGTCACGGGCCTTACCGAACATGGTCGCCGCGTGGGTGACGCTGTCGGCGGCGAGGAACGCCCGGCCGGCCTCCTCGTAGAACGTCGGCAGGAAGTGCGGCACCGACCGGGCCAGCCGTTCGCCGAGGGCGTTGAAGCCGTCCTTGGCCGGGCCGACCCGGGAGCGCGCCGTGCGGGCCAGCCGCTCGATCTCCTTGACCAGGGCGAGCGCGTGGTGGCCGTTGGCGGGGTCGTTGACCAGCGCCCAGGCCGGGAAGCCGAGCGCCTGCTGGCGGACCACGCCGACCGGGGCCGCCCGCTCGGGTCGGGCGAAGCCCAGGAACTCCATGGACAGGTCCTCGGCCTCGCCGAGCGCGCCGCTGACCAGCCGGACCACGGTCCGTCCGGCGAGGACGGGGTGGGTGTACCGGCGGGCGGTGAGGGTGTCGGTGGTGTCGTCCTTGGCCACCACCGTGCCGACGGGCAGCACCGCGCCCGCCTCCAACAGGTCCGTCGCGTCGACGCTCACTGGTCCTCCTCCTGCTCTGCTGCCACGACCCGGCCGGCGTACAGCGCGGCGGCCATCCGGGTTCCCTCCGACCAGGCCACCGGGCCGACCTCGCCCAGCGGCAGGGCGGTGCCGTGCCGGTCGGTGAAGACGAGGTCACCGGTCTCGGTCTCGTAGTACGGGTCGTCCGCGCCGACCCAGGAACGGGCCTCGACGGTGACGCCGTTCTCGACGATCCGGCAGACGGCGTTACCGCCGCGCACCGGGTAGCCGAGCTTCGTCGCGCGGGCGGTCAGGTGCCGTAGCTGGTCGTACCGGCCGCCGGCGTAGCCGCCGTAGCGGGTCGCCGTCGCGTCGACGTCCGCGCCCCGGACCCAGGTCTGCCGGAAGAGCTGGTCGACGGACTGTCGGACCTGGAGTTCGGCGGCGAACTCCCGCAGGTCGTCGAGGTCGTCGAGGGTGACCGGGTGGGGGATGACGACCCGGTCCGCGCTGCGGCGGACGCTGTCGCCGTCGAGGTCGACCAGTCCGACCTGGCCGTCGCCCACCTCGCGGAGCAGGCCCACGCCGTCCGGGTCGCGCCGGCCGTCGTCGTCGAGCACGGCGACGACGAGGTCGGTGAGCGCGGTGCGCCACGCCTCGTCCGGCCACACCTCGGTCAGGACCGCGACCGGCACCGGCAGCGACCGCACCATCCAGCGTTCGATGTCGGTGCGGCACTGGGTCTCGTGCCGGCCCAGCCACTCGGTGAGCTGCCGCAGCCCCACCACGGTCGGATCGTCGCGCAGGGACGCCGGCACGGACCGCAGTTCCCGCCCCTTCGCGTTCCGGGCGACGACGTCGCCGTCGCGGAGAGTGACCTGGTAGCCACCCGACACCTCTGACCATCCCATGTGGACACCCCACGTCTCGACGGAAGAAGACACCGGAGGCTAGCCCACCCGGGCGACAAAGTCGGGGCGTCGTCCCGCCACCCGGCGACGGCCCGGCAACGACACGATGACTTCACTGTCGGTGACCATCGATGGGCGTGCCAGCGGGTGTCCGGCGGACCGCGGCACCCCTGCGCCCCGGCACCGCGTCCCGCCCGCGACCGGCCAAGGCTTCGCGGACCGCGACCGGCGGCACCGCCCCGGCGTGCGGCACCGCCCCCGGGGCACGACCCCGGCCCGCTGGGCCGGCCGGAGGGGGCGGTGGAGCACGGCCGGCGGCTCACCGCAAGTGATGATTCTTACTCGACGTCGTCCGCCGACAGCACCGTGACCTGCGGTGTTGATGAGCCCGCTGGGACCACCGTGAGTCAGACACCGGGGCGACAACGACGCGTCAGGGCTGCGGCCACGCCGAGAACTGACCGAACGGACAGGGGGCGGCCGTAGCCTTTCTGCGGCCGGGCGACTGTTCGACGGACAGTCGACGGGGCGACCGGATCGGCACTCTGGGGTCATCCCCGTTCACCTTCCGTGAGGGCCACCGACCATGTCGCAGCTCCTGCCCGCCGCCCGGGCCGACGTCCCGACCACCGCACCCGTCTCCCCCGTCGCCCCGCCGGAGCCGGCCGTCGCCGCCGGCCCCGGTGCGCGTACCGCCGTGGTGGGCCTCGGTTACGTGGGCCTGCCGACCAGCCTGGCCCTGGTCGCCGGCGGTGCCCGGGTCACCGGGGTGGACATCTCCCCGGACCGGCTCGACGACATCCGGGCCGACCGGGCCGACCTGCTCGACGACGACCGGGACCGGCTGCGCGAGACGCTGCGGGCCACCGACCCGGCGCTGCGCCTCACCACCGCGGTCGCCGAGATCGCCGACGCCGACACGGTGCTGATCTGCGTGCCCACCCCGGTGGACCGGCACCTCGCCCCCGACCTCACCGCGTTGCGGGCCGCCTGCGCGGCGGTGGTCGCCCACGCCCGCCCCGGCCAGACCATCGTGCTCACCTCCACCAGCTACGTCGGCACCACCCGCGAGCTGCTGGTCGAGCCGCTGGCCGCCCGGGGCCTGCGGGTCGGGCAGGAGGTCTTCGTGGCGTTCGCCCCGGAACGGGTCGACCCCGGCAACGACCGGCACCGGCAGGAACTCACCCCCCGGGTGGTCGGCGGCACCACCGGCGAGTGCACCGCGCGGGCCGCCGCCGCGCTGGCCCGGATCACCCCGCTGGTGCACCGGCTCGGCTCCCCCGAGGCCGCCGAGATGACCAAGCTGCTGGAGAACACCTTCCGGGCGGTGAACATCGCCCTGGCCAACGAGTTCGCCGACCTCTGCCGGGACCTGCACCTGGACGTCACCGAGGTGATCGACGGGGCGGACACCAAGCCGTACGGGTTCATGGCCTTCCAGCCGGGCCCGGGGGTGGGCGGGCACTGCATCCCGTGCGACCCGCACTACCTGCTGTGGCAGGTCCGTGGGCAGCGCCGCGAGGCGCCCCTGATCGAGACCGCGATGCGGGGGATCGCCGCCCGCCCCCGACGGGTCGTCGACCGGGTCCGGGAACTGCTCGCCGGGGCCGGCCGCCCGCTGTTCGGAGCCCGGGTGCTGCTGGCCGGGGTGACCTACAAGCCCGGGGTGGCCGACGTCCGGGAGTCCCCCGCCCTGGAGATCATCGGTGAGCTGGTCCGGGCCGGCGCGGACGTGGCCTTCGTCGACGACCTGGTCGACACGGTCCGCACCCCCGACGGCCAACTCCTGCACCGGGTCGCCGACCCGGCCGATCGGGAGTGGGACCTGGTGGTCGTGCACACCCGCCAGTCCGGCCTGGACGAGGCGTGGCTGCGCGGGCAGCCGATGGTGCTCGACGCCACCTACCGGCTGGCCGGGCTGCCCCGGCGGGAGGTCCTCTGATGCCGGTGACCGCCCCCGTGCGGCGCGGCCTGCGCCGGCTGCTCACCGTGCTCGCGCTGCTCCCGCTGATCGTGCTGCTGGCCCGCCAACTGCCCCAGCTGCCGTACGCCCCGCTGCTGGCGTTCTACGGCTTCGCCGTGCTCACCGCCACCGTCGCCGTGTTCTACCTGGCCTACGCCCGCTACGTCGACCCGGCCGAGGCCCCGGCGCAGCCCCGGCACGACGCCGCGTTCCCGCCGCTGCCGCCGTCCCCGACGGTCAGCCTGCTGGTGGCGGTGAAGGACGAGGCCGACGGCATCGAGGCGTGCGTCAGGTCGATGACCGGCAGCGGGTACCGCCCGTTGCAGGTGATCGTGGTCGACGACGGCTCCACCGACGGCACCGCCCAGGTGCTCGACCGGCTCGCCGCCGAACTCCCGGTCACCGTGCTGCACCTACCCCGCAACGTCGGCAAGAAGCGGGCCCTGGTGCACGCCGCCCGGCACGCCACCGGCGACGTGCTCGCCTTCACCGACTCCGACTGCGTGCTCGCCCCGGACGCGGTGGGACGCTGCGTCGAGGCGCTGCTGCGGCGACCGGACCTCGGCGCGGTCAGCGGCCACGCCCGGGCGCTCAACCCCGACGAGTCGCTGCTCAGCCGGGTGCAGGACGTCTGGTACGAGGGCCAGTTCCGGGTCTCCAAGGCGGCCGAGGCGTCGTTCGGGGCGGTCACCTGTGTCTCCGGGCCGCTGGCGGTGTTCCGGCGGGAGGCGGTGCTCAACTACCTGCCCGCCTGGGCGGCCGACCGGTTCCTCGGCGGCGAGTTCCGGTTCGCCACCGACCGCCAGCTCACCGGCTACGTGCTGGGGCAACGCTGGATCGGCGACCGGCTCAAGCGGCGCTTCGCCGACTCGCCGTTCGTCCGCGACGAGGACCACCCGCCACGCGCCTGGCGGGTCGGCTACGTCCGCTCGGCGAAGGTGTGGACGACCGTGCCGGCCCGGCTGCGGCCCTTCCTGCGCCAGCAGACCCGCTGGAAGAAGAGCTACGTGCGGAACCTGTTCTTCACCGGCACGTTCATGTGGCGGCGGGGGCCCGGCCCGGCCGCGCTCTACTACGGACACGCGCTGTGGGTGGCGCTCGCCCCGGCGATGGCCTTCTCCCACCTGGTGTGGGCGCCGCTGCGCGGCTGGTGGGCGGTGCCGTTGCTCTACCTGTGCGGGGTGCTGCTCAAGGGCACCGCGTGGGGGCTGGCCTACCGGCTGGACAACCCGGGTGACCCGCGCTGGGCGTACCGGCCGTTGATGAGCGTGCTCTCCGCGGCCGTGCTGTCCTGGCTGCTGCCCTGGTCGGTGGGGACGATCCGGCGCGGCGTGTGGTCGCGGAGCACGGTGTGAACGCCGGGCGGCGGTTGCTGACCCGGCTGGCCCGGGTGGCGCTCACCCTCGCCGGGGCGGGGACGCTGGTGCTGCTCTACGCGGTGGTGTTCACCCGGGGCGGGGTGCTCCGGTGAGCCGGCTCTGGCCACGCGCGCTCGGCGGGCTGCTGTCGCTGGTCACCCTGCTGGTGGTGGCGGCGCCCTTCGGGGTGTCCTGGTACCTCGACGACCTGCGTCGCCACGTCAGCGGGCAGCACGACACCCCGGTCACCCGGGTCGACCCCGCCGACCTGCGCCGCTTCACCGAGACGGCCGCGCGGCTGCCGGACCGGGCCGCGCCGGTGGTGGTCGCGTACCACGACATCCGGCCGCACGGCGACGACCCGGCGGCGACCGAGCCGACCGGCCGGGAGCACTACGTGGTCACCCCGGAGGCGTTCGACGCCCAGCTCACCGCCCTGCGCACCGCCGGCTACCGGACGATCTCCTCGGCCCAGTACGTCGACTACCTGCGCGGCGGCGAGATACCGGCCCGGTCGGTCTACCTCACCTTCGACGACGGCACCCGGGGCCTGTGGTCGTACGCCGACCCGATCCTGGAACGGCACCGGATGGTGGCCGCCTCCTACCTGATCACCGGGCAGGTGGGCACCCACCGGCCGTACTACCTGAGCTGGGCGGAGATCGACCGGATGAGCCGCTCCGGCCGGTGGGACTTCCAGGCGCACACCCACGACCTGCACACCCGGGTGCAGACCGCGCCGGGGCGGCTCGGTTCCCCGCTGACCCACCGGCGGTGGGAGCCGGCCACCGGCACGCGCGAGAGCCTGGCCGGCTACCGGCAGCGGTTGACCGCCGACTTCGACGCGATGTTCGCCGCGTTCACCGCCCACCGGCTGCCCCGCCCGCAGTTGTTCGCGTACCCGTTCTCCGAGATCGGGGACGCGACGACCGACCCGGAGGCCGCGGCCTTCAGCCGCGACCTGATCGCCGAGCGGTTCGTCGCCGCGCTGACCAACAAGTCGCTCGCCCCGCAACCGAGCAGCCGCCGCTCGGCCGCCGACGGGCAGGTCGAGCGGGCCGAGGTGTACGCCCGGACCAGCGCCGCCGAACTGGTCAGCGCGGTCGTCGAACGCACCGCTCTGCCCGCCGTGGTGACCGACCCGTTCGCCCGTCCCTGGGACTGGCGTGACCAGCACGGCGAGCCGATGACCGAGCTGTCCCCGCTGACCGGCGGCCGGTTCCCCGCCGACAGCCCACGCCGCGCCTACGGCACCCTGCTCGCGTACGCCAGCGCGGACTGGACCGGCTACACGGCCGACGCCACGGTGCGCGGCCTGCGCGCCGACGGCGGCACCGTCACCCTGCTGGTCGGGGTGAACGGCGACGCCACGGTCTCGGTCCGGGTGGCCCACGGTCGGGTGGCGGTGCTGCGCGCCGGCACGGTGGTCGCCGAGGCCGTCGTGGACCCGGCCGCCACGCACCGGGTCACGGTCACCGTGCGCGACGGGGAGACGGTGGCCAGGGTCGACGGCGGTCCGGCCCTGCGGGTGGTCACCCCCACCGGGCCGGGGGCCACCGGCGGACTGGCCGTGGCGATCGACGACGCGCAGGGGCGGCCCCACCCGTCGGTCGCCGCGCTCACCGTGACGGCCGTCGGGTGACCGCCGCGACCCGCCCGGCCGGCCGGGCGGGTCGCGGCGGGAACGCGGTCACTCCCGCCAGCCGGCCAGCTCGACGCCCTTGCCGAGTTCGACCCGGAACCCGAGGGTGATGTCGCCGCCCTCCCCCGGCCCGAGCCGCAGCCGCCAGGTCAGCTCGCCCAGCTCGGTGCGCTCGTCCGGCGGCGGGACGACGGTGGCCTCCCGGACGGTCACCGCCTCGTCGCGGGAGACCGGCAGCTGGTCGCGGACCTCCACCGTCGCCGGTCGCGGCGTGTGGTTGGCCACGCTGATCCGGTACTCCACGTCCCGCCGCCGGGTGGAGCCGAGCGCGGCCCGGGTGTCGGAGCGCCGGGTCAGCTCGCGTTCCACCCGGACCCGGTCGTCCACTCCGAGCGCCACCTCGGTCTCCTCGCCGGGCGCCCAGATCGGCAGCCGGGTGGTGGCGACGAAGTCGGTATCGTGGAACACCGCCGCCGGGCCGGGCAGCAGGGTGTGCGTGGAGGTGTTGCGGACCGTCGCCCGCAGGTGCGCCTCGGCGGCCCGCAGCGGCACGGTCACGTGGTCGAGGCGGACCGGCAGGTCCAGCACGGCGATCACGGCCCGGTAGGCGCTGCCGTCGGCGGGCACCGCCACCGGGCGGGCCGGGCGGTAGGTCGCGGCGGTGACGCCCTGCTCGACCTCGGCGACGCTGTCGCGCACCAGCGGCCGTGGCCCGCCCGCGCGGGCCGCCCCACCGCCGCCGGCCGGGGCCGCGGCGGGCGCGGGCGGCGGTGGCGCTCCGAAGCTCGCCGCCGCCCGCGCCACCGGCACCGGCCGGACCCGGTCGAGGTACCAGGGCGACAACTCCGGTACGCCGGCGGCGGCCGCCGGGCGAGCGGTGGACAGCTGCAGCGCGCACTCCGGCCAGTCCTCACCGGTGTCCTGGGTGACCAGGGCGGACCAGGTGACCGTCATGGCGTCGCCGACCAGCCGCAGGTCGTAGGAGGACTGCCAGCGGGCCCCGTCGACCAGGTAGGTCAGCTCCAGGTCCACGGTGGTGTCGTCGGCGTCCACGGCGACCGTCACGTCGGCGGCCAGCCGGTCCGGTGCCCGTTTGCCGCCCGCGTCGGCCACCTGCCGCTGCACGGCCGCCAGTTCCTCGGTCAGGTCGACACGTCGCCGGGCCAGCCCGCGTCGGCGGCGGTGGGAGTCGGTGAGCTGGGTGGCGACCGCGTCGGCGAAGGACGTCACGTCGGCTGCGGCGGCGTCACCGGCGGCCAGCGTACGGGCGTACGTGCCGCCGGCCCGGTCGGCCAGTCGGGTGAGGAACTGTTGCCGCTGCGTCTCGACCTCGGTGGCGTCGTCGATCTCGGCGAGTTCGTCGGCCAGTTCCCGGGCCCGCCGGGTCAGCGCGTCGACCTGGGCGTCGGTGCTGCGGGCCTGCCGCCAGGTGCTCACCTCCACGCCGAGGACGGTGGCCGCGCCCCCGCCCCCGGTCCGCAGCGAGTCGCGGCGCAGCCGCAACGGCAGCGGGGCGATCCGGAGCCGGTGCTCACCGGCGGCCAGCCGGATGCTCGCCCGGCGGGTGACCCGGGCCCGGTCCGGATACACGGTGACGGCGACCACGGGTGCTTCGATCTCCACAGCGTCCACGGCGGCGAGGGTAGCCGGGGTGCGCACGCCGGCCGGAACGACGGTGGGCCGACGGGTGGGTCGGTTACGCCGGGGGCAGGCAGACGATGTCGAGGCGGCGCGGGCCGTGCACGCCCTCCACCCGGCTCAGCTCGATGTCGCTGGTCGCGGAGGGCCCGGAGATCATCGTGACGGGGCGGGTCGGGTCGGGCAGGGCGCGGACCAGGTCGGGCACGTCGGCCACGATCTGCGCGGCCCGGACCACGCAGACGTGGTGGTCGGGGACCAGGGTCAGCAGGCGGCGGCCCTGCGCCGGGCCCCCGTCGAGGACGAGCGTGCCGGTCTCGGCGACGGCGAGCGCGCAGCCGGTGAGCACGGCCAGGCCGGGCGCGTCCAGCTCGGTGGCGGTGAGCGTGTCCCCGGGCAGCGTGGGCGGGCCCAGCCGGGCGGTCCACTCCGACGGTGTCCCGGCCGGCAGCACCACGGCGGTGGCCCCGGCGAGCAGGGTGGCGAGCAGGTCGGGCAGCTCCGCCGGGGTGCAGGGGTGCACCCCGGCGCGGTAGTCACCGGCGCGGGCGGCGAAGAGCGCGCTCAGCTCAGGAGTCATGGGTCCGCCGCCACCAGTCGCGGAAGGACTCCCCGGCCGGCAGCGGGGCGTCCCGGTGCGCCGTCCACGCCGACAGTGGCCACGGCGCCCGGCGCAGCCGCCCGCCGTGCCGCCGGGTCAGCACCCGCAGCGGCCGGCCGCCGGAGCGCGCCGTGCGCAGCGCCGCCCGCCACCGCCGGCGGTCGCGCATCGTCCAGGCGAGCCACGCCATCGCCGCGCGTTCGGCGGCCGGCTTCGGCCCCGTCTGGCGCAGGTGCACCAGGATCGCCGGAATGTCGATCTTGACGGGGCAGACGTCGTAGCAGGCCCCGCAGAGCGTCGAGGCGTACGGCAGGGTCGCGTTGTGGCCGGCGTCCTGCCCGGTGAGCTGGGGCGAGAGGATCGCGCCGATCGGTCCGGGGTAGACCGAGCCGTAGGCGTGGCCGCCGACCCGCTCGTACACCGGGCAGACGTTCAGGCACGCCGAGCAGCGGATGCAGCGCAACGCCGCCCGCCCCACCGGGTCCGCGGCGATCCGCCGGCGGCCGTTGTCCAGCAGCACGACGTGCAGCCGGCGCGGCCCGTCGCCGGGGGTCACCCCGGTGACGATCGAGGTGTACGGGTTCATCCGCTCACCTGTCGACGAACGCGGCAGCAGCCGCAGGAAGTCACCGAGGTCGGTGAACCGGGGCAGCAGCTTCTCGACCCCGACCACGGCGATCAGGGTGTCCGGCAGGGTCAGGCACATCCGCCCGTTGCCCTCGGACTCGACGACCACCAGGGAACCGGTCTCCGCCACCGCGAAGTTGGCCCCGCAGATGGCGACCCGGGCCGACAGGAACGTCCGCCGCAGGTACTCCCGGGCGGCGCCGGCCAGCACCGCCGGGTCGTCCGAGTCGGCGGTGAAGCCGGGCATCCGGCGGGCGAACAGCTCGCGGATCTGCCCCCGGTGGTAGTGGATCGCCGGCACCAGGATGTGCGACGGGGTGTCGTCGGCGAGTTGCACGATCAGCTCGGCCAGGTCGGTCTCCACCGCCGTGACCCCCGCCGCGGCGAGCGCCTCGTTGAGGCCGATCTCCTGGGTCGCCATCGACTTGACCTTCACCACCCGGTCGACGCCCCGCGTCCGGACCAGCTCGGTGACCAGCGCGTTGGCGGCGGCGGCGTCCGCGGCGTGGTGCACGGTCGCCCCGGCGGCGGTGGCCGCCCGCGCGAACTGGTCCACCAGCTCGGGCAGCCGGTCGATGACGTCGTCCTTGACCCGGGCCGCCCGCTCGCGCAGCCGTTCCCAGTCGGGCACCTCGGCCACCACGGCGGCCCGCTTGTCCCGGATGGTGCGGGTGGCCCGGCCCAGGGTGGCCCGGAGCTGGGCGTCGCGCAGCGCGCCGGCCGCCGCCCGGGGGAACGGGGTGGCCGCCACGATGGGCAGGTGCCGGCCCGGCGGGGGCGTCATCCGATCGCCTGACCGCCGGTGGCGGCGAGGATCTCGGCGTAGTGGACGGGTCGCGGGGCGTCGGGTCGGCGGGCCAGGCCACCACCGATGTGGGCCAGGCACGAGCTGTCGGCGGCGGCCAGGTAGTCGGCGCCGGTGGCGACCGCGTGGGCGCACTTGTCGGCGAGCATCGCCCCGGACACGGCGGCGTTCTTCAGCGCGAAGGTGCCACCGAAGCCGCAGCACTGCTCCGGCTCGGGCAGTGGCAGCAGTTCCAGGTCGCGTACGGCGGCGAGCAGCCGCAGCGGCCGGTCGCCCAGCCGCAGCATCCGCAGCCCGTGGCAGGTCGGGTGGTAGGTGACCCGGTACGGGAAGCGGGCCCCCACGTCGGTCACCGCGAGCACGTCCACCAGCAACTCGGACAGCTCGTGCACCGGCAGCCGGGTGTGCGCCCGCAGGTGGGCCACGCAGGAGCCGGACGGCGAGACGACGACGTCGTGGCCGGCGAACGCCGCCTCGGTGTGCCGTTCCAGGTCGCGGGCCGGGGCCCGGTGGCCGGTGTTGGCGTGCAACTGGCCGCAGCAACTCTGCCCGGCGGGGAAGGTGACGGTGTGGCCGAGCCGCTCCAGCAGGGTCACGGTGGCGATGCCGACCCGGGGGAAGAACGCGTCGTTGAGGCAGGTGACGAACAACGCGATGCGCACCGTGCCCCCCTCGCCGCGCCCCTCGCCGGCATTCGCCAGGCCACCTTGCCGTGCCCTCGTTGCCGTGCCCCCCGTTGCCGGGCCCCCTCGCACGGCCGGGACGTGATTGACGGATTCTATATGATCTATGCAGTCGGCGCGGGGTGCGGCATCCTGCGCACCGGCGGGACGGGCCGGTGGCCCGTCGGTCGTCGCGGCGTGCCGGCCCGGTGGGCGTCGGGCGCGGGTGGGCGTCCCCCGGCCTCCACCGCCCGTCGACGAGGTGCCGAGATGACGGATTTCCAGGGCCTGGTGGCCGCCGTGACCGGGGGCGGCTCGGGCATCGGCGCGGCGGTCGCCGACCTGCTGGCCGCCCGCGGGGCGCGGGTCGCCGTGCTCGACCGGGAGCCCGGGGCCGGCGGGGCGCACCTGCGGCTCACCGCCGACGTCACCGCTCCGCTGGAGCGGACCATGGACCGGGTCGCGGCGACCCTGGGCGGTCTCGACGTGCTGGTGAACTGCGCGGCGGTCAGCGCGGTCGGTGCGGTGGAGGCCGCCGACGACGCCGAGTGGCACCGGTGTCTGGACGTCAACGTCGTCGGGGTGGCCCGCGCCTGCCGGGCGGCCCTGCCGCACCTGCGCCGCTCGACCAGCGCCGCCATCGTCAGCATCACCTCGATCGCCGCGACGGCGGGCCTGGTCGACCGGGCCGTCTACTCGGCCACCAAGGGCGCGGTGCACGCGCTCAGCCTGGCGATGGCCGCCGACCTGGTGGGCGACGGCATCCGGGTGTGCACGGTGGCGCCGGGCACGGTGGACACCCCGTGGGTGGCCCGGTTGCTCGCCGGGGCGCAGGACCCGGCCACGGAGAAGCGTCGGTTGGCCGCCCGGCAGCCCACCGGCCGGCTGGTCACCGCCGACGAGGTGGCCCAGGCGGTCGCCTTCCTGGCCTCCCCGGTCTCCGGGGCGACCACCGGCACCGCGCTGGCCGTCGACGGCGGCATGTCCGGCCTGCGGCTGGTCCGCTGACCCGGGGCTGCGGCCCCCGGCCCACGCCGGCCCACCACCGGCCCGGCGACTCGGCCACCGCCGGCCCGGCGACTCGGCCACCGCCGGTCAGGCCGCCGCCATGGTGACCCGCTGCCGGCCCAGACCGTCCACCTCGACCTCCACCACGTCACCGGGGCGCAGGTAGGGGAACCGGCCGGACAGGGCCACCCCCTCGGGCGTGCCGGTGTTGATCACGTCGCCCGGGTCGAGGACCGTGTACTGCGACAGGTGCCAGACCAGGTACGCCACGTCGAAGATCATGTCGGCGGTGCGCGAGTCCTGCCGGGGCTCGCCGTTGACCCAGGAACGCAGCCCGAGGTCCTGCACGTCGGGGATCTCGTCCGGGGTGACCAGCCACGGGCCGAGCGGCTGGAACGTCTCGCAGGACTTCCCCTTGGACCACTGGCCGCCGGAGTCGCGCAGTTGGAAGTCGCGTTCGGACACGTCGTTGGCGACCAGGTAGCCGGCGACGTGGGCCAGGCTCTGCGCGGGCGACTCCAGGTAGCGGGCCCGCCGGCCGATGACCACGGCCAGCTCCACCTCCCAGTCGGTCGCGGTGGCGCCCCGGGGCACCAGCACCTCGTCGTACGGGCCGACCACGGTGTTGGGCGCCTTGTAGAAGACGATCGGGGTCTCGGGCGGGGTGGCACCGGACTCGGCGGCGTGCGCGGCGTAGTTCTGCCCGACGCACAGCACCACGCCGGGGCGGGCCACCGGGGGGCCGACCCGCATCCCGGTGACGTCCAGCTCCGGCAGGTCGCGGGCCGCCCGGACCCGGTCGGGGCCACCGGAGGCGAGGAACGCGCCGTCGATGTCGGGGGTGAGCGCGGACAGGTCGTAGTGCCGACCGTCGGCGTACAGCACCGGCCGTTCCGCGCCGGCCGGGCCCACCCGCATCAGCTTCATCCGCTGCCCCTCCACGATCGGGCGTCCCGCTGACGCCATCCAGGATCGTAGATCAGCGCACCGGTCGTCCCGGTGCCGCAGAGCCGCCCCCGCCGCGTCGCCCCGACTGCGGTGGGCGAACGCAGCGCGCCCCGCCCCCCGACGGACGTTCCCCTGCGTTATCGTGCCCGACGTCACCGCTGCGGAGGGCGAGCCACATGACGGAGCCGACACCCACCGCCGGCGTACGACACCCGGCGCGGTGGGCCGTGCTGATCCTCGCGGGCCTGTCGATGGTGTCGGGCTGTTCGGGCGGCGTCGGGGCCGGCGAACCGGGGTCGGACGCGACACCGGCACCGAGCCCCAGCTCCGCCGTCATGCGCCTGGACAAACCGGCGACGGTGCTGGGCACCTGGCACGAGTCGCTCGACCGGCGACTGACCCAGGTCGCCCAGGACAACATGGGGCAGCTCAAGGTGCTGCTCGACGGTGAGCCGCTCAGCGCACTGGGCACCGCCTACATCCCGGTCAGGGAGAAACACTCCGCCGAGCGCGGGCTGTACCGGCCCGGCGACGACCGGGTCGTCCTGCTCAGCGGGGTCTCCGGCACGGTCGGCAATCCGGAGCGGACCCTGGACCTCGTGTTCACCCGGCTCAGCGCGATCTCGGGCGTGGAACCGGTCCCCCCGGGCCCGCTCGGCGGCTCCGCGCGCTGCGGGTACGCCCACAGCCGGGGGATCCGGATCGACGTCTGCGCCTGGGCCGACCGGCACACGCTCGGGATGGTCCACCTCACCCACTTCGCACCGACCGCGCGCCCGGAGGAGATCTTTCGGCAGATCCGTGCCCAGACCGAGCATGCCGCGTCCTGAGGCCACCCCTGACGTGCGGGCCGCCGGCCCCGCGCCCGGCGTTCCGGGGTGGACGCCGGGCGGGTAGCGGCGGCCGGCGGCTCGTCGACCTGTTCCCGGCCCGGGAGGTCGAGCAGCCGCCGGCCGCCGGGGTCAGCTCGACGTGGTGGCGGGCTCTCCGGCACCGCTCTCCGGCCCGACGGCGACCGGCGTCGTCTGCCGGTCGGCCAGGTGCCGGCGCAGCGACCAGGTCACCGCCGCCACCCAGAGCACCACGACGACCAGATAGCAGGCGTACCGGACGGCGTCCGGGGCGCCGATCCACTCGCTGCGCAGCAGGGTGCGGATGTTGGTCAGCACGATGACCCCGCCGACGGCGGAGCCGAGCACCCGGGGCGGGACCATTCGCACCAGCCACGCGGCGATCGGCGCGGCGATCATGCCGCCGAGCAGCAACGCGCCCACCCAGCCGAAGTTGATGTTCTCCGAGCCGATGCCGACCAGGAAACCCAGGCTGGCGGCGACCGCCACCAGGAACTCGCTGGTGTCGATCGAGCCGATCACCCGGCGGGGTTCCAGCCGGCCGCTGGCCAGGATCGCCGGGGTGCCGACCGGCCCCCAGCCGCCGCCCCCGGTCGCGTCGACGAAGCCGGCGACGAGCCCGAGCGGGCCGAGGAAGCGCTTGCGCAGGGGCAGGCCGACCCGGTCGCGGGGCAGGCCGGCCACGGTGAACCGGATCAGCACGTAGAGGCCGAGGGTCAGCAGGATCAGCGACATGATCGGGGCCGCGGTCGCGGTCGAGAGGCTGGACAGGAAGGTCGCCCCGGCGAACGCCCCGATGGCACCCGGCACGCCGACCCGACGGACCACCGTCCAGTCGACGTTGCCGAACCTCCAGTGGGCGGCGCCGGAGACGAGGGTGGTGCCGATCTCGGCCAGGTGAACGGTCGCCGAAGCGCTCGCCGCACCCGTGTTGAGAGCCAGCAACAATGTGGTGGATGTCACGCCGTACGCCATCCCGAGACTGCCGTCGACCAGTTGCGCACCAAGGCCGACAAGGGCAAGAAGAAGCAGGCTACGCACAATTACCGCCGATCAGGAAGGGAATTGGGAAGGCCTGCGCGGCCGGAGCGGATCACCGTCGCGATGACGGCCGTCCCGGCTGGTCGCGGCCTGTGCAGAGGTCGGTGCTGCCGGAGGAATCGCCCCCGCAGAGCGCGTGCCGCCGGTGGGTACGACCACCCGGCGGACAGCGCGTGAAACGTTCGTTAAGGGAGTACGTCAACCGTCGTCATGGGGTGGCGTTTTGCCAGCCCAGAGCCGTTATCGGTGACGCCTGCAGGGCTTCGTCGCCCGGTCGGCGGTCACCGCCGAGGTCAGCGGCGGTGGGTGGGACGGACGCGCGGCAGGCAATCAATCCGCGCCCCACCAGGGAGTCTAAAGATCGAAAACCAATCCCACCTCGCCTCACGAATGCCATAGCTAATCGATGGGTAATGATGGCATGAATACCGATACGGATCTTTGAGGTATACCGCAATCGATGGCAAGACCTGTTCCACATAGTGGGATACGGGAAGCTCCGATCTCCACTACCAGGGACTTCACGGGTCACCAGAAAACAGTTTGGAAATAAAACTGCAAATGACTGGACAAGCATCGATGGCACGATCTGGTGGCAGCCGGGTCGCATCGAAGAACATCGTGCCTGGTTAACCCGACGGCATATCCGGTAGCCTTGGTAGGAAATCTTCATCCCATGCCCGCTGATCGGCGAATTTAACCGGGCTGTAACTAGGCGACGTTAGATTGTGACGCAGCGCGACATTTACTGCGGCAAATCAGTACGCGCTCGCCGGCCCACTGCCGGCAAATCCCCTAGTCAGCACGCGATCCGTCGCGACCGAAGTGGGAGCCCGATGAGTAGCGCACCGTACACACGTGACCTGATCCTGGTCGTCAACCCCGTCGGCGTCCTGGAACCCGGCCCACGGATCACGGCCGCCACCGCAGTCGGTGGTGGACGCGGCATCATCGACCTGGCCACCGGCGACGACTGGTCGCTGCGGGCGCTCGCCCGCGCCGCGAGCTGGTCGCCCGCCCCGATAGGCATCCGGGTCCCGGCCGGCTGCCAGGCCAGCCCCGCCGAGGTGGACCGCGCCGCCGCCGGCCGGGTGGACCTGATCGTGGTCGAGCCGGCGAGCCCGTGGCCGCTGGCCGAGATCACCGGACACCACCGGGTGCTGGTGGAGGTGACCAGCCGGGCGGAGGCCCACGCCGCGGCGGCCGCCGGCGCGCACGGGCTGATCGCCCGCGGGATGGAGGGCGGCGGCCGGGTCGGCGAGCTCAGCTCCTTCGTCCTGCTCCAGCAGCTCGTCGCCGACGACACCCTCGACCTGCCGGTCTGGGTGGCCGGCGGGATCGGTCCGCGCACCGCCGGGGCCTGCCTGGTCGGTGGCGCGGCCGGCGTGGTGCTGGACACCCAGCTCGCCCTGATGCCCGAGTCGGAGCTGCCGGCCGACGTGCAGGCCGTCATCCGGCGGATGGACGGCTCGGAGACCGTGCTGCGCGACGGCGTACGGGGCATCCGCCGGGGCGGCCCGCACCAGGGCGACAGCGAACTGCTCCCGGTCGGCCAGGACGGCTGGCTGGCGGCGGCCTTCGCCGACCGCTGGCCCGACACCGCCGCCGCCGTACGCGGCATGCGCGCGGCGATGCTCGACGCCGTCGACGGCCCCGACGCCGCCGACCTGCTCCAGCCGCACGCCCCCCTGGCCGAGGCCCTCGGGGTACGGGTGCCCGTCGCCCAGGGCCCGATGACCCGGGTCAGCGACGAGGCCTCCTTCGCCGCCGCCGTCGCCGACGGCGGCGCGTTGCCGTTCATCGCACTCGCCCTCAACTCCGCCGACCAGTGCCGCCGGATGCTCACCGAGACCGCCGCCCAGCTCGGCGACCGCCCGTGGGGCGTCGGGGTGCTCGGTTTCGCCCCCGAGGAGCTGCGCGCCGCCCAACTGGAGGTCATCCAGGAGATCCGGCCCGCCTGCGCGATCATCGCCGGTGGCCGCCCACCGCAGGCCCGCGCCCTGGAGGAGCAGGGGATCAGCACCTTCCTGCACGTGCCCTCCCCCGGCCTGCTGCGCCAGTTCCTGCGCTCCGGCGCGCGCAAGTTCATCTTCGAGGGCGCCGAATGCGGCGGGCACGTCGGGCCCCGGGCGAGCTTCCCGCTGTGGGAGGCCCAACTGGCGGTGCTCGACGACTACCTCGGCACCGATCCCGCCGCCGGCGCCCAGCTGCAGATCTTCTTCGCCGGTGGGGTGCACGACGCCCGCTCGGCGGCGATGGTGGCCACGATGGCCGCGCCACTGGCCCGCCGGGGCGCCCGGATCGGCGTGCTGATGGGCACCGCCTACCTGTTCACCGCCGAGGCCGTGACCCACGGCGCGGTCCAGCCGTTGTTCCAGCGTGAGGCGCTCACCGCCGAGCACACGGCGCTGCTGGAGACCGCTCCCGGGCACGCCACCCGCTGCCTGCACACCCCGTTCGTCGACGACTTCCACCAGCTGCGCACCCAACTGGAGGGTGCCGGGGCGGAGAACCGCGAGGTGTGGGAGCAGCTGGAGCTGCTCAACGTCGGCCGGCTGCGAATCGCCAGCAAGGGCCTGCGCCGCTCCGGCGACGTCGTCGAGGCCGTCGACGAGAGCGTCCAGGCAAGCGAGGGGCTGTTCATGGCCGGCCAGGTGGCCGTGCTGCGCGACCGCGCCACCACCGTCGCCGAGCTGCACGACGACGTCACCACCGCGGTACGCGGCTTCCACGCCGACCGGCTCGACGCGCTGCGGTCCCGGCTCACGCCACCGGCCGTCGAGATCGACGAGCCGCCCGCGCCGCTGGACATCGCCATCGTCGGGATGGCCTGCATGCTGCCCGGCTCGCCCGACCTGGACAGCTTCTGGCGCACCGTGCTCAGCGGCGTCGACACCGTCACCGAGGTCCCGGCGCAGCGCTGGGACACCGAGCACTACTACGCCCCCGAGGTCGGACCGGGCCAGACCGGCCGGATCAGCGTCTCGAAGTGGGGCGGGTTCATCGAGCCGGTCCCGTTCGACGCCATCGGCTACGGCATCCCCCCGGCCGCGTTGAGCAGCATCGACCCGACCCAGCTGCTCGCCCTGGAGGTCTCCCACCGGGCGCTGGTCGACGCCGGCTACCCGTACGACGCACCCGGCGCGGACCACGCCCGCACCGGCGTGGTCTTCGGCGCGGAGGCCGGCAGCGACATGGGCCACGCGCAGACCCTGCGCACCATGCTCCCGGCGTACCTCGGTGAGGTGCCCGAGCAGATGCAGGAGCTGCTGCCCCGGGTCACCGAGGACAGCTTCCCCGGCGTGCTGGCCAACGTGATCGCCGGCCGGGTCGCCAACCGGCTCGACCTGGGCGGGCCGAACTACACCATCGACGCCGCCTGCGCCTCGTCGCTGGCCGCGATGGACGCCGCCTGCAAGGAACTGGTCGCCGGCGACAGCGACCTGATGATCTGCGGCGGCGCCGACCTGCACAACGGGGTCAACGACTACCTGATGTTCACCTCGGCGCACGCGCTGTCCCCCACCGGCCGGTCCCGCCCCTTCGACAGCACCGGTGACGGGATCGCCCTCGGCGAGGGCGTCGCGTGCGTCGTACTCAAGCGGCTGGCCGACGCCGAACGCGACGGTGACCGGATCTACGGCGTGATCAAGGGGCTCGGTGGGGCCAGCGACGGGCGGGCCCTCGGCCTGACCGCGCCGCGCCCCGACGGGCAGCGGCGGGCCCTGGACCGGGCCTACCACCGCACCGGCATCTCCCCCCGCGAGGTCGGGCTGGTGGAGGCGCACGGCACCGGGACCGTGGTCGGCGACCGCACCGAACTGGAGACGCTGACCCGGATGTTCGTTGAGGCCGGCGCCGAACCGGGCAGCTGCGCGCTCGGCTCGGTGAAGTCCCAGATCGGGCACACCAAGTGCGCCGCCGGGCTGGCCGGCCTGATCAAGGCGACGCTCGCCCTTTACCACGGCATCCGCCCACCCACCATCCACCTGGAACGACCCAACCCGGCCTGGCACCCGCAGCAGAGCCCGTTCGCGTTCTTCACCGAGGCCCGCCCGTGGCCCGTGCCGGCCGCCGAGCGGATCGCCGGGGTCAGCGCGTTCGGCTTCGGCGGCACCAACTTCCACGTCGTGCTCAGCGCCTACGCCAACGCGCCGGAGCCGCGGCACGCGCAGCGGATCTGGCCGGCCGAGCTGTTCTGCTTCCGGGGCACCGACCGGGCCGCCGCCCACCAGGGCGTCCGGCAGCTGCTGGAGAGCCTGGCCGCGGACGGGGCCGGCACCCGGTCGGGTCGGCTGGCCGAGCTGGCCGCGTCGGTCGCCGCCAAGGCCGCCAACCGGCCCGGGACCACCCAGGTCGCGGTGGTCGCCCGCGACCTGACCGAACTGGAGACCCTGCTGCACCGGGCGCTGGCCGGCGAGCACGACCCGGTCCGGGGCCTGGTCCAGCCGACCGGGGTCGACCCGGTCGGGCCCGGCCAGGTGGCGTTCCTCTTCCCCGGCCAGGGCAGCCAACGCCCCGGCGCCCTCGGGGAACTCTTCGTCACCTTCCCCGAGCTGCGGCACTACCTCGAACTCGACAAGGCCGCCGCGGAGCTGCTCTTCCCGCCGGCCGCGTTCGACCCGGACTCCCGGCGCGCCCAGGAGGACCGGGTCCGCGACACCCGTACCGCCCAGCCGGTGCTCGGCATCGGTGGCCTCGCCGTGGACCACCTGCTGCGCCGCCTCGGCGTCCGACCCGACATGACCGCCGGCCACAGCTACGGCGAACTCGTCGGGCTCTGCGTCGCCGGGGCGTTCGACGCGGCCACCCTGCTCGACCTGAGCCGGCAGCGGGCGGCAGCCATCCTCGACGCCTGCGGCGAGGACCCGGGCACCATGGCGGCGGTCGCCGCCAGCGCCGAGCAGGTCGCCCAGGTGCTCGCCGGGGCCGGTCTGACCAGCGAGGTGGTGCTGGCCAACCGGAACGCCCCGCAGCAGGTGGTGGTCTCCGGACCGACGGCGAAGGTGCAGTCGGCGGTGGTCGCACTCAAGGAGGCCGGCCTGTCCGCCCGCGCCATCCCGGTGGCCTGCGCCTTCCACAGCCCGGTCGTGGCCGGCGCGGTGGAGACCTTCGCCGAGGTGCTCGCCGAAAGGTCGATCACCGAGCCGCGCATCCCGGTCTGGTCGAACCTGACCGCCGCCCCGTACTCCGGCGACGCCGGCCAGGTCCGCCACCACCTCGCCGAGCAGATCGGCGCGCCGGTGCGCTTCGTCGAGCAGATCGAGGCGATGTACGCCGCCGGCGCCCGCCTCTTCGTCGAGGTCGGCCCCGGCCAGGTGCTCAGCCGGCTGGTGCAGGCGGTGCTCGGCGACCGGCCGCACCAGACGGTCGCCTGCGAACGCGGCCCGGCCGACGGCCTGCGCGGGTTCCTGATCTCGGTCGCCGAACTCGCCTGCGCCGGCACCCCGGTCCGCACCGACTGGCTGTTCCACGGTCGGGTCGCGGACGGCGCCACCGCCACCGCACCGAACCGTCGTCCGCTCTGGACGGTCGACGGCCAACTCGTCCGGGACCAGCACGGCAACTGCCTTCCCGGTGGCATGACCCCTCCCCGACGGATCAAGGAGTTGTCGATGACCCCTGCCAATGGCACCGCCACCACCCCCGGCGCCGCCACCGGCACCGTCAGCGGCCCCGCACCGTCGACCGTCCGGGACGTCCGGACCGTCGACGAGCCCGCGCCGGCCGCCGTCCGGGACATCCGGGGCGAGCTGCTCAGCGAGTACCTGCGCACCACGCGGGAAATGATCGCCACCCAGCGGGACGTGATGCTCGCCTTCCTCGGTGACCCCGGTGACGGGGGCGGCCGACCGAGCGGGGAGCCCACCGGGACGTACCGGGTCGAGGGGTACGCCGGACCGGCGCCCACGCCGACGCCCGCTCCGGCCCCCCGGTCGCTGCCCGCCGCCGCGCCGGTCCCGACGCCCGCCGTCGCCCCGCGCCCCGCCCCGGCCCCCACCGTGACCGGGTCGAACGGCGGCACGGCGCTGGCCATCGCCCCGGCGCCGACGGTCGCCCGACCGAGGCCGGTCACCCCGGACGTCATGCCGGTCTCCCCCGCGGTCGGCGGCCCGGTCGCCGCCCCGGTCGCCGCTCCCGCCCCGGTCGCCGCCCCCGCTGCGGTCGCCGCCCCCGCTGCGGTCGCCGCTCCCGTCGCCCCGGTCGCCGCGCCGGCCGGGCCGGGGATCGCCGAGTTCCAGCAGGCGATCCTGGCGGTGATCAGCGAGCGCACCGGCTACCCCGTCGACCTCATCGAACTCGACCTCGACCTCGAAGCCGACCTCTCCATCGACTCCATCAAACGCGCCGAGGTCGCCGGCGAGGTCGCCCAACGCCTCTCCCTCAGCGTCGAAGGCGACGAAAGCGAACTCGAAGACCTCGTCAAGGCCCGCACCGTCCGCGCCATGGTCACCTGGCTCGACGAGAAGATGAGCGGCACCGTCACGACCACCGCCACGCTGACCGCCGCGCTGCCGTCGGGCGACCAGATCGGCGTCACCGCCGCGGACTTCCAGCAGGCGATCCTGGCGGTGATCAGCGAGCGCACCGGCTACCCCGTCGACCTCATCGAGCCCGACCTCGACCTCGAAGCCGACCTCTCCATCGACTCCATCAAACGCGCCGAGGTCGCCGGCGAGGTCGCCCAACGCCTCTCCCTCAGCGTCGAAGGCGACGAAAGCGAACTCGAAGACCTCGTCAAGGCCCGCACCGTCCGCGCCATGGTCACCTGGCTCGACCAGAAGATGAGCGGCACCGTCCACGTCTCGGCCAGCACGACCGGCCCGCTGGCGCTCGCCCCCGCCCCGGCGGCGGCACCGGCTGCCCCGCCGGCCGTGGCCGCACCGCCCGCCGCCCCTGCCGCCGCCGTGGCCGCGCCCGCCGGGGCCAGCCTCGCGGAGTTCCAGCGGGCGATCCTCACCGTGATCAGCGAGCGCACCGGCTACCCCGTCGACCTCATCGAACTCGACCTCGACCTCGAAGCCGACCTCTCCATCGACTCCATCAAACGCGCCGAGGTCGCCGGCGAGGTCGCCCAACGCCTCTCCCTCAGCGTCGAAGGCGACGAAAGCGAACTCGAAGACCTCGTCAAGGCCCGCACCGTCCGCGCCATGGTCACCTGGCTCGACCAGAAGATGAACACCACCGTCACCGCGACGGTGACCGTCGCCGCGCCGGCAGCCGTGCCCGCCGCCCCGACGGCGAGCGTCGCCGCGCCGGCCGCCGCACCCGCCGCGTCGCCCGCGCCGACCGAGGTCGGGGTGGGGATCGCGCCGAAGCGGCTGGTCGCCCGGGAGAGCGTCCAGCCCGGACAGCGCGTCGATCCGGGCACGCTCGCCGGGATGCGGTTCCTGATCACCGGGGGCGGGCCGGTCGGGGCGTACCTGGCGGAGCTGCTCGGCGCGCACGGCGCCGGCGGCCAGCTGGGGGTCCTCGACAGCGAGCAGGCCGACCAGGGCTTCGACGGCGTGCTGGTGCTCGACGGACTGACCAACCTCGACGAGCCGCTGCTGCCCGCCGTGTTCCCGCTGCTGCAGCGGGCCCTGGCCACCGGGCCACGCTGGCTGCTCGCCGCCGGGGCGCAGGGCGTCACCGGCGCGGCCGACGGCATGCCCGGCCTGTTCCGCACGATCGCCCGCGAGTACCCGGGGCTGACCGCCCGGTTCGTGGCGGTGGACCCGGCGGCGACGCCGGACGTGCTGGCCCGGCAACTGCTCGACGAACTGCTCACCGCCGCCGACGCCCCGGTCGTCGCCCGGCGTGGCGACGGGCGCTACGTCGCCGACCTGGTCCCGGTGGAGCTGGGCGCGCTGGCCGCCGGGGGTGCCGGACCGGCCGGCGACGGGGTGTCCGAGGCCGCCGCGATCGGGTTGGAACGCGACTCGGTGGTGGTGCTGGTCGGTGGGGCGCGGGGGATCACCCCGTGGTTCGCCCGGGCGCTCGCCTCGGCCAGCGGCTGCCGCATCGAGCTGGTCGGCCGTACCCCGCTGCCGTCCGGCCCGGAGGACCCGGAACTGGCCGCCGCCACCGACCGGGCCGCGCTGGTCGGGGTGCTGGCCCGGCGGGGGCTGTCCTCGCCGGCCGAGATCTCCCGCACCGCGCAGGCCGTCCTGGCGGCCCGGGAGGTGACCGCCACGATCGCCGAGCTGACCGAGCTGGGTGGCGAGGTCCGCTACCACGCCCTGGACGTCCGGGACGCGGCGGCGACCGGCGCGCTGCTGGCCGCGATCCACGCCGAGTACGGCCGCCTCGACGGGGTGGTCTACGCCGCCGGGATCATCGAGGACAAGCTGATCGCCGAGAAGGACCCGGCGTCGTTCACCCGGGTCTTCGACACCAAGGTCGACGGGGCCCGGGGGCTGCTGGCCGGCCTGGACGCGCTGCCCGGCGCGCCGCGGTTCCTGGTCTTCTTCGGCAGCATCGCCGCCGCCTACGGCAACCGGGGGCAGGCCGACTACGCGGCGGCCAACGACGCCCTGGACGCCATCGGCACCCGGTACGCGGCCCGCACCGGGGTGCGCACCGTAACCGTCCACTGGGGGCCGTGGGCGCCCGGTGTCGGCCACGGCGGCATGGTCACCGCCGAACTGAGCCGCGAGTACGCCCGGCGCGGCATCGGCCTGATCGACCCGGAGGAGGGCGCGCTGGCCCTGCTGCGCGAGCTGGCCTGGGCCGACGCGTCGGTCACCTCGGTCGTCTACACCGCCTCCGGGTGGTGAGGGTGTCGATGAGCCGTCCCGCCCCCACCCGCCCCATCCGTCGGAGGAACCGATGAACAACGGCGCCGCTGCGCCCGGCCAGATCGCGATCGTGGGGATGGCCGCCCTGATGCCCTCCGCCGGTGACCTGGAGAGCTACTGGCGCAACCTGATCGGTGGGGTCGACGCGATCACCGACGTCCCCACCCACCGCTGGGACGAGGAGTTCTACGACCCGGAGCAGTCCCACCGGGCCGACCGGATGTACTGCCGGCGCGGCGGGTTCGTCGACGAGTTCGCCACCTTCGAGCCGCTGCGGTTCGGGGTGATGCCCGCCTCGGTGGGTGACATCGAGCCGGACCAGCTGATCACGCTGGAGGTGGCCGCCGCGGCGATCGACGACGCGGGCGGCGGCGACCGGCTCCCGGCCCGCGACCGGATCGGCGTCATCCTCGGCCGGGGCGGCATCCTCAGCCCCGCCCAGGCCCGCTACGCCCAGCGGGTGCGGATGTCCAGCCAGGTGGTCAGCATCCTGCGGGAGCTGATCCCCGACGTCGACCCGGCCCGGTTGGAGCTGCTGCGCAAGAAGTTCGACGAGCGGCTCGGGCCGTACCAGCCGGAGGGGACGATCGGCCTGGTGCCCAACCTGGCCGCCTCCCGGGTGGCCAACCGGCTCGACCTGCGCGGCCCGGCGTACACCATCGACGCCGCCTGCGCCTCCTCGCTGATCGCGGTGGACCAGGGCATCACCGAACTGCTCAACGGCCGGTTGGACGCGGTGCTCGCCGGTGGCGTGCACCACGTGCACGACATCAGCTTCTGGTCGGTGTTCAACCAGCTGCGGGCGTTGTCGCGGCGGGGCGAGATCCGACCGTTCGACGCCGCCGCCGACGGGCTGCTGATCGGCGAGGGCACCGGCGTGGTGGTGCTCAAGCGGTACGCCGACGCGGTGCGCGACGGCGACCGGGTCTACGCGGTGATCCGCGGCAGCGGAGTGTCCAGCGACGGCAAGTCGGCGAGCATGTTCAACCCGGCGGTCTCCGGTCAGGTGCTGGCGATCCGCCGGGCCTGGGAGTCCGCCGGGCTCGACCCGACCGCCCCGGACGCGCTGGGGCTGCTGGAGGCGCACGGCACCGGCACCCCGACCGGGGACGCCGCCGAGCTGACCACGGTGGCGGAGGTGTTCGGCCCGTACACCGGTGGGCCGCGCCCGGTGATCGGCTCGGTGAAGTCGATGATCGGGCACACCATGCCGGCCGCCGGCGTGGCCGGCCTGATCAAGGCCGCGCTCGCGGTGCACCGGGGGGTGCTGCCGCCCACCCTGCACTGCGAGACGCCGCGCAAGGAGATGGCGGCGACCCGGTTCGCCCCGATCGACACCGCCCGGCCGTGGGAGAGCGACGGCCCGCGCCGGGCCGGCGTCAACGCGTTCGGGTTCGGCGGGATCAACGCCCACCTGATCATCGAGCAGGCCCCGGTGTCGGTGGGTGAGCCGGTGGTGGGGCTGACCGCCCCGGCCGCCGGCCGGGCCGTCGTCGACGAGCCGGACCAGGTGCTCTGGCTGGCCGCGTCGGATCCAGCCGGGCTCGCCGAGCTGCTGGACCGCGACGACCAGGAGGTACGCCGCATCGGCGTCGAGCTGGCCGCCCGCTCCGGCGGGGAGGCTCCGCCGCAGACCCGGCTGGGCATCGTCAACCCGACGGACAAGCTGCTCGCGGTGGCCCGCAAGACGGTGGCCCGGGGGCAGGCGTGGCGGGGTGGGCGGGACATCTGGTTCAGCCCGCAGCCGCTGCTCGGCCCGGGGGCCGGCAAGCTCGCCTTCGTCTTCCCCGGCCTGGAGGCGGAGTTCGCCCCCCGGACCGCCGACCTGGCCGCCCACTTCGGCCTGCCGGACCGCGAGTGGTCCGCTGCCGACCTGGGCCGGCACGGCGCCGGCCTGATCGAGGTGGGCAAGCTGCTCGACACGGCGCTGGCCCGGATGAACGTACGACCCGACGCGGTCGCCGGGCACAGCATCGGCGAGTGGACCGCCGCCGCGGTCAGCGGCCAGATCAGCACCGCCGCGATGGACGAGTTCCTCGACCTGTTCAACGCCGACTCGGTGGAGGTCTCCGGGTACGTCTTCGCGGCCGTCGGGGCCGGCGCGGACCGGGTCGCCCCGCTGCTCGGCGACTACCCGGGGGTGGTGCTGTCGCACGACAACGCCCCGGCCCAGTCGGTGGTCAACGGCCCTGAGCCGCAGGTCGACCGCCTCGTCGAGGCGCTGCGTACCCGCAACATCCTGTGTCAGAAGCTGCCGTTCCGGTCGGCGTTCCACACCCCCGCCTTCGCCGACGGGCTCACCTCGATCGGTGCCGCCCTGGGCCGCTGGGAGGTGCACCCGACCCGGATGCCGGTGTGGTCGGCGACCCTGCACGCGCCGTTCCCCGCCGACGAGGAGGAGGTCAACCGGATCTTCGTCCGGCACATGATGGAGCCGGTCTGGTTCCGGCAGACCGTCGAAGCCATGTACGCCGCCGGGTTCCGGGTGTTCCTCCAGGTCGGCGCAGGGCAGCTCGCCTCGCTGGTCGGGGACAACCTGCGCGGGCGCGAGCACCTGGCGATGCCGGTGAACACCGCGCACCGCAGCGGGCTGAACCAGTTGCGCCGGGTCGCCACCGCCCTGTGGGTGGAGGGGGCGTCGCCGGACCTGGGCGCGCTGTCCCCGCAGGGCACCGCCGCACCGGCGGCCACGTCCGGCCGTACCCCGGCCGGTGCGGACGGCCCGGCGAAGCCCGCGCGACGCGGGCCCCGGGTGAAGCTCGACCTCGGTGGGCCGCTGGTCCGCCTCGGCGCGGACGCCGCCGGCCTGCTCGGGGTCACCGTCGCCGACGGCTCGGCGGCCACGCCGGGCGTCGGCGACGGTGTCGCCCGTCCGGTCGGCGCCGGCACCGGCCGGGCCGGATCGACCCCGGCCGCGGCAGCACCGCCGGTGGCCCGGCCGGCGGTCGCACCGACGCCCGCCGCACCGGCCCCCGGGCCGACAGTCACCGGCGCACCGGCCGCTGGGCCGAGGGCGACCGCTGCGCCGGCCGCGACGCCGGTGCCCGCCGCGCGGGTGGCCGGGCAGCCCGGGGTGGCGAAGCCCGCCGCCGCGCCGTCCGGTGACCCGGCGGCCGCGCTGGACGCACTGCACCGGCTCGCCGGCGGTTCCAGCGCGGCGGCCGAACTCGCCGCCCTGCTCAAGGAGAACACCCGGGGTGCGGCCACCGCCGGCACCACGACCCCGGCGCGGCCTGTCACGCCGACCGCCCCCGCCAGGACGGCAGCTCCCGCCACCCCGGCCGCCGCGCCGCTGGCGAAGCCGACAGTCACCCCGGCGACGCCGCCCGCGGCGGTCCGCCCGACCGGCGCGGCCGGTACGGAGGTCGGCCGGATCACCAGGCGGATCTCCCTGGACACCATGCCCTACCTGCTGGACCACTGCTTCTTCGTGCAGCCCGACGACTGGCCGGACCCGGAGGACCGGTGGCCGGTGGTGCCGGCGACCGCCCTGGTCGCGCACATGATGGAAGCGGTGGAGCAGCTCGTGCCCGGCGTCCCGGTGGTGGCGGTGCACGACGCGAAGTTCAACAGGTGGCTGATCGCCGAACCGGCCACCGACGTGGAGATCGTGGTCCGCACCGCCGGGGAGAACCGGTACTCGGTCGCCTTCGCCGGGTACGCCCGGGCGACGATCGAGGTCGGCGCGGCGTACCCGCCGCCGCCGCCGGTCTGGACCCACGACCCGGCCACCGAACGCCCGCCGACCCTCGGCGCCGCCGAGATGTACGCGGAGCGGCTGATGTTCCACGGGCCGCAGTTCCAGGGCGTGACCGAGGTGCACGCGCTCGGCGACATGCACGTACGCGGCATCGTCACCGCGCCGGTGCCACCGGGGGCGCTACTGGACAACGCCCTGCAGCTCATCGGCAACTGGCTGATCACCACCCAGCCGTTCCGCACGGTGGCGCTGCCGGTGGGGCTCGGTCAGGTGCGGTTCTACGGGCCGCCGCCGCCGGCCGGCCGGGCGTTCGAGTGCGTCGCCCGGGTCCGCTCCATCGACGACGGGAAACTCGTCGCCGACACCCAGCTCAGCTACCAGGGGCGGGTGTGGTCGGAGATCGAGGGCGCGACGGACCGCCGGTTCGACAGCCACCCGCAGGCCCGGGTCGCGGAGCGGTTCCCCGAGCGGCACCCGATGTCGCTGTTGCAGCCCGAGGGCTGGACGATGGCGTTCGACTGCTGGACCGACCTGGTCACCCGGGGCATGGCCGCCCGGGGCATCCTCGGCGGGGCCGCCTACGCCGACTACGAGCGGCAGCCGGCCAAGACCCGCAAGCAGTGGATGCTGGGTCGGATCGCCGCCAAGGACGCGGTCCGGGCCCGGCTGTGGGAGGACGGCCACACCGACATCTACCCGATCGAGCTGACCGTCGGCAACGACCCGGACGGCCGGCCCTGGGTACGCGGACGGCCCGGTCGGGGGCTCGGCGACTGCGACGTCTCCCTGGCGCACTGTGCGGAGATCGGGGTGGCGATCGCCCGCCGCCGGGCACCCGACGCGGTGCCCGGGGGACCCGGAGTCGGCATCGACGTCGCGGAGGTCACCGACCACCCGGAGAGCACCCTCACCTTCGCCCTCACCCCGGCCGAGTTGACCCTGCTGGCCTCGCTGGCCGGCGGGAACGTCGAGGCCCGCCGGCTGTGGTTCACCCGGTTCTGGGCGGCCAAGGAAGCGGTCGCCAAGGCCGAGGGCACCGGGCTGGACGGCTCGCCGCGCCGGTTCCGGGTCTACTCGGCCACCGACTCGGGGCTGACCGTCGAGATCGGCGGTCGGGCGTACCGGGTCGGCCACCGTGACGTCGCCAACCCCGAGGACCTGCCGCCGCGCCGGTACGTCGTCGCCTGGACCTGGGGGCCGGAGCCGGCCCCCGCCACCCCGCCCGGGGTGTCCCGGCCGTGAGCCGGCACCCGGCACGCAGCACCGCCCAACCCATCCGATCAGCAGAAGGAGCAACGCCCATGCCCTCGGCCCAGGACACCATCCTCGCCGACCTCACCGAGATGATCGACGCCGTGCTGGGCGACTTCGCGGACGACCAGGTGGTCACCATGGACACCACGTTCTCCGAGGACCTGGGCATGGAGAGCATCGACGTGGTCGCGCTCGCCGGCCGGCTCCAGTCCCGCTACGGCGACACGGTGAACTTCGCCCACTTCGTCGCCAAGCTCGACCTGGAGACCGTCCGGGAGTTGAAGGTCGGGCAGCTCGTGACGCACATCGCCGAGTCGTTGGGGCAGGCCGACGAGGTCGGGGCGGGCAGCCGGTGACCATGGTCCGGGCGAACGGGATCACGCTGCACACGCAGCGGCTCGATCCCCCCGGTCCGGCCGCCGACGGCCGGACCGGGCCGACGCCGACCGCCGTGCTGATCCACGGGATGGCGTCGGACACCATGGCGAGCTGGTACTTCACCCTGGCCGAGCCGTTGTCCCGGGCCGGTTTCCCGACCGTCCTGTACGACCTGCGCGGCCACGGGCGCAGCGACCGTCCCGCCACCGGGTACGCCCTGGACGACTTCGTCGACGACCTGGCGGGGCTGCTGGCCGCCCAGGACGTCACCGGTCCGCTGCTGTTGCTGGGCAACTCGTTCGGCGGCACCATCGCGTTCGGGTACGCCGCCCGGCACCCGGAGCGGGTCGCCGGCATCGTGACGATCGAGTCGGCGCCGCCGACCCCGGAGTGGATGCGGCGGGTCCGGGAGCGGCTCGCCCGGGTCGCCGCGAGGCTGCCCCGCGACGGGGCGGTCACCGAGATCGGGGTGCGGCGGGGCCGGGTCGCCGCGCAGCGGGCCGCCGAGACGCAGCGGATGCTCTCCGACACCACGCTGGCGCAGGAGCTGCCGGCGAGCCCGCTGCCGCCCGCCGGGGCGTTGGCCGCGATCGGCTGCCCGGTGCTCTGCCTGTACGGCGGGGACTCGGCGGTGGTGGAGCTGGCCCCGGCGGTCCGCGAACTGCTGCCGCAGACCCGGGTCGAGGTGCTGCCCGACCAGCGGCACACGGTGCTGATCGACCGGCCGGAGGAGGTCCGCCGGCTGGTCTTCGCCTGGCTCGCCGAGGACTGCTCGCTCGACGTGACCCAATCCACCACCGCATGACGACGCGACACCCAGGAGGTCTTCCGATGGACACCCCGATCACCGGCCGGTCGATCATCATCAGCAACGGTCGGTGCGGATCCACGCTGTTGTCCGACCTGATCCACGAGGAGCCGGACACCCTGTCGGCCCAGGAGTTCTTCATGTCGGTCGCGCCGTGGGCCCGCAGCGCCGAGGTGCTCACCGGTGACGAGTACTGGGCGGTGCTGGCCAGCCCCAAGGCGGAGCTGTCCACCCTGTTCCGGATCGGGCTGCCGCCGAAGGAGGTCCGCTACCCGGCCACGGGCCGGTGGGCCGACCGGCTGACCGAGCTGCCGCGCATCCTGGCGATCACCCTGTCGAAGCTGACCGCCGACCCGGACGCGTTGTTCGACCAGCTCGCCGAGCGGGTGCCGCAGTTCCGCACCCAGACGGTGGCCCAGCACCACCACGACTTCCTCGACCTGCTCGCCGTGCTGACCGGCAAGACCCGGTGGGTGGAACGCTCCGGCGGCTCCAGCCACGTGGCGCCGTACCTGCTGCGGGGCTTCCCGGACTGCAAGGTCGTCTACCTGACCCGCAACTGGGAGGACACCGCCCGGTCGATGAGCCGGCACTCGTCGTTCCAGCTCATCCAGTTGCGGGTGGAGTTCCTCGGCCGGTGCGGGCTGGACCCGTTCCGGGTGGGCGCGGACCAGACCGTGCCGGAGGACCTCCAGCCGTACCTGCCGGACCGGCTGACCGCCGACGCGCTGCGCGAGCGGGGTCAGGACCTGCGCCGCTACCTCGGGTTGTGCGCGTTCATGAGCAGCCAGGCCGACCAGGCGCTGCGGGACGTGCCCCCGGAGCACCTGCTGCGGATGTCCTACGAGGACCTGGTCGCCGACCCGGTGGCCGAGCTGACCGGGCTCGGCCGGTTCCTGGACTTCCCCGACCCGTCCGGGTGGGCCGAGCGGATGGCGTCGCGGGTCGTCGCCCCGGCTCCCCGGAAGTTGCCGGCCGCCGTCTGAGCGGTCCCTGTGTGTCCCTGCCCGTCCCGGGTCCGGTTTGCCGGGCCCGGGAACGGGTGTCCGCCTTTCTGCGAAAGAGAGATTGTTGGTGAATCCACTCCGGTTCTCCGCACGGCGGTTGTCGACCGCCGTCGCCGTACTCGGGCTCGGGTCGGTGTTGGCGGTTCCCTCGGCGGCGCTCGGTGCGCCACTCGACGCCGCCGACCCCGGCAGCGCGGCCAGCGCGGCCGGCGCGCAGCAGAGCAGCCCGCAACTGCTCGCCAAGGCCCAGCCGGACGAGTGCTTCGCCGGGATCGGGCTGCCGTACCCGGCCGGGCCGCCGTGCGCCGACGGCAAGGCCAAGGTCAACCAGGCGTACCTGTGGGGGATGACCCGGGCCGGCAAGATGCTGTGGTTCGGCACCGGAGCGAACGTCAACTGCCTGACCAGCGGCCGGGCCCTGCGTAACACCACGCCGACGGTCAACGACGACTGGGTCTGCGAGTACGGCGAGAGCCAGGTCGCCAAGCGCAACCCGCAGCTACCGCCGATCCTCGGCGACCACCGGCAGCCGCGCCTGTACACCTACGACACCCGCGCCAACAAGCTGGTCGAGAAGACCGAGCTGGTGAAGGCGGCCTCCACCGAGGACGCCAACCGGTTGCAGACCACCGCGGGCATCCGGGCGGCCGGCAACTTCAACGGGGTGGCCCTGCTGGGCGGCCCGGCGCTGGGCACCAGCGTCAACCTGTTCGCGTTCGACACCGACACCGGAGCGTTCCTCGGCTCCCGCAACTTCCCGATGTACGGCAACATCCGGCACTTCACGGTGGCCGGTGACGCCCTGTACGCCGGTGTGGGTGTCGGCGCGAACGGTGGCGAGCGCGGCAACGTGCTGCGCTGGACGGGCAGCAAGTCCGACCCGTTCGCGTTCACGGTGGTGGCGAACCTGCCGGCGCAGGCCGCCGACCTCACCGTCCACCAGGGGCGGCTGTTCGTGACCACCTGGCCGGGTTCGGACGCCGAGCTGGCCGGCCCGACCGCCGGTTCGGCCGCCCCGCCGCCGAGCATCGCGGCGGTCTGGATGAGCCCGCCGCTCGCGTCGGGTGCCCCGGGGTTGAACCCGGAGGACGCCGACGGCTGGCAGCAGGTGTGGAACGTGTCGGAGTACGAGCCGGACCCGGTGGTGGCCCGCGCGTACGCCCTGGGCGGCCTGGCCTCCTACGGCGGGTTCCTCTACTGGGGCACGATGCACGTGCCGATGAAGGCGACCACGGTGCACATGGCGACCTACCCGCCGGCGGACGAGGCGGCGGCGCAGGCCACCATCCAGAACACCCAGCGGTCGATCAGCATCTACCGGGGTCGCAACTTCGGCTCGCATTTCGAGAAGGTCGACCTGCTGTACGGCGCGACGGAGCTGCCCGCGTACGACCCGGCGGCCAACAACGGGGCCGGGGCGTGGGCGTTGCAGTCGACGCACCAGACGCCGAAGTTCGGCCCGCCCGGTTTCGGCAACCCGTACAACAACTACACCTGGAAGATGGTGGTGGCCGGCGGGAAGCTGTACGTCGGCACGATGGACTGGAGCTACCTGGCCAAGGAGCTGGGCAAGGAGACCGCCGCCGAGCTGGGCCTGTCACCGGCGCTGGCCGACGACCTGGCCCGTGCGCCGATGGACGCGGCCGGGATGCGCGCGAGCGCCCTGCCGGAGGCGGTCTACGGCGGTGACCTGTACGCCTTCTCGTCACCGACGAAGGCGGCGACGACGGTGGACAACACCGGGTTGGGCAACTACCTGAACTACGGCATCCGCAACATGGTCGCCGACGGCCCGACGCTCTACCTGGGCATGGCGAACCCGATGAACCTGCGGGCCGACCCGACGGACGACGTGCCCGAGGGTGGTTGGGAGCTGCTCCGGCTGCGGGGCTTCTGAGCTGGCGGGACGCCGGCCCGGCGACAGCGTCGTCGCCGGGCCGGTGGCCCCGGCCCGCTCCGGCGCGGCTGGTGCCGCGCGCCCCTTGCCGGATCCTGGCGCGTCCCTGACGTTGCTCGAACATTCCCGGGCGAAAGTATTGATATGATGCCTTTTACCGTTTTTCGCCCTGAAGTCGGGCGGCACCGCACCGGCCGGTCCACGGCCCGGGTCGCGGGAACGCTCGCGCTGCTGCTCGCCCTGACCGCCCCGGCCGGGTGCAGTCCCCGCCGCGACCGGGCCGACTCCCCCACCGGCCCGGCGTCCGGCGCACCGTCCGACGCCACCCGGCCGGCGACGGACACCCCCGTCGGCAGCTCCACGCACACCCTCACCGTGGACGGGCGGGAACGCAGCTACCGGCTCTACCGGCCGGCCTCGGCCGACCTGAGCAAGCCGGTCCCGCTGGTGGTGATGCTGCACGGCGCGGCCGGCACCGGCGAGCAGGCCGAGCAGGCGTACGGCTGGACCGGCCAGGCCGACCGGGACGGGTTCCTGGTGCTCTTCCCGGACGGGCTCAACCGGGCCTGGGCCATCGGCCCACAGTGCTGCGGGGCACCCGCCCGCGACGGCGTCGACGACGTCGCGTTCATCACCGAACTGGTCGCCACGGTCGGCCGGGAACTGCCTGTCGACCCGGCCCGCCGGTACGTCACCGGGATCTCCAACGGCGGACTGCTGGCCTACAAGCTGGTCTGCGACACCACCACCTTCGCCGCGATCGGCGCGGTGGCGAGCACCCTCACCGGGCGGTGCGCCGACCCGAAACCGGTGTCGGTGCTGCACATCCACGGCCAGCAGGACCAGACCATGCCGTACGGCGGCGGGCCCGGCCGGCGGGACAACGGCGGCACCGGACGCAACCCGGTGAAGATCGACGGGCCGCCCACCCCCGAGCTGGCCGCCCGCTGGCGCAGCATCGACTCCTGCGGCGCGCCGAAGGTCACCACCGACGGGCCGGTCACCCGGTCCACCGCGAGCTGCGCCCAGGGCCGCGCCGTCGAGCTGATCACCGTCGCCGACGCCGGACACCAGTGGCCCGGCGGCCGACCCAACCCGCCCCGGGCGGAGAAGCTGCTCAACCTCGATCCCCCCTCCACCGCGCTGAACGCCACCGACACCATCTGGCGGTTCTTCGCCGCGCACCCCCAGCCCTCCGGCGGCTGACGGCACCGCCGCCGGCCCCGTCGGCACCCGCACCCCCCTCAGGACAGGAGTTGAGATGCCCAGCAGAGACGGGCCGGCCGTGGTCGAGGTCGACAACCTCGTCAAGCGCTACCCCCGCACCGACACCAACGCGGTCGACGGGCTGTCGTTCACGGTCACGCCGGGCGAGATCTTCGGGCTGTTCGGGCCGAACGGGGCCGGCAAGTCCACCACCGTCGGCATCCTGACCACCCGGTTGCGGGCCACCGGGGGCCGGGCCGTGGTCTGCGGGGTCGACGTGGGCCGGGACCCGGCCGCCGCCCGTGCCCACCTGGCCGTGGTGCCCCAGCACAACAACCTGGACCGGGCGCTGACCCCCCGGCAGAACCTCGTCTACCACGCCACCTACCACGGGGTACGGCGACGGGAGGCGCACGCCCGCGCGGCGGAGCTGCTGGAGCGGTTCGGCCTCACCGAGCGGGCCGACCGGCGGATCGAGGCGTACTCGGGCGGCATGGCGCAGCGGTTGATGATCGCCCGCGCGCTGACCCACGAGCCGGCGGTGCTCTTCCTCGACGAGCCGACCAACGCCCTCGACCCGCAGACCCGGCTGCTGATCTGGGGGCAACTGCGGCAACTCCGCGAGCGGGGGGTGGCGATCGTGCTGACCACCCACGCGATGAACGAGGCGGCCCGGGTGGTCGACCGGGTCGGCATCGTCGACCACGGCCGGCTGCTCACCCTCGACACCCCGACCGCCCTGGTCCGGGGCCTGGCCGGGGACGCGCTGCTCGACCTCACGGTCACCCCGGCCGGCGGGGACGACCCGGACGCGCTCTGCGCCGCCCTGGGCGAGCTGCCCGGCGTACGCAAGGCGGAACGGGTGGCGACGCCGACCGTGCCGGCCGGTGGGCGGCCGGGCGGCGCCGCGGCCGGGCTGGCCGGGGTCGGGGCCGGCGGGGCCGGGATGCTGGCCGCGCTCGCCGCCGGTGGTGGGCGGCCCGGCGCCGGCCGGCTGGCCGCCCTGGCCGGGGCGGGCCTGCTCGGGCGCGGCGGCGGGGCGGCCGGCAACGGCGGTCGCGGCCGGCTGCGCATCCGCCTGCACCTGGCCGGCGACCCCGCGACGCTGCTCGGCCCGGCGGTGACCGTGCTCACCGCCCGCTCGGCGGCGGTCAACGCCGTCGACGTCGGCGAACCCAGCCTGGAGGACGTCTTCATCGAACTCACCGGAAGGCAACCGAGGTGACCGCTCTCGACACCCCGACCCCGCTGCGCCCGACGGCCACGCCACCCTCCCGGCCCGGGACCGGGCGGGTGTTCGCCGCGGTGCTGCGCCGCGACCTGATGGTCACCGGCCGGGAACTCTGGGTCATCCTGGTCCAGGTCGGACTGACGCCGCTGTTCATGCTGTTCGTCTTCGACACCGTGCTGGGCAGCCAGGGCCTCGTCGGGCGTGGTTTCGCCGACGTGTTCCTGCCCGGCATCATCGCCCTGGCCGCCCTCACCACCGCGTTGCAGAGCGTGGCCCTGCCGCTGGTGAAGGAGTTCGGCTTCACCATGGAGATCGAGGACCGGTTGATGGCGCCCCTGCCGACCGGGTACGTCGCGATCGGCAAGCTGGTGATCGCCACCATCCGGGGGCTGCTCGCGGCCGTGCTGATCTATCCGCTCGGCGCGCTGATGGTCGGTTCCGCGCCGTGGCGGCCGGCGGGGCTGCCGCTGGCGTTCGTGGTGGCGCTGCTCGGGGCGTGGATCGGCGGGGCGATCGGGATGAGCCTGGCCACCACCCTGCCGGTGCAGCGGATCAACGTGACCTTCTCGGTGATCCTCACCCCGATCATCTGGACCGGCTGCATCCACTACCCGTGGCCCCGGCTGTCGTCGGTGCCCTGGTACCAGGTGGTCACCGCGCTCAACCCGATGACGTACGTCTCGGAGGGGGTGCGCGGGGCGCTGCTGCCCGGCGTGCCGCACCTGCCGGCGTGGGTGTGCCTGACCGTGCTGACCGGGGTGGCCGTCGTCCTGACCTGGGTCAGCGTCCGCTGCTTCACCCGGCGGGCGATCCAGTGACCACCCGCACCCCCACCGTCCGCGTACCCGACAGGTCGAGGAGTTGCCATGGTTGACCCCACCATCGCCGAATCCGACGTGGCGCTCGCCCGCCGGCTCGCCGCCGACGCCGGTGAGCTGCTGCTACGGGTACGCGCCGACCACGGTCACGCCGATCCCGCCGCGTTGAAGGCCGCCGGTGACCGGGCCGCCCACGACCTCCTGCGGGCCGAGCTGGCCCGGTGCCGCCCGGCCGACGCGGTGCTCTCCGAGGAGGACGAGGGTTCCCGGCTGGTGGACACCGGCGACGGGGTGTCCCGGCGGACCGCCGGGCGGGTGTGGATCGTCGACCCGTTGGACGGCACCCGGGAGTTCTCCGAGCAGGGCCGCGCCGACTGGGCGGTGCACGTGGCGCTCTGGGCCCGCGACGCGGCGACCCCGCACGGGCTGGTCGCCGGTGCGGTCGCGCTGCCGGCGCAGGGCCGGGTGCTGACCACCGACGTCGCCGACGCGCTGCCTGCCGCGCCGCCCCCGCCCGACGGGGTGATCCGGTTGGCCGCCAGCCGCAGCCGTCCCCCCGCGTTCCTGGCCGCGCTGGCCGGGGAGGTCGGCGCGGAACTGGTGCCGATGGGTTCGGCGGGGGCGAAGATCGCGGCGGTGGTGACAGGTGACGTGGACGCCTACATCCACGCGGGCGGCCAGTACGAGTGGGACTCCGCCGCGCCGGTGGCGGTGGCCACCGCCGCCGGGTTCCACGCCTCCCGCATCGACGGTTCCGCGCTGACCTACAACGAGGCCGACCCCCGGCTGCCGGACCTGCTGGTCTGTCGCGGCGAGCTGGCCGTGCCGCTGCTCGCCGCGCTGCGGCGGCAACTGGCCGGTACGGCGGCCACCTCCGGTTCCCCCGTCCCCCACCCCGGAAAGGACCCGCGATGAGCAGCGGATCGGCTGCGTACCAGGTCTCCCAGCTCGACGAGTTGGAGGCGGAGAGCATCTTCGTGATGCGTGAGGTGGTCGCCGAGATGGAGCGGCCGGTGCTGCTCTTCTCCGGCGGCAAGGACTCGATCGTGATGTTGCGGCTGGCGCAGAAGGCGTTCGCGCCGGCCGGCATCCCGTTCCCGGTGATGCACGTGGACACCGGGCACAACTTCCCGGAGGTGCTCGACTACCGCGACCAGCGGGTGAGCGAGCTGAACCTGCACCTGATCGTGGCGAGCGTGCCGGAGGCGCTGACCCGGGGCCTGGTCCGTGAGTCGGGTGACGGGATGCGGAACCGGATCCAGACGCCTGTGTTGTTGGACGCGGTGGAGAAGCACCGGTTCGACGCGTTGTTCGGTGGGGCGCGGCGGGACGAGGAGAAGGCGCGGGCGAAGGAGCGGGTGTTCTCGTTCCGGGACGAGTTCGGGCAGTGGGATCCGAAGAACCAGCGGCCGGAGTTGTGGTCGTTGTACAACGGTCGGCATCATCCGGGTGAGTCGATCCGGGTGTTCCCGTTGTCGAACTGGACCGAGTTGGACATCTGGCACTACATCGCCCGGGAGCGGGTGCCGTTGCCGTCGATCTACTACGCGCACGACCGTGAGGTGATCGAACGCGACGGCATGCTCTACGCCGTCAACGAGTTCTTCACCCCCCGCGCGGGCGAGGAACCCTTCACCGCCCGGGTGCGGTACCGCACCGTCGGGGACGCGTCGTGCACCGCCGCCGTCCGCTCCGACGCCGACACGGTGGAGAAGGTGATCGACGAGGTCGCGTCGACCCGGATCACCGAGCGGGGTGCCACCCGGGGCGACGACCGGGTCAGCGAGGCCGCCATGGAGGACCGCAAGCGGGAGGGCTACTTCTGATGAGCACCGAGATGCTGGCACCGGCCGGTTCCCCGGCCGAGGCCCGACCGATGGACCTGTTGCGGTTCGCCACGGCGGGCAGTGTGGACGACGGCAAGTCGACCCTGATCGGTCGGTTGCTGTACGACACGAAGTCGTTGTTCACCGACCAGTTGGCCGCGGTGGAGGCGGTCAGCGCGGCCCGGGGCGACGAGTACACCAACCTGGCGTTGCTCACCGACGGCCTGCGCGCCGAACGGGAACAGGGCATCACCATCGACGTCGCGTACCGGTACTTCGCCACCCCCCGGCGCAAGTTCATCATCGCCGACACCCCCGGGCACACCCAGTACACCCGCAACATGGTCACCGGCGCGTCCACCGCCGACCTCACCCTGGTCCTGGTGGACGCCCGTAAGGGACTGGTGGAGCAGTCGCGGCGGCACGCGTTCCTGTGCTCGCTGCTGCGGGTGCCGCACCTGGTGCTGTGCGTCAACAAGATGGACCTGGTCGACTTCTCCCAGGAGGTCTTCGAACGCATCGCCGACGAGTTCACCGCCTTCGCGGCGAAACTCGACGTGCCCGACCTCGCGGTGATCCCGGTGTCGGCGCTCCAGGGTGACAACATCGCCACCCGGTCGGAGAACATGCCCTGGTACGAGGGGCCGTCGCTGCTGCACCACCTGGAGCACGTGCACATCGCCTCGGACCGCAACCTGGTCGACGTCCGGTTCCCGGTGCAGTACGTGATCCGCCCGCAGTCGACCACGGTCACCGACTACCGGGGCTACGCCGGGCAGGTCGCCTCCGGCGTGCTCAAGCCCGGCGACGAGGTGATGGTCCTGCCGTCGGGGTTCACCAGCCGGATCGCCGCCATCGACACCGCCGACGGCCCCGTCGACGAGGCGTTCCCCCCGATGTCGGTCACCGTCCGCCTCGACGACGAGATCGACGTCTCCCGGGGCGACATGATCTGCCGGCCGAACAACACGCCCACCGTCGCCCAGGACATCGAGGCGATGGTCTGCTGGATGGACGAGACCCGCCCGCTGGAGATCGGCGGCCGGTACGTCGTCAAGCACACCACCCGTTCGGCGCGTGCCATCGTCCGCGAGCTGCACTACCGGCTCGACATCAACACCCTGCACCGGGACGAGACCAGCACCGCGCTGGCGCTCAACGAGATCGGCCGGATCAGGCTGCGCACCACCGTGCCGTTGCTGGTGGACGACTACCACCGCAACCGCACCACAGGGGGTTTCGTCATCATCGACGAGACCACCAACCGCACCGTGGGCGCGGGGATGGTCATCCAGCGGGACTGACCCCGCGCTCCGCGTCGGCCGGCCCGGCCCCCTCCCCCGCCGGGCCGGCCGAACCACGTCACCCCCGGTCGGCGCTCGGCGGGCCGAACCAGCGGGCGAGCGCGGCGGTCAACCCGTCGGCGTCCGGCCGGTCCGTCGGGGACTGCCAGGCCACATGGCAGTCCGGGCGCAGCAGCAGCGCGGTCGGCAGGTCGTCGCCGGGTGCGTCGGCCGCCGCGCCGCCCGACGTGAACCGTCCGGTGAGCACGTCGACCCGGTCCCGCCACGGCCCGGCCGCTCCGGCGTGACCGCCGGTGGGGTCGAGCAGCAGCGGGCGGGCGGTCCGGGTCAGCTCGGCCAGCCGGACCGGGCCGGTGCCGCCGTGCCACACCAGGTCGGGTGCGAAGCGTCCGACCAGCGGCCCGTCGGCGTCGCCCATCGGATAGCGGACGTCCGCCCCGGCCAGCAGGGCGGCGACGTGGGCCGCGTTCTGCGGCCGGTCGAGCAGTTCACCGAGGAGCACCCGCAGCGCGGTGACCTCGCTGCCGGGGGCGATCAGCGCCGACTGGGCCTGGGTGGACATGGTGACCCGCGCCGCAGCCGGACGGCGTTCCGCCTCGTAGGAGTCCAGCAGCCCGCTCGGGGCCCGGCCGCGCACCTGGGCGGCCAGCTTCCAGCCCAGGTTCACCGCGTCCTGCAGGCCGAGGTTGAGCCCCGGCCCGCCGATCGCCGAGTGGACGTGGGCGGCGTCGCCGAGCAGCAGCACCCGCCCGGCGCGGTACCGCTCGGCGAGCCGGGTGTTGCCGCCCACCAGGCGGCGCAGCAGGTGCGGACCGGGGCCGGCCGGCGGACCGATCGGCACGTCGGCCCCGAGCACCCGGGCGACGCTGGCGCGCAGCTCGGCGAGGGTCAGTGGCCCGTCGAACCGTGTCGACCCGGGCCACTCGATCGTGCTGAGGGTGACCGGACGCCCGGCGAAGGGGGCCCACACGATCAGCCCGTGCGGGGTGCGGGTGTGCCGGAACGGCGCGACGGTGCCGTATCCGGGCACCACGAGGTCGCCGGTCGCCGCGTCGACCAGCTCCGGGGGCAGGCTGACCTGGGCGGTACGGGAGACGGTGCGGTCGGTGGACACGCCGGGGAAGCCGATCCCGGCCAGCCGGCGTACGACGCTGTGCCCGCCGTCCGCGCCGACCAGGTAGCGGCAGCCCACGGTGGTGCCGTCGGCGAAGGCGACCCGCACGTCGTCCGCGCCCGGGGTCAGGCCGGTCACCTCGTGTCCCCGTCGGACCTGCACACCCATTTCGGCGACCCGCTCGGCGAGCACCCGTTCCAGGTGCCTCTGCGGGGCCTGGAGCAGGTACAGCGGGTTGTCCGGCACCGCCCGCAGGTCCAGCGGCAGGGCCCCGAAGACGAACCCGGGCGACGGCTGCGGCGGCCCCGGGTCGTCGACGAGGCGGTGGTGCAGGCCGCGCCGGTCGAGCAGCCGGACCACCTGACCGACCAGCCCGTTGGCGCGCTGCTCGGTGGTGGGGGCGGACAGCCGTTCGCAGACGACGGGCCGGACGCCGGCCAGGGCCAGTTCGGCGGCGAGCAGGAGACCATTGGGGCCGGCGCCGACGATGAGGACGTCGATCATCGCGGGTTCCTTTCGAGGGCATGGCGGACCGCCGCCGGGGCGCGGCGGAGCACGGGCAGGACCGGGCACCCCGACGGGGTGCGGGTGGGCGCGGTGGATCGGGCTTGCACGGTTCGGCGGGAACGGTCGGCGCGGCGCGGTGGGACCGGGCGGCGGTCGGGTCAGCGGGGCGTGGGGGGCGGCAGGCCGGCGGCGAGCCGGGTCAGCGCGTCGGGGAGCAGGTATTGCATCGCCACGGGCGGATCGGCGCGCAGGTAGTGCCGGATCGCGGCGTTCACGGCGGCGTTCACGCTGGCCGCCACGAGATGCGGATAGAGGTCGCGGTCGGGGTCGGTGCCGGTGCGTTCGGCGACGGCCGCGGCCAGGTCGGCCTCGGCGATCGCGCCCGCGCGCAGCATCTCCGCCTGCAACGCCGGCTCGGCCAGCATCACCGCGAGCCCCTCGACCCATTCGGCGTGGGCGCCAGGCGGCGACCGGGTGACCTCCGGGCCGGGGGCGAACCGGGTCAGCGTCGCCGCGATCAGCGCCGTCCACAGGGGTTCGTCGGCCGGCCGTCGGCGCAGCGCCTCGGCGACCTGCCGGCTGCGGTCGAGGTGCCGGAAGGCGATCGCCTCGGCCTTGCTGGAGAAGTAGTTGTTGAACGTACGCGGGGACACCCCCACGGCCTGGGCGATGTCCTCCACCAGGACGTTGTCGAAGCCCCGGGCGACGGTCAGCCGGATGGCCGCCCAGCTCAGCGCCGCCCGCGTCTCCGCCTTCTTGCGCTCCCGTAGCCCGCTCACCCACCCAGCATAGCGGAAAGTGCGTGGCACGCAATATTGCGTGCCACGCACTTTCCTGCTGTTCGCAGCGTCCGGTCAGGCGGGCAGCGCATGCCGGGCACGACCCCGACGACGGAAGGCGAACCCGGTGAACAGGAGCAGGACCACCGCCGACGCGACGAGCCCGCCGGTGAGCACCAGCCCGGAACGGTCCCTGCTGGTCGCGGCGGCGGCCGTCGATCCACCGAAGGAGACGGTTCCGGTCGCGGTGCGCTTGGTCCAGCCGCTGGCGAGGTCGAGCCGGGCGCTCCACGGCCCGTCGGGCAGCCTCGGGTCCAGCAGCACCCGCACGGTGGTGGTGCCGCCGAGAGCGAGCGTGTCGGCCTCGGCGCGGACCGGCCCGACCGACAGCCCGCCCGGGCCGTCGGTGAGGCGGAGCTGGCCGGCGAGGTCCAGCGCCCGCTGCCCGGTGTTGCGCACCTCGGCGGTGACCACCGGCGCGCCGTCGCCGTCCCGGTGACCGGTGAGCCCCGACACCTCGAAGCCCGACGGGGGTTCGCCGCCCGGCCCGACCGACAGGTACACCCGGATGCCGGCCCGGCCGATGTTGCGGACGTTCGCGCCGTCGGTGGTGGACACCTCGGCCCAGATGACCGCGTACCGCTCCCCGGCGGAGGCCTTCTCCGGCACCACGATGGTCACCGTGAGCACCGCCTCGTCGTCGGGCTCCAGTTCCACCTCGCCCTGGTCGACGGTGATCCAACTGCTCAGCTCGTTGGGCGTCCGGTCGGGCGCGAAGACGAAGCCGGTGCGGTCGATCTCGGCGGCGGCCGCGTAGACGGCGATCTTCCGCTCGATCTCCGAGACGTTCTGCACCACGATCCGCCGCTTGATGGTCGTCCCGGGATGGACGTGGTCGACGATGTACTTGTGCGCGCGGCTGTCGTCGCGCCGGTTCACCGGGGCGTCGAGCAGCCGGATGCCGACCGCCGCGGCGGGGCCGCTGAAACTCGGGTTCGGCGGGGGCGACGGCGACGCGGCAGACGCCGGTGTCCCGGCGGTCACCAGGACGGTGACGGCCAGGACAACGGCACGGAGTCGGTCAGGCCACCGAATGGGTCACCGTCCCCGTGTAGAGGCCGCCGACGGCCGCCGGCGGCAGGGTGATCCGGAGGCTGGGGTTCCAGGTGGCCGAGTTGTTGCCGCTGCCGGAGGTCTTGGAGAAGGTCGTCCGGGGCAGGTTCAGCGTCACCGCGTCGGCCGAGGTGGGCTGGCCGGGCACGAAGGTGCCGGTGCCGGTGGTGGAGATCGCCGGTCCGGACCAGTACTCCACCAGGTTGGGCAGGATCGTCTCCGGACCGGTACCCCCACCCGTGGTGAACGCGGTGCTGGTCACCGACGCGGTCCAGGTCGCCGAGAGCGCCGCCCGGTTGTCGGTGACCGTGACGTTGCCGAGCGAGCCGGTGATGGTGGAGCCGGCGAAGGACGCGCCCAGGTTCACCGACGGCGGGACGGTGATGTCCAGGTTGGCGGTCGACACGGTGAAGGTGACGGTGGTGTCGCCCGACGGGGCGGCGGCGGCGGGCGATGCTACGGCGAGCACCGCTGCCCCGGCGGCCAGGGCGAGCAATGGCTTCTTCATGCCCACCACGCTAATTATCGAACGCGCACATAGGGAGCATTCAGCGCGAATCACTCATTAGGCGACAGAGTGCGTGATGGTGCCGGTATAGACGCCTGTCACCGCCGCAGCGGGGATCGCCACCCGGAGGGTGGGCGCCCAGCTCACGCTGTTGCGCTGGTTGCCCGAGGTCTTGCTGAACGCGACCCGCGGCACGGTCAATGTCACCGCCTGCGCGGCGGTGGCCTGACCCGGCACCTTGGTGCCACCGCCGTTCTGCTTGGTCACCGGTCCCGACCAGTAGGAGACCTGGGTGGTGGCGATGGTCTTGCCCGCGCCACCCCCGGCGGTGATGAACGCCGTGGCGGACACGGTGGCCGTCCAGGTGTTCGGGTTGGTCGTCCGGGTGTCGTTCACGGTGACGGTGCCCAGCGAGCGGCTGAGGGTGACCCCGGGCACGCCCGCGCCGAGGCTGGCCGTGGGGGGCACGGTGATGTCCAGCCCGACCACCAGCGCCATCGCCCGCACGCGGGGGACGGGTGCCGCGCCGGGCGGTGCCACACCGCCCACGAGCAACAGCGGACTGACCAGGGCTGCCAGGAAATGCACGAACGACACTATAGGACGCTTATGGGCGTTTTGTCCAATATGAAGTGGGGTTCACCCCTCCCCCGAACCAGTGCGGGCCCCGGCCGTCGGCCGGGGCCCGCGCAGCGGGGTCGGATCAGGAGAGGTCGAACCGGTCCAGCTCCATGACCTTCGTCCAGGCCGCCACGAAGTCGGTCACGAACTTGGCGCCCGCGTCCTGGCTGGCGTAGACCTCGGCGAGGGCGCGCAGCTGGGAGTTGGACCCGAAGATGAGGTCGACCGCGGTGGCGGTCCACTTCACCTCGTCGGTGGCCAGGTCCCGGATCTCGTAGACGTGCTCCTCGGACTCCGACGCCTTCCACCGGGTGCCCGGGGAGAGCAGGTTGGCGAAGAAGTCGTTGCTGAGCACACCCGGCCGGTCGGTGAGCACGCCGTGCGTCGTGCCGCCCACGTTGTTGCCGAGGGCCCGCAGGCCGCCGACGAGGACGGTCATCTCCGGCGCGGTCAGGTTGAGCATGTACGCCCGGTCGACGAGCAGCACCTCCGGCTGGGTCTTCTCACCCGGACGCAGGTAGTTGCGGAACCCGTCGGCGCGCGGCTCCAGCACGGCGAACGACTCGACGTCGGTCTGCTCCTGGCTGGCGTCGGTGCGGCCCGGCCGGAACGGCACGGTCACCTCGACACCCGCGGCCCGGGCGGCCTGCTCGACGGCGGCCGAGCCGGCCAGCACGATCAGGTCGGCCAGCGAGATCTTCGCGCCACCGGCGTCGTTGAACTCGCGCTGGATCCCCTCCAGGGTCGCCAGCACCGTCGCGAGCTGCTCGGGCTGGTTGACCTCCCAGTTGCGCTGCGGTTCGAGGCGGATCCGCGCGCCGTTGGCGCCACCGCGCTTGTCGGTGTGCCGGAAGCTCGCGGCGGAGGCCCAGGCGGTGCTGACCAGCTGTGCGGTGCTCAGGCCGGAGTCGAGCACCTTCGCCTTGAGCGCGGCGACGTCGGCGTCGGAGACCAGCTCGTGGTCGACGGCCGGCACCGGGTCCTGCCAGAGCTGCGGCTCGGCGACCCAGGGGCCGAGGAAGCGGCTGACCGGGCCCATGTCGCGGTGCAGCAGCTTGTACCAGGCCTTGGCGAACGCCAGCGCGAACTCGTCGGGGTGCTCCAGGAAGCGCCGCGAGATCTTCTCGTACGCCGGGTCGACGCGCAGCGACAGGTCGGTGGTGAGCATCGTCGGCTTGTGCTTCTTGGCCGGGTCGTGCGCGTCCGGGATGATCGCCTCGGCGTCCTTGGCGACCCACTGCTTGGCCCCACCGGGGCTGGTGGTCAGCTCCCACTCGTAGCCGAAGAGGATCTCGAAGAAGCGGTTGCTCCACTGCGTCGGCCGGTCGGTCCAGGTGACCTCCAGACCGCTGGTGATGGTGTCGCCGCCCTTGCCGCTGCCGTGGGTGCTCAGCCAGCCCAGGCCCTGCGCCTCCAGCGGGGCACCCTCGGGCTCGGGGCCGACGTGGTCGTCGGCGACGCCCGCGCCGTGGGTCTTGCCGAAGGTGTGCCCGCCGGCGATCAGCGCGACGGTCTCCTCGTCGTTCATCGCCATCCGGCGGAAGGTCTCCCGGATGAAGTGCGCCGCCGCGAGCGGGTCGGCGTTGCCACGCGGACCCTCCGGGTTGACGTAGATGAGGCCCATCTCGGTCGCCCCGACGCCGGCCGACATCTCGGTCTCGGAGGCGTAGCGCTCGTCGCCGAGCCAGGTGTCCTCCGGACCCCAGAAGATCTCCTCGGGCTCCCACACGTCCGGCCGGCCGAAGCCGAAGCCGAAGGTCTTGAAGCCCATCGACTCCAGGGCCACGTTGCCGGCGAGCACGAGCAGGTCGGCCCAGGAGATCTGCTGGCCGTACTTCTGCTTGACCGGCCAGAGCAGCCGGCGGGCCTTGTCCAGGTTGGCGTTGTCCGGCCAGCTGTTCAGCGGCGCGAACCGCTGCCCGCCGTCACCGGCGCCACCGCGGCCGTCCTCGATCCGGTACGTGCCGGCGGCGTGCCAGCTCATCCGGATCATCAGGCCGCCGTAGTGGCCGAAGTCGGCCGGCCACCAGTCCTGCGAGGTGGTGAGCACCTCGGTGATGTCCCGCTTGAGGGCCTCGACGTCGAGCTTGGCGAACTCGCGGGCGTAGCTGAAGTCCTCCCCCAGCGGGTTGCCCTTGGCCGAGTGGGCGTGCAGGACCGAGAGGTCGAGCTGGTTGGGCCACCAGTCCCGGTTGGTACGCGGACGCCCTCCGGTCTTCGGCTTCGGGGAGTCGATCGCCGGGTTCTCGCTCTCGCTACCCTGCGCGGTCACCGAGTCGTGCGCGACCGGACAGCCGGCCGCCGCCTTCTGGTCCACGCCCTGCGCACTGACGGGGGCGTTGTCCTGGGTGTCGCTCATGTACTTCCTTCCGAACTGGTGGATCACTGGGAGGTGCGGTCGGCCGCGCAGTCGGGGCAGGTGCCCCAGTAGACGACCTCCGCCTCGTCGACCACGAACCCGTGGTCGTCGGAGGCGGTGAGACACGGCACGTGACCGACGGCGCAGTCGACGTCGGCGATCACGCCGCAGGAGCGGCAGACGACATGGTGGTGGTTGTCCCCCACCCGTGCCTCGTAGCGCGCGGTGGACCGGCCCGGCTGGATGCGGCGCACCAGGCCGGCCTCGGTGAGCGCCCGCAGCACGTCGTAGACCGCCTGGTGGGAGACCGTTGGCAGGTCGGACCGGACCAGCGCGATCACCGTGTCGGTGTCGACGTGCGGATGGTCCCGCAGCGCGGCGAGCACGGCCAGTCGGGGCCGGGTCACGCGCAGCGAGGCCGCCCGTAACTGTGCCTCGAGGTCGGCCGTCATGGGTCGACCATAGTCCGCTGTTCTGGAGCAAATCAAGTTTACGGCCGGCGTGGCGGCACACGTCCCTCCCCTGGGTGACGCATGACTCACGCAGTGCGACCGGTGCGGTGGTGGAAGCGGACGGGTGGGCTCAGCGGCGACGGGGTGGCGCGGTGCTGCCCCGCACCACCAGCGACGTGCCGAGCTCGTACCGGTCCTGGACGAGTGGCTGGCCGTCGGCCAGGGCCAGCGCCAGACGGGCGGCGGTGGCCCCGATCTCCCCGAACGGCTGCCGCACCGTGGTCAGCGGCGGTGCCAGCCAGGCCGCCTCGTCGACGTCGTCGAAGCCGACGACGCTGAGGTCGTCGGGGATCCGCAGGCCGGCCTCCCGGGCCGCCGCGTAGACGCCCAGCGCCTGCAGGTCGTTGCCGCAGACCACGGCGGTGGGCGGCGTGGCCCCGGCGAGCAGCTCGACGCCGAGCCGCAGGCCGTCCTCGAAGGTGAACACGCCGCTGCGTTCGAGCCGCTCGTCGAACGGCACGCCCGCGTAGTCCAGCGCGGCCCGGAAGCCGTCGCGGCGGGCCCGCGCCGACAGGTCCCGGACCGGGCCGGTGAGCACCCCGATCCGCCGGTGGCCGAGGTCGACGAGATGGCGGGTGGCCGACAGCGCCCCGCTCCAGTTGCCCGACCCGACGGCGGGGACGGGGAACAGGTTGCCCACCGGGTCGACGGCCACCAGCGGTATGCCGGCGGCGGCGAAGCTCGCCCCGTCCTCGGCCGTCACCAGGGAGAAGACCGTGATCACGGCGGCCGGTTGGCGCAGCAGCAGCGCCTGCGCCCAGGGTTGCCCGGCCCGCAGGCGGTGCTGCACGTCGGTGAAGCCGACCGTGTGGTCCCGGGGGCCGGCTACCTCCTGCACCCCGCGCAGGATCGGCATGGCGATCGAGGAGAGCATCTGGTGGAAGACCACCTCGATGCAGGGCGTCACGCTCCCGGGCGGTCGACGGCGGTAGCCGTGGTCGCGCAGCAGCGCCTCCACCCGCTGCCGGGTCTGCTCACCCACCCCCCGGCGGCCGTTGAGCACCTTGGAGACCGTCGGCGGGGACACCCCGGCGAGTTCGGCGATCGTGGCGAGGGGCAGGTCGCCGCGTCGGGGCTTGCGGGAGCGGCGACGTCGACCTTCCTCGATCACACAGGGAAGTCTACGTGCGCCGGCGTGACCGCCCCGGGCACCGGCGAGGGTCCCCGACCGCGCCGGCTGCCGCTCAGTGCGGTGCCGCCACCGGCCGGTGGGTGAACCAGTCGAACGCCGCGCTGCCCCCGGTGACGTACATGCCGACGACCCGGCCGGTGAACCCGGCGGCGACCTCGGTGGACAGGTAGCGTCCGTCGAGTTCGGCCAGTACGACGGCACCGGCCGGGCCCGCCACCTCGAAGGTGACCATGTCGCAGCCGGCCGCCCGCACCCCCCGGGGCGCGGTCCGGGCCACCAGGTCGGCGGCGGAGGTCACGGTCGGTGGGTAGAGGTCGTGGGTTCGGGTGGCGATCGTCAGCACCACCGGGCCGTCCGGCACGGCGTGGGTGGCGAAGACCTGTCGGAACGGCCCGGCCCGGCCGATCACCCGGACGGTGCCGGCCCGGACCTCCAGGTCGTAGTGGTGCGCCTCGTCGATGCGGATGGTGAGCCCGGCGGTGCCGGTGCCCGGGTCCACCCGGACGCTGGTCCGGCTGTCGTGGTACCGCTGCCGCAGCGCCACGATCGTCGCACCGGCGAGGTCGAGGGTCGCGCCCACGGCGTGCAGGGTGAGCCAGCCCGGCCTGGCGGTCAGCGACCAGCAGTCGTCCGGCCGGCTACGGGGCGAGATCCACTCGGGCGCGAGGACTGTCGCGTCGAAGTCGTCGCGGAAGGCGTCCGGGCCGGCCGGGGCGGCACCGGCCGGGGCGCTGCCGGGGGGCGCGGCGGTGATCTCCCGGACCGGGTCGACGACCGGCCAGCCGTCGACCCAGCGCACCGGGGCGAGGAAGGTCTCCCGGCCGAGGACGTGGTAGGGCGGCCACTGGCCCCGGGCCCGGATGCCGAGCAGGACCAGCCACCAGCTGCCGTCGAGCGCCTGGACCAGGTCGCCGTGCCCGGTGGCCTGCACCGGAAGGTCGGTGCCCCGGTGGGTGAGGATCGGGTTGGCCGGCGCGGGGGTGAACGGGCCACGCGGGCTGCGGGAGCGGGCGACCGACACCGCGTGGCCGGTGTGCGTGCCGCCCTCGGAGAGCAGCAGGTACCACCAGCCGTCGATCCGGTAGAGGTGCGGGGCCTCCGGGTACTGGCCGCCGGTGCCCGACCACAGGGGCAGCGGCCCCTCCAGCACCCGGCCGCCCTCCGGGTCGATCCGGTAGGCATCCACGCCGGAGGTGGTCAGCCAGCAGGTGCCGTCGTCGTCCCAGGCCAGCGAGGGGTCGACGTGCGGCAGGTCGAAGTAGACCGGATCGGACCAGGGGCCGGTGGGTTCCGGCGCGGTGACGATGAGGTGCCGACCCAGGCTGACGTTGGTGGTGACCAGCCAGAACCGGCCGTCGTGGTGGCGCAGGGTAGGGGCGAAGATGCCCCGGGACGCCTCGGTGTCGGCGGGCAACGCCAGCTGGCCGGGCCGGTCCAGGATGTTGCCGATCTGCCGCCAGGTGACCAGGTCACGACTGTGCAGCAGGGGCACGCCCGGGAAGTACTCGAAGCTGGAGCAGACCAGATAGTAGTCCGCGCCGACCCGGCAGACGCTCGGGTCGGGGTGGAATCCGGGGACGACCGGATTGCGGTAGGACGCTCCGCTGGACACCACGCGCACCTCCTCGACGGCACAGGCACAGTGGACGGTGCCGGCACGGGCTATCCGGGTTCAGAAATGTTTGCGATAACATTTCGCAATCCCGGATGCTACGGAAGGTCACCTTCCGGTTCAAGGCCGGCACTGCCGCCCCATGCCGTGCGGGCGGCGGACCGTCCCCGACATGTCCCGCCGGAACCGGCCCTGAGCTGGCATCCCACCTCGGCGCGCCACCCGTCCGGGCACCCCGCTGCGCCGAGCGGTCACTGCTCGGCGCGGCGGACGGACGGTGCCCCGGGCCCACCGACCGGGTCAGGAACATTCGCGCAACATGGCCGTCATATCTTGACGGAGCCCAAGGAATCCACGAGAGTCCATATGTGGCGAGATGGTGCGCCGCCGGGAGCTCGACGCGCCGTCACGGTAGTCATGGATACCGACGTCAGGGCGCGACGGGCCGCGCCTGTTAGCGATAACAGCAGGGTTTCCGCTGCGGCCGATCGGAACACCGGTCCGGGCCGGGTGGCGGTCGACCGTGTCCCCCGCACCTGGTGCACGGCGACGGCCACCAGTGTCGCCCTCCCCCTCCACACCCGGCTCTGATCCGCACCCCCTGGGAGAGAACATGTCTGAAGTGACCCGAAGGAACGTCCTCAAGGCCGGAGCGGTGGGGGCCGGCGCCGCGCTGGTCCCGGTCGCCTGGACCGCCACCGCCCGCGCCGGCTCGGCCGCACCACCGCAGGTGCTGGCCGCGAACGACCTCGCCCTGTGGTACGACGAAGGAGCCGGCACCGACTGGCTGCGCGCGCTGCCGATCGGCAACGGCCGGCTCGGTGCGATGGTGTTCGGCAACGTCGACACCGAACGGCTCCAGCTCAACGAGGACACCGTCTGGGCCGGTGGCCCGTACGACTCGGCCAACACCCGGGGCGCGGCCAACCTGGCCGAGATCCGGCGACGGGTCTTCGCCGACCAGTGGACCTCGGCGCAGGACCTGATCAACCAGACGATGATGGGCAACCCGGGTGGTCAGCTCGCGTACCAGACCGTGGGCAACCTGCGGCTGGCGTTCGGGTCGGCCAGCGGGGCCAGCCAGTACGTCCGCACCCTCGACCTCACCACCGCCACGGTCACCACGACCTACGTGCTGGGCGGGGTACGGCACCAGCGGGAGGTGTTCGCCAGCGCACCCGACCAGGTGATCGTGGTGCGGTTGACCACCGACCGGGCCAACGCGATCACGTTCTCCGCCACGTTCGACAGCCCGCAGCGCACCACCGTGTCGAGCCCGGACTCCGCCACCATCGGGCTGGACGGCATCTCCGGCAGCCAGGAGGGGGTCAACGGCTCGGTCCGCTTCCTGGCCCTGGCCAACGCCGCAGTGACCGGGGGCACCGTCAGCAGCTCCGGAGGCACCCTGCGGGTCTCCGGGGCCACCAGCGTCACCATCCTGATCTCGATCGGCTCCAGCTACGTCAACTACCGCACCGTCAACGGCGACTACCAGGGCATCGCCCGCACCCGGCTCAACGCCGCCAAGGGCGTGGCCATCGAGCAGTTGCGCAGCCGGCACCTGGCCGACTACCAGGCGCTGTTCAACCGGGTGAGCATCAACCTGGGTCGTACGGCCGCGGCCGACCAGACCACCGACGTACGGCTCGCGCAGCACGCGAGCAGCAACGACCCGCAGTTCGCCGCGCTGCTGTTCCAGTTCGGGCGGTACCTGCTGATCTCGTCCTCGCGGCCGGGCACCCAGCCGGCGAACCTCCAGGGCATCTGGAACGACTCGCTGACGCCGCAGTGGGACTCGAAGTACACCATCAACGCCAACCTGCCGATGAACTACTGGCCGGCCGACACCACCAACCTGTCCGAGTGTTTCCTGCCGGTGTTCGACATGGTCAAGGACCTGACGGTAACCGGTGCCCGGGTCGCCCAGGCGCAGTACGGCGCCGGCGGCTGGGTCACCCACCACAACACGGACGCCTGGCGGGGCGCGTCGGTGGTGGACGGTGCACTGTGGGGCATGTGGCAGACCGGTGGCGCGTGGCTGGGCACGATGATCTGGGACCACTACCTGTTCACCGGTGACCTGGGTTTCCTCCAGACCAACTACCCGGCGCTCAAGGGCGCCGCCCAGTTCTTCCTCGACACGCTCGTCGCCCACCCGTCGCTGGGCTACCTGGTGACGAACCCGTCGAACTCCCCGGAACTGCCGCACCACTCCAACGCCAGCGTCTGCGCCGGGCCGACGATGGACAACCAGATCCTGCGGGACCTGTTCGACGCCGCGGCCCGCGCCAGCGAGATCCTGGGGGTGGACAGCACGTTCCGGTCGCAGGTGCGTACCGCCAAGGACCGGCTCCCCCCGACCCGGGTCGGTTCGCGGGGCAACGTGCAGGAGTGGCTGGCCGACTGGGTGGAGACCGAGCGGAACCACCGGCACGTCTCCCACCTGTACGGTCTGCACCCCAGCAACCAGATCACCAAGCGGGGCACCCCGGCCCTGTACGAGGCGGCCCGCAAGACCCTGGAGCTGCGCGGTGACGACGGGACCGGCTGGTCCCTCGCCTGGAAGATCAATTTCTGGGCCCGGCTGGAGGACGGTGCCCGCGCCCACAAGCTGTTCAAGGACCTGGTCCGCACCGACCGGCTCGCGCCGAACATGTTCGACCTGCACCCGCCGTTCCAGATCGACGGCAACTTCGGCGCCACCTCCGGCATCGCCGAGATGCTGCTGCACAGCCACACCGGTGAGCTGAACGTGTTGCCCGCGCTGCCCAGCGCGTGGCCCACCGGGCAGGTCGCGGGCCTGCGCGGGCGTGGCGGCTACACCGTCGGCGTGGCGTGGAGCAGCGGGCAGCCCACCGAGATCGGCATCCGCGCCGACCGCGACGGCACGCTGCGGGTGCGGTCACGGCTGTTCACCGGCAGCTTCACGCTCACCGACGTCGCCGACGGCAGCGTGCCGGCCACCACCCGCCCGGAGACCGACGTCGTCCAGTTCGCCGTCCAGGCCGGGCACACCTACCGGGCGGCCCGGCCGGGCGTGACGCCGACCCCGACGCCGACCGCCACGCCCACCGCCACCCCCACGCCGACCCCGACGACGCCGGCGCCGACCACCCCGGTCCCGACGACGCCGGTGCCGACCACCAGCTCCCCCGCACCCTCGGGGGCCCGGGCGACGTACGCGGTGACGGGCTCGTGGTCGGGTGGCTTCCAGGCGGAGGTCACGGTGACCGCCGGCGCGACCGCGATCCGTGGTTGGACGGTGTCCTGGACGTTCCCCAACGGGCAGACCATCAGCCAGATCTGGGGCGGCTCGCACACCCAGAGCGGCGCGAACGTGACCGTGAAGAACGTCGACTACAACGGGACGCTGGCCGCCGGAGCCTCCACCACGTTCGGCTTCATCGGCACGGTGAACGGCACCAACAACGCGCCGACGAACCTCACCTGCACCACGAGCTGACCGGCACCGGGCGTGTCGTCGCCACCTCGCTGTGCCCCCGGGCCGGCCGAGGTGGCGACGACACGTCCCGCCCCTGCCGGCACCCAGGACCCCCGAGTGAAACGGACGGAAGAGCATGAGAAGACCATCTACCCGTAGCCGTCGGCTGTTGACCGCCGTGGCGGCGGGCCTGCTGCTGGTGGCGGGCCCGGCGGTGGCGCTGCGGACCTCCCCGGCGCTGGCCCTGAACAACGGTGTGGCGCGGACGCCGCCGATGGGGTGGAACAGCTGGAACACGTTCGGCTGCAACATCAACGAGGCGTTGATCCGGCAGATGACCGACGCCATGGTCAGCTCCGGCATGAAAGACGCCGGCTACCAGTACGTCGTCGTCGACGACTGCTGGATGAACCCCAACCGCGACTCCGCCGGCAACCTCCAGGGCGACCCCACCCGCTTCCCCTCCGGCATGAAAGCCCTCGGCGACTACATCCACGCCCGCGGCCTCAAATTCGGCATCTACCAAGCCCCCCTCGACAAAACCTGCGCCCAATACTTCAACTCCTACCCCGGCGCCACCGGCAGCCAAGGCCGCGAAGCACAAGACGCCCGCCAGTTCGCCAACTGGGGCGTCGACTACCTCAAATACGACTGGTGCTCACCCACCGGCACCATCGACGACCAGGTCCGCGCCTTCGCCAAAATGCGCGACGGCCTCGCCGCCGCCGGCCGACCCATCGTCCTGAGCATCAACTCCAACAGCATCCACTCCAAAACCGGACCCCAACGCGACTGGGGCGACGTCTCCAACATGTGGCGCACCACCGAAGACATCACCAACACCTGGAACAGCGGCCAAACCAACGGCTACCCCATGGGCATCCAAAACATCATCGACGTCACCGTCCCCCTCGCCGCCCGCGCCAAACCCGGCGCCTTCAACGACATGGACATGATGGAAGTCGGCCGCGGCGGCATGACCGACACCGAAATGCGCTCCCACTTCGCCCTCTGGGCCATCCTCGCCTCACCCCTCATCGCCGGCAACGACCTCCGCACCATGAACACCGCAACCCAAACCATCCTCAAAAACGCCAACCTCATCGCCATCAGCCAAGACCCCCTCGCCCTCCAAGCCAGCCAGGTCTCCTTCGACGGCACCCGTCGGGTCCTGGCCAAACGACTCGCCAACGGCGACACCGCCGTCGCCCTGTTCAACCAGGGCAGCTCCACAACGACGATCACCACCACCGCCGCCGCCATCGGGCTGTCGGGCAGCTCGTTCACCCTGCGTGACGCGTGGACCAACACGACCAGCACCACCTCCGGAGCCATCTCGGCCAGCGTGCCGGGTCACGGGACGGTGGTCTACCGGGTCAGCGGCGCGACCAGCACCCCCACCCCGACCGTCACTCCCACCACGCCGGCCCCGACCACCCCGGCTCCGACGACCCCGGCCCCGACCACGCCGGCTCCGACCACCCCGCCGCCGGCGGCCATTTCCTGCCAGGTCAGCTACGGGATCACCAGCCAGTGGCCGGACGGGTTCCAGGCCGAGGTGACGATCCGCAACACCGGCACCACGGCGGTCAACGGCTGGAGCCTGCGCTGGTCGTTCGCCGACGGGCAGCAGCTCAACCAGGCGTGGGGGGTCACCTACACCCAGAACGGCGCACAGGTCACCGCCAGCAGCGCCGGCTGGAACGGCCTGCTCAGCCCCGGTGGCAGCGTGGGCTTCGGGTTCATCTCCAGCTGGTCCGGCAGCAACGCCAAGCCGACCGCGTTCACCCTCAACGGCCAGACCTGCACGGTGGCCTGACCGGGTTGACGGAAACGACGGGACCCCCGGTCATGACATCGGCCCGGCATCGGGACGCGACATGACCGGGGGTCCCGCCACGGCTGGTCGGGTCAGTTGTCCAGCGTGGCCAGCACCGCGGTGGCCATGCCCTGCTCGCCCCGGGCGTTGGGGTGGAAGGGCGCCGCCGCGTTCTCCGGCACCAGGCCCTCCACCCACCGGGTACCACTGCTCTTGCAGGTGTCCCGCCCGATCGACGGGGTGTAGACGTCGGCGTAGACGGCGTCGTTCGCGGCGGCGGCACCGGCCAGCATGGCGTTGAGCGACGTGGCGACACCCCGCAGGTACGGCACGTCCTGGTAGGCGATCGGCACCAGCGGCCAGCAGCCGTACCCGGAGTCCGGCACGATCGCCGGGTAGCCGAGCACCACGATCCGCGCCCCGGGCGCGGCCCGACGGACCGCCTGGAGGACGGCGGTGACCTTCGGGGCGGTGGCGGTGATCCGGGCCTGCAACTGGTCGGTGCCGCCGGCGGTGTAGAGGCTCTTGCAGGGCGAGCCGAGCGGGCTGCTGAAGCTCGCCTGCGCGCAGTCGCTGATGATGCTGGAGAAGCCGATGTCGTTGCCGCCGATCTGCACCGTCACCAGGGTGGTGTCCGGGGTGACCGCGTCGAGCTGCGGGGGCAGTGGCCGGCCCAGCGAGCCGTTGCCGCCGTAGCGGATGTCGTCGGTGGTGGCCCCGGAGCAGCTCACGTCGACCAACGGCGACGAGCCGGCGGACGCGGCGACCAGGGACGGGTAGTTGCGGTTGGAGCGCAGGCAGTTCAGGTCGACCTGGGTGGGGATCAACGGGCCGGACGTGTACGAGTCGCCGAGGGCGACGTAGCGTCCGGTGGGGACGGCGGCGCTGGCGGGCGCGGCGGCGGCCAGCACACCGGCGGTGGCGGCGGCGAACGCGAGCATCCGGGTGGCGGTCCGCAGCAGCGGCCGGCGGGAACGGGGCATGACGCCTCCCAGGGCGGATCACGGGGGTGGTGCCGCGATCCTGCGCTCTTCCACGCCGGACGTCAATATAGACAGCTCTCGTTACATACCCCTCGGAGCCCGACCGGCCGACGACCTCATCGATTGACGGGGGTCGAATCCGGACGGGATAATCCGCAGCGGAGCCGGGCTGGCTGCGGGCCGAGGGACACCGTACGACCGGAGTGGGCCGGCCGACGGCACATCGCCGTCCGCCGCACACCACGCCAGCACCACGCGGCCATTCGCCCCCGGACCGGGACCACCCCTCCCGCCGGCGGAGCCGCCCCGTCGACGCGGCCGACAGTCGTCGCCGCCCCACCCCTGCGGGAGGATCATCCATGGGACCCATGCGTTCCCGGCTCAGACTTGCGGTGTCACTGTGCGCCGCCACCACCGTCGTCGCCACCGCCGCCCTCGTCGGCACCGTCCCCGCCCAGGCGGCGGCCGGGTGTCGGGTCACCTACACGGTGACGAACCAGTGGCCGGGCGGGTTCGGCGCGAACGTCGACGTCACCAACCTCGGCGACCCGCTCTCCGGCTGGCGGCTCACCTGGACCTTCACCGCCGGGCAGGTGATCAGCCAGTGGTGGAACGGCACGGCCACCCAGTCCGCCGGCCGGGTCACCGTCGGCAACGTGGACTGGAACGCCAACCTCGGCACCGGGGCGAGCGCCCAGTTCGGCTTCGGCGCGACCTGGAACAACGCGGCGAACCCGGTGCCCGTCGACTTCGCCCTCAACGGGGTGCCCTGCACCGGCCGTACCACCGGGCCCACCGCACCACCGACCACCACGCCGCCGCCGACCACCGCACCGCCGACCACGCCGCCGCCCACCACGCCGCCACCGACCACACCGCCGCCCACCACCCCACCGCCGACCACGCCGCCGCCGGTGACGGGGGCGCTCGACCAGACGACGACGGTGGGACGGGTCAGGGCGGTCGGCGGCAGCGCGCAGTACACCTGGCCCGGCATCTACTTCGAGGGCCGGTTCCGGGGCACCGGGGTCGGGATCGTCCTCAACGACTCGCAGAACGACTACCTCGTGCAGGTCGACGGCGCGACCGTCGCCACCCTGGTCACACCGGGCCGGACCACCTACTGGGTCCGCGACCTGGCCGACCGCGAGCACTCCGTACGACTGGTCAAGCGCACCGAGAGCCCGTGGGCCGTCGGCGAGTTCGGTGGCCTCGTCCCCGCCGCCGGTGGGGCGATCCTGGCCCGACCCGCACCCCGCAGCCGGCAGATCGAGTTCATCGGTGACTCGTGGACCGCCGGCTACGGCAACATGTCGACCACCCGCGACTGTTCCGGCAACGGCGGGGTCACCCGCAACTCCAACGCCGACGTCACCTTCGGCGCCCTGACCGCGCAGAGCCTGAACGCCGACTACCAGCTCACCGCCTGGTCGGGGCTCGGCATGGTGCGCAACTACAACGGTGGCGGCACCGACAACTTCCGCACCTACTACGAGACCGACCTACAGGCCCTGTGGAACAGCACGGTATGGCAGAAACCGGCCACCTGGAAGCCGCAACTGGTGGTGGTCGGGTTGGGCATCAACGACTTCTCCACCGCCCTCAACCCCGGCGAACGGTGGGCCACCGTCGACCAGCTCGCGGCCGACTTCCGCAGCGCCTATCTGGCCTTCCTCGACAAGCTGCGCAGCCGGTACGGGCCCGACACGTTCATCGTGCTCACCTACCCCGACCTGTCCCCCACCACCGCGCTGGCCAGCTCCGTGCAGCAGGTCGTGCAGACCCGCGCCAGCCGGGGCGACACCCGGATCCGGTCGCTCTACTACGACGACAACGCACTGGGGCTCGACAAGCTCGGCTGCGACTGGCACCCTTCCCGCCGCGACGACCAGCTCATCGCCGGCGCGCTCACCCGGTTCGTCAACACCCTGCCGCTGACCTGGTGAACCGCTGACGCCGGGCAGGCCACGGCAGCGGGGCCGGTGACGCGGACCGTTCCGCGTCACCGGCCCCTGCGTTCGAGCACCCCGGCTCATCCCCCGGCCGGGCACCGGACCGGCGCACCACGGACCCCCTCCGGAGGCGCACCGCCGACCACCCGTTTATTGACATCATACGTCATACGGATTACGTTTACGTTCATCGATTAATGTGATCACCTGTCCCGCTCCGGTGGCCCCACCGGCACGGCCGGGATCACCGCCGGGGTCGCCGCCACCGTCGGAGTCGGGCAGGCCGGTCGCGCCCCCACCACCCTGATGTCGAAGGAGTTCCCCTGATGTCGAGACACCGACTCGTGGCCGGCGTCGTCGCGGCAGTCGCGACGCTCGCCCTCGCGCTGGGCGGCGCCGCGATCACCACCGGGACCGGGCCGGTCGCCTGGGCCGGGGACGCCGCCCCGCTCGCGGCGACCGCCGGATGCGGCAAGACGCCGACGCTGACCAGCGGCACCCGGACCATCTCCAGCGGTGGCCAGAACCGCACCTTCATCCTGCGGATCCCCGACAACTACGACCGCAACCACCCCTACCGGTTGATCTTCGCGTTCCACTGGAACGGCGGCACCGCCACCGAGGTCGACTCGGGCGGCACCAGCGGCTACCCCTGGTCCTACTACGGCATCCGCGCCCTGGCGAACAACAGCGCGATCTTCGTCGCCCCGCAGGGCATCGGCAACGGCTGGGCCAACAGCGGCGACCGGGACCTGACCTTCGTCGACGACATGATGCGGCAGATCGAGTCGAACCTGTGCGTCGAGACCACCCAGCGCTTCGCCATGGGGTTCAGCTACGGCGGCGGGATGAGCTACGCCATCGCCTGCGCCCGCGCCTCGGCCTTCCGCGCGGTCGCGGTCTACTCCGGCGGGCAGCTCAGTGGCTGCAACGGCGGCACCCAGCCGATCGCGTACATCGGCATCCACGGCCTGCGGGACAACGTGCTGCCCATCTCGACCGGGCGGTCGCTGCGTGACCGGTTCGTCCGCAACAACGGCTGCACCCCGCAGAACCCCCCGGAGCCGGCGCAGGGCAGCCTGACCCACACCGTCACCTACTACTCGGGCTGCCGGGCGGGCTACCCGGTCGCCTGGGCCCCGTTCGACGGCGGACACGCCCCCAACGCCGTGGACGGCACCGCCGACGTGTACGCCCCCGGCGAGAAATCCTGGACCCGGCCCGTGGTGTGGAACTTCTTCACCCAGTTCGACGGCACCACGCCACCCACCACCCCGCCGCCCACCACCACCCCGCCCGCGACCCCCACCACGCCCCCGGCGACCCCGACCACGCCCCCGCCCGGCGGTGGCGGATGCACCGCGACCGTGTCGGTCAACCAGTGGAACGGCGGCTTCACCGCCTCCCTGCGGGTGACCGCCGGCTCCGCCGGCACCACCGGCTGGACGGTCAGCACCACCCTGCCCGGCGGCGCGAGCGTCACCAACACCTGGAACGCCACCGCCAGCGGCAGCACCGGGACGGTCCGCTTCACCAACGTCAACTACAACGGCCAACTCGCCCCCGGCCAGGTCACCGAGTTCGGCTTCCAGGGCAACGGCAGCGGATCCGGGCTCACCCCCACCTGCACCGCCCGCTGACCGACCCGGCCACGGCCGGGCTGATCACGGCCGGCCGGGTCACCGCAGGGTCGGTCAGGGACCCGGCGGGACGGCGGGAAACCCGGCGGCCGGTGGGCGGGAGCGCATCCCGTCCACCGGCCGCAGCCCGCCGTCCCGCCACGGCCGGGGTCGGCCGACGCGCCGGCCGCTGTCACCCGATCCGCGAAATTCGTGGCGGCCGATCGGCGATCCCCCGGTCCGACCCGACTCCGGCTGCCATGATGGCGGACGTGGGAGCTGCGAAAACGAACACGCCTGCTGTCTCGCCGTTGACCGGCGAGCCGATCAAACGCGCCGATGCGGAGCGGCTCGCGGGAGTGCTGAAGGCATTCGCCGACCCGGCCCGCCTACGACTGCTCAGTCTCATCCAGTCCGCCCCGCAGGGCGAGGCGTCCGTCACCGACCTCACCGCGCCGCTCGGCCTGTCCCAGCCGACGGTGAGCCACCACCTGCGGATCCTCACCGAGGCCGGGCTGATCGAACGCGAGAAGCGGGGGGTCTGGGCGTACTACCGCACGGTGCCGTCCACGATCGCCGCGATCGCCGACCTGTTGACCCCGCCCCGCAAACGGGCCACGAAGAAGACCCGCTGACCCGTCACCACCCGCTGAACGCCACCAGGAAGGCCACCCCCAGCCCGCCGAGCACCACCAGGTAGCCGACGCCGATGAACAGGGCCCGCCGGTGCCGCAACGGCATCGGCAGGAAGCCGACGAGGGCGAGCAGCACCCCGAGCAGGGCACCCCCGGTGGGAGCGCCCAGCACCACGAGCTGACCGGCCGGCCCGCAGATCAGCAGGCCCTCGGTGCCCTCGGTGCCGCAGCCGTCGGCCGCCATCGGCAGGAACATCCCGACCAGCGCCACCGCCAGGGCGAGCGCGACCAGGAGCAGCACCGCCACCACCGCGCCGACGGTGGCCGCCACGCCGCTGCGCCGGTTGACCGCCGGCACCGCCACTCCGCCCTGCGGACCACCCGTGACCACCATGCCCAGCCTCCCGCCCGGTACCCGTGACCGCCGGTCACCACGGTGGGCGGCGGCACGCCGTACCGCGTCGGGTCGGGGGTGCTCCCCGGCCACCGGTCCGGCGCGAGAGCGAGCGTAGGCGACGCGACCCCGCCGGGAGGAGGACCGTCCGGCCGGTTCCGCGACCCCGACCGGCACCGGATCACGTCGTCCTCCCGGGTGCGCCACATTCATCATATAGGCCGGTCAAGCCGTCCGGATCGTCCCGGATGACGATTTCTGCCACCCCGTACCGGGCCTACTCTCGACCGGTCCGGGCTGCGGGGCCCGGCGGGAGAACGGGGGGCCCGTGTCCGAGACGACCCGGCAGATCGCCATCGAACAGCAGGTGGTCGACCAGGTGTACGCCCGCCTGGAGGTCATGCGCGCGCAGGCCCGGCAGCTCGGCGAGGAGGGGCGTCGGCGGGCCGGCGGCGGGCCGGCCACCGGGCTGGTCGAGCGGGACGCCATGGTGCTGGGCGCCGCCAGCCGGATGTCCGACCTCGACGGTCAGGAGGAGGGGATCGTCTTCGGCCGGCTCGACTACGACGACGACGAGACGTACCGCATCGGTCGGTTGGGGGTCCGCGACGCCGACCGGGAACCGCTGGTGGTGGACTGGCGGGCCCCCGCCGCCGCCCCGTTCTACCGGGCCACCCCCGGCGAGCCGCTCGGGGTGACCCGTCGCCGCGTGATCACCTGCGCCGGGCGTACCGTGGTCGGCCTCGACGACGAGGTGTTGTCGGCCACGCCCGTCGACGGGGTGGTCGGCGAGGGTGCCCTGCTCGCGTCGCTGACCCGGGAACGCGGCGCGCACATGCGCGACATCGTCTCGACCATCCAACGCGAGCAGGACGAGGCGATCCGCGCGCCGACCCACGGCGTCACCCTGATCACCGGCGGTCCGGGGACCGGCAAGACGCAGGTGGCCCTGCACCGGGCGGCCTACCTGCTCTACCGCGACCGGGGCAGGTACGCCGACGGCCGGGTGCTGGTGGTCGGCCCGTCCACCGTGTTCACCGAGTACATCGGGCGGGTGCTGCCCGGCCTCGGCGAGGACAGCGTCCACCTGCGCGCCGTCGGTGAGCTGTTCGACGGTGTCGTGGCGACCCGGCGGGACCGCGCCGAGGTGGCCCGCACCAAGGGTGACCTGCGGATGGTGCGGGTGCTGACCGACCTGGCCTGGGACACCCCGCCGAACGTGCCGGACCGGCTGTGGGGTCTCGACGCCGACGACCTGGCGCGGGCCCGCCGGGAGGTCCGCCGCCGGTGCGAGGCCGCCGGGATCACCCCCAACGCCGCCCGGCCGCAGGCCGCGACGGTGCTGGCGGAACTGCTGCCCGGCCGGGAGGTCCCCGACGCCTTCCTGACCGCCTGGTGGCCGACCCTGACCCCGCAGGACGTCCTGCCCGCCCAGCGGGGCGAGTGGTCGGTGGACGACGTCCCGCTGCTCGACGAGCTGGCCGAGATCCTGGGCCGACCGCCACGGGTCGCCGAGGTCCAGCCCGAGTGGCAGCGCCGGGAACTGCGCAGCGGCATCCGGCTGGCGGAGACCTTCGTGCTGAGCCCGAGCCTCGCCGACGGGTGGCAGCTCTTCGCCCCCGGCCTGGCCACCCCCATGGCGCAGTCCGGGCAGTCGCTGGACAGCGGCCACTGGGGTGCCCAGCGCTGGGCGGCGGCGATCATCCTCCGGGAGGGTCACCAGGTGGTGGGCTGGGTCGACGGCGTCGACCCGTACGGCGAAGAGGGTTACGTTCCGGTGCTGGCCGAGCCGCTACCGGTGGCCGAGGCCGAGGAGCCCGTCGCGGACGCCTACCAGCACGTCATCCTCGACGAGGCGCAGGACCTGTCGCCGATGGAGTGCCGGGTGATCGCCCGCCGGGCCGAGTACGCCTCGATGACCATCGTGGGTGACCTCGGTCAGGCGACCCACCCGCTGGCCGCCGGCTCGTGGCCGGAGCTGGTGCGACGGCTCGGCAAGCGGACCGCCCGGACGCTGGACCTGCCCACCGGTTACCGGGTGCCCGAGGTCATCGCCGACTTCGCGGCCCGCGCCCTGCCGCCCGGCATCGCCCCGACCCGGTCGTTCCGGCCCGGCGGCAGCCTGGAGATCCGCCGGGTCGACGACCTGGCCGCGGCGGTGGCCGGGGAGACCGGGACCGTCATCGCCCCCGACCACCTGGCCGAAGCCCTGCACGCGGTCCCGGTCAGCCAGGTCAAGGGCCTGGAGTACGACCGGGTGGTGCTGGTCGAACCCGCCGACATCGTCGCCGCCGAACCCCGGGGCATGAACCGGCTCTACGTCGCCCTGACCCGGGCCATCGGAGAGCTGGTGATCCTGCACAGCAAGCCGCTGCCGGAGCAGCTCACCCGCGACTGAGCCGGCGGGTTCAGCCGGCCCCACGGGGCGGGACGCCGGGCTTCAGCCCGCACCACGGGGCGGGACGCCGGGCTTCAGCCCGCACCACGGGGCGGGACGCCGAGCGCGGCGCACGCCTGCTCGTACATCCGGACCACCTCGCGGCGGATCTCGACCCGCTCGGTGAGCCGGTGGGCGAACGGCAGCCGCACCGGCACCTCGATGTCGTCGATCGTGACGGCGAAGTCCATCCCGTCGGCGTCGAGCCCGGTCACCCGGGCCCGGGTGGCGTCCGGGCAGCCGCCGAGGGTCCGGCAGATCAGCAGCGAGTCCGCGGCGTGGTCGTCGTTCATGTGCCGGCTGACCGCCGTCACCGTGTCCGCGTCGAACGGCTGCCCGGTCACGCCACCGCCTCCGTGATCTCCGGGCCGTCCGGCACGTGCCGGGCCAGGGCCGCGAACACCGCCGTGTTGTGCCGGTACGCCACCAGCACCTCGTCGAGCAGCGCCGCCTCGTCGGCCGGGCTCAGCGCCAGCGCGTCCAACCGGGCCCGGTACGCCTCCTTGTACGCCTTCGGCCGGGTGATCAGGTCGAAGGCGTAGAAGGCCACCCCGGACCCGTCGGTCAGCCCGTACCGTCGGGCCACCGCCCGCCCGATGTACAGCCCGCCGGAGAGGTCACCCAGGTAGCGGGTGTAGTGGTGGGCGATGAACCGTACCGGGGAGGTGCCGGCCACGGCCCGGATCCGGTCGGCGTAGGCCACCGTGGCCGGCTGCGGCGCGGTGCGCAGCGCCCAGTCCGGCCCGGCCAGCTCGGTGAGGTCCGCCTCCAGGGCCGGCAGCCGGGTCAACGCGTCGTCGACGAAACCCCCGGCGACCGGGTCGGACCGCATCGCCTCGGCGGCCGACTCCAACGCCTGGTAGAGGGCGTGGTGCTGGACCACCAGGTCGAGGTATCCGGCGAGGTCCAGCTCACCGGCGACCAGGGCGGTGACGTAACGCTGGCCCTCGGCGGCGGCGTGGGCGCCCTGGGTAGCGGCCCGCAACCGGGCCGAGAACGGCAGGGGTGGGGTGTCCATCTATTCCTCCGTGACGCAGGTGTTCCGGGCCGGGCCCCGACGGCGGGGCACGACCAGCGGCAGGCGGGTGTCGGGGTGCGGCACGACCTCGATGTCGTGCCGGTAGACCTCGCTGAGCAGGGGCGCGGTCAGCACCGTGTCGGGGGGTCCGGCGGCCCGGACCCGCCCGTCGGCGAGCAGGGTGACCCGGTCGGCGTACGCGCCGGCCAGGGCGAGGTCGTGCAGCACCACCACGACGGCGTCCCCGGCGGCGGCACGGTCCCGGGCGATCCGCATGACCAGCTCCTGGTGGTGCAGGTCGAGGGCGGCGGTCGGTTCGTCGAGCAGCAGCACCCCGGCCCGCTGGGCCAGCACCCGGGCCAGCGCGGCGCGGGCCTGCTCACCACCGGACAGTGACGGGAAGGGCCGGGCGGCGAACCGGATCACGTCACAGCGGCGCATGGTCTCGGCCACCACCGCGTCGTCGTGGGCCTCCTCGGGTCGGCCGGCCCAGGGCGCCCGGCCCATCCGGACCACCTCGGCCACGGCGAACGGGAAGCTCAGGGCGCTGCGCTGGGTCAGCACCGCGCGGCGCATCGCCAGTTCCACCGCCGACCACTCGGCCAGCGGCCGGCCGTCGACCTCGACGGTGCCGGCGGCGAGCGGCAGGTCACCGCTGACGGCGGCCAGCAGGGTGGACTTGCCGGCCCCGTTCGGGCCGACCAGGGCGTGCAGTTCACCGGCGCGGATGGCGAGGTCGACCCGGTCGAGCACCGGCCGGCCGGCCCGCTCGACCCGTACCCCGGTGGCCCGGACCCGGGTGGAACCCGGCGTGGTGGGGGCCGGCACCCGGGGCGTCGACCGGCGGCCGAGCAGCCGCAGCGGCCCCCGACGCCGGCGTTCCCGTACGCTCACCACGCCCTCCCACCGTGCGTGCCCGCCGGCTGCCCGCTCACGCCCAGCCTCCCGCGCGGTCGCGGGTGCGGCGCAGCAGCCAGAAGAAGGCGGGTCCACCCACGACGGCGGAGAGCACCCCCAACGGTAGTTCCTGATAGTCCACGAGGGTACGGGCGGCGAGGTCGGCGGCGACGACCACGATCGCGCCGCCGAGCGCGCTGGCCGGCAGCAGCAGCCGGTGCCCGGGGCCGGCGACCATCCGCACCAGGTGGGGCACGACCAGGCCGACGAAGCTGATGATGCCGGTGAAGGCGACCGCCGCCGCGCCGAGCAGCGCGGTGACCACGATCATCCGGACCCGCAGCCGTTCCACGTCGACCCCGAGGTGCCGGGCGGACCGCTCGCCCAGGGCCAGCAGGTCCAGCCGCCGGGCGTCGGCGAGGGTGGCGAGCAGCCCGACCGCGAGGCACGGCGCGGCCAGCGAGACCGCCGACCAGTTGGCCTGCGCCAGGCTGCCCAGGTTCCAGAAGGCGATGGCCTGCACACCCGACTCGTCGGCGACGAACATCAGCAGCCCGATGGCGGCACCGGCCACGGCGTTGACCGCGACGCCGGTGAGGACCAGGGTGACCACCTCGGTCCGGCCGCCGGAGCGGGCCAGCAGGTAGACCAGCCAGGTGGTGGCGAGGCCACCGGCGAACGCGGCGGCGGGCACCGTCCAGCCGCCGAGGACGGTGACGCCGCTGACGATGGCCAGCGCCGCGCCGACCGCCGCGCCGGCCGAGACGCCGATGACGCCCGGTTCGGCCAGCGGGTTGCCGAACACCCCCTGCATGACCGCACCGGCGCAGCCGAGCGCCGCACCGACGACGGCGGCGAGCGCGACCCGGGGGAAGCGGACCAGCCACAGTGCGCTCTCACCGTGCACGGCGGCGGGCCGGGGGCCGAGGTCCAGGCCGAGGCGGTGCAGCACCGAGCCGAGCACCTCCGCCGGGGCGACGGCGACCTGCCCCCGGCCGGCGGCGACCAGGGCGACCAGCAGCAGGCCGGCCGTCAGCCCGGTGAGCAGGACCGGTCCGCGCCGGACCCGACGGCGGGGGCGGCCGGTCCCGGTGTCGCCGGTGGCCGGGCGGGTGCCGGTGACGGTCATCGCGGGCCCCGGCAGTGCAGCGCGTCGGCCAGCGCCCGGACCACCTGCCCGGAGCGGGTGCCGAAGGTGAGCAGGACGCCGTCGTCCATGTCGACGACCCGGCGGGCGGCCCCGGCCGGGGTCTGCCCCACCCCGGGGAGCCTGAGCAGGCCGTCGACGCCGCCGACGGACTCCAGCCCACCGCTCATCACCAGGATCACGTCCGGGGCCGCGTTGATCAGCCCTTCACTGGTCAGCGGGCGGAACTTCGCCAGGCCGATCGCGCTGCCGGCGTCCACTCCCCCGGCGGCCTCGATCATGGCGTCGCTGCCGGCGCCCCGCCCGCCGATCAGGTAGACCCCGGCGGTGCCGCGCAGGTAGAGGAAGGCGACCCGGGGGGCGGCGTCGGCGGGCGCACCGGCGCGGGCGGCGGCGATGTCGGCCTCGATCCGGGTGACCAGCCGGTCGCCGGCCGCGCCGACACCGAGCGCCGCCGCGACGGCCCGTACGTGCCCGGGGACGGCGTCGAGGGTCTGTTCGGCGGCGACCAGGACCACCGGGATGCCGGCGGCGCGTAGCTGCCGCAGCGTCTCGGGTGGACCGATGCTGTCGTCGGCGAGGATCACCGTGGGGGCCAGCGCGAGCACCGCCTCGGCGGACAGGTCGTGCCCGGCCGGGGTGACCACCGGCAGGTGGGCGGCGGCCGGGAAGGTGGTCGAGGTGTCCCGGCCGACGACGTTGCCGCCCAGGCCGAGGCTGAACACGATCTCGGCGATCGACCCGTAGAGGTTGACCGGCAGGATGCGGGTGGCGTCGGCGACCGTGGTGACGACGCCGTCGGTGGAGGTGACGGTGACCGGCAGGGCCGGGGCCGGCGGCGGGGTCAACCCGGTGACGTCGGTGTCGCCCACGGCGGCGGTGACCGGGCCGCAGGAGGCCGGTGTCCCCGGCCGGGCCTCGGCGGCCGGGTCGGTGCAGCCGACCAGCGCCCCGGCGAGCAACACCAGGACGAGCGGCAGCGCGCGCCGGGTCACGACGTGGCCCGGCGTCGACGACGCCGGCGCAGGCCGGCGAGCAGGGCCGCCCCGAGCAGGGGCACGACCAGCGCCACGAGCCACCAGCGACCGGTGTCGGAGGCGGCGCTGACCCGGGTCACCTGCGCCTGCCCGTCCGCGTCGGCCGGGCCCACCGGCCCGGCCGCTCCACCGGTGCCGGCGGGGGCGACGGCGGTGGCGGTCGGTGCCGGTGCGCCACCGGTGGGCGTGCCGGCCGCGCCGGCCGGGGCCGCCGCCGGTGGGGTGGTCCGGGCGGCACCGCCGGTGGTCGCCGGGGCGGCGACGGCCTGGGTACGGGTCGGCGTGGCCACCGCTGCGGCAGCGAAGGTGACCGGTACCCGGACGTCCTGGGAGCGGTCGGCGGCGCGGGTGTGGTCGGCGCGGGAGGCGACCACGCAGCGGCTGACGGTGCAGTCGACCGTGCCGATGCGGGAGTTCACGGTGAGGGTCACCCGGAACGAGCCGCCCGGCCCGTACGGGGCGGCCAGTCCCTCCCCGTAGGAGGGTGGGTCGGAGGAGATCCAGTGCGACGCGCCGGTGCTGCCGGTGGTGTCGGCCCCGCCACCGCACGGGCTGGGGGCGACGCCGGCCCCGTTGTCCACGCAGAAGGCGACGTAGATGCCCTTGGTGACGTCGTATCCGCTGCCGGTGACGGTCACCGTGGCCCCGGTGCGGGCCACCCCGCTGGTGGGGGTGGCGGTGAGGGTCTGCCCGGCGGGGCCCCGGCCGGTGCCGGCGTGGGCCGGCGTCGACCCCACACCGATACTGACAGTGATCAGAATGGTGGTCAGAATGGCGCGAGGCAGTGCCCGCATCAGGCTCCTCCCATGACGGATCGGGCCGGCTGCCACACCGACCGTAGCTAAGGTTTGCCTAACCTAAGCGACCGATCCGCTGTTCACAAGAGGTTCTTCGGCCCAAGATCTTCAACCGCTCGCCGGGTGCCGCAGTAGTTAGGTTTGCCTAACCTCAACCACTGTCCGTATTGGGTACCAGAGAGGGAGCAGCATGGTCAGATCCAGCACCAATGCCGGCCGGTGGCGCAGGTCGCGCTGGGCGGCGGTCGCCCTGCTCGGCGCGTCGACCGTCCTCATCGGGGTCGGCCCCGCGCAGGCCGCCGGGGCGGAGGTCCACTCCGGCAGCCTGACCTGGGGTTTCAAGGCGTCGTTCCGCGCCTACGTGAACACCGGCAACGGCAACCCGCCGATCGCCGCCAGCGACGGCGCCACCATCAACAGCGACGGCACCTTCACCTTCCCGGCGAAGGGCGGCACGTACGACGACGGCACCGGCGCCATCGACGCCAGGTACGGCGGGAAGATCGTCTTCTCGTACCCGGCGCACTTCTTCACCATCGCGTTGGCCAACCCGACGGTCGTCGTGACCGGTGGCACCGCCGCCGTCAAGGCGGACGTCGACCTCACCACCACGGCGGCCGAGCCGGTCTCGGTCCGCCAGGCCACCATCGCCACCGTCACCACGAGCGACGGCAACCCCGGTGGCAGCGGCGGCACGGTGACCGCGACCGACCTGGCGGCGACGCTGACCGCCGAGGGAGCCTCGGCGTTCAACGGCTTCTACTCCGCCGGCTCCGCGCTCGACCCGCTGTCGTTCACCCTCTCCACCGGTGGCGGCGGCGAACCGGCCGCACCGACGGTCGGCGTCACCCCGGCCACCGGGCTCGACCCGGCCGGGGCGACGATCACGGTCAGCGGCAGCGGTTTCGACCCGGAGGCCAACGGGGCGGCGGGGATCTACGTCTCCTTCGGCCGCAAGGTCGACGAGCACTGGACGAACGCCGGTGTCCTCCAGGTCACCAAGTGGGTCAACAAGTCCAACGAGCCGACCGAGGCGCGCGACCGGCTCAACGCCGACGGCACGTTCCGCACCACCCTGCCGATCAGCGCGGTCTACACCGACCGCACCGGGACATCCGTGGACTGCACGAAGGTCCAGTGTTATGTGATCACCTTCGCCGCCCGGGGCGCGGCCGACCGGAGCCAGGACACCTTCACCCCGGTGACGTTCAGCCGCACCCCGGCCGGTGGCGGCGACGCCAGCCAGCAGATCACCACCACCGTCACCGGTGGCGCGCTGACCCTCGGCGTGACCGGTTCCTCGGTCGCCCTGCCGGCGGTCAGCAACGGGCAGGTCACCACCGGGGCGCTCAACGCCGCCACCGTGGCCGACCTGCGCGGCACCAACGCCGGCTGGAGCCTGGTCGGGCAGGTCGCCGACTTCGCCTCGGCCACCGGCGGCACCATCGCCGCGGACAACCTCGGCTGGACGCCGAACGCCGCCGTCGGCACCGACGGCCTCGCCGGCACCCCCGGCGTGGTCACCCCGGGCGCGCCCGCCGCGCCCGGTGCCGGCCTGGGCACGGCACGTGCGCTGTGCACCTCGGCCACCGGCGCGAGCAACGGCACCTTCACCTGCGGTGCCGAACTCCAGCTCGGGGTTCCGGCGTCCGCTGCGGCGGGCGACTACAGCGCGGTGCTGACCCTCACCCTCTCCTGATCCGGCAACACCCCGGTGGGACGGGCTCGCCACCCGTCCCACCGGACCCGATCACCCCTCCGGAGCCCGGCATGTCCCTGCGTACCACCCTGATCCGGGCGAGCGTCGTGCTCGCCGCCGCGCTGTTGGTGGCGGCGGCCCCGCCCGCACCGGCCCCCGCCGCGCCCGCCCCGTCGCCCGGCCCGGCGGCCGGGGCCGCCGAGACCGGCGCGGCGCGCTGGGCCGTCCAGCCGTCCAGCGCCAAGGGCCCGACCGGGCGCAACTACTTCATCTACGACCTGGCCCCGGGCAGCACCCTGACCGACCACGTCGGCGTCACCAACCTCGGCGACGGCCCGGTCACCTTCGACGTGTACGGCACCGACGCCTACACCTCCACCGACGGCGCGTTCGCCCTGCTGCCGGCGGATCGGCCGGCCACCGACGTGGGCTCCTGGATCAGGGTCGACCGGCGCGAATGGACGATTCCGGCGGGTAAGCGGGTCGACATCCCGTTCCGGCTCACCGTGCCGGCCAACGCCACCCCGGGCGACCACACCGGCGGGGTGATCGGTGCCGTCGCCCGGGTCCGGACCACCGCCGACGGGCAGCGCGTCCTGGTCGACCAGCGGCTCGCCGCCCGGGTCTACCTGCGGGTCACCGGCCCGGTCCGGCCGGCCGTCACCGTGGAGGCGGTCGACGTCTCCTACGACAACCCGGTCAACCCCTTCGGCGGCGGCGACCTGGTGGTCCGCTACCGGCTGCGCAACGACGGCAACGTCCGGGTCGGCGGCAGCGGCACGGTGACCGTACGCGCGCCGTTCGGCCGGGAACAGGCCCGCACCGCCCCCACCGACCTGCCTGAGCTGCTGCCCGGGGCCACCTTCACCGTCACCGAGCGGATCACCGGCGTACCACCGCTGCTGCGGTTGACCGCCGAGGTCGACATCGCGGCCACCAGCACGGACACCGCGCTGCCGCCGGTGGTCCGTACCGCCGGGGTGTGGGCCCCGCCGTGGCTGCTGCTGGCCCTGCTCGCCGGGGCGGCCGGCTGGGCCGGGCTACGGTGGTGGCGACGGAAGGCCGCCGTCGGTCGACCGTCCACCCCGGACCCGGCCGACACCCCGCGACCGGCCGCAACCGTCTCCGCCGCGACCGGCGCTGCCGCCACCGGGCCGACCCCGGCTGCCGCCACCGGGCCGACTCCGGCTGCCGCCACCGGGCCGGCCCCGGGTGCCGACCCGCGTCCCGACGCCCCGCCCGCCCGATGACCGGGCCGCTGCGTGCCGTCACCCTGCTGGCCGTGGCCGCCGCGCTGGCGCCGGCCCCGGGGGCACCCGCCCCGGCCGGCACCCCGGCGGGCGGTGGTCCCGGCGTCACCGTGCCGGCGGGGACGCTGCGCATCGGGCAGCGGGTGCTGGTCGGCCTCGACGGCTGGCCCGCCGGCACCGTGCAGGCCGAGGTGTGCGGCAACGCCGCCCGGCGCGGCGCGCTCGACTGCGCAACCGGGGCGGCCACCCACGGCCAGGTGCCGCCGGCCGGCCGGGCCACCCTGCCGGTGCTGGTGGCCGCCCCACCGGTGGCCTGCCCGTGCGTGCTGCGGGTCCGGACGCCGACCGGCACGGCCATCGCCGTGGCCGACCTGACGCTGGCCGGGGTGACCGCCCCGGCCGCCGCGCCGACCGCCCCGCCCGGGCTGACCCTGGTGACGGTGCGGGCCGTCGACCGGTCCGGGCCGCGCGGGTGGTTCGGCCTGCCGGGCGAACTCGCGGTGCGGATCACCCTGCACAACCCCGGCACGGAGGACGTCACCGACCCGCCGTTGCGGCTCACCGTCGGGCCGCCCGGCCGGGCCCGGACCATCGTGGCCGCCCCGGCGGTGGGCACCATCGCCGCCGGGCAGACCCGGGAGTACCACGTCGCGGTGCCCACCGACGCGGCCCCGTTCGGCCGGTACGAGGTGGACGGCCGGATCGCGGTGCCCGGTCGGCCGCTCGCGTTCACCGTGGCGGCGGCCCGGCGGCCCTGGGGACTACCGGTCGCCGCCGCCGTCCTCACGATCGTGCTGCTGCTCGCCCGGCCGGCACGACGCCGGGTACCCGCCGCGACACCCGGGCGACCAATCAGCAAGTGATCGCTTGCGCAAACGACTGTTTCCGTTATCGTGGAGCTGTGCCCCCCGCTCCCGTACCCGTCGCACCCGGTCCGGATCTCGACGCGGCCTTCGCCGCGCTCGGTGACCCGGTCCGACGCGCCCTGGTGGCCCGCCTCGCCCACGGTGACGCCACGGTGGGACAGCTAGCCGCGCCGTTCGACCTGACCCCACAGGCGATCTCGCACCACGTCGGGGTGCTGCGCCGCTGCGGCCTGGTCGAGCAGCGACGCGAGGGCACCCGTCGCCCCTGCCGCCTCAGGACCGATCAGCTCTCGCTGCTCGGCACCTGGATCGACGAGCAGCGGCGCACCTGGAACGACCGGCTCGACGCCCTGGAGCACCACCTCACCGACGACGGGACGGCCCGGTGACCGACGCGCACCTGCGGGGCGACGAACTGATCGCCCGACGGCGGCTCGCCGCGCCGCCCGAACGGGTCTGGGCCGCCTTCACCTCGCCGACCGGCATCACCGCCTTCTGGGGCGGCTCGCACGCCACCGTGCCATCCGGGTCGGTGACCGTCGACCTGCGCCCCGGCGGAGAGTTCGCGCTCGACACCCGCGCGCCGGACGGCCGCACCCGTCGGCTCCGGTTCGTCTACGTGCGCGTCACCGCACCGCACGAACTCGTCTTCGACGAACCGGCCACCGGCCTACGCACGAGCGTCACCCTCCGCCCCGCCGCCGACGGCACGGACCTCACCGTCCACCAGCGACGGCTTCCCCCCGAGCTACGCACCGCCCAGGCCGTCGACGGGCTCGCCGCGATCCTCGACGCCCTCGCCGCACACCTGCGCCAGCCCGGCCCGACGCCGGCACCCGACCACGTGACGACGGAGCAACCATGACGCCACAGACCCAACGCGACCTCGTCGCGGAGTACTTCGCCGGGTTCCGGACGAGCGACCACCCGCGCATCCTCGCGACCCTCACCGACGACGTCGAGTGGGTCATCCACGGTCACCGGAGCACCCACGGCAGGACGGAGTTCGATGGGGAGATCGAGAACCCCGCGTTCACCGGCAGTCCGACGCTCGACGTCCACCGCGTGCACGAGGACGGCCCGGTCGTCGTCGTCACGGGCGAGGGCCGGGGAGTCAGCGTCGACCACGGGCCGTTCCGCTTCGCCTTCAACGACCTGTTCACCTTCCGCGACGGGCTGATCGCCCGGGTCGACTCCTACGTCGTGCCGCTACCCTGAGGCGACGCCGCGACAACCCGCACCGCACCGGCCCGGGAGGCGCGTCGACAGGGCCTCCGGCCCCGCACCGGCACGGCGACGCAGCCCGCGGGCGTCGCGGGGCCGACGCCACGAGCGCCGGCCCCGCCGTCGTCGACCTGCTCAGTTACTGAAGAAGGTGCACTGGAACGCCATGTCGTCCACCCGTACGGGGCCGCTGCCACCGAGCAGGGAGACCCGGACGAACACCTGGCTCGGGCCGTTGGCGTAGCTCGCCACGTCGTGCCGTCGCCAGACGGTGTCGGTGATCCGGACGGTGCGCAGCGCGAGGTAGGTCCAGCTTGCCGGATCGATCACCTCGACGTTGAGCACCGCCGGCCCGCTGACCGCCTGGACGAAGAACCCACCGCCGCAGGTGGTGTTGTGCCCGGCGGTACGCGGCCGCACGGTGAGCAGCTTGCCCACCCCGGACCAGCCGCCGGCCGACGTCGTGAGAATGGCGTTGTTCGCACCGGAGTGGGCCTTCCCCGCGCCCAGCTCGAAGGCACCGCTGCCGGCACCGGAGCGGTGGAACTCCCACACCGCCGCCGGGCTGCTCTCGAACCCGTCGGTGTGCTGCCAGAGGTCCGCCTGGGCGGGGCTGACGGCCACGGTGAGGGCCACCGTCGTCGCCGCGACGGCCGCGGCGGTGAGGCGTACGGCCCGGGTGAGTGCGGTTCTCATCGCTGACTCCTCTGCTCGTCGCCGCACGTCACGGCGCACCGTAGATGACGACCTGGTACGTGGTGATCGCCTCTCCCACCGGCTGGTGCCAGGTGCGCGGCGAGGAGTTGCACTGGCTGCCGTTGCGGTTGGCGTGCGAGTTCAGCCCGTACCCGGTGTTGCCGGCGAAGAGCGGCCCACCACTGTCACCGCCGAGGGTGCAGATGTTGGTCTCGATCATCTGACGTACGGTGCCGCCCGCGCCGTTGACCGTCACGTTGGTCTTGAGCACGGAGCCGCACCTGAACCCGGTGGTCCTGCCCGAGTTGCAGACCGACAGCCCGCTCACGGCCGTCGCCCAGCCGTGGATGCTGCGGCTGGTGTTGTTCCACAGGTTGATGGTGCCGGTGGCCCAGACCGACGGACCGTTCATCCAGATGAGGCCGAAGTCGTTCTCCGGGTAGTTGCTCTCCAGCGACGGCCCGACGTCCTGGCCGTTGGGCAGCGTCCAGTGCGGGTAGCCCTGGGTGCAGTGGCCGGCCGTGATGATGTAGTTGAAGGTGTAGTCGGTGGCGGTGAAGCCGGCCGAGCAGCCACCCAACGAGTCCCCGCTGGAGATCCCGACGTTCGGCTGGATCGGGCCGGTGCCGGTCTCGAACCGGACCGCCGTGCCGAACCGGCGCGCCGCCGAGCGTTGCACGGCGTTCTTCGCTCCCGACGCCGGCAGGCTCACCACCACCTGGTTGGTCGCCGGGTCCACCCCCCACGTCGTGCCGGGTTCACTCGCTGCGGCCTCCAGCGTCCGCTGGATGGTGCGCAGTTGCCGTTCGCCCCGGGCGACGAGGCGCGCCGTCGCGCCGGCGGCGGTCACCTTCGCGGCGGCAGCGGCGTCGGTGACGGTGACGACGAGGGCGCCGTCGGACAGGTACGCCCCGCCCGAGCTGGCACCCAGCTCGGTGGTCAACCGGTTGGCGAGCCGTACGTGGGCGTCCTCGGCGCGCAGCAGCTTCTCGGCGGCGTCGCGGCTGATGCCCCGCTGCGCGGCGATCGCCTCGGCCATGTCCGCCGCCCCGGTCGCCCGGCCCGACCCGGCGACGGCAGCGGCGGACGCCGGGGCGGCCCGGCCGTCGGCGCGGGCCGGATCCGCCGCGCCCCCGGGGCGAGCCGGCCGGTCGACCGGCCCCGCCGCCGCGGCCGTCGGGACGAGGGCCACCGACGACACCGCGACCAGTGCCACGGCGAGCAGGGACCTACGGCTCGGTGTTCTCCTGTCCGGCCGGCTGATGACACGTTCTGACATTCACCACTCCCATCACGAGAGGACCCGTCGGCCGGACCATGGGCCGACCGGACGGCAATCCTCGCAACGGGCGGTGGGAGGGGAGGGGGATGCTGGACGCGGCTGGACACGCCCGGACACCTGACGTGCCGGGCCCGGCGGAGCAGGGAGGCGGGGTGGCCCCCTGACCGGGCCACCCCGCGTTCGCACCCCTCACCGGCGGGCGGGTACGACACCCCGCCGGCCGGTCCTGACGGGGGCGCGGGTCAGAAACGCGCCCAGTCGTCGGCGGCGGGACGCCACACGTCGATGTTGCGCGGGTCGACCGCCATCCGGCGGGCCCGGTGGGTCTCGTGCTCCTCGGGGGTGAACACCCGGTGCCTGTCGCACAGTTCGTAGCGCGGGCCGTGCCGGGTGTCGTGCATGTAGAAGGCGATCGACGTGGACGCCGAGTGGTTGACCAGGTCGGAGGCGATCGGGACCTGCTTGTACTGGGCCCGCGCCCGGCCGCGCATCACGTGGTCGAAGCTCTTCATCATGAAGCACAGGTGCGCGACGTAGAACTCGTTGTTGCGCTGGATCGCCAGGCTGTGGTGGTAGCGGTCCTCGCTGCGCAGGAAGACCGTGACGTCGCCGACGTGGTCGGACTCCAGGAAGCCGAGCACCTTGGTGTAGAACGCCAGCGTCTCGTCGTACTTGTCGGTGGCGAGGAACGGGTGCACCAGGTCCAGCGGGCGCAGCTCGATCAGCGGCGGCTCGGCGTACTCCTGGAACTCGGTGAACAACTCGACGATCAGCCCGTTGGGGTCGCGCACGGCGAAGCCCCGCTGGACCAGGCCCTTGACCCGGTCGGCCAGCTCGAACACCTCGTGCCCGGCGGCGGTGACCCGCTCCCGCAGGTCGTCCAGGACGGCGTCGTTCTCGACGCTGAACCCGACCGCCGTGGTCCACGACTCGGTACGCTGCGGCGCGGCGACCAGCTCGATGCTGTGGTGTTCGAGGTCGGCGCGCAGGAACGCGTACTCGTCGTCGTGCTGCTCCAGTTGCAGCCCGACGTGGTACTGAAGGAACTCGATGGAGGCCGCGAGGTCGGGCACCTCGATCCGGGCGTACTCCATGCCGTAGGGCCCACGGCGGCGGGCGGTGGCCTCGGTGGTCATCTGTGACCCCTCTCGATGGGCTGGGCGTCCCCGGCGGTGGGGAGACTGACGATGGCCTGACGCTCGATGACCGGCCGCCAGCGTTCCCGGACGAACCGCTCGTGCGAGTCGCTGTGCAGGTAGTCGAGCAGGTCCTGCTCGGTGGGGAACTCCACGACGAAGCCGTGGGTCATGCTGGTGTCGCGGGTGCTGACGTTGACCCCGCTGCGCCAGTTGCGCATCGCGGGATAGCGGCTCGGGAAGGTCTCCAGCTCGGCCAGGACGGACTCGGCCGCGCCGGGCGGCAGGTCGTCGCGGAACCGGAAGACCAGCATGTGGGTGATCATGGCGGCCGGCTCAGAGGATGAAGCTGAGTCGGGCGCCGGGGTCCATCGACTCCATCACCGGCACGGCCCGGCGCAGCCGGAACCGCAGCCCGTCCGGGTCGACCTTGAGCACGTGCTCGTAGCGGCCCACGTAGGTGTAGGCGCCGTTGTCGCGGTACCGGTGGATGATGAAGTTGGCGCTGATCCAGACGGTCTCCGCGCCGGCCTCCAGCAGCAGCACGTTGGAGACCATCCGGTGGGTCCGCGAGTGCGGGTTCTCGGCGTGCGCCTTGCGGCTCTTGAGCCGCTTGACCCGGGCCTGGATCAGCTCGTAGTCGTCGGCCACGAAGTACCCGGCGGTGGTGGCGTCCCAGCCGGCCCAGTCGGTGGTGGGGACCTCCAGCCGGCCACCCGGCTCGATGAGGGTGAGCCACTCGTCGAGCCGCCACTCGTCGAGCAGTTGCGCCTCCCGGTAGAGGAACTCCTCCACCTCGGCCCGGGTCACCTCGCGCGATGCCACACTGACCACTCCCCCACGGCTGCCTGCCGTCGTCGACGCGCTCACTTGCCCGCACCCCCCGTGGCGGGTCCGGCGGCGGGCGTACCGGCCGGCGGGTCGCCGGCCACGCTGGTGCCCGCCCCGACCACCTCGGCCCAGCGCCGCCAGAAGCTGCGCATCGCGCCCTCGTCGATCGAGCGGCCCTGGTTGCCCTGCTTCTCGTTGGCCATGCCCCGCGACATGTCGCTCCAGTCGTGGGCGGGGTCGACCGAGTCGGCGGTCGCGGTGATGCCGCGCTGCACCGCCTCGTACGCCTCGATGTCGTCGGGGGTGGCCAGGCCGCCCGGCCCGACGAAGCTGACCATCGTCTTGATCCGCAGCGCGCGGACCGACTCCGGCTCGCCGACCTCGACGAACTGCCACGCCCGCACGTCGGTGCGGTCGGCGGCGACCGGTTCGAGCTGCCGGATGGTCAGCGCCTCCAGGTCGAACAGCAGCAGGTTGGGGAAGACGAACAGGATGCGGCTGGCGTCGGCCACCTCGGCGGCGAGTTCGGGGCCGAGGCGGGCCTCCAGCTCGCGGCGCTTGGCGACGGTGCGGGCCTTCTCCTCGTCGCCGAAGCGGGGTTCCCAGACCATCCCGATCCGGCCGTTGTGCCCGGTGAGCACGAGCAGCCCGTGGCCGCCGCCGAGGTCGTAGGCGTACTGGTCGTCGTCGGTGACGGCGAAGCCGGTCTCCCGCAGGTAGCCGACGAAGGTGTTGTGGGTGGGGGCGAAGTGGTAGCCGTCCATCGCGTTCTCGACGGCGAGCTTCCAGTTGCCCTTCACGCTGTAGAGCTGCACGCCCGGCAGGGTGGTCATGCCGTGCTCGCCGATCTTCGCGGTCAGCGACATGTAGTGCGCGGCCGGCCCGAGGTGGGTCAGCAGGTCGGGGACGTCCTGGTCGAAGGCGACGAAGACGAAACCCTCGTGGATCTGGAGCCGGGGCACCTGGCGCAGGGCCATCGACGCCCGGAAGGCCGGATCGTCGGGGTACGCGTCGTCGCCGGGCAGCGCGGCCAGTTCGCCGGAGTTGCTGAACGCCCAGGCGTGGTAGAAGCACTGGAAGAACTTCGTGTTGCCCTCGCTGTGCCGGCACAGCACGGTGCCCCGGTGGGTGCAGGCGTTGAAGAACGCCCGCACCTGGCCCCCGGCGTCCCGGCAGAAGATCAGCGGTCGACCGCCGAGGGTGCGGGTCTTGAAGTCACCCGCCTTCGGGATCTCGGTCTCGTGGCCGAGATAGAGCCAGGTGTGATTCCAGATCCGGTCGACCTCGGCCCGGAACACCTCGGGGTCGCGGTACGCCGAGCGGTGCACCCGGAACCGCAGCGCCTCCCAGTCCTCGTCGATCATCGCGCCGTCACCGGTGGCACCGAGCGGACGTACCGGCGTCTGCTGCGCCATCACCTCACCGCCTTCTACGTCATGCGAGACAGCATCTCGCTACACGATGCTGCTACTCGGCCATGGCAACTGTCAAGAGCAGGGCAGACTCCGGCACCGGGTTACTCGCTGTTAATACGAACGCAACACGCAACGGTTGCTTCGCCGGTCACGATCCCCTGCATCCGACGTGGCCCGGCCGATCCGCCCGACCCCGATCGCCGGCCCTCGGACGCGGCCCGCGCATCCCGTCGCCGGCCGCCGGCCCCCGCACCGGGCCGCGCCGTCCCGTCGCACCGCCAGCCGGTGTCACCCCTTCCGGAGGATGTCATGCTCCAGCCGCACGATGGCCCGATCGGTGGAACCCACTACCTGCCGAGCACCCCCGACACCTGCCTGTGGGGCCGGTTGCCCGACCGGCGGCACGAACCCGTGCTCCGGGTCGGCTCCGGCGAGACCGTGACCATCGACACGCTCAGCCACGAGGGCATCCTGGAGGACCAGGGCCGCGACCCGGTCGGCTTCCTCAAGCAGTTCGACGTGCCCAGCGACCGGGTGCTCACCGACGCCCGGGACCTGGCCGCCTCCGACGTGGCCCACGACTACGACGCCGACGGCCCGCACGTGGTCACCGGCCCGATCGCGGTGGCCGGGGCCGAACCCGGCGACCTGCTCCGGATCGAGGTGCTCGACCTGCTGATCCGCGCCCCGTACGGCTTCATCAGCAGCCGGCACGGCTACGGCGCGCTGCCCGGGGAGTACCCGCTCACCCCCACCGACACCGGCCCGGACGGCGACGGTCCCCGGGAGTACGGCACCGTCAGCCACTTCACCGAGGTGATCCACCACGGCGGCCGGCTGTTCGGCACCCTGCCGTACGGCGACGGCCGGGCGGCCCGCTTCCCGCTCGCCCCCTTCCTGGGGTTGATGGGCGTCGCCGTGGACACCGACGAGCCGGTCCACTCGGTGCCGCCCGGCGCGTTCGGCGGCAACCTCGACATCAACGAGTTGCAGGTCGGCTCGGCTCTCTACCTGCCGGTACAACTGCCCGGGGCGGGCTTCTACGCCGGTGACCCGCACTACGCCCAGGGCGACGGCGAGGTGGCGCTGACCGCCCTGGAGGCACCGCTGCGGGCCACCCTGCGGCTGTCGGTGATCCCCCGGGCACAGGCCGGTGGCCTGCTCGGGGCCGTCGACGGGCCGTTCGGCGAGACCGCCACCCACTGGCTGCCGGTCGGCCTGCACAGCGACCTCGACGAGGCGATGCGGCGGGCCGTCCGGGCCGCCGTCGACTTCCTCGTCCGCACCCAGGGCATGCCCCCGCAGACCGCGCTGGCCTACCTGAGCGCCGCCGCCGACTTCGAGGTGAGCCAGGTCGTCGACGGGGTGAAGGGCATCCACTGTCTGATCCGCAAGGCCGACTTCCCCGCCCACTTCTGACCGACGACGCGTCCCGGCCCGGGGCGATGTGCCGCGCGGGCCGGGGCGGGCGGCAGCCGGGCGGCGCACCGACGCGCGCAGGGGTCGCCGCCACGCCGCTGCCCCCGACCGGGACGGGCCGGGGGCAGCGGGCGCAGCCGGCCGGAGCCGGGCCGCGCCGTCGCCGACAGGCAGCAGGCGACGGGCGGCAGGTTGGCACGCTGCGGCGGCAGCCGGACCGGGCAGGGACGCGCCGGCCGGCGTGGCAGGGCGGGGTTCAGGCGGCCGTGGGCACCTCGACGCGACGGGGTGCGGCCTCCATCGCCCCGGGCCGGGTGACCGTCACCGCTGCCGCCCGGCTCGCCCACCGGGCCGCCTCGTCGATCGCCGCGCCGTCGAGCAGCGCGTCGGCCAGCGCGGCGCAGAAGGTGTCCCCGGCGCCTGTCGCGTCGACCGCGTCGACCCGCTCCGCCGGGATCAGCCACTGCCGGTCGGTGGTCACCACCAGCGCGCCGTCACCGCCGAGGGTCACCACCACCGGCCCCCGGGTGCCCAGCGACCGGGCCATCGCGGCCAGCCCCTCCACCCCGGCGTCCGTCGGCGGCGCACCGGCCAGGGCGGCCAACTCACCCCGGTTGGGCACCAGCACGTCGACCCGGGCCAGGGTCGCCGGGTCGACCGGGCGGGCCGGTGCCGGGTTGAGCACCACCAGCCCCTCGGCCAGCCGGACCGCCTCGGCCACCACCGCCGCGTCGACCTCCTGTTGCAGCAGCACCGCCCGCGCCGACCCGAGCAGGTCACGCAGCGGGCCGAGATGCTCGGCGGCGAGCCACATGTTCGCCCCCGAGCTGACCGCGATGGTGCTGTCGCCGTCGGCGGTGACCAGCACGATCGCCTGCCCGGTGGGCCGGGGGGCGCGCAGCACCGCCTCGGTGGCCACCCCCTCGGCGGCGATCAGCCCGAGCAGCCAGTCGCCGTCGGCGTCGATGCCGACCGCGCCGACCATCGCCACCCGGCGACCCAGCCGGGCGGCGGCGACGGCCTGGTTGGCGCCCTTGCCGCCGCCGGCCCGCCGGTGGTCGGCCGCGCCGAGCACGGTCTGCCCGGGGGCGGGCAGCTCGTGCAGCGGCACCACCACGTCCACGTTGAGGCTGCCCACCACCACGATGTCGGTCATCGCCGGTCAGCCCTGCCCGGGGCGCCAGGCGTGCGGCAGGAAGTCCGCCCGGGGCGGGGCGAAGACGTCCACGTTGATGCACGGGCCCTCGGTCGGTTCGATGTAGTGCTCCGCGCCGCGCGGCACCAGCAGCATCGAGCCCGGCCCCATCGGGTGCGGCACGCCGTCGACGTAGTAGTTGCACCGGCCGCCGAGGATCAGCACCAGCTGGTCGAAGTCGTCGTGGTGGTGCGGGTTGAGGTCCATCCCGACAGCCAGTTCGTGCCAGGCGAAGAGGACCTCGTCGGTGGCGTACACCTTGCGGCGCACCCCGGGCCGGACGTCGGTGGCCGGGATGTCGTCCCAGTTGACCGAGGTGCGGTAGAGCTGCGGGTTGAGCATGTGAACGCGTCCCTTCTCGGGCGGGTCAGAGGGGTGCGGCGAGCCGACGCAGGCCGGTGCCGAGCAGGTGCAGGTCCGAGCCGACGACGAGGTAGCGCGCGTCGGTCAGGCCACAGCGGTCCAGCGCCGCGGCGGACCGCTCGGGCACCCAGCCGCCGAGGTGGGTCCCGGTCGTGCGGGCCGCGGCGGCGATGTCCCCGGTGCGCCGCAACAGCGGCCCCGGGTCGTCGGTGGTCGAAAGGCCCAGGCTCACCGCCAGGTCGGTGGTCCCGACGAAGCCCACGTCCACCCCGGCCAGCAGGGCGGGCAGCGGGTCGTCGGTGGTCGCCGTCTCGATCTGGGCCACCAGTACGGGCGGGTGCCCGGCCTCGGCCGCGAGGTACCGGTCCAGGCCGTCGCCGCCGTACCCGGCCGACGGGTGCGCCAGGCTGATGCTGCGCCGCCCGTGCGGGGCGTACCGGCTGGCCGAGCGCAGCGCCTCGACGTCGGCCCGGCGGCGCACGGTCGACAACTGGATCCCGACGGCCCCGGCCTCCAGCAGCCGGTTGACCTGGCCGGGGTCGACGGCCGGCACCCGCACCAGCGCCGGCAGGCCGGCCAGGGCGGCGAGCCGGAGCTGGTCGGTGGCGGTCCGCTCGTCCAGGCCGGAGTGCTCCAGGTCGATCACGACGAAGTCGAGTCCCGAGCGGGCGGCCAGGGCGATCACGTCGGCCCCGGGGAGCTTAACGAAGGTGCCGGCGAGCTGCCCACCGGCGCGCAGCGCCGCCCGCAGCCGGGCGCGGTGGCCGTGCACCCCGGCCGGCGGGGTCGGCCCGACGGACGTCGGCGGCGTCTGCCCGACGGGTGTCGACGGGGTCTGCCCGACGGGTGTCGACGGGGTCTGCCCGACGGAGGTCGACGGGGTCGGCTGCGCCGGCCCCGGCTCGCCGGACACCGGCCCGACGGCGGACATCAGGGCCTCACGCCCCGGTGGCGGGCAGCCCGCGCCACGGCACGGTCGGCACCTGCTCGCCGCCGAGCAGCACCACGGCCGGGTCCAGCCGGGGTGCGGTGATCGTGTTGCCGGCGGCGTCGGGCAGCACCGCCTCCTCGGCCTCGGCCAGCACGGTGACGTGCGCCGGGCCGCCCTCGACCAGGGTGCCGTAGCCCTCGGCGTCCAGACCGGTCAGCCGGGCCGGCGCGGTCGTCACCCGGGGCACGAGCTGCTCCAGGGTCATCCCCATCGCCCGCAGCTTGGCCATGCTGGTGACCAGGTCGAACACCGGGCCGCGCCAGTTGCGGGCGCTGGTGTCGGAGGTGACCACGTCGGGCAGGAAGCCCTGCTCGATCGCCGGGCGGGCGACGGCGAAGCTGAGGTTGCTCTTGCCGTGGGCGGATTCGAACAGCACCCCGCGCTCGCGGGCGGCGTGGACCTCGGGCAGCACGGCGCCGTCGTTGAGGATGCCGTACGGCTTGCCGGTGTAGCAGTGCGCCACCACGTCGCCGGGGCGCAGCAGCGGCAGGATCACCGGCAGCGGCTCCGGCGTCTCCCCGATGTGGATCATCAGCGGCAGACCGGCCTCGCCGGCGAGGGCCAGGGAACGCTTGAGCAGCGGACGCCAGTCCAGCCCGACGACGTCCTCGGAGAGCCGGATCTTGAAGCCGCGGACCCGGTGCGGGTTCGCCTCGGCCACCGCCAGGGCGTCCTCGGGGACCAGCGTGCCGGGGTTGATCAGCTCACCGAACCGGAAGTCGATCAGGCCGAGGACCGAGACGTTGAGGAAGTTCACCAGCCGCATCCGGGCCGGCGCGGCGACGTACTTCTCGAACGCGGCGAAGGTGGACGCGCCGACGGTGCCGGCGTCGCAGGCGGCGACGACGCCCCGGTGCAGGTGCGCCTCGTCCGGCGGCGCGCCGACCTTGGAGACCTCGGCGAAGATGTGGGTGTGCGCCTCGACCAGGCCGGGCAGCACGTACTGCCCGGCGCAGTCGATCACCCGGTCGGCGGCGGCGGCGAGGTCGGGCGCGATCCGGGCCACCCGGTCGCCGGTCACCGCGACGTCGGCGACCCGGCTTGCTCCGGTCTGACCGTCGAACACCTGGCCACCGGCCAGCACCAGGTCGTACCGCTCGGAATTCTCACTCATGACATCGGGCTCTCTGTGCGAAGCGAGTGGGTCGACGCGTCGACGGCGGCCGGCGCGGGGTGGTCCGGGCTCTCGGCACGGAACCGGGTACGCAGGGGCAGCACCCCGGCGACGGTGACCTCCACCTGGTCGCCGGGGCTCAGGAAGCAACCCCGGTCCTGGCCGGTGCCGGTCGGGGTGCCGGTGAGCACCACGTCGCCCGGCTCCAGCACCACGTACCGGGTGATCCAGGCGAGCAGGTCGGGCACCGGGAAGATCAGGTCGGCGGTGCTGGCCTGCTGGCGCAGCTCGCCGTTGACGGTGGTGCGGACGCCGATGGCGTCGCGGTCGGCGACCGCGCCCAGGCCGAGCACGGAGGCGCCCAGGGCACCGAACCCGGGGAAGCTCTTGGCCAGGGTGGGGTTGCCCGTGGCGGCCATCACGTCCCGGGCGGTCAGGTCGTTGGCGGCCGTGACGGCGGCCAGGTGCGCCCAGACCCGCTCGGCCGGGGTGTGGTGCATCCGCGCGCCGACGACCAGGGCGACCTCGCCCTCGTAGTCGGGCTGGCTGCTCACCGAGCCGGGCAGCGGCACGGTGTCCCCCGGGCCGGAGCCGGCGCTTGGCGACTTCAGGTAGAGCACCGGCTGGGTGGGCAGGGCCCGGCCGGTGGTCCGGGCCTTGCAGTGGTAGTTCAGCCCGACGCCCCACACCGCGCGGGTGCTCGCCATCGGTGGGCGCAGGTCGCCGACGAGGGTCTCCAGCGGCAGCCGGCGGCGGACCCGGGCCTCGGTGGCGGGGGCGAGCCCCCGGCCGGCGCGCAGCAGGGCGGGCACGTCCGGGGCGGGCAGGTCGAGCAGTTCGACGTCGTCGCCGGTGATCCGGCCCAGCCCGTACCGGGTGACGACGAGGTGCGCGTCGGTGGGCGCGGGGGCGGTCATGCGGCGTCCGAGGAGTGGCCGGGGACGGTGCCGAGCGCCGGGTTGACCAGCGGGGCCAGGTTGTTGACGGCGGCGGCGGCCTCACCGAAGCCGACCGAGATCAGCCGTACCTTGCCGTCGTAGTCGGTGATGTCACCGGCGGCGAAGACCCGGGGCAGGTTGGTGCGCATCGACCGGTCCACGGCGACGTAGCGGCGGCGCATCTCCAGCCCCCAGCGTTCCATCGCGCTCAGGTCGGCGATGAAACCGAGCGCGGCGACCACCGCCTGGGCGGGCAGGGTCTGCCGGCCCTCGCCGCGCACCTCGGTCAGGTGTACGGCCTCGACGTGCTGTTCCCCGTCGATCCCGCTGACCTCGTACGGGGTGAGCACCCGCACGGTCGACTCGTGCAGCTGGGTGACGCTGCGTTCGTGGGCGCGGAACTGCGGGCGGCGGTGCACCAGGGTGACGCTGCTGGCGTACGGCTCCAGGGCCAGCGCCCAGTCGACGGCGGAGTCGCCGCCGCCGACCACCACGACCTCCTGCCCGGCGAGTTCCTCCAGCCGGGGGACGAAGTAGCGCAGGCCCCGGCCGAGGTGGTCGCTGCCGACGGGCAGTTCGCGGGGGGTGAAGGTGCCGATGCCGGCGGTCAGCAGCACGGCCGCCGCCCGGACCTGGGTGCCGGTGTCGGTGCCGATCAGCACGTGGTCCTCGGCGCAGGTCAGCTCGGTCGCGCTCTGCCCGAGCAGGAACGTCGGCTTGGCGGTGGCGGCCTGGGTGAGCAGGGCGTCGACGAGTTCCTGACCCCGCACGGCGGGCAGCCCGGCGATGTCGTAGATCGCCTTCTCGGGGTAGAGGGCGGCGATCTGCCCGCCGGCCTCCGGCAGCGAGTCGATCACCGCCACGCTCATCCCCCGGAAACCGGCGTAGTAGGTGGCGTAGAGGCCGGCCGGGCCGGCGCCGATGATCGCGAGATCGACCTCGTGCCGCTCGGCCATCAGCTGGCGCTTTCCGCGATGGCCGGGTGGTCGTGGCCGACCCGGCCGATCTTGCGGGCGCCGCCCGGGGTGCCGATCTCGGTGAAGAACTCCGCGTTGATCGGGCCGAACCGGGCGCGGTCGGCGGGGAGGTCGTCGAGGTGGAAGATCGAGGTGACCGGGCAGACCGGCTCGCAGCGCCCGCAGTCGACGCACTCGTCGGGGTTGATGTACATCATCCGGTCGCCCTCGTAGATGCAGTCCACCGGGCATTCCTCGACGCAGGACCGATCCTGTACGTCCACACATTCGTCGGTGACCACGTAGGTCATCGGTCCTCCTGCGGTTTGGTCGGCCGGCCGCATCCGCGCCGCAGCGGCAGGTCCGGGCGCACTGGCCGATCCGGGGTGCCGGGCCCGTTCCGCGACGTCGCCGGATGCGGGGCGATGTCGTTTGGTGTCAGGCCACGCTAGAGACCCGGCCCAGAGTATGTCAACATACGAGACGTCATCTTGAATGAAGTCACGCTGGCGAGAGGGAGCGGATGGACGACGAGGTACCGGCGCCCCTGCGCCACGCCGCCGCGCGGGCGGTCGACGAGGCCACCCTGGTCGACGCCCTGGCCGCGCTCACCGCCCAGCCCAGCCCGTACGGTCGGGAGCGGGCCACCGCGCACCGGGTCGCCGACTGGGCCACCGGTCGCTGGCCGGAGCTGCCCTGGCGGGTCGACCCGCTGGAGCGCACGGCGACCACGCCCGACAGCGCCAACCTGGTCGGCGGCTCCGACCTGGGCGACCGCCCCGAACTGCTGATCTACTCGCACCTGGACACCTCACTGACCGGCGGAACCGACTTCGACGCCCCGATCACCGGCCGGCACTCCCCCGCCCCCGCGCTGGAACTGTCCGGCCCCGGCGGCGAGGTGGTCAGCGGCTTCGGCCTGTCGGTGGCGCGGGCGGCGGCAGCCGCCGCCCTGGTCGGCTACGCCGCCGCCGCCGAGGCCCTGCGGGCCGCCGACCGGCCGCACCGGCTGACCCTGCTGCTCGCCGCCACCGGCACCCACCGCGACGACCCCGCCGCCGGGCCGCAGGACGGCGTCGCGCCGGCCCCCACCACCGGCGGGGTCCTGCACCACCTGCGCGGGCGGCCCCGACCGGCCGCCGCGATCGTGGCCAAGACCAGCCCGCCGGGCATCCTCACCGCCGAACCGGGAGCGATGTTCCTGCGGGTACGGCTGTCCAGCGGCTTCCACCCCGCACTGTTCCGGGAGACCGCCACACCCCCCGGCGGGCTGCTCGCCCACCTCGGCGTGGTCGTCGAGGCGCTGGAGGAGTTCCGCCGGGCCCATCTGGCCCGGCGGGCCGACCCGGACGCCCTGGTCGGGGCGGAACTGGGCCTCGGGGCGGTCCGCGCCGGCCAGCCCGGCAAGCCCGACCTGCTGCCCGGGGTGGTCGACCTGCACCTCTACCTGACCACGGTGCCCGGCGACGACCCGACGCAGATCACCGACGCGCTGCGGGCCACCCTCACCCGGCGACTGCGTGACACCCCGCTGGCCGACTGCGGGCTGGCGGTGGCCGGCCATCCGGCGCACCCGGCCGCGGCCACCCCGCCCACCGCGCCGATCTGCCGGCACGCCGACGCCGCCTGGCTCGCCGCGTACGGCCGGCCGCCGGTGCCGCTGCGCGGGTGGACCGGGTCGACCGACGGGGTGGTGCTGCGCGCCCGGGGGGTGCCCACCGTACGGCTGGGCCCGCCGGCGTTACCGCCCGATCCGGCCGACCCGCGACGGGAACGGTACGCCCTGTCGGAACTGGTGCGTTTCGCCCGGTTGTACGCGGACATCGCGCTGCGCCACCAGCAGGCATCGACAGGCTGACGTGTCATATGCCATGATACTGTCTCACTCTGCGCACAAAGGAATCCAGATGGCGGACGATGCCCCTTCGCCGGTCAAGAGCGCTGACCCCAGCTCACCGGCGATCCAGACCGTGCAGCGCGCGGCGGTCATCCTCAACGCGTTCACGGCGGCACGTCCGCGCCTGAGCCTCAACGAACTCACCGCCAGCCTCGGCACCAGCAAGGCCACCGCGCACCGCTACACCAAGGCGCTGCGGGAGAGCAACCTGCTGCGCTACGACGAGCGGGAGGGACTCTACTCCCTCGGCCCGCAGATCCTGACCCTCTCCGCCGCCGCCCGCGCGGCGATGCCGGTGATCAGCATCGCCGGCCCGCGCATGCAACAGCTCGTCCGCGAGATCGACGAGACGGTGGTGCTCAGCGTCTGGGACGGCGACACCGCCGTGGTGGTCCGCGCCGACGACAACACCGACCGGGTGATCCGGGTCAGCGTGCGGACCGGCTCCCGGCTGTCGCGCACCGAATCCGCCCAGGGTCGGGTGTTCTGCGCGTTCCTCCCCGAGGCCGACGTCCCGGGGCTGGCCGCCGAGATCGCCGCCTCCGCAGAGCTGCGCCGGGAGGTCGAGAAGATCCGGCGGACCGGCATCTCGGCCAACACGCCCTCGGCCAACGGGGTCCGCAGCATCGCCGCGCCGATCTTCCGGGGCAGCACCCTGATCGCCGCGATGGCCATCGTCGGCACCACGACCTCGGTCCCCGAGGGCACCGACAGCCCGCTCGCCATCGCCCTGCAACGCGTCGCCGCCCTGGTCACCGCCGAGCTGGGCAGCGGCGGCAACGGCCACCACCCGCACCTCAACGGCAACGGTCACCACTGACGGCGGGCCGCCGGGGCGTCAGCCCGCGCCGAGCGCCTCGGACAACTCCCGGGCCACCAACCGCAGGCTGTCCGCCGCGGCGGCCTCCACCGCGCCGGACAGCGCCGTGCTGGTGCCCAGCACGGCCAGGGCGGCCACCACCTGGGTCCGCTCGAACACCGGCGCGGCCAGCACGCGTACCCCGAAATCCTCCGGGGAGTTGACCGCGAAACCGTCCCGGCGGACCTGCTCGACGACGGCCCGCAGGCCCGCCGACAGCCGCAACTGGCGGGCCACCGCGGGCGCCTCGGCGGCCGACAGGTAGGCGCAGAAGACCCGGCCCTGCGCCGAGCGGAGCAGATCCAACGGCGAACCGGTGCGCACACTGAGCCGCACGTCACCGCTGGTGTTGTCCATGCAGCGGACCACCGTCGGCGCCTCACCGTTCCAGACACTGAGCACCGAGGTCTGGTTGGTCAGCCGGGTGAGCCGGTCCAGGTGCGGCTCGGCGGCGGTGACGATGGGCAGCGCCGCGCGGGCGGCGGCCTCCATCGCCAGCACCTGCGGACCCAGCGTGTAGGTGGCGGTGGCCGTGTCGAAGCGCAGCAGGTTGGCCGCGCGCAGCGCGCGGGCGTACCGGTGCGCGGTGGCCCGGCTGATGGCCAGGTCGGCGGTCAGCTCGGCCAGGGTGAGCCGGGGCCGCTCCACGGAGAACGCCTGGAGGATCGTGGCGGCCCGCTGCACGGTCTGGATCGCCGGCGCGTCACCTGCCGACTCGTCGACTCCGCCCGTCACCGCGCCACCTCGCACTCGCCGTCCGCCGAAAGGCGAACTCTACCGAGCACGGGCCGGATCCGGCGACACGGACACCACCGCACGCCGGATCCGGAAGCCGGCTACGCCGGGCCGCCCGCCCCCGAACCGGGGACGGGCGGCGGTTCGGGTGCTCCCGCGAGCTGACGGTGGACCTCGCCGCTGTCCCAGTAGTCGACCCGGTGGGCGATCAGGCCGTCGGCGTCGACCCGGAACCGGAACACGCCACGGATGCGCACCGGGGCCCGGCCGGCCGAGGCCAGCCGGAACGACATCCGGTACGCCACCGCCGCCCGGTCGGCGTCGGCGAGCAGTTCCTCCACCTCGTAACGCAGGTCGACGAACTCGGCCAGGAAACCGTCGAGCCGGGCCCGGTAGCGGGCCCGGCCGACCACCGTCCGACCGAGGGCGGCGGTGTGCTCGTTGACGAAGTCGACGCTCACGCAGCCGGCCACGGCATCGGCGTCGTGGGCGTTCAGCGCCGCCAGGTACCGCTGCACGGCGGCGCGGGTGGACGCTGCGGTCAGCTCCCCCACCGACGCCGCACGGTGTCGAAGACCTGCTGGTCGTGGGAGATCTCGATGACGTTGCCGTCGGGGTCCTTGAGCGCGCAGATGTAGCCGACCGGCGGCGGCATCTGACGCGGCTCCCAGTGCAGGCAACCCAGCTCACGGGCCCGCCCGGCGATCTCGTCGACGTCCGACCGCTGCGGCACCTCGATGCCGATGTGCGCGAACGGGTGCAGCAGGCCGAGCTGGCCGCCCTTGTCCTTGTTGAAGGAGACGAGCACCAGCACGAACGGGGTCTCGACCTGCTTGTCGTTGGAGAGCCAGACGCTCTCGCCGTCGGCGTCGGCGAACCGCTCCACGACCACCAGCGGGGTGAGCGTGGTGTAGAACGAGATCGCCTTGTCGAGGTCGCCGGTAGGCAACGCCACATGCGTCCATCGGGCTTGGGTCAGGCCGGTCGCCACTGTTACCTCCACCGTACCGAAATGTCCATCGCTATCGCGTCCACCAGCCTATTCACTGTTCGGCGGCCGGGTCGATGTGCCGGGGACACAAAGCCGGCACGCCGGGTTCGACGCGCCGGGACGGTGCCGGCGGCCGGCCCGCGTGCCAGCGTGGGGGCACATCGCGTACGGGAGGACGATCGGATCATGCAGTACCGCAGACTGGGCGGGACCGGCGTCGAGGTGAGCACCCTCTGCCTGGGCACCATGATGTTCGGCGCCTGGGGCAACACCGACGAGCAGGAGTGCCACCGGATCGTCGCCGAGGCGCTCGACGCCGGGATCAACCTGGTCGACACCGCCGACGTGTACGCCCACGGCGAGTCCGAGGAGATCCTCGGCCGGGCGCTGCGCGGCCGGCGCGACGACGTCGTGCTGGCCACCAAGTTCCACGAGCCGATGGGGGACGACCGCAACCGCCGGGGCAACTCCCGCCGCTGGATCAGGCAGGCGGTCGAGGGCAGCCTGCGCCGGCTGGGCACCGACTGGATCGACCTCTACCAGGTGCACCGCCCCGACCCGCTCACCGACGTCGACGAGACCCTCGGCGCGCTGACCGACCTGGTCCGGGAGGGCAAGGTCCGGATGATCGGCACCTCGGCGTTCCCCGCCGAGCAGATCGTCGAGGCACAGTGGGTGGCCGAACGCCGGCAGCGGGAACGCTTCACCACCGAACAGCTCGGCTACTCGGTCCTGACCCGGGGCGTCGAGGCCGCCGCCCTGCCCACCAGCGCCCGGTACCGGCTCGGCGTGCTGGTGTTCAGCCCGCTCAACGGCGGCTGGCTGACCGGCAAGTACCGGTCGACTGCCGTACCGGCGGACTCCCGCGCCGGGCGCAACGGCGACCACTTCGACTTCCGCGACGCCGCCGCCCGGGACCGCAAGCTCGCCCTGGTCGACGGGCTGGCCACCCTCGCCGACGAGAGCGGCCTGACGCTGATCGACCTGGCGCTCGGGTTCGTGCTGAGCCACCCGGCGGTCACCAGCGCCATCATCGGCCCGCGTACCCTCGCCCAGTTGCGCAGCCAACTACCCGCCGGGGAGCCGGCCGGGCTGCCGGCCGACGTGCTCGACCGGATCGACGAGCTGGTCCGGCCGGGCCACGACGTCAACCCGGCCGACGCCGGCTACCGGCTGCCCGCCCTGACCGACCCCACCCTCCGCCGCCGCCCCTGAGGTCGACCGTCGGCGGCCGTCGTTGGCGCTCGTTGGCGCTGTTGTGCCGGTGTGGCGGTATCGGAGCGCTCTGATACCGCCACACCGGCACAACAGCGCCTAATGGTGGCGCGGTCGTGGTCAGGTCACCCGGAGGGTGGCGGCGAGGTGGATGATCGTGGCGGGGGCGTACGGGTCGCGGACCAGCCGGGCGAGGAGCGCGCGGGCCGCGGGCCGCAGGCGTACCTCGCAGGGAGCGGTACGCTCGGCCGCGACCAGGACCCGGCAGGCGTTGCCCGGATCACCGGCGTCCAGGTAGGCGCGGGCGGCGTCGAGCAGGTGCCCGGCGCGGTGTTCCGCGGGTAGCCACCGCCAGCCGTCGCGGGCGGTGGTCTTCTCGTGCCAGGCCACCGCTTCTCCCGCCTCGCCCAGGTCGAGGGCGGCGGTGACCCGGGCCAGATCCACCGCCACCGCTCCGAACCCGGTCCGGTGGTGGTCGTGGCCGTCGCCGACCTGGGCGGCCATGTCGGCGGCCTCGTCGAGCAACGCAGCCGTGGCGCGGTCGTCGCCGTCGCGGGCGGCGGCCAACGCCGCCTGCACGACGAGCGTCCCGCACAGCGACAACTCCGGGGCGGACGCAGCGCCGGGGTCGGGCGGGGCGATCCGGTACGCGGCGGCCAGCGCCGTCGACCGGGCCACCCGTGCCCGCCCCGACGCCCGCAACACCTGACTGAGCTGCACGGTCGCGGCGGCAACCGGCATCACCTCACCGACTGCGGCGGTCATCGCCCGATCGGCGGCCAACCACGCCAGATCCACCTCACCGAGCTTGACCAGCAGCGCTGCGGCAAGCCGGTACACCTCCACCAGCACCGGCCGGCCCCCGACCGGATCACCGGCACGGGCACGCTGCGCGCCACCCACCAACCCCGGGAGCATCCCGGTCACCTGCGGATAGCGGGCATGCTGGAAGGCGACCCACGCGTGGGCGACGTCCCGCCCCAGACGATCCGCCGGCACGACCCGGCCCGGCGCTGACGGCCTTCCCACCACGACGTCGTACGTCGACAGGGCTTCCCGGATCTGCGCGACCCCCTCGACCGGACCGGACACGTCCGCTGCCTGGAGGTCCCGGCCGAGCAGCACACCCGGGTCGATGCGCAGGACAGCGGCGATGTCCTGGAGCGTGGACACCTTGTCCAGCGTCCGGACACCCCGCTCGACCTTGTCCACCCAACTCTTCGACTTACCCAACCGATCGGCGAACATCTGCTGCGACAACCCACGCCGCCCCCGCCAGTGCGCCACCCGCCGACCGACCGGCAACAACTCACCGCCCGCCACGACGCCACCGCCGATCCGGCACCGCCCGCGTCGTCTCCTCCACCGGAATCCGCTCCGCCTCAGCCTGCGCGAGCAACCGCCGCCGCGCCGCCTCCCGCTCGACCGCCTGAATCCGCTCACCCCGGCTCTCACCCGGATCACGTTCTTCGTCGCCCACCTACGTCCCCTTCGCAAGGACGCGACGGCGTACCGAGAGGCCACCACCGCCGCGCCCGGGTCACAGGGACGGTTCCGCCCCCGTGCCGGGAGACGTGGCGAGCAGGCGAAGCCGCACCACCCACCACATCCCGTGCCGGAGAAGCTACGCAAGGTCACGATGGGGAACGGGTAGGGTTCCTACCCTCGGTCTACGGGACGAGTCCGACCTTCACCGCGAGGTCACGGGCCTCGTCTCGGGTGGACCGTGGACCATCGAGCAGGTCCAGGGTGATCTGGCGGGCGTACCCGTTGAAGCGGATCGTCTCCGGCGCTGACTCGTAAGCCTGCCGGAGCGTCACCACGGTCGTCTCCCTGTCGGCCTTCCCGTAGTACGCCCGGGCGACCTCGATCAGGTGCCGCGCCCGGCGTGGCCTCGACGGAATCGCCGCCGCCTCATGTCGGCGCGCCTGCCGCACCGCCTCACCGGATTTCTGCAACTCCACGGCCACGGTCACCGCATGAGCGCCCATGACGACCCGGGAGAACGACGTCTGCGGCTGGTAATAACCCTCGGGCAGGCGCTGCGCCACCCGGTCCGCCCGATCCCAGTGCCGCCACGCCCGGCCTTCCTCTCCCGCCCGAGCGGCGGTGTACGCGGCCTCGAAGTTCAGCGCTCCCCACAGGGCCAGCAGACCAGTTCCTCCCTCGGCTACCCGCGATTCCAGAGCCGACATGACGTCCAGCGTCACCACCATCGCGGTATCCCAATCGCCGGTATCGCGGTGCACCTGCCCCAGGAACCATCCCGCACGGGCGATCGCCTCGGAGTCACCCGACTCCTGTGCCGCCACCATCGCCCGATCCGCGACCCGCCAGATCAGCTCCGCAGCCGGCTGGTAGGCGAGGAACATCTGCACCAGTCCGAGCGTCTCGGCCAACAACGCCTGTGCCTGTCGCCGTTGCGCCCCTTCGCACACCAGAGCGGCGTGCTGCACATCCCGCAGCAGCCCAGGCAGCAACGCACCCAGCACCGTCCGGTGATCGGATGCCTGATGACGCGCCCGCCACGCCGCCGCGAGCCGGTCCCGCAGGCTGGACAACGACTCAGCCGGGGCGTCCGGGAGGACCACGAAGCGGTTCACCGCGTCCCGCACCGACGCCAGCGCCGGATGCTCGGGACCGTTGACAACCGCTGACCGGTTGCCCAATTCGCCAGCGAGGACAGAGACGTCGATCTTGAGGGCACGAGCGATCCGATCCAGCATGTGAATGCGCGGCGGCAGGATGCGATCGGTCTCCACCGCCTTGACCCACTCGGCGCTCCGGCCGACCAGCCCACCGAGTACCGCGCGGGTTTTTCCGGAGCGCTCCCGGTAGACCTTCAACCGCTGCCCGAACGTCAACTCCGGCAAGGAATCCACCCTGACCTCCTCGTCAGTGCAGGATGCACCGCCGACCAACCGGCCGCCGTCACGCCAACGCTACCGACCATCCCGCCACCGCATAACCCCTTGTTCCACGCCGAGACGTCGCCCGCCGGCCTTCGGGTAACAGCTCGGATCGATCCAATTTCGCCGATGTTGGGGGGTCGAAGTCACTTTGATACCGCCACATCGGCGAAATTGCGGAAAGCGTCGACGGGGCGTCCCCGCGACCCGGCGGAAAGCGTCGACGGGGCGTCCCCGCGACCCGGCGAAAGGCGTCGACGGGGCGGTCAGATCCAGCCCTGTTCCCAGGCGATCGCGGCGGCGTCGGTGCGGGAACCGACGTTCAGTTTCGCCATCGCGGCCGAGATGTGGTTGCGGACGGTGCCGTGGGCGAGGCCGAGCTGCCGCGCGATGTGCTTGGTGGGCAGGCCGTCGCGGGTCAGCCGCAGCACGTCGATCTCGCGCGGCGTCAACGGGCTCTCCTGCTCGGTGAGCGCCGACGCGGCCAGGCGCGCGTCGACGTAGCGCTCCCCGGCGGCCACCGACCGGATGATCCTGGCCAGCTCCGCCGCCGGGGTGGACTTCGGCACGAAGCCGTGCACCCCGGCGTTCAGCGCCCGCTTCAGGGTGCCCGGCCGGGCGTGCCGGGTGACGATGACCACCTGCGTCGCGACGAGCCGCAGCAGCCGGCGGGCGGCGTCGACCCCGTCGAGTCCGGGCATTTCGAGGTCGAGCAGGGTCAGGTCGGGTCGGTGGGCGACGGCGGCGGCGACGGCGGCCTCGCCGTCGGCGACGTCCGCGACGACCTCGATGTCGGCCTCCAGGGAGAGCAGCGCCACGAGCGCGCCCCGGATGAGTTCCTCGTCGTCGGCGATCACGATCCGGATCACCGGCCGGTCCCCCGTCGTCTTCCCGGCGCGGTGGGCTCCGGTGGGGCAGGCCCTGCGGCATCCGGCGCGGGAATGCGGACGACCAGCACGAACGTTTCCCCCTCGCGGGTGGTCTCGACAGTTCCGCGCTGGGCCGCGACGCGGTCGGCGAGGCCGGCCAGGCCCGTGCCGTCACCGCGCGGCACCCCGGCGGCGTCGTTGGTGACGGTCAGCCGGTACTCCACCGCGTCGGCCCCGGGGTGCGCGGGGTCGGGGGTGCCGACGCGGACGAGTTCGATGGTGGCCTCGGTCGCCCTGCTGTGCCGCAGCACGTTCGTCACCGCCTCCCTGATCGCGACGGCGAACACCGCGCCGAGAGCGACGGGCAGGTCCGGCGTGTCGATGCGTGCCGTGCAGCGGATGCCGGCGGACCGCAGCACCGCCGCCGCGTTGCGCGCCTCCGTCGCCACGGTGACGGTGCGGTAGTCGTTCACCACGGCGCGGGTGTCGTCGAGGGCCACCCGCGCGATCCGGCGGATCTCGGCGATCTCCCGACCGGCCCGCCCGGGCTGGCCGGTCAGCAGGCGCTCCGCCAGCTCACTCTTCAACGCGATCACCTGGAGGTGGTGGCCCTGGATGTCGTGCAGGTCGGCGGCGAACCGGAGCCGCTCCCGCGCCACCGCCAGGTCGGAGGCGAGCCGGCGGGCGTGTTCCAGCCGCAGCACCACCTGCTGCACCCAGACCGCGCTCAGCGGCAGCAGCGTGAACACCGCGACGGTGCCGAGCACGATGGCGTCGGCTGCCGCGTCGGGCGGCGGCCCGACGCGCGACGGGGCCAGCACGCCGACCAGGCCGCCGAAACCGATCACGGCCCAGGAGCCGAGGATCACCGTCGCCCGCCACCGGCCCCGGACCAGACAACTGAGCACCCCGCCCGCCATCGCCAGGGTGAACGCCCACCCCCAGCCGGCGAACGGCGGCACGACGGCCAGCACCCACACCGCGCCGGACAGTGCCAGCAGCACCAGGACGAGCGGATGGCCGGGCGGCACCTCGTCGGGGCCCCGCAGCAGCAGGGGAATCGCGGCGAGCCCGGCCAGGACGGCGGCGGTCGTCGCGACCAGCAGGACGACCGTCCGGGGGCCGCTTGCCACCCCCACGCCGAGCAGCACCTGCACGACGCCACCGATCAGCATGCCCAGCCCCAGCGAGAGCACCGTGAACAGGCGCATCGCCCGCAGGTCGGCGGCCACTCGCGGCGCACCCTGCCAGGTGTCCGTCACCGGCTCAGCGTAGCGACCGGGCCGCCAGGAAAGCCCTGGTCCGCTGGGCGATCTCCGGCGACAGGGTGTGGTGCAGGTAGTGGTCGCCCTCCAGGGTGACCACCTGACCGGTGTCGACGCTCGCCGCCTGCTGCTCGTGCAGGGCGACCCAGTCCGCCACGTCATGGTCCTCCGACCGGACGAACAGCAGGACCGGCAGCCCCTTCGGGAAGGTCTTCCCGCTGACCGCGGCGAAGTTCGCCGGGGCGTGCTCCATCTCGTTCACCATGGTCGGGGCGGCCGTGTTCTTCGCGGTGAGCATCCGCAACTGTTCCCGGGTCCGCTCGTCGTAGGGCAGGCCCGCGTACGGGTCGTCGGCGACCGCCGCCAGCGCCCGGGTGACGCCGAGCCTGCTCAGGCCGACGATCACGCCGGTGGGGATCGGGTCGTCCCAGCCGGGCTGGTCGGGGACGCTGCTGTCGATGCCGACGAAGGCGACGAGTTCGTCGGGGTAGCTGGCGGCGTAGGTCACCGCGTAGATGCCGGCGATCGAGTGGCCCATCAGCACGTACCGGTCGATGCCGAGGTGCCGTAGCGCCTCGTGCACCTCCCGGGTGATGTTCGCGGCGGTGCGGTCGGTGTCGGCGGGGTCGCTCAGGCCGGTGCCGAACGGTTCGACCGCGACGACCCGGTACGTGCGCTGGAGTTCCGTGATCAGCGGCTGGAAGTCGAGCGCGGGGGCGGCGGTGCCGAGGCCGGGCAGCAGCACGATCGTCTCGGCACCGCTGCCCGCGACCACCACGTTCATCCGTTTACCGTCCACGGGCACGGGTTGCCCGTACCGGGTGATCGAGGAGGCTTCCGAGCGCGTCGCCACGACGTTGACCACGGCGGTCGTCGCGAGCAGGAGCACCGGCACGGCGATCAGGACACCGAGGGTGGTGAGCACGACTCGCACGGGCTTTCGCATGGGTTCTTCTTTCGGATCGGCGGCGCATCCGGATCACTCCCGTGATGCCTGACCAGCCAATCAAGCGCGCGAGGCGCTGCGGAAGTGTCCCGCTGTCACGACCGATCGTGACAAAAAGTCATGGTATGCCCCGTGGGCCCCCGGGTTCTCGTGCGCAAACGAGATCCCCACGGCGGGCGGCTGCCGACCCGGGACCCACACGGCGCAGCGACCGCCACCGGAGGAGGGTGGCCGCTGCGCCGTGCGGGCGGACCGGAGTCGGGGAATCCCCCGTCAGGTGGTGCCGCGTTGGAACGGTTGGGCCAGTGCCCGGGGTTCGCGGTGCGCGGTGGCGAACACCAGCATCGCCAGCAGGGCCAGCAGGTAGGGCGCGGCGATCAGCAGCTGCGAGTTCATGGTGACCCCGAGCGCCGGCAGCGCCAGCCGCATCGCGTCGGCGAGGCCGAAGACGACACAGCCGACCAGGGTCCGGCCGAGCCGCCAGGCCCCGAAGATGACCGCCGCGATGACCAGGTAGCCCCGGCCGGCGGTCATGTTCTGGTTGAACGAGCCGACCTCGCCGACGGCCAGGTACGCCCCGCCGAGCCCGGCGAGCAGCCCGCACCAGAGCAGCGCCTGCCGCCGCCGCTTGTTGACCTCGATCCCGCTGACGTCGGCGGCCTGCGGGTTCTCCCCCACCGCCCGCAGCTCCAGCCCCCACCGGCTGCGCTCGACCAGCCACCAGGTCAGCGGGATCACCGCCAGCAGCAGGTAGACCGGCCAGCGTTGCACGAACAGCATCGGGCCGATGATCGGGATGTCGCGCAGCACCGGGATGTCCACCTGCCAGACCTGGTGGCCGGTGAACGTGCTCACCGTGATCAGGTAGCTGGTCAGGCCGAGCACCAGCGCGTTGAGCACCAGGCCGACGACGAACGTGTTGATCTGCACCCGGTGCGACAGGATGCCGTGCACGAACGCCACCGCGACCCCGACCAGCGCGCCGGCCACCAGGCCGATGGTGGCGCTGCCGGTGGCGCTGGCGACCGCGATCGACCCGAACGCCGCGCCGAGCATCATCGCCTCGACGGAGATGTTGAGGGTGCCGGCGCGCTGGGCGACGTACTCCCCGCAGGCGGCGAAGGCCAGGGGCACGGTGAGCCGGGCCCCGCTGGAGAGGATGGTGGCGATGTTGTCGGCGGCGCTCATGCCAACCTGCCTTCCATGGCGTCCTTGGTGCCGGCGGTCCCGGCGTCGCCGGGGTCCGCCGGTTCCGGCGCGGTGCTGCGGGGGCCGGGCACCGACGCGGTCGGGGTGGCCGGGGCCGACGGGTCGGTCGGCTCGGGCGAGGCCGCCGCGGTGGTCGGGGTGGTCGGGGTGGTCGGGGTCGCCGGCTGGTCGGCCAGGCGGCGTCGGCGCAGCATGCCGATCACCACCGGCGGTGCGACGAACGCCAGCACCAGCAGCGCCTTGACCACGTCGACCAGGAACGACGGCACGCCGGTGGCGGCCAGGAAGCTGCCGCCGGCCCGCAGCACGCCGAACAGCACCGCCACCGGGATGGCCAGCAGCGGGTTGTTCCGGGCGACCAGGGCGACCAGCAGGCCGTCCCAGCCGATGTTGAGCGACATCCCCGGCTGCAACCGGTTGGTGCCGACCGGGCTGGTCAGCAGCAGCGCACCGGCCAGGCCGGCCAGCGCACCGGAGATCGCGAGAGCGATGCCGCCGAGGGCGCCGACCCGCACGCCCGCGTGCCGGGCCGCCGCCGGGTTGAGACCGACCATCTTCAACCGGAAACCCCAGCGGGTACGCGCCATCACCAGCGCCAGCACGACCGCCACCACGACGGCCAGCACCAGACCCCCGTTGAGCTGGAGGTTCGGGTAGTCACCGAGGGAGGCGAGCCGGGCGTTCTCGGGCACCGGGTTGGACTGCGGGGACAGCGTGCCCCGGCCGAGCCGGGACTCCTGGAGCAGCCACGGGGTGTTCACCGCGAACGAGATGAGCTGCTGGGCGAGGAACGTCATCAGCATCGTGCTGACCACGACGTTGACGCCCCGGAACCGGTACATCAGTGCGCTGAGCCCGGCCCAGACGCCGGCACCGACCACCGAGGCGAGCAGCACCAGGACCAGCAGCAGCGGTCCGGGTACGGCCAGCCGCAGGCCGACCCACGCGCCGGCGAGCGCGCCGATCAGCACCTGCCCCTCCTGGCCGATGTTGAAGAAGCCGGAGCGGGCGCTGACGCACGCCCCGACGGCGACCAGCAGCAGCGGCGCGACGTACAGCAGGGAGGTGGACCAGGCCGCCGGGGTGGCCATGCTGCCCTGGTAGAGGGCCTTGGTGGAGGCGGTCGGTGAGCCGCCGGTGACCGCGATCAGCAGGGCGGACAGGCCGAGCGCGACGCCCACCGTGGCGACGGTGGCGAGGCCGACCTGCCAGCCGCCGGGGCCGGGGTTGAGCCGGCGCAGCAGCCGCTGGCCGGTGCCGTCGATACCGAGGGTCGCCATCAGTGACTCACCCCGCCGACCAGCATGCCGAGCCGCTCGGCGGTGGCCTCGGCGGTGGGGAGCACCCCGACGATCCGGCCGGAGGAGATCACCGCGATCCGGTTGGCCAGGGCCATCACCTCCTCCAGCTCCGTGGAGATCAGCAACACCGCCACCCCTTCCGCGGCGGCCTGCCGCAGCCGCACGTACATGTCTTCGATCGCGCCGACGTCCAGCCCGTGGGTGGGTTGGGCGGCGACCAGCGCCTTCGGCCCGGCGGACAGCTCCCGGGCGAGCACCACCCGCTGCTGGTTGCCGCCGGAGAGGCTGCGCAGCGGGGTGTCCGGCGAGGGCGCGACGATGTTGAACTCGGTCATCTGCCGCTGGGCGATCCGGTGCATCTTCCGCCGGCTGAGCACCCCGCGTGCGGTGACCCCGGCGAGGGACTTCATCACCAGGTTCTCGGCGACGCTCATGTCGAGCACCACGCCGGAGTGGTGCCGGTCCTCGGGCACGATGCCGAGTCCGGCGGTGTGCAGCGCGCCGGGGCGGACCAGGTCGACCGGCCGGCCGTCGAGTTCGACGGTGCCGGAGTCGGGGACGAGCAGCCCGGACAGCAGCTCACCGACGGTGGCCTGGCCGTTGCCCTCGACCCCGTACAGGCCGACGATCTCGCCGGGGGCGACGTCGAGGCTGAGCTTGTCCAGCACCGGCAGGCCGCCGACGAGCAGGGTCACCTCGCGCAGCCGCAGCGCCGCCGGCTGCTCCGACGTCGTCGCGTTCCCGGCCGCCGGGGCGACGCCCTCGACCGGTTCGGGACGCTCGACGGGTAGCAGGCCCAGCGCCGCGCTCTCGGACTGCAACGACACCTCCCGGCCGACCATCTGCCGGGCGAGCTGCTGGGCGGTGGTGTCCTTCGTCGCGCCGTGGAACGCGACCGCGCCGCGCCGCAGCACGGTCACCCGGTCGGTGGCCGCCATGATCTCGGCGAGCTTGTGGCTGATCAGGATGACCGCCCGCCGTTCCGCCTGCACCACCCGACGCAGCACGGTGAACAGCTCCGCCGACTCGGCCTGGGTGAGCACCGAGGTCGGCTCGTCCAGGATCAGGATGGACGGGTCACGGCGCAGGCACTTGATCAGCTCGACCCGCTGCCGTTCCCCGGCGGAGAGCCGGTCGATGCGGGCGTGCGGGTCGATGGGCAGCCCGTACCGTCGGGACACCTCCTCGACCTGGGCGCAGGCCGCCGCCCGGTCGATCCGCCCGGTGTCGCCGAGGATGACGTTCTCCCAGACGGTGAGCGGTTCGATCAGGCTGAAGTGCTGGTGCACCATGCCCAGGCCGAGGTCGGCGGCGACCTGCGGACTGTCGATCTCGACCGGTTCGGTGCCGCGCGTGATGGTGCCGGCGTCGCGGTGCACCAACCCGAGCAGGATCTTCATCAGGGTCGACTTTCCGGCCCCGTTCTCGCCGAGCAGGCCGTGGATCTCGCCGGGTCGTACGGCGAGATCCACGGCGTCGCAGGCGACGACCGGACCGTAACGCTTGCTGACCCCGCGCAGGGTGAGAGCCGGCGTCAGCTGGTCGTCAACGTCCACAGTCCGTTTCACCTCGTTGGTCGTCGGGCAGCGGGGGTCAGGAGCCGAGCTTGGCGACCGTCGCGGCGGTGTCGGTCTTGCCGCTGGCCACGTCGGCGACGAAGGCGTCCATCTTCTGGGTCTGCTCCGGGGTCGGCTTGCAGATCTTGACGGCCGGGTACGGGTCCTTGCCCAGCTCCCACTTCTTGGTGGTGCCGAGGGTCATCTCGCCCTTGGCGAACAGCTCCAGCGCGGCGGCGAAGTACGCGCCCGGGTCGAAGATGACCGAGATGTCGAAGCGCGGGTCGGTCGAGTCGCACCGGTCGGTGCCCGGGGTCAGGGTGAGCGCGCCGCCGGTGTTGGCCAGCTTGGCCGCCGCGTCGGTGGCCCCGCCCAGGTACGGGTAGACGACCTTGACGCCCTGGCTGATCTGCGCCTGGACGGCCTCCCGGGCCTTCGCCGAGTCGTTGAAGTCACCCGTGTAGGTGGTCACCAGGGTCGCGTTCGGCACCACCATCCGGATGCCGGCCTTGTACGCCTTGGCGGCGTTGACCGAGAAGTCGGCCTCCATGCCGGTGACGAAGCCGGCCTTGGTGGCGTTCTTGGCCTGCATGACCAGGCCGGTGGCGTACCCGGCGGCGAGCATGCTCTGGTTGGGGTCGTCGCTGGACAGCGTCACCCGGGGCGTCTGCGGGATGTTCTCCGACGACGGCACGTACCAGGAGGTCTTGGCGCAGACCGGCTCCTCGGAGGCCGGGATGGCGTCCTTGAGCTCGGAGGCCCCGAGCGCCACCATGTCCACGCCCTGCTGACACAGCGCGCGGGCGGCGCTGAGCGCCTCGGTCGGCGGCACGTTGCCGCGCTTGATGACCTGCCAACCCTTCTCGGTGGCGAACTTCTCGGCACCGACGACGAAGCTCTCGTAGTAGCCGTTGTCGTTGATGTCACCGGGGCTGAGCACGCCGATGACGACCTTGCCGTCACCGTTGGCGTCGGGCTGCCCGGCAGGGGCCGTACCGCTGCTGGCCGACCCTCCCGCCGACGGCGCGGTCGCGTCGTTGCTCGCGCAACCGACCAGGGCGAACCCCAGCGCCCCGGCGAGCAGCGCCGCCGGACCCCGACCAATCCTCATTGTCATGGTGCTTTCCCTTCACGTGGGGTCGGCGCGCCGCCCGGCACGGACCGGCGCGCGGAGTACTCGGTCGCTGGCACGGTGGGCCAGCGAGGGGGGATGTCGATGCCGACCCGGCGCAGCAGGGCGGCCCGACGCTGGGCGGCCTCCTCGCGCAGGGCGTCGACGTCGACGGTGGTGACCCGCCGGTCGCGGACCACCAGCCGGCCGTCGACCAGAACGTCCCGGACGGTGTGCCCGGCCGCGCCCCAGACGAGCTGGGTGGGCAGGTCACCGCGCGGAATCCAGGGGATGGTCCGGGTGTCGAGCAGCACCAGGTCGGCGGCCTTGCCGACCTCGATCGAGCCGGTCAGCGCCCCGAGCCCGACGGCGGCGGCGCCGTCGACGGTGGCCAGGGCGAAGACCTCGTCGGCGCGCAGCGGGTCGGGGACGCCCCGGTCCCGCTCCAGGCCGGCGAAGAGTCGGGCGGCCCGCCACAGGTCGGGGGTGTCCCCGGCGTTGTGCGAGTCGCAGCCCAGCGCGAGCCGGCCGCCGGCCCGGTGCAGCGCGGTGTGCCGGCCGGCCCGGGTGTAGCCCTGACCGAGCCGCAGGTAGGCCCCCGGGCAGGAGGCGACGGCGGTGCCCGTCTCGACGAGCGCGTCGACCTCGGCGTCGTCGAGCCACACCGCGTGGCCGAGCAGCAGCCGGGGGCCGAGCACGCCGAGGTCGCGCAGGTGGCGTACGGGCCGGGCCCGGCCGGCGGCGGCGTAGGCGGCGGCGTCCTCGGGGCCGGGTGACAGGTGCCAGGTCATCGGCACGTCGAGCCGCTCGGCGAGCGCCGCCGCCCCGGTGAACAGCGCGTCGCTGACCAGGTCGTGCCCAACCAGGGTGATCCAGCCGGTGACCAGCGGGTCGCCGGCCAGGGCGGCGACGGTGTCGGCCTGCACGGCGAGGGTGTCCGCGGCCGGCATGGCGTACGGCGCGTCGTCGGCGTCCCAACCCCAGCCGCCGACCCGGGCCCGGATGCCGGCGGTACGCAGCCCGGCGGCGACCCGCAGCGGGTGCGCCACCGTGCCGGGCTCCAGCAGGGTGGTGACCCCGTAGCTGAGCGACTCGACGGCGGTGAGGGTGGCCGACAGTTCGTCGTCGTCGCCGGTGACCGCGGCGTGCAGCGGCACGATCCAGTCGAAGATGGCCTGCCGGGCCGGCACGTCGTCGGGGATGCTGCTGCGCACCAGCGGGTCGGCGGTGGTGTGCTGGTGGGCGTTGACCAGGCCGGGGACGACCACACAGCCGGTGGCGTCGAGTTCGGGGCTGCCCGGGTACGCCGCGCGCAGGGCCGCCGCCGGGCCGATCGCGGCGATCCGGCCGTCGACCACGGCGATCGTGCCGCCGGGGACGAGCGCCCGGTCGGGGGCCATGGTGACGATCTCGGCGTCGACGATCAGCAGGTCGGCCGGGCGGGGGTCGGCGGTGGCCGCCGTCGGGGTGGTGGTCATGGCCGGACGAGGATCTTGCCGACGAGGTCACCGGACTCCTGCCGGGCGTACGCCTGCGCCAGGTCGGCCAGCGGGTACTCCGCGCCCCGCAGCACCCGCAGGCCACCGGTGAAGTAGGCGTCGAGCATGTCGGCGAAGTCGGCCGGGCGGTACGCCCCGGCCCCGAGCAGCCGCAGCCCCCGCCGGTAGACGTCGGAGAGGGAGAAGCTGACCTGGTCGCCTGTGGTGTTGCCGAGCAGCACGATCCGGCCGCCGGTGCGCAGGCTGGCCAGCGAGGTGGCCCAGGTGGCGGTGCCGACGTGGTCGACGGCCAGGTCGACGCCGTGGCCGTCGGTGTGCTCCAGCACCCGCTCGGCGGTGCGCCCGTCGAGGTCGAGCACGTCCGCGCCGAGGTCGGCGGCGACGGCCCGCTTGGCCTCGGTCCGCGCCACCGCGAGCACCCGGGCGCCGGCCCGGCGGGCGAGTTGGATGGCGGCGATGCTGACCGCGCTCGTGGCGGCCTGCACCAGCACCCACTCCCCGGCGCGGACCCCGCCGACGCGGTGCACGGCGTGCCAGCCGAGGCTCCACGCGGTGGGCAGCGCGGCGGCCTCGGCGAGGTCGACGTGGGCGGGCACCCGGTGCACGACGGTGGCCGGCACGGTGACGTACTCGGCGAACCCGCCGGGGCGGTTCCCGCCGACCACGGCCAGCGTCGCGCAGTAGCCCGGTTGGCCGTTCTTGCAGGTGGCGCAGGCTCCGCAGCCGATGGTCGGGTCGATCAGCACCCGGTCTCCGGGGCGTACCGTGGTGACCTGCGGCCCGACGGCGTCGACCTGGCCGGCGACGTCCATGCCGCCGACGTGGGGCAGCTCGAAGCCGGGGAGCAGGGCGGTGCGCTGCTGGAGCAGGTCGAGGCGGTTGACGGCGGCGGTGTGCACCCGGACGACCACGTCGGCCGGGCCCGGCTCAGGGTCGGGCAGGTGCCGCAGGCTCAGCACCTCGGCGCCGCCGAAACCGGTCTGGACCATCGCCCGCATCGCAACCTCCCCCGTGGTCTACCAGTCAATATGGCGTCTTGCATTGTGATTCTCGCTGCTTGGGGTCGTACTCTGCCTGCGGGGCGGCGGCGTGTCAACGGCTTGCCGCAAAAGAGGCGGAACGGTTAACGAAGCCGGGCGTCCAGGCTGTTCACAGGCCACCCACCAGGGGATCAACCGGCCTCGGACGCGGCCAGCAACTCCCGCGCGACGAGCGCCGTACGCAGCACCGCGACCGTCCGCGGGTCGAGCGGATCGACCCCCAGCAGCCGCTTGATCAGGCCGACCCGGTAGCCCACCGAGTTGCGGTGCAGGTGCAGCCGTTCGCTGACCGCCTGCCGGCTGCCCCCGGTCGCCAACCAGCAGTCCAGGGTGCGCAGCAGGTCGTCGCGGTGGGCGATCGGCCCCAGGTGCCGGTGCACGAACCAGCGCAGCCGCTCGTCCGGCACCGCCAGCAGGACCTGCGCCAGTCCGGCCTGCCCGAACGGCAGCTCGGACCGCTCGTCCGCCGACCGCAGCAGCAGCCGCAGCAGCCGGTCCGCGTCGCGGAACGAGGCCGCCGTCCGGGCCGGCCCGGTCACCAGTGCCCCGGCGACCACCCGGACCTGCCCGGGGCCGACGATCTGGTCCAGCCGGGCCCGCAGCCGGGTCACCTCGCGCTCCACGTCACCGTGCAGCAGGGTCCAGGCCAGCCGCCCCTCGGCCAGCACCGGCCGGTCCAGCCAGCTCAGCGCGGACGCCCAGCGGCGCTGCTGCTCCCCGGTGTACGCGATCCCGGCCACGGCGTGCGGCTGGTCCAGCCGCCACCCGTGCGCCGCGCCGGCCCGCAGCAGTTCCGCCTCACCCATCCGGGGCGTCGACGACGATCCGGCCGGCCCGCCGGGGCCGTCGCGCAGGGCCCGCAGCACCGTCGCGGCGTCCCGTACGGCCGGCGGCGGCGACTCGTGCCGGACCGCCTCGATCAACAGCGCGGTGGTCGCCGCCGCCGCCAGTTCCCACTGCCCGGCCGAGACCGGCTCGGCCAGCAGCAACGCGCCGATCCGCCGGGGCCCCGCGCCGACCGCCACCGCCCGGCCGGCCCACCCGTCGGCGCAGCGGACCGTGGCCGGCGCGCCCCCCGGCGGTCCCGCCCCGCCGGCCCGACCGGCGGCCAGGGCGCGGCGGACGTCGTCCGGCGCGGCGTCGCGCCCGGGACCGCCCGCGCCGTCGCTGTCGGCGAGCAGTTCGCCCGTCTCGGCCACCAGCCGGCAGGCCGTGCCGGTCCGCTCCGCCACCGCGGCCAGCAACTCCGGCCAGCCGGCGCCGCCGAACGCGAGTTCGGCGAGCCACTGGGCGAACGCTGCCGGCGGCGGCGCGGCGGCGACGGCCAGCCGGGGGCGGGCCGCCGCCAGCTCACCCGATCGGCTCACGCCGACGGTCGGTCGAGCAGCCGGACCGCGACGGCCTTCTCCTGGGTGTACTCGCGCAGCGCCGCGTAGCCGCCGCCCCGGCTGAAGCCGCTCTCCTTCTGCATGTTGAACGGAAAGCCGATCACCCCGGCGTCGTGGAACTGGTTGACCGCGACCTGCCCGGAGCGGACCAGCCCGGCCACCCGCAGCGCCCGCGACACGTCACTGGTCCAGATGCAGGCCAGCAGGCCGAAGTCGGTGCTGTTCATCAGGGTCACCGCCTCGTCGACGCCCCGGAAGCCCTGCACCGCCAGCACCGGGCCGAAGACCTCCTCACGGACCAGCCGCATGTCCGAGTCGACCTGGTCGAAGACGGTCGGGGCGACGTACCAGCCGTCGTCGAACGCGGCGGTGGCCGGCTCGCCGCCGACGACCAGCCGGGCCCCGGCGGCCGGGGCCTCGGCCAGGAAACCCCGGACCCGCTCGTACTGGGCCTGGCTGACCAGCGGGCCCATGTCCAGGTCCTGGTCCCAGGGGCCGGTCCGGATGGCCTTCATCCCGGCGGCGACCCGCTCGACCACCTCGGCCCGGATCGACTCCTCGACCAGCAGCCGGGAGCCGGCGTAGCAGTTCTGCCCGGCGTTCTCGGTGATCGAGGCGATGATCGCCGGGATCGCCGCGTCCAGGTCGGCGTCGGCGAAGACCACGTTCGGGGACTTGCCCCCCAGCTCCAGCTTGACCGGGACGAGGTGCTGCGCGGCGGCACGCATGACGGACCGGCCGGTCACCGTCGAGCCGACGAAGCTGATGTGGTCGATGTCGGCGTGTCCGGTGAGCGCCACCCCGGCCTCGGGGCCGAGCCCGGTGACCACGTTGAGCACGCCCGGCGGCAGGCCCGCCCGGCGGCCCAGCTCGGCCAGCGCGAACGGCGACAACGGCGCGACCTCGGAGGGCTTCAGCACCACCGTGTTGCCGGCGGCCAGCGCCGGGGCGACGTTGGCGGCGGTGAGCACGGCCGGCACGTTCCACGGGATGATCACCGCGCAGACGCCGTACGGCTCGGGCCGGGTGTAGCCGAAGTAGTCGGGCGTACGGGTGGGCAGGGTGACGCCGGTGAGCTTGTCGGCGGCCCCGGCGAAGTAATCGACGATGCCCTGGGTGATGTACATGTTGAGCCGCCCGCCGGAGCGGGGTTTGCCCACGTCACGCGCCTCGTACGCGGCGAGTTCCTCGACGTGCTCGCCGATCAGCGCGGCCCAGCGGCGCAGGATCGCGCCGCGCTCGCTGGGCGAGGTGGCCGCCCAGCCGGGGGCGGCCCGGCGGGCGGCGGCGACGGCGTGGTCGACGTCGACCGCGCGGGCGCGGGCCACCGACTGGATGGTCTCCCGGGTGGCGGGATCGAGCACCGGTAGCTCACCGCCGTCGGCGGCGGGGGTCCAGTCGCCGTCGACGAGCTGGCGGGCGGTGGGAATGTCCAGGTCAGCCATGTGCGAATCCTTGACCCTCCACGTTTCGCATGTCAAGATGCAATCTCGCTTTGTGAGTCACTAGGGAGGGCGCGTGCGGATCACAGCGGCGGTGCTGGAGAACGCGGGAGGGCCCTTCACCCTCCAGCAGATCGACCTCGCCGACCCCGGGCCGGACGAGGTGCTGGTCCGGGTGCACAGCGTGGGGATCTGCGCCACCGACCTGGAGTTCGCCAACTTCTTCCCCACCCCGGCGGTGCTCGGCCACGAGGGCAGCGGGGTCGTCGAGCAGGTCGGCGAGCGGGTCACCGGCGTCTCGCCGGGCGACCACGTCGCGATGAGCTTCACCTCCTGCGGCGACTGCCCGCTGTGCCGGGGCGGAAACCCCGCCTACTGCCGCCGGTTCGACGCGGTCAACTTCACCGGCCGGCGACCGGACGGCAGCACGGCGCTCTCCCGCGACGGGCAGCCCGTCAACGGCCACTTCCTGGGCCAGTCGTCGTTCGCCAGTCACGTCGTCGCCCCGGCCCGCGCGGTGGTGCCGATCAGCAAGGAGGTCGACCTGGGCGTGGTCGGCCCGTTCGGCTGCGGTTTCGGCACCGGGGCCGGCGCGGTGCTCAACGTGCTGCGCCCGGAGGTCGGCTCCTCGCTCGTGGTCTTCGGCGCGGGCGCGGTGGGCGTGGCGGCGATCCTGGCCGCCCGGGTGGCCGGCTGCGCCGTCGTCGCGGCGGTCGACGTCAACGCCGGCAAGCTCGACACGGCCCGACTGCTCGGCGCGACCCACGGGGTGAACTCCGCCGACGGCGACCCGCGCGAGCTGCTGACCGCGATCGCCCCGCACGGCTTCGACGTCGCGATCGACACCACCGGCCGGGAGGACGTGCTGCGCCTCGCGGTCGAGTCGCTCGGCCCGCTCGGCCGGTGCGGCGTGGTCGGGATCGGCCCGAGCGAGCAGATGAGCTTCGAGTGGCGCAGCGTGCTCAACGGCCGCAGCATCACCGGCATCATCGGGGGCAGCAGCCTGCCGCAGGTGTTCCTGCCGCGGCTGCTGGACCTGCACGCCGCCGGCAACTTCCCGGTGGACCGCCTGATCACCCGGTTCCCCTTCGCGCAGATCAACGAGGCGGTGGCGGCGCTGCGCTCCGGCGAGGTCGGCAAGGCCGTCCTGACGCTCTGAGCAGGGACGGCACCGCCCCATCGACATCGCTGTATCTCATCGTGAAACATTGTCTCGCAATGTGAGCGACATTACCCTTGGTGTCAGACCCACACCCAGTGGCGCGGCTGGGCAACACCGCGCAGCGTCCCGCACCTGTGGAGCACGTCCCGATGACCGAACAGCAGCGCACCGCACCGGCCGCCGCGCCGACCGCGACCGAGGACCGGCCCGCGCCCTTCGACCACCACTCGGCCGAGTGCAACACCGACCCGGTGGGCTACTACCGGGAGTTCCGCCAGACCTGCCCGGTCGGCCGGACCGACGCGCACGGCGGTTTCGTCTACACCACCCGGTACGCCGACGTGGTCCGGATCGCCCGCGACGACGACACCTTCTCCTCCGCCCGCGCCACCGCCGGGGGTGACGGCACCGCCATCGTCATCCCCCGGGGCCCCGGCCTGGAGCAGTACCCGATCGAGCTGGACCCGCCCGCCGCGACCGGCTACCGCGACCTGATCAACCCGCTGCTCACCCAGGACGCGGTCGCCGAACTGGCCCCGATGGTCGCCCGGCACACCACCCGCGTGGTGGACGCGTTCATCGCCGAGGGGTCGGTGGACTTCGTCCGCGACCTGACCAACCCGCTGCCGGCCGCCGTCACCCTCGACTGGCTGGGCTTCCCCGAATCCGACTGGGCCAAGCTCGCCGGCCCGATCCACGACATCTTCGCCGCGCTGCCCGGCAGCGAACGCGCCGTCCGCGGAGCCGCCGGCCTGGCCTACCTCGACCAGCGCATCCGCGAGCTGATCGTCGAGCGGCGGGCCGCCCCGACCGGCGACGCGGTGAGCTACCTGGCCGCCCAGCGCCGCCCCGACGGGGAGCTGTTCGACGCCGACGAGCTGGTCTCGGTCATCGGGCTGCTGATCGCGGGCGGGGTGGACACCACCACCTCGCTGACCGGCTCCACCCTGGTGCACCTGAGCCGGCACCCCGAGGACCGGCAGCGCCTGATCGACTCCCCCGACCTGCTGCTCACCGCCACCGACGAGTTCCTGCGGGTGTTCGCCCCGTCGCAGTCGATGGCCCGCACCGTCCGCACCGACACCGAGGTCGGCGGCTGCCCGGTCACCGCCGGCGAGCGGGTGCTGATCCCGTGGGTCGCGGCCAACCACGACCCGGCCGTCTTCCCCGACCCCGAGCAGCTGCGGCTGGACCGCGACGCCGCCCGGCACCTGAGCTTCGGCATCGGCAGCCACCGCTGCGCCGGAGCGCACCTGGCCCGGCTGATGTTCCGCGAGATGATCACGCAGGTGCTCACCCGGCTGCCCGACTTCCGGGTGGTGGAGGAAGGGCTCGTCGCCTATCCCACCCGGGGCAACCAGAGCGGTTGGGACGCGATCCCGGCCGTCTTCACCCCGGGTCCCCGCCGCGACGCCGACGCGGCGGGGACCCGGCCCACCGCCAGCCTGACCGGCGACCGGGAGCTGGTCATGGCGGCCACCGCCACCGCCACCGACGAGGTGCTGGAGGTACGCCTGGCCGACCCGACCGGCGCGGAACTGCCGCCCTGGGCGCCGGGCGCGCACCTGGAGGTGCGGCTACCGTCCGGACGGGTCCGGCAGTACTCGCTGTGCGGCGACCCGGACGACACCCGGCACTACCGGATCGCGGCGCTGCGCGAGCCCGCCGGCCGGGGCGGTTCGGTGGAGCTGCACGCGCTCGCCCGCGCGGGCGTCACCCTCGCGGTGCGCGGCCCGCGCAACCACTTCCCGCTCGTCGACGCCCCCGACTACCTCTTCCTCGCCGGGGGCATCGGGATCACCCCGATCCTGGCGATGGCCCGCGAGGCCGACCGCCGGGGCGTGCCGTTCCGGCTGGTGTACGGCGGTCGCAGCCGGGCCTCGATGGCCTTCGTCGACGAGGTGACGGCGCTCGCCGGTGACCGGGTGACCCTGCTGCCGCAGGACGAGGCGGGCCTGCCCGACCTGGGGGCGCTGCTCGACTCCACCGGCCCGGACACGGCCGTCTACTGCTGCGGGCCGACCGGCATGATCGACGCGTTGGAGCGGGTCTGCGCCGCCACCGGCCGGTCGGAGCGGCTGCACGTCGAGCGGTTCACCGCCGGGGACGACCTGGAGGTCGCCTTCGACCCGGCGGCGAACACCGAGTTCGAGGTGCACCTGGCGCGCACCGGGGCGACCCTGCGGGTGCCCCGGGACCGCCGCATGATCGACGTGCTGCGTGAGGTCGTGCCGGGCCTGACCTACGACTGCGAGAAGGGCTACTGCGGCGCGTGCGAGACCCGGGTGCTCGCCGGCACGCCGGAGCACCGCGACTCGCTGCTGACCGAGCAGGAGCGTGCGGCCGGACGCAGCATGATGATCTGCGTCGGGCGGTGCCGCTCGGAGCGCCTGGTGCTGGACCTGTAGGTCCTGTCCGGACGGGCCGGCCCGGGTCCCGGGGCCGGCCCGTCCGGACGTCCGTCCCCGGTGGTCGTCACGCCGCGTTCGCCAGCGCGTCGAGGATCAGGTCGAGGCCGAAGGTGAACTGCCCGCCGAAGTGGTAACCGGGCTGGTTCACGTGCCGGGTCGCGAACTCGACCAGGTGCGGGTACTCCCCCGCCGCGAAGGACGCCATGATCGCGTCGGCGACCTCGGTGGCGGCGTCGCCGGTGTCGAACGGCAGCGACGCCTCCTGCAACACGAACCCGAACACGTACGCGTCGATGATCGCGTACGCGTGGGCCGTCATCGGCAGCGAGAACCCTCCGCCCCGCAGGACGCCGAGCATGGCGTCGTGGTGGCGCAGGGTGGCCGGGCCGGGGCTGGTCCGGGTCTCGATCAGGGTCAGCGCCCAGGGGTGCCGGGCCAGGACGGTACGGGCCGACAGGCAGCGGCGGCGCACCTCGGCCCGCCAGTCGCCGCCCGGTACGGGCAGGTCGATCTCGGCGAACACCCCGTCGACGAGCGCGTCGAGCAGTTCCTCCTTGTTGCGGATGTAGTGGTAGAGCGACATCGGCTTGGCGTGCAGCGCGGCGGCGAGCGAGCGCATGGTCAGCGCGCCGAGCCCTTCGGCGTCGGCGATGGCGACCGCGGCCCCCAGCACCCGTTCCCGGCTGAGCTGCCGCACCGGTTCGCCCACCAGTCGCTCCCCTGACACCCGGTTGACCGCCTGCACCGCCCACCGTACCGTACTAAGTAAGTCGTACTTAGTACGAAGACCTGGGAGGCGACGATGTCCCTGCGTGTGGCCGGTCGGTGGGCCGGCGCGTTCTTCCTGTCGGCGTTCGTCGCCTACGGCGTCGGCAGCGCGCTCGCCGGACGACCGGTCGGGGTGGCGCTGGTGCTGGCCAACTCCGTGCTGGTGGCCGCCATCGGCGTGCTGGCCTTCCGGGCGCTGCGCCGGCCGCACCCCGGCGTCGCCTGGGGCTACCTGGCGGCCCGGGGCGCGGAGGCGTTCCTGCTCGCCGCCGGCCTGGTGCTGCGCGACCGCTACGGCGACGGCGCCGCCGAGCTGGCCTACCAGCTCGCCATGCTGTCGCTGGGGCTGGGCAGCCTGCCGTTCTGCCTGGCACTGGCCCGGCGACGCTGGCTGCCCCGGTGGTTCGCCGGCTGGGGCGTCGCCGGCTACGCGCTGCTGGCGGCCGGCGCGGCAGCCGAGCTGGCCGGGATGGGGACCGGCGTCGCGCTGGCCGTCCCGGGCGGGCTGTTCGAGATCGCCCTCGGCGTGCTGCTGCTCGTCCGGGGGTTCGCGCCGGCCACCGCCGCCTCGCCCGGCCCGCCGGCCACCGACTCGCCCGCCATCACCGTGACCCCGCCGACCACCGCCGCCGGGACCGCCGCCACCGCAGCGGGCGGGGCGGGCCCGGACGGCTCCCGCGCCCACCGCGCGGCACTGGTCGCCGGGGTGGGACTGCTGCTGATGGCGGTGCTCGCCGGGTGGGCCAACTTCGGCGTGGTGCAACCGCTGCTCGCCGCCGACGCGGCCGACACCGTCGCCCGGCTGCCCGCCCAGCGCCCGGCGCTCACCCTGGCCGTCGTCGCCCTGTTCGCGGTGGCCTGCCTCGACGTGCTGGTCGGCTGGGCGCTGCGGGCGTTCCTCGACCACGCCCAACCCACCGTCGCCCTGCTCGCGGCGTGGTGCCGCACCGGCTACGCGGTCGTCCTCGCCGTGGCGGTCGTCCACCTGACCGGCGTCGCCGGCCTGCTGCGCGACGGTGCGGGGGCCGACCGGCTGCGCGCCGACGGGTACCCTGCGCTCGCCGACTTCCAGCAGGTCTGGAGCCTGGGGCTGCTGCTGTTCGGCGTCCACCTGCTGCTGGTCGTATGGCTGGCCTGGCGGTCGGACACCGTGCCGACCTGGGTGGCGGCGCTGGTGGCGGTCGCCGGCGCGGGCTACCTGGCCGACTCGGCCGGGCCGCTGGTCACGGCCGACTATCCGGTGCAGGTCGCCGGGGTCACCTTCGTCGGCGAGGTCGTCCTGCTGGGTTGGCTGCTCGTGCACGCCGGCCGGCACCGCCGGACCCCGGCCCGCGCGGTAGCGCCGGACGCCGACGTCCGGCCGCTCGCCGCGACGTGACCGTGACCGTGACCGTGACCATGACCGCACGACCGTACGGGTGACCCGCACGCGGACGGCCCGCCGCGCCACGACACTGGGGCGCTGCGGGCCGTCCTGACGAGGGGCCGGTGGGTCAGTTGCCCCACTCGAAGTTGGGCTCGACCGCCTCGGCGATGTGGAACCGGCCGCCCGGCGCGATCTCGCTGCCGCGCTCGGTCACCACGTGCTTGCCGAACCCGCTGACCAGCGGCCGGCCGACGTCACGCTTGAGCCACAGCCGCAGCAGGTGCCGGCGACGCTCCGGCTCCGGGAAGTCGACGTAACCGGTACGCGAGTGCAGGGCGGCGTAGTTCAGCAGCCACTGCACGTCACCGGGCTGGAAGTCCATGTCCAGGGCCAGGCCGGGGGCCTGGGACACCTCGTCGTAGAGGTGCAGCAGCTCGATCTGCGCCTCGGTGAGCCGGGGCACCTCCGGGTAGTCCTGGGCCGAGAAGATCATCGAGCTGCCGGCGTAGGTGCTGAACACGCCGTCGACGTAGCTGCAGATCGGCGAGGTGTAGGTGCGGGCCGGAGCGTCCGGGTCCTGCCGGTGCCAGTCCCAGTGCCACGACTCGAACAGCAGCGGCGCGAGGTCAGGCCGGCGGCGCAGGATCTCGTTGTAGATCGTGGTGCCGCTGACCAGGCTGCTCGCCCCGCCGGCCTTGGCCGCCCGCAGGCACATCAGCGCGACCACGTCGGAGCTGTCGGAGTGGAACGGCAGCCGGTCGCGGACCCGCGACGGCAGCGCCGACGGGTCGTCGAGGGTCTTGTTGGAGGTGGCGATGACGTGGTCGAGCACGTCACCCATCTGGTTCTGCCCCATCGGCACGCCGAGGTGCAGCCCCATCAGGAAGAAGATCGCCCCGGCGAGGGTGTCGCCGTACTCCTCCGTGCGCAGGCCCCGGACCAGGATGAAGCCGCGTCCGGAGTCGAGCTGGCGGGCGCACTCCTCGTTGAGGCCGGCGCAGGCCGGCAGCGGGTAGTCGGCGGCGGTCACCGTACGCAGGTCGGGGTTGTCGGCGACGAACCGGCGGCCGACGGTCTCCAGCTCGGCGCGCTCGGCGTCACTGAGCTGGTAGACCCACTCGGTCGAGGTACGCAGCTCGTCACCGCGCCAGGCGGACGGACCGGAGATGGGGGCGAGATCGATTGCGGTGGTCATGATGATGCGCTCCGAGGTTCGGTTCTGCGGAAACGGGTCGGTGTCCCGGGGGGCGGTGCCGCCACCGGGCTGATCAACGACGTGGGCGTCCGCCGTGTCCCGGTCGGGAGACGGCGCGCCGATCCGTCAGAACGGGGTCTGCGGGTCCCCGGCGGCGGTCCCGGGGCGCATGCCCTCCCGCGGCGGGTGGACCCGCAGCGGCTCCTCGTAACCGCGCACCAGCAATCCAGAGCCTTGCGGAACTCGGATCATGGCGTTCTCCTGCGGCTGGCGATGATCGGTCCAGGCTAACCAACGCCCACCGCAACGTCAACAGAGACACCATCTCGCAATACGATCTATTCTCGTCCCCGGACGGCCCGTCGTGCCGCACCGCCCCGGGCGACCAGCGGCTCAGCCAGCAGGACGACCAGCGCCACCGCAGCCACCAGTCCGCCCGCCAACGCCGTGCCCTGCACCCCGGACCGGGACAGCACCACCGCGCCGAGCAGGGACCCGCCGGCGATGCCGCCGTTGAAGGCGGCGGAGTTGCCGGCCGCCGCCAGGTCGGCGCTGCCCGGGGCCACCTCCAGCACCCGGTTCTGCAGGGCGGGGGTCAACGCGCCCATGGCGAACCCGGACACGGCCAGCAGCACCCCGGTGGCCACCGGCGACCCGGCCAGCAGGAACATCCCGAGCAGGGCCACCACCAGCAGCAGCACCGGGGTCACCATCGCCACCCGCTGGTGGCGGTCGCTCGCGATCCCCCCGGCGGTGATGCCGGCGAAGTCCGCGAGGCCCCGGATCAGCAGCAGCAGGCCGAGAGCGCCCGGGGCGAACCCGGAGACGTCGGTGAGGAAGACGGCGGTGTAGGTGAACGCCGTGAACAGGCCCCCCACCGACAGCGCGGTGGCCACCACGACGACCGCGTACCGGCGGGCGTCCGGGGTGGTGCCGGTCGACGCGTGCGTCGCCCCGACCGCGACCGGCGGCATCAGCGTCACGATCGCCACGAACCCGGCCAGCGCCAGCGCGGCCAGGGCCAGGAACGCCGACCGCCAACCCCACTGCTGACCCAGCCAGGTGCCCGCCGGCACGCCGAGCATCGGCCCGAGCGACGCCCCGGCGAACACGACGGAGGTGACCCGGCCGCGTACCCGGGCGGGGAACATGCCGGCGGCGGCGGGCGCGACCACCGCCCAGAACAGCGCCTGGGTGAGCGCGACGACCACCCGGGTCCCGAGCAGTACCTGGTAGTCGCGGGCGGCGGCCGACACCAGCGTGGCGACCACCAGCACGCCCAGCATGACACCCAGCAGCCGGCGACGCGGCACCCGCCGGGTGACGTGGGTCAGCGGCACCGAGACGACCGCGACGGTGACCGCGTAGCCGGTGACGAGCAGCCCCGCGTGCGACACGGACACGTCCAGGTCGGTGGCGACCAGGGGCAGGATGCCCACCGGCAACGTCTCCATGGCCACGTAGCAGAACGCCGAGAGGGAGAACGCGACCAGCGCCGCCACCGCCCGGGGCGCGGCGGTCGCCCCAGGGGTACGACAGTCGGTCATCGCCCGGCCCCCGTCCCTGCGCCACCCACGAATGCGGTCGCCCCGAGAGCAGTCAAGGGTATCAATGAAAAGGGTCCCGTCCCGGGTCGACGGCACCGCCGTCAGCCCCGGGTGCCGGGTGGGCGCACCGGAACTCAGCCGGGCGGACGGGCGTTGAGGCGGGCGGCCTGGCGGATCAGGTGGTCACGTTCGGCGAGGTGGGCGGCCCGGTGGGCGGCTTCGGCGTACCACCGGGCCGCCGTCGCCGGATCACCGGCCCGCTCGTGCAGGTACGCCGTCACCGCCGCGTGGCGGGGCACCGCCGGGTCCACCGCCGCGAGGGCCGCCAGCCCCGCCCGTGCCCCGTCGGCCTCCCCCACGGCCACCGCCCGGTTGAGCCGGACGACCGGGCTGTCGGTCAGCCGCACGAGTTCGTCGTACCACTCGACGATCTGCACCCAGTCGGTCTCGGCGGCGACGGGCGCGTCGGCGTGCAACGCGGCGATGGCCGCCTGGGCCTGGAACTCGCCCAGCCGGTCCCGGGCCAGCGCCGCCTGCAGGATGCGCACCCCCTCGGCGATCGCGTCGGTGTCCCACCGGCTGCGGTCCTGCGCCGCGAGCGGGACCAGCCCGCCGTCGGGCGTGGTCCGGGCCGCGCGCCGGGCGTCGTGCAGCAGCATCAGGGCGAGCAGCCCGGCCACCTCAGGATGATCCACCATCGCGGCGAGCTGCCGGGTGAGCCGGACCGCCTCGGCCACGAGGTCGACGTCGCCGGAGTAGCCCTCGTTGAAGACCAGGTAGAGCACCCGCAGCACGGTGGCGACGTCGCCGGGACGGTCGAGGCGTACGCCGGACACGGTGCGCTTGGCGCGGCTGATCCGCTGCGCCATGGTCGCCTCCGGCACCAGGTAGGCCCGGGCGATCTGGCGGGTGGTCAGCCCGCCGACGGCGCGCAGGGTCAACGCGACCGCCGACGACGGGCTCAGCGACGGATGGGCGCACAGGAAGTAGAGCCGGAGGGTGTCGTCCACCCCCGACGTCGGCCCCGGCCCCGGTTCCTCGACGACGAGGTCCTCGCGCCGACGACGGGCGGCGTCCGCCCGGGTCGCGTCGAGGAACCGGTGCCAGGCCACGGTGACCAGCCAGCCCTTCGGGTCCCGGGGCGGGTCGGCCGGCCAGACGTCCAGCGCCCGGACCAGCGCGTCCTGCACGGCGTCCTCGGCCGCCGCGAAGTCCGCCCCGCGCCGCACGAGCACCCCGAGCACCTCCGGGGTGAGCCGGCGCAGCAGGTCACCGTCCACCGTCAGTCGGTGACGGTCGGCGGGGCGGTCAGGAACGGACGCAGCTCCAGCCACTCGTGGATCGGCTTCCCACCCGCCCCCGGCGCGGCGGACAGCTCCCCGGCCAGCTCGACGGCCCGGTCGTAGCTGTCCACGTCGATCACCATCCACCCGGCGACGAGGTCCTTGGTCTCGGCGAACGGCCCGTCGGTCACCGGCGGACGCCCCGGCCCGTCGTACCTGACGAACGTCCCCTCGGGGGCGAGGGCCTGACCGTCGACGAACTCGCCGGTGCCCTCCAGCCGGGCCGCGAAGTCGTTCATGTACTGCACGTGGGCGGTGATCTCCTCGGGCGTCCACTGGTCCATCGGGACGTCGTTGACCGCGGGTGGGGCACCCCGGTAGTGCTTGAGCAGCAGGTACTTCGCCATCGGGTCTCTCCTCGGTGCCGGCGCGACCCCCATTCTGGCCGCGTTCACCCCGGGGACGGAGCCGGCCTGCCGTTCTCGACACCGGCGGCGGAACATTTTTCCCGCCCCGGGTGTCGCGGCCCGACGTGGCTCACCTGGCGACGAGCTGGCGTACCCGCAGGCGGCGGATGCCCGAGGTCCGCTCCGGCACCTCGGACGCCCGGGTGGCGGGCAGGCGGACGGTGAACGCCGCCCCCTGGTTCGGCCGGCCCTCGGCCTCGATCGTGCCCCGGTGGCTCGTCACGACCTCCTGGAGCAGGGCCAGCCCCAGCCCGAACCGGTGCTCCCCGGAACCCCCGCCCCGGTGGAAGCGGTCGAAGATGCGCCGCGCGTCGGCCTGGTCGAACCCGACCCCGGTGTCGGCGACCACGAACTCGACGTAGTCGCCGCCGGCCCGCAACGACACGTCGATCCGGCCGCCGGGCGGGGTGTGGGCGAGCGCGTTCGCCAGCAGCTCACCGGCCACCCGGCGCAGCGCCGACGCGACCCCCGGCACCGGCAGCGGCCCGTCGGGCAGGTCGGCGGCGAGGGTGACCTGCCGCTCGGCGGCCCGTTCCGTCTCGGCGGCGACGGCCGCCGAGACGAGCGCGGTCAGGTCGACCGGAGGGTACGGACGGCGGTCGGCGGGAGCGGCGGCGAGCTGGGCGGAGAGCAGCAGGTCGTCGACGATCTCGCCCAGCCGGCGGGTGCCGCCGATCAGCCTGTCGAGATCCTCCACACTGGTGGTGCTGCCCCCGGTCCGCGCCCGCCGCGCCATCAACTGGGCCCGGATGTGCACCTGGGCGATCGGGGTCCGCAGCTCGTGGCTGGCGTCGGCGATGAACCGCCGTTGCCGGGTCAGCGCCTCCGCCAGCGGCGCGACGGCCCGGCGCCCGACCAGGGCGCCGGTCAGCACCGCGACGAACAACCCGACCGTGGCGGCGAGGCTGAACGCGAGCAGCAGGTGCCGGCGGTCGGACAGCTGGAACCGGGCGTCGAAGACCGCCTGCACGACCACCCCGTCGCTGCGGGACTCGGTACGGACGTGGTAGGTGGTGCCGTTACGGGTGACGGTGGTGACCTCGGTGGTTCCGGAGGCGGCCACCGACCGCAACGCCCCGGTCAGCGGGAAGCCCGCCGGTGGCGGGTTGAAGCCGGTGTCGGTGGTGAGCCCGTTGTACCGGAACACCCAGCTGCACGCGGGCGGGCCGGGGATGGTGGCGTGTTGGACGCCCCAGGCCAGCTCCCGGTGGATCTGCGCCTCCTGACTGCGGACCAGGACGGCGTAGGAGAGGCCGCCGGCCAGCAGCAGCAGGGCGCTGATGGCCAGCCCCACCAGCAGCCCGATCCGCAGCCGGGCCCGGCGTACCATCGACTGCTCCACCAGCTCCATCACAGCGCTCCGAGTCGGTAGCCGAGTCCGTGCACGGTCCGGATCACCGACCGGCCGAGTTTGCGCCGCAGGTAGTAGACGTAGGTGTCCACGAGCGACGTCGCGGCGGCCGCGTCGAAGACCCGGCGGCGCAGCTCACCCCGGGAGTGCACGGTGCTCGGCCGGGCCGCCAGCACCCGTAGCAGCTCGAACTCCCGGGCGGACAGCGCCACCTGGGTGCCGTCGGCGAGCACCACGTCGTGCGAGGTCAGGTCGAGCCGCCCGGTGCCGATGCGCAGCACGGTGGTGGATTCCGCGCCGCGCCGGCACAACGCCCGGACCCGGGCGCTCAACTCGTCCAGGTCGAACGGCTTGCCCAGGTAGTCGTCGGCGCCGGCGTCCAGCCCGGCGATCCGGTCGCCGACGCCACCGAGCGCGGTGAGCATCAGCGCCCGGGTCGGGACCGCCCGGGACCGCAGCCGGGCGACCAGGTCGAGGCCGTCCAGCGCCGGCAGCATCCGGTCGACGACCAGCACGTCGTAGCTGCGGGTCAGCCCCAGGTGCAGGCCACGCTGGCCGTCGGCGGCCCGGTCGACGAGGAAGCCCTCACCGCTCAGTGTCTCGGTGAGCAGGTCGGCCAGTTCCTCGTCGTCCTCGACCAACAGCAACCGGTTAGGTCCTCCCCCGTGCATGCCTCCACGATCGCACAGCGGGGGCCTAAAAAGTGATAGCTATCTTTTTATCATTTCACCGTCGCGAGTGTCCGTGGCCGGACGCCGTCGCCCCGACGGGCCTCCCGGCGCTCGATCCAACTCAGCAGCGGGGTCGTCATCATCGTGGTGATCAGGGCGACCAGCACCAGCACGGTGAACAGCGAGGCGTTCACGATGCCCGCCTCCAGGCCGACGTTGAGCGCGATGAGCTGCATCAGACCCCGGGCGTTCATCAACGCGCCCACCCGCAGCGCGACGCCCTGCGACTCGCCCCGCAGCCGGGCCGCCGCCCAGCAGGCACCGAACTTCCCGACGATCGCCGCCGTCACGCAGGCCGCCGCGAACAGCAGCACCGGCGGGCTGCCGAGCAGCCCGAACTCCGTCCGCAGCCCCGAATAGGTGAAGAACAGCGGCAGGAAGACCGTCGCGGCGACCGGGGTGAGGGTGTCCACCACCCGGTCGGTGTTGGCGTTGTGGGGCATCACCACGCCGACCGCGAACGCGCCGAACACCGCGTACAGCCCGATCTCGTCGGTGTACCAGGCCACCAGGAAGAGCAGGGCCACCGTGCCGAGCACCCGGGCGGAGTCGTTGAGGCCGGGACGGGTCATCAGCACGGTGGTCACCCGCCGCCCGCCCAGCCAGAGCACCAGCCCGAACAGCACCGCCCCACCGGCGGTGACCACCGCCGGCCCGGCCCGGCCGGAGGCGAACGCCAGCACCACGGCCAGCATGATCCACGCGGCCATGTCGTCGATCGCGCCGCTGGCCAGCGACAGCGTGCCGTGCCGGGTGCCGGCGTGCCCGCGTTCGGTGATGATCCGGGCCAGCATCGGGAAGGCGGTGATGGCCAACGCCACCCCGACGAACGCCGCCGAGACCCCGATCGACGTCCCGTCGGCCCGCATCGGCACGGCGTCCGCGGTGACCAGGACCAGCCCCACCCCCAGGACCAGCGGCGCGGTCACCCCGGCCAGCGACACCAGCCCGGCGGTGCCGACCAGGCCGGTCACCCGGTGGGCGCTGAAGGCGTACCCGGCCTGGAACATGAACAGCACCAGGCCCACCTGGCCCACCACGTACAGCACCGGCAGCAGCGCGGTCGGGAACAGGGCGTCCTTCACGTCCGGCAGCACGAAGCCGAGCAGCGACGGGCCCAACAGCACACCGGCGAGCATCTCGCTGACCACGGCGGGTTGCCCCACCTTGCCGAGCAGCCAGGCCACCGCCTTACAGAAGATCAGGATCACCGCGACCGCGATGAAGAACCGTGGAGCCAACTGCGTGGGGGTCACCGGACCGCCTCCTCGAAGTAGGTGGTGCACAACCGTTGTCGCCGGGCGTCGACCACCATCCAGGCGCCGAACACCAGTTGCCGGACGCTGCGACCCACGTCGGCCCAGCGGTCCCGCCACCGCATCGCGGCCAGCCGCAGCCGCCCCGGGCCGGCCACCCCGACCGGGGTCAGGTACGCCGGGCCCCGGCTGGGCAGCGACCGGCTGTGCGCGGCCGAGGACGCCAGGGCGTACCGGCGCAGCACCTCCCGGGTCGCGGCGCGCAACATCACCGGCGCCACCCCGCGCGCCGGGCAGGCCCGGTTCGCGGTGACGCCGTACGGGATGAACCGGGCGTCACGGCGACGCAGCGTGCGCCACCGGTCCGGGTCGAACCGCTCGTCGCCGGCCGGCCCGCTGCGCTGGAACGCCAGGTAGTTGAAGAGCAGCACCGACCCGGCGGGCAGGGTGACCCCGGAGGGCAACCCGATCGGCGCGGAGGTGATCCGGTGCGCGACGCCGAAAAGCGGGTGCACCCGCAGCGTCTCGTCGACCACCCGGTCCAACGCGTCGTCGTCGTCCAGGCCCCGCTGCAGGTCCGGCCGGGCGGCCAGGGCCAGCAGCACGTGCGCCATCGCCTCGGACATCTGCACCACCGCCGTGGTGCCGAACGCGCCGTGCAGGTACCAGGCCGTCTCCTCGGTGGTGAACGGCGGTGGCAACGTCACCGGGCAGGTGCCCGCCTCGAGACGCCCCCGCAGGTAGCGGGTCAACGGGTCCCGCCGGTCCAGGTGCCGCAGGCCGGTGCACTTGAGGGCGGCGACCACGTCGGTGGCGTTGGCGACGTACAGCGCCCGGACCTGCGGCGGGCACACCTCACCGAAGATCAGCTCGTGGAAGACCTCCGCCCACACCGGCATCATCAGGTCCCGCAACCGGACGTGGACCCGCCCGGCCGGCAGCTCGTCGAGCACCCGCCGGGTGGCGGCGGTGGCGAGCGCGTCGACGCGCTGCGGTCGCAGCGCGAGCACCTGCCGGGTCACCCCCGCCACCGCCCGGTACCGCTCCCCGGGCTCCAGGTGCTCCTGGTGCATGTGCGGGCCGGGCGACAGCCAGTACCAGAACAGGTCGGACAGGCCGGCGCCCCGGCTGCGCCCGTCGGCCGCCGGGTCGGCGTACAGCCGCTCGAAGTGCTCGACGTCGACGAGCGGACCGGGCACCGGGATGCCCTCCTCGCCGTTGACCCGGGCGAACACCCACTGCCGCAGCCGCACCACCGCCGGGGGCAGCCACCGGGGCAGGGTCCAGCCGACCACCGCCACGAGCAGCACGCCGCACAGCACCGGCGCGCTCACGCCGGGGCTCCCACGGTGACCAGGTCGGCACTCAGGTCGCCCGGCCGCGCGACGCCCACCAGCGCCAACGCCCGGTCGAGGTCGGCGCGCAACAGGTCGAGCACGTGCCGCACCCCGGCCGCGCCGCCCGCCGCCAGCCCCCACAGCACCGGGCGGCCGACCAGCACGGCCGTCGCCCCCAGCGCCAACGCGACAAGGACGTCGACCCCGCGCCGCAGCCCGCCGTCGACCAGCACCGGCAGCCGCCCGCCGACGGCCGCCACGACGGCCGGCAACGCGTCCAGGGTGGCCGTCACCCCGTCGAGTTGCCGGCCGCCGTGGTTGGAGACCACCACCCCGTCCACCCCGTGCTCGACGGCCAGCCGGGCGTCCTCGGGGTGCAACACCCCCTTGAGCAGGATGGGCACCGTGGTGAGCCGACGCAGCACGGCGACCAGCTCCCAGCTCGCCCGGGCGTTCATCTCGACGTCCCGGACCCGGCCGTTCGCGTCACGCATGTTCTCGCAGACCATGCCGGGTGGCAGGTCGACGAATCCGTGCCGCAGGTCGCGCTCGCGCCGACCGAACACGGGCGAGTCGACCGTGACGACCAGGGCCCGGCAGCCGGCGGCCACCGCCCGCCGGACCACGGTGGTGGTGAACTCCACGTCGGTGTGCGGATAGAGCTGGAACCACAGCGTCCCGCCGGCCGCCGCGATCTGCTCGACCGGCCGGGTGGCCGCCATGCTCACCACCATGACCGTGCCGGCCTCGGCGGCGGCGCGGGCGGTGGCCAGCTCGCCGTCGGGGTGGGCCAGCCGGTGGAACGCGGTCGGCGCGACCAGCACCGGCATCGAGACCTCGTTGCCGAGCAGCGAGATCCGCAGGTCCCGGTCGCCGGTGGCGCGCAGCACCCGGGGCAGCAGGAAGCGCCGGGCGAAGGCCGCCTCGTTGGCCCGCAGGCTCCGTTCGTCGCCCGCCCCGCCCGCGAAGAAGTCCCAGTGCACCGGGTCGAGGCGGCGGCGGGCGGCGGCGGCCACGTCCGCCAGGTTCAGCGCCACCTCGTCGAGGGCCGGCACGTCAGTCCCCGGCCCCGCGCAGGCACCTGTCGACGAAGGCGACGAGCGGCGTCACGTGCACCTGTGGCCGGTCCCACCGGTTCTCCAGGTTCTCCGCCAGGTGGTGGGTCGCGACGACCCGGCCGTCCCGGTGGTGGCGCACGACCGGGTGCAGGTACGCCGCGTCGTGGGCCTGACCGACGACGTCCTGCGCGACCCGTTTCACCGTCACGTCGAACGGGTCCACCTGGTCGTGCTCCGGGCCGTACTCCAGGGTGACCACGAACGCGTCGGAGTAGTCGTGGTCGGCGGTGCGCAGGCCGGTCTCGGTGAAGTAGTCCACCGGCACCTCCTCGTGGTAGCGCGCGTCGGCGTCGGCGACGGTCACCACGTCGGCGAGGACGTCGAACTGCTGCCACAGCGCGGAGGTGCGGTTGACCCGGGCGATGATCGCGTCGGCGATCGACGCCCCGGTCGCGTCCAGCTTCTCCGCCGGCCACGGCGTGTCCCCGTACCGGCGTTCGAGGATCCGGTGCAGGGCCCGCACGGCGTACCGGAAACCGTGGATGAACCCGTTGGTCGAGCGCTTGAAGTCCCGCTGCTGGGTGATGGTGCCGGCGAAGAACAGGTCGGGCACGTTCACCGACTCCCACTGCGCGGTCTGGGCCGGGAAGCGGTCCCGGATCGCCAGTTCCGGCCGGCACGACTCGTCGAAGATCGACGCGTCGAAGGCGAACCCGGTGCAGACGAGCACCCGGTCGTAGCGCAGCTCCTTGGTCACCTCGTCGGCGCGGGAGAACGCGAACGTCACCGTGTAGCCGTCGGCGTCGCGGGTGATCCGCCGGACGGTGCCGTCCAGGATCGCGTTGGCCGACTTGAGCTGGTAGGTGTCGAGGAAGTTGTTGTTCACCGCCCGCAGGTGCCCGACGTAGTGGGTGCGCCAGGCCATCCGCACCGAGCTGGGCCCGGCCAGGTGGATCAGGGTGGTGGTCTCCATCAGGCTGTCCGCCGTCTCGAACGCGGAGTTGCCCTTGCCGATGATCAGCACCTTCTGGTCGAGGTAGTCGCGCGGGTCGACGGGCATGTCCGCGTACTGCTCCGCCAGCTCCAGCCCGGGAATGTCCGGCAGGTACGGCCGGGACACGCCGGTGGCGACGACCACCCGCCGGGCCCGGAAGGTCTCCCCCGCGTGCACCTCGAAAACCCCGTCCACCTTGGACACGGAGGTGACCCGCGCGCCGTAGCGCACCTTCACCCCGGTCGTCGCGGCGAAGTCGGCCAGGTAGCGGACCATCTGGTCGGCGTCCGGGAAGTACCGTTCGGTGTACCTGGTGAACCGCAGCGCCGGATCGTCGCTGAGCAGCGAGTTCCAGTCCAGCCGCAGGTTGAACTCCGGATCGTCGGAGCCGGTGTGCGGCTTGTTGATGGAGATCAGTTGCCGGTGCCGGGGGTAGGTGGCGAAGAACGCGCCCGGGATGTCCGCGCCCTCCAGCACCAGGTAGTCGCGCCGGCCGTCGGCCTCGAGCAGGGCGGCCAGTTGCAGGCCGGCGGGGCCGGCTCCGATGATCAGACAGTCGAGGGTCACGACGGGCCATCCAGGGTGAGAGGGGTCAACGGGAGTTCCAGTGCGTCCATCACGTCGGCGGCCCGCCGGACGTCGCCGTCGAGCGGCCGGTCCGGGTCGATCGGGGGGATCGCCGCGACCAGCGCCGCCAGCACCCGGGCGCAGCCCGGAGCGGTGGGCGTCCGGGCCCCCACGTACGCGGCCTGACGCAGCCCCAGCGCCAACGAGCCGACGATCAGCCGCAGCAGCCCGGCCTGGTCGAAGACCCGCAGGGCGGCCTGGGTGCCGAGCGGGATGACGTCCTGGTTGTGCAGGTTGGTCGGCAGGCTCTGCATGCTCGCCGGCATGGTGTCCCGGCGGATCTCGGCGATCAGCGCGGTGGAGGCCAGCTGCACCCCCTGCAGCCCGTGCTGCTGACCCGGGCCGGCGGCCAGCATCGGCGGCAGGCCACCGTTGCGGTGCGGGTCGACGAGCAGGTCGAGTTGCCGTTCGGCGAGGTTGCCGACCTGCGCCACCACCATCGACAGCAGGTCGGCGGCGAACGCGGCCGGCTGGCCGAAGAAGTTGCCGCCGTGCACCACGAGGTCGTCGTCGGGGAAGAACAGCGGGTTGTCGCTGACGCTGCCCAGGTCGGCGGTGACCACCCCGTCGATGTGGCGCAGCGCGTCCTCGGCCGCGCCGAGCAGCTGCGGCGCGCACCGGATGCTGTACGGCTCCTGCAACGGACGCCTGCCCGACGCGACCAGACCCGCGCCGACCTGCCGCATCCGCGCGCCCACGTCGATCGCGCCCGGGTGCCCGTACGCGCGCAGCAGCCGGGCGTCGAGGAACTGCGGGTCGCAGCCGAGCAGGTCGGCCAGCAGGCAGGTGAGCACCTGCGCCGCCCGGTGCGCGGCACGTACGGCCGACAACGCCAGCGCCGTCGCCGCGGTGGTCAGCGAGGTGCCGTTGACCAGGGCCAGGGCGTCCCGTCCGTCCAGCGGCAGCGGGGTCAGGCCGGCCTTCTCCAGCGCCTGCGCGGCCGGCAGGCGTACCCCGTCGAGGTAGGCGTGGCCGCGACCGCGCAGCGCCTGGGCCGCCGCGCCCAGCGGGATCAGGTCCCCGCTCGCGCCCACCGAACCCCACCTCGGCACGGCGGGCACGAAGGTGGTCCCGAGCATCGCCGCCAACGCGTCGACGACGTGCGGCGACACCCCGGACGCGCCCCGGGCCAGCGACCAGGCCCGGACCAGCACGGTCGCCCGGACGATCTCGGGGGCGAGATCCGGGCCGTGGCCCGCGCCGAGGTGGGCGAGGGTGTTGTCGGCCTGGTCGCGCAGGTCGGCGCGGCCGGCGTACCCGACGAGGGCGCCGAAGCCGGTGGTGCTGCCGTACACCGCGCGGTCCTCGCCGAGCACCGCGGACAGGAAGGTGCGGGTGCGGGTGACCCGGTCGCGGACCTGAGTGCCGACCACGACCCGGACCGGGTCGCGGGCGGCGCTCAGGTCGGCGATCCGCAGCGGTGCCGCGAGATCAACCTCTGTCGTCATGCGACCGGACCCTAGAGAGCGATTCTCAGAACGCTTTGAAATCGGGCCGATACGGTGCGCCGCATGACGCTCGACTACCTGATCATCGGAGCCGGGCCGGCCGGGCTCCAACTCGCCGCCCTGCTGGAGCGCGACGGCCGCGACCATCTGGTGCTGGAGGCCGGGCCGGCGCCGGGCACGTTCTTCGGCCGCTACCCGCGGCACCGCCAGTTGATCTCCATCAACAAGGTCTGGACCGGGTCCGACGATCCGGAGTTCAACCTGCGCTCCGACTGGAACTCGCTGCTCACCGACGATCCGGCGCTGCTGTTCCGCAACTTCAGCCGGCGCTACTTCCCCCACGCCGACGACATGGTGCGCTATCTCGCCGCCTTCGCGCAGGGGCTGCGGGTCCGCTACGACACCCGGGTCACCCGGATCGCCCGCGACGGTGACCTGTTCACCGTTCAGACCGGCGACGACACCCTGACCGCCCGCCGGGTCGTCGTGGCCACCGGCGTCTCGAAGCTCTACGTCCCGCCGATCGAGGGCGTCGAACTCGCCGAACGCTACGACACCGTCAGCGTCGACCCGGACGACTTCACCAACCAGCGGGTCCTGATCATCGGCAAGGGCAACTCGGCCTTCGAGACCGCCGACGCCCTGGTCGAGACCGCCGCCGTCATCCACGTCGCCGGACCGCACTCGATCCGGCTGGCCTGGCAGACGCACTACGTCGGGCACCTGCGCGCGGTGAACAACAACTTCCTCGACACCTACCAGCTCAAGTCGCAGAACGCGGTCCTGGACGGCACCGTCGAGCGGATCGCCCGCCGCGACGACGGCGGTTACCGCATCGACTTCCGGTACGCCCGCACCCGCGAGTCGCTGCGGCAGATCGACTACGACCGGATCATCCTGTGCACCGGCTTCCGGTTCGACGCGGACATCTTCGACCCGTCGGCCCGGCCCCGGCTGGTCATCAACGACCGCTTCCCCGAGCAGACCTCCGGCTTCGAGTCGGTGAACGTGCCCGGCCTGTTCTTCGCCGGCACCCTCACCCAGCAACGCGACTTCAAGCGCTCCACCAACGGCTTCATCCACGGTTTCCGGTACGGCGTACGCGCCCTGCACCGGATGCTCGACGCCCGGTACCACGGCACGCCCTGGCCGGCCACCACACTGGACGCCACCCCGGAGGCGATCACCGACGCGATCATCGCCCGGATCAACCGCACCTCCGCGCTGTGGCAGCAGTTCACCGTCCTCGGCGACGTCGTCGTGATCGCCGACGGTGTCGCGCGCTACCACGAGGAGGTGCCGGTGGCCCACCTGCACGACGGCGGCCTGGGGCCCGAGCCGTTCGCGGTGGTGACCACCCTGGAGTACGGCCCGGACCACGACCAGGTCGACCCGTTCGACATCACCGTCCCCCGGATCGCCGAGAACGACGCCGAACGCGCCCACGACGCCAGCTACCTGCACCCCGTCGTCCGGGTGCACCGGGGCGGGCAGGTCGTCGCCACCCACCACCTCGCCGAGAACCTGGAGAACAACTGGGACCTGCCCGGCGTGCACCAGCAGCCCCTGGCGCTGTTCCTCAAGGGCGTCCTGTCCGATGCCGGCTGAGCACCACCACGACGGCCGTGGCGCGGCGGACGCCGACCATCGCGCCACGGGGCCCGGCCGGTACGGCGGGCACGACCGGACCGGTCGCGGGTCGGCGGACCGCGACCGGTCCGGGACCGCCGCCGGTGGTGAGCTGTGGCCGCAGCCCGTGCTGCGGCTGCTCACCACCGGTGGCGACCGGCCGGTCTTCGAGGACGGCGACCGGATCGTCGGCGCGGCCGAGCTGGCGGACCTGGTCCGGCGGATCGCCAGCGGGCTGCGGGCCGCCGACATCGGGCCCGGACGGGCGGTGGCGTTGCGGATCGGGGTCACCCCGGAGGCGCTCGCCGGTGTCCTCGCCGCGTTCACCGTCGGCGCGCGGGTGTCCGGCATCCGGCCCGAGCTGACCCCGGCGCAACTCGACCGGCTACTCGCCAGCGACGACGCGTTGCTCGTCGACGACGCCCGGCTCGCCACGCTGGCGGGGACCACCGACGACGGCAGCCCGCTGGTCGCCGCCGGCCGGCCCGGCGACGTCGCCCGAATCACCTGGACCAGCGGCAGCACCGGCCATCCCAAGGGCTGCGCCCAGACGTACGCGGCGATGGGCGCGGCCTGGGCGGCCCACCCCGACCGGTGGCCACCGGCGATCGCCGAACTCGCCCCCCGGCTGGGGCGCTACCTGGTCTTCGGCTCGCTGAGCAGCCAGGTGATGCTGGAGTACGGCATCCTCACCCTGGCCGCCGGGGGCACCCTGGTCGCCGCCCGCCCGCCCGGGTTCCCCGGCATGATCACCCGGCACCGGGCCACCGCGAGCGTGATCACCGTCGGCAAGCTGCACCAGCTCGTCCGGGACCAGCGCGCCGACCCGGTCGACCTGGGCAGCCTGCGGGCGCTCGTGGTCTCCGGTTCCCCGCTCACCGCGTCCCGGCTCGCCGAGGCGCTCGACGTGCTCGGCCCGGTCGTCTTCCACGGCTACGGGCAGACCGAGACCGGGATGATCGCGATGGTCACCCCGGCCGAGCTGCTGGCCGACCCGCGCCGGCTCGCCTCGGTCGGGCGCGCCCCGGCGGTGGTCGACCTGTCCGTGCGGGACGCCGACGGCCGGCCGGCGACCGAGGGTGAACTGTTCGTCCGGACCCCGGCGCAGGCCGGCTCCTACTGGGGCGACCCGGCCGAGACCGCCGAGGTGTTCACCGACGGCTGGGTGCGCACCCGCGACCTGGCCCGGTTGGACGCCGACGGCTACCTGCACCTGTACGGCCGGGCCCGGGACGTGATCATCGTCAACGCCAACCTGGTGTACGCCGGTCCGATCGAGCGGGTGCTCGCCACCGACCCCGCCGTCGCCGAGGCGTACGTGGTCAGCCGCCCCGACGACGTCACCGGCGAGGCGGTGCACGCGTACGTGGTGCCGGCCGGCGGCTGCCCGCTGGACGTCGACCGGCTGCGCGCCCGGGTCGCGGCGGCCCTGGGCGCGGCCGCCGTCCCGACGACCGTCGAGGTGATCGCCGGGGTGCCGGTGGGGCCGAGCGGCAAGCCGGACAAGCGCGCCCTGGGCGTGGGTGCCGGTTCCTGAGCGGCGGCTACCGCTTCCGCGCGACGAGCAGGTACTCGTGCCCCCGGTTGTTGACCATCGGGTCCCCCTCGGTGACCGGGCGCGGATAGAGGTGGATGCGCTCGTCGCCGAGGGTCAGGTGACCGCCGAGCACCCGGCCGACGTCCCACGCCAGCGGCACGAACCGGTCGCCGACCCGCCGGTTCTGCACCGCGACGACCGCGTACGCGCCCCGCTTGAGCACCCGGGCCAACGCGTGGAAGGCGTGGTCGAGGGCGGTCAGGTAGGCGGAGTAGTCGCGCAGCGCGTAGAACTGGCCGTCGACCGGGGAGTCGGTGTCGAGCGCGGTGCCGAAGTAGGGCAGGTCGGTGACGAGGAAGTCGACGCTGCGGTCGGGCACCGGGGGCCGGCGGGCGTCACCGCAGATCATCACCTGGCCGGGGTACGCCTCCAGACGGCGCGCCGCCTGCTTGGCCCGGTCCGGGGAGATCTCCAGGCCGATGCCGCGCCGGCCGGTGACCGAGGCCGCGACGAGGCTGGTCCCCCATCCGGCGAACGGGTCGAGCACCAGGTCCCCCGGCCGACTGAACTCGGTGACCAGGGGCGCGATCTGACTCACCCAGCCGCACTGGCCGGCGGCTGCCGGTGGCGCGTGCCGTGGATCGTCGCCGGTGAGGACCACCCAGCTGGCAACACCCATCAGTGACTCTCCCTGACTCGTACGGGGCCGGCGGCGCGACCGTCGGAGGAACCGGCGGCGGGCGCGTCGCCGGGCGGGTCGGCGACGGACGCGCCGCCGGGGGGATCAGCGGCGGAGGGACCGCCGGGTGGGTCGGCGACGGGCGCGCCGCCGTACGGGCCGGGGGCGGTGTCCCCGGACGGCGGCGGGGTCGGCCCGTCGGTCGTCTGCGGCGCGGCCGGCGCCCGGACCGCCGCCGGGGGCAGGTGGGGTTCGAGGCGCAGCACGCCGAGGGCCGACACCACCACTCCGGCCGCCAGCACGAGCCACATGCCGGTCGGCGACAGCGACAGCAGCGCGGTCAGCACCGCCGGCGCCAACGCGGCCGGCACCGCCCAGGACAGCTGGTAGACGGCGAGGTGCCGGCCCCGGGTCTGCTCGGGGGCCGCGTTGACCACCAGCGCGGACGCGGTCGCCCCGTGCAGGAGTTCCCCGACGGTGAACAGTGCGGTCGCGGCGAACACGCCGGCCAGCAGCACCGCGCCGCCGGCCGTCGCGCCGAGCACCGCGAACGACACGAACGACAGCCCGAACACGCCGGCCCCGGCCGCCACGGCCCGGGACCGGCGGAACCGGGTCAACGCCCGGGTGACCGGGATCTGCGCCACCGCGATGCCGATGGTGTTCACCGCGTAGAGCGCGCCGACGAGCGAGGCCGGCTGCCCCAGGTGCAGCGTCACGTAGACGGGCAGGCTCACCGCCAGCACCATGTAGCCGAACGCGGTCGGCACGTTGAGCAGGGTGAGGGCGAGGAACGGACGGTTGCGGGCCACCAGCCGGTAGCCCCGACCCTGCGTCGTACGGGGGGTTCCGCCGGACCGGCGGTGCACGGGGATCGCCCGGATCAGCCCGGCCGCGACGGTGAAGGCGACCGCGCTGGTCAGCACGATCACGGTGAACGCCCGGTCGGCCCGCACCGTGAGCGCCGCCCCGGCCAGCAGACCACCCGCGCCGAGCCCGGCGTTGCGCAGGCTCCGTTGCGCGGCGATCAGCTTGTCCCGGGCGCTGCCGCTGGCGATCTCCGCGACCAGCGAGTGCACCGACGGGGAGAACGACACGTCACCGAACGCCACCACCAGCACGGCCAGGAACAGCGGCCCCGCCGAGTCGACCAGGGGATAGCAGGCGAAGGCGGCGGCGCGCAGCAGGTAGCCGCCCACCACCACGGCCCGTGCGCCGAACCGGTCGACGAGCACCCCGGTCAGCGGGTTGGCGATCAGGCCGAGCACCGCCGCCGCGCTGACGATCGCGCCGACCCGTCCCACGGACAGGCCGGTGCTGTGCTGGAAGTAGATCAGCGACAGCGGCAGGTACATGCCGCTGCCGGTGGCGTCGATCACCATCGCCGCCATGTAGCGGGCCTGGACTCCCCGGCCGGTCACGACGCCTCCCCGATCTGGATCTGCGCGGCGACCCGGTCGCCGAGCCGGCGTAGCCGCGCCTCGCACTCGACCCGGGTCGGTGCGGCGGCGACGGCGGCGGTGAGGAAGTCGGCCGAGCCGGCGGCCGGCGGGATCACCTGCCCGGGTCGGGCCCAGCACCAGAACCGGCGGACCCACGGCTCGGTCGGCGGGCTGGGCACCGTGCGGACCAGCCCGGGACGTTTCATCATCAGCATCTGGCCGGACATGCTGCGCGGACGCGGGCGGGCGTCGCCGGTGAGCCGGTCCAGCGCCGGTACGGGCAGCCCCAACTGGGTCCGCAGCTCCGCCTCCGCCAGGTTGACGCCGAACATCACCTCGAACACCTCGCGGATCTTCGCCCCGCCGCTGCGGCAGGCGATCTCGCAGAGCACCAGCCGGTCGTCGGGGGTGTGGAACACCTCCGCGTGGAAGGCGTGGTCGGTGAGCGCACCGGGTGAGCGGGTGAGGGCGGCCAGCACCCGGTCGACGAGGTCGAGCAGCCGGCCGGTGAGCGGGTCGTCCGGGTCGAGGGTGACGTCGATGCGCGGGCCGGGGTCGCTGCCGAACGAGGCGAGGTCGTACTGGTACTGCGACGGCCAGGCCAGCACGGTGCGGCCGGCCCGGACGAACCCGTCGACGTGGCACATCCGGCCGGGCACGAACCGCTCGACGAGCAGGTCGTCGCGGTCGCCGTCGCGGTACAGCTCGTCCAGATGGGCGGGCAGCTCCCCGGCGGAGCGCACGATGCGCAACCCGACGGAGTTGTAGCCGGCCCGCTGCTTGAGCACCACCGGGTACCCGTGGTCGGCCGCGAAGGCCCGTACCTGCCCGGCCGTGGTCGCCAGGGTGTGCGGGGCCACCTCGATGCCGGCGGCCACCGCCCGCTGCTTCATCAGCAGCTTGTCGCGGAACGGCCGGATGTCGGCGGGCCGGGGGCCCGGCAGCCCGAAGCGTGCCCGCAGCTCGGCGGCGAGTTCCAGGTCCGCCTCGTGCAGGGCGACGACGTGCCGGGGCCGGTGGTGGGCGGCGAGCGCGGTGGCGCGGGCCGCCACGTCCCGGTCGTAGTGGTCGAGCACCTCCAGGTGGGCCAGGCCGAGGGTGTCGGTCGGGATCTGCTCGCCGAAGGACTCGATCTTGTCGCGGGCGGCGAGCAGCACCGCCGGCTGGTCGTGGTCGGCCAGCCAGTCCCGGTACGGGAACGGCTCCAGCGGATTGCGGTGCAGGATCAGCACGCTCACCTACCCCACCGCCCCGGTCAGCTGGTGCACCTCGGCGACCCGGGCCAGGTGCTCGGCACCCCGGTCGTCGCGGATGCGGATGCGGATGAACTCGTCGACGAGCCGCGCACCCCGCTGCGCGGCGACGACGACGGTGGGGCCGGTGACGGCGACCAGGCCGAGCCGGTCCCAGTTGTCCCGCAGCGGGCGCACCTCGTCGCCGGGCCGGGCACTGATCCGCACCGCCAGGACGTCGGGCTGACGGGCCGCCTCCTGCACCCCCTCGACGGACAGCACCCGACCGGGTGGGCCGACGACGGCACGCACACAGCCCGCACCCCGCGGCGCGGGGCTGTCCGGCAACGGGTCGACCAGGCGGAACGGCCAGCCGACGGCGAGCCGGTCCAGGTCGATGCCGTACACGGCGCGGACCAGTTCGGGGATGGCGTCGCCGCCGTAGCGGTGGTGGCCCTCGATGATGCGGGCCCGGGTGCCGCTGAGGCGGACCTCGGTGTGGCAGGGGCCGTCGGTGAAGCCCAGGTGGTCGAGGAAGGTGCCGACGCACTCGCCGACCCGGTCCCAGGCGTCCTCGGTCAACCGGGCCGGCACGGCGTGGCCGAGTTCGGCGAAGTGGCCCGGGTCGGTCATCTTCTCGGTGATCGTGACGACCACGTGCCGGCCGGCGAAGCTGAACGTCTCGACGCTGAACTCCCGGCCGTGGACGTACTCCTCCATCAGGAAGTCGTCGAGCACCAGCAGGGTCGACACCCGGTCGGTGCGGGTCCCCCGCAACCGGCACACCTGCTCCCACACGGCCTCGTGGCCGGACGGGTCGTCGACCCGGAACACCCCGATGCTGGCGGTGGCGGCGGTCGGCTTCACCACGAACGGGTACCCGTGCCGCAGACCGAAGGCGCGCAGGTCGTCGAAGTCGCGCAGGGGTGCCGCCGCGACCGCCTCGGCGTCGCGGCTGACCAGGTGGCGGCGCATGGCGAGCTTGTCCCGGAACCGGCGGGACACCGGGTAGCTGGTGCCGTCGAGGCCGAGCAGGTCACGGGCACGGGCCGCGATGTCCAGGCCCGGCTCGGTCAGCGAGACCACCTGGTCGATGCGCCACCGCTGGTGCAGCCGGGTCACGACCGGCGCGGTCAGCGTCCAGTCGGTGTAGTCCAGCACCTCCACGACGTCGGCCACCTGCCGCTGCCGTTCGGTGATCTTGGTGGGGTGCTGGAGCAGGAGCACCCGCAGACCGAGTTCCTTCGCCGCGACGGCGGTGTCGTCGACGCCACCGACGAGTAGCAGTGTCCGCACGGGACCGTCCCCTCCGAATCTCCGGCGTCTCACGGACGCTCCGACCACATGCTCAGGTAGCGCTCCCCGGTGTCGGGGAGGATGACGACGATCCGCTTGTCGACGCTGTCGCGCCGACGGGCCACCCGCAGCGCCACGTGGGTCGCCGCCCCGGAGGACACCCCGGCGAGGACCCCGACGCGGCGGGCCAGCCAGCTGCTCGTGTCCGCCGCCTCCTCGTCGGTGACGGTGACGACCTCGTCGATCAGGCTCAGATCGGTGGTGGGGGCGACGAACCCGCCGTTGAAACCGGGGATGGCGTGGGTGCCGGCCGTACCCCCGGACAGCAACGGCGAACCCGCCGGCTCCACCGCGACCGCCCGCAGCGCGGGGTTGCGCTCCTTGAGGTAGCCGGCGGTGCCGCTGAGCGTGCCGCCGGTGCCGACCCCGCAGACCAGGACGTCGACCCGGCCGCCGGTGTCGGTCCAGATCTCCGGGCCGGTGGTCTCCCGGTGGGCCCGGGGATTGTCGTCGTTGTCGTGCTGCCGGACGAACCACGCGCCCGGCGTCATCGCGCAGATCTCCTCGGCCTTGTCGACCGCGCCCTGGTAACGCGCCTCGCGGGGGGTCAGCACCACGTCGGCGCCGAACCGGCGCAGCAGGCCGATCCGCTCCGGGGTGGCGTTGTCCGGCAGCACGATGATGCAGCGGTACCCGCGCGCCGCGCACAGGGCGGCCAACGCGATGCCGGTGTTGCCCGACGTCGCCTCCACCACGACGCCGCCGGGGCGCAGCCGCCCGTCGGCCTCCGCCGCGCGGAGCATGTAGAGCGCCGCGCGGTCCTTCACGCTGGCCGCCGGGTTCGCGCACTCCAGCTTCGCCAGCACCTCGGCACCGGGTGCCCGGTGCGCGACGGGCAGGCGCAGCAGGGGTGTGTTGCCGACGAGGTCGTCGATGCCGTCGGCGATGCTGGGTAACGGTCTCGGTGCGAGGGTACGGGTCGGCTGCGCCATGGCGGTCTCCACCTCCTACAGGGGCCGGGACGTCAGTAGTTGGGCACCTTGCGCAGCAGGTGCTGCCGTTCGACGATCTCCGGCTGGTAGACCTGCGCCTGCCAGCGCTGCTCCTCCACCGGTTCCAGGGCGATGGACACCACGTTCGGGCTGCACCCGAAGGCGCTGGTGACCGCCTCGGTCAGCTCGTCGACGAGCTGCTGCTCGGTGTCCCGGTGCAGGTCGACCGGGAAAAACTTGATGTTGATGTGCGGCATCGGATCCTCCTCGGGGGTACGGCTGGTCAACGGGGTGCGGGGTGCGGTGGGGTCGCGGCGGCCACGGCGGCGGCGAGGCGGGTGACCACCCGACCGGCGGGCTCCGGCCGGGCGGACCGGTAGCCCGTGCCGGCCCAGAGCGCCATGTGCTCGGCGTCGCCGCGTGCCGCCGCCGCCACGCGCAACGGTTTGGTCAGGTGGTGGACCTGCGGGTAGGCGGCGGGGGCCAGCGCGTCGAAGGAGTCGACGAACCGGTTGCGCAGCCCCCGCGCCGGCCGGCCCGAGAAGGCCCGGGTGACGACGGTGCCGGGCCGGCCGGGCTCGGTCAGCGCGGCCCGGTGCGCCGGATGGGTGCCGGCCTGCGGGGTCAGCAGCAGCGCGGTGCCGACCTGCACCGCCGACGCGCCGGCCGCGACCACCGCGTCGACCTGAGCCGGGTCGGTGATCCCCCCGGCGGCGATCAGCGGCACCGCGACGGCCCGCCGGACCGTGCCGACCAGTTCGGCCGTGCCCGGCTGCGGGTCGGGACGGCGTTCGGGGGTGAAGCTCGCCCGGTGCCCGCCGGCGTCGGCGCTCTGCACGCAGAGCGCGTCGGCCCCGGCCGCGACGGCCACCCGCGCCTCCGCGACGTCGGTGACCGTGACGACGACCTGTGACCCGGCGGCGTGCAGCCGGTCGACGACCGCCCGGGACGGGCAGCCGAAGGTGAAGCTGACCACCGGCACCCGCGCGGCCAGCACCACCTCGATCTTGTCGGCGAAGTGGTCGGTGTCCCGCTCGGGCGGTTCGGGCAGGGTCACCCCCCGGTGGGTCGCCTCGGGCAGCAACGCCTGCCGGAACCGGGCGACGGCGGCCCGGTCCACCGGCCGGGACTCCGGCACGAAGACGTTGACCCCGAACGGTGCGGTGGTGCTGCGGCGGACCTGGTCGATGTCGGCCGCCAGGTCCGCCGGGCGCAGATAGCCGGCGGCCAGGAAACCGAGCCCCCCGGCGTCGCCGACGGCCGCGACGAGGGCGGGTGTGCTGACTCCCCCCGCCATCGGCGCACCGAGGACCGGACGCGCCAGGGGGCCCGGCCCGCTCACGGCCGCCGGCCCTCGGTCGTGAGGGCCGACCGCGCGCCGACCGTCCGGTGGCGGTGCAGGACCCGGTCCACCAGCAGGTCGGCGGCACCGACGTAGCCGGCCGGGTCGAGCAGGGTGGCGACCTCGGCCGGATCGAGGACGGCGGTGACCCGGGGGTCGGCCGCCACCAGGTCGCGCAGCGGCTGCCCGGTCTGCACCGCCCGGCCGGTCAGGGTGGTCAGCAGTTCCTTCGCCACCGCCTTGCCGAGCAGTGGGGCGAGCCGCACGGCCAACCGTTCCGAGGCCATGAACTCCCCGGCGAGGTCGAGGTTGGCGCGCATCCGGTCGGGGAACACCGTCAGCCCCGCGGCCAGCTCGGCCGCCGCGTCGGCGGCCCCACCGGCCAGCCGCAACGCCTCCCGGAACGGCTGCCACTCGGCGTGCCAGGCCCCGCCGGGGCGTTCGTCCTCGGCGACGAGGCAGTGCGCGACGGTCGCGGCGAGCATCGGCAGCTGGGTGGCCGCCGCCCGGATCCGGGTCGCCAGCACCGGGTTGCGTTTGTGCGGCATCGCCGAGGACACCCCGCGTCCCGGGCCGGTCGGCTCGGCCAGCTCCCCGATCTCGGTACGCGCCATGACCTGCACGTCCGCCGCCATCGCCCCGAGCACGCCGGTGATGAGGCCCAGCACGCCCGCGACGGCGTGCAGGGGCGTCCGCACGGTGTGCCAGGGCGCGTGCGGCTCGGCCAGGGACAGTTCCTCGGCGAAGGCGTGGATCAGTTTCTCGGCGTAGCCGTCGTCGGTGTCCCCGGCCAGCCGGGCGAACTCCAGGTACGCCCCGAGGGTGCCGGCGGCCCCGCCGAGCTGCACCGGCAGCCCGTCGGCGAGCAGGGCGTGGATCGCCTGCCGGGCGTCGAGGACGCCGGAGAGCCAGGTCGCCGCCTTCAGGCCGAACGTGGTCGGCACGGCGTGCTGGGTCAGGGTCCGACCGGCAAGTGGCGTGCCCCGGTGCCGGTCGGCGAGGGTGGCCAGCGCGTCGGCGGTCGCGGCCAGGTCCGCGTCGATCACCCGCAACGCCCGCTCCGCCACCAGGATCAGCGCGGTGTCCAGGATGTCCTGGCTGGTGGAGCCGCGGTGCACGTACTCCGCGGCGGCCGGGTCCAGTGCCGTGACCAGCTCGGTGAGCGCGGCGACCACCGCGACCACCGGGTTCGCCGTCTCGGTCGCTCGGCGCGCCACCGCGTCGAGGTCGATCCGGCGGGCGTCGGCGACGGCGGTGATGGTGTCCGCGTGTTCCCCGGGCACCACCCCCAGCCGGGCCTGGGCCCGCACCAGGGCGGCCTCCGCGTCGAGCATCGCCTGCAGGACCGCCCGGTCCCGGACGGCGTTCTCGATGCCCCGGTCGGCGCTGCTGGGGCTCAGCAGCCCGTGGTCGAAGCCTTCGGTCATGTCGTCACCGCTCCCGTCGTGGTGGCCGCCTGCGCGGTGAGGGCGAGCACCGACAGGCTGATCGCGTCCGCGTCGCCGAGCATCACCGAGTTGACGCCCGGCCGCGCGCCCGCCGCGGTGGCCCAGTGTGCACCCTCCGTGGGCACCCCGAACACGAAGCGACGGGTGTGTCGCTCGCCGGCCGCCGACACCGGGTGGAACGGCCGGCCGGTCACCGCCAGCCCGCCGGTGACGTGCGGCCCGGCCTCCCGGTCGGGCACCACGTGCGGCGCGCAGGACCGGTGCGCGAGCATCCAACCGAGCAACGGATCGGCGGTACGCCGCAGGTCCACCTCCGGCAGCCGCGCCTCGATCATGGCGGTCACCACGTCCGGGCTCTCCGGCGTGCGGGGCGACTCGACGAGGAACCCGGCCTGCTCGGGACACGGCGTCACCCGCATCTCGGCCCCGACGATGCGCAGCACACCGGCGCGGATGAGCGCGGCCAGCTGCTCGACCCGGTGGGCCGGGGGGCCGATGCTGAGGAAGGCGTTCATCGGGGTGTACCAGCGGTCCAGGTGCTCGCGGTGCGAGGCGCCCCGCAGACCGCCGTGGTCGACGGCGAGGCGGACCTCGTTGCGCAGGTCACGCAGGACGTCCATGGCCGCCTTGAGCGGGCCACTGACGTTGCCCTCCTCCGCCGTGCGGGCGTCCTCGTCGAGGTAGCGCAGCATCCACTCCTGCAACGCCGCCGACCCGGTGAAGGTCTCGTCGCGGGCCGGGTCCAGCACCGCGTCCCAGTCCCACCGCTCGGTGATCCCGAAGTGCCGGCGGATCTCCTCCTCCCGCGCGTCGCCCCGGAGCACCTGGAGGTACTCGGCCTCGAACCGGCGGGCCTTGCCGCGGCAGCCGGCCCGGCGCAGCACCGCCACGTAGAAGGCGGTCTCCACCTCCTTGGCGATCAGCGGCCACAGGTCGGTCATGAAGTCCATCGCGGTGGTGTCCCGGGCCGCGCGCAGCCGCTCGACCAGTGCGACGGTGAGCACCCGCGGCTCGTGCCGCCCGTGTGCGCCCTTCTCGTTGCGGCCCCGCGCCCGGTACGGGATGCCGCGGCGGGAGCCGGCCAGCAGTTGCGGTTCCAACCCGGACGGCAGGTAGGTCAGCCGGCCGTCGTCGGCGCGGACGTAGCGGCCGGCGCGTCCCTCGGTGAGCAGCGCCAGGTAGTCGAAGAAGCAGAGCCCGAGCCCGCGCAGCAGGGTGGGCTCGCCGGGCCGCACCATCGACAGGTCCACGTCGGCCGGGTTGGCCGGCAGGATGTACGTCAACCCCCGCTCGACGGCGAACTCGGCGAGCGTCTGCTCCTGCGGGGTCGGGGTGACCGGGTAGTGGCCCTGGGCCAGCACCACCGCGTCCAGGCCGGGGAGCCGGTCGCCGGTCTGCAACTGCACGCACTGCTTGCCGTCGGACTCGTCCCACAGCGCGACGGCGACCGTGGCGTGGGCGCGGACGGTGACGTTGTCCGGCGCGGTACCGACCACCCGCCGGTAGACCCAGGCCAGGTAGTGGCCGAACAGCCGGCGGGTGGAGTAGGTGTCGGGTCCCACCGCGCGCAGTTCCTCGGCGACGTCGGCCGGGAACTGGCCGAGGTCGCCCATCAGCACCTGGAACCGGGCCCACTCGTAGAGGCTGGGGCCCTCGCGGAGCAGGCCGGCCAGCTCCACGGTCGAGTCGGGGAACACGGTCACCTGGGAGGCCACGGTGTTCATCAGCAGCCGGTCGGACTGGTCGGCCCGCCACACCCGGCCCGCCCCCGGCGGGTACGGGTCGACGACGTCGACGCGTACCGGCCGGTCGGGGTCGGCGGCGGCGTTGCTGACCAGGCGCTCCAGCACGCAGAGCCCACGCGGCCCCATGCCGACGATGCACACCGACAGCGGATCACTGGTAGACATCGACGTCCTCCCGGTAGCCGCCGCTGAGCAGCGCGCGCAGCGGGGCGGCGGCCTTCAGCAGCATCTCGTCGAACTCCCCCTCCGGATCGGAGTCGAGGATGATGGCCCCGCCCGCGCCGACCCGCATGCCGTCGCCGGACAGCACCGCGGTACGGATGACGATGTTGAGGTCGGCGGTGCCGTTGCAGCTCAGGAAGCCCAGCGAACCGGAGTAGATGCCCCGGGCGGTGGTCTCCAGCCCGTCGATGATCTCCAGCGTCCGCAACTTGGGCGCTCCGGTCATCGAGCCGCCGGGGAAGCACGCCTCGACGCAGTCGACGGCGGTGGCCTCGGCCCGCAGCCGGCCCCGGATGGTCGAGACGAGCTGGTGCACGCTCGCGTACGACTCGGTCTGCATCAGCTTGGGCACGGTGACGCTGCCGACCTCGCACACCCGGCCGAGGTCGTTGCGGAGCAGGTCGACGATCATCAGGTTCTCGGCGCGGGTCTTGTCGCTGGTGGTCAGCTCGTCGCGCAGTGCCGCGTCGACCGTCGGGTCGGGGTGCCGGGGCGCGGTGCCCTTGATCGGCTTGGTCTCGACCACCCGGTCGGCGGTCAGCCGCAGGAAGCGCTCCGGGGAGGAGCAGGCCACCTCGATGTCGCCCAGCCGCAGGTAGGCCGAGTAGGGCGCCGGGTTGTACCGGCGCATGGCCCGGTAGAAGGCGAACCCGTCGCGGGGGCGCGGCAGGCGCAGCCCGTTGGTCAGGCAGATCTCGTAGCTCTCCCCGGCGAACAGTTCCTGCTTGCAGGCGGCGATGTCGGCCAGGTACTGCTCCCGGTCCCGCTCCAGCGACGCGACCAGCGAGCTGGTGTCGACCGGCGGCGGGGTGAGCGGGGTGACCGGTCCCGCCTCGGGGATGGCGGTGAGCTGCTCGGCGACGGCCTCGACCCAGTCCCGCGCCGCGTCGTCGCTGCCCTCGCTGCCGTCGGAGAGCGCCACCAGGTAGGTCTGCCGGTCCCGGTGGTCGACCGCGACGAACCGGTCGGCGAAGATCCAGTACGCGTCCGGGGTGTCGGCGCGGTGTGGCCCGGCAGCGCCCAGGTCGCCCTTCAGCTCGTAGCCGAAGTAGCCCACGTAGCCGCAGGTCAGGTCGGTGGGCAGGGCCGACGAGTCGAGGTGGATGCCGGCCAGCCGCTGCTGGAGGTAGGACAGGATGGTGCCGGGCACCCGGGTCGGGGCGCCGGCCGCCGTGGCGACCTCGACCGCGCCGGTGCCGACGTCGTAGCGGACCACCTCGGACAGCGGCCCGGAGGCGTCGCCGAGGTAGGAGAAGCGGGACAGTCCCTCCTCGACCCGGGCGCTGTCCAGCCAGAAGGCGTGGGTCGAGTCCCGGAACAGCCTGGTGAACGCCTGCTCGGCGTCGGTCTCCCAGCCGAGGGTGCGCACGTGCAGTTGGTGCGTCGGCGCGGCGATGGGCGGCGGGGCGGCCACCTGGATGCTCTCCCGGGCCTGGTGGGCCCGGGTCAGGTCGCGGAAGTTGCCGAGCAGGGTCTGCCCGTACTCGGTGCAGATCGACTCGGGGTGGAACTGGAGCCCCCACATCGGCCGGTCGACGTGCCGCAGCCCCATGATCACCCCGTCCTCGGCCCAGGCGGTGGCGACCAGTTCCGGGGGCAGGTCCGACACGCACAGCGAGTGGTACCGCACGGCGGTGAAGTGCTGCGGGATGCCGGCGAACAGGCCGTCACCGTCGTGCGTGATCGACGCCAGGTGCCCGTGGCGGGGCACGGGGGCGGAGTGCACGGCCGCGCCGTGCCCCGAGGCGATGCCCTGGTGGCCCAGGCAGACGCCGAGCACCGGCACCGGGGACTCCGCGATGACCTGTGCGGAGAAGCCGAAGTCCTTCTCCCGGTCGGGTCGGCCGGGTCCGGGCGAGATGACCACGTTGTCGAACCGGCGCAGATCCAGGGTGGCCACGGCCGGGTCGTCGTGGCGGACGACGGTGGGCTCGACGCCGTTGACCACGGCGATGAGCTGGAACAGGTTGTAGGTGTAGGAGTCGTAGTTGTCGACCAGCAGGGTACGCACTGATGCCTCCTCCGCTCGGGTCACGAGGTGTGTGGGGACTGTGGTGGTGTTCAGCGGTGCATAGCGGTGACGAGCGCGTCGACGACCGCGTCGGCCTGCTCGTGGTTCAGCCGCGGGTCGCACAGCGACCGGTAGGCGCGACCGAGCTGGCTCTCGTCGACCACGCCCGCGCCGACGCACTCGGTGACGTCGTCCGCGGCGATCTCCAGGTGCAGACCCGCCGGCTCCCGGCCCTGGCTGCGCAGCACCTCGACGAAGGTGGTCAACTCGTCCACGATGGTGTCCAGGTGGCGGGTCTTCACCCCACCGGCACCGCGGACGGTGTTGCCGTGCATGGCGTCGCACATCCAGGCGACCGGGTGCCCGGCGTCGGCCACCGCCCGGACCAGCGACGGCAGGTGGTCGGCGATCTTGCGGTGGCCCATCCGGCTGATCAGGGTGAGCCGGCCGGGCCGGCGGTGCGGGTCGAGCAGGGCGCAGATCCGCAGCACCTCGTCGACCGTGGCGCCGGGGCCGACCTTGACCGCGACCGGGTTGCCCAGTCCCGCCAGGAAGTTCAGGTGGGCGCCGTCCACCGCGCGGGTGCGCTCACCCACCCAGGGCAGGTGCGTCGAGCGTAGGAACCACTCGCCGCTGGCCTCGTCGAGGCGGGTCAGTGCCTGCTCGTACTCGAGGATCAGCACCTCGTGGCTGGTCCGTACGCCACCACCGGCCGCCGACAGCTCCGCCACCACCTGTCGGGCGGTGTAGTAGCAGGACAGCAGCCGGTACGGGTCGGCCTGGCGGGCGGCGGCGGTGGCTTCCGGCTCGTTGACCATCAGCCCGCGGAACACCGGCAGCAGGTGGCCGTCGACCGCTTCGAAGGGCTCCGAGCGGGGCTTGGCGAACTGGCCGGCGAGCCGCCCCACGCCGATGGTCGGGCGGCGCAGCTCGCGGGCCAGGCGCTCGCCGAGGGCCGTGATGGCCCGGTGTTTGGCCCGTGCCGAGGTGGTGGCGGCCATGCCGAGCGGCTCGGCGCAGTCGCCGGCCTGAAGCACGAACGCCTCACCCGCGCTGGCGCGGGCGATGTCCTCCCTCAGCCGCCTGATCTCCGCGACCTCGGTCAGCGCGGGCAGGCCGGACAGGTAGTCGGCGACAGCGTCGAGCTCGTCCCGGTCCGGCCAGGTCGGCTGCTGCGCGATGGGCAGCGTCCGCCAACCGGCGGGGCTCCAGCTGTCGGTGGTGGGCGCCTCGGGGCGCCGTACGAGAAGCTGTGGCGATGGCATAAGTCTCTCCCCCTGTATTCTTCGGGGCGGCCCGGTCACCGAAGAAGGCGCCGCGATCCGGTACGGACCGTATAGGCGCAAGAGACGATCGGCACAGGGCCATGTACGCCATCTCGCTAGTACCACTGGGATTGGCACCTGACTATTTGGCTACATGGACCTTTGGCCCGGCGGGAACGACTTATACGCTCTTCCTCAATGCAGCCCGGCCGTTCGAATGCGAACGACCGGTGAACTGCTCCACAACCGTCGTCAGGCGGGTCACGCCGGAGAGGATCTTCTCCGGTGGGGTGGCCGCGTAACCGAGGACCAGGCCCCGTCCGATCCCCTCGAGTTCGTCGCCGAACGACGAGAGTGGATAGACCCGCAACCGTGCCTCCCGACCGAGCCGGGCCAGGCGTTGTTCGTCGGCGGTGTCGGGCAGGCTGGCGACCAGATGGGTGCCCCGTGGGGCGGTGTCGATCGTGACGAACCCGCCCAGCCGGCCACGCAACGCGCCGACGAGAATGTCGCCGCGTTCCCGGTAGACGTCGCGCATTCGGCGTACGTGCCGGGCGAGGTGATTCGCCTCGATGAACTCCGCGAGCGCCGCCTGGGTGAGGATGTTGAGTGAGTTGACCGTCGCCCGCTGCACCTCGGTGACGATGTCGACCAGATCCGGGGGGACCACCAGATAGGCCAGGCACAACCCGGGGAAGAGCACCTTGCTGAAGGTCCCGACATAGATGACGCGCCCGTCCTCGTCGCCCTGGTGCAGCGGCGGGCCGGGATTCTCCGCCCAGAACTCGCCGTCGTAGTCGTCCTCGATGATCCAGGCGTCGTTGTCGCGGGCCCAGGCGAGCACCTCGGCCCGACGGGCGGCGGACATCCGCACCGACAGGGGGAACTGGTTGTTGGGCGTCACCACCGCCATCCGCGCGTCCGGGTGACGGGCCTTGCCCACCGCTACGCACATGCCCTCGGCGTCGACCGGGACGGGGCAGGTGTCCGCGCCGGCGGAGTGCAGGGCGCCCCGGATGGCCTGCAGGCCCGGGTCCTCGACGAGCACCTTCTCCCCCGGTTCCAGCAGGGTCAGGGCCATCACGTGCACGGCGATCTGGGCGCTCGGCTGGATGATCACCTGTTCCGGGGTGCACCGGACGCCCCGCATCAGCCCCAGCATGGCCGCGATGCCCTTGCGCAGCGGCCAGTAGCCGGCCGGGTCGCGGTGCGTGTAGAGGGCGCTGGTGAGCTGGTGCGACTTGCTGAACATGATCTGGCCCCAGACCTTCGACGGGAAGAGGTCCAGGGCTGGCATGCCGAGGGTGAACGGCCGGTCCGGGTAGCGCAGCTGGTCGTGCGCCGGGGTGAAGTAGGCCGACGCCTCGGCCATCCGGCGGGCGGCCCGGGTGATCCGCAGGGGGGCCTTGGTCGCCGGGCGGGGCAGTTGGGACTCCATCTCCCGCACGCTCTGCCGGGTGGCCACCCGGGTGCCGGACCCCACCCGGCCGTCGAGGTAGCCCTCGGCGAGCAGCCGGTCGTAGGCCACCAGCACGGTGTTGCGGGAAACCCCCAACTCCTTGGCCAGGGTGCGGGTGGCCGGCAGTCGGGTGCCCGGGGTGAGTTGACCCGCCTCGATGCTCCACCGTAACTGTTCGTACAACTGTTGGTAGAGCGGCGCCGTTGAATGACGGTCGATGAGGAAACCGCTTCCCGGCAGCGCGGGAGACTCACGTGGCATGCATTTGTCCTTGCCCGATCGGGCGCGGCCGGGATTACCTGTGGGCCCGGCCGCGCTGACGATCCATCTCCCGACCGAGGCGGCTCAAGAAACGGAAATGACCATGCCTACAACTTAGCTACCGACGGAAGCGTGACGGACCCGGCCGGTAGGACGATTCCTGACACAAGTTTGTCCAACTGGGCCGCGTTGTCCACGATGTACGGAAAGGTGGTGCTGGAGTCGGCCGCCCGGTCATCCGGCCGGCGCGGCAGGGTCACCGGCATCGCGGAGTCCAGAATGGACCGTCCCGCCGGGCGGGAGGTGGTCAGGTCGACCACGCCCCCCGCGGCCAGCGTCCGGTAGGTGGCCAGTTGGCCGGTGAGGCTGCCGAGCCCACCCGCCGCGAACACCGGCCGGCGTTCCGGCTGGCGGACGGCGGAGTCGAGAGCGAACCCGGTCAACCCCACCACCAGCGGCGAGCGCCCCGGGTCCAGATAGGCGATCTTGCAGACGTCGTCCTGGTCGGCGCAGATGTCCGGCCGGACGCTGGCCTTGGCCGGCTCGGTCAGGTCGACGTCGAGCACCCGGTAGCGCGGACGCTCCCCGGTCAGCCGTTCGTGACACTGCAACACCGCCGCGCCCGTCGCGTCGGTCAGCACCACGTCCGGGTCCCCCAGCAGGTCGGCCGACCAGGGGCTCGGCGTCTGGATGGGCGTCGAGATCACCACCGCGCCGACGATCAGGCCGGCGATCAGGGCGACCAGCCCCTCCGCGCTGCCCATGGTCAGGATGGCCAGCCGGGTCTGCGCGCCGTCACCGGGCTCGCCGATCCGGCCGGCCAACGTCGCCGCCTGACGCAGCAGGTCGCCATAGGTGATCGACGACTCGCTCTGGTTGGGCAGCTGGAACCGCACCGCCTGACCGGTGGCCCACCACCTGTCGGAGAGCAACTCCTCAAGCCAACGCATGATCCCTCGTTCCGGTCGTCACGACGCCCTTGGCCTTCAGCAGGAACAGCGACAGGTTGCCCTCGTGGGGAATTCCGGGCGCGCTGTCCCAGGGCAGGGTCAGCCCGCAGGTGACCTTACGGACGCTCGGATCGGCCACCACCGCGGCCCGCAGGTCGGCGTCGTCGGTCAGCAGGTTGAGCACCAGCGCGTCGCCGAGGGCGGCGGTGCCGTCCGCCCGCCGCCAGGGCGCCACCACGACGAACGGGAACGGCAGCTCCGTCCCCACGGCCGGATGCCGCAGGTCGTCCGTGGACAGCACGGTGGGCAGCGGCCGGTGCGACCCGTCGGGCAGTCGCACCAGCGGGTCCGCGCCGGCCGCCGTGTGCACCACCGCCCCACCCCCGGTCAGCCCGGCGAGCTGCCGACGCAGACCCTCGGCGCGGGCGGCGTCGACCACGGGCAGGGTGGCGTCGGGGGCCGACACCTCGGGGCTGGCCAGCGCGTCGAAGCGGGCGGCGAGCGCTGCGGCGACCTGCCGGGGGTCACCGGTGGTCAACACGAGGGAGATGTTGTTGCACCGGGTCCCGCCGTCGTGCGCCGCGCTGACGGTGAGGTGGTCGAGGACGTCGTCGGTCAGCGGTCCGTCGAGCAGGACCCGGCTGCGTCCCGGCCCCCGGGTGGTGACCGTCGCGCTGTCGGCCCACCGCCGTACGGCGTCGCTGCCGCCGTACACGATGCCCCGGTCGGCGGCCTCCAGGAGGTACTCCCCCACCGCGCGCTCGCACGGCAGGAAGGAGATCCGGTGCTCCGCCAGGCCGGCGGCGAGCAGGGCGAGGGTCAGCCGGCGGGCGGTGAACGGCTCCCGGGTGCCGGGGCGCACCAGCACGCTGTAGCCCAGCGCCAGCGCGTGCAGCCACGAGTCGTTGGGGGCCGGGTGGTTGCTGGCCATCACGGCCGTGAAGAGCCGACCGGCCGGCACCCAGGCCGTGTCGTAGCCGTCGCCGAGCCGGGTGCCGGGCAGCTCGGCCCGGGTGGTGGCCGGCAGGTGGGTGAGGCTGCGCACGATGTCGGCCACGGCGTTGCGGACGGTCACCCGGGGCAGGCCGGCGGCGAGCGCGACCCGCCGCTCGTACTCCTGCGGGGTCTCCCCGTCGAGGTCGGCGGTGGCGAACAGGTCGGCGGCCCGCAGCAGCAGGTCGTGCCCGACCGGCGTGCCGTCGGCGGACCGCCGGGCCCGGGTCACCGCACCGACGGCCATCAGCCGTGGCGCCATCCCCACCTCGCCCAGCAGGTCGCCCCGGACGTCGGCCAGCGGGGCCCGGTCGAGGCTCGCCACCGGCCGGCCGCAGACGATCGGCTCGACCACGATGCCGGCCACTCAGTACACCCCCTCGATCACCCGGACGTCGCCCACCTCGGCCACGGTGCCGACCTCGGCCAGCCCGTCGACCGTGGCGTCGCCGACGGGCTCCACCCGTACGGCGGTGTCCCGCTCGATGACGTTGGGCAGGAACATCTCGTCGCTGACCAGACTCAGCCGGACCCGGCCACGCTGACCGTAGTCGACCACCGCACCGGCGTCGTCGACCACGTCGATCCAGACCGCCTCGGCGTACGGCTCGAACACGCACAGGTGCCGGTCGTCGGGAAGCCGGGGCCGCTGCGGGGCGACACCCATCAGGGTGTTGCCGTAGATGCCCACGATCGTGGTGTCCGGGAAGAACACCTCCTCCACCTGACGCAGGCTCTCCGGGCTGAACGAGGTGCCGGCCCAGATGATCGTCTCGACGCTCCGCTCGACGGCCGCGTGCAGCTCCGGGTCGGCGCAGATCGCCTCGATCAGCGGGGGCGTCGTGCTGAGCACCTTGACCGGTTGCGAGCGCAGCACCTCGGCCGCCTGGTCCAGCAGGTGCCGCACGTACCGCTTGACCGTGTCGGCCTCCCCTGCCGCCACCAGCTTCTTGACCCAGCGCGGGTCGAAGTCGACGGTGTGGAACAGGCCGTTGCCCAGGGAGGCGTAGCGGGCGCAGTCGTAGGCGAAGACGTGCGGCCCGCTCGGGCCGAGGTGCAGCCAGTGCGCGGGGTCGGCGATGTGGTGCGCCCGCAGCCGCTGCATCGCCCAGGAGAGCAGCCGACGCCGGTAGTCCCGGTCGACGATGCGCTTGGGCGCGCCACTGGTCCCGCCCGACTCGTACACCCGGAAACCGGTGCCGGTCAGGCCGCGCGGGATCAGGTCGCCGACCGGGACGTGCCGCAGCTGGTCGGTGAGATCCGGGAACCGCACCAGGTCGGCGGCGGTGTCGATGTCGCGAAGCGGATCGAAGTCGAGCAGCCCGCGCTGGCGCAGCCAGAACGGCGAGCCGGTCTGGGGGTCGAAGTGCCATCGCAGCAGCCGCCGGAGCCGCTCGTCGAAGGTCTCGACGGGACTCGACGCCACCGCCGTCGTGGTCAACGTGTTCATCCTCGCTCCTCGCCGATCGTCTGGTGGATGATGGGCCGGACCGCCTCAGTGGGCGGCGACCGCGGGCTCCGGGTAGGACATCGACAGCCCGATCTCGCGGGTGGCCGCGAGCTCCTGCGCCACCTCGGTCAGCTTCTCGCCGACGCGCTGCACGGAGTCCACGCCGAGCGGGAGCCGGAACGGCGGTTGCGGGTTGCGGCCGAGGTCGATGATGGCCGCCGCCGCCCGCGCGGGGTCGCCGGCCTGCGCGTGGTTCTGCCCGACCGACCAGGCGCGGACCCGCCCGGAGGTCTCGGCGTACTCCGGGAACTCGCGGCCGGCGAAGTGCAGCGAGGAAGGATCGAGGAAGTCGGTCCGGAACAGGCCGGGCTCCACCAGGCACACCTGGACGCCGACCGGCTCAAGCTCCACCCGCAGCGCCTCGCTGAGCCCCTCCACCGCGAACTTCGTCGCCGCGTAGACGCCCCAGCCCATCTTGGCGCTGAAGCCGAGGACCGAGCTGATGTTGATGATCCGGCCCCGGCGCTGGCGCCGCAGCACGGGCAGCACGCTGCGGGTGACGTTCAGCAGGCCGAACACGTTGGTGTCGAACACCGCCCGGGTCTCGGCGTCGGTGGCCTCCTCGACGGCCCCGAGCAGGCCCCGGCCGGCGTTGTTGACCAGCACGTCGATGCCGCCGAAGCTCTCCACCGCGGCGAGCACCGCCCGGTCGGCCTGGGACTGGTCGGTGACGTCGAGCGGGACCACGAGCAGCCGGTCGGGGTAGGACAGTTCGGCCAGGCTGCTGGTGTTGCGCGCCGTGGCGACGACCTGTTCGCCGCGCTCCAGCAACTGCCGGACGATCTCCAGGCCGAAGCCCCGTGAGGCGCCGGTGACGAACCAGACGGACATGCTTCTTCCCTCCTGTGGCACGGGCCGACGGGTCGCCGGCCGGCGGTGTGGTCAGATGGTGTGGGCGGCCTTGCGCGCGTCCTCGCGGGCGCGTTCGAGGTCCGCGGCCAGGGAACGGGTGAAGTCGGTGGGCCGCAGCGCGACCTCGATCACCGGGTCGACGCCGATGGTGCGCAGCCAGTAGTTGAGGTACGCCGACTGGAAGTCGACGCCGAACTCCGGCGGGCACCCGGGGGTGTAGACGCCGCTGGTGTAGACGACACAGGCCCGGCGGCCGGTGAGCAGGCCCTGGTAACCGTGTCGGGGATCGAGGCGGAACGTCAGCCCCGGCTGGGTGACGATATCAATGAAGTGCTTGAGCAGGTAGGGGATTCCGAAGTTCCACATCGGCACGGAAAACAGATAGTGGTCAGCGTCGGTGAACCGGCGTACGAGTTCCTGGGTCTGTTGCCACGACATCGCCTCATCGGCGGAGCCGGTGGCACCCGAGATGGCGTTTTTCTTGGCCGCCACCGCCACCGCCCCCACCGGGGGCAGGGTGGTCGCGGAAAGGTCCAGCACATCGAGGGTCGCCTGCGGGTGGCACTCGAGGAATGCGTCGACAAACGCCTCGGCGACGGCGGCCGATCGGCTTCGCGGGCCCGTCGGAGTGGCTTTGACATGCAGCAGTCTGGTCACCTCTCGACCCGCCCCCGCTGCGCACCGGACAGGGCCGCCCCGGACCGGCCGCAATGACCGCCGAAAGCTGACGAAGGTGTCATGGTTGCACTCTCTGTGTCGCCGGAGGGACGGAACGTCAGGAAGGCTAACCCACCACTTGCGGGGCAACCAGAGCCATTTCCTGGCCGCAGACAGTGCCACTGGGCAGTCCACTGCCCAGCGTTGACGTCGTGTCGTGAGCATGTCGTCACGGCAGGTGACCAAATGGCCTCGGAGAATCCCGGCTATAGACGTCCATCATCGGCATTGGTCGCTGGAATGCATCATTTCGCGTTAACCGGCCGGTGTCGGCAACCTGACCCGCCAGTTACGAGTCGGATTTCCGCATTCAACCCGGTGACGGCGCGGAGAGCCGGCCGTAAACGGCGGTGAAACACCCACCGGTCGCGTTTCCCACCAACCCCCCGCACACCGCGACCGGGCTGGCAAATGGCACCCCCGATCCGTCGGACATGGACATGTCGGGCGGCAGAATCCGCTGCTACGGTCGGTGGCCCGCGCAGGCCCCGCATTAACGGCGCCGGCCGGCGGACCAGCCCTCTCCCGCTCAGATCCGGAGATCTCATGAAGTCCGTAGCCACCCCGGCCGAACTCACCGTGGCAATCGTGATGGCCGACATCGCCCTCGTCCTGCTGGTAGCCCACCTGTTCGGCGGAATCGCCAGACGGCTCGGGCAGCCCGTGGTGATCGGCGAGATCGTCGCCGGCATCGCGCTGGGACCCAGCCTGCTCGGCCTGCTCCCGGGCGACCTGACCGCCCTGCTCTTCCCCGCCGCCGCCCGGCCGTACCTGTCGGCCATCTCGCAGGTCGGCCTCCTGCTGTTCATGTTCCTCATCGGGTGGGAGTTCGACAGGCGCGTGGTCTCCCGGCACAAGAGCCTCACCCTGTCGGTGTCGGTGTGCTCCATCGCCCTCGCCTTCGCCCTCGGCGTCGGCCTGGCCAACCTCATCTACCCCCGGCACGCCACGATCGCCGGCAAACCCGTGCCGTTCCTGGCGTTCGCGCTCTTCCTCGGCGCCGCCATGGCCATCACCGCGTTCCCCGTCCTGGCCCGCATCCTGCGCGACCGGCGACTCAGCCACACCCGGGTCGGCGTGCTGGCACTGGCCAGCGCCGCCATCGACGACGTGCTGGCCTGGTGCATCCTGGCGGTGGTCGCCGCGGTCGCCACCGCCCGCGACGCCACCGACCTCGCCCAGGTGGTCCTCATGTCCGCCGGGTACATCGCGGTGATGGCCCTCGCCGTCCGCCCCGGCCTGGCCGCCCTGATCCGCCGGGTGGGCCCCAACACCTACCAGCTCGCGGCCATCACCGCCGCCGGCGTCTTCCTGTCCTCCTACGCGACCACCTGGATCGGCATCCACGCCATCTTCGGGGCGTTCGCGTTCGGGTTCGTCATGCCCCGCCAGCCCGCCGAGGCGCTGATCAAGCACGTCCGGGTGCCCTTCGAGAACATCGGCCTGGTCCTGCTGCCGGTCTTCTTCATCGTCACCGGGCTGAGCGTCGACATCGCCGCGCTGAGCCCGACCAACCTGCTCGAACTCACCGCCATCGTCCTGGTCGCCTGCGTCGGCAAGATGGCCGGCGCGACCCTGCCCGCCCGCGCCTTCGGCCTGTCCTGGCCGCAGGCACGCCGGCTGGGCGTGCTCATGAACACCCGGGGACTGACCGAGCTGATCGTGCTCAACATCGGCGTCTCCCTCGGCGTCCTCGACGGACAGATGTTCACCATGATGGTCATCATGGCCCTGGTGACCACCGCGATGGCCGGACCGCTGCTGGCCACCCGCGCCGCGTCGAGCGACGAGACGCCCGCGCTGACCGCCGAACCCGTGCCGGTCGGCCGGTGACGACAGTGGGGCCGGCCCCGGGGGTACGCGCACCGCGTACCCCCGGGGCCGGCCCCACGGATCAGTCCAGGGCGTACCGCTGCCAGAGCTGGTGGACCTGCGCCTCGGCGGCGGCCGGCACCCCGGTGCCCGAGCTGAACACGTAGTCCCAGGCGACCCCGGACGCCTCCGTCTTCAACACCTCCGGCACGATCCGCTCCGCCACCGGCAGCAGCCCGTCCCACGCCACGTCCACGTAGTTCGTCGTCGCCGACGGGTCCCGGTCGTGCGGGCCGGGATAGGGGGCGCGGGTCACCACGGCGTGCCCGACCAGCCCCCGCTGGCGGCCCTGCAGCAACAGCCAGGCGTCCGCGCCGACCGGGATGTTCACCCGCCGACCCACCGTCCACGACCCGGCCAGGGTGCGCTGCGGGGACACCCCCGGCGTCAACGCCTCGTAGCTCGGCGTCCACCCGTTCCACCGCTGCGGGTTCCAGCCCAGGATGATCGCGGCCACCCGGTCACCGCCCCGGGGTCCGCGCGGGCGTGCCGTCGTACTGCGCCACCAGGCGCTTCGGCGCCGCCCGCCGCCAACCCTCCACCACCAGCTCCCGGATCTCGTCCGGGTCGGCCGAGGCGAGCTGGGCGCGGACCCAGCCGTACCGGCCGAAGTAGTCCGCCGGGTCGTAGGTGTCCGGGTCGGCCGCCATCAGCTCGGCCTGCTCCTCCTTGGAGGCCCGGATGATCGCCACCACGCCGTCGGCGGAGGTGCTGGCGAAGATGCGGTCGCGCACCCGGAACGTGGGGTGACCCCACGTCTCCTGTTCCACCGCCTCCGGCATGGCGAGGGCGAACTCCCGTACCTGCTCGGGTGTCAGCATTGTCGGTTCCCTCCGGGTCAGCGGGCACGACGCCCGCGGCGGGGCGCACCGCCCATTAGACGGTCGACGCCGGGTGCCGTCCGGGCGGACGCGCCGGCCGGCACCCGGGAAGGGTCGGACAGGACCGGACGGCGTCCAGCAGCGTGCCACGGCCCGGCGGTACGGGAAACGGCCACTTGACGCCGCCCGACGGGGCCAATCGCCGCCGTCGGGGAACGGGCCCGGCCGGCGGGGCGAGTGGTTCCGGACCGGGCGGCGATGTGGCACTGGCCGCCCCCGACGGCCGGCCATACCTTCAGGCCACCCATCCTGCTCGATACGTTCGGGAGTCAAGCCATGACCGGAATCAACCGCAGGACATTCCTCGGTCTCACCGCCGGCCTCGGCGTCGCCGGCCTCACCGGCTGCGGCAGCAGCCTCGGCGCCACCGCCGCCAGCGGCGGCGACAGCAACACCGTCAAGGTCGGCCTCGTCATCCCCCAGGCCGGGGTCTACACCCCGCTGGGCGTGGACATCCAACGGGGCTGGGACCTCTGGCTGCGCCAGCACGACGGCCGGCTGGGCGGCCGCCGGGTCACCACCGTCGTCGCCGACGAGGGCGAGGGCCCGCAGACCGGCGTGCCGGCGGTGCAGAAGCTGCTCCAGAACGACCGGGTCGACGTGCTGGTCGGCATCGTCAGCTCGGCCACCGCGCTCGGCGTCCGGGACCTCGTCACCAGCGCCCGCCGGCTGCTGGTCATCGCCAACGCGGGCGCCGGGGCCATCACCGCCGCCAACCGCAGCCCCTACATCTGGCGCACCTCGTTCACCAACGCCCAGGTCGCCGCCGCGATGGGACGCCACCTGGCCGCGAGCGGCGTACGCCGGGTCTACGCCATCGCCCCCGACTACGTCGCCGGCGCCGAGGCGATCAAGGGGTTCAGCGACGCGTACCGGGCCGGTGGGGGCACCATCGTCGGGCAGAGCCAGCCGCCGTTCGGCAAGACCCAGGACTACCAGCCGTTCCTCAGCCGCATCCAGTCCTCCGGCGCCCAGGGCACCTTCTGCTTCTTCGGCGGGGCCGAGTCGGTGGCCTTCGTCAAGCAGTACGCCCAGTTCGGGCTCTCCCGCACCATCCCGCTGTACGCCTCCGGGTTCCTCGTCGAGGGCGGGGTGCTCACCGCGCAGGGCGCGGCGGCCGACGGGGTGCTGTCCACGCTGCACTACACCTCCGAACTGGACAACCCCGCCAACACCGCGTTCGGCAAGGCGTTCCGCGCCGCCTACGACGCCGCCCCCACCGCCTACGCCGTGCAGGCGTGGGACGCCGCCGAGGTGCTCTCCCGCGCCATCGCGCAGGCGAAGGCCGTCGACGGCGACAGCCTCGCCGGGGCGCTCGGCTCGGTCGGCGTCATCACCGACAGCCCGCGCGGCCCGTGGTCGTTCGTGGAGCAGTCGCCCCGGCAGAACTTCTACCTGCGCCGGGTGCAGACCCGGGCCGGCGCACCGGTCAACGGCGTGGTCGAGGACCTCGGTCCGCTCGACCCGCAGGCCTGACCGGGCCAGCGGACGGAGCATCACGATGCCCACCGCGCAGATCGCGCTGACCGCGATGGTGAACGGGCTGGCCATCGGGCTGCTGCTGTTCATCACCGCCGCCGGCCTGTCCCTGATCTTCGGCATGATGGACGTGCTGAATCTCGCCCACGGGGCGCTGTTCCTCACCGGCGCCTACCTGGCCTGGTGGATCGGCGGTGAGCAGCAGACCTGGCCGTCGCTGGGCCGGGCGGTCGTCGCCGTCGTCGTGTTCGGGGCCGCCGCCGGTGGCCTGCTGTCCCTGCTGACCGCGCCGCTGTCCCGCCGCTCCCACCTCGAACAGGCGCTGCTCACCCTCGGCATCGCCCTGGTGGCCGCCGACGTGCTGTCCGCGCTGTTCGGCGACGACGTCCGCGCCACCGAACCACCGGCCGGCCTGGCCGGCACCGTGACCGTCGCCGGCTGGAGCTACCCCAGCTACCGGCTCGCCCTGGTCGGGGTCGCCGCCCTGCTCGCCGCCGCCGTGTACTGGACCGTGGAGCGCACCTCGCTCGGCGCGCTGTTCCGCGCCACCGTCGGCGACCGGGACATGGTCGCCGCCGTCGGGGTGGACCCCCGCCTGGTCCGCGGTGGGGTGTTCGTGCTGGGTTCGGTGCTGGCCACCCTCGCCGGGCTGCTCGGCGCACCCATCTACCACGCCCGTCCCGGGCTGGACACCACCATCCTGGTGCTCGCCCTGGTGGTCGTGGTGGTCGGCGGGCTCGGCTCCATCAGGGGGCCGCTGATCGCCGCGCTGCTGTTCGGCCAGGTCGAGTCCGTCGGCCGGGCGGTGCTGCCCGGCCTGGCCTCCTTCCTGCTCTTCGGCACGCTCGCGGCGGTGCTCGTCGTCCGGCCGCGCGGCCTGTTCACCCTCGCCCCGGGAGGACGACGATGACATCCCTGGCCACGACCCACCCGGCCACCCGCCCCCGGCTGCGTCCCGCCGTCCGCACCGCGACAGGCGTGGCCGCCGGCATCCTGCTGCTGGCCGCCGCCCCGCTCTACCTCGCCCCGTACGCGACGACGACGTTGACCCGCATCCTCGTCTTCGGGTTGCTCGCGGCGAGCCTCAACCTGCTGGTCGGCGTCGTCGGGCTGCCGTCGCTCGGGCACGCCGCGTTCTTCGGCGTCGGCGCGTACGCGGCGGCCTTCAGCGCCCTGCACGGCACGTCGGGCGTGCCGGCGCTCCTGCTCGGGATGGCCGCCGCCGCCCTGGTCGCGCTGGTCGCCGGGGCGGTCGCCGTCCGGGCGAGCGGGGTCTTCTTCCTCATGCTGACCCTGGCGGTCGGGGAGCTGACCCAGCAGGCGGCCGACAGCTGGGAATCGGTCACCGGCGGCTCGAACGGCCTGTACGGCGTACCCGCGCCGACGCTGTCCGGGCTGGTCCTCGACCAGCCCGCGACGACCTACTGGTACGTGCTGGCCTTCTTCCTCGTCGGGCTGCTCGCCCTGCGCCTGGCGTCCACCTCCGCCACCGGGGTGGTGCTGCGGGGCATCCGCGACAGCGAGGACCGGATGCGGGCGCTGGGCTACCGGACCACGCTGGTGAAGCTCGGGGCGTTCGTCTTCGCCGGTGCCGTCGCCGGGCTGGCCGGCGGGCTCCTCGCCGCCCAGCAGCGGCTGGTCACCCCGGCCGACGCCGGCTTCGAGACCTCGGCGCTCGCCCTGCTGGCCGTGGTGATCGGGGGCACCGGCTCCTGGTGGGGGCCCTGCCTCGGCGCGGCCCTGGTCATCGTCGTGCGGGACTCGCTGGGCGCGACCCTCGACGGGCACGGCCCACTGGCCCTGGGGCTGCTGTTCGTGCTCGTCGTCTACCTGCTGCCCACGGGGATCGCCCACATCCGGCTGAGGAGGGCCGCGTCATGATCGACGTACTCCGCTGCCACGACGTCCACCACCGGTACGGCGCGCTGAGCGTCCTGCGGGGGGTGCGGCTGACGGTGGCCGCCGGGGAGCGGCACGCGCTCATCGGGCCCAACGGCGCCGGCAAGAGCACCCTGCTCAAGCTGATCGCCGGCCAGGAACGCCCGTCCGAGGGCACCGTCCACTACCGGGGCCGCGACGTCACCCGGGAGCCGGTCCACCGCCGGGCCCGCGCGGGCATCGGGCGCAGCTTCCAGCACTCGACCCTGCTGGGGTCGCTCACCGCCGCGCAGAACGTGAGCCTGGCGCTGACCGGTGGCCGGGTGCTGGCCCGGCACACCGACCGGCACCGCCGCGCCGAGGTGGCCGCCGCGCTCGCCTCGGTCGGCCTCGACGACCGGGCCGACGTACCGGTGGCGGCGCTGTCGTACAGCCAGTGCCGGCGGCTGGAGATCGCGGTGGCGCTCGCGGCGAGGCCGCAACTGCTGCTGCTGGACGAGCCGGCGGCCGGCATGTCCGGCGAGGAACGGGGTGGGCTGGTGGAGCTGCTGCGCGGCGTGCCGCCCACCGTGACGATCGTGTTCGTCGAGCACGACCTGGACGTCGTCTTCGACGTCGCCACCCGGGTCAGCGTCCTGCACCTCGGCACCGTGCTGTGCAGCGGCACGCCCGAGCAGGTACGGCGCAGTCCCGAGGTGCAGCAGGCGTACCTCGGCGGGCGGATGGAGGAGGTGCACGGTGGATCTGGTGGTGCGTGAGCTGTCCGCCGGCTACGGGCAGGGGCAGGTGCTGCACGGGCTGGATCTCGACCTGTCCGCCGGGCAGGCGCTGGCCCTGCTGGGCCGCAACGGGGTCGGCAAGACCACCCTCGTGTCCACCCTCGCCGGGCTGCTGCGGCCCACCGGCGGACGGGTGCTGCTGGACGGGCGGGACGTCACCGGCTGGCGGGCCGACCGGCTCGCCCGCGCCGGGGTGGCGCTGGTGCCGCAGGGGCGGCGGGTGTGGCCGACGCTGACGGTGCACGAGCATCTGGCCCTGGCCACCCGGCACGGCGGCCGGACCTGGCCGACCGGGCGGGTCTACGAGTTGTTCCCCCGCCTGGCGCAGCGGCGTCGGCATCTCGCCGGCCAACTGTCCGGTGGGGAGCAGCAGATGCTCGTCATCGGCCGGGCCCTGGCCACCGACCCGCGGCTGGTCCTGATGGACGAGCCGTCCGAGGGGCTGGCGCCGATCGTCGTCGACGAGGTGGCCGAGGCGCTGCGGGCGGTGGTGCGGGAGGGGCTGACGCTGCTGCTCGTGGAGCACGACCTGCACCTGGCCCTCGGGGTGACCGAGGAGGCGGCGGTGATGGTCCGGGGCCGGATCGTCCACCGGTGCCCCACCCCCGAGCTGCGCGGGGACCTGCCGACGATGCAGCGGTTGCTGGGCGTCGCGGCGTGAGGATGCGACCGGGTGCGGCCCCACCGTCGTCGACGGTGGGGCCGCACCCGCAGCGGTTTCAGCCGTCCACGGCCAGGTGGCAGCCCACCAGGTGGTCGTCGACCATCCCGGTCGACTGCATCAGGGCGTACGCGCCGACCGGGCCAATGAACCGGAACCCGCGCCGCTTCAGCTCCCGCGCCATCGCCGTCGACTCGGGCGTGCGGGCCGGCACCTCCGACGTGGAGCGGGGTCGGGGCCGGACGGTGTCCGGCGCGTACGACCACAGCAGGGCGTCGAGGCCGCCGGCCAGCGCGACGACGAGCCGGGCGTTGTCGATGGTCGCCTCGATCTTGGCCCGGTTACGCACGATGCCGTCGGTGGCGAGCAGCCGGTCCACGTCGGCGTCGGTGTAGCCGGCGACCGTCTCCGGGTCGAAGCCGGCGAAGGCCGACCGGAAGGCGTCCCGCTTGTGCAGGATCGTCGACCACGACAACCCCGCCTGGAACGCCTCCAGGGCCAGGTGTTCGAAGAGCGGGGCGTCACCGTGCACGGGACGCCCCCACTCGTCGTCGTGGTAGGCGACGTAGACGGGGGTGCCGGTGCACCAACCGCAGCGCGGCACGCCGTCGGGGCCGGTGCTGATCTGCATGTCGTCTCCTGTCCTGCGGCGGTGGTCAGCCGGTGGGGATGCCGGGACGCTGCGGCAACCGCTGCCACAGCAGCCGCAGCCCGGCGGTGTGCCGGTCGTCGAGCCGTAGGAGGAACGTCTCCTCCAACTCCCGACGCCACTGGTCGAAGGTGGTCAGCTCCCGCCGGTGCACGCCGTCGCCGTCGATGCGGGTCAGCAGCCGGTCGACCAGCGACCACACCACCTCGCCCGACCCCCGGTTGGTGACGATGAACCGGCGGACGAAGGTGGAACTCGGCGCGGTCGAGAGCAGCTGGTGGGCGGCGACGAAGTCCTGCGGCCACGCCGGCCGGTCCTCCCAGTCCATCACCGTGAACGACCCGCGGGGATCGTGGGTGAACCGCCACCCCCACGCCGCCTCGGCGAAGGCGAAGGTCAGCGGCGGATGCCGGACCACGCCGGGACGTAACGGCACCGGACCCAGCAGCCCGTCGCCGAGCCCGACGTCGACGAACCAGCGCCGGCCGTCCAGCCGGACGGTCGTGGTCAGGTGGTTGGCGAACTGCACGCCGTCGGGCAGGGCGGGCGCCTTCTTCACCTGCCCCCGGTGCAGGGTCACGTCGAACCCCAGCGCGGCCAGCAGGGCGGCGAACGCGCCGTTGAGGTGGAAGCAGTAGCCGGCGTCGCCGTCGGCCAGCCGCGCGGCGTTGCCGGCCGGGTCGACGTCGGTGGGCAGCCCCACCTGGATGTCGAGATTGTGGTACGGAACCCGCCGGACGTGACGCTCGTGCAACCGGACCAGCGTCGCCAGGTTCACCCTGGGCCGGCCGGGCTCGTCCAGGCGGGCGAGGTAGCGGCGGACCACCTCGTCACCGATCCTGGGCACAGACGGCTCCTGCATGTCGGGACGTTCACTTTCTGTGCGGAAAATGCCGGGGCGGTGCCATCCCCATCGATGGCACCGCCCCGGCCGGTCGTCAGCGGGTCTGCGGGCCACTCGTGCGGCTGCGCTTGAGCTCGTAGAACCCGGGTGTCTGGGCGACCAGCAGGAAGCCGTCCCAGAGCCGGGCGGCGTCCTCGCCCTTCGGGGCGGGGGTGACCACCGGGCCGAACAGCGCCACCGGGTCGCCGCCGGGCACGTGCACGTGGATCGTCGGGGTACCGACGTCCAGCCCGACCGGCTGCATGCCCGCCTGGTGGCTCTTGCGCACCGCGTCGTCGAGCCCGGCGTCGTCCGCCGCGTCGGCCAGTTCGCCCGGCAGCCCGCACTCGGTGAGCGCCGCCTTGTACAGGGCCGGCCCGTAGGACTGGCCCTTGACGTGCCGGCGGGTGCCCATGGCGTCGTAGAGCGACCGGACGGCGTCCGGCCCGTGCTGCTGCTCGGTCGCCATCAGCACCCGCACCGGACGCCGCCACGGTCCGATGTTGCGCTGGTAGAACGCGTCGATGTCGGCACGTCCCTCGTTGAGGGCGGACAGGCTCATGATCTTGAACCGCACGTCGATCGGGCGCTGCCGCTCGGCGTCGAGCAGCCACCGGGACGTCAGCCACGCCCACGGGCACACCGGGTCGACGAACATGTCCACCAGGATTCGGTTCACTTCGGACACCGTCGTACATCCTTCGGTTGATTCATCGGAAAGCCGGACCCACCAGGCCGGCACTGAGGGTCGCCCCGTCGGCGGGGTCGATGAGCAGCAGCGACCCGGTGCCCCGGATGAGCCGGTACGGGTCCGCGGCGATCGGCTCGTCGAGGTCCAGCACCACGGTCGCGATGTCGTTGACCACCAGCGGGTCGGAGTTCGGGGTGTGCTCCAGGGTGGCCAGGTCGAGGCGGTCGACGATCGACGCCACCGTCGCCTCGACCACCCGGGTCTGGTGCTGGACGAGGACCCGGGCGCCCTCACCGAGCCGACGCTCGGCGACGTGGCACAGCGTCGCGGTGACCTGCCGGGTCGTGGTCGGGATCCGGTCCGCCGCGACGATCATGTCGCCGCGTCCCACCTCGCCCGCCCCGTCGAGCTTCACGCTGATCGACATGCCCGCGCGGGCGTTCTCGATCGGCGTGCCGAGCCGCTGGAGGGCGGTGACCACCGCCGGCCGGCCGGCGGGCGTGACCAGGACCTGCTGCCCGAGACGGAGCTGGCCGGCGACGAGCTGACCGGCGAGCGACCCGTCGGGCAGGACGTACTGCACCGGCAGCCGGGCCGGCAGGGCGGTCAGGTCCTCGTCGAGGTCCACCTGCTCCAGGTGCTGCAGGAAGGTCGGCCCGGTGTACCAGGGCATCTCCGTCGAGGCGTCGACGACGTTGTCACCGCGCAGCGCCGACAACGGGATGGACCGCACGTCGGGGACACCGAGCGAACCCGCCAGCCGGCGGAACTCGTCGTCGATCTCGGCGAACCGGTCCTCGGCGAAACCGACCAGGTCCATCTTGTTGACCGCCAGCACCACGTGCGGGGTGCGCAGCAGCGCGGCCACCGCGGTGTGCCGCCGGGTCTGGGTCACCACGCCGTGCCGGGCGTCGACCAGGATCACGGCCAGGTGCGCGGTGGACGCGCCGGTGACCATGTTCCGGGTGTACTGCACGTGCCCGGGGGTGTCGGCCAGGATGAACCGGCGGTTGCCGGTGGCGAAGTAGCGGTAGGCGACGTCGATGGTGATGCCCTGCTCGCGTTCGGCCCGCAGCCCGTCGGTCAGCAGGGCGAGGTCGGCCTGGCCGTAGCCACGGGCACGGCTGGCGGACTCGACCGCCTCCAACTGGTCGGCCAGCACCGACTTGGAGTCGTAGAGCAGTCGGCCCACCAGGGTGGACTTTCCGTCGTCGACGCTGCCCGCGGTGGCGAGCCGCAGCAGCTCCCCGTCGCGCGTGGTGTCGAGGCTGAGTGTGGTCACTAGAAGTACCCCTCCCGCTTGCGGTCCTCCATGGCGGTGTCGGACATCCGGTCGTCGGCCCGGCTCGAACCGCGCTCGGTGATCCGGGACAGACTGATCTCGGCGATCACCTCGTCGATGGTCGCGGCCCCCGACTCCAGGGCGCCCGTGCAGGACATGTCACCGACGGTGCGGTACCGCACGGTGCGTTCCTGCACCTGCTCGTCGCGGCGCGGACCGCCCCACTCCCCCGGTGCCAGCCACATCCCGTTGCGCAGGAAGACCTCACGCTGGTGGGCGAAGTAGATGGCCGGCAGGGGGATCTCCTCCCGGGCGATGTAGTGCCACACGTCGAGCTCGGTCCAGTTCGACAGCGGGAAGACCCGTACGTGCCCGCCCGGATCGTGCCGGCCGTTGTACAGGTTCCACAGCTCGGGGCGCTGCTGGCGGGGGTCCCACTGCCCGAACTCGTCGCGCAGCGAGAACACCCGCTCCTTGGCCCGGGCCTTCTCCTCGTCGCGCCGCCCGCCGCCGAACACGGCGTCGAAGCGGTGCTGGGTGATGGCGTCGAGCAGCGGGACGGTCTGCAACGGGTTGCGGCTGCCGTCGGGCCGCTCGGTGAGCCGGCCGTCGTCGATGTAGTCCTGCACGTGCGCCACCCGCAGCGTGAGCTGGTGCTCCGCCACGACCTTGTCGCGGTACTCGATCACCTCGGGGAAGTTGTGCCCGGTGTCGACGTGCAGTACGGGGAAGGGCAGCTGGCCCGGCAGGAACGCCTTGAGGGCCAGGTGGAGCATGACGGCGGAGTCCTTACCGCCGCTGAACAGCAGGACGGGACGCTCCAGCGTGCCCGCCACCTCGCGGATGATGTGCACCGCCTCGGCCTCGAGCACGTCGAGGTAGGACATCCGCAGGTCGGATGAGGTTTCGGATGCGGTCGAAGTGAACGCCATGGCGTTGTCTCCCCACAGGTGTCGGCCGGTCAGGCCGGTCAGGTCGAGGAGCCCGGCCGCACGTACCCGGCGGTACGCAGCTCGGGCGGGTAGACGATCGGCACGGTGGAGATGTCCTGGTCGATCTCCTGGTACTGCTGCAGCACCACCGGAGGCGGGCTGTGGTGCCAGTGGGTCTCGCCGCGGGTGAAGCTGACCGGACCACGCCAGGTGTCGAAGGTGCCCTTCTCCAGCGCGGCGATCAGCTCCTCCCGGCCGACCCGGTCCGCCTGCCGCAGGGCCTGCGCGATGATCGTGATGTCGGTGAAGGCGTTGAGGGCGGTGTCCGGCGGCATCGTGCCGTACGTGTCGCGGTAGCGGTCCACGAACCACCTGCCGATCGGGGTCAGCCCCGACCAGTTCGGGCTGAACTGGGTGGCCGGCCACACCATGTGCAGGCCGTGCGCGCCGAGCGCCTTCCAGTAGTCAGGGGCCCGCAGCGGCCACTGGAACGGCGCCAGCATGGGCACCTGCGGCAGCAGCCCGATCTCCGCCGCCTGCTGCACGATGAGGTGGTTGGTGCGCACCACCCCGACGTTGATCACCACGTCCGGCCCCCACTGCTGGATCTCGCGCAGCTGGGGACGCAGGTCCGTCGTCGACTCCTGGTCGAACTCCACGGAGTACAGCTCCATGGGCTCCTCGGCCGCCTTCAGCTCGGCGGTGAGCAGCGCGGCGGCGCTGCGCCCGAAGACCGTGTCGGCGTGGATCAGACCGACCCGCCGGAAGCCCTGGTCGGCGGCGAACCGGATCAGCACCGGGGCGCGTTCGGCCATCGAGGTGAACGTGCGGAAGACCGCCCGGCGCTTGCGCGCGGTGACCTCGGGGTGGGCGTTCTCGATGAACAGCGGCACCCCGATCCGGTCGGCGAGGTCGGCGACCTCCTCGGTGTAGCGCAGGTGCCAGGGCCCGAGCACGGCCAGCGCCCGGTCGACGATCGCGACCTTCGCCAGCGCGCCGACCGCCGAGCGGGGCATCGTGCCGCCGTCGAGGGTGACGGTCTCCTGGTCGTCGCGGACGACGAAGTCGAACTGCAGGCCGTCGCGGATGCCGCCGTGGTCGCGGACGTACTCCGCGCCGATCAGGGCCCCGCGTGCGGTCAGCGTGCCGGCCGTCGGGTCGCCCGGCAGGGACAGCGGGGTCACGATGCCTACGGTGACCGTGGGGGCGCCGTCGACCGTACGGGCGAAGGCGCGGACCTGCTCGGTGACCGTCTGCAGCACCGTGGGCTCCGACGTGGTGCTCACGCCCGTCCTCCGATCTGGTACTTCGTCAGGTATGCGGAGAAGCGCTCGTCCAGCTCGTCGGCGTCCAGGCCGTAGTCCTCGGCCCGGTAGACGTGCTTGCCGAGCTTGTCCTTGCGGTTCGCGGCGAGGTAGTCGCGGAACGCCTTCTCGACCTCGCCGTCCCAGCGGGCACCGAGGAAGTCGCAGATCTCGGCCATCACGGCGATCGGGTCGGCCATCAGGCGCTGGTAGTCGACGTCGAGCACCGGGGTGCCGGCGAGCTGCTCCTGCTCGGCCCGCGCGAACAGGTCGAGCATCTCGGCGAAGCGCTCGGTCCAGAGCTTACCGAGCGCGAGGCGGTCCACCCGGTCGGCGCGCGCGAGTCGAATGATCTCGGTGAGGCTGCAGGTGGAGGGGATGGTGACGCTCGGGGCGCGGTGCATGTAGATCAGCCGGGCGTCCGGGTAGGTGCGGGCGAGCGCGTCGGCCCGCCACAGGTGGAACGGGTCCTTGAGGACCAGGGTGTCGGTGGGTACCCGCCAGACGATGTGCTGCATCAGGTACCGGTGGTAGTCGTAGGCGTCGTACTGGTCCTGGGTCCGCAGCCACTCGCCGTAGCTGGGCACCGTGTAGCGCAGCTCGTACGCCATCGTCTTGAACGTGGGGGCGGTCAGCCGGTGGTCCTCGTCGGGGCGGTGCGGCTCCCACAGGTGCACCGGCTTCAGCTTCGGCGCGACGGTGTAGTAGTCGACGCAGAAGTTCTCCGCGGCCTGCACGAGCGCCTGCCGGGTCGCCTCGTCGCGGTCGTCGGTCGCCGGCGCCATCAGCTCCCACAGGTCGGGGGAACGCAGGTCCGGGTGCTGGCCGAGCAGGTTGTGCATCAGCGTGGTGCCACTGCGGGTCATGCCCGTGATGAACACCGGCTGGTTGATCTCGACCGAGGCGATCTCCGGGTTCTTCACCCGGGCCCGGTGCGCGGCGGCCTGGGTGGCCAGCGCGGCGACCAGGGCGCCCCGGACCGACCGGCGACCGGCCTCGTTCAGGCCGCCCTCGGCGTCCAACGACCGCAGCAACCGGTCGAGGGCGTCCAGGTGCGCGAACTCGAAGTCCGGAACTCCCGCCCTCGCTCGGGCGGCCTCGACGAACTCGTCCACCCGATAGGTGTCCTGAGTGGGTTCGATGACGGCGGTCACGGCGTACTCCCCTCTGTCTGGCTGGAAACGCGGCGGCTCGGGCTGCCGGTCCGTGCGGTCGGTGCCCCCGCCCCCACCGGGCCGGACGTGCCGACGGACGGTGACGAATGTGAACAGCGATCACGGTAGGTAGCGACGATAGGCACCCGACCACGGTCGGTACAGGGCCACATCAGGGGTTCGCACGGGACCAAAGCCGGCGGGCGACAAGTGGCCCGGAGTACGGCGTCAACGTGGCTCTGGAGCGGGACCTCACGGCCGCCCTATGGTCGGCCCAGCCAATCGGCGACACACCACGGATCGGAGAAGAAGATGCCGCCGGCGACTCGGGCCGTCCCCCTGCTGCTGTGGGAGACGGGGGTCCGCGAAGGGATCGAGGATAGTCGGTACCGCCCCGTGGTGGCCGACTCCTGGCTCCTGACCGACGGCCGGGCCCGGGCGTACCGCCTGCACTGGCAGCGCTTCGGCGCGGCCGTACGACGGTTCGGGGTCTCGGCGCACCGGGTGGCGTCCTTCGGGGCGTCGGTCACCACGGCGCTGCCCCGTTCCGGGGTGTGGTTTCCCCGCATCGAACTGCACCTGGTTCCCACCCAGCGGCTGGCCCTGCGGCTGCGGCCCGCCCCGCCCCGGGTCGGTGAGGCCCGTGGCTGGGTGTGGCCGCATCCGGACCCCCGGCGGCTGCCCCACCTCAAGGGGCCGGACTTCGAGGAGCTGGAGAAGATCAGAGCCGCCGCCCACGACGCGGACGCCGACGAGGCCCTGCTCTGCGACGAGCACGGTCGGGTCCGCGAGGGGGCGTTCAGCACCATCTACTGGTGGTCGTCGGGCGTCCTGCACACCCCACCGGAGGACGGGCGGATCCTGCCCGGCGTCACCCGGCGGCTGCTGCTCGACCGCTGCGCCGAGCTGGGGACGCCGGTACGGCACCGGCTGCCCAGCGTGGCGGAGCTGCTCGACAGCGAGGTGTGGATCACCAGTGCCCTGCACGGAATCCGGGTCCTGACCCGGATCAACGGAGAGCCGACCGCCCCCGCCGACGCGCGGCGGTTGCACGACTGGCGCGCCCATCTCGACGCGCTGACCGAACCCCTGCCCGACCCCGAGGCCATCTGGCCGCACCGAAGCACCGAGGAGGCACCATGAAGCTCAGGTCACTACAGCGTTATCTGGCATCGGTCCCGCGTATGCACTTCGGGCGGTCGCACCGGGGGCTGCGGGCCCGGCTGGAGCTGCTGGCCACCCGTCAGCTCGGCGCGGGTGACTTCCTGTGGCACGCCCTGGAGCGGGGACAGGACCACGACGCCCCGCTGTTCCACCACCTGCCGCCCGGCGGCGGCCCGGACGACCTGGTCGTCTACAGCCTGGCGACGCTGCGCGACCAGACCGAGCGGTACGCCAGGTGGTACCACAACGCCGGGGTCACCCACGGCGACCGGGTGGGGGTCTTCACCCGCAACGGCATGGCGAGCTTCGTGCACTTCCTGGCGCTCAACAGCCTCGGCGCGATCCCCGCCGTGATCAACCCGAACATGGTGCCCGACACCGCCGCCAAGTACCTCTCCCGGCTCGACGCGGTCGGCGTGGTGGTCGACGCGGACAAGCTCGGCCCGCTGCTCAACGGGATGGCCGACGCGCGTCCGTTCCGGTTCACCGCCTCGCAGGAGGCGATGCACGCCGCGCCGCCGGCCGGCCCGCTGCCCGGGGTCTACCCGTACCGGCACGGCGACCGCGACCCGGTGCTCATCTCGCACTCCTCGGGCACCACCGGCATGCCGAAGGCCGCCACGTTCGGCCACCGCCAGTTCTTCGCCGGCAAGCGCCCCCGGATCATGACGCTGCCGTCGGGGCCGGACGACAAGATGCTGCTGGCCTTCCCGGCCTCGCACTCGTCGGGCTACAGCTACATGATGATGGCCACCCTCATCGGCCTGCCCACCCTGGTCATGGAGTCCCAGGACGGGGCGACGGTGGCCGAGGCGATGCGGTGGTGGAAGCCCAGCGTGGTGACGGGCTTCCCGATCACCTTCACCGAGATGCTCGCGCTCGGCCTGGAGCCGTCCGCCGCGTCGAACGTGACGACCTGGATCAGCACGGCGGACGCCTCGCACGAGGCGCACGTGCGGGAGCTGGTCCGGCTCGGCCGGCACCGGGAGAACGGCACCTGGCGGCCGGGGTCGCACTACCTCGACGGGTTGGGCGCCTCGGAGATGGGCATGGCCCTGTTCCTCAACATCCACGGCCCCAAGACCAACGCCTACAACCGTTGTGTCGGCTACCCGGAGCCGATCGTCGAGGACGCGGTCGTCTTCGACGAGGACGGTCGGGAGCTCGGCCCCAACCAGGTCGGCTACCTGGCGGTGCACACCCCGACGGTGACCCTGGGCTACTGGGGCAACCACGAGTTGACGCACAAGTCGATCCGCAACGGCTACTGGCTCACCGGCGACATCGGCTACAAGGACGACAAGGGCCGGTTCTACCACTACGACCGGACCACGGACGTGATCACGACGCGGCGCGGCCCGGTCTACAGCCTCACCCTCGAGGAGGAGATCTTCAAGGCGTGCCGGGCGGTGGTGGACTGCGCCGTCGTCGGGGTGGTCGACCCGGTCGAGCCGACCTCGTTCGCCCCGATCGCCGCGCTGCGCCTGATCGACGGGTCGGACCTCACCGCCGAGGAGCTGCTGACCCGGATCAACCGGGCGCTGCGGGCGGCGGGCAGGCACGAGCTGGCCGCGACGGTCATCTCCAAGGGGGACACCAAGATCCCGCTGGGGGTCACCGGCAAGGTGCTCAAGCGCGAGGTACGCGCGCAGTTCGCCCAGCTCCTGCTGACCGACGAGGACGGTGGGCTGGACGTGGCACGGACCCGCACCGAGCAGTCGATCCTGCGGGAGCTGAGCGCCTCGTCGGCGACGGTCGAGTCGCCGCAGGAGGAGCGGGCCACCTCGGCGGCCTGAGCAGCCACGTGGGGCGGGCGGTTCCCCGACCGCCCGCCCCACGGCCGCGTTCACCGGCCGGCGACGAAGTCCCGCAGGGCGGCGCCGATCTCGTCCGGCGAGTCCTCCTGCACGTAGTGGCTGCCGGTGACGGTGACCTCGCGCTGGTTCGGGAAGGTCCGGGCGAACGCCAGGGCCCGACCGGTCAGCAGCGCCCCCGGCTCGGCGACCACCAGCAGCTTCGGCACCGGGGAGGCGGCCAGCCAGCGGCCGTACTCCTCGACGACGGCGGTCACGTCCGCCGGTTCGCCCTCGATGGGCAGCTCCCGGGGGAAGGCGAGGGTGGGCCGCCGGGAGTCGGGGTCACCGAACGGCCGACGGTAGCGGTCCAGCTCCGCCTCCGACAGCGGGCGCACCACGCTGCGGGGCAGCACCACCTCGACGAAGAAGTTCTCCTCGAGCACCAGGCGTTCCCCCTCGGGTGAGCGCATGGCGCGGAAGAGCTGGTCGCGGCCGGCCTCGAAGTCGCTCCACCGGCGGGGTTGGACGATCGCCTCCATGTAGGCGACGGCCCGGACCCGGTCGGGGTGCCGGGCCGCCCAGTGGAAGCCCAGCGCCGAACCCCAGTCGTGCAGCACCAGCGTGACCGGCTGGTCGCCCACCACGGCGTCGAACCAGGCGTCGAGGTGGCGCACCTGGTCGGTGAAGCGGTAGCCGCCGTCGGACGCCGGGCCGGAGTCGCCCATCCCGACCAGGTCGGGGGCGAGGCAGCGGCCCAGGTCGCGGACCGCCGGGATGACGTTGCGCCACAGGTACGAGGACGTGGGGTTGCCGTGCAGGAACACGATCGGGTCGCCGGCCCCCACGTCGACGTACGACAGATGGGTATCGCACAGGTCGATGCGCCGGCGCGGGTGCGGGTCGGCCGCGGAGACGGAAACCGCGGCGGGTGTGGAACTCGTTGTCACTGGTGGACCTCCTCGGCACAGTGATAGCAAGGGGTCCGGGCAATTCCGTGGCATCGTCGTGACGGCGTGTCCCGTCATCGGCGGCCGTTTCACGCTCACCGGGGCGGCGCCATTCATGAATTGTTCGCGAGAATTCAAACAATGACATGGCGAATCCTTTTCGGCTCCACCGCGCGCAGGTGGGGCCGCTTCGTCGTCGGTGCGGGGCCATCGGTGGAAGTGGCACCGACGCGGGGCCGGACATGGGCCTGTCCCCCGGTGCCGTTCGTTTCGTACGTTTCTCTCGTCGAGTCGACCGCGGCCGGGTCCGTCCCGGATCCCCGGATTGGTCGACGCATACGTGGGATTTCCGTCGGTGGAGATTCCGACCGGCGTTTCACACAGAGAGGGAGCAGCAGATGCAGGGACTGATCCAGGTGGCCGGGATCATCGACCAGGACGAGGCCGACCTGATCTGCGCGGAGGGCGCCGACTGGCTGGGGTTCGCCCTGCGGCTGCCGGCGAAGAACGAGGACCTGTCCGAGGCCGACGCCGCGGCCATCGTCGCGGCGATCCAGCCCCGGCACCGGGGCGTCCTGATCACCTACCTGACCGAGGCCGACGAGATCCGGCAGTTCTGCGCCGAACTCGGCGTCACCGCCGTGCAGTTGCACGGCGACGTCGAGCCCGCCCAGCTGGAGAAGCTGCGCCGGATCGACCCCGACCTCTACGTCCTCAAGAGCCTGGTGGTCAAGGAGGACAACATCGACGAGCTGACCAAGATCGTCGACGAGAGCGCCGAGTGGGTCGACATGTACATCACCGACAGCTTCAACCCTGCCACCGGGGCCAAGGGCGCGACCGGTCTGACCCACGACTGGTCGGTCAGCGCCGAGCTGGTCCGGATCGCCCCCCGGCCGCTGATGCTCGCCGGTGGCCTGAACCCCGACAACGTGGCGGCGGCCATCGCGGCGGTACGCCCCGCCGCCGTCGACGCGCACACCGGCCTGGAGGGCCCCGACCGTCGCAAGGACCGGGCCAAGGTGCGCCGGTTCGTCACCGCCGCCCGCCAGGCGTTCGCCGACCTCGCCGGACAGGACTGAGAACCATGACCGACACCGCCATCGACCCCACCGTGACCACCCACACCGTGACCGCCCCCGCCGCGACCGACCGGCTGCACCTGCTGCCGCAGACCAACCGGCTGCGTGCGCTGCACACGGTCATCCGGGACCGCGACGCCTCCCGGGCCGACTTCGTGCAGACCTCCGCCCAGATCTTCCGGCTGCTCCTCGACACCGCCCTGGACCTGCTCCCGGTCGTCCCCACGCCGGTGCGCACCCCGGTCGGGCAGACCTACCACGGGCTGCGCCCGGCCGCGCCTGTCTGCGGGGTGTCCATCGCCCGCGCGGGCGAGAGCATGGAGTCCGAACTGCGGGCCATGCTGCCGCAGACCCGGATCGGCAAGATCCTGATCCAGCGGGACCGGACGACGAAGCTGCCGCACTTCCACTACGCGGCCCTGCCGCCGGACATCGCCACGTCCCAGGTGCTGCTGCTGGACCCGATGCTCGCCACCGGCGGCACCGCGCTGGCCGCCCTCGGGCTGCTGCGCGAGTACGGGGTGTTCGAGGAGGACATCGTCTTCGTCACCCTGCTCTCCTCCCCGGAGGGCATCAGCGCCGTCCACGCCCGGTACCCCCGGGTCCGGATCGTCACCTCTGCCATCGAGGAACGCCTCAACACCGACGCCTACATGGTGCCCGGCATCGGCGACTTCGGTGACCGCTACTTCGGCACGGACCAGCCCCGATGAGGCGCGGCGGAATCGGCGACGTCGGGCTCACCGCGCTGGCCCCGGCGATCTGGGGCAGCACGTACCTCGTCACCACCGAACTGCTGCCCCCGGGCCGGCCCTACCTGGCCGCCCTGGCCCGCGCCCTGCCCGCCGGGCTCGCTCTGATGGCGCTCGGCCGGGTGGTGCCGCGCGGCACGTGGATCTGGCGGGCGCTGGTGCTCGGCACCCTCAACATCGGCCTGTTCTTCGTGCTGCTCTTCGTCGCCGCCTACCGGCTGCCCGGCGGCGTCGCCGCGCTGATCATGTCGTTCCAGCCGATGCTGGTGCTGATCCTCGCGGCGCTGCTGCTGCGTGACCGGATCCGTCCGCTGCACGTCGTGGCGTGCCTGCTCGGGGCGACCGGGGTCGCGCTGCTGGTGCTGCGCCCGACCGCCGCGCTCGACCCGCTCGGCGTCGTCGCGGCCCTGGCCGGTGCGGCCAGCATGGCCAGCGGGATCGTGCTGACCAAACGCTGGGCCCGGCCGCCCGGGGTGGGGGTGTTGCAGTTCACCGGCTGGCAGCTCACCGCCGGCGGGCTCGTCCTGCTCCCCACCACCCTGCTGATGGAGGGGCTGCCCGACCACCTCACCGGCCCCAACCTCGCCGGACTGGCCTACCTGGGGATCGTCGGCTCGCTGTTCGGCTACGCCGTCTGGTTCCGTGGCCTGGAACGGCTGCCCGCCCTGGCCGCGTCGTTCCTCAGCCTGGTCAGCCCGATCGTCGCCAGCCTGCTGGGCTTCGCCTTCCTCGACCAACGGCTCAGCCTGACCCAGCTCGTCGGCGGCCTGGTCATCGTCGCCGCAGTCGCCCTCGCCCAACGCAGGTCGTCCCCGCCGGCACCGCCACCCGCCGCGGAGCCGGTGGCGTCACCCGCGCTGACCAGCCGGTGAGGCGTCACCCACCACAGGGGGAAGCATGCGCACCACGCCCGCCACCACCGACACCCACGACCCGGGCGAAGACGCCCACCACCCACCCGCCGCCACCCTGCCGGACCTGCTCGACGAGCAGGTCCGGGCGGACCCCGACGCGGTCGCCGTCCGGCACGGGCCGGACGGCGTCACCCGCCGGGAACTGGCCCGCCGGGCCCGTGCCCTCGCCGCCCAGCTCCGCGAACGCGGCGCCGGCCCCGACGACCGGGTCGGCCTGTTCGCCGAGCCGTCCGTCGGGCTCGTCGTCGGGGCCTGGGGCATCCTGTACGCCTCGGCGGCCTACCTGCCGCTGGCCCCGGACTACCCCGACGAGCGGCTGCGCTACATGGCCGCCGACGCCCGGATCCGCCTCGTCGTCGCCCAGGACGACCTCGTCGAGCGGCTGACCGACCTGGTCCCGCCCGACACCGCCGTCGTACCGCTGAGCGCCTGGCACGACACGTCCGGACCCGACGTGCCCGACCACCGGCCACGCCCCCGCGACCTGGCCTACGTCATCTACACCTCCGGCAGCACCGGGCGACCCAAGGGGGTGATGATCGAGCACCGCAGCATCGTCAGCCAACTGCGCTGGCTGCGCGACACCTACCGGCTCGACGAGGCCGTCGTCCTACAGAAGACCCCGATGAGCTTCGACGCCGCGCAGTGGGAGATCCTCGCCCCGGCCTGCGGCGGCACCGTCGTCGCCGGCACCCCCGGCCTGCACCGCGACCCCGAGGCCATCATCGCGAGCATCCGCCGGCACGGCGTGACCGCCCTGCAGTGCGTACCGACCCTGCTGCGGGCGCTCGTCGACACCGAGCGCCTCGGCACCTGCACCAGCCTGCGGCAGGTCTTCACCGGCGGCGAGGCGCTGTCCACCACGCTGGCCGCCGACGTGCTCAAGGCACACCCGGCCACGCTGGTCAACCTCTACGGCCCCACCGAGTGCACGATCAACTCCTCGGCGTTCACCGTCGACCCGGCCGGGCTCGACCCCACCGGGCAGTCCGTGTCGATCGGCCGACCCGTCACCGGCCTGCGCTACGTCATCGTCGACGCCGACGACGCCCCGGTCACCGGGGACGCCGTGGGGGAACTGCTCATCGGCGGCATCCAGCTCGCCCGGGGCTACCTGCACCGGCCGGCGTTGACCGCGCAACGGTTCGTGCCCGACCCGGTCACCGGGGAACGGCTCTACCGCACCGGCGACCTGGCCGCCTGGCAGGCCGACGGCACCGTACGGTTCGTCGGGCGGGTCGACAACCAGGTGAAGCTGCGCGGGTTCCGGGTCGAACTCGACGAGGTGCGCCTCGCCGTGGAGGCCCACCAGTGGGTCCGGCACGCGGGGGTGCTGGTCCGCGACGATCCGCGTACGGGGCATCCGCACCTGCTCGCCGTCGTCGAACTCAACCCGCGCGAGGCCGCGCTGATGGACCAGGGCCGCCACGGCGCCCACCACCGGTCGAAGGAGAGCCGGCTCCAGGTCCGAGCGCAGTTGGCGCACGTCGGGGTGCGTACCCCGCAGGAGCTGGCCGGGCGGCCGGTGCTCGCGCTGCCCGGGGCCGAACCCACCGCGGAGCAGGTACGGCGGGTGTTCGCCCGCAAGACGTACCGGTTCTACGAGGGCCCGCCGGTCACCCGCGCCGACCTGCTGGCGCTGCTGCGCCCGGCCCCGCCCGGCCCGGTGCCGCCGCGCCCGCTCGGGCAGCTCGACCTGGCCACCTTCGGGGAGATCGTCCGCTACCTCGGGCAGTTCGTCAGCGACGAACGACTGCTGCCCAAGTACGGCTACGCCTCACCCGGGGCGCTCAACGCCACCCAGGTCTACCTGGAGCTGCACCAACTGTGGGGGCAGCCGTCCGGCTACTACTACCACCACCCGCTGACCCACGAGCTGGTCCTGATCAGCCCCGCCCCGCCCCGACCCGAGCCGACCGTCCGGCTGCACCTGGTGGGCCGACGCCGGGCCATCGAACCGGTCTACCAGAACAACATCCGCGAGGTCCTGGAGATCGAGACCGGCCACCTGGTCGGCCTGCTGGAACAGGTCCTGCCCGGGTACGGGCTGGGCATCACCGCCACCGACCACGCGCCGCAGACCATCCGGCACCTCGACTGCGCCGCCGAGGACCTCTACCTGGGCAGCTTCGCGGTGACGCCGTACGCCCCGCCACCCTGCGACGAGATCGACCTGTACGTCCAGGTCCACCCGGACCGGGGCGTCGACCTGCCCGCCGGGCAGTACCGGTACCACGGCGGCGAACTGGTCCGCCTCGACGACGCCCTCGTGCAGCGCCAGCACGTCATCGCCATCAACCAGCAGGTGTACGACCGGGCCGCGATCGGCATCAGCATGATCAGCACGACGTCGACCCGGTGGCGACGCTACGTCGACCTGGGACGCGCCCTGCAGCGACTGTCCATGAACGACCTCGGCTTCGGCTTCATGTCCTCCGGCTACAGCTCCGACACCGGCCACGACCTGCCGTCGGCCCACCGCATCCGGGGCATCCTGCGCCGGCACGGGCTGCCCGACGGGCCGTCGTACTTCGCCGTGGGTGGGCGGGTCAGCGCCGCCCAGGTGGCCGGTCGGGGAATGAAGGAGGACGCCGTCCACATGAAGGGCCCGGCGGAGCTGATCCGCGACGACCTGGCCGGCCGGCTGCCGGACTACATGCTGCCCAACAAGGTGGTGATCCTCGACCGGATGCCGTTGACCGCCAACGGCAAGACCGACCTCACCGCGCTCGCCGCCCGGGTCGCCGACGACCCCGGCCCGCAACGGCCGTTCGTCGCGCCCCGCACCGACCTGGAGCACCGCATCGCCCGCCTGTGGGCCGAGGCGATCCGCCAGGACGACGTGTCCGTCCACGACGACTTCTTCGCCTGCGGCGGCAACTCGCTGATCGCCGTCGCCCTGATCAACCGGCTCAACCGGGTGTTCGGCGCGGCGCTGCCGATGCAGGTCATCTTCGACAACCCGACGGTCGCCCAGCTCGCCCGACGGGTCGCGCAACGGGACCAGGTGAGCAGATCCCGGCTGGTGCCGTTGGCGCGGGGCCGGGAGGGGCGTTCCGTCTACTGCTGGCCGGGCCTCGGCGGCTACCCGATGAACCTGCGGCTGCTGGCCGGCACCGCCGGGCGTCCCTTCCACGGCGTACAGGCGTACGGCGTGAACCCGGGTGAGGAGCCCTACCGGACGATCTCCCGGATGGCGGCCGAGGACATCCGGGCGATCCGGGAACGGCAACCCCGGGGCCCGTACACGCTGTGGGGTTACTCGTTCGGCACCCGGGTCGCGGTGGAGGCCGCGTACCAGTTGGAGCAGGCCGGCGAGCAGGTGGACCAGCTCGTTCTGATCGCCCCCGGGTCACCCCGGGTCCGGGTGCCGGAGGGCCCGGCCACGGACGGCCCGGCGAGCTTCGCCAACCCGACGTACCTGGCGGTGCTGTGCTCCGTGTTCGCCGGCACGGTCACCGGTCCGGTGATCGACGAGTGCCTGGCCACCGTCACGGACGAGGAGACCTTCGCCGCGTTCGTCAGGCGGCACTTCCCCGCCCTGGACCTGCCGCTGGTCCGCCGGATCACCCGGGTCGTGGCCCGCACGTACGGGCTGCGGCACACCGAGGCCGAACTCGCCCGACGGCCGGTGCGGGCCCCGGTGACGGTACTGCGTACCCGGGGCGACCAGGAGTCCTTCCTGGACACCGCCGTCGCCCGCCGCAACCTCTCCCCCGTCGTCGTCGACCTGGCCGCCGACCACTACGGGGTGCTGCGCGAACCGGGGGTCCACCAGGTGGTGGCGGCGCTGCCCGCCCGCTCCCGGCGTCGCCCGGTCCGGCCGCACGTGAGCATCTCCCACCTGCCGATCGCACTCACCGACGAGCAGCACAACCGGCTGGTGACCGCCGTCACCCGCGCCATGACCCGGGCCTTCGGCTGCGACGAGGACGCGGTGTCCGTCGCGCTGGAGTCGGTCCTGGAGGAGTGAGCCGATCCCGGCCCGCACCGACCCCGCCCGAACCCGCCCTGCCCGACACCGGTCCCGACGCACCGGACCGGACCGACCGAGGAGCCAGCATGACACGCAAGGTCCACTCCACCGTCGAGGTGCGGTTGAGTGAGGAGGTCGCCGACGCCCTCGCCGAGGGACGGGCCGTGGTGGCGTTGGAGTCCAACGTGATCACCCACGGCCTGCGGTACCCGGACAACGCCGCCACCGCGCACCGGGTGGAGGACGCGGTCCGGGAGGGCGGTGCGGTGCCGGCGACGGTCGCCGTCGACGACGGGGTGATCCGGGTCGGCATGACGGCGGCGGACATCGAACGGTTCGCCTCCACGCCGGGCATCCCCAAGGTCAGTGCCCGGGACCTGCCGGTGGCGCTCGCCCAGGGCGGCATGGGCGCGCTGACCGTGGCGAGTTCGCTGATCGCCGCCGACCTGGCCGGCATCGCGTTCTTCGCCTCAGCCGGCATCGGCGGGGTGCACCGGGGCGCCGAGACCAGCATGGACATCTCCTCGGACCTCATCCAGTTCACCCGCTCCCGGGTGGCCGTGGTGTGCGCCGGGGCCAAGAAGATCCTCGACCTCGGGTTGACCATGGAGTACCTGGAGACCCACTCGGTGCCAGTGGTCTCCTACCGCTCCGCCGACTTCCCGGCCTTCTACTGCGTTTCCAGCGGCATCCCCAGCCCCTGCCGGGTCGACGACGCGACGGTCATCGCCCGCGCGGTGGAGAACCACTGGGCCCTGGGCAACCACAGCTCCTTCCTGATCACCACCCCGGTCGACGCCGCGGAGGCCGTCGACGACGCCGAGGTCGACCGGGCCATCGAGGAGGCGATGGTGGCCGCCCGACGCGACGGGGTACGCGGCAACGCCATCACCAAGTACCTGATGCGCGCCGTCGACGCGGCCACCCAGGGCCGGTCCTCCCGGGCCAACATGGCGGTGCTGATCAGCACCGCCCGGACCGGGGGTCACCTCGCCGCCGCCCACGCCCGCCACCTGGCCGACCTCGGGAACCCGGCCCCCGCCGACGCCCCGGCCCCGATCGTCGCCGGGGTGGCGCACGCCCTGCCCGGCGTACGGGGGTGACCGCGGTGTTGCGTTGGCTGACTGCAGGTGAATCGCATGGTCCGGCTCTGGTGGCGTTGTTGGAGGGGGTGCCGGCCGGGGTGGCGGTGAGCACTGCCGATATCGCGGGTGAGTTGGCGCGTCGTCGGTTGGGGTATGGCCGGGGTGCGCGGATGGCGTTCGAGCAGGACGAGGTCGAGGTTGTCGGTGGTGTGCGGCACGGGTTGACGTTGGGTAGTCCGGTGGCGATTCGGGTGGGTAATTCGGAGTGGCCGAAGTGGCGGACGGTGATGGCCGCTGATCCGGTTGATGCGGACGAGTTGGCGAGTCAGGCTCGTAACGCCCCGTTGACGCGTCCGCGTCCGGGTCATGCCGACCTGGCGGGCATGCAGAAGTACGGTCACACCGATGCGCGGCCGATTCTGGAGCGGGCGAGTGCGCGGGAGACGGCTGCGCGGGTGGCGGTGGGGACGGTGGCGAAGGCGCTGGTGAGGCAGGCCCTCGGCATCGAGATCGTGTCGCACGTGGTGGAGTTGGGGTCGGTGGCGGTGAAGCCGGGTTTGCGGCCGACGCCGGAGGACGCGGAGCGGATCGACGCGGACCCGTTGCGGTGTCTCGATCCGGAGGCGAGTGCGCGGATGGTGGCGGAGGTGGATGCGGCGAAGAAGGCTGCGGACACGTTGGGTGGGGTGGTGGAGGTTCTTGCGTACGGGGTGCCGCCGGGTTTGGGTAGTCATGTGCAGTGGGATCGGAAGCTTGATGCCCGGTTGGCGACGGCGTTGATGTCGATTCAGGCGATCAAGGGTGTGGAGATCGGGGACGGGTGGTTGCAGGCGCGGTCGCGGGGGTCGGAGGCGCACGACGAGATCGTGCCGACGGTGACCGGGGTGCGTCGGGTGACGGATCGGGCGGGTGGGTTGGAGGGTGGGATCACCACGGGTGAGGCGGTGCGGGTGCGGGCGGCGATGAAGCCGATCTCGTCGTTGAACCGGGCCCTGTCCACGGTCGACGTCACGACCGGGGAGCCGGCGACGGCGATCAACCAGCGCAGCGACGTGTGTGCGGTGCCGGCGGCGGCGGTGGTGGCGGAGGCGATGGTGGCGCTGGTGTTGGCGGAGGCCGCGGTGGAGAAGTTCGGTGGGGACTCGGTGACCGAGATCCGCCGCAACCTGACCGGCTACCTCGACACCATCGTCATCCGGTGAGCGCGAGGAGTGCGGCGCAGCGCAGCCCCACAGCCGCGAACAGCGGGTCGACCCGGTGACGTCCGGCAGGTCGGCGGCGTGCCGACCTGCCGGACGACCCGGACCACCCACCCCGGCAGCGCCGCGATCAACGGCACCCGGCAAACCCGGTGATCGTGCCGGCCGGACTCCGGCGCTCAACGGTGGTGGCGACTCCGGCCGGGGTGGCGTTCACCGCCGCCGCCTGGTTGATCATGCCCCAGCCGTGCCACGGGTCGGGTCCGGCCGCCGGTTACGCCGTGCCGTCGGCCGTGGCCGTGATCCGGGCCGCCGCCTCGACCGCGTCCAACCGGGGTGCGCTGGAGCGGACCAGGGCGACCAGCCCGAGCCGATCCCGAGACCCACCACGTCCACGCCCGGCGCCACCACGTCGACCTCCCCCGGCCGGTGCACCTCCGCCAGCCGGTCGTCCGGGCCCACCGCGCCGACCCGCAGCACCCCCGGCGGCAGGGCGGCACCCTTCGCCGCCGTCGCCGGGCGCGCCGCCACCACCACGCTGGTGCCCGGGTGACCGCCGCGCGCAGCGCCGTGACCACCCGTTTGTCGGTGGTGTCCACCGATCCACCGATCCGCCGACCACCGCCACCCCGGCCCCGGCCGTGGTCGCGACCCGCAGCGCGGCCATCAGTTCGGTCGGCTCCGCCGTCCCGGCGGACCCGGTCGCCGTCGCGTACGGGTCGGCCGCACCGGCGGTACCACCCGGGCCGGCGTGGCCGCCGGAGCCGGACGGGCCGGCGGCACCGGGTAAACCGGCGACGGCGACGCGGGGTGCGCTGCCGTGACCGGTCGGGTCGGCCGCCGTCGCGCCGGCATCGTCGGGATGGTGGGCAGCCTCGGGGTTCTCGTCGCCCCGCCGGCCGGTTCCGCCGCAGCCGGGGAGCCACCTCCGCTGCCGGCGACGGCGGGACGCTCTGTCGGGCCGTCGCCGGTGACGGTCCGGGAGGCACCGTGGGTGCTGCGCCTGCTCGCCCCGCAGACCAGCTGGCCGTTGACCCGGGGGGCCGGGGTGGTGGTCGCCGTCGTGGACACCGGGCGGTCGGCGGTGGGACCCTCGACGCGTACGCGGCGGTCGCCGCGCTGGCGCCCCGGCAGGGCGACCCGCCGGTGCCGGTCGCGGCCGGGCCGCTCGCCGTGCCGACCGCTGCGGGCCCGTCGCGGGCCGCCCGGGTGGCCGGCCTGACCGTCCTCGGCGCGCTCGTGGTGGCCCTGCTCGTCGCCGCCGCCACGCTCACCCGGGCGGGCAGGACGCGACGTCGGCGAGGAAAGGGCCCTGTGGCCGGTCTCCCGGGGCAGCACCGCTGACGCCTGCCGACGCTCGGGGGTGCACGACCGGCTCCCCCTGCCGTCCTGGTGGCGGCTGGACCCACCCGACCTTCGTGGTACGCGCGGTGCGGTGCACCGCTGACCTCCCGGCGGGCCGTGCAGCGGGGCGGCGGCCGGTAGGATCGGCCGGTGGACCTGGATGTCGTGGCCGCCCGGCTCGGGGTGCCCGTCGAGGAGGTCGAGCGGGTGCACCGGCTCGCCGGTGACCGGCCGTCGGCCCCGCTGCCCGCCCGCGCCGACGCGCCCGCGCTCCTCGACCGGCTGGCGGTACGACCGGACGACGCCGCCGAGATCATTGCCGGCTGGCCGGACCACGCCTCTCCCCTGTGGACGCCAGAGCTGCGCTGGCTGCTCGACCGCTCGACCGCCCTGGTCCGCGCCGACCTCGGCGGGCACGAGTGGCTGTCGCCCGGCCCGGAGCTGCCCCGCGACCGGGGTCCCGCCTGGCGGCATCTTTACGTGTACGCCTACCTCGCCCTGGTCGACGTGGTCCGCGGATACCACCGCGAGCACGGCATCGCCGACGGCGTCACCTGGGCGACCCTCGCCGACCTGGGACGTAACCTGGCGATCGACAGGCGGATGCACGGCGAGGGCTGGCCGGTCATGCAGAGCTGGCTGACCCTGCACGCCCGGGGCAGCCTCTACGAGCTGGGCCGGCTCCAGCACGAGCGGGCCGGCACCACCATCGGCCTGCACGTCCCCGACGCGGGGCCGATGAGCCCGGAGGCGGTCGACGCGTCGCTCGACGAGGCTCGCGAGTTCTTTCCCCGGCACTTCCCCGACGAGCAACGCACCACGTTCTCCTGCGGCTCCTGGCTGCTCGACCCGCAGTTGCGCGACTACCTCCCCGAGGATTCCAACATCATCCGGTTCCAGCGCCGGTTCGAGCTGCTCCCCTACGTGGCGGCCGACGGGCCGGACGCCGACGTCGAGGTGCGCCGGTTCGCCTTCCGTACGCTCAGCACGCCGCTCGACCAGCTGCCCCGGCGGACCGTGCTGCAACGCGCGATCATCGACCACCTGGCGGCCGGCGGCCACTGGCACTGGCGACACGGCCGCTTCCCGATGTAGCGGTGTCCCGACGCCCGGCGCTGTGGGTCGGCGTTCATTTGTTTCATTCAATACCGACCGCATTCCCGTCGCGAGGTGTCGGATTTCCGACCCGGTACGGAAGCATCCTCATCGACATCGTCACGCATCCGTGAGGCATGGAGTCCCTTGGCGACATTCCCCGGCGACCCGGGCCGTGATCCGTGATCATGCCGGCAACGTCCCCCTTTGATGATTGGATGACTCACGCAGCGGGTACTGGTCGCCACGCACCGTCGCGCCACGCCGGCGGCGCGCCGGTGCGCGCGACGGTCGTCACGCTCACGCGGCATCACTTCGGGCCACCGACGTATCGGCCGGCACCACTTCTCATTCCCTCCCGGGGGCATCGGTGACGACACCGCGAGAACGCGCCCCGAACGGCGGGTAGCCTCTGTGGACACCGCACTGCCGCCGATTGACCCAGGATGGGATGATAAGTTAACAATCCGTACAGATCGGCATTTCGGGAGCTGATCACCATGGGCACGAACACATCGACGTCCGACATTCAGGAGACCGAGCAGGGCGATTCCGTGCGCCTTCGGATCTCCGGGCGCGGGGCGGACCGGGAACTCGACGCGCTGGCCAGCTGGCTGCGGGGTAACGCCTTGCTCGGCGGCGGTTGGCCGGTCTCCCGGCTGCGACCGCAGGATGATCCGGACGGCACCCGGATGGGCGTCGGCGACCTGGACACCCTGCTGGTGATCCTCCAGTCGACGCTGGGGCTGGCCGAACTGATCATGGCGGTCAGGACGTGGCGGGAGGCACGCGCGATCAGGGGCCGACCCGATATCGTGGTCACGATCGTCCACCAGGGAAAGACCGTCGTCGTCGGCGACGACGGCGACCAGGTGGATGCGTCCGGTCGAAGCCCACTGCCGGCGGCCGAGCCCGCGCCGCAACCGCCGCCGGAGACCGACGATGACGAATGCTGACCGGGATCCGGTCGGCGATCCCACCCTGTCGCACGCCGTGCTCATCGGCACCGCCGTCTACCGGCACCCTTCCTACCGTGGCCGGAACCTCCCCGGGGTCTCCGCCAACGTGGCCAAGCTGGGGTCGACACTGCTACAGGACGTGCCGTGGGGTCTGGAGCCGGCACGGTGCACGGCGGTGATGAACCCGGCATCGGCGGACGAGATCCTGACGACCATCGAGAGTGCCGGCGCCCAGTGCCGCGGCACCCTGTTCGTCTACTACGCCGGGCACGGGTTCTGCTCGTCGACGAGTCCGGACGAGCTGTACCTCACCCACTCCGGGTCCGCCGAGGACCGGCAGGCGACGGCGCTGGAGTACCGGCACCTACGGGACGCACTCATCCACTGCGGCGCCCCGAACAAGATCCTGGTGCTGGACTGCTGCTACGCCGGCAACGCGACCCGGGCCATGGGCCCCCTCAACGGGCACCTCGCCATCGAGGGCACGTTCGTGCTCGCCGCCACCGGTCCGAACCGGGCCGCCCGCGCCGACTCCGCGACCGGGCTCACGGCCTTCACCAACGAGCTGGTCGGCGTGCTGGGCAAGGACGGCGTCCCGGATGCCGGGCCGTTCGTCAGCATCGAGGAGATCGCCGCGCGGACCCACGAACGCCTGGAGGCCAAGAACCTTCCACTGCCGACCAGACAGGCCCACGGATACGCCGGACGGAGGCCGATCTTCAAGAACTACGCCCATCCGACGATCATCGCCGGGATGCTGGACAGCCTCACGGAGCCGGAACCGGAACCGGCCGCGCGCAGCCAGCAGGTGACGCTACCGCACCTGTTCTGGGGGCTGCTGTGGTCACTCGTCGTCGGCGTCGCCTGCGCCGCGATCGTGCGGTCCGGTCACTCCGAGGTCTGGGCGCTTCGTGCCGGGATCGCCACCGGTGTACTGGCCTGCGTGGCCTTCTTCACCACCGGCGCGTGCATGGCACCCCCTCGCCCCCGACCCGTCACCGCCGGACGCCGGAGTACCTCATGAACCTGCCGACGCGACCACCGCGACGGCTGTCGTCGCCCCTCCTCCTCCCACTCACCGCGGCGACGGTCGTGGGGGTCGTCATGACCTCGCTCTCGATGCTGGTCCTCCCGGAAGAGACCGGACCGACGCCCACCTCGTCGGCGGACCCGGCGGCGGTCGAGCTCACGCCACTTCCGGCCGGGGAGGAACTGCTCGTCGCCAGCGGCATCGACCAGAGCAGGAACAGTGCCCGGCAACAGGCGGTTGACGAATGGAACCGTCGGCACCCGGACGTCCGGGCACGCATCGTCGAGGTCGACGGCGACACCGATGCGCAACGTCGCCGGTTCAAGAACCTGCTCGACCCCCGGGAGCCGGAGCCCATCGACATCGTGAATCTCGACTCCGCGCACCTGGCGGAATTCGCCGAAGCCACCACGGAGGAAGGTCAGCCGCTGCTCGCCGCACTGGATGCGAAAGCGCCGGACATCCCCAACCCGATCACCGGGGACCTGCTCCGGATCTTCCTCCGTAACCCGCTGCTGACCTGCTACTGGCAGAACACGCTGTATGCCCTGCCATTCAACTCGGATGTCGGTCTGCTGTTCTTCCAGGCGGGCACCACACCTCCGCAGACGGCGGAGGATCTCCCCCGGGCGCTGTCCGCCAACCCCGCCGTGCCGCCCCGGATCGCCATCCAACTCGGCCGGGACGAGGCTTTCGTGGTCAACATCCTCGAGCAGTTGCTGGCGGTCAATCCGAAGCTGTTGGAGGAGAACGGCACTTCCCCGAGGATCGTCCAGGACGAGTGGGAAGAGGCGTTGGCGGTGGTGCGGGGTCAGGTGAAGGCGGGCCTGCTCTACTATCCCGACGACCTGAAGGCGGATTCCGCCGAGGCGAAAACCACGCGGGCCTTCCAGAACAAGACCGTCGCCGCCATGCGCAACTGGCCGGTGTGGTTCGGCGAGATCCAGCCGGAGCCCGAGGTACGCAGGTTGTTCGGGCCCGGCATCCTGGGTGGGCAGAACCTGGCGGTGGCCGCGAAGAGCCGGCACAAGGCCCAGTCGATCGAGTTGATCAAGTTCCTCACCAGCGCCGAGATCCAGCAGAAGCTCCTGCTCGACGGACGGTTCGTGCCGACCACCGAATCGACGTACTCGTCACCGGCGGCGCAGACCATTCCGTACATCGACCAACTACTCGAGGCGGTCAAGCAGGCCCGGCCCCGCCCGATCACACCGAACTACTACCGGGTCTCCTCGGTCATCATCGACAACCTGTACCCAGCCGTCTGGGGGGAGAAGGAGATACCGGCGACCTTCGAGCGGCAGATGCAGGACGCCCTGGGCTGATCCGGAGCTGGTGGCAGTGGCGACACGGCCGGTTCCCGCTCTAGGCCCCGTTCGCCGGGGTCTCCTCCGAGGGTCGGCCCGCTCCTGCCGGCGGTGGCCCGTCGGGGTCGTCGGGCCGGGGCTGCGCCAGTCGACCGGCGATCCGTTCCAGGGCGACGAGGTCCTGCGGGGCGAGCCGGTCGACGAGGTGCCGCCGTACCGACTCGACGTGGACCGGTGCGGCGTCGCGCAGGGCGGCCATCCCCTGCCCGGTCAGCACGAGCAGGCAGCCCCGGCCGTCGGCCGGATCGGGTGCGCGGCGCAGCAGTCCGCGCGCTTCCATCCGGCTGGCGTGCCGGGACAGCCGGCTGCGCGACCAGCCCATCTTGTCGGCCTGCACACCGAGGGTGCTGGTCTGCGCGGGCTGTTCCGACAGGGTGCTCAGCACCTCGTAGTCGGCCTCGGACAGGCCGATCGCCGCCAGGTCGTGCGCGGTGCCGGCCTGGACGGCGACCATCACCCGTCGCAGGGCCCGCCAAGCCCGTTCCTCGGCGGGCGTCAACCACCGCACCGACCCCGACTTTGTTGACATGTAATCAATCTAGCATCTAGCCTTCGTTTCCATGTCAACGAAACCGCTCCGCGTCCTCGCACTGACCTGCGCCACCCGTCCCGGCGCACTCGGTCCCGCCGTGAGCCGGTGGCTGCTCGACGCGGTCACCCCCCGGGCGGCGGCACTCGACGTCGAGGTGGTCCCGGTGGCGCTCGGCGACCTGGACCTGCCGTTCCTCGACGAGGAGGAGTCGCCGTCGTCGGGCGTCCACCGGCACGAGCACACCCGCCGGTGGAGCGCGACAGTCGACGCGGCGGACGGATTCCTCGCCGTCACCCCGGAGTACAACCACGGGATGCCGGCGACGCTGAAGAACGCGCTGGACTACCTCGGTGCCGAGTGGGCGTGGAAGCCGATCGGTTTCGTCAGCTACGGCCACACCTCGGCCGGCACCCGCGCCGTCGAACACGCCAAGCAGGTGGTGACCGCCCTGCGCATGGTCCCGACGGGCACCACGGTCGCCGTCCGCATCGGCGACGCCGTCCGCGACGGCCGGCTGCGGCCCGACGCCGACCGCGACGCGGCCGGTGCCGCCCTGCTGGACGAGGTGGTCCGGCTCGCCCACGCCCTGCGGCCGATGCGCGACCGCGACCGGGCCACCCCCGGCCCGCTGCCCGGGTCCTACGCCCGGCGGCTGACCGGCGACGACGCGCCCGAGGTCACCGTGCTGCAACGCTGCTGCTGGACGGAGGAGGCACTGGTGAACGACACCCTGGCCATCCCCCCGCTGCACGAGTCGGTGCCGGAGGTGCGCCAGTGGCTGGCGGACTGGCACACCATCGGCCTCTGGCGCGACGGTCGGCTGCTGGGCATGGTGCGGACCCGCACCGACGGCACCGACTGCCACCTCGGGCGGCTCGCCGTCGTACCCGACCTGCGCGGTAGGGGGCTGGGCCGGTGGTTGCTGCGCGCCGCCGAGGCGACCGCCGGGCCGCAGTGCCGCCGCATGCTGCTGTTCACCGGCACCCGGAGCCGGCGCAACATCGACCTCTACCAGCGGATGGGCTACCGACCGGTGCCGGTGGCCAGCCCGGACGGCACCGTCTGCCTCGCCCGGGAGCTGCCCCGGGACTGACGTGGAGCAGCGGCCGGCAGCGCCGCGTCGGTCAGCCGGCGTCCACAGCCTCCCCCTCCGTCCTCCGGCCGCCCTGCCACCGCCCGGCCGGGGTGAGCGGCACCGGTGCCGGTCGCCGCACCGTCGTGTCCAGCGTGATCCGCCGGCCCTCGGCCGCCGACCGCAGCAGCCCGGTCATCGCGTCGAGGACGTGCAACGCCAGGTCGCCGCCCGCCCGGGGGGCCCGGGTGGCGTCGGCCCGGATCGCGTCGATCAGGCCGAGACCCCGCGCGCCATCCCGGTAGCCCGCCGACGGCGCGAGCACCTGCCAGCCGTCGCCGCCGAGTGGGCACAGCCGGACCTCACCGTCGAAGTAGTTCGGGTCGGGTACGGCGAGGGTGCCGGTCTCCCCGTGCACCTCGATCGGCGCGGCAGTCGTGGTCACCCCCTCGAAACTGGTGGTGATGGTGGACAGCACCCCGCTGTCGTGTTCGAGCACGCCCGACACGTGGGTGTCCACCAGGACGGGGACGCGCTGGCCGAGGCGCGGGCCGGTGCCGATGACCCGTTCCGGGCGCAGCCGGCTGGCCGCCCCGGTCACCGCGCGCACCGGACCGAGCAGGTGGATCAGCGCCGAGAGGTAGTAGGGGCCCATGTCCAGCAACGGGCCGCCACCGGGGGCGTAGTAGAAGTCGGGGTGGGGGTGCCACCGCTCGTGTCCGGGGGTGACCATGACGGCCGAGGCGGCCAACGGTCGCCCGATCAGCCCGTCGTCGATCGCCGCGCGGGCCGTCTGGGTGCCGGTGCCCAGGACGGTGTCGGGCGCGCAGCCCACCCGTACCCCGGCCGCGGCGGCCCGGTCGAGGACCGTACGACCGTGCGGCAGCTCCACGGCGAGCGGCTTCTCGACGTACACGTGCTTGCCGGCGTCGATCGCGGCGAGCGAGACCTCCACGTGGGCGGCGGGGACGGTGAGGTTGAGCACCGTCTGCACGTCGGGGTGGTCGAGCAGGCCCGCGACGCTCGTCGCCGCGGCGTCGGGGAGGGTGGCGGCGGCCACGGCCGACCGGTCGGCGTCGAGGTCGGCCACCGCGACGACGCGCAGCTCGGGGTGGTGGGCCAGGGTGTCCAGATAGGCGCGGGAGATGACCCCGAGCCCTACGATGCCGACGCGGTGCGGGTCGCCCACAGCATGCCCCTCTCGATGACGGTCCGCACGGACGGGTGTTCCAGCACGTCGAGGCTGTGCCCGGGGGTCGTCACGACGACCCGGCCGGCGCCCCAGCGCCGGGTCCAGATCGCCGGCGAGGTGACCGGCCGGTGCCAGGGGTGCCAGTCCCGGGTGGGGTGGACGGTGGTGGCCAGGACGTCGACCAGGTCGTCGTGCAGCACCCAGTACTGCTCGGTGACCAGCTCGAAGTCGGCGATCCCGGCGGTGATCGGATGCTGGCGGCCGAGGTCGGTGACCGTCACCGTGTGCGGGAGGAAGTTGTCCTCCTCGCCGCCGCGCCGCTCGCAGGGCTCCCGCCCCGGGTGGGTCGCGAACTGGCCGCCCACCAGGTGCAGGTAGTCCGACGACGCGCGGAACGCGTCCACGATGCCGCCGTGCCAGCCGGTCAGGCCCGTACCGGCGACGACCGCCGCGCACAGGCCGGCCACCTGGTCGGCGGTGATCTCCGCCATCGTCATGCACTGCACGACGAGGTCGGTGCCGGCCATCGCGTCGGCGTCGGCGTAGACCTCGGTGGACTCCTCGACGCGTACGGAGTAGCCGTTGTTCTCAAGGAACGGCAGGAACAACTCCGTCGCCCGGACCGGCTGGTGTCCCTCCCAGCCACCACGTACCACAAGTGCTCTGCGCTGCGTCACGCTCGCTCCCTCCACGGTCCGTCGCCGGCCGGGCCGGCCGAGACCGCCCCGGCCACGGGCCGCCCGCCGGGCGTGCCGGCCGGGCATCGAGAACCGTACTCGGCTCCGCCGACACGATCGGTCCCGTGGATCGCGGCCGCCCCGGGGCCGGGGTTCAGGGCGTGGGCGTCCACGGGCGCAGGGCGACCTCGGTGGCCTGTTGGAGGGACGCGCGGACCGCGGCCGGGTCGGCGCGGCGTCGCGGGTCCTCCAGGAGTGTGGTCAGGGCGGCGGTGGCCGCACCGACGAACGCGCCGACCAGGGCGGCGGCGCTCACCTCGTCGAGGCGGTCGGGGTAGGCGGCGGCGAGCTGCCTGGCGATCTCGCGTTGACTCTCCCACTGCAGTTGCAGGGCCCGGCCCCGGACGGCGGGCACCTCCATGGTCAGCCGGATCCGCAGTGCGGCGAGCGGACCGGTCATGTCCCCGCTCTCGTCGTTCGCCTGCCGCAGCGCGCGCAACAGCACCTCGGCCGGTTCCTCGTCCGGCGACCGGCCGGCGATGGCGTCGAGCGCGACGCGCACCCGACGGTCGGCCTCCGGGAAGAGCAGATCCTCCTTGCTCGGGAAGTAGCTGAAGAAGGTGCGGGTGCCGACGTCGGCGGCGGCGGCGATCTCGGCGATGGTGGTCGCCTCGTAGCCCTGGCGTCCGAACAGGTCGACGGCGGCGTCGACCAGCGCCTGCCGGGTACGGGCCCGTTTGCGCTCGCGGAGGGACATCGGCACACCTTAGCGCACCGGACGCAAATACGCACTCATTGCAATTCTGCACTGAGTGCGGAAAAGTTCGGGTCGTGCGTACCGTTCTCATCTCCGGGGCCGGCGTGGCCGGCCCGACCCTCGCCTACTGGCTGGCCCGCGCGGGATGGCGGCCCACGGTGGTCGAACGCGCGGCCGGACAGCGGTCCAGCGGCAACCCGGTCGACGTCCGTGGCCCGGCCCTGCCGGTTGTCGAACAGATGGGCCTGGTGGACACCCTGCGGGCGGCGGCCACCCACGCCACCGGCGTGCGGATCGTCGACCCGACGGGCCGGCCCGGTCGCCGCATCGCGATGCCCGCCACCCGCAGCCCGGCCGGCACGGCGGAGATCGAGGTGCCCCGCGCCGACCTCGCCCGCATCCTGCACGACGCGGCCCGCGACGACGCCGAGTTCCGGTACGACGACACCGTCACCCGACTCGACCAGGACCCCGACGGGGTGGACGTCACCTTCGCCACCGGCCCGCCCCGCCGCTTCGACCTGGTCGTCGGCGCGGACGGACTGCACTCGACGGTCCGCCGGCTCACCTTCGGCCCGGAGCGCGACCTCGTGCGCCACCTCGGCCTCTACGTGGCCACCACACCGCTCGGCGAGGCACCGGAGCACCCCCACGACGTCCTGCTGCACAACACACCGGGCCGGCTCGTCGCGATCCACCCGGTCCGGGGCGAGGCGGGGGTCGCCTTCATCTTCCGGCACCCCGCCGTCGTCGACTTCGACCACACCGACGCGGCCCGGCACCGGCAGATCCTCACCGACGCGTACGCCCGGGAGCGTGGCTGGCGGGTCCCCGAGTTGCTGGCCCGGGCCCGGCAGGCGGACGACCTCTACTTCGACACGGTCACCCGGGTGGTGCTCCCGTGCTGGTCCACCGGGCGGGTGACGCTGCTCGGCGACGCGGCGGCCTCCGTGTCGTTGTTCGGCGACGGGTCGAGCCTGGCCATCGCCGGCGCCCGTACCCTGGCCGTCGCCCTCGCCGGGCACGAGCCCGTCGCCGCCCTGCGCCGCTACGAGGCCGAGCACCGACGCCGCACCGACCGGCGCGGGCGGACCACCGGCCTCGTGGCGTCGGGGCTGGTCCCGGGGAGCCGGGCGGGCGTCGCCGTCCGTAACGCGCTCGCCCGCCCGCTGCCGGCCGGCTGACCCGGGAAGGCACCCCGGCGACGCTGCCCACCCGCGCCGCCGGGGCACCTGACGGACGCCCGCCGCCCGTACGATTTCCCCGTGCGCGAGCTGCTGCGATCCTGGTGGCGTGAGCCCCGCCCGGCGCGCCCGACGCCGCACGGGTGGCGCGACGCGACGCTGGTCGCCCTGCTCGCGGCGACGGCGCTGATGGAGGGGCTCCTGCGGTGGGGCAGCCTGCCGCAGCCGGCTGCCGTGCCGGTCCTGACCGGCGTCGGTCTCGCCCCGGTCCTGCTGTGGCGGCGGAGCCGGCCGCTGCTCGTGACGCTCGTCGCCTTCCCGGTCTGCGCCGTGGGCGAGGTCGTCGTCGGTGGCGACCTCGGCCTGCACACGCTTGCCTACCTGCTGCTGGCGGTGTTCGCGCTGACCCGCTGGGGGTCGGGGCGGGAGGCCGGATTCGGCGCGACCCTCGTCGCCGCGAAGATCATCTGGTCCACTGTGGTCGGTCACCTCGACCCGGACGACGCCCTGGGCGGGGCCGGGGTGGTCGCGGCGGCACTCGCGGTCGGGGCCGCGCTGCGCTGGCGGGAACGGGCCCGGCGACGGGAGGTCGAGCAGGTGACGCTGCGCGAGCGGGAACGGCTGGCCCGCGACCTGCACGACACCGTCGCCCACCACGTGTCCGCGATAGCCGTGCGGGCCCAGGCCGGGCTGGCCCTGCTGGAGACCCGTCCCGCGGCCGCCGCCGAGGCGTTGCGGCTGATCGAGACGGAGGCGAGCCAGGCCCTGACCGAGATGCGCGCCCTGGTCCGGGCCCTGCGCCGCGACGAGCCGGCCGACCGGCTGCCGAGCCCCCGCATCGCCGACCTGCGGCAGTTGGCGGGCCGGACCGGTGACGGGCCGGCCGTCGAGGTGGACCTGGTCGGCGACCTGGACGGCCTGCCGGCCCCGGTGGCGGCCACGATCTGCCGGTTGGCCCGGGAGTCGGTCACCAACGCCCGCCGGCACGCCCGGGACGCGACCCGGATCACCGTGCGGGTGGTGGCCGACGAGGACACGGTGCGGCTGCGGGTCAACGACGACGGTGTCGGCCCGCCGGCACCCGGACGCGACGGCTACGGGCTGGTCGGGATGCGGGAACGGGCCCACCTGCTCGGCGGCTCGCTCGACGCCGGCCCCGAGGAGGACCACGGGTGGACGGTCACCGCCGCGCTGCCCCGGGCCGTGGCATGAACGGCGGGACCCGGGTACGGGTGCTCGTGGCCGACGACCAGGAGATCGTGCGGACCGGGCTGGCGATGATCCTCGCCGCCCAGCCCGACGTCGAGGTGGTCGGCGAGGCGGCCACCGGGCAGCGGGCGGTCGAGCTGGCCCGGCGGCTGCGCCCCGACGTGTGCCTGTTCGACATCCGGATGCCCGGCGTGGACGGGATCGAGGCGACCCGGCTGCTGGCCGGGCCGGGAGTCGCTGACCCGATGGCGGTGGTGGTCATCACGACCTTCGACCTCGACGAGTACGTCTACGCCGCACTGCGCGCCGGGGCCCGGGGCTTCCTGCTCAAGGACTGCGGCCCGGCCCTGCTCACCCAGGCCGTCCACGCGGCGGCCGCCGGGGACGCGCTGATCGCGCCGCAGGTCACCACCCGGCTGCTCCGGGCATTCGCCGACGCCGGTCCGGCCACCCCGCCCCGCCAGCCGGTCGACCGGCTCACCGACCGGGAGGAGCAGGTGCTGGGCGCGGTGGCCCGGGGACGCACCAACACCGAGATCTCCGCCGAGCTGCACATCACGCTGAGCACGGTCAAGACGCACGTCGCCAGCCTGATGGCGAAGCTGGGGGCCCGTAACCGGGTCGAGGTCGCGATGTGGGCGTACGAGACCGACCGGCTGCGCGGCGGCTGAGCCGACGTCCGGCGGTGGCGTGGCCCCGGCGGGGACGGTCGAGGGTGGACGCCGCCGAAAGTACGGTCGGCGACCCCGACCATCGGCCGGCACGACGGCGGCCCGTGGACCGATGAATCGGCCGGGCCCCGGTCGCCATGCTCGGGTCATGACGACGCGACGACGGGACTGGCCCCTCCTCACCGGGCTCATCGCGCTCAGCGCGCTGCCCACCCTCGGCAGCGCGCTGCGGGTGGCCGCCCTCGCCGGTGGGGCCGAGGTGACCCCCGCCAACGAACGCTTCTTCGCCGCGCCGGTCCCGGTGCTGCTGCACATCGCCGCCGCCGTCACGTTCAGCCTGCTGGGGGCGTTCCAGTTCGCGCCGGGGTTCCGGCGGCGTCACCGGGCCTGGCACCGCCGGGCGGGCCGGGCCCTGGTCGGCTGTGGACTGGTGGTGGCCGCGTCCGGTTGGTGGATGAACGCCACCTATCCGCTGCCACCCGGTGACGGCCCGCTGCTCATGGTGCTGCGGTACCTGTTCGCCGCCGGCATGTTCGTCGCCGTCGCCGCCGGGTTCGTGGCCGTCCGACGACGCCGGCTGCCCCAGCACCGGGCCTGGATGATGCGGGGCTACGCGATCGCCCAGGGCGCGGGCACCCAGGGGGTGCTGCTGTCGACCTGGGCGCTGGTGGTGGGGCCGACGACCGAACTGTCCCGGGCGTTGCTCATGGGTGCGGCCTGGACGCTCAACCTGCTCGTCGCCGAGTGGCTGATCCGCAGACGGCGGCCCAACCCGGCCGCGGCGGCCCGGCCGGCGACGCTCGCCGCCACGGGATGACGGGCGGGACGGCCCCCTCCCCGGGGTGGGCCGGTCGGCGGGTCAGGCGAACCGGTCGGCGAGCGCGGTCAGCTTGGCGACGTACGCCAGCCGCTGCTGGTGGTCGATGACCTGCGGGCTCTCCCGCCGCCAGCCGACCGTCGCGTCGTGTTGCTCGCGCAGGATGTCGGCGTGGCCGGCGTGCCGGGCGAGATCGCAGGTCACGTGGACGATGATCTGGTGCAGGGTCACGTCCTGGTGCCCCGGCCGCCACCATGGCACCCGCCCCGGCGCGTCGAGCGGCAACTCGGCGATCGTCCGGTCGGCGAACTCGGCCACCCGGCGGTACAGGTCGATCAGGCCGTCCTTCGTCTCGTCCGCCCGCGCGTACCAGTCCGCCTGCGGGTCCTCGTCGTACACGTGCTCGGGGACCAGTTCGCCGGGGCTGGGGAACTGCCGGCCGAAGGTGAGGCCGAAGTAGCCGGCCTCGACGTTGAGGCAGTGCTTGAGCAGGCCCAGCAGGTTGTTGCCGGTGACGGTGCGGGGCAGCCGGGCCTCACGTTCGTCGAGCCCTTCCAGCTTCCACACCAGGTCGTCGCGGGTGGTCTGGAGGTAGTGCAGCAGTGTCGCCTTCGGATCGCTCCGTTCCGTCATGCCCGGCAGTCTCCCCCACCGGTACGACACCCGTCGGGCGGGCCCGTCGCGGCAAACAGCTTCCTGACAGTCGACGGTGATGCTGGGCCCCGGCGGGATCGCCGCAGAGCTGACCGGAGGCGTGAGGATGAGGAAGCAACTGATGGCTGCGTTGTGCGGCGGCGTACTGCTGGTCGGCGGGTGCTCGACCGCCGAGGAGGCCCCACCCGCCGCCAGTAGCACCGGTGGGGCGGAGGTGGCCACCCTGCGGACCGGCGCGCCGACCCCCGCCGCGTCGGCGACGACGCCGCAGGACGAGCGGCCACGGGAACGCCTCGACGACACCCCGGAGGACAAGAAGGAACGCCTCAAGCCGTACATGAAGTGCCTGACCGAACACGGCGTCGACGTCACCAGGCGGCGCAGCGACGGCACCGGCGCGGACGGGACCAGCGGGGCGGCCGAGGCGTGTGAGCACCTGATGCCGCTGCCGCCGTGGGAGTTCGACCCGGCCAACCCGGAGGCGAAGGACTTCGCCCGGGACGTGGTGAAGTGCCTCAAGGACAAGGGTGTCCGCTACGTCGAGGTGGGCGCCGACGGCACGGGCTGGGCCTTCGGCGGCAAGAACAACGACTCCGAGTCGATCTCCAAGGGGCTGAAGTACTCCCCGGCGTGTGAGCGCGAGGTCGCCGCGAAGCGGAAGTGACCGCGCCACCCGGCGGCGTCGTCCACCCGGGCGACGCCGCCGACGGTCGTCCCGCGGGGCGATCGTGACACCGGTTTGTCAGGAACCGGTCAGGACCGGACATGACCTTTTTCTCACGATCGTCGGATCTCCCCGTCACCCGCCCGCCGAGCTGCGCACCGACCGGGAGGTGCCGGGTGTCACCGCCTCGCGCCCGATCCGCGACCCCTCTGACCTGCTCTATATTCCCCACCATGTGCGCACACGTGATGCTCGCGGAGGACGATCCGCGGCAGGCCGAGGCGCTGCGCCGCTACCTCACCGCAGCGGGCCACCGGGCGACGGTCGTGGCCGACGGCGAGACGGCGCTGCGTCAGGCCCGGGAGCAGGCGTTCGACCTTCTCCTGCTCGACGTGATGCTGCCGAAACTGGACGGCATGCAGGTCTGCCGGATCCTGCGGCAGGAGTCGGACGTGCCGGTGCTGATGCTGACCGCGCGGTCCGCCGAGGACGACCTGCTGCGCGGGCTGGACCTGGGCGCCGACGACTACATGACCAAGCCGTACAGCCCGCGTGAGCTGGTGGCCCGGGTGCGCACCCTGCTGCGGAGGGTGCGTACGACCCCCCAGGAGTCGCCGGTGCACCGGCTCGGGCGGCTCACCGTCGACGAGGCCCGACGCCTGGTCACCGCCGGGGACACCACGGTCGACTGCACCGCCGGTGAGTTCGCCATCCTCGCCGCGATGATCCGTCAGCCCGGCCGGGTGTTCAGCCGGGTCCAACTGCTCGAACACACCCGGGGCGTCGACCGGGAGTCGACCGGACGCACCATCGACGTCCACGTGATGAACCTGCGCCGCAAGATCGAGGCGAACCCGCGCCGGCCCCAGCAGCTGCTCACCGTCTACGGCGTCGGCTACAAGCTCAGCGCCGGCGCGTCGTGACCCGGCAGCCGCGGGTCCCCCTGCACCGCAGCCTGGTGGTGCGGCTGCTGGCCACCTCGCTGCTGGTCGCGGTCTGCGCGATCCTGGCGACGACCTGGCTGGCCGTGCAGTCGACCACCCGGGCGATCCAACAGGAGCAGGGGCGCTCGCTCGCCGACGACAAGAGCATCTACGACACGCTGCTGGACCACGCGGCGACCCACCGGGACTGGGCCGGGGTCGACGCGGTGCTCGCCGAGCGGGCCGACCGGCTCGAACGGCGGATCACCCTGATGACCCCGGACCGCCAGGTCATCGCCGACTCCGCGCCGGACGGTCCCTCGCTGCAGACCGCCCGGCCGTCGGCGACCGTCGATCCGTTGCAGGTCGACCTCGGCCTGACCGGCGGGACCGAGCGGGTCGATCCGCGCGCGGTCGGGCCGTACCGGCTGACCAAGCGGGAGAGCACCACCACCCGGGAGATGGCCGAGCGGCAGCTGGGCTGCGTACGCGCCGAGTCCCGGGCGGACGCGCGGGTCGTGGTGGATCCGGCCGGCCGCGCCTCGGTGCAGGTGAGCGACCCGAGTGACCGGGGCATCGTCGGGTTCTGCCTGCCCGACGAGCTGACCCGCCCGATGCCGAGCGAGGCCGCCGGAATCGCCCAGTTGGAGACCCTGACCAAGACCTGCCTCAGGGAGCTGGGCGCACCGACCCGGGTCGACATCCGCGCCGACCGGACCGCGGCACCGAGCCGCGACACCCGCTTCGACCGGCAGATCGCCGGCTGCCTGCAGCAGGCCCGGACGGCCCAGCTCCGGGCGTACGTGGCGCCACCGGCGTTGCTGTTCGTCACCGACGAGGCGCAGGGCGGCGCCGAGCCGGTGTTCAACCTGTCCCGGGCGAACGTGGTCCGCATCGCCCAGGTGACCGGGGCGGTGCTGGTGGCCACCGTGCTGATCACCGTGCTGGTCGGGCGGCGGCTGGTCCGGCCGCTGCGGGCGCTCACCGACGCGACCCGGCAGCCGATGGACGAACCGGCCCGGGTTCCGGTGACCACCCGTGACGAGATCGGCATGCTCGCCACCGCGCTCAACGATCTCGCCGCCCGGCGCGAGCAGACCGAGGCGCTGCGCCGGAGCATGGTCAGCGACGTGGCGCACGAGTTGCGGACGCCGTTGACCAACATGCGCAGCTGGTTGGAGGCCGCGCAGGACGGTCTGGCGCAGCTCGACACGCAGCTGCTCACCCTGCTGCTCGACGAGGCGCTGCTGCTGCAGCACATCATCGACGACCTGCGTGACCTGGCCGCCGCCGACGCCGGTGACCTGCGAATCCACCGCGAACCGTACTTCGTGGCCGACCTGCTGGAGCAGGTCGTCGAGGCGCACCGGGGCGCGGCCGAGGCGGCCGGGGTCCGGCTGGGCACCGCGGTGGGCGTCGACCTGGAGATGGCGGTCGACGGGGCCCGGCTGCGCCAGATCGTCGGCAACATCGTCGCCAACGCGGTACGGCACACCCCGGCGGGCGGGTCGGTCACCGTGCGCCTAGAGGTGCGCGACGACCAGCTCGCCATCGCCGTGTCCGACACCGGCACCGGCATCGCCCCCGCCGACCAGGCGAAGATCTTCGACCGGTTCTGGCGGGCCGACGACTCCCGCACCCGCAGCACCGGCGGCAGCGGGCTCGGGCTGTCGATCGCCCGCAAGCTCGCCGAGGCGCACGGCGGCACGATCGGCGTCGAGAGCGACCTCGGTCGGGGTAGCACCTTCACCGTCCGGCTGCCGATCGTCGTCCCGGCCCGGGGCTGAACGCCGCAGCCGTCAGTCACGCCCACCGGCGGCTGGTTCCGGGTGCGGCCGGATTTTTTACATTGCAGTTGCACTGCAACCCGCGTATCTTCTTTGCAATGCAGTCGTATTGCAAAAGTGAGACGCAGGTGTCGGTGATCCCCCTGGCGGAGGCACATGCCGGGCTGGTCCCGCTGGTCGGCGGCAAGGCGGCAGGTCTCGGCGAGCTGATCCGCGCGGGCGAGCGGGTGCCCGAGGGCTTCTGCGTGACCACCGAGGCGCACCGGGCCGGGGTGGTTCCACAGGACGAGGTCCGGGCGGCGTACGCGCGGCTGGGCGGCGGGCCGGTGGCGGTGCGGTCGAGCGCGACGGACGAGGACCTGCCGGACGCCAGCTTCGCGGGTCAGCACGACACGGTGCTGGACGTCGAGGGCGAGGCGGACCTGCTGGCGGCGATCGGCACGTGCTGGGAATCGCTGCACGGCAGCCGGGCGGCGGCCTACCGGGAAGCGCGCGGGACCGACCCCGCCGACGTGCGCATGGCGGTGGTGGTGCAGCGGATGGTCGCCCCGGTCCGGGCCGGCGTGCTCTACACGGCGAACCCGGTCACCGGCAACCGCACCGAGATGCTCGTCGAGGTCGGGCCGGGCACGACGGTCGTCGACGGCAGCACCGAGGTGACGCGCGTGGTGCTGGCCGATCCGGCAGGCAGCGCGGACCCCGGGTGGCAGGGCGAGCTGTGGGCCGCCGGCCGGCGGGTGCAGGCGCACTTCGGCACGCCGCAGGACGTCGAGTGGGCGACCGACCACGACGGGACCCTGTGGTTGCTCCAGTCGCGGCCGGTCAGCACGCTGTTCCCGGCACCGCCGCAGACCGACGACCTGCGGGTGTACGTCGAGTTCGGCAACGTGCAGGGGATGCTGCGACCGGTCACCCCGATGGGCATGGCCACGCTCCGCGCGATGATCGCCGCCATGGTCGCCTCGCTCGGGATGCGGGTGGAGATCGTCGACATCGGCGGGCGGCTCTACGGTGACCTGACCGACCTGGTCCGCCGGCCCGCCAGCCGCCGACGGCTCGTCCGGCTGATGGCCGTCGACTTCGGGCCACGCGCCCAGGCGGTGATGGAGCACATCCTGCGCGACCCCCGGTTCGCACCGTCCGGCGACGGCTCCCGCCGCCGCCCGGCGGACGCCTCGTTGGGCACGGCGCTGCGGGCGCTGCGGGGCATCCTGCGGGCGCTGGCGCGACCGGACGCGGCACGGCGTCGGCTGGTCGCGGCCGTCGACCGGCTACGGGCCGAGTCGGCGGCGCCCACGCACCTGCGGACGGCCCACGAGCGGCTGCGGTTCGTCCGCGACCACGGCGACGGCGACGGCGGTGCCGCCGACGACATCACCTGGCCGATCGTGGCCGGGATGCTCGCCTCGGCGCTGCCCGCGCACCTGCTCAAGGGGGTCGCCGCCGAGGACGAGATACACGCCGTGCTGCGCGGCGTCCCGCACAACGTGACCATCGAGATGGATCTCGCGCTGTGGGCGCTGGCCGACGCCGCCCGCCCGCACCGCGAGCTGATCCTCGACACGCCACCGGCCGAACTGGCGGCCCGGTACCAGCGGGGCGCGCTCCCCGACATCGGCCTGTCCGCCTTCCTGTCCCGCTACGGCCACCGGGCGGCCGCCGAGGCCGACGTCGGTGTGCCGCGCTGGGCCGAGGACCCCACCCCGGTCTTCGCGGCCGTCGCCAACTACCTGCGGCTGACCGACCCCACGCAGGCACCCGACCGACGGTTCGCCGGGGCCGCCGCAGCCGCCGGGGCCGCGCTCGACGAGCTGGCCGCCCGGGTCCGCCGACGTCGCCCGGTCCGGGGCCGGATCGCGATCTTCCTGCTGCGGCGGGCACGACGGCTGGCGGGGCTGCGGGAGGCCGGGAAGTTCGCCGGGCTGTACCGGCTCCGGACCGTACGCGAGCAGTTGCTGCTCATCGGGGCGACGCTGTTCCCGGCGGCGGACGACGTCATGTTCCTCACCCTCGACGAGGTCGAGGCGGCCCTCGACGGTGCCGACCTGACCGGGCTGGTCGCGCGACGCCGGGCGACCCACCGGCGCGAGCTGCGCCGCCGGGTGGTGCCGGTGGCGCTGCTGTCCGACGGCACCGACGTGGAGAGCACCCTGCCGGCCCCCGCCGACGGGGTGGGACTGCTGCGGGGCGTGGGGGCGGCGACGGGTAGGGTGACCGGCCCGGCCCGGGTGGTCACTGACCCGGCCACCGCGCACCTCGAACCCGGGGAGATCCTCGTGACCGCCACCACCGACCCGGGCTGGACGCCGCTGTTCCTGACCGCCGGGGCGCTGGTCACCGAGACCGGCGCGATCATGGCGCACGGTCCCACGGTGGCCCGCGAGTACGGCATCCCGGCCGTGATCAGCGTGCCGGGCGCCACCTCACGGATCGTCACCGGTCAGGTGATCACCGTGGACGGCGCGGCCGGCACCGTGACGACGGCACGGTAGGCCCCGATGCCCAGGAAGGTCGATCCCCGTCAACGCCGCACGCTGATCGCGGACGCGCTCATGCGGGTCGCCGCCGACCGGGGTCTGGAGGCGGTGAGCCTGCGGCACGTGGCCGCCGAGGCGGGGGTGTCCGCCGGCATGGTGCAGCACTACTTCACCACCAAGGACGAGATGATGGCCTTCGCGCTGTCCGTCGTCCGTGACCGGGGTCGGGCCCGGGTCGAGGCGGCGGTCGCGGCGCTCGGGCCGGACCCGCAGCCCCGGCTGCTGCTGCGCACCCTGCTTGCGGCGTTGCTGCCGCTGGACGAGGCGGCGCGCGAGGACGGGCGGGTGGCGTTGGCGTTCCTGTCCTGGACCGCCCTGCACCCGGCGGCGGCCCCCGGCCTGCGGCCGGACACCGCGCAACTGGTGGAGTTCGTCGCCGGGCTGCTGCCGCGTGCACCGGCGTCGGACGCCGCGGCGGGGCTGCTGGCTCTGGTGGAGGGGCTGGGGGTGTACCTGCTCGGCGGGCAGTACACCCCGGCCCAGGCGACCGCCGCCCTCGACCACCAGTTGGACCTGCTCTTCGCCTGACGAGGGGCCGTCGGGCCGGGTCGGCGTCGCCCGGGTGCGGACCGTTCGCCGTGCGGGCGCACCCCACCCGTGCGATCCTCTGTGGACAGTGATCGTCACCTATCGACAGGGGACTTCCATGCGATCCAAGATTCTCTCCGTCGCCTCCGCGCTGACCCTCGCCGTGAGCGGCTCGGTGCTGGCCCTGATACCCGCCAGCCCGGCCAGCGCACACTGCGACGGCCACGGGCAGCACCCGGACCTCTACAGCGGGGGCGGGATCTCCTGGGGCGACGGGACCTTCATCCGCGCCTACCCGCACCAGGACTGCCAGCCCAGGGGCCAGGGGTACCCGAACCAGAACATCGACGTCCACTGCGCCACGCTGACCGGTGACCTCTGGTTCTTCGTCCGCAACACCAGCACCGGGATCAACGGGTGGGCCCGGCGGGACGCGCTGCGCTTCTCGCAGAGCGTCACCATCGCCGACTGCTCCAACGGGTTCGCCCCGCACCGCGTCGCCTGACCGGCAGCCCGGGGTGGACGCCGTCCACCCCGGGCGACCTCAGGTGAGCAGGGCCGGTCGCAGTTCACCGCCCACGTTGATCGTGCCGACCACCCGGTCGCCGGTGAGGTCGAAGACGTCGACCGTCCGGTTGGTACGCATGAGTTCCCGCACCGACGGCGGCAGTGACGGGGGTTCCTTCATCGCCGCCCGGACGTCCCGGGTGGTCGAGATCAGCCGACCGACCAGCGACGCCCCGTCGTGGTCCACCCGTACCCGGCCGTACTCCCAGCCGCAGGTGGTGAGGTCGAGCACCTCGAACAGGCGGGCGAGCAGCGGATGGGGGTCGGTCGCCCGGACGAACTGCGCCGCCCGGGTGCCGACGACCGTGGTGGCGGCGGCGACGTGCACGTACGGGTGCAGGCCGCCCGGCAGCGCGAACAGCGGCCAGTGCAGCCGTCCACCGGCCTCCCGCCACAACGGCCGGTAGTTGCGCCGGTCCACCGGGAACCGGTGCCCGGTACGCCGGTACAGCTCCGTCGTCTGGGCCAGCAGGTCCGCGTGGGCCGCGTCGGCGAACTCACCGACGATGCCGGCCGCCACCGCCAGGCCGTCGCCGTCGTCGAGCAGCCCGACCATCGCCGCCACCTGCTCGGCAGGTCGGACGGCCAGGTGGGCGCCGAACCGCTGCCGCACCTCGGCCGACAGCGCCGCCTGCCGGACCGGATCGTCCTGGACCTGCCGGCCCCCGCCGCCCAGCACCCGCCCGAGCCATCCCATGTCGCCTCGTCTCCGCCGCCCTCACCGACCGCAGTCATGCTAGTGCGGCCCTACGTCAGAGACAGCGCACGCCGGTCAGTTCCTCGGCCGCCGTCCACAGCCGCCGGCCGACGGCGGGATCGGTGGCCTCCCGGCTGGCCCGTACCTCGGTGACCGGCCCCCGGGTCTGGAAGAACCGGGCCGGGCCGAAGAACTGGCCGCCGTGGACCTGCGGGTCGGTGGCGGCGCGCAGTTGGGGCAGCGCACCCTGCTCGACCGGCTGGGTGGCCAGCAGGCCGAGCCGGGCGATCACCCGGCCCCGCCGGCCCTGGTGGGACCAGGCCCGGGGGGTCAGGTTGGTGCGGGTGACACCGGGGTGGGCCAGCACGCTGAGCACCGGCGATCCGGTGGCGCGCAGCCGGCGGTCCAGTTCGATGCCGAAGACGGTGGTGGCGAGCTTGGACCTGCCGTACGCGGCGGCACCCCGGTAGCCGCGCTCCACCATCAGGTCGGCGAAGTCCAGGTGTGCGTTGCGGTGGGTGATCGAGCTGAGGCTGACCACCCGGGCCGCCCGCGCCGCGGCCAGGTTGCCCAGCAGCAGGCCGGTCAGCGCGAAGTGGCCCAGCAGGTTGGTGGCGAGGTGCAGCTCGTGGCCGTCCACGCTGGTGCGGCGCGGCCCGAGCAGCACCGCACCGGCGTTGTTGACCAGCAGGTCGAGCACCGGACGGTCGGCGGCCAGGGCCGCCGCGAACTCCCGGACCGAGGCGAGGGAGGCGAGGTCCAGCTCGCGTACCTCGACGTCGCCGCCCATGCTGTGGGCGGCCCGCCGGCCGGCGGCGGTGTCGCGCACGGCGAGCACGACCCGCGCCCCCCGCCGGGCCAGTGCGGTGGCGGTGACCAGGCCGAGGCCGGAGTTCGCGCCGGTCACGACGGCGATACGGCCGTGCTGGTCGGGGATGTGGTCGGCGGTCCAGGTCATCTGCTGCTCCCTGACGGTCGGGTGGGACCGCCGACGCTAGGGCCCGGCCGGGCGGGACCGGTCGTACCCGGTTACCTAGGTCCCGCAGACCTACCCACGCCGGTGCGGGCCGCGCCACACTGGCGGCATGACCCGTCCGTACGCCCGTGAACTCGGTGACTTCCTGCGTGCCCGGCGCGCCCGGTTGCACCCCCGGGACGTCGGCCTGGAGCCGGGCGGGCGACGCCGGGTCACCGGGCTGCGCCGCGAGGAGCTGGCGCTGCTGGCCGGGTTGAGCACCGACTACTACCAGCGGATGGAGCAGGGCCGGGAGGTGCGCCCGTCCGACGACGTGCTGGACGGGCTCGCCGCCGCCCTCGGCCTCGACGACGCGGAACGCCGGCACCTGTTCACCCTGGCCCGCGCCGCCCGCCGGCCGCCGCCCGCCCGGGTCGACCACGGCCCGGAACGGGTACCGGAGAGCACCAGGCGGCTGCTGCGGGTGCTGGACACCCCGGCGGTGGTGCTCGGCCGGCACCTGGACCTGCTCGCCTGGAACACGTGGGCGGTGGCGCTGCTCGGCGACCCGGCGGACCACCCGCCGGACCGGCTCAACATGCTGCTGCTGATGTTCGACGAGGCGGCTGCCCCACTGCGGCGCTGCGCGTCCTGGGAGCAGCAGGCCATGGACTACATCGGCATGATGCGCGCCGCTGTCGCCACGGACCCCACCCACCCCCGGGCCACCGCCGTCGTCGGTGAGCTGAGCATCCGCAGCGCCGAGTTCCGGCGGCTGTGGTCCCGGCACGACGTGCGCGGGTCGGTCAGCGGCACCAAGACCTTCCAGGTCCCCGAGGTCGGTGACATCGTCCTGGACTGGGACACCTACCCGCTGCCCGGCAACCCCGGCCCGGTCATGCTGGTCTTCACCGCCGAGCCCGGCAGCGCCGACGCCGACGCGCTGCGGCTGCTGGCGTCACTGCGGGCCACCGGCCGGTCGGATGAGAGTTATCTGACACGCCGACGCGACATCTAGTGTTGCCTCTCCCCCATCCACGCCATATATGGTGTGCCACGCAGCTGGTTCGGCCGGGCCCGGTGGTCCGGTCGAGGCAACAGGGAACCCGGTGGAAATCCGGGACTGCCCCGCAGCGGTAAGTGGGAACGACCGCCGTCATCGAGCACTGGACCGCGAGGTCTGGGAAGCGACGGCCAGTAGGCGACCGACCCGGTCACGCCCGCGAGTCCGAAGACCTGCCAGTGCGCCGTGCGCTGCTGCGCACGGCGGTCGGAGGTCGCGCGGGACGACCGACGCCAGCACCCGGGCCGGCCGTCGCCGCGCCCGTCGGCGTCCTCCCGCGTCCCGATGGCCATCGGTGACAGCGAGGAGAGGTCATGACGAGCACAGCGCAGAGCCCACCGTCCGACGTCGACGGTGCGGAGCCACGCCGGCCGGCGATGCGGGTACGCAAGCGCGACGGCGACACCGAGCCGGTGGACGTCAACCGGATCGTCACGGCCGTCGCCCGGTGGACCACCGACCTGGACGAGGTCGACCCGCTGCGGGTGGCCACCAGGACGATCAGCGGCCTCTACGACGGGGCGACCACGGCCGAGCTGGACAAGTTGTCGATCCAGACGGCGGCGGAGCTGATCGGCACGGAACCGCAGTACTCCCGACTGGCGGCCCGGCTGCTGGCCGCCTACGTGGACGAGGAGGTACGCGGGCAGGCGGTGACCTCGTTCAGCGAGTCCATCCGGTACGCCCACGGCCTCGGCCTGATCGCCGACGACACCGCCGCGTTCGTGGCCCGGCACGCACGCCGACTCGACGACGCCGTCGACCCGGCCGGTGACCTGCGGTTCGAGTACTTCGGGCTGCGTACGGTGGCCGACCGGTACCTGCTGCGGCACCCGCAGTCGCGGCTGGTGGTGGAGACCCCGCAGTACTGGCTGCTGCGGGTGGCCTGCGGGCTGTCCGGCACGCCCGACGAGGCGGTCGGGTTCTACCGGCTGATGTCGTCGCTGGCCTACCTGCCGAGTTCCCCGACGTTGTTCAACTCGGGCACCCGGCACACCCAGATGTCGTCGTGTTTCCTGGTCGACTCGCCGCGCGACGAACTGGACTCGATCTACGAGCGCTACCACCAGGTGGCGAAGCTGTCCAAGTTCTCCGGCGGCATCGGCATCTCCTTCACGCGGGTGCGCGGCCGGGGGGCGCTGATCCGGGGCACCAACGGCAGGTCGAACGGGATCGTGCCGTTCCTGAAGACCCTCGACGCCGGGGTGGCGGCGGTCAACCAGGGTGGCCGGCGCAAGGGGGCGGCCTGCGTCTACCTGGAGCCATGGCACCCGGACGTCGAGGAGTTCCTGGAGCTGCGGGACAACACCGGTGAGGAGGCGCGGCGCACCCACAACCTTAACCTGGCCAACTGGATCCCCGACGAGTTCATGCGCCGGGTCGAGGCCGACGGTGACTGGTCGCTGATCGACCCGTCGGACGCCCCGGAGCTGCCCGACCTCTACGGCGAGGAGTTCGACGCCGCGTACCGGGTCGCCGAGAAGAAGGCGGTCCGCACGGTCAAGGCCCGCGACCTGTACGGGCGGATGATGCGCACCCTGGCGCAGACCGGCAACGGGTGGATGACGTTCAAGGACCCGGCGAACCGGCTGTCCAACCAGACCGGCGTGCCGGGCAACACGATCCACCTGTCCAACCTGTGCACCGAGATCCTGGAGGTGAACAGCGACACCGAGACGGCGGTGTGCAACCTCGGCTCGGTCAACCTCGGCGCGCACCTCACCGACGACGGCGTCGACTGGGAGAGGTTGCGCGAGACGGTCCGGACGGCGGTGGTGTTCCTCGACCGGGTGATCGACATCAACTACTACCCGGCCGAGCAGGCGGCGGCGTCGAACCCGCGCTGGCGGCCGGTCGGGCTGGGGCTGATGGGTTTGCAGGACGCGTTGTTCGCGCTGCGGCTGCCGTTCGACTCGGCCGGGGCCCGGGAGCTGTCCACCCGGGTCCAGGAGGAGATCCTCCTGACCGCCCTGGAGACGTCGACCGGCCTCGCCGAACGGTTCGGCGCGCACCCGGCGTACGCCGAAACCCGGGCGGCCCGGGGTGACCTGCACCCGGACCTGTGGGGGGCCGAGCCCACCCAGACCGCGCGTTGGGCGGCGCTGCGCACCCGGATCGCCGCGCACGGCCTGCGCAACTCGCTGCTGGTGGCGATCGCCCCGACCGCCACGATCGCCTCGATCGCCGGCTGCTACGAGTGCATCGAGCCGCAGGTGTCCAACCTGTTCAAGCGCGAGACCATGTCCGGGGAGTTTCTGCAGATCAACACCTATCTGGTACGCGAGCTGAAGGCGCGCGGACTGTGGACGGCGGAGATCCGCGACCGGATCAAGCGGGCCGACGGGTCGGTGCAGGGCATCGTGGAGCTGCCCGCCGAGGTGCGGGAGTTGTTCCGCACCGCGTGGGAGCTGCCGCAGCGGGCACTGATCGACCTGGCCGCCGCGCGGGCGCCGTACGTCGACCAGTCGCAGTCGCTGAACCTGTTCCTCAGCGCGCCGACCATCGGCAAGCTGTCCTCGATGTACCTGTACGCCTGGAAGTCCGGGCTGAAGACCACCTACTACCTGCGGTCGCGTCCGGCGACCCGGATCCAGCAGGCCACCGTCACCGTCGCCCCGGTCGTCACGGCCGATGCCGAGGCGCTGGCCTGTTCCCTGGAGAACCCCGAGAGCTGCGAGGCGTGCCAGTGACCACCGTCGACGAACCCCGCACCGCCGGGCGGCAGCTGCTGCTCGACCCCGGCATGGACCTCACCCTGCGACCGATGCGCTACCCGCACTTCTTCGACAGGTTCAAGGACGCCATCCGCAACACCTGGACGGTGGAGGAGGTCGACCTGCACGCCGACCTGGCCGACCTGGAACGGCTGTCGCCTGCCGAACGGCACCTGGTGTCCCGGCTGGTGGCGTTCTTCGCCACCGGCGACACGATCGTCGCCAACAACCTGGTGCTCAACCTCTATCAGCACGTCAACTCCCCGGAGGGCCGGCTCTACCTGTCCCGGCAGCTGTTCGAGGAAGCCGTGCACGTGCAGTTCTACCTGAACCTGCTCGACACGTACGTCCCCGACGAGCAGGAACGGTTCGCCGCCTTCGCCGCCATCGAGAACATCCCGTCGATCCGGCGCAAGGCCGAGTTCTGCTTCCGCTGGATCGACTCGGTCTTCGAGCTGCGGGAGCTGCGGACCCGGGCGGACCGGCGGGCGTTCCTGCTGAACCTGATCTGCTTCGCCGCCTGCATCGAGGGGCTGTTCTTCTACGGCGCGTTCGCCTACGTCTACTTCCTGCGGTCGAGGGGCCTGCTCAACGGGTTGGCGTCGGGCACCAACTGGGTGTTCCGCGACGAGTCGATGCACATGGCGTTCGCCTTCGACGTGGTGGAGACCGCCCGGCGGGAGGAGCCGGACCTGTTCGACGCCGAGCTGGAACGACAGGTCACCGAGATGCTCGCCGAGGCCGTCGAGTGCGAGGTGCAGTTCGCCGAGGACCTGCTCGACCAGGGCGTCTCGGGGCTGTCGCTCACGGACATGCGGGCCTACCTGGAACACGTCGCCGACCGGCGGCTCGCCCAGCTCGGCATCGCGCCGCACTACGGCGCGCAGAACCCGTTCGCGTTCATGGACCTGCAGGACGTGCAGGAGCTGTCGAACTTCTTCGAGCGTCGGGTGTCGGCCTACCAGGTGGGGGTCAGCGGCAGCGTCACCTTCGACGACGACTTCTGACCGGCGCGGCCGGTCCGGCGGTCGCCCACGCGACCACCGGACCGGGCCCCGGCCGTCCGCTCAGGGGCCGGCGTTGCCGAACACCTCGATCTCGGCGAGGCCGACGTTGACGGTGCCGCCGCCGACCCCGGTGACGGTGAGCTTGACGCTGGTCACCGTCTTCGCCGCCGGGAGGATGATCTCCGTCGGGCCGCCGCCGTTGTCCAGGGCGCCGACGGCCGTGGAGGTGCCGTCGCTGAACAGCAGGGTGCCGCCGGTGATCTGGTCGTTGGGGTTGGGCCGGTCGTAGAGGACGACCCGGCGGACGGTGCGCGGGCCCGGCCAGCTCAGGGTGAGCTGGGTGCCGACGCCGCCGTAGACGGTCGCCCACTCCCGGGTCGGGTCGTCGGGCCAGCCGGCGACCACCCCGTCGACGGCCTTGGCCGCCGTCTGCCCGCTGCCGGTGTCCTGGCTGGTCGCGGTGACGGTGGCCGTCCGGGCCAGGTTGGGGCCGAGGACCTTGTACTGCCGCTGGAGGAAGGCCGGGTAGTCGTAGCCGGCGCAGGTGGGCAGGCTGGTGCAGGCCCCGTCGTCGTACTGGCCGTAGGCGAAGAAGGCGGCGGACTTGCCGGCGACGTCGGTCGATCCCAGGTTCGCCGGATAGTTCTTGATCTTGTAGTCGTGGTAACCGGTGAAGGTGGGCGAACCGACGTACGCCTGCTCGGCGGCCTGGGCGAAGTAGGCCGCGCCGTGGTGGTCGCTGTGGTCACCGTCGCCGAACCCACCCGCGTGGTCCTGGGTGTTGACGGAGGTCGGCTGGTAGGCCGCCATCAGCCCGGCCAGGGTGGTGATCAGGCCGGCGCGGCTGTAGCTGGACGCGCCGGAGCCCAACGACGTGATCGACGAGATGCCGTTGAGCCAGAGCTTCTGCAGGCTCTGTGAGCCGGTGTTCGGGTGCCCCGTTCCGCCGGGATAGCCGTCCGGCAGCCGGAGGAAGACCAGCGACACGGTGGGCCGGGCGGTGAGCGTGAAGACCGGGATCGGATGTCCGCTGATCCCGGCGTCCGCCTGGGTCCAACTGTCGGCCACCCCGGCCATCTGGGCGTACGCCGCCCGCGCCCCGGTCTCCCGACCGGTCCAGTAGGTGCTGTCCCGACCGGCGTCGCCGGCCGTGACGAACACCGTGCGGACGCACCTGTTGGCCTGCACGTCGTGCAGCAGGTCCGGGCTGAGGAAGAGCAGGTCGTCGTCCTGGTGGGCGACCACGTTCATGATCGCTCCCGCCGGACAGCCCGGCCCGGCCTGCGCCGCCGGCGGGCCGGCCAGGGTCGCCGCCGCACAGGCGGCCACCACCGGAACGGCCAGCGACCACCGGGCCGGACGACGGCGAAATGTTCGCAGCATGAAGTGACGCACAGTTACCTCCCCGTAGCAGTAGCGTGCATCCCCTTTCTACCATGCACGAGCGTCTATCTCTGCCCCGTCGCGGTGGGCACCACGGCGGGCCGGATCACTGCGGGGGTCCGGCCTCGGTGAGCCGCCCGTCGGCCAGCCGGAGCCACCGGTCCACGGCGATCCCGGCCAGGAACCGGTCGTCGTGACTGACCACCACGAACGCCCCCCGGTACGCCAGCAGCGCGCTCTCCAACTGGGCCACGCTGACCAGGTCCAGGTTGTTGGTGGGCTCGTCGAGCAGCAGCAGGTGCGGTGCCGGCGAGGCGAACAACAGGCAGGCCAGGGTGGCGCGCAGCAGCTCACCGCCGGAGAGCACCCCGGCCGGCAGGTGGACGCGGGCACCCCGGAACAGGAACCGGGCCAGCAGGTTCAGCCGCTCCGCCTCGGTCCGCGCCGGGGCGAACCCGGCCAGGTTCTCCGCGACCGTCCGGGCCGGATCGAGCAGGTCGAGGCGCTGCGACAGGTACGCCACCCGCCCCGACGCCCGCGCGACGGTGCCCGCGTCCGCCTCCTGCCGGCCGCCGACCAGCCGCAGCAGCGTCGACTTGCCCGCACCGTTGGGCCCGGTCAGGGCGATCCGTTCGGGACCCCGGATGGTCAGGTCGACCCCGTCACCGGCGAACACCTGTCGGCCCGCGTAGCCGGCCCGCAGGCCGTGGCCGGCGAAGACGGTGCGACCGGCGGGCACCGTCGTGTCGGGCAGGTCCAGGACGAGCTGGTCGTCGCGGCGGGCCGCCTCGCTCGCCTGGTCCAGGCGGGCCTGGGCGTCGGCGGCCCGGGCGGTGTGCACGTCGTCGGTCCGGCCCGCCGACACCTGCGCGTCCCGCTTGAGGTTGCCGGCGACGATCCGGGGCAGCCCCGCGTCGGACAGGTTCCGGGCGGCGGTCGAAGCGCGGCGGGCCGCCCGCTCCCGGGCCTGCTGGAGTTCCCGCTTCTGCCGCTTCACGTCCTGCTCGGCCTGGCGCACCTGCCGCTCGGCGACCTCCCGCTCGGCCCGTACCGTCTGCTCGTAGTGGGTGAAGTTGCCTCCGTACCAGCGGATCCCGCCGTGGTCGAGGGCGGCGATGCGGTCCATCTCGTCCAGCAGCGCACGGTCGTGGCTGACCACGAGCAGCGTGCCCGGCCAGGACCGCAGCACGGCGAGCAGCCGCGCCCGCGCCGGTCGGTCGAGGTTGTTGGTGGGCTCGTCGAGCAGCAGCACGTCGGGTCGTTTGAGCAGCTCGGCGGCGAGGCCGAGGGAGACCACCTGGCCGCCGCTGAGGGTGCCGAGCCGGCGGTCCAACGCCACCCCGGTCAGGCCGAGGCGGTCGAGGGCGAGCCGGCTGCGCTCCTCGACGTCCCAGTCGTCGCCGACGGTGGTGAAGTGCTCCTCGGCGGCGTCACCCGCCTCGATGGCGTGCAGCGCAGCGACGACCCGGTCGACCCCGAGCACCTCGGCGACGGTCTGCCGCGTCGCGAAGGGCAGGTGCTGCGGCAGGTAGCCCAGCACCCCCTCGACGGTGACGCTGCCCGTGGTGGGACGCAACTCGCCGACGATGAGCCGCAGCAGGGTGGACTTGCCGGCGCCGTTCGCCGCGACCAGGCCGGTGCGGCCGCCGGGAAGGGAGAACGACAGGTCCTCGACGACCGGGGTGTCATCCGGCCAGGAGAAGGACAGGTGGGAGCAGACGACGAAACTGTCGGACATGGTGAACCTCGGAGACAGGTGATCCGGGCGCGCGGGCGCTGCCCGGGGGCGAACAGGGCAGGACGACAGGGGCGACGCGACGGGGCGGTCATCCGCCGTCGGTCACCGCAGCCGGGTGTTCACCCGGAGATGTCGTCGTCACCTGCCACGATCTACTCCCTGCCTGGTCGAACTGTTGGCTGCCTGGTCGAACTGTCACGTGCCTGGGTCGAACCGGGCCCGGCCCGGTCGACCGGACCAGGATAACCCGGTCCGCCCGGCACCGGCGGCCCGGCGCACGCCCGGCGTGGGCGGCTAGCGCGGCTCGTAGTCGAACCAGTCGAAGGCGACGGCGCCCCGGGCGGCGTACATGCCGATGACCCGGCCGGTGAAACCGCCGGCAACCTCGGTGGACAGGTACCTGCCGTCGAGTTCGGCCAGCACGTCGAAGGTCCCGTCCGGGTGCTCGACGCCGAGCCGGAGCAGGTCGGGTTCCTTGGCGGGGTGCCAGTCGCCGGGGGCCGGGGCGAGCACCTCGATCCGCAGGTGGACCGGGCCGGCCCCGACCGGCCGGGTGGCCGGCGTCGAGCGCACCGACCCGATCCGGGCGACGACTCGTACCTCGCCGCCGCCCGCCTCGATGTCGTAGTGGTGGCGCTCGTCGAGGCGCACCACCAGACCACCGTGCCCGTCGCCCGGGTCGACCACGGTCCGGACCCGGCACGACGGGTGCTGCTGGCGGCGGCCGACGACCGTGACGTCCGGCGCGTCCGGGGACGCGCCCCGGGCCCGCAACGTGAGCCAGCCGGGCCGTTCGGCAAGTGACCAGACCTCCGCCGGCCGGGACCGCACCGAGACCCAGCGCGGGTGCAGCAGGTCGGCGTCGAAGTCGTCGCGGACGGGCGGCGGCGGCACGGGGTGCGCGGCCCACGGCGGGGCGGGCATCACCGGGGCGAGGTCACCGACCACCGGCCACCCGTCGACCCAGGTCACCGGGGCCAGGAACGTCTCCCGCCCGAGCACGTGCCAGCCGGGGGTGCCGCCGCCGGGGCGGACCCCGAGCAGCACCAGCCACCACGACCCGTCGGGCCCCTGCACCAGGTCGGCGTGGCCGGTGTTCTGGATCGGCCGGTGGGTGCCCCGGTGGGTGAGGATCGGGTTGGCCGGACCCGGCTCGTACGGGCCGTCGGGCCTCGTCGCGCGGGCGATCGAGACGGCGTGCCCGCGTTCGGTGCCGCCCTCGGCGATCAGCAGGTACCAGTGGTCGCCGATCCGGTACAGGTGCGGCGCCTCCGGGGCCTGTGCGCCCGGGGCACCGGACCACAGCCGCCGGACCGGGCCGACGGTGCGTCCGGTCTCCGGGTCGAGGCGCACCTGGGCGATCCCGGCGTACGTGCACCAGCAGGTGCCGTCGGCGTCCCAGGCGAGGTCGGGGTCGATGCCGTCCATCCCGGGCACCCGGACCGTGTCCGACCAGGGGCCGGCCGGGTCGGTGGCGGTGCAGATCAGGGTGCCGCCGCCGTCCGCGCAGTTGGTGACGATCAGCCAGAACCGGCCGTCGTGGTGGCGCAGGGTCGGCGCGTACACCCCGCCCGACGACGGCATGTCGACCGGCAGGGTGAGCTGGCCGGGCCGGTCGAGCACGTTGCCGATCTGTTCCCAGTGCACCAGGTCCCGGCTGTGGAACAGCGGCACCCCGGGGAAGTACTCGAAGCTGGAACAGGCCAGGTAGTAGTCGTCGCCGACCCGGCAGACGCTCGGGTCGGGATGGAAGCCGGCCAGCACCGGGTTGGCGAAGGTGCCGTCGGGCCAACCGGCCGCACCCCCGGTCACCGCGTCGGCCCCGACCGGATTCATCCGCCAACCCCCTGGGATCGTGACCGGGATGGACACCCGCCCACGATCCCACGGGTCGGCACCGCCTGCTGCCCCACCGGGTCCGGTCCAGGCGGCGGGCGGCGGCCGTCGCTCCGCCGTCTGCCGCCGGGCCGGGAGAGGTCGTCGATCCCTCCCGGCCACCCGGTGACGGGTCAGCCCACCGGCACGGGACGCCGGGCCGGGCCGAGGTGCCGGGCGTACGCGCCGGTGGTGAAGAACGCGGGAAGGTCCTCGCCGAGGGCGGTCTCCTCGACGATCCGCGCCGCCCAGCCGGCCCGTTCCCGGTCGACGCCGTCGCGTCCGGCGGCCAGGGCGGCCAACTCCTCCGCGAGGACCGACCGGACCAGGTCCTCGGTCACGCAGCCGCCGTCGGCCAGCGGGGTGCCGTGGTGCAGCCACTGCCAGACCTGGCACCGGGCGATCTCGGCGGTGGCCGCGTCCTCCATCAGATTGCCCAGCGCCACCGCGCCGGTGCCGCCGAGCCACGCGTCGACGTAGCGCACCGCGACGGCCAGGTTGGCCCGCACCCCGGCGGTGGTGACCCGGCCGGGGGTCTTGTCGACGGCGAGCAGGTCGGCGGCGGTGACGGTGACGTCGTCGCGCAGCCGGTCGAGCTGGTGCGGGCGGTCGCCGAGCACCGCGTCGAACTCCCGGCGGCAGGTGTCGACCAGGCCCGGGTGGGCCACCCAGGAGCCGTCGAACCCGTCGCCGGCCTCACGCCGCTTGTCCGCCCGGACCCGGTCGAGGGCCACCTCGTTGACCTGCGGGTCCCGGCTCGGGATGAACGCGGCCATCCCGCCGATCGCGTGCGCCCCGCGCCGGTGGCAGGTCGCCACCAGCAGCTCGGTGTACGCCCGCATGAACGGCACCGTCATGGTGACCTCGGACCGGTCGGGCAGGACGAAGTCGCTCCACTGCCCGAAGTTCTTGATCACGCTGAAGATGTAGTCCCACCGGCCGGCGTTCAGCCCCGCCGAGTGCTCCCGCAGCTCGTAGAGGATCTCCTCCATCTCGAAGGCGGCGGTGATCGTCTCGATCAGCGTGGTCGCCCGGATGGTGCCCCGGGGCAGGCCGAGGCGCTGCTGGGCGAAGACGAAGATGTCGTTCCACAACCGCGCCTCCCGGTGGCCCTCCAGCTTCGGCAGGTAGAAGTACGGCCCGGCGCCCGCGTCGAGCTGCCGCTGCGCACAGTGGAACAGGTAGAGCCCGAAGTCGACCAGGCTGGCCGAGATGGGCCGGCCGTCCACCACGATGCCCTTCTCCACCAGGTGCCAGCCGCGCGGCCGGACGACGATCGTGGCGAGCTGCGCACCGAGGGCGTACCGCTTGCCACGCGGGTCGGTGAAGTCGATGCGCCGGTCCAGGGCGTCGATCAGGTTGAGCTGACCGGAGATGACGTTGTGCCAGGTCGGCGCGGTGGCGTCCTCGAAGTCGGCGAGCCACACCCGGGCACCGGAGTTGAGCGCGTTGACTGTCATCTTCCGGTCGGTCGGCCCGGTGATCTCGACCCGCCGGTCGGTGAGGCCCGGTGCGGGCGGGGCCACCCGCCAGTCGGGGTCGGCCCGGATCGCGGCGGTCTCCGGCAGGAAGTCGGGGAACTGGCCGGTGGCGTAGCGGTCCCGGCGGGCCCGGCGGGTGTCCAGCAGGGCCACCCGGCGGGCGGCGAACTCGCTGTCCAGCGCCACCAGGAACTCCAGCGCCCCGGGGGTGAGGACCTCGTCGAACCGGTCGGCCAGCCGGCCGATGATCTCGTATCTCATGCGAACTGCTCCTCTTCGGTGGAGCCACGCAGGGCGGTGGTCTCGGCGGCCGGGTTGAGCACGGTGCTGATCAGGTCGAAGTAGCCGGTGCCGACCTCGCGCTGGTGCTTGACGGCGGTGTAGCCGGCCGACTCGGCGGCGAACTCCCGCTCCTGCAACGCCACGTAGGCGGACATGCCGTCGGCGGCGTAGCCCCGGGCCAGGTCGAACATCGAGTAGTTGAGGGCGTGGAAGCCGGCCAGGGTGATGAACTGGAACCGGTAGCCCAGGTGGCCGAGTTCGCGCTGGAACTTCGCGATGGTCGAGTCGTCGAGGTGCTTGCGCCAGTTGAACGACGGCGAGCAGTTGTAGGCGAGGATCTGGTCCGGGTACTCGGCCTTGATCGCCTCGGCGAAGCGGCGGGCGACGTCCAGGTCGGGGGTGGAGGTCTCCATCCACAGCAGGTCGGCGTGCGGGGCGTAGGCCAGGCCCCGGGCGATGCACGGCTCGATGCCGTTGCGCACCCGGTAGAACCCCTCGGCGGTGCGTTCGCCGGTGACGAACGGCCGGTCCCGCTCGTCGACGTCGGTGGTGAGCAGCGTGGCGGCCTGCGCGTCGGTGCGGGCGATCACCACCGACGGCACCCCGGCCACGTCGGCCGCGAGTCGCGCCGCCTCCAGGGTGCGCACGTGCTGGCCGGTCGGGACGAGCACCTTGCCGCCCAGGTGGCCGCACTTCTTCTCGGCGGCGAGCTGGTCCTCCCAGTGCACCCCGGCGGCGCCGGCCCCGATCATGGCGGTCATCAGCTCGTAGGCGTTGAGCGGGCCACCGAAGCCGGCCTCGGCGTCGGCGACGATCGGCGCGAGCCAGTCGACGCCGCCGTCGTCGCCCTCGGCGGTGGTGATCTGGCCGGCGCGCAGCAGCGCGTTGTTGATCCGGCGCACCACGGCGGGCACCGAGTTGGCGGGGTAGAGGCTCTGGTCGGGGTAGGTGTGTCCGGCGAGGTTGGCGTCGGCGGCCACCTGCCAGCCGGAGAGGTAGATGGCCTTGAGTCCGGCCCGGACCATCTGCACGGCCTGGTTGCCGGTGAGCGCGCCCAGGGCGTGGATGTAGTCCTCGGTGTGCAGCAGCTCCCACAGCCGCTCCGCCCCACGGCGGGCCAGGGTGTGCTCCTCCTGCACGGTCCCCCGCAGGCGGACCACGTCCTCGGCGCGGTAGCTGCGGCGCACCCCCTGCCAGCGGGGGTCGGTCTCCCACTCGGTACGCAACCGCTCCACGTCGTTCTGCATGATCTCGTCTCCTCGGATGTCGTGACGCCGGCACCGGCCGTCGTGGCGTCCGGCGGTGCGAACGCGTCGCCCGGCCGGCGTGTCACCCACGGTCACACGGTGTCGCGGGCGTGGTCGAGGGACGGAAGAAGCCAAGTTCTGAGAAGTTCACACCCGGTTCTGCGAAGTTGCGAACAGGTATATTCGCACTCTGCCAAGGGGTGCTGGGCTGCTGAAAGAGCAGCAGGGAGGTGAGCGTGGTGAGCAAGACCTTCGCGGGTGCCCGGCTGCGCCGGATGCGCGAGGACCGCGCGTTGAGCCAGTCCCGGCTGGCCCGGCTGCTCAACATCTCGCCCAGCTACCTCAACCAGATCGAGCACGACACCCGGCCGCTGACCGTGCCGGTGCTGATGCGCATCACCGAGGTGTTCGGCGTCGACCCGACGGTCTTCGCCCCCCGGGACACCCCCCGGCTGGTCGCCGGGCTGCGCGAGGCGCTGCCCGGCCGGCCCGGCGTCGCCGACCTCACCGAACTCGCCACCCGGCTGCCGGAGGTCGCCGAGGCCGTCCTCGACCTGCACCGCCGCTACCGGCAGGCCGACGAGCAGCTCGCCGAACTGCTGGGCGACCGGGAGACGGTCGGACGCAGCCCGCACGACCGGGTGACCGAGTTCTTCTACCGGCGGCAGAACTACGTGCCGGATCTGGACGAGGCGGCCGAACGGCTCGCCGCGACGATCGGGATGCGTCGGGGCGAGGTCCGCTCCACGCTGCAGGACCGGCTCGCCCAGCGGCACGGCGTGCAGGTCCGCCGCGACGACGCCACCCTGCTCGGCGACGAGCTGCACCGCTACCGGCCGCAGACCCGCACCCTGCACCTGTCGACGTCGCTGCGGGCCGGGCAGGAGGCGATGCGGATGGCCGCGCAGATCGCCCTGCTGGAGTACGCCGACGTGATCGACGAGATCGTGGAGGAGGAACGGTTCGACGACCCGCAGACCCAGATCCTCACCCGGGTCGGCCTGGCCAACTACTTCGCCGCCGCGCTGATCCTGCCGTACGGGCCGTTCCTCGCGGCGGCCGAACAGCACCGGTACGACATCGACCTGCTCACCCAGCACTTCACGATGGGCTGGGAGACCGTCTGCCACCGGCTCAGCACCCTGCAACGGCCCCGGGCGCGCGGGGTGCCGTTCTCGTTCGTCCGGGTCGACCGGGCCGGCAACCTGTCCAAACGCCAGTCCGCCACCGGTTTCCCGTTCTCACTCACCGGCGGCACCTGTCCGCTGTGGAACGTCTACGAGGCGTTCGGCGCGCCCGGCCGGGTGGTGGTGCAGGTGGCCGCGATGCCCGACGGGCAACGCTACCTGTGGATCGCCCGCACCATCACCCGGCACCACGGCGGCTACAACCAGCCCGGCAAGGTCTACGCGATCGGGCTCGGCTGCGAGATCCGGCACGCCGACCGGCTGGTCTACTCCCGGGGCATCGACCTGTACGACGCCGACGCCGTCACCTCGATCGGCCCGGGGTGCAAGACCTGCGAGCGGATGACCTGCCCGCAGCGGGCCGCCGCGCCGATCACCGGCCGGCTCGACCTCGACGAGAACCGCAGCACCTTCATCCCGTACCCGTTGAAGGGCTGATCGCGGCGGCCGGCCGGAACGGGCGCGCGGACGTCACGAGGTCGGGCTGGTGTAGAAGATCACCTTGGCTTCGGCGAGTTTGCCCAGCTCCACCGGCCGCCACTGGCGGAAGCCCTGCCGGCCGGTCAGCTCCCCGCTGATCCCCACCGCGGGGCAGTACAACCAGTTGCCGTTGCTCAGGTTGGGAAACTCCGCCCACGCCTGCACGTGCACGTCCCCCTGCGGGAAGGACAGCGTCTCCGACAGGTGCACCATCGGCATCCCGTCGGACCCACGGTGCAGGACCAGCCGGTACCCGCCGTCGACGCTGCCCACCCGACCCTCGTCCGGGACCACCAGGTCCGCCTTGTACCACCCGCTCTGCCCGAGCTTGGGGTTCTCGAAGTCGATGTCCGCGCCGAACGAGGTGAGGATCTCGTGGAGGTTGTCGTACATGGTCGCCTCTTTTCCGTGGTGGGGGTCAGGCCTTGCGGAAGACGTCCTTGACCACGATCTTGCCGTCACGCAGCGTGAACACGTCCACGCCCCGTTCGAGCACCTCGCCGGTCGCGGACTCGCAGCGGAACTCCAGGAACTCCCGGTCCGCCACGACGATGCGGTCGCCGTACACCATGCGGGCACCGGCGGCGTCGAGTTCGTCGCGCTTGCCGATGATCTCGGCGAGGAACCCGGGGATCTCCTTGCGGTGGTAGGTGTGGCCCGGCTCGGGGCCGGCGGCGACGATCCACACCCCGTCGGGGGCGAAACAGTCGGCGGCGGCATCCAGGTCGTCGGCGTCGCAGGCGGCGAAGAACGCCGCCACCGGGCTGGTGTCGGTCATGGGGGTCCCCTCTGCTCGGGTGGTGGGTGGGGTGTCAGCCGAACCGCACGGGCAGCGACTCGATGGCGCGGAACTGGAGACTGTGCCGCCAGGCGACCTCGTCGTCGGCGACGGCCAGCCGCCAGTGCGGGTGCCGGGCCAGCAGCCGCTGCAACACCACCCGGCCCTCCAGCCGGGCCAGCGGTGCGCCCAGGCAGTGGTGGATGCCGTGCCCGAACGCCAGGTGCCCGTCACGGTCGAGGCGCACCGCGTCGGGATCGGCGAACCGGTCGGTGTCGCGGTTGGCCGCGCACAGCGAGATGAACACGATCTCCCCGGCCGGGATGACCGTGTCGCCGACGGTCACCTCCTGCTCGGTGAACCGGATGGTGCTCAGGTTCAGCGGACTCTCGTAGCGCAGCACCTCCTCCACGAAGGCGGGCACCCGCCCGGGATCGGCCGCCAGCTCCGCGCGCAGCTCCGGCTGCCGGTGCAGCAGCAGCACGGCGCTGCTGAGCATGGCCGCAGTCGTCTCGTAGCCGGCGTTCATCATCAGGAACACGGTGGACAGCAACTCGTCGGTGGCCAGCCGGCCGCCCTCGTCGTCGGCGGCGATGAGCGCGCTGATCAGGTCGTCGGCGGGTGCGGTGCGCTTGACCGCGATCAGGTCCCGCACGTAGCCGTAGGCGTCGGCGATCACCTGCTGCTTGTCGGAAAGCGAGGTGCCGACGCTGCCGAGTTCCGCGCTCCACCGGCGGAAGTCGTCGAACGCCTCCTCGGGGATGCCCAGCAGCGAGCCGATGACCGCCATCGGCACGGGCAGCGCGACGTCGGTCACGAAGTCGACCGTCTCCCCCGCGACGATCCGGTCCAACGCGGCGTCGGTGAACCGTTCGATCACCGGGGTCAGGCTCTGCACCCGCCGGGCGGTGAACGCGCCGCCGACGATCCGGCGCAGCCGGGTGTGGTCGGGGGGGTCGCTGAACAGCATGCTCGGCGGGTTGTCGGTGACGTGCTCGTCCGGGTCGACGGCCTGGGCGCGGATCACCGCGGCGATGCGACCGGCGTCCTTGGACAGGCGCGGGTCGGCCAGCAGCCGGCGCGCGTCGGCGTGCCGGGTGACCAGCCAGGCGTACACGGCGGTGGAGAAGGTCTTGAGCCGGAACCGGTCCACCGTGCCGCTGTCGCGCAGCCGGGCGAATCCCGGGTACGGGTCCTGGGCGAACTCCTCGGTGAGCATGTCCGTCGGGTGGGGGGTCGTGGTTTCCTGCTGTCCGATGGTCATCGGCTCCGCCCTGTCGGTGAGGGGATCAGTGGGGTGTTCGTCGGGTCCGGACGCAGGCAGTCGGCGAGCGCGGCGGCCGTGGTCGGGGCGTCGCCGGTGAGGACGCCCAGGTGGTCGCCCGGCACGGTGCGCCACTCGGTGTCGGCCGCCCAGCCCGGTTCCCGGCCGCCCGGCGCCGCCGCGGCCCGCAGGTGGGTGACGGGGACGGCCAGCGGCTGCGGCCGCCAGTCGGCGAACAGCGCCAGGTGCCGGCCCATCGCCAGCAACTGCCGGTCGGTGACCAGGTCGGTGACGGCCCGGTCGGCGGCCATCCGGGTGAACAGGGTGGGCATCGTCGCGGTGTACCAGGACCCGCCCGGGACGTGCACGTCCACCAGCACCACCCGCCCGGGCGGCCGGTCGAGGTCGTGCAGGGCCGCCGCGACGGCGTGCGCCAGCCAGCCCCCGGAGGAGTAGCCGACCAGCACGTACGGCCGGTCGCCGAGATGCGTACGCAGGGCCGCGACCTGGGCGTCGACGACCTCGGCGCGGGTGGCCGGCAACGCCTCCCCCAGCCGGTAGCCGGGCAGCGGCAGCACCACGGCGGGCCGGTCGAGGCAGGCCAGCAGTCGGGCGTACTGGTAGGGGCTGGCCGGGGCGACCATGCTCGGCAGGCAGACCAGCAACGGGCCGTCGCCCTCGGCGAACACCAGCGGCGTCGCGGGGGCGGTGGTGCCGTCGGCCAACGCCCGGTCCGCGGCAGCGGCGAGCAGGGCCAACCCGGCGGGTACGTCGCCCCGGGCGCAGGCCGCCGCGAACGCCGCCCGCACCGCGCCGTCGTCGGGGTCGCCGTCGACCCGACCGGCGAGGGTGCCGGCGAGGTCGTCCGGGGTGACGGCGGTGAGCAGGTCGGCGGTGCCGACCGGCAGCCCGGTGGCCTGGGCCAGCCGGTCGCGCAGTTCCACCGCGCTGAGCGAGGTCAGGCCCAGTTCGGCCAGCGGAAGGTGCGGGTCGACGGGAGCCGTACCGTGGCCGAGCACCGCCGCGACGTGCCGCAGCACCAGGTCACGCAGCGTACCCGAAGCCGGTGTGGTCGCCGGGGGTGCCGACGTCACCGGCGGTGGGCCGCCGGTGGTGACGGTGAACCGGGCGTCGGGCCAGAACCGGGTCCGCTGGAACGGGTAGCCGGGCAGCGCCACCGGGGCGGCGCGGGTGCCGGCGAACACCGCCGCCCGGTCCAGGTGCCCCCGGACCAGCAACGCGCCCATCGCCACCGGCACCGCCAGCGGGTCGGGCACGTCGGGACGCAGCGTGGGAACGGCCGCCGCGTCGGTGGGCGTGCGCAGGCAGTCGACCACCGTGGCGGTCAACGCCGGGGCCGGTCCGACCTCCAGGAAGGTGCGTACCCCGCGCCGTTCCAGGGTGCGGACGGCGTCGTGAAACCGGACCGGCCGGCGGGCGTGCGCCAGCCAGTGCCCCGGCCCGGTCAGATCCTCGACGGTCAGCACCGCCCCGGTCAGGGTGGACACCACCGGCACCCGGGGCGCGGTGAACCGTACCCCCGCCACCACGTCGGCGAACCCGGCCAGGGCCGGCTCCATCAGCCGGGAGTGGAAGGCGTGGCTGACGTCGAGCCGCCGGCACCGGTGCCCGCCCGCCCGCAGCAGCCGGGCGGTCCGCTGCACCCCGTCGACCGTGCCGGAGAGCACCACCGCCCGGGGACCGTTGACGGCGGCCAGCTCGACGTCGTCGCCGAGCAGCGGGGTCACCTCCGCCTCGGTGGCCCGTACGGCGAGCATCGCCCCGCCCGCCGGCAGCGCGGCCATCAGCCGGCCCCGCGCCGCGACCACGGTGGCCGCGTCGGCCAGCGACAACGCGCCCGCCACGTGCACGGCGGTCAGCTCGCCGACGGAGTGCCCCGCGACGGCGGCCGGGGCGAGGCCGTACGACGCCAGCAGCCGGTACAGGGCAACCTCCACCGCGAAGATCGCCGGCTGAGCGGTGCCCGTGTCGTCCAGCCCGGCCCCGTCGGCGACGGCGTCGGCCAACGGCCGGTCCAGCAGCGGATCGAGGTACCCGCAGACCTCGGCGAACGCCTCCGCGTAGGCGGGGAACCGCTCGGCCAGCGCCAGGCCCATCCCGACCCGCTGCGTGCCCTGCCCGGTGAACAGGACCGCGAGGTCACCGCCGCAGGTCGTGCCCGCGCCGACCCCGGCATCGGCCAGCCCGGCGAGACCGGCGAGCAGCCCGGCACGGTCGGTCGCGGTGACGCACGCCCGGTGCCGCAGCGCCGCCCGCCCGGTGGCCAACGCCAGGCCGAGCCCCGCCGGGGTGAGCGTCGGGTCGGCCCGCACCAGCGTCGCCAACCGGCCGGCCTGCTCCCGCAGGGCCTGCGGGTCGGCGGCGGACAGCAGGCACGGTACCGCGGGCAGCGGGGTCACCGCCGGCCCGTCGGCGGCCGGCGCGGGTGGTTCCTCGACGACGACGTGGGCGTTGGTGCCGCTGATCCCGAACGCCGACACCGCCGCCCGACGCGGACGCGGCCCGCGCGGCCACGGCTGGGCGGCGGTCAGCAGCCGCACCGGGGAGTCGTCCCAGCGCACCGCGGTGGTCGGGGTCGCGGCGTGCAGCGTACGCGGCAACCGCCCGTGCCGCAGCGCCAGCACCAGCTTGACCAGGCCGGCCAGGCCGGCGGCGGCCTGGGTGTGGCCGAGGTTCGACTTCACCGAGCCCAGCCACAGTGGCCGGTCCCGGCCCCGGCCGTAGCTGGCCAGGATCGCCTCGGCCTCGATCGGGTCGCCGAGCCGGGTACCGGTGCCGTGCGCCTCCACGGCGTCGACGTCGCCGGGGGTGAGCCCGGCGTCGGCGAGCGCCCGTTCGATCACCCGCCGCTGGGCGGGGCCGTTCGGCGCGGTCAACCCGTTGGACGCCCCGTCGGAGTTGACCGCGCTGCCGCGCAGCACCGCGTGCACGGTACGTCCGTGGGCGAGGGCGTCACCGAGCCGTTCCAGCAGCAGCACCGCCCCGCCCTCACCCCAGCCGACCCCGTCGGCGGCGGCGGAGAACGCCTTGCACCGTCCGTCGGCAGCCAATCCCCGCTGGCGGCTGAACTCGGTGAACCCGACGGGCGTCGACATCACCGACGCCGCGCCGACCAGGGCCAGGGGCACCTCGCCCCAGCGCAGCGCCCGGACGGCCTGGTGCACCGCCACCAGCGCCGACGAGCAGGCGGTGTCCACGGTCAGCGACGGCCCGGTCAACCCGAGCACGTACGAGATCCGGCCGGAGGCGACGCTCGCCGCATTACCGGTCAGCAGGAAACCCTCGGTCTCCCCGGCGGCGTGCGCGAGCAGCAGCGGATAGTCCTGGCCGTTGGTGCCCACGTACACCCCGGTCTCGGTGGCGCGCAGCCGCTCCGGGTCGATGCGGGCGTCCTCGACCGCCGTCCAGGCCAACTCCAGCAGCATCCGCTGCTGCGGGTCCATCGCCGACGCCTCCCGGGGGGACACCCCGAAGAAACCGGCGTCGAAGCCGGCGACGTCGGGCAGGAAACCCCCCGAGTCGACGTAGCTGCGCCCCGGGGCGGCCGGGTCCGGATCGTGCAGGTCCGACGGCCAGCCCCGGTCGGTGGGGAACGGGACGACCGCGTCGCGGCCCTCGTCGAGCAGGTCCCAGAACCGGTCCGGGGTGTCCGCGCCACCGGGGAACCGGCAGGACATCCCGACCACGGCGATCGGCTCGGTGGCCGGTGTGGTGGCCCGGTCGAGTTCCCCGCGCAGCCGGTCGACCTCGCGCAACGCGTTACGCAGGGCCGCCACGTACTGTTCGGTGCCGGCACTCACTGCTGCCCCACCGTCTGCGCGGCCAGCGCCAGCAGTTCCTCACCGGAGAGCGCGTCGAGGTCGTCCGGGCTGTCGGTCGGCCCCGCCGGCTCGTCCGGTCGTGGCGGCTCGACGGCCAGGGCCAACAGCCGGTCCAGCAGGCCGGCGCGGCGCAGCCGGTCCACGGGGAGGGCGCGCAGTGTCGCGCGGATCCGCTCGTCCTCCGGGTCGGTGTCGGTGGCGGTGGCGAGCTGGGTGAGCAGGTACGCGGCGAGTGCCGCCGGGGTGGGATGGTCGAACACCGCACCCACGCCGAGGGGCACCCCGGTCGCCGCGCTCAGCCGGTTGCGCAGGTCCACCGACGTCAGCGAGTCGAAGCCGAGGTCGTGGAAGGCGCCCGTCACCGGCACCAGCGTGCCCGGCTGGTGACCCAGCACGGTGGCGGCGGTGACCCGGACCAGGTCGGTGACCGCCTGCCGACGGCCCTGGGCATCCAGGCCGGTCAGGTCCAGCACCGGCGGGGGCGTGGGTTCCCGCGTCGGCAGCAGGGTGCGGAGCAGGGCCGGGGTGGTGGCCGGGTCGAGAGTCGCGGTGTGCAGGGCCGCCGCGACGACCACCGGTTCGGTGCTGCTCAGCGCCGCGTCGAAGAGGGCCAGCCCGGTGGGGACCGGCAGCGGGGCGAGACCGGCGGCGGCGAGCCGGGCCCGGCCGGCGACGCCCAGGTCCCCGGTCATGCCCGCACCGGACCACGGCCCCCAGGCGATCGAGGTGGCCGGCAGGCCGGCCGCCCGGCGACGCTCGGCGAGGGCGTCAAGGGCGCTGTTCGCGGCGGCGTACGCGGCCTGGCCGGCCGCCCCGAACAGCCCGGCGACCGACGAGAACAGCACGAAGAAGGCCAGGTCGGTGTCGCGGGTGAGCCGGTCGATGACGTGCGCGCCCGTCACCTTGGCCTGCCGGGCCCGGTCGAGCTGGTCGGGGGTGAGCCCGGACAGGACCCCGTCGGCGAGCACGCCCGCCGCGTGCACCACCCCGCACAGGGTGCGCCCGCGCAGCGCGGCGGCCACCGCGTCCGGGTCGGTGACGTCGCCGGCGACCGAGGTGGCGGTGACGCCGAGCGCGGTCAGTTCGGCGGCCAGGTCCGGCGCACCGCGGCGGCCGAGCAGCACCAGGTCGCGGACGCCGTACGCGGTGGCCAGGTGCCGGGCGACGGCGCTGCCGAGAGCACCCGCCGCCCCGGTCACCAGGACCGTGCCGTCGACCGGCGGGCGGGGTCCGGTGGTGGCGGGGGTCAACTCCGGAGTGCTGGCGGCACCGGCCCGCAACCGGACCTCGTCGTGGCCGGCGGCGGCTGCGGCCGGCAGTGCCGCCAGCGACGCCGGGCTGCCGTCGTGGTCGACGAGAGCCACCCGGCCCGGATGCTCGGTCCGGGCGGCACGCACCAGGCCGGCCACCCCGTCGGCCGTCGGATCGGTGCCGTCGAAGCCGACGACGAGCCGACCGCCGGTGGGATCGGCGAGCCGCTGCTGGAGGACCGCGAGCACCTCGGTGGTGCTGCTGCCGGAGCAGTCGAGCACGGCCGCCTCCCCGGCGGGCAGGTCCGTCGGCGTCCACCGCACCGCGTACAGCGGCGGCGTCGCCGGACCGGCGGCGAGCCAGTACCGCTGGTGTTGGAACGGGTACGTCGGCAGGTCGACCACGGTGCCGCCGCCGTAGTAGGCCCGCCAGTCGACGTCATGGCCCCGCACCCACACCTGCGCCAACCCCGTCACCGCCGACGTCGCCTCGTCGACGGTGGGACGAAGCATCGGAATACCGTCAGCCAGCAGGGACGACAAACCACCGTCCGCGCTCAACTCCCACCACGACCGAGGACCGGCCGCCTCGATCGCATCGTGGAACCGCACCGGCTGGCGCACCTGCCGCACCCAGTAATCCGGGTCCGAAAGATCCCCGACCTGCCCGGTCACCGTCGACACCACCGGAATCCGCGCCGGATGAAACGACAAGCCCTCCACCACCGCACGGAACTCGTCAAGCATCGGCTCCATCAACGGCGAATGAAACGCATGACCCACCGACAGCCGACGCTGCCGGACACCCAGCGTGGTCGCCACCGCCTCCGCCGCTTGCAAGGTCGGCTGTTCCGGGCCGGCGATCACCACCGCCGACGGACCATTCACCGCCGCCACCACCACACCACCGGACAGGAACGGCCCCACCGCCTCCGCCGAAGCCCGCAGCGACACCATCGCCCCACCCACCGGCAACGCCGCCATCAGGCGAGCACGCGCCGACACCAACCTCACCGCATCCGGCAACGACAACACCCCGGCCACGTGCGCCGCCGCTATCTCCCCAATCGAATGACCTACCAAAACCGCAGGCCGCACACCCCACGACTCCACCAGGCGAAACAGCGCCACCTCCACCGCAAACAACGCCCGCTGCGCCACCCCCGTGCCATCCAGACCCACACCAGAGGAGATCGCCTCCCGCACGTCCCCGCCCAACAGGCCACACACCTCGTCGAACACCGACGCGAACACCGGAAACGCTCCACACAACCCCGCACCCATCCCCACCCGCTGACCACCCTGACCCCCGAACACCACACCCAACCCCGCAGGAACACCACCGGAGGAAACCCCACCCGACGACACCGCCCCTGACAACGCCGCGCCACCCGACGACCCCACGACCGGGTCCACCGCGCAAGCAGGAACCGCACCGGACATCAACGCACGGACCTCCGGAGCAAGCGACGCCCCGTCCGCGACCACCACACCGTCGAGCAGCACCGCACGCTCGGCGAACACCGACCGCGTCGACGCCAACGACCACCCCACATCCACCGTCGACACCCCCGCCACCGTCGACCGCAACCGCTCCACCAGGTCCCGCACCCCGGCAACCGACCGCGCCGACACCGGCCACGGCGTCACCCCTACCGGGACCGGCGAACCCACCACCCCCGCATCCGCCTCCACCGGCGGCTCCTCCACGATCACGTGCGCGTTCGTGCCACTGATTCCGAACGACGACACCCCCGCCCGCCGACGACCCCCCTCAGCCACCGTCCACTCGCGCGAGTTCCGCACCACCTCCACCGAGCCTGACGACCAGTCCACGAACCCCGACGGCGCGGCCACGTGCAATGACCCCGGCACCACCCCGGCCCGCATCGCCGACACCATCTTGATCACCCCGGCGACACCCGCCGCCGCCTGCGCATGACCGATGTTCGACTTCACCGACCCCAACCACAACGGCTCCGAACGCCCCTGCCCGTACGTCGCCAACAGGGCTTCCGCCTCGATCGGATCACCCAACCGGGTACCGGTGCCGTGACCCTCCACCACCTGCACGTCGTCGACCGACAGGCCCGCCACCGCCAACGCCCGACGAATCACCCGCTCCTGCGACGGACCACTCGGCGCCGTCAAGCCGTTCGACGCACCATCCGAATTCACCGCACTACCCCGCACCACCGCCAACACCCGATGGCCGTGCCGCCGGGCGTCCGACAGCCGTTCCAGCAGCAACAGGCCCACGCCCTCACCCCACCCGACGCCGTCGGCGGTGTCGGCGAACGCCTTGCACCGGCCGTCCGGGGCCAGGCCACGCTGCCTGGCGAACTCCACCAGCAGGTCGGCGGTGGGCATCACCGTCACGCCACCGGCGAGCGCCAGCGAGCACTCCCCGGCGCGCAGCGCCGACGCCGCCAGGTGCAGGGCGACCAGCGACGACGAGCAGGCGGTGTCGAGGGTGACCGCCGGCCCGGTGAACCCGAACTGGTAGGCGATCCGGCCGGAGACGATGCTGCCGGCGCTGCCGCTGATCAGGAGCCCTTCGAGTTCGTCGGGCACGTCCTGACCGCCGAAGGCGTAGTTCTGGTACATGGTGCCGACGAACACGCCGGTCGGGCTGCCGGCGAGCGAGCCCGGGTCGATACGGGCGTGTTCGATCGCCTCCCACGAGGTTTCCAGCAGCAGCCGCTGCTGGGGGTCCATCGCCAGCGCCTCCCGGGGGGAGATGCCGAAGAAGTCGGTGTCGAAGCCGGCGACGTCCGCGAGGAAGGCACCGCCGGTGGCGTACGTGGTGCCGGGGTGGTCCGGGTCGGGGTGGTAGAGGGTGGTGAGGTCCCAGCCCCGGTCGGTCGGAAAGCCGCCGACCGCGTCGACCCCCTCGGCGACCACCCGCCACAGGTCCTCCGGACCGCTCACCCCACCGGGGAGCCGGCACGCCATTCCGATGATCGCGACCGGTTCGCTGAGCCGGCTCTCCAGTTGGGCGACGCGGGCCCGTGACCGGCGCAGGTCGGTGGTGGCCTTGCGCAGGTACTCCACGAGCTTGGCGCTGTCCTCGGCCATCACAGCTCCGTTCCCTGGTCGATGATGTCGTAGAGGCGGTCCACCGGGATCGTGTCCAGGTCGTCGGTGTCCAGGTCGTCGTAGTCGGCGGGGGGACGCAGTTCGATCAGGAGCCGTTCCAACCGGTCGACCACCTCGTCGTCGCCGCCGTCCCCGGTGCGCAGCGCGGCCTCCAGCCGGTCGAGGGCGGCCATCGCCGAGCCGTCCTCCCGTTCCTGGTCCGGCCAGCGCAGCCCGCAGACGAAGTCGGCGAGCGCCGCAGGGGTGGGATGGTCGAACACCACCCCCGCCGGCAGGGGCACACCGGCGGCGGTGCTGACGGCGTTGCGGAGCTGGGTGGCGGCCAGCGAGTCCACGCCCAGGTCGGCGAAACGGCGGCCCGGGTCCACCTCGGCCGGGTCGGCGTGGCCGAGCACCTTCGCCGCCTGGGTGGTGACGAGGTCCAGCACCGCCTGGCGACGGTCGGCCGGGGCGAGCGCGGCGAGCCGGTCGGCGACCGGCTGCTGCTCTCCCGGCGTACGGCGGGGGGTGCGGATCAGGGCGCGCAGCACGGGGGGCGGTGCGTCGACTGTCCGCAGCGCGGCCGGGTCGAGCCGGACCGGCGCCTGCACGGCCCGGTCGTGGGCCAGCGCCAGGTCGAACAGCGCCATGCCCTCGGCCTCGGTCATCGGCACCACACCGGTCCGGGCGACGCGTTCCCGGTCGTGCGCGTCCAGCGTGCCGATCATGCCGCTGTCCTGCGCCCACAGCCCCCAGGCCAGCGACACGGCGGGCAGGCCGAGGTGGCGGCGCAGCCGGGCCAGCGCGTCCAGACCGGAGTTGCCCGCCGCGTAGTTGGCCTGCGCGGGCGGGCCGAGCAGCCCGGAGATCGACGAGTACAGCACGAACGCGTCGAGGTCGAGGTCCCGGGTCAGCTCGTGCAGGTGCCAGGCGGCGTCGACCTTCGGTGCCAGCACCGCGTCCAGGCGGTCCGGGGTCAACGCGGGCAGCACACCGTCGTCGAGCACCCCGGCGGTGTGGATCACCGCGCGCAGCGGGTGTGCCGGGTCGGTTCCGACGAGGAGCTTCGCGAGGGCGTCCCGGTCCGTCACGTCGCAGGCGGCCACGGTGACGTCATCCGCGCCCCGGTCGAGCAGCTCCGCGCGCAGTTCCGCCGCGCCCGGGGCCGCCGGCCCCCGCCGGCTGACCAGCAGCAGCCGGCGTACGCCATGGGTGGTGACCAGGTGCCGGGCGACGAGCGCCCCCAGGCCCCCGGTGCCGCCGGTGATCAGCACCGGGCCCGTCCACCGGCGCGGTGCCGGGGCGAGGCCCCGGCTGCGGACGAGGGTGGGGGTGGTCACCGCGCCGCCGGTCACGGCGAGTTCGGTGGTGCCCGCGAGCAGGGCGTGCGGGAAGGCCCGCGCCGACCGGCGGTCCCCGTCGAGGGTGACCAGGCCGAAGCGGTCCGGGTACTCGCTGATCGCCGAGCGGATCAGCCCCCAGGCGGTGGCCAGCACGACGTCCCGGTCCACTCCGGAGGCGACGAAGACCAGGCGACAGGGGGCGAGCGCCTCGTCGCGGAGCCAGTGCTGGGCGAGCTTCAACACCCGCTGCGCCATGGTGCGCGCATCCGCCGCCGGGTCACCGGTGTCCGGGTAGGTCAGCGGGTGGAGCAGCACGTCCGGCCGGCCGCGCGGCGAGCCGAGCAGATCCGCGAGGGTACGGTGCCGACGCAGGCCGTCCAGCCCGTCGAGGAGCCCGGGTTCGTCGTCGCCGAGCACCGCCCAGTCGCCCGGTACGCCGCTCGTCTCCCGCGTCGGGACGCGCCGGTCCTCCAGGTGGAACAGGGCGTCGCCGACGGACGGGCCGGTCCCGCCGCCGAGTTCGAGTTCGGCCTCCGTGGTGACGGTGCCGTCATGGTCGACCAGGGCGATCCGGACGTGCCCGGAGTCGTGGTGGACGATCTCGACGTCCACGGCGGTGTCGGCCCGGTGCACGGTGAGGTTCGTCCACCGGACCGGCCGGGCGGGGGCGAGGTCGTCGAGGGCGGACCGGAGTGCGGCGGCAGGCAGTGCGCCACCGTCGCCGGGTTCGGCGGACAGGTGCCCGGTCGCGTGTTCGACCCAGGTGCCGTCGGGTCGGGAGGCGATGGTGAAGCCGGCACCGTCCACGGTGACCCGCAGCGGGCCGGGCTGCTCGGGCGGCAGCTCGGGGACGAGTTCGGTGACGCCGGTGACGCCCGCGTACCGGGCAGCGGCCAGCGCCGCCTCCGCCAGGACGACGTGCGGCCCGGCCTCGGCCAGCGCCGTCGCGGTGAGTACGCCGGTGAGGACGAACGAGTCGTCGGACAGCTCCACCGCCGCACCCAGCAGAGGGTGTTCCACCGTGTCGAGCCCGATGCTCGCCACGTCGGTGCGGGCTGCCGGGGTCAGCCAGTACCGCTGCCGTTGGAACGGGTACGTCGGCAGGTCGACGACCCTCCCACCGCCGTAGTACGCCCGCCAGTCGACCTCATACCCCCGCACCCACACCTGCGCCAACCCGGTGACAGCACTGACCGCCTCATCCACACCCGGACGCAGCATCGGGACACCGTCGGCCAACAGGGACGACAGAGCACCGTCCGCGCTGAGTTCCCACCACGAGCGAGGACCGGCCGCCTCGATCGCGTCATGGAACCGCACCGGCTGGCGCACCTGCCGCACCCAGTATTCCGGGTCTGCCAGATCCCCGACCTGCCCGGTCACCGTCGACACCACCGGAATCTGTTCCGGATGGAACGACAAGCCCTCGACCACCGTGCGGAACTCGTCGAGCATCGGCTCCATCAACGGCGAATGAAACGCATGACCCACCGACAACCGACGCTGCCGAACACCCAACCCGGCCGCCACCGCCTCCGCCGCCCGCAGCGTCTCCCGCTCAGGGCCCGCGATCACCACCGCCGACGGACCATTTACCGCCGCCACCACCACACCACCGGACAGAAACGGCCCCACCGCCTCCGCCGAAGCACGCAGCGACACCATCACGCCCCCGACCGGCAACGCCGCCATCAACCGAGCACGCGCCGACACCAACCTCACCGCATCCGCAAGAGACAACACCCCCGCCACATGCGCCGCCGCAATCTCCCCAATCGAATGACCCACCAAAACCACAGGCCGCACACCCCACGACTCCACCAGCCGAAACAACGCCACCTCCACCGCAAACAACGCCCGCTGCGCCACCCCCGTGCCATCCAGACCCACACCCGAAGCAATCGCCTCCCGCACGTCCCCACCCAACAAGGCGCACACCTCGTCGAACACCGACGCGAACACCGGAAACACCCGATACAACCCCGCACCCATCCCCACCCGCTGACCACCCTGACCCCCGAACACCACACCCAACCCCGCAGGAACAGGAGCGCCATCCGACGTCATTGCCCGGACCTCCGGGGTCAGCGACGCCGAATCCGCGACCACCACACCATCGAGCAGCACCGCACGCTCGGCGAACACCGACCGCGTCGACGCCAACGACCACCCCACATCCGCCGCCGAAACGTCGCCGACGACGGTCGACTCCGGCGGATCACCGTCGGCGGCGCTCGGCGTCGACGGACCGCCGTCCGCCTCCGTCCCGTGTTCCGAACCGACCGTCATCGGGTGGAGCTGCCCGACCAGTTCCCGCACGCCGGCGGCGGTCCGCGCCGACACCGGCCACGGCGTCACCCCTACTGGGACCGGCGAACCCACCACCCCCGCATCCGCCTCCACCGGCGGCTCCTCCACGATCACGTGCGCGTTCGTCCCACTGATCCCGAACGACGACACCCCCGCCCGCCGACGCCCACCGTCAGCGACCGCCCACTCCCGGGACTCCCGCACCACCTCCACCGCACCCGACGACCAGTCCACGAACCCCGACGGCTCGTCGGCGTGCAACGACCCCGGGACGATGCCGTGCCGCATCGCCAACACCATCTTGATCACCCCGGCGGCACCGGCCGCGTGTTGCGTGTGGCCGATGTTCGACTTCACCGACCCCAACCACAACGGCTCCGAACGCCCCTGCCCGTACGTCGCCAGCAGGGCTTCCGCCTCGATCGGATCACCCAACCGGGTACCGGTGCCGTGACCCTCCACCACCTGCACGTCGTCGACCGACAGGCCCGCCACCGCCAACGCCCGACGAATCACCCGCTCCTGCGACGGACCACTCGGCGCCGTCAAACCATTCGACGCACCATCCGAATTCACCGCACTACCCCGCACCACCGCCAACACCCGATGACCGTGCCGCCGGGCGTCCGACAGCCGTTCCAGCAGCAGCATCCCGGCGCCCTCGGCCCACCCGGTGCCGTCCGCGGCGGCCGAGTACGCCTTGCACCGGCCGTCCGGCGACAGCCCACCCTGCCGGCTGAACTCGACGAACAGGGTCGGGGTGGACATCAGCAGCGCACCACCGGCGAGGGCGAGGTCGCACTCCCCGGCGCGCAGGGCGTTCGCCGCCAGGTGCAGGGCCACCAGCGACGACGAGCACGCCGTGTCCAGGGTGAGGACCGGGCCGACCAGGCCGAGGTGGTAGGCGAGCCGGCCGGACGCGACGCTGTTGGCGCTGCCGGTGAGCAGTTGCCCCTCGAACTCGGGCACGGTGGCGAGCAGCGAGCCGTGGTCCTGGCTGCTGACCCCGACGAAGACACCGGTCCGCGAACCCCGGGCGGCAAGGGGTGGAATGCCGGCGCGTTCGAAGGCCTCCCACGAGGTCTCCAGCAGCAGCCGCTGCTGCGGGTCCATCGCCAACGCCTCCCGGGGCGAGATGCCGAACAGGGCCGGGTCGAAGTCGGCGATCCCGTCGACGAAGCCACCCTGGGCGGCGTACGTGGTGCCGGGGTGGTCCGGGTCGGGGTGATAGAGGTTGTCCAGGTCCCAGCCCCGGTCGGTCGGGAAGTCGCCGATCGCGTCGGTGCCCTCGGCGACCACCCGCCACAGGTCCTCCGGGCTGCGTACCCCGCCGGGCAGCCGGCAGGCCATGCCGACGATGACGACAGGGTCGTCGTCGGTACGGGTCGGGGTGGCGACCGGGGCGGGGGCGGGGGTGCCGGCGATCTTCGTGGTCAGCCAGGCGGCGACCGCCGACGGGGTGGGGTGGTCGAACACCAGCCCGGCCGGGAGGCGCAATCCGGTCGCCGCCGACAGCGCGTTGCGCAGTTCCACGGCGGTCAACGAATCGAAGCCCAGTTCGGTGAAGGGCCGGTCGGCGGGGACCGCCTCCGCGCCGGTGTGGCCGAGCACGCCCGCGACGCGTTCCCGTACCACCTGGAGCAGAGCGGCGGTGAGTTCCGCGCCGTGCAGCCCGGCGAACACGGCGGTGGGGTCGGCCGCCGCCACGGCCCGCCGGGCCGGGCGACGGACCAGCCCCCGCAGCACCGCCGGTGGCTCACCGGTGATCCTCGGCAGGTCCATCCGCATCGGTACGAGGTGCGGGTGGCCGGTCGCGGCGGCCAGGGTGAGTGCGGTGTCGAACAGGGCCATGCCCTCCGACCGGTCCAGCGGGATCATTCCCGCCCGGGTGATCCGGTCCCGGTCGGCGGTGGTGAGCGCGGCGGTGATGCCGCCGTCCTGGTGCCACAGTCCCCAACCGAGCGACAGCGCGGGCAACCCCCGGGCCCGGCGGTGGGCGGCGAGCGCGTCGAGGAACGCGTTGGCGGCGGCGTAGTTGGCCTGCCCGGGGCCACCGAACACGGCGGCCGACGACGAGTAGAGGACGAACGCGTCCAGGTTCCGGTCCACGGTCAGCTCGTGCAGGTGGCAGGCGGCGTCCACCTTGGGGCGCAGCACCCGGGTGAGTTGCCCGTCGGTGAGCGCGCCGACGACCGCGTCGTCGAGCACCCCGGCGGTGTGCACCACCGAACGGACGGGATGGCTGTCGAGCAGTCGGGCCAGATCGTTCCGGTCGGCCACGTCGACGGCGGCGACGCTGACGGTGGCACCCAGGCCGGTCAGCTCGGCCACCAGCTCGCCCGTGCCCGGTGCTCCGGCGCCCCGACGGCTGACCAGCACGAGTTCGCGTACGCCGTGGGCGGTCACCATGTGGCGGGCGAGCAGCGCGCCCAGCCCGCCGGTACCACCGGTGACCAGCACCGGGCCGGGAAGGTGAACGGGTTCGGCCGGTGGGGCGGTGACCCGGGCCAGCCGGGTGGCGGTCCAGGCGTCGGCCCGGACGCTCAGCTCCGGTTCGTCACCGGCGGCGAGTGACGCCGCGACGGCGGCGACCGTGCCCGGGTCGTCGGTGTCGACCAGGACGAGCCGTCCGGGGTTCTCGGTCTGCGTGGTGCGCAGCAGCCCCCAGGCGGCGGCCAGCGCGGGATCGTCGGCGACACGGTCACCGGCGACGACGACGCGGGTGTCGGCGTACCCGTCGGTCAGCAGGGTGCGGACCAGGGTGAGGGCGGCGGCGACGGTGGCGTGGGTACGGCGGGCCAGGTCGTGGTGACCGGGGTCGACGGTCAGGTGGTGGCAGGTCACCGGGGCGGGCCCGGCGTCGAAGGCCGGCACCGGGGCGTCGACGGGTGGGGCCGGCACGGGCACGGCCACCCGCTCGTAGAGGTGTTCCTGGCGGGGCTGCCCGGCGGACCGCAGCGCCTCGGCGGAGACGGGACGGGACAGCAGCCCGCCGACGGTGACCACCGGCGCACCGGATTCGTCGTAGCCGGTCAGGGTGAGGCGGTCGCTCGACTGTTCCCGCAGCCGGACCCGCAGGGTGGTCGCGCCGCCGCGGTGCACCCGCACGTCGTTCCAGGAGAACGGCAGGCCGCCGGGGCGGCTGTCGTCGAGCACGCCGCGTAGCAGCGGGTGCAGGCAGGCGTCGAGCAGGGCGGGGTGCAGCACGAACGCGTCGGCGTCGGCGTGCCGGTCGGTGGGCAGGCTCACCTCGGCGAGGATCTCGTCGTCGAGCTGCCACAGCCGGCGCAGCCCACGGAACGCCGGGCCGTACCGGTGGCCGTCCTCGGCAAGGCGGGGGTAGGCGTGCGTGACGTCGATCTCGCGGCTGCCGGGCGGCGGCCAGGTCTCCTGCCCGGCGGGGGCGGTGGGGGGCGCGGCGGTCAACTGTCCCTCCGCGTGGGTGGTCCAGGCGGGGTCGTCGCCGGTGGTGTGCGGGCGCGAGTGGACGGACACCGGTCGCCTGCCGTCGGGGGCGGGCGCGCCGACGGCCACCTGGATCTCCACGGGTGCCTCGGTGAGCACCAGCGGCGCGGCGATGGTCAGCTCGTCGACGACGCTGACACCGAGGTGGTCGCCCGCCCTCAGGACGAGGTCCACGAAGGCCGTCCCGGGCAGGAGCACGGTGTCGAGCAGCGCGTGGTCGGCCAACCACGGGTGGGTACGCAGGGACACCCGTCCGGTGAGTAGCACGCCGTCACCGGCGGCCAGTTCCACCGTCGCCCCGAGTAGCGGATGCCCGGTGGCCCGGAGTCCGGCGCTGGTCACGTCGCCCCGCCCGTCCCCGGCGTCGAGCCAGTACCGCTGCCGTTGGAACGGGTACGTCGGCAGGTCGACGGTCTTGCCACCGCCGTAGTACGCCCGCCAGTCGACCTCATACCCCCGCACCCACACCTGCGCCAACCCGGTGACAGCACTGACCGCCTCATCCACACCCGGACGCAGCATCGGGACACCGTCGGCCAACAGGGACGACAGAGCACCGTCCGCGCTGAGTTCCCACCACGAGCGAGGACCGGCCGCCTCGATCGCGTCATGGAACCGCACCGGCTGGCGCACCTGCCGCACCCAGTATTCCGGGTCTGCCAGATCCCCGACCTGCCCGGTCACCGTCGACACCACCGGAATCTGTTCCGGATGGAACGACAAGCCCTCGACCACCGTGCGGAACTCGTCGAGCATCGGCTCCATCAACGGCGAATGAAACGCATGACCCACCGACAACCGACGCTGCCGGACACCCAGCGTGGTCGCCACCGCCTCCGCCGCTTGCAAGGTCGGCTGTTCCGGGCCCGCGATCACCACCGCCGACGGACCATTTACCGCCGCCACCACCACACCACCGGACAGAAACGGCTCCACCTCATGCGCGGATGCCCGCAGCGACACCATCACGCTCCCGACCGGCAACGCCGCCATCAACCGAGCACGCGCCGACACCAACCTCACCGCATCCGCAAGAGACAACACCCCCGCCACATGCGCCGCCGCAATCTCCCCAATCGAATGACCCACCACAACCGCCGGGTGGACACCCCACGACTCCACCAGACGGAACAGCGCCACCTCCACCGCAAACAACGCCCGCTGCGCGATGCCCGTGCCATCCAGACCCACACCCGAAGCAATCGCCTCCCGCACGTCCCCACCCAACAGGTCACACACCTCGTCGAACACCGACGCGAACACCGGAAACACCCGATACAACCCCGCACCCATCCCCACCCGCTGACCACCCTGACCCCCGAACACCACACCCAGACCGGAGGGCACCCCCCGGGGATCGGCATCCGTCGCGGCCGGGGACGACGGTTCGGCGTCACCTGCCGGTGGGACCGTCGCCGACCAGCGGAGTTCCGGGGGCACCGAGGCCGAATCCGCGACGACGTCGCCGTCGAGCAGCACGGCACGGTCGTCGAACACCGTCCGGGTCGACGCCAGGGACCAGCCGACGTCGGCCGCCGGCACCGTCCGATCGGCGGCGGCGCTCCCCGTGCGGAGCCGCTCGACGAGGTCCCGTACCCCGGCGGCCGTCCGCGCCGACACCGGCCACGGCGTCACCGGTACGGGGTCGGACCCGCCGGTGCTCCCGGCCGACGGGTCTGCGGCGGCAGGTGCCCCGGCGTCGGGCGGCGGGTCCGTCACGACGGGCGGTTCCTCCAGGATGACGTGCGCGTTCGTGCCGCTGATCCCGAACGACGACACCCCGGCCCGTCGCCGGCCCTCCACCGTCCACGGCTGCGACCCGGTCGCCACCCGCACCGCGCCCGACGACCAGTCCACGAACCCCGACGGCTCGTCGGCGTGCAACGACCCCGGCACCACCCCGTGCCGCATCGCCGACACCATCTTGATCACCCCGGCGACACCCGCCGCCGCCTGCGCATGACCGATGTTCGACTTCACCGACCCCAACCACAACGGCACCGACCGACCCTGCCCGTACGTCGCCAACAGCGCCTGTGCCTCGATCGGGTCGCCGAGCCGGGTGCCGGTGCCGTGGCCCTCCACCACCTGCACGTCGGCCGGGGTAAGGCCGGCGGATTCGAGGGCCTGCCGGATGACCGCGCGCTGGGCGGGGCCGTTGGGCGCGGTGAGGCCGTTGGACGGGCCGTCCTGGTTGATCGCGGAGCCCCGGACGACGGCGAGCACCGGGTGGCCGTGGCGGTGGGCGTCGGAGAGTTTCTCCAGCAGCAGCACGCCGGCACCCTCGGCCCAGCCGACCCCGTCGGCGGCGGCCGAGTACGACTTGGCCCGGCCGTCCGGGGCCAGTCCCCGCTGCCGGCTGAACTCGACGAACGTGCCGGGGCCCGCCATCACGGTGACGCCACCGGCGAGAGCCATCGTGCACTCCCCGGCACGCAGCGACCGGGCGGCGAGGTGCAGGGCGACCAGCGACGACGAGCAGGCGGTGTCGACGGTGACGGCGGGGCCGGTCAGGCCGAAGGTGTACGCGACCCGCCCGGAGGCGACGCTGCCGGCACTGCCGGTCAGCAGGTAACCCTCGAACTCCTCGGGGACGTCGCGCACCCGCAGGCCGTAGTCGCCGTACATGATGCCGGTGAACACCCCGACCGGGGTACGACGAACCGAGGCGGGAAGGATGCCGGCCCGTTCGAACGCCTCCCAGGTGATCTCCAGCAGCAGCCGCTGCTGCGGGTCGACGCCGAGCGCCTCCCGGGGGCTCATCCCGAAGAAGGCGGGGTCGAAGTCGGCGGCGTCGTGCAGGAAGCCACCCTCGTGGGCGTAGCTGTGGCCGGCCCGTTCCGGGTCGGGATCGTAGAGGTCCGCCGGCCAGCCCCGGTCGGTGGGGAAGTCGGAAATGGCGTCCCGGCCCTCGGCGACCAGGTCCCACAGGTCCTCCGGGGAGCCGACGCCACCCGGGTACCGGCAGGCCATCCCGACGATGGCGATGGGTTCCCGGTCCCGTTCGGTCAGCTCGGTCAGCCGCTGCCGGGCCTTGTACAGGTCGGCGCTGACCTTCTTGAAGTATCCGAGCAGCTTCTCGTCGGCCATGTCGGTCTCTTCCGCCCTTGGTCGTCAGGTGGGGTCGGTCGGTGTGCCCGTCGGGTCAGTCCAGGGAGATGCCGAGTTCGCGGTCGACGAAGGCGTAGACCTCTTCCGCCGAGGCGTCGGCGAGTTCCGCGTCGACGCCCTCCCCCGTCTCTGCGGTGGGTTCGTCGAGCAGGGCGAGGATGTCCTTCAGCCGGGCCCGCGCCGCCGCCCGCGCCGCCGCGGCCAGATCCGCGGCGAGCACCTCGGCGTGCAACCGGTCCAGCCCGCCGAGCACCGCCGAGCCGGTGTCCGCGACATCGTCGGCGAACCGCTCCCCCAGGTAGGCGGCCAGTTCGGCCGGGGTGGGGTGGTCGAAGACGAGAGTGGCTGGCAGCCGCAGCCCGGTCGCCGTCCCGAGCCGGTTACGCAGGTCCACTGCGGTCAGCGAGTCGTAGCCGAGGTCCCGGAACTGCCGGCCCGGGTCGACGTCACCGGTGGTGAGGCCGACGACCGCCGCGACCTGGCCGCGTACCAGGTCGAGCAGCACCTGGTCCCGTTCCTGGGGCGGGAGGGCGGCCAGGTCGACGGTCAGGGTGACGGGTCCGGGGGCGGACCGGGTGGCGGGGGCGAGGCCGCGCAGCACGGCGGGCAGCGCCTCGCCCTGGCCGCGTAGCGCCGCCGGGTCGAGGCGCAGCGGGAACACCCAGGCCCGGGGCTGGGCCAGCGCGGCGTCCAGGAGGTCGAGGCCGTCGGCGACCGGGATGGCGGCCACGCCGGAGCGGGCCATCCGGCGGAAGTCGGCCTCGGTGAGGTGCCCGGTGATGCCGCCGACGCCCTCCCACAGCCCCCAGGACAGGGTGGTCGCGGTCAACCCCCGGGCCCGGCGGTGGTGGACCATCGCGTCGAGGAAGGCGTTCGCGGCGGCGTAGTTGCCCTGACCCGGCGCCCCGAACACCGACGCGGCCGAGGAGAACAGCACGAACGCCGACAGGTCCAGTCCGGCGGTCAGCTCGTGCAGGTGCCAGACCGCGTCGACCTTGGGCCGCAGCACGGCGTCGACCCGCTGCGGGGTCAGCGAGTCGAGCACCCCGTCGTCGGAGACACCGGCCAGGTGCACCACGGCGGTCAGCGGGTGCTCGTCGGGGATGCCGGCGAGCAGCGCGGCGACGGCATCCCGGTCGGCGGTGTCGCAGCCGACGACGGTGGCCTCGGCGCCGAGTTCGGCCAGCTCGGCGACGAGTTTCCCGGCACCGTCGGAGTCCGGCCCCCGGCGGCTGGTCAGCAGCAGCCGGGTCACGCCGTGCCGGCGGACCAGGTGCCGGGCCAGGGCCGCGCCGATGCCGCCGGTACCGCCGGTGAGCAGCACGGTGCCGGACGGGTCGACGGTGGTGCCCGGCCCGTCGACGGTCTCCAACCGGACCAGGCGGGGCACCAGCACCCGGTCGCCGCGTACCACGGCCTGGGGTTCGGCGGCGGCGACCACGGCGGGCAGCAACCGGCGGGCGGCGGCGGACCCGTCGAGGTCGACCAGCACGACCCGGCCCGGGTTCTCGGTGGCGGCGGTGCGCAGCAGGCCGAGGGCGGCGGCCAGCGGCAGGTCGTGGGGTTCACCACCGGCGGTCGGTACGGCGTGCGTGGTCAGCACGACGAGGGTGCGGTCGTCGTCGGCGGCCAGCCACTCCTGGACCAGGCGCAGCGCGGCGGTGGTGGCCGCGTGCGTCCGGGCGACGGTGTCGGTGCCGTCCGGGCCGGCCAGGGTCACCAGGTGGACCGGGCCGTCGGGGCGCTGCCAGGACGGCGGGTCGTCCCCGGCCGCGCCGACGTCGATCTCCGTCCAGTCGAGCCGGTACAGCGACTCGTGGTGGGTGGGGCGCAGCGCGGCGGCGGACACCGGCCGCCAGTCCAGCCGTTCGGCGACGGCGACCGGTTCGCCCGTGCCGTCGGCGAGGGTCACCGCCACTGCGGACTCGCCGACCGGGACGAACCGGGCGCGCAGTTCGGTGCCGCCGGGGCGCACCACCCGGACCCCGCTCCACGCGAACGGCAGGCTCGGTTCGGCGGCGGTGAGGGAGTCGAGCATGACCGCGTGCAGGGTCGCGTCCAGCAGGGCGGGGTGCAGGGCGTACCCGGCGGCGTCGGGGCGGGCCGGTTCGGGGAGGGTGATCTCGGCGTACACCTCGGAGCCCCGTCGCCAGGCCCGGCGCAGCCCCTGGAAGGTGGGGCCGTACCGGTAGCCGGCGGCGGCGAGTTGCGGGTACGCGGCCGACACGTCGATCTCGGTGGCGTCGCGCGGCGGCCACTGGCGCAGCGCCTCCACCGGGCCGCCGTCGGGGGTGAGCGTGCCGGTGGCGTGGGTGGTCCAGCCGGTGCCACCGGCCGGCCGGGACCGGACGGCGACCGCCCGGCGGCCGTCGGCGGTGGGCGGGGCGACGGTGACCCGTAGGTCGACCGCCCCACCCGCCGGCAGCACCAGCGGTGCGGCCAGGGTGACGTCGTCGACACCGGCGCAGTCGACGCGACGGGCGGCGGTGACCGCCAGGTCGACGAACGCCGTGCCGGGCAGCAGCACCGTGTCGAGCACGGCATGCTCGGCGAGCCACGGGTGGGTGGCGGTGGAGATCCGGCCGGTGAGGGTCAGCCCGTCGTCGTCGACGTGGTCGACGAGCGCCCCGACCAGGCCGTGGTCGGTGCCGGTGAGGCCGGCGGCGTCGACGCCGCCGGTGGGGCGGGCGGTGAGCCAGAACCGTTCCCGGGTGAACGGGTAGGTGGGCAGGTCGACCACGCGGGCGCCGCTGCCCCGGTAGCAGGCCGCCCAGTCCACCCGGTGCCCCCGGGCGAACACCTCGCCGACGGCGGCGACCAGGGTGCCCGCCTCGTCCCGGTCCCGGCGCATCGTCGCGGTGACCGTGGCGTCCCCGGTCAGCAGGTCGACGGTCAGCGGGGTGAGCGCGGCGTCCGGGCCGACCTCCAGCAGGGTGTCGACGCCGGTGTCGCGCAGGGTGGCGACCGCGTCGGCGAACCGCACCGGTCGGGACACGTGGGCCACCCAGTGGTCGGGGTCGGTCAGGTCGGCGGGGCGACCGGTCACCGTGGACACCACCGGAATCCGGGGCGGGTGGAAGGCGAGTCCGTCCACGACGGCCCGGAAGTCGTCGAGCATGGGTGTCATCAGCGGCGAGTGGAACGCGTGGCTGACCGTCAGCGGCCGGCCCGGCACACCGAGGGCGTCGGTCACCGCGGCCACGGCGGACGCGGTGCCGGAGAGCACCAGGGAGCGGGGTCCGTTGACGGCGGCGATGCCCACCTCGGCGGTGAGCAGCGGCACCACGTCGGCCTCGGCGGCCCGGACGGCGGCCATCACACCGCCGGTCGGCAGCGCGCCCATCAGCCGGCCCCGCGCGGTGACCAGGGTGGCCGCGTCGGCCAGCGAGAGCACGCCCGCGACGTGCGCGGCGGCGATCTCTCCGATGGAGTGCCCGGCGAGCACGTCCGGTCGCAGCGACCAGGATTCCAGCAGCCGGAACAGGGCGACCTCGACGGCGAAGATCGCGGGCTGGGTGACGGTGGTGTCGTCGAGGCCGTCGCCGGTGTCGACGACGTCGGCCAACGACCGGCCGAGGTGCCCGTCACAGGCGGCGCAGACCTCGGCGAACGCGTCGGCGAAGACCGGGAAGGCGGCCCGCAGCCCACGGCCCATGCCGGCCCGCTGCGCGCCCTGCCCGGTGAAGAGGAATCCCAGGTCGCCGGAGCCGGGCGTGACGAGCGGAAGGTCCCCGTCGGCCAGTGCCCGCAGCCCGGCGGTGTCGGTGACGACCGCCCGCCGTTCCAGTGGCTGGCGGGTGGTCGCCAGGGAGAACCCGAGGTCGGCCGGGTCGACCCGGTCGGCGACGGTGAGCAGCTCGGCGGCGACGGCGCGCAGGCCGCGTTCGTCCCGCCCGGTCACCACCCACGGGGTGACCGTCGGCGGGTCCGAGGGGGTGGGGTCGACGGTCGGCGGGGCGGCTTCGACGATCACGTGGGCGTTGGTGCCACTGGCCCCGAAGGAGGAGATCGCGGCGCGGCGCGGGCCCGCACCTACCGGCCAGGGGCGTTGCTCGCGGAGCAGTTCCACCGCGCCGCGCCGCCAGTCGACCATCGGGGTGGGTTCGTCGGCGTGCAGCGTCCGGGGCAGTACACCGTCGCGCAGGGCGTGGACGAGTTTGATGATCCCGGCCACCCCGGCGGCGGCCTGGGTGTGCCCGATGTTGGACTTCAGCGAACCCAGCCACAGCGGCCGGTCGGCCGGTCGCCCCTGCCCGTACGTGGCCAGCAGCGCCTCGGCCTCGATCGGGTCGCCGAGCCGGGTGCCGGTGCCGTGTGCCTCCACCAGGTCGACGTCGGTGGCGGCGACACCGGCCGTCCGCAGCGCCTCGGTGATCACGGCCTGCTGGGAGCGGCCGTTCGGCGCGGTGAGGCCGTTCGACGCCCCGTCCTGGTTGACCGCGGAGCCCCGCACCACGGCGAGGATCCGGTGGCCGTGGCGGTGAGCGTCGGAGAGTCGCTCGACGAGCAGCATGCCCGCGCCCTCCGCCCAGCCGGTGCCGTCGGCGTCCGCGCCGAACGCCTTGCACCGCCCGTCGGGGGCCAGGCCCCGCTGCCTGCTGAACTCGACGAACGTGCCCGGGGTCGACATCACGGTGACCCCGCCGACCAGCGCCATCGTGCACTCCCCGGCGCGCAGCGCGTGTCCGGCCAGGTGCAGCGCCACCAGCGACGACGAGCAGGCGGTGTCGACGGTCAGCGCCGGGCCGACCAGCCCGAACAGGTAGGCGATCCGGCCGGCGACGACACTCGCCGCGTTGCCGGTCATCAGGTAGCCGTCGACGCCGTCCGGGACGCGGGTCATCGTGGTGGCGTAGTCGTTGCCGTTGCCGCCGGCGAACACCCCGACCCGGGTCCCGCGCAGCGACTCGGGGGTGATCCGGGCGTGTTCGACGGCCTCCCACGCCGTTTCCAGCAGCAGCCGCTGCTGCGGGTCCATGCCCAGCGCCTCCCGGCGGGAGATGCCGAAGAACGCCGGGTCGAACTCGGCCACCCCGGTCAGGAAGCCGCCCTGGTCGGTGTAGCTGGTGCCGGGATGGTCCGGGTCAGGGTGGACCAGGTTGGCGAGGTCCCAGCCCCGGTCGGTGGGGAACGACGAGATGGCGTCGACGCCGTCGAGCACGAGCCGCCAGAGCTGTTCGGGGGTGCGCACCCCGCCGGGCATCCGGCAGGCCATCCCGATGATCGCCAGCGGCTCGTCCGGAGCCGCCGTGGTGGGGACGTCGCTGTCGCCGGGGCGGGTACCGGCGGCCTCGGCGGCGAGGTGCCCGGCCAGGGAACGGGCGGTGGGATGGTCGAACACGACGGTGGTGTGCAGGTCGATCCCGGTGGCGACGGCGAGGCGGTTGCGGATGGTCACCGCGGTCATCGAGTCGATGCCCAGTTCCCCCAGCGGCCGGTCGGCGGTGACCCGGTCGGTGTCCGGGTGCCCCAGGGCGGCGGCGATCTCCCGACGTACCAGGGGCAGCAGGTCGGCGGGGTCGGCCTGCCCGGCGGTGGGCTCGGGCGGCGGACCGACGTACCCGCCGAGCACGCCGCGTACGCCCGGGGGGAGGTCGGCGACGCCGAGGGTGGCCGGGGTGAGGGCGGCGACCACCACGGCCGGCAGCCGGCCGCCGACGGCGCGCCGCAGCGCGGCGACGGCGGCGTCGGCGGGTGCGGCGTCCACCCCCGCCACCGGCCGGTCGGCCGGGTCGACCCAGGCCACCACGCTCGCGGTCCGGCCCTGCGCGGCCAGCGTACGGGCGGTGTGGACGGCGACCGCGTGCCGCTGTCCCGCCGCCGGCAGGTCGGGCGCGCCGAGGACGCCGGCGAGCGGGGTGAGCAGCACGACGGTGTCCGGCCCGCCGGTGAGGTCGAGGGCGTCGGCGTCGACGCCCGGGTCGGCGTGCACCAGGGCGGTCACCCCGGGTCCGGCCAGCGCGGCGGGCAGCTCGTCCGGGTGCACCCGGCGGACCGTCGCCCCCTCGGCGGTGAGCAGGTCGGTGAGCAGGTCGACACCCGGGCCGTCGCCGGTGACCAGCACCGTGCCGTGCGGCGTCCACTCGGGACCGCCGGCGGGCACCGCGGTGAGTCGGCGGGCGCGGGCCCCGCCGGGACGCAGTTCGAGGTGCTCGGTGACCGGGCCGGTGGCGGCGAGGGCGGCCACCAGCAGGGCACCGGTGTGCGGGTCGGGGTCGGCGGGCAGGTCGAGGGTGCCCCGCCAGGTGTCCGGCCACGTCCAGCCCAGGGCCCGGCCCCGGCCGATGGTCGCGGCGTCCCCGGTGACCTGCCACACCGGGCCGGTGCCGGCGGTGAGCAGCGGGACCGGGTCGGCGGTGAGGGCGAGGACGCCGGTGACCGGGGTGCTGCCGGGGCCGTCGGCGACCTCGACCCGGGCGCCGTGCCCGGTGAGCAGGTCGGCGAACGGGCGCGCGTCGACGGTGCCGTCGGTGACGATGCGCCAGTCGCCGTCGAGGGTCGGGGCCGCCGGCAGGTCGACGTTGTGCCAGGTTTCCTGGATCAGGTACGGCTCGTCGCCACGGCGTACGGCGTCGAGCCAGTACCGCTGCCGTTGGAACGGGTACGTCGGCAGGTCGACGACCTGCCCACCGCCGTAGTACCCCCGCCAGTCCACGTCGTGACCCCGTATCCACACCTGCGCCAACCCGGTCACCGCGCTGACCGCCTCGTCGGCATCCGGACGGAGCATCGGTATGCCGTCGGCCAGCAGGGACGACAGACCACCGTCCGGGCTGAGTTCCCACCAGGAACGGGGACCAGCCGCTTCGATCGCGTCGTAGAACCGCACCGGCTGGCGCACCTGCCGCACCCAGTACCCCGGGTCCCCCAGCTCCTCGACCTGCCCGGTGACGGTCGACACCACCGGAATCCGCGCCGGATGAAACGACAACCCCTCCACCACCGACCGGAACTCATCCAACATCGGCTCCATCAACGGCGAATGGAACGCGTGACCCACCGACAACCGCCGCTGTCGCACCCCCAACGCGGTCGCCACCGCCTCCGCCGCTCGCAGCGTCTCCCGCTCCGGACCGGCGATCACCACCGCCAACCGACCATTCACCGCCGCGATGACCACATCACCCGACAGGAACGGCTCCACCGCCTCCACCGAAGCCCGCAGCGACACCATCGCTCCCCCGGCGGGTAGCGCGGCCATCAGACGGGCCCGCGCCGACACCAACGTCACCGCATCCTCAAGGGACAGCACCCCCGAGACGTGTGCAGCGGCGATCTCCCCGATCGAGTGGCCGACCAGGACCGCCGGGCGGACACCCCACGACTCGACCAGCCGGAACAACGCCACCTCCACCGCAAACAGCGCCCGCTGCGCAACACCCGTCCCCTCCAGACCAACCCCGGACGAGATCGCCTCCCGCACATCCGCACCCAACAGGTCACACACCTCGTCGAACACCGACGCGAACACCGGGAACGCCCGGTACAGACCCGAACCCATCCCCACCCGCTGACCACCCTGCCCCCCGAACACCAGGCCCAGACCGGCGGCTGGGACCGTCACCGGACCATCGCCTGCGGCCAGTTCCCGGATCTCCGGGATCAGCGACGCCGAATCCGCGACAGTCTCACCGTCGAGCAGCACCGCCCGCTCGGCGAACACCGACCGCGTCGACGCCAACGACCACCCCACATCCACCCCCGACACCCCAGCCACCGCCGACGGCAACCGCTCGACCAACTCCCGCACTCCGGCAACCGACCGCGCCGACACCGGCCACGGCGTCACCCCCACCGGCACCGACGAACCCGGCACCACCGCATCCGGCTCCGGAGCGTCCGACTCCACCGGCGGCGGCTCCTCCACGATCACGTGCGCGTTCGTCCCACTGATCCCGAACGACGACACCCCCGCCCGCCGACGACCACCCTCAGCCACCACCCACTCCCGCGACCCCCGCACCACCTCCACCGCACCCGACGACCAGTCCACCAACCCCGACGGCTCACCCACATGCAACGACCCGGGCACCACCCCGTGCCGCATCGCCAACACCACCTTCAACACCCCGGCAACACCCGCCGCATGCTGCGTATGACCAAGGTTCGACTTCACCGACCCCAACCACAACGGCACCGAGCGACCCTGCCCATACGTCGCCAACAGGGCTTCCGCCTCGATCGGATCACCCAACCGGGTACCGGTGCCGTGACCCTCCACCACCTGCACGTCGGACACCGACACACCCGCCACCGCCAACGCCCGACGAATCACCCGCTCCTGCGACGGACCACTCGGCGCAGTCAAACCATTCGACGCACCATCCGAATTCACCGCACTACCCCGCACCACCGCCAACACCCGATGCCCCTGCCGACGCGCATCCGACAGGCGCTCGACCAGGAGCAGGCCGGCACCCTCGCCCCAGCCGACACCGTCGGCGTCGGCCGAGAACGCCTTGCACCGGCCGTCGGGGGCGATCCCCCGCTGCCGGCTGAACTCGACGAACGTGCCCGGGGTGGACATGACCATCACCCCACCGGCGAGGGCGAGGTCGCACTCCCCGGCGAGCAGCGAGCGGACCGCCAGGTGCAGGGCGACAAGCGACGACGAGCAGGCGGTGTCGATGGTGACCGCCGGGCCGGTGAGCCCGAGCTGGTAGGCGACGCGGCCGGAGGCGACACTCGCGGTGTTGCCGGTGAGCAGGTGACCCTGCACCTCGGGTGGAGCCTCGTGCAGGCGGGGGCCGTAGTCCTGGTCGGTGGCCCCGACGAACACGCCGGTCGGGGTGCCGCGCAGCGTCGCCGGGTCGAGGCCGGCCCGTTCCACCGCCTCCCAGGACAGTTCGAGCAGCAGCCGCTGCTGCGGGTCCATCCCGAGCGCCTCACGGGGTGAGATGCCGAAGAACTCGGCGTCGAAGTCCCCCGCGTCGTGCAGGAAACCACCGGTGCGGGTGTACGTGGTGCCGGGGTGGTCCGGGTCGGGGTGGTAGAGCCGGTCGACGTCCCAGCCCCGGTCGGCGGGCAGCTCGGAGGTCACGTCCACCCCGTCGGCGACCACCCGCCACAGGTCCTCCGGGCTGCGTACGCCGCCGGGGAACCGGCAGGCCATGCCCACGATGGCGATCGGCTCGGTGGCGCGTTCCTCCCATTCGCGCAGCCGGCCGCGCGCCTCACGGGCGTCGGCGATGGCCCGTCGGAGGTACTCGCGCAGTTTGTCCTCGTCCGCCACGTCAGTCCACTCCCAGTCAGGCAGGGTCGGGGGTCAGTTCTGTTCGTCGACGAGCGCGAACAGTTCGTCGTCGGTCGCGGTGTCCAGGTCCACGTCGGGAACGGTCGCCGGGGTCGGGCCGCACATCGCCAGCAGGTCCCGCAGCCGGTCGGCGACGGCACCGGTGGGTCGGTCGGTGAGTTGACGCATCGCCTGTTCCAGCCGGTCCAGTTCGGCCAGGACGCCGGTGGGACTGCCGTCCGGTCGGGGCGGGGTGTCCAGGGTCAACTGGCCGCGCAGGTGGGTGACCAGTTCGGTCAGGGTGGGATGGTCGAAGACCACCCCGGCGGCCAGGCGCAGCCCGGTGGCGGTGCCGAGCCGGTTGCGCAGTTCGAGGGCGGTGAGGGAGTCGAAGCCGAGGTCGCGGAAGGCCCGGTCGGGGTCGACGACGCCGTCGCCGCCGTGGCCGAGCACCGCGGTCACCTGGGCGCGGACCAGGTCGGTCAGGGCGGTCGTCCGGTCCGCCTCGGTGAGCGGGGCGAGCCGGTCGGCGAGGGTGCCGGCCGTCGCCTGGGTGGTGGCGGTCTGCCGGCGGGAGGTCCGGGTGACCAGGCCGCGGAGGAGGGCGGGCAGCGCGTCACCCTGGGCGCGCAGCGCGGGCAGGCCCAGTTTGGTGGGCGCGACCACGGGCAGGCCGGCGGCCAGACTGTCGTCGAGCAGGCTCATCCCCTCCCCGGCTTCCAGGGGGCGCAGCCCTTCGCGGGCCATCCGGGCCAGGTCCGTCTCCGACAGGTGCCCGGTCATGCCGCTGGCCTGCGCCCACAGTCCCCAGGCCAGGGAGACGGCGGGCAGCCCGGCGGCGCGGCGCAGCGCGGCGAGACCGTCGAGGAACCCGTTGGCGGCGGCGTAGTTGGCCTGCCCCGGGGTGCCCAGCAGCCCGGCGAACGAGGAGAACAGGACGAACGCGGACAGGTCCCGGTGCGCGGTCAACTCGTGCAGGTGCCAGGCGGCGTCCACCTTGGCCGCCAGCACCGTGTCGAACTGTGCCGTGGTCAGGGCGGTGAACAGCCCGTCGTCGAGAACACCGGCGGTGTGGAACACGGCGGTCAGCGGGTGCTCGGCGGGGATGTCGGCGAGCAGCGCGGCGAGGGCGTCACGGTCGGCGACGTCGCAGGCGACCACCCGGGCCCGCACGCCCAGGTCGGCCAGGTCGGCGACCAGTTCGGCCGCGCCGGGAGCGTCCGGTCCGCGCCGGCTGACCAGCAGCATCTCGCGTACGCCGTGGGTGGCGGCCAGGTGCCGCGCGGTGAGCCCGCCGAGGGTGCCGGTGGCCCCGGTCACCAGGACGGTGCCCGCCGGGTCCAGCGGCTTCGGGACGGTGAGCACGACCTTGCCGATGGTGCGGGCCTGTTGCAGTGCCCGGAACGCCTCCCGGGCGCGGCGCACGTCCCAGACGGTGACGGGCAGTGGGGCGAGCACCCCGGCGGTGAAGAGGTCGAGCACCTCGGTGAGGATCGCGCGGAGCCGCTCCGGTTCGGCCCCCTCGCTGTCGGGCGCGGTGACCGCGAGGGCCGTCAGGTCGTACGGCCGGTAGTCGACGGTGGGGTACGCGGCGTGCACCTCGGCGCGGTCCCGGATGTCGGTCTTGCCCATCTCCAGGAAGCGTCCCCCGTCGGCGAGCAGGCCGAGCGAGGCGTCGACGAAGTCGTCGGCCAGCGAGTTGAGTACCACGTCCATCCCGCGCCCGCCGGTGGCGGTGCGGAACGTCGCCGCGAAGTCGAGGGTGCGGGAGTTGGCGATGTGGTCGTCGTCGAGGCCGAGCGCGCGCAGGGTGTCCCACTTGCCGGGGCTGGCGGTGCCGAACACCTCGGCCCCCAGGTGGCGGGCGAGCTGCACGGCGGCGATGCCCACCCCACCGGCGGCGGCGTGGACGAGCACCCGGTCACCGGGGCCGACGCGACCGAGGTCCACCAGGCCGTAGTAGGCGGTCAGGAACACCACCGGCACGGTGGCCGCGCGGGCGTACGACCAGTCGTCGGGCATCCGGGCCAGCAGCCGGCGGTCGGCGACGGCGACCGGGGCGAACGCGCCGTCGAAGTAGCCGAACACCCGGTCGCCGGGGGTGAGGTCGGTGACGGCGGACCCGACGGCGAGGACGTCACCCGCGCCCTCGGCACCCATCAGCGCGTGCTGCTGCGGGACCAGCCCGAGGGCGATGAGGACGTCGCGGAAGTTGAGGCCACCGGCCCGGACGGCGACCCGGACCTCGGTGGGACCCAGCGGCTGCCACACCTGCGGACAGGGCTCGAAGGCCAGGCTGTCCAGGGTGCCGGGACGGGTGACGACCATCCGGTGCGGCCCGTCGCCGGGCAGCGGCACCAGGTCGGGCGAAGCGGCGGCCAGCCGGGGCACGGACGCGACCCCGGACCGGACGGCCACCTGCGGTTCCCCGCTGGCCAGCACCGGGCCGAGCAGGTCGTCGACCGTCGCCGTGGCGTCGACGTCGAGCAGGACGAGCTGGTCGGGGTTCTCGGTCTGGGCGGTACGCAGCAGCCCCCAGACGGCGGCGGCGGGCAGGTCGGTGCCGGTGGGGCCGGCACCGGTGGTGACCACCACGAGGCGCGCGGCGGGCGGGTGTTCGGCGGCGAGCCAGGTCCGCACGGCGTCGCGTACCTGCCGCAGGGTGGCCCGGACGTCGGCGGGGACGTCGCCGGTGGCGGCCGGACGGACGACGAGCGCCTCGGTGCCGGCCGGTGCCGGTGTGACGGCGGGTAGGTCCAGCGGCGTCCATTCCACCCGGTAGAGGGCGTCACGGGTCGGCGCGGGCGCGGCGGCGGGTCGCAGCACGACCGCGTCGAGCACCGCGACGACGGTGCCACCGGGGTCGGCGGCGACCACCCGCGCGGTGTTGTCCGCCCCGCCCCCCGTCGACAGGTGCACGCGCAGCGCGGTCGCCCCGCTGGCGGTCACCCGCACGCCCGACAGGGTGAACGGCAGACCCGCCGGCCGCTCACCGACCACCCCCGGCAGCATCGGGTGCAGCGCCGCGTCGAGCAGCGCAGGGTGGACGAGGAACCGGTCGGCGTCGCCGGTGGGCAGCGCCACCTCGGCGTAGACGTCACCGCCGGGACCGGTCCACGCGGCGCGCAGGCCACGGAAGGCCGGACCGTAGTCGTAGCCGTGGCCGGCGAGCCGGTCGTACACGCCGTCCAGGTCGACCGGCTCCGTGTCGACGGGCGGCCACACCAGCGGGAACGGTGGGGTCTGCGGGGTGGCGGGCGCGACGCTGCCGGTGGCGTGCAGCGTCCACGGGTCGTCCTCGGCGGCCCGCCCGTGCACGGTGACCTGCCGGACGCCGTCGGCCTCCGGCGTGCCGACCCGGACCTGCACCCGCACGGGTGCCCGGTCGGGCAGGGCGAGCGGGGCGACCAGGGTCAGTTCGCGCAGTTCGTCGCAGCCGACCTCGTCACCGGCGCGCAGCGCCAGCTCCATCAGGGCGGTGCCGGGCACCAGCACCGTGCCGGAGAAGACGTGGTCGGCCAGCCAGGGCTGGGTGCGGCGGGACACACTGCCGGTGAACAGGACCGTGCCGTCGGGCAGCGCGGTCACCGCGCCGAGCAGCGGGTGGGCCGCCGGGTCGAGGCCCGCTCCGGAGACCTCGCCGCGGGGTCGCCGGGTCAGCCAGTACCGCTCCCGTTGGAACGGGTAGGTGGGCAGGTCCACGCCCCGGGCGTCGGGGAACAGCGCGGTGAGGTCCACCGGCACCCCCCAGGTGTAGACGGTGGCGGCGGCGGTGAGGAACTGGTCGAGTCCGCCCCGGTCTCGGCGCAGCGACCCGGCGACGCGGGCGTCCGGTGCCGTCTCGGTGAGCCCGACGGCGAGCACGGGGTGCGGGCTGATCTCGACGAACACGCCGTGCCCCTGACCGGTCAGCTCGGTGACGGCGTCGTGGAACAGCACGGTGTGCCGCAGGTTGCGGTACCAGTAGTCGGCGTCCATCGGCTCGTCGAGGAGCCGACCGGTGACGGTGGAGTACAGCGGCACCCGGGGCGGCTTCGGTGCGACGTCGGCGAGGAGCGCGGTGAGCGACGCGCCGAGGGGTTCGATGTGCGCCGAGTGGGAGGCGTAGTCCACGTTGACCATGCGGGAGCGGACGGCCTCGGCGGCGAAGCGGGCGTGCAGGTCGGCGAGCGCGTCGGCGTCGCCGGCCACGACGGTGGAGCGCGGCCCGTTGAGCGCGGCGATGGACAGCCGCCCGCCGTGGCCGGCCAGCCGGTCGGCGACGTCCTCGGCGGGCAGGGCGACGGAGAGCATCCCCCCGCCGCCGGTGACGTCCCGCAGTGCCCGGCTGCGCAGCGCCACCACCCGGGCGCCGTCGTCGAGGCTGAGCGCACCGGCGACGACGGCGGCGGCGATCTCGCCCTGCGAGTGTCCGACGACCGCGTCGGGTTCCACCCCCAGTGAACGCCACAGCGCGGCCAACGACACCATCACCGCCCACAGCGCGGGCTGCACCACGTCGACCCGGTCGAGGGCCAGGTCCGGGTCGGTGACGTCGAAGTCCACGTACGGGGCCAGGGCGGCGGCGCAGGCCCGCATCGACGCGGCGAACACCGGCGACTGCGCCGTCAGCGGTGCGGCCATTCCCGTCCACTGGCCGCCCTGGCCGGGGAAGACGAACACCACGCCGCCGTGGTCGCCGGCCGTGCCGACCACCAGGGCGGGGTCGACGTCACCGCCCGTCCCGGGCTGCGGGTCGTGGCCGGCGAGGGTACGCAGGGCGGTGGTGTGGTCGGCCAGCACGACCGCCCGTTCGGGCAGGTGGGCGCGGGTGGCCGCCAGCGACCAGCCCAGGTCGGCGTCCGGGGTCACGCCGTCGAGGAGGCCGGCGAGCTGGTCCGCGCGGGCGCGCAGACCGGCCGGCGTCGCCGCGGAGAGCACCAGCGGCACCATCGTCGGGGCGGTGGCCGGGTCGGGCGTGGTGGGTGCCGGCTCCGGCGGGGCGGCCTCGACGACGACGTGCGCGTTGGTGCCGCTGATCCCGAACGAGGAGACGGCGGCGCGACGCACCCGGCCGGTGTCGGGCCAGTCCCGGGGCGTGGTGAGCAGCCGTACCGCGCCTGCGGACCAGTCCACGAACGGCGACGGCGCGGAGACGTGCAGGGTCGCCGGCAGCGTGCCGTGACGCATCGCCTCGACCATCTTGATGATGCCGCCGACGCCGGCGGCGGCCTGGGTGTGCCCGATGTTGGATTTCAGCGAGCCGAGATAGAGCGGTTCGACGCGGTCGTGGCCGTAGGTGGCGAGGACGGCCTCCGCCTCGATCGGGTCGCCGAGGCGGGTGCCGGTGCCGTGGGCCTCCACCGCGTCCACGTCGCCGGGGGTCAGTCCGGCGTCGGCGAGCGCCGCCCGGATCACCGCCCGCTGGGAGCGGCCGTTGGGGGCGGTCAGCCCGTTGGAGGCGCCGTCGGAGTTGACCGCCGTCCCACGCAGCACGGCGAGCACCGGGTGCCCGTGGCGGCGGGCGTCGGAGAGCCGTTCCAGCAGCAGCATGCCCACGCCCTCGCCCCAGCCGGTGCCGTCGGCGTCCGCCGAGAAGGACTTGCACCGCCCGTCCGGCGACAGACCCCGCTGCCGGCTGAACTCGACGAACGTGCCGGGGGTCGACATGACGGTGACCCCACCGGCGAGGGCCAGCGAGCACTCACCGGCACGCAGGGCCCGGACGGCCAGGTGGGTGGCGACCAGCGACGACGAGCACGCCGTGTCGACGGTGACGGCCGGCCCGGTGAGCCCGAGCACGTACGCCAGCCGGCCGCTGAGCACGCTGCCGGTGTTGCCGGTGAGCAGGATGCCCTCCAGGTCGCCGGGCATCGCGTCGACCGGCGGCGCGTAGTCGTGGTACATCTGCCCGGCGAACACGCCGGTGGTGGTGCCCCGCAGCGAGTACGGGTCGATGCGGGCGCGTTCCACCGCCTCCCACGCCGTCTCCAGCAGCAGCCGCTGCTGGGGGTCCATCGCCAACGCCTCGCGGGGCGAGATGCCGAAGAACGCCGGGTCGAACTCGTCGGCACCGTGCAGGAAGCCGCCCTCGCGGACGTAGCTGTGCCCGGGACGACCGGGGTCGGGATCGTAGAGGTCCTCCGGCCAGTCACGGTTGACCGGGAACTCGGAGATGGCGTCCCGGCCGTCGGCAACCAGCCGCCACAGGTCCTGCGGGGAGGCGACCCCGCCGGGGTAGCGGCAGGCCATGCCGATCACGGCGATCGGGTCGTGGCCGTCGGCGACGGTGCCGGTGGCCGCGCCGTCCGTACCGGTCTCGCCGGTCAGTTCCCGCAGGTGGTCGGCGAGCGCCGCGACCGTGGGATGGTCGAACACCACCGTCGCCGACAGGGTCAGCCCGGTGACCGAGGCGAGCCGGTTGCGCAGCTCGACGGAGGTGAGCGAGTCGACACCGAGGTCGGTGAGCGCGGCCTGCACACCGACCCGCGTCCGGTCGGGGTGGCCGAGGACGGCGGCGACCTCGGCGCGGACCACCTCCACCAGGTCGCGGTGCGACCTGCTGTCGGTGACCGGGCGGGGGCGGGCGGCCCGGGGGCGGAGCAGGCCGCGCCACACGGCGGGCAGGGTGGTGGGGTCGTCCGCCGTGGCCAGCCCGGCGGTGTCCAGCAGCATCGGGACCAGCAGCGGACCGGGCAGTCCGAGGGCCCGGTCGAACAGGGCCAGACCGTCGTCGTGCCGCAGCGGGGCCACCCCGTTGCGGGCCATCCGGGCCAGGTCGGCCGCGCCGAGCGTCTCGGCCATGCCGCCCTCGGCCTCCCACAGGCCCCAGGCCAGGGAGGTGGCGGGCAGGCCGGCGGCGTGCCGGTGGGCGGCGAGCGCGTCGAGGAAGGCGTTGGCGGCGGCGTAGCTGGCCTGACCGGCCGCGCCGATCTGCTGGGAGATCGACGAGTAGAGCACGAACGCGGCGAGGTCGAGGTCGGCGGTGAGCCGGTGCAGGTGCCACGCCGCGTCCACCTTGGGGCGTAGCACGGCGTGCAGCGCCCGGGGGGTGAGGGTGGCGACGAGGCCGTCGTCGAGCACACCGGCCGCGTGCACCACGGCGGTGAGCGGCAGGTCGGCGGGGATCAGGGAGAACGCGGCGGTGAGCTGCTCCGGGTCGGCCGCGTCGCAGGCCGCCAGGGTCACCACCGCGCCGTACGCCCGCAGTTCGTCGGCGAGTCCGGCGGCACCGGGGGCGTCGGCACCCCGGCGGCTGAGCAGCAGCAGACCCCGTACGCCCAGGTCGCGTACCAGGTGGCGGGCGAGCCCGGTGCCGAGCGCGCCGCTGGCACCGGTGATCAGCACGGTGCCGTCGCCGAGGTCGACCGGGGCGCTCGGGGCGTTGTCGTCGCGGTGTAGCCGGGGCACGGTCGGCTCGCCACCGGTGAGGCGCACCTCCGGTTCGTCGAGCGCGGCCACCCGCGCCAGGTCCGCCGCGTCGACCTCGGTGTCGTGGTGCAGGAGGACGAACCGGCCCGGGTGTTCGGTGCGGGCGCTGCGGACGAGCCCGGCGGCGACGGCCAGGGCCGGGGCGTCGTCGGCGACGGTGAAGACCACGGTGGGGCCGTCTTCGGTGGCGAGCGCGGCGTGGATCTCGTCGAGGACGTCCTCCGCGACGGCGTGTGCGGCGGCAGCCTGGTCCGTGTCCCGGGCGGCCAACTCCACGCCCCTGACCGGCCGGGACACTCCGGTGGGGGCCGGTGCCGGCACCCACGCCCGGGTCAGCACCTCGCCACGCCGCACCGCGCTCCTCGGCCGCCAGCCCAGCGAGGCGACCTCGGCGACGAGGGTGCCGTCGTCGGCTGCCGCCGTCATCGTCAGCGTCTCCGGCCCCGTCCAGGTGTACGCCACCCGGAGCCGACGGACGCCGGTGGCGTGCACCTGGGCGCCGGACCAGGCGAACGGCAGCGCGGCCGGGCGGGTGTCGTCGACCACGCCGGGCAGGGCCGGATGCAGCGCGCCGTCGAGCAGGGCCGGATGCAGCAGGTACGGCTCCACCGGCTCACCGGCGTCGAGTTCGACCTCGGCGAACAGGCCGTCCCGGGTCCGCCAGAGGCGGCGGAGTCCCTGGAACGCCGGGCCGTAGCGGTAGCCGTGTGCGGCGAGGGATTCGTAGACGTCGGTCAGGTCCAGTTCCGCCGCGTCGGCCGGCAGCCGCGGGGTGGTCGAGGCTGGCCGGGCGGGCGTGAGGGTGCCCGTGGCGTGCCGGGTCCAGTCGGCCGAGTCGGCGGCGCGGGCGTACACGCTGACGGTGCGGTGACCGTCGACGGTCGGCGGTCCGACGGCCACCTGGAGCGCGACCGGTGCGGCGGTGACCGGAAGCGGGGTGAGCAGCGTGAGGTCCTCGACGCGGGGACAGTCGCACTCGCTGCCGGCGCGCAGCGCCGCCTCGAGGAACGCGGTGCCCGGCAGCAGCGTCTGCCCGTCGATGACGTGGTCGGCGAGCCAGCGGTGCCTGCGGGTGGAGACGCGGCCGGTCAGCAGCACTCCCGCGTCGTCGGCGAGGTCGACCGAGGTGGACAGCAGACCGTGCCGGGTGCCGGTGGTCCCCATCGCCGGCTGGTTGTCGAGCCAGTAGCGCTGCCGTTGGAACGGGTACGTCGGCAGGTCGACGACCCTCCCACCGCCGTAGTACGCCCGCCAGTCGACCTCATGCCCCCGCACCCACACCTGCGCCAACCCGGTAACAGCACTGACCGCCTCATCCACACCCGGACGCAGCATCGGGACACCGTCGGCCAACAGGGACGACAAACCACCATCCGCGCTCAACTCCCACCACGACCGAGGACCGGCCGCCTCGATCGCATCGTGGAACCGCACCGGCTGGCGCACCTGCCGCACCCAGTAATCCGGGTCCGAAAGATCCCCGACCTGACCGGTCACCGTCGACACCACCGGAATCCGCGCCGGATGGAACGACAAGCCCTCCACCACCGCACGGAACTCGTCAAGCATCGGCTCCATCAACGGCGAATGAAACGCATGACCCACCGACAACCGACGCTGCCGAACACCCAACCCGGCCGCCACCGCCTCCGCCGCCCGCAGCGTCTCCCGCTCAGGGCCCGCGATCACCACCGCCGACGGACCATTCACCGCCGCCACCACCACACCACCGGACAGAAACGGCCCCACCGCCTCCGCCGAAGCACGCAGCGACACCATCACGCCCCCGACCGGCAACGCCGCCATCAACCGAGCACGCGCCGACACCAACCTCACCGCATCCGCAAGAGACAACACCCCCGCCACATGCGCCGCCGCAATCTCCCCAATCGAATGACCCACCACAACCGCCGGGTGGACACCCCACGACTCCACCAGCCGAAACAACGCCACCTCCACCGCAAACAACGCCCGCTGCGCGATGCCCGTGCCATCCAGACCCACACCCGAAGCAATCGCCTCCCGCACGTCCCCACCCAACAGGTCACACACCTCGTCGAACACCGACGCGAACACCGGAAACACCCGATACAACCCCGCACCCATCCCCACCCGCTGACCACCCTGACCCCCGAACACCACACCCAGACCGGAGCCCGGAACGCTCGCCGAGCCATCACCGGCGGCCAGTCCCCGAACCTCCGGGGTCAGCGACGCCGAATCCGCGACCACCACACCATCGAGCAGCACCGCACGCTCGGCGAACACCGACCGCGTCGACGCCAACGACCACCCCACATCCACCGCCGACGGACCCTCCGACCCCGCCACCAACGACCGCAACCGCCCCACCAGCTCCCCCACCCCGGCAACCGACCGCGCCGACACCGGCCACGGCGTCACCGCCACCGGCGCGGCAGTCACCTCCGCAGGCGAACCCCCGCCCGCCGGCAACTCAATCTCCGCCGGCGGCTCCTCCACGATCACGTGCGCGTTCGTCCCACTGATCCCGAACGACGACACCCCCGCCCGCCGACGCCCACCCTCAGCCACCACCCACTCCCGCGACCCCCGCACCACCTCCACCGCACCCGACGACCAGTCCACCAACCCCGACGGCTCACCCACATGCAACGACCCCGGCACCACCCCGTGCCGCATCCCCAACACCACCTTCAACACCCCGGCAACACCCGCCGCATGCTGCGTATGACCAAGGTTCGACTTCACCGACCCCAACCACAACGGCACCGAACGACCCCGCCCATACGTCCCCAACAGCGCCTCCGCCTCGATCGGATCACCCAACCGCGTCCCCGTCCCATGCCCCTCCACCACCTGCACCTCGTCGACCGACACACCCGCCACCGCCAGCGCCCGACGAATCACCCGCTCCTGCGACGGACCACTCGGCGCCGTCAAACCATTCGACGCACCATCCGAATTCACCGCACTACCCCGCACCACCGCCAACACCCGATGACCAAGACGACGCGCATCCGACAGCCGCTCCAGCACCAACATCCCCGCGCCCTCGGCCCACCCGGTACCGTCCGCGGCGGCCGAGTACGCCTTGCACCGGCCGTCCGGCGACAGCCCACCCTGCCGGCTGAACTCGACGAACATGCCCGGCGTGGACATGACGGTGACGCCCCCGGCCAGCGCCAGCGAACACTCGCCGTTGCGCAGCGCCGACGCCGCCAGGTGCACGGCGACCAGCGACGACGAGCAGGCCGTGTCGACGGTCAGCGCCGGCCCGGTGAGCCCGAGGGTGTACGCGATCCGACCGGAGGCGACACTGGGGCTGACGCCCGTGAGCAGGTAACCCTCGGCATCGGGGTGGGCCTCGTGCATCCTGGGGCCGTAGTCGCCCCCGGTCGCGCCGGCGAAGACACCGACCCGGCTGTTCCGCAGGGCGGTCGGGGCGATTCCCGCGCGTTCCAGCGCCTCCCACGAGACCTCCAGCAGCAGCCGTTGCTGCGGGTCCATGCCCAGCGCCTCACGGGGTGAGATGCCGAAGAAGGCGGCGTCGAACCCGGCGGCGTCGGCGAGGAACCCACCCGAGTCGGTGCCGAGCCGGCCGGAGTCCCGCAGCGCCGTCAGATCCCAGCCCCGGTCCTGCGGGAACTCCCCGATGACGTCGGTGCCGTCGACGAGCAGCGTCCACAGTTCCTCCGGCGACGTCACCCCGCCCGGGAAGCGACAGGCCATGCCGACGATGGCGACTGGTTCGTCCACCATGGTCGACGTGTCGTCGTCGGCCTCGTCCTCCGCCACGGGATTGCCGTCGGCGAGCAGCACCGTGAGCCGTTCGGCGAGCGCGGCGGGGGTGGGATGGTCGAACAGCAGCCCGCCGGGGAGGACCAGGCCGGTGGCGGCGGCGAGTTCGTCACGCAGCTCGACCGCCAGCAGCGAGGTGAACCCCAGGTCGTGGAACGTCGTGGTGGGTGCGATGACGGCGGGGGCGCGCTCGCCGAGGACCCGCCGGACGAGGGCCTCGATCTCGGTGGTGAGGTCACGGTCGGTGGCCGGCCGGGCGGCACGGGTGGGTTCCGGCCGGGCACCCACCCAGTGCCGGGTGCGTTGGAACGGGTACGTGGGCAGGTCGACGACCCGGCCGGAGCCGCCGAGCAGGGCCCGCCAGTCCACCGGGTGGCCCCGGGTCCACACCGTGCCGGCGGCGGTGACCAGGCTGGTGGCCTCGTCGTGGTCGACGCGCAGGGTGGGGACGCCGTCGATCAGGGTGGACAGCGAGCCGTCCGGCCCTATTTCCAGCCAGGTGCCGACGTGGTGTGCGGCGGTGGCCGAGGTGACGGCGGCGTGGAAGAGGACCGGTTCGCGCACCTGGCGTACCCAGTGTTCGGGGTCGGTCAGCTCGGCCGGCGTGCCGGTCACGGTGGAGACGACCGGCAGGGTGGGCGGGCGGAAGGTCACCGTCGACAGGACGCGGCGGAACCGGTCGCGCATCGGGTCCATCAGCGGCGAGTGGAAGGCGTGGCTGACCCGTAGCTGCCGTACCCGTGCCCGGGTCGCCCGCATGATCTCCCCGGTGACGTCGCGCAGCGGCCCGGCGGGTCCGGCGAGCACCGTCGCGTCGGGGCCGTTGACGGCAGCGACGACCACGCCGTCGCGCAGGAACGGGCGTACGGCGGAGTCGGCGGCGCGGACGTGGGCCATGGCCCCGCCCCCGGGCAGAGCCTGCATCAGTTCGCCACGCGCGGACACCAGCCGTACCGCGTCCGGCAGGTCGAGCACCCCGGCGACGTGGGCGGCGGCGATCTCGCCGATCGAGTGGCCGACGAGCACGTCGGGGCGGACGCCCCACGACTCCAGCAGCCGGAAGAGCGCCACCTCGACGGCGAACAGGGCGGGTTGGGTGGTGCCGGTCGCGTCGAGCCCGTCGCCGGTGCTGATCGCCGTACGCAGGTCCACCCGGGCCAGGGCGCACACCTCGTCGAACGCGGCGGCGAAGACGGGATGGGCGGCGTGCAGGCGCAGTCCCATGCCGATCCGTTGGGCACCCTGGCCCGCGAACACGAATCCCAGGGCGGTGTCGCGTGCCTGGCCGGTGACCACCCGGTCGTCGACCACGACGGCTCGGTGGGTCAGCTCCGCACGGGTGGTGGCCAGGGACCAGGCCACCGCCGCCGGGTCGGCGTCGTGCTCCCGCAGGCGGGTCACGGCGGCGTCGCGGGCGGCGGCGGACTTCGCGGACACCGGCCAGGCCACGACCGGCAGGTGCGGCGTCGCCGGTGGAACCGGTGGTACGTCGGTGCCGGCCTCACCGAGGACCACGTGGCAGTTCGTCCCACCCATGCCGAACGAGCTGACCCCGGCCACCAGGGGCCGGTCGGGGCGCGGCCAGGGCGTCGTGTCGGTGACCACCGTCAGGCCGAGCCGGGGCAGGTCGATGTCGGGGTTCGGGCTGGCGAAGTGCAGGCTCGCGGGGAGCTGACGGTGCCGTACGGCCAGCGCGGTCTTGATCAGTCCAGCGATGCCGGCGGCACCCTCCAGGTGGCCGATGTTGGTCTTGACCGAGCCGACCGCCAGCGGCGTGGCCGGGTCGCCGAGCGCCCGGCCCAACGCGGCGGCCTCGACGGGGTCACCGACCCGGGTGCCGGTGCCGTGCAGTTCGACGTACTGGATGTCGGCGGGGGTGGTGCCGGCGCGCCGGTGCGCGGCGCGCAGCGTCGCCTCCTGGGCGGCCGGGTCGGGGGTGGTGGGGGTGCCGCCCGCACCGGCGGAGACCGCGCTGCCCCGGATCACGCAGTAGATCCGGTCGCCGTCGGCCAGCGCCCGGTCGAGGGGCTTGAGCAGGACCGCGCCGCCGCCCTCGCCCCGGACGTAGCCGTTGGCGCGGGCGTCGAAGGTGTGGCAGCGACCGTCGGGAGACAGTCCACCCCAGTCGTCGGAGATGTGGCTGCTCTCCAGCAGCAGGGCCAGGCTCACCCCGGCGGCGAGCGCGGTCGTCGACTCGCCGCTGCGCAGGCTGGCGCAGGCCAGGTGGACGGCGACCAGGGAGGACGACTGGCCGGTGTCGACGGTGACGCTCGGCCCGCTGGCCCGCAGGAAGTACGACAGCCGGTTGGCGATCATGCTGCGGTGCAGGCCGGTCATCGCGTGACCGGAGCGCAGCGCGCTGCGGTGGCGGTGCACCACCTGGGCGTAGTCGTCCCAGGTGGTGCCGACGAACACGCCCAACGGGGTGCCGGCCACCGTGTCGGCGGGCAGCCGGCCGTCCTCCAGTGCCTCCCAGCCGAGTTCGAGCAGGAGGCGTTGCCTGGGGTCGAGCAGTGCGGCCTCGCGGGCGCCGATGTCGAAGAAGGGCGCGTCGAAGGTGTCGACCTCGGCCAGGAAGGCGCCGAAGCGGGCGGCCCCGGTGGCGGTGGGCCAGCGGTCCGAGACGTCCCGGACTGCGCTGCGGCCTGCCACGAGCAGTTCCCAGAATCGGGTCGGGTCCGGAGCTCCGGGGAAACGGCAGGCGATGCCGGTGATTGCGATGTCCGTCGTGGATTCAACCGACTCGTGTCCGTGCAGGGCAGCCACGTATTTCCCCCGGGGTCGACGCGGTGGGTGCGGTGACGCGAAGCGTGTGGGAATTGCAGGTGACCGACAGGAGACGTCGATCCGCTCCGCCAACGACCCGTCCAGAGTCGATCAGCAATCGATCGGCTTCAACCCCTAGGTTTCCCCTAGAATCGTCAACTTCCCGTTTAATCGATGTTTATCGGCAACGCATTGTGGTCGCTTTTCGGTCACCGGGCGAGTGACTTGACCAGGCGGCCCCGCCGCCGGAGGAGCGCCTGCAGCCCGGCGAGCACCGGCGGGCCGGTGCACGACCGACGACCGACAGGCCGGAGCCGGAACCGTTGCGAAGCATTGGATAGCAGGCCGCCGGGGTGTCGGTTCGGAGCGGCAGCGGAGGCGGTCCGGGTGTGGCCGGCACCGCACCGTCGAGGGCCGCGCGACCAACGGCACGGCCGCTGATCACAAACGGACGCGTATTGTTTCACCAATCGTCGGACATCGACCCACGCCACCCAACCCGCGACGTGCAATTACCACGGGGGGAATATGCTCGACAGTGGATCACCAGCCCCCACACAATGGGGCCCACGGAGGAAACACGACCGCTCCCGGATGGAAACAATTCTCTGTTCGGCACGCAGGGTGCGGCGGCGCCGAACAATCGGGAGGAGAAAACGTCCGCCGGCAGTCGACACGGCGGTAATCCGGCACGGCACGGAAAGCACCGCGGGAAACCTCCCGGCGTTCAGCGCCCGCAACCGGGCCGGGGTGGTCACGGGCCGGGGCCGGCGACCGGGATGCACGGATGACTTGCCGGCATGGTGTCCGGGGCGTGGGGAGGGTGACCGACGGCGTGCGCCACGGCCTCCGCCACCGGCCGTCCCTCGCACCGGGAGCCGGTGGCGGAGGCCGCAACCGGGCCCCGACCTGCGTCCCGCGCCGGCACCGTGATCGCGTCCGTGCTGGACGCCCGACCCGGGCCGGTCGCGGGGTGACTCGGGGCCACCCGCCCGATCCGCCGCCGCACCCATCCCGCGCAGCCGATCGGGCGGGCTCCGGCCCGCGTCCCGCACCGCCGGCCGGGCGACGCCCCGGCTGCGGCTCTACCATTCGCTGCCGGCCCGGACGCGGCGTTCCGGGCCAACAGTCAGGACGCTACGCCCGGACCGGAGGTCAGTAGGCGACGGCGAAGTGCGTGCGCGGGTGTGCGCCCTGCTCGGCCTCGTCGAGGACGGCGATGGCGAAGTCGCGGTAGGAGATGCGGCTGGTGCCGTCGGCGTCGGTCAGCATGCCGGTGTCGCCCGCGCGGTACGTCCCGGTGCGGTCGCCCTCCGGGTCGAACTCCATCGCCGGCACCACCACCGACCACTCGACCGTCGCCGGTGCCTCCCGCAACACGTCCAGCGCAGCCGCGTGCGCCTTGGCGAAGTCCTGGAACTGCGCCGGGAACCCGGGGGTGTCCATGACCCGGATGCCGGGTGCGGCGTCGAGGTAGGCCGACAGGCCGATGGCCACCAGGCGGCCCCCGCCGGTCTCGGCGACGGCACCGACGAGCGCGTTCGCGGCAGCGGTGAAGAACGTGTCCATGCTGTCCCCGGCGCCGGGCGCGACGGCGTTCACCACTGCACCCGCGCCCTTGACCAGGGTGGCGACCTGCGACCGGTCGGTGACGTCACCCGCGACCACCTCGACGCCGGAGCCGGCGAGGTCGGTGTACCTGGCGGTGTCACGGACGACCGCGACCACCTCGTGCCCACGGCTGGAGGCCTCGGCCACGATCGCCCTGCCCGCCTTCCCGCCCGCACCGAACACAACGATCTTGGTCACTGGTCGTCCCTTCTCACGATGCCGATGGTCCGGATGCCGCCCGCCCGTACCGGCCGTACGCCGGCGAGCAGCACCGGCGTGCCACGGTAACGAGCGCCACGGTTTCCTCCGGGAAACCTCGTTAGGCTGGACCGGTGACGGACTCCACCTCGCGCTTCGATCCGGTCTGCCCGTCCGGCATCGCCCCGATCCACATCGGCGACAAGTGGACGGCGATGGTGATCTCCCTGCTGGCGGAGGAACCGATGCGGTACTCCGACATCCGGGCGCAGATCGGCCCGGTCACGGCGAAGGTGCTGACCGCGGCGCTGCGCGGCCTGGAGCGCGACGGTTTCGTCGCCCGGGTGGAGCAGCCCGGCCCGCCCCGCAGCGTCCACTATGGCCTGACCGAGCTGGGCCGGACCCTGTTGCCCGCCATCGACCTGGCCGTCGAGTGGGCGCAGAACCACCTCGCCGAGATGCTCGACGCGCAGGAGGCATACGACCGGGAGCACTCCCGGCAACCCCGGGCAGAACTGCGCTGATCAGGCATTCTCGTAATGCCTCACGCGGCCTGACGTGCAGATCAGCACATCCATTAGCGTCGACTCAGGTGATCCAGGACACAATTTCCCTAGGGGGGATCTAGGGGTTCTGTCGAACGGTCCGACCGTTGGCGACGGTGAAATGCGCATAGTAAAGTTACGGTCCGTTCGACAGGTGGCGAGCGCATCGCCGCGCGCCCCATTGACGTTCCCTCGCCGGGTCTCGACGCTTCGGGCGCGGCGTCCACCCCAATTCAAACAATTCCAGGGGGAAGCTTGTCCCGGTTGAGCCGTAGGCGCTTGATGTCCGGTGTCGGCACCGTCATCGCCGGCGCAGGTGCGAGCACGCTGATCGGCGACCACGCGGTCGCCGCACCCGCCCAGGTCGACGCCCTGGCCGGCGGGCAGAAGACTCCCGGGCCGGTGACGATCGGCCCCACCGACCGCCGTTACGCCGATGCCCTCCAGCGCGGCTTCAACCGCCGTTTCGTGGGCAGCCCGGAGTCGGTGCGGATCGTGAGCACCACCAAGCAGGTCGTCGCCGCGGTGCAGGCGGCCGTGACGGCCGGCAAGAAGGTGGTGGTCCGGAGCGGCGGGCACTGCCTGGAGAACTTCGTCGACGACCCGGCGGCGAAGATCGTCATCGACCTGGTCGAGATGCGGTCGGTCACGTTCGACACCACCCGCAACGCCTTCTGCGTGCAGGGCGGGGTCACCCTCGGCGACCTGTACCGGCGGCTGGACTGGGGGTGGGGGGTCACCGTCCCCGGCGGCTCCTGCCAGAGCGTCGGCATCGGCGGGCACGCCACCGGCGGCGGGTTCGGCATGCTGTCCCGCCAGCACGGCATCGTCGCCGACTACATCGACGCGGTCGAGGTCGTCATCGTCGACGCGACCGGCACGGCGAAGTCCGTCGTGGCGACCCGGGCCACCGGGGACCCGAACCGCGAACTGTGGTGGGCGCACACCGGCGGCGGGGGCGGCAACTTCGGCATCGTCACCCGGTTCTGGCTGCGCAGCGCCACGGCCACCGGCACCAACCCGAGCACCCTGCTGCCGACGCCGCCCGGCGCGGTCGCCAACACCATCCTGACCTGGAACTGGGCCGACGTGTCCCGGGCGGACTTCGTCCGGATCATGGCCAACTACGGCACCTGGCACGAGCTGAACAGCGCCCCGGGGGCCACCGGCACCAAGCTGTTCTCCGCGCTGACCGCCAACCGCAGCGAGTACGGCCGACTGTCGGTCATCGCCCAGGTCGACCCCACGGTCAGCGGCAACAACACCCTGCGCAGCTCGTACGTCAGCGCGATCACCGCCGGGGTCACCGCGACGCCGTCGATCCTCGACACCGGCACCCGGCCGTGGCTCACCACCACGCTGAACCTGCCGACCACGGCCGCCGCGTTCGGCATCACCGGCCCGCTGCGCTCCAAGAGCAAGGGTGGCCTGCTGAAGCAGCGTTACACCGACACGCAGGCGGGCCGGGTCTTCGACCGGCTCACGGCGAGCGGCTACACCAACCCGGCAGCGGGCCTGACGCTGCTGTCGTACGGTGGGGCGATCAACGCCACGGCCCCGACGGCGACGGCGACGGCGCACCGCTCGTCGGTGATCGCCGCGTCGTTCACCAGCTACTGGGACGACCCGGGCGCCGACGCGGTGAACATCGACTGGCTGCGCGGGCTCTACCGGGACGTGTACGCCGAGACCGGCGGGGTGCCCGCGCCGGACGCCCGCAACGAGGGGTCGTACATCAACTGGCCCGACATCGACTTCCTCGACAGCACCCAGAACACCTCGGGCGTGTCGTGGTCGACGTTGTTCTACGGCGACAACTACCCGCGCCTGCAGCTGGCCAAGGCCGCCTACGACCCGCTCAACGTGTTCAGCCACGTCCTGGGCGTGGCGGCTCCGTGACCGGACAGGTCCTGGTGGTCACTGCGGGAGCCGGCGGGATCGGCTCCGCAGTGGCCCACCGCTTCCGGTCGCGGGGCTGGCGGGTCGTGATCGTGGACCGGGACGCCGGGCGGGGGCGGTCGGTGGCCGACGGGTGCGACGGGCTCTTCGTGCACGCCGACGCCACCACCCCGGCCGGCTGCCAGGAGTACGTCGAGGCGGCCCTGGCCCGGTACGGGGCGCTGGACCTGGTGCACCTCAACGTGGGCGTGCTCGCCGGCACCGCGATCGGTGACGGGTTCGACCCGCAGGCGTACCGGGCGATGATGCGTACCAACGTCGACTCCGTCGTGTTCGGGGTGCAGGCCGCGTACGCGCCGATGCGGGCGCGCGGCGGCGGCGCGGTGCTGGTCACCGCCAGCACCACCGGCCTGCGCCCGTCGCCGGACGCGCTGTACTCGGCGAGCAAGCACGCGGTGGTCGGGCTGGCCCGGTCCCTCGCCGGCCCGCTCGGGCAGGTCAACATCCGGATCAACGCGATCTGTCCGGGCGCGGTGGACACTCCCATGCTCGCCGACCGGCGCGACGCCCTCGTGCGCGCGGGTGTCGGGTTGGTGACACCGGCGGAGGTGGCCGCCGCCGCCGAGCGGGCGTACGCGACGGGACGCACTGGTGAGGCGTGGATCGTCAACGCCGGGCACCCGGTCGCCCCGTACCCCTTCACGGAGATCGTCATCGCGGGAGAGGAGCGGATCTCCCGCTGACGGCCGCACCGTCGGTCGGCACGTCAGGATAACGAGCGGCGGTCGAACAGACAGGAGTGCTTTCATAGGGGCGGGCCACGCAATTCGGAACGACATGCACGGCAGGGGGGCCAATGACAACCGAACCCTTATTCGGCGATTACCCGGAAGAGTTCCCGGCGGCGTGGTTACGGCCCGATGTCGATTCCGCGAGGCGGCTGATCAGGCCGGTCGGTGGTTACGACCGGATGTTCCGGAGAATCGAGGCGAGTCTCGAACCGCTGGCCGACCACCCCGAGGCGCGTGAATCCGACAGGTGGAAGTCACTGGTGCTGGCCTCCTGCGATTTCCCCGGTGCCCTCGACCGGCTGACCGACCTCTATCCCTGCGGCGAGTCCCGGCACGGCACGTCCCTTGCGGACATGAGCCGTGAACAGCTGATGACCCTCGGGCTGGTCAACGCGATGACCGCCGCCTGGCCCGGCCTGGACCACGTCGGCATGGCGCGCGACTACCTGGAGAACCAGAGTGGCCAGATCCCGGCCGGCGTCGAGTGGTTGGTGAGCTGCGCGATCCGCATCCTGCTGCTGTCCGGGGACTCCAGCGCGGCCGGCTGCGCGGCGGCGGCCCGGCAGCGCCTCGGCGGGCAGAACCCGATCGGGTGGCGGGCCCGACTCACCAGCCTGCACGCCGTCTGCGCGCTGCTCGACGGCGACGTGCAGGGCGGCGTCGAGTGGGGTGAGCGGGCGCTGCGGATGATGCAGCCGAGGCGCTGGGCGCACCGGATCGGCGAGCCGCTCGCGACCGTGGTCCTGGGCAACCTCACCCTGGGCCGGATCGGCGCGGCGGTGCACCATCTGCGCACCATCCCGTCCGCGCTGATGGACGAGTCCAGCTACAGCCTCTGGTACCGGCACGGCTTCGGCCACTTCTGCCTGGGCACCGGGGACCCGCGCGGGGCGGTGACCCGGTTCATGAGCTGCGGGCGGAGCATGGCCGAGTGGGGCATGGCGCTGGAGCATCTGTTCCCGTGGCGGCTGGCGGCGGCGGCCGGGTACCAGATGCTCGGTGAGCAGGACGTCGCCGTACACCTGGTGGATGCGGCGCTCCAGGCCCGCGCCGACGAGATCCGCAGCCGGGCCGCGCAGACCACCGACACCGTCGGGGAGGTCTTCAGCAGCGCCCGCGAGGCGGTCCTCACGACGCTGAGCAGGTTCTCGTCGAGCCCCGACTTCTTCCTGATCCTGCGCCGGTTGCAGACCGAACCACTCGACTTCGACGGGGGCGACTACGCTACCGTGACCGTGCTGGAGCGGCGGCCGGTGGCGTTCCTGTCGACGCTCACCGACAGCGAGTTGAAGGTCGCCACCCTGGCCGGCCGGGGCAAGCAGAACAAGATGATCGCCCGGGATCTCAGCATCACGATCAGCACGGTGGAGCAACACCTGACCCATGTGTACAAGAAGCTCGGCATCGGCAACCGCAAGGAACTCCGCTTGATCCTGGGTTGACCCACCGCGTCGCCGGCGACGCCTCCCGACCTGATCGCCTCACCACGGAACCTGGGCACCGTGGACCACACCTCTGGCGGAACTTCATGTCTAGTCACCTCTCCACCCCCGGTTCCGCCGGGGCGACGGCGCACCGGGGCCGGCCGAACCGCCGGGCACAGGTCCACGCGGTGGCCGTGCTGCTGGCCACCACGATCCTCCCGCTGACCATCACCGGGGCGTCGGTCGCGCTGCCCGACATCCAGCACGACCTCCAGACCAGCACGGTCGCCGCACAGTGGGTGGTCAACGCCTACAACGCGACCTTCGCCGCGTTCCTGGTGCTGGGCGGCGCGGTCACCGACCGGTGGAGTCCCTACCGGGTGTTCCTGTCGGGGGTGGGGGTCTTCGCGGTCGCCTCCGCGGCCTCGGCGTTCGCCCCGACGGTGCTGGTGCTGAACCTGACCCGCGCCGTCACGGGCGTCGGTGCGGCAGCCACCGTGACCGGCGGGGTGGCGCTGCTGTCGGTCGTGCTGACCGGTCGGGCCCAGGCCCGCGCCTTCGGCCTGCTGGGCACCCTGCTCGGTGTGGGACTGGCGTTCGGGCCGCAGCTCAGCGGTCTGGCGTTGGAGACATTGGGCTGGCCGGCCGTGTTCGGGGTGCCCGCCATGGTGGGCGCGCTGGTGATCGGCCTCGCCCTGGCGGCACGCCCGCCCGCCGCCGGGCGCCGTCCGTCGGCCCACCCGCCGTTCGACTGGGCCGGGGCGCTGCTGTTCACCGGGGCCTCGCTGATCGGCATCGCGACCCTGGTCGAGGCCCCGCGGCTCGGGGTGACGCATCCGCTGCTGTGGGGCGGCATCACCGCCTCCGTCGTGCTCCTGCTGCTGTTCGTCGGCGTGGAGCGCCGGGTGGCGCACCCGGTGACCGATCTGACGCTGCTGCGCAACCCCCGGTACACGGCGATCGCGGTCACCGCGGGCACGTTGATGGTGGTGCTGGTGCCGATCCTGGTCTACCTGCCGTCGTACCTGATCAACGTGGTGGGGCTGTCCCCCACCGAGGCGGGTGCCTGGATGCTGGTGCTCACCGCCCCGACGATCGCGTTGCCGCCGGTGGGCGGCATCCTGATCAGGAGTCTCGGAGTGACCCCGGTCCTGGTCACGTCGGTGGTGCTCTGCGGGCTCGGCGCGCTGGGGCTGGTGACCCTGTCGTCGGACAGCACGTTGCCCGCGATGGCGTTGCCGCTGCTGGCCGTCGGCGCGGGTGCCGGGCTGCCCTCCGGGCACATCGACCGGCTGGCCGTCGCCGAGGCGGACGAGCGTCGCCGGGGGGCGGCGGCCGGCCTGTTCAACACGATCCGGCTGTCCACCGAGAACATGAGCATCGCGGCGGCCGGGGCGTTCATCGCCGTCACCAGTCCCGCCGGCCTGCGCGGGGGGCACTTCACCGAGGCGCTGCACACCGTGGCGCTGGTGCTGGCGACGGTCGGGATGGCCGTCGCCGTGCTGCTCGTGGTCGTCGACCGTCGGGGCCGGGGCGCGGGTCGGGTGGAGCACTCCACGTCGACGCCGGTACGCCCCGCGGTGAGCGAGTAACCGGGTACCGCCGCCGCTCAGTCCAGGCTGATGACGGGCCGGGTCAGGGTCTCGTCGGCGTACCCGTCGTCGGAGGCGAGCCACCGGCCGAAGTCCCCGTCGCGGTAGGCGGTCGCGAGGGTGAGCCAGCCGAGGAAGAAGCCGCTGCCGCCGCAGGTGACGACGCCGCCGTCACCGCCGCAGACCACCGTCGGCTCGGTCGTCACCTCGTACCGGTAGGGGTCCTGGCCGATCGCCAGCCCCCACAGGTTCGGCGTGCGGTGCGGCCCGGTGCCGTGCTCGACCGGGTAGCAGTCGTCGGGGGTGTCGTCGCCCCAGCGGAACAGGGTGCTCGCGCCCGCGCCGCAGGCCCACTCCCACTCGTCCGGGCTGGTGGTCCGCAGGCCGAGGTCGGCCAGGGCGGCCATCGCCTCGTCGTGGTCGAACTCCTCGACCAGCACCGCGCGGGTCACCCGGCCGGCCGCGTCCAGTTCGACGGTCAGCCCGTCGGCGGAGCGCACGGTGGCCCCCCCGTCGCCCCGGTGGTCGAGGGACGCGACGAGTTCACCGACCCGCGGGTCGTCCGGCGGCACCGGCATCTCGCCGGGTTCGAACGCCTCCACCGCGACCAGCATCGCCGGCAGGTCGACGTCGCGCACGGGCGAGGTCATCGCGTCGACGTACTCGGTCAGCGGCGGCAGGCCGTACTCCTCGGCGCTGTCGGCGTAGCTGGCCGCCTGGCCCGCGCCGGGGTGGAACCGCGTCGCGTCGTAGCCGAGCGTCGGCCGGCCACCGGGCACCAGCGCGAACCCCAGCCCACCCCGGTCGAACAGTGCGGTGCGGTGCCGGCGTCCCGCGTAGCCGGTGTCCCGCAGGCCCACCAGGGTCAGGTCGTGCCGCGCCGCGATCTCCCGGGCGATGCGGCCGGCGGCCTCCTCGGAGCGGTCGTTCCACTGGTCGACACGGAGTTCGGCGTACGACATCGCGCCAGGATAGGACCGGCCGTGCCGGCACCGACGGGCGGGTTCGGCGTCCGCCGGTGTGCCGTGCGCAGGTCCGGCTGTGGGTCAGTAGCCGATCCGGAAGGTGGCGTCCTGCCGGTCGGTGGCCGGTGAGCCACCGGTGAGCGGGTCGATGCGCAGCAGGTAGTCGTAGTGGCGCAGGTAGCGGTCGGGGAAGTTGTACGAGCGGAACGACGTCCACGAGGAGTCGGCGAGGCCGGCCGTACGGTAGAACGTGGCGTCGCCCCGGAACGCGCTGGTGCCGTCGTTGGCCGCCAGCCGGATCGTGTAGTCGTAGTGGCGCAGGTAGCGGTCGGGGTAGTTCACCGAGCGGAACGACACCCCGGCCGGATCGGCCAGGCCGGGCACCAGGGTCCACAGTTGGTCCTGGTACGGCTCGAACGGGTACGTGTCGATGCGTCCGACGTTGTTGCCGTGCCGCACGTAGCGGTCGGGGAAGTTGTACGACTTGATCCGGTTCCAGGTGGGCAGCCCCCAGGCGGCGGTGAGCGCGGTGAGTTCGGCCGCGGTGACCGGGGCGATCCCGGGGTGCTTGGAGTTCAACGGCTGCGTGTACGCCCGGTCGTTGAGCAGGCTCCACGCCCCGCCCGCCACGTTGCTGGTCTGCCAGCAGAAGAACCGCCCGTTGGGGCTCCACGTGTCGCCCCACAGGTACCAGGTGTTCGCGGTGTGGGACTTGACGATCTGCGGGGCCTCGACTCCCCGGCCGGGGCCGATGGCGGCGGTGTGGACGCTGAAGCTGCCCGGGTCGAGGCTGGTGGAGCGGGTGCCGAGCAGGGTGCTGTTGGTGTTGTTCTTGAAGTACATGTAGTTGACCCCGTTGACGCTGACGAAGCTGCCGTCGATGGCGTCGTAGCCGGGGTCGAAGAACGTCTGCGGCGCGGACGCGGTCACGAAGTCGCCGGTGTAGTTGACCATCAGCACGTTGCGTCCGCCGGTGACGGCGGAGTAGACGACCGCGTACTGCCCGCGTCCGGGGTCCCAGTACGCCTCGGGCGCCCAGGCGTGGGTGGCCAGGGAGTGCACCTTGAGCAGCCGGTAGCCGGTGAAGGTGCGCAGGTCGGCCGAGTCCCAGACGTGCAGGTACTGGCTCTGGTAGTTCCAGTCGGTGCCGTTGAGGTCGGTGGCGAGCACCACGAAGCCGCCGTTCTGCCTGCGCAGGACGAACGGGTCGCGCAGGCCCCGGCTGCCCAGCGTCGGGGTGGCGACGGGGCGGTTCTGGTTGAGCGGGGTCCAGTTCAGGCCGTCGGTGCTGACGGCGAGGTGCAGTCCGTAGTTGGCGGCGGTCATGTTCGGCGACTCGGTGAAGTAGGCCATGACGTAGCCGTCGCCGGGGGCGGCGGACGCGGTGGCGGGACGCAGCAGGGTCGCGCCGGCGAGGGCGGCGCCGGTGGCGGACAGCAGGGTACGACGCTTCAACGGGTCACCTCGGGGTGGTGGAGGCGGGGTGGCGGTGGTCCCCGTACGTTATCGCTGACATCGATGACGTCAAGTGTCTCGGCGGGCCCGAGCCCTCCTGCCCCGCAGGTCGGACGCATCGCGCCCCGGGCCGGTCGACTCCCGCTCAGCCGTCCAGGGCGCGCAGCAGGTTGCCGCCGAACACGTCGGCCGCCTCGGCGGTGGAGAGTCCGTCGAGGCCGACCGGGTGCAGGGTCTGGGCGAAGGACACGTGGTCGAGGCTGGGGGCGAAGTCGGAACCCCAGTAGAGCCGGCGCGCGCCGAAGTGGTGCAGCAGCGTCTCGACGAAGGGCCGGGCGGCGGGGTGCGGGTAGCCCTCGGCGGGGTCGCTGACCGCGTACAGGCCGGAGACCTTGACCCCGACGTGGGGCAGCCGGGCCAGGTCGGTCAGCGGGGCGAGCCGGTCGGCGGCGGCCGGGAGGTCCGGCACGGTCGCCTGCCGGCCGGGCAGGCCGAGGTGGCTGAACAGCACGGGGCACCCGTCGAGGGCGGCCAGCGCCCGGCCGAGCCGTCCGGCGGCCTCGGGTGGGGCGTTGAGGCTGAGCAGCGTCGCGGTGCCGGTGAGCGTCGCGGCGGTCCGGGTCAGCCACCCGGCGAAGGTGCCGGCGGCGGCCGGGTCCGGCAGGTACGCGGCGAGGCCGGCGAATCCCGCCGACCGGATGCGGTCCAGCCCGGCGGGGTCGACGCCGGTGACCGGAACGTACGCCAGGGGGGCGATCCAGTCGTGCGCGGCGGCGAGCCGGGCGAGGTGACGGTTGTTGCCGGTGAACTCCGGGCCGCCCTCGTAGCCGACCACGAGGGCCCGCGCGATGCCGTGTTCGTGGCGCAACGTCCGGTAGACGGCGAGTTCGTCACCGCCGGCCGGTGACCGTCCGTACCGGCCGGGGTAACCGTCGGCGAACAGGTGCAGGTGGGCGTCGGCGCGTTCCATGGGCGGACCCTAACCGATTCTGAGCTGCCCATTGACGCGGGAGGACCCCTCGCTTAGGTTCTTGTCTCAATTAGGTCCGGATTATCGGACGTAGGCGAGGAGTGAACCGCGTGGTGCAGGCGCACGAGGACGTTGACGATCTGGTACGGCTGCGTCGGCAGCTCCACCAGCACCCCGAGCTGCGGTTCACTGAACAGCAGACCGCCACCGTGCTCGCCGGGCGGCTCGCGCCGATCGCCCGGGTGCGCACCGGCGTCGCCGGCACCGGCCTGCTCGCGGAGATCGAAGGACGTACCGAGGGACCCTCGGTGTTGCTTCGGGCCGATATGGACGCCTATCCGGTTCAGGACGCCAAGCAGGTGCCCTGGGCGTCGACCAACCCGGGGGTCTGTCACGCCTGCGGGCACGACGTGCACATGACCGTGATGGCAGGCGTCGCCGCCCGGCTCGCCGCCGACCCGCCCGCCCGGGGCTCGGTGACCGTGCTGTTCCAGCCGGCCGAGGAGATCCCGTTCGGCGCGACCTCCGGCGCCGCCGCGGTGCTCGCCGACGAGGCCCTGCGCGACAGGCGCTTCGACGCCGTCCTCGGCCTGCACTGCTGGCCGGACCTGCCGGTGGGGACGATCGGGGTGGACCGGGTGACCGCGATGGCGGCCAAGGACGCCTTCCGGTTCGAGGTGACCGGCCGGGCCGCGCACGCCGCCACCCCGGCCCTGGGTCGCGACGCGATCCTCGGCCTCGCCGGCATCGTCAACCTGCTGCACGCCGGGGTGGCCCGCTCCCGCAACCCGCACGAGCTGGTGGCCTTCAACATCGGCACGATCGCCGGTGGGGCCAGCCAGAGTCAGGTCGCCGAGCGGGCCGAGGCCACCGGCACGCTGCGCACCCACGACGAGGCCACCCGCGCCCGGCTCAAGGAGGTCATCGAGCGGATCGCCCGGCAGCAGGCCGCCGCGCTCGACCTCGGGCTGCGGTTCACCTGGGCCAACGAGATGCCCCCGGTCCGCAACGCGGCGGCCCTGGTGGCGCTCGCCCGCGCCGAACTGCCCGGGGTGGTCGGGGTCGCCGACCTGACCGAGCCCCCACTGACCACCGACGACTTCGCGCTGCTCGCCGCGCTCGGCCCCAGCCTGTACGTCAAGCTCGGCGTCACCGGCGAGCAGGGCGGCGCACCGCTGCACTCCGGTGCCTTCGACGTCGACGAACGCTGCCTCAGCGCCGGGGTGGCCGCCCTGGAACGGCTCACCCGGGCGGTGCTCGACGGCCGGCTGGCCGCTCCCGACGGTCACGGGGACGCCGGGCCCGGTCGGCCCGGTCCGGGTGACCGGACCGACGCCGTCGAGGCGGTCGGGGCGTGAGCCGCCCGTCGGTGGCCGTGATCGGGGCCGGGGCGTTCGGGGTCCGGCACCTGGCCGCGTACCGGTCGCTCGGCGTGCCGGTGGCGGCCCTGGTCGAGCCGGACCCCGCGACCCGCGCCCGGGTGGCCGCGCAGTACCAGGTGCCGCAGGCGTACGCCGACGTCGCCGCCCTGCTCGCCGACACCACACCGGACGCCGCGTCGGTCTGCGTGCCCGGCCCGGCGCACCGGACGGTGGCCGTGGCGCTGCTCGACGCCGGGGTGCCGGTGCTGGTGGAGAAGCCGCTCGCCACCACCGTCGCCGACGCCGCCGCCATCGTCGACACCGCCGCACGCACCGGGGTGCTCTGCCAGCCGGGGCACATTCTGCGGCACAGCCCGCCGCACCGGGCCCTGCACGACGCGATTCGCGCCGGCCGGCTCGGCGACGTGCTCGCCGTGTCGTCCCGCCGCGACCGGCCCCGCACCCTGAGCCGGCTCTTCCCGCGCGAACACCCCGCGCTGCTCACCGCCGTCCACGACATCGACCTGGCCCTCTGGTACGCCGGAGCGCCGGTGGTCGAGGTCCGCGCGGCGGCCCGGACCCGACCCGGATCGGCGACCCCGGTCCTGGTGTGGGCGGAGCTGCGACACGCCAACGACGTCGTGTCGTCGATCCGCAACAGTTACCTGCTTCCCGAGAGCACCCCCCACCACACCTCGGACCTGGTCGAGGTGTACGGCACCGACGGGGTCGCCCACGTCGACCTCGGCCACCCCACGCTGCTCGTCCAGGGCGAGCCGACCGAGGCACCGGACTGGTTGTTGTCCCCGGTCGACGGCGGCGGCGCGCTCGCCGCCGAGCTGCGGCACTTCCTGAGCCGGATCGACGGCACCGCACCGACGGCGGTCGTCCCACTCGCCGACGGACTGCACGTGGTGCAGGTCGCCGAGGCCGTGGCCGGCAGCGCCGACAGCGGCGGCGCGGTCCGCCGACTCCCCTGAGCCCCCCACCTGTGACAGGAGCTAACCGATGTTTCGACGGAGATTGGCCGGCGTCCTCGCCGCCGGCATGGCCGCCGCCGCCCTGCTGACCGGATGCGGTGGCGACGACGCCGCCGACGGCCCGGTCACCCTCAAGGTGCTGACCTGGGAGCCGGGTGGCGCCGAGTACTGGAAGCAGGTCAAGACCAGCTTCGAGGGCAGCCACCCGGACATCAAGCTGGAGATGCAGTCCGTCCCGTTCGACAAGTACCCCGAGGTGCAGGGCCCGTACATCACCTCGCAGTCGGGGCCGGACGTGATGGCCAACAACGCCGGGCTGGAGCTGTTCGACAGGCGCGGCGCGTACGTGCCGTTGGGTGACAAGGCCGCCGAGATCACCAAGGACCTGGTCACCTACAGCGGGGCCTGCGAGGGCTTCGACACCGGCAAGACCTGCTACGGGGTGCCGTTCTCCTACCAGGGCAACGTCCTGTACTACAACAAGGCCGTCCTGACCGCCGCCGGGTTGAACCCGGAGCAGCCCCCGGCCACCTGGGACGAGTTCGGGGCCGCCTGCGAGGCGGTGAAGAAGGCCGGCAAGACCTGCCTGGCGCTGGGCCTGTCCGGCACCTTCCCGGCGTACTGGGACTTCCCGGAGATCGCCCGCAACTACCTCACCGAGGACGACATCCGGGCGCTGCTCGCCGGGAAGCTGTCCTGGAAGGACCCGAAGCTGGTGTCGGTGCTCGGCAAGCTGGCCGAGATCACCACCAAGGGCTGGGCCAACAAGAACGCCCCGTCGATCACCATGCTGCCCGACGGCGCGGACATCTTCCAGCGCGGCGACGCCGCGTTCGCCGGCACCATCATCTCCGACGCGGTGAACTGGGAGGCGTTCGGCAAGGCCCTGGGCGACGACAAGCTCGGCGTGACCCGGTGGCCGGCGATCGACCCGGCCGCGCCGCTGGCCGGCAAGTTCTCCGGCATCGAGGGCGCGGTCTACGGGGTCACCCAGTGGAGCGAGAAGAAGCAGGCCGGGCTGGAGTTCATCAGCTGGCTCGCCGGTAAGGAGAACGGCGAGCTCTGGGTGAAGTACGGCAAGGGCCAGCCGCTGAACAGGACCGTCGACAAGGCGCTGCTGCCGTCGTCGCCGGCCTTCCTCAAGATCCAGGAACTGGTCGCCCAGCCGACCCTGCACGCCGGCGTGATGCTCTCCGGCCCGGAGGCCGACGCCCTGGCCCGGGGCTGGCAGCAGGTCACCCTCGGCCAGCTCACCGTGGACAAGTGGGCCGACCAGATGCAGCAGGCGCTGGAGCGCAGCCCCACGAAGAAGCAGGGCAAGTAACCACCGGCGGGCGGGGCGGCACCGTGTCGCCCCGCCCGCCCGACCCGGGGAGAGGAACCCTGATGACGATCTCCACCGCGCCGGTGTCGGACCCGGTGGCCACCGACGCCCCACCCGCGCCGACCCGCCGCCGACGTCCCGGGCACGCCCGGGAGTGGTGGCTGGGTGCCGCGCTGGTGCTCCCGGCCGTGGTGCTGGCCGTCCTGTTCAAGCTGGTGCCGCTGGTCCGGGGGGTGGTCACCAGCTTCGAGTCGTCCAGCGGCTTCGGTGGCAGCGAGTTCGCCGGGGCGGACAACTACACCCGGATGTTCGACGACCCGATGGTGCTCACCAGCTTCCGCAACGCGCTGCTGGTGGTGGCCACCCTGCCGGTGTGGATCGTGCTCCCGCTGATCCTGGCGCTGCTGATCCACCAGCGCTCGCCCGGGTGGAAGTTCTTCCGGGCGGTGTACTTCGTGCCGTACACCATCGCGCCGATCGTGGTCGGCATCATGTTCCGGCAGATCCTCGCCCCCGACGGGCCGCTGAACGCCCTGCTGCGCTTCGTCGGCCTGGAACCGCTGGCGATCGAGTGGCTCAACGGCCGCTACAGCGCACTGTTCTCGCTGGTGGCGGTCGCCCTGTGGAGCTTCTTCGGGCTCGGCGTGATGACCTACCTCGCCGGCCTGGCGACCATCCCGGAGGAGACCCTGGAGGCGGCCTACCTGGACGGGGCGGGGTTCTTCCGGCGGCTGTGGTCGGTGGTCGTGCCGATGCTGCGCCCGACCGTGGCGTACTGGAGCGTGCTGTGCGCCTCCGGCGTGCTGATCTGGCTGTTCCCGCTGATCTACGCGCTGACCCAGGGCGGCCCGGGGGACGCCACCATGCTCCCCGAGTACCTGGTCTTCCTCACCACCTTCCAGTTCCTGGACCGTGGCTACGGCTCGGCCATCGGCATCGCCCTGTTCGTCTTCGTCGCCGTGCTGTCCATCTTCAGCGTCCGGCACATGTTCACCGAGGGGACCCGGAAGCCGCGATGAACCCGCGCCACTTCGCCCGGATCGGGCGCTACCTGTTGACGTTCGCGCTGGTCGTCGTCGCCGTCGCGGCGATCTACCCGCTGCTGTTCACCGTGGTCAGCTCGGTGAAGACCCAGTCCGGTTTCGCCGACGACCCGCTGGGCCTGCCGGCCGGGATCACCTTCGAGAACTACCTGGAGGCGTTCCGCCGGATGGACATGCCCCGGCTGCTGCTCAACTCGCTGGTCACCACGCTCGGCGGGTTGGTGCTGTCGGTGCTCGCCGCCCTGCTGGTCGCGTACGCGGTGACCAAGCTGCGGTTCCGGGGCGGGAAGGTGGTCTTCCTGCTGATCATCGTGACGCTGACCATCCCCAGCCAGGCGATCATCTACCCGCTGTACCAGACGGTGCTCGACCTGGGCATGTCCGGCCAGTACCAGGGCCTGATCCTGGCGTACGCGGCGTTCGGGCTGCCGCTGGGCACCTACCAGCTCGCCGGCTACTTCCAGCAGGTGCCCGACGAGCTGATCGAGGCGGCCCGGGTCGACGGCGCGGGACACCTGACCATCCTGTTCCGGCTGCTCGCCCCGATCGCCACCCCGGCCATCGCGGCGCTGGCCATCTTCAACTTCGTCTGGATGTGGAACGACCTGCTGCTGCCGCTGGTCATCATGGGCGGCTCGGACAGCAAGACGCTGATGGTCGGCGTCTCCCTGCTCAGCGGCCAGTACGACGTGTCGGTGCCGCTGGTCAGCGCCGGGCTGATCGTGGCGCTGCTGCCGGTGCTGATCGTCTACCTGGTCTTCCAACGGCAACTCGTCTCCGGCGCACTCGCCGGCTCCGGCAAGTGACGCCCACCGGGCGCAGCCGGGTGACGCCGGCCGGCCACAGCCGGGTGACGCCCACCGGGCGCAATCGGGTGACGCCGGCCGGTCCGCTGCGGCGGGGGCGACGGTGAGCGGGGCGGCCGGGCCGGGTGAGCAGGTGTGCCACCTGTACCGGCTGCGCCCCGGCGCGCAGGCCGAGTACGAGCGGCGGCACGCCCGGGTGTGGCCGGAGCTGTCCGCGCTGCTCGACGAGGCGGGCGTCTACGACTACCACATCTACCGGCACGACCTGCTGCTGATCTGCGTGCTGCGTACCCGCCGGGGGTTCGCGCACGCCCGCGCGGTGACCGCCGCCTCGCCGGTGCAGGCCCGCTGGACGGCGTCGCTGTCGGAGCTGTTCGCCGAGATCGCCGACGCCGACGGCGAGCCGCTGTGGGCGTACCCGGTGTTCCACCATCCGGGGCAGCCGCCGCCGTGAGCGGCGCGACCCTGCCGCGACGGCCCGGTGGGGAGGTCCCCGCCGGGCCGTCGCGGTGCCCGCCGTCAGACCGCGTACGCCACCGAACCGTCGGCGCGCAGCGGGATGCGGGTCAGCGGCCGGCCGGTCAGGTCCAGCGGCCCGGTCCCGGTCAGGTCGAGGGTCACGCCCAGGCCGGGCTCCTGCGGCACCGGCAGGAACCCGCCCTCGCGGCGGACGCAGGCCCGCGCCGGACCGTCGGCGAGCTGGTCGTCCAGTGGCGAGTACTCCTGGGTGACGAAGTTCGGGATGACCGTGTCGAGCTGCACCGAGGCCATGGTGAGCAGCGGACCCAGGCAGTTGTGGGTGACCACGGCCGCGTGGTGCGCCTCGGCCAGCGCGGCGATCTTACGGGCGTGGCTGAGCCCACCGGCCAGGCCGACGTCGGGCCGGACGTACTGCGCGCCGCCCTGGGCCAGCAGTTCCTTGAACTCCCAGATGGTGTGCAGCCGTTCCCCGTTGGCCATCGGCACCTGCGGCGCCCGCCGGCCCACCTCGGCCTGGCTGCTCACGCTGTCGATCTGGATCGGGTCCTCGACCAGCAGGGGCAGGTGCCGGGCCAGCGCCGGCACCACCGCCTGCGCCTGCAACGGGGTGAGCTTGCGGTGCAGCTCGATGAGCAGGTCGACGTCCGGGCCGACGGTGTCGCGGACGGCGGCGGTGGTGGCCTCGGTCTCGGCCACCAGCCGGGCCTGGGACAGGTCGCCGTAGGCGGCCGGCAGCGGGTCGAACTTCACGGCGGTGAAGCCGTCGGCGACCGCGGCGGCGGCCTGTTCGGCGAGCGCCTGCGCGCCGGTGCCGGGCAGCAGCAGGTGCAGCCGGATGCGGTCGCGGACCCGGCCGCCGAGCAGCTGCCACACCGGCACCCCGAGCCGCTTGCCCAGCAGGTCCCACAGCGCCAGGTCGACGGCGGAGACGGCGGCGGTGAGCACCGAGCCCCGGAACGGGCCCATCCGGTAGAGGTGGTGCCAGTGGTGCTCGATCCGGTCCGGGTCGGCCCCGAGCAGGTACGGCCGGAACGTCTGGACCACGGCGTGCACCGCGTCGGGGTATCCCCAGCACGCGGACTGGCCCACCCCGGTCCGTCCGTCGGACGTGCGTACCTGGACGAAGTGCGCGTCCCCGCGTACCGCCGACTCCACCTCGACGATCTCCATGCCGACTCCCCCAATTAGAGACCAATAACGGCCACAAACTTGCTTGTGCACTCTTCCATAGCCCTGGACTGCTGGTCTAGGCTCCTCAACCAACGAGTCGGAATAGGGCTCAATTATCTCTGGGGGTGTGATGGGGCAGCTCGACGACTATCGGCTGATGGCCCGGATCCGCCGGTTCGAGGAGCGGCTGACCGCCCTCAAGGACGCCGGCGAGATCCCGGGCTCGATCCACCTGTGCAACGGCCAGGAGGCCATCCCGGTCGGCGCGTGCCGGGCGCTGCGCGACGGCGACCACGTCACCGCCACCTACCGCGGCCACGGCTGGGCGATCGCCCGCGGCGTCGACCTCGCCGGCCTGTTCGCCGAGATGATGGGACGCGACTCCGCGCTGTGCGGCGGACGGGCGGCCTCGCCGTACCTGTCCGACCCGGGACGCTGGTTCGTCGGCGAGAACTCCATCGTCGGCGCCGGGGTGCCGATCGCCACCGGCGCGGCGCTCACCGCCCAGCGCACCGGCAGCGGAGCGGTCAGCGTGGTCAGCATCGGTGACGGCGCGATGAACCAGGGCAACGTGCACGAGGCGCTCAACCTCGCCGCCGTGCTCGACCTGCCACTGGTGCTGGTGGTGGAGAACAACGTCTACTCCGAGATGTCCCGGATCTCCGACATGGTGCGCGTCCGGCAGCTCGCCGAACGGGCCCCCGGCTACGGCCTGCCCGCCCGGGTGGTCGACGGCAACGACCCCGACGCCGTCGCCGAGGCGGTCACCGAGGCCGTCGACCGGGCCCGGGAGGGCTCCGGCCCGTCCATCGTGGAGGCGATGACCGAACGCCTCGTCGGCCACTACAGCGGCGACGCGCAGCACTACCGCCCGGCCGGCGAGATCGCCGCCGCCCGGCAACGCGAACCCCTGGCCCGCATCCGCCAGGCCGCCGACGCCGACCTGACCGCCCGGCTCGACGCCGTCGACGCCGAGGTGGCCGCCGAGATCGAAGCCGCCGTCACCGCCGCCCGCGCCGTCCCCCACCCGGACCCGGCGACCGCCGAGGAGCACGTCTATGTCTGAGTCGCTGCGCTACATCCAGGCCGTCAACGCCGCCCTCACCTGGGCCCTGGACAGCCGGACCGACACCATCTACTTCGGCGAGGACGTCGCACTGCCCGGCGGGCCGTTCGGCGCGACCAAGGGGCTGCACAAGCGGTTCGGCTCGGAACGGATCTTCGACACCCCGATCTCCGAGACCGGCTTCCTCGGCATGGCCCTCGGCGCGGCCATGACCGGACTGCGCCCCATCGCCGAGATCATGTACGCCGACTTCTCGTTCGTCGCGATGGACCAGATCGTCAACCAGATCGCCACCATCCACTACTCCAGCGCCGGCCGGTGGAAGGCCCCGCTGGTGATCCGGATGCAGCAGGGCTACTCCCCCGGCGCGTGCGCCCAGCACTCGCACTCCCCGGAGGCGTACTTCGCCCACACCCCCGGCCTGCGGGTCGCCCTGCCGGCCACCCCCGACGACGCGTACCAGATGCTGCGCACCGCCGTGGTCAGCGACGACCCGGTGGTGGTCGCCGAGGCCCGGATGCTCTATCCGACCCGGGGTCAGGTCCGCACCGACGCCCCGGTCGAGCCCGTCGGCGGGGCCCGGGTGGTCCGCCCCGGCACCGACGTCACCGTCGTGGCCTGGTCCCGGATGGTCTCCGCCGCCCTCGACGCCGCCGGCACCCTCGCCGAGGAGGGCATCGACGTCGAGGTGGTCGACCTGCGCTGGCTCAACCCGCTCGACTTCGACACCGTCGCCACGTCGGTGGCCCGCACCGGCCGGCTGGTCGTCGCCCACGAGGCGAACCTGACCGGCGGCTTCGGCGCGGAGATCGCCGCCCGCGCCGCCACCGAGTGCTTCACCGACCTGCGCGCCCCGATCGCCCGGGTCGCCGCCCCGGACGTGCCGATGCCCGCCGCACCCGCCCTCCAGGCGGTCGTGGTGCCCGAGGCGGCGACCGTCGCCGACGCCGTCCGCCGGACGGTCCGGGCGTGAACGACACGGTCCCAACCGCCGCCACCGGCAGACCCGGCGGACACCCGCCGGCCGGCGCGCAGAGCACCGGTGCCGCACCCGCCGGCCTGCTCGCCGGCCGGCGGGTGGTGGTCGTCGGCGGCGCGTCCGGCATCGGCCGGGCCACCGTCACCGCCGCCGCCGCGGCCGGCGCGGCGGTCGCCGTGCTCGACGCCGACGCCGCCGGTGCGGACACCGCCGCCGGGCAGGCCCGCGCCACCGGCGGCCGGGCCTACGCGCACCGGGTGGACGTCACCGTCGAGACCGAGGTCGCCGCGGCGCTCGACGCCGCCGCCGCCGACCTCGGCGGGATCGACGCCGTGCTGCACGTCGCCGGGGTGATGCGCGGGCAGGGCCTCGACGTCCGGGACGTACCGGTCGCGCTCTGGGCCCAGGTCATCGCCGTCAACCTCACCGGGCCGTTCCTGGTCGCCAAGCACGCCACCCGGCACCTGCTCCCCCACGGCGGGGTGCTCGTGCTGGTCGGCTCGAAGGCGGGCGTGCAGACCGGCTCCGGCTCGGTACCCTACGGCGCGAGCAAGGGAGGGTTGCACGGTCTGGCGCTCACACTGGCCCGCCAACTCGGTCCACAGGGGATCAGGGTGCACACGCTCTGCCCCGGCGACATCGACACGCCACTGATGCGGCGGTCGCTCACCGAGGCACGGGCCAACGGCGCCGACGGCGGACGGATCGCCGCCGTCGAGGCCGCGCTGGGCCGCCCCGAGGACGTCGCCTCGGCGCTGGTCCTGCTGGCGTCGTCGGCGAGCGCCGGCCTCACCGGCACGGTCTGTACCGGCTGAGCACCCCACCCACCAGGGCAGCGGCACACCACGTGGAGGCATTGTGATCGGCATCATCGGCCCGGAGGACTCGATCCGGCTCGTCCGGGAGGTCGCGGCCGGGGAGGGCCGCGCGGAGTCGATCACCACCCGCGCGTACACCCGGCCGGAGCAGGCCCCCGACCTGGCCCGCGAACTCGACGAGATGTGTCAGGTGCTGCTGTTCACCGGGCGCATCCCGTACGCCTTCGCCACGGCCACCGGGGAACTGCGCGCCGAGATCGACTACGTCCGGCACGCCGGCATCGACCTCTACCGCACGCTGTCCCGGATCCTGCTGGCCACCGGCGGACGACTGCCCCGGGTCAGCGTCGACACCATCGAGGCGGAGACCGTCCGGGAGACGTACCACGACATCGAGGTCGAGCCGCCCACCGAGATCCTGCCCATCGCCGACTCGTCCGGGCTGCTCTTCTCCGGCCTCGACGAGATCACCGCCTACCACCGGGAACGGTACGCCTCAGGCGCGGTCGAGGCGTGCCTGACCTGCCTCGGCGCGGTGCACCGGGACCTCGCCGACAGCGGGGTGCCGGTGTGGCGTGTCGAGCACACCCGGGCGTCGGTCCGCGACGCGCTGCGCCGGGCCTGGCTCGCCGCCGAGGTACGCCAGTCCCGGGCCACCCAGATCGCGGTCATGATGGTCGACCTGGGTGCCCCCACCCAGCGGGCCCAGGACCCGTACCAGGCCGAACGGCAGCGGCTACGGGTCCGCGAGGCACTGCTGGAACACGCCGAACGGATGCGCGGCCGGCTCGCCACCGTCGACGACCGGACGATGCTGATCACCACCACCCGGGGCACCGTGGAGAGCGCCCTGGCCCGGCACCGCGACGGGCACGCCTCCCTGCTCACCCTGCGCGGCGTCGACGTCGAACACGCCGTCGGTTTCGGTGCCGGCACCACCATCGCCGCTGCCGAGGACAACGCCCGCAAGGCTCTCGCGCTGGGCCGGCACAGCGGCGACACCCACGTGGTCTTCCCCGACGGGGAGGTCCACTCCAGCCGGCAGACCACCGTGCGTCCCCGGCTGCGCGAAACCGGGCCGGGCATGCTGCGCGTCTCCGAACAGCTCCGGATCGGCCCGCTGTCCACCCGGCGGCTGCTGGAGGCGCTGCACCAGATGGACCCCGACCAGATCACCGCCCGGGGCCTCGCCGACGCGTACGGGGTGGAGGCCCGCTCGGCCCGCCGGCTGCTCAACGCGCTGCGCGCGGCCGGCTTCGCCGAGGAGGTCGGGGTGCACGTCAGCACCGGCGCGGGCCGCCCGCAGACCGTCTACCGGGTCGCCATGCAGCGGCTGCTCGGCGCGATCGGAGCCGACACGTGAGCCACACCGTCACCGGGGAGTTGCGCTTCACACCGACCTACCTGGTCACCGCCACCTTCGCCGCCGACGCCGCGCTCCGGCGGGAGCCGTACCGGGCCGCGCACCTGGCGCACATGCGTGACCTGCTCGCCGACGGCACCGCCCTCGTCGTCGGGGCCCGCGCCGACCTGCGCGCCTCGGTGCTGGTGCTGCGGGCCGCCGACGCGCCCGCCGCCCGCGCCCACCTCGAACAGGACCCCTACTGGCGGCACGGGGTGTGGACCGCGATCGACGTGGTCGACTACCTGGCCGCCACCGCACCGACCATCGGGAGGTCATGATGACGTCGTTCCGCCAGCTTTCCGGGGTACGGGTGCTCGGCGACGAGCACGCCCCGTTCGCCGCCGACCTGCTCCGCGCGGCGTGGGGTGAGGGCGGTGCCGACGCGGTGCCGGTCCGGTTCGTCGCCGACCCGACGCTGCCCGAGGGCGGCCACCGCGTCGAGGTGCCGGAACAGGGCGAGATCCGGCTGGTCGGCGACCCGTTCGCCGGCCTGGTGTACGCCGCCCGCGCCCTGGTCGCCGCCGCCACCCCGGCCGGGCTGCCGGTGGGCAGCAGGGTGAGCGCCCCCGGGCTGCCGCTGCGCACCCTGTGGACCTGGGACCACTCCACCAACTGGGACACCCGTCAGCTCGGTCAGCAGGAGATCGGCGCGCTCAACCCGTACGCGAAGTCCGCCGACGCGTTCGGCGCCGACTACCGCCGCCTGGTCGACTTCTGCTCCCGGGAACGCATCGGCGGCATCGTCGTGTACGGGCTGCTGCGCGACGCCCACGGCGGCGTCGCCGCGGCCCGTGACCTGTGCGGGTACGCCAACGCCCGGGGTGTGCGGATCATCGCCGGGGTGGGGATCAACGCCTACGGCGGGATCTACTTCGACGGCCGGCACCGCTACAACCTGGCCACCTGGCTGCGGCAACGCCCCGACCTCGCCGCCGAGTTGCCGAAGAAGGTCGGCTTCGACATCGACGAGTTCGGCGACCTGCACTTCCCGGCCAGCGAGTACATGATGGCGGCCTGCCCGTCCCAGCCGGACAACCTGGCCTGGCACCGCGACGCCATCGACTGGCTGCTCGACACCCTGCCGGTGGGCGGGATCAACTTCGAGACCGGCGACTACGGCAGTTGCGCCTGCGCCCGGTGCGCCGCCCGCACCGGGGGCGAGCGCACCTCCTGGTCGTACGAGGCGATGCGGTCGGTGTACCCGACGCTGCTGGCGACGGCCCGGCGACCCGGCCCGGCCGGCGTGCCGCTGCGCCACCTCGTCGAGGTGTACTGGGACAACATCTTCGACCTCGACGCCCAGAAGCCCCTGGCCGACCTGCCCGACGACGTCGCCTACCAGTACTGCGTGAACCGCGCCTTCTGGTACGACCAGCGGGACCGGTTGACCGCCGAGCACGTCGAGCGGCTCCCGCACACCACGAACGTGCTGCGCACCCACGCCGGTTCACAGTGGAACCGGCAGCGCCACTCCTGGGTCCCCGAGATGTACGCCGACATGGCCGGTCGGTCCGGGGCGGCCGGGATGCGCGGGTTGACCATCTTCGCCGAGCCGTCCGCGTACCACCCGACCAACGAGATCAGCTACCTGGCGTACGCCCGGTTCTCCTGGAACCCGGAGCTGACCTGGGCGGACTTCTGGCGTGACGAGGTCGCGCCCCGGTTCGGCGGCGGGGCCGAGGCGGAGGCGTTCCGCGACGGCGCGGCGCTGCTCGACGATCCGGCGGCGACCGGTGCGGCGCTGGCCGCCGTGTCCGCCGACGCGCTCGGCATGGTCGCGGCCACCAGCGGCGAGGTACGGCGTCGGTGGCTCTGGCTCGCCGAGCGGACCTCGCGGTACGCCTACGCCGCCGGCTGACGCCGGTGCGGGTCCACCGCAGGGTGGGCCCGCACCGGACGGGGTCAGTCCTCGATCCACCCGTGGGAACGGGCGAACTGCGTGAGGTGCTGCCGGATCTGGCTGATCTGGGCGCCGGTGAGCGTCGGCACCTGCTCGACCAGCAGGTCGGTGATGTTGGACCGGAAGGTGAACGCGGTCAGGACGTCGCACTCCTCGTCGTCGCCCCGGTCGGTCACCGGCAGCCGGGTCACGGTCGGCGCGGCGGACGCCGCCGCGCGGGACGCGACCGGGGCACCGGGGTTGAGCAGGCGCGCGTAGAGCGCCTTGACCCCGCGGTTGCCCTCCACCGACTCGAACTCCACCCGCATGCCGGGCGCGACCGACGGACGCTGGTCGCCGAAGTCGTTCGCGTGCACGAAGACGTCCTCACCACCGCCCTCCGGGCTGATGAAGCCGTACCCCTTCACGTCGTCGAAGCTGAGAATCGTACCGACCGCCACCGCGACCACCACCCAACGAAACAAGAGCCACCAGAACAGAAACGTCGCCGCGCCGCTTCCGGCGCAGCACCCATGGTAGTGGGCGGGGCCCGATCCGGAACCCCTACTCCCGTGTGGTCGCGTGGTCATGGTCGTGCCCCGCGCCGGTGACGCGGGGCACGACCCCTAAAGCATCCTAGGACATCGCTGGCCGGGTGCCTCCCGGGCGCGGACGCCGCGCCGGACTAGCGGATGGTGAAGGTCAGCGGGTTGGAGATGCCGACACCGCCGTGGGTGTCGTACGCCCGGACGGTGAAGGTGGACGTGGTGGCCGCCGCCAGGTCGAGCTGGAACTGGAAGCGCTGTCCACTGCGGGTCGGCGTCGCGGCCACCCGGGTCCCGCCGAGGTACAGCTCCACCCGGTCGACCACGTCCCCGGCGTCGGCGTCGGTGACGTCGGCGACCAGCGTGACGGTGGTCGGTTCGAGGAAGTACGTCTGCCCGCCGGGGGTGCTCAGCGCCACGGCCGGCGGCTGGTTGACGCCGCTGGTCGGGGGCGTGACCACCGTGATCAGGCGGGGCGGGGCACCGCCGGACAGCGACTGGTCGGTGCCGGCGGAGACGTTCAGCACGTAGGTGGTGCCGGTGCCGGGGGCCCCGACCGGCGGCGTCCACGACGCGTCGAACCGGTCACCGCCGGACCTCGTCCCCTGGGCCACCGTGACGCCGTTCACCCGGAACGACACCGAGGTGATGTAGTGGCCGCCTCCCACCGTCGCGGTCGCCGCCAGCGCGATGGGGCCCGGCGCGGTGTGGACCGCCCCGGCGGCCGGGCTGATCCAGGTGACGATCGCCGGGTAGTCGGCGACCGGCGGCGAGGTGGTCGGCCCGGTCGGTGTCATGCTGGGCAGGACCCCACCGGTGCAGGCGACCCCGTTGAGGGTGAACGCCGCCGGCTTGGGGTTGCTGAGGAACCAGGAGCCGACGAAACCGATGGTCGTCGAGCCGTTGGTGCCGAGGGCCGCGTTCCAGCCGAGGTTGGTCGCGCTGACCTGCTGGCCGGTCTGGGCCCAGGTGGCGCTCCAGCTCTGCGCGATCTGCTGGTCGACGGCGGGGAACGCGAACCGTAGCGTCCAGCCGTTGACCGGCGCGCCCAGGTTGGTGACCGCGAGGTCGGCCTGGAAGCCACCGGTCCACTGGCTGGTGACGACGTAGTCCACCCGACACCCGGCGGCGGCGCTCGCCGTACCGGCGTGCGAGACCGCCGCCATCGTCGCGACCAGGGCAACAACGACGGCGACCACCGCCGTCAGCGATTTCCGCATGCCACACCCCGCCATAAATCGTTGAGTATCAATAGGTATGACGACTGTCCTGCGGCTCTCTCCGCCTTGTCAAGACAAGGCAGAGAGTCCTGCCGCCGGCAGGACGTCGGGGTGGCCGGACGATGGTCCCGCCACCCCGACGGGACGTCCCGACGGGCCGCCCCGAAGGCCCTATCCCCCGGCGGGGACGCCCGCCGTGACCGCCCGCAGGTGCCGCAGACCGTCGGTGGCGAGCCGGTCCTGCGAGGGGGCCAGCGGACGCCAGATCGCCGCCGCCGTGGCGATCGTGTCGTTCTCCCCCGTGAACGACTCGATGCAGACCGCACCCCGGTAGCCGGTGGCCCCCAGCACCGCGAAGAACCGCGGCCAGTCGAAGTGGTCCGAGCCCGGGGCACCCCGATGGGTGCCGCTGACCTGGACGTGCTTGACGTACGGGCCGGCGGCGGCGAGCGCCGCGTACGGATCGGACTCCTCGATGTTCATGTGATACGTGTCGATCATGATGCCGACGCTCGACGGCAACCCGTCGATCAGCTCGATCGTCTGCGCGACGGTGTTGACCACGCTCGTCTCGTACCGGTTCAGCGCCTCCACCCCGATGCTCACGCCGCACTCGCCAGCCTGCTCGGCCACCGGTGCCAGGGCCCGCCGGAAGTCCGCGTGGCAGGCCGCCCGCGCCGCCGGTGACATCCGCCAGGTACGCCCGACCGAGGCGTACACCGGGCCGCCCACACAGGGTGCGCCGACCGCCGCCGCGCTCGCCACGCACCCCCGCAGGTAGTCGAGCGTCGACTCCACCACCGCCGGGGCGGCGTCGACCAGCTCCCGCCCCGGCGGGGTGACCGCGCAGACCGCCGCCGCGACCAGACCGTGCGCGGCCAGCAGGTCCCGGGTCCGGGCCGGGTCCCAGTCGCCAGGCTGCTCGATCGGCAGCTCCACCGCGTCGAAGCCGAACGACGCGATCCGCGGCACCAGCGTGGCGAGGGCCTCGTCGTCGACGGGTGACGCCCACACCCAGGGGTTCACGCCGAAGGCGTACACCGGGCCTACTTCCAGCGCTGCGGGTAACCGGGCAGGTCGGTGCAGCCGCACATCGCGTAGTGCAGCGGCGGCATGCCCGGGTCGAGGTACCGGTCCAGGTTCTCCTGGGTGATGGTCGGCTGGGGCAGCTTCCACGGGTTGGCCACCTGCTGCCCGTCGAGGATGCGCAGCGCGGCGATGACCGGCGTACGCCACTGGTACGTCGGGTACGTCGGCGCGATCGCGGTGAGGCCCTTGTCCTTCCAGACCTTCAGGAAGTCGAGCTGGTCCTCGCCGTTGATCGGCGGCACCGGCTTGCCCGCGTCCTGGAACGCCTCGACCGCCGCGACGGCGACCGCGCCCGCGTCCATCCACACGCCGTCGATGGTGCCGTACCGCTGGAGGTAGTCGTCGACGATCTTCTTGGTCTTGGCCGGGTCGCCGTCGGTGAACTCGACCCCCACCACGTCGACCTTCGCCTTGTCGAACGCCACCTTCGCCGCCGACCAGCGGGTCTCCAGCACGTCGACGCCGGGCAGGATGCGCAGGGCGAGGACCTTGCCGCCCGGCTTCATCCGCTGGCTGACGAACTCCGCCCCGACGTGGCCGAAGCCGTAGCCGCCGATCGGGTTGACGAACGTCACCGGGCACTTCGTGCTGACCCCACGGTCGAAGACGACCACCGGCAGCCCCGCCTTGCAGGCCGCCTCGACCGCCGGGGTGAGCGTGGCGGTGGTGTTCGGCGAGACGATCAGCGCGTCGCAGCCCTTGCCGAGCAGGTCGTTGATGTCGGCGATCTGCTTCTGGTCCTTGCCCTCGGCGTCGACGTGCACGAACTCGCTGATCCGGCTGCCCTGCGCGGCCACCTCGGCCTGCATGGTCTTGAACCCGACCTGCCGCCACGGGTTGTTCAACGCCGCGTTGGAGAAGCACAGCTTGTGCGGCCCGGCCTTCTTGAACTTCGCGGTGTCCACCATGGTCGGGTTGAGCATCTGCTCCCACGGCTTGTCCGCCGGGCCGGTCGGAGTCGCGCCGAGCAGGGCCAACTCGGCGTCGTAGTCGGCCTGCACGAAGAACTTCGACTGCTCCCCGGTGCCCGACCCGGCGGCCGAGGTGGAACCGCCCGCCGGCCCCCCGCCCGGTTCGTCGGTGGCGCAGGCGGTCAGGGACAGCAGGGTGACGGCGGCCAGCGCCGCCAGGCAACGTCGCACTATGTTTCCCCTTATCGAGACGACGAACGGGTAGCCGAGACCGCCACGGCGAGCAGGATGATCGCGCCCTGGACGGTGGACCTGAGGGCGCCGGAGACGCCGTAGAAGTTCATCAGCGCGAAGAGCAGCTCCAGGGAGAGCGCGCCGAGCATCGCGCCGACGACCGAGCCGCGGCCCCCGCCCAGCGCGACACCACCGAGCACCACCGCGGTGATCGCCCCGAACTCCAGGCCCGCCCCGGCCTGGAACGACACCCCGCTGTAGCCGCCGAGCAGGATCGCCGCCACCGCCGCCGCGAGCCCGCTGAGGACGAAGGCGACCGTCCGGGTACGCCAGACGCGTACCCCGCTCAGCTGCGCGGTGCGCGCGTTGTCGCCGACGGCGACCAGGGTCCGGCCGAAGTCCGACCGCATCAGCAGCACGGCGAGCGCCGCGACGACCAGCAACACCAGCAGCGCGTACGGCACCCGGCCGAGCAGCGGCACGTCCTCGATCGCCCGCCGGCCGAACCGGCGGAACTCCTCGGAGAGCCCGCCCTTCGGCGCGCCGTCGGACCACAGGTAGACCGCGCCGACCAGGATCAGGAACATGCCCAGGGTGGTGATGAACGACGGCACCCGCAGCCGCGTCGTGACCAGCCCGTTGACCAGCCCGACCAGCGCGCCGAAGGCCAACAGGAGCAGCACCACCGGCCAGGTGCGGGTCGGGTCGCTGTCGATCAGCCGGGCCGCCACCACCACCTGCGCGGTGACCAGCGAACCCACCGACAGGTCGAACTCACCGGAGACGATCACGAAGTACTGGCCGGCGGCGAGCAGGATGACCGGCGCCGAGCGGCCCAGGAAGGACATCAGCGACGGCGGGTCGAGGAAGTCGGGCTGCCGGATGCCGACGAGCACCAGCAGCACCGCGAGGAGGGCCAGGATCGGCAGCACCCCGCCGGGGCGTACCCGTGGGCGGATCGGGGACAGCGCACGACGCGCGACGGTCGGCATGGTCAGGACGCCGCCTTCCGCAGGGCCCGACGGGCGTAGACGGCGACCGCGGCGATGATGATGACGCCCCGGATCACCTGCTTGAAGAAGGCGTCCACCTCGAGCTGGTTGAAGATCGCGTCGATGCTGGCGAGCAGCAGCACCCCACCGACCGTGCCGACGACCCCGCCCCGCCCACCGGCGAGCGCGGTCCCGCCGATCACCACCGCCGCGATCGACTCCAGGTCGTAGAGGCCCTCGGTGCCCACCCGGGGCGCACCCGAACCGAGCCGGCTGGCCAGGTAGATCCCGGCGAGCCCGGCACACAGCGAGCACAGCACGTGGGCGGTGACGAGGACCCGGTCGTTGCGGACCCCCGAGAGCCGGGCCACCTCCGGATCACCGCCGACGGCGACCAGGTGGTGCCCGAAGCGGGTCCGCGACAGCGCGAACCAGACGGCCCCGGTCAACGCCAGCAGCAGCAGGAAGGACAACGGCACCGGACCGACCCGCTGGTAGCCCAACGACTGCACCAGCGCGGGCGAGGTGGCCCCGGCCGGTCCGTCGTAGTTGCTGTCGAGGTACCCCTTGAGCAGCAACCCCACGCCGAGGGTGGCGATGAACGCGTTGACCCGGAACCGGGTCACGAGCAGCCCGTTGAGCAGCCCGACCCCGGCGCTGACCGCGAGCGCCAGGCCGACCGCCGGCAGCAGCGCGCCATCACTGCCGTTCATCGTCTCGGCCGCGACCAGGGTGCTCAGACTGATCACGTACGCCACCGAGAGGTCCAGCGACCCGCCGAGGATGACAAGCGTCTGACCGACGGCGACGAGCCCGAGACCGGCGGCGACGTGCAGCAGGCTCACCGTCGTGGCCTGGTTGAACAGCTGCCCGCCGTCGACCAGGACGACCAGCCAGCCGACCGCCAGGGTCAGGGCCAGCGCCACGAACACCCCCGGCACGGGGCGTCGGGCCGGCAGCAACGACAGCACGCCCGACGCGCTCCTCGCGCTCACCGGTCGATCTCCGTTCGCGGCTGCGGGGTGTGGCCGACGGCGAGGGCGACGACGTCCTCCTCGGTGGCGCCGGCGGGGAGTTCGCCGGCGATCCGGCCGTCGCGCATGACGACGATCCGGTCGCTCATCCCCAGCAGCTCGGGCAGGTCCGACGAGATCATCAGCACCGCCGCGCCGTCGCGGGCCAGCCGGCGGACGAGGTCGTGGATGGCCGACTTCGCCCCCACGTCGATGCCCCGGGTCGGCTCGTCGAACAGCAGCACCCGGGGGTCGAGCGCCAGCCAGCGGGCCAGCACGACCTTCTGCTGGTTGCCACCGGACAGGAAACGGATCTCCTGGTCGTCGCCGGCGGCACGGACCTCGACGGTGGCGAGCAGGTCACGGACCCGGCGGGCGCGGGCGGCGTGCCCGGAGCGGGCCGGGAAGACGGCCCGCCCGGCGAGCAGCGCGTTGTCGAGCACCGACTGCCGGGGCACGATCCCCTCCCCCTTACGGTCCTCGGTGACGTAGGCGATGCCGGCCCGCATCGCGGTACGGGGCGAGCGCAGCCGCACCGGCCGGCTGTCCAGCCTCACGTCGCCGGTGGTGAACGGGGAGACGCCGAACAGCGCACGGGCCAGCGCCGAGCGTCCGGAGCCCTGCAAGCCGCCGACACCGAGCACCTCCCCAGCCCGCAGGTCCAGATCGACGGCGCGTAGCTTCCGGTTGCCCGCGCCCCGGACGGTCAGGCGTACCGGGCCGAGGTCGTCGGGGCCGGCCCGGTCGGGGTAGTAGCTGGACAGTTCCCGGCCGACCATGTGCCGGACGAGGTCGTCGGTGCAGGTGTCGGCGGTGGCGACGGTGGTGACGCGGCGGCCGTCCTTGAGGACCGTGATCCGGTCGGACAGGTCGAAGACCTCGGTGAGGCGGTGCGAGACGTACAGCACGCCGATGTCCCGCTGCTGGAGCCGGCGGACCAGTCCGTAGAGCAGCTCGACCTCGTGGTCGGCCAGGGCGGCGGTGGGTTCGTCCATGATGAGCAGCCGGGCGTCCAGGGCGAGCGCCTTGGCGATCTCGACGACCTGCTGCTGCGCGACACCGAGCCGCCCCACCCGGGTGTCGGCGGCCAGGTCGGCCTCCCCGATCGAGGCGAGCAGGTCCCGGGTGCGTTCCCGCATCGCCCGCCGGTCGACCAGCCCGCGCCGGACCGGTTCGTGCCCGAGGTGGACGTTCTCGGCGACGGTGCGCTCCGGCAGCAGGTTGAACTCCTGGTGGATGATGCCGATCCCGGCCCGCTGCGCGTCACGGGGGCCCCGGAAGACCCGGCGCTCACCGGCGACCTCGACGGTGCCCGCGTCCGGGGCGTACCCGCCGGAGACGATCTTCATGAGGGTGGACTTGCCGGCCCCGTTCTCCCCGACGACGGCGTGCACCTCGCCCGGTGCGACGTCGAGGTCTACCCCGTCGAGCACACGCACCCCGAGGAAGGACTTGCCGATGCCCCGCAGGGTCAGCAGCGGTGCCGGCGGCGGATCGGGCATCCCGGAAACCCTCACAGTAAGTAGTCATCGGCGTGGTTGATGTTCCGCGTCCGGCACGGTCGAGCTGCCGGCCGGTGAACTTTCGCTGTCGCTCGTGAGCGCTTACGTCGTCAAGGAGCAAACTTTCCTTGACATCGACGAAACATCACACGTATGAAGATAGATGTTTCGATGCCTGTCCACAATCCTCGATCTTCACGGGTCGCCGGTTCGAGCACCCGAGCGGCGTCGATGCCGGGCCGGGGGGTCGCCGCGCGCCCACGGTCGAACCGTCGAAACATCGAACCTTGCCCCTTCCATTGACAGTCATCGATGACTGACCCATCCTGGCCTCGCGGCCCACCGGGCGAGCACATCACCGACGTCACTCTGCGTGACGTGATGCGGGGCGGACGGCCGTTGCGGCGGACGGCACGCCGACCCCGGGCAGCACGCCCGCGCCCGCTGCGCGTCCCGGCGTCCACCGGACGCGCGGGCGGGCCGTGGTCGCCACCGGAAGTTCCCGCCGACACCTAGGAGACGGCATGCGTCGTACCACGTTGCTCATCGGCATGATCGCCGGGTTGTTACTGTCGCTCGGCCTCGCACCACCCGCGTCGGCGGCTCCGGCCTTCCGCGCCCTGCTGTTCACCAAGACGGTGGGCTACCGGCACGACTCGATCCCCGCCGGGATCAGCATGTTCCAGCAGCAGGCGGCAGCGAACAACTTCGAGCTGGTGCAAACCGAGGACTCCAGCGTCTTCACCGCGGCCAACCTCGCCACCTTCGACGTGATCATCATGTTCCAGACCTCCGGCATGGTCTGGACCTCGGCCGCCCAACGGCAGGCCGTGGAGGGTTACCTCGCCAGCGGCAAGGGCATCGTCGGCATCCACAACGCCCTGGACATGGGCATCGAGGGCGAGTACCCCTGGTGGGACCAGACCCTCAACGGCGGCGCCCACATGCCCGAGCACTCCCCCGGCGTGCTGCCCGGCACCGCCATCGTCGCCGACAAGCAGCACCCGTCCACGACGGGTCTGCCGGACCGGTGGAACCGCAGCGAGGAGTGGTACAACTTCGACAGCAACCCGCGCGGCAACGTGCACGTGCTGGTGACCGCCGACGAGCGGACGTACAACCCGGGGTCCCGGGCGATGGGCCCGGACCACCCGATCTCCTGGTGCCGCAGCGCCGCCGGCGGGCGGGTGTGGGCCACCGCGATGGGCCACGCGATCGACTCCTACAGCGAGACGAACTTCCGCAACCACGTCCTCGGCGGCGTGAAGTGGGCCGCCGGCAACCTGCCCGGCGACTGCGGCGGCACCGTGTGGGGCAACTTCGAGAAGCGCACCCTGGACGACAACACGGTCGACCCGATGGCGCTGAACGTGCTGCCCGACGGCCGGGTGATGTACGTCCAGCGCGGCGGCCAGGTCAAGATCTTCAAGCCGAGCACCAACAGCACCGTGACCGCCGCCACCCTGAGCGTCTACACCGGCGGCGAGGACGGTCTCACCGGCATGGCGATCGACCCGAACTTCGCCACCAACGGCTACGTGTACCTGTACCACTCGCCGGCGAGCAGCAGCACCGACGTCAACCGCGTCTCCCGCTACACGCTGTCCGGTGACACCCTCAACCTCTCCACCGAGGCGCGGATCATCGACATCCCGGCGTACCGGGACCGCACCTTCCCCGAGCCCGGCCACACCGGCGGCTACATCGACTTCGGCCCGGACGGCAACCTCTACATCGGCACCGGTGACGACACCCCGCCGAACCTCGACCCCAACTGGCAGGGCTACGCGCCGTTGGACTGGCGCTCCGGCAAGTCCAACCTCGACGCCGCCCGCAGCGCCGGCAACACCAACGACCTGCGGGGCAAGCTGCTGCGCATCCGCCCGTCGGACACCGGCGGCTACACCGTCCCGAGCGGCAACCTCTACCCCCAGGGTACGGCGCAGACCCGGCCGGAGATCTACGCGATGGGCTTCCGCAACCCGTTCCGGTTCTCGATCGACCCGGCCAACGGCTGGGTCTACCTGGCCGACTACGGGCCGGACCGCAACCCGCCCACCACCAACCGGGGCCCCGAGGGCCTGGTCGAACTCAACGTGATCAAGTCGCCCGGCAACTACGGGTGGCCGTTCTGCCACGGCGACAACCAGCCCTACGCGCCGTACAACCCGGACACCGGCGTGGTCGGCGCCAAGTTCAACTGCAACGCCCCGGTCAACAACTCCCCCAACAACACCGGCCTGACCAGCCTGAAGCCGGTCGTCGCACCCAACATGTGGTACGGCTACGGCACCTCGTCGACCTTCCCGGAGCTGGGCTCCGGCGGCTCCGGCCCGATGGGCGGCCCGGTCTACCGGTACGACCCGGCGAACCCGTCGGCCACCAAGTTCCCGCCCTACTACGACGGCGTGCACTTCTTCTACGAGTGGTCCCGCAGCTACATCAAGGAGGTCCACTTCGACTCCGCGACGGCGGTGACCCGCACCAACACGTTCCTGCCCGGGGGCCGGTTCAACAAGCCGATGGACCTGGAGTTCGGCAAGGACGGCTCGCTCTACGTGCTGGAGTGGGGCACCAACTTCGGTGGCGGCAACAGCGACTCCGGGCTCTACCGGATCGACTACATCCAGGGCGGCCGGTCGCCGATCGCCAAGGCCGTCGGTACGCCCACCAGCGGTCTGGCCCCGCTCAACGTCCAGTTCAGCAGCGCCGGCACCACCGACCCGGACCCGGGCAACACGCTGAGCTACCAGTGGACGTTCGGTGACGGCACCACCTCGACGGCGGCCAACCCGTCGCACGTCTACACCACCAACGGCAACTACACGGCGCAGTTGAAGGTCACCGACAACACCGGCAAGACGGGCTTCGCCAACGTCCAGATCACCGTCGGCAACTCCGCGCCGGTGGTCACCATCACCACCCCGGCCAACGGTGGCATGCTCACCTTCGGGGACAAGGTGTCGTACCAGATCAGCGTCACCGATCCGGACGGCGGCACGGTCGACTGCACCAAGGTGGTCGTCAACCCGGCGCTGGGTCACGACGACCACGCCCACGAGACCACCGAGTACCCGGGCTGCTCGGGCACCATCTCCACCGACCTGCTCGGCGGGCACCCCGACGGCGCGAACCTGTTCTACGTGCTCAACGCCCGCTACACCGACAGCGGTGGCCCGGGCGGCTCGTCCCCGCTCACCGGCACGGCGCAGGCGATCCTGCAACCCAAGCACAAGCAGGCCGAGTACTTCAGCAGCAGCTCCGGCGTCCGGGTCGTCGACCAGGCCGCCGCGGAGAGCACCAAGCGGGTCGGTGACATCTCCAACAACGACTGGATCGCGTTCAACCCGATGAGCCTGTCGGGCATCTCGACGGTCAGCTACCGGCTGTCGTCGCCGTCCGGTGGCGGCACGATCGAGCTGCGGGCCGACTCGCCGACCGGCATGCTGCTGGCCACCACCCCGGTGCCCAGTACCGGCGGCTGGAACAACTACCAGTCCACCGCGCCGGTGAACGTGGCCGCGTTGTCCGGGACGCACCCGCTCTACCTGGTGTTCAAGGGCAGCACGAACAACTGGTTCGACCTCGACTCGCACACCTTCGGCGGGGCGGGTGTCGGCCAGCCCGGCACCGGAACCGGCACCGGCGTGGCGGGGAAGACCTGGACGCTCACCGCGCTGCACAGCGGCAAGCTGATGGACGTCAGTGGCGTCTCCACCGCCGACGGCGCGCAGCTCACCCAGTGGGCGGCCACCGGCGGCAACAACCAGAAGTGGCAGGCCGTGGACGCCGGCAACGGCGCGGTCTACCTCAGGGCGGTGCACAGCAACAAGTGCGCCGAGGTGATCGGCGGTTCCACCACGGCGGGTGCGTTCCTCCAGCAGGCCACCTGCAACAACGGCAACCAGCAGAAGTTCACCGCGACGGCGACCACGACCGCCGGGGTCTACACGGTGCGCAACGTGCAGAGCGGGCTCTGCCTGGACGTCAACGGTGCTTCCACCGCCGACGGCGCGCGGCTGTTGCAGTGGACCTGCCACAGCGCCAGCAACCAGCAGTGGCGGTTCACCCAGGTGTGACGCACGGTCCGCCGCCGTCGCGGCGGCGGTAGGCCGGGAGGGCCGGCTCCGGATGTCGGAGCCGGCCCTCTGCGGTCGTGTCGGGGCCCCGCCCACCCTGGGCGGTGGGCGGACCGTCCCGGTCTCGGGCCGGCGCGGTGGTCAGCGGGACGTCGGATCACCGCCGGGCGGTCACCTGACGCGACTGCCGGTCGTGGACGTCACCTGACGGTCCCGGCCGACAGGTCGGTACTGCCCCGCCCCGGGCCCCGGTGCGGAAACGGTGATCGGCAGGGCCCGAGGTGCGGGCCCTGCCGATCGGTGGTGCACATGCCGTTCAGGTGGTCCGACGGCCCGGTCCGTCCCGGGCCACCGACGGACCTCAGGAGCCCCCGAGGTCCGCCGGTGCGCGTTCTCAGCGCTGCCGGGTGAGCAGGCCCGGCCGGTAGGGCAGCAGGCCGTAGTCCACGCCGTCGGAGCTGGGCGAACGGCCCTGGTAGAGCAGTTGCAGGTTGCACGGGTCGATCGTGTTCGTCTGGTCCGCGCTGGTACGCAGCAGCTCGCCGTGGCTGATGTCGTTGGTCCAGGTGGCACCGCTGTTGACCTTGCCCGCGAACGGGTTGTTGTAGGTCGTCGCGTTCGGCGTCCAGGTGCCGCCCAGGCTGGTCGCCGTGAACGAGCGGAAGTAGCGCTCCCAGGAGCTGGTCCGGGCCTCGATGATCATCAGGTACTGGTTGCGGCCCGCGACCTTGTAGACCTGCGGCGCCTCGAAGATGTTCTCCGAGGTGTCGCTCATGATGGTCGTGTAGTTGGAGCCGAAGCTGCCCGGGAAGTTCCCGATCGGCATGATCTGGCGATAGATCTTGCCGTTGTCACCGGCGAAGAACAGGTACATGTTCTGGTCGTCGCCGATGATCGTCTGGTCGATCACGCCGGTGGTGGAACCGGTGATCGACGCGGTCGACAGAGGCTGCGGGGCCGACCAGCCGTTGGCGTTGGCCGGGTTGGTCGACGTGCGGTACGAGAACGACGTCGGACCCCACTGGTGGGCGAGGATCCAGATGTTCTTCGGCGCGAAGTAGAACAGCGACGGCGCGACGGTGCCCTGGCTCATGGTGTTCTGGGGGGCCGTGGCGAGCTGGTTGAGGTTGTCGACCAGGCCGAAGTTCATCGAACCCCAGCCACCGGTGGCGCTACTGCTGTGGGTGGTGGCGTACACCAACTGCTTGCCCTGGTAGGGGGCGATGGTGAAGTCCTTGAGCGACGCCCAGCCGGCCTTCGGCTGCGCCAGCGGACCGGTCGACGACCAGCGGTACGACGACGGCAGCGTGCAGTTGCCGCTCGGCGGCGGGGTCGTGGGCGGCGGGGTGGTGCCACCGAGCTTGACGAGCTGCCACTGCTGGTTGGTGCCGTTCCAGTCGGCGTACTGCACGATGTTGCCGCCGTCGGCGGTGGACGCGCCCTGCACCTCGATGGCCTTGCCGCTGTTGCGGTTGATCAGCTGGATGTAGCCGTCGATGTCCTGGATGCTGAACTGCTGGTTGGTGCCGTTGTTGTCGGTCCACTGCACGATCGACCCGCCGTCGGCGGTCGACTTGCCGGACACGTCGAGCACCTTGCCGGACAGCTTCGACTTCAACCGGTAGTAGCCGCCACCGGAGTCGACGAACTGCCACTGCTGCTGGCTGCCGTCGTTGCGGGTCCACTGGGTGATCCGGGCCCCGTCGTTGGTGGCCAGGTTGTAGACGTCGAGGGCCTTGCCGCTGTTGCGGTTGACCAGCACGTACGACGCGCCGGTGTCGATCGTGGCCGCGGCGGCTTCCGTCGCGGTGGCCGCGACGACGGCACCGCCGCTCAGGGCGGTCACGAGCGCGGTGGCCGCCGACAGCAGCCAGCGCCGTCGGCCGGGACGGCGCAGAGCCGGGCCGGGATGCTCAGTCGGGAGGTGCATGGGGGTGCTCCTTCTCAAGGACGGGTGGCCCCTGCGCGGCGGCCCCCGGTGACGTGGTCGCCGAGGGCCTCAGGTGGTCCGACCGACCGACACTCCGTGGTCGAAACGGAGCCGACCGGCAAGTGTGAACGCTCACATCGATCGGTGCGGGTCGAACGGGTGCATGATCGGTTTGGTGGGGGCGAACGGACCGGCAGGGGCTCCATTCAGATCCGGCGATGTTACCAGAGCGTTTCGGGCCGCTCAAGAGTCGCGCCCCGGGCACCTGCCCACCCCACCACCACCGGGTACGACCCGTTGCCGGGTCAACCTTCCCGGCCGGGTGTTAACGTTCACCCTTCGCGTCCCCGGTCCCGGGAACGCCGGCCCGGCCCGGCATCCGGGAGGCGATGGTGATCCCTTCCGATCCGGTGCGTGATGTGTCATCTTCGATGGATGCGGGTCGGTTGCCGGGCAGGCGGACGAGGTCGGACCCGCGGGCACGGGGTGGCGGCGCGATGCCGCTGACCGGCGCATCCGGCCGACGCGCCGGCGGTGACCCCGGCCGGATGCCTCGGATACGGGCGACCCACGCCCGGCCGCGCACCGGGCTGGCCGTCGGGCTGCTGGTCGTCGCCCTGCTGGCGCTGGCCGGCGGGGTCGGCTACGCCGCCCTGGTGCACGTCCAGCAGGCCAGGATCCGCCACGAGCTGGACTGGGCGATGGTGCACGGCCGACCGGCCGACCCGTCCGGCTGCACCTGGATCTTCGGCGGCGCGAGCGACACCGGTCACGGCGGCGCGCCGCCGGCCGGGTTCCCGGAGCACGGGGCGGTCCACACCGTGGCCCGCACCGGCCGCCCGCAGGTCGGCCAGGTCGCCCGCAACGGCACCGTCTACCACGTGCGGACCCAGTGGCGCGACGGCGAGGTCGTCCAGGTGGTCTTCGACGCCCGCTTCCAGCTCGCCGAACGGCGCTACCTGCTGTGGGCGGTGTCGACCGCCGCGCTGGCCGTCCTGGTCGCGGCGACCGCGACGGACCTGCGGCTGCGCCGCCGGTCGGTGCTGCCGCTGACCGAGGCGCTCGACCGGCAACGCCGCTTCGTCGCCGACGCGAGCCACGAGCTGCGGGCCCCGATCACCCGGGTGCACACGGCGGCCCAACTGCTGGCCCAGCGGACGACCGGCGCGGCGCACGACGCGGACCGGCAGGACCTGGACCGGCTGCTGCACACCACCCGACGGCTCGGGGAGATCGTCGACGAGTTGCTCCTGTCGGCCCGGTTGACCGATCCGGCGGCGATGACCGGGCCGCCGGCCACTGTCGACCTCGCGGCGCTCGTCGTCGAGGCGATCGGGGCCGACGCGCCGCGCGCCGCCGCCCTCGGGGTGACGCTCGGGGTGACCGGCGCGGACCACCCGGTGCCGGTGCGCGGTGTCGGGCCCGCGCTGCTCCGGGTGGTGGCGGAACTGCTGGCGAACGCCCTGCACCACACCCCGGCCGGGGGGCGGGTGCAGGTGCGGTTGCGTCCGGCGGGCGCGGACCGGGTCGAGCTGGTGGTCAGTGACTCCGGCCGGGGGTTCGACCCCCGGCACGCCGGCCGGATCTTCGACCGGTTCCACCGGGGCCCCGACGCCGGGGACCGCCGGTCCGGGCTCGGGTTGGCGCTGGTCCGCGAGGTGGTCACCGCGCACGGCGGCACGATCGACGCCACCGGCCGGCCCGGGGCGGGCGCCACCTTCACCGTACGGCTGCCGGTGTGCGACGGGGGGCGGGCCGGTGGTCCGCCGACGGACGGCGACCCGGGCGGTGGCCGGTGGCCCCTGCGCTGGTGGGCGGGCCGGGACCGGGCGGGCGGGGACCGCGCGACCAGCAGATTCTGACCGGCGAGAAATTCCACCGGTCAACCTTCTGCCGTTTCGGTGCGACCATGAACGGATGACCGACCCGTCACCCCCGGCGCACGGCCCGTTGCTCCTCGTCGAGGACGACGCGGAACTGGCCGACATGCTGGTCGAGCTGTTCCACCGGGCGGGGTACCGGATCGACCTGGCCCGCGACGGTCAGCGGGGCCTGCACCTGGCGCTGCGCGGCCCCTACCAGGTGATCATGTTGGACCGGCGGCTGCCGGCCATCGACGGGGTCGACCTGCTCATCCGGCTGCGGCGGCGCTCCGTCGCCGCCCGGGTGCTGATGCTCAGCGCGCTCGGCGACCTCGACGAACGCATCCGGGGCCTCGACGCGGGCGCCGACGACTACCTGCCCAAACCGTTCGAGGTGACCGAGCTGATGGCCCGGGTCCGGGCGCTGACCCGCCGCCGCTTCGACGGGGCCGAGCTGATCCCCATCGGGGCCGGTCAGCTCGACCTGGCCCAGCGCGGGGTGCGGCTGCCCGACGGGCGGGAGGTGACGCTCAGCGGCCGGGAGTTCGAGCTGATCCGGCTGCTCGCCAGCCACCCCCGGATGGTGCACAGCCGCAGCCAGCTCCGGGGGCGGGTGTTCGGCGCGGACCGCACCGAGGCGGTCGTCGACACGTACGTGCACTACCTGCGCCGCAAGCTCGGCGACGGGGTGGTGCGCACCGTGCACGGCCTCGGCTACCAGATCGGCGCGCTGTGAGCCGGCCGCCCGGGACCCCGACGGGCCCCGGGCGGCGCGGCGGCTCAGCGCCCCGCGAACCGGGCCGGACGCTTCTCCAGGAAGGCGGCCATCCCCTCGCGCTGGTCCTCGGTGGCGAACAGGGCGTGGAAGGCCCGCCGTTCGAACAGCACCCCGGCCTGCACACCGACCTCCTCGGCCTGCCGGACCGCCTCCCGGGCCAGCATCGTCGCGAGCTTCGGATACCCGGCCACCACCGCCGCCGCGGCCTTCGCCTCGGCCAGCAGCCGGTCCGTCGGCACCACCCGGGACACCAGGCCCCACCGGTACGCCTGCGCCGCGTCGAGCTGCCGCCCGGTGAGCACCAGGTCCATCGCCCGCGCCGGACCGATCAGCCGGGTCAGCCGCTGGGTGCCGCCGATGCCGGGCATCACCCCCAGCCGCAGCTCCGGCTGCCCGAACCGGGCGTTGTCCGCCGCGAAGACCAGGTCGCACATCATCGCCAGCTCGCAGCCGCCGCCGAGGGCGTAGCCGGCCACCGCCGCGATCTTCGGGGTACGCAGCGCGGCGAACGCGTCCCAACCGGCGAAGTGGTCGTCCAACGCCACGTCCAGGAAGGACTTCCCGGCCATCTCCCGGATGTCCGCCCCGGCCGCGAAGACCTCGTCGGAGCCGGTGAGCACGAAACAGCCCACCCCTGGGTCGCGGTCCAGCGGTCGCAGCGTCTCGACCAGCTCGGTCAGCAGCGCCGTGTCCAGCGCGTTGCGCACCTCGGGCCGGCACAACCGCACCGTCACCACCCGGTCGTCCTTCTCCACGGTGATCCTCATCGTCGCCTCCCTCTCCTCAGGAATCCCAGATCGCGCCGTACGCGGGCACCCCGCGTTCCTCCATGCCCCGCACCACCTGCCAGGTCAGCGGACGGTTCGAGATGCAGATGACCGCCTCCGCGTCGTACCGGCGGCACGCCTGCCAGGCCAGCCGCAGCATGTCGGGCTTGCCGTCGCGGGCGGTGTCCCACAGCAGCGCGTCGGGCTGGTGGGCGAGGATCTCGTCGACCAGGTCGTCGCCGAAGGTCTCCCGGTGCCGGCGGGCCACCCAGACCAGGTGGGCCGGCACCTGCCCGGCCAGCAGGTGCGGCAGCACCGGGCCGATCCCGCTGCCGGTCGCCACGTACAGCACCCGGCGGAACAGGGTCTCGATGTTGGCCACCCCGGCGGTGCTGATCCCCTTCACCCAGAGCCGGCGCGGCGGGTCGTCGACGAACCGGCCGGTCCAGTCACCGGCCCGGCTGACGGTCAACCGGAACCCGCTGCGGCCCGGCGTCGGCACGTTGGCGAAGGAGTGCCACTCCCACAGCGGGCTGCGGCTGACCGCCGTGGACGAGCCGGGGAACGGCGTCACCCCGTGGTCGAAGTGGACCAGCGCCACGTGCGACGACGGACGCCGCACCACCACCGGCACCCGGCGCAGCCGCAGCCAGGGCAGGGCGATGCTGGCGGTCAGCACCGCGAGCACCCACCCCTGCGGGGAGGTGGCCAGCGCGACCGGCCCGCCGGCCAGGAAACCGGCCTGCGCCCAGAGCAGCAGCAGGGCCGCCCAGCCGCCGAGGCGGTGGGTGCGCTCGAACAGGTCGTGCCTGCGCGAGCGCACCGGCGGCAGCGCGGTGCCGACGACGGCCAGCAGCAGGGCGGCCGCCGCGTACCCGGTGACCAGCGCCCCCGCCGGGCCGCCGCGCACGGCCAACGCGCCGAGCTGGGCGAGGAACCAGGCGGTGCCGGCCAGCGCCGCGCCGACGTGCAGCCCGCCGAAGTGGTAGACCTTGCCCAACGTGGCCCGCACCCGCAGCGGCCAGCTGGTGGGTGCCCGGGTGGCCAGCCGGAACAGCAGGTTGATCACGTACTGCTGGCGGATCAGCACGGCCAGCGCGACGTTCGCCAGCGCGGCGACGCCCAACGTGTCGGCGGCCCCGGGGCCGTGCCACCAGCCGGCGGACAGCCCGTACGCCAGCAGCGCGGCGTTGCCGGCGAGCACCGCCGCGACGAGCCGGTGGTGGTGCATGAACCGGGGATGGGCCAGGACCCGGCGCAGCGTCGACACCGGCGGGGGAAGCATGTCGTCGGGGTGGCCCGCCGGGCCGGAGCGCGGCGGCGTCGACGCGGGTCGCAGACCGGTGGTGGTCACGCCGCCGCCTCCTCGACGTGGGCGAACTGCCACCGCAGGTCGAGGGCGAGCCGGTGCAACGCGTCCCGGTCGACCTTGCCCCGGCCGGTCATCGGCAGCTCCGGCAGCGGGTGCACGGCCGCCGGCACGCAGTAGTAGGGCAGCGCGGCGGCCACCGTCTCCCGGCACCGCTGCGGGTCCAGCTCCGCGGGGACGACGAAGGAGACCAGGTCCCGGTCGGTGACCCGCAGGGTGACCGCGCGCCGGCAGCCCGGCACCGTCTCCAGCACGGTCGAGACCGCGTCCAGCTCCACCCGGAAACCCCGGACCTTCACCTGGTCGTCGGTGCGGCCGAGATGTTCCAGTTCCCCGTCGGCGCGCCAGCGGCCCCGGTCGCGGGTACGGAACATCAGCCGGCCGCCGCCGAGGAACGGGTCCGGGGCGTACCGCTCGGTGTTGAGCGCGTCGTTGTCCAGGTAGCCGGCGGAGACGCAGTCGCCACCGGCCCACATCTCGCCGACCTCGCCGATGCGGCAGGGCCGTCCGTCGTCGTCGAGGACGTAGACGGTGTTGTTCGGGGTCGGCCGGCCGATGGTCAACGGCGCACCGGGCCGGTGCCGGTGCATGGTGTTGACGATGGTGGTCTCGGTCGGGCCGCAGCAGTTGTAGAAGATCCGGCCGGCGGCCCACCGGTCGGCCAGCGGACGCGGGCAGGGCTCCCCCGCCACCGCGACCACCCGCACCCCGGCGCACCGGTCCGGGTCGATCCGGGCGAGCACCGAGGGGGTGGCGACCACCACGTCGGCGCGGGCGGCGGTGGCGGTGAGGTCCCGGTCGCGCACGAGCAGGGTGCCGCCGTTGGCGAGGCAGCCGAGGATCTCCCAGGCGGCCATGTCGAAGGCGACGTTGAGCAGTTGGGCGACCGTCCGGCCGGGCCGTATCCCCAGGTCGCCCGGGGCGGTGAGCAGGATGTTGGCGACGTTGCCGTGGGTGACGGTGACGCCGTTGGGGGTGCCCGTGGTGCCGGAGGTGAACAGCACGTAGCAGCCGTCGTCGGCGCGTACCGGACGGTCCGGGACGGGGGCGGTGAGGTACCCGCCGGGGGGCAGCGGCTCGGCCATCATCTCGTCGACCGCGAGCCGGGGCACACCGGGCGACGCCGGCACCGCGTCCAGGGTCGCCGACGTGGTCAGCAGCACCCGGCAGCGGGCGGTCGAGGCGACCTGCCGCAACTGCCCGGCGGGGGCGATCCGGACGTCCTGCGGGACGTAGGCCGCCCCGGCCTTGAGGGTGGCCAGGATGCCCACCAGCATCGGCAGGGACCGGCTGGTGAACACGCCCACGGTGTCGCCGGTGCGCACGCCGAGGGCGACGAGGTGGGCGGCGAGCCGGTTGGCCTGGCGGTCCAGTTCGCGGTAGCCGATCCGTACCCCGAGGTGCTCGGCGGCGACGGCGTCCGGGGTGGTGGCGGCCCACCTGGCGAACGCCTGGTGGATGCGCAGGTCGGGGGCGGGCACCCGGGGGCCCTGGCCGAACCGGTGGAACTGCCGCCGGTCGCGCGGTGGGAGGTGGTCCAGCAGTGCTGACCGCCAGCCGTCCGGCCCGGCCGGGAGGGTGCTGACCGGGTGGCTGGCGGTGTCGTCGGTGGTCTGTCGTACGGACATGGGCCGCTCCTGTTCTGACCGGCCGCCCTGCGCGGCGATCGGAATCGATGCTTGCCAATGGAGATGGGAAATCTCTTAGATCCGGGGCGCGGCGGCCGTCCGGGGCGGCACCGGCGCGCGTCGGCGCACGGCTGTTCGGATCGGGAGGGGGCGCGGCGGGCGGGGTGCGGGCGGGCCGCCGCCCGTCGCACGGCTCGATCGGGCGCGCGACGGTCCGGCCGGCGCGGACGACCCGGCACGGCAGAGAACTACAGGCTTCGATGTTAACGTTGATCGACGGGCCGTCCGGCCGCCGCCACCTGCGGCGCAACGCCGGGCAGGGGCCGCCCGACCGGACGCGGCATTGGTAGGACGTCTGGGTGCCGCGATCGGGGCTCCACCCCGCCGACCGGCCGCCCCGTGCCGCTCCCCGCAGTCACCTGCAGGGCATTGACGTTACACAATGGAAACTCTAACGTCTGATGTCTCGACCGTGCATGTCGCACCATCCACCTCCCACCCAGGGAGGAGCCTTCCGTGTGCCGTCCCCCGACCCGGCAGCCGGCGCAAGGTTCCAGCACGCCCGACCCGCAGTGCGCCGTCCGGGCGTACGGCCGCCGCCCCACGCGACGGCCGTGCCCGCCGGAGCACTTCCGCAGAAACGGAGCGAACACGATGAACCACGGACGTCTGGTGAGCGCGGGGCTGACGGTGCTGCTCGGCGCGACGGTCGCCCTCAGCGCCGGCTGCGGTGACCGGGGTGCCGGGACCGGCACGGGCGGCGGCAAGCCGCTCATCGGGGTCGACTACCCCCGCTCGGACACCGACTTCTGGAACTCCTACATCAAATACGTGCCGCAGTCCGCCGGGCAGTTGGGGATCGACCTCAAGACCACCAACTCGCAGAACGACATCGCGAACCTCATCTCGAACGCCCAGACCTTCATGAGCCAGGGCGTCAAGGGGGTGGTGATGGCCCCGCAGGACACCGCCGCGATCGCCCCGACCCTGGCCCAACTGGAGAGCCGCAAGATCCCGGTGGTCACCATCGACACCCGGCCCGACACCGGCACGGTGTTCATGGTGGTCCGCGCCGACAACCGGGCGTACGGGACCAAGGCCTGCCAGTTCCTGGGCACCAAGCTCGGCGGCCGGGGCAAGGTCGTCATGCTCCAGGGCGGCCTGGACTCGATCAACGGCCGGGACCGCACCGAGGCGTTCAACGAGTGCATGGCCAAGGAGTTCCCCGGCATCAAGGTCTTCGGGGAGGCGACCGACTGGAAGGCCGACGTCGCGGCGTCGAAGTTGCAGACCCGCTTCGCGTCCGACCCGGACATCCGGGGCGTCTACATGCAGTCGTCGTTCGCGCTGTCGGGCACCCTGCAGATCCTCAAGCAGCGTGGCCTGCAGGTGCCGCCGACCGACCCGAAGCACGTCTTCGTGGTGTCCAACGACGGCATCCCCGAGGAGCTGAAGAACATCGGCGACGGCCTGATCGACGCCACCGTCAGCCAACCCGCCGACCTGTACGCCCGCTACGGGCTGGAGTACGCCAAGGCGGCGATCGAGGGAAAGACGTTCCAGCCCGGCCCCACCGACCACGGCAGCACCATCATCCAGGTGCGCGACGGCCTGCTGGAGGACCAACTCCCGGCACCCCTGGTGACCCTGGACGGCGCACCGGTCGCCGGGCAGCCCACGGTGAAGTACGACGACCCCTCGCTGTGGGGCCGGCAGGGATGACCACCGCCCCGCACCACCCCCGCGACGACGACCCACCGGTCGTCGAGGCGGTCGACGTCACCAAACGCTTCGGCTCCACGCTCGCCCTGTCCGGGGCGGGGATCATGGTCCGGCGCGGCGAGACGCACGCCCTGGTCGGCCGCAACGGCGCCGGCAAGTCGACGCTGGTCGGCATCCTGACCGGGCTGCAGGCCGCCGACGGCGGGGCGGTCGCCTTCGACGGCCGGCCGGCACCGCCGCTGGCCGACCGGGACGCCTGGCGGCGGCGGGTGGCCTGCGTCTACCAGAAGTCGACGATCATTCCCACCCTCACCGTGGCGGAGAACCTGTTCCTCAACCGGCACCACCGCTCCCGCGCCGGCCTGATCCGCTGGTCGAGCCTGCGGCGGGAGGCGCAGCACCTGCTGGCGCAGTGGTCGGTCGACGTCGACGTCCGGCAGCCGGCCGCGACGCTCTCGGTCGAGCAGCGGCAGTTCGTGGAGATCGCCCGCGCGTTGTCCTTCGGCGCCCGGTTCATCGTCCTCGACGAGCCGACCGCCCAGCTCGACGCCGCCGGCATCGACCGCCTGTTCACCCGGATCCGCGACCTGCGGGCGCAGGGGGTGACGTTCCTGTTCATCAGCCACCACCTGCAGGAGATCTACGACCTGTGCGACCGGGTGACGGTCTTCCGCGACGCCCGGCACATCCTCACCGCCCCGGTCGCCGGGTTGAGCCGGCAGGCGCTGGTCGCCGCGATGACCGGGGAGGACGTGAGCATGCCGGAGGCCGACCACCGGCCGCCGGCGTCCGACGCGCCGGTGCTGCTGTCGGTGCGGGACCTGGTCACCGCGTCCGGGGCCCGGCTGTCGATGCGGGCCCGGGCGGGCGAGGTGGTCGGCATCGCCGGGGGTGGCGGCAGCGGCAAGGTCGAGGTCGCCGAGGCCGTCGTCGGTCTGACCCGCCCGGTGGCCGGGTCGGTCACCCTCGCCGGCCGGGTGCTGCGGCCGGGCAGCGTGCCCGACGCCCTCGCCGCCGGGGTGGGGCTGGTGCCGCAGGACCGGCACCGGGAGGGCCTGGTGCCGGGACTGTCGATCGCGGAGAACGTCACGATGACCGTGCCGCAGCGGATCGGGCGCCACGGACTCATCTCCCGGGCCCGCCGGGACGCGCTGGCCCGGGAGACCATCGCCGCGCTGACGATCAAGGCGTCCGGGCCGCAGACGCCGGTGGCCGACCTGTCCGGCGGCAACCAGCAGAAGGTCGTGATGGGCCGGGCGTTGGCCAACGATCCGCGGCTGCTGGTGCTGATCACGCCCACCGCCGGGGTCGACGTGCGGTCCAAGCAGACCCTGCTCGGCGTCGTCGAGGACGTCCGCCGCCGGGGCACCGCCGTGCTGGTGGTCTCCGACGAGCTGGACGACCTGCGCATCTGCGACCGGGTGCTGGTGATGTTCCAGGGCCGGGTGGTCGCCGAGATGGCGCACGGCTGGAGCGACAACGATCTGGTAGCCGCCATGGAAGGGGTGGACCTCCACCATGTCTGACACGCTGTCCACCGGCGCGGTGCCGGCGTCGGTGCCCCCGCCGACCCGCCCGTCGTCGCGGCACCTGGCCGTCGCCCGGCTGCGGGACCTGGCGCTGGTGCCGGCGATCGTCGCGGTGGCGATCGTCGGGTGGATCATCAGCCCGGTCTTCCTCAGCACCGACAACGTCCTCAACGTGCTGCAGAGCATGTCGGAGATCGCGATCCTCGTGCTGGCCCAGACCATCGTGCTGATCACCGGCAAGATGGACCTGTCGCTGGAGAGCACCTTCGGGCTCGCCCCGGGCATCGCCGCCTGGCTGGTCGTCGACCCGGAGCTGACCCGGGGGTTGGGGCTCGGCCTGCTCCCGGACGCCTGGGCGGTGCCGGTGGTGCTGCTGGTCGGGGCGCTGGTCGGGGCGTTCAACGGGCTGCTCATCGTCCGGTTCGGCCTCAACGGTTTCATCGTGACGCTGGGCATGCTGATCATCCTGCGCGGCCTGCTCACCGGCATCTCCGGCGGGCAGACCTTCTTCGCGCTGCCCGGTTCGATGACGTACCTCGGCTCGACGAGCTGGCTCGGGGCGCCGGCCTCGATCTGGGTGTCGCTGCTGCTGTTCGCCGCCGGGATCGTGGTGCTCGGCCACACCCGCGCCGGCCGCGCGCTGTACGCCATCGGCGGCAATGCCGACGCGGCCCGCGCCGCCGGCATCCGCACCGACCGGGTGCTGTGGGTCGCGCTGGTCGTGGCCAGCGTGCTCGCCGCCCTGGCCGGCCTGCTGATCAGCGGCCGGCTGGCGGCGGTGCCGGCGGCCCAGGGCGACGGCGCGATCTTCCAGGTGTTCGCGGCGGCGGTGATCGGCGGGGTCAGCCTCAACGGCGGCCGGGGCAGCGTCTTCGGCGCGTTCACCGGCGTCCTGCTGCTCTTCATGATCATCAACGTGTTGGCCCTGGCCGGGGTACCCGCACAGTGGACGAACTTCCTCAACGGCGCGGTCATCCTGATCGCCCTGGTGGTCTCCCGCATCACCGGCGGCAAGGCGCAGACCTGAACCGCCCCCGCCGGCCCGACCCCGCGCGCCCCGCCCACGAGGCGGGCCGCCGACGCCCCCGATCCCCTCAACCAGGAGTTCCGTTGACTGAGCGCATCACCGCGGTAGACACGATCGACGTCCGTTTCCCCACCTCCGTGCACCGCGACGGGTCGGACGCGATGAATCCGTTCCCCGACTACTCGGCCGCCTACGTCGTCCTGCGGACGTCGGCGGGCGACGAGGGACACGGGCTGGTCTTCACCGTGGGACGCGGCACCGAGATCCAGGTCGCCGCCGTACGGTCGCTGGCCGCGATGGTCGTCGGCCAACCCGTCGACGAGCTGACCGCCGACCCCGGGGCGCTGGCGCGACGGCTCGTCGGCGACAGCCAGATCCGCTGGCTCGGCCCGGCCAAGGGGGTCGTGCACATGGCCGCCGGTGGCCTGGTCAACGCGGTGTGGGACCTCGCCGCCCGGCGGGCCGGCAAGCCGCTGTGGAAGCTGCTGGCCGACCTCACCCCGGAACAGCTCGTCGCCCAGGTCGACTTCCGCTACCTGCGCGACGCCCTCACCGAGGACGAGGCGCTGACCCTGTTGCGGCGGGCCGCCGACGGCCGGGCCGATCGGGAACGGCGGCTGCTGGCCGAGGGCTACCCCGCGTACACCACCACGCCCGGATGGTTGGGCTACGACGACGAGAAGCTGGCCCGGCTCTGCGCGGAGGCCGTCCGCGACGGCTACCGGCTGATCAAACTCAAGGTCGGCGGTGACCTGGCCGACGACGTACGCCGGATGGGCATCGCCCGGCAGGCCGTCGGGCCGCAGGTCCACCTCGCGGTCGACGCCAACCAGATCTGGGGCGTGCCCGAGGCGATCGGGTGGATGCGGGAGCTGGCCGCGTTCGACCCGTACTGGATCGAGGAGCCGACGTCGCCGGACGACGTCCTCGGGCACGCCGCCGTCCGCAAGGCGCTCAGCCCGATCCGGGTCGCCACCGGCGAGCACGTGCACAACGCGGTGGTGTTCAAGCAACTGCTCCAGGCCGACGCCGTCGACGTGGTGCAGATCGACGCCTGCCGGGTCGCCGGGGTCAACGAGAACCTGGCGATCCTGCTGCTCGCCGCCCGGTTCGGGGTGCCGGTCTGCCCGCACGCCGGCGGGGTGGGGCTGTGCGAACTGGTGCAGCACCTGGCGATGTTCGACTTCGTCGCGGTCAGCGGCAGCACCGAGGACCGGGCCATCGAGTACGTCGACCACCTGCACGACCACTTCGTCGACCCGGTGCGGGTCACCGGCGGGCGCTACCTGGCCCCCACCGCGCCGGGCATGAGCGGGCAGATCCGGCCGGAGTCCCTGGCCGCGTACCGGTTCCCGGACGGCCCGCAGTGGGCCGCCGCCGCCGCGACCCCGGCCCCGGTGACTCCGTGATCATCGACGCGCACCACCACCTGTGGCGACCCGAACGCGGGTACACCTGGCTGGACGCGCCCGGGCTGGCGACCATCCGACGGCCGTTCACCCCGGCGGACCTGACCGCCGAACTCGCCGCCGCCGGGGTCACCGGCACCGTGCTGGTCGAGGGCGGGCGCTGCCATCGCGACGAGGCCGCCGAGTTCCTCGGCTACGCCGCCGACACCGCGCCGATCCTGGCGGTGGTGGCCTGGCTCGACGTCGCCGCCGACGACGTGCCCGCCACCGTGGCCCGTTACCGCCAGCTACCTGGCGGGGGGTACCTGGCCGGCGTCCGCTCGCAGGTGCAGGGCGAGCCGGACCCGGACTACCTGGACCGGCCCGACGTGCGGCGCGGGCTCGCCGCGCTCGCCGACGCCGGGCTCGCGTTCGACCTGGTGATCCGCGCCGACCAGCTACCGGCGGCGGCGCGGGCGGCCCGCGCGGTGCCGGGGTTGCGGTTCGTCCTGGACCACCTGGGCAAGCCCCGCATCGACGAGGGCGACGTGGGGCTGCGGAGCTGGCGCGGCCCGCTGGCCGCCCTCGCCGCCAACCCCAACGTCACCGCGAAGCTGTCCGGCCTGGTCACCGAGGCCGCCCCGACGTGGACCCCTGACGACCTGCGCCCGTTCGTCGCGGTGGCCGTCGCCGAGTTCGGCGCCCAGCGGCTGATGTTCGGCTCGGACTGGCCGGTCTGCCTGCTCCGGTCGGACTACCCCGGGGTGCTGCGGGCGTTGACGGCGGCGCTGCCACCGCTGTCGGAGCGGGAACACCGGGAGATCTTCGCCGGCACCGCCGTACGCACCTACGGCCTGGCCGACCGGGTCGGCGCGACCCGCCCGGCGGGGCCCGCGTGAGGCCGGCCGGGTCAGGCGGCCCCCACCTTGGCGGCCAGCACCGTCCGCAGCCACGCCTCGGAGGTGTTGACGTGCATCAACGCGCTCGCCTGGGCGAGCAGTTGGTCACGCGAGCGCAGCGCGCGGTAGATCGCGTGGTGCTCGTCGATGGTGGTGTGCGCCGCGTTGCCCTCGATCAGCCCGCGCCACACCCGGGCCCGCAGGGTACGGCTGGACAACCCGTCCAGCAGCGAGGTGAGGGTCTCGTTGCCGGTGGTGGCGACGACGGTGTGGTGGAACGCCGTGTCGAACCGGATCAGCTTCTCGGCGTCGTCGGCCGCCGCCCGCATCTCCTCCAGGATGCCGCCGAGGTCGTCGAGCTGGGCGTCGGTCATCCGCAGCGCCGCCAGCCCGGTGGCCATCGGTTCCAGCAGCCGCCGGACCTCCATGACCTCCAGCAGGGTGTCGTCGCGCAGCAGCTCCACCGCGACCCCCAGCCCCTCCAGCAGCAGCCGGGGGGCGAGGCTGGTGACGTACGTCCCGTCGCCCCGGCGGACGTCGAGCACCCGGGCCGACTCGAGGACCTTCACCGCCTCCCGGACCCCGCTGCGCGACAGGCCCATCTGCTCGGCCAGCTGCGGCTCGGGGGGCAGTCGGGCACCCGGCGGCAGTTCACCGCTCTGGACCATGCTCCGGATCTTGGCGATCGCGTCGTCGGTCAGTGCCATCACGTCCCCCTCCGGCCGGCCGGTCGCGCGTCGTCCCGGCCGCTGCGGCTGAGGCGGCCGGCGGCGACCCCCACCAATATAGAGACATCCGATGTTTTCCCTGACGGCGGCCGTCCCACGGTCCGCCGCCGTGGACCGGCGGCCACCACCCGTACCGGAGGGGCGTGACGTGCAGCGCTACGGCTGGTTGATCCGGCTCCGACCGGAGCAGCGCGAGACCTATCTGCGCCTGCACGCCGCCGTGTGGCCCGACGTCGAACGCACGCTGCGCGCGGCGAACATCCGCAACTACAGCATCTTCCTGCACGGCGACCTGCTCTTCGGCTACTACGAGTACGTCGGCGAGGACCACGACGCCGACCAGCGGCGCATCGCCGCCGACCCGCGCACGCAGGAGTGGTGGACGTTGACCGACCCGTGCCAGGAGTCGGTCGCCGAGCCCGGCTCGGGGCACTGGTGGGCGCCGATGCGGGAGGTCTGGCACCTGTCCGAGGAGGAGTCGTGAACCACAGCGCGCACTACGTCGGCGACCACACCTTCGTCGTCGAGCGGACCGCAGTCGTGCCGCCCGGCCCCGGCCAGGTGCGCATCGACGTCGCGTACACCGGGATCTGCGGCACCGACCTGCACGTGGCGCACGGCGCGATGGACCAGCGGGTCCGGCCGCCGGCGGTGATCGGCCACGAGATGTCCGGACGCATCGCCGAGGTGGGTCCCGGGGTGCAGGGGCACCGGGTGGGCGACCCGGTGACCGTGATGCCGCTGCAGTGGTGCGGCGACTGCCCCGCCTGCCGGGCCGGCAACAGCCACATCTGCCACCGGCTCACCTTCGTCGGCATCGACTCCCCCGGCGCGATGCAGCGTTCGTGGACGGTGCCCGCACGCATCGTGGTGCCGCTGCCGGCGGACCTGCCGCTGACCCATGCCGCGCTGATCGAGCCGACCGCCGTCGCCGTGCACGACGTACGCCGGTCCCGGCTGACCGCCGGGGAACACGCGGTGGTCGTCGGTGCCGGGCCGGTCGGCCTGCTCATCGGGACGGTCGCCCGGGCACGGGGGGCCGAGGTGACGGTGCTCGAACCCGACCCGCGCCGTCGGGCCCTCGCCACCGAACTCGGGCTGCGTACCGTCGACCCGGCGACGGTCGACGTCGCCCGGCACGTGCACGAGACGACCGGTGGGGCCGGGGCGGCCGTGGCCTTCGAGGTGTCCGGGTCCGCCGCCGGGGTCCGTACCGCGACCGACCTGCTCGCCGCACGCGGCCGGCTGGTCGTCGTGGCGATCCACCCCACCCCCCGGGAGGTGGACCTGCACCGCGTCTTCTGGCGCGAGCTGGAGCTGATCGGGGTGCGGGTGTACGAGCGGGAGGACTACACCGAGGCCGTCCGGCTGGTGCACGCCGGGCTGGTGCCCGCCGGGCGGCTGATCACCCGGGTCGTGCCGTTGCCCGAGGTGGCCGAGGCGTTCCGGGCGCTCGCCGCCGGTGGCGAGGTGAAGATCCTCGTCGACTGTGGCGTCACGGGGTGAAGCCCGGCCGTGTGATGATCGGCGGGTGCGGGTGGTGCTGGCGACCGATGCGGGGCACCCCGGGCGGACCAACGAGGATTTCGCCGGGGCGGTGCCGGCCGGCCTGGTGCTGGTCGACGGCGCGGGCGGCGTCCCCGGGGCCGGCGAGGTCTGCCGGCACGGCGTGGCCTGGTACGCCCGACGGCTCGGCGGCGCGCTGCTGGGCGGGCTGTCGACGGGCGGGAGCCTGCGGTCGGTGCTGGCCGAGGGCATCGGGCAGGTCACCGACGCGCACCGGGGCACCTGCGACGTCACCCACCCGAGCAGCCCGCACGCGGCCGTGGCCGTGCTGCGGTGCGCCGGCGGGCTGGTCGAGCACCTGGTCCTCGGGGACGCGGTGGCGGTCGTCGGCCGGGTGGCCGGCGGGCCGCTCGTCGCCCACGACCCCCGCGAGGTGGTGATCGCCCGGTCCTTCGAGCAGCGGCTGGTGGGCGTCGCCGAGGGCAGCGGGGAGCACCGCCGGTTGCTGGCCGAGCTGCGGGGGCACCGCAACGCTCCGGGCGGTTTCTGGGTGGCCAAGGACGATCCACGGGTGGTCGACGAGGCGGTCACCGGCGACTGCCCGGCGGCCGGGGTGACGGTGGCGGCGCTGCTGAGCAACGGGGCGAGCCGGCTCGTGGACACCTTCGGGCTCACCGACTGGGCGGGCCTGCTGCGCCTGCTGGACACCGCCGGGCCGGGCGGGATCATCCGCCGGGTCCGGGCGGCCGAGGCCCGGCACGGGGTCGCCACCGACGACGCGACGGTGCTCGGGTGCCTCGGGACGGAACCGGCCGCCGACGGCTGAGCCACCCGGCCCACCGGTCCGGGTGCGGACCACCGGACATGGCCGGTTCGACCACGAACCTGTGCCATCGGGATACTTGTATACTCTGGTCCGCCGACCTAACAGCCCCTGGCAGAGAAGCAGTGAGCGGACCAGCAGCGAGCAAACCCCAGGTGAGCAGCAGGTCGGTCGTTCTCGACGCGATCCGCGCGGCCGGCACGATCAGCCGGGTCGGCCTGATCCGGGCCACCGGCTTCACCGCGCCGACCATCTCCACCCTGGTCCGCAAGCTGATCAACGAGGACCTGGTGGTCGAGACCGGCCACGCCAAGTCGACAGGCGGCAAGCGGCGGGTCCTGCTCCAGCTCAACCACGCCTCCCGGTACGCCGTCGGCGTCCACCTGGACCACGGCGTCATCACGTACGCCCTGACCAACCTGGGCGGCACGGTGGTGGCCCGGATCTCCCGCCCGGGGGCCGGCGCGCAGGAGCCGGCGGCGGTGGTCGCCCGGATCGCCACCGAGATCGCCGCGCTGATCGACGGGGTCGGGGTGGAGCGGGACCGCATCCTCGGCGTCGGCCTGGTGTTCCCCGGGCCGGTCAACGCGACCCGGGGCATGGGTGGCCCGCCGGACGTGGGGCTCGCCCCCGCCATGCGGCAGTGGAACGGGTTCCCGCTGGGCGCGGCGCTGGAACAGGTGACGGCCCTGCCGGTGGCGCTGGACAACGACGCGACCGCGGCGGCGCTGGGCGAGCACTGGACGGGCGGGTTCGGCACGGCGGCCTCGGCCGCCGCCCTCTACATGGGCACCGGCATCGGCGCGGGGCTGGTCATCAACGGCAGCACCTACCGGGGGCCGAGCGGCAACGTCGGCGAGTTGGGGCACGTGTGCGTGTCGGCCGACGGGCCCCGGTGCTGGTGCGGGGCGCGGGGCTGCGTGGAGGCGCTGGCCGGGCCGGCCGCGGTGGTCGCCGCCGCCCGGTCGGAGCCGGCGACGGCACGGGCGGTGGGTTTCACCCCCGGCGTCCGCCGGCCCTCGGTGGTCGCCGACTTCGCCGCGATCAGCCGGGCCGCCCGCCGGGGCGAGCCGCACGCGCTGGCGTTGCTGGAGCGGTCGGCCCGGCACGTCGGGACCGCCGCCCGGACGCTGGCGAACCTGATGGACCTGGAGGTGCTCGTGCTGACCGGGCCGAGCCTGGCCACCGCCGGGTCGGTGTACCTGCCGATCGTCCGGCACGAACTGCGCGCCTGCTTCGCCCGGGGCACGCACACCGTCGACGTCCGGCTCTCCCGTTCCGCCGCGACGGCCTCGGCCGTCGGCGCGGCCGCGCTGGTCCTCGAATCCGAGCTGGTCCCGCCGGGGCACGGGCCACGCCCACCCGAGCAGGTGGCCGGCCAGCGGGTCCGGCTCACCGAATCGGCAGGCTGAGGGACCCGGGGGTACGCGATGGACGACACGTGGCGCACGAGCGCGGTGGGGCTGGTGCTGGCCCGGCCACCCCGCCTGCTCGGCACCGAGCCGTTCTTCATGGAGTTCATCGCGGGCATCGAGGAGCGGCTGGCCGCGCACGGCCGGTCGGTGCTGCTGCACGTCGTCGCGCACCACGACGCCGAGATCGCCGCGTACCGCCGGTGGGCGCGACAGCGGCTGGTCGACGCGGTCGTGCTGGTGAACCCGTCGGTCGACGACCGCCGGCCGGCGGTGCTGCGGGACCTGCGGCTGCCCGTGGTGGTCGCGGGTGAGCCCACCGGCGACAACCCGGCGGTACGCCGGGACGACGCCGGGTCGATGCGGGCGGCCCTGGCGCACCTGGTGGCCCTGGGGCACCGGCGGGTGGCCCGGATCAGCGGACCGGACGCGCTGCTGCACACCCGGACCCGTACGGCCGCGATGCTGACGGCGGCGGCGGAGTCGGCCGTGCACGCCGTGGTGGTGGCGGGTGACTACTCGGCGGAGTCGGGGGCGCGGTTGACCACCGGGTTGCTGGACGGGCCCGAACCGCCCACCGCGATCATCTACGACAACGACCTGATGGCGGTGGCGGGCCTGCACGCGGTCACCGAGCGGGGTCACCGGGTGCCCCGGGACGTCAGCCTGATCGCCTGGGACGACTCCAGTCTCTGCCGGCTGGCGTCGCCCGCGCTGACCACGATGAGCCTCGACGTGCACTCGTTCGGCGAGTCGATCGGTGAGGCGGTGCTGCGGCTGGTCGCCGGCGAATCGGTGCCGCAGCGCTGGTGTGCAACCGAGACGGTGGTCGCCCGGGGCACGACCGGCCCGCCCCGGTAGCACGGGGATGCGTTCCGCCTGGCGATCCGTCGAAACGGCATCGATGCGCTTGACTTAGTAAGGCGAATAAAGAAAGCTCGCAGGCGCGCTCCCATCGACGCTCCCCTCTATGCCTAGGAGAGCTTCATGACACGTCGTCATGCCCTGCTGGCGGCGACAGCCGCCGGCACGCTGGTGGCCGCCAGCCTGACCGCGGCCACCCTGCCCGCCTCGGCCGCCGCCTCGGGCTGTGCCGTCACCTACACCGTGCAGAGCCAGTGGAACGGCGGATTCAGCGGCAACGTCGCCATCACCAACCTCGGCTCGGCGCTGGCCGACTGGACGCTGACGTTCGACTTCCCGGACACCGACCAGCGGGTCACCCAGGGCTGGAGCGCCACCTGGTCGCAGTCCGGCGCCCGGGTGTCGGCGGCCAGCATGAGCTGGAACAGCGCGCTGAACACCGGCGCGTCCACCACGATCGGCTTCAACGGCGCGTGGAACGGGACCAACCCCGTACCCACGTCGTTCGCACTCAACGGGACGACCTGCACCGGCGTGGTCGGCCCGACGACACCCCCGCCCACGACGCCGCCGCCGACCACCCCACCGCCCACCACGCCGCCACCCACCACTCCCCCGCCGACCACCCCGCCACCGACCACCACCCCGCCGCCGGGCGGGGCCGCGCCGAGCCTGCGGGTGTCGGGCAACCGGCTGGTGACCGCCGCCGGGGCGACCTACCGCCTGCTCGGCGTCAACCGGGCCAGCGGCGAGTTCGCCTGCGTGCAGGGCAAGGGCATGTGGGACAGCGGGCCGGTCGACCAGGCCTCCGTCGACGCGATGAAGGCCTGGAACATCCGCGCGGTGCGCATCCCGCTCAACGAGGACTGCTGGCTCGGGCTGTCCGGGTCGCCCAGCGGCCCCGCCTACCAGCAGGCGGTCAAGGCGTACGTGAACCTGCTCGTCGCCAACGGGATCAACCCGATCCTCGACCTGCACTGGACCCACGGCCAGTACACCGGCAACATCTCGGCCTGCACCGACGTGAACGCCACCTGCCAGAAGCCGATGCCGAGCAGGCAGTACACGCCCCAGTTCTGGACCGGGGTCGCCACCGCGTTCAAGGGCAACGACGCGGTGCTGTTCGACCTGTTCAACGAGCCGTACCCGGACGCCGCCAACAACTGGTCGGACATGACGGCCGCGTGGCGCTGCCTGCGTGACGGCGGCACCTGCACCGGCATCGAGTACCCGGTGGCCGGCATGCAGAGCCTGGTCGACGCCGTCCGCGCCACCGGGGCCACCAACGTCCTGCTGGTCCCCGGTCTGACCTGGACCAACGACCTGACCCAGTGGTTGGCCTACAAGCCGACCGACCCGCGCAACAACATCGTCGCCTCCTGGCACTCGTACAACTTCAACGCCTGCGTCACCGAGACCTGCTGGGACACCCAGATCGCGCCGGTGGCCGCGCAGGTGCCGGTGCACGCCGGGGAGATCGGCCAGGACACCTGCGCCCACGACTACATCGACAGGTTGATGACCTGGCTGGACAGCAAGCGGCTGGGCTACACCGCGTGGACCTGGAACCCGTGGGGTTGCAGCGGCGGCAACGTGCTCATCGAGGACTACAACGGCACCCCGACCAAGAGCTACGGGGAGGGCTACCGCGCCCACCTGCTCTCCGTGACCCCGTAACCGACCGCCCGACCGGCCCGTGGCTGTCCCGGCCAGCCGGGACAGCCACGGGTCAGCGCGACACCACCGCCCTCGGCGTGGCGGTGGTGTCGCGCGGCCCCGTGCCGGGCGGCCCGACGGTCAGGAGCAGTTTTTGCCCTTGTTGATGCAGGTGGCGATGCGCTGCATGGTCTGGGCGGAGTTGACGTTGACGAAGTCGTTGTGGTCGGAGAACGGGTTGTGGTTCTCCTCCGGGAACGAGTCGAGGGCGTACTGGCCCTTGAGCTGCACGTCCCGGGGGATGTCGTAGCCGACGGTGATCCTCAGCTGCGGGATCGCCCGGAAGCCCTGCGGGCAGGCGCCGGTGGCCCGGTCGGCGAACGCGACGTGGTTGCGGTGGTTGTCGCTGTCGACGTTGCGGCCGTCCCAGCAACCGGGGAAGTCGTGCACCCGCTGCACCTGGCTGCCGGCGGGGCAGATCGGGTACTTGTCGGCCAGCCGGTCGGCGAAGCCCGAGCAGGTCCAGGTGGCGCGGGCGTTGGCCGGGCCACGGCTGGTGGGCTTGGCGTCACCGGTGAGCGCCCGGAGGAACTTCGGCATCGGCACCACCTTGCTGGCGGGGTTGCCGCGGTACTCGATCAGCACCTGCGCCGGGCGGACGATGCCGCCGGTGTTGCCGGGCAGTTCCAGGTCGGGACCCTGCGGGTCGGGCAGCGCGGTGGCGGTGGCAGGCGCAGCGGTCGTGGGTGCGCTGCCCGGGGTGCCGGGGGCCTGGTCCAGGGTGCAGGTGGCGAACGCGTCGAGGCCCTGCGGGCGGGCGGCCTGCCTGCCGATCGCGATGGCGATCCGGTCGAGCACCGCGATCCGCTTGGCGCGCAGCGGGCCGAGGATGGCGTTGTCGACGAAGGCCGGGCCGCCCTGGCCACGGCTGGTGACGAGGCGTTCGTTGGCCTCGGATAGCTGCCTGTCGAGTTCGTCGAGGTTGCGGTTCACCTCGGCGAGCGCCCCGGCCGGGACTCCTGGCAGCTTGTCGCGCACCGTCGGGCACTGGATGCGCGGGTTGGCCGCCTGGGCCGCCGTGACGCTGGCGCGGTGGGCGCCGGCGGGCATCCGGGCGTGCATGTCGTCGTAGCTGACGTCGCACTCGACCAGCGAGACCAGGCCGGGCTGGTTGCCGCCGGCGGCGGTGACCGTGCTGCTGATCTGCCTGATCGTCGCGGCGCGGCGGGCCCGCAACGTGTCGGTGACCTCCCGGTTGAACGCGGCGTCGATGCGGCCCCGGCTGGCGGTCATCCGCTGGTTCGCGGCGGCCTGCTGGCGGTCCAGGTCGGCGAGCAGCCGGTCGACGGTGCCCCGGGCCCCGGTGGGGACGGCGCGCAGCCGCTTGCCGACCGAGGGGCAGACGACCATCGGCTGGGTCTGGGCGAGGGCCTGCCGCACCTGGTCGTCGTTGCGGACGCTCCGGTCGATGCGCACCACCGGCCAGAAGTAGGACGACTTGTCGCCGTTGCGGCAGGTGGTGCCGGAGGCGTCCAGGTCGGCGTTGGAGGAGTTGGCGGTGATCGCCAGGTTGCCGACGAAGTCGTGGACGTGTTCCGCGCCGTTGCGGATGCCGGGTTGGGCCACCGGGTTGTCCGGGCTGAACTTGCCGTTGCCGTTCGTGCCGCAGTCCACGGTGAACCGGCCGGTCGACGCGCCCGCCGCCGGCTGCGGGACGCGCACGTTCGGCGGCACCTTCTCGATCGGCACGAACTGGTCCAGGCTGGTGGCGGCGTCCGCGGTGCCCCGGCCGCCACCGGAGACGAAGGTGACGGTGAGCGCACCGGTGGCCGCCAGCACCAGCGCGGCCAGAGCGATCCGGGCCGGCCGGGTGTGGACCAGCGGGGTCCCGTCGGGTCTGCGGTTCATCGGAATTCTCCTCCAAGCCGGAAACCGGCTCCGGTGATGTGCTGTCTGCCGGGGGTACGGCCCGGCGGGTGGGCAACGGTCACCGTCGGCCGGGTACGTCATGGTTCGGTAAGAAGTCCCGACCCGGCCGGGCACAACCGGACGCGGCGGCCGGGTGACGGGGTCACCGGCCGCCGCGGGTGCCCGGCGTCGTCGAAGGGTGGGGAGGCGGTGGGCTACCAGGTGGTCAGGAGCAGGTGGTTGACCGTGAGCGCGACCGCCGCCTGCACCACGAGCCAGCCGCGCCGGTCGGCCGCGGGGATCAGGGCGGCGCCGGCTGTCAGCCAGACGGTGAAGGGCAGCCAGATGCGTTCCACCTCGGCCTTGCTGTAACCGGACAGGTCCGCCGCGACGATCATCACGGTGGCGGCGAGCGGCAGCAGCCAGGCGGCGTGCTCCGCGTCCGGCCGCCGCGCCGCGAGGGCCCGCCGGCCGGCCGGCACCGCCCGCCGCAGGATCACCGCCGCCACCGGGCCGGCGGCCACCACGACCAGCGCCAGGTCGGCCCAGACCCAGTAGCCGTACGCCCGGTCGGCGGCGATCCCCTGGTAGTAGCGTTCGACGACCAGGTGGTAGCCGGTGGGCCACCAGAACCCGGCGGCGGTGAACCCGGCGACGACCGGCAGCGCCCCGACGAACGCCCACCCCACGGTGCGCCGGTGCCGGCCGGCCAGCACGACGACCGCCAGCGCGAGCGGAGCCATCAGCACCAGCCCGTACGACAGGTAGCAGCCGGACGCCAACAGGGCCCCACCGGCGAGGGCCGCCACCGCACGCCCCCGGGTGAGGCCGTGGGCCAGCAGGGCGATCCCGGTGGCGGTCACCCCGGCGAACAGCCCGTCGGCCGACACCCCGGCCCAGACCGCCCCGGGGAACAGCACCACGAACGGCAGCACCGCGCGGGCCGCCGCCTCGGTGCCGAGCAGTCGTACGGTGTGCGGCACGGCGACGGCGACGAGGCCCGCCACCAGGATGCACAGCGCCCCCGCCCACCCCCCGCCGGACAGCCCGGCCCGGTCGAGCCCGACGAAGACGAGCAGCGCCCCCGGCGGGTGGCCGGAGACGTGGGTGGTCCAGGAGTCCGGTTGCCCGTCGAGGATCCGACCGGCGAAGCCGGCCAGCATGGCGGGGACGTCGGTGACGCCGGGCACCTCGTGCAGGTATTCGTGGCGGGTGGTCAGCCGCCCGGCGACGCCCCGGTGCCAGCCGTCGACCAGGGCCAGCGACAGCGTCCAGGCCACGGCGGTGAGGTAGCCGAGCGCGAGCAGCGGCCGCCAGGGCAGCCGGGCGGCCACCGCCGGCCCGCGCCAGCAGACCAGCGCGGCCACCAGCAGCGCCGCCGGGGTGCCGATGCCGACGTGCGGCAGCCACTGCGCGAACAGCGGCGCGGCGCTGGCGTGCACCGGGTGGCCGAGCAGGTAGAGCACCCCGCCGGTGACGGCGGCCACCGCGAACAGGCCGACGGCGGCAGCGGCGGCGAGCACGTCGGCACGCGGCGGGCGACGGCGCGGGCCACCGTCCGGCTCCGTTCGGAGTCCTCCTGCGCCCTCGGGCGGAGCCGGACGGTTGCCGGGGGTGCCGCTCAACCGCGCAGTGGGGCGTGGGCGAACTCGGCGATCCCCTCGGCGAGTCCCACGGCGGCCCGGAACCCGAGTTCGGTCTCCGCCCGGGCGGGCGAGGCGACCACGTGCCGCACGTCGCCCAGCCGGAACTCGCCGGTGACCACCGGCGGCGGCCCGTCGGCGGCGCGGGCCAGCTCCGTGGCGACCTCGGCGATGGTGACCGGCCGGCCGGAGGCCACGTTGTACGCCCGCCAGCCGGTGCCGGTGCCGGTCGCGTCCAGCGCGGCGAGGTTGGCCGCCGCCACGTCGCGGACGTGGACGAAGTCGCGGCGCTGGCCGCCGTCCTCGAAGACCCGGGGCGCGCGGCCGGCCTGCAGCGCGGACCGGAAGATCGCCGCGACCCCGCTGTACGGGGTGTCGCGGGGCATCCCCGGCCCGTAGACGTTGTGGTACCGCAGCGCCACCACCGCGCCACCGGTCTGGCGCGCCCACGCGGCGGTCAGGTGCTCCTGGGCGGCCTTGCTGGCGGCGTACACGCTGCGCGGATCCAGCGGATCGTCCTCGTCGACCAGCCCCGGGGTGAGCGGGGCGGCGCAGCGCGGGCAGGTCGGCTCGTACCGGCCGGCGGCCAGGTCGGCGACGGTACGCGGCGCGGGGCGCACCGGACCGTGCCCGGCGCAGGCGTACGCGCCCTCGCCGTAGACCACCATGGAGCTGGCCAGCACCAGCCGGTGCACGCCCGCCCGGGCCATCGCGGCGAGCAGCACGGCGGTGCCGAGGTCGTTGCAGCCGACGTACTCCGGCAGGTCGTCGAGGTCGACGCCGAGGCCCACCATGGCGGCTTGGTGCACCACCGCGTCGACCCCGTCGGCCAGGACGGCGGCGAGGGCCGGCCGGTCCCGGACGTCGAGCCGGACGAGCGGTGCGCCCGCCACGGTGTCCGGCAACGGTCCGCGGTGCGCGCCGGGGTGGCCGGAGTCCACCACGGTCACCCGGTGGCCGGCATCGTGCAGGGCGGTCACCACATGGGTGCCGATGAAACCGGCACCGCCGGTGACGAGTACGTGGGTCACCCGCCGACGGTAGGGCCGGTGACCGCCGTCGTACGCCGGCCGCGACCAGCCGTCAGGGGTTCGTAAGAACTGCGCGGCGGCCGGGGATTCCGTCATCGTCAGGTAAGAATTTCCGGGCCGGTGGTGCCCTAGCGTCCCGCTGCATGACCGATGTGGTTCTTCCCTGCCGCGACGAGGCCCCGGCCCTGCCCGACCTGCTGGCCCGGATGCCGGCCGGCTACCGGCCGATCGTGGTGGACAACGGCTCGACCGACGGGTCGGCGGCGGTGGCCCGGGCCTGCGGGGCCGAGGTGATCAGCGTGGCCGAGCCCGGGTACGGCGCGGCCGTGCACGCCGGGGTGCTGGCGGCCGACCCGGTCGACGGGGTGGTGTGCGTGCTGGACGCCGACGGGTCGTTCGACCCGGCGCAGCTGCCCCGGCTGGCCGATCCGGTCCGGTCCGGCGCGGCGCACCTGGGCACCGGCCGGCGTCGGCCGACGGGACGTGGGGTGTGGCCGTGGCACGCCCGGGTCGGCAACGCGGTGCTGGCCCACCGGCTGCGCCGCACCACCGGCCTCGACGTGCACGACATCGGGCCGATCCGGGCCGTCCGCCGCGACGACCTGCTGGCGTTGGGGCTGCGCGACCGCCGCTTCGGTTACCCGCTGGAGCTGCTGATCGCGGCCGGCCGGGCGGGCTGGCGGGTGGTGGAGGTCGACGTCGACTACCACCCCCGGGCGGCCGGTACCCGGTCGAAGGTGACCGGCACGGTGCTCGGCACCGCCCGCGCCGTGCGGGACATGGGCACGGTGCTGGCCCGGTGAACGCCCACCGTCCACCGGCCGCCCTGCGGGTGCTGGTGCTGGCCAAGACGCCGGTGCCCGGCCGGGTCAAGACGCGGCTCTGCCCGCCCTGCACCCCGGCGCAGGCCGCCCGGGTCGCCGCGGCAGCCCTGGCCGACACCCTGGACACCGTCGGCACGGCCACCGTCGACGCCCGGGTGCTGGTCGTCGACGGTGACCTGCCGGCCCCGCCGGGCTGGACGCGGCTCGCCCAGCGCGGTGGCCCGCTCGCCGACCGGCTCGCCCACGCGTTCGTCGACACCCGTACGGCGGGCGCGGCGACCCTGCTGGTCGGCATGGACACCCCGCAGCTCACCGCCGCGCACCTGGACACCGCGCGGGACCTGCTCGGCCGGGCGGACGGGCCGGACGCGGTGCTCGGGCCGGCGGACGACGGCGGCTGGTGGACGCTGGGGCTGCGCGACCCCGGCCACGCCACGGTGCTGCGGACGGTTCCCACCTCAGTGGCGAGCACCGGCGCGCGCACCCTGGCCGCGTTGCGCCGCCGGGGCCTGCGGGTGCACCTGCTGCCCCGGCTGCGGGACGTGGACACCGCCGTCGACGCCCACGCGGTGGCGGCGCTGTGCCCACCGGGCAGCCGGTTCGCCCGCGCGGTCGCCGTCGACGTCCCGTCGCCCACGGCGGTGGCCTGATGAACGCGGTGGCGCTGTTCGACGCCGCGTTCGACCGTGCCGCGTCGGGTGTCCCCGCCGCGTTCACCGCCCGGCATCCCAGCGGCGGGGTGCTGCGGTTCGACCCGGCGCTCTGGTGCCGGGACGCCGTCGCCGGGGACGCGTCGCTGCTGGCCCGCTGCACCGGACCCACCCTCGACGTCGGGTGTGGACCGGGCCGGCTCACCGGCGCGCTGATCGACGCCGGGCGGCCCGCGCTCGGCATCGACGTCAGCGCCACCGCCGTCCGGTTGGCCCGGCGGCGCGGCGCGGTGGCCCTGCGCCGGGACGTGTTCGGGCCGGTGCCGGGGGCCGGGCGGTGGCGGCACCTGCTGCTGGCCGACGGCAACGTGGGCATCGGCGGCGACCCGGACCGGCTGCTGCGCCGGTGCCGCCGGCTGCTGGCCGCCGACGGTCGGCTGCACGTCGAGTGCGCGCCACCCGGCACGCCGGCCTGGTCCGGCACGGCCACGGTGCGGACGCCGGACGGTGCGGACGGCCCGTTGCCCTGGGCCTGCGTACCCCTGGACGGTCTGTCGACGCTGGCCGGACAGACGGCGTTGCGGGTGCGCGACACCTGGACCGAGGCGGGCCGGTGGTTCGCCACCCTCGGTCCGGCGTGAGCGGCCGGCCGGTGGTGCCGCGGCGGCCCGCCCGACGGTGGTCGGCACCGCCGGCGGCCCCCGACCGGTTCGGGTCCCCGCTGCGGTCGACCCGGCTGACCAGCCAGCTCGGCGTCGCGCTCGGGGTGGCGTTCGCCGTGTGTTTCCTCACCGGGCTGCTCAGCCACCTGATCCAGCATCCGCCGGGCTGGTTGCGGTGGCCGGCCCGGCCGGTGGGGCTCTACCGGTTCACCCAGGGGCTGCACGTGGCGACCGGCCTGGCCACGGTGCCGCTGCTCGGGGCCAAGCTGTGGTCGGTCTACCACCACCTGTTCCGCTGGCCGCCGGTGCGGTCGGTCGCGCACGCGCTCGAACGCGCGAGCGTCGGTGTGCTGGTCGCCGCGGCCCTGTTCGAGGTGGTCGGCGGGGTGTTGAACGTCGCCCGCTGGTACGCGCCGATGCCGTTCTTCTTCACCGCCGGGCACTACCGGGTGGCGTGGCTGGTGGTGGGTGCGCTGCTGGTGCACATCGGGGTGCAGTTGCCGGCGGTCCGGGCCGCGCTGGCCCGCCCGGACGTCGAGTCGCCGCAGGAGCGGCTCAGCCGGCGCGGGCTGCTCGCCGGGGTGGCCGCCGCGGCCGGACTGATCACCCTGACCACGGTCGGGCAGACCGTCCGGCCGCTGTCCGGCCTGGCGGTGCTCGCCCCGCGCCGGCCGGACGTCGGCCCGCAGGGGCTGCCGGTGAACCGGACCGCCCGCCGGGCCGGGGTGGACGTCGGGGATCCGGCGCACCGGCTGGTGGTCGACGGTCCGGGCGGGCGGGTCGCGTTGGATCTCGCCGCCCTGCACGCCCTGCCGCAGCACACCGCCGACCTGCCGATCGCCTGCGTGGAGGGGTGGAGCGCGACGGGGCGGTGGACCGGGGTGCGGCTGCGGGACCTGGTCGCGCTGGTCGGGGCGGACCCGGACCGGGCGAGCGTCCGCGTCGAGTCGTTGGAGGCGGCCGGCCGCTACCGGGCGTCGACGGTCGGCCCGGCGCACGTGGGTGACCCGGCGACGCTTATCGCGTTGCGGCTAGGCGGGGAACCCCTGCATGCCGACCACGGTTACCCGGCCCGGTTGATCGCGCCGAACCGGCCGGGCGTGCTCCAGACCAAGTGGGTCGGCCGGATCGTCGTGCGGGAGGCGGGGTGAGGACCCGGGTGGCGCTCGTCGCGGCCGGCACCCTGCTCATCGGGTACGCCGTGGCGGGCGCGCTGACCGACCCGGAGCTGGACCCGGCGGGGGTGCTGGTGTTCCTGGCCGGGGTGCTGGTCGGGCACGACCTCGTCTGGATGGCCGGGGTGCTGGCAGTCGGGGCGCTGCTCGCCCGGTTCGTCCCGCGCCGGCACCGGCCGGTGGTGCGGGCCGGGGCGATCGGTGCCGCCGCGCTCACCGTCGTGGCGCTGCCGCTGGTGCTGGGCTTCGGTCGGCCGCCGGACGACCCCTCGGTGCTGCCGCTGCCGTACGGCCGCAACCTCGCCGTGGTGCTGCTGCTCGTCGCCGCCGCGACGGCGGTGGGCTGTCTGCCGGTGGAGCTGCGGCACCGTCGGCGCACGGCCGGTCGGGACGGGGCGGGGCGAGGTCGCGGGCCGACGACGCGAGCACGCCAGGGCGTGTCGATCCACCGTGACCGGGTGCCGCCCGACGATGACACCACCCCACATCAAACGATGCTCGTCGATTATTGACACCCCGGAAACGATCGCTGAGACTTGTCTGCAACACGCAGGCAACAATCAGGGCACCGGTCGCGACGCACCAATGTTAGCGCTAACAGCGATCTCGGCGCGATGTCCCGACCAGAGAGGCCCGATCACGTGACCGACCACTCCCCGACCCGGATCACGTCGCCCTCAGCGGCGTCGCGGCGACACCGTCCGCTCCGCCGGCTGCTGGTCACGCTGGCCGCCGTGGCGACCGCGATGGTCGGCGGCGCGGTCGTCGTGTCGTCCCCGGCCACCGCCGCCACCAGCGGGTTCCGTGGCATGAACTGGGCCGTGCTGGGCGACAACTTCAGCACCGGCCCGCTCGTCGTGCAGGGCCTCAGCGCCTCCGACAGCAACGCGACGGTTCGGGCCAAGGCCAACGCCCTCTACGACGACATGGCCGCCACCATGGGGGTCAACACCGTCCGGCTGCCGATCAACACGCACACCGTCGGGACGGCGTGGTGGGAGGCGTACCGGGGGGCCATCGACGCCGCCACCGCACGCGGGTTCAAGGTCATCCTGGCGTACTGGGAGGACGGCGCGGCCTCCGGTGGCCGGATCACCAACCTCGCCGCCTGGAACGCGATGTGGTCCACGGTGACCAACACGTACGGCACCAACCCCAACGTCTACTTCGAACCGATGAACGAGCCGCACGGTTACAGCTCGGCGGACTGGCGCAACGTCGCGGCGAACTGGCTCAGCTCCCACCCCTCGGCGGTGCCCGGCCGGGTGCTCATCGGCGGCACCGGCTTCAGCCAGGACCTGCGGGACGTCTGCAACGACAGCCGGTTCAACGCGACGCTGCTCTCCTTCCACCACTACGCGTTCTTCTACGGCGAGATGAGCTACGACGCCTTCCGCAGCCACATCCAGACCCGCCTGGGCAACTGCGCCTCCCGCGCCGTCGCCACCGAGTGGGGCGCGCCGATGAACGACGGCCGCAACTACGCCGACGCCAACAGCACCGACAACTTCGTCCGGCACATCCGGGCCATGGCCCAGGTGATGCGGGACAACCAGATGGGCGGCACCTACTGGCCCGCCCTCGGCGGCAAGCCCGGCACCATCGGCTACGACTGGTACTCGATGTACGCGCTCAGCGGCAGCGGCACCGACCTCAACCTGAGCATCCGCAACCCCTCCGGGGCCGACCGGGTCCGCTACGGGTGGGGCGACACCGTCGGCGACGGCCCCACCACGCCGCCCCCGAGCACCGGAACGTACTACCGGCTCACCGTGCGGCACAGCGGCAAGGCGATGGACGTCCAGCAGCCGAACACCGACAACGGCGCGCGGGTCGGCCAGTACACCTACGCCGGCAACGCCTGGCAGCAGTGGCAGTTCGTCGACGCGGGCAGCGGCTACTGGCGCATCGTCAGCCGGCACAGCGGAAAGTGCCTCGACGTGACCAGCGCCTCCACCGCCGACGGTGCCGAACTCATCCAGTACACCTGCGGCAGCGGCACCAACCAGCAGTTCCAGATGGTCACCAACGGCAGCTACTTCCAGCTGCGGGCCCGGCACAGCAACAAGTGCGTGGACGTGCCGGCCTCGTCGACCGCCGACGGCCAGGTGCTCAAGCAGTACACCTGCAACACCGGCGCCAACCAGCAGTGGTCCCGCACTGCCGTCTGACGCCCCGCCCCGACCCGGCCGCCGCACCGACCCGCGCACCCGAGCGGTCGGTGCGGTGGCCGGGTGTCGGGTCTCCCGTGGACGGGTGATCCGCGATCGCGGGGGCAGGCCCTACGGGGCGGGCCGGCTGCCGGCGGCGGGGCCGGGCAGGCGACGGGACAGCTCGCGCCGCAGCCGGTCACGGCCGGGGCTCAGGTAGACCAGTGGAACCCGGATCTCGTACGGCCGGCTCTGCCCGGCGACCGCCCACTCCCACCGGGCCAGCGGGGGGACGGTCCGGTCCGGGTCGGCCGGCTCGACCACCAGGACCGGGTACAGCCGCCCCGTGATCTCCGCGCGGGCGACGTTCGACCACCCGATGACCAGGGTGCGCTCCCCCGGCCCGGTCACCTCGATATGGTCCGCGGTGAGCCGCAGCGGCAGCCGGGGCTGGTGACCGGTGGACGACGGACGGGCCGCCCCGCGCAGGAGCCCGAAGGCCAGGATCCACGCCGCGATCCACAGCCCGTCCCACCACGGGTCACCGGTGGCCAGGTTGACCACCGCCACCACCAGCACCGCCGTCGGCAGGCCCGCCGCCAGGACGGCGACCTGACGCCTGCGGGAGCGCCGGAACTCGATGGTGTGCGGTTCGTCGGCGGCGGTCACCGCAGTGACCTGCCCGGCAGGTCACCGGGCTAAACGGGCCGTCCCGCCGGCGTGCCCGTCAGTGCAGTCGACGCTTCCAGTCCTCCGGTACCCGGCCCTCGGGGCCGGGGGCCGGCTGGTCGGACGGACGCGAGTGCGGCGGGGCCAACTCCGGGCCCTGCGGGTGGAACCGGTCGGCCGGATAGTCCCAGAACCAGTCCTCGCCCGGTTCGAAACTCTGCACCACCGGATGCCCCTCGCCGGTGGCGTGCGCCGTCGCGTGCTGGCCCGGCGACGAGTCGCAGCACCCGACGTGGCCGCAGGCCGCACAGCGACGCAGGTGGAACCACCACCCACCGGACGACTCGCACTCGACGCAGCCGGTCCCGCTGGGCGGGGCTGCCGGATTGATCCCCACCGTGGTCGCGGTGAGCGGCTCGGGCTGATCCTGCACGCGGCGTTCCTCTCGACTCGCCGGCCACGGTACCCGGACCGTCGCCGTGACGGCCCGCCCCGGTTACCCCGGCCGGGTGAGCCGGCCGCCCGGGGCACGATGTGGCGCGGCGACGACAGCAGAATGGAACGGACATCCACGCCACTGTCCGGAGGTACCCGGCAATGTCCCTCACTACCACACGGCCCGGCACCCCGACGGTCGTCCTCGTCCACGGCGCGTTCGCCGAATCGGCGAGCTGGGCGGGGGTGATCGCCGCCCTGGTCGACAACGGCTGTCCCGCGGTGGCGGTGGCCAACCCGCTGCGCGGTGTCCGGCACGACGCCGACTACCTGCGCGCCGTGCTCACCGGGATCGACGGGCCGGTGCTGCTCGTGGGCCACTCCTACGGCGGCATGGTGATCTCCAACGTGCCGGTGGCGGGCACGGGCGTCACCGCGCTGGTCTACGTCGGGGCGTTCGCGCCCCTGGCCGGGGAGAGCGCCGCCGACCTGGCCGGCCGGTTCCCCGGCAGCACCCTGGGCGACACGCTGGCCCCGGTGACGCTGCCCGACGGGGCGACCGACCTCTACATCCGGCAGGACCGCTACCACCAGCAGTTCGCCGCCGACTCGACGGCGGCGCAGGCCGCGGTGATGGCGGTGACCCAGCGGCCGATCACCGAGGCGGCGCTGGGCGAGCCGTCCGGGGAGCCGGCCTGGCGGTCGCTGCCGTCCTGGTTCCTGTTCGGCAGCGAGGATCTCAACATCCCGGTGGCGGCCCACCGGTTCATGGCCGAGCGGGCCGGCTCCCGGCGGACGGTGGAGGTGCCCGGCGGTTCGCACACCGTGGCCATCCCGGAGGCAGGCATGCTGGTCGACCTCATCCGCGAGGCCGCCGGGGCGACCACCACGCCCTGACCACCCGACCGGCCGGCCCGGTGGCACGCCACGGGGTGCCGCTGCGGGGCCGCCGACCGACGCCGGCGACCCCGGGCGGGCCGGCCCCGGCGGTGCTCCCGCGCGCCCCACCGGGCACCGGTCACCCGACCGCACCGGTGCGCCCCCGTTCACCGTCGCCCGGTACCGCCGGGTCACCGTCGCGCCGGCAGGGTCCGCCGGGTGCGCGCCGGACCCGTCAGAGGCCGGCCAGGAGGCCGGCCAGTTCGACCGGCCGGCTGAGCATCGGCCAGTGCCCGGAGTCGATGTCGACCAGGTCGACGTGCCGGGCCTTGGCGAGTTCCGGCAGGTCACCGGCGTCGATCAGGGCCTGCGCCTGGGCCGGGGAGAACTCGGGGCAGACCAGCACGACCGGCACCTCGTAGCGCCGGGTGTCGGTCAGCCGCACGGTCCCCCGAGCGACCCGCTCGGGCACCGGGACGGCGGCGGCGGCGAACTCCCGCCGGGCCCGGTCGTCGAGGTCGGCCGCGTCCGGGCCCTCGAAGGGCGCCCAGCCGGGGAAGGGCATCACGCCGTCCTCGATCGGGAAGAAGTCGGCGTAGGAGTCCCCGTCGGCAGGTGGGAACCCGCCGATCAGCACCACCCTGCGCACCGTCGAGGGCCGGGCGTCGGCGGCCAGCCAGGCCAGGGAGCAGGCGGCCGAGTGCCCCACCACCACCGACCCGCCCGGTGCCGCGTCGACGGCGGCCAGCACCGCGTCGACCTGGTCGTCGAGCGTCGCCGTGGTGTTCCCGTCCCCCTGGCCGGGCAGGCGTACCGCCACCGCGTGCCGGCCGCGCGTCGCCAGTTCGGCCACCACGCCGTCCCACACCGGGGCGTCGAGCCAGAGACCACCGACGAGGACGATCCGTTCATCCGTCATAGGGGTCAACCTAGAGCCGGTTCCGGACGTTTTCCTTCCGGTACCGTCCGTGGCGTGGAGAACGTCAGCCCCACCGCCCGCGCCCTGCGGACGCTCGACATCCTGCGCGACCGGCCCGGCACCACGGCCGCCCAGCTCGCCGCGGGCCTCGGCGTGACCGAGCGGGCCGCGCGCCGCTACGTCGGGGTCCTCCGGGAGGCCGGCATCCCGGTCGAGTCCGTCCGGGGGCCCTACGGGGGTTACCGGCTCGGCCGGGGCGCGCGGCTGCCGGCCGTCGTGTTCACCCAGGAGCAGGTCCTCGGCCTGGTGATGGCCGTGCTCGACGGGCGGCCGGCCGCGAGCGACGCCGACGGGCTGGTCGGTGCCGCGTTGAGCAAACTCATCCGGGCGCTGCCCGACAGCGTCGGACGGCAGGCGGCGGCGCTGCGCACGTACGCGGCGGCCGCCGCCGACCGGCGGGCGGTGCACGCCGACCCGATCACGACGAGCGCGCTGGTCACGGCCGTGGCCGACCGTCGCCGGGTGGCCGTCGGCTACACCACCGAGAGCGGTACGTCGTGGGAGGCCGAGGTCGATCCGTGGGCGGTGGTGGTGCGTCACGGCCGCTGGTACCTGCTGTGCCACTCGCACCGGGCGGACGCGGTCCGCACGTACCGGATCGACCGGATCGGGGCGGTGCGGCACCTGCCGCAGCCGTTCACCCCACCCGCCGACCTCGACCCCGTCGCCACCCTGGAGGCGCACCTCGGCTCCGGGTGGAAGTACCCGACCCGGGTGGTGTTCCACGAGTCCTACGAACGGGTGGCCCCCTGGGTCGGGCCCACGATGGGCCGGCTGGAGCCCGCCGGTGAGCGCTGCGTGCTCACCGGCAGCACCACCAACACCCGGATGTACGCCGGGGAGTGGCTGGCCGCCGTCCCGTTCGGGTTCACCGTCGAGGAGGGGCCCGAACTGCGGGCCGCGGTGGCCGCGCTCGCCGCCCGCCTCACCGCCGCCGTGGCGGACGCCGTCCCGGCGGCGGTGCGGCGGGCGGACGGCGACATCTCGTCGCAGCCCTGCCCCGGTCAGTAGACGAACGGCCAGCCGGCGGTGTCGTAGCCGAGCAGGTTGATGCCGAGCAGCGACGTGCCGTTGTCGGCGTAGTAGTGGTAGACGAGGACCTCGGCGTCGGTGTCGGTGAACACCGCCTGGTGCCCGGGTCCGTGGATGCTGCCGTGCCCGGCGAGCACCTGGGTGCCACCGCCGGCGGTCATCGCCACCCCGTTGCGGTCGACGTACGGGCCGGTGACCGAGGTGGACCTGCCCACCATGACCCGGTAGGTGCTCGCCGCACCCTGGCAGCAGCGGTCGAACGACACCCACAGGTAGTAGTAGTTGCCGTGCCGGACGATCACCGGGGCCTCGATGGCGCCGCCGTTGCGTCCCGCGATGCTGTGCACGGTCGTGTCGGAGCGTTTCCCGGTGGCCGGGTTCAGCGCCACCATCTTGATGCCGGACCAGAACGACCCGAAGCTGAGCCACCACCTGCCGGTGGCGTCGACCACCAGGTTCGGGTCGATGGCGTTGAAGTTGTCGGACGTGCGGGACTCGATCACCAGGCCCTGGTTGGTCCAACTGCCCGACGCGCCGGTGGTGCTGGTGGCCAGGAAGATCGCCGACCGGTTGGAGCCGAACGTGGAGGCGGAGTAGTACAGCCAGTACCGGCCGTCGCGGTAGGTCAGGTCCGGTGCCCACAGGTTACGGCTGCCCCCGGTGTACGTCGTCGTCCACGGTGCGCCGCCGGGGAACACCGTTCCCGCGTTGCGGAACGCGATCCGGTCACTGGAGGTCTTGAGCGCGATGTTGTCGCCGGTGTGCGCCAGCAGGTAGCCGCCACCGGGGCGGATCGCGATCGTCGGGTCGTGCACCCCGACGTCGCCGGTGACCCGGCCCGGGCCGGGGTAGGACGCGGGTGGCGTGGTGGGGGTCGCCGCCACCCGGGGCGCGGCCGTCGACGCCGACGGTGATCCTCCGGCGATGCCGGCGGCCATCAGCACGACCGACAGGCAGACGGACGCCAGCCGGCGGAGGGTGGACGCATTCTGTACGGAGCCGAGCGAAGTGGTCACGACAGTTCCCTGGGTCGGGCGTCGGGCAGCGTGATGCCGACGCGACATCGACAAAAATGTCGGGATCATTGCATTCGTGTTTTCCCCGAAGCTAACGCACACATCGAGGCATGTCAACGTCTGGCGCTACCCTCCCCACCCGCCGACGCTCCCGGGCGGCCCGCGCCGATGGGGTCGCGACGAACCGGCCCGGCGGGCCCCGCACCACGGTGTCGACGCCCGCCCACGCAGCGAGCTTGCCACCGATGTCCGCCCCGGAAGGGGCGGCACGACCCACCACGATGGGACAGGGCCACGATCGGCAAGGAACTGCGAGCTATTGAGACGCTCATCTCCGTCGACAGCATCGGGGCACGACGAGGAGAAAGCGACCCTATGCTTGTCGCCGGAATACCTGCGGCCGGTCGGGTGGCAGGAGAAAGCACCAGTCCGAGGATCTGCGAATGCGTCGGAAATCTGCTCTGGACAATGGCATCACTGACGTCACCACAGCAATTACCCGCAGTGGAACGTCAACCTCCCCCGCAGCGGACGCCGCGCGCCGATCCGCGGTCGCCGAGGAACAGGAGTTTCTCGACTCGGCCATGGCCAGGCGCGACGCTCTCGTCGACCACCTGCGGGCAGAGCTTTCCTCAGCTGCCCTGGACGTGTTGGAACGGGCGCGGCTGCGCATGCTCCGCCAGCAGTACGAGCAGCTGCGGCGGGCGCAGGAACGGTTGGTCTTCGGCCGCCTCGACGGTCTTGACGGCACCGTGCGACACGTGGGCCGGGTCGGCCTGCGCAACGACGACGAGGACGGTGAGCCGCTGCTGCTGGACTGGCGCGCTCCCGCGGCCCGGCCGTTCTACACCGCGACGGCTGTCGACCCGCAGGGGCAGGCACGGCGTCGGCACATCCGTACGGCGGGACCGGTGGTCGTCGGGGTGGACGACGAGCCGCTGGACGGGACCATGACAGCGGAACTCGTCGGTGAGGGCGCACTGCTGGCCGCCCTGGACCAGCGGCGCACCGGTCACATGTCGGCAGCGATCTCCACGCTGCAACGCGAACAGGACGACATCATCCGGGCGGAGGCGACGGGCCCGCTGATCGTGCAGGGCGGTCCCGGCACCGGCAAGACGGTGGTGGCCCTGCACCGCGTCGCCTATCTGCTGTTCGCCCACTCGACAATGGCCGACCAGGCGGTCCTGGTCCTCGGCCCCTCCCCGCGCTTCCTCCGGTACATCGCCCAGGTGCTGCCCGCGCTCGGTGAGACCGCCGTCGTCTCGGCGACCTGCGACACCCTGCTGCCCGACATCCGCGTGGGCCGCGACGAGAGCCGCACTCTCGCCGAGATCAAGGGCCGCGCCCTGTGGCAGGCCGCGCTCGAGAACTATGTCGGCTCGCTGTTCCCCCGGCCCCGTGAGTTGAAGCTGCGCTGGGAGGGCGAGTTCTACGTCATTCCCGCCGGGACGGTCGCCCAGATACTCGCCTCGGTGCGGGGGCGTCCCTATCACCGGGCCCGCGAGGCGTGCGCCGAGCAGCTGCACCACCTCCTGACCGAAGCCGTCGTCGACCGACGCGAGGCGCTGATGCACGCGATGGAGGAGGGTTTCGAGGACATCCTCGCCCGCGTCGACCGGAGCATGGAGCAGGACCACCGGCCCGGAGGTGGGCCGACCGGCAGTGACGTCGACGGGCTGCTCTCCGAGGAGGAGATCGACATTCTCCGGGGTCGGATCGGGGAGAACGCGACCATCGCCCGGTTCGTCGAGGCCTGGTGGCCCACCCTCGACGCCGAAGAGCTGGTGAGGAATCTCCTGACCGACCCCGCCCTGCTCGCCCGCTTCGTTCCCCGGTTGTCCGCAGCGGAGATCACCGCCGTATCGACCGAGCCCACCGCACCGTGGGCTTCGAGCGACATCCCCCTGCTCGACGCCGTCGCCGACCTGCTGGGCGAAACCGAGGCCCCGCCGCCGCCTGGCGATTTCGTCGCCGACCACGCCCGCCGGCAGCGCGGCTGGGTGTACGGCCACGTCGTCATCGACGAGGCGCAGGAGCTGTCCGAGATGCAGTGGCAGATGGTGCTACGGCGTTGTCCCAGCCGATCCGTCACGGCGGTGGGCGACATCGATCAGACGGAGGCGGCGCACCGGCACACCACCTGGGCACAGGCGGTAGGGGCAGCTTTCGGCGAGCGGTGGACCGCGGCGGAACTGACCATCTGTTACCGCACCCCGCGCGAGGTCATGGACCTCACCGGGCCCGTCCTGAAGCAGGCCGGTAGCCACAACTCCCCGCCCCGGGCGGTGCGTTCCTGCGGCATCGACCCCTGGATACGCACGGTCGCCCCGGCGGAGCTTGCCGCCACCGCTGCCCGGGCGGTGCGGCAGTTGCAGCAACGGTGGCACGGCGGCACGGTGGGCGTCATCGCCCCCGCCGACCGCATCGCCGAACTCCACGCCGTACTGGGTGACGTACCGGTGCTCACCGCGGTCCAGGCCAAGGGACTGGAATGGGATGCGGCGCTCCTCGTCGACCCCCAGGGCATCGCCGCCGGGCCGCGTGGATGGAACGGCCTCTACGTCGCGCTCACCCGATGCACCCAGGAACTCGGACAGCTGGTTCTCGCGTAGCGGGAGTCTGCGGGTGTGCCGCCGTCCCCCGGCGGCCGGTCACCGCCGACGCACCGTGGCCAGGGCACCGCCCCAGGCCGTCACCTCGTCGAGCATCCGGTGCAGGACGTCCACCTGGTTGCCGGTGGGCCGCACCTCGCCGTCGGCGTCGAACTCGGCGAAGCAGTGCAGGCCGACCTGGTCGCGGACGTCGGCGACGTGCACTTCGGCCAGCACCAGCCGCAGGTGCTCGACGGCCCGGACACCGCCGTTGAGGCCGTACCCGACGAAACCCGCCGACTTGTGGTGCCACTCGGTGTAGAGGTAGTCGATCGCGTTCTTCAGCACGCCGGGACAGGAGTGGTTGTACTCCGGCGTGACGAAGACGTACCCGTCGTAGGAAGCGACGGTCTCGGCCCAGCGGCGGGTGTGCGCGGCGGTGTAGTGCTCGGGGCCCATGGCGGCCGGGACCGGCTCGTCGAGGTGCGGCAGGTCGTGGTCGGCCAGGTCGACGACCTCGTAGACCGCGTCGCCCCGCTCGGCGGCCAGCCGGTGGACCCAGCGGGCCACCGCCGCGCCCCGTCGTCCCGGTCGGGTGCTGCCGATGATGATGGCGGTACGCATGAGATGACCTCCTGATCGGTAGGATGTGCCCGGTGGGGTTCCGGTCACCGGGCCTGTGCACGTCAGGCGCGTCGCTGCGCCCGGTGCAGCCGGGCGGCGAGGACGAGAGCGACCAGCGCCATGCCGGTCAGCCACCGGAAGGTGACCCGGAAGGCCGCGGCGACCTCGGCGTCGGAGCCGGCGTCGGCCAGCGCGCCGGCAAGCACCACCGCGCACAGCGCGCTGCCGAGCGCACCGCCGACCCGGGACAGGGTGTTCACCTGCGAACTGGCGTCCGATATCTGGTCGGGCCGCACCCGGGCCAGCGCGGCGGAGACGACGGGTGACCCGGCCAGCGCCAGACCGACACCCCGGACCACCTGGAGTGCCTCGACGAGCACCAGGTCGGGGTCGGCCGGCAGCAGCGTCATCGGAATCGTGCCGACCACGACGACCATCAGGCCGACCAGGGCCACGACGCCGCCACCGTGTTCGTCGGCCAACCGGCCGGCGAGGGGGAAGGTCACCGCGGCACCGAGGCTGAACGCCATCAGCAGCAGCCCGGTGTCGACGATGTCCCGGCCAGTCCCGAGTTGGAAGTAGAGCGGCATCACGATCAGCCCACCGAACAGGGCGGCACCGGAGAAGACGATGGTGCCCGCCGCGGCGGCGTAGACGGGGTCCCGGGCCAGGCGTAGGTCCATCAACGGCTCGTCGGCGCGCAGCGACCGGTGGACGAAGAGCGCCAACGCGACGAGCGCGGCCACCAGGGGCACCAGCACCGGCGGCGCGAGCAGTTCGCCGTGGTCCATCGCCCGGGTGACGGCGTAGGTGAGTAACGGCAGCCCGAGTGCGACCAGCAGCAGGGCCGGCAGGTCGAGCCGGCCGGCCCGGCCGGCCTCGCCGCGTGGGACCACCCGCAGGGCCAGCAGCAGTCCGACGATCCCGATCGGCACGTTGACCAGGAACATCCAGTGCCAGGAGAGGTTGTCGACGAGCAGGGCGCCGATGATCGGCCCGAAGGCCGGGGCCAGGATCGACGGGACGCTGGCGACGGCGATGACCCGACCCATCCGCTCCCGGCCGGCGGCCTGGCCGAGGATGGCCATTCCGGCGGGGATGAGCAGTCCGCCGGTGAGCCCCTGGAGCACCCGGGCGACGATGAGCGTGTCGGCGCTGCGGGCGAGTGCGCACGATGCGGAGGTGAGCGTGAACCCGGCCAGCGACCATAGCCAGAGCCGACCGGGCCCGATCCGCCGGCTGAGCCAGCCGCAGACCGGCAGTGTCGCGGCGAGTGCCAGCAGGTAGCCGCTGTTGATCCATTGCGCCTCGGTCAACGAGGCACCCAGGTCGCGCCCGATGACCTCGATGCCGACGTTGACCAGCGAGGTGTCGATGCCGGTGAGCACCGAGCCCAAGGCGAGGACGGCCGCGAGCCACCACACCGAGGCCGGCACGGCGGTGGTGGGGACACGTCCCGTCGTGGCGGCCGGGTCGGCGTTCCCGCCGGCTGCCGTCATCGCCACCCCCGACCCGAGAATTGTTGGACCTCCAACGATATCGGTAAAGTCGTTGGAGGTCCAACGTTTAGGTACACTGGGTGGGTGACAGAGCGCAGCGAACCGACACCGGGAGCGCCGCCGGCCCGGCTGCCGCGGCTGACCAGCTGGCTGCTCCACCACGCGGCCGCCCGCGCCAACCGGGTCGTCACCCGGCACCTGGACCGGCCCGCCGACCGGATGCGGTACGCCATCCTCGCCGCGCTCGACGAGTTCGGCGGCATCAGCCAGGCGGACCTGTGCCGCCGGCTCGGCATCGACCGGGGCGACGCCGTCGACACCCTCAACGCGATGGCGGCCGAGGGGCTGCTGCGCCGCGAGCCGGACCCGGCGGACCGCCGACGCAACGTCGTCCACATAACCGCCGCCGGAACCGCCCGGATGCGCGAGCTGGACGCCCTGGTCGACGCCGCCCAGGACGAACTGCTCAACGGATTCACCCCGGCCGAACGCGCCCGGCTGCGCCGCCTCCTGCACCGCCTGGTCGACCTGCCGCCGGGCTGACCGGAGGCGACCGACGGGCCGGCCCCGCCGAGCAGGCAGCCAAGGGCCGGCCCCGCCGAGCAGGCAGCCAAGGGCCGGCCCGGCCGTCGTCGACCGGGCCGGCCCCGAGCCGGGTCAGACCGTGACGACCCGGTTGTCCACGATGGAGGTGAACGTCGACTCGGGAGCGATCAGGCCCCACTTCACCATCCACCGGTAGGTGCGCTCGAACTCGGCCTCCGGGTACGGCTGCGGGTCGACGTAGCGCAACCGGCCCAGCCGGAAGTCCGCCGGCTCCAGCTTCACCAGGTCCTCGGGCACCTCGGCGACGAAGTGGTGCAGGTACGGCCGGATGTCCTCGTTGATCTTCGCAACGGCCCGGCGGACGGCCCGGTCGACGGCGGCGAAGGTCGCCGGGTCGACGTCGGCGCTGGCGATCTCCGAGCCGACGTAGAACGCCTCGGTGATCAGCACGTAGCCGAGCTTCTCGGCGGCGGTGGTCCACGGCTCCATCAGCGCCACCGCGTCGATCTCGCCGTCGCGCAGCTTGCGGAACCGTTCGGCCGGTCCGCCGGCGTGCACCACCTTGATCTCGTCGGGGTCCAGGAAGCCCTCCAGGGACTGGATGGCCAGGTAGTGCGAGCCGTGGTGGAAGTTGACGCCGACGGTCCTGCCGGCCAGGCCCTGCGGGTGCTTGATGCCGGAGTCGGGCCGTACGAAGATCGCCTGGCTGGCCACCGAGGCCCGCTTGGCGATGATCTGGCCGCCGCGCCCGCTGTCGTGGGAGCGGCGGATCTGCCCCCACTCGCAGGCCCGGTAGAGGGAGACGTCGCCGCTCTCGAACGGCTTGGAGATGCCACCGAACGAGCTGACCAGCTCGTGTTCCTCGATCGGCTTGAGCACCGCGTCGTACGAGCCGGGGGCGACCAGTTCCAGGTCGATGCCCTCCTCGGCGAAGTAGCCGTGCTCCAGGCCGACGAGGTACGGCAGGGTGAAGATGGCGCCGCTGCGGACGCTTTTGACCTTCGTGAGTGCCACCGTGGTGGTCCTTTCTGTGCTGTTGTCGTGCTGTGGTTATCGGGCGGGTGTGGCGGTCGGTGCTGCCGTCGAGGTGTCCCCGGTCCCCACCACCTCCCCTCCCGGGGTCGGGTCGGACGGGGGTCGGAACAGCCGCCACGTCGCGTACGCGCAGGACGCGGCGGTGACCGCGACGAGTCCGTACGCGACGCGCAGGGCGGTGGTGAAGTCGTCGGGCGCCTCGGCGGCGACCCGGGCGGCGTCGTCGGTGGGCTGGCCGGTCAGGGCCAGCACCGACACCACCACCGCCCCGAGGACGGCGACGCCGAGGTTGGTGCCGATCTGGCGGGAGGCGCTGGTGATGGCGCTGGCCACCCCGGCCCGGTCGCGGGGCAGGCTGTTCACGGCGGTGTTGGTGGCCGGCGGGTTGACCAGGCCCATGCCGGCGCCGAGCAGGAGGTAGCCGACGAGCAGCGGGGCCAGGCCGGCGTCGGTGGTGACGGTCAGGGCGAGCAGGGTCATCGACGCCACGAACGACAGGTGCCCGACGGTGGCGGGCAGCCGGCCGCCGTGCCGGCCGACGATCCGGCCGGAGACGTTGGCGAGCACCAGCGTGCCGAGGGTGGTGGGCAGGGTGAGCAGTCCGGTGGCCAGCGGGCTGAACCCGCGGACCTGTTGCAGGTAGAAGGTGTTGACGAAGTTGAAACCGCCAAGCGTCAGGTAGGCCACGACCGCGGTGAGCACCGCGCCGCGCAGTGCGGGGACCGTCAGGTGGCGCGGGTCGAGCACCGGGTCGGGGCGGCGGCGGGCCGCCGGCAGGTAGCCGACGGCGGCGGCGACCGCCACGGCCAGCGCGACCAGGACCGGGCCGGTCAGCCAGCCCCGGCTGGGGCCGTCGATCAGCGCGAACGTGAAGCCCACCAGGACCAGGGCGGCCAGGGTGTTGCCCAGCGCGTCGAGGCGGCGGGGTGGGCCGTCGACGAGACCCGGTGGCAGCAGCCGGGTGCCCAGGTACAGCAGCGCCGCGCCCCCGACGCTCACGGCGAACAGGCTGCGCCAGCCGGCGGCCTGCACCAGCACCCCGCCGACCAGGGGCCCGCAGGCGGCCGACACTCCGGCCGTCGCGCTCCAGGTGCCCAGCGCCCGGCCGCGTCGTACCGCGTCGGGGAACAGGTTGGCGATGAGGGCGAGGGCGGGCGGGGCCATCAACGCTCCCCCGACGCCCTGCACGCCCCGGGCGGCGATCAGGGCGGGCGCGTGCGGGGCCGCCCCGCACAGCACCGATCCCGCCGCGAACACCAGCAGCCCGACCCGGAACGTCCGCCGCCGCCCGTACCGGTCGGCGACCGCCCCGCAGAGCAGGGTGAGGCTGGCCCGCACCAGCGCGTTGCTGGTCGCCACCCACTGCAACTCGGTCGTGCCCAGTCGCAGTTCGCGGTGCACCGACGGCAGGGCCAGGTTCAACGCCGCGCCGTCGAGGACGCCGAGGAACAGCGTCCCGCAGCACACCAGCAGGGCGGCGCGGCTGCGCCGGGGCAGGGACATCGCCGGCTCAGAGCTTCTCGTACACCGGCTTGGCGGCCCGCTTCTTCAGCACGCCGACCTCGACGGCCAGGTCGATCTGCTTCTCCAGGTTGGCGAAGACGGTGTCGTCCCACACGTCGGCGTAGACCGGGACGAGCCGTTCCGGCAGCAGTTCGATGGCCTTCTTCTCGGTGGCGGGGACGCCGTAGTCGGCGTGGTACCTCCCGATCAGGGTCGGGTCCTTCTTGACCAGTCGCCAGGCCTCCAGGGTGAAGTCGACGTACGCCCTGGCGGTCTCCCGGTTGGCGGCCAGCCAGTCGCGGCGCACGGCGGTGCCGTTGAGGAACAGCGGGCTGCTGTCGCCGGTGCCGGTGCGCCACAGTTCGTCGACGGAGGCGAGTTGCCGGTTGCCGGAGCCGACCAGGCGGGTGGCGTTGGGTTCGATGGCGATGATCGCGTCGAGGTCGCCGCGTTCGTACAGGGCGAGGTTGGCGATGGGCTGCCCGGTGAACAGCTTGAACTCGCGGTCGAAGCGGATGCCGTTGACGGCTGCGGCCAGCGCCGCCGCCCGGTAGGTGTCGCTGCTGGGCGGCTGCACGCCGACCTTCCTGCCCTTGAGGTCGGCGATGCTCTGGTAGGGGCTGTCGGCGGGGACGATCCAGCGGCCGTGGTTCCACAGCGACGGCCCGACGATGACCACGTCGTGGCCGCTGGTGTTCACCTCGGTCGCGCCCAGCGGGCCGAAGGCGTAGATGTCGAGCACGCCGGTGAGCAGCTGTTCCTGTCCCGCGCCGGGGCCGCCGCCGGCCTTGCGGTCGAGGTGGAGCCCGTGCTTGGCCTCCAGGCCGAACTGCTCGGCCACCGAATCGCGGATCGCCCCCGCCGTGCCGGGGCTGCGGGGCTGCACCTTGGCGCTGCGGGTGCCGGCGGCGGCCGGCTCGTCGACGCCGCAGGCGCTGAGCAGGGTGGCCGCGCCGGCACTGCCGGCGACAAGCCCGGCGGCGCGCAGCAGGGAGCGTCGGGTGAGGGGTGTCGTGGACACGGGGGTTCCTTCCGGGTGGTTCAGGGGTGGGTGCCCGGCGCGCGGGTGATGGCGGCGGGCCGGTGGCCGCGCCGAGGGGTGGGGCGGGTTCAGGTGAGGGCGGCGACGATGCGGCGGTGCACGTCGAACAGGTCGGGGTCCTCGGGGCTGCGGGGGCGGGGGCGGTCGATGCGGTACTCCCCGACCACCTCGGCGGGGCGTCCGCCGAGCACCACCACCCGGTCGGCGAGGAACGCCGCCTCCAGCGCGTTGTGGGTGACCAGCAGGCCGGTGCGCGGGGTGCGCAGCCAGAGCTGTTGCAGCAGCAGCCGCAGGCGGCGGGCGGTCAGCTCGTCCAGCGCGCTGAACGGCTCGTCGAGCAGCAGCACCTCGGGTCGGACGACGAACGCGCGGGCCACGGCCACGCGTTGGCGTTGCCCGCCGGAGAGCACCGACGGGTACGACCGGGCGTAGTCGGTCAGGCCGACGGCGTCGAGGATCGGGGCGACCTCGACGGGGTCGACGCCGGCCGCCGTGGCGGCGAGCCGCACGTTGGTCTCGACGGAGGTCCAGTCCAGCAGCCGGGGCTGCTGGAACACCATGCCGAGGCGGGGTCGTGCGCCGCCGGTGGAGACGGTGCCCGCGTCGGGGCGTTCCAGGCCGGCGATCAGGTGCATCAGGGTGGTCTTGCCGGTGCCGGAGCCGCCGACCACGGCGACCAGTTCGTCGGGGGCGAGGGTGAGGGAGAAGTCGCGGAAGATCTGCTGCCGTTCGCCGGTGCGCCGGCTGGTGAACGCCTTGTCGACGCCGTCGAGGCTGATCCGGACGCTCATCGCAGGGCCACCCGCCGCCAGCGCACCGCCCGGCGTTCCAGGGTCTGCAGCAGCCCGTACTCGATGGCGGCCATGACCAGGGCGAAGGCGACGGTCCAGGCGAGCACCCCGGCCACGTTGTGCTGGGAGAACTCCAGGTTGAGCTGGTAGCCGACGCCGTCGGCGAGGCCGAAGATCTCCACCAGCACGATGACCTTCCAGGCCATCGCGATGCCCAGCCGCGCCCCGGTGAACAGGTCGGGGACGATGGCGGGCAGCCACACGTAGCGCAGTCGGGTCAGCGCGTCGAACCGGTAGACGTGGGCCATCTCGCTCAGCGCCGGGTCGACCGAGCGGACGCCCTGGGCGACGTTGATGGTCAGCGCGGGCGCTGCCGCGAGCGCGACGGTGAGGACGGGGTTGAGCAGGCTCACCCCGAACCAGATGACGCACAGCAGGGCCTTGACCAGTCCGGGGGTGGCCAGTCCGATGAGGACGGCGGGTTCCAGGAAGCGGCGCAGCCACGCGCTGCGGCCCATCGCGATGCCGGCGGCGACGGAGACGACGAACGCCGCCGCGAAGCCGAGCACGACGCGGGTGAGGGTGACCCGGACGTTCTCCGCGAGCGCGCCGCTGGTGGTGATGTCGGCCAGGTTGCGGGCGATCTCCCCGAGGCCGGGGATCAGGGCACTGCCGGAGGTGCGTGCCATGAGCTGCCAGCCGGCCGCGAGCAGGCCGACGAGCAGCAGCGCGGGCAGGGGCCGGGTGAGGCGCGCGGCGACGCCGGTGACGGGTGGGCGGTCCGGCGGTGCGGGCGACCGCCCGCCGCCGAGCACGACCTCCTCGACGCCGACGGGGTGCGTGACGGTCATCGACATCCCATCCTTCGGTACGCGGGCCGCGTCGTCCTCGACGCCGGCAGACGAATGACCAGCACGTCAACGCCAGCCTCTCGATTTCCTATCCTGCCGATAGGATTAGTAGGCTTGCAATGTCGTCCCACCTGACGGGAGGGACCTTGTGGAGTAGTCGACCGGGCGCAACGGGTAACCGTCGCCTGACGGAGGCGTCCCGGGTCGGGCTTGCGGCCGGGCCGTCCGTCGGGGCGACCGGGCCGGACGGGAGACCGGGTGGACGACGGGACCCGCGTGCACACGGACGGCCGGTGTGACCGCGACCCCGAGGGGAGGCGGCCACACCGGCCGGTGGAATGGTCGGGTCAGGAGACGGCGCAGCTGACCCCGTTGAGGGTGAAGGAGGCGGGCCGGCCGGTGTTGCCGGTGTGGGTGGCCTGGAAGCCGATGTCGGTGGACTCCCCGGCCGCCAGCGTCGCGTTGTACGAGACGTTGCGGGCGGAGACCTGACCGCTGGAGCCGGTGTAGGTGGCGTTCCAGCCGTTGGTGAGCGTCTGCCCGGCGGGCAGGGTGAACGCCAGGGTCCACCCGTCGATCGCCGACGTGCCACGGTTGGTGATGCGGATGCTGGCGGTGAACCCGTCGTTCCAGGAGTTCATCGTGTAGCCCACCGCGCAGTCACCGGACTGGCCCGGCGGCGGCGTGGTAGTCGGGGGCGGAGTGGTGGGGGGCGGAGTGGTGGGCGGCGGCGTCGTCGGGGGCGGGGTGGTGGGGGGCGGCGTCGTGGGGGGCGGGGTGGTCGGCGGCGTCGTGGTGAAGGTGATGTTCGAGACGTACGAGTTGATGTTCCAGCTCGCGTCCGCATCGGTCTGGCTGGTGACCGGCCGCCCCTGGACGGTGAAGTTGGTGAAGTGAACACCGCTGATGTTGACCGTCGAGGACCGCCCGTGCAGGTTGACGACCTTCTTCACGTCCGACGAGACGTTGGTGAAGTAGGCGTTGCGGATCGTCGAGGTGTTCTTCACCGTCCGCCAGGACGGCGGACGGTCCTCCTGGAGGTCGATCAGGCTGTCGGTCTGTTCGACCCGGACGTCCTCCCACCGGGTGTTGGACACGACGGCGGTGTCGACCGCGTCGATCACCATCGAGCGTCCCGCCTTCACCACGTCGATGTCGCGGAAGACGATCCCGTCCATCGACGTTCCCTCGGTCTTGGTGCCGATCTTCGCGCAGGCGGAGTTGCTGTAGCAGACGACGTGCTCGTGGACGACGTTCCTGGTGTTGACGATGCCGCTGGCGAACTCGTTCTTGGTCGCCATGTTGTCGTCGCCCGTGTAGAGGAACGCGTTGGACAGCAGGCTGTTGGTCGACTCGTCGAAGTCCACGCCGTCGGTGTTGTTGTACCCCGAGTTCGGCCGGCAGTTGATCAGCTTGTAGTTCCTGATGGTGACCCGGTCGCTGCGGTAGACGAGGGTGTTCCAGTAGCTGGAGTCGCGGACGGTGACGCCGTCGACCAGGATGTCGGAGCTTTCCTCGATCTTCAGCACGGCCAGGTTGATGCCCTGGGCCCGCAGGTACTTGCCGTTGCCGTCGATGACCCCACGGCCCAGCAGCTTGGCGTTGCGCACCTGGTACATCCGCAGCGAGGCGTGCTGCATGCCCTCGATGTTCACCCCGCCGCTGCCGGTGTTGAAGTCCGCCTTCTGGTTCGAGCCGTAGAGGACCGCTCCGGCGGCCAGGTAGAGGGTCATGTTGCTCTTCATCCACAGCTCACCGACCTGGTACCGGCCCGGCGGCACGTACAGGATGTTCCGGGTCGCCCCGGACGCGGCGTTGATCGCGCTCTGGATCTTGGAGGTGACCAGCGTCCCCCCGGTGTTGTCGACGCCGTAGTCGGCCAGGCTCTTGACGTCGGCGTCGCCCACCTGTGGCGCGTCCGCCTCGGGCGCGTCGATCAGGACGAACAGCAGTTCCTTGGCGTCGAACTGGACGATCAGGTAGTTGGGACCGCTGGTGAAGCTGATCGTGTTGCCGGTGCGGGCGACGGCGAGTTTCCGGCTCTTGGGACTGACGGTGTACGAGCTGAAGCCCTCCGCGACGGTGACCGAGAACTGGGCGGTTCCCGCCGCCGCCATCGAGCAGTGCGCGTAGTGCACCTGCATCTCCGGGGCGTACTTGGTCATCTTCTCGACGAACAGCGGGGTGGCGTCCGCCGTGACGGTGTAGAGCGTGCTCTTCGTCGCGCCACGCAGGGCGGGATCGGCGACGCAGCCGCCGGCGGCCGCACCTGACGAGTCGTTCGCGGCTGCCGCGGTCGCACCGTGGACCGGTGCCACCACCGCGCCCGTCGCGACACCGCCGACGGCGAGGAGAGCGATCGTTGCCCAGATCGCGAGGCGTCTGTTCTTCATGGGGACCCTTCTCGGGGGATGGATTGGGTACGCCCGGACGACCGCCCGCCACAGGCGGGTCGGCACCGGCGCGACCGCTGGCCGTGGCGCGGGACCGCACTGGTCCCGACGGGCCCTTCCATGTCGCTCGCCGCGCTGCCCGGTTTTCTCGCAACGGGGACACGGAACCGGCAAATGGGCCCCGCCAAGAAACATTTCCACAGCGGACACTACGCTTGACATGGATGTTCGTCAATGACGAGCGGGCTGGCGCATAGAAAGTATCGGACTCGAAGCCAGAAACTTTCCATCGCCCGAGCTGATGACGGTGCCGGATCGGTCCCGCGAGGTGAACCACAGCGGACCGCACCCACCTGCCCCTCTCGCGCCGACCGGCGGTCCGGGCGTCGGACCCGATACGCTCGCCCCGACGGCCGGCGTCCGCCCGGGGCGGCTTGCGCCGGTCGGACCCGCGCGCCGGCAGGAAGGGGACCGGGCATGTCGAGGCGGTCGGCAGCCGACCCACCGCGACCGGTGACCATCTCGCACATCGCCAGGACGGCCGGCGTGTCCGTGCCGACCGTGTCGAAGGTGATCAACGGCCGGGCCGGGGTGGCACCCGGGACCCGGGCCCGGGTCGAGTCGCTGATCAGCGAGTACGGCTACCGCAAGTCCGCTCCGCCGGCCGGCGGCACCACCATCGAGCTGGTCCTCGGGCAGGGCGGGGAGCTGCCGGGCATCGAGATCATCCAGGGCGTCCAGCAGGTAGCCCGCCGGCACCAGCTCGGTGTGGTGCTGTCCGGGTCGGGTCCCGGCGGCGACCCGGGACGGTACTGGCTCGACCACGCGGTGTCGCGACGTTCCCTCGGCGTGGTGGCCGTCGCGCAGCTCGACGCCGACGCGCAGGACCAGCTCCGTCGGCACGCGATCCCCTTCGTGGTCGTCGACCCCACCCACGAGCTGCCCGAGGACGTGCCGTTCGTCGGGGCGACGAACTGGTCGGCCGGCCGGGCGGCCACCCGGCACCTGCTCGGCCTGGGGCACCGCCGCATCGCGGCGGTCACCGGGCCCGACCACGTGCTGTCCTACCGGGCGCGCTTCGACGGCCACCGGTCCGCGCTGGAGGAGGCCGGTCTCACCGGGGAGCCGGCGCCCGTGATCCGGGGGGACCTGACCCGGGAGGGCGGCCGGTCGGCCGCCCGCGACCTGCTGGCCCGTCCGGACCGGCCGACCGCAGTCGTGACCGGCAACGACCTGCAGGCGGTGGGGGTCTACCAGGCTGCGCGGGCAGCCGGCCTGCGCATCCCGGAGGATCTCAGCGTCATCGGCTTCGACGACCTGCCCGTCGCCGCCCAGTTGGACCCGCCGCTGACCACGGTCCACCGGCCGCTGGGCCAGATGGCGGTCACCGCCACCGAGATGGTGCTCGCGCTGGGCCGGGGCGAGCGGCCCGCGCAGACCGGGATCGAGCTGGCCACGACGCTCGCGGTACGGCACAGCACCGCTCCGCCCACCGCCTGACGGCCGAGGTCGAACGCCGCGACCCCGGACGGCCGGCCCCGACCATCCCGGCTCCGGCCGCCTTCCCTGCTGCCGCCTGGTCATCAGCCGCCCAGGACCCGCTCCGAGCGGGTCCTGGCCGACAGGGACGTACCCGTCGAACCGGTCGGTCACCAGCCGTCGACCTCCCAGGACGATCCTGGGTGGACGTGCCTTCAGCCTGCCAGTGAGCCACGATCCGAGCCGAACAGATGACCGGGCATCCACCTTTCGGCCATGATGTGGGCGTTCACCCGGATCCGGGCCATCGATCAATACGCCCATCGATGCAGTGACGGCTCCGCTACCCTCGGGAGTTGCCCATGCTGCGTCCGGTCATCCATCGTCTCGCCACCGCTGCCGCCGTCGTCGGCCTCGCCGTCGCCTCGCTCGCCGGCGCGCCGGCAGCCGCCAAGCCTCTCGCCACCTCTACCGGCCTGTGCGGACCGGCGCAGGTGCCGGGCGTCCTGGAGATGTCCGAGCAGGACGCCCTGGATCGGCTCCACCGGTTCGGGTTCAACGATGTTGAGGTTCACGTACAGAAGGGCGGTCGGTCGGCGGACCCGTATCCGCTGGTGGTCCGGGCGCAGGTCCCCGCCGGCGGCGTCTACTTCGATCGCTGCCAACAGGTGCTCATCATCCTCGGCGAGTGACGTCCCTGATCGGTGGACCGTGCGGCACGGTCCACCGATCAGCCGGAGGCATGCGGACGGCCCCGTCCGCCCGCAGCAGCCCGCACCTCCGCACGGTCAGAAGCGTTCGATGAGGCGCTAACCTGGATGCCGGCGCGGTCGAGGGAGCAGGCGCATGTGCTGCCCCGTCCAAGACGGGGGACGGTCCGGGGCTGCCTGGTTCGACGGCCCCGGACCACGGGCGGGGTCAACGGGAGTGGGCCACGGCGACGTCGAGGATCCAGGTGACGCCGAACCGGTCGGTCAGCATCCCGAAGCCCGGGGACCACGGGGAGGGGCCGAACCGCTCGATGATGGCGGCGCCGTCGGCGAGCCCGTCCCACAGTGCGCCGACCTCGTCGGCGGTTTCGCCGCGGACGGAAACGAAGAACCGCTCACCGGTCAGGGTCATGCCGTGCTCGCGGGTGGTGGTGGCCGGTACCACGGCGGGCCCTGGGCCGGGGACGTCGTAGGCCATGATCGTGAAGCCGTTGTCGGCGGCGACCTGGCCGAAGACGACCCGGTCGGCGTCGGGCAGGTCGCCGGGCATGCCGAAGTCGCGGTAGGCGACGACGGTGAGGTGACCGCCGAAGACGGACCGGTAGAACTCCAGCGCCGCGCGGGCGTCGCCGCGGAAGTTCAGGTGCGTGGTCGTGGTGATGGCCATGAGGGCTCCTTGGGGTTGTTCCCGATGGGGTTGGCTCGAGCACAAGAGTCGCAGCGGTAGGTGACAGGGTGTGGCACCTACTGCGGACCAGGATCATGCCGGATATCCCCGCGCGCCCGCCGGCCCCGGCGCCGGTCCACCCCGCCCGGGCGGTGACCCCCGTTCGACATCGGCTATTGACGTCGCCGTAACAGGGGGCTTAGCGTCTGTCGAACCGCTTCGTCGAACCGCTTCGACGATCACTCACGTGCGGTTCCCCCGCCTGGCCGCAGGAGGTGCGCGATGGCCACCATGCACGACGTCGCCCGCCTGGCGCAGGTCTCGGTCAGCACCGTGTCCTACGTCCTCACCGGGGCCCGGCCGATCTCCCAGGCGACCCGGGCCAAGGTGCTCGCCGCGATGACGCAGCTCGGCTACCAGCCCAACGCGATGGCCCGGGGCCTGGCCAGCCGGCGCAGCCGGATCCTGGGCCTGCTGCTGCCGATGGACGAGCGCGGGCTCGGCGCGACCGAGGCGGCGTTCGTCACCGGGGCCGCCGCGGCGGCCAGCGCCGTCGGCTACCACCTGGTGCTGTCGCCCGTCGGTGGGGGCGGCGACCTCGACGAGCTGCGCCGGCTGGCCAGCCAGCGGATGTTCGACGGTGTGGTGCTGATGGAGGTGCAGCTCGTCGACGAGCGGGTCGACGCCCTTGCGCAGGCCGGGGTGCCGCTGGTGCTGATCGGGCGGACCGGGGACACCGACGGCCTGTCCTACGTCGACATCGACTTCGAGCAGACGGTGCGGGAGGCGGTGGCGCACCTGGTCGGCCTGGGGCACCGGCAGATCGTCTACGTCAACCACTCGGCCGAGACCCTGGCCAGTGGTTACGGGCCGGCGCTGCGGACCCGGGACGCGTTCGTCACGGCGATGACCGGCCACGGCCTGGAGCCGGTCATGATCCCGGCGCAGGACAGCGCCGCCGGTGGGCGGGCCGCGCTGGCCGCCGCCGTCGCGCGGGCGCCGGGCCTGACGGCCGTGCTGGCCATGAACGAGACGGCGATCTTCGGCATCCTCGGCGAGTTGACCGCTCGGGGGCTGAGCGTGCCCGACGACGTGTCGGTGGTCTCGATGGTCACCTCGCCGCAGGTCGCCGAGCTGGCCACCCCGGCGCTGACCGCGATGACGTCACCCGGCTCGGCGATGGGCCGGATCGCGATCGAGGCGCTGGTGCGCCACCTGGACGGGGCCGGCGACGAGCGCCACCAGCAGTTGCTGCCGTGCGCGCTGGAGATCCGGGGATCGACCGCAGCACCCCGAAGCCGTCACCCCGATGGGGGTTGACCAGGTAAAACGGCCCGTCGCCGCGCGGCAACGCGACGACGGACCCAGTGAAGTACCGGGCTCGATACTCAACGAGGAGGATAGCAATGCAGCGATTCCGCCGGATCGTCGCCGCGATCGCCCTGGCGGCCACCGCGACGACCACCGTGGCCGCGTGCGGCGGCGGCGACAGCGGTGACGACAGCGGGGCCACGACCCTCAAGCTCTGGCACTACGAGGGCGAGAACAGCGCGATGGGGGTCGGCTGGGCAAAGGCCATCGAGATCTTCAAGACCGAACACCCGGGCGTCGAGGTGCGCTTCGAGCGCAAGGCGTTCGAGCAGATCCAACAGAACGCCGGCATGATCATCAACTCGTCCGAGGGCCCGGACATCATGGAGTACAACAAGGGCAACGCGACGGCCGGCCTGCTGTCGTCCCAGGGCCTGCTCACCGACCTCAGCGGCGAGGCCGACAAGCGCGGCTGGGCCGGCAAGCTCAGCCCCAGCCTGCAGACCACCGCCCGGTACAGCGACAAGGGCGTGATGGGGTCGGGCAACTGGTTCGGGGTGCCGAACTACGGCGAGTACGTCACGGTCTACTACAACAAGGACCTGTTCGACCGCAACGGCGTCACCGTGCCCACCACCATGGCGGAGCTGACCGCCGCGATGGACACCTTCGTCGGCAAGGGCATCACCCCGCTGGGTATGGCCGGCGCCGAGTACCCGGCCGGGCAGCTGTTCTACCAGTTGGCCCTGTCGAAGGCCGACCGGCAGTTCGTCGACGACTACCAGCTCTACAAGAACCCGGTCGACTTCCGCGCCGACCCGCTGAAGTACGGCGCGGACACCTTCGCCGACTGGGTCCGCAAGGGCTACGTCGCCAAGGACTCGGCGAGCCTCAAGGCCGAGGACATGGGCACCGCGTTCATCGCGGGCAAGACCCCGATGATCGTTTCGGGCAGCTGGTGGTACGGCCGGTTCAAGGCCGAGATGAAGGCCAACTGGGACACCTTCCTGTTCCCGGGCAACACCCTCACCGCCGGCTCGTCCGGCAACCTCTGGGTCGTCCCGACCAACAGCAAGGCCAAGAACCTGGCGTACGACTTCATCGACATCACCCTGCGCCCGGAGATCCAGGACCTGATCGGCAACAACGGTGGCATCCCGGTGGCCGGTGACCCTGCGAAGATCACCGACCCGAAGGACCGCAAGCTCATCGAGGACTTCAACACGGTCAGCAAGCAGGACGGTCTGGCCTTCTACCCGGACTGGCCGGTGCCCGGCTACTACGACGTGCTGGTCGGCGGGTTCCAGGCGCTGATCAACGGATCCAAGTCCCCCGACCAGGTGCTCGACACGATCGCCAAGCCGTACGCCGACGGCGTCAAGGAGATCACCGGCAAGTGACACGGCGAGCGGCGGGCGCGACCGGCACGACCGGCGCGCCCGCCCAGCCCGCCGGGAAGGATCCTGGATGACAGTCCCCGACACCGTCGCCGGCACACCGCAGGCGACGCCCCCCACCCCCTCCCCCGCGTCCCCGCGCCGCCGCCGACGCGACGGCCGCGACGCGGCGTACTGGCTCTACCTGCTCCCCGGGGCGGTGCTGTCCGTCCTGGTCATCGGCGTGCCGCTGGTCGGCACCGGCTACCTGTCGCTGACCCGCTGGTCGGGCGTCGGTGACCCCACCTTCGTCGGGTTGGACAACTACCGGCGGCTGCTGGACGACGAGGTGTTCTGGGCGTCGTTCCGCAACACCGTGGCGATGATCGTCGCGATGGTGGTGGTGCCGACGCTGCTCGGGCTGCTGCTCGCCTCGGTGCTCTTCGACGTCGTCGGGCGGCGGTTCCGGCCCCGGACGGCGGCGGCCCTGCGGGCCGCGTTCTACCTGCCGCAGGTGCTGCCCGTGGTGGTGGCCGGCATCGTGTGGGGCTGGATCCTGCGCCCCGACGGCGCGTTCAACAGTGTGCTCGACGCGGTCGGTCTCGGCGCGCTGCGCCACGACTGGCTGGGCGACCCGGACACCGCGCTGCCGGCGGTGATGGCGGTGATGATCTGGGTGCAGATCGGCTACCCGGTGGTCGTGTTCATGGCGGCGTTGCAGCGGGTCGACCCGGAGCTGTACGAGGCCGCCGAGGTCGACGGGGCGAACTGGCTGCGCCGGTTCGGGGCGATCACCCTGCCGCAGATCCGGCCGGAGACCTTCGTGGTGGCGCTGACCTGCACGATCGCCGCTCTGAAGGTGTTCGGGCCGATCTTCGCGCTGACCCGGGGCGGCCCGGAGAACGCCACCAACGTGCCGTCGTACTTCGCGTACTACACGTTCTTCAAGAAGCTCCAGGTCGGCTACGGCTCGGCGATCTCCACCGTGCTCACCGTGATAATCGTGGTGGTGGCCGTGGTCTTCATCGCCGTACAGGCCCGCAGCGAACGCCGGGACCGGGGGATCTGAGATGACCGTGACGATCGCCAAGGTCCCGGTCCACCGGACGAAGGTGCGCGACCGCCACCACCGGGGCGTCAGCCGCTGGGTGGTGCTCGCACTGGTCACCGTGGGCGCGCTGGTCATGCTGGTGCCGTTCGCGTTCATGCTGCTCAACGCGTTCAAGTCGCCCGGGGACTACTCGTCGGGCGGCCCGCTGAGCTGGCCGTCGGAGTTCTACACCACGGGTCTGCGGACGTACTGGTCGGAGGTGAACTTCCCGCTCAAGCTGTGGAACTCGGCGCTCATCGCCGGGTCGGTGGCGGTGCTCGGCGTCGTCGTGTCGCTGCTCAACGCGTACGCGCTGGGCATCGGCCGGGTCCGGGGGCGGCTGTGGATCGTCGGGGTGTTCCTGCTGGCCAACATGCTGCCGCAGGAGGCGTTGATCTATCCGCTGTACTACGTCGCCAAGGAGATCGGTCTCTACAACACCCGACTGTCGGTGATCATCATCTTCACCGTCATCCAGAGCGCGTTCGGCACGTACCTGCTGGCCTCGGTGCTGGGCACGTTCCCCCGGGCGCTGCTGGAGGCCGCCGCGCTCGACGGCGCCGGGAAGTGGACGGTGCTGTGGCGGGTGGTCTTCCCCAACCTGCGGCCCACCCTCGCCGTGCTGCTCATCTTCTTCTTCATCTGGACCTGGAACGAGTTCCTCATCCCGCTGGTCATGCTGATCGACAACCAGACCCAGACCATTCCGGTCGCCCTCGCGTCGTTGCAGGGTGACCGGCTGATGGACGCCCCCACCACCAACGCCGGCGCCCTGATCAGCCTGGTGCCGGCCATCCTGTTCTTCCTCATCTTCCAGCGCACCCTGGCGCGCGGCATCACGGCAGGAGCCGAGAAGTGAAGTTCACCGACGGGTACTGGCAACTGCGCCCCGGGGTCAGCGTGCTGCGCCCCGGCACTGTCGAATCGGTCGAACCGGACGACCGCGGTTTCACCGTCTTCGCGCCGGCCGGTCAGATCAACGGCCGGGGCGACACGCTCAACCGGCCGGTCGTCACCGTCCGGTTCTTCTCCCCCGCCCCCGGCGTGGTCGGGGTGACCATCGGCCACCACAGCGGCGGACTGCCCCGCGAACCCCGCTTCGGGCTGGCCACCGACGGCACGCACCCGGTCACCGTCGACATCACCGGGATCAGCGCGTCGCTGACCACCGGCGAACTGACCGTGCGGGTCGCGCTGGTCGACGGCTGGCGGGTCGAGTTCAAGCACGGCGACCGGCTGGTCACCGCGTCCACCGGCCGCAGCATCGGCATCGTCACCGACGGCGAGGGACGCCGGTACGTGCACGAACGGCTCGCGCTCGGCGTCGGCGAGACGGTGTACGGGCTGGGCGAGCGGTTCGGCCCGTTCGTCAAGAACGGGCAGACGGTCGACATCTGGAACGCCGACGGCGGCACCGCCAGCGAGCAGGCGTACAAGAACGTGCCGTTCTATCTGAGCAGCGCCGGCTACGGGGTGTTCGTGGACCACCCGGAGCACGTGTCGTTCGAGGTCGGCTCGGAGGTCGTCGCGCAGACCCAGTTCAGCGTCGAGGGCCAGTCGCTGACCTACCACGTCATCGACGGGCCCACCCCGAAGGACGTGCTGCGCCGCTACACCGCGCTGACCGGCCGGCCGGCCCGGGTACCCGCCTGGTCGTACGGGCTGTGGCTGTCCACGTCGTTCACCACGTCGTACGACGAGAAGACGGTGACCGAGTTCGTCGACGGGATGGCCGAGCGGGACCTGCCGCTGTCGGTGTTCCACTTCGACTGCTTCTGGATGCGCCAGTTCCACTGGGTGGATTTCGTCTGGGACCCGGCGACCTTCCCCGACCCGGAGGGCATGCTGCACCGGCTGCACGAGCGGGGCCTGAAGGTGTGCGTGTGGATCAACCCGTACATCGCCCAGCGGTCGTACCTGTTCGAGGAGGGCCGCCAGGCCGGCTACCTGGTGCGCAACCCGGACGGGTCGGTGTGGCAGTGGGACAAGTGGCAGGCCGGCATGGCGCTGGTCGACTTCACCAACCCCGACGCGGTGGCCTGGTTCACCGACAAGCTCCGCGCGCTGCTGGACATGGGCGTCGACTGTTTCAAGACCGACTTCGGGGAGCGCATCCCGACCGACGTGGTGTGGCACGACGGGTCGGACCCGCAGCGGATGCACAACTACTACTCCTACCTCTACAACAAGGCGGTCTTCGAGCTGCTGGAGGCCGAGCGGGGCGAGGGCGAGGCGGTGCTGTTCGCCCGCTCGGCCACCGCCGGCGGCCAGCAGTTCCCGGTGCACTGGGGCGGCGACTGCGAGTCGACGTTCGTCGCGATGGCCGAGTCGCTGCGCGGCGGGCTGTCCCTGGCGTCGTCCGGCTTCGGCTACTGGAGTCACGACATCGGCGGGTTCGAGGGCACCCCCGACCCGGCGGTGTTCAAGCGGTGGATCGCGTTCGGCCTGCTGTCGTCGCACTCGCGGCTGCACGGTTCCGGCTCGTACCGGGTGCCGTGGGCGTACGACGAGCAGGCCGTGGAGGTGCTGCGCCACTTCACCCGGCTCAAGCTCGGTCTCATGCCGTACCTGGCGGCGACCGCCGAGGAGGCGCACCGCGACGGGATACCGATGATGCGACCGATGATCGTGGAGTTCCCGGACGATCCGGCCGTGGCGCATCTCGACCGGCAGTACATGCTCGGCCCGGACGTGCTGGTCGCGCCGGTGCTCAGCGCCGACGGGCAGGTCACCTTCTACGTGCCCGCCGGCACCTGGACCCACCTGGTCACCGGGGCGCAGCTCACCGGCCCGACCTGGGTGACCGAGAAGCACGGGTACGACAGCCTGCCGGTGCTCGCCCGGCCCGGCGCGGTCATCGGGTTCGGGGCGCGCTGCGACCGGCCCGACTACGCCTGGGCCGACGGGGTGGAGCTGCGGCTCTACGCTCCGGCGGAGGGGCAACGGCAGCAGGTGCGCATCCCGTCGCCCGACGGGGGGCCGGGTGCGCGGTTCGAGGTGGGGTTCCGGGGCGGGCTGGCGACCGCCGAGCTGGTGTCGGGTGAGTCGTCGGCGTACCACTGCGCGGTGGTCGGCGCGGAGAGGGCGGGACGATGACGGCACGCAACTTCCCGGAGAGCTTCGTCTGGGGGTCGGCGACGGCGGCGTACCAGATCGAGGGTGCGGCCACCGAGGACGGTCGGGGTCCGTCCATCTGGGACACCTACAGCCACACCCCCGGGCGGACGTTGAACGGTGACACCGGTGACGTGGCCGCCGACCACTACCACAGGTGGCCGCAGGATCTGGACCACCTCGCCGAGCTGGGGCTGGGCGCGTACCGTTTCTCGGTCTCCTGGCCCCGGGTGCAGCCGGGCGGTTCCGGCCGGTTCAACCCCGCCGGCCTGGACTTCTACGCGCGGCTGGTCGACGGTCTGCTGGAGCGCGGCATCCGGCCGGTGGCGACCATGTACCACTGGGACCTGCCGCAGGAGCTGGAGGACGCCGGCGGGTGGCCGGTGCGGGACACGGCGCGGCGTTTCGAGGAGTACGCGGCGGGGATCGTCGGCGCGCTCGGGGACCGGGTGCACACCTGGACGACGCTCAACGAACCGTGGTGCTCGGCCTACCTGGGGTACGGCTCCGGCGTGCACGCGCCCGGCCGCACCGAACCGGCGGCGGCGCTGGCGGCGGTGCACCACCTGAACCTGGCGCACGGCCTGGCCGGGCGGGTGGTGCGGGAGCTGACGCCGAGCGCCGAGCTGTCGGTGACGTTGAACCTGCACGTCGTGCGGGGCGCGTCCGGGTCGGCCGCCGACGCCGACGCGGTCCGGCGGATCGACGCGCTGGCGAACCGGGCGTTCCTCGGCCCGATGCTGGACGGGGCGTACCCGACCGACCTGCTGGCCGACACCGCCGCCGTCACCGACTGGTCGTTCGTGCGCCCCGGTGACGAGAAGCTGATCGCGGTGCCGCTGGACGTGCTCGGGGTCAACTACTACTCCAGCACCCTGGTGCGCGCCTGGGACGGGCACTCGGCCCGCTCGGCCGCCGACGGGCACGGGGCGTCGGTGCACTCGCCGTGGGTGGGTGCCGAGGACGTCGACTTCCTGCCGCAGCCCGGCCCGTACACGGCGATGGGCTGGAACATCGACCCGCCGGCCTTCACCGAGCTGCTGGTGCGGCTGGGGCGCGACCACCCGGGCCAGCCGTTGATGATCACCGAGAACGGCGCGGCGTTCGACGACGTGGTGTCGGCCGACGGGCGGATCCACGACGACCGGCGGATCGACTACCTGCGTCGGCACATCGGTGCGGTGGCCGACGCCCGCGCGCAGGGCGTGGACGTGCGGGGCTACTTCGTCTGGTCGCTGCTGGACAACTTCGAGTGGGGTTACGGCTACGACCGACGGTTCGGCATCATCCACGTCGACTACGACACGCAGGAACGCCGCTGGAAGGACAGCGCCCACTGGTACCGCCGGCTGGTCGCCACCGGTCAGCTGGACGGATAGGTCGGCGGGTTCCCGCAGGGTTGCCCTGGCCGGACGGCCGGGGCAACCCCGTCGCCGCGACCCCGGCCGGTGCCGTGCGGCCGGGGTGCGCGGCGGACCGGGTTCAGGGGTGTGTCGCACGCACCCGTTCGAGGCCGAGTCGCGGACTGGTGACGAGGCGGAAGTCGGCCGACTCCGCGTCGGACAGGGGGTCGCCCCGGACCGGGGTGAAGTCGGGTCCGTCGGAGCCGGGTGCGTGCACCACCTGCAGTTGCGCCCGCACCGCTTCCTCCCGCAGGCGGTCGGTGATGACGCGGGTGGACGAGTCGGCCGCCTCCCGCAGGTCGGACAGGCCACCGATGATCTCGGCGAAGGAGCGGGAGGAGACGTCGGCGTCCGGCTGCGCGGACTGCTCGTCGCCGATCAACCGGTCGGAGGTGCGGAAGAAGCCGTCCTTGCCCAGGTAGCGCTCGTACATGATGGTCACCAGCGCGAACAGCCGCATGTACGCGCGCCGGTAGGCGAACTCGAAGAACCGCAGCGCCTCCGTCTCGTCGACCTCGCCACGGTCCACCGAGGCGACGCACGCGGCGGCGGTCAACGCGCTGTAGAGCGCGAGGTGCACGCCGGTGGACAGCAGCGGGTCCAGGAAGCAGGCCGCGTCGCCGACGATCGCGTAACCCGGCCCGCAGAACTGGTCGGCGATGTACGAGTAGTCGGTCTCGACCCTCGTCACGCCGAGGAACTCGGCCTCTGCCGTCAGCTTCGTGATGGTCGGCGAGGCCGCGATGAGGTGCCGGTACAGGTCGTCCGACGACGGGTGCTCGTGACGGTCACGCGCGAAGGCGTCCTTGGTGGTGACGTAGCCGATGCTCATCCGCCCGCCGGCCATCGGGATCACCCAGTACCAGCCCTCCGGCGAGGAGATGATGTTGATCCCTCCGGACGGCGTGTCGGGCAGCAGCGTGGCCCCGGTCCAGTAGCCCCAGATGCCGACGTTGCGCAGGTTGTTCAGCGGCTCGCGGTTGCCGAAGTGCCGGGCGCTGAGCAGCCCGTTGCGTCCGGTGGCGTCGACCAGGAAGTCGAAGTCGTCGATGGTGAACGGTTCGCCGTCGTCCGGGGAGCACTCCACGGCCACCGGCCGGCCGTCGGCGAAGCGCACCGACCGGCCGGTGACACCGGTGGTGACGGCGACCCCGTTGCGGCGGGCGTGCTCCAGCAGCAGCGCGTCGAACTCGCTGCGGTCGACCTGCCACGACTGCACCCCGGACTGCGCCTGCCAGTCGAACGTCCACTGGTCGTCGTCCCAGTGAATGACGCCTCCGTTCTTCTTCACGAAGCCGTGGTCGTCGAGGGTCTTCGACATGCCGATGACGTCCAGCACCACCCGGCACGACGGGGTGAGCGACTCCCCCACGTGGTACCGCGGGAAGTGCGCGCTCTCGACGAGCCGCACGTCGAGGCCGGCCTGGGCCATCGCCGTTGCCGCGGTGCTCCCGGCCGGGCCACCACCGATCACGAGGACCTTCATGTCTCTGCCACCTTGCCGTTCCGGCCGTAGCCACGCAGGAATGGTGCACGACGACGCGCGTTTCCCCGGCGGCCACCGGGGCCGCCGACGGAATCAGGGGGTGGTGCCGGTCACGGTCGGATCCGGCAGGCGGGTGCCGTGGGTCCCATGCCGGCGGTCGTGCGCCGTACGGGTCGAATCCGATGACGAAAAAGCAGCACAAGCATCCCCATCCTCGCACGAATGAGATAGACGATCGTACATGAATATCGGTGCGGGCACCGCTACGCTCCGTTACCCCGGAGGGCTGCGGTGGTGGGCCGGAGCAGCCACCCTTCCGGCGGTCGTACTAGGGTGCTTTCCGGGGCAAAGTGTCCGGGTGGGGCAAGGAGGTCCGATGCGGCAGGCCAAACGGCTGAAGAGCGTCCGGTACGACATCCGTGGGCCGGTGCTGCGGCGGGCACAGGAGATGGAGGCCGCCGGCCACCGGATCCTCAAGCTGAACCTGGGCAACCCGGCGCCCTGGGGACTGGCCACTCCCGGCCCGATCGTCGCCGACGTGGTGCAGAACCTCGTCGAGGCGCAGGGCTACAGCGACGCCCGGGGCATCTACTCGGCGCGGGTCGCCGTCGCCCAGCGGTACCAGAACCTGGGCGTGACCGGCGTCCAGCCGGACGACGTGCTGCTCGGCAACGGGGTCTCCGAGCTGATCATGATGGTGTTGCAGGCGCTGCTCGACTCCGGCGACGAGGTGCTGGTGCCCAGCCCGGACTACCCGCTCTGGACCGCCGCGGTGAACCTGTGCGGCGGGCAGGCCGTGCACTACCGCTGCGACGAGAGCGCCGGCTGGCAGCCCGATCTGGAGCACCTGGCCTCGCGGATCACCGAACGCACCCGCGCCCTCGTGGTGATCAACCCGAACAACCCGACAGGCGCGGTGTACTCGGAGCAGACCCTGCTCGGCATGATCGAACTGGCCCGCCGGCACGGCCTGATGATCTTCGCCGACGAGATCTACGACCGGATCGTGTACGACGGCGCCACCCACCACACCCTCGCGGCGCTCGCCCCGGACGTGCCGGTGGTCAGCATGGGCGGCCTGTCGAAGGTCTACCGGGCCGCCGGCTTCCGCTCCGGCTGGCTCGCCACCAGCGGGTTCACCGGCACCGACACCGACTACCTGAACGGGCTGCAACTGCTGGCCAACCTCCGGGTCTGCCCGAACGTGCCGGCCCAGCACGCCATCCAGACCGCGCTCGGCGGCTACCAGAGCATCGACGAGCTGATCCGGCCCGGCGGGCGGCTGCTGGAACAGCGCGACCACGCCTGGCGCGAGGTCGTCTCGATCCCCGGCGTCGACTGCGTCAAGCCGGAGGGGGCGCTCTACCTCTTCGCCCGCCTCGACCCGGCCGTCCACAAGATCCACGACGACGAGAAGCTCGTGATCGACCTGCTGGAGCAGCAGCATCTGCTGATCTCGCACGGCAGCGGCTTCAACATCGACACCCCGGACCACCTGCGCATGGTGTTCCTGGCCCCGACCGACGTCCTCGACGACGCGATCGGGCGCATCCGCACCTTCCTGTCCACCTACCGGCAGTAGGAGGGGCCGACTACCAGCTCACCACCAGCCTGCCCAGGCCGTCGGTCGTGGGCGAGAGGAGGGACCGATGACCGATGAGTTGACCGTGGGGGTGCTGGGCGCGGGCATCATGGGTGCCGCCATGGCCCGCAATCTCGTCCGGGCCGGGCACGTCGTCCGCGTGTGGAACCGGTCCCCGGAGAAGGCGGCGGGGACCGGCGCGACCGTGGCGCAGACCCCGGCCGACGCCGTACGCGACGCCGACGTGATCATCACGATGCTGTACGACGGGGCGACCGTCCGCGAGGTGATCGGGCGGGCCGCACCCGGGCTGAAGGCGGGCGCGGCCTGGCTGCAGACCACCACCGTGGGCCTGGCCGACACGGCCGGGCTCGCCGAGATCGCCGCCGAGCACCGGGTGGCGTTCTACGACTCGCCCGTGCTCGGCACCCGGCAGCCCGCCGAGGCCGGCCGGTTGACCGTGCTCGCCGCCGGTCCGCAGACCGGCCGGGAGAAGCTCACCGCGGTGTTCGACGCGATCGCGGCCCGGGTGGTGTGGCTGGCTGAGGACGGCGCGCGGGGCGACGCCACCCGGTTGAAGCTGGTGGCGAACAGTTGGGTCCTGACGGTGACCCACGGCGCGGTCGAGATGCTGGCGTTGGCCGGGGCGCTCGGCGTCGACCCGGACCGCTTCTTCGAGGTGATCGAGGGCGGCCCGCTGGACATGGGCTACCTGCGCGCCAAGACCGACCTGGTGCGGCAGGGCCGGTTGTCGCCGGCGAGCTTCGCGGTGGAGACCGCCGAGAAGGACGCCCGGCTGATCGTCGCGGCCGGCGAGGACCACGGGGTACGCCTCGACGTCCTGGCCGCCGGTGCGCAACGGTTGCGGCGCGCGGCCGAGCAGGGGCACGGCGGCGAGGACATGGCGGCGTCCTACCACGCCAGCTTCGTCCCGTGACGCTGGTCCGGCGGCGGAGTACCGGTGGTGGCGGTGAGGCGTCGCACGGCGGCCTGAGCGGGAGGGCCCCAGGACGGTTTGCCGCCAGGGCGGCCGTGGACGCCGGCGTCGCCGATCAGGATGCCGCCGAGGGCGCGTGCCAGGGCCCATCCCCGGGCACGGCGGATGGTGGCGGGGTCGGGTGTCGGCCGGTAGGCGGCGAGGAAGTGGTCGATGCCGTGGTCGGGTAACAGGAGCCACCCGGCGGCGAGGTCGTAGGCGGGGTCGCCCGTGCCGAGGTCGCCGAAGTCGATGACGCCGCGGAGGGCGCCGTCGGTGGTGAGGACGTTGGCCGGGTGCAGGTCGGCATGCAACCAGAGCGACGGGCCCGTCCAGCCGGGGGCGGTGACGGCGTCGTGCCAGACGGCGCGCACGGTGTCCGGGTCGGGGATCAGGCCCCGTTCGGTGGCGTCGGTGAGCGCTGCGGTGAATCCCCCGGTGTGGTCGGTCAGCGGGCCGCCCCGACTGCCGCCGTTAGGAGCGCCGGTGGGGGCAGGCTGGTGCAGTGCGGTCAGGAAGGCGGCCAGGGAGTGCGCCGCGTCGGTGGCCCGGGTGACGGGTTGCCGGTCGGCGGGGACACCCGGCACCCAGGTGGTGACGAGCCAGCACCGGGGGAAGCGGTCGGACGGTGTGCCGATGCGCTGCGGCACCGGGACCGGTAGCGGAAGGTGCGGGGCCAGGGTGGGCAGCCAGGTGAATTCCTTGCGCAGCAGCGCGTCCGCGCGGTCGGTCGCCCAAGGGAGCCGGACGGCCAGCTCGTCACCGAGCCGCCACATCTGGTTGTCCCACCCGCGTGCGGCCAGCCGAACGGGAAGACCGGCGAGGTCGGGGTGTTGGTCCCGAATCAACTCCTGGACCAGCTCCGCGGTGATCTCCGCTCCCCTTCGGGTCATACGGAACGACGGTAGTCCCGCAGACGCGTCTCGCGGGCCTTCGTCACCGGCCGGCCGCGACGACGGCGGCCGGGAACCCGCGGCCTGGTTCCCGCGACGGGAGCACTCGTGTTGCGCGTCGGGTCGCGATGGTGATTGTGGACAGTGCCTGGATCGGGCATGCTGACACCGGTCGGGCCGTTCGGCTCATCGGGGTGCAGAGAGAGTGCCCGGACCGCGTCGGGCGGGCGGGGATGTGCCTGCTGTAGTGGGACAACAGCACGTCACACCATCCGCGTCTCCCGATTTCTGCCGCGAATCTGCTGTTTCCACATGCACCGAGGAGTGCCGGTGAAGCCGTTCCGGAGAGCTGTTCTCGCCGTGCTGTGCGGAGCCGTGCTGGTGGTCGGCCCGCAGACCCCCGCATCGGCGATCACCGGCGGCACCACCACGTCGTCACTGCACGGGCAGGTACAGATCTGGAACAACGGAGGGGCCAACTTCCGCTGTACCGGCTCGCTCATCCATGTGCACTACGTGCTCACCGCGGCACACTGCCTCCACAACAGCCGTCTCGTGATCAAGGCGGGCGACAAGCGTCTCGGCAGCGGTCAGCGCATCATCGTGGACGGCACGGCGGTGGCACCGAAGGGCTACGACATGGCAGTCCTGCATCTGGCGTCGAACGTCACCCAAAGCAATCTCGTCGTTCCTTACAGCAGAGACACGGCTCTGCTCAAGACCGGGGTCACCGTAGCCATCCGCGGCTGGGGGCAGACCGAGACGAACGGGCCACCGGCATCGACCCTGCGGGTGTGCAGCCTGCGGGTCGAGCGATCCATCGGGTCGGAACTGGAGTTGGAAGGACTCGACGGGGTTCCCCTGGACGGCGACTCCGGGGCAGCGGTCTGGCAGAACAACCGCGTCCAGGCCGTGTTCACCCACTCCGACGACGCCCTGGGCGGACTGTCCGTTCCCACCGGTTTCCTGGCCGGCTGGATCAAGAGCGTCAGCGGGGTCGACGGAATCGACTGAACCCGGTCTGACCGTCCGGGCGACGTGGGCGGGGTCGTCGTCAGGCGGCGTTGACGCTGGTGCGGACGGCGTCCCAGGCCAGTTCGGCGGCGACCGTGCCCAGCCGCAGCGACGGGGCGGGCACCGCCACCTCGTCGGTGGTCAGGGCGAAACAGCGTGTCGCCGTCGGCGATGGTGTGGAACGGCTGGATCGCCCGGTGCATGGAGCTGTACACCTGGGTGGCGAACTGGGCGAGTTCGGTGTCGGTCATCCGGACGTTGTGACCACCACCTACCTCGACATCGCCCACCAGTACGAGGTCCTCGACCTGCTCGCCGGGGGTCGGACCGTGGTCGCCGTCCTGCACGACCTCAACCAGGCGGCCCGCTACGCCACCGACCTGGTGGTGCTGCGCGACGGCCGGGTCGCCACGACCGGTCACCCGTCGACGGTGCTCACCCCGGACCTCGTCGCCGACGTGTTCGGGTTGCGCCGCCGATCGTGCCCGACCCGGTGACGGGCACGCCAGCGGTGTTCCCCGAGTCGTACCGCCCCACCCGACCGGCCCCGTGGTGGTGCCCGGTGGATGAGCGGACCGTCGCGCCGATCGGGGGGTGAGGCCGACGTGATCCGGCGCAGGGCCTCGCCGAGGGCGGGCCGCCGATACGGCAGCCCGCCCGGTCGGCGACGGAAGCCCCGGCCCTGGACATCGCCACCTACCAGTCGTGACCGACGGGGGCTTCACCGCCGTGCGGCGCTACCGCGGGCCCCGCCGGGGTCGGGGGACGATCTTCTCGGCGTCGACCACGGTGAACGAGGCGTACGGGTGGACGCCGCCGCTGACGACCGCCTCGGCCTGCCGGTCGCCCAGGAGCACCGAACGGAAGAACGCGGTGACGTATCCGGCGCTGACCTGGCGCTGTTCGGTCTCGGTCAGCTTGCGGGTCACGTGTGACCACTCGATCGGCGGTTCGGGGGTGCCGCTGTCCGGGTCCCAGTCCGGGAACGTCGGGGTGCCACACCAGCCCGGTGCCGGACCGAAGCCCTGGTCGTCGATGGCGCCGACCTGCCCGCTCCCGGGAGACCACTGGGTGTTGAGGAAGTTGTGGTTCGCGCCACGGACATGCCAGGTGTAGACCGGCTTCCGCGTGTGGCCGATCGCCAGCTTCGCATAGTCGAGACCCTGCTCACTGTCGCAGCCGCCGACCCAGACCGCGAGCGGTGCCGAGGTCACCCGGTAGAGCTTGGCATCCGGGGAACCGGGGTTGGTGGCGGTGCCCGAGCCGGCGGCGGCGAGGGCGAGGACGCCGGCCACGCGTACGCCTGCCGGGAGGTCGGCGCGGTGGACGTCGGCGGCGTGCCAGGCCACCGCACGGCCGCCGCGTGAGTGGCCGAGTGTCCCCGTACGGGAGAAGTCGATCCTGCCTTTGAGGTCCGGGGTCGGGCCGTTGAAGTGGCCGGCCAGGGCACCACGGCCCGTGCGGGCCAGTTCGGTCCAGAGCGCGAGATGCTTGTTGATGAGCTTCGCGCGGGCGTTGTCGGCCTCGGTGCCGATCTGGCCGGCGTTGATCCCGTTGGCGCTGATCGAGACGACGACCATTCCCTGGGCGGCGAGCTGTCGGGCGAGATAGTCGTAGCCCCGGTAGCTGGGCAGTGCGGCGACACCGGGCGCGCAGGGCCACTGCCAGAGCCGGTGGATGGCGTCCAACCAGCGCGGGTCGTCGTAGTAGTCGGCCGGCGACTCCTTCTCGATCCGGGCCGCCTCGGCGTCGGCAGCCCGGTCGGCGCAGGTGGACCAGTAGCCGTGCGAGAGCACCACCAGCGGGAACGGCCCGTTGCCGGCGGCCGGGTAGTGCACGTTGCCGGTCAGCTCGATCGGTGCCAGGGTCGACGAGTCCGGGCCGTCGGTGTGGAAACCGGCGACGGTGAACGCGCGGTCGCCGAGGGTGTAGTCGAGCGACCTGACCGGATAGGTGCGGTCCTTGGCCTGGGCGGGTGACGTGGGCACGAGGCCGGCGGCGACCAGGGCCACTGCGGCCAGGCCCTTCAGCAATGACAACCTTTTCTCCTTCACGGGGACCGGGGGCTGTTACGTGCCACATCCTGGCGAACCCTTGTCAGGAACCTGTGGTGATCCGGTAGTGGTCCCGTTCTCCACCTGTTTCGATGTTCTGACGCCTCCTAGACTCGCCGCCGTGAACGCGAACGTGCTCGTCGCCGAGGACGACCCCAAGCAGGCCGAACTGCTCCGGCGGTATCTGGAGCACGAGGGCCACCGGGTGTCGGTGGTCCACGACGGCCGGGCCGCGCTGGACGAGATCCGCCACTGTCCGCCGGACCTGCTGGTGCTGGACGTCATGATGCCGCGCGTCGACGGCCTCGACGTGTGCCGCATCCTGCGTCGGGACTCGGAGGTGCCGGTGCTGATGGTCACCGCCCGCAGCACCGAGGACGACCTGCTGCTGGGCCTGGACCTGGGCGCCGACGACTACCTGACGAAGCCGTACAGCCCGCGGGAACTGGCGGCGCGGGTGCGCACCCTGCTCCGCCGGACCCGGTCCGCGGCTGCGCTGCCTGTCACGCCGGTGCTGCGGGTGGGCGACCTCCTCATTGATCCGGTACGCCACGAGGTCACCGTCGCGGGCAGCCCGGTGGTGTGCACCCCGGGCGAGTTCGCCCTGTTGAGCGCGTTCGCTGCGGAGCCGGGCAGGGCGTTCAGCCGCGACCAACTGCTCCGCCGGCTGCACGGGCTCGACTCGTACGTCACCGCCCGCACGGTCGACGTGCACGTGATGAACCTGCGCCGGAAGATCGAGACGGATCCGCGACGCCCGGCACGGCTGCTCACCGTATACGGCATCGGATACAAACTCGCCGATGGCTGAGTGGTGCGGACGCGGCAGCCTCCTGGTCCGGCTGCTCGCCCTCAGCGTGGTCATCTCCGTACTCTCGATCTCGGCGACCGCCTGGCTCGCCGTACGTGACACGACCCGGGCACTGCAACAGGAGCGCGGCCGGGCGCTCGCCGACGACGCGCGGATCTACGACGCCCTGCTCGGGCACGCCGCGACGCACCACGACTGGACAGGCGTGTCGCCACTGGTGCGGTCCCTCGCGGCGGACACCGAGCGACGGATCGTCCTGACCGACCGCAACCGCACCCCGCTCGCCGCGTCCGGTGCGGGAGCCCTGCCGCAACGGGCCTCCGCCACCGTCGACCCGCTCGCCGTCGACACCGATCTGGCGGGAACGGCGGGAGCCGGCGGCATCGACGCGCGGGCCACCGGCCCGTACCAGCTCCCGGACGCCGAACGGACCGCGCTGCGCAGATTGGCGGTGCGGGCACTGGACTGTCTGCACGGTCCGCTCGAACCGGCCCCGCTGACCGCGGCGGAAGGGTTGCTTCCGGTCCGGACCGACGCGGAGATCGTCGTCGCCCCCAGCGGCAGGCCCCGCATCGTGTCCCGAGGCGCCACCGTCATCAGCGACGCGCGGTGCGCCGGGGAGTTCGACGCGTTGGCCGAGCCGACCGCCACCGAGCGACAAGCGCTGGACCAGCTCGACGACCTCGTCAACACCTGCCTGGGCCGCCAGCGGATTCCGGCGGTGCGAACCGACCTCGACGGACAGTGGACCCCGGCCGGGTCCGGCCCGATCACCGCCGAACGACGCGACGACGTCGACGGTTGTGTCGCCGCGGCCCGACGCACCCAGATCGCCGGCCACGTCGCGCCACCCGTGTTGTTGTTCGTCACCGACCCGGGTACCCCGGTGCCGGTCGGCGCGTTCGACCTCACCCCGGCCAACCGGTTGCGGATCTTCGGGGTGGCCGGGGTGGTGCTGCTCGTCGCGGTCGGCGTCACGGTGCTGGTGGGGGTACGCCTGGTCCGACCACTACACGCGTTGACCGCCGCGGCCGGGCGGATGCGCAACGGCGACACCACGGCACGGGTGCGGGTCGCCGGACGCGATGAGATCGCCCGGCTCGGCACCGCGTTCAACGAGATGGCCGAACAGCGGTGCCGGGTCGAGCAACTGCGCCGCGACATGGTCGGCGACATCGCCCACGAGATGCGTACGCCGGTGACGAACATCCGCGGCTGGTTGGAGGCAGCCGAGGACGGGGTGGTCGAACTCGATGTGGACCTGGTCAGTTCGCTGCTGGACGAGGCGCTCCTACTCCAGCACGTCATCGACGACCTCCAGGATCTCGCCGCAGCCGACGCGGGCGAGCTGACACTGCACCGGCAACAGGTCGAGCTGCCCAGGCTGCTGCGCGAGGTCGCGGACGCCTTCGCTCCCGCCGCCGAGTCCGCCGGGGTCGCGCTGGTCGTCGATGCCGCACCCGGCACGCTCGACGCCGATCCGATCCGGCTCCGGCAGGCCATCGGCAACCTGATCACCAACGCGATCCGGCACACCCCCGCCGACGGCCGGGTCACGCTCTCCGCCCGACACCGGGCAGCGTACGTCGAGATCGTCGTAGCCGACACCGGGCCGGGGATTCCGGAGGAACAGCGTGAGCTCGTCTTCGAACGGTTCTGGCGGGCCGAGAAGTCCCGCAACCGGCGAACGGGCGGCAGTGGTCTCGGGCTCGCCATCGTCCGCAAGATCGCCGAATCACACGGCGGCACCTCGGCGGTCTCCGGCGCCGCCGGGACGGGAGCGGTGTTCACCCTTCGCCTTCCGGCCGCATCCGGGCAGGCCGACCCGCCGCACGGACCTGTCCCGCTTCCCGAGGTCCGACCCTGACCCGCGCCGCCGTGGGACTACCCCGGTCGGCGTCCCCAGGCCGAGATGAGCGGTGCGAGGGTGAGGTCGAGGTCGCCGGCCCCGACGGCGGCCAGGTGGGCGTCGATCTCGGCGTCGGTGGCCAACCCCGCGGCGAGCAGCTCGGCGCGGACCATCCGCACCGTCGCGGTCTCCAGCCGGTCGCAGGCCACGCCGCCGACCGGGAAGTGGCCGGATGCGCCGACACCGACCAGGCCGGCCGCCCGCAACGCCCCCGGCAGGGTACGGCCGAACCGCAGGTCCGCGCCCCGACGGGTCAACAACTCCCGGACCGCCCGGCGTAGCCGGTTGGCGCGCCGCTGAGCCGGGCCGACCTCGTCGAGGCAGGCCATCGGCTGCAACTCGGTGTCGGCGTCCTCGACGAGAAGCCAACCGCCGGGCCGCAACGCGGCCACCATCGTCGCCAACGCCCGGGCACGGTCGGCCACGTGGACGAGCACCAGCCGGGCGTGCACCAGGTCGAAGGTCCCCGGCTGCGGCGGCGGATCCGCGCTCACGTCGTGCCGGACCACCTCGTACCCACCTCGCGGGCCCAACCAGGCGGGATCGATGTCCGTGGCCAGCACGTGACCGGAGGATCCGACGACCGCCGCCAGCGCCTGCGGGATGCCGGGGCCACCGGCGCCGACCTCCCAGCAGCGCCAGCCCGCCCGTATCCCGAGCCGGTCGACGTGCCCGCGGGTGACACCGTCGAACAGCTCAGCCAACCAGGTGAACCGCTCGCCGGCCTCCACCCGGGCGTTGTCGAGCAGATAGCGGCGATCCGGGGCGGACCCGCCGGGGCGCGGTGCCGGGAGGCCTGACTCCCCGCCCGCCGGGTCGACCCGCCCGCCCACGGTCGGCTGCGGCGCGGACCCGGGGCCGGCGAGAGGCTTCGGTGAACTCACACCCCCATCCTCACGACCGACCGCCTCCGGTGCCAGTACGACGCCGGACAGAAGCCGGATGCAACCGGACACGGGACGAGCGGTCTCGTCGGACCGCGCACGACGGGTCGGCGGCTGGCCGGTCACGGGGACCCGTCAGGGTTCACTGCACCTGGTACGTACCGCCGCATGCCTCGGCGAGGGTCGACCCGAACAGCGCCGCCGGCGTGTACGCGCCCGGTTTGCCCTGCCCGTCGAGCAGCCGCCGGACCACCTCGGCGGGCACCGTAGCCGTCCAGGACTGGGCCTCGCCGACCCGCAGCCAGCCCTCGCGGCTGCTGCCGTCCGGCCACTGGACGACCGCGTGGCCCCAGGAGTGCTCGCGGGGCTTCGGGCGGGCCCTGGTCGGCACCGTGGCGAGCCGTCGCCGCAGGAGGGCGCGCACCGGGCCGATCGCGAGCAGGGCGGTCGCCACGGGCAGCACCGCGCGCATGACCGGGGAGGACGGGGCCTCGCTCGATGCGGCGAGCACGTCCGCTGCGCCGCTGGCGCGCTGGGCGGCCATCAGCTCGCCCAGCGGCATGCCGGCGGTGGTCACCGTGGACCCGTCGGGCAGGACCAGTTTCATCGGGTCGCCGGCGAGAGGGGCAGGGGTGAGTCGTCCGTCGCGGTACCGGCGGCCCTGGAACCGCCCACCGCCCTCGACCCCGGGGATGCCCTCCACGATCGTGGCGGCGAGGGCGTCGCCGACGACGCCGTCCTCGGTGGCCAACGAGGGCACCATGTCGACCCGGGCCCGCCGGGGTGTCGGTCGCCCCTCGCAGAGCTTCACCACGACGCTCTCGGTGGCGGTCACGCCGAAGCCGGCTCCCGTGACGGCCGTGCGTCCCGCTGCCGTCAACTCGCCGTGCCGGCCGAGGACCGCCGACACCGCGGCCAGATCGTTGGCGAGGTCGAGGTAGTGGCCGGTCGGGAGGCACGCGTCCAGCAGGGGCAGGGCCGTCTCGATGAACGGTCCGACGGTGTTGACCACCACGGCCGGCCGCTCCCGGCGGATCGCGGCCGCGGTCTCGCGGACCGTACCGGCCACGATCGTCGGCAGCCCGCCGGCGGCGGCCTCGAGCCGTTCGGCGTCCCGGCCGACCAGCATCGGCTCGATGCCCTGTCGGCGCAGTTCGGCCGCGATGGCGCGCCCGCTGCGTCCGGTGCCGCCGAGGATCCATACGTCGGTCATGGCACAGCTCCGCCCTGGTGCGGCAGCCGTCCCAGTGACGACACGCCGTGTCATCACCATATCGCCGACGACACGCGATGTCATCACGGCTACACTGGGATCATGGCCCGATGGCGACCGGATGCCCGCGAGCGGCTGCGGCAGGCGGCGCTCGAACTCTTCGCCGAGCAGGGCTTCGCCGCGACCACGGTGCCGGCGATCACCGCGCGGGCCGGACTGACGACGCGCACGTTCTTCCGGCACTTCGCCGACAAGCGCGAGGTGCTCTTCGCGGACGAGGCCGAGATCGGCGCCTTCGCCAAGCAGCTCATGGCCACGGCACCCGCCGACGAACCGCTGACGTTCATCGTCGCGGGCCTGCGCACGCTCGCCGAGACGTATTTCGAAGGCCGCAAGGACGACCTGCGGCAGCGGCGCGCCATCGTGGCGTCCGACCCGGGGCTGCGTGAACGCGACCAGCACAAGCGCGCGATGCTGGCCCAGGTGATGCGGGACGGCTTCCGCGCACGCGGCCTCGACCATCTCCGGGCCGACCTGCTCGCCGAGACGGCGGGAACCCTGATGTACGTGTCCGTCGCCGCATGGCTCGACACCGACGACGGTCGCCGGCTCGGCGACATCATCGACACCGCACTCGCGACGGTGCGGGCCGAACTGGAAGGGCTGCCGACCTCGAACGGTCAGGTTGTGTCGGAAGGGTGAGTCCGGCGCGAGCGGGACCGCCCCTGTCCGGATGCGGCCCGTCAGGTCGCGGCGACGCCCACCTCCATGGCTACCCCGTGACGGTGACCTGGTGCTCCGCACAGGCAGCGAGCAGCCTGGGGACCGCGGCGGCCAGGTTGAACTGCCGCAACTTCACCGTCTCCGGCGCGTCGCGGAGATCCTGCGCCCGTTGCGTCCGCTGCACCATGCCCACCGCGAAGACCCCCGCAGACCGCAGCCCCTCGTGCGCGGAGCGCTGGAACAACTCCCCCACCCGCCGCACCTCGTCACCTCGGCTCGCCGCGCTCGGCGCGGTAGCCGGCGGTGACCGACGTCCGGTCGGACCGCGGCCGTCGACCGCCCACGGGACCGTCTGCGGATTGGGCACCTGCGCAGTCGTCGGCGCCGGTGGTCGAGGGGGTTCAGGCGGTCCACGGGGTGGTGGGGGCTGGCGTGATGCCGTAGCCGGCGAGCCAGCCGAGCAGGGCCTCGCGGTTGGCGTGGACGAGTGAGCCGCCGGTGAAGCGGGGGTCGTCGGTGACCTCGGCGACGATCTGCGGTGGTGGGAGGAAGGAGCGTGCCGCCGCGTCGGTGGTGAACTCGGCCTCGGCCAGGACCAGACCGTGCAGGGGCTGGTCGAAGATGTCGATGCCCAGCGGTGGGACGCTCAGGCGGGTCTTGGACAGCGTCGCGGCGGGCAGGCGGGCGAGCAGTTCGTACTCGGCCGGGGACAGGTAGACGTTCGTGATCAGCCCCTGGATGTGGCCCGGCCGGGCGGCGGGCACCTTCTGGGTGAGCTTGAACTCGCGGGATCCGCCGGTGAGGCTCTCGGAACGTCTGAGGCGCAGTCGGGTGCCGGCCAGGTACCGGTCGGTGATGCGACGGCTGGCGGTGACCATGGCCGGCAGCGGCGGTCCGGCCAGCAGGAACCGCCGCTCCCGCTCGATGCGCGCGTACTTCCCCTCGCGGACCGGCTCGGCTGTCATCGGGCCTCGTTCCAGCACCGTGCGATGCTCATCGCGGGCATGAGGGTCCGGCGGTCGCGGAGTAGCTGCGGCCGCAGCATGAGCCCGTCCGGCGTACGCGCGGGTGACGCGTACGCCGGACGCCGGACGGCCCTACTGCCAGGAGCCGCTGCGGCAGATGAACTGGGTGGTGCCGCTGTACTGGGTGGTGCCGCCGTCGACGTAGCTGTAGCTGGCCCGCACGGGGTGGCCGAGGTTGCTGGCCGGGCAGGTGGCGAAGAGGGTCGGCCCGGCGGTCGTGAAGGTGCCGACACTGCCGGAGTACCAGGTGATGCTCCAGGTCGTCGTGCCGGTGCTGCTGGCGTCGCAGTAGAACTGCGACGCGCCGGACTCGCAGAAGGGCGCCGGGGCGGCGGCGAGAACCGGCGTGGCGCCGGCGGCGGCGAGGCTCAGGGCGGCGAGCGCGGACGCCGCCAGCACCGTGACGGTGGTACGCATGAAACTCCTCCCAACGTAGCCGAGCGATGACTCAGTGCGACGCCAGCCTAGCCGTCGCATCGACGTACCCGAATTAGCTGTTCGGTTGGTCGGTCCCCCGCCGTAGCCACCGGTCGTGGTGGACCGCCTCGGTGAGGGGCCTGCGCCGCCGCCACCCGTGTCGCTCCAGATCGGGCACGGCCTCCAGGTGGGTGACCGGCCCGACGCAGAGCCAGGCCACCGGCCGGATGCCGGCCGGCACACCCAGTAGCTCGGCCAGGAACGGCTCCCGGTAGAAGGACACCCACCCGACGCCCAGCCCTTCGGCGGTGGCGGCGAGCCAGAGGTTCTGGATGGCCAGGCAGACCGAGTAGAGGCCCGCGTCGGCGATGGCGTGCCGCCCGAGCACCGCCGGGCCGCCGCGCTGTGGGTCGTAGGTGACGACCACCGACAGCGTCGACTCCAGCACCCCGTCGATCTTGATACGCGCGAACCGTTCGGCCGCCGCACCGTCCAGAGTGGCGGCGAACGTCGCCCGCTCGGCCTGCACGTGCCGATGGAACCGGCGACGGACGGCCGGGTCCCGGACCAGGACGAAATCCCACGGCTGCGAGTTGCCGACGCTGGGCGCGGTGTGCGCGGCGTCGAGAATCCGGTGCAGGGTGTCGGCCGGCACCGGCTCCCCGGTGAACTCGGCCCGGACGTCCCGGCGGCGGTGGATAGCGTCGTAGAGTTCCACAGGCAGGCTCCCGCTGCGCTCGGCCCACCCCCGACGGGTGGGCGCTCGACGCGAGGCCGGTCTTCGGACTCCCGGATCAACGCCTACCCGTCCGCCTTCCCAGCCCTTGGGCCAGTGGCTGCGCTCCTCGCGCCTGGACGGTCGCTCCCCGGTCACCGCGGCGGGCCCGTGCCGGATTCACACCGGCTTCCCGATTCTCCCCGCGTGCGCGGGGCACCTCGCACGATCATGCCGTTGCCGATGCTAACCCGCACCACCGACGCCGGCCGGCCACGGCCCGGCCCGACAGCACACGCAGCGGGTCCCCGTGTTCCGGCGTCCACGTGGACGCCGGGGTGTGCGACGTCCTCGCCGAGGTGTCCGGCGGTCAGGCCCAACCACGAGGCCCTCCGGTCGCTGGACTCCGGTGCGGCCGGAGGAGCACGACGACGCTCTCGGCGGCGGTGAGCGGCTGACACCGGTCCGATCCCGACCGGCCTGGGCTCGGTTCGGTCACCGCCCGATGCTGGCGTACTCGCAGACCGCCGCCGGGAAGCCGCCCGCGCCGAAGCGCAGCTCGACGACGTGCCCATGGGCGGTCTCGGTGACCGCCGGTGTGATCGACTGACCGGCCTGCGCCGGTCGCAGGTACCAGCACCGGCTGGTGTCGGTGCGGCCGGCCGGCACCCCCGCGTCGGCCAGCGCGTTCTCGCCGCGCTCCAGGTAGCACGCGAAGAAGACGTGGTCGTTCAGATCCGTCTCCCGGTCGCTGAAGGTGAAAGCCGCCGTCTCGGTTCCGCCGCTGCGGGGTCGTCGCGGCAGCTCCGGCAGCAGCGGCGAGTCGCCGCCGAAGCCCGGGGGTGCCTCGGTGCGCGGTGTGGGTCGTGCCCCGGCGCCGGCGTCCAACCAGGTCCACCGGCTGGTCCACACCGCCACCACGGTGCCGTCGGCTGCGCGCAGGGTCAGCTCGTCGTGCCCGCCGTACCAGCCACGCCGGTCAACGCCGAGGGTGACGGCCAGTTCGGCGTCGAGCGGCGCTCCGGGCAGCACCCGCACCGGCGGGGTGTACGCCTGCACGTACCGCACCACGGCGCGGACCCGGTGCCGTTCGAAGTAGGACCAGCGGTCGAGTCCGGCCGTCTCTCGCCACCAGCCGGCGGAGACCTCGTCGAGGAGGTGCACCAGCTGGGTCGGTTTCAGGGTGCCCCGTTGGGTGATGGCCGGATAGCGGGCCTCGGTGCCCGTGCGGTAAACCCTGGACCCGACGGTCACGGCAGTGGTCCATCAGCCCGGGGTCGGCCGGGCCGCAGTGGTTTGATGGTGGTGCCCACCGCGAGCGGACGGGTCCGACCCCCGCAGTGGTGTACCGCCATCGGACCCTCCGCCCGGCACGCGCAGGGCAACACCCGGTTGAGGCTGGAGCCGATGCAGAACTCCTCGAAGGCGGTCCGGTCGCCGGGAAGCAGGCGGGCCAGCAGCGCCATCACCGGGTCCACCGCCTTGATCCGGCCGTCGTCGTCGCGCACCTCCAGCCAGGCGTGGTCGAGGTCCATCATGCCGATCAGCCAACCCCCTCGGGCGTACGCCTCGTACCCCATGGCCCGGCACTCCCGTTCGAGGTACAGGCTGGCGGAGACGCAGTCGACCACCCCGTTGGCGAGCGTGTCGTCCGGGTCGACCTGCCAACTCGACGGCAGCATCTGGAAGCGCGGCCCGCCGTGCCGGATGTCGGCGAAGAGCCGGGCCAGCCGGGGGGAGACGATCCGGTCCGCCCGGCCCGCGGTGACCAGGTCCAGTTCGACGGTGACCAGGTCGGGTACGGCCGGCAGCCGCACCTCGTCGTCGGTCACGGTCACCGGCCCGGCGGCGCTGGCCCAGCCGGAGGCCGCGCCACCGGTCAGCTCCGGAACCGGTCGGTGCAGCAGCCAGCCGGGGTCGGTGCCGCATCCGCCGTCCGGACACCGCATCGTCGCGGTCATCCGCCAGGATCTCGGTTCCGTCCAGGTGGCGGCGGGCTTCAGGGAGAACCGGAACGCGAACTCCCAGCCGATCTCCGGCAGGCTGTTCCCGCTTCCCGAGTAGAGACCCAGGTTGATGAGGTCGTAGTGGCAGAACCGCCGTTCGTCGCCCGCGCCGGTGACCGGCAGCCCGGCCTCGACCAGCAGCTCCAGCGTCTCGGCGGGGCACCGGAGCAGCCCCAGCGCGCCCGCCCGGTCGACGGTGGACTCGCGGTGGGCCGGCGGGACGAGGGTGATGCGGCGCAGCGCGGCGAGCCACCTGTCGGTCTGCGCCGCGGTGACGGCGCTCATCGCGGCCACGCTGCGGGCCCGGCGGAGTCGTAGAGCACCTCGCCGGGGAGGGAGCCGTCCGTGGCGGCGCGGAACATGGGCCGCCGTCGTGGTTTGCCGCTGGTGGTACGCGCCACTGCCGGCGCGGGCACGCTGAGCACCCGGACCCGTACGCCGGGGCCGCCCTCCCGGCCGAGTATCCGCGCGACCTCCGCGGCCCACGGACCCGGCCGCTGCCGGATCAGCGCATGCAGTACGGGTGTGTGGCCGGCGGACCCGGCCAGGACCACGACCCGTTCCGGGGAGAGACCGTCGACGCCGGCGAGGCGGGCCTCCAGGTCCTCCGCGTAGAGGTTGCGTCCGCGTACCTTGAGGCTGTCGCCGGCCCGGCCGAGGACGAACAGTTGGCCGTCGTGGAGGAAGCCGTGGTCGCCGGTGCGCAGCCGGCCGTCGGCGAAGGCGGCGTCAGGTGCGGCGGGCCCGTGGTATCCGGCGGCCACCGACCGGCCGGTCAACGCGATCTCCCCGACGACCCCGGGCGGCAGCGGACTGCCCTCGTCGTCGACGACGGTCACCGCGACGCCGTCGCGGGCGTCGCCGCAGCCGATCAACCAGTCGTCGTCGGCCGCCGGGTCCGTCCCGACCTCCTCGACGGCGGTCACCTCGACCGGTTCGCCGGGACGCAGCTCACCGGCGACCCGCAGCGCCACCGGTGGTGGGGCCAGGTGCAGGCCGGTCGCCACGAGGGTGTTCTCGGCCAGCCCGTACGCGGGGAGGAAGGCGCGGCTGCGGAACCCGTACGGGCCGAGCAGCGCCGCGAACGACTCCAGGGTGCGCCGGCTGACCCGTTCGGCTCCGACGATCGCGGCCCGCCAGCCGCTGAAGTCCATCCCGGCCAGCTCGTCCGGGCCGATCCGCCGGGCGGCGTAGGCGTAGCCGAAGGTGGGTGCGGCGGTCAGCGTCGCCCCCTGTTCGCCGAAGCAGGACAGCCAGCGTCGGGGTGAGCGGACGAACTGGTCCGGGCGCATGGCGAGGATGTCGCTCTGGTTGAGCACCGGAGCGAGGGTGCAGCCGATCAGTCCCATGTCGTGGTAGGTCGGCAGCCAGGTGGCGGTCACGTCGGCGGCGCCCATGTCGAGCCAGTGGCGGATCGCGGTGATGTTGGCCAGGAGGTTGTCGGCGCGGATCGCGACCGCCCGGGGGTGGCCCGACGATCCGGAGGTGAACTGGACCAGCGCCACCTCGTCCCCGGCCGGTGGCGTCGGGTCGTCGGCGGCAGGTGCGACGGGACGGCCCGGCCCCGCGTCGCCCGGCTGGTCCGGGCCCGCGACGGTCAGCACGGTCACCGCCAGACCGGCGGCGGCTGCGGCGCTACGGGCGGTCCCGGCCAGGTGCGGGTCGACGAGCACGGTGCGGGTGCCGGCGACCCGCATCAGGTGGGTCAACTGCTCCGGGTACGCCGCACCCGCGCCGAGCCCGGCGGGCGGCGGCATCGGGTTGACCACCCCGCCGGCCGCCAGCGTTCCGAAGAAGCCGGCCAGGAACGTCTCCGGGGACACCAGCAGGAGCGAGACCACCTCACCCCGGCGCAGTCCCGTGCCGCGCAGCAGTCCCGCCACGTTCAGTGCGGCGGCGGCGAGTGAGGGGAAGTCGTGCCGGGCCCAACCGGCGGCGTCGGTGGCCACCCGTAGCCCGTGGCCGGTGCGCGGCTCGCTGAGCCAGCCGGTCAGGCTCACGGCGTCGTCATCCGGCTGCCTGGCTGACCAGCGCCACCACGTCGGCGACCGTGACGACGTCCATCGCCTCGTCGTCGGAGATCGGTGGCAGGTCGAACCGCCGCTCCAACGCGACGGCCAGCTCGATGAGCGTGAGCGAGTCGAAGTGCAGGTCCTCGACGAGTCGCTGGCCGTCGGTGACGTCCCCGGCCGGGTGGGGTGCCATGCTGGCCACCAGTTGGCGGACCGTCACCTCGACGGGCTCTGCCATCGGGCTTTCTCCCTTTTCCTCAGTTCAGGCTCCGGTTTCCTGAGTTCGGGCTCCGGTTTCCTCAGCTCGGGCTCCGGATTCCTCAGTTCAGGCTCCGGATCGGATGCGGCACGCCGTGCCGGTTCTCGTAGTCGGCGACGGCCCGCTCCTCGGCGGCCCGCCACACCTCGGTGACCTGGGCGTCGACGTCGTCGAGACCGGTGGCGCGCACGCGGCGCAGCAGCGCGTCCCGGCCGGTGTCCCACTGGTCGCGCAGTTGCCGGCCGCGGGCCCGGACCACCATCGGCAGCGCCGACGGGTTGCGTCGCTCCGGGCCGACCAGCACGTGCACCACGTACGGGACGGCGTCGAGGACCTGGTCGCCGACGAGCTGGGCGCGGCCGTTGTCCACCGCGTGGCGCATCGCCCAGACGCCGAAGCCGACGTGCCGGGACTCGTCGCGGATCACGTTGCGCAGTCCCTCGGCCAGCACGGGCAGCTGGCCGCAGCGGCGGACCGCCTCGGCGACCGAGCGGAGCACGACCAGCGCGAGCGCACCCTCGGCCACCACGTGGTAGGTGGTCACCGCGGCGTACCAGGCGTCGCGGTCGTCCGGGTCACGCCGCACCCGTTCGGTCTGTTCCAGCAGGTACGCGTCGAACAGTTCCACTGTGGCATCGGAGGCCTCCGCGCGGCACCGCAGCGCGTACGCGTGGGGTGGCTCGGTGGATCCTTCCACCGCCCGGAGGTAGCCGAGGAAGAAGATGCTGTGCCGGCTCTCGTCCACGAGCTGGCTGGAGAGGTAGAACTGGGCGGCCTGGGTGGGTGCCGCGTACACCAGGGGGGTCAGCAGCCGGGCGACGGCGACCTCGCCGACGGCGAGTTCGACGAGGGCGGCCTTGAGTTCCTGGTAGAGGAAGGGTCGCAGCGCCTGCCACGCCGGTCGGTCGGCGGCCATCGGCAGGTCCTGGGTGGACCAGTTCTGCCGCTCCCAGCGCAGGTACAGGCTCTCCGGGGTGGTTTCCCGGTCGTCGATGAGCTGTTCGTCGAGGACGGCCGTCACCGTGGGACTCCTTTCCCCGTGGCGACCCTGCGTCACGGGGCCGCACCGGTGGCAGCCGGCAGTGGGATCGACCGGAGGAACGGCATCGACCAGTGATCACCTAGAGAATCGGCGAGCCGGTGCCGGGTGTCAAGCAGGGTTCCCGGGCCCGGTGGCGCGGGCGGCAGCGGTCGGCGTGCGGGCCTGTCCGAACAGGAGTCCGGGCAGTTGCTTCGGTGCCCTTTCACCGTGAATCTGCGTCCTCGTGCGGCAATGATCGTGTGGTAGAAAGGCTGGAATTTTCGTCGGCGGCACCGACTACGAGGTTTCGGAGGGGAAGCCCGACATGGGGATACGGGCCGTGGCACCTGGCAGCCTCGTCGATCTCGTCCGGGAACAGGCCGACCGTGACGCGTCGAGCGTGGCGGTGGTCGACGAGGGCGGTGTGCTGACCTACGGCGACCTGGATCGGGAGAGCAGCCGCCTCGCCCACGTCCTGGCGGCCCGTGGGCTCCGGCCGGGCGACCGGGTCGTCCTCCTGCTCCCCCGGTCCGCCGCGGCGATCTGCGCCATCTTCGCGGTCCTGAAATGCCGTGGGGTCTACGTTCCGCTGGACACCGCCAGCCCGCCGGCCCGGTTGCGGCCCCGGATCGTCGCGGCCGAGCCCCGGTTCCTGATCGGGGATGCCACCACCCACCGTCTGCTCCGGCGGTGCTGGGACGATCCGTCGGCGGTGACGGTCTGGCTCACCGACCCGCCGCCGGACGCGCGGCGACCGCAGGACGTCCTGGTGGCCGAGGTCTCCGCCGCACCGGCCACACCACCGGCCACCGGACCGGACCCCACCGACCTCGCGTACCTGCTCTTCACCTCGGGTTCGACAGGAACGCCGAAGGGAGTGCCGATCACGCACGGGAGCGTGCTGTGTCTGGCCTCCTGGGCACGGGAGCACTTCCGGCTGACCAGCACGGACCGGCTCTCCTGCCACTCGGCGTTGTCGTTCGACTTCTCCGTGCTCGACATCTACTCGGCGGTGGCCTCCGGCGCGTCGCTGCACCTGGTGCCGGCGCACTACAACCTCGTACCCGACCTGCTGGCACGCTTCATCCGGGACTCGCGGCTGACCCAGTGGTCGTCCGTGCCGTCGGTCCTCATGGCGATGGCCAACCGTGGTGTGGTGCGGGACATGCCGGAGCTGCGCCGGGTGGTCTGGTGCGGGGACGTCTTTCCGGTCGACGGCCTACGCCACTGGATGGCGAACCTGCCGCACGTCCGGTTCACCAACCTCTACGGGCCCACCGAGACCACCGTCGCGAGCAGCTACCACGACGTCGGGTCGATGCCGGCGTCGGGTGCCGCGGTGCCGATCGGCACCGCGCTGCCAGGTGAGCGCCTGGGGGTGTTCGACGAACACCGGCGGCCGGTGCCGGCCGGCGTGGTCGGTGACCTGCACATCGCCGGGGTCGGGCTCAGCCCGGGGTACTGGCGCAGCCCGGCGGAGACGGCGGCGGCGTTCGGCACCGTCGAGGGGGACGACACCACCCGCTGGTACCGCACCGGGGACCGGGCCAGCATCGACGAGCAGGGGCTCGCCCACTTCCACGGTCGCGGTGACCGGCAGATCAAGTCCCGCGGCTACCGGATCGAACTGGACGAGATCGCCCGGGTCGCGCGGCAACTGCCGGAGTTCGCCGACGTCGCGATCGTGGCGGTGGACTCCCCCGAGGCCGCCGGGCGCGAGATCGGCCTCGCCTACGTGGCCGCCGGCGACCGGCCGCCGGACCACGCGGCGGTACGGTCCGCACTGGCCCGGACGTTGCCCCCGTACATGTTGCCGACGCGGTGGCTCGCGGTGGAGGCGATCGACACGAACAGCAACGGCAAGGTCGACTATCCGGCGCTGACCCGACGGTTCCTCGACCATGCCGACGCGGCCCCGCCCGGAACGGAGACCTAGATGTCGTCACCCACCACCTGGCCGGCGTCGTTCGAGGCGATCCTGCGCCGCTACCTGGCGGCGCTCTCCGTGGACGAGGACATCCCGGCGGAGCCGCTTCTCGACCTGGGCCTGGACTCGTTGCGAGCGACAGCGCTCCTGACGGAGCTGGAGAACGAGTTCGGTGTCGACTTCGGCGACGAGGTGCTCGACCCCGCGCTGTTCTCCAGTGCCGGCCACCTGTGGGCGGTGGTCCAGGAACTGATGAGCGACCCCCTCTCCCCCGCCCCGCAGACCGCAGGTTGATCCGGCAGTTCCCGGTTCGCGGCGAGCCCCGCCCCGGCTGGCGGATGTGCCCCCGGCCCGGCTCACCGCCCACCGTCGCCTGAGCCAGAACCACGGCCACCTCCGAAGCCATGATCCGCTGGGCCGCCATCACCCGGCGGTGGTGCACCCCGGCCTCGACCGGTGAGCGGACCGCACGGGCGACCTCTCCCGTTCGGCCGAGCGACCGGTGAACGCCGGTGGAGATCAACCGATGCCGTCGACCGCCGCCCGGAGCGCGTTGATCGACGGATCCCAGGTGAAGTTCAGGACGGGCAGGCCGGAGGCGGCGGCATTGCTGTCGCCTCCGAGGACCACCGCCCGCGGCTTGGCACTGCCCTGTGGGACGACGAGATACCAGCTGCCCCGCACGTTCGCGATGAACACTTCATCAACCTCCTGGTCCGGTGGGTTCGGGTTGGTGGCGTCCCCGACGTGGTTCTCGAAGTCGACGGTCGCGCCGAAGTTCGTCGGAGCGCCGGTGTTCAGCCACAGGCTGGTGTGCACGTGCGGTCCCACACCGGACTCGCTGCCGTTCGCCGAGGAGCCGGAGTACGCGATCGTCTGGCCCCGGGACACGCGTTGGCCGGGGGCGACGGCGATCCGCGACAGGTGCAGGTGCCGGGTGTAGTTGCCGTCGTCGTGGGCCATCCCCACCACGCGTCCGGTCGCGGTGGAGGTGTCGGTCTTCACGAGACGGATCGTGCCGTTCGCCGCGGCCACGACGGGAGTTCCAGCGCCGACCGCGTAGTCGGTGCCCGGCTCGCCCGAGGGCGGCGTGCGGTTGCGGTGGTCCTGCCACGAACTGGAGATCCGGACGTTCCCGCACGGCCGCTGGTAGCTGCCGGCGGCCCGAGCGGTGTCGGGCAGCAACGCGAAGGCCGCCGACACCCCCGACGCCGCGAGCGCGACGCTCGTGATGAACCCGCGTCTCGTGAGCCCTCGCAGGTAGGCGATCCCACCGAGGTCCTCGGGTCGTGGGCCTGCGTGATCGGCGCTGCCAGGAGGGTCGGGGCACGGCCCCCCACTCAGGATCATCAATGCAACTTACGGCCCCGCCCGGCACGGGGCAAGGTCGTCCTCCGAACGGGGTGGCGGCGTTCCCGTACGGTGCGGGCACTCGTGGGGGTATCGCTGGCCTTGCCGTAGCCTTCACTGTGGCGTCCCGCGGTGCGAAGAGGCGCGCTGACGCCCTCAGGGTCCTGGTGCGGCTGACAGTGATGGTGACCCTCGTCGCCGCCCTTCAGGAACCGGCGGCCCGCCGGGCTGGGAAAGGGGGTCGCGTCTCAGTCCAGCGGACCACCACACGGCGCACTGATTTCAGGTGCTGGTTGCTGCGGGCAGGCCGGCACCGCCTGGCGCGACCATCCCGGCGGATTCCGGTGCGCCGGCTGGGCCAACGACATCGACGCGTGTTCACTCCCGGGCCGGAGAGCCGCCTGGGCTGTGCAGCCGTCCTGGAAGGCAGCACACTTGTTTCGACACGACAGCGCCCCTGCCCTGCGCCGCGTGCAGCCGTTGTCCGCAGCTGATCCGGTGAGCGGGTCGGCGTCCAGCAGCAGGAATCAGCATCCATCCCGGGCGCGATCCGGCCCATCCGGCCAGACCGGCCGAGGTAGGCCGCCGGACCGGTCGCGGCGGCGCGCAGGACGTCCAGCGCCGGAATCCCGGCGGTCGCCCACTCGCCGAACTCCAGGCGCATCGTCTGGCCCGGGGTGGCGCCCTGCCCGTCGGTGCCGGTCATCATGGACACGTTGGCGGCGTGGAAGATGTCGACCATGCGTCTGCAGCGCTCGTACGCTTTGCGGTAGGTCTCGTGTGTCGTGGCCGGCAGGCCGTCGAAGGTCGTGAGAACGTCCTGGCGCCCGGCTTGCTCCTCGGAGGCATCAGGGCGGAACCGGGGTACTGCCGGTATTTCGGGGCGTCGACGAGGTACCGGGTACGCAGGCGCACGAGGGTGGGTGTCTGCCAGGTGCCGTTGGCCACGAAGGTTCTGGCCGACTCCCGCGCCCGTAGTAGGCCATGAGATTGGGGCCGTCGGTGTCCGGGGGGTCGACGCGCGGCCGGGACCCATACGGTCACCAGCAGACCCGGGCCAGGACCGCCCGGTCGTTTCTCGACCGCTCAGCGCGGTCGGCCCTCGATGATCGACAGCCAGCCCGGCTCCGGTTTGGCGATGACCCGGGTCAGCCGGAGGCCGGCCGCCGCGAACAGGGCGGTGAACTGCGCCCTGGTTCGCTCCCGGCCGGTGAACGAGGCCAGGATGACCAGGTCGATGCTCTTGCCCGGATGGGCGGCGTCACCGTCGGGCAGGACGGTGTCCAGTGCCACCACCCGGCCGTCGGAGTTCATGGCCCGTCGGCAGTTGCGCAGGATTCGTACGCACCGCTCGTCGTCCCAGTCGTGCAGGATGTACTGCAACGCGTAGACGTCCCCGCCGGTCGGCACCTCGTCGAAGAAGTCGCCGGGGACGGCCGTCCAGCGGTGGTCGGCGCCCAGCGCGGCGAGTTCGTGTCGGGCGACCACATGGTGCTGGTCGAACAGCACGCCGCGCCAGCCGGGGTGCCTCCTGAGCACCTCCAGCAGCAGGCGTCCCCGGCCGCCGCCGACGTCGACGAGCACCCCGGTGTCGGCGAAGTCGTAGGTGGTGGCGAAGCCGCGACTCTCCAGCTGTGAGTACTGCGCCATCCCCGGGTCGAACTCCGCGGCGGCCTCGGGGTTCGCGGCGAGGTAGTCGAACAGTGGCCGTCCGAAGATCTGTTCCACGGCGGGCACGCCGGTGCTCACGACGCTGCCGAGCCGCCCGACCGGTTGCCAGAAGGTGGGGTTGGTGACGAACACCATGGCTTCCCGCACGGAGGTGGGGCAGTCGCTGCGCAACGCCTCGCCGAGCGGGGTGAGGTGGAAGCGGCCGGCCGCGTCCTCGTGGAATATGCCGCGGGTGGCCAGGAGTCTCAGCACCCGGCGTAGCCCGTCGGCCTGGGTGGCGGTCCGGGTGGCCAGGTGTTCGACCGTGCGGGGGCCGTCGGTGAGGTGGTCGGCGACACCGGTCTGGGCGGCCACCCGCAGGGCCCCGGAGAACACGTATCTCAGGCCCTCGTCGAGCAGGAAGGCCGCTGACTTCTCCGCGTCCATGGCTCCCCCTCACGGGTTGCGGCGGTCGGCGTACCCGGCGGGAAGCTGGTGGGGAGGGCGGTCGATGACGGTGTCGTCGTCGGTGCCGCAGGATTCGACGAAGGTGATGTCGGCGAACTCGGCGACGACGTGTACGGGGTACGTCGGTCCGTCGTCGCGGTATCGACGCATGCGTTCCAGGTGGTCGTTCTGGAAGAGCACCGTACGTTCCGGGTGTTCGTGTACCCAGCTGGGGAAGAAGATGACGCCGCGCAGTCGCCGCCGCTCCGGCATGATGGTGACGCACACCGACGTGCCGGTGGGCTCGGTCCACGACACTGCGTAGACGTCGGGTGCGAGGGACGCCAGGTCGACCTTCTGGTCCTTGACCCACCGTCCGCCGACCATCCCGGAGTGGATCCGGTAGTCGATGGTGGTGGCGTTCTTCACGTACATCTCGTACTGCCATCCGTTGGCGTAGGTGTAGATGAGATGTCGGCCGACGATTCCCGCCACCTCGACCGGTGTCCGGGTCACTGGTTCCTCCCCTGCGTCGGGCAGGTCGACGACGGCCACGACAGGTGAGGTGTCGGGGCGGGAGGTCGGGCTGCCAGGTGGTCGTGCCGTAACCGGCGGGCGGCGATGCCGGTCCGGCCGTGGCTGCGACGGTACGTGTCGGCTGCGGTGGCAGGGACCAATTCCCGTTGGAAGCAAATCCTGCCCGGTATCGGGGTCCAACCGGGTGTGCCGGCCGGGAGCCGGTCCGTTCCTACCGTGGCATCTGCCAGTGCTGCCGGGCCCGGACGCTCGGGCCCCACGCCGCGGTTCTGCACGGCGTGCCGCCCGGCTGACGGGCACACCGACTTCTCCAACGACCGGATGGTGACGGATGTCCACTGACGATAAAGCTCCCAGCGGGACGATGGCGGGTGCGACAAGCCCCGGTGACGCTCCGGCGGGCGGCCCTGTCGACAGTGACCGGCATCCACGTCGGCACACGGTCGACGACGTGACGGCCACTCGTGCGGCGGCCACGACGGTCGACGGGCTGTTCGACCGGACCGCCCGGCGGACGCCGGCTGCGGAGGCGGTGCGGGCGGGCGGCGTCAGGTGGACGTACGAGCGGCTCCGGGTGACCGCCGACCGGATCGGTGCCGCGTTGACGTCTCTGGGGGTGACCCGGGGATCCGTGGTCGGGCTGGTCGGCCACCGTTCGCCGGAGGCCTGTGCGGCGATGCTCGGCGTTCTCAAGTCGGGTGCCGCGTACCTCCCGCTGGACGACCAGCTGCCACCGGCACGGCTGGCGCGCATGGTCGAGATCGCCCGGCCGGTCGTGGCGGTCCGGCTGCCCGGCAGCCGGGACGTCGTGGGCGACATGGTGCGCTGCGTCGACTACCCGGTGCTCGCGGCGCACCGACCCGTGACCCCGACGCGCCCGGCTCACACCGGCGCCGATCCCGCGTATCTGATGTTCACCTCGGGTACCGCCGGACGGCCGAAGGCGGTGATCGTTCCGCATCGCGCCGTGCTGCGCACGGCGGTGGACAATCTGTTCCTGGAGTTGGGCCCGGGCGAGCGGATGATGCACGGCGCGACGATCTCGTTCGACGCGGCGACGTTGGAGCTGTGGCTGCCCCTGCTCAACGGTGCCAGCGTCCTGATCGTCGACAACGCAACCCTGTTGTCGGCTGCGGGGTTCCAGCGGTGGCTGGGCGAGAACGAGCCGACGGCTGTCTTCCTGACCACCGGGCTGCTGCATCAGCTCGCGCACGAGCGGCCCGGGATCTTCGCCGGCGTGCCGCATCTGCTCACCGGGGGCGAGGCGCTGAATCCGCGGCTGGTGCGGCAGATTCTGCGACACGGCCCGCCGGGCCGGTTCGTCAACGGTTACGGCCCGACCGAGGCCACCGTCTTCGCCACCACCCACACCATCGCCGCGGTCGCCGAGGACGCCCCGGACGTTCCCATCGGGCTGCCGATCGGTAACACCTCCTGCCTGGTTCTCTCCGCCGAGGGCAGGCCGGTGCCGCCGGGTGTCGTGGGCGAGTTGCACATCGGCGGCGACGGTCTGGCCCTCGGCTACCTGGGCGACGACGGGCAGACCGCCCGCTCGTTCGTGACGGTGCTCGTCGATGGCGTCGCGCAGCGGCTCTACCGCACGGGGGATCTCGTCTGCCGTGACGACGACGGTGTGCTGCACTTCCGGGGCCGTCGGGACGATCAGGTGAAGGTCCGCGGCAACCGGCTGGAACTCGACGAGATCAGGCATGTCCTGAACGCGCACGAGGCTGTGATCGACAGCGCGGTGGTCACGGTCGAGGACGCGGTCAGTCGGCACGTCGTGGCGTACTACACGTGCACCGATCCCGCCCCGGACAGGGCCGGGCTCCGCCGTCACCTGGCCCGTGACCTGCCGAGGTATGCCATCCCGTCGGCGTTGCACCGGCTACCCGTGTTGCCGCTGACCCCGACCGGCAAGGTCGACCTCGACCGGCTGCGGCACCTGGCCACCGTGGCTGCTCCTCCCACCGGGGAGACCGCGCGTGCGGACGGCGAGGACGTCGCGGCGCGGGTGGTGCACGCCTGGTCGCTGATCCTGCCGCAGGGTGATCCGGCGTCCGACGAGGACTTCTTCGGCCAGGGCGGGGACTCGCTGCGTGCCGCTCAACTGGTCAATCGGATCGTGACGGCCCTGGGGATCGATCTGGCGCAGAGCCGGCCGTTGCTGCACCGGCTGCTCGCCGACCCGGGACTCGCCTCGTTCACCGGCGCCGTGTCCGATGCCGTGCACGGCGCGCTGGACGTCGAGGACCCCACCGACGACCGGTGGCAGCGCGACCTGTACCTGCACCCGACGGTGCGGCAGCACGAGCGGGCGGGCGTGGCTGCGTCCCGGCGTCCGCCGAGCCGGATCCTGCTGACCGGCGCCACCGGGTTCTTCGGCTCGTACCTGCTGCGTGGCATTCTGCGGCACACCGGTGCGAACGTCGTCTGCCTGGCCCGGGCGGACGACGACGGCCATGCCCTCGCGCGGGTCCGCGACGCCCAGCGACGGTACGGGCACCCCGGCGCGTTGCCGCCGGGGCGGGTCATCGCGGTCGCGGGCGATCTGCGTCGACGTCACTTCGGCTGGTCCGACGGGCGGTGGCGGGAGCTCGCCGGCACCGTGGACGCCATTCACCACAGCGCGGCGCACGTCAACTTCGTGTACCCGTACGAGGAGCTGCGCCCGACGAATGTCGACGGCGTGCGCAACCTCGTCGAGTTCGCGATGAGCGGTGGGGGTGTCCCGTTGCACTACGTGTCGACCATCGCCGTGCTGGCCGGCTTCGGCTCCGCCGGTGCCCGCCGGGTCGGTGAGGACGAGCCCCTGGAGCATTTCGGTCGGCTGTCCATGGGCTACCCGGAGAGCAAGTTCGTCGCCGAACAGCTGCTGCGGCGGGCCGCGGCCGAAGGACTACCCGTCGTCGTGCACCGCCCGTACGAGATCACCGGTGACAGCGGTACCGGGACCTGGAACACGGAGGCGGCCATCTGCGCCCTGTTCAAGGCGATCGTGGAGATGGGCAGCGCGCCGGAGATCGACCTGCCGCTCGACTTCGTGCCCGCCGACTACCTGGCGGCGGCGATCGCCTTCCTGACCGGCAGCGTTGATTCGGCGGGCCGGACGTACCACCTGACCAATCCCCGGCCGGGAGGCTTGTCGGACATGGTCGACCGGATGCGGGCGCGGGGGCACCGCATCACCGTCATCCGCTACGACCAGTGGGTCAAGGAACTGGTCGGTTTCGTCGACGCGCAACCACGACATCCCATCGCCGCCTTCGTGCCGGTCTTCACCCTGCCGGCCACGGGCCGTGACCTCACCGTGAAGGAGCTGTACACGCGCCGCGTGTTTCCGGAGCTCGACCGGTCACACGCCGAGCGGGATCTCACCGACCTGCCGTTGGCCTGTCCCCCTACCGATTCCGCCATGCTCGACCGTTACCTCGACTACTTCGCGCGAGTGGGGTTCATCCCCGACCCGCCGGGGTGACGGTCGGCGACGCGAGCACCGCTCGTGGGAGTTGACCGCCATCGCCGGATCCGCGCTCCCGCGCGGGGAATCCGGTGCTCGGCCCTGCTCCCCCATGTCCCGCCGGGTTGTCTGATGCCGGGCAGCCCGATCGGCTCTGGCGGCTGTCGACCGCCACCATGTCCCGAGGAGAAGGTGATTCAGATGGACCGCGAAGTTGTCGGGCCCACCGCCGGGTCCCTGCGTGAGGAGATCGTCCGGCTACGCACGTCCGACCCGTCCAACGAACTGCTCGCGATCGCCGCCGCCGACTCGCTCACGACCGCGCAGATCCAGCGGGAGATCTGCGCGGAACTGCGCGCGCACCGGGCCGAACTCGGCGCGTACGCGGCGATGATGGGCCGGTTCGCCCGGCCGCCGGCCGGGAACACCTTCCTGGCGTTCTACTCGATGGTGATCGCGGCGGGGCCGAAGCTGCACCGCTGTGCCGACCTGCTGGGTGTGAGCGAGCAGGACCGTTCCCGCCGGTACGCCACGCCCCTGGAGAACACGTTCAACGGATACGTGTCCTGGCTGGCGCTGCACGGCACCCAGGCGGAGATCTGCATGGCGTTGCTGTCGGACATGGACTCGTACTTCGGCGTGTGCGACGCCATCGTCGCCAGTGCAGAGCGCGACGGGATCGCATTGCCTGCAGAGGTTGTCGAGTACTACCGGCCCGGGGACATCAGCGACTTCTACGCCGTGACCCAGTCGACGCTGCAGGACGCGTTGGACCGGGGTGACGATCCGGCGTGCGCCGTCGCGGCCGGACGGTTCATGGACGAGTACCTGCGGTTGTTCTGGGCCGAGGTGGCGGCGGCCTGACCGCTGGAAGGGGCAGGCTCATGCGGATCGTCGTGGTCGGTGGCGGGCTGGCTGGTCTGACCACCGCATGGCTGTTGGAGCACGACCACGAGACCACCCTGTTGGAGGCGCAGGCCGAGTTGGGGGGTCACGTCAGGTCGGCGACGACCCTCCACCACGGTGTGGAGTGCGCTGTCGACCTGGGTGCGCAGGACTTCTCCGCCGCCCTGTTTCCCCGCCACGCACGGCTGATCCAACTCATGGGGCTGGCGGCGGAGGTCGTGGAGGTACCCACGACCGTCACGATCCAGGTGCCGGACATGCCCGTCCCGCTGCTGGTGACGCCGGACGGCACGCGCAGTGGGATCCTCGGTGCCGCCGGGGAGGCACTTGCCCTGCTGACGCGGGCCGCGGTCGCCTGGGACACCGAGGGGGTCTCCTGGGAGAGGAGCTACGCCGATCTCGTCGAGCCGCTTCCCGTCAGTGACGGGTTGAAGAGAACGGTCCTGTACGCGCCGGTCGCCGCGCTGTACGGATGCAGCATCGACGACGCCCGGCAGGTGTCCGGGCGGGCGGCCACCGCCGTGCTCGCGCGGAGCGCCGCGCCCGCTGTGGGTGGGTCCGTCGGCTGGCAGAACCTGGTCGGTGGTCTGGCGCGGCTCGTCCGGGCGATCGCGGTGGACCTGCTGGCCACGACCATCCGCACCGGGTCGGAAATCACCAGGATGGAGTCCGGTGACCGGCGGTGGTCGCTGAGCACCGCCGGCGGGCAGGTCTACCAGGCCGACCAGGTGGTGCTGGCGGTGCCACCGCCGCGCTGCCTCCGGCTCATCCGGCAGTTCCCCCACACCGATCGGCTCAGCCGTGCTCTCGCCGGCTTCCGGTACCTGCCCTCGACGACCGGCCTGCACCTCGATCCGGTCTATCTGCCGGCACGGGCGGACCAGTGGTCCACCTCCAACCTGACCGTCTACCGGGAACACGCCGACTCGACGGCCTGGTACGGGCCGATCACCGGGGCCCGGGTCTTCCGAAGTCAGCTCACCCACCGGCCCCGGTTGCCCGAGCGCCTGGTGGCCACCGCGGACTTCGAACAGCTCTATCCGGATGCCATGGCGGTCCGCGGCCGCCGGGTGCTGGCCGATCACCAGGGCCGCGACGGCATCTGGTTCGCCGGACACCACCTCGCCGACATCGACTCCCAGGAGACAGCAGTGAACAGTGCCATCGACATCGCCGCCCGGCTCGCTCCCGCCAGTCACCGACTACGGATGCTCACCGAGGAGGTCGGCCACGACCAGCAGGGACGGCAGGCATGACCGGGATACGCTGGTCCAGCGACGACCACCCGTACGTCGTTCCGTGCCTTGACATCCGCGGTGGCAGGGCGAACCCGTCGGCGTGGCACGACGGACGTGCCTGCGACGACCCGGTCGAGATCCTCGACCGGTACCGCTCTCAGGGGGCGGAGAAGATCTTCCTCGACATCCAGGACGGCTGGCGGGACGACAGCCGGTTCCTGCCGCTGCTGCGGGAGCTGTGCAGGGGTGGCGGCTCGCTGCTGGTGTCCGTCGACAACGGTAGGGCCCGCGACGACCACGACGTCGAGGCGGTCCTCGGAGCCGGGGCTGCGGCGGTGGCGCTGAGCACCACCACCGTGGACTCACCTGATCTCGTGTCGAGGGCGGTACGACGTCACGGTTCGGCCAGCGTCCTGGCGGTGATGAACTGCCGCCGCGCCGGCGACGGTTGGCAGGTGCACGTGGACGGGGGTCGGCGGGCCACCGGTATCGACGCCCTGTCCTGGGTGGCGGCCTGGTCGGCCGCCGGAGTTGGCGCGATCCTGGCGAACTGCCTGGAGCGGGAGGGCGCCACCGAGCAGGGGTACGACATCCGCTTCACCAGGGCGGTGGTTGATGCCGCGGGTGTTCCGGTCATCGCGTCGGGAGGTTGCGGCGAACCCGCGCACATGGTGTCCGCCCGGTCCCGGGCCGGTGCCGCCTACACGCTCGCCAACACCATCTTCCACCGCGGCATCCACAGCGTGTCCGACGCCATCCGGCACTGCGACGGTCACCGCTGAGGATCGGCGCGGATGGAACAGGGGGGCTCGGATGTACGCGATTCAGTTCAGCCGTCACGGCGAGCCGGCGGCCGTGCTCCGGCAGGTCGAGCTTCCCCGGCCGCAACCGGGGCCGGGTGAGGTCCGGGTGCGGTTGACACACCGGCCGGTCAATCCGTCGGACCTGCTCTACATCAACGGGGCTTACGGTCGACGTCCTGTGCTTCCTGCCGTTCCCGGCTTCGAGGGCGTCGGTCGCGTCGACGCCACGGGCGCCGACGTCGGTCTCGCCGCCGGCACCAGGGTTGCCGTCTCGGCGTTCGGCACCTGGCAGGAAAGCGTGGTGGTGCCCGCCGCCGACGTCCTGGTGCTTCCTGACGGCATCGACGACGATGTCGGCGCGCAGCTGATGATCAATCCGTTCACCGCCCGTCTGCTGCTGCACCGCGTCGCGCTCCCGCCCGGGGCGTGGCTTGTCCAGACCGCCGGGCTGTCCGCGGTGGGACGGATGATCGCGCATCTCGCGCACGCACAGGGGGTCAATACCGTCAGCACCCATCGCGGCAGCGGCCCGGTGAACGTCGAGGGTCTTCCGTCGACCGATCATCTTGTCGACACCAGCCGTGCGGATCTGCTTTCCGTGGTGGGCACACTGACGCATGGCGTCGGTGCCTCTGCGGCGCTGGACGCTGTCGGCGGGGAAACGGGAACCGACGCGCTGCGGTGTCTTCGCACGGGCGGTCTTATGGTCAGTTTCGGACTGCTCTGCGGTCAACCGGTCGCCGTGTCACCGGCTCACCTCATCTTCCGGGGTCTTACCGTCGAGGGATTCTGGCTGCCTCACTACCTGGGCGGAATGCCGCCGGACGAGATTGCCCGGATAGGCCGGCACATCATTGCCGATGCTCTCGACGGGACACTGCCGTCTTCCGTCACACGCCGGTATGCCCTGACCGAGGTCGTCGCGGCCGTCGCCCATGCCCAACGAGCCGGGCTCACCGGCAAGATCCTCCTAACAGGCTGAACTGACCGCGCGGTGGGGTGGTTTCTTTGCGACTTGCAGATCACGGGTATTCGACCGGGAGCTCCTGATCCGCAGTGCCCCGCAACACGATGGAAATTCCAGCCTGTTGACCACCAATGGCTGAGGTTTGTGCGTTTTTTCGGCAATGGCAGTCAGCTCCCTGAACTATCCGGGAGTCGCTCTATACGGCTGATAACGTAGCGTGATGGGGCCGAGAAACGTGCCCGGTAGGCAGCCGCCATCCGTGGGCGACCGGATAGCTTCGGCACGACGCAGACGCGGAATGTCCCGACGGGTGTTAGCCGACCTGATCGGTCGCAGTGAAGAGTGGCTACGGCAGATCGAAAACGGCAAGCGTCGCCTGGACAGCATCGAATACGCGATACGCATCAGCGACGTTCTCGACATCGGCGACCTGTTGACGGAGCTCGGTCTTGCCGAGGCGCACGCGTCACGGACATCGCGGCCGGCGAGCGCGGTGGCGCGGACCCGGGCGGCGATCCTCAGTGCGGTGGGCACCGATCTTCTCGGTGACGAGGCGCAGCGCCGCCCGCAGGTCGTCTCCCTGGAGCGGGAGGTCGAGGAAGCCTGGCGGATCTGGACTGGTCACGCGAACCGCTACCAGCGGACCTTCCTGCTGCTGCCCCAACTGATCCAGGACGCGTCCGCGCGGCTGCGTACCGAGGTCACCGCCGATCCGATCGCTGCCGCGCTGTCGGTGCACTATCTGGCGCGCACGATCCTGTCCCGGGTGAACGAGGAGCAGCTCGCCTGGATCATGGCCGACCGGGCGTTGGTGGCCGCCGGGCGGGTCGGCGGGGAATCGCTGTTGGCTGCGGCCTGGCACGGGGCGTCGAGCTACCTGCGGCAGGGGTGTTACGAGGAGGCGCAGCGGCTGGCTCTCGCTGCGGCGGCCCACGAACCGCCCGGCGACGCCCGGGCGGACAATCTGCTGTCGCTGCGTGGAGCGCTGCTCCTGGTGGCTGCGGAGGCTGCCGCGGCGGACCTCGATGTCGAGCGTTGCTTCCAGTTGTTGCAGGACGCCCGCCGCATCGCCCGGAACGTTCCGGACGATCTGCAGCCCCACATGATCCCGTTCGGGATGACCGAGGTGGGCATCAGCGCCGTGCAGTCCGAGATCCGTCTCGGTCGCATCGCCGAGGCGATGCGTCTGGCCGCAGAGGTGGACATCCCCGACGACTATCCGCCCGACCGCCAGGCGCGGTTCTTCATTCCACTGGCTTTTCTCCACGCCCGTCGTAACGAGGATGCCGCTGCGGCCTTCGCCCTGGGCAAGATCGCCGGCATCTCACCGGAGGACATCCGCTACGACCACCTGTGCGGTCAGGCGTTGCACCGCCTGCTGCGCCGCAACAACCTGACCATCCGCCGCGAGCTGAGTCGCCTCGCCGCACTGAGCGAGTTCCGTCCCGGGTGAGTGGGGGTGCGGCCGCTGATGCCTGAAGGCAAGATGCCGGGTTCGGCCGTGCCTCGGTGCCGGTCTCGGGACGCCAGGGTGACGACGACCTGCGGGAGAGCGCCTGGCAGTCAGCTACCGGTGTGGGCCGGTCGAATGACGGTGAAGACGGCTCCCGCCGGGTCGGCGAGCGCGCAGACCCGACCGGTCACCACGTCGCGCGGTGGCACCAGCAGTCGGCCACCGCCCCGCTGGGCCCGCTCGGCGACGTCGTCCGGGTCCGTCACGGCCAGATAGACCATCCAGCCGGCGGGCAGCAGGGTATCCAGCGGCGCAGGCGTGGCGAGCCGGCCGGCGACCGGCGCGACGTCGCCGACGAGCAGGGCGTACGAGTCGTCGGGGGCACCGGGTGGCACGCTGGACCGCAGGCCCAGGGCGGCGGAGTGGAACCGGTCCACTCCGGCCGGGTCGGTCGTCATGTACTCGTACCAGCAGGGCCGACCGAGGCCCGGGGCCACCGGGGCCGATGCGGTGCGTAGCCGGAAGCTCCCGCCCAGCGGGTCGTGCACCTCGTCGCCGGTCAGCCGGGCGCCGGCTGCGCCGGCGGCGGCCCGGACGGTGGCCTCGTCAGCGGCGCCGAAGACAGTCCACCAGCGGGCCGGGGCAGGACCGAACCGCAGATCGGCGGCGGGAACCCCGTCGGCGAGCGCGGTGCAGCCGTCGGCGGTGGCCTGGTACGTCCAGCCCAACAGGTCCTGGTAGAAGCTACGGGCAGCGTCGAGGTCGCTCGTGACGAGTTCGGCGCCGGTGGGGAACGGCCTCGTCCGGGGTGCGTTCACCTGAGTCTCCAAACCGGGGCGGTTGATCAGGGTTCAGGATGCCCCACGACTGTCCCGGCCGCCCCGCCGCCCTGCCACGAGTCGAACGTTCGACCGAGTAGTTCGTCCAATGGGGCCGGTCGGCCCAGGTGGTAGCCCTGGCCGGCGTCCACGCCCAGCATCCGCAGCGCCGGCACCAGCGCGGCGCGCTCCACCGACTCGGCGACGGTTCGCATGCCCAGGCCGTGCGCGGCGCGGACGACCGCGTCGATGAGCACGGGATCGGCGCCGCCGTGATCCGCCTGGCGGACGAAGTCGCCCGCGATCTTGACCGTGCTGAAGGGCAGGTGCTTGAGATAGGCGAACGAGCCGAACCCGGCGCCGAAGTCGTCCAGGCTCAGCCGGCAACCGGCGTCGCGCAGGGTGCTGGCGAGGTGCCGCACCGCGGCGACATTGGTGATCGCCGCGGTCTCGGTGATTTCCAGACCGAGCCGGCTCGCGTCGATGCCGGCCGCGCGCAGGGTGCGCACCACCCAGTCACCGAAGCCCGGCGATTCCAGGGATCGAGCCGAGATGTTGATGTCGAAGCACATTCCCGCCGTCATGGCCTTGGGGTGGGCCAGCGCCTGGGTGGCGGTGGACACCACCCACCGGTCGAGCTCACCGATGAGGTCGTCACGTTCCACCGTCGGCAGGAACTCCGCCGGTGACAGGTTGGGCTCGCCGCCGTCGCGCAGCCGGATGAGCAGCTCGCGGCTGACCACTTCCCCGGTCGACAGGTCGATGATCGGCTGGGCGTCCAACCGCATCCGGTTCTCGTCGAGGGCCTTGCGGACCCGGGTCACCACGTTGACGCGCTGCACGGCGTGCCGGTACTGCTCCGGAAGGTAGAGCCTGGCCCGGTTGCGGCCGGCGTTCTTCGCCTCGTACAGGGCAAGGTCGGCGTGGGCGAGCACGGTGTCGCGGGTGTCGCCCGGTTCCAGCGAGGCGGCGCCGATGCTCAGGGTCACCCGCAGCCCGGTGCCGGCCAACGGCACGGGCGTGCGGACACTGACGTCGCAGAGCCGCTCGGCGACGGCGAGGGCGTCCTCGGCGTACGCCCCCGGCAGGACGACCGCGAACTCGTCGCCGCCCAGGCGGCCCAGCACCGTGCCGTCGGGCAGCTCATACAGCAGCCGCCGGGCCAGGACGCGCAGCACGTCGTCGCCGACCGCGTGCCCGTGCACGTCGTTGATGTCCTTGAAGTTGTCGATGTCGATCAGCAGCAACGCCGCGGACCGTTCCCGCAGCTCGGCGATCAGGTCGTCGAGGCGGGCCAGCAGGGCACGGCGGTTCGGCAGATCGGTCAGCGGGTCGCGTTCGGCCAGCTTGGTGAGCTCGTCCTGCACCCGCCGCATCGCGGTGATGTCGTGGGCGGTGCCCAGGACGCGCGCCGGCGCCCCAGCGGCATCGGGGAAGACCTCGCCGTAGCACTCGAAGACGCGCAGTGTCGCGCCGTCGGCGAGGTACATCCGATGCGTGTAGGAGAACGAGCCGCCGTCGCGCAGGGCCTTCTCCAACGTCCGTTCGATCATCGCGACGTCGTCCGGGTACAACATCTGCCGGTAGGATTCGTAGTCGAGGTGTGCATCAGCGGGCAGACCGAACATCTGCAGCAGCACGTCGCTCCAGACGACCTCACCGGTCAGTACGTTCCACTCCCAGGTGCCCACCTTGGCGAGTTGCTCGAGGTGGGCCAGCCGCCACCGGTAGTTGCGCCCACGGTCGCGTTCCTGCCGCTCGGCGCTGACGTCACGCAGCTCGTACAGACGCAGCGGTTGCCCCTCGTGCTCCATGCCGTGACATCGCACCCGTAACCACCTGGTGGCCCCGTCGGCACCTTGCACCGGGTGGTCCACCGCGGGCCCGTCGGGCCCGATCTGCCCCAGCGGCAACTCTGCCAGCCCGACACCCAGCCGGTGACCGGCCGGGTTGCACCAGAGAAAGCGGCCGTCCGGGGCCATTATCGCCAAGGCAATGGAGGCGGTGTCCGCCGCGAGTCCCGGCAGCGTGCTCACCTGGGGCCACCACTTCCCTTCGCCGAGCAGGGCGCAGCACAGCCACGGCTGACAGACGGTCATCCTGTCGCGACGGGCAGTCTAGCGGCCGTCCGGACGGTCCGCTCAGGGCGTCGGCGGCGAGAGCGGCGGGACCGGTCGCGATGCTGGCCGATCGAGCTCGTGGTGTCGGATTGAAGCTGGCCGGTGCGGCGCATGCACCCCGGCAGCCGGCGGCGGGCGACACGGCGCGGCAACGTCTGTTCGCACGTTCTGACGGCAAGGCGGTGGGGGAACCGGTCATCGACCGTGGTGCCGCTGCGTTGGCCGGCGCCGAGATCGTCGCGACGGATGACGACGTCGCCTCCGAAGCTCGGCATCACCCGCCGGCCACACCCCGGCCCAGGCCGCGCGAGGGTGAGCAGCCCACGCGCGCGCTGGCGCGGCGACCCCGGTCTTCCAGGAACACGACGGCCTTCTCGCGCGAGTCCTCGCTGCGCACCGGCTCTGAGGCCGCGTGGACCGGCGGCACCGCCCCACCCGTTGATCGTGCCTCGTCGGTCGCGACATGGTGCCGCACATCCGGGTCGCGCATGTCCGAGCGTTTCCTCCGGGTGCGGTGCCAGCTTTTTTGGCTGCAAGTAGCTGCCGCTTTTTGCGGCCCACGTGGTGTCGCGGGCAGTGGTTTCGGTCCGCCTATCGTCGGCAGCGTGACGCCCCGTTGAGGGGTCGCGGCGCGGTGGTTTCCGCGCGGTCGGTGCTGTTTTCGACAACCGGCAACGTGGTGCGCCTCGGCGAAGGGTGATGGTGACCGTGACTGTGCTCGCTGCGGTGGTTCAGGCGCGTACCGAGGTGGTGTGGCCCAGCATGTGTGGGCACAACTCGCTGTTCGTCGGCCGGATCGGCGACTGGACCTGGGACGCCGTCGGGGCGGCGTGCGGCATCGACGTGATGAACACCCATGATTCGCAGGGCCGGCCGGCCTATCTGTCGTTCTGCTACTTCCGGATCCGCGGTGGTCGACGTTTCCACCTGCGGACGCCGACGTTCGGGGACCGGCTTCATGTGGACACGGCGCTGTACCGGACGAGGGGCCAGTCGGTGCTGGCGCTGCACCGTATCGGCCGGTCGCCGCGCCGGCACGGTGACGGTTTCGACCTGCACGAGTTCGTGACGGCCAGTGACGCGGACCGCCTGTACGTGCAGACGCTCAACAGGTGGGTGGCCCGCAGCCGGGAGGGTTCGAACCGGGCGTTACTCCGGGCACTGCCGACGGGCTTTGCGCTCGACAGCTTGCCGGAGATTCCGCCGTCGCACTGTCCCCTTCCCACGATGCGTCGGGCACGGATGGCGTACACCCTGCGCCCGGCCGCAGCGGTGCCGTCCGGGGAGGGCCTGCGGTTGGATTATCAGATCGACCCGTCGCGTGACCTCAACGGCGTCGGTTTGCTGTATTTCGCCTCCTATTTCTCGATCGTGGACTGGGCGTTGTTGCGGTGGTGGCGGCAGCAACGCCGCACCGACGAGACGTTCCTCGGCAGGGTCGTCGTCGACCAGCAGATGTGTTATCTGGCGAATGTGGACGGGGGCGTGACGATCAGCGCCGACGTCCGGGCGTGGCGGCCGATGACGGGACCCCGCCCCCATTCGGAGTTCGTGGAGGTCGTGCTGCGTGACGGGCAGCGGAGGCTCGTCGTCAGCACGCTGGAAATTCTCACCGACGACAGCAGGTGAGCCCAGGTTCCGCCGGAACCCAACCGAGGGAGCAGTGTCGATGGCCGAGGATGTGCCCAGGGCCGGGACCGTCGGGCGCGCGCAGGCGCTGGCCGCGCTGGAGGCGCTGTGGTCCGACGGCGGGCGTCGTGATCCTTTTCCGCACGTACGGACCCTGCTGGCCCACGCCCCGGTCCTGCCGATCGGTCCGCGCCGCGCCGTCGTGCTCGGCTACCCCGAATGCGAGCAGGTCCTCAGGAACCCGGACGTGTTCCGGGTGTGCGACACGGTGTGGGCGGACCAGTCATGGCCCACCTGGCGCGACCATCCCTCGGTCTCCTCCATCTACAACGGGCTCAACCACCAGGAGGCGCCGAACAACCAGCCGGCCCGCCGGCTGCTGGTGAAGCTGTTCGGGCCGAAACAGCTGACCCGGCACCGCCCGCAGATGGAACAGCTCTGCCAACGGTACGTACGCAGGCTCGGTGGGGCCGCACGCGACGGGCGGGTGGACGTCACCGACGACCTGCTGCACCTGCCGATGGCGCTGCTCGCCACCCTCCTCGGCTTTCCCGAGTCCGACCTGCCGCAGCTGCGGGACTGGTCGACGGCGGTGATGGACGCCAACGACTTCAACCCGCCGGGAACGGATCTCACGGCAGCCGACGCCGCTGTCCACGAGCTGCGCGACTATCTGCGGGACCGCCTGCTCGGGGCCACGGCCGGACCGCGGGCGGACCTCACCGTCGACCTGGTCGGAGGGTGGCCGGCGGAGGACGTCGAGGGGCTCGTCGACAACGTCACCTTCCTGCTGGGCGCCGGCAACGAGACGTCGGCGGCGATGCTGGGCACGGGGGTGTTCCTGCTAGCCGAACAGCCGTACCTCGCCGCCCTGCTGCGCGACCGGCCGGACCTGGCGGCGGCGTTCACCCGCGAGGTGCTGCGTTACGACCCGCCGGCCAAGATGACCGGCCGGTGGGTGACCCGACCCACCACCCTCGGCGGGGTGCGCCTGCCGCAGGGGTGCATGGTGGTCGTGCAGGTGGCCGCGGCGGGCCGCGATCCGCGCCAGTACCCCGATCCTGATCGTTTCGACCCGTTCCGGTTCGCCCCGGTCAGCGCCGACGGCGTCGCCCAGGAGCCGCCCCGGTCGCTGACCCTCGGTGTCGGCCCGCACTACTGCGTCGGGTCGACGCTGGCACAACTCACCGGGGAGATCGTCTTTCCGCTCGTCGCCCGCGTCTGCGCCGGCCTGAGGGTCGCCGGTCCGGTGGTGCGGGCCGCAGGCATGGTGGTGCACGGCTGGGACCGGCTGCCGGTGGCCATCCCGGCACCGGTGCACGGGCCGGTCAACCCGCCGCAACCCGCGCGGATCGAGGGCGCGACGCTGCCCGACGCCCTGGGTCGGTTGGCCGTCGCGGCACCGGACACCGGCTGGGTGTTCCCGGGTGTGTCGCAGCGGCTGACCGCAGCGCAGCTGTATCGCGGGGCCGTCGCCGCCGGACGTGGCCTGGTCGCCGCCGGTGTCCGTCCCGGGGACCGGGTCGGGCTGCTCACGCCCACCGGCCCCGACCTGTGGCTCGGCGCGTTCGGCATCATGCTGGCCGCCGGCAGCGTGTCCGCGTTGCCGATGCGTCCGATGGGCGAGTCGCCGCAGGCGGCGGCGGCCCGCATCACCCGCATCGTCGACGCCGCCGGGATGCGCCTCATCGTGGCCCACCCACGGTACGAGCGGCTGGTCCGGGCGGTGCGCCAGCTCAGGCCGGGGCTGCGCTGCGTGCCCCTGCCGGTGGCCGGTGACCGCTGCGACCGGCTGCCCGACATCACCCCGGACGACCTGGCGGTGGTGCAGTACACCTCCGGCAGCACCGCGTTCCCCAAGGGGGTGACGCTGCCCCACGCCACCGTGCTGGCCGGGTTACGGGCCCTGCTCGCCTCGTCGGCGGTGACCGGCCGCGACAGCCTCGTCCAGTGGGTTCCCCACCACCACGACATGGGGTTCTTCACCGCCCTCGGGTACGGGCTGGCCGGACTGCCGGTCCACATGCTCACCTCCACCGACTTCATCCGCCGACCTGTCGCGTTCCTGGAATACCTGTCCCGGCAGCAGGTCACCGCCACCACCGGCCCCGACCACGGGTACGCACTGATGACCGAGGCGGTCGACCGGTCCGATCCTCGCGGGCTGGATCTGAGCCGGTGGCGGCTGGCGTACAACGGGGCCGAGCCGGTGCGTCCCGAAACGGTCCACCGCTTCACCGCGACCATGGCCCGGTACGGGGCCGCCGCCGGGGTGATGTATCCGGTGTACGGCCTGGCGGAGGCGACACTGTGCGCGGCGTTCCCGCCACCGGGCAGCCTGCCGCGCATAGTCCACGTCGACCGTCAGGTTCTTGCCGCCCGCGGACACGTCCGCCACGTTGCAGCCGACGCCGACGGGGCGCGCCCGCTGGTGTCCGTCGGCCGGCCGGTGCAGGGTCTGCGGTTGCGGCTGGTCGACCCGTCCGGCGTCGAGGTGCACGACGGCCGGGTCGGTGAGGTGCAGATCATCGGTGACTCGGTCACCCCCGGCTACCTGTTCGATCCCGACGCCACCGCTGCGGCCTTCGACGGAGGCTGGCTACGCACCGGTGACCTGGGGGTACGCCTCGACGGTGACCTGTTCATCGCCGGCCGCGACAAGGACATGATCATCGTGGCCGGTCGGAACATCTTCGCCGAGGACGCCGAGCTGGTCACCCACACGGTTCCCGGGGTGCATCAGGGCCGGTGTGTCGCGTTCGCCGCAGCGCAGGCCGCCGGGCAGCTCGGTCTGGACGAGGAACACCTCGTCGTGGTCGCCGAGAGCCTAGACATGGGCCGCGCCGCTCACCTCGCGGCGGACATCCGCCGCCGGCTGCAGGGCGAACTCGGCGTCAGCGCAGTGCAGGTGCACGTCGTACGGCGGGGCACGTTGCCCCGCACCACCAGCGGGAAGTGGCAGCGCGGCGCAGCCCGCGACCTGCTCGCCGGCACCCGGATGCCCACGGTGGCATCACCGTGACCCCCTCCCGGATTCCGTCGAGAACGACACCGATAGGAGATGTCATGACAACTGTCGACGCCACCCGTTCCGAGATCGTGTCGCGGGTGACGCAGTGGGCCCGCGACGTTTTCCACGCACCTACCGCCGAGGTGGACGAGACGACGGTGCTGATGGACATCGAGGGCGCCGACTCCATCCGGATGCTGCACCTGCTGGGACGCCTCGAAGCGCACTACGGCGTCGTCCTGATGGCCGAGGACACGTGGGTGCCGGCGACCGTCGGCGAACTGGCCGAGGACCTACGGCAGGCCGTCGGCCGTCGCCCGGTCGACGGCTGACGACGCGGCATCAACCGCCTCGCCGTTCAACCCCACGCACCCCGCGACCCACCGGGCCCGCCCGGGAAGGAGGACGACGACACCGATGAGCAGACCGACCACCCACGTCGTGACCGGCGCCACCGGCATGCTGGGCAGCGCATTCGTACTCGACCTGCTGGCCCGCACCGACGATCCGGTCTGGTGCCTGGTGCGCGCCCCCACCCAGCAGCAGGCACAGGCGCGGCTGCACACACAGCTGGTCCGTACCGCGCAGGAACAGGGCCGGTCACCGGACCTGATCCGCCGTGACCGGCTCCGGGCGGTACCCGGCGACATCACCGACCTGTCCGTGGTGGCGACCGCGCTGCGGTTTCCTCCGGGTCGGGTCCTGCTGTGGCACAGCGCCGCGTCGCTGGCCTACGAACCGGGCTACTCCGCTCAGACGCAGCAGGCCAACGTCGTCGGCACCGAGCAGGTCGTCGCCCTCGCGCAGGAACACGACGCGGAACTCGTCCACATCAGCACCGCCTACGTCGCCGGCCGCCGTCGCGGCCCGCAAGCCGAGACACTCCCCCCGTCCGACCAGCCCGTCAACAACCAGTACGAACGCACCAAGGTCGCCGCCGAGCGGCTGGTCGCGGCCTCCGGGCTCACCTGGCGGATCCTGCGCCCCAGCGCGGTGGTCGCCGACAGTCGCACGCTGCGCACCAGCGCCTTCTCCGGCCTCTACGACCTGGCCACCCGGGTTGCCCGGTTCCGCCGGCAGTACGAGAAACGCCACGGCGACCGCCTGTTCGGCCAGCCGTCGAGGCTCTGCGGCGACGGCCGGGGCGAGATCAACCTCGTGCCCCTCGACCACGTCGTCGAACACGGCGTGCGCGCCGGACTCCACGGTGCCAGCGGCACCGTCTACCACCTGACCAACTCCACCGCGCCGAGCGCCCAGGAAATGTATGACGTCGTGTTCACCCGTGCGGGACTCCCCGCACCGGTGTTCGTCGACGATCCCCGCGAACTCGACGCCCTGGACCGGCTGCTGGCCAACGCCCTGGCCTTCCACCTGTCCTACACCTGCTCACCGAAGACCTTCGACAACACCCACACCACAGGCCTGACGGGCGCGTCGGCCACCGCCTTCGCGGCGCCCCGCCCCGTCATCGGAGAACTACTCGCCCGCCACCAGCCGCGGCCCCGGCCGCTGACCCGAGTCAGGAGCACCCTCGATGTCCGCTGACACCCGCCAGGAACGGAACGTCGCCGCCGTCCACCGCTGGATCGAGTACTACAACACCGACGTCCACCGCATGATCGACGACAGCTACGCCCCCGACATCAACGTCGTGTGCCCGGGGCTCATCGACATCACCGACCGCGCCCAGTTCCACGAGATCGAGCAGTCGGTGCTCGACGCCGCACCGGACCGCAGGGCCCGCATCGAGAACCTGATCGCGGCCGATGACCACGTGATCGTCGAAGCGGTCCTGTTCGGCACCGACACCGACTCCGGCACCACCTGGGAAACCCCGTGGTGCGCCATCCTGACCTTCCACGACGGCACGATCGTCACCGATCACACCTACCTGGACCGCACCCGGTGGCCGTGGGTCAAGGACCAGAAGCTCGACGGCTGACTCACCGAGATCCATCGGACGTCCGGCTGCCCGACGCACCGCACCGCCGGGCAGCCCCGCTCCCCCGGCATCCCCACATCTCACCCCGGAGTCACGATGAACCCGCTGCACCATCGCATAGGCGAGTTGCTAACCACCCGGTTCGGCGTCGAACCCGGCACCATCCGACCGGATTCCACACTCGACGAGCTTCACCTCGACTCCCTCGCCCTGGTCGAATTCGCCGAGGTCCTCCAGTCGGAGTTCGGCGTGACGATCTCCGACGACGACATCTCCCAGACAGCCTCCGTCGACGACATAGCCGCCCTGCTCACCGCCATGGGCGCGCCCCGGTGACACCCGCGCCCGTCGTCATCAGCGGTCTCGGGCTGGTCACCCCCGCCGGCGTCGGCGTGCCTGCCAACTGGGACCGTGTCCTCGCCGGCCGGTCGACGGCGGTGCGGCCGCCGCAGCTGGCGGGGCTACCGGTCGATTTCGCCTGTGTGGTTCCCGACTTCGACGCCGACATACTGCTCGGCCGTCGGAAAACCTGGATGCTGGACCGCCACGCCCAGTTCGCCGTCGTCGCGGCCCGCGAGGCGGTCGGCGACGCCGGCCTGGACATCGCCGACTGCGACCCGAACCGCGTCGCCGTCATCATCGGCACCGGCGCAGGCGGCACCATCACCGCCGAGACCCAACACCGCAAACTTCTGGAGACCGGTGCCGCCCGGATCTCGGCGCTCACCCTGCCGATGGCGCTGCCCAACATGGCGACCGCTCAGGTGGCCATCGATCTCGGCGCACACGGCCCCAGCATGTCCGTCGCGACGGCGTGCGCATCCGGTGCCACCGCCATCGGTCTCGCCCGGGACCTGCTGCGCTTCGGCGTCGCCGACGTGGCGGTTGCCGGCGGCACCGATGCCGCCGTCACCCCGTACTTCGCCGCCGCGTTTGCCCGGATGAAGGCACTGTCCACCCGCAGGCACGACCCGGCCGGTGCCTCCCGCCCGTTCGACGTCGAGCGCGACGGCTTCGTGATGGCGGAAGGCGCGGGCGTCGTGGTGCTCGAAACCGAACAACACGCCCACGGCCGGGGTGTCCGGCCACGAACCCATCTGCTCGGCTACGGTGCGTCCACCGACGCCTACCACGCCACCACCCCTGCGCCCGACGGTGCCGGCGTCGAGCGCGCCATGCGCGCCGCCCTGGCCGACGCTGGGCTGGGTAGCGACGACATCGGCCACGTGAACGCGCACGGCACGTCCACTCCGCTCAACGACGTGACCGAGGCCGCCGCCGTGCGGCGGGTACTCGGTCGGGACACCGTCATCACCTCGACCAAGGGGGTGACCGGCCACCCCCTCGGTGCCGCTGGCGCCATCGAGGCGGTATACACCGTTCTCGCCCTGCGGCACGGCCTCGTACCGCCCACCGCCAACGTGCAGGCGGTGGAACCCGCCGTCGACCTGGACGTCGTCGTCGACGCGCCCCGGAAGAACCAGGGCACTGCCGCGGTCTCCAACTCCTTCGGCTTCGGCGGACACAACACCGCCCTCGTCATCGCCGTCACCTGACGCCGGCGGCCAGACCAACCGGCGATCGTGCCAGGTGATGGGGGCGTGCCGTCGCCCGCTTGAGAATGTCCACGTCTTCGCGCAGCCTGCGGTTCTCCCGCCTCAGCTGCGCGAGCTCGTCTCGTTCGTTGCTTGTCAGCCCGTCGGTGCGGGCACCGGCATCGAGGTCGGCCTGCTTGACCCAGTCACGCACCGCGGTCTCGGTCAGGTCGAAATCCTGGCTGACCTGTCGAAGCGTGCGGTCACCACGCTGGCACAACTCGACGATCTCGGCCTTGAACTCCGGCTGAACGAACGCCGAGGCCGCGACCGCTTCTTCCCCATGCTCTCCATGATGATGGACATCCTCCCGGAGACCCCAGGTCCCCTGATCTTGGATGTCCGTCAGAACGGGGGCAGGCCCACCTCCGGGCCGCCTATCCCTATGGTCAGAGTCACCCCGTCACCGCACCGCCGGCGTCCGATCGCCTGATACCGCCACCGTCCGCGTCCCGTGATGCTCACATCGTGATCACCGTCATTCTGACCTGGGACGCTGGGGAATCCGGCTATCCGTCTGATCTCTATGCGCGGGATGTGAGACGTACAGCGGGTGGTAAGGCGGTCTCCTGTCGTTGGAGTGTCGGGTCGCGCCGGGGTGGGCTGGGTCGCGGGGACCGAGTCTTCCTGTTCCGGCAGAACCGGGAGCGCGGCATCGTCGCAAGCGGAGCCGTGACCGGGAGCAGTGTCTTCGCCGACGCCCACTGGGAGGCTCCGACCCGCCAGGCGTGGTACATCACCGTGCGCTGGGACACCGTGCTGCCGGTGGAGGACCGCCTGTCGGTCGAGAAGCTGCTGGCAGGCGTGCCGACACACCACTGGAATCATGTTCTCGGGTCGGGGCAGCGTCTGTACCCGCCGTCCGATGAGCAACTCGAACGGCTCTGGTGGTCCCACCTCGCCGTCCTGCGTGCTTCACCAGCCGGTTTAACAGCCGAACCTGTCCCGGTTTCCGCGGCCGTCACACCTGCCGGAAGCGCGGAGGCGGTACCGATCGAGAAGATCGGCAGAAGTACGTACTCGCTTCCCAGCTCGGAAAGTGCCGTGGCCGTCAAGCGGGAGGCCGACCTCGTGGCCCGCTACCAGGAGCACCTCGAGACCTTGGGACACACCTGCGCGCGGTACCGCATTAGGCCGCCCGGCGAGCCGTACGACCTCTACACCGACCTGTTCGATCAGACTGCCGGTGTGTTGTACGAGGCGAAGGGAGTCGTTACCCGCGACGCTATTCGTATGGCGGTCGGGCAACTACTGGACTACAGCCGACACATTCCCGGCCTGCCTGAGCGTGCCGTCCTCCTGCCGGCTCAACCGGGGGACGACCTGCTGGCCCTCCTGCGCGCACAGAACATTCAATGCGTATACGAGCTGTCGCCAGGCCGTTACGGACGCGACTAGGTTCTGTCTCGCGGATCTTGGTTGTCGGGGACGGCGCGTAGCCAGTCGAGGGTTTCGACCAGATCGAGGGTGGCCTGGAAGTTGGCGGCCAACTTGTCGTAGCGGGTGGCGAGTCCTCGCCAGTGCTTACGCCGGTTGAAACCACGTTCGACCTGGTTGCGGCGCCGGTAGGCGACCGGGTCGAACGTCGGTGGTCGGCCGCCGCGTCGCCCCCGCCGCTTCCGGTTGGCGATTTGGTCGTTGGGCTCGGGGATGACCGTGGTGATGCCCTTGCCCCGCAAGGCGGTCCGGTTCGCGCGAGAGGAGTACGCCTTGTCACCGGTCAACGAGTCAGGCCTCGTACGTGGCCGGCCCACCCCACCGGGACGGGGCACCCGGACCTGGCCCAGCAGCGGGATCAGTTGGCGGGTGTCGGCTGCCTGACCAGGGGTGATCCGGGTGGCCAGGGAACGGCCACGTCCATCGGCCAGGGTGTGGATCTTCGTGGTGAGACCACCCCGCGACCGGCCGATGGCCTGCGCTGCCCGCGACTCCTCCCGGCTCAGCCCCCTTTACGGGCACCGGCGGCGTGCTGGTGGGCACGCACGATGGTGGCATCGACCTGCACGTTCCAGACGATGCCGTCGTCGAGTTCGGCCAGGGCGATGACGTGGGCCTTCAACCGGGCCCACGTCCCATCGGCCGCCCACCGGGAGAACCGTCCGTGGGCGGTCTTCCATGACCCGTACCGTTCGGGAAGGTCCCGCCATGGCGACCCGGTGCGTTTCACCCAGCAGATCGCGTTGATGATCTGCCGATGGTCCCGCCACCGTCCACCCCGAACGGGCTGCGCCGGCAACAACGGTGCCAGCACAGCCCACTCGTGGTTCGTGAGATCACCTCGCGCCATACCAGGCTTAACGAGCGACACTCATGATCCGCAAGACAGAACCTAGTACTGCTACGGCAGTTGTTTAGGGGTAGCCGCGTCGTCGGTAGTGGCAGGTTCGGGCTTGGTGTTGGCGTCGTCTGCGCCATCGAGACCATGCCCAGACGTGCTCTGGTGGGTGGGTTGATCGCACTGCGAGTGCGGTGAGGAGTCTTCGGATCTCCGGTACCGTGTAGCCGATCATCATGCCGTCGCCGGCGCTGGTTCCCCTTTTGCCGCAAGGGATCTGGCTGCGGACAGCCAGGCGTGGGCGGCCATCGCGAGGGTGATGTGGGCGTACCAGGCCCGTCAGTCGCGGACCTGGTACTCGTCGAGCCCGGCTTCGTTCTTGGCCTGCTGGAAGCACTCCTCGATCGCCCACCTCGCGCCCGCGACACGGGCGAGGTCGATCAGACGGGTGCGGCGTGGTCCGTAGCAGACGTAGTAGGCGATCTCGCCGGTGGTGATGCTGCGACGGGCCAGGAGCCAGTGTCCGCGGCCGGGTCTGCTGCACCGATAGGTGACATCTGAGATGGCTTGCCCTGCGGGCGGGCTGGAAGGATGTTGCTGTGCCCAAGCCGTACCCCCGAGAGTTCCGCGATGACGTCGTGCGTGTCGCTCGTGACCGCGAGCCAGGCGTGACGGTCGAGCAGATCGCCAAGGACTTCGGCGTGCACCCGATGACTTTGTTCAAGTGGCTGCGCCAAGCCGACGTCGACGCCGGCGCCGCGGCCGGGACGGCCGGCAGTGAGTCGGCCGAGCTGCGGGAGGCGCGTAAGCGGATCAGGTTGTTGGAGCAGGAGAACGAGGTCCTGCGCCGGGCCGCTGCCTACTTGTCGCAGACGCATCTGCCGGGAAAAGGCTCTACCCGCTCGTGAGCGAGCTGGCCGCCGACGGGATCGGCGTGGCGGTGACGTGTCGGGTGTTGAAGATCGCTCGTCAGCCGTACTACCGGTGGCTGGCCCGACCCGTCACCAGCGCCGAGCAGGTAGCGGCGTACCGGGCCAACGCGTTGTTCGACGCCCACCGCGACGATCCGGAGTTCGGCTACCGGTTCCTCGTCGACGAGGCCCGCGACGCCGGGCAGCCGATGGCCGACCGCACCGCGTGGCGGATCTGCTCCGGTAACGGCTGGTGGAGCGCCTTCGGCAAGCGCAAGCGTCGCGGCAAGGGCCGCAAGGTCGGCCCGCCGGTGCATGACGATCTCGTGCGCCGGGACTTCACCGCCCAGCGGCCCAACCAGTTGTGGCTGGCCGATATCACCGAACACCACACCGCCGAAGGCAAGCTCTACCTGTGCGCGATCAAGGACGTCTGGTCCCACCGGATCGTCGGCTACTGCACGACTCACGGATGAAGTCCCGCTTGGCCGTCACCGCACTGGACAACGCCGCCGCCAGACGCGGTGACCTGGCCGGCTGCATCCTGCACACCGACCGCGGATCCCAATTCCGGTCCAGGAAATTCGTCCGAGCCCTCCACCGCCACCACATGACCGGGATCGATGGGCCGCGTCGGCGCCGCCGGCGACAACGCCGCCATGGAATCCTTCTTCGGACTCCTGCAGAACAACGTCCTCAACCGGCGATCATGGGCCACCCGCCAGCAACTACGGATCGCGATCGTGACCTGGATCGAACGGACCTACCACCGCCGCCGACGCCAACGATCACTGTCCCGGTTGACCCCCGTGGAATTCGAGACCATCATGCACCCACCGGCCAGTCAGGCCGCGTGACTACACCTGTCACCTGCCGCTGCAGCAGACCCGACAACCTACGCTTACCGAGCGTCACGAATAAGAGTTGTCACTGGTCGTCAGATACTAACTCTGACCTGCTCACATCCGGTTATCGACTGGTCCACAGTTATCACTGAAGGTCGACCCTTTGCGGGGATTTTCGGGGGGTAAACGGGGGCACATGCATATGACGCCAGCACATGGCTGACCACCGGCAGCAGGTCACCGTGTTGGCCGGACGCGCGTTCTCAGTAACCAACCTGGCGACGACCATCTCACCTTCGCCGATCCGACGCAGCAGAGCCATCCTGTTGGTTGGAAAACCCGACCTGACGCGTCTACCATGGAATCCCTGCAACGTCTTCGCCCGGCCATTCAGCGGCCGCCATGAACGAAGTTGGCCCAAGCGCTGGCGTCAGCTGAGACTCCGTGGTGAAAGCTGCGAAGTGATTCGGGCATGGATGCAGGCAGTATGCGAGCCGGATCGAGCATCCAGAGCTGGGCAAGGTGTAGGGCCTCCCACACAGGTCGGCTCTCGGCGGTCAGGTAGTGGTGGAACATGAACAGCAGCAACGAGGTAGCACGGTCTGTCACCGGTCCCAGGGCAGACAGCACCGAGCGTGCCCCGGCCGCTAGGAAGGCGGCGCCGAGGGTGTAGGCCTCTTCATAGCTTCCGGCGACCACACTGGTGTTGCTCGCCGCCAGCACCACTACACCGAGTTCGCGGTCGGGCGCAGCGGCCGTCAGCCGGACGAGATCCTCGCCGAATAGCCGCGACTCGCGCGCGAGTAGCAGGTATGATCCGTCAGCCGTGACGACGCCGTGGCCGGCGATGTGCACAACGTCACCTGGGGCTGCGCCGGGCGTCGTAAGCCATGCGCGCAGCTCGTCAGCTGTGCCGGCACCCGACTCGCTGATCCCACCCTGAGGCAACCTACCCATGTAGACGCCGCGAGGATAGAAACTCTGCCAGATCCCGTACGCCTCGACGGTAGCGCCGGGCAGCGAGCCGTCCGGGTCACCCACGATCAGACCGGACCCCGACGGTAGGACCGGTGGGAGTGCCGCGCTACGGCACAGCATGCGGGCCGACACCGGAAAGGAAAACGCGACCGTACGAATGGCCGGCTCACCGTCGGCACGCCGTGCCGCCTGCCATGGAACCAGGCCGAGCTCGCCGATCGGCACCAGTGCGAGCCGGGGCACCCGGTTCGCTAGCCGGCGGGTCAGCCTCGGCAGGAGCTGATCGACGATCGGGCCGATGGCGACGCGCCAGGCCCAGTCGCCGACCTGGTGCGACTCGTCGGGCTTGTCTCGCAGATGAAGTAGGGGAAGAGTGATCAGAGCTTCCATGTCCTGCGCGGGCACCGCCACCACGAAGCCGGGCCAGCCTCCGCCGCCCGGGACGAGGTAGATCAACACGTCTAGGTCAAGCCCGGCCAGCGCTTCGCGAATTTCTTCCGGCGACGGAGCATCGAAAATGCTGCCGTGCGGAGTTGCCTCGGCCAGGCTGTCCATTATCCGGCGCCGCAAGGCTGGCGAAACGCCACCCTCGATGGTTGTCCGCCGCCACTCGTCCGCGAGGTCGGGACGGCCGATGGAGCGCAGCCGTTCGAACATCGATGAATGTTCGGTGGCCGCGAAGAGGGTCAGGCCCCGGCCGGCTTCCAGCGCCAGTACCGCTCCCTTCGCGTCGCCACCTTGCAAGCACCGCTGAGCAACCGTGGTCGCCGCTTCGACGGCTTCCCGCGCGACTCGGGCGATACCCGACGCATCTGGTTGCTCGAGAAGCCGCCAAATGTACCCGCGCAGTCCTTCGGCCGCATCGAGATGGCTGTCCTCAACGGCACCGAGCCGGAGGCGAACCGCAGCGAGCATTCCGTGCACCATCGACCAGGCGGTGTCCTGCGGACCTTTCAACAACGCCCGTGCTTCCCGCAGCAGACCCTCGGCCTCTGGCAGGTCAGCGAGGCTGTCGGTGTGCTCGGAGCGCCGGAGCAGGCCGAGCGCGAGGCCGGATAGGTAAATGGTCCGCTGCGGATCGTTGAAGCCGCTCGCCGCCAAGGCATCACGCATGTGCTCGACACCCTTGTCTATATGGTCGGGATCGCGGGCTGGGTCAATGAGGTACGTGGCTGCGGCAGCGTGGGTCAGCGCAAGTTCATTCGTGTCGGCCGCATCGGGACGCAAGAGCCGCCCGCCCAACGCGTCCATTACGGCGAGAAGATTATCGATTCCAGGACGTAGTGGGGAGTCTGCGTCCAGCCGGTCCCGGCTGCTCCGCAGCCGCTCGACCTTGCCGGCCAGATCATCGAGCGGATCCGCCGTCATCTCCTGCAGCACCGAAAGGGTTTCCAGCATCGATTTTATGGACACGTCGGCTTCGGCCACAGATGTAGCCAGGTAAGCGGAGCCCTCGATGCGGACCGCGTTATCCCGGACGATCGAATCTGATTTTAGGGCCAGGATCGCTCGAACGAATTCGACCATAGGCACGGTCCGCCGGTCACCTGAATCGAGGTCGGCGGCCAGCCGGTCCACCTCGGCGAAAGCCTCGACCGGATCGGCCACATCGTCTGCGGCAGCGTCCGCGACAGTCACCATCATGCGGACCAGCGCACGCATCCGGCGCCACATCGTGACCGAAAGCGCCTCGCCATCGACCAGCTCGGTCAACACGCGCAGCTCGCGGCGCAGCGCGACAATGTGGTTCCCGTCACGGGTGAGGAGCCCCCAGGTCAGGACCGCAGCGAGGACGGCGCGCACTGGACCGCTCACCGGAGTCACCAAGAGCTTGCCGACGACCTCCTTGATCGCTGCCTCCCCAGCGAGGGCTGCGGCTACGTGGGAGGTGAGCTCTCGTGTCCGTTCCAACGACGGATTGCCGCCGGGACCAAGCGGAAGCCTGCTCACTAGCCTGAGTAAGTTGGGTAGGTACTTTTCCGGGTCGGCCTGAACCAACACCTGATAGAGCTTCAGGGCCTCCGAGCATGCGTCGGCAGCGCGCTCTGGCTCCGCCAGAACGGCGCTTAGGCTGTCCAGCGACCTGGCGAGCCCGTCTTGGTAGGTCGCGGGGTCCGTTGCGGCGAGCTCCCGATACAGAGCCACCGCCTCCTCGAGGGCGGAGGACGCTTCCGCCCATCGGTCCTGCTCGGACAGGTAGAGGCCGAGTTTGCGCAGCGATGCAGCCAGTCCGGGCATAAAGGCGTCCGGCTGGACATCGGCCAACCGTCGCCGGATCGATACTGTTTCCGCGAGGGTGCTCAGTGCCTCTGCGTGCCGGCCCAGCTCGTTCAGGTCGGTCGATAGGTTGTTCAGCGACCGTGCCAGGTCGGGTAGGTAGGTGGCGGGATTCATGTGGGCCAACATGCGCAGGATCGTCACCGCTTCGCCGCTCGCGGCGAGCGCGTCTTCATTCCGGCCCATTTCCGACAGTGCGACGCCGACGTTGTTTAGCGAAGCGGCCAAGTCCGGCCGGAACGCTTCCGGGTTGGCGTCCGCCAGCTGTCTGCGGATCACCACCGCTTCTAGGTTATATGCCAGCGCTTCCTCCCGTCGCCCCAGCTCAGCGAGCATGACACCGATGTTGTTGAGCGCCATCGCCAGCTCAGGCCGCGACGTGTACCGGTTCGTCTCGCTGAGGCTGCGGTAGAGCCGCAAAGCCTCCTCCGCGGCCGGAAGCGCCTCCTCCGGCCGGCCGTACTCGGCTAATCTGATCCCCAGATTGTTCAAGGATCTGGCAAGGTCGGGCCGGCGATCGTGCCGCCGATAGTGCTCGATGACGCGTCGGAGCAGCGCGACGGCGATCTTCGACAGTCGTAGGCTACGATTGGGAAGTCGTTCGGCGAGCTGGGCGAGAATCGGTTCCGGGGTGTCCGGTGCTTGGACAATCCCGTTCAGCGCCGCCAGCAGCGGTTCCGGCGACTCGACCTTGGTGACGACCTCCAGTGCGGGCGCGGCGAGGATGTTGGGATGTTCGACGCTGAGGGCGACGAGTCGCCGGCTGAGCACGTCGCCGCGCGAATGATGGGGCACCGCACGGGCGTAGTGGACGAGCATGCGCTCAAGCTGCGCGGATGTAGCTGCCGGGAGCGCTCGACGGACGAGGTCGTCGCCGATCGCAAGGCGGTCGGCGAAGAAGTGCTCAGCGAGCCGATCGGGTAGCATCGATCCCCACGGATGGGTCTCGTCTACCGGCGGGTAGAGTGTGGCGATCCAGTCGCGCACTTCTTCGCCGAGTCCCGAACCGGCGATAGCGTCGAGGCTGCCGAGCAGCCGCTGGCCTTGCCCGTGGTCGTCCGCGCCGAACAGCAAGGCCACAGTCAGTGCGTCGACCAAGTCCGGCTCGTCCAGTCTCGCCAGCAGGCCCGCGTTGCTGGCGGCTTGTCGCCAGTAGCGGCGCTCGAACAGCAGCAGCCGGTCCTCGACCAGGGTATCTAGCGCCGGTCCCCCTGGTGCCTCGTCGAGAAGGTGGACAAGCGCGGCCATCTGCATCGCCAGGGGCGACGTGCCGGCGGGCAGTTCCGGCACACTCAGCCGGTCGGCGATAGCCGGCCAGTTCTTGTCGAGATAGCCGCCCAGCGCCTCAGCGAACGCGCGAGAGGCATCGAGATAGGCTGCACGTCGACCGTCCGGATCGGGCTGCCAGTCAGGCAGCTTGGTCATTACAGCGCTTCGCAGCGACGGAACGGTTTCCGCCAGGTCGTCCCACCAGTCGCCGGCCGATCTCGCCAGCAGTAGCAGCCGAACCAAGGTGCGACCTTGATGTCTCTGAAAGGCCGCCAGCACCGCCCGGACCTGCTCGGAGCGCAGTTCCGCGTAGTCGATGACGACCAGCAATGGAACGTTCACCCCATCAAGCACGCCTAAGTGGACGGGTTCGGCTTCTGGTCGCAGGCGCAGCACCAACCATGCCTCGGACTCCAGCTGAAGTCCTAGTTCCCACGCGATTCGCGTCTTGCCGTGTCCGCCCGGAGCGTGCAGCAACAGTACCTCCGGTCCGCTGCCCTGGCACCAGGTTCGTAGCCCTTCCATCACGTCCTGTCGGCCGCGGAACGGCGCTACGCGCAGGCTCGCCCGTAACAGGTCAGTCGGGCGCAATCTCGAGGCCGGCTCCGCCTCGGCTAGCGCCGGTAGTCCGACAGGCCGGAATGCGGGGACGAGATGCCGACTGACGATCTGCCGGGCGGCTCCGTCCTCGATCATCGCGCCGACAGGCACGATAGCCAGCCGCCGCCCGCCCGCTGCGACGACGAGACCGGTCAACAGGCCCTCGCAGAAGACCGGCGCCCCTGCGAGGCCTGGTTCGGCGGCGCGCGGCAGCTCGACCATTGGCCGGTCGCCGTCGCCGGCTCGCAGCTTTCCGACCAGATGAACCGCGTCGCGGCTCGGCGCCGCCGACGGCCTGCCCCAAATCTCGGCCGGTACGTCGATCGTGCTCGTCACGATGCGGCCCCACGGCGTGCCGCCACCGTCGGTGTAGGACGGACCGGCACCGGAAAACTCGACGAGAGCGAGTGCGCCCCGCCACACGACCGTGCCGTGGTGGCGCCCAATGACGTCGCTAACTTCGATCCAGTCACCGACCGCTCCACCCAGATCGGCTGACGTCGCCACCAGTCCGGACGCGATCAGATAGCCCGACCCGACGGTGCCGCGACACTGGACCGCGACCACACGAGCCGAACGCACGATTTGACGGTGAGCCGCGTCGGACTCCTCCCGGTAGGCGTCGGAGATGAGCTCCGAAGCAACTCCAGACCACTGGTCGCGATGCGTATCGAGGACGTCCGTCAGCCGGTCGCCCAGTTCGGCGCGTCCCTCGGCAGTGCTGACGGCGTCCGCAGCCGACGCGTTGGCATGGGTGCCGGACGGCGTCCGTTCGTCGAGCTCTCCCACGGCTACGGCGAGCAGTGCTCGATCGGCCGAAAGTCCCACTGAGCGCAACGCGGTCCGCTGGATCCTCGGGAAGCGGTCGCCAAGTTCGGCGGCAAGGTCGCGCAGTACTCCTGGCGCGCGTGCGACCGCCCGGGCCGGAAGCGTATCGTAGAGCTTGGCGGCCTCCTGAAACAGGTCCTCGACCGTCTCCGGTGCGACGGCGACACCCTTGCGGATGAGTCGCAGCCGATAGACGACGAGGGTCAGATGGTTGATCAGATTCGATTCGTCGGGTGGCAGGTCACGGGCGTAGTCGAGTGCGGTGGTGATCAACTCATCAGCCCGGCCAAGCCGCCCCAGACCTTCCGTGCACCGCGCGGCGTGCGCCGACAACCTAAGGAAGTCAGAGACGCGACCGGCGCCGGCGGCACGTCGGAGGCCATTCTCGGCGATCTCGGCCGCCGACTGGAGCCGACCCAGCAGCTCAAGTGCCTGTACTTCGAGGTCGAGCAGCTCCAGCGCATCGTCGCGGCTGCTCGACCGGTGCTCGCGGATCCCGTCCAGGGCCGTGGCTACCTGTCCGGCGGCGATATCGTTGCGCGCCCGGCGCAGGATCAGCGCGCGGCGTACGTCGCGGTCGGCTGCCGCCAAGTCATCTTCGGAGACCGCCACCGCCGCCGACTTCCAGGCCAGGTAGGCCTTGGATGGTGGTGGCAGTTCCTCCAGCGACGGGAGCAGCTCCGGCAGCGCCGCGTCGTCCCAGAAGCGGTCGAGGGTACGGCGTGTCTGCCGCAGCATCAGCCGGTGGTAGAGCTCCTCGGCGCGGGCGCGAACGCCACCCCGCGCGCGGTAGTACCGCACTGCGGCCTCGTGAATCCGGCGTACGGCGGTGCTCTCCTCGGCGGCGAGCGGTTGCAGCATCATCTGGCGCACGTCGGTACGGTGGACCAGCGCATTCTCGGCCGGGTCGAGCTCCACCAGCATCGCCTCCCGGGCCAGTCCGTCGAACATGCGCCGCGCGGTCGCATCGTCCGGGACGTCCACACCGCAGGGCTTGGCCAGGACTGCACGGATTAGGTCGGCGGTCACCCGCCTCAGCGTGAGGCCCGGATGCGCGATACGGCGGACCGCTGGATCCTCGATGTGCCCCAGTAGCCGACGGTAGAGCTCACCCTCGACCGTCCCCCGACTCAGGGCGAGTGCCCGAAGCGCCTCGTCGTCCGGGGTGTGCCGCAGGATGCCGGCGGCCAAGCGAATTCGCAGCGGGCTGGTGCCGACTTGGTGGAGCACCACCTCTAAATCCAGGTCGGCGGCGGACTCGCCGAGCTCATGCCGCAGGAGCGTTCGCGCTTCGGCCCACGGCAAGCCGGTGATCTCGAGCTCATCGGAGGTGATCTGGGGAGCAGGTGCCCGGCTGGCGAGGACGATGGACAGCCGCGGAAGGGCTTCGGTGAGCCGGGCCAGCAGATCGCCGAGCCGTACGATGGCGGAACGGTCGCGGCGCTGCACCTCCTCTAAGGCGTCAAGGACGACGACATACCGGTGATCGCCGATCAGCTCGTGCAGGCGGGCGGCGAGCGACGCTATATCCGGGGCGGTGACGGTCCACTGCCGGCCCATAAATGCGTACGGCTGAGCGGTGTCGCGGGTGAGGTCGGCAGCGGCCGCGCTCAGCTGCGTCACCGCCGGTTCGAGGGCATCCTCGACCTGCACTGCAAGCTGACGGGCCAGGACGACGACGATGCTCGCAGGACGGGCGGGGTCGACCGCGCTGCTTTCAAAGGACACGTAACCGATGAGGCTGCGTCCGGCATCGGCCGTACGCAAGAGGTGCCGCGCCGCCAGTGCCGACTTGCCGATGCCCCCGACCCCGCGGATGAGTAGCGCCTCGCTGCCGTCCCGGCCGTCCAGCAGCTCGAGTTCCGCGTCGCGCCCGACGAAGCCCTTGCCGGTCATCTTCCGCAAGGACGCCATGAGCTCGTGCCGACCGAGAGCCTTGCGTGTCTGGTCGGGCCCCGGCACTTGGGGCCCGGCACCACCCAGCCAACCCGACAACCAATGCAGCGTCCGAAGCTCCGGCCCGCTCAATTGCCCGACCGGCCGCGGGTCATCCTCACCCAGATACTCGTCGATCAGCGCCTGCCGCTCGTCACTGGGACGGTGCGGAAGCGCACTCCAGGCCGCGCGGAGCTGCTCGAACGTGCTCACGGCAACTACACCGCGGCGTACGGAATCGTCCACGACCCAATGCCGCTTGCCGTCCGGGCCGACGACTCGGTCGGAATCCGCCAGCAGGCTGTCGACCACCGAGATCGGCGTGTCGTCGGCACCCAGCCAGCTCATCTCGAAGTGGGACAGCACAGCGGCACGCCGCTTGAGCTCGAGTAGGTCCGATCCTAAGTCGGTCATCCTGGGCTCACCCCTGCGAAGTGATGGTGGGCGATCTGGCTGGCCCGGCGCCCGAGACTACGCAGATCGACCAGGCTCGCCTCGGCGAGAACGTCCTTCACGAGCCGGTCCAGCGCAGCATCGTCTAGATCTGCGCCGATATGCTGGGCTATGTCATAAAAAAAACCTGCTATGTGACTCGTGTCGATTGGCTCGATTTGCTCGATCTGCAGGACGTCTTGCACTGTGGGCGGGAAATCGCCAGGGTGACCTGTCACGATCAGGCGGGTCTGGCCAAGCTGATTATTATCGACCTCTTTCGCAAGATTGCGAACGAAGCCGTGCACCGCAGTAGTCACGTTTGGACGATCCAGGCCGTCAATGAATATCCAGCGGTAAATCTGGGGCAGGGTACGGAAGCGACCGACGAAATCGCTGCTGAGCTCCTTGGCGGTGCGATGGCACTCGGTGTATAAGTCGGGATGGAAGTCGGCGGGCATGCCGAGCCGCCGCGCTAGCCGGGCAACAAAATCCACCGCGTCAATATCGTTCCCCTCCTGCCATTCGTCCGCGATATCGACCAGGATCAGCGTTGCGTCGACGTCGATGCTCCCAGCGACGTGCTGGATCAGATAGCGGCTGTGCGATTTACCCGATCCCGGATCACCGCTGATGGAGAGGACGGGATATTTTTCCTTATCTACACTCCTCAGTGCGGCGGAGAGCTGCGAGCGATCCACTAGGGGCCGACGGGATCCAGGCCCGACCAGCCGCGCTTGGTAACGGTCGGCGCACCGATACCAAGCCGAGTTGGAAAGACGGGCAGCGAGAACGACGTCCAAGTCGACCGCGACGGCCGGCTTACGCGACCGTACCAACCGGACGAGTTCCTCGAGCTTGTGTTTTTGGGCGGCCTCCCTGGTCAACGTCCGCCACACGATAACCGCCGGTCCACTCCATTCGATCTCACCCGGAGACAGCCCGATCGTCTGCCAGATCTCCTGCAGTTCTCGCAGGTCCCAGAATGCCTTGGTCAAGGCATCGTGAAGAATCGTGGTCGTGTTGGTGTCCGACCAGTCAGGTTGATGAATCCAGAGAACCAAACGTCAACTCCGCCACGAGTCGATGCCGAGGGCGCCCATCCGGTCGACGACTTTGCCGATCGACCGACCCTGGTTTCGGAAAGCCTGACCGTCGTCGCCGGGCGCCTCCACCCACTGATGGTGCAGGGCCACCACCTGCCACTTCTCGTCAAAGACCGGCGACCCCGAGGACCCCGCCTCGGTATCAGTCCAGTACTGCACCACGTCGGCGTCGACGTGACGCACGACGTTGTGGTGCATAGCGATCTTCTTCGGTAATCCCTGCGGGTGCTGCACTATGTAGACTCGGTCGTCGACCGAGACCGAGGCGCCCGCCTCGATCGGCAGGATCGGAATGTCATCGGACAGCGGCTCGGCAACATCGATCACCGCGAAGTCATGCGTCCGGTCCCCGCGGATCGTACCGGGGTCACAGCCGATCGTCATCGGCTTTCGCAGCACACCCCGGACGTCCAGTTCATAGCCGAACGCCGCCTGAACGGACGCAGCAGGAGCGTCATCGTTGTCCCAGTTGTGCAAAACATGATGGTTGGTCAGCAGCGTGCGCTGACCAATGCGGAAGGCGGTCCCGTAATAGTGGGCGCCACCCATCGTGACCAGGAGCCGGCACACCGCCGGAGCGCATCGAAGCCCGTGCTCCAGGAAGGCGATGTCGAGCAGCGTCTCCTGCCCTTTGACGATCTGCCTTTCCCCGCCGAAGTTCTTCCATCCCGGGTCGGACGGCCCGAGAACTCCATCCGCGCCCGCCGGCAGGGGCGCGGTGACAACGGGCTCCTCCCGAGACAACTCCTCGATCCTCGTCCACAGGGCCGGCTGACGGGCCAGAACACGATCCAGCAAAGCAGGAAGAAGCTGACACCCGGCTGCCTCGTTGATCACCTGAAACCAGAGATTCCGTGCCGACCGGTCCCATGCGATATTGCCAGGCGAGAGACCCGCGTCCACGGTTATCAACTCGATGTCCCGGTCCCGATAGACACTGGCGGCGAGAGCGTCGCGCAACTCCCGAAAGGCCGGCATGTCCCAAGGGACTGGATAGGAGTTAAGAAGCAAGGTCATCCAGCAATTCGGTCGATGTAGAGGTCGTCTGTCATCTATGCACCATCACCGGTTGATTGGACGCGAGGACATACATGATACCCGACACGACCGGCTGATCTCCTCCCGCGATCACCCGACCCGCACGTCACCCGTCGGACCGATGCCGCGCAGGCGAGCAGCCGATCGGCGCCTCACGGCAGGACTGCTTCCATGTAGGAACGTTGCGTCGGCGATAGTTATTAGGGCACCTCAGCTGCCTTTGTCGGCGAGCCCCATGAGAAGGGGATCTTGTCGTCGCGGCACTGCCTGGGCTGCGCGACGCGCGCACGAGCCCAATGTCGAGCGGATGATAGCCTTGCTTCAGCACATGGTAGTCGGGTGCGTGGGTCATCGCCGTGGTCGAGCCGGTGCCAGGTGGTCTTGCTGGAGAAGGCAGAGGATCGTCGCGACGCCATACAGCGTGGCAAAAGTAGACCCGGCAGTAAGGCGGGATTTTGATTCTCATCGACACTGACCAGCGCCGACACCATTGACGGCCGATGGCCGGCGTTGGTACAGGCGACGAAACCTCGATCAGTTCATCGAAGCTCGCAGTCTCGGGGACAGCTGCTGGTAGTTGCTGCGGGTCGAGCACTTCGCGGCGCTGGACACGGTTGCCGCGCTTCACCCGACCGGGAGGCATGACCCTCAGCACCGCCGTGGACGGGTAGTCTGGCGCCGACGCTGAAGGAGCAACATGCCTCGTACTACCGAACCGAGCGGCGGCCCGCAGGGCCGCATGACGTCAGGGCGCTCAAACAACGAGTCGGAACGCGGCCAGAAGCTGGACGGGGCCGGAGTGGCCTCGGTGCCGCCGCCGGCATCGAGCGCTCCGCCGCCGCCTCCGCCGCCCTCGGGAGCGACGCCGAAGGACTAACGATGGTTCCGTCCTCATTGCTTGGGCTGGTCCTTTTCGTCGTGCTGCTTGCGCCAGGCCTGGTCTTCGTCCTGCGCCATGAGAAGGCAGTGCCATCCGGCCCCCGCTCGGCGTTCCGGGAGACCTTGCGGGTCGTGTTCGTCAGTGTCGCGAGCCTGTCGGTGACCATGGCGCTCGCCGCTATCGTCCGATGGATCATGCCAGAGCACACGGTCAACATTAGGGCGCTGGTTCGTAATCCCGTACCCTTCGCCCGCGGGCATCACGTCCAGCTCGCCTGGTGGGCCTTCGGACTGATGGTGTTCGCCACCGTACTCGCCTGGGTTGCGGCTGACCCGCGCTTAGTCCGCTTATCGCAGAACCTCGAATCGACGGCGCCGTTACGATGGATCACCGGCAAAGAGCCCACCGACATCACCGAAGTCTCCACCTGGTGGCGGGCGTTCTTCGAGCAGAAGAAGACCGACGGCAAGACTATCGTCGGTGTACTGCAGGACAACGACTCCTACGTGCAAGGAACGCTCCTGTCATGGAGTACCGGAACCGTAGACTACGACAAACGCGAATTGATCCTCACTGCCCCACTGATTTATGTGACGGCTGATGGAGTGACTCACGAACTGCCGGTGCACATGATAGTGATCGCAGCCCGTAACATCGTGCGCCTCGACGTAACCCACCTACTGCCCGAGGGCGCGCCGCAACAAAAGTCCACTCCGGAGGCTGGGGCTACCGCGTCGGCCGGTGCCGCTCCAGCGTCGCAGAGGCAGGTGTCTCCGGCAGGTGGCGTACCGTGAGCAGATGGGCCTCCACCTCCTACGGCCTCATGCCCCCTGGCTGTTTGCTGTTCGACGGCTGTGTTGTCGACTCTTGAGACGAAGCAACTTGAACCCACGACGACCTCTTGTCGAGCATCGCCTGTCGGAGATCGAGACCTACGGAAGACTGGTGCCGACGCTGAGCCAGCTAACCTCCGTCTTTCATCTCGGTCCGCGTTGATAGGCGTGTCTCTATGAGTTTGGTTTGAGGGTGCTCATGCTCGGGGTGGGCATGGTGATGACCCGGCGCGGGGGCCGGGTTCCTCCGTGTGCTGATGTGGGGGGCGTCGAGGTTGAGGTTCAGCTGGCGGGGCGTGGTAGTGCGGCGAGGCGGCCGAACGCGTTGAGTAGCTGGTTCGTCCAGGGCCAGCCGGCGGCGATGGCGAGGTGGGTCTGTCGGGCGGTGCGGGTGAGGCGGGCGGCGACGTGCAGCAGCCGGTAGCGCAGCTTCTTCGGCTCCGCGTGGGCGAGGTCGCCGTCGAGGAGCAGGGCTTGGGTCCAGGCGAGTAGGTCGATGCCGGTCAGCGCGAGGTGGAGCCAGGCCTGGTTGATCGCGAACACGCGGGACGGGAACCGGCCGAAGCCGGTGTTCTTGCCGCAGCGGATGCGGTCCTCGACGCGGGCATGAGCGCGGTGGCGTGCCTCCAGGTGCTGGATGCTGCCCTGCCCGGGTGGGGTGTCGGTAGCGATCAACTGGTGCCGCCAGCCTTCGATGGTGTCGAACAGCGACAGTTGGGCGCCGGGGTGTGGGCGTTCGCGGCGGACGATGAACCGGGTTCCGTCGGGCCAGCCGGTGGCGGCGAGCAGGCCGGTGATCTCGCAGATCTCGGCGTGCTCGCGCAGGTCCCCGTCGGTGTCGAGGGCGGGGGCCCAGCCGGTGGCGGCGGTGATGGCCTGGCGTACCGGTTCGGTGATCGCGGCGCCGACGGAGAATCGGACGTCGAGGTGCTGGGCGCGCAGGCCGCGGATGTGGGCGAGGAAGCCGTGGCTGGAGCCAGCGGAGTCGGAGCGGATCAGGATCGGGGTGCCGTGGCGGTGCTCATCGGGGATCTGGGCCAAGGCCTGATCGAGGACGGCGATGTGGTCGGTGGTGGTGTTCGACCCGGCCCTGCCCTCACGCAGCACGCCGGACAGGGCTTCGCCGGTGTTGTCCAGGAAGCAGAACAATGGGTGATACCCGAACGTCTTCTTCCAGGTTCGGGTCGCCGCTTCCTTCTCCGAGTGGCAGATGACGATCGTCGCGTCCATGTCCAGGACCAAGCCCTCGACCGTCTGCCCGGCCACGCTGACCTGTGGGAACGCTTGGCCGTGGATCTCGGCGTGCTGGGCCCAGGCCACCTCGCGGGCCTGAGCCCGTGCCGCCCGCACCTGGGCCAGCAGGGTTTCGTCCAGTTGCGACAACAGCCGCCACGCCGTTGGATCGGAAGCGACCGGCCCGAACAGGGCGGCCTGATCCCGCAGCACCGCGAGATCGGCGATCGCCTCACCGCCGTCGGCCAGCATCACCGCCAGATCGACGGCGATCCGGCCCGGGTCGTGGCCGCCCCGCCGCTGCCGCAACCCGGCGAGAGCAAGGCTGAATGCGCTGGTCAACCCGGTCACGTCGGCGAGATCGGCGAGCAGCCGCGCACCGGCGTGACCGACCACGCCTCGCCCATTGCCAGTCACCACGATCTTCGGACGTGTTGCGGTAGCCTTCACCCAGCAAGTGCCTTCCGTGACGGGATGATCAGGACCTTCGACAAGCCCTATCGTCCCTGATCAGAAGGCACTTCTTCGTTCTCCGGCCATACCTTGGACAGCCCTTAACGAAGGGCCGAGGCTAACTAGGCGTTCTGTTGCGTCCGAGTAGCAGAAGCGCCTGTTGTGATTCCGCTAATCGGTAGCCGAACGCCGACGATGGCCAGCCCTGGCCACGACACAGCGACTTCATCGGCCTGAGCCACCCCCGCTTTCATCGAGCTTCCGCGGGAACGGCCGAGCGCGTGGTCGGCCGGTTCGACGGTGACGCCGCCGGGTGGTTCGGCCTGCAGATCCCCCTTTTCCACGCCCCGGCCGCATGCTGGTGAGCGCGGGCGCTGGTGGAGTCCACGGACACGTCCCAGGTGATCCTGCCGGCCGCATCGGCGAGAGCCTGCAACCCTGTCAGGACCTGCTGCCAGGTGCCATCGCGCTGCCAGCGGCGGAACAGGGCATACACCACCGACCAGGACCCGTACTGCGGCGGCACATCCCGCCACGGGGCACCCACCCGAATCCGCCACCGAATCCCATCGATCAACTGCCGCCTGGTCCATGACGACGGTCGACCTGGCCGCTTCGGCGCTGGTAGCAACGGTTCCAGCACCGCCCACTGCACGTCGGTCAGGTCGAACCGCCTCGTCACCGCTAGGGTGTCCACGAGGTCTCCGGTTTTCAGGTTCTGCTTGGTCGCTGAACCATCTACCGGAGACCTCACTCCTTTGCGATCTCCGACACGCGAAGATCCTTAAACCAGCTCAAGCCCCGACACCGACTTCGACACAGGCCCGATGCTGCAGCAGCAGGTTGGGATACCCGCCAGCATTCGACTTCCCCCACAAGGCGGCAAGTGCACGGGCATGGTCCGACGACATGGCGGCGACTGTAGAAGCCACCACCGACAAATCCTCACCGTCTGCACCTGTTGAGTCGCCTTCCCGACACAAGTCGACTTTGACCCACCCGGATTCATTTCCGTGCTCGCGAAATCCCCGTCCAGCGAACCAGCCGTACGACACCGAGGGACAAGACCCTGCGTCGCGTCCGCTGGTGACCAGTGCTCCGAGTGCTCCGTAGGATTGAGCCACACGACGATCGAGAAGGCCCAGCCCACCACCATGACACCGAGACCCACAAAGCTAACCGATGAACCAACTGAATGATTCTGCGATGCCCATGCGATAAATCCCCAGGTCAGCAAGTGTCGTCCCCGCACGCGCGGGGGTCTTCCCATCCGGGTGCCGATCGCGTTCGACCCGAGGACGTCGTCCCCGCACGCGCGGGGGTCTTCCCACCCTGACCCCTCTACTCCAGCGGGGCCAGCCGTCGTCCCCGCACGCGCGGGGGTCTTCCGTGGGTAGGGTGACGGGTGACCCCTACCGCCACGTCGTCCCCGCACGCGCGGGGGTCTTCCCAACTGCACCAGGGCGGCGGCCCCGTAGATCATGTCGTCCCCGCACGCGCGGGGGTCTTCCCAACACGTACGACGAGTACGTGACCACCACGGAGTCGTCCCTGCAGGCGCGGGGGTCTTCCCCCGCCGACGACGACCTCGCCGCCCGGCGCCGCGTCGTCCCCGCACGCGCCGGGGTCTTCCCCGCAACGGCCTGGCCGAGCACTGGCAGACCGTGTCGTCCTCGCACGCGCGGGGGTCTTCCGCGGGAGGTCGGCACCCGAGCCTGGACGGCCCTGTCGTCCCAGCACGCGCGGGGGTCTTCTGCGGTTCGAGGTGGTTCAGCCGGCGTCGACAGTTGGTCAGGCTCCCTCGCTTTGAAGCTTGCCTCTGGGATTCAGCATCCCACCTCCGCCGAAGTGCGGGATATCAGTCATGCCTGCTCCTGCGGGTTGTGCTGTGAGGTGGGGTGTATGCGTAGGGTGCAGCTGATGCGGCGGTGGTCCGATGGCCAGGTGGCGGGGTCGTTGTCGGGTGGGATGTGGATTTGGTAGGTGCCGGGGACGACGGTGGCGGTGGTGAGGAGGGCGTGGTTGGCGAGGATGTAGTCGATGTGTAGGCCGTGGGGGCCGTTGGTGGTGGGTGGGAGTGGGGTGGGTGTGTAGGGGTCGATCTCGGCGAGGTGGTGGAACCCGGAGCTGTTGACGCGGTGGTTGGTGGTGGTGTCCCAGGTGCCGATGAGTCGGTCGATGGCGCGGGTGTCGGCGTGCCAGGTTCCGTTGTGGTGGTGGGCTTTGTGGTCGCGGGTGCTGGTGGGGATGTGGGTCCAGTCGGGTGTGGGTAGGTGGGGGCCGGAGCTGGTGGAGTTGAGGTCTCCGGCGATGAGAGTGGGTGTGGGGCTGGTGCCGGAGGTGGCGAGGAGGCGGGCGCGGGCCAGGCGTTGTTCTGGGTCGGCGTAGGGCCAGTGTTCGGTGTAGACGTGGAGGCGGTAGGTGGGGTCGGCGCGGAGGCTGAATCGGGCGAGGTTGCGTTTGTCGGGGAACTCGGGTTCTTCTGCGGCGTCAAGGCGTAACGCGGGTCGTAGATGACCACGGTGGCGAGTACTCCGGTGTGCAGCTCGCCGACGTAGGGGCGGCCGGTCACCTCGGCGAGATGTGCTATCGCGGTGTGCAGGGGTCGTCTGCCCCGGGCATGCCAGAACTTCGCTTCGCAGAGCATCAGTAGGTCGGGGTGGGGTCCGTCGAGGAAGGCACGGGCCAGGGGGACGAAGTTGTAGGTGCCGTCGGGTTGGAGTCCGCCGGCTTCGAAGTTGAACAGGGACAGGTCGAGTTCCACGCTCATCGGCTGCTCCCGAGTGCGGTGTTTCGGGCGGTGGCTGGTGATGCCGGCGGCATCACTGTGGAGTGCGTCCAGGGGAAGCCCAGGGCGTCGAGGGCGTCGATGCGGTCGCGGGGGACGAGGTCGCGTTTGCGTTGGTTGCGGAGGTTGTGGGCGATGCTTCCGAGGTTGATGTCGCCTTCGCGGTGGTGGCGGGGTATGCGCAGGTGTCCTTCGCGGTGGTGGAAGGTGGTGAATGCGGCGAGGTGTCGTTGCCAGCGGGCGTCGAAGACTCGCCAGGTGATGCCGAGCTGTTCGAGGGTGAGGATCTGGTCGGGGGTCAGCTCGCTGCGTCGGTGGCGGCCTCGGCAGTTGTGGATGAAACTGCCGAGGTCGATGTCGCTTTCGCGGTGGTGGCGGGGTACGTCGAGGTGGCCTTCGCGGTGTCGGAAGGTGCGGGCGGCGGTGATGCCTGCGGTCCAGTCGGCGGTGGGTTGGGTGGGTGTTCTGCCGGTGGTGGCGTGGTTGAGGATGCGGATGGTGATATCCCGCAGGAGGCTGTCGGTGAGGTACCCGTCGGGCATCCGCAGCAGGACCCGTTCGGGGAGTCGTGGTTGCCGGCTGCCGGCACTGGTGCGGGCGTGGTGGTGGCGGGTGTCGAGGTCGGTGGCGAGGGTGTCGTCGTGGGCGCGCATCGCCCACAGCACCTGCAGGGCGGCCATCCACTCGTCGTCGGCGTGCGGTAGCCGGGTGGGGTCGTCGGGCAGCAGCAGAGGAACCAGGATGGTCGCGATGCCGGTGCCGTGGGGGTTGCGGCGGAGGGCCCGTCCGACGGTCTGCACGACCTGCACCGTGGAGCGCATCGGTCGGGTCAACACGACGGCGTCGACGGCGGGGACGTCGATGCCTTCGGTGAGGGCGCGGGCGGAGGAGATGACGGTCCATCCGTCGTCGGGGGGTTCGGCGAGGCGGTCGAGGTGGATCTGTCGTTGGCGTAGGTTTTGCTGGCCGTCGACGTGGCCGGTGGTCAGCCGGCCTTTCGGCTGCTGCCTGGCGGGGAGGCGGGCTGCTGTTCGGGCGAGGGTGGAGGCGAATTCTCTGCTGTCTGCCACGCGGGGGGTGAAGACGAGGACCCGGCGTAGTCCGAATTCGGCGGCGGCCCGCAGCAGGGCGGTCTGGACGACGGCGGTGCGCAGTGGGGCCTCGCCGATGGCGGTGACACGGTCGTCGTCGACGTCTTGAAGCACACGCAGCGCGTCGTGGGTGCGGATGCCGACGACGACGATGCGGAAGTCGTCGAGCCAGCCGTCGGTGATGGCCTGGCCGAACGGGTACCGGTGCCACACGGGTCCGAACACGCTCGGGTCGTCCATCGACAGCACCTCGTGCGGCTGTCCCTTGCGGTGGTGGGTGGTGATGATGCGGGGTGTGGCGGTCATGTTCACCCGGATGGTGGCGGGCAGGTGGGTGTCGTCGTGGACGCGGGCGAACGTCTTGCCGACGAGACCGGCGGTGCGGTGTGCCTCGTCGATGATCAGCAGGTCGGCGGTCATACCGGCGGCCAGGAGTGCTGTGCCGACGCGGTCGGCGGAGGAGTTGGTGACCGCGAGCAGCCGCATCCGCCCGTGCGGGGCGTGGTGGAGCCAGGCGGTGATCTCGTCGGGGTCGGTCAGCACCGGGCAGTTCGTCGGGTCGGTGTGGCCGGCGACGTCGGCGACGGAGTCGTCGCTGCACACCGCCGCCGTGTAGGCGGCGAGGGGCCGCCACACCCGCAGGGTCTGACCGACCAGGGCCAGTGACGGACACACGATCACCACCAGGCCCCGGGGGCAGCACCGTACTGCCGCGTGTGCGGCGATCAGTGTCTTTCCGGTCCCGCAGGCGGCGATGACCTGTCCCCTGCCGTCGCGGGCGGCACCCTGGACGATCGCTTCGACTGCTTCCTGTTGATATCCGCGCAGCGGCGGCAACGCCTCCGCCGGCAGGGATCGCCGGTCGGGGGCGTCGGGTCGTTGTCCGCCCGCATTGCCGCTTGCGGCCAAGTCCGGGGCGGTCACGCCCGCACCACCGGGACGGGAGGGTTCACGGCTGCTCCTGGCTGCTGTTGTCGTGGTGGGTGGTGTGGTGGTGCCGCAACTGGTTGAGGTGTGCGGTCATACGGGCGGTGGCGGGATGCCCGGGGTGGGCGCGGTGGTGGCGGTCGATGGTGTCGGTCAGGAGGGTGCGGGCGGCGTCGTGGTGACCGAGGTCGTGCAGGACGAGGGCGGAGGTGGCGCGGACGGCGAGGGTGGGGTGCGCGTCGGGTCCGGCGGTGGCGGCCAGGTGATCGGCGAGTTCCCGCAGGAGGTGGTAGGCGCGTTGGGGGTGGCCTACCTGGCGGTGCGCGGTGGCGAGGGTATGGGCGGCGGCGAGGGTGTGCGGGTGGGTGGGGCCGTGGAGGCAGGCGAGGCTGCGGTGGGCGTAGTCCGCCCAGCGGGCCGCTGCCTGGCCGTGCAGTAGTGGGGCGAGCAGGTGCGCGGCATCGGCGTGAACGACATCGGTGGCGGTGGTGGTGGGGTCGATGCCGGCGAGGATGTTCCGCAGGATGGTGCGGGCACGCTGCGGATCGGTGCCGGTTAGGTTGCGGGCGAGGTGGAGGTGTCCGGGCGGAACCGGTCGGGGTGGTCGGGTGGTGGGCCAGGTGATGCGCAGGTCGGTGGGGTGGGTGCCGGCGGTGATCCGGGTGATCAGCCGGTCGGCGTGGCCGGCGGCGATACTCGCCGCCTTCGGTTGGGTGAGCGCGGGTACGAGGTGCGCGGCGTGCCGCAGGACCACCACGCCGACGGCGCTGGCGACTGCTGCCGCGTTCAGTACGGGTCGGCGGCACGGTGGTGGGCAGTCATACACGAGACCGGCCCAGGTGAACACCGCCGTCATGGGGTGTTGGCAGAACCGGCAGTGCAGCAGCCCGTCGGGCAGCAGGACCGGGTCGACGCCGGTGTGGGTGCTCGATGCGTTGGGCGGTGGTGCTGCGGCGGTGGCGTGGGTGCGGGCTGTGGTGACCCAGGTTTGGAGGAGGCGGCGGTCGAGGTGGAGTTCCCGGGCGACGGCGCTGATCGGGCCGCGTCGTCCGGCGGCGCGGGCGGCTTCGACCTGGCGTACGGCGTCGGTGATGACGTCGGAGGTGTAGGTGCGGGGCAGGGCCATCAGGAAGGTCAGTCCCTCGGCAAGACGAACGGGCAGGGAAGCAAGCAGGGCGTTGGCGGGCCGGCCGCAGCGATCACCAGGCCGGCTGGTGGTCAGGGCGTGGGCGCGGTGATGCGGGGCACGAGTGCGGCGGCGGCGTCGATGATGTCCTGCTGGTGGGGGCGCAGCGGTTCGGCCGTATAGCCGGCGACGACCGTGGCGAAGGGGTCGGCGACCCGGGTGGTGGTGCCGGTGAGTTCTTCGAGGACGGCGAGGACGCAGTAGGGGGTGTAGAAGGGGCTGTAGCCGCCTTCGTGGGCGGCGATGAGTCGTCCGTGGCAGAGCCGGTCGGCGGCGTCGACGAGTAGGCGGGTCATGGCGCGGTAGGTGCTGGTGGTGAGCATCTGTCGGGCCATGGGGTCGAAGACGTTGGCGTCGACGCCGTTGGCGAGCAGGATCAGGTCGGGGCGGAAGCGGTCGAGGGCGGGGATGACGACCTGCCGCATGGTGTGGAGGTAGGCGGCGTGGCCGCTGCCAGGGGGTAGGGGCACGTTGAGGGCGTGTCCGGTGCCGTCGGCGATGCCGTTTTCGTGGGTCCATCCGGAGTCGGGTGGGAAGCAGTTGGCTTGGTGTAGGGAGATGGTCAGGACGGTGGGGTCGGGGTAGAAGATGGTTTGGGTGCCGTTGCCGTGGTGGGCGTCCCAGTCGACGATCGCGATGCGGGTCATGCCGTGGAGGGTTTGGGCGTGGCGGGCGGCGATGGCGAGGTTGTTGAACAGGCAGAAGCCCATGCCGGTGTCGGCGGTGGCGTGGTGTCCGGGTGGGCGGGTCAGGGCGTACCCGTTGGTGATGTCGCCGTCGGCGGCGGCGGTGACGAGGGCGAGTAGGCCGCCGGCGGCGAGGCGGGCGATGTCGTAGCTGCCGTGCCCGACCGGGGAGTACCCGTCGCCTGCGTCCCCTCCCCCGCGCCGGTCGCTCTGCGCGCGGATGTGTTGGACGTGTGCGGGGGTGTGCACGCGGAGCAGTTCGGTCATGGTGGCTCGCCGGGGTTCGATGACCAGCAGCTCGGCCAGGAGCCCGGAGACGTGGATGAGTTCGTGGGTGCGGCGTTTCGCCTCGGGGTTCTCGATGTGCACGGCGGGCTGCACGCCTGCGGTGGGGTCGGCGGGTAGCAGGCCGGCGCTGGTGCCGGTGTCGTGCCACAGGTACTCGGGGTGGAAGACGTAGCCGGTGGTCACGGTGATCGCCTCGCAGGGGGGTTGGCAGACAGGGTTCGGGCAGCGGTGAGCAGGTGCGCCGCGACGCGGGCAAGCAGGCGCTTGGGAAGCCAGGGCGGCGGGGCGGCAAGCAGCCCGTCAGGGGGTGCCGACGCCAGCGGTGGGTGAAGACGCTCGCCGGGGACGAGGGATCGACCTCGGCAGATGTGGGTGATCCGGGCCTGGGTCTGAACCCGGCGCGGTGGCTTCGGTGAGGTCGGCGACGAAGGCGTCGATCTGCCCGTGGGTGATGCCGGGCATGCAGATGAGGTGACTGACTTCGGCGTCGGTCGCCAGGAGCCACTTCGCCCGTACTGCGGTGGGTGGGGTGGGTAGGACGACGGTGAAGGCGTGGGGGTGTCGCCAGGCGGGCCAGCCGGCGGTGGTGAGCTGGTCGACGGTGTAGGCGGCGAGACGGCGTGCTTCGCTGACCCGCCATCGGTGTCCTTCCCGGCCGTGGGTGGCGATGGCGTGCCAGAGCAGAGCGGCGGCGAGTCCGCAGCGGGATCCGGTGACGGTGGTGTCGAGGGTTGCGGTGTAGGTGACCGGGGTGCCTTCGCGGCGGAGGCTGTCGCGGATGAGGACCACGCCGCAGGGTGTCGGTACCCCGAGGAACTTGTGACCCGACACCGTGACGCTGCCGATGCCGCTGTCGTCGTCCAGGCGGAGCCGCCCGTCGAGGGCCAGGGGAATCCCGGACAGGGCCGCATCGACGTGCAGGTGCCGGCCCTGCACCTGATGGGCATCGAGGACGGCCCGGATACGGGTGGTGTCGTCGACGGCTTCGGTCATGGTGGTCCCAGCGGTGGCCACCACGATCGCCGGCCACCGCCGGTGCCGGCGTATGCGGAGGGCGAGGTGGTCGTAGTCCATCTCCCCGTCCGCGCCCGCGTTGACGACCACGCCGCGTGCTCCGAGCATCTCGATGATCTTCGGGATGGAGTAGTGGGCGGCGGTGGAGTAGTAGATGCGGGCGGTGGGGAGGCGGCGGCGGGCGGCGTGCAGGGCGGAGAGGTTGCCTTCGGTGCCGCCGGTGGTGACGTAGCCCCACCGGTCGTCGGCGGGCATGTGGAGGGTGTCGGCGAGCCAGGCGATGACGGCTTGTTCGAGGATGCGGGTGTGCGGGGTGCCGCCGGTGTCGGTGGGGTCGCCGATGTTGTTCCACAGGCGGTGACCGAGGCGGGCCATCACCTCCCGATGGTCCAGGTCGACCGCCCCGGGGAAGCCGATGCTCGTCGGTGCGGCCGTGTCGGCCTCGGCGGCCAGGTGGTCCAGGACCGCGGTGACGTCGACCGGGGTACGGCCGAGGTCCGCGGCCTCCGCCAGACCACACCGCTGAGCGGGCGCGGGGGTGTGGGTCATGCCGGACGCCCCGCGAGGAGGTGCCCGGCGAGGGTGTGGTGCAGTCGGGTGAGCTGGGTCCAGGTGTCGCGGGTGACGGTGTCGCCCTGTTCGGTGAGGTGTGCGTGGGGGTTGTAGTGGATGACCCGGTCGGGGTCGAGGGGTTTGGTGCAGCGGACGCCGTCCGCGCCGATCGGGGCGTGGGGGTCGCGGTCGACGTGCAGGGCGGTGCCGTCGGTGAGTAGGACGAAGCACTGGCCCTTGAGGTCGAACACCGAACGGCGACGGTCGTCGCCCGAGGCGCGTAGGGTCCGGGCGAGTTGCTGCCAGCGGCCCTGGTCGGAGTCGAGGGTGGTCACCCCCACTCCCACGTAGACGGCCCCGGCGGGCAGGGTCATGTCGCCGCCGTTGACCATCGACCCCTGCGGGCCGAGGGGATGCCACCGGCGGCCCGCCGCCCCGGCCCGGGTGATGCTGTCCCCCACGACCTCGGTCAGGTCGGCCAGAAGGCGGGGTAGGTGCTGGGATTCCGGGGAGGCCAGCCACAACCGGTAGGCGGTGTGCAACTGGTAGCCGTGGGGTTGGGCCGCAGCCTCGGAGACGAAGAACAGCATCACCCCGTGCGGGCCGAGCGCGTCACGTTGCCCGTAGCGCTGGTCGGCTTCGATCATGTGGCCGGTGTTCAGGCGCTTCGCCCGGTAGACGATCTGCTGCCGCAGGTCGGCCCACCACCGGGCCTCGACCGACACCCCACCGTCGGACTCCCCCGGCTGCGGGGGCGACGGAATGTGCTCGGGCGGGGCCGCATGGACGGGGACGTCCCGGCGGTACGGTCGCTCGTCGGGCATCTGGTAGTCCGGTGGCGGCGGTTGGATCAGGCGGGGACCCGGTGGGGGTTGGTGGTCCGCCGGTCGGCGGGGGCCGGGCGGTGGTGGCGTCGGCCGGGGTTCGGGTCGCCAGGCCGGGTCCAGCGGATCACTGCTGTTGCGGTAGCCCGGTGCCGCTGGCGTCTGGGCGGTGTAGGTCTTCATGATCGGGGTGTTCCTCGGGGTTCAGATGGAGATGTGCAGGGCATCGGGCACGGCATGCGTCTTCGGGGTGCCATGACCGATGCCCGCGTACACATCGGGTCGAGTGCGACGCAGGTGCGCAGCCCACATGCCACCTGCGGTGGCGGTCGCGGCGAGGATCGCCGGAAGCAGCAGCGGATACGGCGATCCCGGTGCGGCCCCGAGTAGCGAGCCGACGTTGCCGACCATCGCGACGAGGACCACCGACCCGCCGAGCACCCCCAGCACCGGTGCGAACCTCCACTGCCAGATTCCGGGATGTTGACCTCGCACGGCGGTTGGGGCGGTCAGCGCGGCGATCGAGGCGGCGAGGAGCAGGCAGAGCAGGCCCAACGCGCCGAGGGTCGACAGCCAGGTGAACATCACCGCCACCGGGTCGACCCCGACGACGGCGAACGCGGCGACGACGAGTGCCGCCGTCCCGGTTTGGGTGAGGGAGCCGCCGCGCGGGGCGCTGACCCGGGTCGTGCTGTCGGTGCGGGCGAGGCCGGTGGGGAGGACACCTTCGCGGGCCATGGCGAACACGTACCGGGCGATGACGTTGTGGAACGCCAACATCGACGTGACGATCGCGAACACCAGCACCACCCCGGCAACACCCACCCACACTTGGCCGGCGGGTTCGAGGATCGTGAACGGCAGGCCGGAGGACGGATCGGCCGCGCGGACAGCGACCGTGTCCGGGCCGACGGCCACGCCCATCGCCCACGCGGCGACGGCATACACGCCACCCAGGACCAGGACGGCGGTGATGGTGGCCCGGCCGATCGACCGCCGGTCGACGGCTTCCTCCACGAACGAACCGGGTGCGTCGACGCCCATGAACGCGGCCACGCACAACGCCACCGCCCCACCGATCCCCCCGACCGCCAGACCGGAGGCATCGAATCCCTCCCACGACACCGTCCCGCCGGCCGGGGAGCCGAGGCCGGCGGCGACAAACAGGCCGACGATCAGCAGCGACACCGCGAGGACCCCACCGAGGACCCAGGTCGACAGGGCGATCGCCCGCACTCCGAGCGCGCCGACGACGGCCCAGGCGATACCGGCCCACACCCACCAGGTGCCGCCGAGCTGGGCGGCGAGGGTCGCCCCGAACAGCCCGTACAGGCTGGTCTGGATCGCCGTATACGCGACCAGCGCGACCAGGCCGGCGGCGACACCCCAACCACGGCCGACGCCGTGGGCGAGGATGCCGTAATAGGCCGCCGGATGCCCGACCTGCCGGGAAAGCGCCGTGTAGCCGACCATCAGCAACGCCACCACTGCGGTCACCAGGACGAAGGTGAGGGGCAGGGCAGTCACCCGGGTCGTGGCGTAGGTGGTGACCAGACCACCGGCGAGAACCACCATCGGCGCGGACGCCGCCGCACCGAAGATCGACAGGCCAGTCGGGGTCATCGTCCGGCGGGCAAGAGCCACCTGCGTGTGGATGCTCATCGCTGCCCCCGCTGCGGGGCATCCGGGCACGACGGCCTGCGGCAGTCCCGTACCGGATGGGTGGTGACGTCGGCGGCGTGCACCGGCACCAGATACACCGCCGTCGGTCGTACCGGGCCGGTGCGCCAGTAGCTGCGGTCGCGGTCGAGCCGCCGCAACGCCACATCCGCGCGCGGGGTGAACCCGAACAGGTCGTGCGTGCCGTCCGGCCACTCCCGGCGGAGCGCATACCCCCACAGGTGCACCTGCGGTGCGGTGCCCGCGTCGTCCACGCGGCCGGGGGTGGTGGGGCGGGTACGGGTGGGAGTCAGCCAGGGCGGCAACCACCAACCCGCCGTACGCCTGCGCGGCGGAACCATAACCAACGGACGCTCGACAACGGTCAACATGAGACAAGCCCTTTCTTCGGAAAGTGGGTGCACGGGGGTGACTGGCGGGCCACACGGCCTCCGCCAGCTACTGATCAGGGGTGACGCCCAACCGGGCCCGGTCAGAAAGAACGGTCAGGGAGAACGCGGCGGTGCCGGGACGAGCCGGCCACGCGACGGGGTCACCCCACGCCGCAACCGGGCCCGTGGCGGAAGCCCGCCACACGACCGGCCGCTGCCGGGGCCGGGCCGCCACATCCGCCACAGCGCGGGACCGCCCGGCTCCAGCAGGATCGGTGACCTCGGCTCATACCCCAGCGCCGCCAGCAGGCCCTCCCGGGGACGACCACCCGGCACCTCCGCGTACGCCGGAAGACCCTCGGCGTCGAGGACCCGATGGTGGGCGGCCAGCAACGCCCGCGCGGTGTCGTCACGGCCGGGACGCGCGGCGAGATGCGCGAGGTACGCGTGGGGGACGTGCGGGACCACGGCGTCGAGGTAGGCGTGCCACAGGGCGAACCGGGACGCGTGCGGGCCGAGGGCCTGGTGCAGGTCGTACATCCACGCCGCCGACGGCACCGGCACCTCCGGCCGTCGCAGCCACACCGCCACCGCCGACCGGTCCCCGGTCGTGTCGACCTGGCCGCGCTCCAGCCCCCATGACATCAGCAGCCGCGCATACCGGCGCAGCACCTCGGGTCGTTCGGCGGCATCCGGCACCAACCAGCCACCCACCGCACCATCCGACAACGCCTCCGCGACGACCACCGACAGCGCGTCGAGGTCCGTACCCGAGGCGCGACGTACCACCTCCGTCCGCGTCACGACGCCACCCCCGACCCACCGTCAGCGCCGCTGTCCTCGGACGTCTCGACAACCGCGGTGTCGGTGTGACGTTGTCGCGACGCCCACGCATCCACGTCGAACCCCCGCTGGAACGTCACCGCCACGTGCAGGTCGTCAGGCTCGACACCGCCGATCGGCAGCCACGTCCGCGCTTCCCGGACGAACTCCGGCGGACCACACACCAACACCGCCTGCCCCGCCTCGTAGTGGTGCAGCACCGACCCCAGCAAACTCCCCCGAGCAACCGGATCGGCACCACCGTCGCCCGAGAGCACCACCACCACCGTCAACCACTCACCATGCTCCCGCTGCAACTCGTCCAACGCCGCCGCGTCATACAGAACCCCCAACCTGCGAACACCCACCACCAACGTCACCCGCCGCCCACCCGGCGAGGCCGCAACCTGCTCCACCAACGCCCGCAACGGCGCAAGCCCCGTACCCCCAGCAACAAGCAACAGATCGGCATCACCGGCCGCCGCCAACGACAACCCCACCTCACACGGCGGCCCCAACCACAGCAACTCCCCCGCCACCACATGCCTCACCAGCACAGGCGAGACGACACCACCAGGAACCACACTGACATGGAACTCCACCGTCCCGTCCGGACGCGGAGCATTCGCCGGCGACAACCACCGCCACCGCCCCGGCAACCGAGGCGAACACACCGGCACAGCATCACCCGGCACATAAACCAGACGCCGCACCGGACGCACCGTCACCACCGCAACGCACCCCGACGCCGACACCACCGACTCCACCACACCAAACGACACCCGCGGACCATCGCCCAGCATCTCGGCGCACTGCTCGGCCAGACGCAACACCCGCAAACAACCCTGCTCCCACACCCGGACCAGCTCCGGCCCCCACGACTCCCCCGCGAACCGCCGCACCGTGTCCACCACGGCCGCCGCAATCACCGTCCCGTGATACGGAAACAGGTCGAACCGCCGGTACAACCGACCCAACACCACCAGACCAGCCCGATAAGCAGCAGGATCAGCCCCGTGCGCGATCGCCTCCACCAACGTCGAGAAGAACACCGGCGCAAGCCGCTCCGGCAGAAACCGCACACTCCGATCCACCATGAACGACCAGAAGTACGCCGCCGCCCGTTCATGATCAGCGATAGCAGGGGTCAGCGACTGCTCAAGATCAGGCGCGGACATGAACCACTTCCTCCGGTGGATCGTCACGTCCACCCCTCTCGACACCGCCATCGGACAACGCCTTCCGGGCATCACTGGTCCACATCCTTCGCAATGCGAAGAAGGCGCAGGAACGCGGTCGCCCGGCAACTGCGTCCACGATCATTGACGCGGCACGGACACCGCCACCTGTGATCATTGGGAGGTTTCCTTCCCCGCAATTCCCCGTGTCGCGGGGAAGTTACATAGACGGCCCGAATTGCGTACGGTGGTGCAGCACCATCGATGGGCACGGCTGACGGGGAAGGGCCGCACATGACCGACGGGAATCCCGAGAGCCTGCGGCAGCAACAAACGCGCCTCGCCGCCGAACTACGGTCAGCGGGAAGAACCTGGGTCGAGACCGCCGAGGTCTTCCGCGACAGGTTCCGCCTCAACCCCCGCGTCGCGCTGCGTGTCGTGCGCGGATGGAGCCAGGCGAAGGCCGCCGAGGAATGGAACCAGCGCTGGCCCAACGAACCCAAGTCGTTCAAGAGCTTCTCGTACTGGGAGATCTGGCCCGGCAAGGGTGGCTACTCACCCTCCCAGGACAACCTGGCCCGCCTCGCCGAACTCTACGAATGCAGCGTCGCCGACCTCCTGGCCGACCTACCGAGCTTCCGCCACCTCGACTCCGCCACCGCATCGACCCCCGTCACGCCCGAGGGGGTGAAACCCGGCCTGCAAGGTGAAATCATGGTGCCGAGCGAGGCAGAGATCCTGCTTCGTGACCTGCTCGGTCGACGTCCCGGCGCCGACGCGGACGCCCCGCCACAAGCGGAAACCGCCGGCCTGTACCGCCGACCTGAGGAGGTCAACTTCGCAGAGTTGGCGCAGGTCATCACCATGTGGATGCAACGAGTACCCCACCCCCAGACCCGACGCGACATGCTGACCAAGCTGACCGCCGCACTCGCCGTCGCCGCAACAGCACCACTGACCGATCTCGCAGGCTTCACCGACAGCGCCACCGCCGCACCCACGCTCACCGATCCCGCACGGTTCGAGCCGGCCACCCTCGCGCACTGCGAAGCCATGATGCCCAACCTGCGTAAGCAGGGCGATGTCCTCGGCGCTGCCGCCACCCTGCCCACCGCCCTGGCCTACCGGCGCATCGCCGAACAACAGGCCAAAGCCGCACCCCACGGTCCACACCGCGACCGCGCCATCGCCACCTACGCCGAACTCACCCAACTCGCCGGCTGGCTCTGCTTCAACATGGGCGACTACCACTCCGCCCAACGCCTCTACGACGACGCACGCACCGCCGCCCACGACGCCCGCGCCGTCGAACTCGTCACCTACATCCTCTGCACCATGAGCCACCTCGCCACCTGGCAAGGCAAACCCCGCATCGGCATCGACCACGCCGCCGCAGCCTCCGCCTGGGCCGACCAAAGCGGCAGCCCCTACGCCCGCGCCTACGCCGCCGACGTAGCCGTCCGCGCCCTCACCGCCGACAACCAGAACCATCAATCCAAACAAGCCCTCGACCGCGAGTACGCCGCCCTACATGCAGCGCTAGCCGACCAGAGCCCCAGCAAGTCCTGGTGGTACTTCTACGACGAATCCTTCTACTGGAGCACCAACGCACAGAACGCGTTGAAGTTCGACGGCGTCGACCGAATCATGGCAGCCTCAGAGAGGGCGTTGAGGCTCAGCGACAACGGCAACATTCATGAGCGGTCGTTCCGCCTTCTCTACCGCGCGGATGCCTTCGTGCGTCAGCAGAACATCGGCCTGGCCTGCCAAACCACCATCGAAGTCGTGGAACTGACGTCCGTGAACTCGACTCGCCGCATCGAGCAGCGTTTGCAGGAGATGCGCCGAGGGCTCGATCCGTGGAAGCGCACTCGCGCTGTCAAACAGCTCGACCAGGCAATCGCTGCCTACCGGTCCTCAACGCCCGTCAGTTAGTGGAAGCGGGCGCACGAACATCGCGTACTCCCGGTAGTACGCCCCCGGTCGGCCGGGAATACTGCCTACCCGCTGCCAGCCCCACCCCTGATACAGAGCATGGGTTGAGGTGGCAACCGGGTTGGCCGTCAAGGTCGCGCGCTCCTCACGGCGTCCCCTCAGGAACGAATCGTGCAGGCCGCGCCCGATCCCCCGCCCCTGCCACGCCTTGCGTACCTCAATCTCGGCCAGGACCACCGTGCGTTCACCACCCCGTTCGTCGGTGAACCCCTCCTCCGGAGCCGGCTGAAGCCCCGCGAACCAGTCCCGGTCCTGCCGCAGGCTGTACCCGAAGACGAACCCCACCAGCTCATCCCCTACCCGGGCAACGACAAGCTCATAGTTCCGCGCACCCAAAGCCGCCGTGGCCCGCCCCCGGAACGCGTCGACCTTGACCGTCGCATCCTCGCCGGGAACCTGCCCGTAGGCGTCCGCATAGACCTCACACAACTCGTCCATCAACCCGCCAGCAGCCTCAGCACCAAGGCGGGCGTACGTCACATCACTCACGCCCACCACCCTACGGACGCCCCCACGCCCCACCCTTCCCCGTGCCACGGGGAACTACGCTGAGCAAGCACCGACGACTCTCGCCGAGCTTCAGCGCCGTGCCAGGCTATTCAGGACCTTTCCTGAGGCAACCGTCACCCTGGGTCCGTGCCGCCGCCGTAGCCTCGTCGAGCTGCCGGCGCAGTTCTGCGGCCTCGTCGGCCCGTCCCAGTCCGTCGAGGACATCGGCGAGAGTCTGGTGGGCGGCGAACAGCCGCTCGGCGAACACGGCCGGCAACTGTTCGGTCAGACGCTTGTAGATGGTGACCGCCTCAGTGACCGCTTCCAGGGCCTCGGCGAAGTTGGCCTGCATGTTCACACACACCCGCGCGTACGCCAACGACGACGCCGCGAAGTCGGGTAGGTAAACGGCGGGGTTAGCCTCCACCAACCGCCAGCGGATCGTGACGGCTTCCTTGCTTAGGACCAGCGCCTCATCCCACCGACCCAACTCGGACAACCAGATACCGAGGTTGTTCAACGACATCGCGAGGTTGGGCAGGTAAGCAGCCGGGTTAACCTCCACCAACCGACGGTAGATTCCGGTGCCCTCCGCGCTCGGGGCCAGCGCCTCCTCCCGCCGACCCAACCCCGACAGCATGATCCCGAGGTTGTTCAACGACGCCGCGAGGTCGGGCAGGTAGGCAGCGGGGTTAGCCTCCACCAACCGCCGGTAGATACCGGCGGCTTCCAGGCTGAGGGCCAGCGCTTCCTCCCGCCGACCCAACTCGGACAGCCGGACGCCGAGGTTGTTCACCGACCTCGCAAGGTCGGGCAGGTATGCAGCGGAATCAGGCTCCACCAACCGCCGGTAGATGGCGGCGGCTTCCACGCTCGGGGCCAGCGCCTCCTCCCGCCGACCCAACTCGGACAGCCGGACGCCGAGGTTGTTCACCGACATCGCGAGGTCGGGTAGGTAGGCGGCAGGGTTAGCTTCCCCCAACCGCCGGTAGATACCGACGGCTTCCACGCTCGGGGCCAGCGCCTCACCCCGCCGACCCAACTCGGACAGCCGAATGCCCAGGTTGTTCAACGACCCCGCGAGGTAGGGCAGGTAAGCAGCGGGGTTAGCCTCCACCAACCGCCGGTAGATGGCGGCGGCCTCCTCACTCGGGGCCAGCGCCTCCTCCCGCCGACCCAGCCCCGACAGCACGTCACCGAGATTGTTCAACGACATCGCGAGGTCGGGTAGATAAGCAGCCGGATTGGCCTCCACCAACCGCCGGCGGATCATGAGGGCTTCCTCGGTGGAAGGTAGGGCTTCCTCGCGCCGGCCCAACCCCGACAGGCAGACGCCCACTTCGTGCAACGACATCGCGAGGGCGGGCAGGTAAGCAGCGGGATCGGCCTCCACCAACCGCCGGCGGATCATGAGGGCTTCCTCGGTGGAAGGTAGGGCTTCCTCCCACCGACGCAACTCGGACAGCACCGCGCCGAGGTTGTTCAACGACATCGCGAGGTCGGGGAGGAAAGCAGCGGGACTGGCCTCCACCAGCCGCCGGTAGATGGCGGCGGCCTCCTCACTCGGGGCCAGCGCCTCCTCCCGCCGACCCAACCCCGACAGCCAGATGCCCAGGTTGGTCAACGACATCGCGAGGGCGGGCAGGTAAACAGCGGGATCGGCCTCCACCAACCGCCGGTAGATGGCGACGGCCTCCTCACTCGGGGCCAGCGCCTCCTCCCGCCGACCCAACCCCCACAGCCAGATGCCCAGGTCGTTCAACGACGACGCGAGGGCGGGCAGGTAAACAGCCGGATTCGCCCCGGCCAACCGCCGGTAGATACCGGCCGATTCCTCAGCGAGAGGTAGGGCTCGGTCGCGGAGACCGGCATTGGCCAATCGCCGAGCGTGGATGGTGTGCAGGCGGGCGTGGTCGGCGGGGTCGGTGGTGGCGGCCAGTCGGTGTGGGGTGAGGGCGGTGGTGATGGTGGCGGCGGCGATGTCGAGGTCGACGTGCCGGTGGGTGGGCAGGACGGCGTCGATGGCGTCGAGGACATCGGGATCGATGCACGGGATGGTGGCCAGGCGGGTGATGGTGGTGCCGCCGGCGGCCAGAGCCAGGTGCGGATGCGTACGCAGGACGGGGTACAGGATGTCGGTGGCCACGTGGTCCCAACGGCGGGCAGTCTCCACCAGCACTGTCACGGCGTGCGCTGCCCACGGCGGCGGTTCGGTGTCGAAGCGCAGCAACTGCCCGACGGCGGTAACGGCCCAGTCGTCGCTGTCCCACCCGTCCTCGTCTCCGGCGTGCCGGTGGCCGGGGGTGGACAGGGCGATCAGGTCTTCGCCGAGCCGGTCGGGCTGCAACGCCTGAAATACCGTGCGGGGGTCCTCGGGTGGGTAGCAGAACCGGTGGTCGTCGATGATCGTGGTGGCGGCGGGTGCGGTGAGCCCGACGCGGTGCAGCAGGTCGGTGGCGGTGTCGCGGGGCACGGCGGCGGTGAGCGTGGCCAGATACACCGTACGACCCATCACCTCCGGTGGGGTCTGACGCGGCTCGACCGAACGGTGGTGCAGCGCGTACCAGTGGTCACGCTCGCGTTCCAACAGATACGACGACAACGCGTGCGGGCCGGTCGGCGCTGCCGTGTTGCGGCGGTGGGCGTCGACGGCGACCAGGGCCGCCATGTGCACGGACAGCACCTGCCGGAACGCGTCGTCGGTCAGGTTCGGCGGCGGTCGGAGCCGGTCGGCGTCGGCGACGTCCATCGCGGTGGCGAACCGGTCACGGGCCTGCCGGAACAACACCCCCCGGTCGACCTGCTCCCCCAACGGCGGCAGCGGCTGGCTGGTAGCCTCGACCTGGTGGTCACTGCGCAGCCGGGTACGTAACGCCGGCCACCATGCCGTGGTGGAGCGGGCCAGCAGCAACACCCGCACCGTGACACCGGCCTGCACGTTCATGCTCGTCAGGTGGGTCAGCAGGCTCTGTAGATGGGATACCGGCCACCGGTCGGCGTAGTCGACGACGACCAGCAGCCCACCGCCGGCAGGCAGGTCCATCCGGTAGCCGCCGGTGAACTCCGGCTCGTGCAGCACTCGCCACACCGTCCACCCGGACTTCGCGCACGCGTCGGCGACATGTCCCGCCAGTCGGGTCTTTCCCTGCCCCCCGGCGGCGTGGATCAGCCGCACCAGCACCCCACCCGGCCGGCCCATCCACTGCGCCACCTCGGCGAGGTCGCCGTCACGCCCGACGAACGGCACCACCCGGTGCTGGGCCAACAACAGCTGGCTCGGACGCTGCCGCGCCTGCTCCACGGCCACCGTCTCCACCACTGTGGGGAAAGCCTCCACCCGGTACGGCGGCCGAGCGGTGGTGATCGTGACGTCGCCACCTACCCCCGACACCATGATCACATCACTGAACGCGACCACATTGTCCAGCCGCTGACCACCCGCCGACCGAAACCCGCCCACCGGCTCAGGCACCGACCCCGGCGACGGCCACACGGGCGCAGTCACGAACTGATGTGCACGTCACTCCGACCCCGCCGAACACCCTCACCCAGTTCCCACCCGTCACCCGCCCATCATCGACCGCCACACCCGTCACGGCACCCTCGCGCCGGGTCGCCTACCCGACACTCAGCAGGAGCTGGCAGTCATCAACCGGCGCAGCCGCCGAGGTCGAAGGCGAGGGCTCAGATAGGGCCTGACCTCGCCGTACAGGCGACGCGGATCCAGAAGGGGCGTGAAGGCCGACTGATCGTGGTAACCGATGAACGCCGATCATGAGCGCGGCGATGGCCGGGGCGGTGATGCCGCCGTTGCCGCACCGGTCCATGATGGCGTGATGACGCTTGGTAGTCGGCTTCGCGGATGGGCGGTGGCATTCGCCGTCGGGGTTCTGGTCGCAGGGCTGGGCACGTTCTTGGCGATCCAGGGTCTCGACAAGGCGGACAAGTGGGGCAGCGTGCTCGGGTTGTTCGTCGGCTTGGCGGGCCTGGGTCTGGCGGTGGCTGGTGCGGTCGGGGCTCGCCGACAGGCCGGTGGGCAGTCGGTGACCGGTTCGACGATCGGCGGTGGGGTGACCCAGGTACGTGGGGTGGGCGGCAGTGTGCGCATCGGCCCGGCCTCTGCGCCGCCCGTGCTGCCGGTGCCGCCCGGGTCCTCGCCACAGATGTCGTCTCCTTCGCAGGGTGGTGGGCAGGTGGTGGAGGGGTCGTCGACGGCGGGTCCGGTACGGCAGATCGACGGGGTCGGCGGCGACGTCGAGCTTGACCGGTGACCCGCTGGTGGGGGCCGCCCCCGGTGGCCGGACAGGCGGTGACCGGCAGCGTGGTCTTCGGCGACACCGTGCAGATCGCCGGCGTCGACGGAGACGTGACCGTCAGCCTGGACCGACCGCCCTACCAGGTCACGACCGCCGACGACGCACCGGTGCCGTTGAGTGCGGCGCGGGCGCGGGCACAGCCGAGCCGACTGCTGCTGGCCCGTCACCAGATCGTGCCGTTCACCGGTCGTGACCGCACCCTGGACCGGCTCGCCGCCTGGGTCGGTGGGGATGAGCCGGTGGCGGCGTTGCTGGTGCACGGTGCGGGTGGTCAGGGCAAAACTCGCCTCGCCGCGCAGGTCAGTGCCTCGTGCTCGGCGGTGGGGTGGGCGGCATGGCAGGTTACCTATACGCCGACCCCGATCGCCGGGTCCACGCAGGTATCGCGGGCCGCGTTGCCCGGTGGTGCGGTGCTGGCGGTCGTGGACTACGCCGACCGGTGGCCGGCCTCCGCGCTGCTGGCGCTGCTCACCCAGTTGCGGGATCTGCACGTACGAGCGGGGGCCCGGGTGCGGGTGTTGATGCTGGCCCGCTCGGACGGCTACTGGTGGCCAGCACTGGCCGACCGGGCCGACAGCACCCTTCGCATCGAGGTAGACCAGTTCCCGTTGCCCGCCCTGTCTGCTGACAGTGTCGATGACCGGCCGGGTCTGTTTGCCGCCGCCGCGAGCCGGTTCGCGGCTGTCCTGGATGTCGCCACTCCGGCCGAGGGTTGGCCGGTGCCGGATCTGACCGGAGGCAGGTTCGGGCAGGTTCTGGCCGTACACATGGCGGCCCTGGCCGAGGTGGACGCAGCCCGGCGCGGCGAGGTGCTGCCCGGCGGCCCGGATGCGGTGTCGTCGTATCTGCTGGGCCGGGAACAGGCGTACTGGCAGCAGCTGCACACCCGGGCTGAGGCGCCGGTGCAGACCCCGCCCGAGGTGATGCACCGGGTTGTCGTCGCAGCGACCCTGACCGGAGCCCGACCCCGCAGCGAGGCCCGCCACGCCCTGACCGACGCCGGCTTCGCCGACACCGGCCCGGCCGCGGATCGGCTCATCGACGACCACAGCACCTGCTATCCACCGTTGGACGCCTGTACTGTGTTCGAGTCGCTGCATCCTGACCGGCTCGGTGAAGACCTCATCGCCCTGTCTACACCCGGCCACGACAGCAGCACCCGCTTGGAGCGGGACTGGACCTCCGAGGCGGTCACCGCCCTACTCACCACCAGCACGACACCACCGGTCTGGACCAGGTCCGCGATCACCGTGCTGGTCGAGGCCGCACACCGCTGGCCGCACCTGGCCACCACCGTGCTCTACCCACTCATCCAGACGCATCCACAACTGACGATCACCGCAGGCGGAGCAACCCTGACCCGCCTGGCCAGCATCCCCGGCATCGACCTCACGATCCTGGAAACCCTCGAACCCCTGCTTCCCACTGGCCGGCACATCGACCTCGACATCGCCGCCGCCGCCATCATCGACACGCTCACCCGACACCGCCTCACCCACACCACCGACCCCGCCCAACGAGCCCACCTGCACGCCACCCACGCCTGGCGCCTCGCCAACGCCGGTCAACGGGAACAGGCCCTCACACCGGCAGACGAAGCCACCAACATCTACCGCCGCCTCGCCCAGACCAACCCCGACGCCTACCTACCCGACCTCGCCGGATCGCTGAACAACCTCGGCAGCCACCTGGCGGAACTGGGCCGACGCGAACAAGCCCTCACCCCAGCAGACGAAGCCACCAACATTTACCGCCGCCTCGCCGAGACCAACCCCGACGCCTACCTACCCGACCTCGCCATGTCGCTGAACAACCTCGGCAACCGCCTGGCGGAACTGGGCCGACGCGAACAAGCCCTCACCCCAGCAGACGAAGCCACCAACATTTACCGCCGCCTCGCCGAGACCAACCCCGACGCCTACCTACCCGACCTCGCCATGTCGCTGAACAACCTCGGCAACCGCCTGGCGGAACTGGGCCGACGCGAACAAGCCCTCACCCCAGCAGACGAAGCCACCAACATCTACCGCCGCCTCGCCGAGACCAACCCCGACGCCTACCTACCCGACCTCGCCATGTCGCTGAACAACCTCGGCAGCCACCTGGCGGAACTGGGCCGACGCGAACAAGCCCTCACCCCAGCAGACGAAGCCACCAACATCTACCGCCGCCTCGCCCAGACCAACCCCGACGCCTACCTACCCAACCTCGCCGGATCGCTGAACAACCTCGGCATCCACCTGGCGGAACTGGGCCGACGCGAACAAGCCCTCACCCCAGCAGAAGAAGCCGTCCGCATCCGACGCCACCTCGCCGAAACCAACCCCGACGCCTACCTACCCAACCTCGCCACATCGCTGAACAACCTCGGCACCCGCCTGGCGGAACTGGGCCGACGCGAACAAGCCCTCACCCCAGCAGACGAAGCCACCAACATCTACCGCCGCCTCGCCGAAACCAACCCCGACGCCTACCTACCCAACCTCGCCACATCGCTGAACAACCTCGGCACCCGCCTGGCGGAACTGGGCCGACCCGAACAAGCCCTCACCCCAGCAGAAGAAGCCGTCCGCATCCGACGCCACCTCGCCGAAACCAACCCCGACGCCTACCTACCCAACCTCGCCACATCGCTGAACAACCTCGGCAACCACCTGGCCGAACTGGGCCGACCCGAACAAGCCCTCACCCCAGCAGACGAAGCCACCAACATCTACCGCCGCCTCGCCGAAACCAACCCCGACGCCTACCTACCCGACCTCGCCGGATCGTTGAACAACCTCGGCATCCACCTGGCGGAACTGGGCCAACGCGAACAAGCCCTCACCCCAGCAGACGAAGCCACCAACATCTACCGCCGCCTCGCCGAAACCAACCCCGACGCCTACCTACCCGACCTCGCCATGTCGCTAGGGGCGTACGCCTGGGTCTGTGTGAACGTGCAGACCAGCCTGCCGCAGGCCCTGGACTCCATCACCGAGGCCATCAACCTTTACCATCCCCTCGCCGAGCAGCTACCACAGAGGTTCGGTGGACAACTGTTTTCGGCGTACCGGACGCTCGCCGATGTCCTCGACGGACTCGGTCGAAGCGATGAGGCAGAAGATCTACGCAGGCAGCTCGACGAGGTAACCAGTGGGCCGTAGACCGGAAGCATGATGACGCGCGACCTCACCGCCGACGGCCAAGCCGGCGCACCTGTCCGCGTTGTGTCGCGGCTACTGCTGCTGTCTCTGGCGACTTTGGGGTGCCGGGATGCCGTCGAACACACCCGTTCGCCGTCATCGAATGGGATACCGCCTCCGTGTCGCACACCGAGCAGATCACCGGAGAACGTCGCGCCCTGGTGGCCGGCGTCGAACGGCCGCAGGGGTCAACGGCCGCCGCCGACCGGCAGGCGCAGGAGGTAGCGCTGCACGCCGCGAGCGCCGGCCTCCTCGGAGTCACGGCGCGCCTGGCCCGGGTGCATAGCGCGCTCACGGATGTTCAGGTCGGTCTGGGATGCTGGTCCCTTGACGCGCTGGCCGACCAGGGTGCGTAGGAACCACTACGGTGTGGCCGACCTCATCGACACAATAGGCCAACAGCAGAGTCCTCCCAGCTCGAACGTCACCAGAGAGGGAAGCAGGACGGCAAGCGAGGAGGCTACTGTTATGCGCGGGCGATCAGTCTGCGGTAGTCAGGCGGGGTGGCTCGCCGCCGGTCCTGAGGAAGGCGACCGCCAGTTGGATGGCCGTCTCTGGCCGTAGTTGCAGGTGCTCGGCCGGGTATTCCGTGGGTACTCCGCCGAAGTCGAATCGGAGCCCTGCGGCCGGGGTTTCTGCGGTGGGGTCGGTGAGGTAGCCGCCGTCGTCAGCGATGTGCACCGCGAAGGCATGGGTGGGGTGGCCGAGGCCGATCTGGATGCCGGGTGGCAGGTCGTCGGGGTCGACGGCGGTGTCGCTGAAGATGGTCAGCACGACGGGTTCGCCGGCCTGTTGGATCTCGCGCAGGAGCGCCTCCAAGGCGTCCGGGTCGCTGAGTTCGACCTCGTGGTTGTCGCGCTGGTCGCCCCGGTCGTAGGTCCAGGTCACCTTCATGCGATCGCCTTTCCGTTCCCGGTGTAGGTGCGCCAGTGGCGGACCTGCCCGTCATCGTCGCGTACGTAGACCGCCAGCTGCGTGCCGGCTGGCAGCAGCCGGGAAAGGATCTTCTCGCAGCCGTAGGGGGTGTAGTCGCAGGGTGGGTTGTTCGTCACCACCGTTGCCTCCGTGAGGTGGTCGCGGCGCATCCGGGCGGCGAGTTTGGCCTCCAGGTGGTCGGTCGTGGTGACGATGAGCTGGTAGGCCGGCTTGAGGTCGGCGGCGGCAGCCGGATCACGGCCCGACCTCATGGGTATCCACTCACCGCCGACGAACGCCATACCGGACGTCGGGTCCTTTACTCGCCGTCGCGGCAGACTGCGGGCGGCTTCCGCCAACCCTTCGGGCGACAGCCCCGTGGGAGCCTGCGGTTCCGTTGCGCTCTCGGACGTGTCACGTATGGCGGGCGGTCGGCCGCTGTCGCTACCGCCGCCCGGGATCAGTTTCCCAGCTCACCAACCTGCCGAGCCTGCGCCAACGCCGCCTCGACGTGCTGCCCGGCTTCGATCCTGCGAGCCCGTAGGGTCGTCAGGAGCTACAGCACGTGTTGCAACCGCGCCAGCGTGGGACCGGGTTGTCCCCCCTGCAACGCCGCCGCGAGCAGACGTCGCGTGGCGTCGACCGCAGACCCCGCCGCAGAGACATGGCCGTCGAGAGCGGTCAGCGCAGCCAGGACCGGTGTGAGCGCGGCGATCGTCTCCTGCGGCGATGAACTGCTGCGGCACAACCCCCAACGACCGCGACGCTTCACCCAGCACCCCGTCCACCTGCGCCAGGCGAGAGCGGGCCTGCGCGAGGGTTTCCCGAACGCGAGCCAAGCCCACCGCGATGCCGGCGAAGCCGGGAAGCCACCGACCGGGCGCTGATCTGCTCGATCGCCTGGTCGACAGCCGCAGTCTCCTGCTGCGCCCGGTCCACACCCGCCGCCATCGCCTGCACGTCGGCACCAATGGTGTCGGTCAGCGACATCACGCCACCCTCCGGCCCGGGGTTAGGGAGAACCGTGGCAGCGTAAAGACGGGTACCGGCACAGCACAACCTAATCGATCATGGCCCTCGCATGGCGGCTCTGCGGCGGCATCAGGCCACTCCATGTGCGGTCGTCGCATCGATTGCTCCGGTCGGGTACGCTTCTTGCGTACCGCCACACGGCGGACCCAGGCCTAATTCGAACTAATGACGCCTGGTGCTAGATCCTTTTCACCGGCATCTAACTCGGCAAGCCAAAGACGAATAAAGACGATTCAAGATCACGACCAACCCACCCTGGTTGGTCACTCTGAGAACCCCGCTCTGCCGGTAGCGCGGACTCAGCGAAAACCAGTCATGTCATTTGCGACTGGTCGAGCTGAGCCGTGCTGCGCACCCTCACTCGGCCGTAGTGGGAGGAGAAGCCGTGGGACTCACGTATCTTGAGCCGTGCGTCGGCGCCGGCCCGTGGCTCGTGATCGCCGTCGCCGTGCCAGCCGCAGGAAGAATCATCATCACCGCCTTGGCCCTTCGTGGCACCAACCCGAAGGACAGGCCCAACATCATCAAGGCTCTAGCCGAGCTGCTCCGGGGGCGTTGGCGAGGATCAGCCCCGCCTCACAACTGAGGACTCCTACCGGAACGGGCTATTCGCTAGAGGTCATCGACTCTCCTGATTGATCGAAGGTGACTTGAATGGTTATTCATGTTTGACTACCTGCGTGGGGGCCGGGGGCGCGGCTGTCGATCGACTGCGGTAGCGCGAGCACCGTAGCCGTGTTGGCCTGGCCTAATGGTCGGGCATCGATGTTGCCGTTCGACGGTCTGCCGTACCTGCCCAGTGGCTTGTTCCTGGCCGAGGGTGGGCAGGTATGGACGAGGCGGCGGGCGTGGCAGGCCGCCGAGACACAGCCGCTCAGATCTGTCGAGACGTGTACGACACGGACGTCATGGCGGAAGGCAGGGTCGGTCAGAGCAACCCGACGCGGCCGGCGAAGTCGCGTATGCCTGGCAGGCTCTGGCTGTTGCGGGAGAGCAGGTCGGTGGTGAGCTGTTGTGCCCAGGGCCGGAACCGGACTTCCTGTGGGGTGTCACGTTCGGCTGCCAGCAGAGCCTGGAATGTGGCCTGTGGGCGTCCGCGGCCGTGCAGTGCCAGGGCGGTGTCTTCCCAGTACCGGGCACGGCGTTCCGGCGAGATAATCCGGGTCGGGTCGACCAGCCGCGCGTAGTCGACGGCGCTGCCGTAGTCGCCGAGTACCCGTGACACGCTGATCTTGTAGACGGCGAGGTCGAGCATGTTGAAGTGGTCGGATCTGGTGGCGCCGGCTCGGCGGACGGCGTCTTCGGCCTCACTGAGGAAGGTCCAGGCGCTGTCGCGGTCGTCGCGTATCGCGGCGGTGTAGGAGGCTGCGGCCAGGAGCTGCCCATACAGTGAGCTGTGGGCTGGATCGGACAGGCCAGTGTCGGCCTGCAGCGCTCGGGCGGTGTCGAGCATGAGCTTCTGCGTGCCGTCGCGGTGCTGGGTGCGGCGCATGACGGTGGCGGCGAGCCTGCCCGCTTCAGCTAGCACCATCGGGTCGTCGCCACTGCGGGCGGCCTGCACCGCACGATCGGCGGTGGCCCAGGCCATGCCGTTGTCGTGCAGCTTGATCAGCAGCTGGGTGGCCACGTTGTACGCCTGAGCCAGGCGGTTGGCCGCCCGCGACGCCTCGTTGACAGCGGCGGTGTCGTGGCCGGCGATGGCCTGCGACAGCAGCCGGGGCAGGCGGCGGGCGAGCTGGCTGTAGCGGGTGGCCCGGAAGTCGGCGCGGGCGGCGGACAGCTGGGCGGCGAGCTGATTGCCCGGAATCGGTGCGACGCTGACCCGGCGGAACAGCACGTCCTCGACGGTGTCGGCCATGCCGTGCGCGGCGGTGGCCCGGTCGAGAGGCAGAGCCATCGTTGCCGTCACCGCGGCGGCGGTCGTCACGATCAGCTCGCGTCGTCGCATCGGGTCACCATCCTCATCGACATCAGCGCCCAGGCTAACGGCGCTGGTGTCGATGGTCGATCGCGACAGCCCGAACAGGTGCGCCGGGATGGCGAACACTTCGGCGAGGCGACGCAGGTCGCGCACGTCCCAGTGGCGGTTGCGCTTGGTTTCCATCCGACTCAGCGTCGAGGCGGAGAATCCGGCCAAGGCGGCGGCCTCTTCCAGGTATCGGCCGTGCCCACCTCATCGAGAGTGCCGCCGTCATAGACGAACATCATGCCCTCGGTGCGGCCCGGCCGAGTCAGGATGCCTCCTTGAATTTCATCGAGGGTAGGTACGGACGCGGAAGCTACTGGTGCCCGCGAGTGGCAGTGCCACGTCGACCGAGGCCGTCGAGGACTTGCCGTCACGAGCACGGCGTCACCGACCTCCTCGCCGGACTGCCGAGGTTCCGCCACCTCGACGCCGCCACCGGATCGACCGTCACCCCCAGCGGATCGATGGTTTGGTTATGGTCGGCGACGGAGGGTTCGCACGGCTATGTGGGGTGGTGTTGTGGCGAGAACGGTACAGATCCGTATCTACACCGTCCGGGCGGGGCTGCTGGACGAGTGGGTGGACAAGTGGCAGCGCCTGGTTGTGCCGCTGCGGCTCGATCTCGGTTTCGGTATCCACGGTTCCTGGAAGGACGCCGCGCGCAGTCAGCACATCTGGGTGATCTCCCATGACGGGCCCGAGTCGTTCGAGGAGGCCAATGCCGCTTACTGGGCTTCGGATCGCCGTAAGACGCTGGGGCTGGAGCCGGGCGACTATCTGGTGGATGAGGAAACCCGTGAGGTAGAGCAGACGCTATGAGTTCCCGCCGCCCGGGAGCAGGTGGGTTCGCCGTTCGTCGTCGGTGAGTGCACGGAACACGCGGGTGCGGGCTCGGGTGGTCAGCTCGTCCGGGTCAATGGAGTCGGCCCATACGCGGGCGGTGCCGTCGGCCGAACCGGTAGCGACGTGTCGTGCGTCGGGTAGCCATGCCAGGCTGGTTACGCCGTCGCGGTGGACACCGATCACCTCGCCCTGGTTGTGGTCGACCTCCCAGACCTGAGCGGTACGGTCGTCGCAGCGGGAGGCCAACCGTTGGCCGTCCGGTGCCCAGGCCACCGCACGGACCCGTTTCTCATCGCCGCTGATCACCAGTGGCCGGTCGGTGCCGATGAGATCCCAGACGCGGATCGTCCAGTCGGCAGAGCAGGTGGCGAGCCAGTGCCCGTCCGGTGCCCAACTGAGTCCGTCGACGTAGTTTGGGTGCCCAGAGTGGATGGTGCTGTCACCGGGTTGTTCGACGTCCCAGACACGCACGGTTCGGTCGTCGGAGCCCGAGGCAAGATAACGACCGCTCGGTGACCACGCCAGGACGCTAACCCAGTCGGCGTGGCCACGCAGCACGCCTGCCGAACTGCGCGTGTGGATGTCCCACACCCGCACGGAGTTGTCCTTGCAGCCGAGGCGCGGGCAGCCGGTGACGCGGGAAAATGACCGCGGGTGGCGACGTACCCGGGCAGGGATCGTCGTCACCCCAGCCACCCGTACACGTCGAAGCAACCGGTCGGAGTCTGCCGGTTCGCAAGAAGCGGACGGACCCGACCGCTGGGGTATTCAACGGCGAAACCATTGTCAGCCGGGACGATGACGCCTCTGTCGCGGACCTGCACCCGTTTCGCCGGCGGCGGGTGGCCACGCGTCCTGGTCAGCCACGTCGAGAGCCACGTCGCGGCGCGGATGCGTCGCGACGAACTCGACGAAGGTGAGTTGGTGCTGAACAAGACCACATGTGGGACTCGGGATTTCGATCGGGACTGGCCGCTGACCTGCGACAAACTCCTCCCCCGGTCCTGCCCGCCGGTGCCCGCCTGACTGTCTGGGCGACGCAGGACGGCGGACGAACCTGGTGGACCACGACCTACACAGGCACGGGTGAGAGGGTCAGGTCATGACGTACCGCGTGGTGTTCGACATCTGCAAGCAGGAGCTACCTGACGCGGAGGCCACCCGGGTGTTCCTCGACAAACAGACGCTGATGATCGGACCGCACGGCACCCGGGCGCACGCGTTCTGGTTCGCGCCGAGCGGGGCTGACGACGTCCTGCGCCTCGACATCGACTTTGACAACGCAAGGGCAGCGCTGCGCTGGCTGCCCGATGGCGGTCACGCGGTGGAACAGCCGCTGGCCGAACCGATTGTGGTTCTGGAGTCGTCTGACTCCCCTCTGGTCACCATCCCCGCCGAGTTGGCGGTGCTGTCGGTGGAAACCGCCCACCGGGCAGTCATTGAGTACATCGCGACCGGTCAACGCCCATCGCTCGTCCGATGGGCAGAGCACACGGCATCGCCTGAGAAGTAGGGCTGCTGAGGTTGGGAGATGGTCGTGAAGCGGCAGCTGCCGTTTCCGCACACCGTCACTTCACGTTCAAGTCGACGATGACTCCCTGGTCGGCGCAGGCCGACTGCAACCCCGACAGGTGCGTTCCCAGCGGACCCATGAATGCCAGTCCCGCCATCCCGCTGTCGTCGTCCAGCCCCTGCATCTGCCATGCCACGTCCACGATCGCCGTTCCGTGCTCGCGTAGCTTCTCGTACCGTGAGTCCTCGAAGATCGCCCGTGCCTTCCGGTATTCGGCTTCGGTCATCTTCTTGTCGACGGTGGTGTCACCGCCGGTGGTCTTGGGGCTGCCGTCCATCTTCTTCCCGGCGGCCATCGCCTTGCACGCGGCCACCCCTGAGTCCTCGCGGATGAACTGGTCGTACACGGCGTAACCGCCGAAGCCGAGGACGACGAACACGGCCAGGGCGACGGTCGCGGCAAGGAGGATCGGATTCCCCGTCTTCCCCGCCGACACGGGGGCCCAGGCGGTGGTGGTCCCGGCGTCCGGGTAGTCGTGCTGCTGCCCGTCGGGGCTGACCCACTGCTGCTGCGGGCTGGTGTCCTGCGGGCTGCCGGGGTACTGCGGCATGGTCACGATGACTCCTTGGTCGGATACACGGTTGATGCTGGCCGGTCGGGTCGGCCCGATGGGAGCGATGTCGGCTTGGTGACAGAGAGTGTGGCCAGCTGAGGGATGCGGCTCCACTGGTCGGGCCCGGCATGCACCAACCCGCACCCGGAGGCGAAACCGAAAAGCCACGCCATCCCGCCAGTTTTCTGTGGCTCGATGCCGCAAGCGCAAAGATTGCCAAGCTTTCGGGTAGGGGCCCGTAGGTGGTGCGGCAGATCCCGCTGCCGCCGCCGAACCCGCAGTCGCCTACTCGACAGACGCCCGCCTGAAAGGACCATCCCGCGGCCTGGCTCACCGCCAGCACACTCGGCCGGTGACGAAAGCACTCACGGCCAAACAAACCATCGGCATCACTCTCGCCGGACTATTCGGCGTGTGCTGCTGCGGCAGCGGCCTTGCCGGCGCATTCGGCGACAACAATGACACGAAGCCCGCATCGGCACCGACGGCGTCCGCAACGGTGCAGGCGCGGAAACTCGGCGATGCACTTGCCACCGTCACCCCCGCCCCCGACGACACGCCAACCCCCACTCCGAGCCCCACCCCGAAGAAGAGCAGCAAGCCGAAACCTGCCCTGTACTACAAGAACTGCGACGCGGTCAGGGCAGCCGGTGACGCCCCGTTGTTCGAGGGCGAGCCCGGCTACCGGCCCGGGTTGGACCGCGACGGCGACGGGGAGGCATGCGAGCCGGGCGGCGGCAACGGCGACCTGGGCGGCTACGACGACACCAACGGCGACGTGTACTACGCCAACTGCACGGCGGTACGGGCGGCGGGCGCGGCCCCGATCCGGCGCGGTGAACCCGGGTACTCGCGGAAACTGGACCGGGACGGCGATGGGATCGCCTGTGAGTAGCGCCGTCGGTGTGCCGGCTGGGAGGGAACCACCGTCACCTGACCCCGACCGGCCGGCCGCCGCGTCAGGGGATGGGGGGCGTGGGCTTGTCACGGCGATGCATCCCGGGCTCGGGCCCGCTGTATGCCGGGGCCGGTGTCAGTCGCCGGTTGCCTCTCGGGCAGCCCGGTGGGCGGCGATGGCGGCCTGTCGGCGGGCGCTGGCTTCCGCGATGGCCTGGGCGACCCGGTCGGGTCGGCGCAGCGGATTGTGGGGCAGCCGAGGCATGGCTGCCGGGTGGACGCTGCGGACACCGTGCGCCACCGTCCGGGTGGGGTCGTCCCCGATCGCCTGCAGGGGGGTCGGTCCGCTCGGGGTGTCGAGGGTGGAATCGGGGTCGGCGTCGCGTGTGCGCGCTACAGCGGGGTCCGTACGGACGACGGTGACTTCTTCCTGGGTTGTCTCGCTCCTCGTGGTTCCTCCTGGTTCCTCTGTCACCCGTTTTCCGGGGGACGTGGGGACGGTTTCCGGGGGACGTGAGGACGCATTTCGGGGGACGTCGTGCCCGGTTTCCGGGGGACGTGGCCGATCGGGCTCCCCGGTGTCGTCCCCCGTTTCCTGGGGGACGTGAGGGGTGTCGAGGTGCAGGCGGTACCGGGCGGTGTGGGTGCCGTCGCGCCGCAGGGACGCCTTCCGGTCGGTGCTGATCGCTCCTGCGGCGGCCAGGGGGCCGATGGCTCGTTCGACGGCTTTGATGTCGGCGCGGGTGAGCGGTCCGTTCCTGCCTCGGCCGAGGGCGTACTCGGCGAGGGCGTGGTGGCCCCGACCGAACCAGGGGCGTGCGTCGTCGTCTCTGGATACGGCGGCCATGTAGGCGAGTAGTTGCATCGAGGTGGCAGGTACCTTGCCGGCGTACAGGGCGTACGCGGTGAGGACGTTGCTGGCACCCACAGAAGCGACTCCTGATCTGTCGTGCGGACAGGACGGGCACTGCGCCGGGTGGCGGAAAGCACGCCCGGCTCGGTGGTCAGGGGTCATGCGCTATTACTGGCGCGCGGTTCATGTCTCCCGCATGAATGCCGATGCCACGCTCTGGATGCACATTGCACATTGCACATTGCGTGCGTCTTGGCCTACTGGTTTCGCCCGGGCCGCACGGAGGGCTGATCGCCCAGGCCGGATCGGATGCGGGCTGGCATATCGCCGGTCAGTGGTCCCGGGCAGTCGGACCATCTGTCCTACAGAGACGGCGGTCGCACTGGATGAAGTGCTTGGCCACGTGTTACATCGGCCATTGGCGGAGTTCGACGCGGCGGGCACGTACGCGGTGTTCCACTACGACGACGAGACCGCCGGCGAGGCGATCGAGGACCTCGATCCCGGAGAACTCGTGGCCGACGTCAACGGCAGGTCAGGCGACCTCGGCGGTGACCGGCTCCATCCCGACCGCTGGGTGCCGGACCTGGCCAGGTCGGCGTTCGTCGCCACGCAGGTGCGGCCCTCCGCGCTCCAGCCGCTGATCACCGCCACGACCGACGACGACCGGGCCGTGGTGTGGGGCAGGGACATCGGCCAGGCGCTGAAGGCCGGCTCGCTGAGTCTCGACGAGCTCACCCCCGACGGCTACCGGCAGTATCCCCATCTGCTCCTGCGGCCACGGACGGACGGCTCGCTGCTGGACGCGATGCGCGCGGCGACGTGGACGATGAGCGCTCCCGACGACCTGTGCGACATCGGTGCCAGCCTCGTGCGGCACGGGTACGTCACGTCCGAGGTGAGTGTGGTCGACACCCGCTGGGAACCGACCCTGGACCAGATCGGCGACGACGCGTTACGACGACACCTGCACGGGCTGTGCCTCGACGCCCGCTGGGCGCGGATCGCCGGCGCGCACTTCCTCGGCCCCGGTGAATGCCCAGGTCCCCAGATGTGGATACTGCCGTCGCCGGTGGCGAATACGATCGTGCGGTCGTGCGATGCCCAGGCGACCCACCTCACCGGTGTGCCCTGACTACCGATCACGTGCCGGGTTTCGCTGGTTGTCACGTCCCACCCGGACGATCTGGTCATTCCCTCACTTCGCTCCGTCACCATGTCGAGCTTGGCGAGCTCGGGGGACGACACGTATGGCCTCCGCGTCGATGTCAGCCCCTCTGGGTAACCTGTGATCATCGCTCGTTACGAGCCAAAGTGATGAATCGGGCAAACAGAGGGTGACGGTGAGCGCAGTCGAGCAGGTGTTTCTGGAGCGCGACGCGGTCTTTCCAGTGAGTTACGGCGAGGTGTTCACCAGGCGATGGGTCGTCGATGTGCTGCTCGACCTGACGGGCTACACGGTTGATCGCGACCTCGGCGTCCTCTACCTCATCGAACCGTCCTGTGGTTCGGGGGCATTTCTCGGGTCCGCCGTCGAGCGTCTGATCGCCTCCGCGAGCTCCCACGGGCGAGACCTGGCGACGCTGGCTGATGCGATCCGTGCCTATGACCTCCAGCCCGAGCACGTTCGTGCGTCGCGGGCTCTATGCCGGGATCTCCTCGTTGCCGCAGGCGCAGCACAGCCGACCGCGACGTCGCTGGCCGCGACCTGGGTCCGGCGCGCTGACTTCCTGCTCGACGATGTAGGGGACCGCAAGGCTGATGTCGCGATCGGCAACCCGCCCTACATCCGCTACGACGACCTCGACGACGTGACCGCCGCCGCGTACCGCCGGACCTGGTCCACGATGCGCGGCCGTGGGGACATCTACGTCGGCTTCATCGAACGCTGCCTCGCCATGCTCAAGCCAGAGGGCCGCCTCGGCTTCATCTGCGCCGACAGGTGGATGCGCAACCAGTACGGTGCTGCGTTGCGTGAGCTCGTCGCGGCGCGCTACTCGGTCGAGCACATCTGGACGATGCACGACGCCGATGCGTTCGAGGCCCAGGTGTCCGCCTACCCGGCGATCACCGTCCTCGCGAACAGGCCGCAGGGCCCTGCGGTCGTCGCGGACACCACCGCGGACTTCGGAGCGGCGCAGGCGTTCGCGCTCGCGAAGGCCGCCTCGGACAGTTGGTTTCATGACTTTCTCGACGTCGGTGTCAAGGCGCACCGACTGCCGCACTGGTTCGACAGCGGTTCCTTGTGGCCGACCGGATCCCCGGCCAGACTCGCCCTGATCGAGCTACTCAACGACCGGTTCGGCCCGCTCCATGACCCGGATACCGGCACCAGGGTGTCTATCGGGATCGCGACCGGCGCGGACAAGGCGTACGTCACCAAGGATCGCGATGCCGTCGAGCGGGATCGGATGCTCCCGCTCTCGATGCGGCAGGACCTGAGGACCGGCTCGTTCGTGTGGCAGGGCAACTACCTGGTGAACCCGTGGGACACCGACGGCCGGCTGGTCGATCTCGCCGACTACCCTCGGATGGCCGCGTACCTCAGAAAGCACCCGGGCCTGAAGGACCGTTTCGTCGCCAAGAAGGCACCGGGCTCCTGGTACCGGACCATCGACAAGGTGAACCCTGCGGTCACGGGCAGGCCGAAGCTGCTGATCCAGGACATGAAGACCAGCATCCATCCCGTCCTGGAAAAAGGTGGCTATTACCCGCACCACAACCTCTACTACGTCGTCTCCGACGCCTGGGATATGGAGGTGCTCGGAGGGTTGCTGCTCTCCCGGGTCGCGCAGGCGTTCATCGAGGCCTACTGCGTGCGGATGCGCGGGGGAACCCTCCGGTTCCAGGCGCAGTACCTCAAGCAGATCCGCGTGCCGGCACCCGACGCGATCCCCGGTGATATCGCCGACGCGCTCCGTGACGCGTTCCGCAGGCGGGACGTCCTTGCGGCCACGGAGGCCGCGGCCAGGGCCTACGACATCGACCTCTCCAGCTACGAGCTCACCGAAGGACTCTGACCCATGGCCCGTGATGTGCAGCCGCTGCTAGAGAATTGGTGGAAGGCGAAGAACGCCGCCGTCGCCAAGCTCGCCGCCGACGGAAAGTCGAACACCGGGGCCCAGGCCCGGAACGCCAGGCACATGCAGAGCATCGCAGCGTTCGTCCAACAGATGTTCATCGACGCAGGGCTCCCCGAGCACGAGGTGACTATCGACAGCGTCGTCCCCGGCTACTTCCGCCGGTCGAAAAATTGGGACGTCGTGGCGATGCACAAAGGCCACCTAGTGGGCGTCGTCGAGCTGAAGTCGCAGGCGTCGAGCCCGGGCAACAACGCGAACAACCGCATCGAGGAGGCCATCGGCAGCGCCGTCGACGCCAAGACCGTCCAAGAGATGACCAAGGCCTTCGGTACGCTCGGGGTCTGGTCCGCCTGGTGCATCACGTTCAACCGCGACTGCGAGACCGGCGTGCCGATCAAGCCCGTTCCACCAAGGCAGCTACGCGTGCCGGCGATCGACCCCGCGTTCCAGCACATGACCTATGCGACCCAGTACGCCACCGCCATCGAGCGGTTCATCTCGCAGAAGGTCTACGACGCCGGCTGGATGGTCGTCACCTGGGTCAATGCCGACCAGACCGTCGGATACGACGAACCGATCCCGACGGCCACTGCAGAAACCTTATGGACGCAGATCGAGGCTCGCGTCAGGTTCGCCAAGCAGGCTCTGCGTAACGCTTAAAGACCGGCGAGTTGGCTCTCACCGTGCCGGTCAGGGCTGCCGACGACACCCGTTGTTCGAGCGGGAAGCTACCAACCAGAACGGCGACAGGGAAGGCAGGCGAGCCGGGCGGCTACACCGAGTAAAGGTCTGACTTTCAGCCGAGTCGGCGATGCGACCACCATCTTCGCCTTGGAATAGCCGCCTGGTCGCGACGGTGCCGCACCGCCTGGGTCAGCGCGCCGACTGCCCCTTCGAGCGCGGTATCGGCGGCCTGCCGGCCGTCGGCTGCGGCTGCTGCCGGTACAGGTTGTCCGCCGCGTACGCGGACATCGCCACCATCCCGACGACGCCGAGGTCTGCCGCAGCGGTGGTGATGGAACGCTTCCACCACTCGAAGGCCATCACCGCGCCGTGCGAGACCCGAGCTGTGCCGGCCGGCGTGATACTCGAGGAGGGCACCCCCGAGCGCGGTCAACCGCGCTGCCACGAGTTCCACTGCGGGTGATGCGTCGCCATCGCCAATCGGAGATCGATCACAGCGGCGATCAGCTCGGCCGCCACCGTCTCGATCTTCTCGTCCGTGGCGGCCCGGTCGGCCCTGCCTTGCTGCCGTCGGCTGGCTCGCTGATTCCACCGGATACCGGCCAGCGTGAGTACCCCGCCGACGAACGGACCAACAAACAGCGTGAGAACCTCTTGCATAGCGTCGACTCTGGCGCATCCGCGTCGGCGCTACCCCGCCAGAAGTACGGAGATCACAGACCCCCGTTGTCTGCTACTCCCCCATGGTCCACGCCACCAGGCAACTCATCCTCGCCTCGCTCGGATAGACGGCAGCACCGTCATCCGCAGGACGCCGCCGCCAACGACCTGCTGCTGACGGTGCAGCCGGGGTGGATGCCGGCGGACCGTCGAGGTCAGGCCACAGGAGCGTCGAGGTAGGCAAGCATCGCCTCCTGGCTGCGCGGCAGGCCGTAGTCGCCGACGAGCGACGCGAAGTTGCCGAATGACACGCCGTCGATCAGCCACGCCCCGGGCGAATGGGCCAGGACCTCGACGAGCCGCCGTTGCCGGGATGCCAACGCAGCCCGGGGCACCCCGGCGGGCAGCCGTCCGCTGGGGAAGGCCAGGCGCAGCGCCTCGGCCGCCACCGGCAACGCCTGTTCACCGGCGGCGACGGACAGCCGGTCGAGCAGCGCGTCGAGTGCCTGATCGGTGTGCCGGGGGCCGAGCAGGCGCAGGGACATCCCCGCGTACCCGTTGAGGTCGCCGTCGAGGAAAGGCACCTCGGCCCCGCCGGTGGACGGCCGGTTGTCCGGCTCGGCGGCGGCGGTCCAGGCGAGCAGTTCGTCGACCGTCGCCTCGTCGGCGTCGACGCCGAGCACCCGGGCCCGGCCGATCGCGGCGGCCCAGCGGATCACCGGCCGCGGATCGGCCAGCAGGGCGGCGTCGGGCGCGGCGCCGAGCAACCCGGCCGCCACCAGGGCGGTCGCCGCCTCACCCTCGTGCACCTCCCTTGCGGCCTCGGCTGCCGCGACGAGCGCGGGGATGCTGCCGGCCGCGTCCTGCGGGAACCAGGCAAGCGCGTACGCCGCGCCGACGCGCAACCCCGGGTCGGCGTCGGTGAGCAGGTCACGGAAAAGGGGCACGCCGGCCCGCACCGCGTCGTAGACGGTCAGCTCGACGTACGCCCACAGCCGCTGCTGGTCCGCCTCGTCGAGCGACTCGACGTACGTGTACTCGACGTACTCCTTGCGGGTCTCGTCGTCGCCGTGCCACGGGGGCGGTTTGGCGGCGAGTAGTTCCCGCCCGCCGTCGGCCGCCCGACGCAGCTCCACCACCGGGACGCCCTGCGGTAGCCACCTCGCGTCGTGGCCCACCGCAAGCACCGTCACCAGGTACAGCACCAGTTCCCGGTCGGGGGTGGCCGGGTCGGCGAGCAGCTCCAGCAGGAACGGCACGGCGTAAGCCGACGCATCGTAGCGGGTGCCCTGGTGGAAGATGCTGGCGTAGAGCGCACCGAAGGCAGTGTGGCGCTCTTCCTCGTCGGGCGAGCGCAGGGCGCGGAGCAGGCCGGGCACGTCACCGGCCGAGCCGTAGGCGTGACCGAGCCGTACCCAGTCGATGTCGTCGATCCCGTCGAACACGCGCCCATCCTCGCGCACCACACCGACGATCCCGCCGGACGGGTTGGCACAGGGCAGCGGCGACCCGGCCGCCTGACTCGGGCCCGTGCTGCCCCGCGCGACCAGGACAGCGTGCGGGGCGGCGAACATCTTGTCGGCGGTGCCCTCACGCTGCGCCTGCAGGGTCTCGGGCAGCTGGTCCAGGCCCGTAGAACGCCGGACACCGGCGGTCCAGGCCGAGGGATGCCTCGACGTGATCTGCCTACGCGGCAGCCAGCCGACCCCCGGAGCCCTCGGAATCGGCCTGGACGAAAACCTGCATGGGGCTGCCGGCTCAGCATCGCGCCCCAAGCCGGGGGTGACCGACGAGGGGCGCGATGACCACGTTGTTGAAGCGGATGGGGTGACGCGGCGGCCGTGAGCCCTGTCAGGTGGCTGCTATGGCCTCGGGTGGGAGGCGCGTTCTTCGGCGGCGGCGATGACTTTGTCGCGGCGGGCTGGGGTGAGGGCGGCGAGGAGGTCGACGTACTGCTGTTCCTGCGCGGTGATCGGTTCGGCGAACGCCTCCCGGTAGGCCTGTCGGGCTGCTTCGTGGGTGGCTTCGATGGGACTGTGCCGGTCGTAGGGCAGGGCGAGGTCGCGCAGCTGCTGCGCTGCGGTGATGGGGTCGGTGGACAGGGTGGTGTCGTGGATGCGGAAGGTGGCCGGGAGGTCGGCGGCGGTGATCGCGGTGAGCAGGCACAGGTTGGCTTGGATGTGGTGGGCGAAGGCCTCGTTGCGGTGGGGCGTTTCGCTGCGGGCACGTACTGCGGCGAGGCCTGCCTGCCAGTCCAGGCGGGTCTCTTCGGCCCGTTTGGCGAGGGCGAGCAGCATGCTGCGGGTGGGGTCCACGGGTGTTCTCCTGTCGTGTGGGTTGTGCCGGGAGGGGTTGGGTTATGCCTGGTCGAAGGTGGAGGGGGGCAGTCCGGCCTGGAGGGTTTGCAGGAGCAGGTCGGCGAGTTCGTAGTTGGGGTTGATCTGGAGGGCGCGTTCGACGGCGATGTGGGCCAGGGCGCCGTTGCCGTTGCGCCAGGCGGTGAGGGCCAGGACGGTGGCGGGTGCCGGGACGAGGGGTTCGTCGGCGCGGCGGACGGCGTCGACCCAGAAGGTGATGTGGTGCTCCTCCGGTTCGGTGAGGTCCACGGCGGCGTCCCGTACCGGGGTTTGCGTCAGGAGCAGGGTGAGCCACGCCATGTCGGTGTCGGGGAGTCGTTCGCCGTCGTCGTGCTGGCGTAGGGCGTAGCGGATGGCGTCCGTGCCGGCCTGCTCGAGGACGTTGTTCCCGGCGGCGAGCAGGGTGATGAGGCGGGGGGCTGCTTCGACGGTGGCGAGGTGCATGGCGTCGCGGGCGGTGCCGGTGACGGGGGTGATGCGGGCGGCCAGGGCTGCCCGGTTCGGGAGGGCGACCTGCCCGGCGGCGGTTGCCTGCACGGCGACGAGGCTGGTGGTGGGGTCGAAGAGGGTTCCCTCGGGTGGGCAGCAGGTGGGGTCGCCGCAGGTGAGGCTGGTGATTCGGGTGCCGGTGACGCACAGCAGGTGGCGGACGGTGATCCCGCTGGCGGTGAACGCCTCGTCGTAGAGGTGTAGTGCAGGGTCGATGCGGTCGACGGGTCCGTAGCCGATGATCACGGTGTCGGTGATGTGGTGCTGCCGGTGGATGACCGCTGCCAGGTGGGCGGCGTGGTCGAGGAACTCCTGTGCTGCGGCGTCGGTGGCGGGAAGGTCCCCGCGGGCGGCGAAGACGATGCGGTGTTCCCGCATGGCGATGACGACGGCGCTGCCGTCGTCGGGGTGGAAGCCGAGCAGGTACGGCACTGCGGTGGCCAGATCGCTGGAGGAACGGACGGTGAGTTTCTTGTCGGGGAACGACATGGTGCTGTCCTTGTCTGTGTTGGTGGGAGAAGCCGCAGCCGGGGAGAGCGGGGTTGCCCCTGGCGCTGCGGTGGTGCAGGTCGGGCCGGGACGCGTTCGGCGGTGTCACCAGGTGCGGTGACACCGCCGTACGGCGCGGGATGAGGCGAGGCCGGCAGCGGCTCACCGGGGGTGGGCTGCCGTGTCGAGGGGCCCGTGGTGTGGGTAGCCGACAGGGGTGCTATCCCCCGGGTTGGGCCCTCTGGTGCCGCGTGCGGTGCTGTCAGCCCTGGTCGGTGGACGGTTCGGTGCCGGGGGTGCGGTCGCCGAGGACGCGGACGGTGGTGCTGAGCTTGATCGGGAGGTCCTTGTCGCCCTTGAGGAAGGGTTGGATGTCGACCGGGCGGCGCAGGCTTCGGCCGGGGCCGTACGCCTGTTGACGTTCGTGGCCGGAGACCCAGAACCGGTGGTCGGGTTTGGCCCGGGTACGCAGGCCGGCGGGTGCGGAGGGCTCTGGTGGGGTGGTGGGGTGCGGTGCGATCCGCACGATCCGCACGTCGGGGGCCGGTCGCCGTTGGCGTTGGTAGGCCCTGGTGGTGCCCTTGGGGAGTTTCGCCGCGACGGTGTCGGTCAGCTGTTGGTGGATCAGCAGCCAGGTGGTGATGAGCGGGCCGAGGGGGTGGTGTCCGTCGAGGGTGGCGCGGCGGGTGAGGTGTTCGGTGTGGACGGGGGCCAGCCAGCCGATCTCGTGGCGTAGTGCGGGCATCAGGTCGTCGTCGAGGGCGGTGCCGATGCTGCGGTAGCCGGTGAGTTGCCAGCCGTCGCGGTGGGGTGTCCAGGACGCGGCAGCGAGGTGGCCGGTGGTGCCGATGGGGGTGGGCCAGGTGATGAGGCCGGCGGGTGAGGCGACGAGGTCGTCGGTGACGGTCGCCGGTGGCTGTGTGGTGGTGACGTCGGTGATGTGGTCGGTGAAGTCCTGGTTGATCCAGTAGAGGGGGGCGAGGTCGAGTTGGTCGGCGAGGGTGCGGCGGTGGCCGGGCTCGTGCAGGGGTGCGGGGAGGTGGTCGGGGCCGCGCAGGAGCCGGGTGAGCCGGTCGCGGATCTTGGGGAGCATGTCGGCGGTGATCCGGGCCGGCGGCCAGTCGGTGGCGGTCAGCAGCGTCCGGTGTTCCCTGCCGAGCAGGAGGCACCGGTGCAGGGTGCGCAGGATGAGGTACTCGTCGCTGTGGGGTGGCCACTGCATGCGGGCGGCGCAGTGCGCGGTGAGGGCGTCGACGTCGTCGGATTCGATGTGGTGGGCGCACCGGTAGCAGACGTGCCACTGGTCGTTGTAGGTCTCGACCGCGCCCGCAGCGGCGATCTGGATGAGACCGGTGTGGTAGTTCCATACCGGTGGCGCGCCGGTGCAGGTGTGGCAGCGGTCGAACGCGTCCGGCAGTTGGCGGGCGTCGACGGGGACGACGGCGTGCCGGCCCTCGGCGACAGGATGCCGGTACACGGTGCGGCCCTCGTGTGTGGACTCGGTCAGCACCAGGTGGCAGGTGGCGCAGGCGGTGCGGGAGGTGAGGTTCATTCGACGCTCCCGGACCGGTCGCGGCGCAGGTCACGGGGGCGTGGTCCCCGGCGGTGTCCCTGCTCGGGCATGACCATGCCGGGCGTGTAGAGCAGGTGCCGGTCGCCGCCGTGGTGTTTGGCCTGGTACATGGCGGTGTCCGCCCGGTGCAGCGGCCCGTCCTCCAGCCGGTCGGTGCTGGCCGTGATCGTCATGCCGACGCTGGCGGTGACGGTCACCGTGACCGGGCCGTTGTCGGCCTGGATCGTGACCGGTGCGGCGATCGCCGTGGTGATCTGGTCGGCGAGGTCGTCGAGGCGGTGGTGGCGCAGGGGCAGGATGGCGGCGAACTCGTCGCCGGACAGGCGGGCGGCGGTGCCGTCGGCGGCGTCGGCGAGGTGTCCGAGCCGGTCGGCGACCTTCATGAGCAGGTCGTCGCCGGCGTCGTGGCCGTGGGCGTCGTTGACCTCCTTGAACCGGTCGAGGTCGAGGAGGATGACGATGAGCGGTCGCGGTGGGCCGGCTGCGACGGCGGTGTGGGCGGTGCGCAGGCCGATGCGGTTGAGCAGACCGGTGAGCGGGTCGTGGGTCAGCTGCCAGGCCGCGTCGGCCAGTTCGGCGCGTAGCCGGCCGACGGTCCGCCGGGTGGCCAGGTAGCCGGCAGCGGTCCCGAGGGTGACGGCCACGGGGATGGCGATCATGAGGAGTGTGGTGGGCACGGGTTCCTCCCGTCATGGGAAGGACCCGGGACGTACTCCGTGGGCAGGTGGAGTGTCCCGGGTCCTGAACGACGACGGCCCGCCTGTTGGCGGGCCGTATTTTTCGGTGGCCGCCGCAGTGGGGCCGGCGTGGTGAGGTCGAACGATCAGTCGGGCTCGGGGAGGGAGCCGTCGAGGCTCCAGGTGGCGCCGACGTGGGCCGGCCAGCGACCGCAGTGGCCGCCGTCGCCGGGATGCGCTGGCCGGTAGGGGTCGTCGGTGCGTGCGCGCCGGCCGATGAGCCGGTCGGGTCTGGCGGGGCTGCCCGCCGGCCGGGTGGCGTGGCGTTCGGAGCGCAGGGTGACCAGGTCGACGTGGGAGGCGTAGGGCACGTAGACGCCGTGCAGGACGGTGCCGCCGAGCCGGTCGCAGCACGGCACCGACACCGGGTACCAGCCGCTACGTTCGACGGCGACGAGGTGACCGCAGTTCAGCCGCAGGTCGAACACCCGCACCGGGTGCGTCACCTCACCGTTCGGCTGCTCACGCACGACGGTCCCGCCGCAGCTGCTGCTCGACGCCGGCCGCGGTGAGCGGAGCACCGGTGAGCCGGGTCGGGGTGTCGATGGTTTTCCAGCCGACGAACTCGCACGCCAGCCAGGTGGTGTCACCGCGGGCGGTGACCGCGACGACGTCTCCGGTGGACAGCGATCGCAGCCGCAGCAGCCGGTAGGTGCAGGCGATGAGGAAGTCGGCTTCACCGTGCGGTGCCGCCCGGTTGGCTTCCAGGGTGTCGAGGTCGACGTTGAACAGTGTGTAGATCCGGTCGGCGGTGTGCTGCGGGGTGGCGGTGTCGGGCAGATGCCGCCAGTGGGAGATGACCTGGGTGAGGGTGTGGCCCGGCTGGTAGGGCAGGAAACGACTGTCGGTGTTGTGGTAGACGGCGATGACGTGCAGCGTCATGGCAGGACTCCGTTGCGGGTTCAGGGGTGCGATGCCGGGCCGGCGGGGGTGCCGGTGTCGTCCGGTCTCAGCGGGGGCGGTCCGGTCGGGCACGCAGGATCTGTTCGGGCAGCACCAGCGCGGCGGGCTGACCGGTGATGGGGTTGATGATCGGCTGGTAGTCGGTGGCCCAGAGCAGGTGCCACCGCTCGGCGGGGGCTGCCGCCCGGCTGCCGGTGGGGTCACCGTGGGAGGTGACGCCGAGGTCGGCCAGGTGCGCGGCGGGGTCGCTGGCGCGGTGGTGGGGTAACCGGCCGGCCAGCATCGGGCAGCTGCGGGCGGAGTAGTCGGCGCAGACGGGGTGCATACCCGGTTCGGGGCTGACGAGCAGCTTCAGGTCGCTGTCGCGCATCGCGAAGACGATCCGTGCAGGGTCGAGTGGACCGCCGCAGGTCTGGCAGAGTCGATCGCGCAATGCGCGGCGGTGCCGGTGGTAGTCGACGGCACCGAAGCGGTACCGGCCGTCGGGCATGCGTACCGTGATCCACGGCACCGCGAGGCCACCCACCAGTGGGCGGGACGCCAGGAGCGCCGGAACGTCGGGCGTGATCATGCCGGCACCGTCGGGAGGGACCCGGGATCGGCGGCCGTAGGGCACGTCCGGTGGATCGACCGTCGCCGGCAGCTGCCGGTGTCCGGGTCTGGGTATGAGTGGTTGGCCGAGGTGGCCTGTAGCGGGCCGCAGGGGTGTGGCATCGGATTCCTCCGCAGGGGTGGGAGTCCGGGCACGACGGTCGGCCGTGCCCGGACGTGCGCGGGTTAGCGCGGTCGGCCAGGCACGGCCGGTGGAACAACAGGGAACGGCGTGACCGGTCCCGGGGCTGCGCCGGGGTGTTACGCAGTCGTGGTCCGCAGCACCGTGTGGGCGTCCTTGAGGTGGCCGGCGAGGGCCTCACCGATCACGCCCGCCGTGTTCAGACGTGCGGTCAGTGCCTGCACGGTGGTGGCGGGCATCCGGGCGAGGCCGCGGAAGCTGCGGTTGTCGGCTTGCCGGGCGGTGTGCTGGATGATCTGGGTGAGGTGGGCCTGGATGAGGTTGAGACCACACAGCAGCCGCCCCAACTCGGTCGTGTCGTGAGTTGCGGCGGCGTACGTCATGGTCTCCCCGAGGTGCTCGAGGGCCATGAGAATCACGTGCGTGGCGGTGACGGTCGTGGCCGGCCCAAAAGGCGCTTCCCCGCCGAACAGGTCGGCGAGCTGACCGATAACGGTGCTGTTGTCGTCGGTCAGACGCGGTGCGTCGGGCAGGGCGGCGAACCAGTCGATGTCGTCCAGGTACCAGGTGTGCTGGAGCATGTCGTCCTCCGTAGGGCAGCACGAAACGGCGAGCACCGGGCGGTGAACGCCTGACCATGGGTGGAAAACGCTGCTCGCGATCTACAACGCGAGAGGTGCAGCGTGATATGAGCGCCAGATCCGAAACCAACAACGGCGGCCGACCGAACAGGGTGGGCGCGATGCCGTCGCGGAAGGCATCAGATCAGTGGCACGGAAAGTAGGGAGAGTCCCCAGGTTAGGTTCCATCGACGGCAGCCAGGCGACGTGTCAGGTTCGGTTGTCTGTCAGCGCCTGACAGCCCGCAGGCAGCAGCAGTACCCGTCCGCCGCAGACCCCTGCGGCACCCAGCCTGCCGTAGCGCGACCACCAGCAGCCCTGGCGGGGCGGACGGCGGTTCACACCGCCACCCGCCCCGGATCAGTTCTCCCACCGGCACGGGCTCAGGAATCGCTCGCGTCAACTGCGGCGCAGGACCAACACGTCCTCATGCGCCACCAGGTGCACCGGGATGCCCTCGTCCCTGGCCCGCCGCACGGCCAGCAGCCCGAACATGTTCGCCCGGTGCACGATCCGCCCGTCCCGCACGGCGGCGAGCATCGCCGCACACCGCTGCACCGGCAGCAGACCCACCGACCGGGCCACCGCGAGCAACTCCCCCGGCAGGTCAATCAGATCGTCCCGCTGACGTCGCACCGGCCGACACGAGATCACCACGAACCCACCCGGACGCAACACCTGGCAGCTGGCTGCCAGGATCGCGGCGAACCCGTCGAACAGCCGCGACCAACCGCCGTAGGCGAGGTTGCCAGCCTCCCGATCCCCGTACAGGTGGTGGCGCTTGCGGACCCCGTTGCTGGTGAACCGCACGAGCCCGTGGGTTCCCCGCCCGTACGGCGGGGAGGTCAGCACCAAGGCCACCCGCCCGACCACCGATGCCGGCACCAGATCCAGCAGACCCGTCGCGTCACCGGTGAAGACCTGCCCGCTACCCGCCGCGCCCTGCGACGCCGCGAGCGCCACATTCGCGGCCGCCAACGCGGTGAACCGGGGCTCGACGTCTATCCCGATCCCCTGCCGGCCCAGATGCATGGCCTCGACCATCGTGGTCCCGGACCCGCACATCGGGTCGAACACCAGATCCCCCGCCGCGGTGTAGGCACCGATCGCGTGCGCGGCCAGATGCGGCAGCATCTTCCCGGGGTGGCTGGATGTCGCCGACACGTACCGACCCCGCCGCTGATCCCGCGCCGGCTGCTGACACGTCAACCACACCGACGTCACCGGCATCGGCTCAACCATCGACCATCCCGGCCGACGTCGCGCTGCGGGTGAGGATCAGCACGTCGGTGTGGATGTCGAGCAGACCCTGGTGGCCGCGTCGCGGCGGCTGGTCGGCCGCCACCACATGCTGCAGGTACGCCAGCCCGGCCTGCCTGGCGGCGACGACCACGTCAACCGGCACGATCACGTCCCCGTGCGGCAACAGCACCGCCACACACCCACCCGGCACGAGGTTGGCCCGGCACCGTTGGAAGAAGCCGACCGGGGACGCTGCGGTGGCCGGCCATCCGGTGACGATCAACGCGGCAGGCTCACGACCCCACCCCACGTGCCGGCCCGCATGCAGGTGGCTGCGTCGTCGGGCGGCGATGACCGCACGCGCCAACTGCGGGCCGGCCGTCAGATCGATGACCAGTCCCGACGGGTGAGTGAGGTTGTGGACCAGCCGTACCCCCATCGCGTCGGACATGGTCTCGCCCGCCCGGGGCGCGGGAACCGGCCAAACGGTGATCGGCACCGGCGGATCACCGGGCACCACGTCCCCGACGGGCATCGGCGCGCGGTGTGAATCTCTGTCGGCCATAGGCACGATGGCCCCCGGACCGGCGGACGTACTGACAACCCTCAGTGCGCCACTGTCAGGCTGATCGAACCCGCCCCTGGCCTGACAGAAACTGGCAACCCGCCCCCGGGCGGCCCCGTGGGGTCGACTGATACACGTGGACGGAGTGTGGTCAGCAATCACCCTCGGGGAGCGGCTCAGTCCTCCACGAGTGTCCGCAGCGTCCGGCGGAGCTGATCTGACCGCCCTGGGCCGATTCTGGCCAGAAACGTGCTCTCGGCCTTCCCGTACGCGGCCTGCGCGGCGTCGTAGGTCTGCAATCCCCGTTCGGTGAGTTGGACGACGTTCCTGCGGCGATCCGCGGGGTCGGGTCGTCGCGTGACGATGCCCTTGCGTTCGAGCACGTCCAGCAACGCCACCATCGTGGTGCGGTCGATGCCGAGAGTCTGCGCCACCTGCAACTGCGACGCCGGTTCGCGGTGAGCCAGGACCCGAATCGCCCCGAAATCCTTGCTGTCAATCCCCAACGGCTCGAGCGCGGCGTCCGTCGACGCCGCGAGCTTCAGGGCCGCGTGCTTGAGGAGGTACCCCAGGACCTCGTGCGGGTCAGCGCTGGTGCTCGGCTCACTGGACATGGCCCCCATCTTAGGCCTAGCCTGATCGTCAGTAGCACTGATCGTCTGCGTTAATGACGATCAGGCTTTCGCGAAAGGTGTCATCATGATCCTCGTCACCGGAGGGGCCGGCTTCATCGGCACCCACACCGTCCGCGCCCTCGCCGAGGCCGGAGAGGAGTGCGTCCTGCTTCAGCGCCGCGCGCCGCAGGTTCCCCCGCATCTCGCAGATCTGCCCATCCACGTCGTCCAGGGCGACGTCGCCGATCTCGAAGCCCTGCTCGCCGTTGGCCGGCAGTACCCGATCACCGGGATCGTGCACCTCGCCGTCGCCCTGCCCTGGCCGGTGACCGACAGCGACCCGATCGAGGCCACGGGAGCAGCCCTGGATGCGTTCCTCAACATCGTTCGCGCAGCGCAGGCCTGGGGAGTCCCCCGTGTCGTGACCGCGAGCACCATCGGCGTCTACGGCTTCACCTCCCACGGCGCATTGACCGAGGATGTGCCGATTCCCTTCAGGCACTTCCACGCCATCCCGACGTTCAAGAAGATCACCGAGCTGCTCGCCGCCCACCTCTCGGACGTGACCGAGGTGGCGATCGTCAACGCACGAATCTCTGGGACCTGGGGTCCCGGCGGACACCTGCCCGACCCGTTCTTCCCTGCCCCGTCCCTGGCCCACGCCGCAGCCCGGCGCGACGAACCTGACCTGTCGGGACTCATCGCGCCGCCGCACGCCGAGGACGCCCTCGACCTGCTCTACGTCAAGGACACCGGTCGCGCGCTCGCGTTGCTGCAGCTCGCGCCGGAGCTGCAGCACTCCACGTACAACATCGCCTCCGGTCGTGCCACGAGCAATGCCGACGTCATCACTGCGATCCGATCCGTCGAGCCCGGGTTCCGGTGCGAACTGCCCTCGGGCGGAGATCGACCGGTGAGCTGGCTCGACATCGCACGCCTGCGTGAGGACACCGGGTTCGATCCCCGGTACGACACCGCCGCCGCCGCTGCGGACTACATCGCCTGGCTGCGCGCGGGAAACCAGCGCTGAGCCCAGCCCACCTCTCAGCAAACATCAGGCTTCTTCGATCATGGCCGTGCCGGAGACGACCACCCGTCGTCTCCGGCGGGGACCTCGACGCCCTTCGAGCCTCCGCATCTCGGGTGCATTCTCGCCGATTGGGCGAGCCTCGACAGTCGGCAGCAGGTGGCCGGGGCGCGCAGGGACTTCGTCCGCCGGTTGGCCGTGTGTCGTGCCGAGCAGCGAACCTGTCATGGGCTGACAGGTCCTGTCGCGGTCTGACAAACCGGGTCCGGTGTCAGGTCCTGCTGACCCAATCGGTGGTCTCGGTTCCCGCAGTCAGCGAGGGACCATCTGTCGAGGGGCATCTGCATGACTGCGACGAGCCGTTCCCGTGGTGCCGTGACGGCGCTGACCACCGCCGAGTCGGCGTTCGCGTTGTTGACCTGTGAGCCCGCACCGTTGGTGTTCGATGCCCGTCCGGTGCCGGGCCTGCCGGATGTGCTGCTGCCGCTGACCGAGTTGCGGGTGTTGCTACGGTGCGAGCGTTTCGACAGCGACACCACCGACGGGTTGTGGCGGCAACTGGCGCAGCATGCCCGCGAATTGGGTCCGGCGTGGGTGGTGGGAGCGATCGGTGTCGCATTGCCCGCGTTGACGCATCTCGCGGCGAAGATCAGTCGTGGTCGGACCCGGCATTCCGACGATGTGGACTCCGAGGTCCTGGCCGGTTTCCTGCAGGCGCTGCGTACGGCGGACCTTGCCGCGCCCCGGTTGTGGCTACGGCTGTGCTGGGCGGCGTGGCGGGCGGGTGCCTCAGTCGTCAGGGCCGATGAGGGTGAGGAGTTGCCGGCGGATCCGTCTTGCGGGTCGCGGCTGCCGCGGATGCCGTACGGGCATCCGGACCTGCTGCTCGGTCGGGCAGCTGCTGCCGGTCTGATCACCGGGGAGGCAGCCGAGTTGATCAGCGTGACCCGGTTCGGTGACGCGTTGATCGAGCAGTTGGCGGTGGAGCGGGGGGTGACAGCGGCGGCGCTGCGGATGCGTAGGCGGCGAGCCGAACGGGTGGTGGCCGCTGCCGTCATCCGAGGCGATCTGTCCAGCGGGGTCTGTATGTCCGGTCGCCGTGCAGTCGTCGCGGTCTGACCCGCATGGTCGGTGCCCCGGCAATATGCGGGGCAGCGGCCGGAATGCTGGAGTGATCATCAGATCATCTGGCGAGGCGGAGAGAAGGGCAGCGATGGGCGTGGAGTTCCGGCTGGTCCTGGCCGGTGATTCTGCCGTCGGCGAGGTCACCGCCGTCACCGCCGCGACCCGCGACGAGACGCCGAAGCCGACGTCGAACCCGCGCCTGTTCACTGCCCGCCTGTACGACCAACGCGGCTACGCCGTCACCGTGCGCCCCGGCACGCACGGCTACTACGAAGCCGAGACCGACGACGAGGCCCGCTGGGAATGGGAACCCGCCACCTACGTCAACGTCACCTTCTCGATGCGCGCCGACGACCTGGCCGACAAGGCAATCCCGAACATGCTGACGGCGGTGGCCCGGGTACTGGCCGCTCGGGCCGAGGACGCCGCTCTGATCCAGGACGGCAACTACCTGCTGCTGACCCGCACCGACGGAGTCGTCCGCCTGCACCGCAGCACCTGGTGGGACCACTACCAGCTCAGCCACCTTCTCACCGCCTGAACCGGGCTTCCCGGCCACTGCCGCCCCCTGCGCACCGGTCTTCATCCGCGTGCGGCCGCCGGTGAGTCGGGAGATCACCGCAGGGGCGTCGAGGACCCGCCGGTCTGTGCGGTGCGCGGGCCCGGGGAACCCCTGTTGATCGGTTCGGTCAGGGCGTGACAGGCCTGCGGTGGGTTCGATCGGCCTGACAGCCGAGATCTGGGTGGTGCATGTCATCCACGGCATGCCCGCCCGGTGGGGACCACCTCTGGGACGAGGCACTCGGTTCGGCACGGCTGGCGCGGCGTACTGACACCGCTATCCCTTTCACCGCTGGTAAGGGAGGAGCGCCCCCACCGGACCACCGGCCTCGTCTCTCGGTCCCCACCTGGCGGCCCCCGCAGACCCGTTCTGGAGCGCCGCCATGCACCTCACGTTCTCCGTGCTGTCCGACCTCGCTGCGTCGCCGCCGTTGGCGGTGAACAGCATCAACCAGGTCATCGCGAACATCACCGGTTGGATCATGGGCATCATCGCGATGGTCGCGACGATGTTCCTGGTCATCGGTGGCCTGCGCTACATGTCCGCCGGTGGTGATCCGGCGCAGATCGAACAGGCCAAAGGAAACTTCAAGTCCGCTCTGGTCGGCTATGCCCTGGCGGTGTTGTCGCCGGTGATCCTGCAGGTGCTGCAAGGCATCCTCGGCGGCTGAGGCCACCGGTCATGGCCACGTGGCTGATGGACGACATGGTCGGTTGGCTCGCCGGGAAGGTCGTCGACCTTCTCGGCGCTCTGCTGACGTTTTTGACGTCGTCGTTGTTCGTCTCACCGGACGTCACCGTCCTGCCGCAGGTCCAGTCGATCGCCGCCCGCAGCGCACTGGTCGTCAACGCCTGCTTCGTCCTGGCGATCATCGCCGCGGGCGTCACCGTGATGGTCGGCGACGCGGTGGAGACCCGCTACCAGGTGAAGCAGCTGCTGCCCCGGCTGGTGGTCGGGTTCGTTCTGTCGGCGTTCGCGGTCCCGGCGACGGGAGCCCTCATCGATGTCGCGAATGCGCTGACGGTGTCGATGGTCGGGGTGTCCGCACCGACCACCGAGGCGGTGACGTTCGTACAGGCGCGGCTCACGTCGGCGATGACCGACCAGAGTGCCGCCCTGCTGACGGTGGTGATCGGGCTGCTGATCGTCGGGTTGCTGTTCACCCTCGTGGTCAGCTGGCTGGTGCGGATCGGGGTGCTGGTCATCCTGGTCGGGATCGCCCCGGTGGCGTTGGCCTGCTACGCCACCCCCTGGACGCAGGGTGCCGCGCAGTTGTGGTGGCGCAGTCTCCTGGGTTGTCTGGCCACGCCCACCCTGCAGGCGGTCGCGTTCTCCACCGGCATCCACCTGTTGACCGATCCGGAGTCGAACCTGCCGATGCTGCTCGGCCTGCCCGGTTCCGACGCCCTCAACCTGCTGCTGGTGATCGTCGTGCTCTGGACCACGGTGAAGATCCCCAGCCTGATGGGGCGTTTCGTCACCCGGCCCGGTCGCAGCCCGAACATCGCCGGGCTCGTCCTGCGCACCGTCACCCTCCAGGGGATGACGCGTGGCCTGGGTCGCCTCGCCCCGGTCCGCCGCCCGAGATGACCCACCGCCCCGCCCGCCCTGTCGGGCCGTTTGCCTGGGAGAGGCACATGAACAACTCTGATGAGGGCAGCCCGCAGGCTGTGGTTCCGGCGAACATCAGCGAACCCGACCGGATCGCGTTCGGGTTGACGTTCCGGCAGCTCGGTATCATCGGCGGCACCGGCCTGGCCGGATTCGCCGCCTACCGCACCTACGGTCCGCTGCTGCCGCCGGTGGTGTGGATCGTCGCCGGGATCGTCGGGTTCGCCGCCGCGACCGTGGTGGCGTTGGGCCGCCGCGACGGCCTACCCCTGGACGTGTGGCTACGCCACGGCGTCATGCTGCGCCGCAGCCCGCGCATCCTGACCCCGGGGGCGGCACGAGCCAGCGCGGTCGCCGTGGTGGCCGGCACACCGCCGGTGCCGGCACCGCTGCGGTCCCCGGTCACCGCGGTCAGCCCGAGCGGTGTCCTCACCTGCCAGGGCAGCGACAAGGTGCTGATCGCCTGCGGCACCACGAACATCCACCTACGCACCGGCAGTGAGCAGAGCGCACTGCTCGACGGGTTCGGTCGGTTCCTCAACGGCCTGACCGGGCCCGCGCAGCTCGTGGTCGCCGCACAACGCCACGACCTGACCGGCTACGCACAGGCGACCGTCGACCATGCGTCCCGGCTACCGCATCCGTCGTTGCAGGCGGCCGCCGCCGACTACGCCGACTTCCTGGTCGACCTGGACAACACCCGGGATCCGCTGCGCCGGCAGGTCCTCGCCGTCGTCACCGGCGCACACACCGCCGACACGGCCGTGCGCGCGTTGTCCGGTCTCGGTGTCGAAGCCACCGCCCTGGACGGGCCCGCCGTCACTGCCGCGCTCGCCGGCGCGGTGGACCCGTTCGCTGCCCCACCACCGGGCCCCCGCGCGGTACCCGGCATCCCGATCACCCTACGGAGCACCCCATGAAACGACCCACGATCACGACGAGGAACACCGCAGGTGGGGACCCGATGCCCTCCCCCGCCGCCGTGTCGGTCACCCCGGGATACGTGCAGATCGGCGAGGGTTACGCCGCCACCTACGTGCTCTGCGGCTACCCCGCCGAGGTCGGTCCGGCGTGGTTGGATCCGCTGCTGTCGTACCCCGGGCGGGTCGACGTCGCGGTGCACCTGGACCCGGTGGCGCCGCAGCTGGCCGCGCCGATGCTCAAGCGGCAACGCGCCCGCCTGGAGTCGTCGCGTCGTCTCGACGCCGACCGGGGACGTCTCGACGACCCGATGGTCGAGGCGGCAGCCGCCGACGCGGCCGGTCTCGCCGACCGGGTCGCCCGCGGCGCAGCGAAGCTGTTCGACGTCGGTATCTACGTCACCGTCCACGCCCGTACCCTCGACGAACTCGCCACCGTCACCGCCGGGGTGAAGTCCGCCGCCGCGGGGGTGCTGCTGGATCTGCAACCGGCCACGTTCCGCCATCAGCAGGGCTGGATCGCCACCCTGCCCGTCGGGGTGGACCCGCTGCGGATGCGCCGCATCCTGGACACCACCGCCCTCGCCGCCGCGTTCCCCCTCGCCTCAGCCGACCTCGCCGCCCCGGCCCCCGGCGTGATCACCCCACCCGACGGGGTGCTGTACGGGGTGAACACCACCAGCAACGGGGTGCTGATCTGGAACCGGTGGGCGCAGGACAACCACAACTCCGTCGTCCTGGCCCGCTCCGGAGCCGGCAAGAGCTACTTCGTCAAACTCGACGTCCTGCGCAACCTGTACCAGGGCACAACCGTCAGCGTCATCGACCCCGAAGACGAGTACACGGCCCTGGCCGACCACGTCGGCGGCACCGTCGTCGCCCTGGGCCGGCCCGGCGTCCGCCTCAACCCCCTCGACCTGCCCGACGACACCCGCCCCGACACCCTGACCCGCCGCGGCCTCTACCTGCACACCGTCATCGCCGTCCTCCTCGGCACGCCACCACCACCGGCCGAACGCGCCGCCCTCGACCGGGCCATCACCGCCACCTACCACCGCGCCGGCATCACCAGCGACCCTGCCACCTGGACCCGACCCGCGCCGCTGCTCCGCGACCTGGCCGACACGCTGACCGCCGACAGCGACCCGGCCGCCCGGCAGCTCGCCACCCGGCTGGCCCCGTGGACGGTGGGGAACTTCGCCAGCCTGTTCGACGGGCCGACCACCACCACACCGGGCGGGCACCTCGTCGTGTGGTCGCTGCGGCACCTGCCCGACGAACTGCGCACCGTGGGCACCCTGCTGGCGTTGGATGCGATCTGGTCGGGCATCGACACCCCGACACCCGACACCCACCGCCGGCGGCACCTCGTCGTGGTCGACGAGGCATGGCTGCTGATGCGCGACGGCGAGGGCAGCCGGTTCCTGTTCCGGATGGCCAAAGCCGCCCGCAAACGCTCCGCCGGGCTCGCCGTCATCACCCAGGACGCCGCCGACGTGCTGTCCACCGACCTCGGACTCGCCGTGGTGTCCAACGCCGCCACCCAGGTACTGATGCGCCAGTCCACCCAGTCGATCGACGCGGTCAGCGAGGCGTTCGGTCTGACCGCCGGACAGTCGCGGCTGCTGCTGTCCGCGTCGCGGGGTGAGGGCCTGCTCGTTGCCGGCGGCAGCCGCATCCCGTTCCGCAGCGTCGCATCGGCCGCCGAGCACACCTTCGCCGTCACCGGTATCGGGGAGGCCGCATGACGACCAGATCGTGGCCGACGGACCTTGCACAGTGGGTCCTTGCCCGGCCGTGGCTCGGTGTCGTCGCCGCCACCGCAATCGTCGTTGCGGTGCTCAGCTATGACCAGGTGCTCGCCTGGCGGCATCGCCGGTTGACCGCCGGGGCACGCTGGTTGACCATCGCCGCACCCCCGGAGGTCACCGCGCAGGCCGCTGCCGTGTTCTGGACCCTGATGGTCGGTGCGCTGACCCCACCGGCGTGGCGGCGACGGGTGTTCGGCTACCCGCACGTCGGCTGGGAGTACACGTGGACCGGCCGGTCTCTGACCATCCGGGTGTGGGTGCCGGCAACGGTGCCGTTGGGGGCGGTCGAGGCCGCCGTCCGCGCGGCGTGGCCCGCCGCCACCCTGACCGTCAGCGATACGGCCGCGCCGATTCCCACTGACATCGGCGTGGAGGTGGGTGGGGCGTACTGGCCGCAGCGTGGCGACGGGGTGCCGCTGCGGACCGTGCACGACACGGATCCGCTGCGGGCGCTGCTCGCCGCCGGCGCCGAGGTGCGACACCGGGAACACGCCTGCGTGCAGATCCTCGCCCGCCCGGCGTCGACGCGCCGGGTCCGCGCCGCCCGCCGCGCGGCGGCGACCGCCGCCACCCACCCCCACGGTCGACCGGACCCGGCCGCCCGGGCGGTGTCGCAGGTGGCCGGGATGGCTGTCGCCCCGCTGCTGTGGTTCCTCGACGTGTTCACCCCCGGGCCGTCCCGACCGGGCAACCCGGCGTCGGGGATGCGGGTGGCGGAGCGGGACCCGGTGGCCACAGCCGACGCCCGGACAGTCGTGGAGAAGGCGGTGCGGGTGCCGCACGTCGAGATCGCCGTACGGTTCGCTGTCGCCGCCGACGACAGCCCCACCGACAGCGACCGCGTGGCGCAGCTGCGGGCGCGTCTGATCGGCCTCGGGCACACGATCGCTACGGCCGCTGCCGCGTACACCGGCCCGAACCGGCTACGGCGGATGAAGATGCCGCAGCCGGTCGCGACACTCGCCGGCCGCCGGTTACGCCGCGGGTTCCTGGCGACCGTCCCGGAACTCGCGGTCCTCGCCGCGCTGCCGCAGGACCTCGCGGTGCCGGGCCTGGACCGGGCACGCGCCAGAGCGGTGCCGGCGCCGGTGCAGGTGCCCTCCGGTGGACGGGGGGTGAAGGTGCTGGGCCGCTCCCAGCTCGGCGGTCACAGCGTCGGGTTGGCGGTGGCCGACGCCCGGCAGCACGTGCACGTGGTCGGTAAGACCGGCGTCGGTAAGTCCACGCTGCTGCTGAACATGATCCTCGCCGACATCAGGGCCGGCCGGGGAACGGTCGTGGTCGACCCGCGTGGGGACCTGGTCACCGACGTCCTCGACCGGCTCCCCGCCTCCCACGCCGACCGGATCGTCATCATCGACCCGGACCAGGAGAATCCGGGCTGCTTCAACCCCCTCGACGACCAGGGTGATCCGCATCTGGCGGTGGACAACCTGGTCGGGATCTTCGCGAAGATCTTCGCCGGGCAGTGGGGGCCACGCATGGACGACACGATGCGGGTGGCGTGCCTGACGCTGATGCGGCATGCGAAACCCACGCTGAGTCTCGTGCCGTCGCTGTTGCAGGACCGCCAGTTCCGGGGCCGGTTCACCCACGGCCTGGACGACCCGGACGGCCTCGGCGGGTTCTGGCTGTGGTACGACGGCATCAACGACCAGTTCCGCGGTCAGGTCATCGCCCCCGTCCTCGCCCGGCTGCGGGCGTTCCTGCTGCGGGACTTCGTCAAGAGCGTCATCGGCAACGCCCACTCCTCGTTCGACATGGGTCGGGTCCTCAACGGCGGTGTGCTGCTGTGCCGCCTACCCAAGGGTGTTCTCGGTGAGGAAACCAGCCGTATCCTCGGATCGCTGATCGTGGCCCGGGTGTGGCAGGCCGCCATCGCCCGCGCCAGCATCGCCGAGGACCGCCGCCGCGACGCCGTCCTCTACATCGACGAATGCCAGAACTTTCTGACGTTGCCCGGCAGCATCGGCGACATGCTCGCCGAAGCACGTGGTTTCCGCCTCGGCCTGGTGCTGGCACACCAGGATCTCGCCCAGCTACCCCGGGATGTGGCGGCGGCGGTGTCGGCCAACGCCCGGTCGAAGCTGTTCTTCACCGTCGACCCGGCCGACGCCCGGGAGTTGTCCCGCCACACGAAACCCGAACTCGACGAGCACGACCTCGCCCACCTCGACGTGTACACCGCCGCCGCCCGGCTGCTCGTCGGCAACCGGGAGCTACCCGCGTTCACCTTCACCACCCACCCGCCGACGCCGGTGGTCGGTGCGGCGACCGCGATCCGGCAAGCCTGCGCCACCGCCCACACCCGCGCCGACGGCGAGCCGCCGATGCAGCAGCTCGCCCGCACCGCGATGAAGCGACGGATGACCTCCCGCGACCGCTGACTCGTCTGAGGGGTCCGGCGCGTTCGGGGCCTCGACCGGGTACGGCATCGGGGGCTCGTTTGGGGGTGTCCACGACACGAGCCCTCAACCGAGCCCCCACCACCGGACCTGTCAGGTGCCCGACCTGCGCACACCGTGGCGTCGGCCGACACGACAGGACGATCAACTCATCCAGACTCCCTACGGGATTCTCTCTCCACGGGGTGACCCTTCATGCCCACACCACGTTCTCCCAGCCTGCTGTCCCTCTACCCGCACATCACCGCCCGCGATCGGACCCTGATGCACCTCCTCGACGACCATCAGGTCCTCACCACCGACCAGATCCACCGCCTGTTCTTCCGAGCCCGCCGCACCTGCCAGATCCGCCTCGGTGAACTCGCCGACCTCGGCCTGCTGGACCGGTTCCGGTTCGCCCGTGCCGGCGGCGGCAGCCAACCCTGGCACTGGACTCTCGGCCACCAGGGATACCGCTTCCAGGCCGCCGCCCACCGACGCCCGGAGCCCACCCTGCGGGCAACCCGCCAGGCCGTGCACCGGCTGTCGGCGAATCCGCACCTGACCCACCTGCTCGCCGTCAACGAGTTCTTCGTCCGGCTCACCACCCACACTTACCACCATCCGGGGACCCACCTGGACCGGTGGTGGTCCGAGGCACTGACCACCCGCCAGTTCCGCACCATCACCGCCGACGGGCACGGCCTGTGGCGCGTCGGCGACACCACCGTCGGGTTCTTCCTGGAAGCCGACACCGGCACCGAACCCCTCACCCGGGTCATCGCCAAACTCGACCGGTACGCGCAGCTGACCCGCCGCGGCGGCCCCCGCTACCCGGTGCTGTTCTGGCTCGGCAGCCAACGCCGCGAGGAGCATCTGCACCGGGCTCTGCGCGACCGGCACGACGACGTTCCGGTCGCCACCGCCACCCACGCCGGCGACCCCGCCGAAGCGGTGTGGCTGACCGCCGGCACCACCGTCCGGGTCCCCCTCGCCGAGCTACCCAGCAGCCACGGCCAGCCCGTGGCGGACAACCCGAACTTCGACGACGACGGAACCTTCGTCCGCTGACAGCGCTGCTCGCGGCGTCGCAACCGCTCGCTGACTGCCTGTTGGGCCCCTCCGCCGGCGACATCCATCGACCGCGCATCTCCAACCGGTTACGCGGCTGCTGTCGTTAGAGTCCTGCCCGTGAATGTCTCCGCTGCGGCGCGTAGCTCGCTGGCCGCCACCGGTGTCGCTGTCGTGGCGACCTTCTTGGTGCGGGCAAGCCACCTGCGGATGGTGCAACTCGACTACGACGACGGGGTGTACTGGCAGACGGCGCTGGCGGTGGCCGACGGACACCAGCCCTACGCGGAGGTGTTCTTCGCACAGCCACCGCTCTACGCATGGCTGTCCGCCCTACCGTTCGCACTCAACGGCGGGGAACTGGCGGCACGGATCCTCACGATCGGCTGGGCGGTACTACTCGCCGCCGGAGCCGGCATCCTGGGCCGTGGGCTCGCCGGCCGGTACGCCGGGATGGCTGCGGCGCTTCTGGTGGCATTGCTGCCGCCGGTGCAGCGATACGGCTTCCAGTTCGGTGCTGATCTGCCCACCGCTGCCCTGGTCACCTGGTCGGTGGTGTGCGCAGGCCGGGGACGGCTGCGCTGGTGGCTTGCCTCGGGGACGCTACTGGGTGTGGCCCTGGCCATGAAGCTCATCGCGGTGGTCGTGCTGCCTGCCCTGCTCGTCGTGACGCTGATGAGCCGACGACGGCTGGCCGCCCTCGCACCGATGTCAGTCGCGGCGGTGGCCGTGTGCGTGCTGACGCTGATCGTGACCAGGCCGCCAGCGGTGGCGTGGGACCAGGTTGTCGCCCTGCACCTCAGCGCGGCGGACGCTCCAGCACAGCCGGTCCCCGCTGGGGCGACCACCATGCTCGCCGTATGGATCGTGCCGTTCGGTCTGCTGTCCGCAGCCGGGGCGTTCCTCTGCCTGCGTCGCCTGTCCCGGGCGCAGCGTCCCCTGGTGCTCGCGCTGCTGGTGTGGGGTGTCAGCGGAGTGGTCTTCGCGGGTCTGCACCGGCCGATCTTCGAGCACCACCTGTTGCTGTTCGTCGCTCCGGGAGCGGCGATCATCGCCGCCGGCTTCTTCACGCTGCTACGCCCAAGGATGCACCTGGTGACGACAGCGGCACTCGTGCTGACCTGTGTCGTGCAGGTGCTGACGATGCCGGTCAGTCCGCGCCTGGAAGCCAGCGCCATGCTGCGCTGCCTGCGCACCCTGCCCGTCGGGTCAGTCCTGGTCACCGACGATCAGGAGATCGCCGCCCGTGCCGGCCTGCGTACACCGCCGTGGCTGGCCGACACCTCACGGGTACGGATCAGCAGTGGCTACCTCACCACCAGCGACATCATCACGGGGGCGCAGGGTGCCGTGGGTGTCCTGTTCGCCCCGTCGGACCGGGCCAAGTTCGTTGATCCCGCCATCGCCGAGTGGGCACGGCAGGAATACCCCGCCACCTACAGGGCCGACGGCTACCTCTTGGCAACCGTCACTCCCCTGGGCTGCCGCCAGTGACGGGCACCTCACTTCGGTGCCGTCGGTCTGGATCCGCCGCTCTCGACAGTGCCGCTGGTGCCGTACCACGCGCCGAGAGCGTGGCGCATGCTCAGCGGGCGGCGGTGATGTGCGCCTGCCCGTCCTGGTCGAGGCTGTCGTGGGCGAACCACTCACGCAACTGGCGGTGGCGGAACTGATAGCCGATCCCGGAGATCCGCATCAGCCCTGCCAGGTATGCCCAGTCGAGGAATGCGCCGAGCCGCCACGGCAGGTCACCGCGAAGCTTCATGATCGTCATGGCGATGACGTAGCGCAGCCACGCCTGCAGGCTGAGGACGAAGGCGCCGGCGAAGCCCAGGATCGCTCCCATGGCAGCACCGGCCCACAGCGGATAGCTGAGGAAGATCGGGAAGACCGTGCCGCAGAGCACGGCGCAGAGCAGCGCGAGGATGAGGTCGTTCTGCCAGGCGGTTCGCAGGTCGCTGCCGCCGGAGAGCCCTCGGTCCAGCCGGACCTTGTCCATGACCAGGCCGAAGAGGATCGCAACCACGACCCCCACGACGGCACCGACGATCCAGCCGCCGACCAGCCAGGCCAGAAGGCCCAGCGCCGCGCCGATCGCCAGGCTGATCTCCGCGGCTGCGGCGAGGCGCTGGGGGACGGTCATCTGCCGCATCGCGCGGCTGCGGTACTGCGCAGTTTTCGTTTTCGACCGTCGGGGCGTGGGGGTGATGGCGAGCCACCCGGCCCAGACGATCAGCACGATGCCGGCGCCAGCCAGCCAGACCAGGGCGACCGTCTGCTGCTCGGAGAGCCGCACCGAGCCGCTCCAGAGAGCACGCAGTGCCGACCCGCCGTGCCCTGCACCGCCGACGATCGCAAGCAGGCACGGGATAAGGAACCCCAGCGCGCACGCCAGGTGGATCACCAGGTGAACGAGACGCACCAGGTGCTGTCCGGCGATGGCCCACATCGTGTGTAGGGCCAGTGTGGAGTTCGAGTAGCGGGCCAGTACCCGCAACCAGCGCCGCAGTACCTGCTCGTTCGGCACCGTGAAACTCGATCCGGAGCCGCCGCGCTGTCCCGGCCGGATGATCCTCTGCTCTTTCCGACGGCGGTTCAGCATCGCCGACGGGAAGGCATCCAGCAGCATCGCCTCGAACCGTCCCGCCGTCTCACCGAGAAGCGTGGTGGGATCCAGCACGTCGGCGTCTGCCGCGGCCGTCAGCGCGAGGGTGAGCCGCCACGGCGTGCGCAGCAGATGGTACGCCGCCCCGTCTGCTCCGGTCCTCAGCGACGTGAGTACCGGAAGCCACCGCTGCTGCTCCACGCGGTCGCCGTCGAGACGCTCACTGACGAACTCGGTGATCTGATCAACGCTCAACGCACCGACCCGCACGACAACGGCCTCCATGACCGGAGGGTCGAGGGACTCGTAGACCGCGTCCCGGCACGTCAACACCACCCCGGCGGTGTCCTGATGCGATCTGCGGAAATCGTTGATGCGGTCGACAGCCCACTGCGGGTCCCGTGGGCTGTCCGGCGCGGGCTCCATCTCGTCGAGACCGTCCAGCACCGGCAGGATCAGACCGGAGAGAGCAAGTTCCTCGGCGTCCTCGCGGGGAACCTGGTACTGCGCCTGGAGTTGATGGGCGAGAAACCCGGAGAGGTCACCATCCGACCAGTTCGCCAGATTGAACCGGATAGGGACTGAGTTGGGTTCGGCTGGCCACTCGTCGTTGGACAGCCCAGCATCGAGGAGCTGGATAATCAGCTCCGTCGCCAGCACCGTCTTGCCCGCGCCCGGCTCACCGAGAATGACCAGACGCTTCGCCGAGAGCGCCCGATAGTAGTTCGCCACCTCACGCAGCGACCCGGACGGAAGATCACTACAGGCGGGTCGACCAGTCAGTACGTTGCCGGCCTCGATCGGGGTGAAGGTCAGGTCCGCCGGGAGTTCGGAAGGCCCCTTGTGCAGCAGCACCGAACGACCATCGAGTTCCTTGGTACGCACGACCAGCGCCAACTGCCGGGCACACTCGCGCAGTCGGGCGGGATCAGCGGCACCTGACCTCTCATCCATGTACGCCGCCTTCGATGGTCCCGAGCGGAACCCGGTCACCAGGAAGAGAGCAGCCATGCCTCCGCTGACCACCATGATGCTGTACAGCAGGGTCGACCGCGCATAGAGCGGGGCGGTCAGGAACCCGGCGAGGCACAGCACGCCGAGCCCCCAGGCGCCCACCTGACTGTAGTGGCGGAAGATATTGATCTGCTTGGCGCCGGGAGCGGCGATCGGTGCGATGCCGCCATAGACGTTGATGGTCTGGTGGTGCGTCTCCGGCGGCGGGAGGGACTGCGTGGTCACGTGCCCGGCGGTGGGGTGTTGAAGGTGTTGGTCTGAGTCCCACCAGGACCCACGATCGGTGCGATGCCGCCGTGGACATTGATGGTCTGGACGCCGGTCGACGGCGGTGGTCCGCCGTCGCCTGCCGGCGGCGACGTCGGGCTCGGCGTCGGATTCGCTGATCGTCGTGCCGTCACCAAGCCGAGAACGCCGAGTACGACAGTCCCGATGAAGGCCGCGACACTGGACCACTTGTCGGCCTTGTCCAAGCCCTCGCTGATCAGGAACACGGCCCAGAGCGCAGATGCCGCACCGGCCACGAAGAACGCCACAGAGGCCCGACCCAGGCGCATACCGTCATCATGCCCGACATCGAGGCGACGAGACGGCCCTCGCGTGGGGTGCCACTGAGTACAAAACCTGACAGAGGCCCGACACCATCTGGCAGCACAGCTCAGCCGCATGATCACGATTCCTGACAGCGCCGGTGCTGTCAGGTCACCACGCTACGGTGCGGCTTCTTCTTTCTGCTCGCACCGCCGCCCGTCTGTCCCCTTCCGGACCTGCCCCGCGCCACGGGATCACCTCCAGCCCACCCTCCCGGTCGGCCCGTGATCCCCACCCGCACCCCAGGGCAGTGCTCCGCCGCAGACGCCGCACCCCGGTGACCCGACCCCACACACCACCTCACCCTGCCCTGTCGCGAAGGGAGCACTCCGTCATGCCCACCCCCACTCCCCCCACCGGCCACGTGATCACCGTCTGCTTCACCCCCGGCGTGGACGCCGACTGGTTCGCCGCCTCGGAGAAGGTCCACGACCTGCTCCACATCAACGGCACCCCCATCCGCCGCTACCGGGTCCGCCACCGCCCGCTGATCGGCTGGCTGACCCGGTTCTTCGACTACTGGCTGCTCGACGCCGCCCGACGGTGCGGCGCGGTCACCCTCGCCGCCGGAGGCCGCAAAAGCCGCCTGGACCTCACCGGCACCGCCGCCCGCGCCGCCCACGACGCCGCGCTGCGCTGGCGGGCCTGGAACACCCACGTCGGCGCCACCACCAAACCGGCCCGCCCCTTCGAGGACTTCCTCGCCCAACACCACATCGCTCCGAGCACCGTCACCCTCTACGAGGCCCACCGCCGCTTCGAGCTGCAACCCCGCGTCCTGGCGATGCTCGCCCACACCTTCGACCCCTACGAACTGTCCCTCTACCAGGCAGGGGAAGCGACCTACGCCGGCCTGCACTGGCGCATCGCACTCATCGGCGACGCCCTGATCACCACCGACGGCCGTCTCCTCACCCCCGCCACCGACTCCGTCGCCGACCGGTTCCGCTTCCTCAACGAGGCCTGCGCCTACCTGCGCGCCCTGCGCTCCGACGCCCGGCTGTGCGCCGTCGTCACCGCCTGAACCCCCGCACGCCCTTTGAAGGCCGGTCAGCGCCCGCGCGGTGACCGGCCTTCGCCATCCCCGTTTGTAAAGGAGACCCCGGTGTTCCTGACCGACCCCGCGCTACGACGCATCGCCGCCGACACCAACGACGTCCTACCCGAACACCTGTGGCGACACGACACCGCCACCCTCGACCCACTCGGCGACCTCGCCCGCCTCCTACACCGCACCGCCCGCGACTTCACCGACAGCACCACCACCCTCGACCACACCCTCACCCGACTCGGTGCGCTCGCCGACACCACCCGACACCGGCTCACCTCCCACACCGACGGACCCCTGACCGGCTACCCGCACACCCTCACCGACGTCCTCACCGCCCACGAACGCCACCGCCTCCTCGGCACCCTGCTCACCGCCTGCTACCGCGCCTGGCGCAGCCACCGGCCGATCAGCGGCACCAACGAACGGCACCTGCTGCTGCACCCCGGCGACCCCTCGTGGGGCGTGGCCACGCTGCGCCGCCACCCCGACGGCACCTGGCTGGTGATGCCCGACGCCGAAGCCGCCACCGCCTTCGACATCCCGTACACCGACCGCATCGTCGGCGAGGTCACCGACACCGACCAGGGGTGGACACCGACCGCATACACCGACCCCCGACACCGCCACGGCCCGATGGCGTACCCGCTGCCCGACTGCGACGACCTCCCCACCGCATGCCGGACGCTGCTGCGCTGGTGGCAGCTGCGCCACTCCGACGCGTGGCGCAACCGCACCCCCGCACAGCTCACCCCCACCGAACTCGCCCACCTCACCAGCTGACCCCGGGACACCAGATGCCGCACCTCGACCCGGTCAACCGGTGGATCACCCTCACGACCGGCCGCACCCTCGACCAGCACGCCACCGACCCGATCCCCGCCGCCGCGCACCTCCCCGACGCCGCGGCCACCCTGCGGCACCTACGCACCGAACTGCTCCTCGCCGCCGACCAGCTCCGCACCCGGCTCATCAACACCGACGACCTGACCGACCCCACCGCCACGGTCACCGGCGTCGTGCAGACCATCACCGACCTGGGCCGCGAATACCGGCAGGCCCGCGACCGCGTCGACACCCTCATCGCCGACACCACACGGACCGTCCACGCGCAGACCCGCGAGGGCCGGGTGGTGCAGCGGCGCTACGTCAACCCCGGCGACACCGTCCTGGTCGCCCTGCCCCACACCGACTCCTGCCGCCGGCTGCACCTCGCCGGCCACGCCACCCACATCACCGTCGGCACCTGCGACGCCCGGCTGCGACCGTCCGGCAGCGTCCAGCCGCTGCGACTCGCCCACCCCGACGCCGGCATCTACCGCGACCCCACCAACGGACGCCTCTACATCCTGCGCACCACCACCGGCCACTGACGCCGCCGACGAGCCAACGCCACCCGTCGGGTCGAGCACCACCGCACGGCAGCGCGGGCGCGTGCTCGCCGCTGCCCACAACCCCGACACACCGCCGTCCGACACCGGGTCGGACGGCTCTCACCCCAGGAGGGGGAAACCCTGATGAACGACCTGTCCCTGACACCTGCCACGCAGGCCGTCCTCGACGCCCTGACCGAACTCGGCCAGGGCGACATCCACGAGTTGGCCGAGAAGGCCGGCAAGGCCCGCTCGACCACCGACAAGGCAATCAAGACCCTGACCGACGCCGGCCTGATCATCGCGGTGGACACCGACACCGACCAGGCCGACGGCCTCCCCACCCGGTGGGCCCTCACCACCGCCGCCGGTGACACCGCGCCGCCGGACACCGAACCCGCCGACGCGCACACCACCGGGGCCGACACCACCGTCAACCAGAACGGAGACACCGAAACCGGGGAGCAGACCGACCAGCCGGCTGAGGACATCGGCAAGTCGACCAACGACATCGAGAGCAACCCCGACGACGGCAGCAGCGACCGCGACGGCACCGAGGTAGGCACCACTCCGCCCGACCGAGACGACGACGCTGACGCGAACGGGCCGGCCGTCCTCGACGAGGGGGCCCACATCAGCGGCGACGACACCGAGCCGAACTCCGACGTGCAGGCCACGGCTCAGCCGGCAGCCGCCGCACCGCCTGCCCGCCCAGGTGACCGCAAGGTCATGACCATCAAGGCAGTCCTGGCCGACCACGGCGACATCGGCGTGACCCTGGAGGTGATCGTCGCCGAAAGCGGCATCGGGCACCCGACGGCCACCCGGCTGCTGACCGCGATGGAGCAGGCCGACGCCGCCCGACGCCTACCCGGCCTGCCGCCACGGTGGATCCCGGGACCGACCAAGGCCAGCGAGGTCGACCCGAACCCGCAGCCGCCCCGCTGCCCGCTGTGCTCCCAGGCCATCCGAGGACTGGCCACCGCACCAACCGCCACGACGGCAGTACAGCCGCTGATCCACCCGGACGGCACCCTGCACATCGTCGCCCCCGACGGCGAGACCCACATCGTCGTCCTACCCACCCGCCCCACCCTCCGCGCGGCGAGCACCACGACCCGGGTCGGTGACACCACCGTCAACGCCGACGGCAACCAGCCGTTCGGCCGCGGCGAACTGGAACGCCTGACCCTCGACTACCTCGCCGCCCACCCCGGCCGCCAGATGACCCCGCAGGACATCACCACCGCCCTCGCCGCGCAGCTCAACCGGGCAGTCAGCAACGGGGCCGTCCGCAACAACCTCACGAAGGCCGCCGCTGCGGGCCGCATCCTCCTGGTCGCCGACAACCCGCTCACCTTCCTCCACCCGGCACCCGCCGAGACCGGCACCCCCGACCAGTCCTGACCATCACCAACCACCGCGGGGGCCGAACCGCACGCCCGGCCCCCGCACCCGTATCGACAGGAGAACCCCTGTGCCACACGAACTGGAAACGTTCGCCGACGGGACAACCGCCTTCGCCTCCGCCCGCGTATCCGCCTGGCATCAGCTGGGCACCGTCACCCAGGACACCATGAAAGCCGAAGAGATCATGGCCGCCGCCCGCCTCGGTGACTGGGGCGTACGCACCATCCGCACCGTCGGCATCGACCTCGTCGACGGCGTCGAGGTGCAGGTCCCCGCCGACGACAAACGGATGACCGTCCGCCGTAACCCGGCCACCGGAGCCACCGAGTACCTGGGCATCGTCGGCACCGACTACACCGTGGTCCAGAACGAACAGTGCGCCGAGATGCTCGACCGCCTCGTCGACCAGGTCGGCGGCGCCCACTTCGAAACCGCCGGCAGCCTCCGCGGCGGCAAGAGCGTCTTCGTCACCATGAAACTCCCCGACGCGATGCACATCGCCGGCGTCGACCGCCTGGACCTCTACCTGATCGGCACCACCTCACACGACGGCACCGCCGCCCTGCGCGTCGACGCCAGCCCCATCCGGGTGGTCTGCGCCAACACCCAACGCGCCGCCTTCCAACACACCGTCGGTCACTACACGTTCCGGCACACCTCGAACGTCACCTCACAGATCAGCCAGGCCCGCGAGGCCATCGGCCTGATGTGGACCTACATGGAGACCTTCGAGAAGGCCGCCGAGCGGATGCTCCAAGCCGACCTGACCATGCGCGAGTTCGAACAGATCATCGGCCAGGTGTGGCCTCTCAAGGACAACGCCTCCGAGCAGACCCGCAACAACGCCAAGCAGCGCCTCGGCACCCTCAAGTATCTGATCCGCGAAGCCGACACCCAGAAAGCCATCAGCGGCAGCCGATGGGCCGGATACCAGGCCATCACCGAGTACCTCGACCACTACCAGCCCGCCAAGAACGACACCGCCCGCGCCAACCGGGTCGTCACCGGCAACGTCGGCGACCTCAAGATCACCGCCTTCGACCTGCTCAAGGTCTGACCACCCCTCGCCCACCACCCGGGGCAGCGGCCACCGAGGCCGCTGCCCCGGCCCCATACCCGAAGGGATGCCATGGCACGACAGACGACCAGAGACGAAACTATGCAAGCAGCCAGCCGATGAGCAGCCACATCCGCCACCCCCACGACGTACGGCAGTCCGTCTGCGGTCTACCCGCCGGCGACGTGCTGCGGTGGGAGACCGAGGATCCATCCCGCATCGACCACACCTGCGAAGACTGCTACACACTGCAGCCCGAAGCGCAACGACCCGACGACGCCACCCACCCGCCCGGCGACGCCACCCTGATCGACACGTTGAGGCGCATCATCGCCGACCACCAGCACGCCAAGATCGACGGCGTCATCGTCGACGTGTGGTCGGCCTCCGTCACCATCCTGATCTGGGACCGCCTCCGGGACGCCAAACGGCAGAAGCTGCTGACCCTGCCCTCACACGAACTGATCCTCCGGTGCATCGCGATCTACACCCACCTCACCAAGAACGACCGCGCATGACCAACCCTCCCCCACCACCCCGGCTCCCTGCCGATCAAGTCGTATACGAGGAAGCCGTGAACTCCAGAACGACATCCGCCTCGAACCGGACCGCACATCGCTGCGCGCCGAGGACCTGACCGACGGGGGACGACCACGACCTCCCATGGCGCGAACCGAAGACCTACGCCTTTCCACACTCCGGAGCGCCCCGTTACCTACACCCCGCCATGGCAGCGGCTCTGCGACTGCCGCTGCATCATCCACCACCAGCTACCACGCGCCACCTACCACCAGCCCGACCTGCACCTGCACCATCACCTGCGCCACCCAATCCCTCACCTGCCTGGCCGAACCCTCGGTACATGCCCTGTTCCTCGACCAACACGGCGACCTCTGCTCTGGCACGTCCCCGCTATGACCAACGGCAACTGGGACTGGGCCTACGTCACAACCATCGACACCCATTCCGACCGCCACCCCGCCATCATCGAAGACCTGCCACGCCGCGTCGCACACGTACTGACACCACCTCCCATCACACCCTGACCACCACCGTGGGCCGCCCGCATGGGCGGCCCACCGCCCTTTTCGTGCTTCACCACCCGGCACCGGGCGACGTACGCGGCCACGAGCACGACGCCGGCGCTGCTGCACCCCCTCAACGACAGCCCACCCGGCCCGGATCGCCACCGTCGAACCAACAACCGTTCGCACACGACACGAAGGAAGTGCCATCACGATGACCAAGGTCATCATCGGAGTTGTCACCGTCAGCGTCCTCGCCTGCCTCGGTCTACCCATGGCCCTGATGTCGGCCGCTACCCGCCCCGACACCTGCGGCACCGTCGCCGCACTTGCCACGCCCTCGGGACAGCCACCCGACATCGGAGCGTGGGATACCGAGCAGCTCGACATCGCCGCAACAATCATCGACGTCGGACGCACCAACGGCGTGCCCCGCCGAGGCTGGGTCATCGCCACCGCCACCGCCCTGCAGGAATCCGGCCTACGGAACCTGCCCCACCTCGGCCACCGCAACGACCACGACTCCATCGGCGTGTTCCAACAACGCCCCAGCCAAGGCTGGGGCAGCCCAGCACAACTATCCGACCCCGCATACCAAGCCAACGCCTTCTACCACAAACTGCTCACCATCCCCGGCTGGGAAACGATGCCACTCACCCTGAGGTTCCCCCGGTTTGCCGGAGGGTTAGTTACCTGGCGCCGGTGGGCTCAGGCTGAACGATAGCCGTCTGGTCGTGTCGGGCCTGGTGGGTGTGCCAGGCGGTTTCGTACTCGTCTGGGGATCGCCAGCCGAGGTCTTTCTGGATGCGGCGGGTGTTGTACCAGCCGTCGATGTAGGTGAAGATCGCGTTCTCGGCCTCGTCGCGGGTGCGCCACGAGTTGCGGTAGACCAGTTCGATCTTCAACGTCGACCAGAAGTTCTCCATCAGGGCGTTGTCGTAGCTGTCGCCGACCGACCCCATGGAGGGCAGGATGCCGTTGTCGGCCAGGCGTTGGGCGAAGCGGAACGACGTGTAGTTCGACCCGCGGTCTGAGTGGTGGATCAGTTGGCCGTCGCGGACGTCGCGGGACCAGATGCCGTATTCGAGGGCGCCGAGGATCAGGTCGGTGTCGCAGCGGTCAGAGCAGCGCCAGCCCACGATGCGGTTGGAGAACACGTCCCGCACTGCGGCCAGCCAGAACACGCCCTCACCGCAGGGGATGCGGGTGGCGTCGGCGACCCACAACCGGTTCGGCGCCGCAGCCGTGAACTGCCGGTTCACCAGATCGGGAGCCGGTGTCGCCTTCGGGTTCGACCGGGTCGACGGGATGCGCCACTTCTTGCGCAGGAACGCCCCTTGCAGGCCGGCGGTCCGCATCAACCGCTCCACCCGCTTGCGACCCACCTGGCGGCCCTGCCGGCGCAGCATGGCGTGCACCCTTGGACTGCCGTAGGTGCCACCCGATACGTCGTGGATCTCCGCGATCTCCACCGCCAGTTCCGCATCCTCCCGCCGCCGAACACACGGGTTGGCGGCCTGGGCGAGCCAGCCGTAGTAGGTCGACGGGGCGACGTTGAGGACCCGGAGGACGGGCTCGACCCCGAAGCGATCGCGTAGCTCGTTGACGAGCGTCACGACCGTCGCCGGGTCGGGTCGAGTTCCGAGGCGAAAAAAGCCGACGCGGCTTTCAGGATCTCGTTGGCCCGCTTCAGCTCGGCATTCTCCCGCCGTAGCCGGCGCAGCTCCTCAACCTCCGAGGTCGTCGGCCGGTCGTCACGCTGACCGCGGTCGGCCTCGTCCTGGCGGATCCAGTTGCGCAACGCTTCGTGATGCACACCAAGCTGGCGTGCCAGCTGCCGGATCACGGGCTTCGGGTCCGACTCCCGATACAAGCGCACCGCACGTTCACGCAGCTCATCGGGGTACTTCTTCGGTGCTGCCACGGATGACTCCCTTCAGCTCCATCAGAGCATGATCGAAAGCCTCCGAGCTGCCGGGGGAACCTCACCCAGGCAGCCCAAGCAGTACAGGTCTCCGCCTTCCCCAACGCCTACACCAAATGGGCCAACGACGCCTCCCACCTCGTACAACACCTCACCAGCACACTGACCGACTGCCCCGCCGTCGGACCCCCCGCACTCCCAGCCGGCTTCACCGTGCCCGCCGACACCCCACCGGCAGTCGCGACCGCTATCACCTGGGCCATCCGCCAACTCGGCACCCCGTACCACTTCGGCGGCTCCTGCACCGACCCGCACTCCGGCGACCCCACCAAGCAGTGCGACTGCTCCTCCCTCATGCAGGCCGCATACCGTGCAGCCGGCATCACCATCCCCCGCACCACCCACGACCAACTCCACACCGGCACGCCCGTCACCGACCCGACACACCTGCGTCCCGGCGACCTGATCCTCATCCCCGGCAGCCACGGCACCCCGACCGCACCCCGCCACATCGGCATGTACCTCGGAAGCGGAGCCGTCATCCACGCCCCCAGCACCGGAGACGTCGTCAAGATCGCGACGCTGAACAGCTGGACCAACCAGATCACAGCGATCCGCCGCATCCTCCCGCAGTGACGACCAAGCCCCAATAGCGCTCCGACCCGATCTCCACACCTGCTGGTGGGGTGGAAACGGTCCCTGCCATCATCGGTGTCTTCTCGTTCAAGCGGAGAGTCGATGATGACGGTTGACTGGTGGCAGTTACGGCACGCCTACGGCCGGGCGACAGACACTCCGGAGCATCTGCGCGCCCTGGAGTGCGGCGATGCCCAGGCCCGTGAGACGGCGCTGGATCATCTCCAGGTCGCAGTGCTGCATCAGGGTTTCCCCGAGACCGCGACTGCGCCAGCCGTCCAGGCCGTGACCGCCCTCCTCGCCGAAGGCCGGGCACATCCGGACACGGTCGATGCGCTCGTAGAGTTTCTGGGTGACGCAGCCTCGTCCGTAACCTTCCTAGCGGGGAACCCGCACTTCGCCGAGGAACTCCCCGACGTCGCCAATGCCGTGGCAGCGGCATACCCAGTAGTGCTGGCGCTGTTGAAAACGGCGGTGCCCGGCCGCGCATTGTTCTATGCGGAGCACCTCACGGCGATCGCCCGAATGGCGCCACTGGTTAACCAGCGCGAGGACTTCGCTGCCATCATCAGAGATCAGCTGCAACACGGTTCCGGACCGCGAGGCCTCTGGGTCCGTTGCCTCGGCCAGCTAGGTTCTGTCTTGCGGATCATGAGTGTCGCTCGTTAAGCCTGGTATGGCGCGAGGTGATCTCACGAACCACGAGTGGGCTGTGCTGGCACCGTTGTTGCCGGCGCAGCCCGTTCGGGGTGGACGGTGGCGGGACCATCGGCAGATCATCAACGCGATCTGCTGGGTGAAACGCACCGGGTCGCCATGGCGGGACCTTCCCGAACGGTACGGGTCATGGAAGACCGCCCACGGACGGTTCTCCCGGTGGGCGGCCGATGGGACGTGGGCCCGGTTGAAGGCCCACGTCATCGCCCTGGCCGAACTCGACGACGGCATCGTCTGGAACGTGCAGGTCGATGCCACCATCGTGCGTGCCCACCAGCACGCCGCCGGTGCCCGTAAAGGGGGCTGAGCCGGGAGGAGTCGCGGGCAGCGCAGGCCATCGGCCGGTCGCGGGGTGGTCTCACCACGAAGATCCACACCCTGGCCGATGGACGTGGCCGTTCCCTGGCCACCCGGATCACCCCTGGTCAGGCAGCCGACACCCGCCAACTGATCCCGCTGCTGGGCCAGGTCCGGGTGCCCCGTCCCGGTGGGGTGGGCCGGCCACGTACGAGGCCTGACTCGTTGACCGGTGACAAGGCGTACTCCTCTCGCGCGAACCGGACCGCCTTGCGGGGCAAGGGCATCACCACGGTCATCCCCGAGCCCAACGACCAAATCGCCAACCGGAAGCGGCGGGGGCGACGCGGCGGCCGACCACCGACGTTCGACCCGGTCGCCTACCGGCGCCGCAACCAGGTCGAACGTGGTTTCAACCGGCGTAAGCACTGGCGAGGACTCGCCACCCGCTACGACAAGTTGGCCGCCAACTTCCAGGCCACCCTCGATCTGGTCGAAACCCTCGACTGGCTACGCGCCGTCCCCGACAACCAAGATCCGCGAGACAGAACCTAGGCGTGGATCTGCGCGACCTACTCTCCGACCCAGACCCCGCGGTCCGCCTGCGGGCCGCGCTGGTCCACGACGACGACCCACGGAGTCAACAGCTGATCCTCGCCGCGCTGGCGGAGCCGCCGCCTCCAAGTCTGCACCAGTTCGAACTCGTCCCCGCAGCGATCCGCGTCGCGCCCGACTTCGACACGATCGCAACGGCCGCTTGCGAGGTTGCCAGGCAGGACGGTTGGACCGGATTCGACGACGGATGGGGCGCCCTGGTGCGCTTTGCCTTCGCCGAGCCGCACGGCCCGCGCCGGCCATTGACCGACTCCCAGCGTGCGCTCCTTCGAGCTCTCGTCATCAACGACCAACTCTGGGATCCGAAGAACGGAAACTGCGGGCTGGTATTCAAGGAGGCCGGGCTGCCACACGACCGGGATGCCTGCCGCCAGCTTGCCCAGTGATGAACTCCCATGACCTGGACGTCCTGATCGGGCACCACGACCGCCCGAGAGGTGGTGGGGCTTTGTAACCTTGCGTAGTGACAGGAAGACGAGCTGGGCACCCAAGCATCCGGCTGGCAGGTGCCGGCGTGATGCTGGTTGGCTTGTTCTCCGCCAAGGACAAACAGGTTGAGGCGAAGCTTGACCTTCTGGCGGCTTCAGTGGAAGCACATGGTGGACGAGTGGTTGGCCGGCAGGTCCAGAGACGGGGTATCTCCCGCGGCGGTGCGAGCAGGATGACCTCGCCGTTCTCCCGGCGAACCCTGCTCAGCTCGGGCAAGGCCCACGAAGTCGCCGACGCATGCCGGTCAGCCGCAGTCGCCATGGCCGTCTTCGTCAACCCGTTGACCGACCATCAGCGGACAGTTCTCAGCGATCTCTTCGGGTGCCCGGTGGTCAGCGGCGACGACCTCGCCTGAACATCCGCTCATGCCGTTCTCGCGCCGCTGAAGGTCACCGGCCACTGGCGTCAGCGGCCCCGACCGCCGATCGCGGTACGGTTCCGCAGTGCCCGCCAACGTCAGACGACCGTTGATCTTTGTCGACATCGACGGCGTGCTGATCCCGCTACGGGCCCGACCGCACCAGGTCGGTACTCGTTGGAGCGGCACAGCGGCGGACGGTGCCGACCGCCACGGCAATCCTCTGTTGGACCGGCTCGATCCCGCCGACGGTCAACGGCTCCTCGCCCTGCCAGGTGAGCTGGCCTGGGCCAGCACCTGGATGGCCGAAGCCAACGAGGTCGTGGCACCCCGGATCGGTCTTCCCGCCCTCCCCATCATCGACTGGCCCGACGACGACGAGGAACCACCGCGTGGAGTGCACTGGAAGACCAGAGCCGTTGGTGCGCTGGGTTGAGGAAACCGCTGGGTAGGGACGCTCGTACTCGTACTTGTTTGGCTGCGATACGAAGGCCTGCCCGGGCGGCCACAGCTCGACCAAGCGGCCCCTCGACGATGCGCGAGACCCGCGCCCGACCGTTTCCGACGCCGAATGACGCGCTGACGAATTCGTTCAGGGGATTCCACCGGCGCTAGACAACCAGCATGGAATTTGAGGCGGATCCCGTCTCCCACGCGTGGTGGACGTCGAACCCCGGCCGAGATGACCCGGTACGCCGTCTATACTCCTGCGGTGGTGGCCGAGGCCCTAGATGCCGCCGACGACGAGTTGGGCCGGGACCTCTGTCCGGGAGCTGCCCCGGCACCGGATCCTGTCCAAACTCATCACCGCGGCCGTCGCTGCCCCCTAGCTAGGGTGTGTGTCGATAGCAAGGAATCTCGCAGCTCACGATGGTGGCTCTCAAGGCCCGCACTCGCTGCGAGGAGTGGGGCATCCGACGCTCCTCCACCAACCACTGGATCGAAGTGACCGAGCCGAGCGAACCTGCCCTGTAATGTCTGCCCACCTGCGGCCACAAGAGGTAGTGATGCTGGAGGGGGCCGAGTGGGCGCTGATCAACACGAGCACGAGACTTTTACGCGATCTTTCGCGTCGAGCTACCACCTGGTGCTGCGCTACTGCTACCGACGAGTCGGGGACATGGAGCTCGCACAGGAGCTCACGCAAGAGACGTTCGTAGTGGCGTGGCGGCGTCGCCATGCGGAGCCCTCGCAGCCACTTCCTTGGCTCTATGGGATCGCACGACGGGTGCTGGCTGACCAGTGGCGCGCCCGCCGAAGTCGGCCTGCCACCGTGCCCATGGCTGGCGTAGATGTTCCTAGTGAGGGCGGTGAGTTCGAGGCTGTCGGCCTCGCCCATGACCTGCAGCGCGCATTCGCCCGCCTTTCCGAGCCTGATCGTGAAGTGTTGCGATTGGTGACCTGGGAGGAACTCGACGTGTCGGCTGCGGCTCAGGTTCTGGGCTGCAGCCGCACGGCGGCTGCGGTTCGCCTGTTCCGAGCGCGGCAGCGGTTGGCACGACTGATGAATGTTGGAGCGCCTTCTACAGCCCCGAAGGCTTTAACACCCGCACGTGGAGGCATTCGATGAAATTGGAGAACGTCAGACTGTCGGACCTGGACCCTGCTCGCGATATCGACGTCTGGCCAGCAGCGCCTCATATCGATTGGCCGGCGGAGTCCACCGGCTCGTCTCGGCCGTCTCCCCGCTGGGGGATGACACGCCGTCCTCTGCTTAGCGCAACGGTTGCAGGTGCCATCGTCTTGGGTGCTGGAGTAGTCGCGACACAGCTCGTCGGGCCTACTGATTCAGCCCTCGCCGCCACCCCAGCACCGCTGCATATGCAATACGACCAAAAGGCACCCAGCGCGCACGGGGCTTTACTCGATTTAGCGTCCGTGGTTTCCGGTCGAGCCGTGGCGGACGAACAGCGCGCCGGCCGATTCAGCTTTGTGCAGGTAGGCCAGTGGTCCCTGAACCTGTCCTCCTCGAGGAGGGACGGTACCAGCGTCGCGGTAGTGCCTCAGGTCGTCTCGACTTGGCGTGCAGCGGACGGCTCGGGAAAGGTGATCACCGTTTCTCTTGATCCTTCGGAAGTCGGCGCGCAGCCCACGGCACGGACATTGGTGGCGGCGGCGGAGCATAAGTCTGGTGAGATCGATGTATACAGCGCCGGGCAGCTCGCTTCGGTCGTCACCGAGCCAGTGCCGCACGACGTAAACGCCCTAGCCGCAGCCCTATACGCACACCAACCTCGCGAGAATGGTCCGCAGTCGGCCGTCAGGGCAGTCGCGGACCTCTACCGCACGACGACCGTCGATCGGCAAGTAAGGATCGCGGTGCTTCAGTTTCTTGCTAGCACCGACGGCGTACTCCTCCGCGGTCAGGTTACCGACCGGCTGGGTCGTCAGGGTATGGCGGTGAGCGTGGACTCGTCCAACGGCAGCACGAGGGACTTGCTGGTGTTCGACCAGGACTCGGGTTGGCTCCTGGCATACGAATCAATATTCCTCAAACGGCCATCCAGGTTGCCGGTCAAGGTTCCCGCCGTCTTCTCCTACGTACTTTTTCTCGAGCAGGAAAGGCGACCGGACATGTCCTAATATCGAGCGAGAAAGTGGGGCACCCCGTCAGGGGTGCCCCACTTTCTCACCACTAGCTTGATCTTTAACCCGGGGTCGGTTGCATCGACCCTGGCTGATCATGGCCGCAGCCCTTGATCGATCATTCCTCTTGTCTAGGGAAGAAGATCGGGACCAAGGGCTGCGGGATGATCAGTGTGCATGACGCCGAGCGTGGAAGCGCGGTTGGGGACCTTGCGACGTTCCGTACGGAACTGCATCGTTGTCTGAGGGCCAGAGCTGATGCGCTGTTCGAGTTGGCCGACGCGGTGTTGTGCGCGGACGGGCCGGTACGGTCGCTGCCGGCCTTGTCCCTAGTGGCGGAGCACCGTCGAGGTCACGGCGCGTTGTACGACGCGCTTGGCGCCGGTCGGATCGATGTGCAGCGGTTGCGGACCGTGGTGGCGTCGATGCCGATTCCACGGGCCGCCGACGGGCGGATCGTCCTGGCCGTGGATGTCACCTGCTGGCTGCGGCCGGAAGCGCACACCGTGCCGGAGCGGATCCTGTGCCACACCTACGGCCGTGGCAAAGACCAGCACATCGGGGTGCCAGGCTGGCCGTACTCGTTTGTGGTGGCCCTGGAGTCCGGGCGCAGTTCGTGGACCGCGCCGCTGGACGCGGTCCGGCTGGCCGCGGGCACCGAGCTGGCCGCGGTCACCGCCGAGCAGCTGCGCGCGGTGGTGGACCGGCTGATCGCCGCCGGGCACTGGCAGCCCGGTGACCCAGCGGTCTGGGTGGTGATGGATGCCGGCTACGACGCGGCCCGGCTGGCCTGGCTGCTACGGGACCTACCGGTACGCGTCCTGGCCCGGATGCGATCCGACCGGGTGCTGCGCCGCCCGCCGGGGCCATGGATACCGGGCCCCAAGTGCGGTCGGCCACCACGGCATGGTGGCGAGTTCATCTTCGGCGACCCGGCCAGCTGGGGCACCCCGGACGTCACCACCGTGACCGAGACCCGTCTCTACGGCACCGCGACCGCCCGTGCCTGGCACCGGCTGCACCCCAGGCTGACCCGCCGCGCCGCCTGGGCCGACTGCCCCGAGCTGCCCATCCTGGAAGGCACCCTCATCCGCCTGGACGTGCAACGACTGCCCTCCGGCGCGACCGCGAAGCCGGTCTGGCTGTGGTGGTTCACCGGCCTCGGCCACCAGCGCGGCGGCGACAACCCCGACCCGACCATGATCGACCTGCTGTGGCAGGCGTTCCTACGCCGTTTCGACATCGAGCACACCTTCCGGCTACTCAAGCAGACCCTCGGCTGGTGCGCGCCGAAACTGCGCGACCCGCACGCCGCCGACCACTGGACCTGGCTGACCATCGCCGCCTACACCCAGCTACGGCCGGCCCGCCCCCTCGCCGCCGACCTGCGTCGCCCCTGGGAACGACCCGCCCCACCCGAACGGCTCACCCCCGCCCGGGTCCGCCGCGGATTCCGGCACCTACGCGCCAACAGCCCCTGTCCCGCCGGTGCACCGAAACCCACCCGACCAGGACCCGGCCGCCCACCCGGACAACCCAACCACCATCCCACCCACCGCTACGACGTCCACATCGTCACCAGCAGCACGACCGGGAAGACAACCCCTTCGAAGAAGAAGTCGGCCAATCCCCGGCCGCGCCGCACAGGTTAAAGATCAAGTTAGTACTCCAACGTCACTTGATCTTCCGGGTGGTGTGGTGATGAAGTCTGCGTTGATAGTGGGATCGTCGGGCACGGGCTTGGGATGCTCGTCGCCAGGTTGACCAGTCGAGGGTGTGCGCTGGTGGAGGCGGTGGGGTGAGGACGAAGGCGTTGAGGAGTCGGCGGATCTCGGCGACGGTCAGCGCGATGATGTCCGGGTCGGTGTTGGGTTGCTGCGTGGCGGCGAGGATGGTCAGGACGGCCAGGGCGAGCATGGCCAGGGTGACGAAGCGTTGCCAGCCGGTCCAGCCGCCGACCTGGTAGTGGTCGAGGCCGACCTGGCCTTTGCCGGTCTGGAACAGTTCCTCGATGCTCCAGCGGGAACCGGCCACTCGGACGAGGGTGTGCAGCGGGACCGGTCCGGGGGACCAGCACAGGTAGAAGGCCAGCTCGCCGGTGGTGCGATTGCGGCGGATGAGCAGCCACCTGCGTTCATTGGGCCGGGTAGCGGTGATGACCCAGGCCCATAGGTAGTCGTGGGGTCCTTTCGCGCCCGGCCCGCAACTGTGCGTCTGCCACTGGGTGGTGGGGATCCGCTCGGCGACCTCGTCGGCCCGTACGAGGGTGCGGCCGTCGTTGACGCGCACGCGACGGGCACAGCCGATGGCCAGGACGTAGCCGATCCCGCGCTGTTCCAGGTAGGTGCGGAGCCGGGGGTCGGTGCCGTAGACCTCGCCGCCGGTCACCCACCTGGCGGGCACGCCGTTGTCCAACGCGGCGGCGATCATCTGCCGGGCGAGGGCCGGTTTCGTGGCGAACCCGACGTCGTCCGGCACGCCGGCGGCGGCGAGTCGTGCGGGCTTGTCGCACCAACTTGACTCGGGTAAGTAGAGCCGCCGGTCGATCAACGCCCGGCCCGTGGGTGACACGTAGGCCAGGAACACCCCGACCTGGCTGTTCTCGATGCGGCCGGCGGTGCCGGTGTACTGCCGCTGGACCCCGACCGAGCACACGCCCTTCTTGAGGAAGCCGGTCTCGTCGGTGACCAGAACGGCGTCGGGATGGCCGAGCTTGGCGATCAGCCAGTCACGCACGTCATCGCGTACGGCGTCGACGTCCCACACCGCTGTGCGTAACAGCCGCTGCATCGCCTGCGGATCGGCGTGACCTGCCCGTTCCGCCAGGGACCAGCAGGTCTTGCGTTCCACGCCCGACAGCAGCCCTTCCACGAGTTGCCCGGCAGTCCGACGTGGTTCCGCCCGCATGAAACGGCCGGCGACACGCGTCACCGCCTCGTCCAGGATGACCCGCCACCCGGCGGGGTCTACGCTGTGGCACGCGGCCACCGCACGATCTTCGGTTGTCCTCACAAACCATCGATGATCAACGCGGTGGCCGTCCTCATGCCCGCGCCACGCCCAACGCCGAAGTCAAGTGACGTTGGAGTACTAGGCTGCGGTTTATGGGCTTCCGGCCGTTGGCAAAATTATGGGAGCTAAGCGAAGATCGTGACCGCGTTGCGGGCCCCGCCTGATGCGACTGGGCGCGTTGTGGGACGTGGACTGGATGGTTGTCAGGGCGCGCGAAAGGGGGATCTGCAGACCGAGTCGTCTGGCGGGGTCGGTCGAGCCGACCGATCACGCGCTCGGTCAGTCGCGGGGTGGACTGACCACGAAGCTACACCTGGCCTGCGAGCAGGGGCAGAAGCCGTTGTCGATCGTCTTGACCGCCGAGCAGCGTAGGGACAGCCCGGCAGTTCATGGCGGTACTCAACGGGATCTGGGTGCCATGTCTCGGCGGCGGCCGACCACGGACCCGCCCGGACCGAGCCCTTGGCCGACAGGCCTACACGTCCAAGGCCAACCGCCGCTACCTGCGCCGACGCGGTATCGCCGCGACGATGCCCTCAATGGCTGACCAAGACGCCAACCGACGCAAGCTGGGGTCCAAGGGCAGCCGGCCACCGGCCTTCGATCCCGAGCAATACAAGCAGCGTAATGCCACAGAGTGCGGCATCACCGACTCAGGGGCCACCGGGCAGCAGCGACCCGGCTTCGACAAACTCGCCGTCCGTTACGAAGCCATGGTGGACATCGCCACAATCAACGAATGGCTCCAACCGCTTCGACGACTGCCTTAGCAGTTGTTGTAGACGTGATCCGCCACGTTCGGATACGGCACGGTACTATGCTGCGTGTACAGCGTGTCGGTAAAGAAGAGAAACTCATCGTTTCCGTGGCCACCGGAGGTGTGGTTACGGTAATCGACATAGCCGCCGAGCAGGTTCTGGGCAACCGACTCAACTCGGTCAACCCAGCCGAAGCTGTTGAGATCCTGGAAGCCGCAGTCGCTCAACTGTCCTCGAGGATAGGTGTAGTTGACACCGTCAAAGAAGCAGAACCACAACGCGCTACATTTGCTGCTCCCTGCGAGAGCAGTCGAGTTGGTCGGATCAGCTGCGACGTCTGGGGCACTGCGAGTGGGATCAGTGCCCTCGACTTGACCAGGCAGGGCAAAGGTCATGATGAACTTGCCGCCCATGTAGGAGATCTGGTTCTTGCTGATCTGCACGCCACCAGGAGCTCGCTTGAGGTGAGCATTTATTTGCGCCTGCAGCTCGACGTCGTTACGGGCGGGTGCGAGATACTTAGTCTCCTTGCCGTTCACCATCGCCGTCAGATAGCGCTCACCGCTGACCGGCTGAGGGGCCGGTGAGGGAGCAGCGTATGCCTGACCCGCCATGGTCATCGACAGAAGACCAGCCAGCAGAGCGGCGGTAACAGCAGGTTTCTTGGACAGCACAGAGCCTCCCCGTCAATTGCCATCGGTGCATGGCTATGCATCAACCTATCGGGATCAGCCGTGAGTGCGCAACAAGCAACTCTCTGTAGTCGAGTCTAGACGGCGGCAGCCACAGTCAATGCGACCTGCGGGAGCGGCGAGCAGCGGTGTTCCCGTCATACCAAAGGGAGGCGCGGCTACTCAATGAAATCCACCCGACGACGACGGCTTGTTCGGCGGCGCCGCTTTGGAAGTAGCGGGCGGCTGTGTCGAGTGAGCAGGCCTTGGATCTGGGCGGGGTCGGCGCCGCCTTGCGGAGGCGGGTGGCATAGGTGTGTGGCGTAGTCGGTGGGGGCGCAGTCCGGGCAGGCCGGTGTCGGCGTCGACGGCGAGGACGATCTGAGCGATGCCGAAGGTGGTGAGCCTGCCATAGTGGCCGGTCCGCAGCGGTCCAAGCTCGGTGCCGCGGTGGCGGATCCAGGCGGTGGGTTGGTCGCGGGCGGGCGCCGGGACGGGACTGCGGCGAACCTTGTCGCCCTTGTCGGGCAGGCGGGCCGCGGAGTGCGGGGTGTCTATCCGTACAACCAGGGCGCATGGCGAGACCCGAAAGCCAGCAGAACCGAACCTAAACCGGAGGATCCGGACACCAGAGGGCCGCGCGTCCACGGTCCCTGAGGAGACGCGACCGGCACATTGCAGCTGTCGCTGGCGCGTGGGTGGGCGCGATTGTGGGACTATCAAACGGCTGGTGGCCGTCGGGGTCGAGCTGAGCGAGTCGGCGTCAGCGCGGCGATCCGGGCTCCCCCGACCCACCGAATGCGTGCGTTCGCTCTTGCCCGGCCGGGCGAGATTAGGCCGCGTACCGCGTCCTCACCCTAGTCGTCGACGCAGGGCTCCGACACCCCCAGCAGCCGCGCGGGCCTCCGCTCAGAGCGACGACATCAGGCCCCTGACCGGTTACTCCCAGTGCAGTGTGCGGTTCAACCTGAAATGTTCGGTATTTACATGCCCAGGGACGTTATAAGCCCTTCCGTAGTAGCTCTGAGTTCTTTTTGCTCAGGTTGGTGCGGAGTTGGGTGGCCAGGGTGATGGTGTCGTCGTGGGGTTGGGTGTCGAGGTCGTTGAGGGCTCTGGTAAGGGCGCGGAGGAGGGTGCGGATGCCGTCGGCGTCGCCGAGGGTGTGGCGGGCGTGCATCGCTTTGACGTAGAGGGCTTCGTTGTAGTGGTCGAGGGTGATGGCTTTGTCGAGCAGGTCGGATGCAGCCTGCGGATCATGGTGGAGTAGGTCGTCGGCGAGGAGAAGGTGGGCTTCGGTGCCCCAGCGTCGGATGGTCTCGCGGTGTGGGGGTAGCCATTCGTAGTCCTGGCCTTCGGCCAGTGGCGCGGCGCAGAGGTCGCAGGCGGTGGTGAGGAGTTCCCGGCGGCGGGGTCCGGTGGCGATGGTCGCGTCGCGCATCAGGTCGCGCAGGGTCCACACGTCGACGTCGACGGTCGTCGGGTCGAGTCGGTACCGGCCGGCGGTTTTGATGACGTAGGCGTTCTTGGTGTCTGCGGTGCCGGCGCGACCGAGTACGTGTCGCAGGTTCGACACGTTGGTGTGGACGCGTTGGTCGGCTTGGCTGAGGCGGGCGTCGGGTTCGAGGTACTCGCCGATTTCGCGGGTGGCGGCCCCGTCGGGGTGCACGGCGAGGTACACCGCCAGTTCGAGGGCTTTGGCGCGCAGCGGACGTCCCGGCCCGGTGATGCCTTCGATGCGCGGTGGACCCAGCACCCGCAGCCGAGCGCGCCCCGTGGGGACATCATCGGAGGGCCGGTCGGTGCCCGGCGGTGGTGCCGTGTCGGCGGGCGGCGTGTCAGCTCGGCTGGTGTGCAGGGGCACAGGCGCGGCGGGTGCAGCGGCGGGTGGTGTGCCGGTGTGCGCCTCGCGGAGGGTTTGCAGGATCTGCATCGCCGTGGCGGCTTCCAGCACCGGCAGTTGCGGCGGCACCGGTCCGGCGGGCTGCTCGGCCACAGGGTGGGTGTGTCCGTCGGTGGTGACGTCGACGGTGGTGCCGGGTGTCCATTCACCGAGCAGGAGCGCGGACACGTGCAGGTCCGCGCCCAGGGTGAGGGCGGTCTTGGTCCGCATCCGGGCAGTGGGGGGTGGTGCTTCGGTGATCAGGACGATCGGTGGCAGGGCTCCCGCGTCGGGGGTTTCCGGGTGTGGGGTGGTGTCGAGGTCGGTCAGGGTGTGGTCGTCGAGGATGCGGCTGCGGTGCAGCAGGTGGGTTTCGATCGTGGTGAGTGCGTCGGTGAAAGTGTCGACGAGGTGCAGCCGTGGCCATGGGGTGAGGGTGGTGGCGTCGGGGCCGAGGAGGGTGGTCAGGGTGGCGGTGTCGATGATGATTTCGCTGCGGGCGTCGGGGTGGTGGGGGTCGCCTGCGGCGAGGACGGCGACGAGGGTGGCGCGGGCGGCGGCGTGCGCGCCGTCGCCGACGATGCCGATTCCACCACCGGGCGGCGACGTGAGTACGGGGTGCAGGCGCGGTGGCTGCTCGTCGCTGCCCGGCTCTGATGGGTGGGCGGTGACGGCGCGGCGGACCTGGACGACCGGTGCCGGCAGCGCGGTGAGGGGTTCGCTGTCGGGTTCACCGGTGTAGCGGCGGCGACGGTGCAGCCAGACCATCGTGGCGGCGGCGCTGATCGCGGCGGCCAGCGACCAGGGCAGCCACTCGGTGGCCGACAGCCGCACCCCATGGTCGTCGGTGGTCGTGGGTTCGGTCGGGTCGACGGCCGTGGGTTGTTGCGGGGTGGGGGTCGGCTCGGTGGGTGAGGGCGCTGACGGCGTCCCGCTGATGGTCGGGGTTCCCGGCGTGCTGCTCGGGCTGGCTGGCGGCGTTTCGGTGGTGGTGTCGGACGGTCGGGTGGTGGGTCCTGAAGGTTGCGGGTCGGCGCTGGCGGAGGCCGGTGGTGGCCCCGAACGGGGCGGGGCCTGCGGTGATGGGGTGGTCGGGGTCGCTGGGGTCGCGGCGTGTGGTGGGCGGGCGTCGGCGGGTAGCCGCAGTTCCCAGCCGGGGTAGATGAGGTCGCAGTCGCGCAGGGTGCCACCGCTGCCGGGGAAGTGGCGGTGTTTGTTCAGCTGGCAGATCTGCGGCCACCGGTTCGCGTCGCCGAGCCATTCCTTGGCGACCTTGGACAGGGTGTCGTGGCGTTCGACGGTGTAGAGGTACCGCTGGTCGGCGACCTGGATGATCGCCGGGCCGGAGGCGGGTGCCTGGCGGGGAACATCGATGTGTTCGGCGGTGGCGACGGGGGTCGTCGGCCGGTCAGGTGTTGCCGCCGCGTCGAGGGAGCCTGCGGAGGTGACGGCGAGCGCGGCGGTGCCGGCCAGGCCGAACACCAGGCGGTGCAGGGGTGCCGGCAGGGTGAGCGCCGGGATGCGCCACCGGGTCAGCGTGGTGACGAGTTCGGCGACGAGGAGCAGGGCGAACACCGCCCACAGCAGCCACATCACCCAGAACGCCGCGCCGATGAGGACGTCGGGGGTGAACCGTCCGCTGGAGCGTTCGAACCAGGCGGGGATCTGCGACCACTGCGGTAGCCGCCGCAGCGGGTTCCCGCCGGCGAGCCACAGCAGCGCCGGCACGACCACCAGGAGGATGCCGGCGGCGGCCATGACCCGGGCTCCGGTGGCGACGGTGCGGGAGAGAGGTACTCGACGGTGATGGTTGTCGCGGGGTGGGTGGACCGTGGCCCGTGTGCCGTACTCGGCGAGTCTGTCGCCCCTGTCCGAGGACACCTTCGGCACCCGTCCCTCCCTGCGACTCATCGGTGAAGCTCTCCGCTTACAGGAGAATGCACGTCGCTGGCTATTGCGTCGAGAAGGATTCTCACCATCCGCGCACAAAGGATCACGCGGACAATCAGGGTTGACGTCGCCACACCCCCACGGGCCAGACTGCCCCCCATGCCACACGGGGACACCACGGCAGCCGTCGATCTGAGTTCCGCCGCCATCGCCGCGACCGTCAGCCGCGACGGTGTCCGCGTCCCGATCCTCATCGACGGCCGTCTCGTCATGCCCCCCGGTGTCGTCATCGGCCCCACCGGGCACCTGTACGTCGGCGTTGACGCAGCGACGTCCATCCCGGCGGACCACCGCTTCGTCGACGACCCGACCGCCCTGCTCGGCAAACCCGCCCCCACCACCCCCACTGACGCCGCACCTACCGACCCCGTGGACCTCCTCGCGGCAGTGCTACGGCATGTCGGCCAGCACGCCGCCCACCAAATCGGTCAGCCGATCACCGCCCTCACCGTGACCATCCCACCGAGCTGGGGGCCACGCCGCCGCCAGCAGGTCACCGAAGCCGCACAGCGCGCCGGACTACCGTCCCCTGCCCTGGTCACCGCACCCGCCGCGCTCGCCGCCCACGCCACGACCCTCGGCCACCCCACACCCGCCGGCTCCTGCGTCCTCGTCTGCCAGGCCGACCGGCACCCGGCAACCCTCACCGTCCTGCACACCACCGACGGCGGCTACACCGAACTGGCCACCCGAAGCCTCGACAACACCCCCGACCTCGACCGCCTCATCACCGACCACGTCATCCACACCGCCACCGGCGACGACGACCCCCTCCGCACCCCCGGCGACCATTCCGCCACCGCACACGACCACCGCGCCCTCACCGACGCCGTCCGCACCGCCCGGCAACTCCTCGTCACCCAGGAACGCGCCCCCGTCCTCCTCCCCGCACCCCGCCAACCCGCGATCATCACCCGCGCCGACGTCACCCGCGCCGCGCAACCCGTCCTCGACCAGATCCCGCGCGCCGTCACCGACCTCCTCGACGCCGCCGACGTCGACACCGGCCACCTCACCGCCGTCATCCTGCGACCAGACCCCACCCTGCCCGCCGTCGCCGAGCACCTCGCCCACACCACCGGCACCACCCCCGTCCTCGTCGACCACCCCCACGCCCTCACCGACGGCGCCCTGACCCTCACCACCCACCACCAGCCCGCACCCCGCGCCACCGCCGCTCGGCTGCCCCGCGTCCGGCTGCGCATCAGCGACCTCACCGGCACCCTTCTCATCGGCGCCTGCTCCCTCGCGCTGCTCGTGCAGGCCGTCCTCACCGCCGACATCACCATCCACAACACCTGGGTCGTCGGCGCCCGCACCTCGCTGCCGCAACTCGGTACCGCCGGTGCCCTCGCCATGCTCACCGCCATCGCGATCGCCCACCTCGCCCCCACCACCTGGCTCACCGGCACACCCACCACCCCCACCGAGGAACCCACCACCGGCAGCCTCATCCGCCGCAGCTACCTCGCCGCCGCCGTCGGCGGCACCATCACCGCCACCCTCTACGGCCTCGCCACCGGCACCGCCTTCTCCTTCGACTACACCTCCTACCTCAAATGGACCCTCGGCGGCGCACTTCCCCTCGCCGCCTGCGCCACCCTCATCGCGGCCACCGCACCCCGCATCCCCGCCCACGCCCTCCCCCACTGGCTCACCCTCACCCGCCCCGCCATCACCCACGCCGCCACCGCCGCAGCCGGCACCTGGCTCATCCGCGCCGCCTACACCCTGTCCACACCCATCGACCTCACCGGCATGCCCGGCCTGGCCAGCACCATCGGCGCCGCACTCCTCGGCACCGCCACCGCCCTGACCGTCAGCCGCACCCGCACCATCCGCCTCATCACCACACCCGGCCTCACCATCGGCTACGCCCTCGTCATCAGCTACAACACCCACAGCGCCCTGATCATCGGCTACCTCGTCGCCCTCACCTGGTGGGGCATCCGCCTCACCGCCGACACCCTGCGACTCGCCTTCCCCCACACCGGAAACGCCCTCCGCCGCCTCATCGATCGCCCCGGCAACTGACGATCCGAGGAAACGCAGACCAGCGCCGTACGCTGACAGCCCGACGAACCCGCATGCCGGATCGGCGGTGGTGCCGGGCACGGCGTGGAGAGGTTGACCGTGATCAGCTGGCTCTCGGATGTGTGGTCACGGACGCACGTCGTGCGGATCCTCGACGGCGGCGAGGACGCCGGCCCCCTGGCCGACCGGGCGACCCTGGCCGAACTACGTTCCCCCTCCACGATCGAAGCGGCGCGAAAGCTGACCACGACCGGCCGCTTCACCGAGAACATCTGCCGCTGCCCCGGCGACACCACCATCACGCTCCACGATGACTCCGATGAACTCGTCACCACTGCCAGCCTCCACGGCTACGGCAACGTCAGCTGGGAACGGCAACGCCTACACAACGACCTGCACGTGGCAGATCCCGCCGCGCTGCACCTGCTCCTGGCCACCCACGCTCCGACGCCCCACGCTCCCGCTGAGCGTTGAACGATGTCGCCACGTCGCGGCGAGTTGTGTGAACGCGCAGGTGGTCGGCGAGTTTGCGGATGCTCCACCGGGTGAACGCCGCCCCAGTTTCTCGGAGCGGGTGTTGGCCGTCTCGACGATGGATGCCTCGTTATCTGGGCTGATCTGGCCGGGGCAGCCCCCACCGTCCGCCTCGGTCGGATCGGTGAACCGGCTCCCCGACGGGTGGCTCTGAGCAGCTGCTGACCTTCTTGATCACTGAGCCGCCGCACGCGGACAAGATCTGCCACAGCCTGATCGCCACGACGCCGCCCCGACCGACACCACGGGCGGCGTGTCAACCAACATCGTGAGCGTTCATGGTCACGGCACAACCCGCACCCGGTGCCGGGGGTTCCCGGTCAGGTCCGCTTGCGGCTCGCGATCTGGTCAGAGAGTTGCCGCACACGGGCGGGGTCCGCGTCCCGGGCGAGGGCGACGTAGTGGTCCATGACGGCCGGCCGGTAGCGCACGGGCAACGTCTGTCCTGGGGCGAGTCGGGCGAGCTCGGTGATCGTGAGGTCTTCGTCGGCGATACCGCGGAACGAGATGCCCTCGGCGGTCTCCACGTCGAACATCAGGACCACGCGAGGGTTGCTGTTCACCTCCCGCCAGCCGACGAGGACACCGAGCGCAAGCACCCCCGTACGCAGTTCCGCATTGCGCTTGCGTGCGTCACTGCTCAGGAGCGGGTTCGGGGCGACGCCCGGGAAGTCGGGCCCGACGCCCAGTGACTCCCGGCTCAGGTCAGGCCTGAGTTGCGCCACCATATCGCCGAGCTTCTTCTTCCGACCAAACACCCTGACCCCTCCCTCGCACCAGTGCCGGGATCTCGGCGTTACGCCTCGCCACCACCGCGATCGTACGTCGCCGGCCATTCCCCTCCGACCCGCGCGTCCTACCGGTCTCAGTCCTGAGCCGTTGATGTGGCCGGACGTCGGGGCGGGCGCCCGGAAATCTACGCGGTCCCGCGTGGGCCGTGTAGGAGCGCGCCGCGTAGGACGGCGGACGGGTCTGCGCTGAGATCGAGTCGGTCCGGCGCGACGTTCGCGCGGACGAGTAGGTCGCCGACGGCGGCGATCATGGCACCGTTGTCGGTGCAGAGTCGTGGTGAGGGTACGCGCAGCCGCACTCCGGCGGTGGCGGCACGTTGTTCGGCGAGATGTCGCACCCGACTGTTGGCGGCGACACCACCGACAAGCAGCAGCGTGTCCGCGTGGTGGTCGCGGCAGGCGGCGATGGCTTTCTGCGTGAGGGTGTCCGCGACGGCCTCCTGGAAGGAGGCGGCGACGTCGGCCACGGGTACGGGCTGGTCCCCGTGCTTTTCGATCCAGCGGGCGACGGCGGTCTTGAGGCCGGAGAAGGAGAATTGGTAGGGCGGGTCGTGAGGGCTGGTCATGGGGCGCGGGAAGGTGATGGCGTCAGGGTTGCCGTTCTGGGCGATGCGGTCGATGGCGGGTCCGCCGGGGTAGGGCAGGCCGAGGAGGCGGGCGACTTTGTCGAAGGCTTCGCCGGCGGCGTCGTCGACGGTGTCACCAAGGTGGATGACGGGGTCGCGGGCGAGGTCGCCGAGCAGGAGGAGTGAGGTGTGTCCGCCGGAGACGATGAGTGCGACGCAGCGATCGGGTAGGGGGCCGTGTTCGAGGGTGTCGACGGCGGCGTGGCCGGCGAGGTGGTGGACGCCGTAGAGGGGGACGCCGAGGGCGAGGGCGTATGCCTTGCCGGCGGCGAGGCCGACCTGCACGGCGGTGGCGAGGCCGGGTCCGGCGGTGGCGGCTACGGCGTCGATGTCGCCGTAGCTGATCCCGGCGCGGTCGAGGGCGTGGCGGACCATGGGGGTGACGGCGTGCAGGTGCGCGCGGGCGGCGATCTCGGGGACGACGCCACCGAAGCGGGCGTGCTCGTCCATGCTGGTGGCGAGGGCGTCGCCGAGCAGGATGCCATCGGCGACGATGCCGACGCCGGTCTCGTCGCAGGAGGTTTCGATGCCGAGGACGACCGGCATCGGTCAGGCGTCCTGCGCCGTGCCGGCGCCGACGCCGGGGTGTTCGGCGCTGGCGGCGAGGATCTGTTTGCGGAGTTTGGTGGGGAGCCGGTCGACGTAGGCGAGGCCGTCGAGGTGGTCGACCTCGTGTTGGAAGCAGCGGGCGAGGGTGCCGGTGCCGTCGAGCCGGATCTCCTGGCCGTCGATGTCGAACCCGGTGACGGTGGCGGTGGCGCAGCGGGCCAGGTCGGCGTGCTGGCCGGGGACGGACAGGCAGCCCTCGGAGTCGGTCACCAACTCGCGGTGCTCGGGTAGGTGCAGAACCGGGTTGATGACGGTGGCGACGGTGTGGGTACCGGTGGCGTCGGGACAATCGACGACGAAGATCCGTGCGTCGACGCCGATCTGGTTGGCGGCCAGACCGACGCCGTGGGCGGCGTACATGCTGGCGAACATGTCGGCGACGAGCTGGACGAGCCTGTCATCGAAGTCGGTCACCTCGGCGCAGCGGCGGTGCAGCACGGGGGTGCCGTAACGGGTGATCGGGCGCGGAGCGCCGGCCGAGGTTTGCACAATTGCCAATCATAGGCAGTTGCCATAACTTTGCAGTAAGGGTCTCCCGCCGCTTGATACTGCGGACTGGGTACGGGCGCGTCGGTCTGGTCGGGCGGCGGTCAGGGGTGGGTGGCGCGGCGTCTGGCGCGGTGGGCTCGGACGTGGTTGCGGGTGGCGCATCGGTCGGAGCAGAACCGGCGGCATCGGTTGCTGCTGTCATCGAGGAACGCGTTGTGGCATCGGGGTTCCGCGCAGACGCCGAGTCGATCGATCCCCCGTTGGCACAGCCATACGGCGAGTCCCCACACGGCAGCAGCGAGGTACTCAACTGGAGGAGTGCCGGGTGCGGCGACGTGGATATGCCAGTCGCCCGCGTAGGTGCCGGAAATCGTCGGCCGAACCCGATACCGGGTCAGCAGGCCGTTGAGACGGTCGACTGCCTCCCGCTCGTGTCCCGCCGTCACGGTCTGGAACACCTCGCGCAGGCGATGTCCGGCCACCCGCAGTGTGTGCAGGTCGGCTTCCGTGGCAATGTCGCGCAGCCACGGCTGGTCCGCCAGCAGCACCCACACGTCCGCAGGGTCTTCGAGCCGCGCGTTGGCCAGTGCCGTCGCACGGAGGGCCAGTGAGTAAGTGCCGGTCAGCCCGCTGCGGTTGCCCACCCCGGTGCCGTGAGCGCGCGACGGACGTTCGAGTGTGACCGAAGCCGGGGCGAAATGTGCACCGGCGGGTGCGGTCCTTAGCGGTCCGTCGTCCGGCACCGCACACACCGCCCGTAGACGACGACACCGCTGGGATGGCCCGACTGGTCTGTGTCGATCCCGACAGCGCGGGCGGCGGCCACGCTCGCCGCGACCGCCTCGGCCGGTAGCTGCCGCATGTCGCCACAGGTGCCGCAGACGGCGTGGTGATGGATGTCGTCGGCGAGCCCGAAGGTCGTCGTCCTGCCGACCGGCACCGTGTGGGCGATGCCCAGCTCGACCAGTTGCCGCAGCACCCGGTGCACCGTCGACAGTTCCACGACCACGCCACGGGCGAGCAGCGCGTGATGCAGCTCACTCACGCTGAGGTGCCCGCGGCCGCCCACGGCGTGGGCGAGTTGGTCGAGTACTCCGCGGCGGGCTGCGGTGTTGCGCAGGCCAGCGCGGCGTAGTCGCTGCACCGCAGCGTTCACGCGCTCGGTCTCCGACGTGGTCAACCGCCACTCCTCGCCGCGCAGTCACCGGATCTATTGCAAGATAGTGGCAAGAGCACCAACTTGGCAGCAACCCGAGGAGTTCTGATGGCGGTCTATACCCTGCCCGATCTGCCCTACGACTACGGCGCGCTGGAGCCGGCCATGTCGGGGCAGATCCTGGAGCTGCATCACGACAAGCACCACGCCGCGTACGTCAAGGGCGCCAACGACGGCCTGGAGCAGCTCGCCGAGGCCCGCGCGAAGGGAGACTTCTCGACCCTGGTCGGCCTGGAGAAGACGTACGCGTTCAACCTGTCCGGGCACGTACTGCACTCGATCTTCTGGGGCAACCTCTCCCCGGACGGCGGTGACCGTCCCGACGGCGAGCTGGCCGCCGCGATCGAGGAGCACTTCGGTACGTTCGACGCGTTCGCCGGGCAGCTGTCCGCCGCCACCAAGGGCGTGCAGGGCTCCGGATGGGGCGTGCTGGCCTGGGAACCACTCGGGCAGCGGCTGATCGTGGAGCAGGTCTACGACCACCACGGCAACGTCGGCCAGGGCTCCGTTCCGCTGCTGGTCTTCGACGCCTGGGAGCACGCCTACTACCTGCAGTACCGCAACGTCCGGCCGGACTACGTCGACCGGCTGTGGAACCTGGTCAACTGGTCGGACGTGATCGCCCGCTTCGACGCCGCCCGCGCCACCACGCCAAAGATCTGATCGGCGTGACCAGCCCCACCCCGGCAGCGGCCGAACTGGTCCAACGCGCCGCCGGGGTCATCGCGGCCAAGCACCGCGGTGACCTCGGCGGCGCCGAGGAGCTGCTCGCCGCGTTCGGTTCCGAGCAGGCCAAGAGCCTCGGCTTCTACCTGCTGGCCGATCTGAGCCTCGGGCTGCTCCGCGCGCAGAGCGGCCAGTCCATGGACGATCTCGTGCGGGAACTGTCCCTGCTCGTCGCCGCCACCGCCACCCCGCCCGACAGCTGACGGCGGTGGTCATCCGGTCGGTGCCGCCAGACGTGACGGCGGCACCGACCGGAACCCGCGCTCGCGCAGTGCCTGCTGCCTTCCCCAGTCGGCTCGCTGGCCGCACCGCACCACGGACAGTCGAGCGGGGCGGTCGACCGTGGGGCGTCCCGAACCGCCTCACCCTCCTGCCAATAGGCTGCAGTTGCAAAGATGCGGCAATAAGGGGGCGTTGTGCAGACGGCGGAGATCAAGCGGCGCTTCCTGGCGCACTTGAGGCCAACGGACACACGGTGGTGCCCTCGGCACCGCTGCCCGCGATCTCGGATCCGAACCTGCTGTTCATCAACGCCGGAATGGTGCAGTTCGTCCCCTACTTCCTCGGCCAGCAGGCCGCGCCCTACCGGACGGCCACGTCGGTGCAGAAGTGCATCCGCACGCCGGACATCGACGAGGTGGGCAAGACCAGCCGGCACGGCACGTTCTTCCAGATGAACGGCAACTTCTCGTTCGGCGACTACTTCAAGGCCGGGGCGATCCCCCTCGCCTGGGAGCTGTCGACCACCCCGGTGCAGCAGGGTGGTTTCGGGTTGGACCCGGAACGAATCTGGGCGACGGTCTACCTGGATGACGACGAGGCGTACGACCTGTGGCTCAAGACCGGCGTGCCGGTCGAGCGCATCGTGCGGCGGGGCAAGGCGGACAACTTCTGGTCGATGGGCATCCCCGGCCCGGCGGGTCCCTGTTCCGAGCTGTACTACGACCGCGGCCCGGCCTACGGCGCCGAGGGCGGCCCGGAGGTCGACGAGGATCGCTACCTGGAGTTCTGGAACCTCGTGTTCATGCAGTACGAGATCACTGACGTGGCGTCGAAGACCGACTTCCGGATCATCGGCGAACTGCCGAACAAGAACATCGACACCGGGATGGGCCTGGAACGGATCGCCTCGATCCTGCAGGGGGTGGACAACCTCTACGAGATCGACGAAGTGCGTCCCATTCTGGCCAGGGCCGCCGACCTGACCGGCAAGCGGTACGGGGTGCACTCCGGGCAGGCGGCCAACCAGTCCCACCCCGACGACGTCCGTCTGCGGGTCATCGCCGACCACGTCCGCACCTCGCTCATGCTCATCGGCGACGGGGTCACCCCGTCCAACGAAGGCCGCGGCTACGTGCTGCGGCGGATCATGCGCCGTGCGATCCGCGCCATGCGCCTGCTCGGCTGGCACGGCAAGGCCCTGCCCGAGCTGCTACCCGTCGCCCGCGACTGCATGGCCCCGTCATACCCGGAACTCGCCGCCGACTTCGACCGCATCTCCTCGGCCGCCTACGCCGAGGAGGACACCTTCCTCGGCACGCTGCGCGCCGGCACCACCATCCTCGACACCGCGATCGCCGAGACCAAGAAAGCCGGACGTTCGTCACTGCCCGGCGACAAGGCGTTCCAACTGCACGACACGTACGGCTTCCCGATCGACCTCACCCTGGAGATCGCCAACGAGCAGGGCCTGACCGTGGACGCCGACGGGTTCCGGGCCCTGATGACCGAGCAGCGCGCCCGCGCGAAGGCCGACGCGAAGGCCCGCAAGACCGGCCACACCGACCTGTCGGCCTACCGGACGGTGCTGGACGCACACGGACCCACGGACTGGTTGGCCTACGAAACGCTCGACACCGAATCCCGGGTCGTCGCGATCTGGTCCGGCGGCGCGACGGTCGACACCGCCGGGGCCGGCGACATCGTCACCATCGCACTCGACCGCACCCCGTTCTACGCCGAGAGCGGCGGACAGGACTCCGACGCCGGCCTGCTCACCGGCCCGAACCTGCGCGCCGAGATCATCGACGTGCAGCGACCGGTCAAGGGCCTGATCGCGCACACGGTCCGGATCCTCGAAGGCAGCCTCACCGTCGGTGACCCGGTACACGCCGCAGTCGACCCCGAGTGGCGCATCGGCGCCCGGCAGGCCCACTCGGGCACGCATGTCGTGCATGCCGCACTGCGCCAGGTCCTCGGGCCGAACGCGCTGCAGTCGGGCTCGTACAACCGGCCCGGCTACCTGCGCCTGGACTTCGCCTGGCGTGGTGGCCTGAGCGACACCACCCGCAGTGAGATCGAGGAGGTCGCCAATCTGGCGATCCGCCGTGACCTGCCCGTCGAGGTCCGCCACCTGCCGCTGGCACAGGCCCGCGCCGAGGGCGCACTGGCCCTGTTCGGCGAAACCTACGACGACACGGTCCGGGTCGTCGAGATCGGTGGCGAGTGGTCCCGTGAGCTGTGCGGCGGCACCCACGTCGCGCACTCCGCGCAGATCGGCTCCCTCGCGCTCACCGGCGAATCATCGGTCGGTGCCGGCCAACGTCGCATCGAAGCGGTCACCGGAATCGAGGCGTTTCGGTACCTGGCCCGCGAACGCGACCTCGTCACCCAACTCGCCGCCCAGCTCAAGGCCCGCCCCGAGGAACTTCCCGACCGGATCACCACCCTGCTGGCGCGACTCAAGCAGACCGAACGCGAGGCTGACAGCCTGCGCGGCCGGCTCATCGACCTGGACGCCGACACGTACGCCGCCAACGCCGTCGACCTCGACGGCGTTGCCTACGCCGGTATCACGACCACCGGCGACGCCCGCCGTCTCGCCGAGAAGGTCCGCGATCGCCTCGGCCGCCGCCCCGGCGTCGTCGGCGTCGTCGGCGGGGCGAGCATCGTCGTCGCCGTCACCCCCGCCGGCGTGCAACGCGGCCTGGCCGCCAACGACCTGATCAAGCGTCTCCTGGCGGGAAAGGGCGGTGGCAGCGCCGCATCCGCCCAGGGCAGAGCAGACGCAGATCCGGCGGAGCTGCTCGACCGGCTGCGGGACCTCGCCCGCGCCGCATGACGCCCGACGCCGCTGCTCTGCTGACCGGGATGCAACGTGCCGTGGGGATCGTCGCGGCCCGCCACCGCGGCGACCTCCCCGGCGTCCAGGCGCTCACCGACGCGTTCACCGACGACGCCGAACGCGCCCACGCCTTCCTCCTGCTCACCGAACTCGCCCTGGCCATCACCAGCGACCACACCGGTAGGGAGTTGCCCGTCATCGTCCGGGAGATCTGCCTGCGCATCGCCGCCCTCGCCGCCACTGACTGACCGTCCCCACTTGAAGGTCCCGCCGCCACCGGCCGGGCACCCGCCTGCCGAAAGGAACTCATGAGCGCCGGCACTGTCGTTCGTTCCCCCGATGGCAGCAACGTCGTGCTCGGCGAGGTTGGTCAGCGGGTCCTGCTCGCCAATTCCCGGGTACGGGTCTGGGAGGTGGCTCTCGCCCCCGGCGAGTGCCAGCCCTGGCACCTGCACCACAACCCGTACCTCGTGCTCTGCCTCGACACCTCGGCCTGCCGCATGGACTGGCTCAACGGCAGCCCAGCCCGGTTCATTAACGAACAGGTGGGCGGAGCCCTCTACCGGCCCGTCTCCCCGGTACACATGCTCACCAACCAGGGCCACAGCCTGTACCGCAACCGCCTCATCGAACTACTCGACCTCGGCGAGGACACCTCGGGAGAAGCACTCGAAGCCCTCATCGACACGAGCGACGGTTGGCCCGAGAACGCACCCAAGGGCGCAGCCCTGACCGCGGTCCTGGACACCGACGACGTACGCATCCAGCGCCTCAGGACCCGACCCGAAGACGAACACACTGTGCGCGCGGGACCGGTACCCCTGCTCATCGTCGACCTGGCTGGCGGCACGGATGAACGGCCCGCAGTGCGCTACATCCATCCAGGCGACACTCACCTGATCCGCAACCCGACCCGCGCACCAATCGACACACAGATCGTGGAGCTGCGGTACCTGCTCGCCACGCTAACCCGCCGGTCGCGGTAGTCGCATCACGACCTGTCGTCAACCTGGGCCATCCGTCGCGCCGATCGCCGCACCAGGTTCTTCCTTGATGTGATCCTCCGCGTACGGAGCTGCCGCTTCCCTGAACCGTGCGGTTCGGTGCTTCATTCGCGGTGGCCGTTCCCACTCACTGCTGCGGGGCCATCCCGATCTTCCACCGGGTTGCCCTAAAAGACGCCTCGCCCGAGAACCGGAGAGTCGAACCAGCATCGGCCGCGACCGTACGACGCCGTACGGATCCGAAGGTGTCCGAGGCGCGAGACGCCGCCACATTCAGCACTTGTGAACATTTCGCGTCCTAGGGTGCCGGATGGGCGGGCCGCGTTTCGTCGAGGGCGCTGCTCATGGCTGCTCGGTCCGGGGCATAGACGACCGGGCTGGGCCTCGTCGTAGTTATGATGCAATCGCGTTCGTAGTTGATGTCATCACATCCCGATCTCGTCTTGCCAGGCTGCCCTTACTATCCCGGCATGAAGGTGCCGCCAGAGACGCTTCCCCTCGCTGCCGACTTCCCGGCCATCACACGCGAGCAGTGGCAGCGGTTGGCCATGGGGGTGTTGCGCAAGTCCGGCCTTGCCGGCGATGACACTCCGGTCGGCGCGGTCGAGGACCTGCTGGCTTACCACGACGACGAGGTAACGCTGGCACCGTTGTACACCGCCGAGGATCCGACGCCGATGCCGGGGCCGCCGGGACTGTTCCCTTACACCCGCGGCGGTCGGGCGACGGGAGCGGTAGCGGCAGGATGGGACATCCGGCCGCGGCACGCCGACCCGGACCTGAAGGTCACCGCCGAGGCGATCGGCGCCGACCTGGAGCATGGTGCCACCTCCCTGTGGCTGGTGCTCGGCGAACACGGCCTGCCGCCGGCCGGGCTACCGGCCGTGCTGGAGGGCGTCTATCTGGACCTGGCCGGAGTCGTGCTGGACGCCGGGGCCGCTGCGGTCGAGGCTGTGCCGACGTGGTTCGCCCTGCTGGCCGAACGGCGGGTGCCAGTGGCTGGGGTACGGGGCAGCCTCGGTGTGGATCCGCTCGGATGGTTGGCGCGCACCGGGCAGGTGTGGGAAGGCCCTACGGGTGAGTGGGCCCGTCGCTGCGCCGACGGCTTTCCTGGACTGCGGTCGATGACCGTCGACGCGACGGCCTATCACGACGCGGGAGCATCGGACGCGCAGGAGCTCGGCTGTGCGGTGGCCACCGGCGTGGCGTACCTACGGGACCTCACTGCCGCCGGGCTGAGCGTGGCGGCCGCGTTCGCTCAGCTGGAGTTCCGGTACGCAGCCACCGCCGACCAGTTCGCCACGATCGCGAAACTGCGGGCGGCCCGCCGGTTGTGGGCTCGGGTGGCGCAGGTGTGCGGGGTGCCCCAGGACGGTGCGCAACGCCAGCACGCGGTCACCTCCACGGTGATGATGACCGCCCGCGATCCTTGGGTGAACATGCTGCGCACCACGCTGGCCTGCTTCGCTGCCGGTATCGGCGGCGCGGATGCGGTGACCGTGCAGCCGTTCGACCACTGCCTGGGGCTGCCGGACGACTTTGCCCGCCGGATCGCCCGCAACACCCAGTCGCTGCTGTTGGAAGAGGCGAACGTGGGTCGGGTGATCGACCCTGCTGGTGGCTCGTGGTACGTCGAGCGATACACCGAGGAACTGGCCCGGTCGGCGTGGGCGTGGTTCACCGAGATCGAGCAGGCCGGTGGGATGGCCGTGGCGCTGGACGGCGGCATGGTCGCTGAGCGGCTGGCCGCGACATGGCAGCGGCGGGCCGACAACGTGGCGCACCGTCGGAACCCGCTGACGGGGGTCAGCGAGTTCCCGCATCTGGACGAGCAGCTGCCGGCACGGCCCCCCGCTCCTGCGCCGCCGGGTGGCGGGCTGCCCCGACATCGGTACGCCCACGCGTACGAGGCGCTGCGGAACCGCGCCGACGCCCATACGGCGGACACGGACCGGCGGCCCACCGTTTTCCTGGCTACTCTCGGGCCGGTGGCGGTGCACAACGCGCGGGCCGGCTTCGCCGCGAACCTCTTCGCCGCCGGTGGGATCGCCACCGTACGGCCGTCGGTCGGGGATGATGACCCGGCCCGGCTGGCTGCCGAGTTCGCCGTCAGCGGCGCCGGCGTCGCCTGCCTGTGCTCCTCCGACCGGGTGTATGGGCAGTCAGCGGAGGTGGTGGCGCGGGCGTTGAGCGCTGCGGGTGCGTCGCGGGTGTGGTTGGCCGGAAAACCGGCCGGCTACGGCGGCGTGGACGACTATCTGTTCGCGGGCTGCAACGCGGTCGCGGTGCTGGAAACGACGCTGGACGACCTGGGGGTGGCGTGATGGGCGCGGGAATTCCCGACTTCCGCGGCGTCGAGCTCGGCGCACCGCCGACTGCCGCCGACACCGACCTGGACCGGTGGCGCGAAGCAGTGCGCGCCGAGACCGGTGGCGCGCCGGAGGCGCTGACCTGGCATACGCCGGAGGGCATCGACGTCGCCCCGCTGCACACCGTGGCCGACCGGGACGGAGTGGACTTCCTGGGCACGTATCCGGGAGTCGCCCCGTACCTGCGCGGTCCGTACCCGACCATGTACACCACGCAGCCGTGGACGATCCGCCAGTATGCGGGGTTCTCCACCGCGCAGGAGTCGAACGCGTTCTACCGACGTAACCTGGCTGCCGGTCAGAAGGGGCTGTCGGTCGCCTTCGACCTGCCGACCCACCGTGGCTACGACTCGGATCACCCCCGTGTCGCCGGTGACGTGGGCATGGCCGGGGTGGCGATCGACTCCATCTACGACATGCGGCAACTGTTCGACAAGATCCCGTTGGACCGGATGAGCGTGTCGATGACCATGAACGGTGCCGTCCTTCCGGTGCTGGCCCTGTACATCGTCGCCGCGGAGGAGCAGGGGGTGGCGCCGGAGCAGCTCTCCGGCACCATCCAGAACGACATCCTCAAGGAGTTCATGGTCCGCAACACCTACATCTACCCACCGCAGCCATCGATGCGGATCATCTCCGACATCTTCGCCTACACCTCGGCGCGGATGCCCCGGTTCAACTCGATTTCCATTTCCGGCTATCACATCCAGGAAGCCGGCGCGACCGCTGACCTGGAACTCGCCTACACCCTCGCCGACGGCGTCGAGTACCTGCGCGCCGGCTGTGATGCTGGGCTGGACATCGACGCGTTCGCGCCCCGGCTGTCTTTCTTCTGGGCGATCGGGATGAACTTCTTCATGGAGGTGGCGAAGCTGCGGGCCGCACGGCTGCTGTGGGCCCGCCTGGTGCGCGACTTCCACCCGAAGAACCCCAAGTCGCTGAGTCTGCGGGCGCACTGCCAGACTTCCGGCTGGTCGCTGACCGCGCAGGACGTGTTCAACAACGTCGTGCGTACCTGCGTCGAGGCGATGGCCGCTACCCAGGGGCATACGCAGTCCCTGCACACCAACGCCCTCGATGAGGCGTTGGCGCTGCCGACCGACTTTTCCGCGCGGATCGCCCGCAACACCCAGCTCGTGCTTCAGCAGGAATCGGGTACCACACGGGTGATCGACCCCTGGGGCGGCAGCGCCTACGTGGAACGTCTCACCCACGACCTGGCCGCCCGCGCCTGGCAGAACATCCGCGAGGTGGAGGCGGCCGGTGGAATGGCCCGGGCCATCGACGAGGGCATCCCGAAGCTGCGGATCGAGGAGGCCGCCGCGCGTACCCAGGCACGCATCGACTCTGGTCGGCAGCCGGTGATCGGCGTCAACAAGTACCGCCTGGACGCCGACGAGCCGATCGACGTGCTCAAGGTCGACAACCGGTCGGTGCGTACGCAGCAGATGGACAAGCTACGCCGACTGCGCGCGGAACGCGACGAGCAGACCTGCACCTCGGCGTTGGACGCGTTGACCCGGGCGGCCGGTGCCGCCCTCGACGGTACCCGCGGGCCGGGCCTGGACGGCAACCTGCTCGCTCTGGCGGTCGACGCGGCCCGGGCGAAGGCCACCGTCGGGGAGATCTCCGACGCGCTGGAGAAGGTGTACGGGCGTCACGCCGCGCAGATCCGTACCATTTCCGGGGTGTACCGGCACGAGGCGGGAGCGGTTTCCGCGCTGGAGGGCGTCCGCGCCGCCACTGCGGCGTTCGCCGTCGCCGAGGGCCGCCAGCCCCGCATCCTGGTGGCCAAGATGGGCCAGGACGGCCACGACCGCGGCCAGAAGGTGATCGCTACCGCCTTCGCCGACCTCGGTTTCGATGTCGACGTGGGCCCGCTGTTTCAGACCCCCGGCGAGGTGGCCCGGCAGGCGGTTGAGGCTGACGTGCACATCGTCGGTGTCTCCAGCCTCGCCGCGGGCCATCTGACGCTGGTACCGGCGCTGCGCGAGGAGCTGACCGCCCTGGACCGCGACGACATCATGATCATTGTGGGGGGTGTGATCCCGCCGCAGGACTTCGACGCGCTGCGCGAGGCCGGTGCCGCGGCCATCTTCCCGCCCGGCACCGTGATCGCCGAGGCCGCCCGGGAACTGCTCACCGTGCTGTCCCGGCGGCTCGGTCACCCGGAAGCGTGAGCGGCACGATGCGCACCCCGTCGGTCGAGGCGTACGTCGATGGGGTGCGCGCTGACTCGCGCGCGTGGATCGCCCGGGCCATCACCCTGGTCGAGTCCACCCGACCCGATCATCGCAGCGCGGCGCAGCAGCTGCTCGCGGCACTCACCCCGCACGCCGGCGGCGCCCGTCGCATCGGTATCACCGGGGTACCCGGCGTCGGCAAGTCCACGTTCATCGACGCCCTCGGCTGCCGGCTGACCGGCGCCGGACACCGGGTGGCGGTGCTCGCGGTCGACCCGTCGTCCACCCGCACCGGCGGGAGCATCCTCGGTGACAAGACCCGCATGGCCCGCCTGGCCGTCGACCCGGCCGCATTCGTCCGGCCCTCGCCCACGGCCGGCACGCTCGGTGGTGTCGCCAAGGCCACCCGGGAAGCGATCGTGGTGCTCGAAGCCGCCGGCTACGACGTGGTGCTGGTCGAGACCGTCGGCGTCGGCCAGTCCGAGACCACGGTCGCCGACATGGTCGACTCGTTTCTGCTGCTCACCCTGGCCCGCACTGGCGACCAGTTGCAGGGCATCAAAAAGGGCGTGCTGGAACTCGCCGACGTCATCGCCGTCAACAAGGCCGATGGGCCGCACGTGACCGATGCCCGCCGAGCGGCCCGCGAGCTCGCCGGCGCGCTGCGCCTGATACATCCACCTGACGCAGGGTGGCATACCCCGGTTGTCACGTGCAGCGCCCAGGAGGAGACCGGCCTCGACGAGGTGTGGCAGCAGATTCGTCACCACCAGGACACCATGACGGCCTCCGGTGAACTGGCCGAGCGGCGCCGACGACAGCAGATCGGCTGGGTGTGGGCGATGGTGCGGGCCGAGCTGCTCGACCGGCTCCACACGCATCCCACCGTGCGAACCCTCGCTCCGCAGGTCGAGCGGCAGGTCCTCGCCGGCACCCTCACCCCGGCAGTGGCCGCCGAGCGGCTGCTGGCCGGTTTCGCCGACCCGACCGTCACACCGGACACACCACCAGACCGGTCTCCGCCGGGTAGCGATACTGCCAGTTCCCTGCCGGCGTCCGGCTGAGCGTCGACGCGAGCAGGTCCAGCAGCCGGCGGGCCAGCGGCCCGGGCAGCGACCGCCCGGCCAGGCGCTGGACCAGTTCGGTCTCGTCGGCCACGGTGACGGCCCGCACGGTGGTCACCATCCGCACGTCGGCGGCCAGACCCATTTCGGCCAGCGTCCCGGCGATGAGCAGATGTCGGGGCGCCTGCCGGATCACCGGTGCTCCGAGCAACGCCGCGAGGACCTGTTCGTGCGGTGCGGGCGTGCCGGCCTCGTCGACGCAGAGCAGTAGCCGGTCGGCGTGCAGCACCATGGCGCGCAGTGCCGCCGGCAAGTCGCGGTGCCGGCGTAGCGCGCCGGCACCGACCACCACGTCGTGGTGCGCGACCGCCGCGTGCGGCCAGAGCGCGTGCACGGTGTCGACGGTGACGCCGTGCCGCTGGGCGTCGGACGCCACCTGAGCGAGGCGCTGTGACGATCCATCGACCACTGTGACGTGCGCGCCGGCCTGGGCGGCCACCATCGCGAACTCATCCGCGGCGATGTCGAGCACGGTCTCTCCCGGACAAATGTAGGACGTCAGCGTCCGCGACACGTCCGGGCCGAGTAGAAGGGATTCGTCCCCTTCGCTGCCTGTCATGGCGTGCCAGGCGGCGGCAAATCCGTAACCGGGGGTGGGCGAGGACGTCATCTGCCTGGGGATCCTTCCCTTGAGGTCCGGCGTGGCCAGCCGCTGGATCGGGGAAGGTGACGGCAGGGCTGGGCGATCCGTCGCCAGCCGCGCCCAGGCCCTCCCGCGAGGCCGTCGGCGGCGTGCGTGGTCACGCACGCGGCGCGGGCAGGTCTTCGGACTCGTGGGCACGACCGGACAGGCCGATCTCCTACTGGCCGTCGCTTCCCGGACACCAGGGGCATCCAGTGCATGTGACGGCGGTCGTTCCCACTCACCGCTGCGGGGCAGTCCCGGTCTCCCACCGGGTTCCCTCTTACGACGCCCGGACCGTCACGGTCCGCGCGAACCAGCACCGACACCTATTCTAGGGCACCGGCCGGGAAGAGCGATGGTAGCCAGATGCAGTGCACGCGCCGGTGGTGAAAGCGCTGGTGGCTCGGCGACCATCGCCCTGCTGCCCGGCTCGGGTCCGCGAAGCGGGGAGCCCCGGGCCGTGCAGACGGTCGAGCGGCTTGCCGCCCATGGCCGAGAGGCGCGAATCGTGTCCCGCGCCTCGGACGCCGACCGCGGCGGGCGGCGGTGGGGCGTAGGATCGCGGGCGGTGCTGGTTCGCCTCTCCCGTGCGCGGGTGGGGCGTCGTAAGAGGGAACCCGGTGTGAGACCGGGACTGCCCCGCAGCGGTGAGTGGGAACGACCGCCGTCAACGAAGCACTGGACCGCAAGGTCTGGGAAGCGACGGCCAGTAGGCGACCCTGTGTCACGCCCACGAGTCCGAAGACCTGCCAGCGCTGCGCGTACCGCCGGTACGCGCCGTCGGCGGCCTCTCGGGAGGGCCAGGGCGGAATGCCGGTTACGCCGTGGCGTATCCGTCTTCCTCTCGGGTGGTCGTCGGACACCGCGAGGGAAGGACCACCTGTGACCACCTCATTCGGGCAGAGCACCGTGCTCGGCTATCCCCGTATCGGCGCCCACCGCGAGTGGAAGAAGGCCGTCGAGGCGTACTGGGCCGGCACGCTGGAAGCCACCGGCCTGGAGGATGTCGCGGCCGGGCTGCGGGCCGAGGTGTGGCGGACGCTGCGCGACGCCCGCCTCGACGCGATCCCGTCCAACACGTTCTCCTACTACGACCACATGCTCGACACCGCCGTCGCGGTCGGTGCGGTCCCCCGCCGCTTCGCCCGGCTCGGCCTCGGTCAACTCGACACCTACTTCGCCATGGCCCGTGGCGTCGATGCCGCACCAGCGTTGGAACTCACCAAGTGGTTCGACACCAACTACCACTACCTGGTGCCGGAGATCGACCCCGACACCGTGTTCGTGGCCGACCCGGCGAAGGCGCTGAGCGAGTACGCGCAGGCACGTGACCTGGGCATCACCACCCGACCGGTGCTGGTCGGGCCGGCCACCTTCCTGCTGCTGGCCAAGGGCGAGGATCCGTTCGCCCGGCTCGACGACCTGGTCGACACGTACGCCCGGATCCTCACCACCCTGGCCGACGCGGGCGTGGCCTGGGTCCAACTGGACGAACCCGCCTACGTCGTGGACCGCACCACGGCCGAGATCGACGGCCTGCGGCACGCCTACCAACGTCTCGGGGAGCTGCCCCACCGTCCCCGGATCTTCGTCGCCACCTACTTCGGTGACCTCGGCGACGCGCTGCCGGCGCTGCTGGACACCCCGGTCGAGGCGATCGGCCTGGACCTAGTCGCCGGTGCGGGCAACCTGCGCCGGCTCGCCGCAGCCGGTCCCCTGCGCGGCAAGACCGTCGTCGCCGGACTGGTCGACGGACGCAACATCTGGCGCACGGATCTGCGCGCGGCCGTCGCCGCCGGTGCCACGGTCGCCGGACTGGCCGACCACGTGGCGGTGTCCACGTCCTGTTCGCTGCTGCACGTGCCGGTCGACCTGTCCGCCGAGACCTCCCTCGACCCGGAGTTGTCCGCGCGGCTCTCGTTCGCCCGGCAGAAGGTCGACGAGGTGGTCCTGCTCGGGCGGGCGCTGCGCGACGGCACCACCAGCCTGCCGGCCCCGTTGCCGCCCGCCCCGCCGTCGTGGCGGCACGACGACGTGCGCGGCCGGTTGGCGGCGCTGCGCCCGACCGACCGGCACCGTGGCGACTACGCCGAGCGGGCCGCCCGCCAGCAGGAACGGCTGGGGCTGCCGGACCTGCCGACCACCACGATCGGTTCGTTCCCGCAGACCGCCGAGCTGCGCCGGGCCCGTGCCGCGCACCGCGCCGGCACCCTCGACGACGCCGGCTACACGCAGCGGATGCGCGCCGAGGTGGAGCAGGTCATCCGGTTGCAGGAACGGTTGGGTCTGGACGTGCTGGTGCACGGTGAGCCGGAACGCAACGACATGGTGCAGTACTTCGGGGAGCAGCTCGACGGTTTCGCCGCCACCGCCCACGGCTGGGTGCAGTCCTACGGGTCCCGGTGCGTCCGCCCGCCGATCATTCACGGGGACGTGGCCCGGCGGGCACCGATGACCGTCGCGTGGTCCACCTATGCCCAGTCGCTGACCGACCGTCCGGTCAAGGGCATGCTCACCGGGCCGGTCACCATCCTGGCCTGGTCGTTCGTCCGGACCGACCAGCCCCTGGCCGACACCGCCGACCAGGTGGCGCTTGCGCTGCGCGACGAATGTCACGACCTGGAGGCCGCCGGTATCCGGATCATCCAGGTCGACGAGCCTGCCCTGCGGGAGACCCTGCCGCTGCGTCGGGCCGACCAGAAGGCCTATCTGGACTGGGCGGTCGGCGCGTTCCGGCTGGCCACCGGCGGCGTCGCCGACGACACCCAGATCCACACCCACCTGTGCTACAGCGAGTTCGGTGAGGTGATCACCGCCATCGACGCCCTCGACGCGGACGTCACCAGCATCGAGGCGTCGCGTTCGAAGATGGAGATCCTCGACGACCTTGCCGCGATCGGCTACCGCCGGGGCGTCGGCCCCGGGGTGTGGGACATCCACTCGCCCCGCATCCCACCGCACCACGAGGTGGTCGACGCGCTCCGTCGGGCCGTCGCGGCCGTGCCCGCCCGACGGCTGTGGGTCAACCCGGACTGTGGTCTGAAGACCCGCACCTATGCCGAGGTCGAGGCGTCCCTCCGACGCCTCGTCGCCGCTGCCGCCGAGGTCCGCGCGAGCTGACTGGGCCGGTCCGGGCGGACTCCCCCTGGGGTCCGCCCGGAGCGGATGAGTCGTTCGCGCGACCCCATCTCCGGTAGGATCGGGCGGCCCAGGATGATGCCGTCGCGTGCCGCGCGGCGTCCGGGTGGGTGTCGCGGTGGTTCATGGCGTCGGTGTGGGTATGCCCGGCGGTCGCGGGATCCGCTGGGCGTCTAAGGCGTGTTTCGTAAGTCGGGTTGGCGGCGTCGAGGTCACGGCGTGGCGGTGATCGATAACTGAAGAGGTCTCCGGTATCTGGTTCTGCGACCAAGCAAGAACTTCATACCGGAGACCTCGTGGCCAGCGTAGCGGTGACGAGGCGGCATGACCTGACCGACGGGCAGTGGGCTGTTCTGGCTCCGCTGTTGCCTGCCGCGCCGGCCACGGGTCGTCCGCCGAAGTGGGAGAAACGACAGCTCATCGACGGGATCCGGTGGCGGATCCGGATCGGCGCACCGTGGCGTGACGTCCCGGCTGAGTACGCGCCCTGGCCCACCGTCTACGGCCTGTTCCGCCGTTGGCAGCGGGACGGGACCTGGGACAAGATCCTGTCCGCGCTGCAGGCCGCTGGCGATGCGCAGGGCCGGATCGGTTGGACGGTGAGCGTGGACTCGATGACCAGCCGCGCCCACCAGCACGGCGCCGGTGCCCGCACCGACGGGCATCTGCAGAAGGAACCACCCGGCGGGGTGCACGACGAGCCGGCCGATCACGCGCTGGGCCGCTCACGAGGCGGGTTGACCACCAAGACTCATCTGGCCTGTGAGCAGGGACAGAAGGTCCTCTCGATGATCGTGACCGCTGGGCACCGTGGTGACAGCCCGCAGTTCATCCCCGTCCTGCGCCGTATCCGCGTGACCCGCCTCGGCGTGGGCCGGCCCCGCACCTGCCCCGACCTGGTCCTGGCCGACAAGGCCTACACCAGCCGCGGTAACCGCAGCCACCTGCGTAGGCGAGGGATCAGGGCGTGCATCCCCAGCAAGACCGACCAGGACGCCCACCGCAAGGCCAAAGGCTCCAAGGGCGGGCGCCCACCCGCGTTCGACAAGGACCTCTACCGGCTACGCCACGCCGTCGAGAACGGCATCAACCGGCTCAAACGCCACCGCGGCGTCGCCACCCGCTACGACAAACTCGCAGTCCGCTTCCAAGCCGTCCTGACCATCACGATCATCACCGAGTGGCTCTGACCGGCTTATGAAACACGCCTTAGGCCGTGTGTCGACGTCAGTCGACGGAACTCCGACGGCAGATCGGTCTACTGCTGGTAAGGCTCAGAACGCTTTATGGTGCGCGAAAGCAAGCTGGTGTCGGCAGGGAGTGCGTCGGGCGTGTCAACAAAGTGGCGTCGGCGCGGAAGGCGATGCTTCCCGCAGTCTGGTCTCGGGCCGTCACTGTGTCTTAGACCTTGATCGACTGTCCTGCCGACTCGTGGCCGGTACGGCCGGGCGGGTGACTGCCCCGTCGTGGGTCCGTACCGGAACGACCTTGGTCGTCTTCCCTTTTCGGCCATCAAGGGTCGTCACGGTCAGACTTACCTGGTAGTCACCGTCGGCCGCGTACCGATGAGTGGGGGAGAGCCCTTCGAACGTCGTTCCGTCACCGAATTTCCACAGCCGTGAGGCGAATTCCACCCTGCCGGGGTCGAACGAGTAGTCATGGAAGGAGACGGTGTCCTGGGTGCTCGGATCGGTGGGGCTGTAGGAGAAATCCGCATTCGGGTTCGGCGTGACGTGGACGTCGAGTTCGGCCGGCCCCGTGCTCGGTTCGGTCGGGCAGCACCGCAGGTCGACCTGGAACAGGTAGGTCGTGCCGGCTTCCGCCCGGAAGGTGAACGGGACGTTGTACCGGTATGAGCATCCCAGCAGGGTCAAATTCGTCAACGACGTCCCGCTGTATCCGGCGACCGAGCCCCAGTAGCCCGCTGAAGCGGTGATGGAGCGGGTGACCGTGGGGGTGTACGAGTACCAGCGCGTCTGCTTCGCATCGAGGCAGGCGGTCGGTTCGCCGGCCTCCATGCTCGCGGTGTCCAGATCCACCGCGCGTGAGAACGGCAACTTGTTGATCACCTTGGCGGCGGCGAAGCTGTCGTTCTTCGGCCGGTTGGCCCGCTTGAGGGAGAACGTCAGCTCACCGGCCTCCGCCTCGAAGTACGAGGTAACCATGAAGTGGTAGGTGGTGCCCGCGGTGGCCGTGAAGGTGATCCGGGAATCCGCGTCGCCGTAGCTTTCGTTGCAGGCTACGAGGTCCAGCGATCCGGAGGGGCCACTCCAGGCGGACAGGACCGTGCTGTAGTCGCTTCCGAGGGTGCTCGCCTGGATCAGCGTGTCCTTGGTGGGGGTGAAAGTAAACCAGACGGACTGGTACTCTCCGCATTCCCCGGGATCCGCCGGATCGGTGGTGGCGCTGCTGGTTTCCTGCGTTGTCTGGAAGGGCAGGCTGCTGACCGTCGTGGCGCTGGCGAATTCGTCGTTCGCGGGCTGGGCGAAGGCCGCTGTCGGCCGGACACCGACCAGCGCGGTCAGAATAGCCAAAACTAGGGAAAGTCGCAGTACCACCGGTTTGATCATTACGACTCCTTGCGGTAAGCGTCCGGTTTCGCTCCGTAGGCCGTGTCAGGTTATCAGGGCGCATTGCCCGGAGCGATGATTCATGTCGCGGGGTATGGCTCATTCATGATTCATTCCAGTGCGCAACCGATTGTGGACGTGATGCGGCATTGCCTATGTATCAGTGATAGTGCGCCATTCCGCCGAGATCGAGTGAGATCTCAACCCACCAATGTCTGCATTCGTTCGACGGTCGGCACTCGCGGGAAGCTGATGGGCGTCCTGATGCGGACGAACGGTGGGTGGCGTTCGTCGTCAGCATCGATGAAGGGGCGGATCGCACCGATCAGGTCGGCCGCGTCCAGGAGTCGGCGTACGTCAGATCGTGGGACACGCCGCGCACCTCGGCCGACCCTGTCGCCCCGACCGCCGTACCGTCACGCGGTGCCGGAGCCGGGTTCCTCGATCAGCCGGCTCGCCAGGGCCAGCAGCCCGGCGCTGTTGGCCGCCGTGAACAGGACGACGTCGCCCGTCCGCAGCCCGTCGCGCAGCAGTTCCCACGCCTCGGGTACGCCCGCCACGCGGTCCACGACCACGCCGTCGCCGGCGGCCCCCTGGCGGCGTACTGGTAGGCGTTCGGGCCGCCGATCGCCACCAGCCAGCCGTCTCCGATCTCGGCCACCGCCTCGACCGGATGCCCCAACCCCAGGGCCACGGCGGCGGCCAGTGCGTTGGACGCCTGGTGCAGCCCGTACCGGCGCAACCGCACCTCTTCGAGCGGCCGTCGTGGCGAGCCGGAAGCCGGCCCGGCCCAGCGCGTCGACGGTCACCTGCTCGGCGCGGACGTCCGCCGGCCGGCTCATGCCGTAGCTGAGCACCCGGGCGGCAGTGCGGGCCGCCTTCGCGGTGACCAGCTCATCGTCGCCGTTGAGCACCGCCAGACCGCCGTCCTCGGCGCGCGGCAAGGCCACCACCAGCCCCCTTGGCCTGGGCGATGTTCTCCACCGACCCGAACTCGCCGAGGTGCGCGTGCCCGACCCGGGTGACGACACCGACCGTGGGCGGGGCGATCCCGGTCAGGTACGCGATGTGCCCGATGCCGCGCGCCCCCATCTCCAGCACCAGGTAACGGGGCTCGACGGTGGCACGGGTGACCGTGTACGGCAACCCCCGCTCGTTGTTGTTCGACGCCCGGGCGGCCACCGTCGCGCCCCAGCCGGGCAGCACCTGGGCGAGGACGTCCCTGGTCGACGTGTTGCCCACCGACCCGGTCACCCCGATGAGCGTGGTGGCCGGCAACCGGTCCACCACCGCGCGGGCCAGCCGGCCGTACGCCACCGCCACGTTGTCGACGACCACCGGCGGCACCCCGACCGGACGGGACGCCAGCACCGCCACCGCGCCGGCCTCGACCGCCCGGGGCGCCTAGTGCCGCGGCCACGAACGTTGGCGCTGTGGAGGTCAGGCTGCGCGGGTGGTGGGTTGGCCCCAGCCTCGTTGTCGTTCGCGGCGTTGGGCGGCCAGGACGTCGGGGTGGCGGGCGTTGGCGTTGCCCCACCGCAGATAGGCCTGCGGTTTCCGGGTCAGCGTCGGGTGGTTGGGGTGGTCCGAGCCGGCGATGACGAAGGTGCGTAGCGGCCCGGACTGGGCCTCGATCGGGTTGGCCCAGGAGGCGTAGGTCGGGGTGAAGCAGAGTTCGACCTTGTTCCGGGCCGCCCACCTGCGGATCTTGGCGCCTTTGTGCGCGGACAGGTTGTCCAGGATCACGTAGATCGGTGCGCCGTCCGGCCGGGCGGCACGGATCGACGTGAGCGCGGCCAGGGTGTTCGCGGCGCTCTTGCGGCGGCGCACGACGTCCCAGAGTTGGTCGTCGCCGACGCTGTAGCAGCCGTGGAACTGCCGGATGCCGTGCAGCTTGTGGTAGTTCGCGGGCAGCCGGTGCGGTGCCCGCCAGACCGCCGGGAGGTGCCGCAGCTCACGTACGGCGACGGCGAGGCCCCCGCTCATCGGAGCCCATGGATGTCGGTAGGTGGCACCACGCCACCGTAGCGGGTCGCCGCTCGGGCGTCAGGCACCCGATCCGAGCCCCGAGTCGGGACCGGACGACGACGCGGTTGATCGAGGTCACCGCGGCGATAAGCCGCCTTTCTACCCTGCTCGGGCTGGCCCGGGGCATGATCCTGCGGTGGAGAGCTGGGCCTGGTCAGCAGGGTGGGTGGTACGGGATGCTGGACAGGTACTGCTCCCATTCCGCTCGGCTGATGGGTTCTCCCATGGTGGAGCAGATCGATTCAGCGGCCCGTTGCGGGTCGGTCTCCCAGAGTCGGACGGTGCCGTCGGCGCTGCCGGCGGCCAGGGTGTGTCCGTCGGGTCGGTAGGCGACCACGTAGTAGGCCTGGTCGGCGTGGCTGAGGGTGGCCACCACGATGGGCCGGTTCAGGTGGCTGATGTCCCAGATCCAGATGGTGCCGTCGGTGCTGGCGGCGGTGATCAGGCTGCCGGATGGGTGAAAGCTCACCCAGTACACGTAGCTGGTCGGCCCGCGCAACGGGCGGGGCAGCGCCATCGGGTGGGCCGGGTCGGACACCTGCCACAGCCGTAGTGTCTTGTCGGCGCTGCCGACGGCGAGCAGGCCGCCGTCCGGGCTGAAGGCCACGCTGTAGGCGTATCCGGCCAGCCCGCGAAGCGGCGGGCTGGCCGGGGCCGGCCGGGTCGGGTCATGTACGTCGATCAGCCGTACGACGCCGTCGGTGTCGGCGACGGCGAGTACCGGTGACCTCGGATGAAACGCCAGGGACAGCACGATCGACCCGGTGCCGGCGACCGTGGCCAGCAACGTGGGCCGCTCCGGATCGGACACCCGCCACAGATAGGTGGTGCTGTCGTCACCGGCGACGGCCAGGAGTGATCCGTCCGCGCTGAAGGCCACCGTTTGGATGAGTGCGGTCGCCCCGGTGAGCGCCGGTCCTATCCGCTTCGGTCGCGCCGGTCGACGGATGTCCCAGAGGTCCACCGCGCCGTCGCGTCCGCCGGCGGCCAGTAGTGCCCCGTCGGGGCTGAGTGCGGCAGTGCCGGAGTACCCCTGTTGATCGGCTGGCCGGCTCAGCGGCGCGCTGAGCGGCTCCGGCCGGCGCGTGTCATTCACTTGCCACAACCGGACCGTCTGGTCCCGACCGGCTTCGGCCAGTATGGTGCCGTCCGGCGTGAACCCGGCGCTGAACACGGCTCCGCCCGCGCCGACGAGCAGCGGGCCGGGAAGCCCCCAGTACCGCACATAGCCGTCAGTGCCGGCGCTGGCCAGGGTGTGCTGGTCGGCGCCGAAGGCGAGTGCCGTCACCGGGGTCGGCTGGGGCAACGATCGCAGTTCGCGGTGGGTGGCCACGTCGTACAGCAGGATTCGTTTGTCGGACGTGCCGGTGGCAAGGGTGGCGCCGTCGGGGCTGAACGCGAGCGCGTTGATCCAACTGGTCGCTGCGGGCAGGGCGGTACCCCGCTTCGCCGGCCGTTGCGGGTCGGCGACCGACCACATCTGGACGGTCTGGTCGCCACTGCCGCTGGCCAGGAGGTCTCCGTTGGGGCTGAATGCCAGCGCGAGCACCTTGCCGGTGTGTCCGGCCAGTGGTGCCAGCCGGGTCGGGTGGGTGCGGTTCCCGAGGTCCCACAGCCGTACGGTGCTGTCGGCACTGCCGACGGCCAGTAGCCGCCCGTCGGGGCTGAACGTCACCGCCTGCACGGCGTCGTCCGGCCCGGTCAGCGCCGGCAGCGGCTGGCTGGCGTTCGATCCGGTGCCGGCGGTCGTCGCCGGCACCGCGTTGTTCAGCGCCCACCGCCACACCCGGTGGTCGGCACTGCCGGCGGCGAGCGTGCCGCCGTCCGGGCTGAACGCGAGCGCGTACACGGTGGATGTCGGCCCGGCCAGCGGCGGCAGCGCCTGCGGGTGCGCCGGATCGTCCAACCGCCACCGGTACACCCTGCCGTCCGCGCCGCCGGCGGCCAGCAGGGCGTCACGGGGGCTGAACGCTACGGCGAACACCGTGCCGGTCGGGCCGGTCAGTACGCTCCCGAGCGGGGCGGGCACCGGATCGGAAGCCCGCCACAGGCGCACCCTTCCCTCGGCACCACCGGCGGCCAGCAGCCGCCGGTCCGGGCTGAATGCGACCGCCTGGATGGCACCGCCGGTGCCACCCAGCCGAGCGGCTGTCGGGGTCGCAGCGGCGTCGAGCAGGCTGGACCGGGCCTGGACGGTCGGTGAGATCTGGTACGCCGCCAGCGCCACCTGTCGGGCCAAGCTGACGTCCCGCCCGCGCAGCCAGTCGGCCTGGCCCGCGACCAGCCGCGACACCGCCTCGTTACGTTCCATGGTGGCCGTCTGGCGTTGCTGGCTGGCGGTAGCACGCTGCTGGAAGGCGTACCCGGCGAGCAGTCCGCTGCTGAGCAGCAGTGCGGACAGCGCGGCGACCAGCTGATAGAGCTGGCGGGTGTGGCGGCGGGCGTGTCGCCCGCTGGCGGCCAGAAACTCCCGCACCAGCGCAGACTGCTCGTTCGGGTGCTCGGCCGTCCAGCCCTGGGCAGCGGCCAGGCGGGTGCCCCGGTACAACGCGGCAGGGTCGCCGCCCTCGGCCCGCCACGCCGCTGCGGCGGTGGCGAGTTGCTGACGCAGCACCAACCCGGCCCGATCGCTGCTCAGCCAGCCGCGCAACGCGGGCCACGCGGCTAGCAACGCGTCATGGCTCAGCTGTACGGTGTCGCGCTGCGCGGTGATCAGCCGCTGAGTGATGAACCGGTCCAGGACCCGCTCCACCTCGACCGCATCCGGACCGAACTCGGCCAACAGCTCGCCGAGAGGCACGATACGCCGGGTGTCGCCGGTATCGGTCCCGACGTGGACCAGACGCAGCAGCAGCCGGCGGGCCAGCCGCCGCTGGTCCGGGGTCAACCGGTCGTACGCCTCGCTGGCGCTGGACGCGATCGCCTCGCGCACCCCGCCGACCCGCCGGTAGCCCTGACAGGTCAACCGTCGACCCTGGTCGTGATGCCAGGTGGCGAACAGCGCGTGCGACAGCAGCGGCAGGACGCCCGGCTCGGCACGGTCCGGCTCCACGCCGGTTGGCGTCAAGTCGGCCAGGAGCAGCTCGACCAGCCCGTCCTCCAACTCCACTCCCGCGCGAAGGGCGGGTTCCACGATCGCCGCCCGAAGTTCGTCGCGGGTCATCGGCCCCACCGTGACCTGCCTGTCCTGGGCCGCCCGCAGCAGCGCCGGGTGGCCCAACGCGTGACCGTAGAAGTCGGCACGCAGGCCGAAGACCACCACCAGTCCCGTGGTCCGCTCGCACAGCATGTTCAGGTCGGCGAGGAACGCCGCCGGATCCGCGTGGTCCGGCCCGCTGATGAACAGCTCCTCGGCCTGGTCGATCACCAGCAGCCTCGGGCCGGGCGCGGCCCGTAGTCGCTGCGCCCGTGTGGCCAGCTCCGCTGTTGGATCGGCGCCCGGAGTCATGAGCTCGACCGACCAGCCGTTGTCCGGACCGGACGGATCTTCAGGTGCCGGTTCATCCGTCGGGACCGGTGCGGTCGCCCGGCGCGGCGCGGAGCGAAGTCGCGCGATCAGCCCGGCCCGTAGCAGTGAGGACTTCCCAGAACCGGAGGCGCCGACCACAAGGAACAGCCCACCGCCGGCGGCGTGCAGCCGGGTGACCTGTTCGACGAGTTCAGCGGTGAGCTGCTCCCGGCCGAAGAACCACCCGGCGTCCTGCGGCTGGAACGTGGCCAGACCCTTGTACGGCTCAAGGTGCCGTGGCCGCGGCCCGGGGCCGCGGCGCACACGCAGCCAGGCCGCGATCCAACCATCCATCATGGTGGGCCGCACGCCGCACACCGTCAGCACCCGCACCAGCAGGTCCTGTGAACTCAGCGCCGGCAACCCACGCCCGGCGAACCAGTCTCCGATGGTGCTGTGCGCGCTGTACGCCCCGGCCTTCGCCGCCACCTGACGGACGGTCAGTCCGGCCCGCTCCCGCACTGCGGTCAGCGCCGCCGCGAACTCGACCCGCCCACCGATCCGGTCGGGATCCGGCCGGCCGTCGGATTCCGGCGCTGATGTCGGCTGGCTACCCGACACTGCCTCACCTCGTCGACCAACAACACGGAATGTGATGCGAACGCTACTCATCACTGGTGAGGGTGGCGAGTTCCGGTCGGAGTTCCGACGTGTGGGTTGCGGCGGCCCGGTTCCACAACCACCGACGGTGGCGTTCCCGGGCGAACGGGCGGTGCAGGGCCAGCACCCTGGCCCTGCACCGCCCTGCTCTGCGCATTGGACGCTCGTTCAGGTCAGTAGTTGCACAACGGCACGCGGTAGTCCCGGTACGGGTAGGAGGAGACGCCGGTGTTGACGTACCAGTCGGAGACGTAACCCTCGCCGGATCCGTGCCGTGACGTGGCCGGATACAGGACGTAGTCCCAGTAGTAGTCGCCCTGCGGGCCGACGCCGTCGCCTGGATACTGACACACCAGCCGCACCCGCAGGTGCGCTTCGAGGGTGGCCTGCAGGGTGCACCACGATCCCGGCCACGCCTTCTTGGTGGGGTGGTAGCAGTCGCGCACGTTCACATCGGAGGACCCGATCGTCACGTCGACGTTGGCCATCGCCGCGGACGGCGCGACAGCGGCACCACCCAGCACGGCGAGCGCAAGGAACAGCCCGAGAAGCGAGCGGCGAGGCAGCCGCCGACGGGCCCGGGCCGTGACGTCGGGAGACAGGGTGTTGCGCTTCGGTGCGAGCCTTCTGATCACGTTCCGTACCTCCGTCAAGGTCATTGGCCGGCGGTGACCGGCGATGACCTGACCGTGGACCGCGGTCGGGCAGGCCACCAGGGCTGGCCGGGTTGTCCGGACAGGATCGGACGATGCGTCCGGTTGTCCGGACGAGTCCGTACACCGGTCTCCGTTGCCATCGACGACAGCCACCTGGGCAGGCCGATGCCCGGTCCTACCGTGACGGCACGCCGGACGCCGCCGAGGCCGGTCCCGGCAGCTCATCGGTGGGGAATCCGCTGTGAGACGCACCGACGAATCGACGAGCAGGCGTCCACCAGGGCCAGCCAGGCCGCGCTCGCCGATCGGTCCGGGCACGGTCTGGTCACGCCCGCTTGCAGCACAGGAATGGTCGCCACCCCGGGATCATGGGACATCGCAGTCCTGACCACGAACCCCGGGGACGGACGGGCTCCACGCCGATCCCGCACCCGGTCCGGTTTCCCTCTCACAGCCGCTATCAGCGCGGCATTGAGCAGTCGCGGGTTCGTGGTAGGTCCCCGAAGGATCGACCGCCGTCAGCGCTCGTCCAGAGTTTCACCAGTCACGTTTGGAATTCTGTAGCAGGTTCGTAACAGCGCGCATCCGGAAAGGGAGACCATGGGCGTTGCGGAAACGGTCGCGGCCCTGCGGGCGGCAGGCATGGTGCTGTACGCCGAGGGCGACAACCTGCGCTACCAGGCGTCGAAGAGCGTGGCCACCCCGGAACGGCTGCGCTGGCTACGCGACCACAAGCCCGAGGTCCTGGCGGTGCTGCGCGAGGACCGCGACGAGTACGGCGTCACTCTGGTCAGCGACCCTGAGCAGGCCGGTGAGCCGTTCCCACTGACCGAGGTGCAGGCGGCATACCTGCTCGGCCGTGGCGGCGCATTCGACTACGGTGGCGTGGCGTGCCACGGCTATCTCGAACTGGCTGTCCCACAGTGGCCGGTCGCCGAGGTCGAGGCCGCCTGGAACAGGCTGGTGGGCTCGCACGGCATGCTCCGGGCGACCATCGACGCCGAGGGGTTCCAACAGATCTCGGCGGAGGTTCCGCACTACCCGGTGCGGCACGAGGACCTCAGCGGCGCCGGTCCGGACACGGTGCGCGCCGCGCTCACCCGGATCCGTCAGCAGATGTCGCACCAGGTACGCCCTACCGACCGGTGGCCACTGTTCGACCTGCGCGCGACCACCACCCCCGACGGTCTGCTCCTGCACTTCTCGATCGATCTGTTGATCTGCGACTACAGCAGCTTCCGGCTGCTGCTCGACGAGTTGCGCAGGGAACTGACCGGCGACCGCGACGACATCACGCCCGCCGTCACCTTCCGCGACTACGTCCTGGCCACCCAGGGAATCCGGGAGACCGGACGCTACCAACGTGACCGTGAGTACTGGTTCGGCCGGGTCGACACCCTGCCGCCGGCCCCCGAGTTGCCGGTCCGCCCGGACGCGCTGCAGGCCCCTCCGCACTTCACGCGCCATGGCATCCGGCTCACCGAGGAACGCTGGCAGGCTCTGCACCGGCGGGTCACCGGCCTCGGCGTCACCGCCTCCTCCGCGGTGCTGGGCGCCTACGCGGAGACCATCGGCCGCTGGAGCCGCGACCCCCGGTTCACCCTGAGCCTCACCGTGCAGAACCGGTTGCCACTGCACCCGGACGTGCCACGGGTCATCGGCGACTTCAGCTCGGTCAGCCTGTTCGAGGTCGACACGACACCGCGGGCCAGCTTCGGCGAACGCCTCGTCACCCTGCACGCGCGGCTCTGGGAGGACCTCGAACACCGCCTGTGCGGCGGCGTCGAGGTGCTGCGTGAGATCGCGCGTCGCCGCGGCCGGGCAGCCGCCGCCATGCCGGTCGCGTTCACCAGCACGGTCAGCGGTGCGCCGACGCCCGGTGCCGGCCTGATGCCCGGCGCGCGACTGACCTATGGGATCAGCCAGACGCCCCAGGTCTGGATCGACTGCCAGATGATGGAGGAGGACGGCTGCCTGCTGCTGCACTGGGACGTCCGCGACGGCGTCCTGCCGGACGGCGTCGTCGCCGACATGTTCGCCGCCTTCACCGAGTTGTTGGAGCGTCTCACCGACGGCGAAGCCGCCGACGAGGTGGACCCGGTCGTCCTGCCTGCGCGGCAGCGGGACCTGGTCGCCGTCGTCAACGACACTGCCGAGCCCCGGGTACGGGGGGCGTTGCACGCGGAGTTCCTGGCCCGGGCACGCCGCGACCCGGGCCGGGTCGCCCTGATCGCCCCGGGGTGCACGCTGACCTACGGCGAGTTGCTCGCCCGCGCCGAGGCGGTGGCCCGGCGGTTGCGCGAGGCGGGTTGCGAGCCAGGTGACCGGGTCGGCGTCGTAGCACCCAAGGGCTGGGAGCAGGTGGTCGCCGTGCTGGGCATCCTGCTCGCCTCCGGCGCCTACCTGCCGGTCGACCTGGGCCAGCCGGCCCTGCGCCGCGACGCGATCCTGCGCGACGCCGGCGTTCGGCTCGTGACCACCACCTCGGCGCACGCCGTGCACCTGGCGTCCGCCGGTGTGGCCACGGTCGAGGTGGACCTGGTCGGGCAGCCGACCGAGCTGCCCGCAGGGACACCGCAGCCGGCCGCGACCGACCTCGCGTACGTCATCTACACCTCGGGTTCCACGGGGGCCCCCAAGGGCGTCATGATCAGTCATGAGGCGGCCCGCAACACTGTCGACGACATCAACCGGCGCTTCGGCGTCGACGCCGACGACCGGGTCATCGGGCTCGCGCAGCTCGGCTTCGACCTGTCCGTCTACGACATCTTCGGTCCCCTCTCGGTAGGCGGCGCCCTGGTACTCCCGCAGGCCGGGCGTCGCGGTGACCCCTCGCACTGGGCCGAGCTGATGGTCGCCGAGAGGGTCAGCGTGTGGAACTCGGTGCCTGCCCAGATGCAGCTGATGACCGAGTACCTCGCGGCGGCGACCGACCACGATCTCCACCGGCTGAGGTTGGTCATGCTCTCCGGTGACTGGATCCCGGTCACGCTGCCTGACGTCGTACGCCGCGTCGTTCCCACCGCCGAGGTCATCAGCCTGGGCGGGGCGACGGAGGCCTCCATCTGGTCCATCCACCATCGCATCGGCACGGTCGATCCGACGCAGCCGAGCATCCCGTACGGTCGGCCGCTGGCCAACCAGACCTTCCACGTGCTCGACGGCGCGCTGCGGGAGTGCCCGGAGCTGGTCGTCGGCGAACTCTACATCGGCGGCGTCGGCGTGGCCCTCGGCTACCTCAACGACGAGGCGCGCACGGCCGAACGGTTCCTCACCCACCCCGGCGACGGACGGCGGCTCTACCGCACCGGGGACCTCGGGCGGCGGCTCCCGGACGGTGGGATCGAGTTCCTGGGACGCGAGGACGGCCAGGTCAAGATCCGTGGACATCGCATCGAGGTCGCCGAGATCGAGGCGGCCCTGCTCACCCATCCCGCCGTGCGGGCAGCCGCGGTGATCCCCCACGACGACGAGGGTGGGCGGCGTCTCGCCGCGTTCGTGGAGCCCGGTGCGGCGACCCCGCCCCCGCTGCCCGCGGGCCTGCCCGAGACCATGATCGCGGCCGCCGAGGCACGGATCGGCGACGTCGACCAGGAGCAGGTCGCCGAGATGGTGGAGCTGCTGGACCGCGCGGCCCTGCAGTCGATCAGCCGGCTGCTGCTCGACTGCGGGCTCTTCGCCAATCCCTCGGCCCGCCACAGCGACCAGGAGATCATCGACACGGTCAAGGCGGCCGAGGCCAACCACTACCTGGTACGCCGCTGGCTCACCGCGCTGGAGCACGAGGGCCTCCTGCGGCGCGATCGGGACACCGGCCTCTACCACCACCTGACCCGGCCCGACGAGTCCGAGGTCCGGGCGCTGCGCGAACGGGTCGATGTGCTGGAGCCGGCTGTCCGCTGGGGCACCGAACTCCTGCGTTACCACCGGACCTCCGAGGAGCACCTGCAGGCACTGGTGCGCAACGACATCGATCTCAAGACGCTGCTCTTCCCGCAGGGGCGGCTCGAGACCGCGGAGGCCGCCTACCGGGACAACCTGATCAGCCGCCACAACAACGCAGCCGTCATCGCGGCGCTGCGCGTGATCGCCGCCGAGCGCACCGGTGGACCGATGCGGATCCTCGAGATCGGCGCCGGTGTGGGCGGCACCAGCACCGAGTTGATCCCTGCTCTCGACGGGCTCGACGTCGAGTACCTGTTCACCGACGTGTCGCACTTCTTCCTCAACGCGGCGGCCGAACGTTTCGCCGCCTACCCCTGGGTGCGCTTCGGCCTGTTCGACCTCAACCGTGACCACGCCGAGCAGCAGCTACCGGCCAACGGGTTCGACGTGATCCTGCTGGCCAACGTGCTGCACAACGCCGTGCACGCGGGACGAGCGCTGCACTCGCTGCGCGAGCTGGTACGGCCCGGCGGCTGGTTGGTCTTCATCGAGGCCACCCGCGACGCCTACCACGTGATGACCTCGATGGAGTTCAACGCCGGGCTCACCGGGTTCGAGGACGAGCGGCAGGAGACCGGTACGACGTTCGTGCCCCGGGACCGCTGGTTGTCCCTGCTCGGCGAGGCCGACGCCGAGGTCGTGGCCACCCTGCCGGCACCGGGCGACGCGCTTGGCCTGATCGGTCAGCACGTCTTCGTGTCCCGGTTCAAGGCCGACCGGGCAGCGGTGGAAGCCGACGAGCTCCGGCGTCACCTCGCCGAGCGGCTGCCCGACTACATGCTTCCCGCTCAGCTGCACGTCCTCGACCGGCTCCCGCTGACCGGCAACGCCAAGGTGGACCGCAACCAGCTCACCCGGTGGACAACCCGCGACGGGCGTCGTACGGCAACCTCGGCAGGCTCGGCCCTCGCCGACGACACCGAACGGCTGGTAGCCGACATCTGGTGCGGGATCCTGCCGATCACCGAGGTCAGCCGGGACATCGACTTCTTCGCCGCCGGCGGCGACTCGCTTCTCGTCGCCCAACTCGTCGGCCGCATCCGCGACCAGGTGCCGGCGTCCCGCGAGGTCGAATGGGACCACCTGCTGCGCCAGGTGCTCAACCGGCCAACGGTCGCCGACATCGCGGCCTACCTGCGTTCGCTCACGACGACCGGTCGGGCGCCCACCCGGTCGTCGCTGGTGTCCATCGGTGACCACCGCCGCAGCCCGGCGGACGGCAGCGGTCACGCTCTGCACGTTCTGGTACACGACGGCACCGGCACCCTGATCCCCTACCGCTCGCTCGCGCGGGAACTCGCCCCCCACGTGGCGCTCGCCGGGCTCGTGCTCGACGACGAGCAGGAGTATCTCGACAGCGACCCGCACACGCTGATCGGCACCCTGGCCCGGCGGCACGCCGCCACGCTGGCCGCGGCCGGCAACGAGCGGGTCCACCTGATCGGCTACTGCATGGGCGGTCTGCTCGTCACCGAGCTGGCCACCCGACTCGCCGCAGCCGGGGTGGACGTCGCCGCGACCACCATCGTCAGCAGCTACCGCGTGCCGTACCTGGTCGAGGACGACCTGCTGGCCGAGTACGTCTTCGCCAAGGTGATGCGCGCCGATCCGATCCGGCTGGGCTACCCCGCCGACGAGACCGAGACGCAGCGCGTCGTCGCGGGGGCGGTCGAGCGGTACGCCGGTCGGGTGCCGTCCGGCAGCATTCTCGAACAGTGCGTCGCCGGCAGTGTCCGCCCGGGGACCGTGGCGGCGTTCCAGCGCCTGGCCTCGATGTCGCCGGACGAGCGGCTCACCGCCATCGGGAAGGCCATGCCGGTCGCCGACACCGACCTGACCTCGCTGGACCGGCTCCGTCGCCAGCTCCGGATCGTCAAGCACAGCCTGGTGGCGGTCGCCTCGCACCAGCCCACCCCCTATGACGGCGATCTCACCTTCGTCCGGCAGAGCGGCGAGGCCCAGGTCTTTCCCGGCATGCACCGGGACATGAGCAGATACTGGCGTGACGTGTGCACCGGAGAGCTGCGCATCGTGGATGTGCCGGGCGACCACTTCACCTGCATGCGGTCGCCGAACGTGCCAGCCGTGGCCCAGGCCGTCCGCCTCGCCGTCGCCCGGGGGGAACATGCGTGAGCGTGCGCTGGTGGGCGTGCTCGGCGCCGCAGGCGCGGTCGGCACCGTCGCCAGGGCGTGCCTGCGCGACGCGGGTGGGGTGCGGATCAGGTCCGGCCATCGCCGTCCCGGCCCCGCCGCGGGTGAGGAGGTGGCAGTCGTGGACGCGGCCGATCCGGCCGCCGTACGGCGCTTCGCCGCCGGCTGCCACGTCGTCCTGGACTGCACCGCACCGGCGTACACGCTGATGGACCGGGTACGCCGGGCGGTGCTCGAGGCGGGCGCGGACTACGTGTCGGTGATGGACGACGGCTGCACGCAGGTGCCGCCCGAGGGTCGTACGGTCGTCCTGGCCGCAGGCGTCTCACCGGGGCTGTCGGGGATGCTGCCGCGGCTGCTGGCCGAGGGGCTTGTCGGGCCGATGCGCTTCACCGGTGCGTACGCGGGTCTCGGTGGCCTGACAGCCGGCGCCGCCGCCGACTACCTGCTGAGCCTGGACGCCGGGTACGGAACCCCCCTGGCCGTGTGGCGAGGACGGGAGGTGCCCCGGGCGCTGCGGGTCGACGACGACTACCGGATACCCACCGTCGAGCGGGCCCTGACCGGATACCCGTACCTGACGGCCGAACTGCGCCGGCAGGCACTCGTGCTGCCGTTGGCGCAGGCCGTGTGGTTCAACGCCTTCGACGGGCCGCACGTGCTCGCGACGACGAGCCGCCGACGCGGCACCAGGCTGGCGGACGCGGACGCGGTCGCCGAACTCGTCCGTGCCAGTCGGCTCGACGCCGCGGGGCGTCGCCCCTACCAGGTGCTGCACGGCGAACTCGACGGTCGGGCCCCCGACGGCACGCCGGTGCACCGCTCGGTGGTGATCCGCGGAAGCGACGGCTCGGCGCTGTCGGGCGTGGTCGCGGCCGAGGCGGTGCTCGCCCTGACCACCGGCCGGATCCCTCCCGGGGTCCGGTACGCCTCGGACGTCGTCGACTCGCGACGGCTCCTGGCGAGCCTTCAACACCGTCTGCCGGATACGGTGGTGCGGTTCACCGGGAACGTCCCCTGCTCCGAGGCGGTAACGCCGCAGGTCGAGGGCTTCCTGTAACCATAGGGGGTCCGGAGCCGTATGCAGTCTTCCTCGTCGCAGGGCGGTCGGATGGGGCGCCCTCCCCGCCTGTCCAGGGAGGCCATCGTCGCGGCGGCCGGACGCATCCTCAGTGAGGAGGGCGTCAAGAGTCTGTCGATGCGTCGTCTCGCCAAGGATCTGCAGAGCACTCCGATGGCGCTCTACCACCACGTGAAGGACAAGGACGAGCTGCTGCTCCTGCTGCTCGAGGCGCACGCCGTGCAGTTCCCCCGCACGGACATGCCGCCGGAGCCCCGGGAGCATCTGATCAAGGCGGCCCAGCTGCTGCACGACATCCTCGCCGAGTGCCCGTGGATCGTCGAGGTCCTCGCCTCCGACGATCTGATGGCGGTCTCCGCCCTGTGGATCGTCGAGAGCATCATCGACGGCGCCATCCGCTGCGGCATGACTCCCGAGCAGGCCGTCTACGCCTATCGGGTGATCTGGTACTACACCGCCGGCGAGCTGATGCTGCGGGTGGCCCGCGGGAAGCACTACTCCCAGCCGGACGCGGGAGCACACCGGGAGAAGGCGTTCGCCAACCTCGACGCCGCGCAGTTCCCTCGGCTGTCCTCACTCGCCGACCTGTGGCCGACGCTCACCTCCCGCAACATGCACCGGTCGGGCCTGATCGCGGTCATCGACGGGTTGCTGAGGCAGACGGTGGGCTGACCCGGACCCGGGGGCCCGCAGTCGTCCAGATTGCCTCCAGACGTTCTCATGATTGCCTTCCATAGCATATGGGTGGCGCCTGAGTTCCCATTCCCATGGAAATGTCCGGAGGAATTCGTGACCACCACCGCTGCCCTGGATCTCGCCGCGCTCGGCGAGGACTTCGCCCGCGACCCGTATCCCACCTACGCACGGCTGCGCGAGCAGGGCCCCGTCCACCGCGTCTGGATGCCGGAGGGCGCGGAGGTGTGGCTGGTCGTCGGCTATGACGAGGCTCGCGCGATGCTCAGCGACCCTCGGCTGTCCAAGCAGTGGCACTCCGCAGGTGAGTCGTTCCCGATCAAGAGTCCTTCGGGCAGCCACATGATGAACTCGGACCCGCCGCAGCACACCCGCCTGCGCCGCCTGGTCGCCAGCGAGTTCACGCCGCGCCGGGTGGAGGGGCTACGCGAACGGATCCAGCAGCTCACCGACGAACTGCTGGACGCCGTGTCGGCCAGGCCGGTCGACCGGTTCGACGTCATCGACGACTTCGCCTTCCCGTTGCCGATGGCGGTCATCTGTGAGCTGCTGGGGGTGCCCAACCTCGACCGCGAGGAGGTGCGCCGCTGGGCCGACGCCGCAGTCTCCTCGAGTGTGCCGGCCGAGCGGCAGGCCGCCGCCCGGGACGCCGCCCGGTTCATCGACGCGCTGATCGAGAAGAAGCGCGCCGATCCAGGGCCCGACCTGCTCAGCGCCCTGATCCGCACCACCGACACCGACGGCGACCGGCTCAGCGCCGACGAGTTGCGGGGCACGGTCTTCCTGCTGATCGTGGCCGGTCACGAGACCACCACCAACCTGATCGGCAACGGCCTCTACGCCCTGCTGGCCAACCCCGACCAGTTGGCGGCGCTGCGCGCCGATCCGGGGCTGCTCGACGCAGCGATCGAGGAGATGCTGCGCTACGACGGTCCGGTGGAGAGCGCGACGTTCCGCTTCGCCCTCGAAACCATCACCGTGGGCAATGTCAAGATCGCAGCCGGCGAGGCCGTCATGGTCGCCCTGAACTCGGCCAACCGGGACGCCGGCCGATTCGAGCAGCCCGACCGGTTCGACATCCGACGGGCCACCGCAGGCCACGTCGCGTTCGGCCACGGCATCCATCACTGCCTGGGCAACGCGCTGGCCCGCATGGAGGTCCGCATCGCGTTCGCGAGCCTGCTCCGACGCTTCCCACACCTGGAGCTCGACGCGCACCCGGCGGCGCTGGCCTGGCGGCACGGCATCCTGGTCCGCGGCCCGCACCACCTGCCCGTCCGGTTCACCAGAGCGTGACGCGGACCCGCTGCGCTGCCGCAGGCAGCGCAGCGGGCGCAACGCCCTCGTTGATCAGACCTCGGCGAAGAACCGCAGCAGCACCTCGGTGAGCTGCTCCGGCGCCTCCTGCTGGACCCAGTGGCCCGCGTCCGGGATGACGACGGTTCCCAGGTGACCGGGGGCGAGCGTGGCGACGGCGGCGTCCATCACCTCGACCCCTGCGAACGCCTTGTCGCGCTCGCCGATGACGAACAGCGCCGGCGAGGTCACGACCGCGCCGTCCCACGCGGCGGTCAACTCCCAGTTGCGGTCCAGATTGCGGTACCAGTTGAGGCCGCCGGTGAAGCCGGACTCCGTGAACGCCGCCACGTAGGCCGCGACGTCCGCCTCGGTCAGCCACGCCGGTAGCGCCTCGGGCGGCTCGGGCGCAAGATCGAGGAACCCGCCGCCGGGCGGCACAAGCGGCAGCGCCGGCCCACCGTCGGCCGGACGGCTTCCCGACGCGCCGAAGAGCATCCGACGGAACGTCGCGTCCAGGTCCTTACCGAACTCGGCCTCGGCCACACCGGGCGTCTCGAAGTAGTTCCAGTAGAACCGCCCGCCGAAGCGCTCCCGCGCCGCGCGCAGCGGCGGCACCGGCCCGCGCGGCGGCAATGGTGGCACGCTCACGCCCACCACGCCGCGCACGAGATCGGGCCGCACGGTGGCGACCGCCCAGGCGACCAGTGCGCCCCAGTCGTGGCCGACCACGAAAGCCTGCCGCTCGCCCAGTGCCCGGATGACGCCGACGACGTCGCCGACCAACTGCGGGAGCGTGTAGGCGTCCACCCCCTCGGGGCGGTCGCTGCTGCCGTACCCGCGCTGGTCCGGCGCGACCACCCGGTAGCCTGCGGCGGACAGGCCCGCCAACTGATGACGCCAGGAGTACCAGAATTCGGGAAACCCGTGCAACAGCACCACCAGGGGCCCGCTGCCCTGCTCGGCCACGTGCAGGCGGATGCCCCCGGCCAGTTCGATGTCGCGGTGTTCGGTCACTTGTCGGCCTCCAGTCGTTGTCTCTGATCCGGTCCACGGGCCGCCGCCCAGAGCAGCCGGGGCGTCAGCAGCGCCGAGACGGGTTTCGCCAGGGCGATGACGTTCACGAGCGCCCTGGCCACCTCGGGCCGGGTCGTCGCGACGTGCGTGATCCGGTCGGCATAACGGTTCTGGACGCGGCTGGCCGGTCCCGGGCGCGGGCCGAGGACCTGGGGGTGACGCCTGTCGTCGCTGACCGAGAGGTCCCAGGCGTCGCGGCTGCGGCGTCGGACGGCACGCTGGACCCGACGGGCCAGGCCGGGTGCGTTGCCCATCCGGTCGATCGCGGCGGCCAGCTCGGCCACCCCGAACGCCGCCACCGACATCCCGTGCGCGTGTGCCGGGTTCAGCACGGCCGCCGCGTCGCCGACCGTGACGAACCGTTCGGGCCAGACCGGCAGCGCCTCGAAGCGGGACCGGCGGTTGGCCAGGCCGCGGAAACCCCGGGCCGGACCGACCGGCTCGGCCTCGGCGAGCGCGTCGGCGATCCCCGGGTGCGGTAGCTGCTTGGCGAAGGCGAGGAACTCGTCGTCGCCCGTGGGCGGCTCCGAGCCGCGCATGCCGATCATGGTGGCGGTCATCAGGCCGTTCTCGATCGGCAGCAACACGCCACCGACCGCGTCGCCGGTGACATTGGCGATCATGACGATCGCCGGCGGTCGGCCACCGGACGACAGCCCGGCGTCGAAGATCCTGGTCACGTACGCCGTGCCCGCGTCGATCACCTCGTCGGGGACCTGGGGCAGGCCGAGGTCGTGCAGCCACGACGCCACCCGGCTCGAACGTCCGGTCGCGGCGACCACGAAGTCGGCGGTGACGGTACGCGACGCACCCGCCCCACGGCTGCGCAGGACCGCACCGGTGACCGCCGTCGGGCTGCCGAGCAGTCCGACCACGTCGTGCGCCGCGACCAGGTCGATGCGGTGCCGGCGCAGCACCCGGTCGCGCACCACCCGGTCGAGCAGGTCACGGCTGCAGCAGACCACGTACTCCTCGTGCGGCGCGTGGGGCAGCCAGCCGTACTTGGTCAGGAACGCGACCTCGGTGGGTGCCTTCAGGAAGTGCGCACCGGCGTCGCGCAGGTCGGCGAGCACGCCGGGCACCAGGTCCTCCATCGCCCGCGCACCCGCGCCCATCAGCAGGTGGGACTGACGTGCCTGCGGGATGCCCCTGCGCACGACGACATCGGCCGCGAGGTCGTCGCGGTCCACCAGGGTCACCTGGTCGAAGCGTCGGCTCAGCGCCGCAGCGGCAAGCGAACCGGCCAGTCCGGCACCGAGCACCAGGGCGTGCCGGGTAGGTCCTTCGGCCATCTCGTTCCTCTCTGGTTCCACGTTCAGGCGGGCGTGCTGTCATCGGGCCAGGAGGCGTAACGGCGCAGGCCGTACATCAGCGGCTGCTGGGTGCCGAGCGCGGTGACCTGGTCGACCCCGCCCATCACCACCGTGTGCGTGCCGACGACGTGGGTCGCCAGTACGGAGCAGTCGGCGACCGTGTGGGCGTCCGCCAGCAGGTGCGGCCCGGCTGTTCCGCCGCCGTGGTGCCACTCGACGCGGTCGAACCGGTCGGCCAGGCCGGAGGCGAACAACCGAGCCACCGGCAACGCCCGCGCGTGCAACAGGTTCACCGCGAACCGGCCACTGCTCGCCACCGCCTCCCGGGTCGGGCTGTCCGAGCGCAGGCAGACCAGCAGCACCGGTGGATCCAGCGACACGCTGCACAGCGACGTGCAGGTCATGCCCCTGGGAACCGCCGGTGTTCCCAACGCGGTCACCACGCTGACCCCGGTCGGGAACGCTGCCATCAGCAGGCGCAGGTCGGTGGTCACGGGCGGCGGCTCGTCCAGCGTGCCGTAGCGCCCAGCGGGTGTCGACTCGGTATTCATCGGACCGCTCATCTCCCTTCGGTCAGCGCAAGCGCGCGGATCTCGGCGGTGATCGCCGTCCCGAGTTCCCGGAAACCGTCCCCCCGGAAGTAGAAGTGGCCGCCCCTGAACAGTCGCTGCCGGACCGGCGCGGTCGTCACGGCCGTCCAACCGCCGAGTTCCGGCAGGGGGGTGAGCGGGTCGTCCGTGCCCGCGAAGACGGTCAGCGGGACCGACAGGGGCCCACGCGTCGGGTCCGGGCGGTGTGCCGCCAGTACCCGTAGGTCGTAGCGCAGGAGGCCGAGGAAACGCCGCTGGAACTCCGGGACGCCGCCCAGCCCGTCGGGCAGCCCGCCGAGCGCCGCCAACGCTTCCAACAGCCGGTCGTCCGGCGTGTCCGCGGCGATCCCGGGCACCGACACGGACCGGCCCGGTGGCACCCTGCCGGAGACGCCCGCCCACAACGGTGGCGTGTCACGCCCACTCAACGCGTACGCCACCTCCACCGCGACGATGGCACCGAGGCTGTGGCCGAAGAGCGCGTAGGGCCCCCGGTGCGTCAGGTCGAGAACGTCTCCACGGAGAAGTTCGTAGAAGTCGGCCGGTGTGTCCGGCAGCCGTTCCCCCACCCGTTTGCCGCGCCCCGGCAGGTCGAGGATCAGCAGGTCCCATGCCTGCGGCAGCCACCGGGTGAGCGGGTGGTAGCCGGCCGCCGAGCCGCCCGCGTGGTGGAAGACCACGAGGGTGAGTTCCGGGTCGGCCACCCTTCGGGGCCGCACGAAGAGGCTCATCGCGAATCGTCCGTGGCCCGCAGGGACACCGCGGCGGCGAGCCGCTCCAGGAATTCGGCGAGCGGCAGGTCGAGCGGCAGGTCTTCGGGCCGGACGCCCACCTCGTAGGCCTGCTCCACCCGCTGGATGAACAGCACCGAGGCGAACGAGTCGCCGCCACTGTCCAGCAAGGACCGGGATTCGTCGAGTTCCTCCGCCGCGAGCACCTCCCGCAGCCGTTCCGCCAGGTAGCGGTGCACGGCTGCACGGTCCCCGACACCGGGAGCGAGGTCCCCCGGCCGCTCCGGCACCGCCGGTGCCGCGATATCCGGCGTCGGCTCGTCCACCCAGAACCGTCGTCGCTGGAACGGATACGTCGGCAGGTCACCCACGTAGCGGTCGTGGGGCCGACGTAGGGCGTCGAAGCGCAGCTCGGCGCCGCCCTCGAAGAGGGCTGCCAGGGCGTTCAGGGTGGCCTCGCGGCTGTCCAGCGGGTAGCGCCGCCCCTCCCACCCGAGTTCCGCCGGACCGGTTGCCTGCTCGACCGTGAACCGCACGCCGAGCGCGCTCAGCAGGGCCCGCGACGGGTCGGTGTCATCGGTGCGCAGCCGCACCGCCGCCGGTCCTGCCGCCGGCACGGCGGCCAGTGGTCGCCACAGCGCCTCCTCGATCCGGGCGGCCAGCTCGGGCCCGGTCGACGCCACCACGGCGATCCGGTACGCGAAGGTCGCCCGCCCGCACCGCAGCGTGTGGCAGATCGACGGGACCTCGGCAGGTCCCGCCTTGTTCAGGTGGCCACCGACCGACCGCGCCAGCGCGGTCAGCGCCGGTGCGGTCCGAGCCGAGAGGGTGAGCAGCTGCGGCTCCTCGACGGGGTCGGGCGCGGCGTCCCGGTCCGGTGGGCCGGCGGCGAGCACCGCGTGCACGTTCGTCCCGCTCATCCCGAACGAGTTGACCGCGGCCACGCGCTGCGGCAGGGCGACCGGCCACGGCTGGTTGGCGCGTGGCACCGTGAACGGCAGGCCGTCCCAGTCGACGTGCTCGTTGAGCGGACCGTCCTGCGGGTCCAGGGCCGCCGGGATCTCACCGTGCCGCAACATCAGCACGGTCTTCATCACCGCCGCGATCCCCGAGGCGGCCTCGAGGTGCCCGAGTCGGGCCTTGACACTGCCGATCGCCAGTGGCACGCCGCGCCGGCGGATACCCTCCCCCAACACCTCGGCGAGCGCGTACACCTCGATCGGGTCGCCGAGCGCGGTGCCGGTGCCGTGCGCCTCGACCCAGCCCAACTCGGCCGGGTCGGTGCCCGCGTCGCGCAGTGCGGCCCGCACGACCTCCTGCTGCGCCGGGCCACTCGGCGCGGTGAGTCCCGAGGACGCGCCGTCGGAGTTCATCGCCGTGCCACGGACCACGGCCAGGACCGGGCGCCGCTCCCGCTCGGCGTCGTCCAGGCGTTGCAGGACCAGCACGCCGACGCCCTCGCCGCGTCCGTACCCGTCGGCGCCGGCGAGAAACGACCGTGACCGGCCACCGGGCGACAGGGCCCGCGCCTGGCTGAGCGAGACCATCAGGTTGGCCGACAGCAGCAGGTTGCTGCCGCCGACCAGGGCGTACCGGCACTCGCCGGAGCGCAGCGCGCGAACCGCGAGGTGCAGCGCCGCCAGCGAGGATGAGCAGGCGGTGTCGACACTGAGCACAGGCCCCTTGAAGCCCATCACATAGCTGATCCGGCCGGCGCCGAAGCAGAGGCCACCGCCGGTGGTGTAGTAGGGGTCCACCCGGGTGGCGTCGCCCCGTTCGGCGAACCGCTCGTTGTATTCCGACGCCATGATGCCGAGGTACACCCCGACGTCGAGCCGGTCGGCGCGCCGCACCGCGATGCCCGCGCGCTCCAGCGCTTCCCACGCGGCCTCCAGCAGCATCCGCTGCTGGGGGTCGAGCAGCGACGCCTCCCGCTGCGAGATGCCGAAGAACTCGGCGTCAAAACCCGCCACGTCGTCGAGGAAGCCGGCCCGGTCCACGTAGGACCGTCCGGGACGACCCGGAACGGGGTCGTGAACCGCGCGCAGCCCCGGCCGGTCCGCCGGGATCTCGCGGGACGCGTCGCCGGGTCGGTGCAGCAGTTCCCAGTAGTCCTCCGGCGTGGTCACACCGCCGGGTAGGCGCAGTCCCATGCCGAGCACCGCGATCGGGATACGCGCCGCCGCTTCGAGCTCACCGATCCGTGCCTGCAACCGGCGCGACTTCTCCAGCTGCGTCGCCAACAGCCGGCGGATCTCCTGTTCGTCCATGTGCTCACCCTTCCGTCGCGATGTCGGCGCGGACCGCGCGGACGAGGTCGTCGAGGGACAGCTCGTCGGTGCCGTCCCCGTTGACCGGCTCCAGGTCGCCGGCCGGTTCCGACGCCGCCGTCGGAGCCTCGAGGTGCGCGGCGAGTCGATCCACCGTCGGGTGGTCGAGCGCCACCGTGACCGGAAGCTCCCGGCCGAGTGCATGGGAGAGACGCCGCTGGAGGTCAACTGTCATGATCGAGTCGAGACCGAGGTCCATGAACCCCAGGCCGGTCTCGATCGGTCCCGGCTCACCGAGCACCTCGCCCACCATCCGGCCGATCTCGGCGCGCAGCTCGCCGGCGTCCGTGAGCCGGTCGCGCAGCCAGCCGCGACCGGGTGTGCCGGGCGACTCGGGCAGTGGCTCCGGCGACGGTGCCCGCTCCCGGGATCCACCGACGACGACCAGCCGCTGCGGGCCGCCCGCCAGCACGGCGTCGAGGACCGGCCAGGCCTGTTCGTCGGTGAGGGCGCGCAGACCACGGGCCTGCATCGCGCGCCGCACCGCAGATGTGTCGGCCAGCCCTTCGCGGTACCGGGTGCTCCACGGCCCCCAGCCGATGCTCGTGGCCGGGATTCCGGCCGTTCGCAACACCGTCGCCAGGCCGTCCAGGTAGCCGTTCGCGGCGGCGTAGTTGGCCTGTCCCGCCGACCCGAGCACCGCCGAGGCCGACGAGAAGAGCACGAAGGCGGTCAGCGGCCCGGTGCCGACGGCGGCGGCAAGCTGGGTCGCGCCCTCGGCCTTGGCGGCGAAGACCGACCGGAACGAGTCGGGCGTCAGCGAGGCGAAGGCCCGGTCGTCGGTGCTGCCGGCGAGATGGAAGACGAAGCGCAGCGGCACGTCCCGGCCGGCCTCGCCGACCGCGCGCAGGCAGTCCGCCGGGTCGGTCACGTCCCCGACGACCACCCGGACGGTCGTGCCGTTCGCGGTGAGGTCGTCGATGACCCGCCGCGCGGCCGCGTCGGGCCCGGACCGGGCCATCAGACCGATGTGTCGCACGCCGCGCGCGGCGAGGAACGAGGCGACGCTGAGACCCAGGGCACCGAGGCCGCCGGTGATCAGTGCGGAGCCCACCGGATCCCAGGCGGGCGGCGGGGACGGCAGCTCCACGTCGGTCAGGTTCCGCGCCCGTACGCCGTCCGGCCCGGCAGTGAGCGGTCCGTCGACCGTCTCCACCGGGGCGGCCAGCGCGGCGGTCAGGTGTTCGGGGCGCCAACCGTCCGACGGCACGACGAGGCGCACCTGCCGGTCCGGTTGCTCGGCCCGCAACCCGGCCAGCAGCCCGGCGACCGACTCCACGACGGGCGCACCGGCCGGCATGGCCGGGCCGAGGAAGGTGTATCCGCAGCCCGGTGACAGTCTCTGCAGAGTGCGCGCCACCTCGGCGGCGATGTCGACGGGTGCCGAGCGGTCAGCGGTAAACCGTGCGTCCACCAGCATCGCCGCCTCGGCGGCCCGATCGGCCACCCGCAGGCCGGCCTGCCGAAGCCCGGTCTCGACCCCCGGCGCACCCAGCACCGTGACGCTGTCCGGCAGGGGGCCGGCAGCGGTCACCGGCACCCAGGCGGTACGTCTCACCACCGCCCGGACGCTGAGCGACGCCTCCACCAGCGCCCGCGGCGCGCGCCGGAACCGGAAGTCCTCGATCAGCACCACCGTGCGCCCGTCGCCGTCGGTGAGACGGATGTCGGCCGAACCCACCTGCAACAGCCCGGTGCCGTTGTCGTCCCACCGTGCTCTGACGTGTGCCCAGAGGTCCCCGTCCGCCGGGGGCCGTGCGTGCAGCACGAGACGCGACACCGAAAAGGGGATCGCCAGGCCCGGTTCCTCCCCGTCCGGCTCGCCGCGCACCGCGAAGCAGACGGCGCTCTGCAGGCAGGAGTCGAGCAACCCGGGATGTACGGCGTAGTCGGCGGGGTCCTCCCGCGTGTCGGCCGGCGTGGTGAAACGCACCAGAGCCTCGTCGCCGGTGATCCAGATGTGGTCGATCCAGCGGAAGGACGGCCCGAGGTGGTAACCGAGGACGCGCAGGTGACGATAGAACTGCCCGCCGGTCAACTCCCGTCCGGGGTTCTCCCGCAACCCGTCCGGCAGTGGTCCACCGGTGGCACCCTCGGCCGGCGGCGCGGCGGACACCCGGGCGACCAGGTGTTCCTGCCACCGGCCGGCCTCCTCGTCGACCAGGCTCTGCACGCTGACCCGGCGGCCATCCGGCCCCGACGACTCGATCACCTGCTGCTCGTACCGCTCGCCGTCGTGCAGGACGAGCGCCCGGGGGAAGTGCACGTCGTGCAGCCGTACGGTGTCCCCGCCGGTGGCGAGCGCGGACAGCACGGTGGCCAGTTGGGAGGCGCCCGGCACCGAGACCGTCCCGAAGAGCCGGTGGTCGGTCAGGTGGGCGGGATAGCCTGTGCTGCGGTGGCTTGCGAACACCCGGCCAAGCAGGGCGGGTGAGCGCAGTTCGGCGCCCCACGGAGGTGCGGTCACGCTGCCCGCCGGCTCGTCGGCGGTGGGCCGGGGCCGGGGCTGCGCCCAGAAGGACGTCCGCGCGAAGGGATAGCGTGGCGCGGTGGACCGTTTCGGGGTCCGCGGATGGATGCGGTCCCAGTCGAGCTGCTGTCCGGCCCGGTAGAGTGCGGCCGCTGCGGTCAGCATGGCGGTCCGCGCCGGCACCGCGCGGCGCAGGGAGGACAGGGCACCGCCAGCGGGGACCAGCCCGGCGGTACCGGCGAGGTTCGTGAGCGTACGGTCGGGGCCGATCTCGAGCAGGACATCGACGCCGAGCTCATTCAGGCGTACCAGACCGTCGTGGAAGCGAACCGGCCGGCGCACCTGTTCGCACCAGTACTCCGCGTCCATGACGGTGCCGGTACGCCCGGTCAGGTTGGCCACCAGCGGCAGCTCCCCGGGCATCGTGGTCAGGCCGGTGAGTTCGTCACGGAGCCGGTCGAGGACCGGGTCCATCAGCCGGGAGTGGAAGGCGCGCGAGGTGGTCAGCGGCCGGTGCCGGACGCCCTCGGCGGTCAGGCGTACGACGAGTGCCTCGATCGCCTCGGTGGTACCCGCGACCACCGTCGACTCCGGGCCGTTGACCGCCGCCAGATCCGCGTCGGTGTGCTGGATCCACTCCTCGACCCACTTCTCCGACGCGGCCACCGAGATCATCCGACCGGGCTCGGTGTCCTGCATCAGCGCCGCCCGCCGCGACACGAACGCGCAGGCGTCGGGTAGGTCGAGCACCCCCGCGCAGACCGCCGCCGCGATCTCCCCGACGCTGTGCCCGAGGACGGCCACCGGCCGCACGCCCCAGTGCCGCCACATCTCCACCAGCGACACGGCCAGGGCGACCAGCGCGGGCTGGGTCACCCGCGTCTGGTGCATCACCGCCGCGTCCGTCCCGGCGAACGTCAGTTCGGTGAGACTCGCACCCAGTCGCGGGCGCAACAGGGTGTCGCAGCGGTCGAACGCGTCGCGGAAGACAGGCTCGGTCTCGTAGAGTTCGCGCCCCATCCCGAAGTACTGGCTGCCCTGGCCGGTGAAGAGGAACGCGACACGTGGCGGTTCGGCCGAGCCGCCGACCGGCTCGGCGTCCGAGAGCCCCCTGGCGAGGTCTGCACCGGTGCGTCCGACCGCCGCCCGGCGGTACCGGAAGTGTGCGCGGCCCCGGCCACTCGTCGCTGCCAGCGTGGCCACCTCGTCGTCGGCGGCACCGGCGAGCCGTTCGCGCCACACCGCGGTCGCACGGGCCAGACCGTCAGGGTCGGGTGCCGAGACGGTCACCACACAGGGCCCGCCCGGCCTGAGTGCCACCGTCGGCGGCTCGTCGGGGTCGGCCAGCACCAGGTGTGCGTTGGTCCCGGTGAACCCGAAACCCGAGACACCGGCCACCCGGGGGGCCGACCCGCGCGGCCACGGCGTCTCGGCAGCCACCACCCGGATGTTCGCACCGGCCCAGTCCACGTGCGGGTTCGGCGTCCGGAAGTGCAGGTTCGCCGGGATCCTCCCGTGCCGCAGGGCGAGAAGCACCTTCACGATCCCCGCCATCCCCGCCGCGGACTCGCAGTGCCCGATGTTGCTCTTGATCGAGCCGACGTGCAGCGGCTCGTCCTCGGCGCGGTCGGGGCCGAACGCCCGCCAGGCGGCGGCGATCTCGATCGGGTCGCCCAGTCGCGTCCCGGTGCCGTGCGCCTCCAGGTAGGACACGGCGTTGCCGGGTGTCCCGGCGTCGGCCAGGGCAGCGGCGAGCAGCCGCTCCTGGGCGCTGCCGTTGGGAACGGTGAGGCCCGAAGAGGCGCCGTCGGAGTTCACCGCACTTCCCCGGATCACGGCGAGCACGTCGTCGCCGTCGCGGCGGGCGTCCGCGAGGCGCTTGAGCACGAGGACTCCGCACCCCTCCGCGCGGACGAACCCGTCGGCCGCAGCGTCGAAGGTGCGGCAGCGGCCGTCCACCGAGAGCATGTGTGCCTGGCTCACGGCCACCGACGACGTCGGGTCGAGCAGGATGTTGACGCCGCCGACCAGTGCCGCGTCGGCGTCTCCGCTACGCAGTGCCCGCACCGCCAGGTGCGTGGCCACCAGCGAGGACGAGCAGGCCGAGTCCACCGCGAGCGCCGGGCCGTGCAGGCCGAGGGCGTACGCGAGCCGCCCGGCCGCCGCGTTGAGCGCCGTCCCGGTGCCGTAGTAGGCGTCCACCTCGGCGGGGCCGCCCTGGGCGAGCAGCCGGGCGTAGTCGGCGTAGCTGACACCGACGAAGACACCGGTCGCGGTGTCCCGCAGCGTCGAAGGGTCGATGCCGGCGTCCTCCAACGCGTGCCACGCCGTCTCCATCAGCAGTCGCTGCTGCGGGTCCATGCTGCGCGCCTCACGGGCCGGCACGGCGAAGAAATCGGCGTCGAACAGGTCGATGCCGCTGAGGTAGCCGCCCTGGTCGGTGGTGACCCGCCCGCTGCGCAGCACGGCGCTGCCCCAGCGGTCGTCGGGGACGCCACCGACCGCGTCGATGCCTGCGCTGAGGAGCTCCCAGAGTTGTTCGGCGGAGTCCGCGTGCGGGAAACGGCAGGCCATGCCCACGATCGCGACCGGCTCGGCGACGCCCGTGGACATTCCCACCACCGGGTCGACGGCCGCCGGCGGGGCGGCGGGTGCCGGCCGGGCGGGGGTCGCGGATGTCGCCGGGCGGCCACTGCCGGTCAGGAACGCCGTCAGCTCCGCGACGCTGGGATGGTCGAAGAGCTGGGTCACGTCGACCGGGCGCCCCAGCACCGCGGTGAGCTGCTCGGCGAGGTCCACCGCGTTGATCGAGTCGAGGCCGAGGTCGGCGAAGCCCACGGTCGGGCGGATGTCGGCGGCACCGTCGTATCCGAGCTGCACGGCGAGCAGGCGTGCGACGGTGCCCCGCACCGCCTCGGCGTCCTCGGGTGTCCGGGGCGACGCCGCCCCGTCGGGCACTCCTTTCGCCACCCCGCCGACCTTCGGCGTCCGGGGCTCCGCCCCGGTCTGGTCGGGGCGCACGGGTGCCACGTCGCCGTCGACCAGGTCCGCGAGCAGGCCGGTGCGCTGCCGGGGCAGAATGCGGGCGAGGCGATGCACATCGACCCGGCAGGCGGCCAGGTAACCGGTGGTGTCGGACAGGGCGGCGGTCAGGACGGCCCGTGCCTCGGCCGGTGCCATCGCACCGATGCCGGTACGTTCGGATCGTTCCAGGGTGGCGGCGTCGGCCATGCCGTCACCGTCGAGTGCCCACGGCCCGTACGCCAGACTGGTCGCCGGCAGACCACGTCCCCGGCGGTAGGCCGCGAGCAGGTCGAGCGCGCCGTTCGCGGCCGCGTAGGCGGCGTGGCCCTTCGCGCCCCAGAGCGCCGACACGGACGAGGCGAGCACGAAGAAGTCGAGCGGCCACGCATCGGCGGCCCGGTGCAGGAGCCAGCCGCCACCGGCCTTGGCGACGGCGACGGCAGCGAACGCCCCGGCGTCCAGCTCTGCGGGTCCGGCGGCGGTCACCGTCCCCGCGAGGTGCAGCACACCGCGTACCGGCGGCATCGCGTCGAGCGGCGCGCAGGCGAGCGCCAGGTTCTCGGCGGTGTCGCAGCCGTCGCCGCTGTACCGGGCATCGACGCCCAGCGCGGCCAGGCCGTCGAGAGCGTCGACGGCGGCCCCGGGCAGCGAGGTGCGGGGACGCCTGCCGATGATCAGCAGGTGCCGGGCACCGCGGGCCACCAGTTCGGCGACCAACTGCCTGCCCACCGCGCCGAGCCCTCCGGTGACGACGTATGTGGCGTCCGGGCGCAACTGCGTCACCCCGTGCTGATCGGCGGCAGGCGCCCGGGTCAGCCGCGCGGTCAGCACCGTCCCGGCCCGCACGGCGGCCTGCTCCGGCAGGCTACCGTCGGTGAGCAGGGCGAGCATCGCGCGTACGTCGGCTGCCTGCGGCTCGGCCGGCAGGTCGACGATGCCACCCCAACCGCCCGGGTATTCCAGGCCCAGAGCCGGTGCCAGGCCCTGCAGCAGGCCGTGGTCGGTGGCCTCGGGGCGATCGCCGTCCCCGGTGTCGCGGGCGGCGCGGGTGACGACCCAGGTCAGGCCCCGTCGGTGTGCCGTCACCGCACCGACGGCCGCGACCACTGCGGCGCACCGGGCGGCACCGGTGGACGCGGCCTGCTCCATCGGCGCGGCCGCGGGCACCAGGATTGTCGTGGCGCCGGGCCGCGCCGACCAGAAGTCGTCCCAGCCGCCGCGTGCGGTGGGCAGATCGCCCGTCTCCCAGCCGGGCGGCGCGGCCTGCGCCAGCGGGCCGAGCACGGTGCCGACGACACCGACGGCCGCCGCCTCGCCGACGATCAGCCCGAGCAGCCCGGGGTCGTCGCCGGCCACCACGAGCGGGCCCGGCGGCTCGGGCGGCCCGGTGGGTGCCACCGGCCGCCAGGTGAGGGAGAACAGCGCAGCGGGATCCGCGGCTGTCGCGGGTTCGTAACGCTGGCGCTGCCAGGGGTAGGACGGCAGGTCGACGATGCGGCGGACGGCGGGCGGTTCCTGCGGGCACGGCTCGTCGCGGGCGAGCCGCACGACCACGGGGGTCGGCCGGCCCGCCGCCAGTTCACGCAGGGCCGCCACGGCCGCGGCGGGATCCGCCGCGGCGATCCATGCGCGTTCCGCGAGCCGGGTGCGTCCGGTCGACGCGGTCGACACCAGAGCCGGGTAGTCCGCAGCGGGCAGTGTGGCGAGCCGGGCGACATACCGGGCGGCGAGGTCACGCAGCGCGGATTCGGTCTTCGCCGAGATCTCGAACCCGGCCGGGGCGGGCGCGTCGTCCGGCGGGGCGTCCGGCGGGGCGGGAGCGCCCAGGACGACGTGCGCGTTGGTGCCGCTCATGCCGAACGAGCTGACGCCCGCGTAACGGCCCGCCTCGGGCACCCACCCGGTGAGTTGGGTGGGCACTACGATCCCGGTGTCCGCCAGATCGATCCGCGGATTGAGTGTGCGGAAGTGCACGACCGGCGGGATCATCCGGTGTCGCAGGCTGAGCACCGCCTTGAGCAGCCCCGCGACACCAGCCGCCGACTCGAGGTGGCCGAGGTTGCTCTTGCCGGCACCGACCGGCAACGGTGCCCCGGCGTTACGGCGTCCGAGCGCGACGGCGAGGGCCTCCATCTCGATCGGATCGCCGAGCGCGGTGCCGGTGCCGTGCGTCTCGACGTAGCCGATGTCGGCCGGGGTGAGCCGCGCGTCGGCCAGCGCGTCCTCGATGAGTCGCACCTGTGAGAGCACGTTGGGCACCGTGAAGCCACCCGACCGGCCGTCCTGGTTGACCGCCGAGCCGTGGATGACCGCGTGGACGCGGTCACCGTCGCGCAGCGCCGCGTCGAGCGGCTTGAGCACCACCACGCCGCAGCCCTCGCCGCGGGTGAAACCGTTCGCGGCGGCGTCGAAGGTCTTACAGCGGCCGTCCGGCGCCAGCGACCGGGTCTCGAGCACCAGCCGCATCGACTGCGGCGACAGGATGAGGTTCACCCCGCCCGCCAGGGCTACGTCACACTCACCGCGCCGCAGGCCCTGCATCGCCAGGTGCAGGGCGACCAGCGACGAGGAGCAGGCCGTGTCGACCGCCAGCGTGGGCCCGGTCAGCCCCAGCGTGTAGGCGATGCGTCCGGCCGCGAAGTTGTGTCCGTTGCCCGTGGTCCAGAACGAGTCCGGCTCGCCGGCCTGCCAGTCGCGGTAGTCCTGCCACATGATGCCCAGGTAGAGGCCGCCACGCAGGGTGCCGAGCCGGTCGGCGGGCAGTGCCGCGTCCTCCATCGCCTCCCACGCGACCTCCATGAGCAGGCGGTGCTGCGGGTCGAGGTGCCGGGCCTCCCGAGGGCTCAGACCGAAGAAGCCCGCGTCGAACCCGAGCACGTCGTCGAGGAAGGCGCCGCGCCGCGGCAGTGTCTCCCAGTCGGCGGCGAAGCGGCTCCGGCGGGACAGGGGCATCGGGCGCACCAGGTCGCGTCCCTGCGCGAGCGCGTCCCAGTAGCCGGCGAGGTCCACGATTCCGCCGGGCAGCCGGAGGCCGGCACCCACGATCGCCACGGGCTGGTTCTCGTCCCGGGCGGCGAGGCGTGCCTGCAGAGTACGGATCGTGGCCATGGCCCGGCGGAGCGGCCCTCGGTCGGCGGATTCGGTCTCGGCTGTCACGTCGTCCTCCGTGTGGTGTCAGCGGTACGCGGATCAGGCCGGTTCCGGCACCGGGTCGGACGGTGCCGTCAGTTGCTGGCAGAGGGCGCCGGCCAGGGCGTGCGTCGAGCTGTGCGCCCAGAGAGTCGTCGGCGACAGGCGCAGACCGAAGACCGACTCCAGCCGGTTGCGCAGTTCGAGGCTGAGCAGGGAGTCCAGCCCCAACGACTTGAAGGCGGCGTTCGACTCGATGGTGCCCGGGTCCAGGCGCAACACCCGACCGGTCAGTTCACGCACCTTCGCCTCCGCCAACTGCAACCGGCCGTCGCCCGGTGCCCCGTGCAGGCGGGCGAGGAAGTCGCCGTCGGCGACGGCCGGAGCACCGTCGCGCCGCGACAGCTCGTACAGGGTCCGCCAGCTGGGCAGGGCCGCCGTCTCGGGACAGGCGTCGAACCACCGGCGCAGTTCCAGGTCCACGTAGGCGGCGGCCGGCACGTCCTCGTCGAGCAGCGTGGTGAGCATCTCCCACGCCGATCCGGGTTCGACGCCGGCCATGCCCCGGCTGGCCAGCCGGGCGCCACGGCCCTGGTCGGCGGCGGCGAGCCCGATGCCCGCGAACGGTCCCCACTGGATGCTCGTCGCCGGCCGTCCGGAGCGCCGCCGGGCCTCGGCGAAGGCGTCCAGGGCGGCGTTCGCCGCGCTGTAGGCCGCCTGACCGGGGTTGCCGAACAGCCCGGCCACGGAACTAAAGAGGACGAAGAAGTCGAGCGGGTCGTCGCGGGTGAGCGCGTCGAGGTGGCGCGCGCCGTCGAGCTTGACCGCGACCGCGGCGTGCACCTGCCGCTCGGACAGGGTCGCCACGGTGGCATCGGCGAGAACGCCGGCGGCGTGTACGACCCCGCGCAGCGGCAGAAACCGCTCGCGTACGCCGGCCAGTGCCGCGTCGAGAGCCCGTGCGTCGGCGACGTCGCACGAGATGATCTCGACCTGCACGTTCTGGGCACGGAGCCCCTCGATCCGCCGCACCGCCTCGGTGCCCGGTGCCGAGCGGCCGAGCAGCACCAGGGCACCCGCCCCCCGTTCGGCGAGGTGTTCGGCGAACGACAGGCCGAGTTCACCGAGGCCGCCGGTGATCAGGTACTTCCCATCGGCCCGGAACTGGCCGTCGGGCAGGGGCACCGGCGTCACGTCGGTGACGGTGCCGGGATCGGTCAGGGCCAGTTGCTCTCCGCCGCCACGGCTGCGGTCCGGCGTGGTCAGGGCGGCCTGCGCGTACGTCATGGTCCGCACCGGCAGAGTGGGTAGCCGGCCGGCGGCGAGCAGGTCCCACACCAGTTCCAGGGTGCGGGCGAAGCGGTGGGGGTGCCGGTGCAGCAGCTGCCGGACGTCGCAGACGCCCAGGCCCACGCCGGGACGCAACAGGTCAGGGTGATGCACCCGCACGGTGCCGGTACCCAGCACCACGACCTGCCCCTCCGCACCGAGCAGTGTGAGGCTCTCCTCTACCTCCACGTCGGGGTTGGACTGCGGGTGCAGCACCATGTCGACGCCGCGCCCCGCGGTGGCGGTGAGCACCGCCCGGACCCAGTCGGGGTCGCGGGTATCCACGACGTGGTCGGCACCGGCCGCCTTCGCCAGCTCACCGACGGCGGTGTCGCCCACGGTGGCCACCACCTGGGCGCCGCGCAGGCAGGCCAGCGCCACCCCGACGATGGTCGCGCCGTCGGTGCCCGCGTGGATGAGCACGGTGTCGCCGGCCTCCACGCCCCCGAGACGGACCAGGGCGTGCCAGGCCGTCGTGAGCACCAGCGGCAGGACGGCCGCCTCGGCGTCGCTCAGCACGGCGGGCACCGGCCGGGTGTGGTCGGCGCGGACAGTGACCTCGGCGGCCAGCGCACCCAGTGTGCAGGCGACCACCCGGTCCCCCACGGCGACATCGACGATGTCCGGTCCGACGGCTGTGACGACACCCGCACATGAGGTGCCGAGCGCCGTGTCCGGCGTGCCGGTGACGGCACCTCTGAGGCGGGCCTCGTCGTGGTCGTCGACCGCCGCGGCGGTCACCGCCACCGTCACCTCGCCCGGCCCGCACTGACGTCGGTTGTCCGGCACCCAGACCAGCTGTCGTCCGCCAGCGGCCACGGCACCCCGGAAGGGCTGCGGTGGGGTGCCGGCCGGGGGCAGCGCGGGCACGGTCGGCGGCGGTCCGGGCGTGAGCCTCATCCCGAGACGCCGTCCGCCCCGGAGCGCCACCTGATCCTCGGCCGACGGCGCGAGCACCTCGGTCGCGGTCCGCATCGCGGGGGCCGGATCGGCCGGGTCGACGTCGACGAGTCGGGCTTCGAGTTCGCCCTGTTCGCGGCGCAGCACCCGGGTGAAGCCCCAGTAGAGCGCGGCGGCGGGGTCCGGGACGTCAGCGGCGGTCACGGCCTGCGCGCCGACCGTCACCACCGTGAGCCGCGGCGACACTCCCGATGCGGTGCAGGCTGCGGCCAGGCGGGCCAGTTCGGTGAGGCCGCGCTCCTGCGCGCCCGGCCCCGAACAGGCGGGCGGCGCGAGGAAGACGACGCCGTCGAGGTCGTCCGGCACCCGGTCGTCGAGGTCGTGCCGCACCACCTCGACACTGCGCGCCACCATCGCCTCGGCGAGGGCGGTGGCGGTGGTGGACGGGGCCGACCCGGCGCAGATCGCCCAGCGTCCCGCACGGGGTTCCGCGTCGACGTCATCCAGCTCGGTCCAGGCGACGTGGTAGCGACGGAGGTCGTTCGCATTCCCGCCGGGTTCCGGCAGCGGGGTGAAGTGCACGCCGCGCAGGACCATCACCGGGTGCCGCGACCCGTCGAAGATCGTGACGTCGGCGTGGGTCACACCGCGCCTCTCAGCGTACGACCAGAGCTTGTCCGGCCCGTCCGCCGGTGCGTTCAGGATCTCGACCGTGTCGACGGCGACCGGCACCACCGCGGTGTCGCAGTCCTGCTCGCAGGCCGCCAGTGCCACCTGCAGCGCGGCATCGAGCAGGGCCGGATGCGGCGCGCCCCGCAGCGGGATGCCACGCAACCGCTCGGCGAGCACGACCTCGCCCAGGGCCCGCCCGTCAGCTGCCGCGAGCCGGCGGATGCCGCGCAGCGCCGGACCGTACTGCAGGCCGCGCCCGTGCCAGCGCCGGTAGAAGTCGGCGGCGACGTCCGGGTCCGGCTCCGCGAGGTCGTCGGGGAAGGACGGCGCGAGGTACGGCTTGTGACCCCGATCGACCTGAGCGGTGGCCTTCTCCTCCCAGGCCGTGCCGTCCGGCGGCAGCGCGGTCAGCCGGAACCAGGCTCCGCGCGTGCAGTCGCGCCAGCGGACAGCGACTTCGACGGGCGTCTCACCGAGCGCCACCGCGCCGCGGAACTCCACCCCTCTGATCCGGCCCGGCGCCGCCTCCCACCGCTGCCAGGCGGAGGCCAGCAGGATCGTCAGCACGGCGGCACCCGGCAGGACCGCCACGCCGTGCACCTGGTGATCGGCGAGCCACGGCACGCCTGTCGAGGAGAGCGTGAACAGGGCGTTCCAGCTGTGCGGATCGTCCGGGGCAGGCCGCAGTGGTGCCGCGAAGCCCTGGGCACCGGCGCGGCCACCAGGTACCTCCACAGGCCAGTACGGTTCCGCCCGCAACGGGTAGCCGGGAACGGGTCGCACATCCGCACCGGACAGACCGCCGAACGGCTCGAGGCCCGCGACATAGGCGGCCGCCATGGCCGCCGCGACGTCATCGGTGGCACCCTGACCGCGCCGCAGCGTCGACAGGACGGCCGGGGTCCGGTCCCGCCGCGCGGCGACCCGCTTGATCGGGGTGGTCAGGATCGGGTGCGGGCTGATCTCGACGATGTGCGTGACACCGTCGTCGAGCAGGTCGCCAACGGCGTCCGCGAACATCACCGGCTGGCGCAGGTTGTCCACCCAGTAACTCGCGTCCAGTTCGGGGCCGGACACCGGCGCCGACCGCACCGTGGACATCATCGCGGCGCGCCCCTGACGCGGCCGGACCCCGTCCAGCGCGTCCAGCAGGTCCGCCCGGAGCTCATCCATCTGCGGGCTGTGCGAGGCGTAGTCGACGTTGACCAGGCGGCAGTACGTGCCCTCCGCCTCCAGCAGTTCCTTGAGCACCAGCACCGACTCCGTGTCGCCGGAGAACACGCACGAGGTGGGGCCGTTGTGCGCGGCCAGCGAGACGCTGCCCTCGAAGCCGTCCAGCGCGGCGTACGCGGACTGCAGGTCGAGGTCGACCATGAGCATCCGACCCCGGCCGCAGGTGCGGGCCGCGATCCGGCTGCGACGGGCCACGACCAGTGCCCCGTCCTCGACGGTCAACGCGCCCGTGACCGTGGCCGCCACTACCTCACCCTGGCTGTGGCCGACCACCACGTCCGGCTGCACGCCGCAGGAGCGCCACAGCTCGGTGAGACCGAGGGCGGTCGCCCACAGGACCGGCTGGAGCATGTCGAGCCGCTCCATCCAGGCCGCGTCGCCGCCCGGAGCGAACACGTCCCGCAGGTCCCAGCCGGTGTGCGGGTGCAGGGCCGCGGCGCACCGGTCGACGGTGTCGCGGAAGACCGGGCTGTCCCGGTACAGCTCACGGCCCATGCCGTCCCACTGCGCGCCCTGGCCGGGATAGACGAAGGCGATCCTGCCCCGCTCGACCGGGCGGCCGGTGACCAGGCCGGGGTCGTCCTGGGCGTCCTCCGCTCGGGTGGCGAGCGCAGCCAGGTTGGCACGCAGCGTCTCCGGCCGGTCGCCGACCAGTGCGGCCCGGACGTCGAAGTGGTCGCGTCGCCAGGCCAGGGTGCCGGCCGTCCGCCGCAGTTCCTCGGTGCTCGCCGGCAGGGCTGCGGCGAGTTCCGCGGCCCTGCGGGTCAGCGACGGCCAGTCCTTCGCGGACAGCACCGTCACCAGGGGCAACCCGTCGGCCACCCGGGTGTCCGGCGCGGGGGTGTCGCCCGGCCGGACCGGGGGTGGGTCCTGCACCACCACGTGGGCGTTGGTGCCGCCCCAGCCGAAGGAACTCACGCCCAGCCGGACCGGACCGGTGGGCAGGGGCAACGGCTCGCGCACCACGTGCACACCGAGCTCGGTGAAGGGGATCGCCGGGTTGAGGCGCTCGGAGTGCAGACTCGGGGGCACGACCCGGTGCCGTAGTACGAGCAACAGCTTGATCAGCCCGGCGAGCCCGGCGCACGCCTCAAGATGACCGATGTTCGTCTTGATCGAGCCGACGTGCAGGGGTTCGGCGTCCGGTCTGCCCAGCAGCCGGCCGAGGTTGCCGACCTCGATCGGATCTCCCCGGTCGGTGCCCGTACCGTGTGCCTCCACGTAGAACGGCGCGAGCCGGGCGGATGTGTCGCTGAGGCCGTAGGCCCGCCGGATGAGATCCTCCTGCCCCTGCGGGCTGGGCGTGACCAGGCTTTCGCCGCCGCCGTCGTTGTTCACCACGGTACGCGTGACGACCCCGTGGATCCGGTCACCGTCGGCAAGCGCCTGATCGAGGGTCTTGAGGTACAGCGCGACGACCCCCTCTCCCCGTACGAAGCCGTTGGCCCGGTCCGAGAACGTGGCACAGCGGCCGTCGGGCGACAGCGCGCCGAAGTGGGTGAGTCCGACGGTGACGTACGGATCGAGGATGAGGTTGACCCCGGCGACCAGCGCCGAGCTGATCTCGCCCGCGCGCAGCGCCTGCCCGGCCAGGTGCAGCGCCACCAGCGACGAGGAGCAGCCGGTCTCGACGGTCATGCTCGGCCCACGCAGCTTCAGGAAGTACGACACCCGGGCGGCGATCACGTCCAACGCGTTGCCGACCAGGCTGTGCGGGGTCGGCGACGCGCTACTGCGGCGGCGTACCAGTTCGTAGTCGTGCCAGGATGCGCCGACGTAGACCCCGGTGCGCGATCCGGCGAGGCTCGCGGCCGGCGTGCCGGCGTCCTCGAGGACCCGCCAGGCGATCTCCAACAGCAGGCGCTGCTGCGGGTCGATGGCGGCCGCCTCCCGCGGCGAGACGCCGAAGAAGGCCGCGTCGAACTGCTCCACACCGTCGATGAAGCCACCGACGGTCTGAACGGCGCGCTCGGGGTCGAGGGCGGCACTGGCGTCCCACCGCCGCGCCGGCACCGGGCCGATGGCGTCGGCGCCGTCGATCAGCAGCGTCCACAGACTGTCGATGTCGGATGCGCCGGGGAACCGGCCGGCCATGCCTACGACGGCCAGCGGGGCCTCGTCACCCGAGGGCCGGGGTGCGTTCATACGATGCCTCCATTGCTGCGGGTCGGCCGTGCCGGGGGTGCGCTACTCGCCACCGCGCAGACGCATCCGGACGAGACCCCTGCTGGCGTTGATCATTCGGGGGCCGATCTCCGGCGGTGCCTCCCGCCGGCACCACACCGCGTTGCGCGCCATCTTGACGGGTGTCATGTTGAAGCAGCGGGTGTCGCGTTCGCCGAAGGCGAAGGAGGGTGCGATGAAGTCGGCGGCGCCGATGTGGCCGAGGATCGCGGCGGCTGCCTCACCCGGCTTGGTGGTGCCCCGCTCGACGGCCTCGCACAGCTCACGGGCGAGGACGCCCATCCGGTTAAAGCCCGCGCTGACCGGCAGCGGCGAGCCGGGGCTGTCGCTGTTCTCCAGGTCGAGAAAGACCCCTTCGTCGCCGGTACGCAGATAGCGGTAGTACGCGTCCTCGAGCATGACGTTGCCGAGCATCGTGCCGAGCATCCAGGTGCGGTTGACGGCGTTCCACAACTCGTAGTCGCGGAATCCGACGAAGGAGGCGTAGACCAGGTCGTCGTGGAAGTCGAACAGGCCCTGCTGGAGCGCCTCCAGGTAGGCGAAGCGCTCGGTCGACCAGTCGCCGTCCCGGGTGGCCGCGATCAACCGCCAGGCCAGGGCGTTGACCAGTTCCATGGTGTTGGTCAGGCCGCGCGAGTACAGGGCGTCGATGAAACCGGCCGCGTGCGAGGTGAGGCAGAACCGGTCGCCGACGACCTGCTTGGCCGAGTACTGCAACCGTCCGGTGCTCACCCAGGGTCGTACGGCGGCCGCGCCGCGGAACTGGTGGGCGATCTCCGGGAAGCGCGCCAGGAAGTCGTCGAACTCCTCCTGCCCCGACCGGCCGTCCCTGGGATACATCCGGGGGTCCAGTGTCAGACCGACGCTGCACAGCGGGTTGAGTGAGCTCGGGTGGTTGTCGAAGGGGATCACCCAGAGCCACCCGCCGTCGAAGACGTGGTGCAGGGTGCCGTGGTGCCAGGGGCTGGGGTTCTTGTGCTGCCGTGCCGCCGGAGAATCGTCGAACGGTGTCACGCCGACCATGTGCGTGAAGATCGTCCGGCTGTGGGTACGGGCCCGCGTCGGCGTCTCGCGGAGGTTGAAGGCGTCGGCGAGCGGTGACCGGAAGCCGCTGCCGTCGACGATGTAGCTCGCCCGGAACTCGTCGCCGGTGGTGCTGTGCAGCACGGCCCCGCTGTCCGGGTCGATCTCGATCCTCTCGATCCGGGTGCCCAGGCGGGGTGTCGCGCCCTTGGCGACCGCCAGGTTGAACAGGTACGAGTCGACATCCTGCCGGAACAGGTGCGTCTCGGTCCGGATCGCCGACGGGACGACCAGTTGGTTGATTTCCGAGGGATCCTGCGGCTGCCCTTCCCGGTGGTAGACGAAGCCGAAGTTCTGCTTCTGTCCGCAGTACCGTGAGACCTTGTTCTGGATGCCCTTGAAGCTGGACAGCGCCTTGAGTTCGGGCAGGTCGTACCGCTGCGCGATCAGCCGGGTCATGCCGGAGGTGTAGGGGATCGTCGACTCTCCCACGGCGAACCGGGGATGGACGCCCGCGTCGATCAGCAGGACCCGTACCCCGTGGCGGGCAAGCACCGCACCGAGCATGCCTCCGGCCATGCCTGCACCCAGGATGGCCACGTCGTAGGTGTCTCGCCTGCCTGCGGTGTGCTTCTGCATCGGTGCGTTCCTCCGGTCTGGGGTGGACTTCGGTCAGCCGGTGTGGCCGGCCGCTCGGGACAACGGCGGGGGTGCGGATGCGGTCGGCATCCCGGCGCTGAGTTCGACGGGCCTGCGGTAGACCAGGGCCAGGAGCGGCCCGGTCATCGCCGTGGTGACCAGCGCCATCACCACCATCAGCGAGTAGAGGCCGTCGTCGAGCAGACCGAGTTGGAGCCCGACGCCAAGGATGATCAGTTCGGTCAGGCCGCGGGTGTTCATGAGCACCGCCAGTGCCGCGGACGGGCGCACGGCCAGGCGTTGGGAGCGTGCGCCGAGGTAGGCGCCGGCGAACTTGCCGGCCACGGCGACGATCAGGATCGCGCTCAGCTCGGCGAGCTGGGTGGTGCCGAAGTCGCTCAGGTCGACCGCCAGGCCGGCCACGACGAAGTAGACCGGCAGCAGCAGCCCGGTGATCCGCCCGAGGTGGCGCAGCAGGCCGTCACGCAGTCCCCGGCCCCCCTGCCGGGGTATGACCAGACCGAACATGAACGCACCGAACAGGTAGTGCAGACCCATCACCTCGGTGGCCGCTCCGCTCAGCAGCGCGCCGATCGCCACCACCCCGAAGCGCACCGGCGACAGCTCCCGCTCGGTGTCGTCGTCCGGCGCGGACGCCACCAGGTAGCGGCGGGCCAGCGGGCGGACGACGAACGCCAGGAAGGCGGCGAACGGCACGATCAGCGAGACGCGCCAGTGCTGGCCCGCGCCGCCGACCAACGCCTGCACCCCCGCGAGCCCGGTCCAGGCGGCCACGTCGACGATCGCGGCCACGGCGAGCGCCATCCCGCCGAGGGCCGTCGCCGCCAGCCCCCGGTCGCTGAGGATGCGGGCCAGCACGGGAAAGGCCGTGACCGAGACGGCCAGGCCGACGAAGATCACATAGCCGAGCCGATCGGCCGTGCGGTGGCTGGACAGGACGGACAGGGCGAGGCCGATGCCGAGCACGAACGGCACGACCATCGAGCCCAGGGCGCACAACGTCGTGGCCCTGGCCCGGCCCCGCAGGACGTGGTGCTCGACCTCCACCCCGACGCCGAACATGAACAACAGCACACCCAGGCCCGCCATCGCCGCCAACAGCGACCGGATGCCGTCGGGAAAGAGCACGGCCGACAGCCGACCCCCGAACAGGGTGGGGCCGAGCAGGATGCCCGCGAGGATCTCGCCCACAACCGGCGGTTGGCGTACCAGGACGGCCAGCCGGCCGAGCCCCTGGGCGAGCAGCAGGATCAGCGCGAGGTCGACGAAGAGAAGCTGCGCCTGGGTGCTGGTCATCGTGCCGTTTCGCTGGCGACGGCGATCAGGTCGCTGAGATCGATGTGGAACAGGGGATGCTTGCCGCTCATGCCCGAGATCAGCGTGACGAAGTCAGCCGAAGGCTTGTTCTTGTGCTCGGGGTCGACCATTTCCTGGGCCAGGCTGTGATAGAACTCCTTGTACTTGCTGCGGTCGTAGAAACGCTCCACGAACGATCTGATTTCGTCGAAGAAACCAGAATATGCGGTCGCGTACCGGTCGAGTGCCTTCTCTTCGATCTCGGGATGCTCGATGACCTGGTGGAGGATCTTCGCGAGCGTGCTGCCAGCAAGCGTCGCGAGCGCGACACCGGTCGAGAAGAGAGGGTCGACGAAGGCTGCGGCGTCGCCGACGAGCACCCATCCGTCGCCGTAGAAACGGTCGCTGTGGTACGACCAGTCGCGGGCCGTCCGGAATCCCGCCGAGCGCCGGCCGGGGGCGAGCATCTTCTTCAGCTTCGTGGTGCGCTCGCACTGCTCGCGGAATATCTGCTCAAGCTTCTGGTCGCCCTCGCCCACCAGCGAGGCGCGGGTCACGTACCCGACGCTGATCGTGCCTTTGTCGATCGGGATGCCCCAGAACCAGCCCTCGTCGAGGCCCTCGATGAGGATGTTGGTGTATTCGTCGCCGGGCAGCCGCTCACAGTTGTCGAAGTAGGTCCAGACCGCGACGTTGCGCAGTTCGTCGTGCCACTTGACCCCGGTCCGACGCCGGCCGATGACCCGCGCCTGCCCGGAGGCGTCGACGACCAGCTGCGCCCGGGCCTCACAGAGCCCGTCGGTGCCGCGCAGCGCGTACCGGACGCCGGTGACCCGACCGTCGACGTCGATGGTCTCGCGCACGGTGGCGTCCTCGACGACAAAGGCGCCGAGCTCACGGGCCCGGTCGAGGATGAGCGCGTCGAGGTCGGCCCGGCGCGTGTGGTAGGCGTACTCGTGCCCGCCCTCGATGAACGAGAACTGCCACGGCACCTGCTCGTTGCCCCAGATGAGGCTGCCCCCGTACTTGCGCTCGAAGCCGCGCGCGTCCATCCGCTCGGTCAGCCCGAGCTCCTGCATCGGGCGCATGAAGGCGGGGATCAGGGACTCGCCGACGTGGTAGCGGGGGAACCGCTCGCGGTCGAGGACCAGGACGCTGCGGCCGGATTTGGCGAGCAGACCCGCCGTGGTCGCACCGGCCGGGCCGCCGCCGATGACGATGACGTCGAATTCGTCGGGCACACCGAATAGCTGGGAGGACATCGAGACCGACCTTCCTGATGGCGAACAGGTCGGGCGCGGATTCCGTCTTCGATCCACGTCCGTCTCTATTCTCGGTGCGGTTGCTGCCTTCCCTCTGGACACCGTCTGGAGGATTTCTGGGGTTGCCGCGACCACGAAAAGCAGTGGGCGCCGGCGGTCGCCGGCGCCCACTGCTTTTCGTGACTCTATATGGCCTCGCGGCACAGGGTCCGAGAATCGTCTGCACGCTCGATCCCGAGCGCGTGCAGTTTGTCGAGTTCACCGTTGACGACCGCGGCTGCCTGGCCGGCGTCGGGGTAGTCCACCGGCGCCATAACCATCCGTTCGACGCACTTCTCCGCGCGGATGTTGGTGAGCCGGTCGCGGTGCGGCATGAGCCAGTGCTGGAAGGCGTGCTGCCACAGGTGCAGGACAGCCGTCTCGCTGCCGTGCCGCACCCGGTCGAGGGTTTCCTTCTGCAGCCGGGTGGCCTCGGCGCTGTCCATTCCGATATGCGACCAGGCGGCCGTGGGATCGGTAGGGTCGTGCGAGACGATCTGCAACTCCTCACGGTCCTGCCAGAGTGGCATCGTCTCGTCGGTGATCGAGAACTTGCTGAGCGCGAAGTGACCCACGTACTCGTCGACCAGGAAGTCGCTGGTGTGGGCGAACGCCTCGGGCGTCTCGCCGGGGTAGCCGACGATGAAGAAGACGTAGTAGCCGATGTCGCTCTGGCTGAGCAGCTCACCGGCGCGCCGGTTCTGTTTCACGCTCACCCGCTTGCTCATCCGCTTGAGCGTCTCGTCGTTCATCGACTCGAAGCCGATGTGCAGCTGGCGGCACCGCGACCGGGTCAGGTTCTCCACCAGTTCCGGGGAGTTGATCGTGTTGGCCCGGCTGAAGCCCTCCCAGGGCGGTGTCTCCGCGTCCGGCAGCAGCTCCAGCAACCGGCGCATACGGGTCGGTGGAACGGTGAAGGTCGAGTCCATCGCCGAGATCATCTTGGCGTCGTTGTGTCGACCGTACGCGGCCCAGTCGTGCACGATCTTCTCGGCGGACTTGTACCGCCACTTCGGCGAGGCGGCCGGGAACGAACAGAACTTGCAGTCGAACGGGCAGCCGCGCATCGACTCGAACGGCACGATCGGCGCGGAGCCGGCGACCGTCGGGGACGGGAAGCGCTCCAGATCCACGTACTCGACGGCATTGATCCTGATCCGCGGTCCGTCACGCCACACCAGGTTGGGGATGCCGTCGAGGGGCGCTACCGCCTGCATGGCATCGAGCAGCCGGGGCAGGCTCTCCTCGGCGTCGCCGCGCACCACGGCGAAGACCTCGGGATGGTCGCGCATCACCGGCATGAACTTCAGGTTGGTGTACTGGCCGCCCATCACCACGGGGGTGTCCGGGACGTGCTTGGCGATCCAGTCCAATGCCGTCGCCACGATCCCGTCGTTCCAGATGAACGTCGAGGAGAGCAGGACCACGTCGATGTCGCCCGAGGGCGGGCGCACCTGTGAGGTCCACACCTCCTCCAGCGGTACCCGCTCGAACTCGTGGCCACTGGAGGCGAGGATGGAGGTGAGGGTGACCGACGTCAGGTGGGGCACCGAGTCGGGACGGGGACGCAGCAGCGCGTACCTGCGGCCGCCCTTGTCGAAAGCCAACTGGTTCACGTCCAGGTCGGGCTTGCCGGCCAGCTCCAGCACCCGGGTCGCCTGCGGGCCGCGGACGCGATCGAGCAGCGACCCCGACAGGTACCCCGAGTTCAGATTGGCGGGGCCGAGCCCACTCATGAGCAAGACACGCATGTTCCGCCACTCCCGTCCGTGCAGGTCCCGTGTTGGCCTCATCAGGCTGACACCGGCGTCTGTAGGGCCTATGGTTTCGCTCTGGATCGCCGTGGCCGATCATGACGCCCGCCCGTGTCCCGCGTCCCCCGCGCATTCCCGGGCGTAGACGGCCACCAGGTTGTTGAGCTGGTACTCCCCGGGGCCGGCTTCCTCGATCAGGCGGTTGTCCGCCAGGACGGCCAGCTGCTGCTGCACGTGGTGCCGGGGAGCGCCGGTCAGCGCGGTGGCGAAGGCGGCGGTGATGGTCTCGCGCCGGGCGGCACCCAACGTCCGCAACAGCCGGGCCGCATCGTCCGGTAACGCCTGATAGGAGACATCCAGGGCCGCCCGCAGGCTGGTCGAGGCGTCATCGGCCACGGCCAGCCGGTCCAGTCTGCTGCGCTCGGCCACGTACCGTTCGAGCAGTTCGGCCGGGGGATGGCCGGGATCGGTCGCGAACGCGTCCGCCGCCAGCCGCAACGCGAGCGGAAGGTGCCCGCAGAGGTTGGCCAGTCGCCGGGTCACCGGGCTGTCCGGCCGCATCCGCTCCCACCCGGCCAGGCGCGCCAGCAGCTCGACCGAAACCTCCGGATCCAGCGGCCGCAGGGCCACCCGGTGCGCGCCGTCGCGTGCCACCAGACCGCCGAGCCGGACCCGGCTCGTCACGAGCACACACGACGAGCTACGCGGCAGCAGCGGGCGTACCTGGTTCGCGCTGCGGGCGTCGTCGAGCACGATCAACAGACGCCGCGCGTGCACGAGGCTCTGGTAGTGCGCGATCCGGCCGGCCAGGTCGCCGGGTATGCGGGCGTCCTCCACCCCCAGGCTGCGTAGCAGGAAGAGCAGGCACTCCCCCGGGCCGGCCGGAGCAACTCCGGGGTCGGTCCCACGCAGGTCGACGAAGAGCTGCCCGTCCGGGAAGGCCCCGCCGATCCGCTTGGCGAACTCGAGCGCGAAGGCGGTCTTGCCCACGCCCGGCGGTCCGTCGACGACCGCCAGCCGGACCGCGCCCGATCCCCCGTCCGGCCGCAGCAGTTGCCGGCTCAGCAGAGCCAGCTCCTCGTCGCGCCCGGCGAACCCCGACGGCACGGCGGGCAGCTGCGCCGGTGGGGCGGGCAGCACCACGGCGACCGGCGTGCTCCGCTGGACAGCCGGAACGCCCAACGTCGGATCGCTGACCAGGATACGGCGGTACACCTCGCGCAACTCGGGGCTCGGATCGATGCCGAGTTCCTCGCTGAGGAGCTGGCAGGTCTCCCGGTACACCCGCAACGCATGCGCCTGCCGGCCCGACCGGTAGAGGCTGACCATCAGTGACCCGCGGAGCCGCTCACGTAGCGGATCCTCGCCGATCGCCTCGGTCAACCAGCCGACCGCCTCGGTGTGGCGGCCGGCATCGAGCAGGCAGGCGGCGTGGTCCTCCGCCGCGGTCAGGCGCAGGTCCCGCAACCGGCTGCGTTCCAGCGCCGCGAACGGGCCCGGAACGCCGCCGAACGCCTCGCCGCGCCAGAGCTTGAGCGCGCTCTCGAACATCTCCACCGCGCCGGCCACGTCGCCGCCGCTGCGCAACTGCCGGGCCTGGGCGACCATCTGGGCGAAGAGCGCGGCGTCGACCGCCCGCGCGTCGGTGTGCAGCGAGTAGCCGCCGACCGCCGAGATCAGCACCGCACCGGTCTGCCGACGGCTGCGGCCGGGTTCCAGGGCACGGCGCAGGCCGGCCACGTACGTGTGCACGCCGTTGGCCGCGGTCTGCGGAATGTCGGTTCCCCAGACCGCGTCCGCGATCTGCTCGACGCCGACCACCTCACCGACCCGGCTGGCCAGCAGACCGAGCACGGCGCGCTGTTTGGGTGGCCCGAGAGGGACCGCCTGGCCGTCCCGCCAGGCGCGCACCGGGCCGAGCAGCTCGAAGTGAATGTTCATTCCCGTGGACATGTGCGGTCACCTCTTGACGACGGTGTACGGCCGACGGCTGGCTCACCCTTCACTGATCACCAGATAACCGGCGATACAGCCCAGCTTCTCGCAGGTCTCCTCCAGCTCACGTTCCGGTCGCGACTGCCCGACGACGCCCGCCCCGGCGCGCAGCCACGTCACCCCGTCACGCGAGTAGGCGCTGCGCAGCACCAGCGCGGCATCCATGCTCCCGTCCGCGTCGACGGTCACCACCGCGCCGGCGTAGGGTCCGCGCCGCTGCGACTCGAGCCGGCCGATGGCCTCGTACGCGGCACGCTTCGGCACGCCCGACGCGGTGACGGCGGGAAAGACCGCCGCCAGCGCCGACCAGGCGTCCCGGCCCTCCGCGAGCCGTCCGGTCACCTGGGAGCCCAGGTGCTGTACCGAGCCGCGTTCCTTGACCGTCATGAACTCCGACACCGCGACCGTGTCGGGGCGGCACGAGCCGTGCAGTTCCTCCACGGCCGTCCGCACCGAGATGGCGTGTTCGTGGATCTCCTTGGCGTCGGTCAGGAGTTGCCGACGCAGTCGCACGTCGGTCTCGGCATCGCCGGACAACGCCCGGGTGCCGGCCAACGGTTGGCTGACCAGTGTGCCGTCGGCATCGACCCGCAGCACGATCTCGGGGCTGAAGCCGAAGACCTGCAGGCCGGACATGGCGAGCAGGAACGACCGGGCAGGTGTGTTACGGCGGCGCCCTGCCATGAAGCTCGCCGGGAAGTCGATCTTCTCCGGCACGCCGACGACCCGGGACAGCACCGCCTTCTCCAGCTTCCCCGCGTTGATGTCGCGGACCACCGAGGCGACGGCCTCCTGATACTCGTCAGTGGCGGCCGCCAGGTCGACGCTCGCCCGCCCGGCCGGGCGTCGCGGCTGCGACGTCGGGTCGGCGAGCCGGCGCTCGACCGTGTCCAGGTCCTCCGCCGTGAGGCTGCGTACGGTCGCGTGGGAGCCCTGCAGACGGACCTCGACCGCGGGAACCAGCAGGTGGGCCAGCACCTCGTCGGCCGGTTCCAGTCCCGCGAGCGCCGCCCCCAGTTCGAAGGCGCACCATCCGTACGCCCGCCACCCGGCAAGCGGCAGCTCGTTGAGAAACCGGCGGACGGGGACGAGCGGGTCGCCCTCCCAGGGTGTCTCGACGGTCTGTCCGTCATAGACGCACCGCACGGTCCTCGGGCCGACCACGACCTCGGCCGCGGTGCCACAGGCAACCTGCCAGCCCTCTGGTGACTCATAGACCACGTAGTTGTCGAAGATGTCCGCCACCGCGACGGCGCAGACGATGGGCTCCTCGGTCGTTTCGACAACTGCGGTTCGGTAGTGCCTGGTCATCGGGCTCCTCCTCCGATCAACTGGGCAACGGCCCGCGCGGTGAGCGTCTTCTTGTCGATCTTGCCGACCGCCGTGACAGGCAGGCGGTCGAACACGACGAGGCGGTCGGGCAGCTTGAAGCCCGCGACGCCACGCTCGGTCAGCGCGCTACGGATCTCGTGCAACGCCGGGGGGTGTTCCGCGCCACGTGGCACGATGCAGGCGCAGGTCAGCTCACCCATGTCCGGGTCGGGCACGGCCACGACCGCCGCGCCAGCCACTGCGGGCATCGTCATCAGGAGTTCCTCGAGCTCCTGCGCCGGGACCTTCTCGCCGCCCCGGTTGACGACATCATTGATCCGCCCCACCACCTCCAGATGGCCGGTGGGCCGCGACAGCACGACGTCGCCGGTGCGGAAGAAGCCGTCGCCGGTGAAACGGACGCGGTTGAACCCGGGTGCCCGGTAGTAACCACGGAACGTGTACGGCCCCCGGGTGAGCAACTCGCCGGGTTCCCCGGTCCCGACCTCGGCGCCGTCCGGCCCGACGATCCTGATCTCGTCGCCCGGCGAGAGCGGGCGGCCCTGGGTGGTGAGCACCAGGTCCTGCGGGTCGTCGAGTCGCGTGAAGTTGAGCAGTCCCTCGGCCATGCCGTACACCTGTTGCAGACGGCAGTCGAGCCCCTCGCGGACCCGCCCCGCCGTCACAGGGTCGAGCCGTGCGCCGCCGACCTGCAGCACCTGGAGCGAGGAGAGGTCCTCCGGCATCCACTCGGCCGCCTCCAGCCAGAGCGGCACCATCGGCGGCACCAGGGAGGTGATGGTCACCCCGGCCGACTCGATCAGGGAGAAGCAGTCGTCGGGCGACGGCGACGGCGACAACACGGCTACGCCGCCGGCCCGCAGCACCCCGAGTACTCCCGGGCAGCCCAGCGGGAAGTTGTGCCCGACGGGCAGCGCCGCCAGCAGCCGGCTGTGCGGACCCACGTCGCACACCTCGGCGCTCGCGCGCAGCTGGTACGCGTAGTCCGCGTGGGTCCGCGGGATGAGCTTGGGCTTGCCGGTGGTGCCGCCGGACAGCAGGAACATCGCCACGTCACCGGGCTCGGGCGGCGGGGTCGTCCGGGGCTCGGCGTCGACCTCGGCGAGCGCGGTGAAGTCGCCGGGTTCACCGGCGATGAAGACCTCGGTGAGCGTCGAGCACCGGGACCTCACCTCCGTGGCCATCAACCGGAAGTCGTGGCCGAGCACCACGTCGGCGCCGACGTAGGCCCGGGCACCGGAGACCTCGACCAGGTCGACGATCTCCATCGTTCGGTGTGCGGGGAGCGCGAAGACGGGCAACGCGCCGATCCGCAGCAGCGCGAGGGTGCAGACGACCAGATCGATGTCGTTGGGCAGTTGGACGATCACCCGGTCGTCCCGCCCGATGCCCCGGTCGAGCAGTCCGGCAGCACGGCGCTCGGCCGCCCGGTCGAGTTCGGCGTAGGTCAGGGTGCGTTCGGCGGTCACCAGAGCGCAGCGGGCGGCGCGGCCGGGGTCGTCGGCAGGCCATCGGCCGAGAACCTCGTCCGTCCAGTAGCCCGCCTCCCGGTAGGCGTCGGCCGTCTCGTCGGGCCAGGGCACACAGTTCTCGAGCACGCGGCTTCCCCTCTCTGTACGGGTTCGATCCGGTGACGGTGGTGTTCGGGGCGATGTCGCTACGGCGCGGACGGCAGCGCGACGATGGCGGTCACCGCCGAGCGAACAGCGGTCATGGTGCGGGCCAGCACCGGACCGTTGGGGTCCAGCAGCGCGAAGTGGTCGCCCGGTAGCGCACACACGTCGAACTGGCCGGTGGTGACCTCGTGCCACGCCGCGACCTCGGCCGCGTCGGCCTCGGGATCGTCGCTGCCACGCAGCGCCGTGACCGGAATGGCGAGCGGGCGGTGTGCCGGTGGGCGGTACGTCTCGATCAGCCGGTAGTCGCTACGGATCACCGGTAGCAGCGCGCCGAGCAGGGTCCGGTCACGTAGTACGGCCTCACCGGTGCCCCTGAGCCGGCTCAGGTCCGCGATCAGCTCGTCATCGTCCTCGCTGTGCAGGGTTGTCCGGCGCAGCCGGGCCGGACCCGGCTGGCCCGAGACCACCAGCCCGGCCGGCGGGGTGCCCAGGGCGGTCAGGCGACACGCGAGCTCATAGGCGACCGAGGCACCCATGCTATGTCCAAATAGGACAGTTGGACATGCCGAAAGGGAGCCATGGTCGGTCATGACGGCGGGCAGCAGTTCGGCGACGAGGCCGGACATCGTCACGTGGGCCGCCTCACCGTAGCGGTCCTCCCGGCCCGGGTACTGGGCCACCAGAATCTCCACGTCCCACGGTGCGTCCACCGCCCACCGGCGGAACTGGCTCGCCGAACCGCCCGCGTGCGGCAGGCAGACCAGGCGGGCCCGGGCGTGACGGCGGACGGCGAACCGGCGCAGCGGTCCGGCGGTCGCCGACGTACGGGCATCGGTTGTCGATGTCGCTTCCATTGAATCCCCCATGTGCTGTCGGATGGGTCGCTTGGCGACTAGAGCACGCCGGATTCGAGCTCCTCGACCGCGTTGCCGGCACCCACCCGCTCGGTGATGAGGCGGCACATCCCGGCCACCGTCGGCGCCCTCAGGACGTCGCCCATCGGCAGCGCCGCGCCGAACCTCGATCGGATCTCGGAGAGCATCCGGGTCGCGAGCACGCTGTCGCCACCGGACTGGAAGAAGTTGTCGTGCCTACCCACGCAGGACAGTCCGAGCGAGCGCCGCCACAGGTCGGCCACCGCCTCCTCGATCGGGCCCTGGGGCGCCGAATGCCCCGGACCGGCCGCCGATCGGTTGGCCGAGACCAGTCTCAGCGCGGCACCCCGGTCCACCTTCCCGTTGGCACTCAGCGGCAGGGCGGACGTCACGACCAGCCGCCCCGGCACCATGTGACCGGGCAACCGCTCGGCGGCCCACTCCAGGACGTGCCCGATGTCCACGGCCGGCGCCCCCTCGTCGAGGCACGCCGTGAGCAGAACCGCACCTTCGCCGTACCGCACGATCTCGCCGGCCACGAACCCGGCCGCGGCGAACCCCGCCAGCCACGATGCGACCGGCGGACCGACCCGGCGGGGACCGTTGCCGCGCAGCAGAGGACCGAGTACGACTGCGGAGAGGCTGTCGTCGGCGCCGGCCACGACGAACACCCGGGCACCGGGACGCAGCATCGGCCGGATACCGGCCAGCACCACGGCGGGCGAGGCCATCGCGAACGCGTCGTTGATCAGCCCGACGTCGGCGCGGTGCAGCAGGTCGTCGGGCACCGTCACACCGTCCTCGCAGCGCACGGTCGCCCCGCCCGCCCGGCCGGCGAGCCGGGCACTCGCCGCCGCCAGCGCCTCGGGAAATCGGCTGACCAGCACGTAGGTCGTCCCCTCGGCACCGACCGCGTCCGGGCTGACCGCCATCAGCAACTCGGCGGTCCGGCCGCCGTGCGCGTCATACTCCACCACGACGCGGGAGGCGCCCGGCGTTGCGACGGCCGCGTCGGCGGCGGAACCCACCGCCCGGAGACCGAGGGACACGCCAGGGCGGTCCAGCCCCTCGGGCGAGAGCGCCGGGTCGTCCAGCAGGGCCGCCTCATCGGCCTCACCGGCCAGTACCGTGGCCAGCAGTGGGCGGGCCCGGTCGAGTGCCGCAGCCTCGGTACCGGCACCGCCCGGCGTCCCCTCCGGCTGGCGCAGAGCGCGGATCCTTCCCGCCTCGATCCGGACCACGTCGCGCTCGGACAGGAAGGCGAGCCACGCGGTCAGCGCCTCACGATGTCCCGCGGACACCGCTAGGGCGTCGACCTGCACCGCACCGGCGCCGGCCGCGAGATCGGTGAGGAGCGCCATGAGCGTGGCCTCGGCATCGGCCCCGGCATCGGCGCGGGGTTCGGCGGCCGGGCCGGGTGGCGGCAACGGATCAACCGCCGCGGTCGCCTCGACGACCAGCGCGGCCAGTCGGTTGTTGTGCTCGCCGTCGGCCACCGCGACGACCCGCGCCACACACGGATGCGCGGCGATCGCCGCCTCGACCTCACCGAGCTCGACCCGAAAGCCGTTGACCTTGACCTGATGATCGGTCCGTCCGAGGAACTCCAGGGTGCCGTCCGGCCAGTAGCGCCCGAGGTCGCCGGTGCGATACCAGCGCATGCCCGCCCACTCGACGAAGCGTTGCGCGGTCAGGCCCGGGTCGCCACGGTATCCCTCGGCGACACCGTCCCCGCCGATCCACAACTCGCCGGGTACCCAGTCCGGGCAGTCCCGGCCCACCAGATCGACCACGCGGTAGCGCTGATTGCGCAGTGGGGTTCCGTAGGGTATCGAGCGCCAGTGCGCCGGGACGGATTCCACCACGAAGGCGTTCGACCAGATCGCCGCCTCGGTGGCACCACCGAGCGCGACCAGCCCGCACCGGCCGCCGGTCTGCTTGGCGAGGCGCTCGGGCAGGCTCAGCCGGACCCAGTCGCCGGAGAGCAGCGCCAGCCGCAGGGACGGGGGCAACGGCTCCGGATCGGCAGCGGTCAGTAGCATCTCCATCAGCGCCGGCACCGAGTTCCACACCGTCACCCGGTGCCGGGCGCAGAGCTCCAGCCAGCGGGTCGCGTCCCGACGCTCGTCCTCCGCCACGAGTGCCAGGGCCCCACCCACGGCGAGCAGGCCGAAGATGTCCCAGACCGACAGGTCGAAGTCGAGCGCCGACACGGCGAGGACGCGGTCGTCATCGCCGATGTCGAAGCGTTCATTGACATCCTCCACGGTGTTGACCGCCGCACGGTGGCTGAGCTGCACCCCCTTGGGCTCGCCGGTCGAGCCGGAGGTGAAGATGACATAAGCGGGGTCGTCGGGCTCGCCGGCCGCCGGCGGGGCGGGTCGTTGTCGTAACGCCTCGGCGATCAGCAGCTCGGGAATCCCGGTGGGATCAGCTCCGCCGCTGCCCGGACCGGCGGCGAGCAGGGCCGCCGCGCCGCAGATGGCGGCGATCCGGGCACGACGGGCCACCGGCTGGTCGACGCCGACGGGCACGTACGCCGCGCCGGCAGCGAGGATGCCGAGCACCGCAGCAATCTGGTCGGGCCCCTTGGGCGCGGTCACCAGCACGGTGTCGCCGCGGCCGATCCCCCGCGCCCGCAGGCAGGCGCTGATCCGACAGGCGCGGTCGGCGAGTTCGCCGTAGCTCATCCGCCCGTCCTGGCCCCAGACCAGCGCCGTGCGGTCGGGGTCGCGTGCCGCCCGGGTGAAGAACCCGTCATGTAGCCGTTGTCCGCTGTGCTTGCGGCAGGAGCCGTTGACCTCGGCACGACGCGAGCGGGTCACCTCGGGAAGCTCCACGGCGGCCCCGACGGACCAGTCGGCCGTGACCAGCGTGCGCAGCAGCTCGACATAGGCGGTGTGCATCTGGTCGAGCACCCCGTCGGGGAAGAGGTTCTCGACCGCATCCCAGGCGATCATCAGACCACCGTCGCGGGTCAGGTAGACCTGGTTGTCGAGCCACACCTGGGGCGTCTGGGAGAGCATGAACGTCTGGTCGCCGAAGCGGTCGGCGAAGGCTGTCGGTACCAACGGGGTGTCCACGTTGCAGGCGAACACGACCGGCGCGGTTCGGGGAGAGGCCGGGTCGGCGCGCAGCAGTTCGCGCAACACCTCGACTCCGTTGTAGGCGCTGTGGTCGAGATCCCTGTGCAGGCGCTGCTGGATCACCCGGGCACGTCCGGCGAAGTCGGCGGCGGCACCGAGGTCGACCTCGAGCAGGGTGAGGCTGGTGAAGTCGGCGATGAGATGCGACACGTCGGGGTGGATCTCCCGGTCCCGGTCGAAGAACGGGATGTTGACCAGGAACCGTGGGTCGCCGCTCCACCGTGACAGGATCTCGGCGTACGCCGTCAGGAGCAGGGTGGCCGAGGTGACCCCATACGCCGCGGCGCGCTGTCCGAGCGCCGCCCACTCGTCCGGGCAGAGCTGCCGGACGCGGCGGACGAAACGGGTCGTGCGGAGCAGGCTGGGCTCGACCGCGAGGGGCAGATGCGGAGCGCCCGGCAGATCGGGCAGCCTGGCCTGCCAATAGTCTCGGGCCGCCGCCCACGCCTGCTCCCTGACCGGAGCCCGGCGGTGCAGGTAGTGGGAGAAGGTCAGGCTCAACGGGGGCAACCGTTCACCCGCATAGAGGGCGGCCAGGTCGGCGAGGAGCAGTCGGATGCTGTGCACGTCGCAGACCAGCAGATCGATGTTGAGGTGGAGGCGGTCGGCGCCGGGAAGCCGGCTGACCTGGAGGTCGACCACCTCCCCGCGCTCCACCGCGAGGCGTCGGTGCGACAACGATTCGCGCAGCCGCCGGGACTCCGCTTCCACCTCGGCCGGTTCGGTCGCACGCAGGTCGTGCACCTCGGGACCATCCCAGCCGGACTCGGCGGCGATCGTCTGTGTGCCGTCCTCACCGAAGACCGCACGCAGCATGGCGTGCCGCGCGAGCAGCGCGCGGAACGCCGTTCCCAGCAGCTCGACATCGACGCCGGTAGCCTCGAACTCGAGGTAGGCATGGCATCCGACACCACCGAGGGGCTGGTCGTCCCCACGGCCCACCCAGTACGCCTGCTGCACCGGGGTGAGCGCGAACGGGGCCTCGGCAGCAGGCTCACGCTGAACCGGCTGGGCACGGGCGGACCGGGGCGCGGGTGCGTCGCCCAGCAGGCGTACCCATGCCGAGATGGTGGGATCGGCGACCAGCTCGGCGAAGCTGGCTTTCCTGCCGGATCGACGCAGCCGGTTGGTGAGCCGCATCAGATGCAGCGACTGGAGGCCCAGTTCGATCAACGAGGAGTCGTCGTCAGCGGAGGTCAACGACACCCCCAATAGCGGGGAGATAAATCCTCTCAGCTCGTCGGCAACCCCCGGTAAATGGGATTTGTGATCTCCGGGATCATCGCTCTCGGGATTCGCGTCCGCCGCCGCCATCCGGAACCTCCTTAGACGCCCAGCCCTCACGGAGCTTTGACTCTAATAAGATTCCATCCTAGCATGAGCATTGACGCTCGTAAATGGATTAACCCCCGTTAAGAGTTGCTGTGCGCCACGGCCCAGAAGTTCGCATACCGACCCCCTCGCGCCAGTAGTTCGTCGTGACTGCCAGACTCGACAATACTTCCCTGATCAACAAAGTAGACCTGGTCAACATTGCGCACAGTTCGCAGGCGGTGCGCCACCATGATCACCGTCCGGCCCATCATCAAACCGTCAAGAGCGCCCTGAACTGCGGCTTCACTGACCACGTCGAGAGCGGCGGTCGGCTCGTCGAGCAGGAGCACGGGCGCGTCCTTGAGTAGCGCCCGAGCGATCGACACCCGTTGACGCTCGCCGCCGGACAGCGCGACACCGCCCTCACCCACCCTGGTGTCCCACCCCAGGGGAAGACGATTTATCACCTCCTGAAGGTTCGCCGCCCGCGCCGCCGCGAAAAGCTCCTCATCGGACGCGTCCGGACGACCCATCCGCACGTTCTCAGAGATCGTCCCATCAAAAAGGTAAACATCTTGAAAAACTATCGACACATGCCCCGACAACTGTGCCGACCCGAGTCCTTTCAGGTCCTCACCGCCGAGCCTGATCGCACCCGAATCTGGATCATGAAAACGGGCGATGAGTTGGAGAATGGTGCTCTTGCCGGCACCGGACGGTCCCACGAATGCGACCCGTGCGCCCTCGGGGATGACGGCCGAGACGCCGTGCAGCACCTCTCGGCCGTCGCGGACGAACCTGACGGTGTCCAGTTCGATGTCGCCACCGCGCACCGGAGCCGGATCGGCAGGCTCCGGCAAGGTGGGCGTCGCGAGCACCGCGTCGATCCGCTCCAGTTCCTCCCGGGAGTTGCGCAGTTGACCGGCGAGATCCGAGAGCGACAGGAGCGGGTCGACGCACCGGGTCGCGAGGATCAACACGACCAGCAGGTCGATCGCGCCGATCCCGTCGCTGAGCGCCAGGCCGGCACCGAGGACGAGCAGGGCGGTCAGCCCGGCCTGCACCGTGAGGGAGAGCGCCAGCACGCCGGGGATCGCCTTGATCGCCGCACGTCGCCCGGTGCGTTGCTGCTCGGCAAGGGCCGAGTCGAGCAGCCCGTAGCCCCTCCCGGTCGTGCCCCCCATCCGCAGGACGGGCTGGGCCTGCACGTACTCCACCACCCTGCTCGCGGCGTCGTCGGCGCTGACCGACCGCTCGCGGTCCAGGTTCGCGGTCGTACGATTCGTCCAGACCTGGGCCAGCAGGATCAGTGGCGCCGTGGCCAGCGCTGCCAGCGCGAGCCGCCAGTCGACCAGAAAGAGCACGAGCGCCACCGTCGCCGGCGTCGCCACCGCACCGATCATCGGCTGGAGCCGGTGCGCCGGCACCGCCATGGTCGACAGGACGCCCCGACTGGCGAGCATGCCGACCTCACCGAGCCGCCGGCGGGTGAACCAGCCGAGCGGCAGGCGGGCCAGGTGGTCGCCGAGCCGGTGGTGCAGGCCCCGGGACAGGGCCGCCCCGGTGCTGAAGCCGGCGACATCGCTGCGGAACCGCAGCACCATGGCGACCGCCACCGCACCACCGAACGCGGCGAGCCACGGCCAGGCACCCGAGGCATCACCGGCCAGCAGCGCCCGCAGCAGCGGGATCAGCAACGCATAGGCCAGCCCTTCGGCGACGGATGCGACAGTGATCAGGACGAGGGCACGGTTCAGCGGGCGTACGTGGTCAGGCCCGAGGATCCGGGAAAGCAGGGCGATCACCACGTGGCTCCTCTCGGTGGCGCGACGGCTTCCGCCGCCACGGTTGCCCCTGTGGGTGTCTGCTGGGCACGCCACATGGCGGCGAGCAACCCGTCGGCGGCGAGCAACCCGTCGAAGGTGCCCCGCTCGGCGATCCGGCCGTCCGCCATGACCAGCACAAGATCGGCATCACGGATCGTCTCGAGCCGGTGGGCGATCACCACCCGGGTACGCCGGTTGTCCGCGCCGTCTATCGCCGCGCGGGTCTTCGCCTCGGTCGCCGGGTCGGCGAACGCGGTGGCCTCGTCCAGCACGAGCACGGGAGCGTCGAGCAGCAGGGCCCGCGCCACCGAAACCCGCTGGGCTTCGCCGCCGGAGAGTCCGGCGTCCTCGCCGACCACGGATTCGTAGCCGCGGGGCAGGCTGTCGAGGTGCGCGTCGATTCCCGCCTCGCGTGCGGCCCGCACCACCTCCTCGGGGCTGGCCGTCGACGACGCGAGCGCGATGTTGTCGGCGACGGTGGTGCGGAGCAGCCGGACGTCCTGCGGGACGAACGCGACCTGTCGATAGAGCACGGAGGGTTCGATGTCGCGGACATCGACGCCGCCGAGCAGCACCGATCCGGTGGTCGGGGTGAGGAAACCGAGCAGCAACTGCGCGACGGTGGACTTGCCGGCACCGGACGCGCCGACAACGGCCACCTTGCTGCCGGGCGGAATCACCACGTCGAGGTCGCTGAGCACCGTGCGCTCCCCGTCGTAGCTGAAACTGACGTTGCGCAGCTCGATGAGGTGACCGTCGGGGATCCGCGGCGTCGCCGGGCGCGGGGCGGGCGGCACCGCCAGGACCGCTCCGATCCGGACCGCTGCCCGGCGGGCGGCGTTGACGTTGTCCAGGCCGTGGGCCAGGGCCGCGACGGGTGCCGTGAGCGCCAGGGACAGCAGGAGGAACGGCAGCAGGTCAGCCGGGGCGAGGGTGCCCGAGCCGATCATCGCGGTACCGCCGACCAGCACGACCAGCAGCACGAACATCGGTGAGAGCACCAGGGTGGCCAGTGAGGCGAGCCACGCCGCACGGCCCACCCAGCGCAGGAAGAGTTGGGCGAAGTCGTCGGCGGCGGCGACGAACCGCCCGTGCGCGCGTCCGCCGCCACCGAATGTCTTGACCACGGCGATGCCCTCGACGAACTCCACCGCCGCGACCGCGATCCGCCCCATCGCCGCGTCCACCTCGAGCTCGTCGCGTTTGCGTCGCTCGGTGGACAGCGCGCGACGCAGCACGAGCCCGACCAGAACCGGCACGAGGGCCACCAGCGTCATCCGCCAGTCGATGGTGGCGAGGTAGACCAACGACAGGACCGGGACCACGACAGCCGAGGTCAGCTCGCCAGGGGTGTGGGCGACCAACGTGTGCAGATCGTTGACGTCGTTCTGGACGACCTGGTTGAGGCCACCGGAACTCTGCCGGGAGAACCAGCTCATCGGCACCTCGGTCAGCTGCCGGGCGAGCATTCGACGCAACGAGAGCTGCATGCTGCTGTCGGCCGCGTGGGCAACCGCCGAGGCCAGTGCTCCCGCGACCAGCCGGACCAGCAGGCCGGCTGCGGCGACGGCCACGACGAGCCAGATCCGACGCCGGTCGGGCGGCCCCGCAGCGAGCAGCTCGCGGCCGAGCTCCACCACGGCCAGATAGGGCACCAGGCCGCCGACGGCGCTGACGACCTGCAGGAACAATGCACCGGCGAGCTGGTAGCGGTGGGGGCGCAGTAGCTGCCACAGCCGGGTCTGCTCAGCCATCGGAGTCGTCACCTCGATTCGCTGAGGGGTGAGGCAGCACGGTCCGAGAGCGGCCCGGCGGGCGCAGTCGTCGTCTCGGGGGAAGACGACGCGGCGCCGCGCCGGACCGTCGGCCCACCGGCCGGAAGGCCGGCGGCCCGCTTTCCAGGGAGAACGAACAGTGCCACGAGGGCGGCGACGAACAGCAGCGCGCCCGACAGTGTGAGGCCGACGCCGAATCCATCGGTCAGCGCGTCCAGCGGCGGGTCACCGGCGGCACGGCGGTGGGCCGTGTACGTGGCCTGCGCGGTGACCAGGGCGGCCAGGCCGAGGGCACCGCCGATCTGACGGGAGCTGTTGAGTACGGCCGAGGCCATGCCGGCCTCGTGCCGGGGCAGACCACCGACTGCGGCTCCGGTCAGCGGCACGAACGAGATGCCCATGCCCAGGCCGGTGAGGATCGAGGGGCCCAGCAGGTCGGCCACGAAGCTGCCGTCGACGTCGAGCGCCCCGAACCAGGCGAAGCCAACCGCGGCGAGCAGGCCACCAGCCACCAGCAGCGCCCTGGGACCGGTCCGGGGAAGCAACCGGGTCGAGATGTTGATCGCCACCACCACGGTGAGCGTCAGCGGTAGGAAGGCGGCACCGGCGCGCGCCGCGTCGAAGCGCAGCACCTCCTGCAGATAGAGCGAGATGAAGTAGAAGGCCGCGAACTGACCCGCGCAGAGCAGCAGGATGAAGAGGTTGGCACCGGCGACATTGCGCTTGGCGAGCAGGCCGAGCCGCACGAGCGGGTCGCCCTTGACACCCCGGTTCTCCCACAGCACGAAAAGCACGAGCAGCAGCACGGCCGCACCGAGGGTGAGCAGGGTCGTGGTCGAAGCCCAGCCATGCTGTTCGGTGCGGACGAGCCCGAGCACCAGGGTGCTCACACCAGCGGTGACCAGCACCGCGCCACCGATGTCCAGCTTCCGACCGAGCGGAGCGCTGAGCAACCCACCCGGCACGCTCGCCAGGGCGAGCAGGAGGACGCAGGCGGCCATCGGCACGTTGACCAGCATCACCCACCGCCAACCCGCGTACTCGGTGAGCAGGCCGCCACTGAGCACCCCGGCCGCACCGCCCACAGCCGAGACCGCAGCGTAGACGCCCAGGGCACGGATGCGTTCCCGGCCCTCACGCTGGGTCAGCGTGAGCACGGCGAGGGCGGCCGGCGCCATCATGGCGGCGCCCGCGCCCTGCAGGGCCCGGGCCATGATCAGCTGCCACGGCGCCTGCGCCAGGCCACCCATCAGCGAGGCGAACGCGAAGAGCACCGTGCCGCTCAGCAGCAGGCGGCGCTGGCCGAACAGGTCGGCCGCGCGGCCGCCGAGCATGAGGAAGCCGCCGAACAGCAGGGCGTAGATGTTGACGACCCAGGGCAGCTGAGTCTCTCCGAAGCCGAGATCAGCATCGAGCGAAGGCAGCGCGACATTAACGATTGTCATGTCCAGGGTGACCATGAACTGCGCCAGGGCAACCGCAGCCAGCGCGCCACCCCTTCTCGGCTCCGTCTGAGCCATACGCACTCCCTCGGTGTTTTCTTACAGACAAGTTATACGCGTACGATAACTATACGCCGCGGGGTGGAACCACCGCCACCCCCCTGACGCCAAGGAGCCGCCTTGCAGCCCACCTCCCCCATCCGTCGCGCCAAGATGGGTCGACCTGCCCGCATATCCCAGGAAATGATCTTGGAAAAGGCGCAGGCCATCGTCGACGAGGAGGGCGTGCAACACCTCTCGATGCGCCGCTTGTCGCGTGAACTCAAGACCACCCCCATGGCCCTGTACCACTACGTCCGCGACCGGGACGCGCTGCTACTGATGCTGCTGGCCACCAAGACCGAGAGCACACCACTGCCCGACTTCCCTGCCGAGCCCCGCGACTACCTCCTCGCCGCAGCACTGCACCTGCACCACCTGCTCGACGGCTGCCCGTGGCTCGACGAGATCCTCGGATCGCACGACCTTGTCGCCGTCGTCACGCTGCCGATGGTCGAGCACCTGCTGGAGGCGGCCAGCCGGTGCGGTCTCGGCCGGCAGGAGGCGGTCGAGCTCTACCAGCTTCTCTGGAACTTCGTGGCTGGCGAACTGATGGTCAACGTGGGGGCTCGCCGGCAGGACCAGTCGTCGCGCCGCCATCAGCTACTCACCACCCTGCCCGCCGACGATTACCCCCACCTGGCCTCGCTCGCCATGGAGTGGAGCGGGCTGGTGTCCCGCGAATATCTGCGGCAAGGCCTCGCCGGCATCATCGACGGCGTGCTCCACGGCCGCACCAACGCCGTCTGACGTACCGGCGGCCGAGGTCCACGGCCGCGACACCGGCGGGGCGGCACCGAGCGGCCGGCCCCCGCACCGACGCCTCTCACCCGGTCGGCCCAGCCGCCGGTGCCCGACGCGTGCCGACCTGCGGGGACGGTCGGCGCGGTGGTGCGGGCGTTGACGAACAGATCCGGCACTTCCCGCTTCACCGACCGGACCGGTGCCGCGTGCGCCGCGGCCGGACCCATCGCGTCCTCCATGGTCACGCCGACGGCACCGGCCGCAGCCATCGCAGCCGCGGCGGCGACCGACCCGGTCCCGATGTCGACGGTGACGTGGGCCGGGAGCGTCGCCAGGCCGAGGACCCCCAGAGATCCAGCCGCCCAACCGGTACCTGCCCGACGATGGCACACCGTGACGGATGTGCAGGTCAGTGGCCAGGTGGCTCCTGACCTGTGCCAGCCCGTCCCCGACCCTCCGTGAGACGGTCGGGGGAAATCTCGGCAGGTGAGGGCGCTGGGCAGCAAGGTCCAACGCCCTCAGGCCGGCCGTCACCGATCGTCCGCAGGCTCAGTCCTCCCCGCTCGGTTCCAGCAGGAGCCGAGCCGGCTGTGCCCGTCGCTACTGCGGCGGGCGCACGCCGCCGTGCAGCCGCAGCCAGCCGCTGCGTACCGTCGGTGGGGTGCCGGGGAAGCGGGCGACGCCGTCGGCCGGGGCGATGTCGAAGGTGGTGATGCCGACACCGTCCCGTTCGGACCAGGACCAGGTGCCGTCCACCTGCGGCGGCCGGGGAAGCACGATCGCGGGCCCCGCGGCCGAGGGTTGCAGGTCGGTCAGGAGCGGGCCGAAGCGGACGGTCAGCGCCATTGCCACCATCGCGTCGGCGACCATGCGTTGCGGCAGGGTCAGGGTCGTCACCGGCAGGATGTCGGTGACCAGGTGGACGGGCAGCCGGGGGTCCATCAGCACGATGAGGTCGGTGCGTGACGCGTCATCGAACCTGACCGCCGGGAACGAGTCCGGGCCGATCGGCCGGACGTAGTCGGTGATCAGGCCGGCCGGCCGGTAGGCCGCCTGGAAGTGCCCGCCGTCCGGGACGGAAAGGTAACCGATCAGGCCGTCGCCGCGCAGCGCCGCGTCGCCGACCCGCACTCCGAAGGCGTGGGCGGACACCGGCGACGGGACCGGGTCGAAGGTGTGTGGCCACTGCGGGTCGGTGCGCGGCGGCCGGGCCGACCTGCCGTGCAGCGTGGCACAGACCAGGGCGAGCGGGCGGCCGGCCAGGGCCGCCAGGTAGGTCTCGTCGCCGCCGCCGGGCGGGTCGATGGTCCACAGCGTGGCGTCGACGGTGCGCAGCAGGTCGGCGAAGGCCGCCGGGCCGGCGACGGTCAGGCCGCGCAGGAAACCGGCCAGCACCGGGAAGTTCCCGGTGAGCAGGTCGAGGGTGGGGCAGGCCGAGCCGGGGGCGGGCAGCCACGAGATCTGCGGCCCGGTCAGGCCGGCCGTCTCGGTCAGCTCACCCAGGGCGGTGCCGTCCGGGGCGTAGCACGCGAGGGCCTCGTCGAGCGGGCTGGGCACGATCCAGGCGCACACCACGTCGGCGGCGTCCGGGGCGTCCTCGCCCGGTCGGCTCGGTCGACCGGGTCCGCCCGGTGCGAAGCCGACGTCGAGCCGCGCCGGCTCCAGCAGCCGCGGCGGCAGCTGGATGAAGGTCGCCACCCCGGTGTTGATCGGCTGCTGCGGCACCAGCCCCTGCGCGATGGTCGGGGTGAGCGTGCCGGCGGAATTGATGTCGTATACGTCGATGCTCTGCCCGAACCGGTCGACCACCCTGACCTGCGTGAAGGCGAACTGGCCGGCGCGTAGGGCCTGGAATCCGCCGGGCTCGGGCGGGCCGTAGGTCACCGGCCCGTCAACCATCGGCATCGCGACACCGCCGCCGCCGATCAGTTCGGCGATGCTCAGGCCGGTCGCCGGGTCCACGTCGGCGGCGTCCGGGGTGCGCAGGCTCGCCGGATCACGCAGGGCCAACTTCTCGTTGAAGCCGCTCAGGGCCTGGGACAGCAGGTCCCACGCGTCGACGGAGGCGGCGAAGGACGACAGCGCGGTCCGCGTGGGCTCCGGCAGCGTGGTCAGGTAGGTGTCCAGGCGGGCCTTGAAGGTGGCCGAAGGCTGCGGTGTCAGCAGACTGCGGCCGCTGATGCTGAACGGGTGCCCGGGAGTCTGCCCGGGTTGGGGTCCGGGGTACGTCCAGGTGGTGCGCCAGCTCGCGTCGTACGAGGTCCCGTCGAAGGTCCACAAGGTGTCCAGCGGCAGTGGGTAGTAGGTCGTCTGCCATTCCAGGAACAGCGGTGCCCAGGGCTGCGACCAGCGCTGCGGCAGGATCGCCGGCGGTGTCCCGGTCACGCCGGAGCCGGCCGCCATGAGTTGCTCGGCGGCGGTGGTCAGCTCGGCCGTCGCCCAGGGCAGCCCTACCCGCTCGGCGGCGATGGCGGCGACCTCGGCGGCGTGGGCCGGGTCGAGGAGGTACGCCTCCGTCTGAAGGGCGACGAACGCCGCTGCCACCGGGACCCCGCCGTGCTGCTCGGTGAGGGGCACGATCCCCGGCGCGCCCACGACGTCGCTCGCGTTCACCGGGATCTGCACTCCGGGCGGCGGGATCGGGCCGGGCACCGAGCCGTCCGGCAGCCGGCCGTCCGGTCCGACCAGCCCGGCCAGCGGCAGGGTCAGCGCCGTGACCAGCTGATCGGCGAAGCGGCACGGCAGCAGCCCGTCCGCGCCGGTGCCGAGGTTCTCGTCGAACGTGCCCGCCCGTACGCCCGCGATCACCACCACCGGGTCGGCCGCGCTGCGGAACGACGGCAGGTCGGCGCGCTTGAGCACGGTGCGCGGGGGCAGTGGGTGCCGCGCGGTGTAGGCGTCCATCGCGGCCGCCAGCTCCTGCTGCGAGGTGCCCCACGGCACGTCCGTCCGGGCCCGTTGGACCTCCCGGCGCAGCGCCGCGACGCGGCCAGCCAGGCTCTCCGGCCGGCCAGGGTCGAGCTCGGCGGCGAACCGGTCGTCGGTCAGGCCCTCGGGACGGTAGTGCAGGGCGTTGTACCGGCCGCGCTTCCACCACAGCTCGTACAGCTCGCGTTGCAGCGCGGCCAGCCGGCGGGCGGCGAGATCGTAGCGGGCCTGCGCCCGGTTCAGCTCGGCGAGCCAGTCCGGGTCGGCGGTGCCCGGCTCGGCCGACGGCCCGTCGCCGTCGGGCTGCGCCGCGACGACCTGCCACACCGATCCGCCGGGGCGCGCCGTGAACCAGGCGTCGTGGATGCGGGTGGCGAGCAGCGCCGGGCCGTCCGGGTCGTCGAGGGTGTGCAGCAGGTCGTACTGGAAGGCTTCGAGCAGGTCCGGGTCGAGTCCGGCGTCGGGCTGCCGGGCGGCCCGGTCGCGGATGAGGGCGGACACGGCGTCGACGGAGGTGTTGCCGACGGCCATCGCGGTCGGGGCCGGGCGCGGCGCGGCGAACGTCCGCGAGTAGGCCAGGGCGCGGATCGCGCCGTGGCAGACGGTCGTGCCGGCGACGCGCCCGGCCGGGTCCGGGCCGGCGGACCAGCCCAGCTCGGCCAGCCGGGCGGCGAGGCCGGCGGGCTGGCGTGCCGGGGCCAGTAGGTCCGACGCGGGGTCGGCGTACCAGCCGACGACCACGTAGGACAGCGTGGACCCGTCCTCGACGTCGTCGGCCGGATCGTGCAGCGAGAACACCCCGACGGCGTGCGGCTGATAGGCGGCGAACGTGATGTTGCCGGGTGCGACCGCGGTCAGGAACGGCACCGGACGCTCGGCCGGCTCGCGCCAACCCGCCAGGGGCAGCACCCGGCCGATCCGGGTCGGCGTCGGCGTCCGGGCCGTCGGGTCGAGGTACGGCGAGGCTCCGTCCGAACCGAGGTGGTCGCTCTCGACGACCCACCCTCGGCTCCGGACCCGGTCGCCGGGTGCCCGATCCGTTCGCGTCGCGCTGCGGACGACCAGCCAGCGGTTCGGCACCAGCGGATATGCCGTCGTGCCGCCCGCCGCGTCGTGGTGCCCGGTGCGCATCGCGGCGGGCAGGACCCACTGCAGGTGCACGCCGTCGCTGTCGGCGTCACCGGCCCAGTCCAGCCGGGGCTCGGCGAACGCGTCGGGTTCGGGCGAACCGAAGCCGGGCAGCTGGGTGTAGTCCATCCGCCACCGCCGGAAGCCCTGAGCGCGCACACCCGGGTTGACCTGGAGGGCTTGAAGCTGGATCGGGACCAGCAGGGTGGTGTCCACCGGGCTCACGTCTCTCTCGGCACTGGGGCGGTGTGGTGGAAGGTGAGCTGATGCGCCGACGCGAGGAGTTCGGTGGCGAACAGAGCGGAACCCATCGGTACCGCGGTGCCGGGCAGCAGTTCCCCCAGGCGGGCCTGCAGGGCGTCAGCGAGGTCCCGCACCCGCAGGACCGACGGATCACCCGGGCGGGTGAAGGCGGCGTGCAGGCCGGGCTGACCGGCGGCCGGGAACCGGGCGTTGAGCTGGGTGCCGTCGGGCCGGCGCAGAACCAGCCCGCCACCGCCACCTTCGTCGTTGCCATCGCCGCCGTCGAAGCCGAAGTGCAGGCCGTGCCATGGTTCGGTCAGCGTCACCGTGTCCGGCACGCTGTCGAACAGCGCCAGCAGCACGGTGTCGGAGAGCCGGTCCAGCCGCAGCAGCGGCACCCGCCGGCCGCCGGCGCTGGCCTCGACGGCCAGGCCGGGCCAGCCGGCGACCACGGCCGAGCGCAGCAGCAGTCCCGTGCGCTGCTGCGACAGGGGGATGGCGTCGGGGCCGGGGTCGGGACGGTCCGGCCTGCCGGGAATGTCCGGCAGGCCCCCGGAACCGGGCGGCCCCTGCGGTGTGGTCGGGGTGGGGGGCGTGGGCGGGGTGGCCAGGCCGGCCGCCGTGGCGGCAGCGGCCCCGGCGACCTCGGCCCCGCCGGTGGGTACCGCCAGGTCCGGCCGGTTGCGGTGGTCCGCGCGTACCGCACCCACCTTCGCCGCGACGACCTCGACCAGCGGCCGGCTCATCGCCTGGTGCAGCTCCAGGTCGCGGCTGCCTTCGACGCCGATGCTCAGCGCACCGTCGATCAGGGCCGCGATCCAGCCGCTGTCGAGGTAGAAGAACCGCATCGACTCGACCGGCAGCATGCGCTCGTCCGGGATCAGGTGCCGGAACGGGATCTGGTGCAGCAGTGCCAGTTCGGCCAGCCAGCCGGTGGCCGGGTCGGCGGCCGGGCCGCGCGCGTGGTCGGCGAGCAGGTCCCGGACGTCGGTGCGGGAGAGCAGGTATCGCAGTTGCTCGACCGGGTCGAGCCCGTCCCGGCCGGGCCAGCCGGGGCGGCCGGGCCAGCCGGTCGGCCGGGGACGAAGCCGGTCGGCAGGTCCGGGTCGGACGGTCGCGGCGGGACCGGCGGCTCGGCCGCCTCGGCCGGAGACAGGTATGCCACATCGACGCCCTCGTCGAAGTTACCGCCGCCGAGGTACAGCGCCGACGGTGGTGGCAGCAGGCCCGCGATGACCGCTGCGGCGGCGGTGCCCGGCGACACCGCCATCGGTGGGCTCGGCGGTGCGGGTGGGCTCGGTGGTGCGGGTGGACCGGTGAGTGCCGAGGTCAGCTGGTCGCCCATGCCACCGGCCAGCAGTTCCCCGAACGCGTTGCGGCTGCGGACGGCGAGCAGGTCGGCGGCGCTCACCTGCGGACCGGGTGGCGGCATGGGAGCAGGCGGCACCGGCGACACCGGCCTGAGGTTGGCGAACAGCGGCGAGCCCGCCCGGGCCTGGAGCTTGGTCACGATCTGGAACGCCGAACGGCGGGCGTTGACCATCGCCACGGCAAAGCCACGGTCGGCCAGCGCCGCGAGCCGGCCGGCCTCGAACGCGACCGCGTAGGAGACGTCGAAGACGCCGTCGGACTGCGAGTAGATGGTCACCTCGGAGGCGGTCGCGTAGTGCGGGGTGCCGTCGGTCGGGCCGGGCAGCGGCTGTGCCGGGTACGGGGTGAACGGCCCCCGGTACCAGGCGAAGGTCTGCTCGCCGGTGGGCAGCCGGTAGTCCAGCGCCGCGAAGCCCTGCCGAAGCCGGGTCAGCGCCGCGGACGGCGGTGCGGACGGCGGCACCGGGATCCGCGGCAGGAGCGCCTCGGGCCCGGCGGACGCGGCAGGGGCCAGACCGGCCAGCAGCCGGCCGATGTCACCGCCGCCGGCCGGGTTCGACGTGAACGACCACGACGCGAGCACCGCCAGCCGCAGCCGGACATCCCCACCGTCCGCCGGGGCGCCGCCCACACCCGGCAGGTCGACGGCGAGACCTTCGAGCGAGACCAGGCAGGCGAGGTGGGCCGAACCGGTGCCGCCGCTGCCGGGCGGCGGGGTGGGCCGGCGGTTGGCGACGACGACGGCGTGCCAGCCGTCCCGGTCCGCCTGCCCAGCCGCGCGGGACGCGGTGTCCGTGCGCCGTACGTGTGCCAGCAGCCGCGCCTCACCGGCGGCCGGTGCGATGGCGGTGAACAGCCGCCGGTGCAGGCTCAGGCTGGTCATCTGCGTCGCGAGGACCTGCGCCGACAGCGTGTCGGCGGCGATGGCCGGTGGACGTTCGTGGGGGTCGGAGGCGTCCAGGAACTGCGCGACGGTCCCCGTGTGCAGCGCCGGGCCGGGCGGCAACTCGTCGGCGCGCAGCACCAGCAGCGCCAGCCAGGGCTCGGCACTGTCGCCCGAGTCGGCGTCGAGGTGCCGTTCCCAGGGCAGGGTGCGCCGGTTGAGGACGATCGAGGGCAGGGTGGCGCCGAAGTCGCCGGAGCTGTTCGCCGGTGGGTACACCTCGCCGACGTCGCCGGCGTCGAGCACGAAGCGCGGGGCATCGACGGTGAACGTCTGGGTGCGCGGCCCGAAGTACGCTGCGGTGTCCACACCGTCGACGCTCTGCACGGCTGACAGCTCGTAGGTCCCCGCGTCCAGACCCGGGCGGTACCCGTCGTAGAACTGCACGGAGCCCGGCGGCAGCGGCTCGCTCATCGACGTTCCTCTCTCACACTGGGTCGCCGGGCCGGCCCGTTCAGGGCGCGGTCCCGGTCAGCATCGGCTCGTCGGTGAACAGCGTCCCGGCGTCCGCCGCGAAGGCGTCGACCGGGCCGTCGGCCGCTGGCGCGGCGTCGAGGATGCCGAGCGCGGCGAACAGCGCGGCGCGCGCCGCCTTCGCGGCCGGGCCGGCGATCTGCGCCGCGATCGCGCCGACCGCGCCCGAGTGCGTCGCCACCGCGCCGACCGGCTCGGCGGCGGCGGTCAGCGGCAGCGCATTGTCGGCCGTGATCCGTGCGACGCCGAGGGTCCCGGCCGCGTCGACCGAGCCGCCGGTCCACCCCGCGACCGCAGGCGGTGCGGTGAGGGTCAGGCCGGTCAGCCGATCAGGGACCAACTGCGCGTCGCCGGGGTCGAGGGTCGAACCGTCACCGGCGCCCCACAGCGCCGTGGGAACGTCCGAGGTGACGCCGGCAGCGTGCCAGCCGCTCGCGGTCAGGTCGATCTCGCCGGCCGGCCCGCCGGCCGTGCGCCGTAGCGTCACCCGCTGCCGCACCGTCAGGCCGGTGCGGCCCAGGGGCCTGACGTCCACCGGCGGCCCGGACACGGCCACGGTCTGTGTCGTGGAGCCGAGCAGCACCCGGCTGACCGGCACCGCGTTGCGCAGCGTCACGGCGAAGCCGTCGGCGCGCACCGGCCAGGGCTCCGGCCCGGCTGGGTCAGTCGAAGCAGCCGAGCCGGTCGAGCCGGTCGAGGCGGCCGAGCCGGTCGAGGCGGCCGAGCCGGTCTGCGGCGCGGCCAGTCCGGCCGCCACAGTGAAAGTCGTGCTCGCCGGGGCGGCCGGCAGCAGTTCCTGGAACCCGGCCCAGTCCAGCCGGGTCACCGCCGGATCGGCGGTGTCAGCCGCCGCGCCGAAGGCCACCGTGAAGGTGACGACCCACAGCCGGACGGTGACCGTCCCGCCGGTCGGCGGACCCCACAGCTCCAGCTCCGCGCCCGCCTCCAGGTGCAGGGTCTTCGCCGTGAACAGCAGGTTCGCCGTGTACTCGATCCCGACGCTGACCCCGATCCGGGTCCGGAACCGAAACGGCGTCCACGCGACCAGCAGATCGGCCTGGGCGGTGAACCAGGCGGTCAGGCTGCCGTCGTGATAGCGCACGTCCAGCGTCCCGCCGGCCATGATCGCCGACGGGGTCAGCGCGAAGTAGGCGGTGCCGGAGATGCGTACCGCCGCGTCCAACGACCAGGTGAAGCCGACCCGTGGTACGACCGGGTAGTGCTTCGGCGCGTCGAACGCGGGGTGGTAGCCGCCGACGGTGACCGCGAAGTCGCCGGCGTTGCGGTGCTCACCGAACCAGGCGTAGAACGCGAAGCCGCCGGTGAGGACGCAGGCCGGGTCGAGCAGGTACGAGTTGCGGGTCAGCGCCGCGGACAGGGCGACGATCCCCTCGCCGGGCCGCAGCACACTGCGGAGCTCGAGTTGCAGCTGCGCGTACGGGCGGGCCGCGCCGGTCGACGGGAAGCGGGCCGTGGTCACGCCGAGCAGCAGGACCGTCAGCGCGTTGCCGAACTCGACGGCCAGCAGGGCGGTCGTGTCGAACTGCCGGTAGGTGTGGAAGCGCACCCCGACGGCCAGCCAGGTCTGCCCCGGCGCAGGGCTGAGCCAGGGCTGCGGCCCGCCGGTGAGGGCGGCCAGCGCCTGCGCCGGTGAGCCGTCCGCATCCTGCGCGCCGAGCCCGGCGACCAGCGGGAAGCCGGCCACCTCGGTGACCGCGGGCAGCCGGATCGTGGAGTGGTAGCCGAAGCCCGCCGCCAGCGCGGTGACCGAGAACGCGGGCGGGCCCCCGAACGTTCCGGCGGCCCGCAGGAACAGGAACATCGACGGTTCGCCGTCGACCTCGGTGTACGAGCCGTAGGCCAGCGCGCCCCAGGACGGCATCGAGACGGCGGCGCCGCCGTCGTACCGGAACGTGGCACCGTCCGTCGGCGGGACCGAGGTGAACCCGCCGAGGATCGCCAGCGGCGCGTTCACGTAGGACAGTGCCAGGCCGCGTACGTCGAACCGCGGCACGAAGCCGGCCACCGGCACCCCGATCGAGGCCCCCTGCAGGGCCAGGGACAGGCCGTCGGCCTCCAGCGAGCCGTCCAGGACGAACCAGAGGGCCGCGTCGCGGTACCGGGCGCCGACCCGGGCGATGGTGACCGGTCCGAAGGCCTTCTGCACGGTGAACCACACGGTGCCGTCCGCGTCGGTCGGCGCGGCGGCGACCACGCCACCCTGCCCGGACGACTGGCCGACGGTGGAACCGACCGGCGCGGTCGCCGGATCCGTGGGGGTGCCGGGTCCGGCGGCCTGGCCGGCGCCGAGGGCGATCGGGATGCGCTGCGCCCCGAAGCGCAGCACGGCGGAGAAGGCGAGGGCCGCGGCTGTGCCCTGCTCCGGGAACCTCGGACAGCCCTCCCGGATGAGCCCGTTCGCCTCGACCGCGGTCTGCGGGAGAATCCGGGCGTCGGACACGATCACCTGGAGCTGCTCGACCGCGCAGCTTTCGGCGTCCCCGAGGGCGGTGCCGATCACCGGCAGGTCGGACAGCCCGATCGGGTCCCCGACGGACACCGCGGCCAGATACCGCGTCGACCCGTCGGCGTCCGGTGCGGCGGGCAGCGCCACGAAGACCGCTGCGCCGTGGGCCGCCGACCGGGCGCCGATCATCAGCTGCCGGGAGGTCGGGTCGTAGGTCAGGTCCGCGGCGGTCAGCGTCAGGTCGAGCCCGGGCGGAAGTTCCGGCACCGGCAGGTCGAGGCCCGCAGCCACGTCGGTGAGGGACAACGGGGGCTGCTGCGGGTCGGCTGTCCAGCGCGCGTCGATGCTCGTGCTGCTCCGGCCGTCGCGCAGGTTGAGCGTCACCGCGCAGGCCATCCGACCGATCGTCAGGGTCGCGCTGTACCGGGCCGTGAATCCCGCGGTGCCGACCGTGGTCGCCGGGTCCGGCGGTTCCGCGCCGCTCGGCTGGTCCGCCGGCACCGGGTCGAGCGCGACGTCGACGCGCAGCTGCGCCGGGGCGCCGGCCACGGTGAAGGCGCCGGTGCAGGAGAACGTGAAGGCGCCGGTGCCGGTCGTCACACTCGCCGCCACCTCGACGAGGGCGAGGTGGCGCAGCACGTCGGGCACCTCGGTGATGCCGAAGTCGGCGGCGAGGGAGCTGAGGAAGTCGCCGACCGGGAGGATGTCCCCGGCGCCGGTCGACCCGGCGAACCGCCAGCCTTCGACCGCCCCCTCGTACGCGGCCTGCAGCAGCACGTTGATCGACGGCCCGAAGCTCAGCACCGCCTCGACGTACCCGGACAGGCCCGACGGCGACTGGTAGGCGACGCCGACCGAGACCCGGCGCAGCGCGACGGGGCCGATCCGCCACACGTCGCTCAGCGTGAGGTCGACCGCGTACCGCCCGGCGCGGGGCCGGGCCAGGAAGAAGGCTTCGCTGACGGTCAACGCCCGCGGCAGGTCCGCCGAGGGCAGCCCGAGCGAATCGAGCAGGTCGGCCACCCCGACCGGCGTCTGCTCATACAGCTGCCCCCTTATCTCCAGGCCCGGCAGGCTCGCCGCGACGTCCAACCGCAGCGCACCGAGGGTCAGCAGGCTGACGACCTGCACCGACGGCAGCTGCCCGGTCGCGGCGTCGAACGTCATGGTGACCTTGCGGATCGCCGCGTCCAGCCCGCCGACGCCCAGCCCCGGTCCGTCGCCACGCAGCGAGGCCAGTTCACCGGCCGCCGCCGTGCCGCGCTGCGCACCACCGAGCCATCCGGCCAGTGCGGCCAGGCCGGGGAAGGCCCTCGTCCCGGACGGCTGCAGCGAAGCGGTCCACCGCCTGCCCGGGGCCACCCCGATGGCGACCTCGACCGGCAGGTCCCCGATCGTGACGAGGCTGCTGAGCATGATCTGGTACTGGGCCGGGCCGACGTCACCGCGAACGGTGACGTTGTCGAACGCCAGGACCGAGGGTATGACCGTCCACCGGGCGTCGGGCAGGTTCGCGGTGAACACCAGTCGCGGCCGGTGTGCCCGGTCCGGGTAGAAGGTCAGGTGCAGCTGCGAGGGCTCGACCGAGGCCGTGCCGACCAGCGTCTGCGGCGGGACCGGCAGGACCGCGGCCCGGCCGCTCCCACCGACGCCGAGCGCCAGCAACGTGGGCAGCGGTAGCCGTGTCGTCGCGGGCACGCCGAGCCGCCAGGCCGCTACGGTGCCGGCGGCGGACCGCTCCCGGGTCGACACCAGCGTCACCGCGACCGGCCCGTCGAGGTCCAGGACGCCGGACGCCGCACCGCTCACCGTAAGGCCGGCGGTGCTGCCAGTACTGCCAGGGCCGGTCAGGGTGACCGAGGCGTGGGTCAGGCGCACCGGGCCGGCACCCGCCGGGCCGAGACCCTCGATCGGCCAGGACGCCGAGGTGCCGCCGGCGATGGTGAGCACCTGCCCGGACAGGCTGATCCCGTCGTCGCCCGCGATCAGCTCCAGGACGCCGTTCGGCATCGTGCGCAGGAACTCGGCCAGCTGCACGGGCAGTGCGGAGTCGTCCGCGGCGAGGGTGACCGTGCGCCCCATCGACTCCAGGTGCCGGTACAACGCGTCCAGGTCGCTCACGCCGCGCTCCTTCTCCGCGCGTCCGCGAGCCGGCGCGGCGTGCTCACCACTGGGTCGTCACCACGGTCGGGCCCGCGACGGCCATGGCCGTCGGATAGTGCTCCCAGTACGTCGTGGTGTACGTCCGGTTCCCCACCATCGCGGTGCTGCCCGCCTGGTTGATCCGCAGGACGATATTGCCCCTGTCCCGACCGAGGGCACCGTTGTTGTCGTTGTTGTCGCCCGAGATACGTGACCAGTTGTGTGGGACGTTCTGTTCGTACGCAGGCCCCGGCACCCGGGCCGGGCCTCTGTCTGCTGCCGGCGATGCCCGGATGCCTACCCTGGGATAGCGGCAGTTCGTCAGGAAGTAGAACTCGATCGTGGCGTTGGGATCTTCCAGCCGGTCGATCACCTCCTGGAACGGGTGTCCGTACTCGCGGCCACAGGAGATGATCGCGGTCTTCGGTCCCAGGAAGTTCAGGAAGTTGTCGCTGGTGGACGTGTCCGCACCGTGGTGGCTGGCCTTGAAGGCCGTCACCCAGGGCGCTGCCGCCAGTGCCGGCAGCACGCCGCCGGCACCGTCCGGCAGCGGCTGGCCCGCCACCATCAGCGCCATCGCCAGCTGATCCTCGCTCTCGAAGGGCAGGTCACCGGCGGTGAAATAGCGGAAGTCGTTGAACTGCACGACCAGGCCGATGCTCATCCTGTTGTCGAGCTGCCCGGCGTGGATGATCTGCGGCGCCACACCCACCCCCTGCCACACGCTGGCGATCGCCCCGGAATGCGGTACCGGACCCGAGACGAGAACTGCGTACGGGGCGTGGGCGGGGGCCACCGGGGGTGCGACGCCGTTCCAGAACAGCTCATCGCCCAGCGTCGGAGCGAAGCCGGTCCGCTGCCGGTTCACGCCGGGTATCTGCAGGTGCACCGACGTGCCGTTCATCAGCTCACCCGCGACCGCTTTCGCATACGGGGCGGGCGCGGTGCGCGCATCACCGATGTCGACGACCCGCGTGTTGCAGTAGATTCCGCCCGTGTCGAACCGTCCGTCGGCCGGGACCGTCCGTACCAGTCCCGGGAACACGGCGGCCGCGACCGCCGCACGCACCTGGGCGACGGTCGGTGGATTCGCCATGGCGAGCAGGGCTGCCACGGCCGCGCCGGCCGCCAGACCGGCGTCCCTGCGCCAAGCCTTGCTGGTGATCAACGTGACGTGGCCGCCCCAGCCGCCCCCGACCGCCTCCGCCCTGGCCACTCCCCGCTCGGCGGCCTGAACCGGGTTCAACAGGCTGACGTTCGCCGCGGTGAGGGCGTTCACCGTCGCGTCGATCGAGTTGACGTTGACCCCCCACGATCCGTACAGGATGCCGACCGTCGCGCAGGCCGCCTTGGCCGCGGCCTCCTGCTGCGTGAGCGCCGCACCACCGCCGACCAGTGCCCCGACCGTCGCCCCTACAACGACGTCACACAGGACGGAGAGGTTGTCGGCGAACAGGAGGCTGGAGATCCCGTGCGAATGGTCCTTGTCGTAGTGGGTGACCAGCAGGACATCCGGACCGCTCCCGGGCGGCAGGGTGGCGACGACATACTGGTGTGTCAGAGCCGCGGCCGCCGACAGCCCGCCGTCGATCAGGATCGACCTGCGCGAGCCGGGTACCGCCGGATCCTCGGCGATGATCAGGCTGGCCTCGCCCACACCGATGTCGATCGTGTGGATCTCCAACTCCCACGGCACGCGGCGTCCCCCTCGGATGGTCGTCCATATCGGACGGTGTACGCCGTCGCGGTCTCGCTCGGGGCGCCGTAGTGTATCGGCAGCCACACCGGTTGCCGCGCCTCCCGCGCGAGTGAATTCCTGCCGTTGGCGGGTCGCGGGGCATGACGAAGGCCGGTCACCGTGCTGGTGGCCGGCCCCACGCCAGGGTCCGCATCCGTGACCAGGCGGCGTCCGCGCCGACCAGGATCTCCGTCTCCACGGTCGAGCCGTCGGCGAAGGTGACCTCGTGGCGACCGTGGCCGAGACCACGCACGGCGCCGGCCTCGGCCACCAGCGAACCGTGCCGCCCGGCAGCGAGTCGAGCAGGATTCGCCGAAGGTAGGGGAAACCTCGACGGCGGTGCCAGCCGGCCGGACCGGACGTGTTCACGACGGAACGCCACGATCGCCGACCAGATGCGGCCGGCTTCCGAGCCGAGACCGGGGAGCAGGTACGGGAGCCTTGCTCACCCCGGCAGGATGGTGCTTCAATATAGAAGTATATAGATGTTTACTGGGCGGCCGCCGACCATGCAACGATGCGGCCGGAGCAACGGAGCCGGGCCGCACGCCCCAGGCCACCATCCGGAGCCGGGCCGCGTTCTTCAGGGAGCAGCCAGCATGAGCATGTCACCGTCCGGACGCGTGCCCGCACGGGTCCGCGCGGTTCTCGCTGCCGCCGGATCCATCCTCGTCCTGGGGGCGCTCGTCGGCGCCGCTCCGGCCAGCCCGGCCGATCCGCCTACCAGGATGGACAACCCGTACGTCGGAGCGCGGGTCTACGTCGACCCGGAGTGGGCCGCGCGCGCCGCCGCCGAGCCCGGTGGCGACGCCGTCGCCGGCCAACCGACCGCCGTCTGGCTGGACCGGATCGCCCGGATCGAGGGCAGGGACGGGATGATGGGTCTGCGCGAGCACCTGGACGCGGCCGTGGCACAGCGCGCCGACCTCGTCCAGCTGACCCTCTACGACCTGCCGGCCCGCGACTGCGGCCGATGGGCTCCGCCCGGCGAACTGTCGATCGGCGACATCGCCCGCTACCGGACCGAGTTCGTCGACCCGATCGTCGAGATCCTCGCCGACGCCCGCTACGCCAATCTGCGGATCGTCACCTTCGTCGAGCCGAACTCGCTGCCCAACCTCGTGGTCAACGTGAGCCCCCGCTACAACGCCACCCCAGCCTGCGACGAGGTCAAGGCGCGCGGCACCTATCTCGATGGGATCGGGTACGCCCTGGCCCGGCTCGGCACCATACCCAACGTCTACTCGTACCTGGACATCAGCCACCATGGCGAGACCGGCTGGGCGGACAACGCCGACCCGTTGACGGCGCTGCTGGCGCAGGCCGCGACGAACGGCGGCAGCACGCTGGCCGATGTGCACGGCTTCGTCGCCAACACCGCCAACTACTCGGTCCTGCGCGAGGAGCACTTCCGGGTGGACGACGTGGTCGCCGGTCAGCCGGTGTACCAGTCGAAGTGGGTCGACTGGAACCCGTTCGTCGACGAGATCCCCTATGCACGGCACATGCGCGACCGACTGATCGCAGCGGGCTTTTCCCCGCAGGTGGGGGTGGTAGTGGACACCTCCCGCAACGGCTGGGGCGGCCCGAACCGACCCACTGGCCCGGCGACCTCGTGGGACGTGAACCGTTACGTCGACGGCAGCCGGCTCGACCGGCGGACGGTGGTCGGGAACTGGTGCAATCAGGTGGGCACCGGTCTCGGCCAGCGGCCGACCGCCGCGCCAGAGTCGGGCATCGACGCGTACGTCTGGGTCAAGCCGCCTGGCGAGTCCGACGGCGCCAGCGCCCGGCCGGGTGCGGGCCGCCCGTACGAGCCCTTGTGCGATCCGGACTACCTTCCGCCGCGCGGTTCGACGTGGCCCACCGGCGCGATGCCGGCGGCACCCCCGTTCGGGGAGTGGTTTCCGGCGCACTTCCGCCAACTGCTGGTCAACGCCTGGCCGCCGCTGTAACTACTCGCGACCCCACCAGGTTCTGACCGCCGCTGGGGCGGCACGCGTCTCGACCGTGGTACCAGGTGTTCTCGCCGGCAGCCAGTGGGACGCGGCCCGATAGGGTGGCGATCGAAGGAGAACACCGCCACCCCACGTTCGGCACCCTACCGTTGTGCCCGCCGTCTGCAGTTGTCCCTGAACACCGTCGAACGCGCGAGCCGACCGGCCCGAGCGGACGCTCCCCGTCCCACACGCACCCGGGCTAGTACTCAGTGGTCCTGCGTTGGACGGGCAGGCTCTCGGCCTTGTGTTGATCGATGAGATCGTGGGCTGGCGCGATGGTGCCGCCGAACGGGCCGGTCGCGGCCCGTCGCGGGTCGAGGTCGATCCACTGGCGGTCGTCGGTGGCGTCGGCGAACCGGTCGACCCGTTGCTGGTCGATCCGGAACCAGGGGCCGGGGCCCGGGGCCTCGCCGGTCGCCTCGGCCAACTCCTCGATGGACGCGAAGACCCTCATGCCAGGTGCCCTCCCAGCTTCGTGTAGCCGCGCAGCAGGTCGCGGGAGATGATCAGTCGCTGCATCTCGTCGGTGCCCTCGAAGATCCGGTAGAGCCGGACCTGCCGGTACCAGCGCTCGATCGGCAGCTCGCGGGTGTAGCCCATGCCGCCGTGGATCTGCAGGACGCGGTCGACCACCCGGTTGACCATGCCCGCGCCGTACAGCTTCGCCATCGAGGAGGCGTGCCGCGGGTCCATGCCCTCATCGACGGTCCAGGCGGCACGCAGGATGAGCCACCGGGCCGCCTCCAGCTCGGTCTCCGAGTCGGCGATCATCCACTGGATGGCCTGGTTGGTGCCGATCTTCGCGCCGAAGGTCTCCCGGGTGTTGGCGTGGTCGATGGCCATCGACAACGCCCGCTCGGCGATGCCGACGGCGTGCGACGGGATGATGTAGCGGCCCTTGCCGATCCACTCCATGCCGAGGCTGAAGCCCTGCCCGGGCTCGCCGAGGATGTTACGCCCGGGCACCCGGACGTCGTCGAAGACCAGCGAGGCGGGGCCACCCTCGCCCATCGTCTGGATGAACTCCGAGCGCCAGCCCATCGACCGGTCCACCAGGAACGCGGTGGCGCCGCCGTGGCGGGCACCCTTCTCCCGGTCGGTCACCGCGATCACGATGGCGAAGTCGGCATCGTGACCGCCGGTGATGAAGGTCTTCTCGCCGTTGAGGATCCAGTCGTCGCCGTCGCGGCGGGCGCTGAGCTTGATGTTGGCCGCGTCGGAGCCGGCGCCGGGCTCGGTGATCGCGAAACAGCTGCGCCGCTCCCCCTCGATGGTCGGGACCAGATACTCGCGCTTCTGCTCGTCATTGGCGTGGAACAGGATGTTGTCCGCCTCGCCGCCGAACCGGAACGGCACGAACGAGCGGCCGAGTTCGGTCCAGATCAGGGACTGGGTGACGGCCGGCAGGTCCATGCCGCCGTACTCCTGCGGGGTGGCCAGCCCCCAGAACCCGAACGTGCGCGCCTTGAGCTGCAACGCGCGCAGCTCGCTGTGCTCCAGTCCGGGCCGGTGCGCCCGTTCCCGCCGCAGCAGCTCCTGCTCCAGCGGCATGACCTCTCTGGTGATGAAGTCGCGGGCGGTGTCGCGGATCGCCCGCTCGGTGTCGGAAAGCGCGAAGTCCATGTCCCCTCCGGGTGCTGGTCCGCCGGCGCGCCTCAGCGCGCGCCGCCGTTGACGTACAGGGTCTGTCCGCTGACGTACGACGCGTCGTCGCTGGCCGGGAAGGCGATCACCGAAGCGATCTCCGTCGGCTGGGCGACCCGGCGCAGCGGGGTGTGCTCGGCGACCATCCACTGATGCCGATGCCCTGCCCGGCGCCGGTGACGACGGCCACCCGGTCGGCGAATCCGGTCACGGTTCCCCCTTCCGCTAGAAGGCGTTGACGCCGGTGAGCGCGCGCCCGATGAGCAGCTGCTGGATCTGGCTGGTGCCCTCGTAGAGGGTCGCGACCCGGGCGTCGCGCAGGTACTTGCCGACCGGGTACTCGTCGATGTAGCCGTACCCGCCGAAGACCTGGACGGCGTTGTTGGCCGCCCGGACCGCTGCCTCGCTGGCGAAGAGCTTGGCCATCGAGGCCTCGGTGGCGAACGCCTCGCCCCGGTCCACGAGGTCGGCCACCCGCCACACCAGCAGCCGGGCGGCGGCGGTGTCCACGGCGATGGCGGCGAGCAACTGCTGCACCAGCTGGTGCCCGGCGATCGGCTTGCCGAACTGGGTGCGCTGCCCGGCGTAGCCGACCGCCACGTCGAGGCAGCCCTGGGCGATACCGACGCAGCCGGCGGCCACCGACATCCGGCCCTTGGCCAGGGTGGCCAGGGCCAGCCGGAACCCGCCGCCGGCCGCGCCGAGGCGTGCCGAGTCGGGCACCCGGACGGCGTCGAAGCGCAGCTCACCGGTTGCCTGCCCGCGCAGCCCGAGCTTGCCGTGGATCTCCCTCCGGGTGAGCCCGGCGACGGTGGTGGGCACCAGGAACGCGCTGATGCCCCGGTGTCCGGGTCCGCCGGTGCGGGCGAAGAGCAGGACCACGTCGGCCACGGTGCCGTTGGTGATGAACGTCTTCGCACCGGTGATCAGCCAGTCGCCGCCGTCGCGGGTCGCCCGGGTGGTCAGCGCGGCCGCGTCCGAGCCGCTGTCCGGTTCGGTCAGGGCGAAGCAGCCGAGCGCGGTGCCGGCGCAGAGCCGGGGCAGCCACTCGGCCCGTTGCGCGGCGGACCCGTGCGCGGCGATGGCCTTGGCGACCAGCCCGAGCGACACCGAGACGATGCCCCGGACGGCGGAGTCGCCCCGGCCGAGCTCCTCCAGCACCAGGCAGTAGGAGAGGTGGTCGCCGCCGGACCCGCCGTCTTCCTCGGAGATGGTCAGCCCGAGGAAGCCCAGCCGGCCGAGCTTGTCCACGATCTCCGGGTCGACCGACTCGCGCCGGTCCCAGACCGCGGCGTGCGGGACCACCTCACGGTCGACGAACTCGGCGGCGAGCTGACGAACCGCCGCCTGGTCCGCGGAGAGCTGAAGGTCCATGCAGCATAAACTAGCGCTGCAAGTTTAAGTACGTCCAGACCCGGCTGTGGCAGAGTTGCCGCGGACCGACGAGGGAGCGAGGGAGGCGCGGATGCCCCGGCCGAGGCAGGCGCTGCTCAGCCGGCAGCGGATCGTCGATGCCGCCGCCGCGCTGATCGACGCGGACGGGCTGGAGGCGTTCTCCACCCGCCGGCTCGCTGCCGAACTCGGCGTACGCGGGCCCTCGCTCTACAACCACTTCGCCACCAAGGACGAGATTCTCGACGCGGTGGCCGACAGCGTCACCGCCCAGGTGGACGTCTCCTTCTTCGGGCACCTCGACTGGCGCGAGGCGCTGCGCCGGTGGGGGCACTCGTATCGGGCGGCACTGGCCGCACACCCGAACATCGTGCCGTACCTGGCCCGCGGGCCGGGCCGGCGGCCGGCGGCGCTGACGATGGCCGACGCGGTCTACGGCGGGCTCGTCGCTGCCGGCTGGCCACCCGCGCGTGCGACGCACATCGGCGCGCTGATGCGCTACCTCGTGGCGGGCTCCGCGCTCGGATCGTTCGCCCGTGGCTTCGTCGAGGACCCGGGGTTGTACGGGGAGCGGTATCCGCACCTGACCCAGGCGCACCGGCTCGCCGAGCATCAGCAACAGGTGGACGAGGGCGCCTTCGCGCTCGGCCTCGACGCGCTCATCCATGGGCTCTCCCGCACCTACGAGGAGCACATCGGGCCGCTACCACCCCTCCCGCCAGCCGATCCGGGGCACTAGAGTCGAAACTTGCAGCGCTAGTTTTCGACCGCCGTGAGGGGCGCGATGGATCTCACACGAACCGACATCTATCTCGACGGGGCGTGGGTCGCCCCCTCCTGCGGGCAGACCATCGCGGTGCACAACCCGGCGACCGAGGAGGTGCTGGCGAGCGTCCCGGCCGGCACGGGGGCTGACGTCGACCGCGCCGTCACGGCCGCCCGTGCCGCCTTCCCGGGCTGGGCCGACACCACCCCGGCGCAGCGGTCCGCCGCCCTGGACCGGCTGCACACCGCGCTGGCCGCCCGGGCCGCGACCGCCGCCGAGACGGTCGCGCTGGAGCTGGGCACCCCGCTGAAGGTCGCCGCCCGGGTACAGGTCGGCCTGCCGCTGACCGTGCTGCGCAGCTACGTCGAGCTGGCCGCCCGGCCGCCCGCCGAGGAGACCGTCGGCAACTCGCTGGTGGTCCGCGAGCCCGTCGGCGTGGTCGGGGCGATCACCCCGTGGAACTACCCGCTGCACCAGGTGATGGCCAAGCTGGCACCCGCGCTGGCCGCCGGGTGCACGGTGGTGCTCAAGCCCAGCGAACTGACCCCGCTGACCGCGTACCTGCTCTTCGACGCGATCCACGAGGCCGGCTTCCCGCCCGGGGTGGTCAACCTGGTGCCCGGCACCGGCGTCGAGGTCGGCGAGGCCATCGCCGCCCACCCGGACGTCGACATGGTCTCCTTCACCGGCTCGACCGCCACCGGCCGGCGGATCTCGCACCTGGCCGCCGACCGGATCGCCCGGGTGGCGCTGGAGCTCGGCGGCAAGTCCGCGAACGTGATCCTCGACGACGCCGACCTGCCCACCGCGGTGAAGGTCGGCGTGGGCAACGCCTTCCTCAACTCCGGCCAGACCTGCACCGCCTGGACCCGGATGGTGGTGCACCGCGACCGCTACGACGAGGCGCTGAACCTGGTCGCCAAGGCCGCGGACGGCTACCGGACCGGCGACCCGTTCACCCCGGACACCCGGCTCGGCCCGCTGGTCTCCGCGGCGCAGCGGGACCGGGTGACCGGCCACGTGACCCGGGCACTCACCGACGGCGGCCGGCTGATCGCCGGCGGCCCGGACGCGGTGCTGCCCGAGCGGGGCTGGTTCGTCGCCCCGACCGTGATCGCCGACGTCGACCCGGGCAGCGCGCTGGCCCAGGAGGAGGTCTTCGGACCGGTGCTCGCCGTCATCCCGGTCGACGACGACGAGGCAGCGGTAGCCGTCGCGAACGACTCCCGGTACGGCCTGGCCGGCGCTGTCTGGTCCGCCGACGAGCAGCGGGCGGTGCGGGTCGCCCGGCGGATCCGCACCGGAGCAGTCGACATCAACGGCGCACCGTTCAACCCGCTCGCCCCGTTCGGCGGCTACAAGCAGTCCGGCCTCGGCCGGGAACTGGGTCGCTACGGGCTCGACGAGTTCCTCCAGACCAAGGCGATCCAGCGATGAGGGCGCTGCTCGCCCGCGGCGTGGACCAGCCGCTGACGGTGGAGGAGGTGGAGCTGCCGGACCCCGGGCCGGGTGAGGTACGGGTGCGGGTACGGGCCGCCGGGGTCTGCCACTCGGACCTGTCCATGGTCAACGGCACGGTCGCGTCGCCCTACCCGCTGGTGCTCGGACACGAGGCGGCGGGCGAGGTGATCGAGGTCGGCCCCGGCGTCGACCGGGTCCGACCCGGCACGCACGTCGTGCTGAACTGGGCGCCGCCCTGCCGGCGGTGCTGGTACTGCGGTCGCGGCGAACCGTGGTTCTGCGAGCGGACGGGCTCCCCCGCGACCGCCCGGGGCCGAACCTCGGACGGTTCACCGCTGCACGTCGCCCTCGGCCTCGGCGCGCTGGCCGAGGAGGTGGTGGTGCCACAGGAGGCGGTGATCGACGTTCCGGCGCAACTACCGTTCGCCACCGCGGCCCTGCTGGGCTGCGCCGTGCTCACCGGGGTCGGCGCGGTACGCCGGACCGCCCGGGTGGCCCCCGGCGACTCGGTGGCGGTGATCGGTCTCGGCGGGGTGGGCCTGTCGGTGGTCTCCGCCGCCCGGGCCGCCGGCGCCGATCCGGTGCTCGCCGTCGACGTGTCGCCCGCCAAGGCCGAACTGGCCACCGCCGCCGGGGCCACCGACTTCCTCGTCGCCGACGACACGCTGAGCCGGGCGATCCGGGAGCGCACCCACGGGCGTGGCGTCGACCACGCCCTGGAGTGCGTCGGCCGCGGCGTGACCATCCGCGCCGCCTGGCGGGCCGCCCGACGCGGCGGGCAGGTCACCGTCGTGGGGATGGGCGCGCGGGACGACGTGGTCAGCCTGAGCGCGCTGGAGATCTTCCACTCCGGGCGGACCCTGCGTTCCTCGGTGTACGGCTGGTCCGACCCGGACCGGGACCTGCCCGAGCTGGCCCGCGCCGTGCTCGACGGCACCCTGGACCCGGCCACCCTGATCACCGACCGGACCGGCCTGGACGGCGCCGCGGCGGCGTTCGACCGGATGGCCCGCGGCGAGGGCGCCCGTACCGTCGTACTGCCCTGACCGTCGCCGCCCGCCGCCGCGCCGGGTTCAGTGCAGCGCGCGGGCAAGCCCGGTACGGGACCGGATGCCGAGCCGATGGACGATGTTGCGCAGGTGGTGGTCGACGGGGCGAGTGCGGCCACGACGACATGATCACTATTCGGAGTGAACCACAGTCAACCCTGAGCGTAACCACCAGGGCCGATACTCGCGTTGGACATCAGACCCCCGGCCGGTACGTCTGCCAGATCGTCTGCTGGGCCAGGTAGCTGCCGGCGTGGAGGCGCACCTCGACGTCGTGGTTGGAGGGGCCGGCCGCGACGAGCTGTTCGACACGCCCGAGCGTTCTCACCGCGGCGGCCGGGATGGCACCCGCGGCCGAGTCCGATCCGGACACGTTCATGTAGATGGTCTGGGTGCCCACGGCGGCGGCCGGCGTGGCGGGCAGGGGGGCGCTCAGGCTGAGAACGGCGGCGGCCACGGCGAACCGCATCGCCTTCCGCACGTTCACCTGCCAGTTCGTCGGGAGCCGGGTCGCCGACCGCTACCCGCAGACCCAGACCTGCGGGGTCGGGTCGGCTGATCAGCCGGTCCGTCGACGGCACCAGGGCTGGAGAACGACACCAAAGGCGCTGCAGGACGGGAAGACTCCGGTGGCGGCCATTGCGACGCCGCGATCTGGGCCCCGGTGACCGGCAGGGTGGGCGAGATCTGGTCGAGCAGGCGCTGCGCCACGGTGGCGTCGATCTCGACGTCTGCGCTGATGCGAACATCGGCCGCGGTCGCCAGGTCCACGACGTCGTCGCTGGTGAACGCATCAGCTCCGAGGGTACTCAGCCGTCGCGCGAACTCCTGGACATTGATCATCTGCAGCCTCATCGTCGGATTGTTAGTCACCCACCGTAACCCACGCCTCGGTCGGCGGATCCTACGCCCACCGTGCGGGCCACTGAGGCCGACAGTCAGCGCCGACAACTGGGACCGCTGCGCGGACGTCCGCAACTCTTCGGTGAGCTGATCGCACTCGGTCGAGTCATGCAGTTGCAGGCTTACCCCAGTCGGTGTCGGCGATACCGCAGGGAGGGATCGCCCTCCTCAACCCCGTTCTCGTCCATCGCGTTGTAGATCGTCAACCAGCCGTTCGCAAATCGCAGGCCCAACGCCACGGCACCGTCCGCCAGGTCACCCCCGGCCCGCTCCAGAAGCTCCACCGCCTCAAGCCGCTGCCCGTGCCGGGCAGCCAACAGTGCGGGAGCATCGTTGCGCCAGCGGAGCCGGAAGCCGTCCGAGGTCGGCCACACCGGCTTGCGCGTCACGTCGATCGACCTGTACGTGATCGACAGATCATCAAACTTCTGATGATTGACCTCAAGGCGCTCGTCGTCGAAGTCGAACACCACCGGGCAGTCGGCAAACCAGGTGTTGTCATCGTCATCCCACACCACCCAACTGGACGTCAGCCGCCGGCCCACGAGACCCCGCAACCGTCGCGCGTGACGACCGGCGACTTCAGCAGCTCCGTTCAGCCAGGCCGGCTGGTAGCCGGCAATACCGAAGTCGAAGGTCATCACGAGACGGTAATCCTGAACCGGCCTGACTCACACTCGGGTATCCGGATCTGCCGCCGACCGCGTACCACGGGCGGTGACTGCTCTCGAGGTCACCCGGCGTCCGGACGTGGCCGAGATGGTGGAGGCGTTCGTCTGGTGAGTTACCGCAATGCTGCGGCGAGGTCGGCGGCGTTGTCGAACGCGGCGGCTGCCCTTTCGGATTCGTCTTCCGTGAGCGTGACGGAGCGGGTACGGGTCAGCATCTCGGCCGCAGTCTTTGGATCGTGCAGCACCATCGCGAGTTCGGCGCGGTAGACCAGGACCTCTACCTGCTCGACCGGGTCGTCGTCGGCTTGCGGGCGGGCGAGGGCGCTGTCGAGGATCCGAACGGCCTGTCCTACGCTTCCTCGGGAGTCGGCCTGCACGACGGCATTCGCCAGAGCCTTGGCCAGCCGCCCGGCAGGCGTGGCGGCCGGCACCGGCGCGGTGGCGGCGTCCCGAAAGACGCGGATCCAGTTGCCGCCCGGGTCGATGACACTGAACCCACCCCACCCGTCGGCGTTCTTCCGCGCCCTGGGCCGGGTCATCCGCGGCGTTCCCGACACCAGAACCTTGCCGTACGCGGCGCGCATGCCAGCGGCGAACGCCCGGTGTAGTCCCTCAATGTCCGCGGTGAGTACGAGACATGAGCCGTAGGACTGCTCCGGGTCAAATCCGGCGATCTCGAAGAACTGCAGATGCAGGTCTTCCCGCTGCACCCCCACGCACGCGTTGGGCTTGCGCTGCTTATACGTGGTACGGAAACCGAGAACTCCGTAGAAGGCTTCGATGTCATCAATGGACGCGCAGGGCAGCAGGGGAACGGTCCGCTCGTTGGCCATGCCTCCTTCCTAGACGTCGCAGGGTGTCCGTCGCCCATGGAAATAGCCGATCATCGCCGCCAGCCATCCGTTCAGCCGATGATCCAGAACGCAACGTCGCCACTCCCCCGAGCCATCGGGGGTGCCTTCCATCCGGCCCACACGGCTCACCAAGATCAGGCACCCGGATCTGCCGCATGGAAGGCGCGTCGGGGTGCACGATCCCGGCCGACGCCGGGATCGCCGTCGTGCTCAGCGACTTCTGGATACCCCGGATAAAATCGCCATGGAACGCTGGTTCCAAACCTGGCACGACCCGATAGCCTCGTCGGATGGCGAGGCGTGCACCAGACTCGATCTCCATCCAACTTCCCGATGGCCGAAGCATCGACGCGACGAACGAGACGCCGGGTCCGGCCGAGCGGTGGGAACTGGAGCTGGTCGAGGTGCTGCGCGCGCGGCGATTCGACGCGTGCCCGATCTGCGGCGACCCGGCAGCAACGGAAAAGGAGCACGTGCCGCCAGGCAGTCTCGGAGGCAAGGTGATGACCTGGACGTGCAATCGGTGCAACAACGATTTCGGCAGCAGGGTCGAAGTTGATCTGCTCGACTGGTACGAGGGCGCGCTGACGACGTGGTTCGCGTCGGAAACCGTGCGCGGTAAGCGTAAGACCGGCCGGCTGCTGAGGCGCTGGACCGAAAGCGGCGAATATGTGCTCCTGCCGGCCGGCAAGTCTGACGAAATATATGCCGAGATCCTGGCCGCCGGCAATGTCGAAATGGAGTACGACACCCCGGAGCACAAGCGGTGGTCAATCGGTCTACTCAAGTGCGTCTACCTCGCCCTTTGCATCAAGCTCGGCGTCATCGAAGGCGGATGGGCCGACCAGGTCCGCGCCGACCTGCTGGCGGCCCGTGACGCGCCCAGCCGGTCGGAAGTGCCGGCCAGCGAGATCGCCCGGCGCCTCCACGTCCTGCGCGGCTTCGGACCGGAACCGATCACCCCGCACCCAGTGGTCACAGGCATCGTCCACGGACCAGACGGCCCGCTGGAGGGCGTGCTCCTCGCCGGACGACTGTTCGTCTCTTGGTCACCGGGCAATGACTTGCAGCTGGCTACACCGGACGGAACCGGCCGGCGCGTCACGACGATGCGGATCGGAGAGCCGATATCGGGCATCGTGACCGCCGTCACGCCGTAGCCGCAGCGCGGGCCGACTTGCTCCCCGCGCGGGCGGGGCCGGGCTGCGCTTTCGAGGACGTGAGTCGACTTGCCTATCCAGGCTGAGCCGTTGCCTGCCGGAGCTCGCTCAGCCACTCGACGCCGAGCCGATGGCCGTGGGGGAACTGGTCGTCGCGATCCCAGCGCCACGTGGTGATCATCGCCAGCATGAGGGTCCGGCAGTCTCGGAGCAGCCGGCGGTCGACGCCCGGGTAGTGGTCACCGACCTCGTCGGGTGCGTGGGCCAGGTCGAACTCGATCGGCCCCCGGCAACAGGTCTCGAAGTCGATGAAAAGCGGGCCGCCCCGGGTCGAGAGCAGGTTGCCTGGATGGGGTTCACCGTGCAGAAGCTGCTCGGGTCGGCCGCTCTCGCTGACCGCGCGTCGCATACGGTCCAACGTGCTGGCGAGGAAGACCCGATCCGAGTCGACCAGTTCCGGCGTTCGGACATGGTCGGCCACGAGCGTCTGCGCCGCAGAAACACGGTCCGTGAAATGCGGGACGGGCAGGTCGACCCTACGCATCCCAGCATGCAGACGTTCGAGCGCGCCGCCATACTCCGCGTTCGACAGTGATCGAGTAGTCGCCGGTTCGTAGTAGGTCCAGAAGGTGACCACGTAGTCGCCCCGGACGAAGACCTCGGGCGACTCCAGCGTGGCCACCGGACTCCCGACCTCGGCCAACCGCCGAGCAACATCCACTTCAAGCTGGGCGCACTGGTGCGCTACCGCCGCGACCCGGGCGACCACGGCGCAGGGCTCCAACCTCAGGGTGAGCGTGTTCGAGTTGTGCAGGACGGCAGCATTGTGGACGGTCAGGCCGAGCGATGAGGCACTCGACACGGCTACCTGCATCGCCCGCTGAACCTCGCATTCCTGCACCACAGCACCGTAGTTCAGTGTCCGTGGTGTGGCAGCGTCAGCTCGTGCTCCTGAAGCGACGCGTGGTTCCAGCGCCTGCGGGGTGGTCCACCGCCGGCAGCACCATGTCGATGGTCATCCTCTGCTCCCGCGCATGCAGGATGATCCCTTGGTGCCGACGTGGCCGACTACCTCGCGTTCCCTGCTTCCTTGCGTGAGCGGCGGTGGTCTCAGTTCCCCGTCACTCGTCGCCGTTTCCGCCGCAACCGGCAGAACTTGCCGGTGGGTGGGTGAAAAGGGTCGGCAGAAATGGTGAAACCTCCGAGTCGGGTTCGACCAGGTCAGCGATGATGCGGGACCTTCGCTGCCTGACACGAAGCCGCCCTATACCGGCGACGCAGGACAACATCGCATAAGGAACCGTGGTTGGATCTCGGCCGTGAAGGGATTCTGGCGGTGGGGCGTCGGGTTTGTGGGGCTGGCGCTGCTCGGTATCGGGTCGTGGGAGATCGTGCAGGGTCGCGACGGCAGCGCGGTCATCGCCATCATCGCGGCAGGCGCACTGTTGTTCGCCAGCCCGCTCGTCGTCGACCGGTTGAGCGAGGTGGCGATCGGCCTCGACGGTGTGAGCCTGGGACTGGTGTCGGATCTCGCGCAGATCGCCCCGTAGGCGGCGCAAATTCTGGGCGACAGCAAACTGATGAGCCTCGCGGATTCCTACGCGATCGTGCGTGAAGAGTTCCGAGGCGAGGAGAATCGCGCAGTCAGGGTCGTACTACAGGATCTGCTGGTCGAACGTGCGGCCTCGCTGGCGACGTACCGAAAGTTCGACCCGTCCGAGGTCAGGAGGCTCTTCACGGAAGGGGCACCGGTCGTCCGGGTTCTCGCCCTCGGGCTGATGAGAGGCGACCCGTCGCTGGCCGACGCGGAGACGATCCGTGCCGCAATCACGGAGTCCCGCTCCGGCAACGAGCAGTACCAGGGTCTCCTACTGGCCGAAGCAGGTTGGAACAGGCTGAGCACCGCTGACCGATCGGCCCTCCTCTCCGCTCTCGACGAAACCCCGATCAAAGCTGGAAGCGACCGAGCAGCAATCGCAGACCGGATACGGGCCTCCCCGCGCTCCTGAGGAGCATCGCGGCAAACTGCATCGAACGCGGCACCAGAAGAGAGGTTCACCCGTTGGGGCTGCTGATGCGCGACTACGCGGACGCCCGCTCGTGGGAAGGACGCACAGCTGGTGCCACGCCGGGAGGCTTGGCCGGGTGGTGACGACCTGAGACCATCGCTGTCGTGCGTGGACTTCGCGAACGGTTGAATCCGGCAGAACGACGGCTCCGGAACGCATTCCTGCGGGGGGACGACCTTGACCTTGGCGGCACAACTCATGCGGTCCGTGCCGAGTTCGTCGCCGATCTACTGACGCGAGCGGTCGACCGGACCGCCTATCCAGGGGTCGCGCTGCGGTTGCGCAACGCCACAGTCCTCGGCCGGCTCGACGTTCGGCAAGCCGACATCACTATGCCAGTGTCCATCACCGGGTCGACGTTTACCCACGTCTTGGATCTGACCAACGCCAGCGCCGCGAACCTGGTTCTCTCCGAATGCACACTGCCCGGCTTCCGTGCCCGGCTACTGCAGGTGCGTGGTGATCTCGATCTGACGAGGTGCACGATCACCGGTGAAGTCAACGTGTGCGACGCGCGGATCGGCGGATCCCTGACCCTCGATGGATCCGCGCTGCGCGCGGCCGTCGAAGGCCCCGCGCTCGCCGCCGCGCGAATGGCCGTGACCGGCGACCTCAGCGCCAGAGCGGGGTTCAGCGCGTTCGGTCGGATCTGGCTCTCCGCGGCAACTGTTGGCGGCGACGTTCTGTTCAGCGGTGCCACCGTGCGAAACCCGGCCGGCCCGGCCATCGATGCAAGCCGACTGACCGTCGGCGGCAGCTTCTCCGCCCGGTACGGGTTCGCCGCCGAAGGCGGCATCATCCTGGTCCACGCACAGATCGGCAACCAGTTGAACTTCACCGAGGCGCGGATTAGCACCACAGACATCTGGGCCCTACACGTCGGTGGTGCTCAGATCGGGAGCCTCTGGTTGACGTTCGCGGCGCCGCCGGTGGGTCGGGTACGTCTCAGTGGCCTGCAGGCCGACTCGATCTTCGACCACCCTGCAACCTGGCCTGCGGAACTCGACCTGATCGGATGTACCTACCAACTGCTGCTCGCGCGATCGCCAGCACCTCGCGGGGCACCGTTGCCACCGCGGCAGGTCACCGTCCGACAGCGCCTGGACTGGCTGCGCCGAAGCCCCGACGGCTACGCCCCCCAGCCTTACGAACAGCTGGCCGCGCAGTACCGGCACAACGGCCAAGACCAGGAAGCCAGACGTGTCCTCCTAGAAAAACAGCGCCAGCGCAGGGCGGCGCTGAACTTTCCGGCCCGGATCCTTGGGTACCTCCTCGACGGCGTTGTCGGCTACGGCTACCGCACCTGGCTCGCTGGCATGTGGCTGGTCGCATTCTGGGCCATCGGCACACTGACGTTCACGGTTCAGCCATCAACACCCCGCTCTGGCGCAACCCCGGACCACAACCCCGCGCTGCAAGCCCTCGATCTCCTCCTACCGATCGTCAACCTCGGACACGACGGAACGTGGCGCCCCAACGGTGTCAGCCAGTACGTCGCAGCCTTGCTAATTCTCGTGGGATGGACATTGACCACTGCCGTCGTCGCAGGCATCACCCGGGTACTCAACCGATGAGTCACCCGCCAATGCGAGTGGGACCTAGTAGTGCATTGTTAGGTTCGGTGGCGTTTGTTGCGGTGTAACGGCCGTGGTCACCACCTGGGCCGCCGAGACCCAGGCCGAACGCCAACGCGCCGAACGACTCCAGCACGCCCCAGCCGTTCAGGAAACGGACAGCCCGCAGCGGTTCACCGAGGAGCAGATCACCGCCGTCGTCCACGAATTCGGAGACCTCGTGCACGCACTACGCAACGCCGAGCCGGAACGCAAACTGGAGGTCTACCGCAGCCTCGGGCTGCACCTGGCGTACAACCCGGAAAAACAAACGGTGCGGGCAAGTGTTGACCTTGCCGCGCACCGTTGGGATCTGGTTCGTGTCCGAGGGGTGATCGATACCGTGGCCCCACCATCGCCTGGCGCAGACGATGTCGTGATGATCGACTGTTGTCCCTAGCTACGCTGACAACAGGTGCCCCGGCCTTCCGGCTAACCGCCCCGCCAACCCAAGAGGTGGCCTCACGAGTATGGCTTCGCTCGCTGGTGCGGCCACGGACTCGAACCCCGAACCCGCGGTTACCGAAAGTCACGGTATCGAACCTGCCGCTGATCATCAATATGTGCCGTTGACCTGCATAGACATGCTACTAACTTGCCAACTCCGGTCACTGATAGTCGACGCTTGGCAGGGGTTTTCGGGGGGTAAACGGGGGCATCGTAGACCAGTGCCGCGACGTGCCCATCATCAGGAGCAGCTACAGGTGGCCGGTGGCATTTGTCGCCTTGACCGGCGGTGGATCCTAAAGGGATACAGTCAAGGGGCACGATGGTGTGGTTGGGCCGTTGGCGAGGAGCGACTCGAGGAGTGGCCGTGGATACTCTCCAGCTCCGCACAGACGACGACAGGGCGATCGGCGACCTACTCACTGCGCTCGGCGCGCAGGCTGAACTCCGTGGCCGTGTTCGTGAAAGGTATGAGAATGGCCCGGACGACACGATGTCCGCTCTTCAATACGTTGAGGTCGTCGTTCCGGCACTGGCCGGAAGCACGGTCTTGCTCGGTGTCGTTCGGGCCGTCGCGAAGGCGGTCTCGGGCTACCTCATTGAGCGTGAACAACAACGAGCCGGCACTGTAACTGTACGGCTGACTGGGCGCAGCGGCGAACCGATCGAGATCACTGCATCCGGGGTCCGGCATGTCGAGGCCCTGGTCGCAGAGGCTCTGGGGCATGACGCCCCGCCCGGCAGCGCCGAGTAGAGGCGGCGGACATGGACCTTCCCAGCCGAACCAAATCCAGGGCTGTCCTGGTCGGTGCGGCGAGATACGGGGTCGGCAACAGTCTCAGCCCACTCCCTGGAGTCCGCCGAAACCTTGACGATCTGTACCGGGTGCTCACTGACCGGGATGTCGGGTTTCTCTCCCCGTCGAACTGCCTGCGGCTTCCGGATCCGGCGAGCCCGCGCGTGGTCAGCGATGCGCTGATCCTCGCGGCTGAACACGCGGAAGACACCCTGCTGTTCTACTTCGCCGGGCACGGGGCAAAGGCGGTGGTCACGGGAGAGCTCCACCTCATGCTGACCGATAGCGACCCGGCGAACTTGCCGTTCACTGCGGTTGGCTACAACGCTCTGCGAGCGATCCTCACCGACCAGGGCCGATTCCCGGCCAGGCGCCGCGTGGTGATTCTCGACTGCTGCTTTGCCGGGGCCGCGATCACCGCAACCATGGCTGCCGAGGACCTCGACGACGCAGTGAATACGGAAGGCACCTACCTCCTGGCTGCCACCACCGATCGAGAGTATGCGTTCGCTGCCCCGGGGGCCCGTAACACTGGCTTCACCGGTGCGCTGCTGGACGCTCTCCAGCGAGGTCTACCGGACGCTGGCGAGACCTTGAGTCTCGGGCAGATATTCATGCAGACCAAGCAGCTCATGCGGTCGCGAGGGCTAAACGCGCCTCGGCAGTTCGCCACCGACACGATAGCCTCGTTGCCACTGGTCCGAAACGCTACTTACATGGGCACGTTCCGAGCCCCGATCGAGACGGTTCTCGGTGTCGATCTGGGTGACGGCGACACTGTGGTCACGCGGCTGCCAGTGGGGCGCAGCGAGGCTATGGCCGAGGTCGAGCTCGACTCCGGTGAGACCTGCATCCCCACAGTGCTGGGTGAGTCCGGGACCACCACCGTGATCGGCACCTCGGCCGTCATGGCGGACTCGGATTTCCTGCGGACACGCCTGAAGTCGAACCTCACCGTGGCTGACGAGGAGACTGCCCACGACATCGTGCGCTTTTCCCGTGGCATTCGGGACAGTATCGTCCGGCGCATGACCATCGCCAGCGATCAGACCCAGTTCGTCGCTGGGCACCCGGTGCGATGGGCGGCCGGTTCGCGCGAGTTGGCCGTCTACGCTAACGCCCTGACCGATGGTCTGGGTGCCATGGACTTGCAACTGGTGCCCGAGTCAAGGGCGGTGTTGCTGTCGCTGAGACACTCCGGCGACCTGAACGATGACGACCTGCGACGCCGCGTCATGATCATTGACGTTGGATCGTTCAGCACCGATATCACATTGGTCGAAGACCTTGAGGCCGTCGAGATCTCGGGCCCTGAGACACCGTCGCTTGGTGCATCAATCATCGACGTCGCGCTGCTGCGGCACCTCATCGACCGTGACACCTCGGACCTCGACTTTGCCGCACATTTTGCCACCCGGCCACAAGACCGCGACCGCCTGCTCCTTGAGGTCAGGCGGGCGAAGGAAACGTGGTTTAACATCCTCATCGATCGCAACACCTCCACCCATCGCGTCCGGGTCTCCGCCCCCGAACACATCGATGATGCGATCGAGCTGCGCGGCTGGTCAATCGCTGAGCCCGATGTGTCTGCGGCGCTGGGCGAATCCCTTGCGGAGCTGTCTGGCCGCTCCTGGCGGCATCGGTTCCTCGACGACGTACGCCGCGCTCTTCGTTCTCTGCATCAGCCACCAGACCGCATCTGTCTCACCGGCGGTGGTTCCCGCATGCCATTCCTAGCTGAGATCATCACTGAGGAAACCGGCTTGGCGCCGATACGCCCGTGGCCGCCGCACTTGGCGGTCGCCCGTGGACTGGCGCTCAGCGGCGACGCCCGGGTCCGCGCAGAGGGCTTCCTCCGCGAGGTGGACAACCTGGCCGGTCAGCTACGGGACACCGTGTACGATCAACTGCCCGCCTACGCGAAGGCGCTGGCCGGCTGCGTCGCCGACAACCTCACAGAGCGGTTCGTCGTCCCGGAGTTTCTAGCCTGGAGAGAAGCCACATCCGGCACCCTGAACCAGTTACCCAGCCGCATCGACGAACGGATCACTGCATGGCTGGCTAGCCCACAGGGCACAGCTGCACTAGGCGGCGCACTTCAACCGTGGCAGTACGACCTGATGAAGGCGGTCTCCGCGCTCACCACACCGGTATGCCGGCGATACCACATCGACGACGACGCCCTTGACCTGCCACTGGTCTACATCAATGATCATTTGGTTGGTCATGCCGTGGGCCAGGATGCACGGTTCCGTGGCCCGGTGATCGGCCCGGCACTCGCCACGCTCACCGGAGCGGCCTCCCTTGCAGTTCTTGTCGCCGCCTTAGTTAATTTGCCTGCGGCGGCTGGCTCCGCGATCGCGATCGGCGGCGGCCCCGTGGGGGCAGCCGGGCTAGTCGGTGGGCTCGGCCTTATCGGCTTGGTCGTGGCGGGAATTCCAGAGTTCCGGAAGTACCTCGGGGACCAGTTCCTCACACGTTCCATCCCACCCACAGTCCGACGTGCCGTGCGACCGAAGACCATTAGGCGGCGACTCCATCGGTTCAGCATAGAGATCGATTCCAAGGCACGCACTGCCATCGTCGAGCGAGTCTTGGACCCGAAAAGCCGCGATCACCTCACCCAGATCATCGTGCACGGCGACCCCTCCATACCCGGCGCAGGCCTTCTACCGCTGCTGCGGGCGCGCGCCGAAGCCGTCACCAGTCTGATGAGCTGAGGCCGGGTCAGCTTTCACGGACACCTTCCAGGTGGTCCTTGAGCGTGTCGAGAAACCAGTGGTGATACCGCACCTAGCGGATGATTCTGGAGGTCAACGCTGCGATGCAGCTTGCAATCAACGCCCGAAAGTCGCACAGCACACTTGTCCCTCCGCTGTGCAGTCAGAGCGCACGTCACCTTGTACGAGATGAGGCGGTTGCATGAGCGGCAGCCAGGTGATCATGCCGTCGCGTAACGACGAGTTGGTCCGGCAGGTCGGTCGAGAGCTCCTCGAGCATGGCCTTCTACACGGCCGATCACTGTTTACGCCTGAGCAGTCGGTGTGGAGCCCCAACACGGCAAGCGAGTTACACCGCCACTACAACAAGCAACCTGATCTTGGCGGGGATCAGTTCATGGTCAAGCTGCATCGTCAGCTTGCCTCCGCTTCTGATGATGCCATCCAGCTCGCTGCTGAGCTGTTGACGCTTCAAGGGCTTCCGTTGACCAACCTGGGTGCCGCGACGCTTCGTACGCGTGTCACCACGGTCTTAAGTTGGATGCGCCAGCCGGTCGCCGTTCCCGACCACGTCCTTGCGGCCTTCGCGCAGGGCACTTGGAACGGAGGCATCGGCGCCCACACGATGCTGTGGAAGTGGCTGGTAGACGCGGTCGAGTTTGTCTGCGGTTGGTGGTCGCTGCCACAGGATGAGCGCGAGCAGGCGTTCACCGACCCGTGGGTGTGGCAGGACGTCATCTATCAGTACAAGCTCATGCCGTCGCTGCGCGAGGAGCTGCTGTACCTGGGATTCCCGTCGCACTTCCTGCCGATCCTCAACATGGCTCATAAGAAATCGATCCGCGACGCGTTCGCTGAGCCACTCACGAAGTCGACCGGTGACCTCAACCGGGATCTCTTCGCCACCACGGTCAGGATTCAGGGTCAGCTCGGGCAACCGGTGGACTTCTACCAGCAGCCGTTCGTCGCGCAGTGGCGTAAGCAGGCCGAGCGACCACCGGGCGAGCGTCGGGCCTGGCTGGTCCGACCTCGGCAAGGCGGCCACGACCTGGTGGGGCGCTGGAAAGCGGAGTCGTTCGTCTCGCTCGCCGCTTCCCACCTGGCCGAGGTCTCCCCAGGCGCATCCAGGGCTGAGGTCCGCGCCGCCATCGAGGCAGGCTACCAGCATCTGGACTACGCCCAGCGGGTGAGCCTGGCCAACGAGTACCACGCATTCCTCTCGCAGATGGACAGCGACGACATCGTCGCCACACTCGTTGACGACCAGCTGCATGTCGGTGCCCTTGACGGCGATCCGGAGTACAACCCGACTGACGGCGGTGCGCGCCTGCGTCGGTCCACTGGGTGGCTGACGGTGGCCCCGATCGCGGTCGACGCGTTGCCGGCGCCGTTGCCGGCCGAGCTCGATCAGCAGGGCACGGTGGTCGACCTGACCGGCGCGTTGGACGTGTTAGCTGCCCTTGTCGAGGTGGATGCGGAGGCACCAGAGACGCCGAGCACGCCGGACCGGGTGCAGTCGACGGAACGTGCTGTCCCCAAGCTACCGGCGGCCACGGATGCCCTGGCGACGCGGCTGTACATCAACCGGCCGTGGTTGCAGGGCCTGCTGGAGCTGTGGCAGGAACGCTCACAGATCGTCCTCTACGGGCCGCCGGGAACCGGCAAGACCTACCTCGCGCGGGCGCTCGCAGCGCACGTCGCCGAGCGCGACGCGGTCCGCCTCGTGCAGTTCCACCCGTCGTACGCCTATGAGGATTTCTTCGAGGGGTTCCGTCCCATCGAAGGCGCTGACGGCGGGACGGTGAGCTTCGCCAAGACACCTGGCCCGCTGCGGGAGATCGCCGCCGAGGCCAGGAACAACCCGGAGAAGCCGTACGTGCTGATCGTCGACGAGATCAACCGGGCGAACCTGGCGAAGGTCTTCGGCGAGCTGTACTTCTTGCTGGAGTACCGCGAGGCCACCATTCGCCTGCAATACTCCCCGTCCGAGGCATTCAACCTACCGCCCAACGTGTTCATCATCGGCACGATGAATACCGCCGACCGCTCGATCGCCCTGGTGGACGCCGCAATCCGGCGTCGGTTCGCGTTCATCGAGCTACACCCCGACGATCCGCCCGTACGTGACGTGCTCGTCAACTGGTTGACCGCGAACGGCAAGGATGGTGACGAACGCGCCGCGTTGCTGGCGACGCTCAACGAGTCAATCGGCGAGGAAGACCACGACTTCAAGATCGGCCCGTCGTACCTGATGAAACCGAACCTCGACAGCGAGGCTGCGCTCGACCGGGTATGGCGCTACGACCTGATGCCGCTACTGGAGGAGCACTACTACGGACGGCTCACCCGGACCCAAATTCGCAACCGATTCGGACTCGCGGCCATCCGCGCCCGCGCCACTCCGGCGGACGGTGGCAACTCACCTACGAACACCGACGAAGCGTCACCATCGGAATGAGCGGGCTGCCAGTCAACCTCGCCGAGCTCGACAAGGCCGGCGCGCTGCGGCAGCTCGATGACGATGCCGCAAGCGCGCTGAGCAGCACTGGGCTCGTTGAGGTGCGTCCTGAAGGCGGTGGTTGGTGGCGCCTGCTGCCCACCGGCAAGGTCGGCGCGGTCCGCATCGACGGACTCGACGTCCAGGTGCAACCGAAGGTGGGGATCGCCCGACTGCTCTTCCTGCTTGGCTACGCCATGCACCCGGGGTTCCGGCCGGAAGACGTCACCGCTACCCCCGAACCGGACCTGTGGCCGGCACTGGCCGAGTCATTGATCCGGCAGGCCGAGCGCGCGCTCGCCCCAGGCGTCCTACAGGGCTATGTGTCGGTCGACGAGTCGCTGCCGCTGGTCCGCGGCCGGATCCGTTTCGCTGACCAGTTCGCCCGCCGTCCCGGCATACCGCTGCCGATCGAGGTGCGCTTCGACGAGTACGCCACGGACATCGCCGAGAACCAGATCCTACGCACGGCCTTGCGGCGCATGATGGCGGTTCCCCGGCTGCCTGCTGGGGCGCAGGCTCGCCTCGCCCACTTGGACGGTCGACTCGACGGCGTACGGGTGCTACCGCACGGAGCGCTCCTACCGACCTGGCGTACGAGTCGGCTGAACGCTCGGTACACCCCCGCCCTCAGGTTGGCACAGCTGGTTCTCCACTACCAGTCCGCAGAGCCTGGCCCTGGTGGCGTCTCCATGGCCGCGTTCGTCGTGAACATGGCCAAGGCCTTCGAGGACTTCGTCATAGCCGCCCTGCGCGAGGCGTTGGCCCCGTATCCCGGGCACACTGACGGTCAGTACCCGGCGCACCTCGATGTTGACCGGACTATCTCTATCCGACCCGATGTTGTTCATGTCATCAATGGCCAGCCCGTCGCGGTCTTCGACGCGAAGTACAAGCTCGAAGGCGCCAACTCGGGTTACCCGAACTCCGACGCGTACCAGATGCTTGCGTACTGCACAGCGCTGAACCTTCCCCTCGGGTGGCTCATCTACGCGCAGGGCACATCTGAACCCGGCCCGCGTCGAATCCGCAATACCGAGATTGACGTCGTGCACCACCCGCTCGACCTGACCGCACCACCCGGAAGGATTCTGGCAGATATCGACGTCCTGGCACGCAAGGCCGTGCACGAGTACGAGGAGACGCAGCGCCGTTGACGGATCCCGGCTCAGAACCCTAAAGGACGCATCGCAACTCGGTGAAGGTTTTGCCCGGCACCGATGCTGTGCGGGCGCCTGCACCTCTACCCGACCTTCAAGCTACAGCCGCGAGAAGGCCGCCACCACTGCAGCGTTCCCGTGCGGCGCGCGTCCCCACCTGGACCACCTGCTGCAAGGCACTTTGCACGGGTCGTGGTTGCCGTACCGGCACCGCGACCGAGTTACCTGGATCCCCGCGACCTCCCACACGGAGGTCGTCGCCGAGCGGGGCGGGACATTGGACCTGGCCGAGGTCCGAAGCGCCCCTCGCCGCGACCGGCGAACGAACGAGCCTGCGAACGCCGAGCCGGAGCAGTCGCCGCTTAGAGCGAGACACCCCGAGGGAAGAACCGGCCCCGGTGCTGCGGCGAAAGGCCGCCCAGGCGTGCCGGGCAGCCGCTGGTTCCCGCGTGCATGCTCTGACGAAACTCCCCGACGTACTACCGCAGGGACGAACTCGACCGGAGGCGAACCGGGCCCGGCCGGTCGCAGCCCGGAAGAGTCGAAGGGCTCAGGGCGTACCACTGCGGTCGCGCGGCGTCTGGGAAGCCGGGCTGCGGGCACAGTCCAACCGGCCTCGACGCTCGGCCCGGTCCTCGAGGACCATCCATGCGTCCCTCGCGCTCGACGCTGCGCAACGATGATAAGAGTCGACAACCCGCGGTTACCGAAAGTAGCGACCCCAATGTTGTCCCCGTCTGCCAGGAATTGGCACTGAGCTGCCCAACCATGTCCGCGCAATGATCGCTTCCTGTCACTGCTTGTCACCATCGACGTGGGTTTTCGGGGGGTAAACGAGGGGTGCCGACAGCGCCCTGCCCCGCCGCCCGGTCCCCGGCCGGCGCTATTGCGACCTGCGCCCGCCACGGGGGTGGCCATGAAGGGCAGTTTCGGTGGGAGCTGCAGCCGTTCCAGACCGCCCGGCGCGTACTCCGGGTAGGTCGCGCCTCAATGAAGGGCAGCTCAGCTGGGAGCTGACTGTCGGGCGGATGACACCTTGTGGCGTGTCAGCGTCAACCGCCCCTAACGTCCGGGCATGGCTGATAACGACGACTTGATCAACGGCTACTGGGCTGCGGTGCGCAAGGACCAAAGCGACACCGAAACCAACGACTACGTCAACCTGCGCACAGCGATCGGGCTGAGGGTCGCGTGGACCGGGTCCCGGTATTGTTTAGCAGCCGACTACCTGACGGGCGTGGTGCTGCTTCGGGTAATCGAGTCGGGCAATGAGAGTTTGGTCCGTCGGCGGATGCTTGAGGTACTGCGCGGCATGCGGTGAGTGGCCACCTATTGATCGTCGGATCGCCATCGCATCGGCTCATGCCCAGCTGAGCCCCGGTTGGTGGCCCATTGGCTGTGAGAGGACGTCTGATTCACGCATTTTGTGCATGTTGTGGTTTTAGGGGTTCTCGCCATGTTGGGGTGGTTTCGGCGGTGAGGCGTTTGGCAAGGTTGTCGATCATGGCGAGGGTGATCATGCTGGCGGAGTTGTGGGGTTGGGTTTCGTGGTCGCGGACGAGTCGGCGGTGGTGCATGAGCCAGCCGATGGTGCGTTCGACGACCCATCGGCGTTTGATCACGCTGAAGCCTTTGATCTGTGGGTCTTTGGTGACGATCTCGACGTCGATGCTGTAGGCCGGAGAAGCATCCTCGTCGGGCGGTCGTCGACGGCATCCTGTACGTGGTGCGTACCGGGTGCCGCGTGGCGGTATCTGTCGGTGGACTTCCCGCCCTGGCAGACGGTGTACTCCCACTTCCAGCGTTGGAACCGGCGGGGTGTGACCGATCGGATCCTCACCGAGCTGCGGGAGCAGGTCCGCCTGGCCCAGGACCGGGCGGCTGAGCCGACCGCGGGGATCATCGACTCCCAGTCGGTCAGGGCCGCGGACACCGTGCACTCCGACACCCGCGGCTACGACAGCGGGAAGAAGGTCAACGGCCGCAAGCGGTTGACGGAGAGCGGTGGTTGGCCGAGCAGGATGCGGTGTCGCAGGAGGGTGAAGCCGGCGCGTCGGGGCTGGCAGGTGCCCGAAATGCCAGGACAGCTGCCAGCCCGACCGGTCCGCGCACGACCGTCAGAGACGGAAGGTCTGACGCGTCAAGGTGTGCGCAGTGCGAACCGCCTGAACGGCCACGGCCACGGCAGCCACCCACTTGATGACCTGGCGTAGATCCCTCATTCCTCTCACCTCCCCTACGTGTCGAGCTGGCTGATTCCGACCAAAGGGCCGGAGTGGCGTGTCATGCCCATACGAGTGTGGACGCTTGAAGCTGCGAGATCCAGAGACTTCACCGATCTCACGAGCGCCGATGTGGTGTAGTTTCTAAAGTATGGATCTCGCCCAACCCGGCACCATCGATGATCTGGTCACGGATGCTCGGGCCGAGGGCTACCAGGCCACAACCCGGCTAATCACCGACTGGGTAAGCCTCGGTCTGCTGGACCGGCCGCGTCGCCAGCCACGAGGGCGAGGCCTGGGATCCAGCAAGGCCCTCTACGCTCCCCATCAGCGAAAGCTCTTCCTCACGCTCCTCGCGAAACGCGCCAAAGCCTCGCGAGTAACGAGCCTGGCGCCCATCCCGGTGTTCATCTGGCTGTACTGGGGCGACGAGTTCGTACCGCTCCGCCAGGCGAGACGCGCACTGATGACTTGGCTGAAGGCCAACGAGGTGTCTAACCGGAAGCGGGCACGAGCGCAGGCACGTCTGCTCCTGGGACAACTGGACCATCCAGCCGCCGCCCCACCTGCTAGGCGCGAGCTCGTCGACGCCATGGCTGAGGTTGCCTACACCGGGCGGGCTGATCCTTCCCGCTTGGAAGCCGTTGTCCGTGAGGTGTTCGAGCCCGATGGCGTTCGGAGAGAGTTGGGACACCCAGCCGCGCTGCTGACGGTCGAGTCGGTCCTCCGGCTCATTGATGCCAGACTCGCTGCGGTGTCCGCGCTTAAGGCTGGAAAGGTCACAGACGGTCAGTTCGCCGAGACACGTCAAGCGCACCTGATGGCCGCCGCCGACTACGCTGCAAGTCAACGAGAACTCGCCATGCAGGCCCCTCCGCATCTCACCAATTTCTACGAGCCGCTCACGCTCCAGTCAACGTTCGACTCCTGCTGCGTAGATCTCCTGAGCATCATGGGGCTCCAGCTGAACAGCCGGCCGCCGACATCAGGGACCGCCACGGACGCAACAGTCTGAGGCAGTCGGCCCGCGCTTGGAAGCAAACACCTAGCTCGCCGATGTGCCGTCAGGCGCAGCCGGCTGTGCTGGCCCCTCCCTGGTACTCCGCCGCACCTGATGAAGTCGGAGTCTTCGCTGGGGAATGGGCTGTTCGGGCGCGGTACTGGTGTCGGTGGCGCCCTCGTGACCCTCGATGGAGGTGGTCGAATGGTCGTGGTGATGCGCTCTTTTCTCTGACCCTTAGCCGAGTGTCGGCGTACGGGCGAACGTGCCCAGGTATGTACGGATGAACGGGACCAGCTTCCTGCCCAAGCCCCCGGAGCCGCCTGCGCACTTCGTTGCCGTGCGGCGGTCGGGGTAACCCCAACTGCCGCGCCGCTTCCGCTCCTCGCCGCTGCGCGGCTGCGGTGCGGGTCGGCTTGGTCTCGACCCACTGCCGCAGTGCTCGCGAGAGACCAGCCTCCAGGTCCGGCGGGTCGGGTTAGCGGGCGCTCCGGCCCTCGCAAGGCCGCAGTGGCATGCCCTCCCGCCACTGATCTACGTCGAAGTATTTCTGATCATGAGAAGCGGGAGCGCGTACGACGGGCTGGGCACGTTCAGTCGTACGCGGCAGGCCACGCGAACCTGTACGCCGACACCGAGTGCCCTCCTACCTGTAACCGCAAATTGCCCAACCCCTGTCAGTACCAGATCTCGGCCCCGCCATGGTGTGAACAGGTACCTCTGCGGTGTTGGCTGAAGCTGTAGGTGCCATCTCCGCATCGGGCGGTTGCGCCCGACGGTGGTTCCGCGCCACCCGAGACCGGTCGGTGGACGCAGTCGCCGTCGACGTTACGGTAGTAGTCTTCCCCGCACTCTCCACCGCCCGGTTCGACCGGTTCAACTTCAGCCGCGACTTCTGAACCTACCGTAGTCTCAGCCCGCAGCGGAGAGGGCGACCTCTGCTCGGGCGTAGGCGACCACGCGGAGGTTGGGGTCCCCGAGGACTGGGAGACGGTCGGCGTGGCAGAAACGCGGGTAGGTGAGCCGGTCGGCTGACAACCAGTGAGCAGGGCCAAGATAGCCGAACCGATCACTAGGGTTCGTCTCACCATGCCTCCCACCAAGCCGACGCGGCCGAGATGGCGACGACCCACCTCAGTAGCGTATCGAGATTGCGCAAGCACCGGTCGCGTCCGCGCTGGTGGTGTAAGAGACGGCCATCGCGGGATCCGGTCTGATGTTGTACGGCGATCGAGGTCGGGTCGGTCTGGTCGGTGACGTGTTGGTCGGTGTCGATCACGGGCATGCGGGCGCACCTCAGTGCCGCTCAGTGCCGCTCAGTGCCGACGGACATAGGCATGCAGGTAAGGCCGCCTCCGTAGCATGGGAATACCCCAATGAAAGGTGATCGTAACTGTGGGCAGTCCGGCCATGTCAATGAGCAACTATGTAGACGAGGTTCGACACGCCGTTACAAGCCTCCTCCCGGTGATCTGGGATGAGTACAACGTGCTGCAAGACCTTCAAAGCCGACTTGAAGGGCTCACCAGGCAGATGGAGGACGAGTACGGACGAGCGGCGTGGCTCGCGTTGAACGCCGAGGATGCGGAGGATGTCGCGCTAGCGGCCGGGATGCACTGGGATGCGTACTGGGGGGCTGACAAACAACATCACGATCAGGGCACCCTGCTACCTGAGCTCCAAGCCGCAGTCGACACCCACCGGTTCTCGGCTGAGGCGCTCGCGGGTGCTCTGATACAACAAGGCAAGCAGGGGATATCCATCGTCCACGGCGGACTTGCGTCGGCACCGCAGGGTCGACAGATCGGCACCTCGGGGTGTCTCAGGAACGTGATTTGGCAGGCTCGGAACCAAGCGCTTCACTGGGAGGATCGGAGCTTCAAGGCCGGAGTCGTAGGTTGCTTCGACGCCCTTGCCGCCGAAGTCGACCCCGTGTTCACTGAGTACACCCAGCGCAACATGAGCTTTGAAGTCGTCAAGCTGCTTGGTTGGCGGTCGATGAGGGCGTTCGAGGTAGACCTACTCAGCCTCGCTTGAGCCAAGTGAGTGACCACATAGTAGTGCCTTGCCATGATCGGAGACGGTCGCGGGGCTTTCCTTCTTGTAGGGAAGCGGGTTCTGCAGGTGGGGCATGCGCCGATCAGCCTGGCCGGGAGGGCTTGTAGTTCGCGGAGTAGGGCGTAGAGGGTCAGGCCGGCGCGGGGCTCTTGGGTCGAGGCGTTGCAGGATGCAGAAGGCGTCGGCGGCGGATACGAGGGTGACGCGGTGGTGCCAGCCTTGCCAGGTGCGGCCTTCGTAGTGGTAGAGGCCGAGTCCGGTTTTCAGTCGTTGATGTTCCGAGCCACAGGTCGACATGTGTTCGCGGTCAATCACTTGGGCCTGCCGCACCCCTTGGCCGTGTCGCCGTACCGAGCCTCGCGGTGCATTCGGACGCGTTCGGGCGATGGTGCTGAGCACCATGAGGGCGGCCGGCCACCCGAAACAGGTCCTGCCGTACAGAACGCCGGCACTCCGGGACCGACGGGTGCGTACTTGCGGAGGATGACGCGACAGAAGCGATCTGCAACGATGCCATCGTCGACGATGATGGGAGGGAGCTGCACGTGCTCGCCGCTTCGGTGTGGAACAGCCTGGAGGTCGTCAAGCTCGTCATCGGCGGCATGGTTCCGGTCGCTGTGGCCGTGTTAGCCGCTGTGTTCAGCCGCGCGTTAAAGCGTGCTGAGAACCGGCAGTGGTTCAGCCAGAAGCTGGTTGAGAAGCGTATCGAGCTGCTCACTGCCGCCTTGCCTGATCTCAACGACTTGTTCTGCTATTTCACATGGGTGGGCAACTGGAAGGAGCTTTCGCCACCCGAGGTCCTGCTACGAAAGCGGCGACTCGATCGGCTCTTCCACGCCAACAGCCCATTCTTTTCGACCTCGGCAGTAGTTGCATACGACGCATTCATCTCAGTTCTGTTCAAGACTTTCGTGGCCCCCGGTTCCAGCGCACAGCTACGTACAGGGCTTACGTCTCAGCATGGAAGCCGGGTCAAGGCATTCACCGAGTACTGGGAAGCAACTTGGGATGCAATGTTCACACACGAAGCCGAACGGACCCCGCCTGATGCGATCAAGCGGCGGTACCAATCGCTGACTGCGGTGCTCGGATCCGAAATCGGCACACAGCCTGCACCGAAGGCAGCTTCGAGATGATTATCCAATGGTGCTGCAAGGGGCTGTCGAAACTCAACAGGGAGGACATCGAGCAGATTCTCACCAATCCAACGGGCCTGCTCTGCCGTGACTGGAATTCCCACTCAAGAAGGGGTATGCCTTTCCCAGTGGGGGTTGCCATGGGGCGTCTCACCGAGGAGAACCTAGACCGCCACGTGAACAGCTTTAACAGCGTGGAACCGAGTACGGGCCGGAAGTTCTGCGAGGTGACTCCTTTCATATCACTGTCAGCCGGTTGCGTCGACCGCGACGTGGCGGCCAGAACCAACATCACCCATCGCGCGCTTCGCACCGCTCTGGAGTTCGCCACCACGGACTACTCGGACCCAGCAAAGCCCGCGTGCCCCGGCTGGGTCCTCTACTGCTACGTGGTTGTGGGTGCCAACCCTGCTGTCCGGATCCCTACGGTTGCCGAAGAGATCCGGGAGCTGAACCATGGCCGCGCATACTCCGGCTGGTACTGGCAGGGCGAGGTGGCGGCCAAGCTGCATGTCCCCTCCGCACAGATCCTGTGCGCGGAGCGGTACGAGCCTGCACCGGATGGCAGGCTCAGGCTCACCGATCTCCTGCTGAATCTCGATTTCTGTCATCCTGCGGCACTGCTTGCGGAACGGAGCATGCTATGACGCTACCGGAGCAGTTGTGGGGGGCGTTGCGGCTCGATCCGGCCACGGTCGCGGCTCGTGCCCGCTTCTATCGCGCATACGCAGAGTTGGAAGAGCCTACTTTCGACGTACGCGACTTGGCTGACTTAGTGCGGGATTACCCTTCCGGAGGCTTTGGCAACCGCGTCATCAACCTCGTAGGCAAGGAGGCAGGGGCGGTCGGTCAACGCTTGCGGAGGACCCAACGATCCCTTGGCGGGAGGCCCTGGGTGCGGCTGGCCGAGGTTGCGGACGCATTGCGAAACGCCGCCATCGCTGAGTTGCTTCTCGACACACAAACCGGCCGGATAACTTTACTGAAGGCCAGCAGTGGCTACAGTGAGCTCGGGTTGCCATTCGGTGACTTTCTAAGCGTCGCTGCGGCGGGAGACAGAGAACGGTCGGCCTCGGCCGCCGAACAGCTCGACGCCCTGCTGTCCAATTCTCAGATCACAGACACCAGACTGCTCGGCTCGGCAGCAATTACAACACCTGCGCAGCAGCGCTACCTATTGCTCACGGCGGCCCTCGACGCCACTGACGTCCGGTCGCGGCTCGCTGACGCGCCCCAGGCGCAACGAACGACGGCGGTCGGCGTAACATCCCAGCCCTTTTCGACCTGGTGGCGGCTCGGTAGCCTGCTTTGCTATCTGGAGTCCGATGCCGAAGGGATCAAACGTGACCTGGCGCAGATCATCACCGACCTCGCCGAGGCGCACAGCCGGCAACTAGAGCTTGCCACGGTTGATGACCACCACTGGTCGACAGGCCGCGCCCAAACTGACTTAATCGATCTAGATCTGGCCGGCGCAGTAGCCCTATCCGCGCGAGTAATGCGGCAACGAGATATCCGCCCATGGCAGGTGGAGCGCGATTTCCCCGCACTGTCGCCGCTGGCGAGGATCTCGCTGCAGATCGGCCTTCAGCTCGGCGACGACGCCTCGCCATCCGAGGACTGAGCCTTTTCCAACAACGATGGCCAGCACTGCAGCCTGGGTCAATCCCAGGATGACAGGGAACACCAGGTCTGCTGGGTCTTCAGTCAGGCGAGTGGAACCCCGGCCTTTTCCATGAGGTGCTTCGCGTATGCGGTGAGCAGGAAACCAAGAGAGGTAGTCGCTACATCGTCAATCTTGGCTACCACGCGCTTCAGCACCGACTTGATCGCTCCCGTGTCGGGCTCTTCGCTCTCCAGCTCGCCCTCTGCGACCTCCAACTGGCCGCGCAGGCGCGTCGACTCGGCCTCGGTCAGACCCAGCACTGGCAGCGACTGTTTGATCGCACCAATCAGCGCCGCGAGTTCATCGCCGGCAAGACCTGTACTCACCCTCACAGCCTGCGTGATCTCGCGGCTACTCCACACCACGTTGCTGCCCGTCACCGGGCCATGGAAGTTCACCGTCGTGTTTGCGGCCTTGCCTTCGTTGTGGCTCAAATAGTCGGCCACTGACCCCCCAAAATGCTCTGCGCAGTCGATGCCAAGATCAGTCAATCGAGGAGTCCACCAATGCCCCTCATCTATCTCATCCACGTCGGCCATACGCTTCTGCGCCAGATAAGCCGTCGCCTGACGTATGTCATCCGGGGTAAACAACTCGCCCTCGAAGCGGCCAAATCGGCTCTCAAGTAGCGAGCGCAAGTCCCTCCCCTGATGGCCGGGTGCTACGTGCAAGAATCGCACTACCGCGTCACGTGCCGCACTGTTCCGCTGGACCGGGTCCAATCGACGCAGACCGCGCGATTCGACGTCCACGCGACCGGCGTCCGTGATCATGACTCTGGTGTCCTCGAAGCTCGTCGCTTCGAAGAGCTTGATCAACCCTCGCCTGTCCAACTCCCAGAGGGTTCTCCGCCAGAGGTCCTCTAGCATCGGACGCTGCCACGCCCCCGGTAGATCCATGATCCACGATTCCTTGCCCGGGTAGTCGCGGTCGTGGCAGTAGAGCAAGTCCAGTAGGCGTCTCTGACGGCGATCCGTCCCAGTCACGTAACCCCCCTTCAGCGCAACACAATATCGCCGTACGGCCAGGAATCGACGGAGTTAGATCGGGACAGCAGGGTGGGAGAGGAATGTCCTGCTTCGGAACCTGTTGATCCTGATGCCCCGCTGCGCCCCTTGCCTCTGGGCCACGCCAGTCCACCTCGACCGAACCTGGCATCGGGGAGAAGCAGTCCGTTCGCCGCGCGGCGGCCTACCCACACTCAGCCGACGTCGTCGACTTTGGCCACCGGGGAAGATCGACGTTGGGAGCGGCAGGAGGGGGCGAGCGAGCGCTGCGGGCCATTGATCCTCTAGTGTCGCAGGCACTGATTGTCGCAGAGGTGGTCTGGGGGCCTTGTGGCTGGTGCTTTTGGGGAGTGGCTGCGCTCAGCCGTCTCAGATTTTGGCCAGGAATGCAAGATCGCATTGGCGGGCCCGGGTGAACCTGAGGCGGCTATCCGCCCGCCCATAGAGCGGCTGCTACGTGCGTTCTGCGACCACCTCGGCGTGGCCATGACCTACTACCCGGAGACCGCGCTCGACGACTTGAAGGTCCGGCCCGACTACGCGATCCGGGTCAACGGGGGGATCACCGGCTACTTGGAGGTCAAGAAGCCCAGCACGAGCATCGACCCGGCCACGTTCCGCGGGCACAACCGCACCCAGTGGGAACGGTTGAAGGATCTGCCGAACCTGCTGTACACCAACGGCGGCTCGTGGATGCTCTACCGTGACGGCGAGCAGGTCGGCGACACTGTCCACCTCGACAGGTCCTTCGCCACCGCCGGCAGCCTGCTGACCGTACGCGACGGCCGCTTCGAGCAACTGCTACGCGACTTCCTGACCTGGAAACCTGCGGCGATCCGGTCCGTGCAGCAGCTCGTCCGAGCGATCGCCCCGCTGTGCCGTCTACTCCGACAAGAGGTCCTCGACCAGCTCGACCGCGAGGCGACAGCAATCCGCGCCGGGCACGCCGAGGGAGAGCAGCCTTTCACTGGTCTGGCCAAGGACTGGCGGCGCCTGCTGTTCCCCACGGCGGACAACAAAGTCTTCGCCGACGGCTACGCCCAGGCGGTCACCTTCGCCCTGCTCCTAGCACGCTCCGAGAACATTCCGCTGACCGACGGCAACCTGCACGAGGTAGGCCGCAAGCTCGGCGACACCCACTCGGTCATGGGTAAGGCCTTACAACTGCTCACTGACAGTGTCTCCGACCGGTTCCGGGTCTCCCTCGACCTACTCGTCCGGGTCGTAGACGCGGTGCAGTGGGACCGCATCCGCGCTGGCCGCGCCGATGCCTACTTGCACCTGTACGAAGACTTCCTTGAGGTCTACGACGACGATCTACGCAAGGCCTCTGGCACCTACTACACGCCGACTCAGGTCGTCACCGAGATGGCCCGCCTGGTCGAAGACGTCCTACGCACCCGGCTTGGCTGTGCCGACGGGTTCTGGTCCCCGCAGGTTGTCACCGTCGACCCGGCTATGGGCACCGGCACGTTCCTGCACGCGATCATTAAACGCGTCGCCGAGCAGGTCACCGACGCCGAAGGCCCGGGTGCGGTACCGCAGGCCATCGAGCAGCTCGCCACGCGGCTGATCGGCTTCGAGTTGCAGATGGGGCCGTACGCCGTTGCCGAGCTGCGCCAGTCCGACATGCTGCGCAAGTACCAGGCCTCGCTCCCGGCCGGTGGCCAGCACCTGTACGTCACCGACACCCTCGACGACCCGTACGCCGAGGAACAACTGATCGCGTCCACCTACGCACCTCTGTCACGGTCCCGACGGCGGGCGAACAAGATCAAGGCAGACCAGCCGGTCACCGTGGTCATCGGTAACCCGCCCTACCGGGAACGAGCAGAAGGACTCGGCGGATGGGTCGAGAACGGCTCACCACACACGCCTGCCCCGCTGAACGCCTTCCGGCTGGCCGGCAACGGCCGCACCGAGTACGTGCTCAAGAACCTCTACGTCTACTTCTGGCGCTGGGCCACCTGGAAAGCCTTCGACGCGCACCAAGACCAGGGGCAAGGCGTCGTCGCGTTCATCACCACCGCCGGCTATCTACGCGGTCCCGGCTTCAAGGGCATGCGCAAGTACCTCCGCGAAACCTGCGACGAGGGCTGGATCATCGACGTTTCCCCGGAAGGCATGCGCCCCGACGTCCCCACCCGTGTCTTCCCCGGCGTCCAACAGCCACTGGCCATCGGCATCTTCGTCCGTCGCCCCGACACCGACCGCGAGCAACCCGCCCGGATCTGGTACACCGCCCTCCATGGCCGCCGGCAGGCCAAGTACAACCAGCTTCAGAACCTAACTCTCGACGGCGACGGTTGGCGGCCGGCACGCACAGACTGGACCGCCCCACTTACCCCAGCAGCCGAGTCTGCCTGGGACGACTACCCGGCCCTGGGCGATCTGCTGCCATGGGCCGCGCCCGGAGTCAAGCCCAATCGCACCTGGGTCTATGCGCCGCATCCGAGCGTGCTCCAAGACCGGTGGTCTGGGCTTAAGAGTGCCAGCAACCGTGATGAGCGCAAGGAGCTGATGAAGGAGACGCGCGACCGCACGATCGATACAAGAGTCGAGCCCCTCCCCGGCTTTGAGGCTCACCAAAAGACCCTTGCCGAGGATCAGAGCGAATGTCGACCGCCAGTGCGAATCGCGTTCCGAAGCTTCGACCGGCAGTGGATCATTCCGGACAGCCGGCTCATCGACTTCTCGCGTCCAGATCTCTGGCGAGCAGTCGACGCCGGCCAGATATTCATCAGTGAGCTTCATTCGGCGCCGCTGACCAGCGGCCCTGCTATCACCTTCGCAGCGCTGGTCCCGGACATGCACCACTTCAAGGGTTCCGAGGGCGGCCGTGTGCTTCCGATGCGGCACGCGGGCGGTGTGCCCAACGTGCCGCCGCTGCTGCTTGCCTCGCTTAGCGGCCGACTCGGGTTCGCCGTGTCAGTCGAAGACCTGGTCGCATACATCGCCGGCACTGCGGCACACCGCGCGTTCACCCCACGGTTCGCCGAGGAACTGGTCACGCCCGGAATCCGAGTGCCTTTCACCGCGGATCCCCAACTGTGGGCCGAGGCCGTGGCCGTCGGCCATCAGGTCATCTGGCTGCACACCTACGGCGAGGCATTCTCCGACCCGACATCCGAGCGCCCAAAGGGAAACATCCGCTACCCAGCCGATGATCCCCGACGCCCGCTGAACACCACCGCGATCACCGTCGACTCGCTGCCCGACACCATCAGCCATAATCCCATAACCGAGACTCTGCACGTCGGAACCGGTTCGTTCGCTCCAGTCACCGCCGACGTCTGGGAGTACGACGTCGGCGGGATGCAGGTGATCAAGAAATGGTTCTCCTACCGCAAGGCCAACCCCGGTGGGCGCCGGTCCAGCCCGCTTGATGCGATCCATGTCGACCGCTGGCCACACGAGTGGACCGCGGAACTCAACGACCTGTTGACCATGCTCCGCCGCCTCGTCGACCTGGAGCCACACCAGGAGGATCTACTGGACCGCATCGTCGCCGGCCCACAGATCACTATCGTCGATCTGACCTCAGCCGGCGTCTTTCCAGTCCCCGACCTCGCCCGCAGAGCCCACCGCCACGCACCCGACTTGTTCTCCTGAGACTCATAACTCATTTGACGTTTGGTCCAAGTTGGCTTGTTCCGGCACCGTCGGGACAAGCTGCCGTGTGCTCGAAACGGCGAGGATCAGCACCGATACCGGGTGGGGTTGACCCGGTTTGACGGATTAGGTCGCTCAATAAGTTGATCTCACGCCATCTTGCTGGTTGGCCTACCGGAATAGGTGCTCTCCTCGTATTCGGCCAGACTCATGTAGTCCAGGGTGGAGTGGCAGCGGCGGGTGTTGTACTAGCCTAAATGGCAACCGAGGACGCCCGTACCGTATGCGGGCTACCAGGCTAAGGGCCGTCGCTGGAAGAAGAGCCTCCCGGTGGGGCCATCCGAGGGCAGTGTGGCAAGCCACACGAAGGTATCCGCAGCCTCGTCTGGCGTACAGTTCGCCTTTCCGTAGGCCAGACGGGTGTCGACCTTTCCTGGTGAGGCGGCATTCACCAGAATGCCGTCGTCCTTCAACTCAGCCGCGAGAATGCAGGTCAGAGCGTTCACTCCCACCTTGGACACCCGATAGGAAACACTCCCCGGCCCCATCTCGCCAAAGGTGCCCATGTGGCTTGAGACGTTGACGATCCTGCCGTATCTGTTCTTCCTCATCTCCGGGATGGCCGAAGTGCAGCAGCGCCAGGTTCCCATGATGTTGGTGTCCAGGGTTGCTCGCACCTTCTCGATGTCGGCGCTGGCCGCCGCCTGGCCACGGTCGATGGCGATGCCGGCGTTGTTCACCAGGATGTCCAACCGGCCGTACTGGTAGCCCACGTCGGCCATCACGCGAGCGACGCTGGCTGGGTCGGCGATGTCGAGCTGATGGCCGGATGCGGAGAGTCCCTCCGCGGATAGTTCGTCAGCAGCCCGCACGGCGGCTTCCTCGGTACGAGCCGTGACGACCGCATGGGCGCCGGTCCGGGCTATGCCCCGGGCGATGGCCTTCCCGAGCCCACGGTTGGAGCCGGTGATCACAGCGACGCGCCTGGCCTCACTCATGCGAGCAGAGTACGTACGCGCTCGTCCAGCGCGGTTCCGGCGGGGTGTCGATGGACCGTCAGGCGACCGTGGATGTCTAGTAGGCGGCGGTGGTTGCGCACCGCGCGGCTGGCGGCGACGTCGGGGGCAGCCTCGGCCACCATGGCGCAGGTTCGCAAGGTGTTGGAGGCGCGCACTCACAAGCGACTTGGCTTAGAGAAGGAACATGCGTGACAGCGGCGTGGCGGCGGCCTACGACCGTGGCATCGCACCATCCGGCCGGGCAGATGTGGGCGGCCGCCCAACCGCCGTTACTGGCCAAACCAAGATCTTGAGTTGAGGTTCCCCCGGTAGCTCGGAGGCTTTCGATCATGCTCTGATGGAGCTGAAGGGAGTCATCCGTGGCAGCACCGAAGAAGTACCCCGATGAGCTGCGTGAACGTGCGGTGCGCTTGTATCGGGAGTCGGACCCGAAGCCCGTGATCCGGCAGCTGGCACGCCAGCTTGGTGTGCATCACGAAGCGTTGCGCAACTGGATCCGCCAGGACGAGGCCGACCGCGGTCAGCGTGACGACCGGCCGACGACCTCGGAGGTTGAGGAGCTGCGCCGGCTACGGCGGGAGAATGCCGAGCTGAAGCGGGCCAACGAGATCCTGAAAGCCGCGTCGGCTTTTTTCGCCTCGGAACTCGACCCGACCCGGCGACGGTCGTGACGCTCGTCAACGAGCTACGCGATCGCTTCGGGGTCGAGCCCGTCCTCCGGGTCCTCAACGTCGCCCCGTCGACCTACTACGGCTGGCTCGCCCAGGCCGCCAACCCGTGTGTTCGGCGGCGGGAGGATGCGGAACTGGCGGTGGAGATCGCGGAGATCCACGACGTATCGGGTGGCACCTACGGCAGTCCAAGGGTGCACGCCATGCTGCGCCGGCAGGGCCGCCAGGTGGGTCGCAAGCGGGTGGAGCGGTTGATGCGGACCGCCGGCCTGCAAGGGGCGTTCCTGCGCAAGAAGTGGCGCATCCCGTCGACCCGGTCGAACCCGAAGGCGACACCGGCTCCCGATCTGGTGAACCGGCAGTCCACGGCTGCGGCGCCGAACCGGTTGTGGGTCGCCGACGCCACCCGCATCCCCTGCGGTGAGGGCGTGTTCTGGCTGGCCGCAGTGCGGGACGTGTTCTCCAACCGCATCGTGGGCTGGCGCTGCTCTGACCGCTGCGACACCGACCTGATCCTCGGCGCCCTCGAATACGGCATCTGGTCCCGCGACGTCCGCGACGGCCAACTGATCCACCACTCAGACCGCGGGTCGAACTACACGTCGTTCCGCTTCGCCCAACGCCTGGCCGACAACGGCATCCTGCCCTCCATGGGGTCGGTCGGCGACAGCTACGACAACGCCCTGATGGAGAACTTCTGGTCGACGTTGAAGATCGAACTGGTCTACCGCAACTCGTGGCGCACCCGCGACGAGGCCGAGAACGCGATCTTCACCTACATCGACGGCTGGTACAACACCCGCCGCATCCAGAAAGACCTCGGCTGGCGATCCCCAGACGAGTACGAAACCGCCTGGCACACCCACCAGGCCCGACACGACCAGACGGCTATCGTTCAGCCTGAGCCCACCGGCGCCAGGTAACTAACCCTCCGGCAAACCGGGGGAACCTCACAGCAGACCTTCCCACCGCTCACCAGGCGGAATCCCCGCTGCACGCACCGCAGTAGGAAAACAGCCAAAGTCAGTCGCGAGAGGAGTGCTCGCGCCACGACCCCGGCAAGAGCGGTTGGCAGAGGCGGTCGATCATCGCCCGAGCCTCGGTCTGGGAGTCGAACCCCCAGCGGAAAACCTGACCGGTCTCGCTGTCGCCGACCCGGGCGATCACCCTCCAACGGGCTTGGCGCACCAGCCAGACGTCGCGGCGGGCGAGACGCCCCCGCACGCCGTTCCACCATCGCCGAACCACCTCGTTTACGACGGAATCGCTCACATGTTCGATAGCTGCGCAGGCGCAGGCGCAAGAACCGCTCATTCGCAGCGGTCTTCGGCTCCTCGGGCACGAGGCTCGCAGCAGTCGCCACGGTGGCGGTACACGCGCAGGTCTCGCCCCTGGCGGTGGGCCCACTCAGTCGTCAGCTCGTACAGACAGGCCCGCCACACCACGGTCTCTCCGCCGCCGGGCACGACCTGCCCGTCACCAGGCCCATCACGCAGCAGCACCCTCATGACGCCGACGCTACGCACCCGGCGCACACCCGTCACCGGCTTGCGTTTCGCGCCCGCCGTTACCCTCAGCGCGGCGTCGAGGACCAGCTCCCAGCGGTTGTGCGTTGCGCCTGAAGCTGCCTCACACCGTCCCGAGGGCGCGAAGAGGATGAGCCGCAGCGCACCCTTATTCCGCTGAGTTGCCGATTCCGGCTCAGCCGCCGAGCGGGCAGGCTGAGAACATGAGTCGATCGCTGTCCTACGCCGACGCGGTACGTATCCTGGGTGGGAAAAGCCAACTTCTGACGGTGACAGGCTTCCCGATGAGTGTGCGTGTACTTGGTCTCGACCGGCAGCCAGCTGTGCCGATCGGGCACTACGGCGCGGCGACTGTTGCGGCAATGGCCGCGTACTTGCGGTCCGGGCGGTCCGGGGACTGCTGCTGCAGGCGCTGAAGTTCGGTGAAACCAGCCTTTGCCAGGCGGGCAGAGAATGTGTCTACGGGCCAGCGGTATGCCGTGTGGACCTTGTGGCCGAACGCAACCACATCGTCGTCGCTGTCGAAGAAGCCGATCACCAGGTTCCCGGAAGGAGGCAGCATCCGGCGGAACTCGGCGAGTACCGCATCCAGCTCCGATGGCGGTAGGTGGATGGTCGAGTACCAGGAGAGGATGCCGGCCACCGAGTGGTCGGGAAGGTCCAGGTCCGTCATTGATCCGAGCTGGAACGCCGGCCCGGGAAAGTGGGTCCGGGCGTAGCCGATGAACTCAGGTACCAAGTCGACGCCGGTCACGTTGGCACCGAGCGAATGCAGGTAGGCGCTCCAATGCCCGGGGCCGCAACCGAGATCGAGCACGGCACCGTCCAAGCCGACGAGGTGGCCTCGGACAAGGGCCGTGTCATCCACGTGGGCCTGCCAGTCACCATCGAACAGGGCGATGTACTGCTCGGACATGCGCGAGTAGGCGTCGCGGACCGGCTGGTTACTCACGGCACCACTCTAAAGTCTGCCCGCGTTCCGCCCCGAACCCAATACGCGTCCGGATTGAGGTGGCACGTCCGGTACGGTGCCGGGGTGCTGCGCGCGGTGCCGGGCCTGGGTGGGCCGCTGACGGCTGAGTTCGAGGTCGGCTACGTCGGCGCCGAGGGATCGGAGGTCCGCACCTCCTTGATCGACTCGGCGGGAGTGCTGCTCGAGCTAGTCAAGCCGGTACGCGGCTTCCCGTCGTACAAGCGGCAGCGCAACTTCCCGGGCTTGTGGTGGTCGTCGACGACCGGCGCTCACGGCGGGTACGAGTCGTGGCTGAAGCGCGATCACCTGATGCTGCTCGACTTCGACCCAGCGGTGGCCGGGATCGCGTCGCAGCCGTTCTGGCTGTTCTGGGACGACGAGGCTTCCGGCCGGCGCCGTTCGCACGCGCCGGACTACTTCGCCCGGCTGGCCGACGGGCGGGGCCTGGTGGTGGACTGCCGACCAGTCGACCGGATCAAGCCGCGTGACGCCGCGGCGTTCGCCGTGACTGGCCGGGCGTGTGAGCTGGTCGGATGGGAGTATCCCCCGCCTGACGAACTCCACCGTGCCGGGTTGCGACAGCGGCGGCCGCAGCGGTCCTCGCCGCGGCGGATCCATCGACCTAACTCACTAGTTGCTCGCTGAGGGTGGTCGACATCCACCTGCCCGGGAACCCACTCCTCAAGGTCCACGAAGGTGTGTACGGTCAGATTCGGGTCCGTAGAGTACGTCACCGTCCGCTATAGCAACGGCCATCGAGGAAGACTCTTGAGTAAGTTTCATGTTAGCCAGATCGAGACCCACGTCCGTTCGCTCCATCAGGAGAGTCGATGGAACGGCAATCTCGACGCTGTCGCGAATCTCTCGCGTCTGCTCGCCTTGCATGCCGTCCACCTTGCGCTGGGGCCGGAGGGCGACAACAGTCGCCTGGTAGAGATCACAGACGGCGAGCAGGATCACGGCATCGATGCGATCGGAATTGATCAATCAGTAAAGGTGGTGGTCCTTGTCCAGTCGAAGTGGCGTCAGGATGGCAAGGGCTCAATGGCCTTAGGTGACGTGCTGAAATTCCTCCATGGCGTGCGATCGATCCTCGGGATGAAGGACGATGCCGAGCCCGTGAACGCGACTCCGGAGACGAGGGCTGCAGTGAGCGGCATGCTCACCAAGCCCGGCGCGCGCATCCGGCTGGTGACTGTCACAACAGCGAGTGAACCGCTTGCCGCCGAGGTGGAGGCCCCCATCGCGGAACTCTTGAGTCAGCTCAACGATCTTGAGAATACCGAACCTCTCGCCAGTCATGTCCACCTTGCTCAGGCCGCTCTCTTTAAGTCGATCTCTGATCATGCGCAGCCGGCGGTAGACATCGATCTGCAGATGCTTGACTGGGGCCGCGCTTCCGAACCTCAGAAGATGTACTACGGCAGGGTAAGTGCGGCCGAGATCGCCATCTGGTACGAGCAGCACGGGGCTGAGCTCTTCGCAGACAACATCCGTGTGGTCATTCCCCGCTCGGACATCAACGAGGGTATCCTGGAGACGATCAGGACTGATCCGCAGCGGTTCGTCTACTACAACAACGGCATCACCGTTCTCGCTGAGTCGATCGGCATCGGTCCCGGCGGTGCGCTAAATCGGGACGTCGGCTACTTCCGGCTGAGCGGTGCCAGCGTCGTCAACGGCGCACAGACCGTTTCCACACTCGGATCGGCGAAGGGCGGCGACTTTGAGAGCAATCTGGGGAACGCCTTCGTGCTCGTCAGGTGCATCGAGGTACCCAAAGAGGAAGAGGACCTGGGTCGCCGCATCACCCGTTTTGCCAACACTCAGAACGAGGTCTCAGGTCAGGATTTCGCCTTCCTCGACCAGGAGCAGCACCGACTCCGGCAGGAGTTGCAAGTCCTCGGGTTCGAGTACCTACTTCGATCGGCGGAGGTACCGAAGTCGACGGAGCCGGGCAAGGTCATCAGCCTTCGCCAAGCTGCCATTGCTTTGGCCTGCGCCTCTTCTGCACTTGGGCATGCCGTAACAGCGAAGCGAGAAGTCTCCCGCTTGTTCTCCGACAACTCGGTGTATAAGGCCCTATTCAACCCAAACACCGATCCACTCAGGCTCAGCCGTGCGGTCACCATCGTGGCGGCGATCGACCAGGCACTGGATCGCGTCGAGCGTGTGGCGGAGGGCATCGAATCGGGCATCGCGACGCATGGGCGACGCGCGATCGCGCATGTAGTTTTCCGCAAGTTGGGCGACAAGTTTCTCGCTGAGCCCGACAGCGACCTTGACGCTCGGCTAGCGTCTCTCGACGCGGAAGTCGCCTCGTATGTGACAGCCCTGGTGGACGTGTTTCCAGGTAATGCCTACCCGGGCAACGTCTTCAAGAACCAGTCACGCGTGGCGACTCTCATTCGGGAGGCCCAGTTGCTCCCATGATCGGACACCATGTTCAGAGACTATCGGCAAAGCACTGATCGAGCGGGGCGCTACTGAACCAGCGCCGAGTTCGCCGCGTCGAAGGCAGCGGCCGTCTGCACCACCGCCGCGGTCGCTGCTGCCGCCGGCCACTTTCGATTCGTTCCCGACGCCGTGCGGCCTGGATCTCCCTTCGTGCCGGCGGCATCGGGGGTTGGGCTGTGCCAGCAAGCCAGGGAGCCGGGCGGGCGTCCCCGTCCCAGGCGGTTCGGTTGGCTGGGTCCACTACGTGGCTGCGGTACCCGATGTCGTGCAACACGAGCATCACGAGGTAGCGGCGTTGCAGCAGCAACGTCTCCTGCACCAGGCCCGGATGGCGGGCGAGTTCGTCGGGTTCCGTGGGGTGGACGAGGTGGTTGCGCACGCGAGTCACCACGGCGGGTCCGTCAGCTCCGTCGGGCGTGATGAAGGCGGCAACCGCGGGGAACCGGTCGGGGTCGACGTCGGTCGGCACGCGAGCTTCCTCGATCAGGTAGCGCAGAAATTCCTCGGCAGAATCTGCCACGCAGCCCGTGGGACGTGGGATTCGCGGGCGACGGCGCGACCGTCTACTTCACTGTGGACTGCTGCGGCCAGAGCCAGAACAGTGCTTTCCGCTTCACCCTGGCCACCCGGACCACCACCGCGTTCCTTGCCGGAAAGTGCTGGTGGAACGGCGGCAACATCTGCGTGGAACAGGTCGTGCCCAGCGCCCCCGACGCGCACACCGCCATCGTCCGGCTCACCCCGGCCGGTAGCGACATCGTCTACCGGTTGTTGCTCGACCGGGTGGAGGTCCCCGCGATCGTCGTCCCCCCGCTGAACGTGTGCGGGGTGGCGGACGACGGGCCCAGGGTGGCGTTCGCCGCCACCTCCACGCTGCTGCCCGGTGGAAGCCCACAGGGCTACAGCGTCTTCCTGTACCGCGCCGCCACCGGCAAGATCACCCGTGTCTCACCCGCGGCAGGCTCTGCTGACGAATCGTCCTACTATTCCCACCGGGGGCTCGCCGCCCAGACCGGACAGGTCGCCTACACATATCACGACCAGGCGTATCTCAGCTCGGCCCCATAGTGGGCACAGCGCTTACTCCCCTTGGACGAGCGCCTGCGGCCACGCACGACCGGTGATCATCGCATTCCGTCACAGCAAGGTCACGATTCGTTGGAACGTGTAGACCTCATCACTGTCCGCGAGCCTCTTCTGAGTAGCGACGATTCACGTCGTTCACGCCCCCGAGGAGGATGTCCGTGCTAGGTACACCGTGGTGCGGTGGCATGCACTGGTCGAGATGGTGCACCCGTCCCGTCGCCGACCACGATTGGCGCAGGTCACACCACGGGCGTCAGCGCCCGAGCTACGCCTGCCCCGTGTCCTACGACGCGGGCGCGGGATGCGGGAGGTGACCACCGATGAGGCGAACGAGCAATTCATCTCCTTCTACACAGCGTGGCGAGGAAAGCTGTTCAAGGCCGTGGCGGCGTGGACCGGCGACCGGCACGCTGCCGAGGATGTCGTACAGGAGGTCATGATCCAGGTGCGACGATACTGGGGCCGCTACTCGCGGCCCGAGATCCTGATGTACCGGCTGGCACGCCAGCAGCTCGCCCGGCGCAGTGCCGTACCGGTGCAGATGGACTCACTGGAACAACACCATGACACCGAGGAACACACCGCTGGTCCTGGCCGTGACCTGGATCAGAAACTGGACCTGCTCGCCGCATTGCGTCGGCTGCCGACCCGACAACGGGAAGCCGTGGTGCTGACTGAAGTCTGTGACCTCGACCAGTCCACCGCCGCGGAAATCCTCGGTATCAGCGTGTCGGCCCTCAAGACCCACAAAGCCCGAGGACTGCGCACCCTGTACGAGCGGCTGGCTGGACGAATGGCCGGCGCGAGAGCCGACCTCGACGGAGGGAACCTCACGTGAGCATTGCCGACGAACTAAAAAGTGCCGTAGACACCTGCCTGGGTCCCCGGTCGACCCGCAACACCTCGGTCGAGGCCCGGCGGGTCCTGCACCTGCACGCTTGCCGGGCGGCCGACCCGAAGCAGCGCCGACAGATGGACGACACCATCGCCGACGTTGAACTCGGCTATTCCGCCTACCTGCTCGGTGTGCACTACCAAATCCATGGACAACGAGACCTCGCCGAGCACTGGCTCCACGTCGCCGCGGTCCGCGATGTCGCCGACGCCGCCGTACGCCTGGCGATGCTGCTCGAATACCGCTCCGTGCTCACCGCCAACACCAGCATCGACACAGCGCCGACACCCGACGACGACCTGGCCCGGGCCCGCCGGTGGTACCAAGTCGCCGCGAAGGCCGGCTACCGCCCCCACGACGACGGCGACCCCGCTCCCCTGTCACCGCTGACTGCCGACTGTTGCCCCGCAGTCGAACACGCCGCCGGCGTCGAAACCACCGACGAGATCATCAGCAGTGCCCGACGTCAGGCCAGCGCACTGCTCCGCCAAGCCCGTGCCGACGTCAAGGTGATCATCGACGCCGCCCGCCACGAGGTCGACGATCTTGCGCGGCAGCGCGCCGAAGTCGAGAGGCAGATGCGGCTGTTGCAGCACATCGTCACAGAGATCGCCGCCGTCGAGACCCAGCCCCGACAGCGCTGGCGACGGTTCGTCGCCACGACCCGCGTCGCCACTTCCGGCAGCGAGTCGGACGCCTGGCAAAGAATGCGTGAGCACCTCCGCGCACACGACGGCACGCCCCGACGACGAGCGGTTCGCCGATTCCTGATCACCCGGATCTTGACCCTGCTCAAACTCGGCGACTCTGCAGAACTGGACATCCTCGACCTCGACGTCGAAACCAAGGAAGCAGTCCCCACGCGCCGCTCCACCTGGGCGCGACCAGAGGCATCTATGCGGGCCCGCGCAGGGTGAGCCCCACCGGGCCGGACGACTTCCGGAGATCTGCGGAGTCCACTGGCCACCGGCCCACGTCCCGCGGGCGGCCGGTGCCAGCCGACGCCCGTCGAGCGTTGGTCCGCCGATCCAGCCGGCAGACTCAGGAGCAGGTGTTGAGCATGCTCTGCAGGGCCGACTTCTCCGATAACTGCAACCGTAGGCCCCAGGTGTACTTCACGGTGATCCACATCTTGCCGTAGGTGCACCGGTACGACGACAGGGGCGGCTGCCACGTCGACGGGTCCTGGTCACCCTTGGACTGGTTGACGTTGTCCGTCACCGCGATCAACTGCGGCCCGGACAGGTCGTTGGCGAAGCTCTGCCGCCGGCTGGTCGTCCAGGAACTCGCCCCGGAACGCCACGCCTCGGCCAGGGGAACCACGTGGTCGATGTCGAGATCCGACGCGGCGGTCCAGGTCGCCCCGTCATACGGGCTGTACCAGCGCCCCGACGTGGCCTGACAGGAGGAGTTCACGACCACCGAGGTGCCGTCACGTTTGAGGACCTGCTCACGGGTGTCGCAGCTGCCGCTGACGGTGATCCAGTGCGGGAACAGGTCCCGGGAGTAACCGCTGGTGGAACCCTCGGCGGCGACGGTGAGGGCATTGAGCTGCGACTGGGCGGTCGCCTTCGACGGGATCCCCGGCGGCGTCGCCGCCGCCGTCCCCGCGATGCCCACCGAGAGGGCCGCGCCGACGAACGTGGCGAGCGCCAGCGTCACGGCGCGCACCCGGGGCCGGGCCCGCCCGGACGTCTTCGTGGTCAGTCCTGACATGCCATGCCTCCAGGTCACCATCGACAGCAGATACAACCCTCATCTTCGATGTAGGTGACGATGGGATGGCATGCCCGTGAAAAGCCGCAAAGCTCAGTCACAACTCGTACGCCCCTACGGACTCTGCCCGGTATGTCCACGACAGCCACCGCCTCCGCCGACTTCGCGTTGGCTACCATCCTCTGCAAATGAGCCGCGAGCCTCAACCAGCGGAACAAGGACCGACCACATGAACAGGCCGCCAGTCAAAGTGAAGAAAAACAGCGTAGTTGATCTTCAGCGCCCCAGGTCAAGAAGTCTGCTCCCCGCGCATGCGGGGGTGATCCCGCGGTCCCGTCCGCGTCCAGCGGCACGCCCTTCTGCTCCCCGCGCATGCGGGGGTGATCCCGCCAGGGCCACGCCCCCGACGGTGCCGAGGAGCTGCTCCCCGCGCATGCGGGGGTGATCCCGACCCGGAGACCGCGCGCCGGCTCGCCGAGAACTGCTCCCCGCGCATGCAGGGGTGATCCCCACGTCGCCCGCCGGCAGTGCACCGTCCTAGCCTGCTCCCCGCGCATGCGGGGGTGATCCCCGGGTGACGGTCAGGTGGCGGGACAGCAAGGGCTGCTCCCCGCGCATGCGGGGGTGATCCCCAGGAGTGGGCGGCGTACCTGAACACGGCGTACTGCTCCCCGCGCATGCGGGGGTGATCCCGCCTCCATCGTGGATGCGGTCGCCGGCAGCTCCTGCTCCCCGCGCATGCGGGGGTGATCCCTTCGCGCGCAGCACCGCAGCGACCCGGTCGGGCTGCTCCCCGCGCATGCGGGGGTGATCCCACGCCGACAAGATCGGCCGAACGGGTGTCACCCTGCTCCCCGCACATGCGGGGGTGATCCGGTCAGCGCGGCGACGATCAAGGAACTGCTGGCCTGCTCCCCGCGCATGCGGGGGTGATCCCGACGTCCGCCTCACGCCGGAATGGAACTCGCGCTGCTCCCCGCGCATGCGGGGGTGATCCCCCGCCGCCGACGTGGTCCGTCTGTTCGCTGTCCTGCTCCCCGCGCATGCGGGGGTGATCCGGACTGGGCATCCGACAAGGCCCGCCGCCGGCACTGCTCCCGCGCATGGGGGGTGATCCCGTGGACATGCGGCGGCCGGTGCCAGTGCCGGGCTGCTTCCGCGAATGCACGGAGGTGGCCCGGCTGGAGCCGCTTCTCCTTTGCCTGCGCGCACGAAGGTGCCAGCGTCAACTCGTGGTGAGGTGGCCAGCGAGCAGGTAGAGCAGTGCGACGAGGGTGGTTCCCGCGACGATCTGCTTCTTGTTGATGAGCTCTGGGATGTCGACAAGTGGCACCCATTCCACCTTGTCGCTCTCGAAGCTGTCCTTGGGTGGACCAACGTGGGTCGCGGCGTTGGCGGTGAAGATGTGGTGTTCGCTGGTCATGAGGCCGGGTGAGGGTTGGCTGTAGACGAGTGGGCGGATCGGTCGCTCGGGTCGCCAGCCGGTCTCCTCCTCGGCTTCCCGGGCAGCCGCGTCGGCGGGGTCTTCGCCGGGGCGGATGCTGCCGTGGGGGATTTCCCAGCCCCAGGTGTCGGTGATGAACCTGTGTCGCCAGATGAGGAGCACCTTGTTGTCGGTGACGACGGCGAGGCCGGCTCCGGGTGCTGCGGTGCGGATGATCCGGTGGTCGAGGTGCCGGCCGTCGGGTAGCTCGACGTCGGCGCTGGCGACGTGGACCCACTGGTCGCGGTAGAGGTCGCGTTCGGAGTGAACTGTCCAGCGCATCAGGTTCCTATCGGTGGTAGGTGCGGGTGTGCACGGTCAAGAAGGTCGGCTACGGCGGGGTGAGCGGCGTGGGGGCGTAGGGCGGTGATGACCTGGGTTACCCGGTCCTGCAGGCGTCCGGATTCCATGCCGGTGACCCGGTCGAGCATGTGGGCGGCGGCGTGCGCGCTGCGGTCGAGGTCGCCTCGCGCGGTCAGGATGAGTGACAGTCCCGCGTACCGGTGGGCCTGTCCGCGTAGATGGGTGGTGGTGCCGGTTCGTACGGATTCCTCGGCGTAGGTCTGCGCGGCGGTGAGGTCGCCGAGCCGGCGGAGGGCCTCGGCGATCTGGGTTTCGACCAGGCCAGGTTGGACGTACGACACCTCGGCTGGGCTTCCTGCGTGGGGGATGCGGCCGGCGAGAGTTTCGGCGTGCCGGAGGTGTGGGTGGCTGCCGGTCGCGTCGCCCATGCGTGCGTACGCCTTGCCTGCGAGGGCGTGTAGGTCCGCGGTCAGGGCCGGGGAGATGGTGGTGCCGGCCGCTCGGAGGGCGGCTTGGGCGTACTGCACGACGAGCCGGTATTCGTCCAGGTAGAGCGCCTGGTTGGCCATCAGGGCGACGACGTAGGCGCCGAACGCTCGGTCGCCGGAGGCTTTTGCCAGCCGCAGCGCGGTCAGCAGGTGCCGTTGTGCCAGGGGTTGTTGGTCGGCGTCGTAGGCGCACACTCCGGCCAGGGCGGCGAGTCCACCCACGGCCCGGTACAGCTCGCGCCCCCGGGCGTTGTCGTACGACGCGCGCAGCAAGGGTGCGGCCTGCGCGGTGAGGGTGGCCACGACGCGGGCCTTGACCGGTACGCCGCCGACCCGTCGATACATCTCCTGGTAGCGGGCTCGTGCGTTTCGTAGTCCGGAGATGTCGGTGGGGTCGACCCGCCGGTGCCCGAGGTGCGACACGTCGTCGTCCTCGGGTGGGTTCTCCCACTCCCACACGGGTGCTGTCGCCTGCGACCCGGTGACGGTCGACCTTCGTGTGTGACCCTTCTGGTCGCTGCGCCACAGCGCGGCAGCCTGGTCCACCACCTGCGGCAGGCCGGGCGGATCGGTATGGTCGCCGCCCCGGGTCATGCCGATGTCGGCCAGGGTCAGGGGGATGCCGAGCCGGCCGCCGACGATGCGGCAGATCATCACCGGCACCGGGTCCCGGGGGATCGCATGGTCCCGGATCCATCGGGCGACGGATGCGTGGTCGTAGCGCAGTCGGTCGTCGAGGGTGTTGAGTTGCTTGGCCAGGCCGGCGTGGGACAGCCCGGCGCGTTCGAGGAGGGCATCGAGCAGGATGTTCGCCTCGGCCACCCCGCCAGCCTATGGCCAACCGGTTGACGATCGAAGTGTTTCGCCGCGTTCACACGGGGTGTGAACGCGGCGCGTCTACGCCCGACAACACACTCTCCATCGACGCCCGTCAGCGCCCATACCGTCGTGGGTAACGGGTGCGGTGGTCGACGCAAAGCAGTGCTCGGCTGCCGCGCCCTTCACTTCCAACGTATGGGAAGGGACAGGCCATGACGGTGACGACGACGCGGATGCCGGCTCCGGAGGCGGTCGGGCGACGGGCGGCGCAGATCCTGGACGCGATGCGGGAGCACCCCGGCTGGAAGCGGCTCAACGGTTCCTCGATGCGGTACTCGTCCTGCTGGGCCACGTTCACCGGCTACCCGACGGTGAGCGAGTGGTCGCTGGAGCGGGACGCGGGGCCGCTGCTGGTGGAGGCGCTGCGGGTCCTCGCGCTGAAAGCGGCGGTGTACGAGCTGACCGGAGGTGACGAGGAGAAGGCGGAGCTGCTGGTTCCGGCGCCGGTGGACGAGATGGTCCACGCCGTGCTCGCGCAGTTCACCCTGATGAGCCGGATGCAGGCCGACCTCCAGGTGGTGTTCCCCCACGCCACCGAGCTGGAGGACTTCGGCTACACCCGGGGATGCGTGACCGACGACTACTACGCGGCGGCCGGGTGGGGTGGGCAGCCGCTGCGGTACTGGCTCGACGCGGCCGAGGTCAGCCGCCGGCTGGGCATCCTCGACGCCCACTACGGACCCGCCGGGTTCGGCCGAGGCGGGCGAAGCCACACCATCACCTTCGACACCCAGCCCACCCCCGCGGCGGTCTGACCCCCGGCTACCGGTTGGCGAGTTCGATGGAGAGCACCCGGCGTAGGGTCTGCACGACCACGCCGGGTGCGAACCGTTCACCGGCCTGCCGTTCCGCCCGCGCGACCGCCGTGAACAGCTGCTCGGGTGCCGCGACCCGCAGCGTGGCGACCAACCACCCCTCCAGGTCATCCACCTCGGTCGGCAACTCCAACGCCGCCGGGGTCGGCGTCGGGACCGCCACGCTCGGCGTCGGCAACGGCACACCGGCCGAGGCATACCGGCCCGGCGGCATACCGACGCGGTACGGGTGCACGCACACCGGATGCCCGTTCGGGTCGACCCGCCAACCCACTGCCGGGTCGTACGCGAAATCAGGGCCTGGCCGGTCGACCACGTCGAACCGGCCCGGACCCAGTTCCTGCGCCGGACACACCACACAGGTGCGCTCACACCACTCGGGCAGCGGACCATCCACCCACCCATGCTATGACCAGGAAGGGCACCGCCAGTGACCGCTCTCGCCGCGCCACGGCACCCACTCGTCCGCCACGCCCTCACCGACGCCCGCACCTGGTGCGCCAGGCAGACCATCGACGAACGACCGGCCCTCGTCCACGCCGTCCGGGTCGCGGTCACCCTCACCCGACACCTACCGGACGTATCCCCCGAGCTGACCGCCGCCGCGCTCCTGCACGACGCCCCGGAATTCGCCCCACTCGACGTGGACCTCCACACCATCCTCACCGCCAGATACGGGCCAGAAGTGCCACGAATCATCCGCGCGTTACAGGTCGAACACCACGCCCTCGACCAGCCCGACCCGCCGATCACCATCGACGACCAGCCCGTCCTGCTCGCCTCCACCGCTGACAAGATCGTCGCCCTCGCCTCGCTACGACGACGCGCCCACTCCAGCGGCGACCCGGACGCCTTCTTCACCGCCCGACCCGCCCTCCTCCGACTCCTGCCGCACTTCCAGGACTTTCACCAGGCCGCAACCGGACGGGTGCCTACCAGCATGAGCGGCCAACTCGGACACGTCCTGGACCTGCTCCACCAAGGCACGGCTACCGCCCGGGCCCGGCTCCAGGAGCCCGGCCCGTGATCACCGAACAGGTCACCAACGCACTCCTGGCCGCCCTGACCCAGGCCGCCGGCATCGAGGTCGTCCGCCGCGAACCGATACGGATCTGGCAGCTCAGCGGCGTCGAACGCCTCCACCTGACCGACGACACCACCATCGTCTTCAAGTACGCCACCCGCCCGTTCACCAACGAAGACCACACACTCCGACACCTGGCCGCTCACGGCATCCCCGTACCGCAGGTCCACAACTCCGTCACCATCGACGACACCCTCGGCATGCTCATCAAGGACCTCGGCCCGGCCACCCGCGACGCCAGCGAGAACGACGCCGCCATCGCCGCCGCCAGACTGCACACCCTCGAACCCGCACCACGGCTCGCGACCCTCGACGAAACCGCCCTACGCGCCCTACCCACACGAAGCCTGGCGTACGTAGAACGCCTCACCGACACCGGCCGACTCACCGGCGAGCACGATCTCGCCCCGCTATTCCAGGCCCTCGACCACGCCACCGCACAGCGAACAGCAGGCGCTGAAATCCCACCGTTCGGGGTCTGCCACTCCGAACTACATCCCACGTCGCTGCACATCACCCGCGACGGCTGGCACCTCCTCGACGTCGCCAACGCCTTCAACGGCCCCGGCATCCTCGACCTCGCCACCTGGCACGGCACCCGCAACCCACCCGACCCACCCCGACTACGCCGCCTCCTCAACCACTACGTCCACGCCGGCGGCCACCCACACGCCCTCCGCAGCCGCGCCGGCCTACCCGCCGAAACCTGGGCACTCACCTGGCACCGAATCTGGGCAGCAGAAACCCTGCTCCACCAAACCACCCTCACCACCGACAACCCCAGCACCGAGACGCTCGACGCGATCCAACGCCAGACCACCAGCGCCCTCGAACTCCTCAGCACCAGACAGCACAGCCGATCTCTTCACCGATCGACCCATCGGTCCACGCCATGACTGCGGGAGTGACTCACAACGCGACCGTCCGGGTCCAGGTTGGCTACCATGCTCTGTGCATCAAACTGCGCGCTCGAATCAGCCGAAGCAGGACTCACCCACATGAACGATCCGTCAGCCAAAGTGAATAAAATCGACGTAGTTGATCTATAGCGCCTCAGGTCAAGAAGTCTGCTCCCCGCGCATGCGGGGGTGATCCCTTTGTGCCCGAGCGGCCCGTTACGCGGATCGTCTGCTCCCCGCGCATGCGGGGGTGATCCCCGGTCGGCGGGTATCACCGTCCAGGACGCCACCTGCTCCCCGCGCATGCGGGGGTGATCCCGCGGTCAACTCGGCGGCCGGCACGATCGACGCCTGCTCCCCGCGCATGCGGGGGTGATCCCATCAGCGCGGGGATCGAGTCGGTGCAGCGGCTCTGCTCCCCGCGCATGCGGGGGTGATCCCGACTGAATCGGGTCCCAGAGGCCCTGGAATAGCTGCTCCCCGCGCATGCGGGGGTGATCCCTCGTCCGGCGTGGTGGCGAACTTTTCCAGCTCCTGCTCCCCGCGCATGCGGGGGTGATCCGAACGTCACGCCGTGGTCGACGCTGCGCCACGTCTGCTCCCCGCGCATGCGGGGGTGATCCTGCGGCGAGGATCTTGGCGTAGAACGCCTGGATCTGCTCCCCGCGCATGCGGGGGTGATCCCATTGCTAGCGTCCGGCTGGGCGTGGCGATGATCTGCTCCCCGCGCATGCGGGGGTGATCCCACGTAGGTGAGTTCCAACGTGTTCGTGTAGTCCTGCTCCCCGCGCATGCGGGGGTGATCCCACGTAGGTGAGTTCCAACGTGTTCGTGTAGTCCTGCTCCCCGCGCATGCGGGGGTGATCCACGCCGTCCCGGGGTTGGGCTGTCACGGCCTGCCTGCTCCCCGCGCATGCGGGGGTGATCCGAACATCCGCCCACGACCATTCGCCTTCATCGCCTGCTCCCCGCGCATGCGGGGGTGATCCCTCGTCCACATACCTCTGCGAGACGACGCTGAGCTGCTCCCCGCGCATGCGGGGGTGATCCTTCAACGGCGATGGCCGCAAGGTGCACGCCGCCCTGCTCCCCGCGCATGCGGGGGTGATCCTCCGAACCGACGTCACCCCCGCCGACGCGCTGAACTGCTCCCCGCGCATGCGGGGGTGATCCCCAGTTCCGACCCCACCCCGGGCTGGACCCGTACTGCTCCCCGCGCATGCGGGGGCGATCCCCGGACCTGCCTGCACTGGTGGTGCGGCGCTCTGCTGCCCGCGCATGCGGGGGGGCAGTGGTCGACGCAAAGCGGTGCTCGGCCCCCGTGTCCCACGCCCAACGTACGGGAAGGGTAGGCCACGACGGTGACGACGAAGCGGATGCCGGCTCCGGAGGCAGTCGGGCGACGGGCGGCACAGATCCCGGACGCGATGCGGGAGCACCCCGGCTGGGAGCGGCCCAACGGGGCTCCTCGATGCGGTACTCGTCCTGCTGGATCGGCTGCGGGACCAGGTCGTGCAGCTCGCGTCGCGCCGGGGCGTACAGCGCCCACAGCATGGGCATGCGGGCGGCCTCAACGAGGCCGGGGGAAGCGAGAGATGTCGTATCGGACTGGGTTGCGTGTCGGCCGAAGGCGGCGCGGTGCCGAGAGCGTAGGACGGTTGTGCGGCTGACCTGGCGTCCATACGCTTCGATGAACCGGCAGGTGCCGATCGTCGGTCGCGGGAAGGGCTGGATATGCCACTCACCGACAGCATCAGCGGCGAGCTGCAGTCGATGGCGGAGGGGACCGCACGAGCCGTCGAGACCGCAGCGGCGGCTGCGACAGCGGCCGAGCAGGTCGCCGCCCGTTCAGCCGCCGCCGGCTTCACCGTGATCGCCCAGCGTATGCGCGCGGTTCAGACCGGGACTCAAGAGATCCGGGCCCGCGCGGCGTCGGTCGGCGGCCACATCGCGCAGGCGCTCAGCGCGGTTGGTGCCGCCGCGAGCCAGGAGTCGCCGCAGCAGACGATTGCCGTGTTCGGCCGGGCAGTGGCCACACTGGACGCGGCCACCAACGCAGTCGCGGCCGCCATCGCCAAGCTCGCCGAGGTTCAGCATCTCACCGCCGCCGTGCTGCAGGGCGGGCAGCAGGGTCCAATGCTGTCCCAACTGGCGACGATCAAGCAGGTCCTCGAACAGGTAGGACATCGCGGCCAAGCCGCGAAGCACCTCGTCAACGGCGCGTTGGGCGAGGCGCGGGCAGCCGGTGACGCGGGAAAACGACCGCGGGTGGCGACGTACCCGGGCAGGGATCGCCGTCACCCCAGCCACCCGCACACGTCGAAGAAACCGGCCGGAGTCTGCCGGTCCGCAACAAGCGGACGGACCCGACCACTGGGGTATTCAACGGCGAAACCATTGTCAGCCGGGACGATGACGCCTCTGTCGCGGACCTGCACCCGTATCGGGGCGGCGGATGGCCACGCGTCCTGGTCAGCCACGTCGAGAGCCACGTCGCGGCGCGGATGCGCCGCGACGAACTCGACGAGGGTGAGCTGGTGCTGAACAACACCACATGCGGAACTCGGGATTTCGATCGGGACTGGCCGCTGACCTGCGACAAACTCCTCCCCCCGGTCCTGCCCGCCGGCGCCCGCCTTACCGTGTGGGCGACACAGGACGGCGGACGAACCTGGTGGACCAAGACCTACACAGGCACGGGTGAGAGGATCAGGTCATGACGTACCGCGTGGTGTTCGACATCTGCGAGCAGGAGCTACCTGACGCGGAGGCCGCCCGGGTGTTTCTCGACAAGCAGACGCTGATGATCGGACCGCACGGCACCCGGGCGCACGTATTCTGGTTCGCACCGAGCGGAGCTGACGACGTCCTACGCCTCGACATCGACTACGACAACGAAAGGGCCGCGCTGCGCTGGCTGCCCGACGGCGGTCACGCGGTGGAACAGCCTCCAGCCGAACCGATCGTGGTTCTGGAGTCGTCTGACTCCCCTCTGGTCACCATCCCCGCCGAGTTGGCAGTGCTGTCGGTGGAAACCGCCCACCGGGCAGTCGTTGAGTACATCGCGACCGGTCAACGCCCATCGCTCATCCGATGGGCAGACGACGCGACCTCGCGTAAGAAGTAGCGCGAGCGCAGATCGCAGGGCGGCCAGCCGATGACACACCCCGTCACGTACGGCAGAGTCACAGCCCCACGTGATCGGGAGAGGATCACCCGTGGACACTGCCGCCTGCGCAACAACCACGGTCAACCCGCTGAGCTGACCGACGCCGAGGACACAGGACGGCACTTCGACGAGCAGACCGAGACGAGCCTGCAACCATCACAACCAAGAAGCCGCTCACGACGCCATCGACAGGCTCCGCGTTGGCTACCATCCTCCATACACAACTACGGACCCCCACCAGCGAAACAGGACCGACCACATGAACGAACTGTCAGCCAAAGTGAAGGAAAACGACGCGGTTGATCTCTAGCGCCCCAGGTCAAGAAGTCTGCTCCCCGCGCACGCGGGGGTGATCCTGCCGCCGTTCCTGCGGATGATCTCCGGAATCCCTGCTCCCCGCGCACGCGGGGGTGATCCGACCTCCGTCATGGAGGAAATCGCACCGCCGGACTGCTCCCCGCGCACGCGGGGGTGATCCCTCCCACCGGAACATCTTCCCCGCGCCGACTGCCTGCTGCCCGCGCACGCGGGGGTGATCCGACGTACGGCCCGACCTTGACGTTGCTCGGGGTCTGCTCCCCGCGCACGCGGGGGTGAACCCGATGACCGGACTGCCCTGGCCCGGACCCGTGACCTGCTCCCCGCGCACGCGGGGGTGATCCCACGACTCGCAGCGCGTCAAGCGCGCCCGTCTCCTGGTCCCCGCGCACGCGGGGGTGATCCCATGATCGGGTCGTTCCTGCGGCCCGCCACCGGCTGTTCCCCGCGCACGCGGGGGTGATCCCTTCCAGTCCGTCAACTTCCCCGCCGCTCTCTGCTGCTCCCCGCGCACGCGGGGGTGATCCCGACACCGCGCCGGGGTAGCGCTCGGGCTCCCACTGCTCCCCGCGCAGGCAGGGGTGATCCCCAGTCGCCGATCTCCACCCGTACCGGCTGGCCCTGCTCCCCGCGCACGCGGGGACCACCAACCCCAGAGGCACGAGCCTGCGCCGTTCGCCGCGCATGCCCGGGCGGCTCTGTCGTCCCGGGATTGGTCAACGGCCTGCGCTACGGCTTTGTCGGGCCGGCTACTGCTCCTCGTGCTGCCAGCGCATGCTGGTGGGGCATTGGCCGGTGGTGGCGTACTCGACGACTGCGGTCCGGGCGGCGGCTGGGGTCACTCGCGCGATGCCGGCAGAGATTTCCACCAGGCCGACGTCTGGCGACTCGTACACGGTGATGGGTGTGTCGGGTTGCCGCTCGGCGGCATAGCTGCCATCAGGCAGCCAGCGCACCGCCGCCCGGTCCGCATCGATGTCGATATCGATGCGGAGGGCGGGTTGATCGTGGGTGCCGACGGTGAAGGTCTGTCCGCAGCCCCCGTGCGGCATGATCGTTCCGATCTGCTCATCGAAGCGACGTCCCGCGTCCTCGGCGTCGGCCAGCTCGAAGGCGTGGCCGTGGTAGTCGCGCAACAGCACCGTCAACAGGTGACCCTCTCTCCGGTACCGGTACAGACACCGTGCCACCATGTGGTTCCGCCGTCGCGGGTGACCACACACCTCAGCCGGCTACCCTGCGGCAGGACAGCGGGAAGCATCTCGCCACAGGCCCAGAGGAAGGCCCAGTCCCGATCATTGCTGCCACAGACCATGATGTCGACGGCCAGACCGCTTGGACAGTGGCGGTGCTACCGACCCGCATGAGGCCGACGCCGCCGGACCCGCATTGACTACCATCGCCTGTACGGCAACCGCCGGCCACAACCAGCAACAACCAGACCGACCCTAAAAACAGGCCGCCAACCAAAGTGAACAAAAACAGCAAGGTTGATCTTTAACGCCCCAGGTCAAAAAGCCTGCTCCCCGCGCACGCGGGGGTGATCCCCGGAGGGCCGCTGGCGCTGACCACCTGGGCGACTGCTCCCCGCGCACGCGGGGGTGATCCGTAGCGCCGGTAGGACGGGTGATCGGTCAGCCTCTGCTCCCCGCGCACGCGGGGGTGATCCCCGGTTACGCCACCCCGCCCCGTCACCCAGGTCCTGCTCCCCGCGCTACCGGGGGTGGTCCCCAGGCGTCCACTCCCGGTAGCGCCAGCACGCGCTGCTCCGCGCGCACGCGGGGGTGATCCCGCGACCTGCCCGGCAAGGGCGGCGGGCAGGAGCTGCTCCCCGCGCACGCGGGGGTGATCCGATGGCGATGCAGCTCGCCGACTACAGCCGGGGCTGCTCCCCGCGCACGGGGGTGATCCGGTTCTGTCCCCTGATGAAGGCCGGAGGCGTTCTGCTCCCCGCGCACGCGGGGGTGATCCCACCGGTGATGCGTACGTGCGGGACGGCGAACACTGCTCCCCACGCACCCAGGGGTGATTCCGCCTCGGATAGCAGCGTCGGCCGCAGGTGGTCCTGTTCCCCGCCCTCCACCAGAGCTACCGGATATGTCGGCAGGTGCTGACGACGGTTCCGACATAGTTCTGCTCTACGACGAGACCAAGGCATTCCCCACCCGAAACCCAGCCCCCGCTTGACCCTTACGGCGATCGGAGGTCTGGAAGATCCTGAACAAGCTGCTGACACGGCGAGCGACCTCGACCGTGCAAGCCATCCTCGTTCTGCACCACGTCGAAGCCAACCGCTACGCAGGATGAAAGGGCCCACTCAACAGGATGAAGCTGAGGCGGCCCACCTACACGTCGTGGGACATGACAAGCTACTGTGGACATCCTGCTGTCGTACCTTAGTGCAAGCCTGTCGCGAGGTGAGGAGACCCCCTTGAATCTCGACTCGACACGGACTTTCGGCGACTTCTGCCGCGGCTTCGAGACGTCTCCGTTGCGCGGCAAGCCGTCGAGGAGCTTCGAGATTCCCGCTTTGGAACCCGGGGACTTCTTCGTGCCGCCCGTCCTTCTTGAGAAGGACGACAACGCCAATCCGGTGGTTACGCTAGTGTCAGCGCGTGGTGCGGCTGGAAAGAGCACCGCCGCGAGGGAACTCGCCAGCCGACTCAACGCACCGCTATGGCGGCTGGATCTTGATAGTGCCGTCGGTGCCACATCGCTGGAGTACGCGCTCGGGCGGTACCTCGAAAGCCACGACGTGGCTGCTCTCATTGAGGGTGAGACCCGTCCGCTCATCGCTATCGACTCTCTCGACGAGGCTAGGGCTCGCGTTTCAGCGATCTCGTGGCGAGAGTTCATCGAGTCGCTGGGTCGTCTCGCCCGCAAGGGGCTGCACTATGTATTGTTCGGCCGCGAGCGAACTCTAGAAGACCTATGGGCGACACTCAGCGACCTAGGACTTTCCGTATCTTGGTGGGAAATCTCTCACCTTGCCCCGGCCCAGTGCACTCAATACGTAGACGGGGTCGCCACAAGGCGCGATCCCCGCACGGATTCCTCCTCCGTCGAGTATGTGGCCGCGCGGAATGCGCTGATCACCTCACTGCGCAGCGCCAGCGAGGGTGGCTACGCCGAGGCGTTTGCGGGCTATCCTCCTGTGCTCGATGCGGTTGCGGCCATGCTTATCAAGCGGCCGAACTTCTTGGCGATACGCCAGCAGTTCGAGGATCAAGGGCCGCGTGCCGAGGGACGCATTAATCTTCTGCAGGGAATTCTTGAGCGGCTTCTTCTACGCGACCAGGGCAAGGTTGCTGACCTTGCCAAGGAATTGGGACTCGATCCCGAGGTAGTTTATAGCCCAAGCGAGCAGATCGGCTGGCTCTGCCACTTCCTTGAGAAAGCTGAACCGCCGAGACTTGCGCACATTCCCGACGCTGCCGTGCGGCAGGAGTATGTAAAGCGCATCACTACATTCGCTGACGATCACCCCTTCCGATCGGAGAACAAGTGGGCGAGTCCCGTCTTCGAGGCTTATGTCGCGTCGCTTGAGTTCGACGACTCGATATTTTCTCCGTCGCGCATCATCGAGATTGGTGACACCTCGGGACTCTTGCTCGATTTCGTAGGCACCAAGTCGCAGCTCATCATCAGCGAACCGCAGTTCGCCGCGCTGCACGCTTCCATCATTGCCTCCGAGTGGACAGAGTCTATGACGAGCACTTCTATCAACCAGATAGACCCACTCACATATGAGGGCGAGTTCGCGATAAAGCGAGGCCGCGAAAGTGTGCGTATTACCAAGTTCGAACTGTCGACCGATTCGCCGCATGAGCTGCAACTCCTCGGACCATTGGCTGAGTTGTCCATCCGCAGTGACAGCACGGTCCTCGTTCCGGGCAATTCTCAGGGGACGGTGCTGGGTCCGGACTTGTTCATCCACGCGAAAGCAGTCCGATTCGAAGGGCCGGCGCTAGAGTTCGCTCGCCGCCCAGGCATGGACACCATCGGCGACCAGGAGGCATCTGTCGTTATTGAGGTCGCCGAGGCACTGCAGCTTCCGCTCACTTCGACCCAACTACCGCCATCGAACGAGTTCGAGCTACGAGTTCCTTCCGTCGTCAAGATCGGCTATCCCTGGTTTGAGTATCGACTGGAACTGACGAGCGAGGAGCCGCTCGACCGAAAGGTGATCCGCTTTCTCAACAAACTGATGAATCTCACGCGCAACCACGGGCACTCTGGCGAACGTGGGGTTTTCGTCAGAAAGTTCCAGGGTCGGCAGCCGTTTGCGATTTCGGAGTTCAACATCGCGCTTCAAGTACTTATTGCGGCCGGAGTTGTGCGGATGAACGACGAAATCGTCTTTCTACGAGAAGAGTGGGAGGCATATCGGTACAGCGGTAAGGCACTCAAAGGCCAACGGCAGTTCGCCAACGTAAAGGATGCCTGGTCACCGGTGATCCGGTCCATCGAGGAAAGCCTTTCAGGGCGCTGACAAGCCTTTTCATCGTGGGTTTGGGTGGTCTAGATGTGGTGTAGGACGAGGATGGCCTGGATGATCGCGGTGGCGCGTCGGGGGCAGCAGCGGAGCTTGGCCAGAACTTTCCAGCCCTTGAGGGGCTGCGACGGCGCGTTCGGCGACGGCTCGGATCGTGGCGCGTGGTGGCGGTTGATGCTCTTCCGCCGGTGGGACAGCCGGGGTAGGTATCGGCGACGTTGAATGGTATAGGGACACTGCCACCAGCGTCTTGATACGTCTTCTCGGCGAATGCCACGATGTTGACGCTGGTCAGGGCATCGATCAGGCCGTGGGTGCGGGCGGTGGTCAGGTCGTACACCGCGCCAGCGAGGGCGAGTGAGGCCCAGATCTGATGATTGTCAAGCGTGGTGCAACCGCGCCTGCCCCTCCCCGCATGGAAAATGCCATCGTCGTACCGCGATCGAATCACGACATGGGTGGCGGCTTCGTGCGTTGAGCTGCGAGAAGACAGCCGGCCACGATCGCACCCAAGCCGATGGTCGAAGCGACCGTGAGTTGTTCGCGGAGAAAGGCAACGCCGAACGTGACGGCGAAGGCGGGCGATAGGTAGAACGCCAATGCGGCTCGGGCCGGACCAGTGCGCGCGATCAAGGTATAGAAGAGCACGAGGGTCATGCCGGTGCAGACGATGCCGAGGAACACTACGGCCGCCAGCACACCAGGGCTGGGTGTGTGATCAGGCAGCGTCAATGTAGCTGGCGTGATCATCACTGTGCTGGTGACGAGCATTGCCGATGTGGCGACGCCCAGCGGAGGGGCAGTGGCGTGGCGGCGATGGATCATGATGGCGCCGGCGGCGTAGCACAGTGCGGCGATCAGCACGAGTGCACCACCGAGGAGGGCCAGTCGGCCGCCGCGGAGGTCAACACCGAAGAGCAGGATGAGCCCGACCAGACCGACACTGATGCCGACGGTGCCCTTCCAGCCCTGGGGGCGCTCGTCAGGGGCGTACCGGTAGGCGAGCATGGCGACGAACAGTGGCTGCGCCCCGACCAGGATGGCGGCGATACCAGCGGAGACGTATCGCTGACCGTATGTCAGCAGCAGGAGCGGAATGGTCGACTGCACCAGGACGGTCTCGATGATGACCCTCGGGCGTCGCCAGAGATCCACTAGGGCGCTGCTCCGGATGGCGATTGGCACTAGGAGAAGGCAGGCGAGCAGAACCCGTCCGAAGACAACGACTGTGGGTGACAAGTCGCGCAGCGCTACCTCGATCAACGGATAGACCGCACCCCACAGGGCGGCGAGGACGACGAGTTCGGTCCACGCGCGACGGTTCACCGGCGACTCACGTGGGATGCCTTCAGCACGCCCCTAGTTAAGCAGCACCTGACGGTAGAGGTTCTGCACGCAGTCGATGTTGGTCCAGGGCATGAGATCGATGAGCAGCTCGCGGAGGCGCTTGCGGTTGCGCGCCGAGCCTGTACGCCGGGCAAGGATGTCTGCCTGGCCCGCCACGTCGCAGGCTTGCTCGACCTGCCCCATCTGCACGTACGCGCTAGCAAGATCGATCAAGGTCCCTGACCGTTCCCGAACGAATGCGGGTGGTAGGAGGGTCAGTGCCTCGTACAACGCCCGAGTGGCGTCGCGGGGCTGACGTAGGCGAGTCAGGCAGCGGCCCTTCAGTCGGGCCGCGTGGCACTCGGCGTTGTAGAAGCCCAACCAAGCGGGGGAAGCACTCGCGCTTGCGCCGTCGAAGAACTTCTCGGCCTGTGCCAGCGCAACTAGGCCGGGCCGTGGTTGTCCGAGGAGCGCGTACGCCTCACCGGTGGCCTCGTGGAGCCATGATCTGACCGCCGCTGGGCTGCCGCGATCGCCCACGCCTTGGGCGGTGTCGAGCACATCAAGTGCGGCCTTGCCGTCACCGGCATGTAGGTGGATGTAGCTCATCACGCCAAGGCCGTATGCGTGTAGCGCGCGGTCGTTGGCTTTCTGCGCGAGCGATACCGTCAATCGGCAGTAACGTTCGGCTCGGTCGTACCTCTGGGCATCGATCGCCAGCCAGCCGGCCAACTGGGCGGCATCCCCGGCAGCCTGGAGCAAACGGCGATGGGTCCCGCTGGTGGTTGTCCTGTTGCTGACCTCCAGCATCCGGCGTAGGTGTACAGCGATGTCCCCGCTCACTCGGGCAGAGCCCTCTCGGTAGTCGATGAGGCGGTAGGTGTCCGTCAGCACCTCGAAGTCCTCAACAACCCGCTCCGTAACACGGCTCGGGATCGCTTCCGCAGATGGAAGCGCACGGGCTGTCGTCCCCAGAGGAACGCCGGTCATGTCAACGCCTGGTCGGCGCATACCTACGTCTGTCGCATCCAGATGGCTGTGGTCCTCGCCACCGAGTAGATCGCCTGCAGAGCAGTGGTAAAGGAACGCCAGCCTGTTCAATGTTTCTAGCGAGGGTGCCCGGCCCGCCGATCCTGGCCAGATTTCCCAGTAGGATATTTGCTTCGCGGTCTTCGGGGCGTCAGTGTCGGGCCATTGCTCGTTCCAACGCTGAGCTACATCTGCCTGTGTCAACCCGTGAGCGAGACGGAACGCGACTCTTGGGTTGAAGTCGTATCGCTGCTGCCAGTGCGAGGCGATCTGCCGATAGGTCCAGCCGCTGGAGCGGAGTTCGCCGGCCTCCCGTTGGTAGCTGCGTGCACTCCTTGCCATCCCACCTCCGTAGACACCATGTGGCTGTGGACGTCACTCTAACGATGTCCGCCGCTGTCACGGAAGCTACCTAAACGTGTACTCCACGTTCGACGGGGAGTGTCGGCTGGATTCGCACCCCACCTCCGGTGGTCGACCTTTCTGACTCCGGATACGACGCTGAATAGCGGTGCGGATCTCGTGCAGACCGCGCCACGTGTTGCCCCGATGCGTCACCGCCGCAGTGCTGCTCGGAAGGCTGGCGAAGCCAACTCATTGAGAGAGATTCACCCCGCCCGTTGGTGGCACAACTGGTTGCTTGTGGAAAGGAGATCTTCTGTGCCTGTTGTCAGGCGGCTTGCGTTGCTGCTGGTGGTGCCGCTGGCGGCGACCGTCCTGTTTGCAGCGTGGGGGGTGGCGTCGACGGGGCAGCGGGCGCGTGCCGCTGATCGGCTTCAGGCGCTGGTGGCGGTGTCGGCCGTGTCAGGCGAGGTGGTAGACGAGCTGAGCCGGGAGCGCCTGGTCGCGGCGCAGTTCCTGACGGGTTCGTCCGCCAGCGTCGACCCGCTGTTGGCGCAGGTGGCCAGTACCGATCGGATGGTCGCCGACTACCGGCAGCAGCGTGGCCGGTTCGCTGCCGGGGATGTCGAGGCGGGGCGGTTGTTCGCGGCCTTCGATGGGCAGCTGGGGCAGTTGTCGGCGTTGCGGGATCAGGTGCGGGGTCGGTCGGTGTCGTTGACGACGGTGTTGGTGCGCTACCGGGTGGCGGTGTCGCAGGGGTTGGCGGTGCGGGAGGCCGTGGGGCAGGTCGGTGGCGCGGACGCGCAGATCGCCGAGCAGCTCCGGGTGGCGGCGGCGTTGTCGCGGGCTTCGGAGTACGCGGGTGTCCAGCAGACGGCGGTCCTGGCCGCCGGTGGTGTGGTGGTGACGCAGGCGGCGCAGCGGGAGCTTGCCGCCGCCCGTGCCGGTTACGAGGAAGCGTTGCTGACGGTTGCCGACGGGGCGTCGGGTCGGTGGCGGTCGTCGCTGGACCAGGCGTTGACCGGGCCGGGCGTGCTCGCCGCCCAGCGGTTCGATGACGAGGTTTCCCGGGCGCGGGTGGGGTCGCGGTTGCGGGTCGACGCCGCCGACTGGGTGCGCGCGACCGGGGAGCGCCGGGACCGGTTGCACGGTGTGCAGACCCGGGTGGACGCCGACATCGCCGCCGAGGTGGGCCGGCGGCGGGCCGCGCAGTGGGCGACGACGGCGGTGTTGACCGGTGCGGCGCTGGCGTTGGTGGTCGTGGCGGGGGCGTTGACGCTGTGGCAGGGGCGGGCGTTGGCGCGGCGGTTGCGGCGGGTCCGTGACGCGGTGACCCGGGTGGCGTCGCGGGACCTGCCCGACCTGGTGCGGCGGATCTCCGCCACCGATCCGGGTGATCCGGCGGCGATGCCGGCGGCCCCGCCCGCGCTCGCCCCGGCCGGCCGTAGCCGGGACGAGATCGACGAGGTCACCGCCGCGTTCGACGCCCTGGCCATGACCGTGTACGAGACGGCCGCCGATCTGGCGCGGCAGCGGTTGGTGGCGGCGGGTGCGGTGGAGGCGGTGGGTCGGCGGTGTCAGGGGATGGCGCACCTGCTGATGCGGGAGTTGGACCGGGCGGAACGCGACGAGGCCGACGAGAAGACGTTGGCGACGTTGTTCGCGGTGGACAACCTGGCCGCGCAGTTGCTGCACGCGACGCAGAGTCTGCTGGTGTTGTCGGGTCGGGCTCTCGGGTCGGTGCACCCGGAGCCGGTGGCGTTGGTGACGGTGGCGCAGGCGGCGTTGAGCCGGATCCGGGAGTACCGGCGGGTGGTGGTGGGGTCGGTCGACGGGCGGGTGTCGGTGCCCCCGGCGTTGATCGACGACCTGGTGCACCTGCTGGCGTCGCTGCTGGACAACGCCACCCGCTACAGCCCCGGCGAGACGGTCATCAGTGGGCATCTGCTCGGTGACCAGGTGGTCGTGCAGGTCATCGACACCGGTGCGGGCATCACCCCCGATCTGATGGTGCGGTTGAACGCGGAACTGGCCGCGCCGGCACCGATGATCGCCGTGGAGCACATCCGTCGGCAGGGCGTGGCGACGGTGGCGATGCTGGCCGCCGTACACGGGCTGCGGGTGCGGCTGGTAGCGGGTCAACCGCAGGGGACGGTCGCGGTGGTGGAGATCCCCATCAGCGCGGTTTTGATCACCGCACCACCACCAGTGGTGGTGCCGGCGTTGCCGGCCCGCCGCCCGCGCGGCCACACCGTGGACGCTCCGACGCAGGCGCTGCCGCTGATCCCGGCCCCCCGCCCGCCGCAGGATCTGCAGTCGACCCCGGTCTACGAGGAGACGACCCGGCAGTCGCCCGTCTCACCGTGGTTCGTCGAGGGTGCCACCGTCCATCTCCCGCCCGCCGGGCCGGCCCCCTACGGCGCTGCCGCGACGACCGTGAACGGCCTGCCCAAGCGGCAGCCGATGCGCATCCCCTTTGCCCCGCCCACCGGGTCCGCCAGGCCGCCCAGCCGCCGCCCGGACGGGTTGGCGGGCACCGCGCGGGCCTACCAGCGGGGCCTGGGCCACCGATTTCCCCAGCCGAAGGAAGGCCAGTGATGAGTGATCTGAGTTATCTGCTGTCGAACAACCTGACCCGGGTTCCCGGCGTCAGCCAGGCCGTGGCGGTGTCCGTCGACGGGTTGTTGCTGGCCCGCACCGAGGGCCTCAACCGGGCAGCCGCCGAACGGCTCGCGGCGGTGGCCGCCGGGCTGCGCAGCCTGCTCAACGGGGCGGCCCGGGACTTCGGCGCGGGCGGGGTGCAGGGCACCATCGTCGACCTGGCCAGCGGCTACCTGCTGTTGACCGCGCTCAGCGGCGGAGCGTCGCTGCTGACCCTGGTCACCCGCGAGGCGGACCTGGCGTTCGTGACCGAGGAACTGCACCGGTTCGCCGACCAGGTCGGCGACCAGCTCACCCCCGGCTTCCACACCACCCTGGTCGGGGCGGGACACCGATGACACCCGCACCCGCCCTCCCCCGCCCTGCCCCTGCGGTGGCACCGCCGCAGGGGGTGAAGATCGTGCTGACCGGCCCGTTCGGGGTGGGCAAGACGACGCTGGTCGGCGCGGTGTCCGACATCGCCCCGGTCACCACCGAGGTCCGCATGTCGGCAGCCGCCGCCGAGGACGTCTCCCACACCCCGGCCAAGACCACCACGACAGTGGCGATGGACTTCGGCCGCCTCGACGTCAACGGGGTGACCGTCTACGTCTACGGCACCCCGGGCCAGGAACGGTTCTGGTTCATGTGGGACGCCATCGTCCGGGGTGCCGCCGGGTCGGTGGTCCTGGTCGACACCCGCCGGCTGGCCGAGGCGTTCCGGCACCTCGACTACGTCGAACACGCCCAGCTGCCGTTCGTGGTGGCCGTCAACGACTTCACCGACGCCGACACCTACCCGCCCTCGGCCATCCGCGACGCCCTGACCCTCGGTCCGGACGTGCCGATCGTCGACATCGACGCCCGGGACCGCGACAGCGTCCGCCGGCTGCTCATCACCCTCATCGAACACGTCCTCACCCGCACCCGGCCCGCCCAGCCCCTTGAAGGAGCATCACGATGACCCGTCTCCGTAGCCGGTTGCGACGCGGACTTGCCTCGGCGACCGCCACCGCCGCTCTGCTGACCGTCACCGCCTGTGCCAGCACCCCTGCCGACCCGGACGCCGTGCGCATCGGCCTGCTGGTGTCCCTGTCGGGCACATATGCCACCGTCGGGCAGGACATGCAGGCCGGTTTCCGCCTCTACCTCGACTCCCACGGTGGTCGGCTCGGCGGCCGGAAGGTCGACCTGGTGGTAGGCGACGAGGGTGACGGCCCGGCCACCGCCGTCCCGGCCGCGCAGAAACTCCTCGAACGCGACCGGGTGGTCGCCCTGACCGGCCTCGTCGGCGGAGCGACCGTCGACAAGGTGCAGGTTCTCACCACCGCCCGGAAGATTCCCCTGCTCGGCGCGAACGCCCGGCCGGCGTTCACCTCGGAGGGCGGCAAGCCCCGGGATCTGACCTACACCTGGCACACCTCCTACAACTCCGACGAGCCGGGCATCGCCATCGCCGAGCACGTCAAATCCCAGGTCGGCGACGGCGCCGTCTACGCGATCGGCCCCGACTACCAGGGCGGCTGGGACGAGCTGCGCGGCTTCACCGACACGTTCACCCGCCTCGGTGGGAAACTCGCCAACCCCGACGGGAAGACGCTGTTCACGCCGTTCCCGGCCACGGAGAACTTTCTGCCCTACCTCAACAAGGCCGCCGAGACGAACCCGGAAGCCGTCTACACCTTCTACGCCGGGGCGGCGGCGGTGGCGTTCGTCAAGCAGTACGCCCAGTCCGACCTCAAGGACGTGCCGCTCTACGCCGCCGGGTTCCTCACCGAAGGATCGGTCCTCACCGCCCAGGGCCCGGCCGCCACCGGCATCCGCAACGTCCTCAACTACAGCCCCACCCTCTCCAACGCCGCCAACCAGGCGTTCATCGCCGCCTGGTCCGCCGCCGGGAACTCCAACCCACCGACCACCTTCGCGATGGCCTCCTACGACGCCGCCGCCGTCCTCGACCGCGCCCTCGCCGCAGTCGCCGGAGACGTGACCGGCCCGAAACTCAACGAGGCGATCGGGAAGGTCGGCCGGGTCACCAGCCCACGCGGGGACTGGCAGTTCGAACCAACCGAACACCGACCGGTGCAGCGCTGGTACCTGCGCGAGGTCCGCGCCGACGGCCCGGTGCTGTCCAACGTGCTCGTACAGGACCTCACCACCCTTCCCGCCACCTGAGGGAAGTGGTTCGCATGGGCACCTACCTGATCCCCGGCCTCGACGGCATCGCCTACGGACTGCTCCTGGCCATCGCCGCCGCCGGACTGACCCTCGCCTTCGGCGCAGGCGGCGTACTCAACCTCGCGCACGGCACCCTCATCGCCACCGGCGGCTACGTCGCCGCCACCACCAGCACCGGCACCTGGCCCAGCCTCGCCGCCGCCATCACCACTGCCACGGCCCTCGGCGCGGCCAGCGGCGGCGTACTCGCCGCCGCCACCGCCCGGCTGCGCCGCCGAGGCCACCTCGACCAAGCCCTACTCACCTTCGGCATCGCCCTCATCGGCGCAGACCTACTCACCACCATCTTCGGCGCGGACATCCGACGCCCCCAACTACCCGCCGCCCTGGACACCACCCTGACCATCGCCGGCCACCCCTACCCCGCCGACCGACTCGCGGCCCTCACCGCCGCCGTCATCATCACCACCATCGGGTACGCGGTGCTGCACCGCACCCGCGCCGGGCGGCTCATCCGCGCCACCGTCGACGACCGGCACATGGTCGCCGGCATCGGCGTCAACCCCCGCGCCGTCGACACCACCGTCCTGGTCGTCTCCGGTGCCCTCGCCGGCCTCGCCGGTGCCCTCTGCACCCCGATCCTCGGCGTCGGACCCGGAACCGCGCGGACGACACTGCTGCTGTCCCTGGTCATCGTCGTCTGCGGCGGCCTCGGATCAGTCCCCGGCGCGGTGATCGCCGCGATCGGCGTCGGCATGGTCCAGACCATCGGCGTGATCACCATCCCCGCCCTCGCCCCGTACCTGCTGCTCGGCGCAATGGCCCTGCTCCTGCTCACCCGCCGCCGGCCCCTGCCCGGGATGCCCGGATGACCGCCCGCCTCCCGCTCCCCCACCGTTGGGACGACCTGCGGCGGTGGGCGCCCTGGCTGCTCCCGCTCGGCGCCGCCACCACCCTCGCCGCGGCGTCGGACGGCTACTGGCCCGCCACCGTCGCCCGGATGCTGCCCCTGGCACTGCTCGCCGTCAGCGTCGCCACCGTCACCGGCGCGGCCGGACTACCCACCCTCGGGCAGGTCGCCCCCTACGCCGCCGGCGCCTACACCACCGCCCGCCTCGCCCTGGCCGGCCACACCCTCGCCCCCGTACACCTCGTCGCCGCCGCGCTGGCCGGCGCGTTCACCGCCGGACTGCTCGGCATGCTGCTGGTCCGCCACCGGGGCACCGTGGTGTTGATGCTCAGCCTCGCCGTGGCGGAACTGACCACGATCACCGCCACCCAGTGGCGCACAGTCAGCGGCGGCACCGACGGCCTCGCCGGCATCCCCGCCCCACACCTGCTCCCCGGCACCCCACCCCTGACCGCCGACCGACCCGTGCTGCTCTACGCCACCGCCATCACCCTCGTCGCTACCGCCGCCACGATGCTGCTGCTGCACCGACACCACCTGCTCCTCACCGCCGTACGCGGCAACGAAACCCGCGCCGCCGCCAGCGGCCACCCCGTCACCACCTACCTGTGGCTCGTGCACACCGGCGCGGGAGCCACCGCCGGAACCGCCGGGGCACTACTCATCCACACCCACCGGTGGATCACCCCCGCCGACGTCGGCTTCGACACCGCCGCCCTGGCCCTGCTCACCGCCGTCATCGGCGGCACACACTCCCCGCCCGGAGCCGCCGTCGCCGCGGTGCTCGTCCTCGGCGTGCGAGACGTGGCCGCCGCCGACTGGCCCGGCCACGCCCCACTCCTCCTCGGTGCCCTGTTCGTCGCCGCGGTCTACCTGCTCCCCTGTGGCCTGACCCCCGCCCTCACCCGCCTCCGCGCCGAGATCCGCCGGGTCCGGGCGACCCGGCGACCCGAACCGCTGCCCGCTGCCTCCCGGAGAACCCCGTGACCACCCGCCACGTCGACGCCGTCGACCACATCCCCTCCCGCCGCGACCCCGCCGCCATCGGCCGCGCCCACGACACCGGTCTGGTCGCCACCGGCCTGCACCACGCCCACCAACGGCTAACCGTCCTCGACCTCGACTCCTTCGCCATCGCACCAGGCGACCGACACGCGATCATCGGCCCCAACGGCGCCGGCAAATCCACCCTGCTCAACCTCCTCGCCGGCAGCACCCGGGCACAGACCGGCACCATCACCTACCAGGGGCAGACCATCACCCGCCGGGGCAGCGCCTGGCGGGCCCGCGCCGGCATCGGCCGCACCTTCCAACACCCCACCGTCTACCCCGACCTGACCGTCCTGGACTGCGTACGCATGGGCGGCTGGCACCACCGACGCAACCCCGACCGGGTCCCCCTGGAACTCCTCGAACTCGTCGGCCTCACCGGCCACGCCGACTACCCGGCCACCACCCTGTCGCACGGACACCGCCGCATGCTCGACCTCGCCGTCGCCCTCGCCGGACAACCCCGGGTGCTGCTCCTCGACGAACCCGCCGCCGGCCTCACCGACACCGACCTCACCCGACTCCTCGACATCCTCGGCACCCTGCCCGGATGGATGGCGGTGATCCTCGTCGAACACCACATGGACGTCGTCGCCGCCCTCGCCGACTGGATCACCGTGCTGCACCACGGCCGCCGACACCTCGACGGACCCGCCGACCACGTCCGCGCCGACCCCACCGTGCGCACCCTCCACCTCGGCACCACGGAGGCCGGTCATGCTGCACGTCCGTGACCTGACCGCCGGCCACCGCCCGGACACCCTGGTCGTCCGGTCGGTGTCGTTCCACCTGCCCACCCCCGGCGTGTACGCGATCGTCGGCCCCAACGGCGCCGGGAAAACCACCCTGCTGCACACCCTCGCCGGCCACCTACGCGCCACCATCGGGCAGATCGTGCTCGACGGGCGGGACCTCACCGGACTACTCCCCCACCACCTCGCCCGCGCCGGCGTCGCACTCGCCCCACAGGGACGCCGCCTGTGGCCGTCACTGACCGTCCGCGACCACCTCACCGTCACCCGCCCCGCCACCGGCGGCGGCTTCAGCGTCGACGACCTGTTCGACCTGTTCCCACCACTGGCCGCCCGACGGAGGCACCACGGCCACCAACTCTCCGGTGGCGAGCAGCAGATGCTCACGATCGCCCGCGCCCTCCGCACCAACCCGCGGCTACTGCTGGCCGACGAACCCACCGAAGGACTCTCCCCCCGCATCGCCGGCCAGGTCATCGCCGTCCTCCGGGACCTTCCCGACCAGGGCATCACCGTGCTCGTCGCACTCCCACAAGCCCACACCGCGACCGCCGTCGCCGACCGCGTCTACGCGCTGAACGCCGGACAGCTCAGTGACCCGCCCGACGGGCAGGTCGACCTACTGGTGGGCGACCACCTCACCCCCAGCACCGCCCACCGGGAGTAGCCACCATGCGCATTCCTCGCCAGCCCGTCGTGCTCTCGCCGACCATCCCCGGCGGGAACACCACCAAGCCGGCGACCGCTCGCCCAGCAACGCCCCCCAACCCCACGGATGGCACCACCATGCCGCCCTGCCTAATCACGGAAGCGAACCCACGATGACCACCACCGGCCAGCGCTACCAGTTCCGCAACAGCCCCCACCAACTCCACCCCCTCCAGGATGTGCTCGACCCGCACACCATCCGAGGGTTGGCCCGGGTCGGGGTGAAACCCGGTATGCGGGCCCTCGACCTCGGCGCCGGCGCCGGCTCCATCACCCGCCACCTCGCCGGCCTCGTCGGACCCGACGGCAACGTCACCGCCGTCGACCTCGACACCCAACTCCTGAACCCCACCAGCATCATCGACGTCTACCAGCGCGACCTACGCACCCAGCCCATCCCCACCACCCCCGACGGCTACGACGTCATCAACGCCCGCTGCCTACTCGAACACCTACCGAACCGGGTCGACCTGCTCCGGCAGATGATCGACCTGCTGCGCCCCGGCGGATGGCTGGTCCTGGGAGAGATCGTCTACTCCCGGATCGTGGTTCACCGCGCCCCCACCGAACCCGACGCAAGCCTGATCACCAGGGCCATACACGGCGTCCTCGACACCCTCGCCGATCGCGGCGTCGACCTGCACTGGGGCGAGAACACCCCCGCGCTACTGCTCGCCGCCGGCATGAACCACGTTCACGCCCGCGGCCTCACCGAAACCTGGACCGGCGGCGGACCGGGCTGCGCCCTCTACGCCAACAACGCCCACCAACTCCACGACCAGCTCATCGACACCGGCCTCACCGTCGAAGACCTCGCCCGGTTCACCGAGCTGATGGCCGACCCCTACGTCGTCGTCTCCAGCTACCAGTTCGCCACCGTGCACGCCCAGAAACCCGAACCCACCCCACCACTCTGAACCTCCTCACCTGATCGGCCCAGCGGCTGCCGCCGGCCACGACGGACACCAAGCGAGGTCAGGCCTCCCTCTGACGCTGCTCCACGACCACCTCATCCCTCCTTTCCGCCCACACGTGCCACGACCCTTGGACAACCCATGCCCCTCATCCCCACCGCCTCTACGGTCCGGTTCCCCACCCGCGACACCAACTGCCCCGGCTCACCGCCCAACCTGAACAAGGAAACCCCACACCAACGCTCATCCACCCACACCGTCCGCTACTCCCCGGGGTCCACGAATGACACGACGCGGACGACCATGATCCGAACCCGCACCGGCACGACGCTGCTCGCCGCATCGCTTCTCCTCGCGGCCTGCGCCGGACCGTCCGCCAACGAGAACCCCGGCCCTCCGCCGCCGACACCGTCTCCGAGTAGCGCACCGCCGGTGCCAGCCGGGCCGGTCCTGACCCGCTTGGCCGCCACCCTCACCGACGCGCCCGCCGACACCACCCGTGGTGGTTACCAGTACGTCGAACGCCGCACCTGGTACCGGGACCTCATCGGACCACCCGGCCCCACCGGGTGGCCCGAACGGATCCGCGTCGACCAACTGTGGCGCACCGACGATGCCGCCAAGGGCCGGCTGGTCAGCGTGCACCTCGAAACCCACCGCTGCATCCCCGACGACGGCGAAAGCGGCAGCTGGGCTGGCCGGACCGGGGACCGGTTCGACCAACCCCCACCGAGACAACCCGACGCCCTGCGCACCCACCTGCTCATCGCGGGCGGTCCTGGGGAAAACCGTCCGCAGGACATCGTCGGCGGGGTCGCGATGCTCTACGAACGCCACGCGCTCACCCGTCCGGTCCGGGCCGCGGTCCTGCGGCTCCTCGCGCAGCAGCCCGGTCTCCTGGCCCAGGCCGGCGTCACCGACCGCATCCAGCGGCCCGGCACGGACCTCATCCTCCCGTACACCGACCGCTCCGGTGTGCCGCGACGCGACATCCTCACCATCGACGCACGCAGCGGCGTCCTGCTCGCCGCCCGCAGCGTTATCACCGGCCCCATCCCGCCCCAGGATCCACGCCTGGGACCCGACTTCCCGACGCTGATCGTCGCCGAGGCAGCCAACTACCGGCTCTACGTCGACAGCCGCCGCACCCCGAACGCCCACACACCGGCAGCTGGCTGCCAGCAGCCCACCCTCCGGTCGACGCAGAGCAACACCTCGCCGCGGTGAGAGGTAACAGGCGCCACGCCGATCCTCAGCCGCTGGCGACTCCTCGCATCCCCGACGGGCCGCCGCACGCCTCTGACCATCACCCCGTCACCGCCGAGATCGACATCTGAGGCGCCGGAACCCCTCCGACCGCCCCGACGATTGCTCTGGCGGGCCCAACATCTCATCGCCCCCGATCCCCAGCCTGTCGAGGACCAACCTCCTGTGGCCAAGCCCCGCAAGTACACCTCCGACGTCATCGCCGACGCAGTACGCCAGGTTGAGGCTGCCCGCGCGACGGGACGACGCGGCCCGATCAGCACCGTCGCCCGGGAACTCCACCTCGACCGTCGACTACTCCAAAGCTGGGTGACCAAAGCCCGCGCCCAAGCAGCCACCGCGGTACCGCCCACCACGCCGCGCGCCGATGTCGACAATGACCTGGTTGTGCTACCGGACGGCATGCTCCACTGCCTGTTCTGCCAGCAGCCCATGACCGCAATCTTCACCACCGTCGGGCTCGTCTACGACTGCCCGCCACCATGCCGCCGTCCCCCACTGAACGCAGTGGCCGTCGCCGAGGCCGTCGGGCAAGTGGTGCTGCAACACGCCGCCCGTCTCGTGCCCGCCCTCACTCACCCCAAGCGCGAGGTTATCGCCGCTATACACGCCCACCGGCTCATCGCCCGCATCACCGCCGGCGGGCATCCCGCCGACCTGCGTATCACCTGGCCTGCCACCGCCCGACCCCGCCATGCCCTGACCGAGGAGCTTCGCCTCGCCCGCCAACTCGCCACCACCGACCCGGCGCGCGCCCACCGCCTCCTGCAGAGCATCCTCACCGGCGTCGATCCCGCCACCACCGCCATCAGCACCCTCCACGCCGAAGCCGCCCACCTGCTCGCCACGCTCCTGCACAGCATTGCCGCGATCCGTTGGGCGGACTACGCCCATCGCAGCCTCACCCACCTCCACGGCCCTACCGCCCCGCCCACACTGACCGCTGCACACACCCTCGCCACCGCCCACCGCCAAGCCGGCCACCACCAGCGGGCATACGGCCTCTACCGGCAGCTCGCCGACCACCTGGCCGACACCGTCGGAGCCGATGCCCACCAGACTCTCGCCGTACGGGCCACCAGCGCCCTCGTCCTGCACGACCTCGGCCACCACGAGGCGGCCCGGACGCTGCTCGCTGACGTCATCAACCGTCACCGCCGTGCTCACCCCGGGCATCCCGCCACCGCCCGCATGGTCGACCACCTCGACCGTCTGCGGCACCAGCAGACTGCTTCCTCCCCGACCTTGGTCGGGTCTGCCACTGAATGTCGGCCATGACGGGCCCGGAGAGGGTCGGTGGCCGGGTGCCATCGGAGGGGCGATGAGGTCGTCGCCGCCTCCTCACCGCTGATCTTCACTTCGACAAGCTCAACACACCGTCGAGCCCATGACTCTGCACCACGACCCCTGAGGACCGTTCGAGATCAACTCAACAGCGACTTCCCGTGAGCGGAGAACGACCCATCGCTCTTGCGCTGGTAGGATCGCCGAAACTTCGGTCGCGCCCGAAGCCATATCGGGGTGTACAGCGCGAGTGAGGTGTTGGTTGAAGAACGGCGGCCGGGGTTGCCGCATCGCCGGCTTGCCGACGATGTCCCGGCCGCCTCAACCGTCAACCGTGACCAGCAGGCGGGGGTTGGCGTGGAGATCCGCGACATCGACGGCCGCCCCCACACCGACATCGCGGGGGCAGCAGAGCTGACCGGCAGGTCGCAGCAGACCGTACGACTCAAGACCTCCCCCAAAGCTCGCGCCCAGGGATCCGGCTGGCCCGCGCCGACCCTTCAGGGCAAGAAGGCATGGTTTGCCGTTGACGACCTGGAGCACGTCCGGGATGTGGTGATTCCCCGGCTCGCCGAGCTGCACCGCGCCCGCGTTCACCACGTATCACTCGAGGGCGACCCAGACGCGCTCGTCTCCGCCACCGAATTCCGGGGGATCATCGACCAGCAGAACTGGGGTTGGGGAAAGTACGTCGAGCTCAGCAAGCCCGCCTGGGAACGCGGCGAAGACGGCTACCTCCCGCTGCCGGACAAGCAGGAGCCAGCGCCCGTGCAGGGCGTTGTTCGCTACTGGCGTCGTCGCCGCGTGCAGGAATGGATCAACTCCCGGCCGGGAAAAGTCGCTGGCCCAGCCGCGCCGGAATCACCCACCCACTCCCCCGACGACAGCGCGTAACAACTGCCGCCTCGTCCGACCCCCTCAGCCCAGGTGTCGACGCTTGGCGCATACCACCTCCCGAGCTGCATCGACCTTCGGCCGATGGCCTCCGGCCAGGGCAGCGTCCCGCCGCTGCACCGCGGCGCCTCGCCGGCGAGGCAGGCTCCGGGGAGGGAGACGTGCGCCTTCCCGGCAACCTGCCGCAAGGGCAATCATGGGGTGGGCTGGTTGTCCAGCCACACCCCAAGCTGGACAACCAGCCCACCCCATGATCGATCGATGATCAGGCCGCCGGGAAGTCTCCCGCCACGAGATGAAACGACGGCCATCATCACTCTTCGCATTTCAGCGAGTACGTAAAGTCGTTCAAAACAGCCCGTCGATGGGCGGACAACCACAAGAGCCATGCTGTATCATTAAATACATGAGGGAGAGGGGACGGCAACCCCCAATCTCACAACCAACACCCAACCGAAGGGAATCACACGTGACCACCGCTCTCAATTCGATCCCACTCACCACCCGAAATGCCAATCTGCACGACCTGAACGCCATTCTCCAACAACAACACGCGTGCAAGCTGGACATCGTCGCCGGCACCGCCATGCTCCAGGCCGAAGGATGCCACCTGCGCATCACCGGCGCAGAACCCATGATCAGCGAGTACGGCGTCACCCCCGCAGACGGCCTCTACCTGCCCACCGAGATCGGTGACGCGGGAATCGGCGACAAGCTCGGAATCCCCGCCAGCTACCTGCGCAAGACCCGCACCCAGGCACACAGCCTCTGGGACACCAACGTCAACGGCTGGCTCGACCTGCACCAGGGCAAGCGCTACCTGGCACGGTGCCTCTCCGATGGCAACGGCAGTGGCATCCTGCGCGCCTTCCTCAGCGACGGCTACAAAATCATCGACAATCTCGACGTCCTCATGGCAGTGCTGTCGGGCATTCGGGACTCCGGACTACAGGTGCACTTCTCGTGTGACCTCAGCGAACGCCGCATGGTCGTCCGCGTGCACTCGGAGGCCATCAAATCGCTGGCCCCTGCCCTCCTGGGCAACTACCGCAGCCCCTTCACCGGAGCGACCGGCGCCGACAACCCGACCGTCTTCGCCGGCCTCGTCTTCACCAACAGCGAAACGGGCGGCGGCGCGTTCAGCGTCGTACCCCGGATCGTCGTGCAGGTCTGCAACAACGGCGTCACCATCACCAGGGACGCGCTTCGCGCCGTGCACCTGGGAGCCAAGATGGACGAGGGCGCGATCCGCTGGAGCAACGACACCCAGCAGGCCAACCTGACTCTCATCGGCAAGCAGGCCCGCGACGCCGTACACCGCTTCCTCGACGTCCGGTACGTGCAACGCAAGATCGAAGAGATCGAGGAGAAGGCCGGGCGACGCATCCCCGACCCGGACCACACCATCAAGGTCATCGGCCAGCGACTGCGCTTCACCGAGGACGAGCAGCGACTCATCCTGAACCACTTCATCGACGGCGGGGACCGTACCGCCGGAGGGATCCTGCACGCGGTGACCAGCGTCGCGCAGACCCTCACCGACCCTGACGCCGCGTACGACATGGAAAGCGTCGGGATACGCGCACTGGAGATCGCCGCCACGGCGTGACCCACCTGCCGGGTGCCACCAGCCACCAACGGTGGCACCCGGCAGGCCACCGACTCCGGTCACTCGTCAGTCCCAGCTCGCGGCTCCGCGAGCAAGACCATCACGCTCCCGCACGTTGGAGTAACCATGCCCATGTTCATCGGGCTGCCCCACGGCGTATCGCTGCCCCGCAATCTCGCGGAACCCGACGCCCGGCACCTCGTCACCGTTCTCGCCCGCACCTACCAATGGACCGGCCCCCTCTTCGGCCGGGCAGAAGTAGCGGCATACCTACACGATCAGCAGGACCATCCCGACAATCCGTCAACCCTGACGCTCACCGACGCAGACTGGCAACGCATCCGGCAGACCGCCGCCTGGCGAAACCTCGCGAGCACCGCCCGCCGTGCGGTCACCGCAGCCGACACCATCGGCCAGGCCCTACGACAGGCCGGGCTCCGCTGCGCCGAATGCGACTCGCCAGTCACCGGCCCACCCACCGCAACGTGGGGACTCTGCCCGGTCTGCCTCAACAGCGCAGACCTCGCCGACCTGCAACGCCGGCCGTGCCCAGCCGGCGACGGCGAAACATCGCACAGCTGGGGCGACAACGCCTGCACCAACTGCTCCATGCCGGCACCGGTGAGCCGACCCCACCTCGCGGCCGTCGTCACCGCAGCCTGACCAGCACCGGCAACCCCACGGCACCCCACGCCGTACCGCCGCCAGGCCGGTGACAGCCGGCACCTGACGGTGAACCCCACGACTACCGGCGCGGGCTGGACGGCAACCCAGCCGCGATCGGAACCCAACACCCACAACGAAAGGCACGAACCGTGCAGACCGAAACGACACCTGCGCCGCAGACCACCCCGCCGGATCACGGCCCGGCCGAGGCGGACGTCCGCCCCACCGACCAGCCGGCCGCGACCGCCGTCGACGAAGCTGGCGAGAGCGCACCGGCTCTGCCAGGCCGGTACCGCCTCGTCAAGGTGACGGACCTCCGCCCCAACCCGGACAACGTCCGCGACGACGCACAGGCGCTGCCCGGCATCGTCGAGAACCTTCGAGAAGACGGCGTACGCGGCCTGGTCTCCGCACTCACCGTGACACCCATCGGTGCGGATCCCGAAGGCCCCTACCTGATCGTCGACGGTGAACAGCGCTACTGGTCCGCCATCGAAGCCAACCAGGAATACGTACCCGCCATCATCCGCGACGACCTGGCGGAGAACCGCGAGCAGCTCATCAGCATGCTGCGGCAGGTCCACCGCAAGGACCCCACGGCCACCCAGCAGGCCCGGGGTATCCAACAACTCGCCCTCACCGGCATGGACGACAACGACATCGCCCGCCGCACCGGCTACGACCGCGAACAGGTACGGGCCGGACGGCAACTCGCCACCCTGGACAAGAACACCACCGACCGCACCCATGCCCTCGGCCTCGACCTGACCCAGGTGGCAGCCCTCGCCCAGTTCACCGACCGGCCCGACTGGATCGCGCACCTCCTGGAGCAAGCCGAAGAAGGCCCCTTCGCCTTCGCCCGCGCAGTGGAACGCACCCGGCGTACCCGCGCCGCCCTCGACGCTCAGACCAGCCGCCACGCCGCACTCACCGAAGCCGGGATCGCCACCCTCGCCACCCGCCCCGCCTACACCGACAGCACGGTCAAGGAGGTCACCGATCTACGCGATGCCGATGGGCAGCGCATCGACGCCGAAGCGCACCTCACGTGTCCCGGCCACGCCGTCTTCCTGTCGATCCAGCACGACGAGCTGACCGAGACCGCCTACTGCACCAACTGGCACGCCAACGGCCACACCCTGCCCGCCTACCTCGCGCCATCGGCCCGCAGCGGACCCATGAGCGAACAGGAGAAGGCAGAACGACGGCGCGTGATCGAGAACAACAAGGCCATGGACATCGCCAACACGGTACGTCGCGAGTGGCTGACCACGTTCCTGACGGCCAAGGCCCCACCCAAGGGCACCGCGAAGCTGCTCGCCGAAGCCCTCGCCGACTCCGGATACATCCTGTCCACGTGGATCAACGGCGGCCGGAGGATGCTCGACGAACTCCTCTACCCGGGTAAGGCCAAACGGGCCGGCATGAAGCGGGTTCCCGCTCGAGGCAACGACGGACGGTACGCGGTGATCTCCCTCGCCGCCATCGCCGCCGCGAACGAGAGCGGCATCAGCAGAAGCTCATGGCGGGTGGCCGATCCAGGAGTCGCGAACTGGCTGCGGTGGTGCGTCACCAACGGCTTCCAACTCAGCGAGGTCGAACAGCTCATCCTCGACACCGCCGACGGGCGCGCAAAGCAGCACGCTGACGTCACGGCCGCCGTATCGCAGTCCGCGCCGCGTCCGGGCACGCCCAAGACGGACACCGTCGAACGCAGCGCAACGGTCGACGACTCGCCTGGGGCCGATGCGGATGCGCCTGTCGGTTCGGCTCCCGTCGTCTGATCCTGTCGGTCAGGGGTCAGCCAGGCTTCGGCCCGGCTGGCCCCGCCGCACCGACGCCATCAGCGGGTTCACATTGACTACCATGCTGTACGTCAGCGGGGACCTCAACCAGCGGAGGCAGGACCGACCACATGAACGAGCCCTCAGCCAAAGTGAACAAAAACAGCGAAGTTGATCTTTAGCGCCCCAGGTCAAGACGTCTGCTCCCCGCGCATGCGGGGGTGATCCGACGCGCGGCGGGGAGCCACCGAAGGCCATTCGCTGCTCCCCGCGCATGCGGGGGTGATCCCGCGGCAAGGACATGCCCGTCGACGCCGAGCCCCTGCTCCCCGCGCATGCGGGGGTGATCCCCATCGGCGGGTACCGGGCCAACGGCTCCGTCCCTGCTCCCCGCGCATGCGGGGGTGATCCCTCGGGCGACGCCGAGCAGGCGTACGTCATGCACTGCTCCCGCGCATGCGGGGGTGATCCCCTGGTGGCGGTCTCGTGCGATACGGACCGGTCCTGCTCCCCGCGCATGCGGGGGTGATCCCTCCGCCCACACGGCGGACCTGGACCTCCAGCACTGCTCCCCGCGCATGCGGGGGTGATCCCGGGTCCGCGCTGTCCGGCGGTCCGCACTCCGACTGCTCCCCGCGCATGCGGGGGTGATCCCGGGCCGTAGACCGGGCTGTCCCTGACCAGCGCCTGCTCCCCGCGCATGCGGGGGTGATCCCCGATCCTGCTCAGCCCGCGACGCCGAACGATCCTGCTCCCCGCGCATGCGGGGGTGATCCCTGCTAGCCAAGGCCGGCGCACCCGGTGCACGTCTGCTCCCCGCGCATGCGGGGGTGATCCCTTCGTCTCGTCGCGGGTAGTGCCCTTGCCCTTCTGCTCCCCGCGCATGCGGGGGTGATCCGGACAGCATCAACGCCGACCGCCGGCAGGTGTCCTGCTCCCCGCGCATGCGGGGGTGATCCTGCTGCCCCCATCACTCCGGGTGGTCGGTGTGCCTGCTCCCCGCGCATGCGGGGGTGATCCTTCGCGGTGGGAAGCGGAATGGACGGCCGACATCTGCTCCCCGCGCATGCGGAGGTGATCCGCCGCTGCCCTGGTAGCTACGTACCGCATCCCCCTGCTCCCCGCGCATGCGGGGGTGATCCCCGGCGGCCCGAGCGCGGGCGATCGCCGCACGTCTGCTCCCCGCGCATGCGGGGGTGATCCCGTCGCGATGCTGCACAGCGCGTTACGTCCACGCTGCTCCCCGCGTATGCGGGGGTGATCCCTGGCGCGACCGGATCGCGAACGCGTTCGGGTACTGCTCCCCGCGCATGCGGGGGTAATCCGACGCTATCGCAGGCCGCGCAGTACAGCCGGCACTGCTCCCCGCGCATGCGGGGGTGATCCGGGCGGCCGTTGTGCCTGTCGGTCGCGCACATCGGTCTGATCCCCGCGCGTGCGGGGTGATCCCCCGCCCGGCGGAACCGACGGGTCAAACACCACCTGTTCCCCGCGCATGCTGGGGTGATCGGCTGACGAATGGTGATCCGTGCGCCTAGGCCCTGTATCGAAGTCGGTGTCAGGGCTTGAGCTGCTGGCTTGAGGATCTTGGTGTGTCGGTGGTCGAGATGTGACGAGGTCTCCGGTAGATGGTTCAGCGACCAAGCAGAACCTGAATACCGGAGACCTCGTGGACACCCTAGCGGTGACGAGGCGGCACGACCTGACCGACGCGCAGTGGGCGGTACTGCAGCCGTTGCTGCCGGCGCCGAAGCGGCCGGGTCGTCCGTCGTTGTGGAGTAGGCGGCAGTTGATTGACGGGATCCGGTGGCGGGTCCGGGTGGGTGCTCCGTGGCGGGATGTGCCGCCGCGCTACGGCTCCTGGTCGGCGGTGTACGCCCTGTTTCGGCGTTGGCAACGCGACGGGACCTGGCAGCGGATCCTCACCGCGTTGCAGGCCCTCGCCGACGCGGCCGGGCAGATCACCTGGGATGTGTCCGTGGACTCCACGAGTGCCCGCGCCCATCAGCACGCTGCCGGGGCGCGGAAAAGGGGGATCTGCAGGCCGAAGCGCCCGGCGGTGTCAGCGTCGAGCCTGCCGATCATGCCCTCGGTCGTTCTCGTGGCGGATTGACCACGAAGCTGCACCTGGCGTGCGAGCAGGGGCAGAAGCCCCTGGCCATGGTGCTGACCGCCGGACAGCGCGGTGACAGTCCGCAGTTCATCCCGGTCCTGGCCGCGATCCGGGTTCCCCGCCTGGCCACCGGCCGGCCGAGGACCCGACCCGACCGGGTCCTGGCCGATAAGGCGTACACGTCGAGAGCCAACCGTCGTTACCTGCGTCGACGCGGGATTGCCGCGACGATCCCGTCGAAGGCCGACCAGGATGCCAACCGGCGTCGGAAGGGGTCGAAGGGCGGCCGGCCGCCGGCCTTCGACCCCGAGCGGTACAAGCAACGCCACGCCGTGGAGTGCGGTATCAACCGACTCAAACGCAACCGCGCCGTAGCGACCCGCTTCGACAAGCTCGCCGTGCGATACGAAGCCACGATCCACATCGCCGCGATCGGCGAGTGGCCGTGATCGACTTCGACACACGGCCTAACGGCGGTGACCAGTTCGAGTCAGACCACGTACGGAGGGCTATCGACCAGGGTGCCCAGTCAGGCACGTCCCGGCTCGTCCATACCGCGCAAGAGGCATCGGTGACGTTCCGTAGTCTTCGGAGGAAGACGAGGGGCTGGCGATAGAAGGGGGAACGGTGGCGCGCACCTGGCTGTCCGTACGAGTGGAGTTGGTCTCTGGGCGTGGCGTCGATCTGTGGCCTCGACCCGGCAGGGTTTTCGCGGTGAGCCGATCGCACACCTTCGCTCAGTTCGCCGAGGCGATCGACCTTGCGTTCGCCCGCTGGGACCTCGCCCACCTGCACATGTTCACTCTGACTAACAAGACCTCCATCGTTCCCCTTGAGCTATGGGACGGTGAGACCCCGGAGCACAGCATCGACAGCACCAGGACCAAGCTGAGTCGGCTGGGTCACGGCGAGCAGTTCGCGTACGTCTTCGACTTTGGTGACGACTGGGCGCACCTGTGTACGGTCGCCGAGTCCCGCATCGACCCGCTGGAGACGTTCGGCGGCCTGCCCGCCGAACCGATGCCGTACTTCGGCTGGGGTGACCTTCCCGATCAGTACGGGCGGCGTTGGAACGCCGACGACGGCGAATCGTCACCGCCGCAACCGCCGTCCCGACCATTGACGGACCTACCACCACTCCTACCGTGGTGGGGGCCGCAAGAACGCAGCCGGTAGCGACACCACAGCCACCCGACCTGCTCCTGGTGGCCCACCCGCACGCCGGCACGGACTTGCGCTCCGGGCACCGCACTCAACCCGGAGAACACTGCCGTCCTCGGTTCGTCGCACTCCGGACCGCTGCTCCCGCGGTCACCGGCCGGGCCGGCCGGCCTGGTGCCACGGCACTCCCCGCGGCCGGCCCGCCCTGCCAACTCCGCGCCCACCAGACCATGCACGTTCCGCCCACACCCAGCATAAAGGTGTATAATAATTGTAGTATTGGGGATGGCGAACCCCCGGCGGCAGCAAACCACACAGGAGTTCACATGCCGACCCGCCCGAACACCGGACCCACACCGACAACCCCATGTCCGCTCGACTCGAATGACGACCTCGCGCGGATACTCGATCGCGACGGCCGCTGGCGGCTCTTCCGAGACAACAACCCGCACGGCCTCCGGCTCGACGCCCACGGAGACCGATGGAGCCTCACCCGGGAGCACTACACCCGGACCACGACCGCCAGCGGCGAACGATGGGAACTGGTCGGCGAACCCTCGCCGATCTGCCTAGGCGGTTGGGACACCCAACGCCAGGAGTACGTCGCCCGCCGACTGCCCGCCGGCACGGTGATCGCCAGCGGCGACACCCAGTACGGGGTCCTGGCTCGCGCCGCTCGCCGGTGCCTACCGAACGCGCAGCATCCCACGAGGTCCGGCGAGTAGGGCAGGTGAAGTCACACAGCGACGATCCAGGCGGCGACCGGGGGGTTAGTTTGGCGAACTCCCCCCGGCCGCCTGGCGTCCGACGCCACACAGGCCCCAAGAGCCATCACCGCCGGACACGTGCCCGCCATCGTACGACAGCGCCTGCTCACGCTTGCTCAACGTGACCCGCCAACCCACCCGGCACCCGGCCATCCGGTCCACCACGCGGCGCGTGCGGCATCATCACCTCATGCCCACCCGCTCCCCCGACCCCGATCTCGTCAACCGGGCCGAAGCAGCAGCGATCCTCGGCATCTCCGTCAGCCGCCTCGACCGGCTGTACCACGATCGCTCCACCACCGGCTTCCCGTCCCGCGCGGACGGCCACTCGTGGCACCGCAGCGACATCACCCGGTACCGGCCCCCGGCGGAGCAGGTCACCCGAAGCGCCCAGGCCAGCATCGACCGCTCCGGCGACCCCGACGAACTGGTGGACGCCGCCACGGCAGCCCAGATCCTCGGCTACCGGGAACGCAGCGCCCTGCACGGCAACAACCCGGTGTGGCTACGGCTGAAGGAATGCGCCGACGACGTTTCGCTGACCCCCGGCGGGCGCAGCCGCAGGCGCTGGAAGCGCAGCACCGTCTGGACCATCGCCGAGAGCCGCATCGATAGAGGAGGCACCAGAGCGACTGCGGGCCGTCCAGCCGGCACCCCCGCCGGGCACCCCGATCGGTCCGGTGACCCGGACGAACTCGTCGGACGAGCCGAAGCCGCCCGGGTGCTCGGCTACAGCCACCCCAACGCCCTCCCACCGCAGGCCTTGGACCTCGCCGACGAGCAGAGCACCGGGCCGAGTGGACGCCGCCGGCTCCGCTGGCGGCGGAAAACCCTGTGGACCATGCTCGACGAACGCGGCGCCTGAGCACACCGCCGTCACAAACCCATCCGCCGGTACGCGCCGCAGCCATCCGGCCTCACCGCCACGGCCCTGGCGGGCCGTATAACCGGAAGCGGCCTGCGGCCGCACTGTTCGAAACCCCTCCTTCCAACGGTGGGGCCGGGACAGGCTAGCGGCGTGCTCGCTCCGGTCAAGTCCGGTCGCGGCTCGGAAACATCATGCACACCCCGCATGATCTTTCCTCGAAACCCCGTGCCCGAACTTGACCTCCACTGCGCGCGCCACGGTCGAGCAAGCTCGCCCCCACCGCCGAAAGAAGTGGGGGGCGCATCAGCTGCCGACCCACGCACCGTCCGAGGCGCAACCGGCGGACCCGCACATCAAGACCATCTGAAAAAGCCCACCGGCAGAGGCAAGCAGACCCGCAATGGTGTATAGTAATAGTTGTTCAGGAGGGGACGGCGAACCCCCTCCGGACGCCCACACAACCCCGAGGAAAGAGGGCTCATGAGCAGGCACGACCTCACACCCCTACCGCAGTTCGCGCGCCACGAAGCGACCGTCGGCTGGGACCGGCCGCTGCGCACGTACTTCGCCGTCGTCACGGACCCCGACATCGACGACGAGACCGCCGAAGGCGCAACGCCCCTGCACCTCGGAGCAGCCGAGCAGGTCACCGACCCAGCCGTGATCATCGAAGCCGTCCGCCCGTACGCCCACATCCCCGACGACCTGCACGCCACGTTGCAGGCGGATCGCGACCGGGAGGGCCTGGGACACTCGAACCACCACGTCTTCTTCACCACCCCGGAAGACACCAGAACTGCCCCGCCGTCACACTGCCCGACGCAGCAACACACCGGCAACCTGCCCGAACGTCCAGAGCCGAGCCGACACGAGGGCACCGACAGCCGGCAACCGCTCGCCCTGCTACACCGGCCCACGATCGGCGGACTCGTCGTACCGTGGATCACCGTCCAGATGCCGGACGGCCGCTACCGGTTCGGCGCGATCGACGCCCACCGCCTCATGGCATGCCTGCACAACCAACGCTGCCAGATCTGCGGCCAGCCGACCCACTCACCGTTCGTGTTCGCCATGCGCGACGTCGACATCGCCCGTCTCATCGCCCCCGAACCGCCGATGCACCCCGAGTGCGCCACCTACAGCGCCACCGCCTGCCCGATGCTCGCCGGCAGGATGCCCCGATACCGCGATGACCAGGCAGGCGACCCCACCGCCTCCGGCGACCCGGACAGCGCCCGCGCCGGGCACCCGGCACACCCGTGGCACCTGCTCTGGGCGAAGACGTACCGCCCAATCGTCGACCTACGCACGCAACAGCCGGCCGCACGGATCGCGCCCGGCGACGTCCTCCGCGTCCGGCCCATAACAGAGCCGACCACCTGAACCACCACCTGCGGAGCCCGGCGGTGAACCAACTGCGACCGCCGGGCCCCGCAGGTGACCAACCTCCACCCCGAGGACACCGCGTCGCCAACGAAGGTCGCCCAGAGTGGCTGGACGACCACACCGGCCCGGCAGCGGGCACCCGCGCGGTGACACCTGGTCGACGACACCCACCAGCCCAGCAACCAACCGACCAAGGTTGCTGTATAGAAACAGCCATTTTTGCGGGACGGCGAACCCCGCACCAACACCACACACCCCAGCCAAGGGAGTAGTCCATGCCGAGATCGGCCACTCTCGCACTCCTGTTCAGTACGAGCTGCTGTTGCCTCCTGCTCATCGCGTACACCCTGCGGCTACGCGGCCACCTGGCCGCCGCCCGCCACGAAGCCCGCCACGACGAACTGACCGGCCTTCCCAACCGCCGCGCCATGCTCGCCCACCTCGACCACCTGCTCGGCAACCCCACCCAGCAGGTCACCGCGCTCCTGCTCGACCTCGACCGTTTCAAGACCATCAACGACGAACACGGCCACGCCGCCGGAGACTTCGTCCTCCGCCACGTCGCCGTCACCCTGACCCGCACCGCGCCACCCCGGACCGTTGTCGGCCGGATGAGCGGAGACGAGTTCCTCATCATCATCAACGGTGACGCCGACGCCGCCCGCGACTGCGCCCAGGCCGCCACGAACGCGCTCGCCAACGCAACGATCACACTGCGCTGGGAGCCATTCCACTGCCACGCCAGCATCGGCCTCGCCACCGCCGGCCCCGGCCGCCGTGCCACAACCGAACTCCTGGCACAGGCAGACGCCGCCATGTACGCGGCCAAGCAGGCAGGCGGAGGCGTCCGCGAATACCACCCAGACCTGACCGACCTCAGCACGCGCACCGACAACGACCGGCGGCGCTTCCGATAAGCCGCTGATCCGCGTTGCCCGGCCGCGCGCTGTGGCCGGGCAACGCGGATCAGCGTCCCCGCGACGGATACCGCCGATCCCACTCTCCCTCACACGCAAAGGACCTCGCCGTGAGCGCTCTCCGCCCCGCCGAACGCATCATCATCGCCCACGTCTGCCAGGACTGGGCAGCCACGTACCACTCCGGGCCACTGAGGCTCACCATCAACGACACCGTCCGCTACCTCAGCGACGGACACCTGGAAGACCTCACCGCACGGCACGGCCGGAAGGCCATCTGGCAGGCCGTCGCGGCACACCTCCAGGACCACCCCGACACCCTGACCACACCCCGCACCACCGCCCAACAACGCGACCAGCGCCAAACCGAACGCGACGCCCGCGCCGCCGCACACCTCGACGCGGCCTGCCACCACCACCGCCAGGAACTCCCCTTCGAAGCCCTCGCACTCCTCGACCGCGCAGAAATGTGCTCGCCCCGGTTCACCGACTTCGACAAGTACCGGGCCACCGTCCACCGCAAGTTCCCGCCGATCGTCACCACCCACACCGATGAAACCGATCTGCGGTACCGGCACACGCTTAACGTCGCGAGCCCCATCCCCGGCGCACCCGTCGCCTACCACGGGACGCACCAACGGCTATGGGTCTACCCGGGAAGGCGGGTCATCGAAGGACCCTGGCCCGCCGCCATCCCCGAGCAGTGCACCGCCGACGAAACGGCCAGCCGCTGGCTCGCCCACCACACCGTCCTGGTGTGCACCGGATGCGGACTCGACATGACCTGACCGAACGCCGGTCAACCACCAACCGCCGCACCGGCGGAGGACTCCCCACCTGACACCGGACCCACGGGTGGACCAGCGTCCTCCGCCGGAGCGCGGCCCCGACGTCGCGACACCACCGCCCCCGTCTGCGCGATCCGCTCCCGCACCATCTTCCCGTCAAAGCCACGCCGCAACGCCCGCACCCTGCTCACGTCCACACCCGCCAACTCAGCAGCCAACCCGTCGTCACGGAGCACCGTCGCCAACACCACCACCGACAGCTCATGCGCCGCCCTCGCCTCACGCACCTCCTCGTCGAGCCTCGCCAACAGCTCACGACGCCGCTCCACCACGTCCGCCAACGCCGCCCCTGCCTGCTCGACCGCCCGCACCGCGCGCCGCTCCACCTCCTGCCGCGCCCGAAGAACACGAACCGCGTCATTCCCCGTTCTACTCGCCATACGACGACCGTAACGACCACTCATCGCCAACAACACAGCCTCCACCACAGGAATCTGCCAATTCGTTCGAATGTAGCCGTAATCCCAGGAGCCACCCTCGATTCCTACTCGGACAATCCGCACCGCCTGCCACCTGCGACAACAACCGAACAACCGCATTTTGCAGTTCTCAAGGCGATACACCCTCTTGCATTCTTCTCCGCAGCAATGAAGTTGATCTTCTACGGTTTCAGCATGTTGTCCATCACGAGAATCTCGCCCGGCAGCGGATACCGGTACGTGATGGAGCAGGTCGCGGCCGGCCGGCACGACATGCGCACCCCCACCGACAACGGGCCGACCCCCTACTACGTGGACCCGACCGCCCGCGGCGAGAGCCCCGGCTGGTGGGCCGGTGACGGTGCCGCCGTGCTGGGCATGAGCGGCCCAGTTGTTGAAAAGCAGATGCGGTTCCTCGTCGGTCAGGGCCGTCACCCTCGATCCGGCTACCAACTGGGGCAGCGGTGGCGCACCTACGCACCGCAGACCGACGCGACCCGGGCTGCCGCTGCCCAGCGCGCGCTCCTGGCTCTCCCGGACGACGCGACAATCGAACAACGCGACAAGGTGTGGCACGACGCCATGACCGCGCCGGAACGCCGGGCGGTGTCCGCCTTCGACGTCACCGTGTCACCGGTCAACAGCGTGTCGCTGCTCTGGGCCTTCGGCGACGCCGAAGTCAAACGGGACGTCATGGCGGCGCACCACGCCGGCGTCCGCATGGTGCTCGACCACCTGGAACGGCACGGCGCCTACGCCCGGGCCGGGGCTGGTGGCGTACGCCAGCTCGACACCGCCGGCCTGGCCGCCATGGTCTTCGACCACCGACTCAGCCGTGAACGCGACCCACAACTACACGCGCACATCGTGGTCAGTGCCAAGGTTCTCGCCCACTCCCACGACGGGACGACCCAATGGCTCGCGCTCGACGGTCGTGCCTTCTACCAGGCAGCGATCGGCGCCCGTGTCGCCTACGAACGCGCGATCGAGGTCGAGCTACACCGACGACGCGGGATCACGTTCGCAGCCCGCCCCGACTCCGGCATCCGGGAGATCGTCGGCATCAGCGACGAGTCCATCCGCCACTACGCCAAGCGCCGCACCGCCATCACCCAGGCGATCCGCCGGCAGGCGAACCCGCAACACCGGATGTCCTCCCGCCGCTGGCGGACCCGGGCGCAGGATGCCACCCTGCGCACCCGCCGACCGCACAAGGGCGCAGAGTCGACCGACGACGCCGTACGCCGGTGGCGCGCCGAAGACCGCAGACATGGCCTGGACACCACGGGTCAGGTCCGCCGACTCCTTGCCGGCCGGGCCCGCGACACGACCGCCGTGAGCGCTACCCGCGTCCTCCAACTGGCCCGACGTACCGCGGATGCCCCGGACGCAGTCGATGAGGCGATGCTGCACGACGCCGCCGTACGGCTGGGCGTACCGCCCGCTCACCGCGCGCGGGTCCTCGCCGCCGCCGTCCGCGCCGACGACCGAATGGCCGTCGCCCGCGCCGTGCACACCCTCAGCCGAGAGCGTGCCGTCTTCACCCTCGACCACCTCGAACTGGCCATCGGCAGGGTTCTCGATATCACGACCGACGAGTCGCCCGCCGACGACTGGCGACGGGTCCAACGCCTCGTCGTCGCCGCCATCACCGAGCAGAGCACCGGCCTGCGGGTCCTCACCCCGCCGGCACTCGTGCAGTGGGGACCGGCCCTGCAACGCGGCAGTGACCGGCACAGCGAATACACCCGACACCGGGACCTTCACCTCACCACCCGCAGCGTCCTCGCCGCCGAGCAACAGGTCATCACCTACGCCCGGCAACGAGGTGCACGCCCCGTACCGGCCAGGGTCATCGACGCCGTCATCGACCAGGCCGAACTGACCGACGAGAAGTCCGAGATTCTGCGCTTCCTCATCGGAGACGACCGCCGCGTCACCGGCGTCATCGGCCCCGCCGGAACCGGAAAGACACATCTGCAACGGGCCGTGGTCGCCGCTGGAGCCGGCGCCGACGTACCCGTGCTCGGCCTCACCACCAGCCAGTCCGCCGCGAACCTCCTCGCCGACGCCACCCGCCAACCCGACGGCACCACCCTGCGTACGGAAAACATCGCCCGGTGGTTCCACGCCCAGCGTCGGCCACCACCCGGATCGGTGGCCCGCGACTGGCGGTTCGCCCCCGGACAGTGGGTCATCATCGACGAGGCGTCGCAGGTCTCCAGCCACGACCTGGCCCGCCTCACGGTCCAACTCGATGAGGTACGCGGAAAGCTCATCCTCGTCGGCGACCCCCAGCAAACCTCGGCCGTCGGCCCCGGCGGGCTCCTGCGCTACCTGGCCGCCCTTGGCGTCACCCGCTCCCTCACCCACGTGCACCGGTTCACCCACCCCTGGGAAGGCCCGGCATCCCTGCGGCTACGCCACGGCGACCCCACCGTCCTCGCCGAATACGACGAGCGCGGACGTCTGATCGGCGGACACCGCAGTGACCTCATCGACCAGATGCTCCCCCGCTGGCTCGCCGACGTCACCGCCGGCCACAGCAGCATGATGCTCGTGGACACCAACGACGAGGCCGTCGCCGTCGCGGAGCGCGCCCGGGCGCTGCTCATCGCCGCCGGTCGTGTCCAACCTGGCCCGTCGGTCCGCCTCCGCGACGGAGTCGCCGCCAGCGTCGGGGACATCATCGTCACCCGACGCAACGACCGACGGATCGCCGCCGGCCCCGGCTACATCACCAACCGGGATCAGTGGCGCATCGACGCCATCACCGGCGACGGGCAACTCCACGTCACCAACGTCCTGACCGGAACCGCCGCCGCACTACCCGCCGCGTACACCATCCGATACACCCACCTTGCCTACGCCCAGACCGCCGACTCGGCGCAAGGGCAGACCGTGGACACCGCCCGCGCGCTCATCGACGACAACACCTCACTGGCCCGGGTCTACGTCATGCTCACCCGCGCCCGCGCGCTCAACGAGGCGTACGTCGTCACCGACGATGAACCGCGCGAGGGCACACCGCCCGCCCCGCCGACCGCCCGCGTCGCCGTGCTCGCCGACATCATGCGCCGGGTGCTGCCGGACCGCTCCGCCACCGAAACCGAACAACAGCTCTGGGCCGACGTCGACGCGCTGCACAGGTGGACCCCGGTCTACGACGACCTGCTCGCACGGGCCCAGATACCCGCGTACCTCGCCACCGTCCGGCAGCTTCACGGCCCCGCGCTCGCCGACCGACTCAGCCGCGACCTCGCGCTGCCGGCACTCATCAGCAAGCTCACCACGTATGCCACGGCCGGCCACGAGCCCCACGACCTGCTCCGCCGGGTCCTGCGTATGCGCGAACTGGACACCGCCGACGACATCGCCGCCGTCCTGTGCTGGCGGCTCGACCATCTCATGCGGCACACCACCGCCGACCCCACCATCGCCGAGCACGCCGACCAGTGGCGTACCCACACCGAACGTCTTCCCGACGGTCTAAGCGGCGACATCGGCGATGCGCTACGCCAGGTAGCCGTAATCTGCGATCGCCGCGTTGAAGCTCTCGCCCACCTCACCGCCGAGACTCGCCCCGCCTGGAGTCTCGCTCTCGGCGACATCCCCGCCGACGACGCCGGCCGACGCCAATGGCTCACCCGGGCGGGCGTCGTCGCCGCCTACCGCGACACCTACCGACTCAGCAACGCACATCCCATCGGCCCCGAACCACCCAGCAACGACATCACCCGCTGGAACGCCTGGCACCGCGCCCGGCTCGTCCTCGGCGCCGCCACCCTCGCCGGGCGACTCACCACCGCACCCGACTCTGAACTCACCCGTCTCGTCACGGCGCTGCGCGCCGCTGACCGTGCAGCGCCGGCCTACGTCGGAGATGAACTACGCGACAGTCACCGCGCACTCGTCGATGCCCAACGCCACCGCTACGAACTCGCGCAGCACCTCGTCACCGCTGAGCAGAACCATGGCTCTGCTGGCAGCCACATCCGACGGTTGCAGCCGCGCTGGTGGCATCGCGGCACGCCGCGCACTCGAAGGCTTGCGGCCCAGCGAAGTCTGAGCGCCTACGCCACGACGGTCGCAATCCAGGTAGGCCGCCTGGAAGGGGAGCTCGCCGCTATCGATCGTCAGATTCTGGACCTCAGCCGACGGGCAACCAACGTTGAGTCTGACCACGCCGTATGGAAGCGCTGGTACGCCGGGGCCCTCCCGACGCGGTACGCCGGGCTTGCTGCCGCTGCTGAGCAAGCCCGGCGTGCTGTCAGTCGCAACAGTCATCTCGCCGGTGCGGTATCTGCCACCATGGCCCGCGTCCAGGCTGTCCACGACACCCGCCCAGCACTTCACAGCAGGCCCGTGCCTGAATACCTCCGTCAGCACGCGCATGACGCACTGCAGCGCATCACTATCGATCCCCAAAGCGCCGAGACAGACGTCGACTGACTGAACGCTCATTTCGTGCTCGAACCAGAGACGAGGGATTCACGTTTCGGCCGCGAAATTAAACACCCCCAAACCTGTCACCACCGCCGATGTGGCTACCCTTAACCAACTGCCCGCTGCCGTATCGGGACGGAGCCATGATTCCCAGGCACGCCGCCGGACGGATAACGAGTTCGCCCCGTCAGATGACAGACACCTCCTAGCTTTACTCAGGAGCGTTCTTCGCAATGTAGCGTTGCTTTTGAGCACGGTATCGGCGGTGCAATCCTTGGGTTTCCCGCTGGCGGCGTGGTGCCAGCAACGGCGGGCCGCGTCAGGTGTCGGCGAGCTGGCCGGGCTGGGGCAACATGCGCAGTTTCGCGTTCATGACGGCGTGCTGCGGTCCAGTGACCATGACCAACGAGGTGCCAACATGGCCTCCGCAGGCGGCCAGTGGAGTCCCAGTGGTCATGTCCGAGCAGGCGAGGTAAACCCACTTAATGCCCTCGTTGCCGTCCACAGAGAGTGTGCGGATTCCGATGGGCTCGGGTGGGTTGTTGGTGTCGAGTCGGTCGATGTACTGCGGTGGTGGCGGGCCGCTGCCCCAGGGGGGCGTGCCTCGGCGTCCCGCCAGTGCGAGCTGGTAGTTGATCAGGGTTGCCCAAAGGTGGTGTGTTACTGAGGCGCCACCTGTGTCGTCGCGGAGTGTGGTGACGTCGACGGTGGTGTCGTGGTCGAGCTCGTGGCCGATGCGGACCTCGACGGGTCGTGGCCGGCCTAGGTCGCGGGCCACACCGTGCACGTCGGCATTGGTGGTCTCCCCGTGCCAACCGACCGTGTGGGCACCGCAGTGGGGGGCCTCCAGCATGGCGAACCGGACCCCGAGCCAGTCGTAGATCTCCTCTGGCGTGGGCGATACCGGCCCTCCGCTAGGGTCATGCTGACCTGACTGTTCCGGGACGTGCGCCATGGTGGAGGCTCCCTCACCTGTCCGTGGTCTCGTGCCGCAGCCTACCCGCTGCCGCGCCTCGCGTGGTTACAGGTACGCGCTGGCGGAGGGGCCGTGGGAATAGCAGATAGTGCCGTTGGAGAGAGTGGCGATGCTACCCAGGAGAACGTCGGCGTACGCGTAACCGGGCCCGCTGGAGGTGAATCCCTTGGTCTTCGCCCAGAAGTGCGTCGGCGTGGACGGGTCGTTCCAGGTCTTGGTGCTCGACCCGTAGTCGTCGATCACGCCGACAGCCCAGTTCGTGTAGATCGCTCCGGGCCAGCCGCTGTTGATGGAGTAGCCGGTGTAGATGGACGTGTAATGCTTGCTCGTGTCGACGGCGTTGAAGTACACGAACGAGCTTCCACATTCACCGGGAACTTTGTTAAGCGTGGTGATCTCGCCCTTCTTCACGGCGTACTCGACACCTTTGTCGTCGACGCGTACCTCGTAGCCGTTGGCCTTGGCGATCTTGTGGTCGACGCCAACGCGCTTCATCGGCGTGACGATGTAGGTGGAGGCCGGGTCAGCCTGTGTGGTGGGCGCGGCGGCATGGGCGGCGGCTGGCGACATGCCGGCGGCTATCGCCATACCGGCTACCACCACAGCAGCACGTAGACTTACTCGGAACCGCATAGGTCCTCCTTGTGGAAAGGGGCGGGCTTCGCGCGGATACGGTGGCTGCGGTGCCCAATCACCGCAGCCACCCGTGCGTGACCTTGGTATCAGAGAATCGACAATTTCCGCTGCCCGGCTACTGCTTCAGCGAGTGTGGGCATGGCTGGCATCGACGGTGGTCGTAGTTCAGAGTCAACATCACCCAGGCGGTTGCTCGCTTAGAGCAGCGGACTAGTCACACTGCGTGACAACGACAAGGTTGTCGACCAATTGCGTGATGCTGGTCACAATCAAATCCCTGTGGGGCGCTACAGAACGTGGGCCACCCGTTCCAGGCCTCGCTCGCGCACCGTATACAGCGTGGAGCCGGTTGCCATCGCCGTACACCTCGAGTAGCCGGCCAGAAGCGCTTCTCTGCCGGCCTCCAACATCGCCGCCCGCACGCCCGACGCGGCCTCGACCTGGTTGGCAAACCACGACCTCCGGGCGTACGCGACGCAGCAACCCGGCGCACGCGTCGACATCGAAGGCGAACCGCGCCGGTCACTTCGTCGTGGAGGCGGAGAGCTTGATGAGAGCGGCTTGAGGATCGGAGACCTCCACTCAATGACGCAGGCGCCACATCGCGACAGCAGCCAGTGCCGGCAGGGCGGCGGTCGCGGCGAACGCGGCCGGCAGGCCCCACGGGGTCCAGAGCGCTGCGCAGGCCGCCGATCCGAGTGCGCCACCAAGGAAGAAGGTCAGGTTCGCCAAGCCCAGGGCAGCACCACGCACACTGACGTCGGTTAACTGAGAGATGGCGGTGGTCAGAGTCATCTGGGCCACCGCGAACGCCGCGAATCCCGCGCTCGCGGCACCAACCAGTGTCACCGGCCGCCGGTCCGTCGCTGCGAGCAGCACTGCGACGCTGAACAGAGCTGCTACCGAAGCCAGCACCTGCTGCGGCGGCAGACGACGGCCGGCGGCAGCGGCCACACGAGCGACGACCACTCCCGCGACGGCCCCAGGTAGGAGCAGCACACCCACGGCCTCCACGGTGTGTCCAAGGCCGGTCAGTAGTTGCGGGACGGCGTAGACGGCCGCGAACAGGCCGCCGTACACACCCGCGCCGACGAACCCGCAGCGCCAGAAACGCCGGTCACGGATCACCACCGCCGGGAGGAACCCTGTGGGATGCCGCTTGGTGTGTACGACCAGCAGCAACCCGCCAGCGCACGTTGCCGCCAGCAGGATAGGGATGACCGGACGGGCCATCGGAGCGGTCGCCGACTCCAGCACCAGCAGCAGTCCGGAGGCGACGAGCGTCAGAAGCAGCGCGCCCGTCCAGTCCACGTCACCCGACTCCTGCCGGTCCCCTGACCGAGTATGGATCCAGCACATCGGAATCGCGACCACGGACAGCGCTGGTAGCACCAAGGCGACGCGCCATCCGGCGGCCAAGGCGAGTGACCCGGCGAGCGGCGCGGTGGCGGAGAACAGCGTCATCACCGTCCCGAGGTGGGTGAGCACCCTCGGCCGGATGGCATCTGGTGCCCCGGCGGCAAGGGCGAGCGCGGTCGCGGTCATCGCCCCGGAACCTGCGGCCAGCAGTGCCCGCCCACCGATCACCACGAGCAGCGCGGGCGCGACGGCACAGACCGCCGTGCCGATGACGAGAAGCACCGCGCCGACCGCGAGCACGCTGCGCGTACCCCAGATGTCGGTGGCGCGGCCGGCGACCGCAGCGCCAACCCCGAGCCCCAGGGCGTGGATGGCCAGGATCCATACGGCTGCTGCCGGGTCGGCCTGGAGGCCCTGGGCGGCGGCGGGCAGCGCGACGGCGGCGGCGCTGACCCCGTAGACAGCCGGACCGTACAGGAGACCGAGCCGCCAGCCGGCTGTCGGCGAGGCAGGAAGTGGCGGTGCGGTGGATCGTACGGTCGCGGACATGCGGACTCCTCGTCGATGAATGGGCATGCGGGTGCGGAGCGCGGGCCGCGAAGGCGCCGGCGAACGGCGACGGTCACGGCCCTCCGCCCGCGTGCCCCAGCGATGGGTGGGAGCGTCGGTCGCCTCCGGCTGGGCGACCGGGTAGAGGGCACTTCGTGCCCTGCGTGGTGACCTGATCGACTTCTCAAGGAGCGTTCGGATCAGCTGGCCGGGGATGTGTCGGCGGCGGCACGTTGTTGGGAACGGACCGCTACCGTGCGTAGGACCCGTGCCAGGCTGTCTCCCGGGGGCAGGCCGGGGCCGCCGAACAGTCGGGCCTGTTCGGCGTCGACCCGATGCTGGATCTGACGCGCCAGATCCATGCCGGCCTGGGTGGGACGCAGGATCACCCGGCGTCGGTCGTGCTCGTGTAGATCCCTGCGGACCAGACCGCGATCAACCAGGGTCACCAGGACGCTGGTGAGCGTGGCCTTGGCGATGCCGACCTCGGCGGCAGTGGTGCGGGTGTCCACCGCGCGACGGGCGCAGACGAGCACGAGCACGTCATAGGCGGTCCAGGTCATGCCGTCGGCGCGCAGCACGGTGCGTTCGAGCTGCGCGCGGATGGTGTTGGCCGCGCGTACCAGTTGGGCCAGCGGGCCCGGTCGTGGTGGTGGTCCTGGTGCCCTGTTGGCCGGTGGTCGGTAGACGCCGGCGACCCGGCGGGGCCGCCGGTTGGTGTCGGCGCTCATCGCAGCCACCTCGGCCGGCGGATCGGCAGGCGGTGACGGCGGCGGCCGACGCGTCCGCCCCGGTCGCGCGGCGGTGGTTGCGGTACGGGTCGCTGTGGCTTCCCGGTCTCCTCACACATGTGTCCCCCGTGTTGTTGACGTCGAAAGGTCAGGTCGTCTTGGTCCCCAATGGGGCGCCGCGCGTCGCCATGAACGGGACTGGGTCGACGGAGTTGCTGTTGTCCAGGTCGCAGCCGCCATCGGCGGTGCAGGCGTGTTCATGGGTTTGGAAGTGCAGGTGCGGGCCGGACGAGTGGCCGCTGGTGCCGACCAGGCCGATCGGCTGGCCGGCCTGCACGGTGTCGCCCTCGGAGACGTCGGGGCGTCGGACCAGGTGGCAGTAGCGGGTGCCGTAGCCGTCGGCGTGGATCAGGTCGACGTACCAGCCACAGCCGCGGGTGTTTGGACTGCCGTCGATGTTGCAGTTGCCGGTGCTCGGGTCGCAGCCGGCCCAGATGACCCGGCCGGACGCTGCGGCGAGGATGACGGTGTTGCGCGGCACCGACAGGTCGACTCCGGCGTGCAGGCGTCCACCACGCGGCCCGTACCCGCTGCCGACCTCGGCCCGCAGGGGCGGGGTCCAGCCCGATGGCGCGACGGAGACCGGGCCATCGCAGCGCGCGAGGCTCGCTCCGGGCAGTTCACCGATCGAGGCGACCCCGGCCACTGCGGCGACGACCTGTTCGGCCTCGTGCTCGAACTCGCCGTACCGGTCGGGGAAGGCGGACACCTGGACCCGCTGCGCGGCGACGGTCAACGGGAGTTGCTGCCATCCGTCGACCTGGAGCAGCTTGTCGTAGAACCTGGTCGCGGCGTATGCCGGGTCGAGGATCTGCGCGGGGGTGCCCCATCCCTGGCTGGGTCGCTGCTGGAACAGCCCGAGCGAGTCACGGTCTCCGCCGCGAAGGTTCCGTAGGCGTGACTCGACCATCGCCGTGGCGACCGCGATGACCCAACCGCGAGCGGGCACTCCCCGCTGCTGGCCGACTGCCACGATCCGACCGGCGTTGGCGACCTGCTCCCCGGCCCAGCGACCCACAGCGTCGTGGGTGCCCATGGCACCGACCGGCGTCGGCGACAGCCTCGTGGGGCACGCGGCGGCCGGGGCTTCGATGAGCACCGCCGCCAGCGGCAGGCCACACGTCAACGCCAGCAGCACCGCCACGACACCGACACCGATCCGTCGACCGTTCACCGTGCGGTGGCCTCCTCGCGTACGCCGACGGTGGCGATCAGCCACTGTCGGCCGTCACGTATGCAGACCACCCGCAGAACCTCGTTGTCGGTGGGGACGTCTACCGCTGCGTGGGTCGGGGTTGCCGCGACGACCTGACCGCGACCGGTGACCTTGGTGGCGGGGACGTTGGCCGGGTCGACCGTGGCGAGTAGCGCCGCATAGGCGGGCACGGCACGTGGGCGCAGGGCGGCCAGCCAGTCGGACGCGTTCAGCTGCGGACGTGCCCACCGGGCGACGAAGCCGACGGCGGCCGCCACCGCATCCGGGTCTGCGTCGGCCGGGCCCGTCGGCCCAACTCCGTCTGGGTCGGTCGGCGAGGCGATCTGGGGCGCCGTCGTGCCTGCGGGGGTCGGCGGGGTCGGCGTGGCGCGGGTGCAGCCGACCGACATGAAGACGGCGAGCACCATCACGCTGCCGAGGGTGGGATGTCGTGTCACGTCGCCTCCTTCGGCCGGTCCTCGTCCGGGGCACCGAGCGCGGCGTTCACCCGCTGCCCGAGCAGACGTAGCTGGTGGTGCACGTCGACCAGCACGGCGTGCCGCTGTGCGGTCGGATGCCGGGTCGCGGTCTCGACGAGGACACCGATGTCACCGCGGAGTCGGGTGAGGTTGGCGCTGATCGAGTCCAGTGGTCCGTCGAACGAGGTCGCGGTGGTCACTCGTCGACGTCGCGGGTGTAGTCGCCGTCGAGGTACCCGTCGCTGGCCCAGTCCAGTTCCGTCTCCCGCCGCGTCAGTACGTCCAGGTCCGTCCATTGCTGCCTCTCCTCCTGCTGGTCGGCACGCCAGTTGTCGCGTACCTCGTGGATGCCGGCGATGAAGTCGTCGAGGGTGTCGACCCCGGCGCGCAGTCCGGCCATCGCGGTCTCGAACCGTTGCCAGTCCCACACGCTGGTGACTTCGGCGGGGTGTGTCATTGGCTGGCCTCCTGTCGCGAGTCGACCTCCGTGTGCCGTGCGTTCACGTCGTCATCGACGGCGCGTTCGGCTGCCTCGGGCCAGGGCTGCGCCCACACGCTGTCGGGGTTGGGTGGGGTGTGCTGGCCGTGGCGACATCGGGTGGTGTCCCACTGCTGCCAGCGGTGCCGGGCACGGTGCAGGGCTTCGTGCCAGCGCAGCGGACCCTCGGGGTCGGCGCGCGGGGAGTAGGCGTGGTGCCAGGACACCGACAACGCCGTCAGCTCTTCCACCAGCGCTGGGTGCGCCGGCCAGCAGTTGCCGAGGTCTTGGGCGACGCCGTAGCGGTCGACCAGCCAGGTCGTCCATGCCGTCAACCATGTCCACAGGTCCCGGGCGTCGTCGCGGCTCAGGTCCCGCCAGCAGTAGCGGGCCGGCGTCCACCCGGTGGGGGCGTCGAGGACGTCGACGCGTTCGCTCAGTGATACGTGCGCCTCGGCGAGCCGGTCCACCGCGGCGCGTACGGTGTCGATCAGTTCGGCCAGCTCGGCGACCGCGCGTTGCGGCGGTGACGCCTGCTCCGACAGTTCGAACAGGAAGGTGCGATCCGACATCAGCGGGCTCCGCTCAGCCGGGCGGTGAAGGTGGCCTGGCCGAGGTGGAACCGGTCTGCGTCCGGCCGTTCCCACCAGGCCGGTTGCACCACCTCGACCGGCGGCATGTTGCCCAGCAGCACCAGGGCGTGCCCGGTGGGTAGGTTGCGCAGCTCGGCGAGGTCGACGAGGTTCTCCCGCCGGGTGTTCTCCTGCACCGATGCCCGTCCGCCGCCCCAAGAGGCCGCCGATGACAGCTCCTGCACCTGCCCGAGCAGCGACTGTGCGTCCTTGAGTGCCGACACGTCCTGGGTGCCGCCCATGACGAAGCGGGCGTTCGCGCCGTCGCGGAGGGCCTGGCCGCCGGCCCGTCCCCAGCGTTCCTCCAGTTGGTGGGTGTTCTGGCACGAGATCGACAGGGCGATGCCGGCGCCACCACCCTCGGAGGCCAGCGCAGGGAGCGAGGGCAGCGGCGCGATGTTGGTGATCTCATCGCCGACGAGGTAGAGGCAGGGCTCCACCCGACCGCCCGGTGCCACGAACGACCGCTGCAGGGTGCGGTAGATGATGTCCTCGGCTACAGCGGCGAACAACGGCGCGATCAGTGCCTGCCCGCTGCGCGTCCCGACGAGGTAGAGCGTGCCGCACTCGTCCAGCCACTGCTCGACCCGGAACTGCTGACCGCGCGGCGGCGAGCAGGCGTGCAGGATACGCGGATTGCTGAACGGGTCGAGGGCACCGAACACCACCGACTGGATGGCGTCGCGGCTGCGGCCGGTGGACTCCCGGTGGAAGGCGAGCCGGTCGGCCCACACCGTCTGCTGATGGTGGCGCAGGATCCGCTCGGCACGAGGATCGTTGGGGTTGGCAGCCCAGCTCGCCACGTCCGTCATCGTCGTGTGCTCGTCCAGAGCGGCGGCGTGCAGCAGGCCACGGATGATGGCTGCGGCCTGGTCCTGGAAGTACTGGCCGTTCTCGACGTCGCCCTTGAGACCGGCACCGGCGGCGAAGCCCTTCGCGCGGAGCGCCGCGATGTCCGGATCCTCGGCGCCCTCGATCGGTGACCATCGCAACCGGGGCACCCCGGGCACCTGGCCCTGCGGCTCGAAGATCCAGGTCGGGCCGATCTCGGCCCGCAGCTCGTAGGTGGCTGCGGCGACGTCGAGACGGGTGGAGGTGGAGATGACCGCGCCACGGGCGTCGGCCACCCGGGGAATCATGTAGCGGGAGGTCTTGTTCGCGAACCGGGCCGCCCCGGCGAGCAGTTCGGTGTACTCGTTGGCGAGGTACAGCGGCTCACCGGTGAGCGCATCGTTGCCGAGGAATCGGGCCACCTCCAACGGGTCCACGCGGCGAAGGGTCTTCGCCCGTACGGTCTCGGGCTGGTCGTCGTCGCGGAGGGTCAGGCCCGGCCGCAGGACGTCCACCCGGCGCAGTACCGCGTCGGCGGTCACCAACCGGTCGAGGTCTCTGCGGCGGGCGAAGCCCCGGCGGCGTATCCGTTGCCGTGCCAGGCGCAGTGTGGGCGCGGCAACGCCGACCATGGCGGCGGTGGACAGGACGATCCACAGCCCGTACAGCACTGGTGTGGGCGGCAGTGCCTCCCGGGCCGCGAACGGCCACGCCTGCGCGGGGTCGCCCGGGTGGGCGACGATCCGCACGGCGATGCCCGGCGCGTCGGCGGGGGTGCTGTCCGGCCAGGTCGCGTGGGTGAGGAGCCCACCGACCTGCCCGGCCAGCCACAGCGTTGCGGTGCCCAGCAGGACGAGCAGGCCGGTGATGCCCAGCAACGCGAGCCGGGCCACGATGTCGGCGCGGGCCACTCCCCGCCGGGGCATCCGGTGGCCGGGAGACATGAGCGAGCCGCTCATCACCGCACCTGCCCCACCGGCGCGGCCAGCTCTCCGCGACCGGGTTCCTGCCGCATCCGGCTGTCGGTGTCCACCAGGTCGCGTTCGACCGAAGAGAGTTGGTGTTTGACGACGTACGAGCGCAGCCCCACCTTCCACAGCCCCACGCCCCGACGGAGGTGCAGGAGCAGGTCGGTCTCCACGTCGGTCGTGCCCAGGAACTCGCGGGCCACGTCGAGGGAGCCCTGCGCCTGCCGGTACGAGACCCGCACCCCGGTGTCCTCGATGAGCCCCCGGGCGATGCGTACCTGCTCGGAGTCGGCACCACCGCTGACCGCGAGGTCGGAGAACCGGTGGAACGCCAGGATGTTCGCCGTGCCGAGCGCCCGGGCCAGCTTCACCTGTTCCCGCATCCGCCGCATCAGACCCAGATGTCGACTGACCAACGCGAACTCGTCGTACAGGCACACCCGTGGGGGTGCGTCGGGGCGGGTCAGTTCCGCCTCCAGCCAGGACTGGGCGCAGGTCATCGCCATCGCCGTCATCTGGTCCGAGGCGCGGACCGCCCGGAGGTCCAGGATCGCGCCCGGTTGGTCGAAGTCCACCGACAGCGTCGCTGCGTCGGGCGCGTCGAAGATCCCACCGAGCACACCGGTGATCAGCCGCTCCAGGGCCAACCGCACCCGGCGGCTGTCGGCGGTGAACTGGTCGAGGTCGTAGTGCACTCCGGCAAGCCGGTGTGCCCACCGCTGCGGGTCGCCCATCGCCGCCAGCACCCGGGACAGGGTCGGGGTGAGTTGTCGGTGCGGGCTGGTGCCGACATCGCTCCGCGTCACCGCGTCGAGCGAGTACTCGACCAGGGACCGTTCCGCCTCGGTCAGCGGGCCACCGAGTTGGATCTCCAACAGTCCTTCCAGCAGCAGTAGCCGGCGGGCCCGCTGAATCTGCAACCACTCCGCCTCACCCTGCCGCGGCAACCGGCGGATTCCCGCCAGCGGGTTCATGACCACCCCCGAGCCAGGACCGACCCGGACCGGCCGGATGCCCGCCGCCGTGGCGAGGGTGTCGTACTCGCCCTTGACGTCGACGATGTAGAACCGGACCCCGAACGGGATACCGCGGAACGCGATGGTCTTGAGCAGCGACGACTTCGCGCTGCCGATCTCCCCGGTGACCACCATGTTCGGGGCGCTGAGCTGCCCCGCCCGGTACAGCTCGTGGATGGAGAAGACGAACGCGGCCCGGGAGTAGACCTCCTGCCCGATCAGCGGCCCGTCCACTCCCAGCCCCGGGTCGGCCACGAACGGGAAGACGCTGCACAGCTGCGCGCTCGTGGTGACCAGTGGTGGGAGACGCAGCCGCCAGAACACCCTCCCGGCGGCCCGACCGTAGGCGCCTCGCCCGTCGACCGGTGGCGGCCCCAGCAGCCGTTCCGACAGTCTCCGTGTCGTGCGCTGCTCACGGTCTAGCACCGCCTGGGCCGTCGCGAGGTCCCGCCGACCAGCGGCCTGCGCGAGGCGTTGCGACCACGACCCTTCCCGTTCCACCCGGGGTGTCACGCGAACCACCCCCGCAGCGGCTTCAGGCCACGAGCCAGCGGCAACGCGCCGGCGACGAACGCCTGGTCCTGTTCGCCGTAGAGGACGACTGCCTGGCATCCGCACCGACCGAGCACCCGGCGGACGGCTCGTACGTCATGGCGCAGCTGCTCCGCGCTGTCCGCGGTGACGGTCACCAGGGTCGCGTACCGGTAGCGGACGTGACCTGCGGCCTGTTCCCGATCGACCTGCTCGACTGCGCGGGCCTCCTCGTCCTCCCGAGCGGTACGCACCAGCCGCATCCGGCGTTTCGTGACCTCGTCACCGGCGCGGGCGACCTTGTCCCGTCGGGTCGCCAACTGCGCGAGCTGCGCCGGCACCGGTTCCGCGACGGTGGTCACCGCCCGCCGGCCGACGGTGCGGGTGAACAGCGGCGTCATCCACGTCATCGGGACCGGCTGGCGGGGCATCTCGTACACCCACAGGGTCTGCGAGTATCCGGAGTCGTGGCGGTACGACGACCACCCGACCGCCTGTGCGGCGATCGGCCCTGCCGTGTGCGGTGCGACCTCCGCCTCGGTGTCATCGGGATCGAACTGGCCACGCAGCACCGCCGCATACGTCCGGGGCGTCAGCCAGCCGTTGGTCTCGATCCCGGCTTCGCGTACTGCGGCGCGGATGCCGGTCAGCCGGTCCAGCACGACCGTGGCGATCGCCGCATCCGTCCCGCCCGCGTCCGAAACCTCGGCCGACAGCTTCCTGACGTCGAAGACGACCGTCAGGAACACCTCGTGCCGTTGCGCTCCCGGAGCCGCCGCTGCGGTCAGCTCCGCCAGCGACCGGTACGCCGACGTGTCGGTGCCCGTGCCCTGCCGCGCCAGGTATCGCTGTGCCCGGTTGCTGACGTCCGGTACCGCCCTGGCCGTCAGTGACCAGCGTGCCAGACCGCTGTCGGCGTACTCGGTGCCCAGCAGGTTCAACACGTCGGCCCACGACGTCAGCCGTTGGTGCTGCACGGAGGTGTCGGCGAGGACGAGGTTGCCGCCCGCGCAGGCCAGCGCGGCGGTCACGGTGCCTTCCCGCCGGTGGTGCAGCAGGCCCACCTCGGTCATTCCGTCCGCCGCCACCGCCGACAGCCACCGGTAGCCGGCGGCCGGACCGGGCAGTTGCAGGTGCTGCGTGCCCGGGGTAGCGGTGAGCACCCCGCCGCGGTACCGGTCCTGCCGGGTTGCCCGTTGCAGCAGCGCCCCGATGACGATGGGGGTCCATTCGGTGAGTCGGCGGCCCCGGACCCGCAGCAGACCCCACGTCAGCAGCAGCACCGCAGCCGACAGCAGGCCGGCCGCCGCACCCGGCCGCCCCACCGCCAGCAGGTTCGCGGCGACGACCAGACAGATCACGCCGGCCACCGCGGTGCCGATCTGCCCCCAGCTGAAGCCGAGGATCGAGCCGCGGGTGGAACGCGGCGGGAAGTGGAACTGCGTCATGTCGTCCTCTCCTCGTCTACACCGGCACGATCGGGATCTCGGCGGCTCCACCGGCCGCAGCGGCACCGCCAGCTCCGCCCGATCCCCCTGCACCACCCGCAGGTTCACCGCCGGCCGATCCAGGGGCACCGGCAGCATCGGGATCGGTCTCCGGGGGCAGCGCGGGATCGGCCGGGCTCGGCGCACCGACCGGGTTGCCCGTCGGCGACCCGCCCTCGGCCGGGGCGCCGTCTCCGCCCGCCCCGGTGGCCATCGCTGGTCCGGATGGGGGTGCCTGCGGTGTCAGCGGCAGCGCGCCCTGTTGACCCGTGGTGTCCCCCGGCAGGGTGAGTTGACCCTGCACCATGTCCCCCTGGGCGGTACGGGCGTCCCGTTCCACTCCGTCGGCTTCCTCGGCGTTCTCACCGCCGCTGCGGTCGGCAGCCACGTCGGTAGCGGGTTCACCGAACTGATCGCTGTCGCCAGAGCCATGCATCGCCGCCACCGCCTCGACGGTCGTGCCGGCACTCTTTCCGAGCAGACCGGAGCCGTCACCCGGGCTGGTCGGGATGGCGTCGGAGTTGCCCTGCATCAGCGACGCCGCATCCACGTCCCCGCTACCGCCGCTCAGCGGATCGGACAGGCGGCGCGCGGCGGCGTCCACTCCCACCGCAGCGGCGGTCGACGTCAGGAAACCCCGGGCGTCGACGTCGGCGAGGTAGCCGTCCCACATACTCGTCAACCGCAGCAGGATCCACGGCGCGAGCACCATCAGGACGATGATGAACAGCCCTCGCAGCACGTTGAGGACGTTGTCGCTCTCATACGCGGTGCGGGTGCCGTAGATCCACAACGCGGCGATGAAGAACTTCGAACTGGCGAGGGCGTTGCAGGTCCAGAACCACTTCCGTCCCCACGAGCGCGTCTCGGCCATCACCTGCCCCGTCATTGCCATCGCGCCGAACAGCGCCGCTCCGGCGGCCAGGAGCGACCGGAACAGCAGCATCACGAACACGAGCACCAGGCCGATCACCCCGATGACGGCCACCAGGAAGGCGAGCAGAACGGTGCCGGTGTCGAGGGTGAGCGCGGTGAGCGCGTCCACCCATACCCCGGGCTGCCAGTCCCGCTGCTGGTTCCGGTCGATCAACGCGATCGTCGCCTCGTCCCACGCCGCCATGAGCAGGTAGGCGATGCCACCGGCGAAGGCGATGCCGAACATGGCCCGGACCAGCCCACCCAGCGTGGACAGCGGCCCCGGCCCACCGATCCGGAGTCCGTTGATGGCGGTCGAGATGACGAACACCAGCAGCACCATGACGATCAGGACGCCGCTGATGTCGTTGTAGACGCCGTAGAACGGCTCGTCCACAGTGGTCGTGGACTGCTCGAATACGATCTCGGCGAGCTTGCCCAGCGCCCAGGCGAAGCCGGCGACCGCGACGTCGGCCAGCCCCTCGAAGCCGCTCCGGGCGGCCCCCTTGACCTGAGTGCCCACCTGACAGGCCACATCCAGCACCTGGCAACCCTGCGTCGCCTGCAACGACGAGTACGGCAGCAGCGACGTCCTCAGCGACTCGCAGCGATCCCGCTTCGCCAGCCAACGCACGGCGTTCGCCTCGTCCTCCGTTGCGCGCGCGGTGAAGCGTTCACAGCGCACCGGCTGCTCGCCGGACGCCGGTATCACCTCGTCGAGTACGGACGGAGTTCCGTCGGGGGGCGGTGACTGCACCGTCATCGACACCGCATCGCAGCGCTCCTGGTCGACGACGGTGGTGGCCGTACTGCAGGTGGTCACCCAGCCGTCGCCGGCCTGCCACCGCGCCCACGGCAGGCACCAACCCACCTGCGGCAGCGTCTCGGCTTCCCTGGGACCGCCGGGCTGTCCGCCTTCGGGTGCCGGACACGGCACCACCGGTGAGGCCGGCACCGGAGTCGGGGCGGCCACCGCCTGCCCCGGGACGAGGAGCGGGCCGATGAGCAGTATCGCCATCGCCCCAATGCCTGCCACCACCCGCAAACGCCCGGTCGTCACCGTGCCGCTCGTCAGCGCGAACGTCCTCCCCTCCATGCCCGCAGCCCTAGATTTCGGAAAGCAGGAACGCGATGATGGAGGTGGCGGAGCCGACCACGATCGCAACGAGCCCGGCCTTCCACATCATCGACTTGCCGCGGTCACTGATGATGTGCGCGCCGAAGATCGGCCCGATACCGAATGCGATCGCGCCGGCGGCAAGCCCTGCCACCGCAGACACCACCCCGAGGAAGAGCGCGGCGTTGGCCAACTTGTAGAACAGGTCCGCCCGTGGCACTGCCGCCGGGTCCGGACTGATCCGGCTGAAGTCGAAGCCCTCACCGGACGGCGTAGGCGTGGGCGTGGGTGACGGCGCAAGTAGCGCCGTCATCCCCGGCGCCCGGACGGTCATCGCGGCTGCCAGCCAATGCACCAGCATCGTTTGTCCTCCCCGTGGAATGCGACAGATCAGGTCAAGGAAGCGCCCGACGAGTCGGTGACCGGGCACCGGTCGATCGCCATCGCCGCCACCTCGGTCAACGCCGACCGGGTGGCCTTGCTCAGTGAGCGGGGATCGAGTGCGTCCGGACGCGCGAGCACCGGGTCGTACGGCACCCGCACCAGGTCGATTCCGGCCCGCTTCGCCAACTGTTCGACCGCCCGCACCTCCCGGGCGGTGCTCGGCGAGGTCGCCATGACCACCACCAGCGCGCCATCGGCCACCCGTTCCACACCCGCCGCCCGCATATGGGCCAGCAGCCGCAGGGTGTGCTGCACGGCGTCCACCGTTGCGCGGGACACCAGGACAGGCACCGTCGCCCAGCTCAGGACTCGCCAGGTCGGCGCGGTATCCGCGGTGGGCAGATCCAGCAGCATCAGCTTCGACGTCATGCGGAGATGACCGATCACGCCGAGCAGCTCCGGCCAGTTCGGCGGCCGCCGCTGCGTGGTCAGCCTGCTCTCCCCCACCAGCACCCGCAGTCCGGTTGGACCGCCCTGCATCAGGCGCTCCGCGACCCCCCTGTCGGCCAGCGCTGTCCCGGCAAGTACGGCGTCCCACACGGTTGCGGGGCTGCGCCGTACCACCCGATGCTCCACGCCGCCCCAGGCGCGAACGGTCGCATCAACAGCCACCACCGGCCCAGGCACCGCAAGCGCCAGCAACCCACCGAGCGCCACCACAAGCGTGGAGCGCCCCACCCCGCCGTCGGCCGATGAGACGCTGACCAGCGGGCAGCCAGCCTGCAGGGCAGCCGCCCTGCTCCACAGCGCTTCTACTCGAGTGCCCGCACCGAATTCACGCGGGATTTCGCGAGCACTCACGATGGACTCACCTCACCTCATAGCGGATTGGTCATGGCCACGGCCTCGTCGGGATGGAAGACCGCCCCGCAGGCTCGTTGCCTGCGGTCGATCCCCTTCTGCCACTTGCACCCGGGCGGCAGTGGGGGCGGGATGGGGCCGCTCACCCAGCGAACGCAGCACGACCCCGCCCTCAAGGCGTGCTGCGTGGCACCGGCCGGTCGACTTGGCTCGACGCGACCGGCCCCCGTTGCCCGCCCCGACGTGGACGCCGTCCGGGCGAGCGGCCCTGGGAGCAACACCCCCCTCGGGTGCCGCCTCCCGTGGATCGGACTTGGCCTGGATAGGGTCAGTCCGATCCGCTACGCTCCAACCAACTGCACTTCACTTCGAAGCGAACCGCAGTTGCCGGAGCGACAACGCGATCTAAACACGCGTCTTAGTAGGGCGTCAACTACAGTCCGCGATTCAGCCAACTGTAGTTGGAAGTGGGAGGGACGCCATGACCGACAACCCAGCCGACCAGGCAGAGGACCACGCCTCCGCACTGATCCAGACAAGACTCCGCAGCCTCTTCGAGGGCAGCCAGGATGGCCGCGCCCCCTACACAGAGGCCGAGGTCGCGCGGGCGCTCACCCAGGCAGGTCACCGCATCACCGCCGAAGGCATCCGTAATCTGCTGCGCGCTCCACGGATCAACCCGAAGGCATCCACGCTCCGCGCCCTGGCCCAGTTCTTCAACGTGCCCGCCGGCTACCTCCTCGGCGACCAGGAAGAACCCGAAGAGCACAGCCGCCGGGTACGGGTCATGGCCCGTTCCATCACCAAGCTCTCCCCCGCAGCACAGGAGGGGATCGCCACCATCATCGACAACCTGCTCCGCGTGGAGGAAGCAGCCCGCAAAGGCAGACAGGCCACCCGGGACTGATGCTGGCAGCAGCAGGAGCAATGGCCGGTCGACTGGCGAGCTTCGGACCTACACTCAGAGGACGCACGCGCACGCGCTACAGCCGTTCCGGCCCCGCGCGCACGCGCCCACGCAACAGACCACCGATCCCAAAAGACACCCGGAATGCAGCAACGCGGCGAGAACGACCATCGGGACAGCCAGATCGTGACGATCGCCTCACCGAGCAGCCACCGCGACCCATCCGGCGATCGACGCCGCACCGCTACGCGCCGCGCCACCGGACAGTCCCGGCACCGTCGCGATCGAACAAGCATTAAATTCATGCGCTTGCATATGCGCGAACTATCTGACAGCAACCCGTGCGCACAAGCACGCCCCTCGGCGCACAGCGGAGTGGCGCCAACACTCATAGCAGTGGCACCACTCCGCTGCGCTGCATTTACGAACGCAACGTTCGAACTCAGGCCGAATAGCGTTGCAGTTGACGTTGTTCAGCTAATTACTACCACCGCGCGGCTAGTCCAACCAGGTTCATCCACGAAGACCCGAAGGCGACGCATCCCGCGCTGCTCGTGCGCCGTAAGGGATATTACATCATCGGAATCGCGTAGCCTAATTACGCCGAACTTCGATTCGAACTCATCATCGAAACAAAGCCTCAGATCTGCCACGGTTTCCTCTGGCGCCTCCTGCCTATAAGCGCATACCGTCACGGGGCCATCGACAGCCGGACTCACGGCGAGGTACAGCGAGTCCACGTCGAAGTGAACGGGTTGGCTTGCGGCGTCCCACCCCTCGTGAGCAGCGGATGTGTCCGCATCTTCGATCAAAAGCAAGCCATGATCGAAGAACGCCGTAAAGCATCCAATCAGATTATCGCTGTCAGAATGCAAGGTTTCCTCGATTAATCTGAGTTACTGTTCCAGCTTGTGATCGCATACAGGATAAACAATGCGGGTAAGCGGTTTGAGGGCTGCCACGCGGCACCATGGTGGTCGGTGGCTGGTGATCCGGGATCCAGTTACCACTACGTGTTCCAGGCGTAGTCGCGCCGCATGTGTGACACCCATGCAGATTACCGGATTCGTTGATCATACCGCGAACGCCGGGCGCATTGATGTTGCCGTCAACCAGCCCCACCCCTTCGCGTGCATGTGGCCCCGCGCCAAGCGTCAAATCGCATGCACGGGGTCCATTCGTGTTGTGCACCAACACCGGCGTGTTGCCGGCTAGCACATAGTACGTGTGGATGGAGTTTACGGTGAGGTTGTAGGCGAGGTCTGTTTGGGTCGAGGAGGGTAGGAGGCCACCGGCGGGGTGAAGTCCGTTGGGGCTGAGGACCAGATCACCGGGATCGAGTTGGTCGGCTCGCTGCCACTGGCGGTCGGTATGGTTCCAGAAGGGATGATCCTCGGTAGTGGTGAGGAGTGCGCCGCCGACCTCCAGGTCGATCAGTTCGTCTGGATGAATCCATACCTGCTCTACACGCCGCGGGCCTTGGATGCCGGATTCTGGGTCCGCAGCGAGCACTTCGTCGCCTGGCTGCACCTCGTCCAAGCGCTTTTCGCTGCCATCGGCCATCAGGACTTTGGTGTCGCCGCTGAAACTCATGCAGCCACAGCCACAGCCACCGCCGCTGGAAGGCCGACTTCCCGCGCCAGTGCCGCGTCCGGTGGCCGCTGCAGCGCCGAGGCTGCCAGCGCCGCCTGGGATCAGATCATCAGATGGCAGGTTGGCTGCCATCCAGTCGATATACGGGTTGTAGAGTTCTTCGATCCATTGCTGGCAGCCGCCGGGCCGGCCCATCTCGTGGCAGATGTTCATGGCGAGGGCGCGCTCATCCTGTGCTACCAACTCGTCATTGGAGAAGAACTCCCGTCCGAACCATTCACCGCGCTGTTCATTCCAGCGGCGGGCGAACTCCTCTAGTGACACCGTTTCGGGGACCCGGATGACGTGGCCAAGGATCCGGGGGTCGTGTCGTCGGATGGGGGTGGTGCCCTTGTGTCCGTTGCGTTTTCCCCAGTGTTCGTTAGCCGGGGTGCCGCAGCCGCCCGGACAGCCCTTGGTGGGGCTGTAGCCGTAGCAGTCGTGGTCGAGACAGTCTTCGGGGATTAGTCCGCTGGGGTCGCTGGAGGTGACGGGTGAGTTGTTGGCGTAGGCGTAGCCGTTCCACTGCTGGGGGTCCGTGAGGTCCTGCAGGGGGTCGAGGGAGATGAAGCGTCCGTTGGTCGGGTCGTAGTTGCGGGCGCCGACCTGGGTTAGTCCGGTGTTGGTGTTGAGGGGTTGGTTGAGGAAGCCCCGGTTGTCGGGGGTGGTGACGGTGGCGCCGCGGGGGTCTCCGTACGGGGTGTACTGACGCCAGGTGGGGACCTGGGCGGTGTTGTTGAGGTAGAGGCTCGGGGTGCCCTGGTGGTCGGGGATGGTGTAGCCGTAGTTGCTGCCGGTACCGGTGCGGATTGCGGTCGCCCCGTTGGGGAGGGGGTGGTACCGCACGCCGGTCAGGGTCTGGGTGCTGGTGTTGAGGGTGATCTGTTGCCCGGGGAGGTAGAGGGTGCTGGTTCCCGGGTCTTTCTGGATGAGCAGGTTGCCGTCGGCGTCGTACAGGAAGGAGCTGTCGCCGTCCGTGCCGCCGGTGACGGCGGTGAGTTCGCCGGTGTCATCCCAACTCAGGATCTGGTTGCCCTGACCTGCACTGCGGGTGGCCATGTTGCCGGACTTGTCGTATGTGTACGAGGTGTTGCCGGTCAGACCACCGCTGGTTGCCGTGCTTGTCAGGGTGTTCGGCTGCCCCTCGCTGTTGCCGTCATAGGTGTAGGTCGTGGTGATGTCGGTGCCGCCGCTGAGCGCATACTGCTTCTGGCTTTGGCGGTTACCGAGAAGGTCTACCGTCCACTCGGTCCAGTAGGCGCTGGTGGAGCCGATGCCGCTGCCGACCATGCCACGGTTGCTGCCGCTCGGTGCGAGGGCGCAGTTGTCGGTGGCGGTCCAGGCTGAGGTGAGTTGGCGCAGTGCGTCGTACCGGTAGCACTGGGTTTCTGCTGTGGTGGCGGGCTCGTACCGGGTGTCGATCTGTTTGGTGATGTTGCCGAACAGGTCGTACTCGTACTCCTTTTGGGCGACGTCCTTGGTGGTAGTGGTGGTCTTGGTGATCTTCTGGGTCTTCAGCCGGCTGTTGTGGTCGTCGTAGGCGTTGATGATGGTGGCTTGGCTGCTGCTCGCGTTGATCCGGCCGCCGGTCACCCGGCCCCAGGCGTCGTAGTAGGTGGCGTTGGCGTAGGTGCCGAGCAGACTGCCTGCGGTGTTCGGCAGTTCCAGGGCACCGGTGTAGGCGTAGGTGACAGTCTCGGAGGGGAGTCCGCCCTTGGCGGGGAAGGCGTTGCTGTATGGCTGTCCCGTCACTCCAAGGTAGGCATGGCCGAAGGTATACGTGTTGCCGAGTAGTCCTTCGACCGCGGGGATGGTGATGGTCTCGCCGGTGGACGCGCCGAAGGCATTGAAGCCCTTGTACTGGGTGATGTAGGCGGCGTTGTTGCGATAGGCCGTAACGGTGGTCGGTTGGCCCTTCGGGTTGTCCATGTTGGGCACCGCCGCGTTGTCATTGTCATACACCCACGAGGCGAGCTCGTTCGACGACGACTGACCGGACAGGGGAGCGGCGAAGGTGCCGGTCTTACGATTGATCGAGTCGTAGGTGAACGAGACGGTCTTGTTACGGGAGTTGGTGGTCTGGGTGAGGTTGCCGGCGCCGTCGTACGTCATGGTGCTGGTGCCGGCGTCCGGGTCGGTTTTCTCGATTACCCGGGCGAGCAGGTCGTACCGGCTGTTCCAGGTGGTGCCTGCGGAGTTGGTGAGGCTGGCCTGGTTGCCGCGTGCGTCATATCCGTAGCTCGTGGCGGTGGTGGTGCCGCCGGTGAGGTAGTACGTGCCCGTGATCGGGTTCGACGGCGTGACAAGGATCGGGGTCGTCGTGTACTGGAGCACCTTGTCGGTACGGCCCGTCGGGTCAGTCACGGTGGAGACGGTGGTGCCGCCCGCAGGTGGGATGACGGTGGTTCGGTCGCCGTTGTAGACGGTCCTGGTGGCGGAGACGACCTGATTGTCTCGCGCGTTCTGGACCAAAATCGCCCGGCCGGCGCCGTCATAGGTGTTGAAGGTCTGGTGATAGACCGTCTTGCCGAGATCGGTTGCCGACACGGGCGTTGTGGCCGGATTGTTGGCCTCGTCCCACCAACCGTCGTACGTGGCGCGTACCCAGCCCCTGGTGTCGTAGAAGGTGTCGGTGATCATCCGACCGCCGGCGGGGCTGGTGCTCTGGGTCTGGCGTACCCTCATCTGCGCGTCGTAGATGGTCGTCGAGGTGGCATAGCCACCGGCGTTGTTCAGCGTCTCGGTCGTGGTGGCGGTAGGGCCGGTCTTCTGGACCGTGTAGGTGTAGCGATGGTGAGGCGGGTTGCTGGTGGCCCGTCCGGCCACCCACACGGCCTTGACCCGGCCAAGGGCGTCGTACTGCCGGCGGGTCGACACGAGGTTGGCGTCGGTGGAGACCGTGGTCAGGTTGCGCATCGGCGTGACCGTCGTCGACGAGACGTGGTCCTTGGCGTTCTTGGTGGTCACGCCGGTGGTGAGGCCGACGGCGTTGTCCGTGTACGTAGTAGTGGACTTGTTGCCGTTCCCGTCGTACATCGCGGTGGTTCGGCCGTAGGCGTCGAACTCTGCGCGGTCGGTGGTCTGGTAGACGTAGGCACCGGCGACGTGGTCGGATGCCTTACGCACCATCGTCACGTTGCCCTTGGTAGGCGCGTTGGCCTGAGGGAACGTCGTGGCGAAGCTCGGGTCGTCGTAATAGGTACGCACGTGGGAGACGACCTGCGCGGGCCGGTCGATGGTGGTCGGCGCGGTGAGCGTGTTGACGCTGCCAGGCACCGAGGACGGCGATCCTGGGGTGAAGCCGCCGCAGGCCACCGCGACCGTCTCGACCTGGCTGATCAGCCCGACGATGTTCAGGCTGGTGTTGACCGGCGCGTACGTGGTGGTGGTGCACTGGTCGTAGGCGGCGTTGACCGGCACCGTGTGGTCGTAGGAGTGCTTGAGCAGACCGAAGGTGGGCGAGCTGACCGACGTGTCGTAGGTGTTGTCGGTCTGGCTGTAGCGCCACGTGGTCGCGCCGGTGCTGGTCATGGCCTGCCGGGTCCAGGTCTGGACCGGTGCCATCTTGTTCGCCGTCAGGTCGGGCAGGCCTGTCCGGCTCCGAGTCGCACTGGCCGCCGAGATCCAGTACGAGGTTACCGTCGAGGTTTCGACGGGTCCCCCGTCACCGCGGTATGTCGTGGTCTCCAGTTCCCGCCCGGCCAGCTGATCGATGTCCTCGTGGACGCCGCCGGCGGAGTCGGTGACGTTGACGACGGTGGTGTTGTTGTTCTTGGACATTCCGCGGTAGTAGGTGGCGGCCGTGAGCGTGCGTGGGTCGTTGGTGGCATCGCCATTACGGGTCTCGACCTTGCCGTAGCCGCGGAACTGGCCGTAGGTGCGGTACTTCGTCTTCACGACCTCGTTGTCGTCGTAGCGCCAGGCGGCACCTCCGACGTACGTGTAACTGGTCGCGGTCGCCGGTGCTCCGCCCGTCGGGTCGGTGGCGGTGACTCTGGTAACGGCGTACTTGTGGAACCAGTCACGAGCGGGATCGGAGTAGCCGTCAGGAGTCCAGTAGACCGGGTAACAGGACTTGGTGTTCGTCGCGGGAGCGACGCTGACCGGTGCCGTACACGGCTCTGGCAGTTCGTAGCTGACTGTGATGGTGGAGCCAGTCTCGGTGGTCACCGTTTCGAGGCGTTGCCGGTAGAAGGAGGGTAGGCCGCCTGCGGTGTCGACCCGGTTCGGCAGTTTCACCCCTGTGAACGACACGGACGGCAGCGTGATCGGCGTGGTCGATCCGCCTGAGGTGGTGTCGTGGCCGGTGCGGGTGATGGAACTCAGCCACAGCGTGGGAGCCGTGCCGTCGAGCGTCGGCGGCATGGTGTGCGTCAGGGCGTACGAATCCACCGGCTGGTACGTCGCGGTTGCCGTGTCGTACTGCTGCGTCTCCACGGAGGTGAGTCGGACGGTGGAGAAGAACGAAGGGCTCCAAGACTTGCAATCGGTGTTCTCTTTGCAGATCAGGTCGAACGGGACATCCTGCCAGTTCGCCTTCGTGCTCTCGTTCAGCGGATTGCACGTCCCCGAAAGGCACCGGTCGCCGGTGTTGAAGGCGACCCGGTTCGGGACGGTGCCGTAGGCGTTGCCGTCAGTGAAGCCGTAGTCAATGCGCGCCAGCCAACTATCCCGGATATAGGAGACGTCCGTGGCGCCTTCGTTGCGGCCATAGTAGTTGGTTGCCTGGTTGTAGTAGTAGGCCATGGCGCTGCCGCGGACGTCCTTGACGTAGTCGAGGTTCCAGCGGTAGGCCATGGTGCACACCGAGGAGGAGAACCCGGTCGACTTGTAGCAGGGATCACCGGCATGCGGCGAATACACCGGGGTGTGGTCCACCGACTTGGTCTCCGGTTTGTTGGTGGACCAACCCGGCAGCCTGTTACGGCCGAACTCGTAGACGGTGCCGTCCGGTTCCGTCACCCGCCAGTAGTCGTGGTTGTAGGTACCGCTGCCGGTTTCGAAGTCGGTCACCTGCTTGATGACCGAGCCGTTGTCGTTCTGGAGTTTCCACGTCTCCTTCCCGGAGTCCCAGATCATCGACGTGGACGATCCGTTGAGCGACAGGGTCAGAATCGGACCGGTGTAGCAGCGGTCGTACGTCTTCTTCGGCGAGGGAGTGCCGCCGGGGTCGTCCTGGCAGGAGACGAAGGTCTGTTCCACGTAGTTGCGCGGCGTCGACCAACCGTCGCCCACCCAGGACGCCTGCGCGCTGGTGGCGACGGTCTGTCCGTCCACCGCGCTGGAGTCGTACGACAGTGCCAGTTGCGGTGCCAGCTTCGACCGCGTCGGCGGTACCGTCAGCGGGTACGAGTAGCTGAACGACCCGGTGCTTCCGCCCGCGCTCCACGAACCGGAGGGTTTCAGATCCGTCGCCGCGTAGGTGCCCCCCTCCCCGCCTTCCTCTCCCGCGCCAGCGACCGCAGCGAGCACTGTCGTGGCGGGGCCGGCAACAGTTGTCTCACGGTCGGCACCACCGACCGTGATCTCAGCCGAGACCGTCCTAGCCGCCACGTCGTTGCGTGACGACAGCGGCTCGACGGAACGGCAGGCCGCTTGTTGTGGGGTGGTCAGCACGCAGGTGGGTAGCTTGACCAGCCTGAGCCTGGAGCCGTAGTTGCCACCGTACGCCTCGGCGAAGCCGGCGTAGTCCACGCCGACGCGCACGGCACCGGCGCTGCTCGCCGTTGGCGAGGACACGCTGAGCAGCACGCCGTTCACGCCGGCAGCCGCAGTGGCAGCGCGATCGAGCACCCGCACGCCGAGACGCTGAGGGCCGCCGTGGGAGTACTGACGCTGCGGGGCAGTCTGCACCCAGATCGGGGTTCCCGTCGCCCTCGCCTTTATCGACGCATCAGCACGGGCGCCGGCCGAGGCCAGGTCGACCTCAGCCGCTGCGGCCTTCGGCCAGGTGGTCCGCGTCGGTTGAGAGTTGGTCTTCGCGGCGTCACGTGGAACGACGAACTTCGACTTCAGGGGCTTCACTCCCGTTACGGAGCGACCAGGCGATGGGACAGGAGGTCGACCTGTTGCGGCACCGGCGGCCATCGCCCCTGGGGGCGTCGCCACCAGCGTTCCGGCGATGAGCACCGTTCCCATGCAGAGCGCGGCGAGCCTGCTGCGGCGTGTGAGCAGCCGCGATCCCCCGTGTCCGACCATTGCCAACCCACCTTGACCGACGACCGACAAGAAGACACGCAGGGTGTCGGGTCGACCACCAAGCGGCATGGACAATGTTTCACGTCGCGCGGCGGGCGAGGTCACGGGAACATAACGAAAGATCGCGGCCGGGCATCCAGACCTGCCGAAGAAGGTCGAAAGGGGCAACGCGGAAAGGATGAGCGTTCCGCTGGGACGGTCGGGCTGGTTCACTGTGCCCGCCACCGGACATGCGGCAGCGTGTCCCCTGACACACGGGGAGTAATGTCTTGACGCCCGGAAACAGCCTCGCGCACTGGCCACGCCTGGTCCCGTCCACAGTGACGGTATGCATGGTCATTGCATCTGCCGCGACCTGGTGCGGCCCGGCCGCTGGCTCACCATCCAGGGAAGCAGCCCCTGAGCAGGCCGTCGCCGCACCCATCGGCGTCGCTCAGGCGGTCGTCGAGGCACGACGCACCGGATCCCCGGTCGAGGCGACCGCTGCCGGGACGTCGACGACGGTGGTGACGGCCCGTCCCGATGGGCAGATCCAGCTCACCGAGCATGTGAAGCCGACGCGCACCCGGATCGACGGGCAGTGGAAGTCGTTGAACCCGAACCTCGTGCGAGACGACGACGGCAGGATCACGGCAGCGGTCACCACGAACGAGGTCCGCCTCTCCCCCGGAGGAAACCAGACCCTGGCCGAGATGGTCTCCGGCGACCGGGCGCTCACCCTCGGCGCACCAGCACCCCTGCCACCTCCGACACTCTCCGGTGCCACGGCCACATATCGGCAGGTGCTCCCCGACGTGGACCTGGTCGTCACCGTCAATACCGAGGGGTCCTTCTCACATGTCTTCGTGGTCAACACCCCGGAAGCCGCCACCAACTCTCGACTTGCCAACTTGACGCTCACCACCGAAAGCACCGGGTTCACTCTCAGCGCCGACGCGGCCGGCAACATCGCCGGTCGAGATCGCTCCGGCAGCGCGGTCATCACCGCCGCCGCACCGGTCATGTGGGATTCCACCGAGGGGAACGCAGCCGGCCCGTCGGCTGACCGCCGCACCACGGCCTCCTCACCGGCAGCCCCAGGCCGCCATGCCCGCACCGCCCCCATCAAGGTGAAGATCAAGCCGGGGCAACTCGTCCTCAATCCGGACCGCGCCCTGCTGTCCAGCCCGAAGACCGTCTACCCGGTGTACATCGACCCCACCTTCAACTGGACTCCGACCGGGTCAAGCAAGGGGGGCTGGGCCACCATCTCGGCTCAACACCAGTCGACCAACTACTGGAAGGACACGCCCGACCCGTACAAGCGGATGCAGGTGGGCAACTCCGGAGTGCAGCGTTCCAACACGCTCATCAACTTCTCAATCCCCTACAGCACGCTGACGGGTGCCACGATCAACTCAGCACTTTTCAAGATCACCAACACCCTCTCATGGAGTTGCACCGCGAAACGCGTGGACGTCTTTGCTCCCTCCACTGTCCTCAGCTCCGGCAACGCGAAGTGGGACTTCTGGGAGTCCCAGAGCAGCGGCCCATTGGCCGCCAACAAAAGCTTCGCCTACGGATACAGCGGATGCGCCGCCAGCGGCGTCTCATTCGACATCACCGGCCAGATCGCGAGTGACGTAACGGCCAAGAGGAGCACGCGAACCCTGTGGTTGAAGGCGTACAACGAGGCCAGCGACACCCAGAGCTGGAAGGAATTCCTGGACACCAGCCCCACGCTGGAGATCCTCTACAACCACAAACCGAACACGCCCACAGGCCTCAGCACCTCACCGACCACCTCGTGCACCGCAGCCACACCCACCGTCGTCGGTGATTCCGCGGTGTCCCTGTATGCGCCCGTCTCCGATCGCAACGGCGGAGTGCTCGGCGTCACCTTCAAGGTCACCCGAACCAGCGACGCTGCCAACGTCGCCAGTTCCAATCCGAGCACACTCACCTACCCGTCAGGCAGCACCGCTGTGCTGGTGATTCCGCAGAGCACACTCCGGACCTACTCGGGCTACACGGGGCCAGGCACAGGAACCGCGACGAGCTTCTCTTGGCGGGTTCAGGCCACCGACTTCGGCGCAGCCGGAGACTGGTCGGTGACCTGTAAGTTCATCTTTGACCCCACGCGTGCGGGCAAACCCGAGGTGCAACTGACCTCAGCAGAGCCGACCATCGTCGGCCAGACTGCGACCTTCGGCATCACCCCGCCAAGCGGTGGTACCGCGCCATCCAGCTACAGCTACCAACTCAACAGCGCACCACCCGTGGTGATCCCCGCATCGACCGGAACGACTTCGATCACGCTCAAGCCCACCCGGTTCACCAACACCCTCGTCGTGACGAGCATCTCGGCCGGAGGCAACATCGGCGACACGGCGGTGAGGGTCTTCAACTCCGATCCCGCCGCAACCGCCAACGACGCCGACATGACCGGAGACGGCAAGGCAGACCTGATCACCGTGGGCTCGGCCAACAACCTGCCAGCAGGTCTCTGGCTTGCCGAAAACAGCGGCTCCCTCAGCATCAACCCCAACATCGTCAACATTGGCACCCAGGGAATCGGCGTCGCCACCACCAGCACATCCTCCGACTTCGATGGCAGCCAGGTGATCACCGGCCACTTCTTCGACACCGGCCTACAGGACGTGCTGGTCTACCGTCCCACGAGCGGCGACGCCATCCTCCTGCACGCCAACGGTGACGGATCGACCATCGATTCGCGGGGCGGCGATCAGCAGATCACCATTCCCCCAGAAGCACTCGTCGACGAAGCCGGCACCTCCCCGATCCAGGTCGCCAACGCCGGAGACGGTCGACAGACCGGATCACTCGTTCCCGACCTCATCGGCACTAGCGGTGACACCACAGGCGGCCACTACCTCACCTACTACCCCACCGGCGCACCAGGCGGTTACCAGCAGGCCACCCGCACCACAGCCCTGACCCCCACCGGCGGTACCGACTGGAACAACTGGACAATTGCCACCGCCCAAACCAACACCGGCACCGCCATGTTCCTGTGGAACCGCTCCACCGGTGCCCTGCACCTGTGGACCGACCTCACCTTCGACCTCGACACCGCCCAGCTGACCTATACCAGCCGCACACTGGCCACCGCCGACTGGAACAAGGCCACCGCACTGGTCCTGCGAGCCGCCGACATCAACGGCGACGGCAACCCAGACCTATGGACCACGGGGGCAAGCGCCGCAGTCACCGCCTGGCTGGTACGCGCGAACTCCAGCCCCACACCTGTGGAGGCCCAGCCGACCCAGAATCTGATCACCTCACAACACACCTGGCTGTTCGACGAAGGCACCGACGGTGCGGTGCCCAGCGCCGTCGACTCTTCCGGTGGCAAGTCCCTCACCGCCACCACCACGGGAGCGTTGTGGCGTAGCGGAGACATGTTCAGTCCCAGCCTGATGCTCAACATGGACTCCGCGACCGCCACGCCGAACACCGCGTTACAGGGCGAACTGTTCCGCAACGAACCACTGATCGACACCACCAAGTCGTTCAGCCTTTCCGTCTGGGTGAAGCCCACCACCGCCGGCGGCGTCATCGTCTCCGAGGACGGAGCAAACGCCTCACGCTTCATCCTCTGGAACAACACGAGCGACAACACCTGGCGCTTCGGCCTGGGCAACGCCGACAGCGGCTGGTCCTACACCCAGGTCGTCACTCCGGCCGGGACCGCACTCGGCGTCTGGACACACCTGGTCGCCACGTACAACGCCGAAACCCGCACCATCTCGCTCTATGTCAACGGCGTTCTCAAGGGCAGCACCGCGGTCACAGCGAATCCGACCTGGCCGAGCACCGGCAAGTTCGTCGTCGGCCGGTACAAGTACCAAGCCGCCCCGACCGCCTACTACGCCGGCAAGATCAGCAACCTACAGGTGTGGAAGCGGGCACTGACCCCGACTCAGGCGGGCGCGAGCAACACCACCAAGACCGGTTCCCTCACGCCGTTCGGATCGACGACCTGGACACCGCCCGGAACCGGCACCGTCGAGACGGAAACCTATGCCGTCGATACCGCCGGCAGCCTCTGGAAGTACCGCAAGCAGGGAACTCAACTGACCGATCCTCGCCTCATGTCCGCTGGCTGGGACCAGTTCACCCCGTTCGGGATCGCCGACTTCAACCACGACGGCTACCAGGACCTCATAGCCCGCGACGACACCACCTGCAACCTTCAGGTATTCCTCGGAACCGCAAACGATATCAACCCCCAGCCCACGTTCCTCGGCAACGGCTGGTGCAGCTTCCGCCCCTTCGGCGTGACCGACTGGAACAGGGACGGCTACCAGGACATCATCACCGCAAGCTCCACCGGCGACATGTGGAACTACCCCGGCGACCTGAAGGGCGGCCAGACCACCCGGGTACTCCTCGGCACCGGCTGGTCCACCAACTACAGCACCTTCGGCATCGCCAACGTCGTCGGCGACAGCACACCCGACGTATACGCCCGCCTGACCAGCACCGGCATCCTCAACCTGTACGACTTCCCACCCAACAACGTCAGCCAGGTCGGCACCGGCTGGGGCAACTTCACCTCATTCGGCCTCACCGACTTCAACAGTGACGGCAAACCTGATGTCATCGCCCGCGACAACTCCACCGGCACCGTGTACCTCTACCCGGGCACCGCCAACGGACTGCTGAGCGCAAGAACCACCATCGCCACTGGCTGGTAGCGACCTGGATGACCTGGGCGGCACCACCTGCCCTGCCCCAGTCGGCAACCCGACTCCGTCCGTGGATCATTCAACAGTTGGGCGTCGCTGCGACCATGCATCTGGCCGCAGCGACGCCCAACTCCACGGCTATCCCTTGACGGTGACCTGGTGATTTTCACAGGCAGCGATCAATCTGGGGACCGCAGCAGCCAGCTCGAACTGCCGCAACTTCGTTGTCTCCGGCGCATCGCGCGGATCCTGCGCCCGCTGCACCCGCTGAACCATGCCCACCGCGAAGACCCCCGCAGACTTTAGATCCTCATGAGCGGAACGCTGAAACAACTCCCCCACCCGCCGCACCTCATCATCGGGCACGATCTCACCCTGCGCGGCACGCACCACGAATCCCGCCGAACGACACGCGGTCACCCCGGGATCCTCGTCCTTCCGGTCGACGATCTGCCAGTACGTCACTGCACCACCACCCAGAACAAGCAGAACGAGGAACACCACCAACACGCCGACCCACCGGCCTCGCCGCCCCGGCACCTCGACGACGGAATCAGCCACGGAGTGGTCGTCAGTCACACGAACGTCCTTTCTGCACTCTCAACGACAAGGGCGGTAAATTACCACCTTGCCTGGGCCAACTCCTCGACCAAGCCGAAGCCGCAACCGCTGCCGGCACCAACCTCAACGACTCCAGGAAGCTCGTCTGCTGCTCTTCGATCACCTGCGGCTACAGCCTCTACTGACAAACGCGACGCCGCGCGAACTTCACCCCTGTGGTCAAGGCGTGATGGTCAGAACCCCCGATGTGAGTGCGTCGCCGATGTCACGGGCCAGGGCGTTCCCCGCCGCGGCGACCCGACCGAGTCCGGTACGGAACTCAGCAAGCCGCTGGAAGGCCTCTCCGTACGCTCGCTGCTGCTCCAGCGGCACCACGGGGATGGCGAGTCGTCGGATGTCGATGCGCAGTGCTCCGCTGCCGCTGCTGGAGACCCGGCCGGCGACCCTGACGTTGTCGGTGCGAGAGAGGACCCCGGCCACGAACCACGGGTCGAACAGATTCTTGTCCACGCGCAGCAGTTGCACACCCGGCGCGAGTTCGGCACCGACCTGCTCCGGGGCAGCCACCTGAGCGACGATCTCGCGACCGATGACCGGGATGAGGATGTCGCCGTCCTCAACCCGCGGACCGGTGTCCTCGGTCGCGGTGTGGGTGGCCGTGCCGGTCGCTGGCCGGCCAGCCAGGACATCACTCGAGGTGAGAATGGGACGGCCGGTGCCCGCGCTGCTCGCACGACTACGGGTCACCGCCCGGTACACGGCGACGCTGCCCGCCCGGACCAGGTCGGCAACCTCGGCGTGGGACGCGGCGTGGAGGGCCACGGCTGCTGACTCCCGCACCGGCGGGAGGTTGCCGCGGACCTCGTCGATGAGCCGGCCGAAGTCCTCGATCGCAGCGAGGATGCGCGCCGGGTCGACGGCGATCTCGGCGGTCTGCGGCAGGTAGCGCTGTGGCGTCAGGTCCACTTGGTCGTTGAGCACGTCGATGGCGGCCACGGCGCGGTGTACTCCGGCCGCTTCGGAGAGGTCGCCGGACAGGTGGCTGCGCCACGCTGTGCCGATGGTTTCGGCGAGGGTGTAGTCCTTCGGCATGGCAGTGGCATCGACGACCAGCAGCCCCGGGGTGGCGGGTGCCTGTCGCGGGTCGGGCTGGTGCAGAACCCAGACGTGCAGGCCGATGCCGGTCGGTGGCATGAGGCCGACGGGCAGGGCGATGACCGCGCGCAGGGCGCCCCGGCGGACGAGTTCAGCACGGATACGCCGCCCGGCCGGACGCAGGGCGGTGGCCGGGGGCATGAGGACGACGGCGGTACCCCCGGGCGAGAGATGGGCCAGGGCGTGCTGCACCCAGGCGAGTTCGGGTTCGGTACGCGGGGGTAGGCCGAAAGTCCAGCGCGGGTCGTAGGTGAGGCGGTCGTGTCCCCAGTCGTGGATACCGAACGGGAAGTTCGCCACGACGACATCGGCCCGCAGGTCGGGCAGGGCGTCGGCGAGGAGGCTGTCGCCCACGTGCACGACCGGCGGAACCGCCTCCTGCCCGGCACGTCGGGCCCGCAGGTGCACGAACCACAGGCGCAGCAGGGTGATCAGTGCGTACTGGGGGTTGATCTCCTGGGCGTAGCAGCGCGTCACGGTGCCCCGCTGCAGTGCCTGGTCGGCTGCCATCCGCAGGATCGAGCCGGTGCCGCTGGTGAAGTCGAATGTGCGGGCACCGGAGCCGGCGAGCGCCAGCATCACCTGGGCGACGGTATCTGGGGTGCCGGCGAGGCCGGACATCGAGTGCGCCGACGTGACGTACTGGTGGTGAAGGTATTCGAAGGCGGTCTCCGCGTTCTGCTCGCGACCGAGTTCGTCGACGGTACGCAGCACGGCAGTGAGCTGCAGGGTCCACTGCTTCGGCAGCATACGGCCGACCATGTCGGCCAGCCGGGCGTCGAGGGCACCCAGGCGGGTAACGAGCTGCTTCGGGGTCAACAGATCCTCGCTGGCGGCAGGAGTCTGATCCACACCAGCGAGCAGGTAGGCGCCGGCGGTGCCGAGCGCTTCGGTCATCTGCGCCGCCGGCTGGTAGCTCTCGATGTGCCGCCAGGCCCACTGCTCGGTGGCCGCCTGGTGCAGCTTGCCGTGGCGACGCAGCCACTGCTCGGTCTCGTGTGCGTCGAAGAACGGGCTGGTCGGGGTGCCACCCACCGGCGTGGGGAAGTCGGTGTAACGCCGACGCCAGTTGCTCACCGCAGCTCTGCCGACGTTGGCCAGTCGCGCGATGCCGCTGGCGGTCAGGGTCGCCGCTCCGTGTGCCGTGTTCCGCTCCGCTGTCACACGTGAACACTAGCATGAGATCGGATGTTGTGTACTCGGTTCACAGGCGCTACTGTTTCGGCGTCTCCGTTCCATCGACCTCCGAGGAGGACTCCATGCCGCGCCGTGGACACAGCACCACCATCGGCAAGTTCGCCAAGCTCCACCGGGACCGTCGGGTCTCCGAGATCCGCATGTTCGGGGAACTGCTCCGGGCGGAGCAGCGGTCGACGGCCATTCAGGACCTGAACATGCTCGACGTACGTCAGGCCGAGATCACCCGCTGACTGATCCGCACCATCCACCACAACCGAAGGAGGACCATGAACACCCTTGCTCGCAGCCACGCCCACGTCGACCACGACGTTCCCGCCGGTCGGGTACCTGCACGACGGCGCGTTGCGGTACCGGCCCAGCGTCCGCGCCGTACCGGCGGATGCGTACGCCGCAGTACGCCTTGACCCTGCCCTGGGCGTCGCCATCGCGGCGGCGTACGTGGCAGCGCCGAGCCGGGACGAACGGGCCTACCCCTCGTACGCCAGGTTCTGCCAGGAGACCGTGCGGCAGTACCACTTCCTGATCGGCCGCGTCGAGTTCGGCGGCCTGGGCGTGGCGGTGCGATTCGTTGACGAGGACCCGTACCAGAGCGTCGAGTCCATGGTCGACGACATGCGGGAGCGCCGGCTGAAGGTGTGGGCCAGCGCGGCCAGTGGCAACGCGCACCCCTATCTCAGCGACGGCGAGAACGACATGTTCCGCGCGGTGCACGACGCGTTCGGGCATGCCGCCAGCGGCCGTGGTTTCGACCGCCACGGCGAGGAAGCCGCCTGGTGGAAACACAGCCTGATGTACTCACCGCTCGCCCGGCGCGCGCTGACCACGGAGACCCGTGGGCAGAACTGCGCGTTGATCTTCCACCACGGCAGCGGCCGGTTCCCGGAGCAGAAGGCGGTGCTGCTGCCCCGGGAGTTCAGCGACCCACGCTCGGTACGGATCGAGAGCGGGGAGACGACGCCGACTTTTCCTCCACGGCTTCGATCTCCTGACGTAGCTGCTGCACACTCGGGTGCCCGGCACCGACCAACCGGATCTGGTCACGCAGTAGGTCGTTGAGCTGACGTAGTGCCCGCCCGTGCTCACCGAGTAAGTCATGAGCACGGGCGGTGTTCAGGCGGAAGCCGAACACCGCGGGGTGGTCGTCGCCGTGGCGTTGCACATGGTGCTCGACGAGGCTCCGCCACAGGCGTGCCGCAGCCCGGAACTCGCCGGCGGCGAACAGTTGCTCCGCCTGCCGCGCCACCTGCTCCGGGTCGAGTACCGATGGTGGGACCGGACTCACGGCGCGGTGGGCGGGCTGCGGTGTCCCGCCGACGACCGCGGCGTACCCCTGCACGGCACCGACGCTGTCGGTGACCACCCCGGGCATCGCCGGCCGGTCCAGGGCCAGCGGCGCCAGCGCGGCGTACACCTCGCTGGCATCGGCCGGCCGGTCCTCGCGTCGATGGGCGAGCAGCGAGTCGACGAGGTCGCCGAGGACGGCCGGGATCTCGGGACGCAGCTCAGCCGCGCGGGGCGGCGGGTCGTCGAGCTGGTGTCGCAGTGTGGTGGTGGTCGTGTCGCCGTCGAAGGGCACCTGGGCGGTGAGGAGGTGGAACAGGGTGCCGCCCAGGCCGTACAGGTCGGTGCGGTGGTCGGCGGGCTCGCCGAGGATCTGCTCGGGGGCCATGTAGCCGACGGTGCCGAGGCTCTGGCCCGTCTCGGTGATCCGCGAGTAGCGGTCGTCGTCGCGCATGACGGCCAGGCCGAAGTCCAGCACCTTCACGGCACCTCTCGGGTCCAGCATGATGTTGCTCGGCTTGATGTCCCGGTGCACCAGGCCGATCTGTCGGGCGGCGATCAGGACGCTGCTGATCTGTGCACCGATGGCGGCGACCCAGCCGATCGGCACCGGATGCTGCTCGTCGACCAGGGTCGACAGCGTGATCCCGTCGATCTTCTCCAGGACGACGTACGGCCGGCCGTCGTGCTCGTCGAGGTCGTAGACGGCAGGCACGCCAGGGTGGTCGAGTCGGGCGGTCAGGAGTGCCTCCCGCCGGAACCGACGAATCAGCTCCACGTCGAGCTGCGCGGGTTGGACGAACTTCACGATGACGTCGCGCTCAAGTCGGGTGTCCCGCGCCACCCAGACCTCACCCATCCCGCTGCCCGGCAGGGGATAGCGGCCCAACACATACCGATTCCTGAGACGTTTCCCCGTCAGCACGGCGCTGAGCTTAGCCATGGTGACCGCCCTCGAGACCACGGGAGTGTCGGTGAACCGACAGCACTAAGATAAGCGTTGCAAACACGCTTCACAAGCTGCTTCACTGTGCGTCGGCGTCAGCGGCCCACGCGACGAGCCTTCTTCCGCGTCTCGCGCGGGTCAAGGCCGGCCGCAGCCGCCTTACCTGTACCGCGCCGGGAACTGGCGCCCTGGCGTGTCCCAGGCGATGAACGACGGAGGGACGCATGGCCGAGTTGGCCATCGATCGGGGGTTTCTTCCCGCCTATGCCCGGCTGCAACGCCGGGTGCAACGTGCCGTCGACGCGGCCATCCGGAAGTTCGCCGAACACACCCATTCCCGCCTGCACCTGGAGAAGCTCTCCGGAGCCCGGGACCCCAAGATTCACCTCATCCCCATCGACCAGGCATACCAGGGCGTGGTGTTCGCGCTCGGTGAGCAGAAGTACGTGCTCCTCGACGTCCTCCCCCACGACGACGCCATCGCCTTCGCGGTGAGCCGGCGGTTCACCGTCAACCAGGTACTCGGTGTGCTGGAGATGCGTGACCAGGCCGGCATCGAAGAGTTCGCCTCGACGACACCGTCCCGGCCACCCGCCGGTGGGCTCTTCGACGGCATCTCCAACGCCGACCTCCTCCGCCTCGGCGTGGACGCCGACCTGCTGCCCCTGCTGCGCCTCATCAGCACGGACCGGCAGCTGGAAAGCCTCGGCCGACGCCTGCCCGAGGGGCAACTGGACGTCCTCAACGGGCTGGCCAGCGGCATGGCCGTCGAGGAGGTCTGGGCGGAGGTGGCCGACCGTATCGTGTCGGGCGTCGACACCGACGACCTCGTGGCCGCAGCCCGCCGCACCCCGGAACGGATCGCCTTCGTCTCCGGTCCGGTGGAACTGGCCGCGATCCTCGCCCACCCGTTCGACGTCTGGCGCACCTTCCTGCACCCCACGCAACGCGATGTCGCCTACCGGGAGACCTACAACGGCCCCGCGCTGGTCACCGGCAGCGCCGGCACCGGCAAGACCGTCACCGGACTGCACCGCGCGGTCTTCCTCGCCCAGCGGCTGCCGCAGGACGGGTCCAAGGTGCTCCTGACCACGTTCACCCGTGCGCTCGCCGAAGCACTCGACAGACAGCTCTACCGACTCACCGACGACCCCATGGTCCGGGCTCGCATCGACGTGGTCAGCGTCGACAAGCTGGCGTACGAGATCGTCACTCGCAGCGGCCGGAAGGTGGCGGTCGCCGAGGCCGAGGTGCTGGACCAACTCTGGGACGTGGCGGCGAAGAACGGGCCGACGTACGTCAACCGCGCTGGTCGGGTCACGACCTTCAGCAGCGCGTTCCTCCGGCGGGAATGGGAGCAGGTGGTCCTGGCCCAGCGGCTGACCACGCTGCAGGCGTACCGCGACGCCCCCCGCAAGGGACGCGGCGAAGGCCTGCGGGCGGCTCAACGCGAGCAGGTATGGGCGACGATCGTCGCCGCCGAACGTGACCTGGCGAAGCGCCGCCTACGCACGCACACCCAACTCGCCGACGACGCGGCCGTGATCGCGCGTCAGTCCCCCGCGCGATACCGACATGTCGTCGTCGACGAAGGGCAGGATCTCCACCCGGCGCAGTGGCGGCTGCTCCGAGCTCTCGTCACGCCCGGACCGAACGACATGTTCCTGCTCGCCGACTCCTACCAGCGCATCTACGACAGCCAGGTGTCACTCGCCCAACTCGGCATCGAGGTGCGGGGGCGGACCCGGCGGCTCACCGTCAACTACCGCACCACCCACGAGATCCTGGATCTGTCGGTCCGGGTCCTCAACGGCGAAGCCGCCACCGGCCTGGACGATGACGGCGACAGCCTGCGCGGCTACCGGTCCATCACCCGTGGCCAGCCGCCCGTCCTGGCACCGCACGGCAGCCGGGACAACGAGTTCGAAGCGCTCATCGAACGGGTCGGAACCTGGCTGGACCAGGACGTCGAGCCCCACGCGATCGGCGTCGCCGCCCGCACCGGACAACTGGTCAAGACCATCAGCAGGACCCTGAGTGAAGCCCACATCCCCGTCGCCGACGACAAGCGGGGCATCGACGGCGTACGGGTCGCCACGATGCACCGGATGAAAGGGCTGGAGTTCCAGTGCATCGCGATCGTCGGCCTCGACGCCGGGGTGCTACCCGCCCCCCACGCGATCACCTCGGCCGCGGAGGACCCCCACGCCCACAAACAGGACCTGCAACGTGAACGCTGCCTGCTGTTCGTGGCACTGACCCGGGCCCGCGACATGCTCTACCTGTCGCACAGCGGAACGCCCAGCCCGCTGCTGCCGGCGGTCGCGCAGTGAGCACGCAGCTCGCCACCGGTGCCCCGCAGCTCGGCGAGGCGGCACGGTCCGTCTGGGGCAAGACCGACCGTAAGGGCACCTCCCTCGTCGGTTGGCTACCGCTGTGGCGACACCTGGCCGACGCCGCCGACGTCGCCGGCAGGCTGTGGGACCACTGGCTGAGCCCCGCCGTACGTCGACGCATCGCCGACGAGCTACCCGGCGGGGACCCGGACGCCCGCACGCTCGCGGTGTGGCTGGCCGGAGTACACGACATCGGCAAGGCCACACCCGCCTTCGCCTGCCAGGCCCCCCACCTGGCCGAGCAGATGCGCCACCAGGGCCTCCGCTACGACCCGGAACTGATCCGCGCCGACCGCCGGTACGCCCCGCACGCCACCGCCGGGCACATCGTGCTGGCCGACTGGCTGCAGGAGCAGGGCTGGACCGACCCGCACCCGTACGCGATCGTGGTCGGCGGCCACCACGGGATACCACCGACCGACGAGAACCTCCGCGACGTCCAGTTCCGTCCCCACCTGCTCGGCGACCGTGCCTGGCGGCAGGTGCAACAGGAACTGCTGACCTGGATGACCGACCGGGCGGGGGCCACCGAACGACTCACCGCCTGGAGCGACGCCCCACTGTCCCAACCGGTGCAGGTCGCACTCACCGGCCTCGTCATCGTCGCCGACTGGATCGCCAGCAACGAAGACTTCTTCCCCTACACCCTCGACGACGTCGGGACCGACCGGCTGACCGTCGGCTGGGAGACGCTGGGCCTCCCTACGCCATGGCTGCCGGTCGCACCACCCGCCAGCGTGGACGACCTGTTCGGCGCACGGTTCGAACTACCCGCCGGTGCCGTAGCGCGACCGGTGCAGCGGACCGTCGCCGACCAGGCCACCACCATGCCCACACCCGGCATGTTGATCGTCGAAGCAGCGATGGGCGAAGGCAAGACGGAGGCAGCGCTGGCGGCCGTGGAGATCCTGGCCCGCCGCACCGGAGCCGCCGGCTGCTACCTGGCGCTACCCACCCGGGCCACCAGCGACGCCATGTTCGGCCGCATGCTGTCCTGGCTGCTGCGCCTGCCAGACGCGCAGGTCGGCCGGGGCGAACGCGACGTACGGCTCGCCCACGGCAAGGCAGCCCTCAACCCCGAGTACGACCAGCTGCGCACCACGACGCTACCGACCGGCATCGCCCAGGACGCCGGAGGCGCCGACATCGGCGTACACGCCTGGCTGGCCGGCCCGAAGCGGACCCTGCTGTCCAGCTTCGTCGTCGGCACGATCGACCAACTACTGTTCGCGGCGCTGCGCGGCAGACACCTGGTGCTACGCCACCTCGGCCTCGCCGGCAAGGTCGTGGTCATCGACGAGGCACACGCCTACGACGTCTACATGAGTCGCTTCCTCGACCGCGCGCTGGAGTGGCTCGCCGCCTACGGGGTGCCGGTGGTGGTGCTTTCCGCGACGCTGCCGGCCCAACGGCGCGCCGACCTGATGGTGGCCTACGACCGGGGACGACTCGGACCACCACCGCGACCCACCTGGCGCGATCGCGGCAAGCCGGTCGTCGACCACTACGCGGCGGTACGCAGCGACCTGCGCTACCCGCTGGTGACCGCATCGGAAGCGGAGCGGGGCGGTACGACCCTCAGCTGCGCCGACTCCGGCCGCAGCATCGAGGTGCAGGTCAGACCCCTGGACGACGACCTACCCACCCTGGCCGGGCTGCTCCGCGACCAACTCACGACCGGCGGCTGCGCGCTCGTCGTCCGGAACACGGTCGCGCGGGTCCACGACACGGCGGCGGCACTGCGGGCGGCCCTCGGACCGGACTTCCCGGTGTCGGTGGCGCACTCCCGGTTCATGGCCGTCGACCGCGCGGCGAAGGACCGCTGGTTGCGCGACACGTTCGGACCGCCAGGCGCAGGCAACCGCCCCCACCGGCACATCGTGGTGGCCAGCCAGGTCGCAGAACAGTCCCTCGACATCGACTTCGACCTGCTCGTCACCGACCTGGCCCCGGTCGACCTGGTGCTACAGCGCATCGGCCGGCTGCACCGCCACCCCCGCCCACGCCCCGGCACGCTCACGACGCCACGCTGCTGGATCACCGGTGCCGACTGGACCTGCGAACCGCCGCAACCGGTCAGCGGCTCGCGCCGCGTCTACCAACCGGCGACCCTGCTGCGCAGCGCCGCCGTCCTCCTGCCACACCTCGACGGCGCACCACTGCGGCTCCCGGCGGACATTCCAACCCTCACCCAGGACGCCTACGGCGACGTGGCCGTCGGTCCGCAATCGTGGCAGCCCACGATGGTCGAGGCAGAGGCGAAGCAGCGCGACGACGTCGCCACGAAGGAGTTGCAGGCCGACGGCTACCGGCTGGCCGAGGTCGCCGAACACGGGGTGCCGCTCATCGGGTGGCTCACCGGCGGCGTCGGCAACGCCGACGACCACACGGCACTGGGTCACGTCCGCGACAGCGACAGCGAGTCACTCGAGGTCCTACTGCTGGTACGCACAGCGGACGGACTATCGATCCCCCCATGGATCGACGGCGGTGGGACACCGGTACCAACCGAAAGCGTTCCCCACTGGCCACTGCCCCGGCAGATCGCCCGCTGCACCCTGCCCCTGCCACTCGCCATGACCCACGCCGACGTGATCGACGAGGTCATCGCCGACCTTGAGCGACGCGTCGACATCGCCGCCTGGCAGAGCAACCAGTGGCTCGCCGGAGAACGCGTCCTCGACCTCGACACGGACGGGCGGGCCACGGTGGCCGGCTTCGACCTGCACTACTCCCCCACCGACGGGCTCCAGGTAGCCCGCTGAGCTCACTTCGAAGGCAAAGGAGGTGACGCCGATGACCAGCTCACCATCTCCGCCCGGCTACTCCCTGGTGGACGAGGCATGGATCCCGGTGCTGGATGTCGCGAGCCAACGCCGCGAACTGTCGTTGTCGGACCTGTTCGCGCACGCCGGTGCTGTACGCATGATCGCCTGTGAGTTGCCCTCGCAGACCTTCGCGATCCTGCGGCTGGCGCTGGCGATCCTGCACCGGGCCACCGACGGCCCACCCGGCGAGGCCGCCTGGCAGTCGCTCTGGCAGGACCGACAACTACCACTGTCGGACATCGCCGACTACCTCGACGCCTTCCGTAGCCGCTTCGACCTCCTGCACCCGGAGCACCCCTTCTACCAGGTCGCCACGCTGCGGGCGGAGAAGGACAACACCTACGGTCTGGAACGCCTCATCGCGGACGTCCCCAACGGCATGCCGTTCCTGACGTCCCGGGCGGGCTCCGGCCTGGAGTCGATCACCCCGGCGGAGGCCGCCCGGTGGCTGGTGCACTGCCAGGCGTACGACACCTCGGGCATCAAGACCGGAGCGGTCGGCGACCCTCGGGCCAAGAAGGGCAAGGGCTACCCGATCGGCGCCAGCCTGCTCGGCTGGCTCGGCGGCATCTACGTGGAGGGCGACACCCTGCTGGAGACTCTGCTGCTCAACCTGGTGCCGATCGCCCCCGGCTGGCAGCGGGCCGCTCAGCGAGACCTGCCGGTGTGGGAACGCCACCCGCAGACGGCCGCCGAGGAAGCTGAGGTGACCCGCGGCCCCTGGGGCCTGCTCAGCCTCTACACCTGGCAGTCCCGACGAATCCGACTGTTCGGCGACGCCGACGGCATCACCGGCGCCATGATCGCCAACGGTGACCGCCTCGAATGGCAGGACCGGCACCTGCTGGAACCGATGAGCGTCTGGGGGCGCAGCGGCCCACGCGAACGCGAACAGAAACGAACCCCGATCTACCTCCCCCGCCCCCACGACCACACCCGGGCGTTGTGGCGAGGACTCCAGACCCTGCTGCCGCCCCCGCCACCGCGCGGCGGCGACGCAGCGGAGCGGCTGTCACCGATGGTCCTACAGTGGCTGGCCCGGCTGACCGTCACCGGCGTCATCAGTCACCACATGCAGGTCCGGCCCCGCGCCGTCAGTGTCGCCTACGGCTCGAAGCAGTCGGTCATCGACGAGGTGTTCAGCGACGCACTGACCATGAACGTGCTGCTGCTGGTCGAACACTCCGCGCTGCGCGCGACGGTCATCGACGCCAGCGCCGACGCCGACGCCGCAGTCCAAGTGCTACGCCGCCTCGCCACCAATCTGGTACGCGCCGCCGGCGGGCGCGACACCGACAGCGGCGACGCCGACCGTGCGGCGGAGCGCGCCTATGCCGTACTCGACCGCGCCTTCCGCGACTGGCTGGCGACGCTCGGCCCGGACAGTGATCCCGCAGCCGAGCGGGCCTGGTGGCAGCGCCAGGTGCGGCGGGCGGTGGACCGGCTCGGCCGCGAGTTGGTCGCCGCCGCCGGCCCGGCAGCCTGGGTCGGCCGGCCCGGCGTCGACCGCGCCGGCAAGGCGGTGCACTACTCAAGTTCGCAGGCCGAGGCATGGTTCCGCACCGGCCTGGCCAGGGCGCTGCCCATGGCGGCGGAACGCACGCAGCAGCGGCAGGAGGAGACGGTATGACTGTGGTCGACCTGGAGCAGGCGGGCACCCCACGACGTAAGCCGTGGGTGCGCTCCTGCGGCGAACTGGGCAAGCACGTCTCCCGGACGGTTGGTGGGCTGCAGGCGCGATTGCTGCGCGACGCGCCTGACCCGGAGGCGGTGAGCACACTGGCCCGCCTCCGCCGCGGCATCGGCCGGGTGCCCGGCTTCGACTACACCCTGGAGCGGTACCTCCAGGTTCCCCCGCACCTGTTGGGCCACCGGCCCGCCGACGATGCCGAGGCGGCCGACGCCGAGTACGCCGCCCACGACGCGGTCACCCTGTACGCGCTGCACCAACAGTCGCGCCGGGAACGCATGCACAGCCCTGGACACGGCCTCGGCCAAGCCCTCGCCGCACTCGTCCGCGCCTCCAGGTCACCAGAGGGGGTACGGCGTCGCTTCGCCGCACTGGGCACCGCCAGCTCCTACCCCGAGAGCGTCTACCACCTTCGCAGCCTGATCGTGATGCTGCGGGAGCAGCAGATTCCACTCGACTACGGCCTGCTCGCCGACGACCTGAAGACCCTGCGCCAACCGGCTCTCCGGCCCCAGGTGCAGGCCGTGTGGGGCCGGGAGTTCTTCCGCAGCAACCCCAACGATGCCACCGACACCGACGGTGTCACCCCCGACCCTGAGGAGAACGCGTCATGAGCCGCACCATCATCGACGTCTACGTGCTGCAGTCCGTACCGCCGAGCAACCTCAACCGGGACGACACCGGCTCGCCGAAGACCGCCATCTATGGTGGTGTCCGCCGTGCCCGGGTGTCCAGCCAGGCATGGAAGCGGGCTGTCCGGTTGGCCTTCCCCACCCTGGTCGACCGTTCCGAGCTCGGGGAGCGCACCAAGCGGGTGGGCGAATCCCTCGCGGCCCGACTCAAGGCCCTCGACCCGAGCCTGTCCGACGAGGCGGCCTCCGTCCTGGCAGCCGACGCCTTCGCCGCCTCCGGCCTCGCCAAGGCGGAGAAGAAGAAGGGCGACGTCAGGGACGTCGAATCCGGTTACCTGCTGTTCCTCAGCCGCCGACAACTGGACAACATCGCCGCTGCCACCCTGGAAGCCCACCGCGCCGGTGAGGCCCTAGACAAGAGCCGGTTCAAGGCGCTTGCCAACACCGACCACTCGATCGACATCGCCCTGTTCGGGCGGATGGTCGCCGACATGGCCGACATCAACGTCGACGCCGCCTGCCAGGTCGCGCACGCCATCAGCGTGCACGCCGTCGACAACGAGTTCGACTACTTCACCGCCGTCGACGACCGCAAGGCCGACGCCAGCGAGACCGGCGCAGGCATGATCGGCACGGTCGAGTTCAACTCGTCCACCCTGTACCGCTACGCCACCCTCGACGTAGACGCCCTGCACCGCACCCTGGGCGACGGAGACGCCACCCGAGCCGCCGTCGAGGCGTTCCTCACGGCCTTCGTCCGCAGCATGCCCACCGGCAAACAGAACACCTTCGCCCACCGCACCCTGCCCGACGCGGTGCTGGTACGGATGCGCGACTCCCAGCCGATCAACCTGGTCGGCGCATTCGAGACGCCCATCCGGGAAACCCACACCGCCGGCCGGGTCGAACTGGCCGCCGCCGCCCTGGCGAAACACACCGTCGCGGTCGAGAACGCCTTCGGCGAGCGACCGACCGCCAGCTGGGTCACCCAGGTCGGCGAGAAGACCGCCGTGCTGGCCGACCTCGGCAAGGCGGTCAGCCTCGACGAACTGGTCAACGGCGTGGGGGAACACGTCGCCCTGGCCCTCGGGCAGCCCGCATGAGCGTGCTGGCGCTCAGGCTCGCCGGCCCGCTGCAGTCGTGGGGCTCGTCCAGCCGTTTCGCCCGCCGCGGTACCGAGATCGCACCCACCAAGAGCGGCGTGATCGGCCTCCTCGCCGCCGCCAAAGGCATCCGCCGCACCGAACCGCTCACCGAACTGCTCGGCCTGGAGTTCGGGGTACGCCTGGACCAACCCGGACAGCTCCTGCGGGACTTCCAGACCGCCCACTCCCTCGACGGATGCACCAGCGCACCACTGACCTACCGCTACTACCTGACCGACGCCGCCTTCCTCGCCGTCCTCAGCGGCGAACGGGAACTGCTCCACGGCCTGGCCGAAGCCCTGAGCCGCCCACAGTTCCCCCTCTACCTCGGGCGTCGCTCCTGCCCACCCGCCGGTCCAATCAACCTCGGCGTCCACGACCTGACCCTCGACGGCGCACTGACGACATGGCCCTGGCTCGCCGCGGACTGGTACCGGCGCATAGCGGCCAGCCCCATCCGGTTGGAGATCATCCGGGATGCGCGGCCAGACGAACCGGTCACCGAAACCGTGCCCGACGAACCGGTCAGCTTCGACCCCGCCCACCGGCAACACACCTGGCGCTCGGTGCTACGCCGACACGTGGACGTCACCAACGACCTCGCGGAACGGGCCCACGTCACCGACCACGACCCGATGAGCCTGCTGGGAGGCTGACCATGTACCTCACCCGGTTCCGAATCAACGTCGCGCGCCGGGGTGCGCGAAAGCTACTCTCCTCACCCCACGCCATGCATGGCGCCGTCCGCGCAGCCTTCGCCGCACCCGAAGACCACGAGCAGGCCGGCAGCCGCACCCTCTGGCGACTCGACACCCCGGCCACCGCAACCGTGCACCTCTACATCGTCAGCCCCGGCCGACCCGACCTCACCCACCTCGTCGAACAGGCCGGCTGGCCCACCACTGAAGCCTGGGTGACCCGTGACTACGACGGACTGCTCCAGTCCCTCCGCCCCGGCCAGCAGTGGGCATTCCGACTCACCGCCAACCCGACGCACAGCGGCCGGAAGACCGCCGACGCGAAGGAGACCCAACGCTTCGGCTACCTGCGGGAAGAGGAGCAGATCGGATGGCTGACCAGCCGCGCCGATCGCCATGGCTTCGCCATCGCACCGCAACACGACGGTCTACCCAACCTACGGCTGCACCGCCGCCAGGCCCAGACCTTCAAACGGGGCATGGGAACGGTCACGCTCACCACGGTGACGTACGACGGCATTCTCCAGGTCACTGACGCCGACGCCGTCCGCCGCGCCATGACCAGCGGAATCGGGCATGCCAAGGCGTACGGCTGCGGCCTACTCACCCTCGCTCCAGTGACCTGACCACCACAACTCGACCGATGAATCATCCCCGTAGCTGACCGAGCGTGCCCTACTCAGTGGAAGCCCCTCTCCTGGCAGGCCACCAGGACGTGGAAGGCCGGCGCCGCCCCCGACTTCACCACCAAGATGCGCCGGATACTGGGCCTCTACGACCACCCACCCGCCGATGGCTGGGTGCTCTGCGTGGACGAGTTCGGGCCGCTGAACCTGCAACCCCGCGCCGGACAAGCCTGGCGGCCCGTCGCACACCCGGTGCGACTACGGGCCACCTACACCCGCAGTGACGGTATGCGGCCGGCCTGGTTCTGGCGCGACGACCAGACGATCGTCGACTGCGACGATGAGGAATATGCGGTGGTCCGCTCCTGCCTCGGTCCCCGCGACTGGTTCTTCGACCCGGCCTGGCACTACTACCCCGACTGGATTCTGCTGGCCGCTATCGACACCTACCGGCAGATGTTCGGCGCGGCGCCTGGCCCCATGGGGGAGGGGTGCCGGAATGCCGCGCTGGCTGCCGGCCCGTGGTGGCCCCTGGACACGGTGGCATGATGACGCAGTGCCCGTCCGTCCTGCGAGTCACCGGCGGCGGTCGGCTGCACGCCGACGGCGAGCCAGCGGTCGCCTGGCCCGACGGCAGCGACCTGTGGGCCCACGACGGCGTCGTCCTCCCACCGCAATGATCACTTCCGGGCAGTGTGGGTCGCTGCGAGAACATGGCATGCCGTGCGGCAGACCGTCCGCACTCGGAAATCACTGGGGCACATGCGATGATGTCCCTCATGAGCAGCGACGCCAGTCCCGACGTGAGTGCTCTTGCGATCAACGTCACCATTCCCGAAGAACTCCGTTGGACCGACACCAGACACGGTCAGGAATTCGAGTTGACCACGTTGAACGTTCGCATGCTGAAGGATGGACACCTCGCGGCAAAGGCCTACGGCCGGCCGATCAGCGGTGGCCGCGGCACGTATGTTTCTTTCCCGATGTCGAACAAGCCCGAACTGGCCGCACTGGTTGCCGAGGCGGCCAATCAGGCCAGCGCGCTGTGGGCGGGGCACCGCGGTCTCGGCTGACTCGAGGGGAACCCTACCGGGCACGCGTGGTGACCGCCGCGTTCGTCAATGGATGTTGCCGTTCGCCCTGGTGGCCGGTGCCATGCCGGCCATGAACGCCGCAATACCGACTGGCAGGTGCCGCTTCGCGGAGGACGCCACGGTCGGCACTACGGGCGAGTCTCGCGTCAAACCGTCCACGGCCCTGCCCGCGCTGCTTCACCGAGCCGTAAGCCATCGCACGGCCGGTACGGGCGTCGATACACCTCGCGTCATTGCAGGTGGGCGCAAGTCGGCGCCCGGAGCGAGTCGTAGCGGTGCTTCGCCGACGGGCGCGGGCAAACACGGAGAGCGCCCGAGGCCACGACCTGGCACCGAGGGCGTGACCCCGGTCGTCAAGGCGACCGCGAACGGCACCGTGCGGGTTGTCGGTGGCCGGGCTGCGCCATTGGCCCGACCACCGCAGCCGGCTGATCTACCGCACCATGCCTATGCGGGTTGCGGGCGCACAACCCCGCTTGCAGAAGGGTCTAGATGACGACCGGAAGCCGCGTCAGGCGCCAGTGGCCGGGCAACTGCATGCGCTCGGTCCGCTCCAGTTCCGCCGGCTCGACGGCGAGCGACAGGTCCGGGATCCGGGTAAGGAGAGCGTCGAAGGCAACTTCCGCCTCCAGCCGGGCCAGCGAGGCGCCGAGACAATAGTGAATGCCATGGCCGAACCCGACGTGCGTCTCGGCCTGACCAGACCGGTGCCGCTGCACATCGAGCCGTTCCGGGTCGGCGTACTGACGCGGGTCGTGGTTGGCCGAGACGAACACGAGCAACACCGCGTCGCCGCGCACGATGCGGGTGCCGGCGATCTCGAGATCCTCGGCGGCGTACCGAAGCCGGCTCGTGTGCACCGGCCCGCACCAGCGCATCAGCTCGTGCACCGCACTCGACACGGAGCCGGGCTCGTCCCGTAGGAGGCGCAGCTGGTCGGGGTGGCGGAGCAGGGCAGCCGTCCCGTTGCTGATCAGATGGGCCGTCGTCTCGTGGCCCGCTAGCACGAGCGTCACCACGAACGTGACGATCTCGATATCGCTGATGCTGCCGTCCTGGTCGCTCTGGCCGCGGATGAGCCCACTCAGCAGGTCGTCCCCCAGCTTCGACCGGCGCGCCCAGATCAACTGGTGGGTGTGCTCGATCATCGCCGGGAACGAGGTGGCGAGGCGCTCTGGCCGCATGGTGATGAGGTCGTCGCCCCACTGCTGCCAGTTGTCCCGTTCCCGCTCGGGGACACCGACGAGATCGCAGATGACGCGAATCGACAGCGGATAGGCGTAGTTCGCGAGCAGATCCACGACGCCATCGGAGGCAAGCTTGGGTAAGCGTTCCAGGAGTCCTTTGGAGATGTTCTCGATCTGTGGCCGGAGATCGAGGATCCGACGGGCGGTGAACTCGCGCGCGACCGTTCTGCGCAGGCGGGTGTGTTCGGGCGGGTCGGTGTCAAGCATCGAACCGAGAAGATAGGAGCGCAACTCCTCGGGGATGGCGAGCATGTCCATCATTTTCGTTCTCGGGTCTTCCGCAGGATCCCCCGGTATCGAAGCCGGCGTGTTCACGAGTCGGCGATCATGCAGCATCACGCGGACATCGTCATAGCGGGTGATGAACCATGCCGGTGTGCCGTCGAGGTACCGTCCGGCAACGACCGGCGCCAGCTCACGCAACCGCCCGTAGCCGCCGAAGGGGTCGGTCATCAGGGCAGGGTCCATCGCGTGCGGCGCTCCGGGAAGCTCCGCCTGCGAGACGAGTGAAGAGGTCGACATTCGCTTCGCCTTCTACTGGCTACGTCAGTCCTGGTGGACTGTGATGGCACGGACCGGGCATCCGGTCTCCGCCTCACTGGCCGAAGGGCTTTCCGCACCATTCTCGCCGGCGGGCAATAGATAGCTGATTCCCACTTCATCCTGGGCGAACACGCCGGGAGCGATCAAGATGCACTGCCCGCTACCGATGCAGCTGTCACGATCGATGCTGATGCGCATTCGGGTCGCCTCCCAATCGGCCTTACTCGGCGGTTCGCGATGAAGACGCTAGCTCGCCGGCATTCTGGCGGGCAAGCTACTCCCAGCTCCGGATGTTCGGTGTGTCCCGCTGGCGGGACACACCGAACGCGAACGGAAAGGATGTCATGAGTTCCGGCGAAAATGTCAGAAACATCGACTCTACACTCACTTCAATCGATGCGTGGTTGACCGACTACATTGCTGCCCATCATCCTGACATCGGTCGCCTCGGGCCCATCTGCCCCTTCGTCACGCCCTCCCGCAAGAACAAGAGCATGGAGTTCCGCGTCCGGCTCGTCGGAGACTCCCCCACCCAGGACCTGCTCGAGGAGATCGCCCGAAGCAGCATGCGCGAGTACGAGCTTGTCTCGTGGCAAGGCCGAAACCCCATGCTGCGTGCGCTCGTGGTGATCCTTCCGGATCTTCGCGCAGAGGACACCGTACTGCTCGACGAGGCGCAACGCCTCGTCAAGGACGAGTTCGTGGCGCACGGACTCATGATCGGCCAGTTCCACGACAACTGCGAGGTGCCCGCGGCGCGGAACCCCGATTTCGCGGTGAGCAGGGCACCGGTGCCGTTGCTGGCGATCCGCGCGATCGCTCTGCACGACATCTTCTTCCTGTCAGAGCATCGACACTGGTTTGAGAAGTACCGGGAGAAGTTCGGCAAGTTCTACACACCGCAGTTCACGGAGATGGACGACCCGGTTCGGGTGGAGCACTACCGGCGCGCGGAGCGCCGCTACAGGGCCCCGGCAAAGTCGTTAGGTGATGCCGAGTAGTGCGAGGGGGCGTGTGCTGTCGCGGGCGTGGTGGCGGTTGGCGGCGGCGATGTTGGTGGTGCCGGCGGTGCGCAGGGCGCCGATCGCGGCGTTGCGCAGGGCGGCCATGACCTGAGGGCCAGTGCCGGTGCGGATCTGGGAACGGTCCTCGTCGTAGGTGACGTCCCGGACCCAGTGGATCTTGTTTTCGATGTGCCAGTGGCTGCGGATCCATGCGGCCAGTTGTGCGGGCTTGGCCTGGTGCAGGCGCAGGCTGGTGATCGTGTAGACGGTTTCGGTGGTGAAGCGTTTGGGCTGGTCGAGCCGTCGTCGGCGACGGCGGATCTGCAGCGCCTGCGCGGCGTGGGGGAACTCGATTCCGGTGAAGACGCTGAGGATCTTGAGTGTGCGGATCTCGCGGCGGCCGTGGCCGCGGTCGGTGTCGCGGGCGGCTTGCGGGACCGCCCGCCAGGGCAGGCCGGTCAGTTGGGCGTGCAGGGCGGGCTGGTTGGCCTTGACGGTGAGGATCCAGTCGGCGCCGCGTTCGGCGAGGTAGGCGACGTGGTCGCGTTGGCAGTGCAACGCGTCGACGGTGATCACGGTGTCGCGCAGGTCGCCGATCTGGTCAAGCAACGGCTGGAAGCGGGTGATTTCGTTGGTCTTGCCGTCGACGTCGGTGCTGGCCAGGACCAGACCGCTGGCCTGGTCGCAGGCGGCCAAGACGTGCCGGGCGGCGGCGTAGGCGGTGCGGGATCCACGCAGCGTCTTGCCGTCGACCGCGATCACTCGTCTCGCCGCTGGGGTCTCGACCGTGGATCGAGCGGCGAGCTAGCCACCGATCGCCGCGGTGAGCCGGTCTGCGTCCAAGGCCTGCAACAGCCGGCGAATCATCGCCTCGGACGTGCGCCGATCAGGGTCGATACCCAACGCCAACGCGGTCGAGGCGGGAACATCAGCGACCCACTCGGCGATCGCCGCGTACGAACGGTAGCCGGACACCACGGCGCACACCGCCGCCGTCACCACCACCGTCAGCCGATACCGCACTCCTCGCCGGGCCCGAGAATCCGGCAGCACAGCCAACGCCACCGGCAGTCCAGCAGCGGTTTCAGGCACCGTGACAGCCGGTGCGCACGACAACGACGAGATCAGCGATGATGGCAGCGCGGGCATGGCTCACTTCGGACGGATCAACAAGGCCTCGAGAACCTCGATGATCTTCTGAAGCAGTCATGCCCGCCCTGCTACCACCAGCAAGGGCGCGTCTACTCCAACCACCTCAAGCCAGACACCCCACGACTTTGCCGGGGCCCTGCCGACCGACCCTCCGCCGCATCGCCCGCCCACCCCCTTGATATCATTACGCCGTAAAAAGACGTTCCGGCAAAGGAACCTGACGAGGAGACGGTCGTGGCCCTCTTCGCCGGGCAGGGCAACGTAGGCCGGTCCATGGCTCTGCTGTGGCGCCGGTCCGGGGCCACGCCCGTACGCACGACTCCGGGCCCGAAGCCGGCGCTGAGCGTGGATGCCGTGGTGGATGCGGCCATCTCCCTCGCCGACGCCGATGGGATCGCCGCGGTGTCCATGCGCGCGGTCGGCGAGCGGCTCGGGCGCTCGGGCATGGCGCTGTACACCTATGTGCAGAGCAAGAACGAGCTCGTTGACCTGATGTACGACCGCGCCCTGGCCGAGCTGCCCGCCGCGTACCCACAGGACCATTGGCGTGCGGCGCTCATCTGCTGGGCCGACGACCTGTGCGGGTTCTACCTGCGGCATCCTTGGGCCCTGCAGATGTCGACTGCCCGGCCGGTCCTGGGCCCGCACGAGTACGCAATGTTGAATACCGTACTGGGCATCCTGTACCGCACCGGTTTGTCCTCGACGACGCTGCGCCGGGCCGTCGGAGTCCTGTTCCACTTCGTCCGCGGCGCGGCACAGACCATCGCGGAGGCACGGCAGGCGCCGTCGGCCACCGGCGTCTCGGACGACGAGTGGTGGGCAAGCCGGTCGATGATGCTCGAGGAACTCGCTCCCGACTTCGCCCAGCGCTTCCCCATGGTGATGCGACTCGAGGGAGCCCGGGACGCGCCTGCGGACGAGCCGGGGATGCGGCACGGCGGCGGTGTCCCCCATCAGGAACAGGAGGCCCGAGAGACGTTCCAGGTGGGGCTCACCGTCCTGCTGGATGGAATCGACGCGGCTCGGGCGAGGGCGGTCGCGGAAGGGCCGGAAGAAGGGTGACCCGACCGGCAGCCGGGGGACCGGAGATCCTACCGAGTGCGCGCAGGCGGCGCGCAGCCTCGGTCAGCGCCTCCGAACGCTTGCAGAAGGCGAACCACACCAGCGACCTGCCGGCCTTCGCGGCGACGCAGAACGCGCCCAGCCGCCACGGCAGCAATCCCGCACCGGCAGGGCAGCGACCGGCAGAGAAACCGTACTCCAGCCCCCACCAGCAGCGTTGGTGGTCGGCGATGGCCGAGCGCAGGGCCGGGACGCCGAGGCCGGGAGCGTACTGGTTCTGCCCGCACCGCACCGCGGCGACGGCGGCCGCAGATAGCTCGGCCGGACCGTCGGTGTCAGGAAAGCCTTGACCCACGTTGATGACACCGGTTCGGACAGCCAGTATGGACATCTCCGCGAAGACGATGGTGCCGAACTGGCGCACTCTCGTGACGAGCGGACCCGACGTGGGGCCGCGGGGCGGACGGTCGTACAACGCCCTACTCGGTCACCTCGTCGTCAGGATGAGCAGACGATGAGCATCGACTGCAGCGCGCTCTTTTCCGTGGCCTGCACGGTGAGTTTCCAGTAGTGCTTCGACGCAATCCACATCTTGCTGCCATGTTGCCGGGTCCTGATCATCGAGCCTTTTCCAGGCTGATCTTGCGGCCCAGGATGGGTATGGCAGGCCCGGTGATCGATAGGTGCGAGACTCCAGGTAGGACAGCTTTCGACCAAGACTCGAAGCCCCGACCGGGAGCCTCGCCATGCTGTCCTACCCCGCCACGATTCCGTTGTCCAGCCGCACCCTGAACCACCTCGCCGAACGCATCCGCGGGCACCGTAAACAGCGCCGATCTCGGTGGCGACGCCTCGACCCCGGCCGGCAGACGCTGCTGGCTCTCGCTCACCTGCGCAACGGCGACACCTACACCCGACTCGCGACCGGCTTCCAGATCGGCATCGCCACCGCCTGGCGGTACGTGCAGGATGCGATAGCCCTGCTCGCGACGGCCGCGAACGACCTGGCCACCGCCATGGAACGGATCCGCCGACTGGCGTACGCGATCCTGGATGGCACCCTGATACCGATCGACCGGATTGCCGACCAGCGGCCGTACTACTCCGGGAAACACAAGCGCCACGGCGTGAACGTGCAGGTCATCGCCGATGCCGCTGGCCGGCTCGTCTGGGCTTCGCCGGCGCTGCCCGGTTCGGTTCACGACCTGACCGCAGCCCGAACCCACGGCATCATCGACGCGCTGAGCAGGGCAGACGTGATGACCTTCGCCGATAAGGGCTACCAAGGAGCCCGCGGCAGCGTGCGCACGCCTTTCAAGCGGCACCGCTTCCGGCCGAAGCTGTCACGCCGGCAGAAGGCCGTGAACCGCGCCCACGCAAAAATCCGCGCCCGCGGCGAACGCGCGATCGCCACCCTCAAGACCTTGAAGATCCTGAACAAGCTGCGCTGCTGCCCACGACGAGCGACCACGATCGCGCAGGCCATCCTCGTTCTGCACCACGTCGAAGCCAACCGCTACGCAGGATGAAAAGGGCTGTGAAGGTAGGTGTTGGCTGGCCTGGGGCTGGCTGGCAGGGTCAGCGTCATGATCGCGGCTGGGTGTGGCTCATGAAAATGGTGGCCCCACGAGGTGCTCTCAGTGAGATCTGCCCATCCGGTACGTGGTCGGGCGCCGGCCCTGCCCCTCTCGGTGGCTTGATCAGAAGCTTGCCCGGTCCGTTGCAGCGGATCGTGGCTCATCACAGTCCTGCCTCGAGAGCACACATCTCCCGGGCCGACGCCGTCACGACGTCTCCCCGGGAAGGCAGTACGCCGCAATGGCCATCGTCGCAGACCAGTACGACTTCGTCATCGGCGTGGACACCCACGCCGCCTCCCACACGCTCGCCCTGATCACCGCTGGCACCGGCGCAGTCGGGCAGCAGGCTCAGTTCCCGACCAGCCCGTCAGGGCTGCGCCGTGCCGTCGACTGGATCCAACGCCACACCCACCAGGCGCCGACGCTGATCGTCATCGACGGCGCCGGTTCCTACGGCGCCACCTTCACCGAGCAGCTTTCTGCAGCCGGCTTGACCGTCGCCGAGGCCCCCGACGTTGCGGCCACTACCCGGCGTCGCCGTGGCAAGAGCGACGTCGTGGACGCCGTCGCGATGGCTCAAGCAGCTCGTAGCCTTGACATCAACGAACTGTGCTGGCCACGGGCCGGCGGCGATCGCACAGCCCTGCGCGTCCTGACAGCGGCCCGCGAGCAGATGAGCGGCGAACGCACCCGCGCGGTCAACGCGCTGACCGCGCTGCTGCGCACCGTCGACCTCGGCATCGATGCCCGCCGCGCCCTGACCACCTCGACGATCACCGCCGTCGCGGCCTGGCGCACCCGCAGCGACAACCCCACCCTGGCCGTCTGCCGAGCCGAGGCGATCCGGTTGGCGCGTCGCATCCGTGCTCTCGACGCAGAACTCGCCGCCAACCACACCGCGCTGCACGAAGCTGTCACCGCGCAAGCACCACAACTGCTCGCCCTGCCAGGTGTCGGCGCCGTCGTCGCCGCCACCGTTCTGCTGGCCTGGTCCCACCCTGGCCGCGTCCGCTCCGAAGCCGCGATCGCTGCCCTGGCCGGCGCGTCACCGCTACCGGCCTCATCAGGCAACACCACCCGCTACCGGCTCAACCGCGGCGGCGACCGACGCCTCAACCGAGCGCTCTACACCGTCGCGCTGGTCCGCATGGGCCACGACCCTCGCACCCGCGACTACGTGACCCGGCGCACCCGCGAGGGACGCACCAAACGCGAGATCATGCGCAGCCTCAAGCGCTACATCAGCCGGCAACTCTTCCGGACCCTGAACAGCGCCCACTCAGCCACCAGCACCACTTGACAGCTATAGAAGCATCTCACTGTCTCGCCCCGGTGAGATGCAGCAGAGCCCGCGCCGCGAGGCGGTAACCGAAAGAGCCCATTCCCACGATCACGCCACTGGCCAGCGGGGCGATCACCGACTCGTGGCGGAATTGATCCCGCGCCCACACGTTACTGAGGTGAACCTCGACCCACGGCGGCGCATAGCTGGCGAGGGCATCCCGTAGGCTCCAGCCCGCAATCATCAGCGCGCCCGGGTTCACAATCGCACCCACCGTGTCGAGCCGGTGTTCGTGGATGGCCCCGACGAGTTCGCCCTTGCCGTCGCGCTGGATGGAGAGCACCTCCCATCCGCGCTGGCGCACCTCGTCCCCCACCGCCTTCTCGATGTCCGCGAGGGTGTCCGTGCCGTAGATTTCGGGTTCACGCTCACCCAGGATGCCGAGGTTCCGACCGTTAAGCACAAGCAGGAGCCCATAGGTCCATGATGTTCGGTGGCCCCGTGCCGCGGTATCACCAGATACGGTAACCCTGCGCGCCGCATTCAGCCGGCGGGGGGCGTCGTTTCCGGTCGCGCGCCGGCTCGGTTGTCCGCGCGCGCGGGATCGAGCGCCGCCTGCCCAGGACCGGAGTCCTGCGTCGTGATCTCGGGATCGTTCTTCGCCAGCGACGCGTCGGCCTCACGGTCAATGCGGGCGACCGCGAAGCGTAGGAGCGGCGGCGCCATCAGTGAGGTCGCGATGGCAACCAACACGATGACGGTGTACGTGTCCGGGGTCAGTACACCGAGCCGCAGCCCGGTCATCGCCACGATCACCTCGATGACTCCGCGGGAGTTCATGCCCGCACCCAGTGCCAGCCCCTCCCAACGGCTCATCCGGCTGAGCCGAGCACCGAGATAGGCCCCGGCGAACTTGCCCACGATCGCCACGAGCAGCACCACCGCCGCGGTCAGCAACACCACCGGTTTGGCGAGTGCCGTGAGATCCATTCGCAGGCCCGCGGTGGCGAAGAAGACGGGTGCGAGGAAGGCCAGCACCGTGGTACGCAGGGGCGCCAGCTTCGCCGCGTCGAGTTCGCCACTCGAGCCGATGAGGACACCGCAGACGAACGCTCCGAACACCGGCTCAAGCTCCAGTGCCTGCGTCGCAGCTGCCGCCAGTAGAATGAGCAGAGCGACGGTGGCAACCGTCGTGGCCGCCTCCGCCGACCGGTTCGCCAGGCGCAGCGCCCAGCGGACCAGGGGGCGAGCGACGAACACCGCGACTAGGACCACCGCGACCGGATGAAGCAGCGCTTGCGTGGCCCCGCCGGCAGTGAGCCCTGATGCAGCCATCGCGGAGACGACCGACAGCAGGAACCAGCCGACCACGTCGTCCACGACGCCGGCCGCGAGGGTGAGCTGGCCGACGCCGCGGTGCAGCAGGTTCATGTCGATCAACGTCTTGGCGATTACCGGGATGGCGCTGACGCACATCGCCACACCGAGGAACAGTGAGAACGTAGCGGCGTCCACACCGTCGGGCACCATCGAGCGCGGGAGCAGGTACCCGGTGGCGACGCCAAGGCCGAGGGGTATCAGCAGGCCGCCGAGGCTCACCCGCACCGCGGTGGCGCCACGCCGGCGGACCAGGCCGAATTTCAGCTCGATACCGGTGATGCCGACGAGCAGGACCACGCCGATCTGCCCGACCGCGTCGAGCAGGTGCATCTGCTCGGGATCCGACGGCAGCAGCCATCCCGAGAAGCCGGGCGCCACCGCTTGCAGCAGCGACGGCCCGACGATGACGCCGGCCGCAAGCTCGCCGACAATGGCGGGCATGCCGAAGCGCATGGCCAGCCGCCCCAGACCGAGCGCGAGGCCGAGCAACACGCAGATCTGCAGCAGGAGCAAGAGCATCGAATGCGAGGCGATCGTGGGTAGGGGTGCGGCGTACAACGGCATGGGGGTAGTCACGTGGGTCTCACCCTCGGCTGCTCAGCGGGAAACGGAGGCGATCTCGGGCAACGAACGGACCACGTCGTCGCAACGACCGGCCGGCGGCAGTCGGTGTGCGTGGCCGGTACGTGCCCGCACATCTCGCTGGCGTACCTGCTGGACCGTCGCGGTGACCGAATCGTACGGAGGGGGCATACTCGTCGATTCCCTGTGGACGGGCGACTGCCTGGAGGCAACGTAACGCCTGGGCCACGAGCAATCATCGCCAACTCTGGTATCACCTCGGCACCGTCGGCAACGGCGGCAGTCCGGACAGCAGCATCCCGAGCAGTGGCGTCAGGTCGGTGATCGATCGCAGTCGGCGGGTGGCCGGACGCAGGGAAACATTCATCCTTGGCCTGCTTCACGTCTTGGTGACGGCAATCAGCTGTGGCCCGTGTGAGGTTGCTGGCGAAGCTCTGCCGGTGGCTGGTCGTCCAGGATCTGGTGCCGGAGCGCCACGCCTCCGCCAGCGGAGCCACGTGGTCGACGTCGGACGCGGCCGTCCAGGTCGCGTCGTCGTAGGGGCTATGCCAGGTCCCCGAGACCGCGGCGCAGGCAAAGTCAGTCACGACGGTCGTGCCGTCGCGCTTGAGTACGGTCTCCTGGGTGTCGCCGGCGCCCCTGATGGTGGCCCAGTGCGGGGACAGGTCACGGAGTACCCGGACGGCGTTCCCTCACTGGTGAAGGTCAGCGCGTCGAGCTGGCTCTGTGCCGTCGACTTGCCGGGAATGTTCGGCGGGGTCGCGACGGCGGCCGCCGGGAGCCGCGTCACGGAGAGCGTAGACGCGGCGCAGAAGGCCGCGAGCATCGCCGCGCCGGCGCATGGGCGGATCGAAGAGCACCCGCTGATCTCGTCTCATAACGCGGGGCGCGGGGTGCATGATCTACGGGTTCGCGGCGCTGGCGATGCGGTTGAGGGCCGTCTTGGCGAGCCGACGGATCTCCAACCGGTCCGGGTTGCGCACGTTGACAAAGGACAGCACGTCGCCCTTGAGTGAGATGGCCCAGCAGCCCTCGATCCGGTAGGGGTCTGCAGTCGTCAGCCAGCGCGCGAAGGTGACGTCGTCCTCTTCCTCGAGCTCGAGCTTCCGCACGTCGAACTGAGCACCGTCATTCAGCTCCATGCGGTACTCCCAACAGTCGCGCAGGGCGGTCCGGAACTGCTCGTAGACCTGCGCACCGGTCCCGTCCTCGAATTCCGTGACGTTGTGGAAGACCACGAGCCCGGCGCCGCTGGTGAACAATGCGGCGGCGTGGTTCTTGGTCGCCGGGTGCGAGCCGCGGCTCAGCGCGTTGATAATGTCGATCAGGGTGCGGCCCTGTTCGTCACCGGAGAGGAAAACGGGGTCATAGGCCGCGCTCGGCTCCTCCCCGAAAAAGGAGTCGTCAAGGTCTTCCTCGGTCAGCAACAGATGCTCGAAGGCCGTCGCCGTCATCGCGCCTCTCCCATCTGCCGCACCAGGCTCAGCGGCCGCATGTCGGTCCATTTCTCCTCGATGTAGTCGAGGCACGTCTGACGGTTCGTTTCGGTGACCACGACCGCCCATCCTGCGGGGACGTCAGCGAAAGCCGGCCACAGCGAGTACTGGCCCTCCTCGTTGATGAGCACGAGGTAGGTGCCATCCGGGTCTTCGAAGGGGTTCGACATGAGGCTCCCAACGGAAATGAATTCGACGCTCGGCAGCGTGGCCGGCACGGCGATGGACATACCTACGAATTTCCTGCCACCCCGACGGAGTCAACCCAGGAATCACAGAACGCCATTCTTACCCGCTATTCCGCACCACTTTCTCAATGAACCATAACATCAGTCGGGCGCCATTTCCAAGACTCGTTCGACAATGCCGGAGAAACGATCCGGGCTCGGGCGGAGGGGGCCGGCGCGACCCCGGCGCCGGCACCGGTCGTCGTCCCGCCGGCGGGACGACGACCGAACATGACCAGGCCACACTGATGCGCGTGAGTGCATGGAGCATCGGCCGGATGTCGGCGGGGAACTCCGTGTCCGCGACGACACCGCCGAACACCGTCCGGCCCCAGCAGGACACCCACAAAGACCTACCCGACGACCGGCGGCTGCCGCGAACGCCGGGCGACGACCCGCGCGCCGAACGCCAGGAGCGAGATCACCGCCAGCGCGAGGAGTAACAAGACCATTCAAATGGTAGTCACGCTTGGTGGCCTCTCGGTTGCCGCGGACGTACCCGCTCGAGTGCTGCGGCGAGAACGGCGCCCACCTGCGCCAGGGACACCGGACGACTCAGCATAGTTCCGTGGTCGCCGGTGACCAGGTGCGTCTCGACCCGGCCGGTCAGGTAGGGCACCCAGGCTGCCGCCGTCGCCTCCGGGTCCTGCTGGTCAGTTGTGGCCAACAGCAGGATGTCACCGTCGAACACCGCGGGGCGATAGTCGATCATGAGGTGCGTGTTGTTCGTGAAGATGGCCATGATGGACCGGAGACGCTGCTCGTCGAGTGAACCCATGGCGCTGCCCCGGTCCTGCAGGATTGCCATCACGTTGTCGAACGTGAAGGCTTCGTCCGCCAGCGACTCCGGGTCGAACGCGACGAGCCGGAGCAGGTACTCCAGATGCGATCGCATCTCGTCCGCACCCAGGCCCGGCACGCCCTCGTGAGTGAGGTCTTGCCAACCGGGGTGCACGTCGAGCACCGCGAGCAGCGCCACCGTCCGGCCACGGCGCTGCAGCTCCGTCGCCACGGCATGCGCCGCGAGCCCCCCGAACGACCATCCCAGAATACGGTACGGCCCGTTGGGCCAGATCCGCTCGACCTGGTCGGCATAGTCAGCCGCCATCTCCGTCAGCGAGGCGGGCAACGCCTCGGTCGGCTGGTCCAGCCCCCGTGCCTGCACCGCATAGACGGGCGTATCGGCGCCGAGGTGCCGGATCAGGCCCACGTACGACCACCCGATTCCCCCGCCGGGGTGTAGGCAGAACAGTGGCGGTTGGTCTCCGCCGCCGCGCAACGCGAGCATGACCTCGTAACCGCTGCCAGAGTCCTCGATGTCCAGTCGGCCGGCGACTCCAGCCGGTGTCGGTGCCTCGAACAGCGCTCGCAAGCCCAGATTCACGCCGAATGTCGCCTTGATGCGGGCGATAAGCCGGGTGGCCAGCAGCGAGTGTCCGCCAAGATCGAAGAAATCGTCGTCGAGCCCCACCGCGGACACGCCGAGCAGCTCAGCGAACAGCTCGCACAGCACCTGTTCCTGCGGCGTGCGCGGTGCCCGCGAGAGGCGGCTGGACCGCAGGTCGTGCTGCGGCAGGGCGGCCCGGTTCAGCTTTCCGTTCGGGGTGAGCGGAAGGGCATCGAGGGGTACGAACGTCGACGGCACCATGTACGCGGGCAGATGCTCCCGAGCGAACTCTCGCAGCGCGGTGACGAGCTCGGCGTCATGGTGTGTCGCCGTCGGGTCGTTCACGAAGCGCCTCAATGATGCGCGCTCATCCGATGGCCGGCCGGACACCGCCGGAGCGCCGCAACCGGCCACCGGGACGGGCGAGGCCTCGTCGGGAGCCATTGCGGGGTCGACAAACTCCACATCGATGCGGTCACGCGCGGTGTCGGACCACCGGACAGAGACCCGATAGGACAGTCGTTCTCCCCACTCGTACCAGTCCTCCACGGTGGCCTCCGCGGGCGGCACCGGCGCCATGTCACCGGTGGTGAGCGCATTGGCCAACGCGACCTCCGCGGCGACGCGCGGGTTCGGTGCTCCCACGAGGAGCAGACGCGGCGGACGGTCGCGCTCGAGCCGGGCCACGACCGCGGCCACTCCGCCGGCCGCCGCCCAGTCCAGCGTCGGCGGCCCAACCGTGGCCTTCGGGGCTCCGGTCCACTTGCGCAGTACCACGTCGTAGCGGAACTTTGTCAGCTCGGTGTCGTGCCGGCCGCGCTTGAGACGCACCGACACGTCGCCGAGCTCCGGCAACCGGGAGCGCAGGGCGGTGAAGAAGTCCGGGTCAATGAGGAGTTCCTTCTCGAGCCGGATGGCCTGGGCCACCGCGTCACGCAGTTCCGCGGGGTCGGTCGAGCCGAGCCGCGCCGCTTGCACCCCCACGGTGAGAGCGTCCAGCAGGCGCAGGTTGCGGACGTCGCCGATGAACACGGCGCCGCCTGGAGCGAGCAGCCGCAGCGCACCCTCCAGCACGTCGACGAGGTAGTCCACGTGGGGAAAGTACTGGACCACCGAGTTCACCACGACGGTGTCGAAGTGGCCGCGGGGAAGGTCGTCGAGCTCGTGCGCTGCCCGGGTATGCAGATGAACCCGCTCGGCGACCTCAGGCTGGCCCGCCAGTCGCCGCCGCAGCGTGTCGATGACCCGCCCGGCGAAGTCCGTCGCCACGTACTCGACGACGTCGGGCGCCAGGTGCGCGAGCAGGAGGCCAGTGCCGACACCGATCTCCAGGACGCGTTGGGGCCGCAGCTCGCGGATGCGCTCGAGGGTCCGGTCCCGCCACTCCACCATCGCCGCACGGGCGATGGGTGCCCCGTCGTAGCTGCTGTTCCAGCCGGTGAAGTCCTCACCGAGGTCGTCGTCGCCGGTCGTCTCGTACAGTGCGTCGTGTACCTGCTGCCAGTCGCTGACCTGCTCCTTCTCGAGCGCGACATCGCGCTCGGCCGGTCCCGTCACGACATAGGCGACCAGCCGCTGGTCGTCGGCCACGTCGTCACGCACGACGGCCGCGACCTGTGTCACCGCGGGGTGCTGCAGGAGCACTGCCTCGACCTCACCAGGCTCGATGCGGAACCCGCGCAGCTTCACCTGGTGGTCGACCCGACCCATGTACTCGAGCACGTATTCCGTCGTCCACCGCGCGAGATCACCCGTGCGGTACATACGCTGCCCCGGCACACCGTAGGGACACGCGACGAACCGCTCGGCGCTCAACCCTGGTCGGTGGAGGTATCCGCGGGCGATGCCCGTGCCGGCGAGGTACAGCTCGCCAACCACGCCGGGCGGGACAGGCTGCAGGTTGGCGTCCAGCACGTAGGTGGACATGTTGGCCATCGGCCGCCCGATAGGCACCGAGTGTCCCAGCCCGGCCGCGTCGGCCGCCGGTACCGGGTGGTAGCTGGCGAACGTCGTCGCCTCGGTAGGGCCGTAGCCGTCGACCACTACGAGGCCGGGGTGCGCGTCGAGCACCCGCCGCACCGCCGCGACCGGTACCGCCTCGCCGCCGGCCCACACCTGCTGCACCTGCGCGAAGCATTCCGGTTCGAGGTCGGCTACCAGGTTGAACAGCGAGCTGGTCAGCCATAGTGAGGTGATACCGCGGCCCGCGATCGCGTCGGCTAGGGCGTGCGCATCGAGCTCGCCGGCCGGGGCCACCTCGATGCGTCCGCCCGACAGCAGCGGAACCCACAGCTCATACGTGGAGAGGTCGAAGGCGACGGGCGAGTGGAGCAGCACACGACGCTGGGCCGGAGAACGCCAGCACGGATCCGCCACGAAGTCGACGATGTTGCGGTGGGTCACCACCACGCCCTTGGGGCGCCCCGTCGAGCCGGAGGTGTACATGACGTACGCCGCGTCGTCACCGTCGAGATCGACCCGCGGGAGCGGAGCCGCGGTGACCGCCTCCGGTTCCGGAGCGAGCACGCGCACCGGGGTGTCTGCTTCGCTGTCCGGCAGCGACGCCGCGTCGGTCAGCAAGAGCACCGCGTTCGTCTCCGCCAGTACAAGCCGCTGCCGGGAGTCGGGATAGCGCGGATCCAGGGGCACGTAGGCCGCACCGGCGCGCAGCACGGCCAGGACGGCGACGACCAGCGCTCGCGACCGTTGCATGAGCACGGCCACCGACGTGCCCCGACCGACGCCGCCTGCTACCAGCTCGGCCGCCAGCCGTGCCGACCAGTCCTCGAGTTCCGCATAGGTCACGGTCGCACGCTCGTCGGCCACCGCCACCGCGTCGGGCGTGGCCGCGACCTGCTCGGTGAACAGGTCGACGACGCTGGCCCGGCGTACCGGCGCGACGAGGCCGACGGCGGCGGCGAGGGCCTGCCGCCGGTCGTGGGCGGCCAGCAGCTCCAGCCGGCTGATCGGCCGGTCCAGGTCGGCGACCGCGGACTCGAGAAGCTGCAGCCATCGGCCGAACAGGTCGCGGACCGTCGCGGCGTCGTAGAGGTCGCTCGCGTACTCGACCACGCCGCTCACGCCGTCCGGGCCGCCGTCCGGGCCGCGCTTCTCGGCGAGGCTGAAGAACAGGTCGAACTTGGCGGTACCGGTGCGACCGGGCGCGACGTCCACGCGCAGGCCCGGGAACTCGAACACGGCATCGGTGGCGTTCTGCAGCGCCAGCATCACGCCGAAGAACGGGTGCCGGCCCAACGACCGGGGCGGGTTGAGCCTTTCCACCAGATACTCGAACGGCACGTCCTGGTGGGCGTACGCCGCCAATGAGGTATCCCGGACCTGGGCCACGAGCTCGACGAATGTCGGGTCGTCGGAGAGATCGGTGCGGAGCACCAACGTGTTGACGAAGAAGCCGACCAGGTCGTCCAGGCTCTGGTCGGTACGCCCGGCAATGGGGCTGCCGATCAGGATGTCGTCGCCACCGCCGAGGCGGTTGAGCAGGGCCGACATGCCCGCCTGCAGGACCATGAAGAGCGTCGCACCCGACCGCCGTGCCAGATCGGCGAGTCGCACGTGTAGGGCCGCGGGTATCTGCACGGCGACGTAGTCGCCGTGGTAGGAGGCGACGGCTGGACGCGGCCGGTCCGTGGGTAGCTCCAGGTCGGTCGGCGCGTCAGAGAGCTGGTGCGTCCAGTACCGCAGCTGGCGCGCCAACAGGCTGTCCGGGTCATTATGGTCGCCGAGGAGCTCGTTCTGCCACAGCGTGTAGTCCGCGTACTGCACCGGCAGTTCGTCCCACTCCGGTTGGGCGCCCACTGTGCGCGCTGCGTACGCCCGGGCGAGGTCACCGGCGAGCGGACCCAGCGACCAGCCGTCCCCCGCGATGTGGTGCAGCACCAGCAGCAGTACGTGCACGTTGGTGGCGAGCCGGAACAGGTCGGCGCGCAGCGGCGGCTGCGATGCCAGGTCGAACGGGTACCGTGCGGCCTTCTCCAGAACCGCCGGCAGCTCGTCGTCGGTGACGTGGTGCTCGGCGAGCGCCGGGGTCGCCGAGCCCGCGTCGAGCACGAACTGGTACGGCACTCCCGCATCGTCTGAGAAAATTGTCCGCAGGCTCTCGTGCCGGGCCACGACGTCGGCCAGCGCGTCCTGCAACGCCTGCCGGTCGAGGTCGCCGGTCAGCCGGAGTCCGAGCGGGATGTTGTAGGTGGGACTCGGGCCTTCCATCTGATGGATGAACCACAGCCGGCGCTGGGCGAACGACAGCGGAAGGCGGTCCGGGCGCGGCCGTCGCGCCGGCGCGGTCCGGGCCTGCGCCGCGTCGTCGAGGTGCGCGGCGATACCGGCGGGGGTGGCGGCCTCGAACAGGGTGCGTAGCGGCAGCTCCACGCCGAACGTCGCCCGCAGCCGCGCGATCAGCTGGGTGGCCAGCAGCGAGTGGCCGCCGAGGTCGAAGAAGCCGTCGTGCACTCCCACCCGCGCCGTGCCGAGCACCTGCGCGAAGAGATCGCAGACGATCTGCTCCTGCGGGGTACGCGCCGCCCGGCCCGACCCTCTGCCGAGGATGTCGGGGGCCGGCAGGGCGTCGCGGTTCAGCTTCCCGTTCGGGGTCAGTGGCAGAGCGTTCAGCGGCACAAATGCCGCGGGCATCATGTAGTCCGGGAGCCGGTCGCGCAGATGCTCCCGGAGCCGGCCAATGAGCGCCCCGGTGCTGCGGCCGGTCAGCGGGCTGTTGGTGAACGACGACAGCGCAGCTCGGGACAGCGGTGAGATCGCGGGACGGTACAGCTCGGCGGGCGGCCCGCCGGGGTCGGCCGCCCCGGCCGTGGAGTCGGCGAACACCGCGTCCAGGGCGGTGGCGTCCGATGCCGACCAGGTGACCCAAACCCGGTAGCCGTGCCGGTCGCCCAGCTCGTAGAGGTCCTCGACGTCGACGTCGCCCGCCGCAGGCCCGTCCGGCACGGCAACGCCGTCCTCGACGGCCTTCGCGATCGCGGCCTCCTGGGCTATACGCCCGTTCGGGATGCCGCTGACCCGCAGGGCGGCCGGCCGCTCCGCGCCGCCGAGATGCCCCTGCAGCCGGGCGGGCATGTCCGCGGACCACCGCAGATCGATGCCCTCGGCGAGCCGGTGCGGGGCCCGGCCGCTCTTGCTCAGCACGACGTCGTAGCGGTAACGGGTCATCTCGTTGTGTTCCCGACCGCGTTTGACCTGGATGCTGTGCCCGGCGATGTCCGGAACCCGCCCCTGCAGGAGGGCGAAGAACTCCGGGTCGACGAGAAGCTCCTTTTCGAGAATGACGCCGTGTTCGATGGCACGGCGCAACACGGCGGGCTCAGTGCCGCGCGGATGCCTCGCTGCCTGAACCCCTGCGGCGAACGTGCGCTGCAGCCGCAGGTTGCGCACGTCGCCTACGAACAGCGCCCCGCCCGGCGCGAGAAGGCGCATCGCGGCGGTCAGCACGCGCTCCAGGTAGCCGGCGTTCGGGAAGTACTGGATGACGGAGTTGAGGACGATGACGTCGAAGTGTCCCGCGGGCAGCCCGCTCAGGTCGTGTGCCGGCTGTACCGCGAGGTGGACCCGCCCGGCCAGCCCCGGGTCGGTGGCGACATGCCCCGAGAGCGTAGCGATGACCGCGGGCGATATATCGGTTCCCCAGTAGGAGTCGCAGTGCGGGGCGAGGCGGGACAGCAACAGGCCCGTACCGACGCCGATCTCCAGGAGGTGGTCCGGCCGCAGCTCCCGGATGCGCTCCACCGTCCGGTCGCGCCACTCCCCCATGTGCTTCGGCGGGATGGGTTCCCCGTCGTAGCTGCTGGTCCAACTGGTGAAGTCAGCGCCGAACGCCGCGGACCGCGACGAGGCGTAGAGCGAGTCGTAGAGGTCCCGCCAGGCGTCGACCTGGGCGCTGTCGGCCGCATGGTCCGCCCCGCCGGCGGCGTCCTCGGTCTCCGGGACGAAGTAGGCCACCAGTCGCCGGTCGCCCGGCCGGTCCTCGCGAATGACCGCCGCCGCCTGAGCGACGTCCGGGTGGCTCGCCACCACACACTCGACCTCGCCGAGCTCGATGCGGAAACCGCGCAGCTTGACCTGGTGGTCAACGCGCCCGATGAACTTTAGGTGGCCGTCCGGGCTCCAGCGGGCCAGGTCACCGGTGCGGTACATCCGGGTTCCGGCGGGGCCGTACGGATCGGCCGTGAAGCGCTGCGCCGTTGCCGCCGGCTGCCCGAGGTAGCCGCGCGCTAGGCCGGACCCGGCGATGTACAGCTCACCGGGCGAGCCGGGCGGCACCAGCCGCAACGACGCATCCAGGACGTACACCCGGGTGTTGCTGATCGGTCGCCCGATCACGACGTGGTCGCGGCCGGTCAGCACCGCCGCGGTGGACCAGATCGTCGTCTCCGTGGGCCCGTACACGTTGACGAGCTCGCAGCCCGCCTCCCGCAGCTGCGCGGCCAGTCGGGCGGGAAGCGCCTCACCGCCGACGAGCATCCGGAGGCCGCGCACGGCATCACCGTCGTGCCCGACGAGCATCTGCCACAGCGACGGCGTGGCCTGCAGCACCGACACCCCGGTACGCCGCATCAGATCGGTCAAGGCCGCCGGCTGGGCCACGGTGTCCTCCGCCGCGATCACGACCCGGGCCCCGCACAGCAGCGGCAGAAACAGCTCCAGCGCTGCGATGTCGAACGCCACCGTCGTCACCGCCAGCAGCGTGTCGTCGGGGCTCAGCGGAACGAGGTCCCGCATGCCGACGAGGAAGTTCATGAGCGCCCCGTGCTCGATCACGACACCTTTCGGACGGCCGGTCGACCCCGAGGTGAAGATGACGTACGCCGCGTCCCGCGAGTGCACATTCAGCTCGAGGCGGTCACCCGGTGCGGCGGCAATCTCGTCGCGCACCCGCGGGTCGTCGAGCGCGACGTGCGGCGCGGCACCCTCGGGCAGCGACGCCAGCGACGCCGCCGTGGTGACGATCAGCGTCGGTCGGGCCTGTTGAAGGATCAGCTCGGTGCGCGCCGATGGATGGTGTACGTCCAGCGGCACGTACGCGGCACCGGTCTGCAGGACGGAGAGCAGCGTCACGACCAGATCGGGCGAGCGCGGCACGGCCACCGCGACGAGGTGACCCGGTCCGACGCCGCGCCGCGCGAGCAGACACGCCAATTGGTGCGACCGGGACCGCAGGTCGCCGTAGCTCAGCACCGAACCTTCGGTGAGCACGGCCGGCGCGTCCGGTGTGCTCTCCGCCTGCCGGGCGAACAGGTCGAGGAACGGCTGCCGCGGTATCTCCCGAGCGGTCGCGTTGCGATCGAGCAGGAGCAGGCGCCGCTCGCCGGGCTCGAGCACATCGATCTGGCTGATTCGCAACGACGGGTCGTCGGCAACCTCGGTGAGCAGCTGCCGCCACCGCCGGAAAAGCGCCTCGACGGTCGACGGGTCGTACATGTCGGCGGCGTACTCGATCGCGCCTTCGATGCCGGCGGGCGCGCCCCTGCCGTCGAGGTGTTCAGCGAGGCTGAAGAAGAGGTCGAACTTGGCGGTCCCGGTTCGCGCCGGGGTGACGTCGACGTGCAGGTCGGGCAGGTCGAAATGGGCCTGCGGTGCGTTCTGCAGCGCGAGCATGACCTGAAAGAGCGGGTGGTGCGCCAGCGTCCGGGTCGGGTTGAGTACCTCGACGAGGTACTCGAACGGCACGTCCTGGTGTGCATAGGCCGACAGAGCCGTGTCCCGTACGCGACCCAGCAGGTCGGCGAACGTGGGGTCGCCGGTGGTGTCGTTGCGCAGGACGAGAGTGTTGACGAAGAACCCGATGAGGTCGTCGGTGGCCTGGTCGGTGCGACCCGCGATGGGGCTACCGATCGGAATGTCGGTACCGCAGCCCATGCGCGTCATGAGCGCGGCAAGGGCGGCCTGCAGCACCATGAACACGGTGACACCGTGATGGCGGGCCAGCTCCCGGAGCTTGCGGTGCAGGTCGGCGTCGAGGTCGACGGTGAGGTAGTCGCCGGTGTAGGAGGCGGCGGCCGGCCGTGGCCGGTCACCGGGCAGGGTGACCTCTGCGGGGAGCGCCTCGAGTGCGGCGCGCCAGTAGGCGACCTGTTGGGTCAGCAGGCTTTCGACGTCGGCCTGGTCGCCGAGCAGCTCGTTCTGCCACAGCGTGTAGTCGGCGTACTGCACGGGAAGGCGGTGCCAGGTGGGCTCGCGTCCCTGGCTGCGGGCGGCGTAGGCGCTGGTCAGATCCGCGGCCAGCGGGCTCAGTGACCAGCCGTCCCCGGCGATGTGGTGCACCACGAGCAGCAGGACGTGCTCACCGGGCTCGAGGGCGAACAGGTGCACTCGGATGGGCGGCTCGGTGGCAAGGTCGAAGGCGTGGCGGGCGGCGGCGGTCACCAGCTCGGGAAGATCGGCCACGCTGGTCTGCGTCGTCGGCAGCGCCGGATGGGCCGCCTGCGGGTCGAGGATCCGCTGCGCGGGAACTCCGTCGTTCTCCGGGAAGATGGTGCGCAGGCTCTCGTGCCGGACGACGAGGTCGGCGAGTGCGGCGTGCAGCGCGGGCCGGTCGAGCGCGCCTGAGAAGCGCAGCGCGAGCGGGATGTTGTACGTCGCGCTCGGGCCCTCGAGCTGGTGCAGGAACCACAGCCGGCGCTGCGCGAAGGAGAGCGGAAGGACGGCGGGGCGTTCCCGGGGCGTCAACGCCAGCCGGGTCGGCCCGCCCCGGCCCAGGCCGGCGGCGATCGCGGCGGGCGTGCGGGTCTCGAACAGGGTCCGCAGACCGATCTCGACGCCGAACGTGGCCCGGATACGGGCGGTCAGGCGGGTGGCCAGCAGCGAATGCCCGCCGAGGTCGAAGAAGTCGTCGCCGACGCCGACCCGCGGCACACCGAGCACCTGGCTGAACAGGTCACACAGGATCTGCTCCTGGGGCGTCCGCGCCTGCCGACCTCGGTGTCCGGAGGTGTAGTCGGGGGCGGGCAGGGCGCTACGGTCCAGCTTGCCGTTGGAGGTCAACGGCAGTGACGCCAACGGCACCACGGCGGACGGCACCATGTAGTCCGGCAGCCGGTCCCGCAGGAACGCGCGGACGTTCTCCGGCGCAACGGCGGTGCCGGTGGTCGGCACGACGTACAGGACCAGCCGTTGGTCGCCGAGGCCTTCCTCCCGCACCACGACCGCCGCTTGGGCCACGCCGGGGAACTCGGTCACCGTCGTCTCGATCTCGCCCGGTTCGATGCGGAAGCCACGCACCTTCAACTGCTGGTCCGCGCGGCCCAGGAACTCCAGCTCACCGTCACTGGTCCAGCGGGCGACATCGCCGGTGCGGTACATCCGCGAGCCGGGTGGCCCGTACGGGTCGGCGACGAACCGTTGGGCGGTGAGTGCCGGCTGGTGCAGGTACCCGCGTGCCAGGCCGACGGTGTTGGTGTAAAGCTCACCCGGCGCGCCGGGCGGAACCAGCTGGAGGCCGCTGTCGAGCAGATAGACCCGCACGTTGTCGATGGGGCGACCGATGGTGGCCACGGCCGGCCAGCGGTCGACGTCGGTGGGCAGCGCGCAGGCGGTGAGCACCTGCGCCTCGGTGGGTCCGTAGTGGTTGTGCAGACGCCGGTGCGTTACGGACCGGGCGAACTGCCGCACGTGCCGGCTGAGCGTCAGCGCCTCACCAGCCTGCGCGATCTGCCGCAGCGACGGGATGTCCATCCCGTTCTCGACGGCCGCCTCGGCCAGCGACTCCACGACGAGGTTGGGCGCAAACAGCTCGTCGATGCGGTGCTCGGACAGCCAGCGGGCGAACCGTGGCGGGTCGGCACGCACGTCGTCGCCGGGAACGGCGAGCGTCTTGCCGAACAGCAGGGCCGACAGCATCTCCTGCACCGACACGTCGAAGCTCAACGCGGTGAACTGGGCCGTGCGCGTGCCCGGGCCGCCGCCTAGCACCCGGTGGTGCCAGCGCAGCATGTTGGCCACGCCGGCGCCGGTCATCTGCACGGCTTTCGGCTGTCCGGTTGAGCCGGAGGTGTAGATCACGTAGGCGGGGCTGGCCGGCGTCAGCACCGCGGTCCGGTCCTCGTCGGTGGGGTCGGTGCCCGGACACCGCGAGATCCAGGAGGCCGTCTCGGGGTCGTCGAGCACCAGCCTGGGAACGTCGACATCCGCCGGCAGCAGCGCCGAGATCTGCCGGTTCGTCAGGACGACCGTCGGACCCGCGTCGGCGAGCATGTACCCGATCCGCGCCGGCGGATGGTCCGGGTCGAGGGGTAGGTGCGCCGCCCCGGCCTTGAGCACCGCCAGGACCGCCACCACATGCTCGAGGGACCGTGGCAGCGCCAACGCCACCACGTGTTCCGGCCCGACGCTGCGGCCGATGAGCGCATGCGCGAGGTGGTTCGCCCGGGCGTCGAGCTCGGCGTAGGACAAGGTGCGGTCCGCGAACCGCACCGCGGGCGCGTGCGGCGCTGCGGCGACCTGTGCCCGGAACAGCTCAGGCAGGCACGGTAACGCCTCCGGGCGGGCCGTGTCGTTGAACGTCACCACCAGGCGGTGACGTTCCTGGGCGCTGAGCAGCTCGAGTTGCCCCGCGGGGACCTCGGGGTCGTCGGCCACCGCCGCCAGCACTCGAACCAACCGGTCCAGCAGGCCGCGGGCCAGCCGCTCGTCGATGACGTCGTCGCGGTAGTCCAGGCGCAGGTACAGCCGCCGGCCCGGCGCGGCGACCAACGCCAGCGGGAAATGCGTGGCGTCACGGCCTCGGTCGAGCGCCGGCCGTACCCGCAGCGGCCCCGCGACGATCTCCGCCTCCGGACCGCCCTCCCACGGGTAGTTCTCGAACACCATCATGGTGTCGAACAACTCGCTCAACCCGGTGACCTGCTGGATCTCGGCCAGACCCAGGTGCTGGTGAGCGCTCAGCCGCGACTGTGCCTGCTGAACCGCTCGGATCAGTGCCGACAGCGGCGAGTCCGCCGCGATTCGCATCCGTACCGGCACGATGTTGATGAACAGCCCGACCATCGACTCGACGCCGGGTAGGTGTGCGGGTCGGCCGGACACGATGGAGCCGAACACCACGTCGTCGCGTCCGGTCATCCGGCTCAGCACGACACCCCAGGCGGCCTGCACCACCGTGTTGAGGGTGACCCCGAGCCGTTGGGCCCGGGACCGCAGCGCCCGCGTCAGCGCCTCGGGCGCCGTAAGCACCACCCGCTGCGGCACCCGGCCGCCACGGTCGACGGCCACTGGTGCGAGCCGCGTCGGTTCGTCGAGACCGGCCAATTCCTGATCCCATGCCCGCCGCGCCGACGCCTGGTCCTGCGCGGCGAGCCACGCCAGGAAGTCCCGGAACGGCGTCACCCGGGGCAGGGCGCTCGCGTCGGCTCCGGTCTCGTAGAGGGCGAACAATTCGCGCACCACCACCGGCGTCGACCAGCCGTCCAGGAGGATGTGATGGCTCGTCACGAGCAGCCGGTGGCGTGCCGGGCCGAAGGTCACCAGCCGGTAACGCATCAACGGGGCGGTGGCCAGGTCGAACCTCTCCGCGTAGTCGCCGGCCGCGAGGCGGTCCGCCTCCGCGTCCGCCTGCTCGGCGGGCAACCCGGTCAGGTCCGACTCCGTCCAGTCGACGGCGACTGTACGGGAGATGGCCTGCATCACGTTGCCCGAGCGAAGTCGCCGGAAGGACGCCCGCAGGACGGGGTGCCGATCCGTCAGCGCCTGGGCGGCGGACCGCAGTACCCTGGCGTCGAGTGATCCCTCGATGTCGATCGCGTGCTGCACGAGGTACACGTCCCGGCCGTCCGGGTCGTACAGCGAGTGGAAGAGCATCCCTTCCTGCATGGGCGTAAGCGGCAGGACGTCTTGCAGATTTGAGTGCTTCACGATGTCACCACGCCGTCTCGATGTCCTCGATGTCGTCCTGGCTGAGGTGAGCCAGCGGAAAATCGGAAGGGCTGTGACCACCGGCGTCCGGGCTGACCGCGTGCTCGACGATGCCCCGGAGTGCCGCCGACCAGCGGGCGTCGAGGTCGACGAGGTCATCGTGCGACCAGAGCCGTGTGGCGCCGGTCCAGGTGGCCGTCAGGCGGGGGCCGTCGGCGTGGTCGTGGACCACGACCTGCAGCTCAAGGGCGTGTGCGACGGGCAGCTGCTCGTCGACGGTGGTCGCCATGAGCGATTCGGCCGCCATGGTCCAGCCCGGTTCGGTGCCGACGTTGGTTCCCGGCGCGGGGAAGCGGCCCAGATAGTTGAAGCCGACCTGCGGGACGGCGAGGCGGCCCAGAACCTCTCGGCATCCCGGCACCAGGTAACGAAGGAGGCCATACCCGATGCCGTTGTGGGGTGCGGCACTCGCTTGCTCTTTGACTCGTTTGACCGCCGCACCCATGCGCGGTCCGCCCGACGTCACCTCGCCCCACCCGATGCGGCCGGGGTCGAGCCGGACCGGGCGGATGGCGGTGAACCAGCCGAGAGTGCGCGACAGGTCGACGTCGCTGACCACATCCTCTCGGCCGTGCCCCTCGACGTCGACGAGCACCGCGTCGGTGGTGTCGCCGCGGCGGTCGCGCCGCCAGGACGCGACAGCCAGCGCGAGAGCCGTCAGCATCAGGTGGTCCACACCGCAGTGGAAGGCGGCTGGAGCCGAGGTGAGCAGCGGCCCCACGACCGGCGTCGAGAGCGTCCCGGTTACGGTCTCTGCCTCGACGAGGCGATCGAGACCGGGGTCGACGGGGTGGGGCGTCAGCAGCGGGTCGGGCTGCGACAGCAGGTCGACCCACATGGGCAGCTCGGCCAGCCGCTCCGGGCTCGTGGCCTGTCCAGCGAGGCGCATCGCCCACTGCCGCAACGACGTGCCCACCGGTGGCAGCTTCGGCTCGTTGCCGGCGGCCGCGGCACGGTACGCCTGAAGGAGGTCGGGTACGAGAATACGCCACGACACGCCGTCCACGGCGAGATGGTGCACCATGATGAGTAGGCGTCCCGGGTCGTCGTCGCCGCGGTCGAACCAGACCACCTGCGCCACCCGGCCACCGAGTGGGTCGAGCCGGGCCGCGGCGCCGTCGAGCTCCGCAGCGACGGCGTCGGCTAGGGCGGACGCGTCTGCGCCCCGCGCGTCGACGCGGTGGACCATCTCGTCCACCGGCACCGTCCCTCGAGGGGCGATCTCGAGCGTCCAGGTGTCGTCGGTGTCGGCCAGTCGAGCCCGCAGGGAGTCGTGCTCATCGACCAGCGCGCGGACGGCAGCGAGCAGCGCCTCCCGGCTCAGCCCGGGCGGGCAGGTTAGCAGCAACGTCTGGGCGAACCGGTCGATCGGCGCGTCGCGCGCACGCAGCCAGCACAGGATCGGCGTAGCGGGCACGATGCCCGTCCCGGCCTCGGCGGGTTCCTCCTTCCCGCCGTCAAGGGTCCGGGCGACCCGGCTAAGGCCTGCGGCCGTCCGCATGTCGAACACGTCGCGCACGGTGATCAGGAGACCGGCCTCCCGGGCGGCGCTGACCAGCCGGATGGAGCTGATGCTGTCGCCGCCTCGGACGAAGAAGTCGTCGTCGGGCCCCACCGGCCCGGCCCCCAGGCAGGCCGACATCAGCTCCCGCAGCAGCTGCTCGCGGGGGTCGGCCGACGGGCGGTCTCCCGTGCCTGCGGTGAGCGCCGGGAGCGCGGACCGGTCCACCTTGCCGTGCGCGGTCAGCGGGATCGTGTCAACCACGACCAGGTGGGGCACCATGTACCGCGGCAGCCGTGCCGCCGCGAAGTCCCGCAGGTCGTCGAGGTCCGGATGTCCGGCCCCGGCCGGTACCACGTAGACCACGAGCCTCGGCTCCTGCCCGCTCTCCACGCTCAGGTCGGCCACCGCGCACGTGATGCCCGGGTGGGCGGACAGCACCGCCTCCACTTGGCCCAGCTCGATCCGGAACCCACGGAGTTTGACCTGGCGGTCGGCCCGGCCGCGGAATTCGAGGACACCGCGTGCTGTCCACCGTGCCAGGTCACCGCTGCGGTACATGCGCCGCCCGGGGCCGCCGAAGGGGTCGGCGACGAACCGCTCCGCGGTCGATGCGGGACGTCCGACGTAGCCGCGGGCGACCCCGGGACCGGAGAGATAGAGCTCGCCGGTCACCCCAGGCGGCACCGGCTGCAACCCCGCGTCGAGGACGTATGCGCGCATGTTCGCCAGCGGGCGGCCGATAGGCACGATGCGGGCGTCCGGCTCCAGTTCCCGTACCGGGTGGCTGGTCGCGAAGGTGGTCGTCTCGGTGGGGCCGTAGCCGTTGACGACGACGGTGTCCGGACAGGCGTCCCGCACCCGGCGCACCGCGGCGGGCGACAGTTCCTCGCCACCCGCCCAGACCTGCCGCAGCCCGGCGAGACACTCCGGGCGGTAGTCGGCGATGACACCAAACACTGCTGCCGTGAGCCACAGCGCGCTCAGCTCGTGTCGGCGGATCAGGTCGGCGTAGGCCTCCACGTCGAGGTCGCGCCGCGGCGCGACGACCAGGCGGCCGCCGTTGAGCAGCGGCGCCCAGATCTCGAACGTCGAGGCGTCGAAGGCGGCCGGCGAATGGACCAGCACAGCCGCGCAGACGCCGTCGCCGAACTGCGGGTCTGTGCAGAGCGCCACGACGTCGCGGTGGGTGGCGACGATACCCTTGGGCCGCCCGGTGGACCCGGAGGTGTACATGACGTAGGCGGCGTCGAGGGGGAACAGGCGCCCGCGGTCGGCGACGGTCGGCGCGGCGGAGCTGCACCCGGCCAGTGATGCCGCCGTCTCCGGGTCGTCGAGGACGAGCCGCAGCGGTTCACCGGGCGGCAGGCGGTCGGTGTCCGCGTCGCGCGACGTCAGCAGCAGCCGGGGCCGGGTCTCCGAGAGCATCGCCGCCACCTGCTCCGCCGGATAGCGGTCGTCGATCGGTACGTAGCCGGCGCCGGCCTTGAGCACGGCGAGCAGCGCGACCACCAGGTCGACCGAACGGGGCAGGGCGACCGCGACGGTGTCACCGGCACGGACACCGCGACTCACCAGACCGTGCGCCCACCGGTTGGCGCGGGCCTCGAGCTCCGCGTACGTGAGATCGCCGTCCTCGGTGCGCAGGGCGGTCGCCCCCGGTGTGGCGGCGGTCTGCCGTTCGAACAGCTCCGGGATGGTGGCCTGCGGCAACGGCGCCGACGTGTCGTTCCACCGGTGCAGGATGCGGGTGCGCTCGTCGGGCGCGAGGATGTCGAGCGTGTCCACCGGGCAGGACGGCTCGGACGCCGCTGCGGCGAGAAGCCGAACGAGTCGGTCGAACAACTCCCGGACGGTGGCGGCTTCAAACAGGTCCGCGGCGTACTCGACCAGACCGCTGATGCCGGCCGGCTTCCCGTCCTCGGTGCGGTGCTCCACGAGGCCGAAGTACATGTCGAACTTCGCGGTGCCGGTGCGCCCCAGTGCGGTCGACACGGTGAGGCCCGGCAGCTCGAAGGCGCCGGCCGGCGAGTCGTCCTGCAGGCCGAGCGCGACCTGAAACAGCGGGTGGCGAGCCAGCGAGCGTTCCGGCGCGAGCGCATCCACCAGGTAGTCGAACGGAACATCCTGGTGCGCATACGCCGCCAGCGCGGTCTCGCGGACCCGCTGCAGCAGTGTGGTGAACGACGGGCGGCCGGACACGTCGGTACGCAGCACCAGGGTGTTGACGAAGAGGCCGACCACGTCGTCCAGCGACTCGTCGAGCCGGCCCGCCACCGGGCTGCCGACCGCGATGTCGTGTCCCGCACCCAGGCGGGACAGGAGCGCCGCGAGCCCGGTGTGCAGGGTCATGGATAGGCTGGCACCATACTTGCGGCCGAGGGTGATGAGGTCACGGTGCAGCGCGGCGTCGAGCTCAACGGTGACGTAGTCACCGGCGTATGTGGCTACCGCCGGGCGCGGGCGGTCGGTGGGCAGCTCGAGCTGCTCCGGCAGGCCCTCGAGCTGGCCGCGCCAGTACGCGACCTGCGTGTCGACCAGGCCGCTTCCGGCAACGAGCAGCTCCTTCTGCCACAACGTGTAGTCCGAATACCGCACGGGCAACGCCGCGAAGAGAGGTGCCTCTCCCCGGACCCGGGCGGCGTAGGCGTGTGCGAGGTCGCGGGACAGCGGACGCATCGACAGCCCGTCGGCCCCGATATGGTGCAAGACGAGGAGCAGCACGTGGGAGTCGGGGGCCGTGCGGAAGAGCGCCAGCCGGACGGGAGGTTCAGCCTCGAGATCGAAGCCGCGGCGCGACCCGGCGGCGAGTCGTTCCGCCAGTTCGCTCTTTGTCACACGGATCGGCGCCAGCATGGGCGTGCGCGCCGGCAGAACGCGTTGCCGCAGGCGGCCGTCCCGGTAGGCGAACACGGTACGCAGCGTTTCGTGCCGGGCGAATACGTCACCCCAGGCGGCGTTGAGCGCCGTGACGTCGAGGGGACCGTCGATGTGCAGTACGCACGGGATGTTGTAGAGGGCGGTCGGGCCGTCCATCTGGTGGGCGAACCACATGCGGCGCTGCGCGTTTGACGCCTCCAGCTCCGTCGGCTCGTCGCGCCGGCTCAGCGGCGGCCGGGTCGCGACGGCGGCGTCTATCGCGGCGAGTACCCCCGCCGGAGTCGGCGCATCGAACAACGTCCGCAGATCAACATCCACCCCGAACGTCGACCGCACCCGCGCGATCAACGCATTCGCCAGCACCGAATGACCACCCAGATCGAAGAAGTCGTCATCCGGGCCCACGTCCGGCTCGTCCAGCACCACCGCGAACAACGCCCGCATGACATCTACCGGCGACAACCGGTCACCGACGGGGTGCGGTGACGACGCGTCCGCGGGAGGGGGCAGCGCCGCCCGGTCCACCTTGCCGTTGCGGGTCATCGGTAGGGCGTCGAGACGGACGACCTGCCCGGGCACCATGTATCCGGGCAGGCGGGACCGCAGCACGGCCTTCACCTCGTCGGCTCCCGGGTTGGCGCCGGGGCGGGGCACCACGTAGGCGACGAGACGCTGGTCGTCCGGTCGGCTCTCGAAGAGGGCAACCGCGGCCAGCTCCACGCCGGGGCAGTCCGTCAGCGCCGCCTCAATCTCGCCGGGTTCGATGCGGAAACCGCGGATCTTCATCTGGTCGTCGGCGCGGCCGACATACTCGAGTGCACCGGCGGTGTCGTAGCGGGCAAGGTCGCCGGTGCGGTACATCCGCTCGCCGGGATCTCCCTGCGGATCGGCGACGAACCGCTGTGCGGTGAGCGGGGCCCGGTGCAGGTAGCCGCGGGCCAGGCCGGGACCCGCCACGTACATCTCGCCGACCGTGCCCGGTGCGACGGGACGGAGTCTCTCGTCGAGCACGGCCACGCGGAGGTCAGCGAGGGCCACGCCGATGATGCTCGCCGAGATTTCCTCCGCGGGCAGGGCGGCGTGCGTGACATGCACAGTGGTCTCGGTGATGCCGTACATGTTCACGAGGGCCGGCGTCTCGGGGTGGCGTCGCCGCCACTCGGTGAGCCGACGGGGCTCCAGCGCCTCACCGCCGAAGACGATGGTGCGCAGGCGCAGCCGCCGGCTGACGTCGGGCAGCTCCCGGTCCGCCACCGCGAGCTGGTAGAAGGCTGACGGGGTCTGGCTCAGCATTGTCACGCCCTCGTCGGCGAGGAGCCGGAGGAACTGCCGGGGCGAGCGGCTGACGTCGTAGGGCACCATGACGAGGCGACCGCCGTGCAGGAGCGGTCCCCAGATCTCCCACACGGAGAAGTCGAAAGCGGTCGAGTGGAACAGCGTCCACACGTCGTCGGCTCCGAAGCCCACCTCCGGGCGCGCCGTGTCGAACAGGCGGGTCACGTTGCGGTGGGTTACGACGACGCCCTTGGGCCGCCCGGTCGATCCCGAGGTGTAGATGATGTAGGCGGCGCAGTCGGGCGTGTGGGGGACACGGAGCTCCGCCGGTCCGAGAGGCTCCAGGGCGCGAAGGTCGAGATCGGCGAGGACGTCCTCGGCATCTAGCAGCAGTTCGGGCCGGTTGCCGGTGGCGACCCTGGTCGCCGAGGAGCTGATGACCAGGAGCGGGTCGGCGTCGTCGAGCATGAGGGTGGTGCGGGCCTCCGGGTGGTCCGGGTCGAGCGGAAGGTACGCAGCACCGGCCTTGAGTACACCGAGGATCGCCACCATGAGGTCCGTCGACCGCGGGAGGGCCAAGGCGACGACGTCCTCTGTACCGATTCCGCGCTCGAGCAGCACGCGAGCGAGTTGGTTGGACCGTTCGTCGAGCCAACGGTAGGAGCACGTGCGTCCGGCCGCCGTGACCGCGGCTGCCAGCGGCGTCGCTGCCGCCTGCCTGCTGAAGAGCAGCGGCAGGGTGGCCGCGGTGTCCTCGGCGGGCGCCGCTTCCGGCGCACCCGGCGTCGAAGACGGTGACGAGAGCCGGGCCGTCGGGATGGTGTGGAGCACCGTGTCCGGCGGCGACGTGACGAATGCCGTCAGGAGCGACACGAACTCAGCGAGGTGGGTGACGACATCGCTCCTGGTGCCGACGTCGTCGCGGCCGTTGATGTCGATCTGCAGTCCGTTGCCGTCCTGCCGGTCCCAGACCGCGAACAGCAAGTTGCCGAACAGACCGGACGCGAGGTTGCGCATCGTCGCCCGGGCGCCGCCGAAGCGAAGGTCGTACCTGTAGGACATGACGTTGACAACCGGGCCCAGCGAGGGGGCTCCCGGTACGCCGAGGTCGCGCTGCAGATCCACGCCCCGGTAACGCTGGTGGATCAGGGCGGCGGTCATCTGGGCCGAGACGTGGTCGAGCAGATCCGCTGCCGTGAGGTCGGGGCTGATGGTGAGCCTTAGCGGCAGGACGTTGGCGAGTGTCGTGGGTGTCGACCGGGTCAGTCGACTTGCCCGCGCAGAGACGGGGAAGGCCATGACGATGTCCCGCTCGCCGGTCGAGCGCTGCACGTAGAGCGCGGCGGCGGCCATGATGAGCGCCGACCACGGCACCTTGGCCGCCCGCGCCGCGGCGCGGATGACATCGAACTGTTCCTCGGGAAGCCACTTCGTCGCACGGAAGAACCCGCGCGGTGCTCCTTCGGTCCGGCCCAACAGTCGCGACGGCGGGGGCCGGTCATTCATCTGCGCACGCCAGAACTCGCGGTCCCGCGCGAAGTCCGATGAGTTCCGGTAGGCGTTCTCCTCGTCGATGAGCTCACGCATGGAACCGAACGAACCGGGGCCGGGTTCGCGGCTCTCGACCAGAGCGGTGTACACTGCGGCCACCCGCTGCGACACCAGGTGCGACCCGTAGGCGTCCAGGGCTATGTGGTGGTAGTTCTGATACCACCGGTACCGCCGAGGCGCCACGCGGAGCAATGCGTAGTTGAACAGCGGGCCGGAAGTGAGACCCGAGGGCTTCGCGAGCTGTGCGGCCATCCACCGGTCAGCCTCCGCGCCCGGGTTCTCCGCACCGGTCAGATCGGCCCGGTGCAGCGTCCACGGCACGTCGTCATCGACGCTCTGCTGTACCGTGCCGTTGCCGTGCACTACCCGGATGCGGACCGCATCGACACCGGCGATGACGCTGCGCAACGCCGTTTCAAAAACCTCTTCGTCAAGATCGCCCTGAATATCGAGGTACTCGCCGACCTGATAGGCGGACGTGCCGTCACCCAGTCTTTGTTCAGCGAACCATATTTCACGCTGTGCGGCCAGCAGGGGCAGCATGGTTCCGGCGTTCAACAAGATCGACGACCTCCCGAAGTTCTGCCGGGAACGCAGAAGCTCACGACATTGGGTCGAGCCATGACGTATTCAGCGAAGACCACGCGAGGAATAGACGGCCCAATGCGGGGAACGTAACCGCCCGGCACGCCCGGCACAAGTGTGAATATTCGTCCGCGAAGCGCACTAAGCCTTAGCACAATTTGCTGTCCCGCCGGCGGGACAGGACGACAAACCACTCCGTCGTTGCCGGAGTTGCCGACGGCGAGTAACGTCGCCGCCGTCCTTCGCAACCTCTGCCGAATGCCTACCGGCGTGTCAGCCGCCGCCCCGCAGGGCATCTGAGGCGCCATTGAGGACACTCATCAGAGAGGATAATGGATGCAGACCGACACCGAACAATGGCGTCTTTCGGACGAGGAGCTCGCGTTCTTCAACGAAAATGGCTATATCGGCCCCGTCACCATCTACACGCCGGCGGAGATGGATGCTATGTGGCGCCGCGTCAGGCGCGACGTACTCGACCGCTCGCACGCGGCGTACCCGGTCGACGAGGCGCTGTCCGGCGCCACGAACATCGCCAACTACGATCGCCACCTCGACATCGATCTGCTGACCCAGCACGTCTGCAACAGTAAAATCACGCAGCGTGTCGCCTCCATCCTGGGACCCAACGTCCTGTGCTGGCGGACGGAGTTCTTTCCCAAGTACCCCGGCGACGAGGGCACCGACTGGCACCAGGCCGACACCTTCGCCAATGCCAGCGGTAAGCCGCAGATTCTCTGGCCGGGCGAGACAGCGGATGCTTTCGGCGCCGGCACACTGACGGTGTGGACCGCATTCACCGACTCCACGCGTGAGAACGGATGTCTACAGATCATCCCCGGCTCCCAGCACACGATGAATTACGACGAGACCAAGCGGATGGCATACGACCAGTCGCAGATCAACTCGAAGCTGAAGGACGGCGTGCCGCGCGGCTTCTTCGGCTACGACTACCGGCAGCTGCAGATCGACCCCAACTGGAAGCCCGCGGAGGAGGACGCCTTTGCGCTCGTGATGCAGCGTGGCCAGTGTGTGATCTTCTGGTCCACCCTCATGCACGCGTCACTGCCGAACACGAGCACGAAGAGCCACCGGATGGGCTTCGCGACGCGATACGTTCCGACCCAGGTCAAGATCTACCCGGACACGGACCGCGTCGAGGAGTACGGCGGAAGCATCCCGCTGGACAAATGGGGCGCCGTGCTGGTGCATGGCGAAGACGACACCGGTCACAACAAAATCCTCGACCGCACCCTCCGCGGCACGCCGATCGCGGAACTGACGCGCTGAATGCGGTTTCCCCGGAGTCGGGAACCGGAACAAGACCACGACACACTGAAGGGGAGGGCGCGCTGTACGCCCACGGCAACCGGGACGCGCCGACGAGCGGCACCATCCCGGCGGGGGCACCGCACCGTTGCCCTCCCCCACCGGGTGCGGCCACCCGCGCCGCCCCACGTCACCCGGGCATGACTCTCCGGCCCCACGGTCGCGCGCGACGGGTGCGGGCCGCCACCGGGAGACAGTTTCTCCCGCTGCCCCGCCATGACGGTGAGAGCACACGAGCACCCCTCGAGGAGCACAACCGATGACCGCCACGCCCAGCACCGTGACCCTGCCGATCACGATCGGCAGCCCCGAGTTCAGTGCGGATCCGGCTGCGCATTACCGCTGGCTGCGCGAGAATGCGCCGGTGGGCCAGGTTCGCCTGGACTTCGGGGCGTTCGCGCAGGACTTCTGGGCCGTCTCGCGGTATGCGGACTGCAAGTCGCTGCTGACCGATCCGCGGCTGGTGCGGTCACGGTCGGGTGCGGGCGCACCGGACAGCGCCGAGGTGCCGGACCACATCCGCCTCATCACCACCGCAACCCTCGACATGCAGGACGGCGGCGAGCACCGGAGGCTCCGCTCGTTGGTGGTGGCGCCCTTCACCCCGCAGCGGATCGAGAAGCTCGGCGAGCAGGTGCGCACACTGGCCGACCGGCGACTCGACGAGTTGCGGGACCGCATCGGCGGCGGAGCCTTCGACCTCCGCGCGGACTACGCCCTGCCCATCACGCTCACCGTGATCGCGGACATGGTCGGCGTCGGCGAGTCCGAACGGGATAGCTTCCAGCAGGGGGTCACGGCCCTCATGAGTGGGTTCAGCGGCACTGCGGAGGACTGGGAGAGCCGGGTACGCGACCTGGTCGACGTCACGCGCGCTCTGGTGGCACGCAAGCGCAGTGAGCCCGGCGACGACATCGTCAGCGGGCTGATCCAGGCCGAGGCGGCCGGCGACCGCCTGTCCGACCACGAGGTGGTCGCGATGGTCTTCAGTCTGGTGACCGCCGGATACGAGACGACCTACAACCTCATCACAAACGCCGCGGCGATGCTCCTGGAGCATCCCGACCAGCTCGCCCGGTTGCGGATGGCATCGCATGACGCCACGCTGTGGCGGTCGGCGATCGAAGAGGTTGTGCGGTACGCACCTCCGATCACCGGCACCCGGCCGGCCACCGCGCTCGAGGACATCAGCTGGCACGGGCAGACCATTCCCGCCGGCGCGCTCGTCCTGCCCTTGCTGGCCGCGGCTAACCGCGACCCCGCCGTGTTCGACGAGCCGGAGCGCTTCGACATCTCCCGGACGCCCAACAACCACCTCGGCTTCGGCCACGGCGTGCACTTCTGCCTGGGCGCGAACCTGGCACGCATGGAGGCTCGCGTCGCCTTGCAGGTGCTGTTAGCGAGGAGCCCGGGCCTCCGGTTGGCGGTGGACCGCACGGAGTTGGTGCTCGAGCCCATGCCGCTGTGGACCCGGTATCTCGAGTTGCCCGTGGCCTTGGGGTGAGAAACCCCTCCCGCACCGCTTCGACCCTGTAGAGAGAGGACGCTCGTGACATTGTTGCCGATCGCTGGTACTGCGAGTCGCGGCTATGGCTGAACGTGTTGCCGTCATCAGCGGAGGAACCAAGGGAATCGGGTTGGCGCTGAGCCGGCGCATGGCCCAGCTCGGCCATCGCGTCATCGCACTGTACCGCGCCGACAAGGCGAGCGCCGACCGCCTGGCGAGCGAGTTTCCCGGGCGCATTGTCACAGACCGGGTGGATGTCGCCGAGCCGGAACAGGTAGCGACCTTCGCCGCTAAAGTTCTCGCTGAACACGGGGCCCCGACCGTGTTGGTCAACAACGCCGGCCGCAACATCGACGGTCCTTTCCTCGACATGTCGGACGACGACTGGCGTCAGGTGATCAACGCCAACCTGTCCGGGCCGTTCTACCTCACGAGGGCGTTCGCCGCCGGAATGCTGCAGCTCGACGGCAGCCCCTCGGTGGTCAACATCGGCGCCACGACGGCGATCCGGCCGCGCCGCAACGGCGTGAACTACTGCGCGAGCAAGGCGGGCCTGCTGCACCTGACGAAATGTCTGGCGCTCGAGCTCAGCCCGAAAGTACGCGTCAATTGCCTGATCCCCGGCATGATCGACACCGAGGAGATGCGCACTCGGTACCGGACCGCAGATCCGCAGGCCCTCGCCGACCTGCTCGCCGAGATCCCGCAAGGACGGATCGGCACGCCGGAAGAAATGGCTGACGCCCTGGAGTTCCTCGTCGGTGACGGCGCCCGGTACGTGACCGGACAGAGGCTCATCGTCGACGGCGGCCAGTTCATGTGGTGAGGAGTCGCCACATCGATTAGAGAGGAATCACCTTCGATGCTATCACGCCTTGACCGGTATGAGGCTTTCCTCAAGTCCAGGTATCGCGCCGATTTCCGCAAGGCCGACGAGTATTCGATTGAGGAGATCGACCCGGAACTCCGGAAGAGGATGGCCGGCGGCCAGTTCACCCGCATCGTCTTTTCCGGGATGGGCTGTTCGGCCATCGTCTCCGATGTGATCGGGACCTACCTCAATGCGTCCGGCGCAGCGGTGGAAGTGCACGTCTTCAACGACTACGACTTTCCCTACCTCGTGCCGCGTTCCGTTGTCGACGACGAGGGGACGCTATTCATCATCAGCTCCTACAGCGGGCACTCCGAGGAACCAATTCAGGTCTTCCGGTCGTTGGCCGGCCGCTACCACCGCACACTGCTGCTCACCTCCGGCGGTCGTCTGACCGAGCTCGGCCGGGAGGCCGGCGTGTCGATCGCGCGGTGGACACTGAGCGAGCCCGACCGCGAGTACCCCCTGTTCCACGTCGGACAGTACTTTGCGATCCTCCTCGACATGTTCCTACGGCTGGAGCTCATCGCGGCGGACCACCGGGCGGAGGTGGCCGCGCTACCCACACACCTGGCCGTCGACTTCACCCCGGCACTGGCGGAACTCGCCGAGGTGGCCGCCCAGCGGAGCCGGAACGCCAACATCATCATGCTGGCGTCACCCAAGTGGCACGAGAGCCTGCTCAAGCTGGCCAAGATGCACTTCAACGAGATGGCCATGGCCCCGGCCACTCGCAACTACTTCCACGAGTTCTGCCACAGCGAGGTGGCGACCCTCTCCGACCCAGACCGCCTGCACAGCGTCCTGCTGTTCCGCGACGCCGACGACGACAGGTACACCCAGCAGAAGATGGACAACCTCGTCGCTCTGCTGACGCGCGACATGCCGCAGAACCGCAACATGGCCGTCACGGAGGTCCCGCTGGGGCAGCCGACCTTCATGCGCCGGTACTTCACCGCGCTGGAGTTCATCCAGACGGCGGCGCTGGCGCTCGGCCGGTTCTACGACACCGAGTCGCGCGACCTGATCTCCGAGGCCGCCGGCAACCCGTGGTACCACCGCACCGCCGTCCTGAGCGATCTGGCTGCCGCCCCGGCGGCGGGGTAAGGGCTCGCCGGGGCGGATGGCGAACGACGGGCGTCGACGGACGTGCGACGTTCGCCATCCGCCCCGGCGGCCGTCGGGGCGGCGAACGCCGGAACCGCGCGAGGTCCCGCGCAGGGCGACAGCAGGGTCATTGCGTAGTCGAGTAGCTGCTGGTCACGGTGGTGATGAGGTCGTGTGGGCGGCGGTTGGCGCGTCGGGTGGCTCGGGCGATGTTGGTTTCGCCGTTGCCGCGGTGGAATCCGATGGCAGTGTTGCGGAGGACGGCTGCGACGGCGGGTCCGGTGCCGGTGCGGGCTCGGTGGGCGTCCTCGCCGAAGGTCACATCGCGGACCCAGTGCAGCCGGTTCTCGATATGCCATTCCAGCCGGGCCCATTGCTGCAGGTCGGCAGGCTGGGCGTGGGCGGCGGGCAGTGACGCCACCAGATAGACCGTCTCCCGGGTTCGCTTGCCGGCCACGGTGCGGGTGCGGGTGATCCGGACGGCCTGCTGAGCATGGGGAAAACCGATGCCGCCGGGAGTCTGCAGGGTCAGCGCCTTGACGGTGCGGGTCTCGCGTCGGCCGTGTCCGGTGTCGCGGTGCTGGTCCCCGATCGGCACCTGCGCCCACGGCAGCCGTTTGAGCTGGGCGTACAAGGTCGGCTGGTTGGCCTTGACCGACACGTACAGGTCCCCGCCGGCAGCGGCGACAGCTCGGGCGTGGGCGACCTGGGTATGCAGGGCGTCCGCGACGATCACCACCCCGGCCAGGCTGCCCAGCCGTGCCGTGACCTGTTCCAGCAGCGGGGCGAACGCGGGAATTTCGTTCGACTTCGCCGCGACCTGGACCTGCGCCAGGACCACACCGGTGCAGGTGTCGTAGGCCGACAGCAGATGGACCCGTCCCTCGGTCAGGACCGCGCCCCGCACCACCTTGCCGTCAACGGCGATGACCCGCCGCGCCGGCGGCGGCGCCGACACCCGCGAGCACAGCCAGTCGGCCAGGACCGCCGTCAACGTCTCGGCGTCGACGCGGACCAGCAGCCGCCACACCGTGCTCAGCACCGGCACCCGACCGGTGAACCCGAGCCGGCCCCACGCCGGCGCATCGAGATCGTCGACCCAGTCGACGATCGCGGCGAACGTGCAAGCCCCGGCCATCACCGCGCACACCGCGACCGCGAGCACGCTGGCCAGGGGGTACCGGACACCACGCGGGTCACGCGGATCGGGAACCCTCGCCAGGGCCTCCAACAGGCCAAACGCCTCACCGCCAGCAGTCGAGGAGCCGGGCGGGGCGGGGGCATGGTGACGGATCACGTCGATCAGCGATGATGACATGCGCGGGTGTGGTCCTTCTCGGTGTCATGTTGTCTCAGCAACTCCATGATCACCGACGGGGCCGCACCCGTCCTACGTCACCCTCCAATCAGGCCGACGAACCTGCGAAACCCCAGTTCAGAAGCACCCTCAGACGACTACGCAAAGCCCCTGAGGGCGACAGAGCCACAATCGCGCTCCGCGGTGAACCGCGGAGCGCGATGAGGTACATACGGCGACGCCGAAGGGCACGTCGGCGGGTCAGGGCGCGACCTGCCCGGGAAAGTGCTTGACCAGGTAGTCGTGGATACGGTTGACCGAACTCAGCGCCAACAGGTCCGCATACCGTGGATCCAGCTGAATGCCGTAGCGGTCTTCCAGGATGGCTTGCAGATCCACCATCCCAAAGGAGTCGAGGAAGAATTCGTCATCGAACCCGAGATCGGCATCATTCACCATTGATCGATTCTCGGCGAGGATCGACTTGAGCTCGTCCTTGCTAATCACTGCCCGCCCCCTGATTTTGAATCTGGAGCTGCTCCATGATCATAGTCCGGTTACGGACGACCTTTCCCGTCTTATTGCGCGGCAACGCGCCGGTGATCACAAAGCGCTTAGGAACTTTGAACAAACTCAATCTTTCGTAGCACCAACGAGTGAGTTCGGCCTGGTCCGGTGGATTCTCGCCGGCGACGAACGCTTCGATCACCTCGCCATAGGTGACCACCGCCTCCGATACTCGAGGATGCGCCAGCACCACGGATTCGACCTCGGTCAAATCCAACTTCAGACCCCGAATGATGACCAGCGAGTCGGAGCGGCCGAGCATGCTCAACTCGCCAGTTTCGCCGCTCATGGCGAACCGGTCGTACGTGCGCAGCCAGCCGTCAACGTAGCGGTCCGGCTGGTCGTCGAACACATAAGGACTGGCGTCACACCGCACGTACAGTTCCTGGTCGACCAGCTTGGCCTCAACACCCGGCACGACCATGCCGACGACCGGCGGCCGCGGCCCGTCGAGGCCGGCGACGAGAAGGCCCGTCTCGGTCACGCCGTACACCTGGCTGACCGGTACGCCGAACTGACGGTGGAAGCTCTCGTACACATCGAGCGGCAGCCGCTCGCCCCCCGAGAGGACCAGCCGGAGATCCGGCAGCGGGGGGACCTCCCCCACCCTCGTCAGCAGTTCGATGTGCGCGGGCACCCCGTAGACGGCGGCCACACCGGTGTCGCGGGCCAAGCGCAACACCTCGGCGGGCCGGGTGTTGGGCGCCAGCACGACGGTGGCACCGACGTGCAGGGCATACAGCACCCCGGTGACCAGGCCCATGGTGTGCACGATGGAGTTCAGCACGAGCAGCCGCTCGCCCGCGCGGGGCAGCCGGTCGAGGGCGACGTGGCGGTCAATTTCGGCGAGCAGCGAGGCGGGCGTGCGGCCGATGACCTTGGGGCGTCCCGTCGATCCGGAGCTGAACTGCACCAGACAGGCGTCGGAGGACGCCGGCACTCCCGAGGCACGCCGGTGTACCTGGAACGCGACGTCGTCGTGAAGGCCCGCCACCGGACCGGTCGGCTCGGGCGAGACGATGAGGAACTGGGGGTCGAGCAGCCGGGTCAACGGCTCGTACTCCGTTGGCGTCGACCGGAAGTCGACGAGTATCACCTGAGCTCCTCGGCTCCACAACGCGAGCATCAGGTGCAGATATGTCACACTGGGCGCCATACGGACCATGACGGTGCTTCGGTTGCCGATACCGTATCCGGCGAGCTCGCGATTCAGTTCGGTGACTGCGGACCGCAGCTCTGCTCGCGATTGTGCGGTTCGCGAAATGAGCCAGGGCAGCCGGTCCGCACCGGTATCCAACAGCGGATCACCCCACCATGATGCGTGTGTCATGCCCCTCCCTTCTGCGCGTTGAATCCCAAGAAGACGTAGCGCCGGCGAACAGCGGGCGCGGAGAATCGAGAAGCTAACATGGCATATCTCGATGCGGCAACGGCTGGATTCACTGTCCCGCCGGCGGGACGCCCGGCATACCTACGTCCGCGATTCGTCTTGACACTGTCCCCCGCCAAAGTAGTTTGATGTCGTCGGCTCCCCCGGCAGCTGCCTCATTTCGGAATTAGATAATTCGAGCCCTGCGGCCGGCACAACCATTTCGCGGCGCCGCTCCGGTCCGAGCGCAATCGGAGGACAAAGATTGTTTCATCGTGATCCCGACGGCGCAGTTTTCCCTCTGGCGGCTGCACAACGTGAGATCTGGTTCGCGGAACAGCGGCTCGGCTCGGCGAACAACGTGTACAAGGTCGGCGAGTACGTTCGCATCGACGGCGCGGTCGACGCCACCTTGTTCGAGCGCGCGCTTCGTATGGTCGTCGAGGACGTCGACGCGCTGCATGTACGTCTCGTCGAAGCGGGTCACCAGGCGCATCAGGTCATTCGGCACATCACCGACTGGCCGATGCCCATCATCGACGTCAGCCATGAGGCCGACCCCCTGGCGTCCGCCCAGACATGGATGTGGGATGACGTCGGCCAGCCGATGGACCTCAGCACCGGCCCGCTGTTCAACTTTGCGTTGCTCAGGGTGCGTCCCGACTGCTACATCTGGTACCACGGGTATCACCACATCGTCATGGACGCGTTCGGCGCCCAGCTCGTCGCCCGGCGAGTGTCCGAGGTCTACACCGCGCTCACCGAGCAACAGCCGTGCGGCGAGCGGTACTTCGGGTCGCTCCGACAGCTCCTGGAGTGCGACGCGGCGTACCGGTCGTCCGAACGGTTCGAGCGTGACCGTGCGTACTGGGCGCACGAGTTCGCGGACCGCCCGGCACCCACCCGCCTGGTCACCGCGTCCGCCACGGTGCCGGTCGAGTTCCGCCGCAGCACGACGTTGATGTCCCAGGCGCGACTGGAGCGCATGCGCACCGTCGCGCGCCAAATTCGGGTGCCATGGTCCCAAGTGGCGATCGCGGCGACCGCCGCGTATGTCCACCGCATGACCGGCGCCCACGACGTGGTCATCGGCCTGCCCCTGGCCGCACGAGCCAGTGTGATTCTTCGGCAGACCCCCGGCATGGCCTCGAACATCCTGCCTCTGCGGGTGTCGGTCCACCCGGCCATGAGCACGGCGGAGCTGGTGCGGCAGGTCAGTACCCGGGTCGCCGACGCCGCAGCGCACCAGTGCTACCGCGGTGAGGACCTGCAGCGCGACCTCGACCTGCCCGGTCAGCTGGCGTCCCGGTACGCCCCCGTCGTCAACGTGATGTCACTCGGCTACAACCTGCGTTTCGGTCCGCACGGCGCCTCGGTCCACAACCTCTCCTCCGGACTGGTTGGCGACCTCACGATCGCCGTATGGGATCGGCGTGACGGGCGCGGCCTGCAGATCGACCTCAACGCGCATCCGGAAGTGTGCACCGCGGCCGCGCTGGCCGCCCATCAACAGAATCTCATCGCCCTCATGGACGCGGTCACCGATGCCGGCCCGGACGATCCGATCGGCCGCCTCGAGACGCTCGATCGAGCGGCGCGGTCGCGGCTCCTCGGGGCAACGGAGAACGCCACTACCGTGTCGCACCGCGACACGCTCCCGGCGCTATTCGAGGCGCAGGTGACGGCGCGTCCCCAATGCACCGCAGTATCGTTCGGTCCCGCCGTCCTGTCCTACGCCGAGCTCAACGCCCGGGCCAACCAGCTCGCGCATCTGCTGATAGCGCGCGGTGCCGGCCCGGAGTCGCTGGTCGCCTTCGCGCTGCCGCGCTCCCTGGAACTCGTCGTCGCCCTCCTGGCGATCGTCAAGACGGGCGCGGCCTACCTGCCGCTGGATCCGACGTCCCCGGCGTCGCGCCTGGCGTCCATGCTCGAGGACGCTCACCCGACGCTCGTCGTCACCAACCGGATCGCGGCGTCGTCGGTGCCGCCGCTACCGGCCGTACCCACCGTGGTGTGCGACGACCCAGCGACGCTCGCACACCTGCGCGAGCAGGCGGCCACCGACCCGACGGACAAGCACCGGACGAGCCGGCTGGGCGCCGACCATCCGGCGTACGTCATCTACACCTCGGGATCGACCGGCCGCCCCAAGGGCGTCGTGGTCACCCACCGCAACGTCCTGCGGCTGTTCGAGGCGACTCGGGACGACTTCGGGTTCACCCACCGGGACGTCTGGACGCTGTTCCACTCCACCGCCTTCGACTTCTCGGTCTGGGAAACCTGGGGCGCGCTGCTGCACGGCGGCCGGCTGGTCGTCGTGCCGTACGACACCAGTCGAACGCCAGCCCAGTTCCGGCGGCTGCTATCCGACGAGCGAGTGACCGTCCTGAACCAGACCCCCTCGGCGTTCTACCCGTTGATCGAGGCCGACATCGAACAGGAGCCGGACGGCCGCCCGCTCGCCCTGCGTACGGTGATCTTCGGTGGCGAGGCCCTGCGTCCGGACCGCCTACGCGGCTGGTACGAGCGGCATCCCGAGACCACCCCGACGCTCGTGAACATGTACGGCATCACCGAGACGACGGTGCACGTCACCCGCATCGATCTTCGACGGGAACACGCTCACGCGGGGGTAGGCAGCGTCATCGGTACCAGCCTCGCCCACCTGCGGACGTACGTCCTCGACCCCGGGCTGCGCCTGGTGCCGCCCAGCGGGACCGGCGAGCTGTACGTGTCCGGCGCCGGTCTCGCGCGGGGCTACCTGGGGCATCCCTGCCTGAGCGCGCAACGCTTCGTCGCCGACCCGTACGGGCCGCCCGGCACGCGGATGTACCGCACGGGAGACGTGGCCCGATGGGATGCCGACGGCCGTCTGGAGTACCTGGGCCGCTGCGACGACCAGGTGAAGATCCGGGGCTTCCGGATCGAGCTCGGTGAGGTCGAGGCCGTCCTCGCCGACCAACCCGACGTCGCACAGGCCGCCGTCGTCGCCCGGCGGGACCGGGTCGATGACGAACGGCTCGTCGCCTACGTCGTGCCGGTCGCCGGCGCACTCTGCCGGCCGGACGTGCTGCGCGAGGCCGCGCGCGAACGACTGCCCGAGTACATGGTGCCGACGGCCGTCATCCCGCTGGAACGCATGCCCCTGACCCGCAACGGCAAGCTAGACCGCGCGGCGCTGCCCGAGCCACCACGCGACCCCGCCGCGGGAACGGCGGCGCGGCCAAGGACCCCGCGCGAGGAGATCCTTTGCGGTCTCTTCGCCGAGGTGCTCGGCGTACCGCACGTCTCCGTCGACGACAACTTCTTCCACCTCGGCGGTCATTCCCTTCTGGCGACTCGCCTGGCCGCCCGGTTGCGCACCGCGTTCGGCATCGAGATGGGACTGCGTGCCCTCTTCGACGCTCCCACACCGGCCGCCGTGGCACAGCGTGTCGAGGGCGCAGCGCCCGCTCGGCTGCCGCTGCGTCGACGCGAGCGCCCGGCACGGCTGCCGCTCTCCTACGCGCAACGACGGCTGTGGTTCCTGCACCAGCTGGACACCAGCGCCGCCACCTACCACATTCCGTTCGTCCTGCGCCTGTCCGGTCCACTCGACCGCGACGCCCTGCGCGCCGCGCTGAACGACGTGGTGCAGCGCCACGAGCCCCTGCGCACCGTCGTCGCTGACCTCGACGGTGTGCCGTACCAACAGGTACGGCGCACCGTCGAGGTGCCTCTGACCGAGACCGCAAGCGACGAGGCCGCCCTACCGGCCCGCTTGCTCGACGGGACGCGGCACCCCTTCGACCTGGCCACGCAACCACCCATCCGCGCCGAGCTGGTGAACGTCGAGCCCGACGAGCACGTGCTGCTCATCGTTCTGCACCACATCGGGGCCGACGGCTGGTCGATCGGCCCGTTCGCCACGGACCTGGCCGCGGCCTACGGCGCCCGCAGCCAGGGCCGGCCGGCGGAGCTGGCCCCGCTTCCCGTGCAGTACGCCGATTACACCCTCTGGCAACGAGACCTGCTCGGCGACCCGACCGACCGCCGCAGCCTGTTCTCCGCCCAGCTGGACTACTGGACCGAGACGCTGGCGGACCCGCCGAAGTGCCTCACCCTGCCTACCGACCACCCGCGCCCGGCCGTGGCCTCGCACCGCGGTGCCTACGTGTCCCTCGAGCTGAGCACCGAGCTGCATGCCGGACTGCTGCGCGTGAGCCGAGACGCCGACGCCACCCTGTTCATGGTGCTCGTCGCGGGATTCGCGGCGCTGCTGTCGCGACTGGGAGCCGGTACCGACATCGCCATCGGCACGCCCGTTGCCGGACGTAGCGACCAGGCGCTGGACGAGCTGGTGGGGCTGTTCGTCAACACGCTGGTCCTCCGTGTGGACATGTCCGGCAACCCATCGTTCGTCGAACTCGTCGCCCGGGTCCGCGAACGGTCCCTCTCCGCACACGCCCATCAAGACGTACCCTTCGAGCACCTCGTCGACGTTCTGCAGCCGACGCGGTCGCTCGCGCACCACCCGCTCTTTCAGGTCATGGTGGCGCTGCAGAACACCGGCGACCCGAGCTTCGAGCTTCCCGGCCTCCAAGTGCGCTCGGAACTCGGCCGAACCGGGACCGCCAAATTCGACCTGTTCCTCAACCTGACCGAGCACCACGACAGCGGCGGGGCGCCGGCCGGCGTCCGCGGGCTCGTCGAGTACGCCACCGACCTGTTCGATCCGCGGACCGTCGAGGACATGTGCCGGCGCTGGCTACACCTGCTCGAGGCAATGGTCGCCGATCCGCGGCAACGCGCCGACCGGTGGACGCTGCTGACCGGCGTCGAGCACCGGCGCGTACTGCGCCAGAGCGTCGGCGCCGTCCACCCGGTGCCGAGCCGGACGCTGCCGGCACTGTTCGCGGCGCGGGCGGCAGCCACACCGGACGCACCGGCGCTGCTCGCCGGAGACACCCTGCTGACCTGTGCCGACCTTGAGGTCCGGGCCAACCGGCTCGCGCACGTGCTGTGCGCACGCGGAGTCGGACGCGGCGACATGGTCGCGCTGATGCTGCACCGCTCGATCGACGCCGTGGTCGCCATCCTGGCCGTGCTCAAGGCCGGCGCGGCATACGTGCCCCTGGACACCCGGTATCCCCCGGCACGCATCGAGGCGATGCTGCGCGATACCCGCCCCGCGATGATGCTGGCCACCGCCGAGATGAGCGCACCGGACGCCGTTGCACGGCTCAATCTCGACGACCCCGACACGGCCACGCTGGTCGCCCGCCAACCGGCCGGCCCTCCGCCCGTGCCGGGCACCGCCGACGATGCCGCCTACGTCATGTACACCTCCGGGTCCACCGGACGCCCGAAGGGCATCACGGTCACCCATGCCAACGTGGTCGGCCTGGCCCTTGACCCGTGCTGGTCGGGCTCCGCGCAGGCCCGGGTGCTGCTGCACTCGCCGTTGGCGTTCGATGCGTCCACGTACGAGCTGTGGGTGCCGCTGCTGGGCGGCGGACAACTCGTCGTGCCGCCTCCCGGCGAGCTGGACGTCGGCGCCCTGGCCGCCGTGATCGTCGGGGCGGGGATCACCGCGCTGTGGCTCACCGCCGCACTGTTCGACGTGGTGGCCGAATACGATCCGCGCTGCTTCGCCGCGTTACGAGAGGTCTGGGCCGGCGGCGAGGCGCTGTCACCGGTGGCCGTCGCCCGGGTGCTGGACGCGTGTCCCGATACTGTCGTGGTCAACGGCTACGGCCCCACCGAGACAACCACGTTTGCCACTTGCCATCCCACCCGCGCGCCATACCGCGCCGCGGCCTCGGTCCCCATCGGCCGCCCGATGGCTAACATGCGTACCTACGTGCTCGACGCCGGGCTGCAGCCGGTGCCGCCTGGCACGAGCGGCGAGCTGTACATCGGCGGCGCCGGGCTGGCCCGCGGCTACCTGCACCAGCCGGCGCTCACGGCGCACCGGTTCGTCGCCGACCCGTTCGGGACGCCGGGCAACCGCATGTACCGCACCGGGGACGTGGCGCGGTGGGCCGGCGGCGTGCTGGAGTTCGTCGGCCGCGCCGACGACCAGATCAAGATTCGTGGATTCCGCATCGAGCCGGGTGAGATCGAGTCGGTTCTCGCTGGTCACCCCGAGGTCATCCGGGCAGCGGTGCTGGCCCGCACGGACCAGAACGACACCCGGCAGCTCGTGGCCTACGTGGTGACGACGGCCGAGGTGGCCGCGCTGCGGGCCTACCTCACAGGGGCCCTGCCCGAGTACATGGTGCCCTCGGCGTTCGTCGTCCTACCCGAGCTGCCGTTGAGCGCGAACGGCAAGCTCGACCGGGGCGCGTTGCCCGCACCGCGGCTCGACGTCGCCGCGCAGCGAGAGCCCCGCACCCCCCGCGAGAAGCTGCTGTGCGAACTGTTCGCGCAGGTCCTCGGCGTTGCCCGGGTCGGCGTCGACGACGACTTCTTCGCTCGCGGCGGCGACAGCATCATGTCGATCCGGCTCGCGTCGGCGGCCCGGGCCGCCGGTATCGATCTCAGCGTCCGCGACGTGTTCGAACACCGGACCGTCGCACGGCTGACCGACGTCGTCGAGGACCTGCTGCCCCGCGACGTCGCTGAGGACTCCGCGGGCGGGGTGGGCGTCGTCCCACCGACGCCGATCGTGCGCTGGCTGCAGGAGCGCGGCGGGCCCATCGACCGCTTCTTCCAGTCGATGCTGCTGCGGACACCCGGCGACCTAACCCGCGAACGGCTCGTCGACGCGGTGCAGGCGCTGCTCGAGCACCACGACGCCCTGCGGGGTCGGGTGGTGCCCGCCAGCGGCGAGCATGCGTGGGACTTCGACATCCGTCCACCCGGAGCCGTCGACGCGGATGACGTCGTCCACCTGGTGGAGGTGGCCGGTTCCGACGCCGCGACGCTGCGCACCACCGTCGCCCGCGAGGCCCAGCGGGCGGCCGACCGGTTGTCGCCCACCGCGGGGCGCCTGGTGCAGGCGGTGTGGTTCCGCGCCGACAGCGGCCACCGAGGGCGGCTCCTGCTGCTGCTGCATCACCTCGCCGTCGATGGCGTGTCCTGGCGCATCCTGGTGCCGGACCTCGTCGCAGCGCTGTCCGGGCGCCCGTTGGAACCCGTGGGTACGTCCCTACTCGCCTGGTCACGCCGATTGCACGCGCGGGCACGGCAGCCGGAGACCACGCGATGCCTGCCACGGTGGGTGGCGATGCTGCGAGCACACGACCCGTTGATGACCGACCGGCCCCTGGACCACGACCGCGACGTGACCGGCACAGCCGGCGAGCTGACGCTCACCCTGCCGCCGGAGACCACCGAGCCGCTCGTCACCAGCGTCCCGGCCGCCTTCCACGCCGGAGTGCAGGACGTGTTGCTGACCGCGCTGGCCCTTGCGCTGGGGCATTGGCGCCGGGAGCAAGGCCGGGGGGCCGGCGGCGCCGTCCTGGTCGACGTGGAGGGCCATGGCCGCGACGACGACGTCGACCTCTCCCGCACGGTCGGCTGGTTCACCTGCATATACCCGGTGCAGCTGGACCCCGGGACGCCCGGGTGGGCCGATGTGGTCGCCGGCGGACCCGACGCAGGTGAGTCGATCAAACGGGTCAAGGAACAGCTCCGCTCCCTGCCGGGCCACGGCATCGAGTTCGGCCTGCTGCGGTACCTCAACCCGGACACCGCCGCGCAGCTGGCCGGCACGCCCCCGCCCCAGGTCGGCTTCAACTACCTGGGCCGGTTTCCCGCGCCGGGCCGGCCAGTCGTACCGGGAGATCCTGACTGGCAGGTCGCGGACGAGCTCGGTCTTCTCGGCGGCAGCGACGCGGCGATGCCGCTCGCGCACGGCCTTGAGATCAACTCGTCGGTGCGGGACCACCCGGACGGCCCCCGGCTGACGGCCACCTGGAGCTGGGCCTCAGGGATGTGGACGGAGCCGGCCGTCCGGTCCGTGGCGCGGTACTGGTTCGACGCTGTCCGAGGGCTCGTGCGGCACGTCTCCCGCCCCGGCGTCGGCGGCCACACCCCGTCCGACTTCCCGCTCGTCGGGCTGGACCAACACGACATCGAACACCTGGAAGCCATGTGGAGGACACCGAAGTGATGCCGTCGAGACTCGTGGACGTCCTCCCACTGTCCCCGATGCAGGAGGGGATGCTGTTCCACGCGCTGTACGATCCGAACGGCCCGGACGTGTACACCGTGCAGCAACTGCTCGACCTGTCGGGCCCGCTGGACGCCCCGATGCTCCGCACCGCGGCGCAGGCCCTGCTCGATCGGCATCCGAACCTGCGTGCGGGCTTCCCGCAGGTGTCGTCCGGCACGCCGGTGCAGGCCATTCCCGCCGAGGTTGCCGTCGACTGGACCGACCTGGACCTCAGCGGTCTCGACGACGCCGAGGCGCAGGCCGCGCTAGAGCGCGCCGCGGCCGAGGAGTACGAGCGTCGGTTCGACCTCGCGCGTCCCCCGCTGCTTCGCTTCACCCTGGTGCGGCTGGCACCGCGGCGGCACTGTCTCATCGTCACCAACCACCACATCCTGCTCGACGGCTGGTCGACGCCGATCGTCGTGCGCGAGTTGTTCACGCTCTACGCCGAACAGGGTGACAGCGCCGCACTGCCCCGGGTGGCCCCGTACCGCGAGTACCTCGCCTGGCTGGCCCATCAGGACCGGGAAGCGGCCCGGCAGGCGTGGCGCACCGAACTCGCCGGTGTCGATGAGGCCACGCTGCTCGCTCTGGTGGACCCCGGACGCAGCCCGCGGATACCGCAGCGGGTGGTGATCGAGGCGCCGGAGGCGGTGACCGCCGCCCTGTACGGACAGGCCCAGCGGCACGGGGTCACGGTGAACGCGATGCTGCAGGCGGCCTGGGGCGTCGTCCTGAGCCGGATGACGGGACTCGACGACGTGACGTTCGGGGCGATCGTGTCCGGTCGCTCGCCCCAGTTAGCCGACGTCGAGCACATGGTTGGGCTGTTCATCAACATCGTGCCGGTCCGCGTCCGGGTGGACGGGACGCAATCCCTGTCCGCGCTCATCACCGACGTACAGAGGCGACAGTCCGCGCTCACCCCGCATCACCACCTGGGGCTGTCTGACATCCACCAGGTGACCGGCATGAGCGAGCTGTTCGACACCATGATGGTGTTCGAGAACTACCCGTGGGACGGTGACGGCCCGACACACGACATCGCCGTCACGCCCGGTACCGGCCTTCGCGTCCGGCCGGCCCTGGAACGCGGGCGGGATGCCACCCACTACCCGCTGACCCTCGTCGCGGCACCCGGGCGCCGCCTGTACCTGCGGCTGGACTACCGGGCCGATCTGTTCGACCGGGACGCGGCGCAGGCGCTGCTCGACCGGCTGCTGCGCCTGCTCACCGCCGTGGCGGAGAACCCCGAGGTGCCCGTGGGACGGGTGAACCTGCTCACCGCCGCCGAGCGCGACCGGCTCCTGGTGCGGTGGAACGGCGCCGCCGTTGCCGGCGAGCCGGCACGGCTGCCGGAACAGTTCGAGGCGCAGGTGGCGGCCACGCCGGACGCCCCGGCGGTCCAGTTCGACGAGATCACCCTGTCTTACGCAGAGCTCAACCGCCGCGCCAACCGGCTCGCGCACGCGCTCATCGCCCACGGAGTGGGACCGGAGAGCGTCGTGGCGCTCCTCATGCACCGCTCACCGCACCAGGTGGTCGCCATCCTCGCGGTGCTCAAGGCCGGCGCGGCGCACCTGCCCCTGGACCCGGCTCATCCGCCCGCGCGGCTGTCCTTCATGTTGCGTGACGCGCAACCGGCCGTGCTGCTGGCGAACCGGCAGACCGTGAGTACCATTCCGGACGATGTCGCCACGCCCGTTCTGGTGGTCGACGACCCGGCAGCCCCCGGGGCGGTCGAGACCGGCCCGGACACTGATCCCACCGACGCCCAGCGCACTGGCGTGCTGACCCTGGCAAGCCCTGCCTACGTCATCTACACCTCCGGCTCGACCGGGCGGCCCAAGGCTGTGCAAATGACCGGCCTCGGCGTGGCCAATGTCCTCCGCTGGCACGCCCGCGTCATCGGAGGCGGCCCCGGCGACCGGACCGCCCAGTTCACCGCGCTCAGCTTCGACGTCTCGGTCCAGGAGGTGCTCTCGGCGCTCCTGTCGGGCAAGACCCTGGTGGTGCCCGGCGACGACGTGCGGCGTGACCCGCAGCAGTTCGCGGTCTGGCTCGCCGAGCAGCGGGTCGGTGAGCTGTTCGCACCGAACCTCGTGGTGGAGTCGGTGGCCGAGGCGGCTGCCGAGCTCGATGTCGACATCGCACCGTTGCGCCAGGTCGCCCAGGCCGGCGAGGCGCTCACCCTCAGCCGGCAGGTGCGCCGGTTCTTCGGTCGCGTCCCCGGCCGGCTGCTGCACAACCACTACGGGCCCACCGAGGCTCAGGTACTGACGGCCGGCACCCTGCCGGATGACGTCGACGAGTGGCCCGAGGCCGCTACGATCGGGCGTCCCATCGACAACGTACGCGTGTACGTACTGGATGGAAGCCTCGGCTTGGTGCCGCCCGGCGGCGTCGGGGAGCTGTACACCAACACCGTCGGCCTGGCGCGCGGCTACCTAGAAAAGCCGGCGTTGACAGCGCAGCGTTTCGTCGCCGACCCGTACGGCCCGCCCGGCACGCGGATGTACCGCACCGGCGATCTGGCACGCTGGACCGCCGATGGTCAGCTCGAGTTCCTCGGCCGGGCCGACCAGCAGCTGAAGGTCCGCGGGTTCCGCATCGAGCCCGGTGAGATCCAGGCCGTGCTGGGCGAGCACGCCGGCGTGGCGCAGGCGGTGGTGACGGCACGCCAGGACCGGCCGGGTGACCAGCGGCTGGTCGCGTACGTGGTACCGACGTCGGACGGCGCCGTCCAGCCGGACGCGCTGCGGGAGCTCGTGCGGCAGCGCCTGCCGGAGTACATGGTGCCGGCTGTGGTGATGCCGCTGCCCGCGTTGCCGCTCACTGCGAACGGCAAGCTGGACCGGGCCGCGTTGCCCGCGCCGGACTTCTCGGCCTCGGCCGCGGGCCGCGACCCGCGCACGCCGCAGGAGCAGATCCTGTGCGACCTGTTCGCCCAGGTGCTGGGAGTGGCGCGAGTGGGGGTGACCGACGACTTCTTCGAGCTGGGCGGTCACTCGTTGCTCGCCACCCGACTCGCGGCGCGTATCCGCTCGACGTTCGGCGTCGAGGTCGGGGTGCGGGCGCTGTTCGAGAACCGCACGCCGGCCGGAGTCGCCGGCCGGTTGCGGGACAGCGGCCAGGCGCGGCTGGCGCTGACCCGCCGCGACCGACCGGAGACGCTCCCGTTGTCGTTCGCGCAACGCCGCCTGTGGTTCCTGCATCAGTTGGAGGGTCCAAGCGCCACCTACAACATTCCCCTGGCGCTGCGCTTCCGGGGGCGTCTCGACCCGTCGGCGCTGCGAGCGGCACTGACCGACGTGATCAGCAGGCACGAGAGCCTACGGACGGTCTTTCCCGAGGTGGGGGGCGTACCGGCGCAGCAGGTACGCGCGGCGGAGTCGGCGGAGCCGGCGCTGCCGGTCGTGTCGTGCACCGAGGAGGAGCTGCCGGCCCTGCTGACGGCCGCCGCCCGCGACCCGTTCCGGTTGGCGACCGACTGCCCCGTCCGGGCCCAGCTGTTCGCGGTGCGGCCGGATGAGCACGTGCTGCTGCTGGTGATCCACCACATCGCGGGCGACGGCTGGTCGCTGAGCCCGCTGGCGACCGATCTCACCCGGGCGTACCGCGCCCGCGCCCGGGGTGCGGCTCCGGCGTGGACGCCGCTGCCGGTGCAGTACGCCGACTACACCCTCTGGCAGAACGAGCTGCTGGGTGAGCAGGCCGACGCCGCCAGCCTCCTCAGTGAGCAGGTGTCGTACTGGCATAGGGCCCTCGCGGGGCTGCCTGAGCAGGTCACGGTGCCTGGGGACCGGCCGCGGCCGGCTACCGCGTCCTATTCCGGCGACTACCTGACCGTGGAGATCGACGCCGACCTGCACCGCCGCCTCGCCGAGCTGGCCCGCCAGAACGGCGCCACGCTCTTCATGGTGCTGCAGGCGGCACTCGCCGCCTTGCTGACCCGGATGGGGTGTGGCACCGACATCCCGATCGGCAGTCCCATCGCCGGCCGCACCGACCAAGCCCTCGACGACCTGATCGGTTTCTTCGTCAACACCCTGGTGCTTCGCACCGACACCTCGGGCGATCCCACCTTCACCGAGCTGCTGCACCGGGTTCGCGAGGCGGCCCTGTCGGCCTACGCCCATCAGGATGTCCCGTTCGAGTACCTCGTCGAGGTGCTCAACCCGTCCCGGTCGTTGGCACACCATCCGCTGTTCCAAGTCATGTTGGCCCTGCAGAACGCGCCGGAAGGCAGCTTCGACCTGCCCGGACTGCAGGTCACGGTGTCACAGGCGCGCACCGGCACCGCGAAGTTCGACCTGTTCTTCAGTCTCCTGGAGGACAAGGGCCCGGACGGGGTTCCGGCCGGCATCCGCGGGGCGGTCGAGTATGCCGGCGATCTCTACGAACCGGCGACCGTGCGCACAGTGTTCGACCGCTGGGTGCGGCTCCTGGCCGCGGTCGCCGACGCACCCGAGCGCCCTGTCACCGACGTTGAGGTGCTGACCAGGGCCGAGCGCGCCGAGGTCCTGCAGGCGTGGAACGACACCGCCGCCGAGCTCGAACCCGCGCTGCTGCCACAGTTACTGGGCCGGCAGGTAGCCGAGACTCCGGACGCCGTCGCGGTCGTGGCCCAGGACGCCACACTCACCTACCGACAGCTCGACGCGCGCGCCAACCAGCTGGCCAGGATGATGCTCGCCCATGGCGCCGGGCCGGGCACCATCGTGGCGCTCGCGCTGCCTCGCACGGTCGAGCTGCCGATCGCGTTGCTGGCCGTGCTGAAGACCGGCGCGGCGTACCTGCCGCTGGACGTGGAGTATCCCGCGTCGCGTATCGAGTTCATGCTGCGCGACGCCCAGCCCGCCCTGCTGCTCACCACGCAGGGCACCACCAAGGCGGTCGGCGAGTTCGACGAGCTGTACCGCATTACGATCGACGACGGCGAGACGGCGGCCGTGCTGGACTCTCAGCCCGATACCGTGCCAGCGGTGACGCCGACACCGGAGCAACCGGCCTACGTGATCTACACCTCCGGGTCCACCGGCAAGCCCAAGGGCGTGGTCGTGCCTCACCTCGCGCTCGCCAATTTCCTCTACGCCATGCGACGGCTCGTCCCTATGATCGGCGCGGACCGGCTGCTGGCCGTCACCACGATCGCCTTCGACATCGCCGCCCTGGAGATGTACCTGCCGCTGTTGCACGGCGCTCGCGTCGTCATCGCGCCGCGCGACGTCGTCCCGCAACCCTCGGCGGTTCTCGGCATGATCTCCACCCACCGCATCACCGTCATGCAGGCGACCCCCGCGCTGTGGCAGGCATTGGTGTCCCAGCCCGGCGACGCGCTGCGCGGCCTGCGCATACTCACCGGCGGCGAGGCGCTGCCGGAGACCCTGGCGGCGACGCTGGCGAGTCTCGGTCCAACGATCAACCTGTACGGGCCCACCGAGACCACGGTCTGGTCCACCGCGGACCCGGTCACCGCCGGAGAGCACCCATTGATCGGCAAGCCGATCGCTAACACGAGGGCGTACGTCCTCGACGGACGTCTGCGGCCGGTGCCTCCCGGCGTCGTCGGCGACCTCTATCTCGCCAGTACCGGCCTGGCGCAGGGCTACATGGGTCGGCGCGGCCTCACCGCTGCCCGGTTCATCGCCTGCCCCTTCGGTCGTCGCGGCGAGCGGATGTACCGCACGGGTGACCTGGTGCGCTGGACGAGTGCCGGTCGGCTCGACTACCTCGGCCGCACGGACGACCAGGTCAAGCTGCGCGGCTTCCGGATCGAGCCCGGGGAGATCGAGAACCTCCTGCGCGAGCACGCCAACGTCCGGCAGGCGGCGGTCGTCGTCCGCGAGGATCAGCCCGGTGACCAGCGGCTCGTGGCGTACGTCGTGGCCGACACCGCGAACACCGTCCGCGACCATAGCGGCGAGCGCCACCAGCTGGAGGACTGGCGACACCTGTACGACTCCGTCTACGCCGGTGCGCGGCAGGCGCCCTTCGGCGAGAACTTCGCCAGCTGGAACAGCAGCTACACCGGCGAGCCGATCCCACTCGCCGAGATGCGGGAGTGGCGAGCGCAGACGGTCGCCCGGATACTCGCGTTGAGACCGCGCCGGGTGCTCGAGATCGGTGTCGGCACCGGCCTGCTGCTGGCCCGGATCGCGCCGCAGTGCGAGCAGTACTGGGCAACGGACTTTTCCGACCAGGTGATCACCGAGCTGGCCCGGCACGTCGAAGCGGATCCGCAGCTGGCGCCGCGGGTCACCGTACGGGTGCAGGCCGCACACGACAGCCGTGGGTTGCCGGCCGCCCACTTCGACACGGTGGTGCTCAACTCGGTGGTGCAGTACCTGCCCAGCGCCGAGCACCTGGCGGAGGTCATCACGACAGCGCTGCGGTCGGTCGCACCGGGCGGCACGCTGTTCGTCGGCGACGTGCGGAACGCACGCATGCTGCGGGCCTTCAAGACGGGCGTCTGCGCCTACGGGATGGGCGAACCGCTCGATGTGACGGCGCTGCGCCGGCAGGTGGAGCACGAGCTCGTGCTGGAGAAGGAACTGCTCGTCGATCCCGACTTCTTCACCGCGCTCGCCGCCCGTCTTCCCGACATCGCAGCCGTTGGCATCCAGCTCAAGCGCGGCGGCTACGACAACGAGCTCAGCCGTTACCGCTACGACGTGACTCTGCACGTGGCCGGCGCCCGCACCACCGATGTCTCCAGTGCACCCACTTTGGCCTGGGAGAACGTCCCCGACGTGGCGGCGGTTCGAGCCTATCTGAGCACGCATGCGCCGCAGAGCCTGCGGCTGACCGGGGTACCGCACGATCGCGTCGCCGCCGACTGGGCCCTCGCCGACGCGATCCGCACCGGTGAGCACCTGGTTCCGCCGACCTCTGGTATTGATCTCGAGGCCCTGCACGAGCTCGGTGCGGACTTCGGCTACCAGACGGCGGCGGCATGGTCCGCCGATCCTCGGCAGGTCGACCTCGTGCTGGCCCGCAGCGAGGTGGCGCTCACCGGAACCTACCTGCCGGTCACGCCGCCAAACCCGCGGACGCCGCTGTCGAGCTTCACCACCGACCCGATGGCACCGCGCACGAGCGGCACCCTGATAGCGGAGCTCCGCGAGCTGGCCGAGCAGCGGTTGCCCGGCTACATGGTGCCCAGCGCGTTCGTGCCGATGAGCGCCCTGCCGTTGACCGCCAACGGCAAGCTGGACCGGGCCGCTCTGCCGGCGCCCGGGCTGTTCCTGGGCGGCGGTGGGCGTGACCCGCGCACGCCGCAGGAGCAGATCCTGTGCGACCTGTTCGCCCAGGTGCTGGGCCTTCCGCACGTCGGCGCCGACGACAACTTCTTCGACCTCGGCGGGCATTCTCTGCTGGCCACCCGGCTGATCGCTCGGATACGCGCCACCTTCGGCGTGGAACTGGCCCTACGGTCGCTGTTCGAGAACGCCACCGCGGCCGCCGTCGCCGGCCTGCTCGACACGGCCGCACCGAGCCGATTGGCGCTGACCGCTCAACCGCGGCCCGACGTGATGCCGCTGTCGTACGCGCAGAAGCGGCTGTGGTTCATCCACAAGATGGAAGGTCCGAGCGCCACATACAACATTCCGCTGGCACTGCGCCTGACCGGTGCATTGAACCGACCCGCCCTGCAGGCCGCGGTGGCCGACGTGGTGCGACGCCACGAGAGCCTGCGCACCGTCTTCCCGGAGACCGACGGTGTGCCGTCGCAGCACGTGCTGGACCCGGACGAGGCGACGCCCGTCCTGGACGTCGTACCCGGTGACCACGACGGTCTGGCCACGTCGCTCAACGCCGCCGCGCAGCGCGGCTTCGACCTCGCGAACGAGCCGCCGGTGCACACGCACCTGTTCAGGCTCTCGGCCGAGGAACACGTGCTGCTGCTCGTCGTGCACCACATCGCCGGAGACGGCTGGTCGCTCAATCCGCTGGCAGCCGACCTGGCCCGGGCATACGAGGCACGCTGCCGGGCGGAGGCACCGGCCTGGCTTCCGCTGCCGGTGCAGTACAGCGACTACGTGCTCTGGCAGAACGCCCTGCTGGGCGACCAGCGCGATTCCGGGAGCCTGTTCGCCCGACAGCTGGACTACTGGTCGACGCAGCTGCGTGATCTTCCCGAGGAGCTGCCGCTGCCCACCGACCGTCCCCGCCCGGCCGCCGCCTCCTACCGCGGCGACTACGTCAACGTCGGCATCGACCAAGCGCTGCACCAGCGGATCGCGGATCTCGCGCGGCAGTCGGGCGCCACGGTGTTCATGGTCCTCGAGGCCGGACTCGCTGTGCTGCTGTCGCAGCTGACCGGCACGCGCGACATCCCGATCGGCAGCCCGATCGCGGGACGCACGGATCAGGCACTCGACGACCTGGTCGGATTCTTCGTCAACACGCTGGTCCTCCGCACCGACACGTCCGGGCGCCCCAGCTTCGGCGAGCTGCTCTCCCGTGTCCGGGAGACCGCGCTGTCCGCCTACGCACACCAGGACGTGCCGTTCGAGTACCTCGTGGAGGCCCTGAACCCGCCTCGGTCGCTGGGACGGCACCCGCTGTTCCAGACGATGCTGGCACTCCAGAATGCCTCCTCCGGCACGTTCCACCTACCCGGGCTGCAGGTGGGTATCGAGCCGGGACGTACCGGAACGGCGAAGTTCGACCTCTTCTTCAGCCTGGTGGAGCGCCGGGACGGCACCGGCCAGCCCGAGGGCATCACCGGTGTCGTGGAGTACGCGAGCGACCTGTACGACGCCGCGACGGTGACCGCGCTGTTCGGCCGGTGGGTTCGGCTCCTGGACGCTCTGGTGGCCGAGTCGTCGCGGTCCATTACGGCGGCCGAGGCGCTGATCGACGAGGAGCTTCGTGTTCTGCAGCGGTACAACGACACGTCCGCCCCACCCGTCGACGACGGCCTGCCGCAGCTGTTCGCCCACCGGGTCGGCGAACATCCCGAGGCCCCGGCGGTGGTGCAGGGCACCACGACCGTCAGCTACGCCGAGCTGCGGGAGGCCGCCCAGCGGCTTGCAGGCGTCCTGATGCGGCACGGCGTCCACCGCGGCAGCACGGTCGCGCTCCTCATGCCGCACTCCCCCGGTTTCGTGGCAGCCGTCCTCGCCGTCCTCACGGCCGGAGCCGCCTACGTGCCACTGGACGCGAGGTATCCGGCCGCCCGGTCCCGGCTCGTGATGAGCGAGACCGACGCACGGGTCCTCATCACCGACCGCCCGCCGGCACCCGGGCTGGTGCCCGAGCACACCACGGTCGTCATCGCGGGCACGGAGGTTAACGATTCAACCTTCGTCCACGACCCTGACGGGCGGACGCGGCTGGCGCGACCACCGGCCGTGCCCACCGGACCGCAGGACCTCGCGTACGTCATGTACACCTCCGGGTCGACCGGACAACCCAAGGGCATCTGCGTCACACATGGCAACGTCGCCGAACTGGCCGCCGACCCGTGCTGGCGTACCGGGGCACACCAGCGTGTGCTGCTGCACTCCTCGCCCGCATTCGACGCCTCCACCTACGAGCTGTGGGTACCGCTGCTGACCGGTGGAACGGTAGTCGTCGCGCCGGAGGGTGAGCTAGACGTTTATGTGCTCGGCGATACGATCGCCCACCACGGTGTGACCGCTGTCTGGCTGACCAGCTCGCTGTTCACCCTGGTGGCGGAGACCCTGCCGTCGTGCCTGGCCGGCGTGCGGCAGGTCTGGGCGGGTGGTGAGGCGGTGTCGCCCCACGCCGTGCGCACCGTGCAGGAGACTTGCCCGGGTCTGGTCGTCGTCAACGGCTACGGCCCCACCGAGACGACGACCTTCGCCACGACGTGGCCGATGAGCCGGCTTCCCGCCGACGCGGCCGCCGTCCCGATCGGACGACCCATGACCAACACCCGGGTCCACGTGCTTGACCGGGACCTCCGCCGGGTTCCGCCCGGTGTGGTGGGCGAGCTGTACATCGCCGGCACGGGGTTGGCCCGCGGGTACCTTCGGCGCCCGGCGCAAACCGCGCACCGGTTCGTCGCCGACCCGTTCGGGCCGCCCGGCCAGCGCATGTACCGCACCGGGGATCTCGTGCGGTGGACCGGCGACGGTGCGTTGGACTACGTGGGCCGCGTCGACGAGCAGGTCAAGCTGCGTGGCTTCCGGATCGAACCGGCCGAGGTTGAGAGCGTCCTGCGGCGGCATCCGGCCGTGCGGCAGGCGGCGGCGCTCGTCCGGGACGACGGCGAGTCGGGCGCTCGTCTGGTCGCCTACGTGGTCGCCGACACCGATGTCGGCGGTGGTGAACCCCGGGCCGAGCGCACCCAGATCGACGACTGGCAGCGGCTGTACGAAACCCTCTACGCCGCTCCCACGGCCGCGTTCGGCGACGACTTCGCGGGGTGGAACAGCAGCTACGACGCCGCACCCATCCCCTTGGCCGACATGCGGGAGTGGCGCGACGAGACCGTTGCCAGGATTCGGCAGCTTCGTCCGCGTCGGGTGCTAGAGATCGGTGTCGGCACGGGTCTGCTGCTCTCCCGGCTCGCCCCGGACGCTCAGGAGTACTGGGCCACCGACTTCTCGGCCGCCGTCATCGAGACCCTGCGCGCGCATGTCGGCACGGACCCGCTGCTGCGCGACAAGGTCCGCCTAAGGGTGCTGCCGGCGCACGACATCGGTGACCTGCCGGCCGGGCACTTCGACACGATCGTGCTGAACTCGATCGTGCAGTACTTCCCCAGCGGCGAGTACCTGCGGCAGGTCGTTACCGCGGCTCTGGGGCTGCTCGAGCCGGGCGGCGCGCTGTTCGTCGGCGACGTGCGTAATCTCCGGCTGCACCGGACGCTCGCCTCGGCCGTGGTGGCGCACCGCGCCCGGGACCGGCGTGACCGCGCCGAGCTGCGGCGGGCGGTCGAGCATGCCCTCGTCTTCGAGAAGGAACTGCTCGTCGCGCCGGACTACTTCGCCGTGCTCGTCGAGCAGGCCGACGAGGTGGCGGGAACCCACCTGGCCGTCAAGCGCGGCGCCGCCGTCAACGAGCTGACGCGCTACCGCTACGACGTCACGATAATCAAGCGGGGAAGGACGCCCGTGCGCTCGGTGCGGGACGTCCCGGTCGTGCGGTGGCACGGCGTCGGCGGCCTTCCGGGTCTCGAGGCGGTCCTGTCCGAGGCGGAGGGGCCGGTGCGCGTCGTCGGCGTGCCGAACCACCGCATCGTTGCCGACGCCGCGGTCACCGCGGACATCCACGAGCAGCACGGCGGCGTGCCGTCCAACGCCCCGCGGCTGGAATCGTTGTACGACCTGGCCGGCCGGCTCGGGCGCACGCTGCACGTGACGTGGGCGAGCGACCCGTACGAGCTGGAGCTGGTGTTCGTGGCGGCGTCGGCCGAGGGCACGGTCGTTGACCTCTACCGCTCGCCGGGCGAGGTCGGCAGCGCACCACCGCTCGGCCGGTTGGTCAACGCACCGTGGACCGTCCAGTCGACCAGCGCGCTGATTGCCGACCTCGTCGAGGATCTGCGCCGGCAGCTGCCGGAGTTCATGGTGCCCAGTGCGATCGTGCCGCTCAGCCGGTTGCCGCTCAGCCGCAACGGCAAGCTAGACCGCGCCGCCCTCCCCGCCCCGGAAATCGTATCCGCCACCGACCGCCGGGCACCGCGTACACCGCAGGAAGAGATCATGTGTGGCCTGTTCGCCGAGGTGCTGGGGATGCCGCGGGTACATGTCGACGATGACTTCTTCCAGCTTGGGGGGCATTCTCTGCTGGCCGCGCGTCTCAAGGCCCGCATCCGCGCGGCGTTCGGTGTCGAGCTGGGCCTGCGGGCTTTGTTCGAGACGCCCACACCGGCCGGGATGTCCACGCAGCTCGGCGCCGACGACGACCGCGACAGCCTCGAGGTGATGCTGCCGCTGCGGACCCACGGCGCGCGGGAACCCCTGTTCTGTGTGCATCCGGGCGGCGGCATCGGATGGTCATACGCCGGTCTCCTCCCGTTCCTGCGCGCGGACCGACCGGTCTACGGCATTCAGGCGCGTGGACTCGGTAGGCCCGAACTGCGGCCCACGAGCTTGATGCAGATGGCCGTTGACTACGCCGACGAGATCCAGCGTGTCCAGCCCGGCGGGCCCTACCATCTCCTAGGCTGGTCGTTCGGCGGGCTGGCCGCATACGCGACGGCGGTCGAGCTGCAGAAGCGTGGCGAGCACACCGGGCTGCTCTGCGTCATCGACGTCTTCCCCGGCTGGAAGGGACTGACCCACGACGACGTGCCGGAGCTGGACGAGGCGGAGATGCACAACCACCTCCGCTACCTCGTGGGGCTCGTCGACCCGTCGGCGGTGCCGCACCCCGGCGACCGGCTGACGTTCGACGCGGCCATGGAGATCCTGCGCCGCAACGGCAGCGCGTTGGCGAACCTGAGCCGGGAACAACTGCACTCGATCATGGAAATCTCGGCCAACAACACCCACCTGCTCATCGACTATGTTCCCGAGCGTTTCCGCGACGACGTGCTACTGATGACCGCGACCGACCAGCAGGATCCGGCGGTGACGGCCGAGGCGTGGCGGCCGCACGTCGACGGCCGGATCGAGATGCACATCCTTCCCGGCGAGCACGGCACCCTCCTCAACCGCGGCGCCTCGCTCGCCGAGATCGGCCGGCTGCTCGCCGGCAAGCTGGACGCGCAGTAGACGGTGTGAGGTGACGAGCGCCGCCGCTGCCCGCACGTCGTGGCGGGACTATGACCGCCACACCCTGGACCTGCAGTACTCACCCAGCTCTCGGGTGCGGTCGCTGCAGGCGTACCTCGATGAGTACGTCGCCCGCAGCGCCGCGGCGCGCGCCATGGGACGGGCGCGCGCGGGTCTGCCCTTCGGAATCGGGGCGCATGAGAAGCTCGACTTCTTCCCGGCGGATGCGCCCACCGACGCGGCGCTGGTGGTCTTCGTCCATGGAGGCAATTGGCAGGCGTTGAGCCGCACGGAGTCGGCGTTCGCGGCGCCTGCGGTTCAGCGTGCCGGCGCCGCGTTCGCCGCCATCGACTACGGTCTCGCCCCGCAGACGGGGCTGCCGGAGATGATCGCCTCGGTGCGGCGCAGCCTCACCTGGCTGGCGGAGCACGCCGGCGAGCTGGGTTTCTCGCCGCGGCGCATTCACGTCGCCGGTTCGTCGGCCGGGGCACACCTGACCGCCGCGGCGGTGCTCACCGGATGGGCGGCTCGCCCGGCGGTCGCCGGCTGCGTCCTGCTCAGCGGCATGTACGACTTGGAGCCGGTGCAGCGGAGCTACGTGAACGAGGCGCTCGGGCTCGACATGTCGCGGGCGCGTCTGCTCAGCCCCGTCAGGCACCTCGCGTCTGCGCTGCCGCCTGTGGTCATCGCCCGCGGGGACAATGAGACCGAGGAGTACCAGCGGCAGCACGGGGAGATGGTGCGGGCGTTGCGCGGCCGCACCCGAGTGACCGAGGTGGTTGCGGTCGGTCGCAACCATTTCGATCTTCCCTACGATCTGGCCGTACCGGGGTCGGCGCTCGGTGACGCTGTATTGCGGCAGATGGGTCTTTGCTGACGCGGCGTGGCGCAGCTCAGTTGCAACTACTTATGGCGTAAAGTATCGTGACAGCATAAGGCAGAGCACTATGAGCGAATAGCGAGACAGGCGATGGTGCCATGGCGTGGCGCCGCGCCTCTCGACCACACTGAGTTGCCTCGGCCGCACGTCGCCGCCTCCGTTTCCACAGGAGTTTCTATGAGCAAGTTGCCCATCTGGTTCCTTCGCGTCAGCGAGACGCACCAGATCACTCCGCACATGATCCGCGTCGTGCTCACGGGTGACGATCTTCAAGGCCTGTCCCTGTCCGAACCAGATCAACAGGTCAAGCTGTACTTTCCCCGCGCCGGACAGGCCCGGCCCTCGCTGCCCGCCGCCACCGCGGACACTGATGTGATGAGCTGGTACCAGGCGTACAGCGCGATCCCGGACGACGAACGCCCCTGGATGCGCAGCTACACCATCCGCTGGCACGATGCCGCGACGTCCTCCATCGCCATTGATTTCGTCGTGCACAAGCACGCCGGGCCGGCGACCCAGTGGGCCGTAAACGCCAAGCCGGGCGACACTCTCGGCGTGTTCGGACCGTCGGCCATGTTCGCCCGCCATACCCCGCTGTCGGCCCAGCTCAACGATGCCGACTGGGTGCTGTTGATCGGTGACGACGCCGCCATTCCAGCGATGAGCACCATCATCGAGCGCCTGCCCGCGGACAAGCCCGCATACGCGTTCATCGAGGTTGCCGGGGCGCCCGACGAACAGCCGCTGACGACTCGCGCGCGGCTCGAGACGACGTGGCTGCATCGCGGCTCGATCGAGCCGGGGCACAGCGACGCGCTTTTGCAGGCGGTCCGGGCGGTGAACCTTCCCGACGGCACGGGCTTCGCCTGGGTCGGCGGCGAGGCCAACGCGGTGCGCGGCATTCGACGGCACCTAGTCGGGGACCGCGGCATGCCCAAGCGCCTCGTGGACTTCACCGGCTACTGGCGCCTGCAGCTGACGCAGGACGACGCACCGACACCGGAGGATCTGGCCGAGGCGCAGGAACGCCTGGCGGAGATGCAGTCTGCGAAGGCGTGACCGACACCGACGCGCCAGGGGCGTACACCGCCGGAGCGCCGGTACCGTCTCGCGTTGCCACGATCAACTCAAGGGGAGCGACATTGCCTTACGAGCCATCAACGCGGGATCGCGGCGATCACGTCGTCGACGTCCGCAACCTCCGCATGCAATACGGTTCCAACGAGGTACTCCACGACGTGACCTTCGCCGTGCGCCGGGGTGAGGTTCTCGCCCTGCTTGGTCCCAACGGCGCGGGGAAGACGACGACCATCGAGATTCTGGAGGGTTTCCGCCGGCGCTCGGCCGGCACCGTCACCGTCCTCGGCGTCGACCCGGCTCAGGGAGACGAGGCGTGGCGCGCTCGCATCGGCGTCGTCTTGCAGTCTTGGCGCGATCACGCGAAATGGAAGGTGCGGGACCTGCTGGTCAACCACGGCTCCCTGTACCGGCCGTATGCTAGCGCCGCGATACCGCGGCCTCGAGACGTCGACGAAGTTCTCGCGGCCGTCGGCCTGACCGACAAGGCGGCCAGCAAGGTGGGACAGTTGTCCGGCGGGCAGCGCCGGCGTCTTGATGTGGCCATCGGTATCATCGGCAACCCCGAGGTTCTCTTCCTCGACGAGCCGACAACAGGCTTCGACCCGGAAGCACGCCGGGAATTCCACTCCCTGGTGCAGGACCTGGCGAAGTCTGGCAACACCACCATTCTGCTCACTACCCACGACCTGGCCGAAGCGGAGAAGTTGTCCGACCGCATCATCATTCTGGCGAAGGGGCGGGTCCGAGCCGACGGGAGCGTGGCCGAGCTAGCCGGTACAGTGACCGCCAAGACCACCGTTACTTGGCGGAAGGGCTCAGAAACCTTCACCGACGAGACGAGTGAGCCCATACCGTACCTGCGCCGCTTGTTCGACTCGAGCGACGATATCGAGATCATAAGCGTCTATCGCCCCTCGCTCGAGGACACCTACCTGTCCATCGTCCGCACGGACGATTTTCGTGCCAGCAATCCCCATGCTGAAACTCCCGCCCAGGTCGCTGCGGAGGCGCAAAGATGATCTCTGCGAAGTCCCCCGCCGTGCGTAGCGGGCTCGGCGCCGGGTGGATCGAAGTCCGACAGGCGTTCAGCAGCCCTCAGGACATCATCGGGATAATTTTCCTCCCCACCGTGTTCCTCGTCGTCACCGTCTTCCTTCGGGACTCCAGGATCGACGGCACGAACTTCTCGCTCGCCACGACGACGCTGCCCGGAGTAATCGGCCTCATGCTGGCCTTCAACGGCATCCAGGGGGTCGCCTTTACCCTGCTGATGGAGCGAGAAGACGGCACCCTGTTGCGGGCGAAGACGGCGCCCAACGGAATGCTGGCCTACCTCATCGCAAAAATCATGCAGTCGTCTGCGTCGGCCGTGTCGACAGTGGTGATTCTATTGGTTCCGGGAATTTTCCTATTCAACGATCTCGTGCTCGATCGGGCGTCGTCATGGGTCACGTTGCTGTGGGTGCTGGCTCTCGGCCTCCTAGCCACCATGCCGTTCGGCGCGATCGCCGGTTCGCTGCTGTCCAATCCACGGAATATCGGCGTGCTGATGTTTCCGCTGATCGCCATCGTCGGGATATCGGGAATTTTCTTCCCGCTCACTTCAGCCCCGCAGTGGATGCAAGCGGTGGCACAGGTCTTCCCAGTCTATTGGATAGGATTGGGAATGCGCGGAGCTCTCCTCCCCGACACCATGGCCGCGGTCGAAATCGCGGACTCGTGGCGCCCACTGGAGACCGCCGCCGTTCTGGGCCTGTGGGCGGTCATCGGCTTGGTCCTAGCGCCCGCCGTGCTGCGTCGCATGGCACAGCGTGAGTCGGGCTCCGTCATGGAGGAACGTCGGATCAAGGCAATGCAGTAGCCGGCCGCCACGTCCGAAGCAACCGTCGGCACCAAGTCCAGCGGGCCTGCCTTACCAGGGTCATTGCGTAGTCGAGTAGCTGCTGGTCACGGTGGTGATGAGGTCGTGTGGGCGGCGGTTGGCGCGTCGGGTGGCTCGGGCGATGTTGGTTTCGCCGTTGCCGCGGTGGAATCCGATGGCAGTGTTGCGGAGGACGGCTGCGACGGCGGGTCCGGTGCCGGTGCGGGCTCGGTGGGCGTCCTCGCCGAAGGTCACATCGCGGACCCAGTGCAGCCGGTTCTCGATATGCCATTCCAGCCGGGCCCATTGCTGCAGGTCGGCAGGCTGGGCGTGGGCGGCGGGCAGTGACGCCACCAGATAGACCGTCTCCCGGGTTCGCTTGCCGGCCACGGTGCGGGTGCGGGTGATCCGGACGGCCTGCTGAGCATGGGGAAAACCGATGCCGCCGGGAGTCTGCAGGGTCAGCGCCTTGACGGTGCGGGTCTCGCGTCGGCCGTGTCCGGTGTCGCGGTGCTGGTCCCCGATCGGCACCTGCGCCCACGGCAGCCGTTTGAGCTGGGCGTACAAGGTCGGCTGGTTGGCCTTGACCGACACGTACAGGTCCCCGCCGGCAGCGGCGACAGCTCGGGCGTGGGCGACCTGGGTATGCAGGGCGTCCGCGACGATCACCACCCCGGCCAGGCTGCCCAGCCGTGCCGTGACCTGTTCCAGCAGCGGGGCGAACGCGGGAATTTCGTTCGACTTCGCCGCGACCTGGACCTGCGCCAGGACCACACCGGTGCAGGTGTCGTAGGCCGACAGCAGATGGACCCGTCCCTCGGTCAGGACCGCGCCCCGCACCACCTTGCCGTCAACGGCGATGACCCGCCGCGCCGGCGGCGGCGCCGACACCCGCGAGCACAGCCAGTCGGCCAGGACCGCCGTCAACGTCTCGGCGTCGACGCGGACCAGCAGCCGCCACACCGTGCTCAGCACCGGCACCCGACCGGTGAACCCGAGCCGGCCCCACGCCGGCGCATCGAGATCGTCGACCCAGTCGACGATCGCGGCGAACGTGCAAGCCCCGGCCATCACCGCGCACACCGCGACCGCGAGCACGCTGGCCAGGGGGTACCGGACACCACGCGGGTCACGCGGATCGGGAACCCTCGCCAGGGCCTCCAACAGGCCAAACGCCTCACCGCCAGCAGTCGAGGAGCCGGGCGGGGCGGGGGCATGGTGACGGATCACGTCGATCAGCGATGATGACATGCGCGGGTGTGGTCCTTCTCGGTGTCATGTTGTCTCAGCAACTCCATGATCACCGACGGGGCCGCACCCGTCCTACGTCACCCTCCAATCAGGCCGACGAACCTGCGAAACCCCAGTTCAGAAGCACCCTCAGACGACTACGCAAAGCCCCTGCCTGCCTTACTGACCCGGCACTACAGCCCCAGATCTTGAAACCGTTGTCTTGATCTGTCGTTGCCCTCGGTGCGGGTAACGTGCTGACGGTTGGTGGATATCGATGAGGGGCGTTGCTGGCGGGAGTGGGCGAGAAGAACTGCCGGGAATGTCGGAGCGTGCAGGGTTGGCTCGGCCGAAACGGTTTCAGTGTTTTGCTGAACGCGGCGAGTTGGGATGTCGAGGCGTCGCGGGACTGGCTGCGCGGCTACGGGCTGGCCAACGACGAGGCGGCGCTGGTCCTCGACGACACCCGAGTGATCAAGAAGGGTCGAAAGAGTGTCGGGGTCGCCCCGTAGCACTGCGGCGCGAGCGGGCAGACCGAGAACTGCCCATGGATGGTCATGTTGCCTACGCCGGCCGGCACGGGCACGCGTTCATCGACCGGGCCTGGTACCTGCCGGCGTGCGGGATCGATGACCCGGTCCGCCGGGCCGACGCCGGCGTGCCCGCCGACCGGACGCTGGTGACGAAGCCCGTTTGATCTGCTGCGCCGGGCGTTGGCCGACTCGAAGCTGCGGTTTTGGTGGCTGGTCGCCGATTCCAGCTGCGGTCGCGACCCGAGGCTGCGGACATTCTGCACCGCCAGGGTCGGCTACGTCCTCGCGGTGCTGCTCGACCTGACCTTGATCGAAGCGCGCGATCAGGCCCACCGGCCCGACACGCTGCTGCCGGACGCCCCACCCAGGCACGGCAGCGCCGCCCGGCCGGACACGGCACCGAAGAACGCTGCTCGGACTCGGCCGCCCAGCAGGTGAGCGTCACAGACCGTCCGCCCGCTGCCGGGTTCACCCACACTCTGCTCATCCGGCAGGCCCTGACAAGATCGGAAAGGGCCGCGTCGGCCTGGGCGACTACCAGGTCCGCTCGTAGATCCCCTGGCACCACTACGCCACGATCAGCATGCTCGCCCACGCCTTCCTCGCCGCCACCCGCGCGGAGCTAGTAGTGCTGTGACCGGAAACGTTGGCCGGGTTGGGTGACACGCCGGTCAGTGGTCGTGGTGGTGGCTGGTGGGGGGGTTCAGGCTGTCGGGATGGCAGAACCTGTCCGGGCTCGTCGGCTCAGTGATGACGAGGGCCGGCGACTACAGCAGATCGTGCGGCGTGGGACCGGGTCTCCGATCCGGTTGCGTCGGGCGATGGTGATCATGGCTTCGGCCAGTGGGAACACCGTCGCGGCAATCGCCCGCCTGGTCCAGGGGGACGAGGACGCGGTCCGTGAGGTGATCCACCGGTTCAACGAAATGGGCCTGGCCTGCCTGGACCCTCGGTGGGCGGGTGGCCGTCCCCGCCGAATCAGTGAAGACGACGAAGCGTTCATCGTCGCGACGGCCAAGACCAGACCGCAAGCGCTCGGCCAGCCGTTCACCCGGTGGAGCCTGCGAAAACTCGCGGACTACCTTGCTCACAACCACGGCCCGCGTCGGGTGCTCGTGGGCCGGGAACGGCTGCGGGAGTTCCTGCACCGCCACGACATCACCTTCCAGCGGACGAAGACGTGGAAGGAGACCAACGACCCGAACGCTGAGGCGAAACTCGCCCGGATCGAGGCGGTGACCACGACGTTCCCGGACCGGGTCTTCGCCTTCGACGAGTTCGGGCCGCTGACGATCCGGCCACACGCTGGCGCGTCCTGGACTCGGGCCGGACATCCGGACCGGCTCCCCGGCAACTACCACAAGCTGCACGGGGTCCGGCAGTTCCACGCCTGCTACAGCGTCGGCGACGACACCCTCTGGGGTGTCGTGCGCCAGCGAAAGTCCGCGGCGAACACCCTGGCAGCACTCAAGAGCATCCGGGCCGCCCGCCCTGACGGCGCGCCGGTCTACGTCATCCTGGACAACCTCTCCGCGCATCGCGGCGTCAAGATCCGGCAGTGGGCGGCCCGGAACCGGGTCGAGTTGTGCTTCACCCCGACGTACTCGTCGTGGGCGAACCCGATCGAGGCGCACTTCGGACCGCTGCGGATGTTCGTCGTGGCCGGGTCGAACCATCCCAACCATCCCGCCGCGACCCAAACCCTGCACAACTACCTGCGCTGGCGCAACGCCAACGCCCGTCACCCCGACGTCCTCGCCGCCCAACGCCGCGAACGAGCCCGGATCCGCTCCGAACGACAACGCCGCTGGGGTCAGACCCCCGCCAAAACGGCGGCCTGAAACCGGCCAACGTTTCCGGTCACAGCACTAAAGGACGTCTCGTAACTCGGTGAAGCTCTGCATCGACGAGTTCGGGCCACTCAACCTGCAACCCCGCCCCGGCCGCGCATGGCGAGGCGTCGGACACCGGGTGCGACTACGCGCCACCTACCGGCGTGACCAGGGCGTACGGCACATGATCGCCGCCCTCGACCTGGCCACCGGCAAGCTGCACTACCGCATCCGCGACCGCAAACGGTGGCGCGAGTTCCTCAGCTTCCTCAAGACCCTGCGCCGCCGCTGGCCCGACCAACACCTATACCTGATCCTGGACAACTTCTCCCCGCACAAGCACCCCGAGGTCCGCGCCTGGTGCGCCGCCAACCAGGTCGACCTGGTGTTCCTGCCGACGTATGCGTCCTGGCTGAACTGGATCGAGGCCGAGTTCGCCGCCGTCCGCTACTTCGCCCTCAACGGCACCGACCACCGCAGCCACCCCGAGCAGGACGCCGCCATCGGCGCCTACATCCGCTGGCGCAACCAACACGCCCGACCGAAATCCGGGTTCGCGATCAACTCCAAGATCCGCCACACGGATTACCCGTTCAAAGCTGCGTGACGAGGCACTAGGAAAGACTACGACCCCGACTGCCCCACCCACCGGCTCATGTGGGTGCTCGCCGCGACGGCGCTCTTCCGAATCGTCACGGACAAGGCCGCCCGCCCTGATCCGACAGGCCTGGCACCATATTCCACACCATCCGCCCATCATGAGCCACACCAACGCTGCGGCGGCTCAATCCCGCCCACCTGCCTCTATGGCCAGCAATCGATAGGGCCGTTTCAAGAACTGGAGCTACAGTACCGGTGAGTGGTCCACGGCGACGTCATTCCCGACCCCCGCACCGCCCGAGTCCCACCGCCGCGAACCGCGCGCCGCCTCGCGCGGCATCGCGAGGCACTGGACCCGGCGAGCAATTCCCACGGCTATGAAATAGCCAAAGATTGGAATTCCTATAACGATGCTGTGATCTTAATCACACTCGACAGTCAGATCTCAGATCGGTTACGGTTCAATGCAAAGGGAGGGATCTAGAAAATTGCTATTCGGATGTTTCGCGACTAAATTTCGGGTGTCGTGTGCCCGGCCTTCTCACAGGACACCATAAGCGGGGGAGCGCATCTTGACGACCAACAGGTCCACACCGCAGCGGACCGCCGGACACCACCCTCGTCGCCGGCATCCGCGCAATGGTCTTGCACGCGGCAGCGAAGGAATCGACCGCTGCCCGGACACTACAGACAAGGATATCCTGACGACGCGGGTGGGGCTACGCATTCCCGCTGCACTGACATTCGAGCGGTGGCAACACGCCGGCTCACAGATCTCCCGCATTGTCGATTCGTCGGCCTGGTGTCTTGGCGACTGGCTCGTCTACGGCCAACGAGAATACTCCGACCGATATCTACGGGCCATCGAGGAGTCTCGGCTCGACTACCAGACATTGCGTAATTACGCGTGGGTCGCGCGCAAGTTCCCGATCGAGCGCCGACGAGAGACGCTCAGCTTCCAGCACCACGCGGAAGTCGGCTCGCTGCCACCGGAGGAGCAGGACAGGTGGCTGGACCTGGCCGACGAGTTCGGCTGGTCGCGCAACGAGCTTCGCCGCAACATCCGCACGCACCGCCAGCAGGACGCCAAAGGCGGCACGCTCATGGAGCCGCTGCCGAAGCTCTCCGTCACCGCCGAGCGGGTACAGCGATGGCGCCAGGCTGCCGAGCTCTCCGCCGACAACTTCGAACACTGGATGCTCCGCGCGCTTGATGACGCCGCAGCGGCAGACCTGCACGGCCGCGTCTGACATCTGAGTCCCATCAACGTCGTCCGTGCACAGCGCGGCATGCCGGCCGCAAGCGAGGCACGCCGCGCTGCACGGCCAGTTAGTACTCCAGCCGCACCTGCCTGATCTAGAGTTTTCGCAGTTCATCACCGTGATTGACGCCTTCCCGGCGCCGTGCGGGTAGTTGCGGATGTCGATGCTGATCGCGGAGTGGGCTGGCTGAGCGCACTTTCTGTCTGTTGTGGTCAGTCGTAGAGCGGGCAGGCTCCCGTGCTTGTGTTGATCGATGAGATCGTGGGTTGGCGGACAGGTCTGGATGATCTGCTGGCGCGGTTCTCGCACCGGTTCGGGCGGGCAGAGCCACGCCGGCAGGCGCTGGCCTACCTGGTCGGGTTGCTGTCGCCCCTGGCCAGCAAGAACGGCTGGACCCTCGCCGAGGCTGCCGGTGATACCACGCCGAATCGGATGCAACGGCTGCTCAACAAGTCCGCGTGGGACCCGGACTCTGTTCGTGACGACCTGTTCGCCTATGTGACCGAGCACCTCGGCCACGACGACGGAGTATTGATCGTCGACGAGACAGGTTTCCTGAAGAAGGGGATCAAATCGGCCGGGGTGCAGCGCCAGTACTCCGGCACGGCTGGGCGGACGGAGAATTGCCAGCTGGGAGTGTTCCTCGCCTACGCCAGCCCGGCCGGGCGCACGCTGATCGACCGAGAGTTGTATCTTCCCCGCGGCTGGTGCGACGACGCTGTCCGCCGCGTCGAGGCCGGCATCGCCGCGAACGTCGAGTTCGCGACGAAGCCTGCGCTGGGTCTGCGGATGATGCAACGCGCCATCGTCGCCGGCCTGCCGGCGAAGTGGGTCACCGCGGACGAGGCATACGGGCAGGACTCGAAGTTCCGGACGTGGCTGCAGCAGCAGCGCCTCGGCTACGTCCTGGCCGTGCCCCGCAACCAACGAATCCCCACCGTGGTGGGTAACTCCCGACCAGACGTCCTCGCCTCTGCCGCGCCGGCCCTGGCATGGAAGCGCCGCAGTTGCGGCGACGGCGCCAAAGGGCCGCGACTCTACGACTGGGCCGTGGCCTCCCTGCCCGGCGCTGACGACAGCTACGGCCACTTGCTGTTGATCCGCCGCAGCATCACCGACCCCACGAACCTGGCCTACTACCTGTGCTTCGGCCCAACCGAGACGCTCTACGAGGACCTGATCCGCATCGCCGGGACCCGGTGGGCGATCGAAGAGTGCTTCCAGACGGCCAAGAACGAGGTCGGACTGGATCACTACCGGGTGCGTCGGTACGACGCCTGGTACCGGCACATAACGCTCGTTCTGTGCGCCCACGCCTACCTCACCGTCACCGCCGCGCAGGCCAAAAGGGGGCACCGAATCCGATGACGGCCTCATCCCTCTTACCCTCGGCGAGGTCCGCCGTCTCCTGGCACACCTGATCACCACCATCCGATCCTTCCACCACATCCATCGATGGTCACGATGGCGACGCCGACACCAATACCGCGCCAGAACAGCCCACTACCAGCGAAGACTCCGACTTCATCAGATGCGGCTGGAGTACTAGCCGGCATGCCCATGCCGAGGTCCGGCAGGGTGCCGCCGTTCGGTGATGCTGCCCGGCGGCCCCGGATCGGCCCACAAAAGAACCGCCCGGGACATCACTGTCCCGGGCGGCTCGGCTTTGTCCGGGTCACGGAATGCGCGCTCGCGCAGCCGCCTCGCCATGCTGATGCCTCGGGTGCCCAGCGTGCTCGCGGATGATCTCCTGGACGCGGTCACGATGCTCATCGAGGAAGAAGTGACCGCCCGGAAGCTCGTACAGCCGGAAAGGACCGGCCGTGTAGCCGTGCCAGGATGCGCCCGCGCCGGGCGGGACGTAGGGATCGGCCGTGCCGCTCAGCGCGATCAGCGGACAGTGGACGACGTCGCCCCGGTGACGATACGTCTCGCTGGCCCGGTAGTCGGCTCGGATCGTCGGAAGTATCAGCTCGATCAACTCACTGTTCGCGACGATGGCCGGGTCTGTCCCGCCCAGCCGCACGAGCTCCTGCACGAGTTGGTCGTCATCGACGGCGTGAAAGTTCCGGTCGAGTGGCGAGTCGGGTGCCGCGCGTCCGGAGACGAACAAGGCCACGAGACGGTGGCCACGAGCCTCCAGACGGACAGCGACCTCGAAGGCCACTGCCGCGCCCATGCTGTGCCCGAACAATGAGGTGGGACGCCCCATCTGGGGGAGCAGCGCCTCGGTGACGTGGTCGGCGAGCTCGTAGACGGAGTCCATGGCGCGTTCACCGTATCGATCCTGGCGTCCCGGATATTGGATCGCGAGTGTCTCGATGTCGTCGGCCAGCAGGTGCGCCATCGGCGTGTAGTAGGAAGCGGTGCCTCCCGAGTGGGGCAGGCAGATGAGTTGATTGGGCGTGGCCGACGCCGGTGTGAGAGTTCGGATCCAGGGACTTCGGGGCTGCGGCACATGCCCTCCAGGGGTGCATCGCACTGATCTAGACGGAACGCCAGGCAGGGGCGGTGAGCTCCCCTCAGGCCTGCGGAGCAGCCGGTGCAGCCTAAGGAGCATCATCGACCGGTGCCCACGACGTCGACCGCACGCGGAGTGTTGCGCTCGGCATTCTAGGGAGGCTCGGCAGACGGCTATCGTGATCGGAGTCGAGAGCGACGTGAATGTCAACGCGGCGGCAGGCTGCACCGCCGCCTAGCTATTCCGGGCGACTGTCCCGCCGGCGGGACAGTCGCCCGAATGCGGCGACATTGTGGTGCTGATGTGCCGGTCGAGCCGATATTGTCGGCGACCGCACCAACCGCTTCTTAGGCCACTTCTGATGGCTTGTCGCGGGGATGGCTCATCCATACGCTGTTACGGTCGATAGGTCGATGCCGCACATTCCTGTCTCGTACGAATAATCGCCAGTCGCGGTACACTCGGAGGGAGGAAAACACCATGACCACCGATGTACTGACTCTTGACCTGACGGAATCCCTCGACATCGTGGACGAATGGTTAAGCTCCTACGTCGCCCAGCCCCACGAGCAGATCGGGAGACCGGGCGCGGTGTGTCCGTTCGTCGCGCCGGCGAGGCGGGTCAACGCGATCAAGACAGTGGTGCGGCTCGTGGGACCCGCCGCGGGGCTCCCGCTGCTCGCGGAGGTCATCCGCTGCAGCCTGGACGAGTTCGAGCAGGCCGACTGGTCGGCAACCAACCCTTCCCTCCGCTCGTTGCTGGTCGTGCTGCCCGACCTACCGCGAGGGGCCTACCCGCTATTCGACGAGGCGCACGCACTGGTCAAGTCGGAAAGCGTCGAGCGTGGTCTCATGATCGGCCAGTTCCACCCCGAGTGCCCGGAACCGGCTGCCCGCAACCCCTCGTTCCTCGTCAGCCGCTCACCCGTTCCGCTGGTGGCGGTGCGTGCCATGGCGATTCACGACATCTTCTTCCTGGCGGAACGCGCCGAGTGGTTCGACGAGTACCGCCGCCGTTTCGGGGGCCGGCACCGGCGTCAGGCAAAGAACATCGACCCGGTGCTGACGGCCCACTACCGGAAGGCGCTCGCGCTGCATCAGCGATCCGATGACCCTGATCCGTCGAGGGCCGGAAACCCGACGGCGGTGTCGGAGCCCACAGCATGACCCTGTCGGCGGACCGAGATGGCCGGCACGATGACCCATCACCGTCGTGCCCGTACCTCGACGACCACACCGTTCCCTCCACGGCGTACGCGGCGTATGCCCACATGGATGCCCTGCTCACGCTGCAGCATCCCCAGACGCGGGCGGCCGCCGAGCCGGGATTCATCATTATGAGCCAGGTCATGGAGCTGCTCTTCAAACTGCTTCACATCGAGTTTGCGGCGGCTCGTGATCAATTGTTGCGCGACGGTGTGGCGGAGGCTTTATGGACGTTGCGTCGTGCTGTCCGCGTTCAACAGGCCGCGCTGTCGTCGTGGGACTTCTTCAGCGCCATGACCCCGGGGGAGTTCGCGGAGTTCCGTGACGTCCTGGGTGAAGCCTCCGGTTTTCAATCGGCGTCGTATCGCCGCCTGGAATTCTTGTTGGGTAACAAGAACCCACATATGGTGAAGCCGCACCGGGGTAAGCACAGCTCCGCTGCGGTGCAGGGCCAGCTGCAGGAGCCGAGTCTGTACGACGCCGTGCTCGGCGTGCTGCGCCGACGCGGGATGGCCATCGTCGACGAGGTCTTCACGCGCGCAGCAGACGAACCGTACGAGCCGCACGGCAGCGTTGAACAGGCCTGGCGTGAGGTCTATGCGGACCCGGTCCGCCACCATGATCTGTACTTGCTCGGCGAGTCGCTCATGGACGTAGCCGAGTCCTTCGCACGGTGGCGCTACACCCATCTAACGGTTGTACAGCGGATTCTCGGTGGCAAGTCCGGAACGGGTGGGACCGAAGGGGTGCCCTGGCTCACCCGTATCAGTGAACACCGATTCTTTCCCGAACTGTGGTCCATGCGGACCTCGCTCTGATGGGCGACGGCCGTGGGGCACGAGGAGCGCGATGACACAGGTGGAGCAGATCTCCCGCGCCGACGCCGAGCGGTTGGACGGTCGCGATGAGCTCGCGGCCTTCCGGACCCGGTTCGTCGTCGACGATGACACGATCTACCTTGACGGTAACTCGCTGGGGCGGCTTCCGCGCGAGACCCCGGAGGTCGTGGACGCGGTAGTTCGCGCAGGGTGGGGGCAGGGGCTCATCGGGTCGTGGCATGAGTGGATCGACTGGTCGGCCGCGCTCGGTGACCGGTTGGCGTCGGCTGTGCTCGGTGCCAGTGCAGGCGAAGTGGTGCTGTCCGACTCGACGTCCGTCAACCTGTACAAGCTGGCCGCCGCGGCGCTGGGGGACGCTGACCCGTCCCGACGCACGATCGTCGTGGACGCTGAGGACTTTCCGACCAACCGGTACATCATGCAGGGGCTCGCCCGAGCTCACGGCATGACGATCCGGGCAATCGGCAGCGACCTCGACGAGGGCATCTCCCTCGCCGACCTCGAGGCTGCGGTGAACGATGAGGTGGCGCTCGTCGTCCTGTCCCTGGTGTCGTACCGCTGCGGCGCGTTGCTGGACATGGCGCGTGTCAACGACATCGCGCGAGCCGCCGGGTCGCGTGTGGTGTGGGACCTCTCCCATGCGGTCGGCGCCGTACCCGTCGAGCTGGGCTCCGCAGGCACCGAGCTGGCCGTCGGCTGCACGTACAAGTACCTGAATGCTGGCCCAGGCGCACCGGCGTTTCTCTATGTCCGCGATGACGTACAGGCGTCCCTCCGCCAGCCGATCTGGGGTTGGTTCGGTCAGCGTGATCAGTTCGGCATGGGTGCCGACTACGACCCCGTGGGCACCGTCGGCCGGTTTCTTGTCAGCACCCCGCCCGTCTTGTCCATGGCGCCGCTCGGCCCGGCGCTGATGCTGATCGAGCAGGCCGGTATCGACGAGCTGCGCCGAAAAGGCACCGGGTTGACCGAGTTCCTGGTGGCGCTGGTCCGGCAGCGACTGGAGCCGCACGGGTTCCGCCTCGCGTCGCCCGCCGACGCCCAGCGCCGCGGCACTCACGTGGCTCTGGAGCATTCCGAGGCATGGCGCATCTGTCAGGCGCTAACCGCGGCCGGCGTGATCTGTGACTTCCGGCAGCCCCGGCGCATCCGGCTCGCTCCCGTACCGCTCTACACCCGGTTCATCGACGTCTGGGACGCCGTGGACCGCCTGTGCCACGTGATGACCACTCAGCGGTACGAGCGCTTCTCCGCCAGCCGATCCCGAGTCACCTGACCAGAAAAGCTAGCCCAGGAGAGTACAAATGCCCCAGGTACGACAGGTCGACCACGACGCGCTGATCAGGATCCTGTTCGGATCATCTGCCTTTCAGCTGTTGCACACCGGCCACGAGCTCGGTCTGTTCTCCCTGCTCGCAACGGAGAGCGGGCTGACCGGCGAGCGGGTGGCCGAGCTCCTGGAGCTGCAGCCACGAGCGGCGCGGACCCTGTTGTTGGGAACCACGGCGCTCGGGCTGACCGTGCGGGTAGACGGTCGTTATTACAACGCCCCGCTCATCGGCGACATGATCGCCGACGGCAGCTGGGAGATCATCGGAGACATCATCGAGTTCGAGTCACGGATCACGGTGCCGGCATCCGTGGACCTCACCCCGGCCCTGCAACAGAACACGAACGTCGGCCTGCGGCGCATCGATGGCGAGGGCGATGACCTCTACCACCGCATAGCGTCGCAGCCGGTGCTCAAGGGCCTGTTCTACCGATGCATGAGCTCGTGGTCCCGCCTCGCGAACCCGGTTCTGGTCGACCGTGCCGACCTGCGCGGCGTCCGCCGGATCCTCGATGTCGGAGGCGGTGACGCCGTCAACTCGATCGCCCTCGCGCACGCCAATCCCGGGCCGTCGTTCACCGTGGTCGACCTGCCCAGTGCGCTTGACTTCGCTCGCAAGAACATCGCCGAGAAGGGCCTCGAGGACCGCATCGTCGTGCACCCCGGTGACATCTTCACGGATGACTACCCGGGTGGCCACGACTGCGTCCTCTTCGCGAACCAGCTGGTCATCTGGTCACCGGAGGAGAACCAGACGCTGCTTGGGAAAGCCTATGAGTGCCTGCCTCTCGGTGGGCAGGTGCTGATTTTCAACGCGTTCTCCCACGACACGGGCGATGGACCATTGTATGCCGCCCTGGACAACGTGTACTTCGCTACGCTGCCGGCACCAAACAGCACGATCTACCACTGGGGAGAATACGAGGAGTGGCTGGCGGACGTGGGATTCCAGCGCACCGAGCGGCTTCCCGGCAACACCTGGACGCCGCACGGCGTGCTGCGGGCGTGGAAGTAGAACCGCCGGTGTCGACCGCCGCAGGGGGCGGGGATCCGCCCGGGCATCCGGACCTGCTCCCGTCCGCATTGCGACAACCTCCGCCGCTGCCTGCATATCTGCAGATCACAGGGTCGTAGTCGCCACGGCGGTGCATCAGGGGGCGCCGGTGGCCCGGCCTGTCGGCTCCGCCTGAAAACTGACCCCGTGGTTCCGGCTGAATCTTGACCCCTTCCGGAAGCATCGGGAGGTGCTGAGCGTGGAGGACTGGGCGGAGATCCGTCGGTTGCACCGGGCGGAGCGGATGGCGATCAAGGCCATCTGTCGTCGGCTGGGGGTTTCGCGGAACACGGTGCGCAAGGCCTTGGCCAGTCATGAGCCGCCTCGCTATCAGCGGGCGGCGAAGGGTTCGATCGTGGACGCGGTCGAGCCGCAGATCAGGGCGTTGTTGGCGGAGTTTCCGGACATGCCGACGACGGTGATCATGGAACGGGTCGGGTGGACTCGCGGCAAGACGGTGTTCGCTGATCGGGTGCAGCGGCTGCGGCCGTTGTTCCGCCGACCCGACCCGGCGCAGCGGACGGAGTATCTGCCGGGGGAGCTGGTGCAATGCGATCTGTGGTTCCCGCCAGCGGACGTGCCGTTGGGTTTCGGGCAGGTCGGGCGGCCGCCGGTGCTGGTGATGGTGTCCGGGTATTCGCGGTGGCTGTCGGCGGTGATGATCCCGTCGCGGCAGTCGGCGGACCTGCTGGTCGGGCACTGGACGCTGATCTCCGGCTGGGGCCGGGTGCCGAAGGCGTTGGTGTGGGACAACGAGGCTGCGGTCGGGCAGTGGCGGGGCGGCAGGCCGCAGCTGACGGAGGCGATGAACGCCTTCCGCGGCACTCTGGGCATCAAGGTGATCCAGTGCCGGCCGGCGGACCCGGAATCGAAGGGTCTGGTCGAGCGGGCCAACGGCTATCTGGAGACCTCGTTCCTGCCCGGACGCCGCTTCGCCTCACCGCAGGACTTCAACGTCCAGATGTCCGAGTGGTTGGTGCGGGCGAACAACCGCCAGCATCGGATGCTGGGCTGCCGGCCGGCTGAGCGGTGGGACGCCGACCGGCAGGTGATGCTGCCGCTGCCGCCGGTCGCGCCGGTGGTCGGCTGGCGGCAGACCACTCGGCTGCCCCGCAATCACTACGTTCGCGTGGACGGCAACGACTACTCGGTGCACCCATCCGTGGTCGGGCGGCGGGTCGAGGTCACCGCCGACGGCGACCAGGTGGCGGTGTTCTGCGACGGCCGGACGGTGGCCCGGCATGATCGCTGCTGGGCCAAGCATCAGAGCATCACCGACCCCGCCCACCGGCAAGCCGCCGCGGACCTGCGCGTCGCCGCCCAACACAAGCCGACGACCGCGGTCGACGCCCAGGTCGAACGCCGGCCGCTGAGTGACTACGACCGCCTGTTCGGCCTGGACGTTGAGGTGGCTGCGTGATGGCCGCCAAGACCAGTCGCAACGTCGCCTCGGAGATCGCGTTCCTCACCCGCGCACTGAAGGCGCCGTCCCTCGCCGCCTCCGTCGAACGCCTGGCGGAGCGGGCCCGGGCCGAGTCGTGGACGCATGAGGAGTTCCTCGCCGCCTGCCTGCAACGCGAAGTCGCCGCCCGCGAAGCCCACGGCGGAGAGGGACGCATCCGAGCCGCGAGGTTCCCGGCCCGCAAGAGCCTGGAGGAGTTCGACTTCGACCACCAACGGTCCCTGAAGCGGGAGACGATCGCCCACCTGGGCACCCTCGACTTCGTGGCGTCGAAGGAGAACGTCGTCTTCTTGGGCCCTCCCGGCACCGGCAAGACCCACCTGTCCATCGGCCTGGGGATCCGGGCCTGTCAGGCCGGGCACCGGGTCGCGTTCGCCACCGCCGCCCAGTGGGTGTCCCGCCTCGCTGACGCCCACCACGCCGGCCGCCTGCAAGACGAGCTCGTGAAGCTCGGCCGGATCCCGCTGCTGATCGTCGACGAGGTCGGCTACATACCCTTCGAAGCCGAAGCCGCGAACCTGTTCTTCCAGCTCGTCTCCAACCGCTACGAACGAGCCAGCCTGATCGTCACCAGCAACAAGCCCTTCGGCCGGTGGGGCGAAGTGTTCGGCGATGACGTAGTCGCCGCAGCCATGATCGACCGGCTCGTCCACCACGCCGAGGTCATCTCGATGAAGGGCGACAGTTACCGGCTCAAAGACCGCGACCTCGGCCGCGTCCCCGCGGCCACCAAGACCAACGACTGAACATCAACAACCAGCAAGGGGGTCAACATTCGGCCGGAACACAGGGGTCAAAGTTCAGCCGGCGTTGACACGGCCGTGGCTCGACAGGCTGTCCGCGGTCGGCGCCGGTGGGCATGCCGGCTAGTACTCCAGCCGCATCTGATGAAGTCGGAGTCTTCGCTGGTAGTGGGCTGTTCTGGCGCGGTATTGGTGTCGGCGTCGCCATCGTGACCATCGATGGATGTGGTGGAAGGATCGGATGGTGGTGATCAGGTGTGCCAGGAGACGGCGGACCTCGCCGAGGGTAAGAGGGATGAGGCCGTCATCGGATTCGGTGCCCCCTTTTGGCCTGCGCGGCGGTGACGGTGAGGTAGGCGTGGGCGCACAGAACGAGCGTTATGTGCCGGTACCAGGCGTCGTACCGACGCACCCGGTAGTGATCCAGTCCGACCTCGTTCTTGGCCGTCTGGAAGCACTCTTCGATCGCCCACCGGGTCCCGGCGATGCGGATCAGGTCCTCGTAGAGCGTCTCGGTTGGGCCGAAGCACAGGTAGTAGGCCAGGTTCGTGGGGTCGGTGATGCTGCGGCGGATCAACAGCAAGTGGCCGTAGCTGTCGTCAGCGCCGGGCAGGGAGGCCACGGCCCAGTCGTAGAGTCGCGGCCCTTTGGCGCCGTCGCCGCAACTGCGGCGCTTCCATGCCAGGGCCGGCGCGGCAGAGGCGAGGACGTCTGGTCGGGAGTTACCCACCACGGTGGGGATTCGTTGGTTGCGGGGCACGGCCAGGACGTAGCCGAGGCGCTGCTGCTGCAGCCACGTCCGGAACTTCGAGTCCTGCCCGTATGCCTCGTCCGCGGTGACCCACTTCGCCGGCAGGCCGGCGACGATGGCGCGTTGCATCATCCGCAGACCCAGCGCAGGCTTCGTCGCGAACTCGACGTTCGCGGCGATGCCGGCCTCGACGCGGCGGACAGCGTCGTCGCACCAGCCGCGGGGAAGATACAACTCTCGGTCGATCAGCGTGCGCCCGGCCGGGCTGGCGTAGGCGAGGAACACTCCCAGCTGGCAATTCTCCGTCCGCCCAGCCGTGCCGGAGTACTGGCGCTGCACCCCGGCCGATTTGATCCCCTTCTTCAGGAAACCTGTCTCGTCGACGATCAATACTCCGTCGTCGTGGCCGAGGTGCTCGGTCACATAGGCGAACAGGTCGTCACGAACAGAGTCCGGGTCCCACGCGGACTTGTTGAGCAGCCGTTGCATCCGATTCGGCGTGGTATCACCGGCAGCCTCGGCGAGGGTCCAGCCGTTCTTGCTGGCCAGGGGCGACAGCAACCCGACCAGGTAGGCCAGCGCCTGCCGGCGTGGCTCTGCCCGCCCGAACCGGTGCGAGAACCGCGCCAGCAGATCATCCAGACCTGTCCGCCAACCCACGATCTCATCGATCAACACAAGCACGGGAGCCTGCCCGCTCTACGACTGACCACAACAGACAGAAAGTGCGCTCAGCCAGCCCACTCCGCGATCAGCATCGACATCCGCAACTACCCGCACGGCGCCGGGAAGGCGTCAATCACGGTGATGAACTGCGAAAACTCTAGATCAGGCAGGTGCGGCTGGAGTACTAGCGCTGCAACGGCAGTTGTCAGGGGTAGCCGCGTCGTGTCGGCTCCGCCTGAAAAGCCGGCGGTGACACCGATGTGCGAGGGGTGCCGGGATGACGCGCTGGCTGCCGGCCCGTGGTGGCCCCTGGACACGGTGGCCGTGATGACGCAACGCCCGTCCGTTCTGCGGGTCACCGACGAAGGCCGGCTACACGCCGACGGCGAGCCGACGGTCGCCTGGCCCGACGGTAGTGACCTGCCCGCGACGGCGTCGTCCCCCACCAAAATGATCATTCCCGAGGTCGGGTCGTTGCGAGGGCACGGCATACGTCCCAGGCGCTGGAGGGCGGGGCCGCGCAAGCAGCGGCCCCGCCCTCCAGCGGCAGTACTCCCGGGTCCGCCGACACCACGGGCAGTACCCGCTTGCGGCGCCCTCGCGTCGGCGCTCGTGAGGAACCGCGCCGATGGGGGTGAAATGTTAGGAGCTGCAGGTGTTCAGCATGGTCTGCAGGGCGGACTTCTCCGACGACTGCAGGGTCAACCCCCAGCTGGACTTCACCGTGATCCACATCTTGCTATAGGTGCACCGGTACGACGACAGCGGCGGCTGCCACGTCGACGGGTCCTGGTCGCCCTTGGACTGGTTGACGTTGTCGGTCACCGCGATCAACTGCGGGCGGGTCAGGTCGTTGGCGAAGCTCTGCCGCTGGCTGGTGGTCCACCCACTGGCACCCGAGCGCCACGCCTCGGCTAGGGGCACGACGTGGTCGATGTCGAGGTCGGAGGCCGCGGCCCAGGTCGCCCCGTCGTACGGGCTGTACCAGCTGCCCGAGGTCGCCGCGCAACTGCTGTCGGTGACCACGGACGTGCCGTCGCGCTTGAGGACCGTCTCGCGGGTGTTGCAGGTGCCGCTGATAGTGACCCAGTGCGGGAACAGATCGCGGGAGTACCCGCTCGTCGAGCCTTCGCTGGCGACGGTCAGGCCGTTGAGCTGCGATTGGGCGGTCGCTTTGGAAGGGATACCGGGAGGTGTCGCCACGGCGACCCCGGCGTCGATGGCGACCAGGACGGTGCTGGCGAGGACCACGGCCGCAGCGCGGCGCGCCAGTGCGGATGTGGTGAGTCGTCGGGTCAGGGACATGAGGGCCTCCTCAGGCAGCCGTCGTGGATGACGACCATCTCGCCCCATCATGTCCATCGATGGACTCCGCTGTGAAGAGCGGCGCAGGCCGCCGAGAACACTGACCCCGACCGCCCCCAACGGGTCGCTGCGGCGCCGAGCCGGCAGTCGCGCTCATCCGCGCCGGCTTGCTCACACGTGCCGAGATGGCGAGATGGCGACAATCCGGCCCACGCACCGTCCGGGAGTGCGACTCTCAGCGGTTGACACTACACTTGGACTTGCGGGAGCGACGGTGACCAACGACCTGATCGTCATGACGTGGAACGTGGAGAACCTGTTCCGATCCGACGACACCGACGCCGACGCCACCTACACCGCGAAGCTCACCTACCTCGCCGGGCTGATCGCCGGCACCGGCGCCGACATCGTCGCTCTGCAAGAGATCGGCACCCCTTCGAGCCACCCTCGGGGAGCACTGGCAGGCAGTGGTGTCCACTCACCCGGACAACCGTGGCGTCCGCGCACCTGTCCTCGCCCGGCGTCCCCTCACCGAGGAAGCGCAGCTCGTCGCGCTGCCAGCGGGCGGCCTGCCAGCGGTCCCTGACGTCGACGGCGGCACCCTCACCCACCTCGGTCGTGGGACACTTTAGGTGCACATCGACTGCGGCGCAGCGGGACTACGGCTGCTGACTGCGCACCTCAAGAGTAAACTGCTCACCTACCCGGGCGGGCGACGCTACCCCCTCAACGAAGACGAACGTGCCCGCGGAGCCGGGTACGCCCTGCTGCGGCGCACCGCTGAGGCCGTCGCCCTACGCGTGCACCTCAACGAGGTCCTCGCCGCCGCGGTAAACGGGCAGCCAGGAGTGCCGACGGTTCTGTGCGGCGACCTCAATGACGGACCCGACGCCATCACCACCGTCCTGCTCGAAGGCACAGCGGACGGGGACGTCAACCGCCCAGACAAGGGCGACGCCGTCCGGCTGTACAACCTCGATCGGCGTCTCCCGCCGGCACGCGCCTACTCCCGGATCTATCAGGGCCACGGGGAGCTCATCGACCACGTACTGGCGACCCGTGACCTCCAACTTCGGCTGATCACCATCGACTCCCTCGTCGACGACATCACCTCCATCGGCGCTTCCACCCGCAGCCGGGGACGACAAGCGCTTTATCCACAGGAACAGAGGGTAATCCTGAAGGTCAGCGGCCTGGTGAGCCGCTTTTGACCTCTGTCGTGGGCAGGGGCTTTGCGTAGTCGTCTGAGGGTGCTTCTGAACTGGGGTTTCGCAGGTTCGTCGGCCTGATTGGAGGGTGACGTAGGACGGGTGCGGCCCCGTCGGTGATCATGGAGTTGCTGAGACAACATGACACCGAGAAGGACCACACCCGCGCATGTCATCATCGCTGATCGACGTGATCCGTCACCATGCCCCCGCCCCGCCCGGCTCCTCGACTGCTGGCGGTGAGGCGTTTGGCCTGTTGGAGGCCCTGGCGAGGGTTCCCGATCCGCGTGACCCGCGTGGTGTCCGGTACCCCCTGGCCAGCGTGCTCGCGGTCGCGGTGTGCGCGGTGATGGCCGGGGCTTGCACGTTCGCCGCGATCGTCGACTGGGTCGACGATCTCGATGCGCCGGCGTGGGGCCGGCTCGGGTTCACCGGTCGGGTGCCGGTGCTGAGCACGGTGTGGCGGCTGCTGGTCCGCGTCGACGCCGAGACGTTGACGGCGGTCCTGGCCGACTGGCTGTGCTCGCGGGTGTCGGCGCCGCCGCCGGCGCGGCGGGTCATCGCCGTTGACGGCAAGGTGGTGCGGGGCGCGGTCCTGACCGAGGGACGGGTCCATCTGCTGTCGGCCTACGACACCTGCACCGGTGTGGTCCTGGCGCAGGTCCAGGTCGCGGCGAAGTCGAACGAAATTCCCGCGTTCGCCCCGCTGCTGGAACAGGTCACGGCACGGCTGGGCAGCCTGGCCGGGGTGGTGATCGTCGCGGACGCCCTGCATACCCAGGTCGCCCACGCCCGAGCTGTCGCCGCTGCCGGCGGGGACCTGTACGTGTCGGTCAAGGCCAACCAGCCGACCTTGTACGCCCAGCTCAAACGGCTGCCGTGGGCGCAGGTGCCGATCGGGGACCAGCACCGCGACACCGGACACGGCCGACGCGAGACCCGCACCGTCAAGGCGCTGACCCTGCAGACTCCCGGCGGCATCGGTTTTCCCCATGCTCAGCAGGCCGTCCGGATCACCCGCACCCGCACCGTGGCCGGCAAGCGAACCCGGGAGACGGTCTATCTGGTGGCGTCACTGCCCGCCGCCCACGCCCAGCCTGCCGACCTGCAGCAATGGGCCCGGCTGGAATGGCATATCGAGAACCGGCTGCACTGGGTCCGCGATGTGACCTTCGGCGAGGACGCCCACCGAGCCCGCACCGGCACCGGACCCGCCGTCGCAGCCGTCCTCCGCAACACTGCCATCGGATTCCACCGCGGCAACGGCGAAACCAACATCGCCCGAGCCACCCGACGCGCCAACCGCCGCCCACACGACCTCATCACCACCGTGACCAGCAGCTACTCGACTACGCAATGACCCTGCTGTCGTGGGTCGGCGTCCTGGCTCTGGCACACATTCTGTGATTGATCTGCTCGATGACGGCTTACTGCAGCTCGCACCACTCGCCCGCACGCGCAGCGTCGCCCGTCTGAACAAATTCCATGACCACCAGCCAGGCGAGTTCAAGGCTCAGTACAAACTCCGGCGCGAACTCGATTAGCTCGTCCATCACCAGCACCTCGGCAGCAGAAGGACCGGGGGAGTCCGCGACGAGGAGCGACGTCTCGTTTTCGTTTGCCATGAGGTGAATCACGCCGACACAACCCGTGAAGCCAAGTGTTAGTACGGGGAACTCGAGATCACCACGCACCTCCGCATACCCCCGACCTCGGGCGCGCAACTCCTCGAAGCGAGCAATGAGACTATCGACACCCACCCTCTCGATCGGCTCGAACCTCCCGGATATCGGTGATGTGGCAGTCCACGAGATAGTCATTCTGCTTCCCCACTTTAAAATCAGCGTGGCCGCGGCTTGGGATCGGCTCCGTTGCCGGTGAACGTCTTCCCGTTGAACCAGCGTCCTGACGGCGGCACCGATCCGAGCGGTGTCCGGACGTCAAGCACTGCACCTTCGGGTAGCAGCGTCGGAACCTGCGAGTTGCAATATCCACATACACCGTTCGGGTTGTCGATTAGAAGGGTACCCCTCGTGGCACCACGCTCCCGCATAATGAGAGCCGCCTGCCCTTCGACGTGCCCACTGGCTGAGTAGTTGCGCAAGGATGATGTCCCTGACACTAACGGGATCAGTTCGCCGTTCCCTAGGTCGAGGACCCCGGCAGTCTTTACCTCCTTACCAATCGAAGCAAGAAGTTCCTCTGCCGACCTCGCCCTGGTATTCGCAGTGGTTGTGCCCTTGGCCGTCGTCCCAGCAGCACCAGCGCCTGCGCTTCTGGCCGGAGGGCCTCCGCCGCCGTATCCGTAGAAGCTGACGATTCCATCGCCTACCGCGTTCGCGCAGATGACCGCGACAGCGAGGCACTCGGGAGCGGCCGCGATGAGGAGGAGGACCATGGCGCCTGCGACGCCCCAGTTGACTCCGGGTCTCTTGTTGTCCAGTCCTGCGCAGCCTTCACCGACGTTCTTGCACATGTCGCTGTAGACTGGGTGGTCCTTCTTGGCGTTGGAGATGTGTGTGCCGTAGAAGAACTCGGCGTAGTACTCGGGCGTCCAGTGCTCGCCCTTGGTGGTGTCGGGATACGGACGGCCGTTATCGGTTCGGCCCGTGTAGCGCGTCGAGGCCGAGGAGCCTCCGCTGTGGACGGTGTGGGTGCCACCGGGCGTGACCGTTTCGTAGGTGGTGCATCTGTCGTCGCCGCATTGCTTCAGCCCTGACGGGTCCGACAGGGTGGCCGGGCTGATCCTGCTGTAGGCGTACCCGTTCCACTGCTGCGGATCGGTGCCATCCATGATCGGGTCAACGCTGATGAACCGGCCGATGATGGGGTCGTATTCGCGGGCGCCGAGTCGAGTGAACCCGGTCGCGGCGTTGAGGGGTTTGTTGAGGAAGCCTCGGTTGTCGGGGGTGACGCTGGCGCTGCCGCGTGGCTCGCCGTAGGGCGTGTACTGGCGCCAGATGGGGGTTTGGGCGGTGTTGTTGAGATAGAGGGTGGGGGTGCCTTGGGTGTCGGTGAGAGCGAAGCTGTAGTTGGTGCTCGTGCCGGTGCGGATGGCGGGGGCACTCGGCCTGCTGCTCTGCGGCGGCTTCAGTTGCCTGATGCTCTGCGCGACTGCAGCAGCATGGGCCGCGTGGCCCATGAGGCGGAGGTGACGGTGCCGAGCCGGGCAGCCTCCGACGTTGAAGCGGAACTACGGGCCGCTGCCGCGCTACCAGCAGCGATGCTGTCCGACACCTGCTCACAAGGCGTCTCGGCTGCCATGGTTGCTCCCTGCTTGACGACGTTTCACAGCGTCTTGTGCCCCATGGCCTGGCGCGGCGTGGTTAGCTGCCACCCGGCAGCCGACCGCGAGGGATCGACATGGCGTTGACCAAGAAGGGCTCAAGGCTCATCACGGTCGACGGCATCGTCTACAGGTGGCGAGTGCACGGGAAGCCAAGCTACGCCCAAGCGCTCTGCGAGCGACCGCCTACGGGTCCGGCGGCAAGCACGCTAGTTTCACGGTTGCGGCTGCTTTACGCCCATGCGGGGATGCGGGACCACCGCGCCCTCCGGTGACCCCGCACCCCCACCCGCCATACCCGCCCTGCAACACCTTGTGCACCCGCAGCATTCAAGACCGCAGAACAGGCCCCACTGCCCTGAAACTCACGCCAGGGGATGCGGCTCGTTCGTCAGGGCCGCCAACGCGGCGGCGACCTCCTGCACATTCGCCCGGACATACGTGGTGGTCGTACCAGCATCACCGCCACTGTCGGCATGACCGGCGTAGGCACGGGCCACCGCGTAGCCGAAGTTCCGCTCCACCCACGTCAACGTCGTGTGCCGCAACCAGTGGGTGCTGATCTGCTGCACCCACACCCACGGCAGATGCTCACCGATACGCACCCACAGATGGTCGTACCGCCGGTAGGTGATCGGCTGCCCGTTGCGGTACCGCAGCAACTGGCCCCGCGCCGGAGCATGACGCTCCTCCGCGTGCCGCTGCAGATGTCGCATCAGCGTCGGTGACACCGGCTGCCACCGCACCGTGTCGCCCTTCTCCCGCAACAGGATCAGACACTGATCCGGATCCAGATCCACCGGACGCAACGCCAGCGCCCCACCCCGCCGGCACGCCGTCTCGGTGTGCAACCGCAACAACAAACTGTCCAGCACCGGATCATCACCCGTACCCGCCGCGACCGCGTTGATCTCCGCCAACCGGGCATCGGCCACCGCCCGCCTGGTGCTCGCCAACCGGCGCGGCTTGGCCACCTTCACCGCCGGATTGTCCGCCGCCGCGATGAACCCGTCCGCCACCGCCCGCTTGTACAGACACCGCAACGCCGCGATCAGATGCTCCGCCGCACTCCGCCCACCCCGCGCATTCCGACGGGCCACCACATGCGTCTTGACGTACTCCGCCAACCACTCGATCTCCGACGGGCTCGGCTCATCCAACCGCCGCGACCCCCAGTGCTCCACCACCCGCTTCCAGTACGACCCGTACGCCCGCCGCGTACCCGCGGTCACCGCCGCCGACACGACCGGCACGTACTCCGCGAACGTCGGCGCCACCGGCCGCACCGCCGCCGCCTCCACCAGATCAGCGGGTGAGATCCCCATCCGCGCCAACAACAACCGGGCGGCGTCCAACTCCGCCCGCCCCACCGCACCATCGCTCACGGCCGACCACCACCGAGGACAGCAGCGTGCACCGGGACAACCATCGCGTCCACGGCCGCCGGCGGATGCACCACCAACAACCCCTCCGGAGGACAGGCGGCCAGCAGCACCCGGTCACCCGCCGCCAACCCGCACCACTGCCGCACCGCCGCGGGCAGCCGCAGATGACCCTGAGCGGTCACCGCGAACACACCCTGCCGATCCGCGCGGAGCACCACCAGACCGGCACCCTCATGGATGTGTAGCCGGGTGCCCGGCACCCAACCGAGCGCCCGAACGACCCCACTGTCGGCGATCCGACCACTGGCATCCAGCGCCGCCACCCCATAGACCAGGGTGCCGACACGAGGGGAAGGAAGATCCGCAAGCGGGAACGGCCGACGACGAAGACCCCGGTCAGACCGACCACCCGAATTGCCCCGGCCAGCCAGTACAACCGGCGGGACGACGGGAGCGACCACAACGTCAGCCACGCCGACCACCCCCGCCCGAAGCGGGACCAGCCGACGTCGACACGGAGATCAGATTGGTGTGGTCAAGCGTGCTTGACCACCAGTACGTCGTAGACAGCAGGGATGCTGTGAAAGTGTGTCCGAGGGGGGACTTGAACCCCCACGCCCTATACGGGCACTAGCACCTCAAGCTAGCGCGTCTGCCATTCCGCCACCCGGACCTGCCCGTCCAGCCTACCGTGTCGGCTCCGGTGGCTCTCACCCCGGTCAGCCGCCCTGGTGGGCCGCACGGGGCATTACTGTACACGGCCCGTATGGATCATGCACATCGCCGCCCGACCCACCGGCGGGAGCCGGATCTTCGCAGGTCAGGACGCGGCTGGAGCGGGCGGGTAGCGTCCGGACCCGCTCAGACGGCAGCATTGCTTGCGTGTCCGTACCCTCACCCCTCGCCGCAGTCCAGCACCGGGCCCTTGCCCTGCGTTCCGCCGGTGATCTGTCGGCGGCCCGCCGGCTGCTCACCGACACGATCGCCTCGGCCCGTCCCGCGTACGGTGAGGACCACCCGGAGATCATGGGCACCGCGCACCTGCTCGCGAGGCTGCACCGGGAGGCCGACGATCCGGCCGCCGCCCGGCGGGTGCTGGAGGAGGCGTACGCGGCCGGCGAGCGGCGGTGGAACCCGGCCGACCCGCTGATGCTGGCCCTGGCCTTCGACCTGGCCGGGGTCGCCGAGGAACTGGGCAACCGGCACGAGGCCCGCCGCAACTACACCCGGGTGGCCACTGCCGGGCCCGCCGCGCTCGGCGAGCAGCATCCCGCCGTACGCGCCGCCCGTCAGTACCTCGGAATTCCCGACGGCCAGCCCCCCTCCCCGTCTCCCGGTGCCGCGGCTGCGCCCCCGCCGCCGGCTCCCCCGTCGGCCCCTTCCGGCCACACCCCGCCGGCCCCGCACCAGGGATACCGGCCCCTCCCGACGCCCCGACCCGGGTCGGCACCGCCGTCGTCCCACCCTGTCTCCGCACCTCCCACCCCCGTCACGCCCGCCCAACCGGTGCCGGCCAGCCACGCGCCCCCTCCGGGCCAGCCGGTACGTCCGCCGGCACCTCGGCCGGGCCCCGCACCGGCTGGCCCGGCTCCGGCTGGCCCGGCTCCGGACGCCGAGCCCCGGGTGCCACTGCCCCGGCAGATGTACGGCGTCCAGCCCACCCACCGGCCCGGCGTACCCCGGCCCCATCCGGCCTCCACCGCACCACGGTCCGGGCCGCCGGCGTCACCGCCGGGCCCACCACCCGCCGCTGCACCGGCACCGGATGCCACCCCGGCGCAGGGGTACCCGGCGTCACCCGATCCGGTCTCCGGCGGCGCACCACCCACCTCACCCTGGGCACCGCCGCACCTGCAACAGCCCTCCGCTGTGTCGCCGGTCCCGACGGGCGGTGCCGTCCCGCCGGGAGCAGCCGACCGGTCGGCTGCTCCCCCGGCCGCACCACACCCCGGACCGCCGGCCGGGGGGCCGTCCGGTCCACCGGCCCAGCACGGGCGTCCGGTCCCGATCCCCACCGTGCCCACCGCCGGCCCCGGCCAGCCGAGCGGGCCAGCGGACGACGCACCCATCCGGCACGGGCAGCCGACCGCCCTTCCGCCCGCGACGGGTGAGCCCGGCCCGGTCCACCCCCTGCCCACCGCCGCACCGCCCGCGGACCGGGCCACACCGGGTACTGAACCCGTCGACGCGCCGACTCCCGCACCACCGGCCGCGCCCGGTTCGGCGGCGATTCCCGCCGTCCCGCCCGCACCGGGCCCGGTTGCGACCCCACCCGCGCCGGGCTGGGACCGGCCGACGGTACGGGTCCAGCAGATCGGCCCCCTGCTGGAGGACCAGCACCCCGACCCCGCCCGAACCCCGGCGACCGCATCCGGCGGCACGGCACCCGCAGCGTCATCCGCTGACCCGGCCGACGCGGTACCCGGGGCGACGTCTGGCGATACCGCCGCCGACCCGGCACCCGCCGCAGCACCTGGCGATACGGCCGGCCCGGCTCCCGCCACGGCGTCCGGGGACACCGCTGGTCCCGCGTCCGCCGTCGAAGCCGCTCCGCCGTCTGCCCTGGCCGCACCCGACGATCTCCCGGCGGCCTCCGCAGCGTCGCAGGCGCACCCCGCACCACCGGCACCACCGCAGGCGGCGCCGGCACCAGCGGTGCCCCCGTCGTCCGCCGTCCCGCCGTCGCTGCCTCCGAACGTCCCGTCGGCAGCCGCGCCGCCGGTGGCTACGACGATCCCGGCGGCAGCAGGGCAGGCAGCCGTCCCACCACCGGCACCCGCAGCCACCAGAGATGTCGACCAGCGGACCGGGCATCCGGCGGTGACCGCCGCACCGCTCGACACCCCACCTGGCGGGGACGCCGGGGGCACGCCCGTCCCGGCATGGACCGCCGGCCCCACCGGGACGGTCGGCGACGCGGGCGGGGACGACGAGGTTCCCGCCGACGACCCGACGTGGGACGACGTCGCATCAGGTCGGTCGATCATCATGCCGCTGGTACCGATGACCGAGCCGCCGGCAGCTACCGAACAGACCACCGGCCCGCCGCCGTACCCGGGACGGACCGTCGGCTCACCGCCGGTGGTGGCGCAGGCCTCCGGGTGGCCACCGACCACGGGACAGACCCCGGGATGGCCGTCGGATTCGGGGCAGGCCCCCGGGTCGCCACCGGATGCGGGGCACCCGCCGGCACCGGGACCGGGCTTCGGATCGTCGGCACCGGACAGTACGCACGAGTTCAGGGCGCCCACCGCCGCCCACGAGCCCGCGCCGTGGACGACCACGGAGTCCGCGCCACCGGCAGCGGTGGAGCCCCCCGGGGCAGCCGGCCCAGGAGGCGGGGAGCATGGCACCGACCGGGGCGTACCGCCGGCGGTGGAGGGAACGGGATATCCGGAGCTTGCGCCGTCGTACCCGGCGCAGGACGGGCGGGCGCGCCGCCGGGGCCGGACGGTGGCCGTGGTGGCGGGGGTGATCCTGGTGCTGGTCGCCGGGGGCACGGTCGGGGCGCTGACCCTGGGCCGGGATGCGGACGGGCCGCAGCGGTCGACCGGCACCGCCCCCCGGCAGACGGCCGGTCCGCCCCCGGCCGACCTGAGGTTGCGGGACGACGAGGCCACCATCACGGTCACCTGGTCCGATCCGAGCGGAGGCTCGGTGCCGTTCATGGTCGCGGGTGGACGCACGGGTCGGGCGCTCGGGGTGATGGCGACCGTCGATCCGGGACAGACGAGTTTCACGGTCAACGGGCTGAACGCCGAGGTGGACTACTGCTTCACCGTGCTGGCGGTCTACTCGACGGACTCGTTCGCCACCTCCGGCCAGGTCTGCACCGACCGGGTCCGGCCGTCGCCGAGCAGCTGAGCCCGACGGCCGATCAGGGCGGCCGGGCGGGGCGGCCGGCCGACGGCTCCGGCCTGCGCCGCGACGGTGGAACGCCCCGCCGGACCGGCACGCTGGGTGTCCGCGACGGAACGGTCCGGGTTTCCTCGTCCCGGATCGACCCCTATGATGTGCCACGGTTCAGGCGAGGGCGTCCGGCACCCGGCACGCCGTCTGAGGCCACCGGACGGAGGGCGACCCGCTGTGGCCAGCATCGACGATGCCGCGAGCGCCGGGGACGGCGCGTCCCGCCGACGGTCCCGCTGGCGGGGTGGGCTGGTCACGGTCGGCACGGTGACCGCGCTGGTGGCGGCGTTGGGCCTCACCCTGCTGGGTCGGGGTGCCGCCGAGGAGGCGTTGGCCAGCTTCGACGCGAGCAGTTGGCTGTGGAGCAGCACGCGGGGTGAGTTGGCCCGGGTCAACGGGATCACCGCCAGGGTGGACACCCGCAAGGAGGTTCCCGGTGCCCGGCAGCATCCGGTGCAGGTCACCCAGACCGACCGGCTGCTCGTCCTGCGCGATCTGGAGACCGGCCAGGTGAGCGCGCTGGACCTGGCGACCCTCCAGATCACCGCGACCACCCCCACCACGCCCGGTCTCGGGGTCAACGTGGTGCTGCACGAGGATGCCGCGTTCGTGGTGGACGCGGTGCGTGGCGTGGTGCGTCAGCTCGATCCCCGTTCGCTGGTGCCGGTGGGTGACCCGGTGCTGTTCCCGCCGGGCATCACGGCCGGCGCGTTCGACGGTCGGGGCCGGTTGTGGATCGCGGTGCCGTCGGAGGGCACCGTCGCCGCGGTGACCGCCGCCGTGCTGCCGTCCGGGCCGGCGTCGGGGGCGGCCGACGTCGGGGGTCCCCGGCGGGTGCAGACGCATCCGGTGGCCGAGCCGAGTCACGAGTTGACGTTGTCCACTCTGGACGACGGGGTGGCGGTGCTGGACCGCACCACGGGCACGCTGGTGACGGTCCGGGGCGGGCAGGTCCGGCGTACGGTGCTGGAGGCCGCTGCGGGTGGGGCGGTGCCGGCGCGGACCAGCGGCCCGGTGGTGCCGGTGACGATCGGCGGGGAACGGCGGGTGCTCGCCGTCGGTGACGGCCGGGTGGTCACCCGGTTCGTCGTGCCGGGTAGCGGCGACCGGGTCGGGCCGGCCGTGGCCTGGGCGGGCCGGTTCTACTGCGCCGACGGGGTCACCGGCGCGATCTACGCGTTCGACGGGTCCGGGCAGTTGGTGGAGACGATCCGGCCGGGCCGCACGACCGGCCCGCTGGAGCTGGAGCTGGAGGTGCGGGAGAACCACCTGTTCATCAACGCCCCGGGTTCGGCCACCGCCCGGGTGGTCGACGACGCGCACCGGGTACGCACCGTCGACAAGTACGCCAACGACGTGTTGGGCGGGGACCCGCCGCCGGACCCGCCCCCGCCGCCTCCGCCGCCGAAGCCGCGGGTGGGTAAGCCCGGCGCGCCGGGTCAGGTCACCGCCACCGCCGGGGACGCGCGGGCCCGGATCGCCTGGCGGCCCGCCGCCGCGAACGGTTCGGCCGTGCTGCGGTACGTGGTGCAGGGCGCGGGGCGTCGGCACGAGGTGGGGGCGAACCAGCGGTCGCTGGAGGTCACCGGGCTGACCAACGGGTCGACGTACACGTTCACGGTGTACGCGGTGAACGGCAGGGGCGACGGCCCGGCGCGGCGCAGCAACCCGGTGACCCCGACCTCGGCGGTGCCGGCCCCACCGGCCGGGGTCAGCGCGCAGGCCCGCCCCGACGGCACCGTGCTGGTGCGCTGGCCGGCGGCCGACGGTCAGGGCAACCGGATCGCCCGGTACGCGGTGACCGCCACCTCGGCCGGCGCGAACGCCCCGGTCGGCGAGTCGCGCCGCACCGAGCTGGTGGTGCCGGCCGGTGAGTTGACCTACGGCACCCAGTACGCGTTCACGGTGGTCGCGGTCAGCGACCGGGGTGCCGCCTCGGTGGCTTCCCCGCTCAGTGACCCGGTGGTGCCGTTCGCCGCGCCGGGGCAGCCGGCGGGCCTGCGGGCGGCGACGGTGGCCGACCGGGCGGGCACGGTCGCGGTGCAGTGGTCGGCGGCGGTGGCGAACGGTCGCCCGGTGAGCCGCTACCAGGTGGACGTGGGCGGGCGGACCAGCGAGGTGACCGGCACCGACACGACCGTCAGCGGGCTGGGGGACGGGCAGAACGTGCTGGTGCGGGTGCGGGCGGTCAACGAGGCCGGGCCGGGGCCGCAGGCGAGCGTCACCGCCCGGACGGTGGCCGCGCCCCGGGTGACGGTGACCGGGTCGTCGGCGGACGCGACGTCGGTGACGGTGACGTTCACCGTGGACGCCGGGGGCGGGGAGTCGACCTGCACCGCCGCCACCGGCGGGAAGAACGCCACGGGCAGCTGTGCCAGCCTGCGGGTGACCGGCCTGACCCCGGGCACCGCCTACACGGTGACGGTGACGGCCGCCAACGCCGCCGGTCGGGGCACCGCCACCCGGGCGCAGGGCACCGACCCGTTGTACGGGGTGGCGACCTGCGTCAACGGCCCGGACGGCGACCAGCGCACCTACTGCGACCGCGATGTGGACGGTCGTAACGGCAACGAGGTGTTCTCGGTGCCCCGGCAGGACAACGACAAACAGGTCGGTTGGGCGAAGCCGGGCACCCGGCTGCGGGCGTACTGTCGGCGGCAGGGCGAGAACGTCGACTCGTGGATCTACAACGACCAGAAGCAGTCCACCTGGTGGGTCCGGGTCGACTACCAGGGACGCAACTACATCCCCTGGGCCTGGCTCAACCTGGCCGGCGGTGACGACATCGCCGTGCTGCCCACCTGCTGACCAGCGCCGCCGCAGCCGAGGAGCATCCCGCCGTCGTGAACGACACCCCCGCACCGCTGAGCCAGTCGGAGGTCCAGGGTTTCGCCGCCCTGGCCGCCCGGCTGGCCGGGAACGTCAACGCGGTCGTGCTGGGCAAGCCGGAGGTGGTGCGGTTGGCGTTGACCGCCCTGTTCGCCCAGGGGCACGTGCTGCTGGAGGACGTGCCGGGGGTGGGCAAGACCACCCTGGCGCGGGCGGTGGCGGCGACCGTGCAGGGCCAGTGGCGGCGGATCCAGTTCACCCCGGACCTGCTCCCCTCGGATGTCTCCGGGGTGACGATCTTCAACCAGGCCAGCCGGGGTTTCGAGTTCCATCCGGGGCCGGTGTTCGCCAACATCGTCATCGCCGACGAGATCAACCGGGCCTCGCCGAAGACCCAGTCGGCGCTGCTGGAGGTGATGGAGGAGCGGACGGTCACCGTGGACGGGGTCCGGCATCCGGTGCCGCAGCCGTTCCTGGTGGTCGCCACGCAGAACCCGGTGGAGATGGACGGCACCTACCGGCTGCCCGAGGCGCAGCTGGACCGGTTCCTGGTGAAGCTGTCGGTGGGGTACCCGGACGAGGCGGTCGAGGTGGAGGTGCTGCGCGGGGCGACGGTCCGCTCCCCCGACTCGCTGCAACCGGTCACCGACACGGCCACCGTCGGGGAGATGGTCCGGATGGCCCGCCGGGTGCACATCGCCGAACCCCTCTACGGGTACGCCGTCCGGCTGGCCACTGCCACCCGGGCGCATCCGCAGGTCCGGGTGGGGGTCAGCCCCCGCGGGGTGATCGCGTTGACCCGGGCGGCGTGCGCGTACGCGCTGATCGACGGTCGGGGCTGGATCATGCCGGAGGACCTGAAGGCGCTCGTCGAACCGGTCTTCGCCCACCGGCTGCTGCTCACCGCCGACGCGCAGGTGCGCGGGGTGACCGCCGCCGACGTGCTGCGGCAGGCGGTGGCGTCGGTGCCGGTGCCGCTGCCGTCGGGCCAGTCGACCCCGACGCACGGCTGACCGGGCCGGCGTGGGGCTCACCGCCCGGGGTACCGGGCTGCTCGTCGCCGCGACCGCGTTGCTCGGCGCGGGGCTGCGGTTCGCGTACCCGGAGCTGGCCGTGCTGGGGGCGGCGGGCGCGGTGGCGGTCGGTCAGGCGGTGCTGGCGGCGGCCCGCACGCCCCGGCTGGTGGTGTCCCGCACCGCCGACCCGGACCGGGTGGCGGTGGGCGAGCCGGCCCGGATGGCGCTGACCGTCCGCAACGCCGGGCGGCTGCGGGTGGGTAACCTGCTGGCCGAGGACCGGTGCGCGGGCCGGCCGGTGCCGGTGCCGATGCTGCGGCTGCGTCCCGGCCGGGACACCGGCCTCTCCTACGACGTGCCGACCCGTCGACGCGGGGTGCTGCCGGTGGGACCGTTGCGGGTGACCCGCCGCGACCCGCTGGGCCTGTACGCCGCGACCCGCGCGTACGGGCCGACGGCGGTGGTCCGGGTGCATCCCCGGGTGCACCCGTTGACGGCGGTGCCGACCGGGGCGGGACGCAGCCTGGACGGGCGGGTCGACGGGGTGCCGCACGGGTCGATCACCTTCGACGCGCTGCGGGAGTACGTGGTCGGCGACGAGCTGCGCCGGGTGCACTGGCGGACCAGCGCCCGGGTGGGTGAGCTGATGGTGCGGGAGAACGTGGACACCAGCCTGCCCCGGATCGTGGTGCTGCTGGACAACCGGGCCGCCGCCCATCCGGACCGGTCCGCCGGGGTGGCCGCGTCGTTCGAGGCGGCCTGCGAGGCGGCGGCGTCGCTGGTGGTGGCCGCGTTCCGGCAGGACCTGCCGGTGGTGCTGCTGCTGGTCTGCCCGGCCGACGACCGGACGGCCGACCCGCCGCTGGACCGGCTCGCCGCGGTGACCCTGACCGACCCGCCGGGCCGGCAGCCCGACGGCGCGACGACGGCCGGTGACCGCGACGGTGCGGCACTGGAGGCGACCCTGAACCGGCTGCGCGCCGACCGGCCGGGTGACACGCTGGTCTTCCTCACCGGTCCCGGTGGCCGCGACGACGTCGGCCGGGTCGGCGCGCTGCGCGGGGCGTACCCGTCGGTGGTGGTGGGGGTGTTGGGGGCGGCCGGGCCGACGCCGGCGGCGGCCGGGCCGGTGGTGCTCGACGCGGTCGACGGCGCGGCGTTCGCCGCCGCGTGGGACGCGACCGGCCGATGGTGACGGTGACCGACCGGCCCGACGCCGCCGCACGGGCGCGGGCGGGTGGCCCGGCCGGCGGCGGGCCGGGCCGGGCCGTCGTCCGGGTGCTGCGGGCGGCCGTGGTGCCGGTGACGCTCGTCGCCGCCGTCGCCCTGGCCGGTGTGGCACTCGACCGGGTGTACGCAGGTGACCTGCTGACCCGCCTGGTGTGCGGCGCGGCCCTGGGGGCGGTGCTGGTCAGCGTGGCCGCCCGCCGGTTGCCGTCCTGGCAGGTGGCGCCGCTGTCGGTGGCCGCCATGCTCGGCGCGACGGCCTGGTCGGTGCGGCTCGCCGCCGCACACGCCGACCTGCCAGGTGGTTTCCTCGACGTGACCGCCGACGCCGCCGCCAACGCGGTGCCCCGGCTGCTCACCGCGATGATCCCGGTCGAACCGGCCCCGGACACGGTGCTGGTGCCGGTGGTCGCCGCCTGGTTGGCCGGGCTGGCCGGTGCCGAGGTCGCGCTGCGGGCCGGCCGGGTGCTGCTGGGTTTCCTCCCGGCCACCGCGTCGTACGCCGGTGCCGTCTACGTCGTCGGCCCGAACGCCCCACCGGCCGTCGGGTCGTCGGTGGCCTTCGCCGGGCTGGTCGCGCTCGCCCTGGCCGCCGGCCGCACGCCCGGCGGCGACCCGGCCGCCGGACTGCCGCCTGCCGTCCGCGGCCCGGTACGGGTCCGGGCGACGGTGGTCTCCGCCGCCGGGGTGGCGGTGGTGGTCGGGTCGGCGGCGCTGCTCGGGCCGGCCCTCGCCGGCCGGATCGACGACCGGCCGGTCGACCCGCGCCGCTACGTGCCGCCGCCCCGGGTGGAGTCGCTGGACGAGAACCCGCTGATCCGGATCTCCGGCTGGGCGTTGGAGCCGCAGCAGAAGCTGCTGAACGTGTCGACCCGGGCCCCGGGCGACGGGCCGACCACGATCCGGCTGGCCGTGCTCAGCGACTACGACGGGGTGACCTGGCGGGTCGGGGCGACCTACCGCACCGCCGGTCGGGTCCTGCCCGGCGGCGACCCGATCGCGTCGGACACCGTCCGGCAGGAGATCACCGTGGCCGGGTTGACCGGCCGGCTGCTGCCCGCGGTGGCCACCCCCCGCACCGTCGACGGGGCCCGGGTGGCGTACGACCCGCAGAGCGGCACGTTGATCCGGCCGGAGGGGCTGACCCCGGGGTTGACGTACACGGTCACCTCGGCGCGGGAACGGCTGGACGCGAACCTGCTCGCCACCGCCGACGTACCGGCCGGGGCACAGGTGGCCCGGGTGCTGCGGGTGCCCGACGGGACACCGGAACGGCTGCGCCGGCTCGCCACCCACCTCGCCGAGGAGAACGGCGCCCCGTACGCGCGGGCGGCGGCGGTGGAGCAGTTCCTCGCCGAGCACTACCGGCTGGTGGCGGACGCGCCGAGCGGGCACGCGTACCCGAATCTGGAGTTCTTCCTGTTCGGGCCGCGCGGTGGCGGCGGCCAACGGGGCACCTCGGAGCAGTTCGCCGCCGCCTTCGCGGTGCTGGGCCGGTTGACCGGCCTGCCCACCCGGGTGGTGGTCGGGTTCACCGCCCGGGGCGACGGGCCGGTGCGGGCCGCCGACGCGTACGCCTGGCCGGAGGTGCTCTTCGCCGGGGTGGGGTGGGTGCCGTTCGACCCCCGGCCCCGCCCGGACACCGCGCCCCGGCCGGTGGAGGACGACTTCCGGCCGGCCCCGCCGAGCCCGCCGCCGTCGGAGGTGCCCGAGCCGACCGGCACCCCGTCGGCCACCCCGCCGGCGGTGGCCGCACCGGGCCGGACCACCGGTGGGCGCGGCGGGTCGACGCCGTTGCTGCTGGGTGCCGGTGCTGGCGGGTTGCTGCTGCCCGGGGTGGCCCTCGGGGTGCTGGCCTGGTGCCGCCGGGCGCAGACCCGCGCCCGGTTGGGCCGGGGTGACCCGGGGGCCAGGGTGGGCGGCGCGTGGCGGCACACCACCGACGCGCTGCGGCTGTCGGGGCGACCGGTCGGCGGGGACCTGTCCGCCACCGAGGTCGCCGACCGGGCCCGCCGCGCCCTCGCCGAGGACGCCGCCCGCGCCGGGGGTTCCCCGCCCGTACCGGACACCGCCCGCGCCGGGGACCCGGGGCTGACCGAGTTGGCCGGGCTGCTCAACCAGGCGGCCTTCGCCCCCGGCACGCTCACCGACGCCCAGGCCGACCGGGCCGGGGACATCGCCGTCGCCTACGCGACCGCGCTGCGGGCGGCCCGCCCCGGCTGGCGGCGGCTGCTCTGGTCGGTACACCCCGGCCCGCTGCGCTGGCCCCGCTGACGCCCCCGACACGGCACCCCGCCCGCGCGGTCGACCGGCCGCCAGCTCGCCGGGAGCGCCCCCGCGCCACCCGGCAGATCGCCGCCCGGACCCTCGCCCGGTGGTGAGGTCCGGACCCTCGCCCGGTGGTGAGGGGCCGCTGCCGGCCGCGCCCCTCCGGCGGGAGCGGCGGCAGCCCGGTGCGGCTACGCCGGGGGCGGACCGGCGGCACGCAACCGGCGGACCAGTTTGCGCAGGCCGGCCTGCCAGCCGTCCGGGTCCTCGGCGCGGCGCAGCGCGTACCCGGCGACCTCGGGGTGGGGCAGGATGAGGAAACGTTCCTCGGCGAGCCCGGCGACCGCCGCGTCGGCGACCTGATCGCCGGTGAGCACCGGGCCGGAGGCGGCGATCACCCGGGCGGCCAGGTGGCCGGTGGCCAGCCCGTCGGCGAGCATCGGGGTGTCCACCCCCTGCGGACACAGCGCGCTGACCCGGATGCCCTGGTCCCGGTAGGTGATCGCCAGCCACTCGGCCAGCCCGACCGCCGCGTGCTTGGTGGCGGTGTACGGGGCGTCGCCGACCGCGGTGAGCACCCCGGCCGCCGAGCAGGTGTGCATCAGGTGACCGCCGCCCCGGGCCAGCATGCCGGGCAGCACGGCGCGGGCGGCGTACACGTGGGCCAGCACGTTGACCCGCCAGGCGCGGTCCCAGTCGGCGTCGGGGGCGTCGATGCCGGCGCCGGTGGCCACCCCCGCGTTGGCGCAGAACAGGTCGATCCGGCCGTACCGTCGCTCGGTGTCGGCGACCAGGTCACGGACCTGGCCCTCGTCGGCGGCGTCGACGGCGACCCCCCGGGCGACCGGGCCGACCGCGTCGGCGACGGCGGCGGTCGCGCGGGCGTCGAGATCGGCCAGGACCACGGCGGCGGCCCCCTCGGCGGCGAAGCGACGGGCCAGCGCCGCGCCGATGCCACCCGCTCCCCCGGTGATCACCACCACCCGGCCGGTCAGGTTCATCTCAGCCCCGTTCCGTCGGCTGTCCGGCGTCCACCGCCGACGGCAGGCCCAGCCGGCTGATCAGCTCACCCAGGGCGGCGGCCCCACCGGCGGTCACCTCCGGGGTGGGCAGCAGGGCCAGCACCGGCACGTCCACGCCCGCGTCGGCGTAGCGGCGGACCTGGTCGCGGCAGTGCTCGGGCGAGCCGTGCAGGATCAGCGCGTCGACCACCTCGTCGGGCACGGCCGCGGCGGCGGCCCGCCGGTCACCTGCCGCCCAGGCCGCCCAGACCGGGCCGAGCACGTCCTCGCGCCCCAGCCAGCGGTGGAACTCGGCGTACGCGGGGACGGTGAGGTAGCTGGTGATCAGCCGCCGGCCGAGGGTACGGGCGTAGCCGGCGTCCTCGGTGGGGCAGACGAAGATCCGGGCGACCACCTCGAAGCCGGGACCGCGCCCGGTCAGCTCGGCGAGGGCCTGCGCGACGTCGTCGGCGGCCAACCAGTTGAGGATCACCCCGTCGGCCTCGGCGGCGGCCAGCCGCAGCATCCCCGGGCGCAGGGCGGCCAGCAGCACCGGCGGTGGGCTGGCCGGCGGGCGTTCCAGGGTGAACCGGCGCACCCGGAACGTGTCGAACGCCCCGTCGACCGTCTCGCCCCGCAGCGCCGGCCGCAGGAACCGCAGCAGGTCGCGGGTGCGCCGGAACGGCTCGGTGTACGGCACCCCGTTCCAGTCCCCCACCACCACCGGGGACGACGCGCCGATGCCGAGGGCGAACCGGCCCGGGGCGGCCTCGGCCAGCGCCGCCGCGCTCATCGCCAGCAGCCCCGGCCCCCGGGTGAAGACGGGGGTGATCGCGGTGCCCAGCCGCAAGCCGGGTTGCCAGGCGGCGGCCAGCGCCAGCGGGGTGAACGCGTCGGTGCCGTTGACCTCCGACGACCACAGGTCGGTGAAACCCGCCTCCGCCAGGGCCGCGTAGCCGGCCGCGTGCTCGGCGAGCGGGACACCGGTCAGCGGCACGGTGAAGCCCCATCGGTTCGTCATCCGGTCGATGCTGCCCGCTCGTCCCCGACGGAACAAGGGTGGATTGCCGCGTTGGCCGTTCCCGGGACCGGCCAGGCTGCTCCTGACCCCTGGTGGGTCGGGCCGACGGCAGCTGCCGACGATCATGACGGACGGCGGACAGGCCGCGCTCCGCTGCGGCGTACCGGGTCGGCGCAGGGCGCGACCTCCCTGGGGCTCTTCGTCGACCTGGTGTACGTCTTCGCGCTCACCCGGATCTCGTGATCAGCCGCCGCCCGCCTGAGTCCGGTGATCAAGAGGTTCGCGTCAAGTCTGATCATCAAGCTGACGCGAACCTCTTGATCATCGCGCGCAAACCTCTTGATCACCGCGCGCGAACCTCTTGATCACCGCACGCGGTGGGGGGTGGGGGTGGGGGTCAGCGCCGGGCGGTGAGGGACAGGTGGGGCCAGGGGTGCGCGGTGATGATCCGCTGCTCGGCGGGAGTGAGCGGGGCGCGGCCGGTGATCTTGCGGACCAGGGTGGGGCGGTCCCAGCCGAGCCCGTCCGGAACCGGTCGTCCCCCGGTGAACAGGTCGGCGATCACCCGCGCGGCGGCCGGGGTGAGCCACGGGTCGCGGCGCAGCGCCACCGCCAGGTCCAGCCCGTGCACGCCGACCTCCACCACGCGGGTCACCAGGAACTCGTGCACCGTCATCGGGTCGCCGTGGCGGGTGCGGACGACCCGGTCAGCCGGCTGCGTCCGCACCGCCGCGTCGGTCGCCCGCCAGGCGGCGGCGAAGGCCGCCGCAACGGCCACCGCTTCGGCGGACCCGGCCGGGGCGGCGGGATCGCGGGCCGCCCGCCGGGCGCTCTCGACCCGGTCGGCGTCGACCTGCGGGGTGAACTTCGCCGGGCCGAAGTATCCGGCGGCGTCCACCTCGGCGCGGGGCGGCGCGACCCCGTCGATCATGTCGGCCAGGCGTCCGGCACCCGTGCGGACGTGCGCGATCAGGTCCCGCACCACCCAGGGTGGGCAGGGGGTGGGTCGGGCCAGGTCCGACTCGGTCAGGGTGGCGAGGAGCGTGTCCAGCGTGGCGCACTCGGCGCGGAAGGCCGCGCGTACCGCCGCTGTCTCGCCGTCCGGGTAGGCCGTGTCCATGGTGGCAGCCTGGCAGCGCGGGGCGCCGTCAGCCCTTCCAGCGGGGCACCAGGCGGTGTACGGACAGCAGCACCAGCGCCGCCACCACCCCCATGGTGCCGGCGATCCCGGCGGCGCTGCCGGCGTACCCGATGAACAGGGTGCGGCGGGTCAGCTCGTCCACCGGCGTCTGCTGCTGGTCGAGCAGGCCGGACAGGGCGATGCCGCAGCCGAGGACGGCGAGCAGGCCACCGATGCCGAGCACACTGGCGGCCACCTTGTGGGCGTCGTCGGGAGCGACCTGCGCCTGCTCGTGCTGGAACACCAGCAGCAGCAGGCCGGCCAGCGCCGCCCAGACCCCGACCACCAGGAAGGCGGCGACCGCGTCGCTGGGCCGGTGCCAGCCGGCGGAGAGGGTGGCCACCCCGGCGATGGCGGCGTACGCGGTGCCGAGGAACGCCCCCAGCACGCGTACCTTGGCCGGCAGCACCAGGATCAGCGCCAGCGCCACCGAGGCGGCGATGGTGGTGTGTCCGCTGGGCAGGCTGTTGCCGACGGCGTCGCGTTGCGGGTCGATGCCGAGCGCGGGCCGGTCGATGACGTACTTGAGCACCTGGGTGGTGACGTTCGCCCCGGCGATCAGCAGGGTGGCCGAGATGGCGAGCGCCTTGCGGCCCCGGATCAGGGCGATGAAGAAGATCACCACCATGGCCGCCAGCAGGGAGACCACCGACATGGCGTTGAGGATCCGGTTGACCAGACCGTCGATGCGGTCCTGGCCGATCCGGTTGCCGGTCAACGCGACGGTGTCGAGCCACTGCCCGGTCCCGGTGTGCACGGCGAACCGCCACACCAGCAGGAAGGCCGCCGTCTGGGCCAACGCCAGCACGACCAACCAGACCGCGGTCCAACCCCTTGCCGTCGCACGCACCCGCACACCGTAGCGGCACGCGCGGCACGTCGCGCGTGGGCCCACCGGGACGGTCCGGATACCTTGACACGGGACCACGGGAGGTGACGGTGACCGGCACACCACAACAGGGACGACCGACCCGGCAACCGCCGGCCGGGGACCCGCCGACACCGCAGGGGTCGGCCCCGCAGCCAGCACCCGGACCGCCCGCGGACGCCAGGCCACCGGACCCGGTGGAGTCGTTGGCCGGTCTGCTCGGCGGGCGCGGTGGCGCGATCGACGCGACGCTGCCGCCGGTGGCGTTCACCGTCGGCTGGCTGGCGACCGGACGGTCGGTCGTCGGCGGGGTGGCGGTGGCGGTGCTGGCCGGCACGGCGGTGGCGCTGTGGCGGTGGCGGCGCGGGGACCGCCCCCGGGCGGTGCTGATCGGCCTGCTGGCCGTGTGCCTGGCCGCCGTGGTGGCGCTGCGCACCGGCCGGGCGGCCGACTTCTTCGCGGTGCAGGTCTTCTCGAACCTCGCCAGCGCGCTGGTCTGGGTGGTGAGCATCGTGGTACGCCGGCCGCTGCTCGGCGTGGTCGTCGGGGCGGCGCTGCGGCAACGGGGGCGGTGGCGGCGCGACCCGGCGCTGTTGCGGGCGTACGGGCGGGGCAGTTGGGTGTGGGCGGCCACCTACGTGCTGCGGGTGGCGGTGTTCCTGCCGCTGTGGCTGGGCGGGCAGGTGCTCGCGTTGACCGTGGCCCGGGTGGCGTTGACCTGGCCGCTGGTGGCGGCGGCGCTGACGGTGAGCTGGGTGGTGATCCGCCGGTCGCTGCCGGCCGGTCATCCGGGGCTGCGGCACCCGGTGCAACCCGGGTGAGCCGGGACCGCCCGTTGCCGACGTGGGGCGCGGGGTGGAGGGGGCACAGACGTTGAAGGAGAGGCCGCCACGGGGGGAGCGGCCTCTCCGATCAACACGGTACTCCGTCATGGGGCGTCGCGTTATCCCGCGCGCGCCTCTTTTTTCACCGCTTTCCCGCCGGGGCGGGAAAGCGGATGGTGGGGTGGGCCGGCCGCTCCGCTGCGTCGGCCGGACGGTCGACCCACCCCCGGCCTGACCGTGGGAATCAGGCCGCCCGCCGACCGGGCTGTCCGCTCCCCCGGGCCCGGTCGGCCTCCGGGTGGGTGGCGCCGCGCCACCCACCCGGCAGGGTCAACTCACCCGTTCGGGAAGAGCATCCCGTAGTCCGCGTACGCCATGGCGATGTCGGACTGGGCCCAGAACCGGTGGTAGTTGAAGGTCGGCTCGGGGCCACCCTTGAGGTACGCGTCGACCTTCGGCCAGTCCGGGTCGTTCTTGTAGAACGACCGGATGTCCAGGAAGCTCTTGCCGGCGGCGATGGTGTCACCGTTGGGCATCTTCCCGGTCCAGCCCGGCGGCACGTAGAGGCCCTGGCCGTCGGCGGCGTTGTAGACGTCGTCGAACCGCTTGTAGTCGCCGCGGGTCTCGGTCGTCGACACGCCCTTGCTGTCGCTGGCCGCCGAGAGCGCGTCCAGCAGGCCCTTGCCGGTGGTCTTCGCCTGGGTGTTGCCGGACTTGGCCGCGTAGGCGATCAGGGTCCGGGCGAGGGAGCCGGTGACGCCGACGTCCTGGCCCGTGGACATGACCTCGACGTGCAGGCCGGTGTTGGACGCCGGGCTGCTCGGGTTCCAGTTGGCGGGCTGGCCCGTCCACTTGAGCTCCGACGGGACCGACCAGTTGGTGCCCAGCTTGGTGTTGGCGATCGCCCACGGCACCCACTTGTCGAGCAGCGCCTTGGCCTTGGTGTTGCCGGTCTCCAGGTACAGCTCGGCGATGCGCTGCATCGACCAGACCTGCATGCCGAACCACTGGTTCGACGGCGGGTCGTTGTAGACCGGGTCGACGTCGTAGTACATGCCGTAGAAGGTGGCGGTGCCGGCCGGCGGCTGGGCGTAGCTACCGTCCCAGCTGTTGGTGGCGCCACCGGCGATGCCGCCCTCGGCGGACTGGAGCCAGGTGTAGAACTCCAGCTGCCGGTCGAGGCTCTTCTGCCAGTCGCCGACCGCGGTCGGGGACTTCGGCTTCAGCTCGTTCACGTTGGTCATCGCCCAGGCCGCGAACGGGTTCTGGTAACCGAAGTGGCTGTGGCTGGAGCCGATCCGCCAGGACCAGCCCGCGCTGGCGTCGTACGCGCCACCCCAGGCGTAGTACCAGGACAGCAGGTAGTGCGCCGAGTCCTTGCCGGTGCCGGCGGGGCAGGTGCTGGCCCCGACGCAGTTGCCGATCTTCTTGAAGTACTTGTCGTACATCGCGTACCGCAGGTAGTCGCCCATCTTGGCGGCCTTGGCCACGGTGGCGGCGACGTCGGCCTGCTTGCCCTGCGCCTTGGCCCAGGTCAGCGCCCAGTACGCCGCCTGGATGGCGCGGGCGTCGGCGTCCGGGGCGTTGGTGTACTTCCACTGCTTGGCCGGGGCACCCGAGTCCTTGACGAACAGGTCGAGGTAGCCGTACTGGCCGCCGTGCTTGAAGGTGTCGCAGGACGGCTGCGGGATGGTCTCCCACACCGACTCCTGCGTGCCACGCTGGAAGGTGTTGATGTACGCCGGCTTGGTGGTGCCGTCACCGCAGCGGCCGAAGCCGTAGGTGTTGTCGACGTCCATCAGCCAGTGCATGCCGTAGATGTCGCCGGTGCCGTAGGTGGACTGCAGCTCCGAGCGCAGCGGGTCCTGGCCGACCGGGACGCTGGCGTTCAGCGCCGACGGGTACTGGCTGGGCAGGTTGTACTCGGCGGCGTACTGCGGGGTGCCGGCGACGCCCGCGGTGGGCTGGTCGGCGTGCGACGGGATGATGTACTTCTCCATCACCGTCCAGGCGTTGTTGAACGGCGCCCAGTTCTGGGTCACCCGGCCGTAGTAGGCCTCCAGCCACAGCCAGTAGCTGAACGCCTCGGAGGTGGTCTCGTGGCCGTGGTCGGGGGCCTCGACGATCAGCGTCTCGATCGAGTGGTACGGCACGCCCTCGGGGCTGAAGTAGCCCGAGTTCTTGATCTTGCCGTACTGGTCGAGGAACTTCGCGACGTAGGCGTTGTCCCCACCGGGGGTGTCGTTGTCGATCTCGGTGGCGGTGACCACCACCGAGGCGACCCCGGTACCGGCCGCGGTGATGGTGGCGGCGCCACCGGCGGTGTCGGTGTCCTCCGCCGCGGCGACCGTGACCGCGACCCCGGTGTTCCAGTTGCTCGGGGTCAGCGTGACGGTGGCGGGCGAGACCGTGATGTCGGTGTCACCGGCGCGGGTGAGGGTGACCGGTACGTTGCCCGAGGGGGCGGCGCTGAGCTTGAGGTTGAAGGTGGTGCTGCCACCCTCGTTGACGCTCACCGTGGACGGCGTGGCGACCAGCACCGGGCCGGTGGCGGCGCCGACGGTGAACGACTTCTCCGACACGCCGATGCCGTTGGCGTTGTCGTACGCCTTGGCCTGGACCGTGTAGCTGCCGGCCGGCAGCGAGGTCAGCGTGTACGCGTACGGCGCGGAGGTGTCGGTGTTGACCAGCAGGCCGTTGCGGTAGAACTCGACCTTGCTGATCGTCCCGTCCGGGTCGCTGGCGGTGGCGGTCAGCGGCACGTCGGCCGGGGCGGTGAACGGGCCGGTGGGCACGCCGAGGGTGACCGTCGGCGGCTGGTTGGCCGGGGTGCCGTTGCACGGGGTGCCGTTGAGGGTGAACGACGTCGGCTTCGGGTTGCTGCCCGAGTAGGAGCCGTTGAACCCGATGGTGGTGGAGCCCCCGGTCGCGATGTTGCCGTTGTAGGACTCGTTGGTCGCGGTGACCTCGCTGCCGCTCTGGCTCCACTTCGCCGACCAGCCCTGGGTGACCCGCTGGCTGCTGTTCGGGAAGGTCCACTTGAGCGACCAGCTGCTGAGCGCGTCGCCCAGGTTCTTGATGGTGACGTTCGCGGTGAAGCCGCTGCCCCAGTCGTTGGTGGCGTAGACCACGTCGCAGGCCGGCGCGGCCTGGGCCGCGCTGGCCGGCAGGCCCACCCCGCCGATGGCGAGTGCGGTGGCGGCGAGCATCGCCGTGCGGCGACGTCTTGCCATGAGTCTCATGTGCGCGGTGTCTCCTCGGACCGGGCCGGGGCTGCGGGCCCCGGCGGGGGCACCTCCACGCGCTGTTACAGGGGTGCGCGGGGGGACGGAGGTGCCGGAATGGTGGTCGGTCCGGCCGGTGGGCCGGGGCAGGGACGGGGTACGGCTCAGGCCGTCGTGCCGTTCCTTCGGGTGCCGTCCGGGAGACCCGGATGCCCTCGGCGACCCATCACTCGCGCGTGTCTGGCTCCGCTGCGTTGATTCGACAGTGTGCCATGGAAGCGCTCCCACGACAACTACCTCTGTCGAAACACAGGTCGATGTTTCGATCTCGTTTAGGGGCTTTCACAAAGCCGTGACGGGCGTTACAGTCGCAGCATCGCCGATGGGAGCGCTTCCATCGACGGAGATGCAACAAGTGAAGGTCACCACCGTGGTCGCCCGACCACGGGGTTCAGCCCGAACGGCTGACGACGGGCCAGCCCGGACACCGTCGCCAGCCAACACCCCACCATCACGGAGGGAGGTGGAACCAGAGCCACTCGCGTGGCCCGGCTCCCGCGCGACACGCACGGCCGGACGCCAATTCGAGCGTGCGTGTGTGCAACACAGGTGGGGACGGGGGTTGCCCTCCCCCGTCCCCACACTAAACCCCCGTACTCGACGGGAAAAGAGGCCGACGGGTCAGGCGTGCGCGCCGCCCGGCCGGCCTCGATCGCTATCTGCCCCTCGACAGATCGGCCGACCGTCCCTCGACGGCGCCCGTCACACTCGCCATTCCCCATCCCGGCCGCCCACGCGCGGCCCTCTAGGCTGGCGGTCCGCCCCGAGGCGGCCGGGCCGTCGCACGCCCGCGCTGGGAGCGCTCCCGGCCGTCGGGGTGGCCCGCACCCTGAGGAGAAACATCCATGTCGATACTCACCCGGCGACGCCTGCTGCGCCGCGCCGCGCTCTCCGCCACCGCCACCGCCGGCGCCGGGCTCTCCGCCGCCGCGGGCGCCGGCCTGACCGCGGCCACCGGCGTGCTGGCCGCCGGCTGCGACGCGCCGAAGGGTGGCGACCCGACCGCCGACCCCGGCGCGGAACGGGTGCGTTTCCCCCACGACTTCGGCTGGGGTGCCGCCACCTCGGCGTACCAGATCGAGGGCGCCGCCAAGGAGGACGGCCGGGGCGCATCGGTCTGGGACACCTTCAGCCACACCCCCGGCCGCACCCGCAACGGCGACACCGGGGACGTGGCCGCCGACCACTACCACCGCTGGGCCGACGACCTGGACCTGATGCGCGACCTCGGGCTGCGCAGCTACCGGTTCTCCATCTCCTGGCCCCGGATCCAGGCCGACGGCACCGGCAAGCCCAACCAGCGCGGGCTCGACTTCTACAAGCGGATCATCGGCGGCCTGCACGAACGCGGCATCGCCCCGATGGTCACCCTGTTCCACTGGGACCTGCCGCAGGCGTTGCAGGACGACGGCGGCTGGGAGAACCGGGACACCGCCCACCGGTTCGCCGACTACGCCGACGCGGTCTTCCGGGGCATCGGCGACCAGGTGCCGGTGTGGTTGACCATCAACGAGCCGAAGACCGTGGTGCAGAACGGCTACCTCTGGGGCCACCACGCCCCCGGCCGGCAGGACGCCGACGCCGCCTACCTCGTCGCCCACCACCTCCAGCTCGCCCACGGCCTCGCCGTCCGCGCGCTGCGGGCCACCGGCTTCGACACCCGGATCGGCCCGGCGCTGAACCTGCACCCGTGCTACCCGGCCGACGACAGCCCGGCCGCCGCCGCGGCCGCGAAGCTGCACGACGGGTACGAGAACCGGCTCTACCTGGACTCCATCCTGACCGGCGCCTACCCGGCCGACGTGCTGGCCGACCTCGGCCCGGACAGCCGGATGGCCAAGGGCATCCGCGACGGCGACCTGGCGACCATCGCCAGCCCCATCGACCTGCTCGCCGTGCAGTACTACACCCCGCTCTACCTGACCGGCAACGGCAACACCGTCACCCGCTGGCCCACCAGCGAGGCGGACTGGCAGCAGATCTACCCGCAGGGCATGTACGACATCCTGACCCGGGTCACCCGCGACTACGGGCCGGTCCCGATCACCGTCACCGAGAACGGTCTGCCCTGCCCGGACACGCTCGGCCCGGACGGCACCGTCGACGACGCCGGCCGGATCGCCTTCCTGCGTGACCACTTCACCGCCGCCCACCGGGCCATCGCCGACGGCGTGCCGCTGGAGAGTTACCACGTCTGGTCGCTGCTCGACAACTTCGAGTGGGCCGAGGGCTACAACCAGCGCTGGGGACTGGTCTACGTGGACTATCCGACCCAGCGGCGTGTCCTCAAGCGCAGCGCCCACTGGTACCGCCAGGTCATCCGGGACAACGGCCTGTAGGTCGGCGCAGGGACCGGAGCAGCACCGGCACGGCCGGACCGCGTGGGGGCGGTCCGGCCCGGCAGCCGACCAGGGGCCGGGCAGCCGGCCTGGGCCCGTCAGCGGGGCAACGCCTGCTGGAGTTCCGCGCGCAACGCCGGGGTCAGCATCTCGCCGGCCTGCTTGGCCAGCCGGGCCATCTCGTAGCCCACCACGCCGATGTCCGCGTCCGCGCCGGCCAGGGTGGCCAGGATCGACCCGTCCCGGATCTGCATCACCAGGAAGTAGCCCCGGCCCATCTCGACGACGGTCTGCTTGACCACGTCCCCGTCGAACATCTGGGCCGCGCCCGCGGTGATGCTCATCAGCCCCGACGTCACGGCGGCCAGCTTGTCCGCGTGGTCGCGGGGCAACTGCGCCGAGATCGCCACCAGCAGACCGTCCGAGGAGACCACCACCGCGTGCGCCACCCCGGGCACCCGCTCGGCGAACGCGTTGACCAACCAGTTCAGGTCACGCGCCTCCTGGCTCAGTGTCATCACTGTCGTCCCCCTTCGCTGCGCACACCCGGCGGCAAGATTAACTCGGTGGTCTCCTCGGCCTCGGCACGGCGCACGCCGCTGTAGAGCCGGGACAGCATCCCGCCCACCGCCTCCGGGTCCAGGTCCTCACGGACCCGGGACGACGGCGGCCGGGCCGGCTCGGTCACCGCGGTCAGCTGGGCCATCGGCACCCGCACCGGCAGCCCCCGGTCGTTGGTGCCACCGGTGACCGGGACCAGCGGTGGCGCCGGGGTGCCCCCGCCCAGGGTCGCCGGCGACGACGGGGCCGGGCCCTGCCGGGACCACCAGCCGCCGTCGGCCGGGGGAGCCGGTGTCCGCACGTCCGCGACCCGGGCCGGGAGCTGGTTCGGCGGCGACGAAACCGGGCGACGGCCCGCCACCGGCAGCTCCGCCGGGGCCACCCCGCCGGGGCCGGGCCACTGCGCCGGACGCGAGGGTGGCCCGACCGGACCGGACGGCGCCCCCCCGGCCGGGCGGGCCGGCAGGCCGACGGGGGCGACCGCAGCCAACGCCCTCGACCCGGCGGACGCGGTCGGCGGTGACCCGTCCAGCTCCGGCGCCGGGGCGAGCAGGGCCGCCGGCAGGGTCAACCGGGCCACCAGCCCCTGCCCCTGCGCGATCAGCCGCACCCCGACGCCGTGCCGGGCGGCCAGGTGGCTGACCACGAAGTGCCCCATCCGCTCGACCGCCGCCACGTCGGCCACCGGTGGCTCCGCCAACACCGCGTTGGCCTGCGTCAACGCCGTCGGACTCATGCCGAGGCCGGCGTCGGCGATGTCCACCACCGCCCCGCCGCCCTCGGCCCACGCGGTCACCCGGACCAGGGTGTCCGGCCGGGAGAAGGCCGTCGCGTTCTCCAGCAGCTCCGCCACCAGGTGCACCAGCTCCCCGACGGCGTGCCCCACCACGTACAGGTCGGCCACCGACTCGTGGCGGACCCGCTGGTACTGCTCGATCTCGGCACTGGCCGCGAGCAGCACCGCACCCAGCCGCACCGGTCGGTTCCACCGGCGGGTCGACTCGGTGCCGGCGAGCACCAGCAGGCTCTCGTCGTTACGGCGCATCCGGGCGGCCAGGTGGTCCAGCTTGAACAGGTTCTCCAACTGGTCCGGGTCGGCCTCCTCCCGTTCCAGCTCGTCCAGCAGCTCCAGTTGCCGCTCCACCAGCACCTGGCTGCGCCGGGCCAGGTTGACGAACATCGCGTTGACCGTCCGGCGGGTCTCCGCCTGCTCCACCGCGACGCTGACCGCGCTGCGGTGCACCGCCACGAACGCCTCGGCCAACTCGCCGATCTCGTCCAGCGAGCGGACCACGGCCGGCGGCACGTCGATCGCCGGCACCCCGCCGTCGACCGTGCGCAGCCGCTTCAGGGCGTGCGGCAGCTCCACCTGGGCGATCCGCAACGCCTGGTCCCGTAGCCGCTGCATCGAGTTCGCGATCGACCGGCCGACCAGGACGGCCAGCAGCACCGCCAGGGCCAGCACCACCACGATGCCGCCCAGCACCAGCAGGGTGGTGCGCAACTGGGCGCCGCTGACCTCGTCGGCCCGGGCCACCGCGTCGTCGAGCACCCGGCCCTCCAGCTGTCGCAGCTGTTCCTGCCGCTGCTCGCTGGCCGTCCACCACTGGTTGGCGGGCAGCACCGCGGGCAGGGCCGTGCCGCCGGTGCTGATACTCCTCTCCTCCAGCCGGGTGGCGTCCACGAACGCCCCCGTCCGCGAGGTCCGGTCGTACGCCTGGATCTGGGCGGTCGTCGCGGCCACCCGGAACGCGCCCAGCGCGGCGAGCTGCTGCGCCCGCAGGTCGGCGAGGTTGACCTGGTCCTCCAGGCCGTACCGGCCGGCCCGGGAGGCGGCGTACAACTGGCCCCTGATCCGTGAGGACAGCTCCTTGACCCGGGCCAGCTGCACGTAGCGCAGCACCGCGTCGGTCAACTCCGGACGGTCCGGCCCCGGGCTCGGCTCGGCGAGCAGGCCGAGCAGCGCCTCCACCGCCCGGTGGTAGTTGCCCAGGATGGTGTCGCTGCTCAGCACCGCCGGCGGCACCGCCGAGCGGATGTAGACCACCTGGTCGTACGCCTCCACCGCCTCGGCGTAGGCGACCTGCCAGGCGGCGTCGGAGTCGGCCAGCGGCCCGGCCGCCTCGCGCAACGCCCCGAAGGCCGTGTCGGTGGCGGCGTGCAGCGGCCGGAGCGCGACCAGCGCCGCGTCCCGGTCGGCGGCGCTGCCCGCCCGTCTCAGCGCGGCCAGCTCACCGGCGGTACGGTCGCGTTCCTGCTGGAGCCGGTCCACCGCCGTGGTGATCTGCTGCCCGATGCCGACCTGCCGGGCGAAGTCGTTGAGCGCCGTGGTGCGTCCCACCAGCCCCGCGGTCTGCACCCCGGCCAGCACCAGGAACGCCACCGACGGGATGACCAGGACGGTGGCGAGCTTGGTGCGCATCCGCCAGTCCCGCAGCCGCAACGGCGAACGTCGCCGGTGCGGCACGACCCGCTCGTCGAACCGGTTCCGACCCGGCGACTCCGCGCTCGGTGTCGGGTCGGGACCTGCGTCCACGTCTCGCCTCCTCGGTCCCCGTCCCCACGACGGGGGGCCGGGTCCATCCAACCAGGCCAGACGCCCATGTCAACGCCTCGACGGCGCATCCGACAGGGCGGAGGCGCCTGCTGCGGCGGCCGAGGTCGGTAAGGGGTCCTCCTCCGTACGGCCGGTTCCGGCGAGCCGGTCCGCGTCGGGCACCCGACCCAGCGCGACCAGCGCGGCCCCGGTGGCCCCGATCTCCCGCTCGGCGCGGTGCCGGACCGGACGCGGCGCGAGCGCGGCGGCGAACGCCGTACGCCACCACGCGGAAGCGGTCACCGCTCCCCCGCCGAGCACCACCTCGACTGGTGCGTCGACACCGGACTCCAGCACGGCGAGGTCGTCGGCGACCATCCGGCACAGCCCGGTCATCAGCCCGGCGAGGATGTCCACGCCGGTGCTGGAGAAGCTGAGCCCGCGCAGCTCACCCGAACCGGCCGGGGCCAGGCCGGGGGGCCGGTCCCCGCCGAGGCGGGGATTGGCCGGCAGCACGCCGTCCGGTGCGATCCGGGCCAGCGCGGCGTCGAGATCGGGCCCCTGCGGCAGCCGCAGCTCCCGGTCGGCCCAGGCGAACAGGTTCCCGCCGCTGGAGTAGGCCGCCCCGGTCACCACGTGCTCGTGGTCCACCCGGTAACGCCACAGGGAGGCCGGCAGGGCTGGCAGCGGCGACCCGGCCGGAACCCGCTGGACCAGGCGTACGGCGGCCGAGGTGCCGACCGTGACCGCCGCCCGGCGGGGGTCGACGCAGCCCGAGCCGACGTTGGAGGCGGCACCGTCGCCGACCGGGGCGGCCCAGCGCGCCCCGGCGAGCTGCGGCCACCGGCGGGCGTGCTCGGCCCGCAGCCGGCCCTGCCAGTTCATCGGGGCCAGCTCCGGCAGCTCACCCGGCCGGACCCCGGCCACCGCGACGGCCTCGTCGTCCCAGGCCAGCCGGCTCAGGTCGAGCAGGCCGGTGCCGGAGGCCATGGACACCGACATGGGCGCGTCGTCGAGCAGTCGACCGAGGACGTACTCGACCAGGCCGGCGAACCGGGTCACCCCGGCCGTGCGGTCCCGCAGCCAGGGCAGCCGCACCGACCAGTAGCAGCGGTGCCACCATGCCCCGGTCCGCGCGTGGAACTCCTGCGGGTCGGCCGGGCCGGACGCCCCCGACGGCGGTGCGGCCCGGGTGTCCAACCAGGTCAGCACCGGGCCGAGCGGGTCACCGGAGCGGTCCAGGGGCAGCACCGAGTGCCACTGCGCGCAGACCGCGACCAGCCCGACGTGGCGCAGGTGACCGGCGGCGGCCAGCTCGTCGAGGCACCCGGTGAGGCCGGCGAGGTAGCCGGCGGGGTCCAGGGTGCCGGTGCCGTCCCCGGCCACGGTCAGGTGCACCCGGCGGCGGGCCAACGCTCCCGGCAGCGGGTCGGCGTCGGCATCGAGCACCAGGCCACGGACCGAGGAGGTGCCCAGGTCGAGAGCGAGAATGTTCATCGCGGGTCACGGTACCCGGCGGCGCGGGTGGGAACGCCCTTCCCCGGCGCGGGCGTACCGCCTAGGGTGTCGGTATGCCCGCGCACCTGACCTGCTGGTGGCCCGCCGACCCGGCGGCCGTCCCCCGCGCGTAGCTATCCACGCGGCCGCCCCACGAGGCGGCCGCCGGTCCTCCCCCGGCACCCCGGGGCCGCCCGACGACGAGGCGGCCCGACCCGGAGGAGAACCCGATGACCCACCTCTACGACCTGCTCGCCGCCGTCGCCGACGGCGTCGATCCGGGCCCGTTCGCGCTGCTGCGCCGCGACGGCGTCGACCACGTCGACCTGTTCACCGGCCCGGTCGACGTCGCCGACCGGCTCGCCGACCTGCCGCTGCCCGACGGCGCTGCGGGGCCCCGCACGCTGGCGCTGGTGCCCTACCGGCAGATCGCCGAACGGGGCTTCGCCTGCGTGGACGACGGCGTCCCGATGGAGTACCTGACCGTCACCGGGCACGCCACGCTGCCCCTGGCCGAGCTGCTCGCCGCCCTGCCGACCGGGCCGGTGGTCTGCGCCGACGCCGCCTTCGACGTCGACGACGACGAGTACGCCCGGATCGTCGACCGGGTGCTGGCCGAGGAGATCGGTCGGGGGGCGGGGGCGAACTTCGTCATCCACCGCACCCTGCACGCCACCGTGCAGGGCAGCCCGTTGGGTGCCGCGCTGGCGGCGCTGGGCCGGTTGCTGCGCGACGAGCGGGGCGCGTACTGGACGTTCCTGGTGCACACCGGCACCCGGACGCTGGTCGGCGCGAGCCCGGAACGGCACGTTAGCGTCGACGACGGGCTGGTCATGATGAACCCGATCAGCGGCACCTTCCGGCACACCGGGGCCGCCGCCGGGCGGGACGCGCTGCTGCGGTTCCTGCACGACCCGAAGGAGGTCGAGGAGCTGTACATGGTCCTCGACGAGGAGCTGAAGATGATGGCCGGCGTCGCCGAGCACGGCGGGCAGGTCGTCGGGCCGTACCTCAAGGAGATGGCGCACCTGGCGCACACCGAGTACCTGCTGGCCGGCCGGGGCACCCGCGACGTCCGGGAGGTGCTGCGGGAGACCATGTTCGCCCCCACGGTGACCGGCAGCCCGATGCAGAACGCCTGCCGGGTGATCGCCCGGCACGAACGGACCGGCCGGCGCTACTACTCCGGGGTACTGGCGCTGCTGGGCCGCGACGCCGAGGGCCGACAGACGTTGGACGCACCCATCCTGATCCGGACCGCCGAGATCTCCCCCACCGGGCGGCTGCGGGTGCCCGTCGGGGCGACCCTGGTGCGGCACTCCACCGCCGCCGGTGAGGTCGCCGAGACGTACGCCAAGGCCGCCGGGGTGCTCGCCGCGCTGGGGCTCGGCCCGCAGGCGTCGACCGAGGGACCGTACCCGCCGGTGCGGTGGGCCGACGATCCCGAGGTACGGGCGGTGCTCGCCGCCCGCAACACCCCGCTGGCCCGGTTCTGGCTCGACCAGCGTGCCCCCGGCACGACGGTGCTGCCCGGGGCGGCCGGCCGGCGGGCGCTGGTGGTCGACGGCGAGGACACCTTCACCGGGATGCTCGCCCACCAACTGCGTGCCCTGGGCCTGACGGTGGACGTGCGGCCCTGGCACGCCCCCGGCTCCGACGCCGGGTACGACCTGGTGGTGGTCGGCCCCGGACCGGGCGACCCCGGCGCGGTCGACGACCCGAAGATGGCCGCCCTGCGCACGCTGCTGACCGCGCGGCTCGACGCCGGGGCGCCCACCCTGGCGGTGTGCCTGGGGCACCAGCTGCTCAGCGGGCTGCTGGGGTTGCCGCTGCACCGCCGCGCCGCGCCCTACCAGGGCCTGCAACGGGAGGTGTCGCTGTTCGGGGTGCCGCGCCGGGTGGGTTTCTACTCGACGTTCACGGCGCGGGCGGACACCGATCGGATCGGGTCGCCGTACGGGCCGGTGGAGCTGGCCCGGGACCCGGCCGACGGGTCGGTGCACGCGCTGCGCGGGGCGACCTTCGCCGGGGTGCAGTTCCACCCGGAGTCGGTGCTCAGCCGGGACGGCCTGGCGGTGCTGGCCGAGCTGCTGGGGCAGGTGTTGGCCCGACCGGCGCTGACGGCGGGTGGCGGGCCGGTGGGCGGGTAGCGGAGGGCCGGGTGGGCTCCCGGCCCACCCGGCCCGCCGGGCGACTCAGCCGGTGAGGCCGCGCTTGATTGCGGTGCCGATGCGGACCGCCCGCTTGGCGGTCAGCGCGGTGGCCGCGAGCGCCACGTGGTCCGGGGCGACCTCGCCGTTGTTGCTGGTGTGCGAGGCGCCGTACGGGTTGCCGGCGACGAACTGGCTCGGGTCGGTGTAGCCGGGGGTCACCACCACGCCACCCCAGTGGTAGAAGACCGTGAACAGCGACAGCAGGGTCGCCTCCTGGCCGCCGTGCGAGGTGGCGGTGGAGGTGAAACCGCTGTAGACCTTGTCGGCCAGCGCGCCGTTGGCCCACAGCGGGCCGGTGGTGTCGATGAACTGCTTGAGCTGGGCGGCGATCATGCCGTACCGGGTGGGGGAACCGAAGATGACCACGTCGGCCCAGGCCAGGTCGTCGATCTCGGCCTCCATCACGTCCTGGGTCTCCAGCCGGTGCGCCTGCCAGCCCGCGTTGGAACGGATCGCCTCGTCGGGCGCCAACTCCCGGACCTTGCGCAGGCGCACCTCGGCCCCCGCCTCGCCGGCGGCCTCGCAGGCCGCCTGCGCCATCTGGTAGGTGATCCCGGTCGCGCTGTAGTAGATGACCGCAACCTTGACCTGGGCGTCCATCGTCTGTGTCCTCCTCGATTCGGATCAGCTCCGGCGACTACCCGGTGCTTGCCGGATCAAACGTCCGCCCGTGGCATGATCCGGACATGCAGCTACGTGCCGCCACCCCCGGGGACTGGCCGGCGATCTGGCCGTTCCTGCGCGAGATCGTCGCGGCCGGCGAGACGTACACCTGGCCGCGCGACGTGGGTGAGGACGACGCCCGCCGACGCTGGATGGTCGCCCCGCCCGGCCGCACCGTGGTCGCGGTGGACGACGACGCGACGGTGCTGGGGACGGCGAAGCTGGTCGCCAACCAGGAGGGTCCGGGCGACCACGTGGCGAACGCGAGTTTCATGGTCGCGCCGGCCGCGGCGGGTCGCGGCGTCGGTCGGGCGCTCGGGGCGTACGTGCTGGAGCTGGCCCGGCGGGACGGCTACCGGGCGATGCAGTTCAACGCGGTGGTCGCCAGCAACACCCGGGCGGTGGCGCTGTGGCGATCGTTGGGGTTCGCGGTGGTCGGCCGGGTGCCCGAGAGTTTCCGCCACCCCGGTCTCGGCCCGGTCGACCTGCTGGTGATGCACCGCCGCCTCGACTGATCCGTGGCGGTGCGGGGCGTCGCCGCCCCGGCCGGTCGCTCCGGCGGGCGATCCGGGCGGCTGGCGATCCGGGCGGCTCAAGATTTGCGCAAGTTCCAGCCGGGAAGGCTCCCACGGGGGTCGGGAGGCGGATGCTGGTGGGCACGGATGCCGGGGGGTAGGGGTCACCACCGGTGACCCGGGGGGACCTGCACGGGGGATCGCGCTCCGCCGGTTCGACGACCGGCGTAGCGCGGTCAGGGGTGTCCGCCCGGTGTCGGTACCTGCTCCTATGCTGACCGGCGTGGTGGAGCTGACCGGCGACGAGGCGTTGACGTTGCGGATGACCGCGCTGGCCCTGCGGGAGCATCCGGCCGGCCGCCCGTCGGGGGTCGCCGAGGTGGTGGAGTGGTTCGGGGCGATGCAGGCCCAGGACGCGGCGAGCGGCCTGTGGTCGCTGGGGCTTCGGCTGCCCGGCCACACCGAGGCCGACGTGCGGGCCGCCCTGGAACGCCGCGAGGCGCTGCGCACCTGGCCGATGCGCGGCACCGTGCACCTGGTGCCCGGCCGCGACGCCCGCTGGATGCTCGACCTCACCGGCGTACGGGCGCTGGCCGGGGCGCCGGCCCGGCGGGCCACGCTCGGGCTGACGGAGGCCGAGGCCGACCGGGCCGCCGACGTGCTCGGCGCGGCGCTGGCCGGCGGCGGCCGGCTGACCCGCGCGCAGTGCCTGGACACCCTCGCCGCCGCCGGCGTCGACGTCTCCGGTCAACGCGGCTACCACCTGCTCTGGTATGCCAGCCAGCGGGGCGTCACCTGCATCGCCCCGCACGTGGGCACCGAGCAGACCTTCGCGCTGCTCGACGAGTGGGTCCCCGACCCGCACCGGCCCGAACGGGACGAGGCGCTGGGCATCCTGGCCCGGCGGTACTTCCGCAGCCACGGGCCGACGACCCGGCGCGACTTCACCGGGTGGACGGGCCTGACCGCCGCCGACACGAAACGGGCCGTCGCGGTCGCCACCGACGCCGGGGCGTTGACCGCCGTCCGGGTCGACGGGGTGGAGTCGTACCTCGACCCGGCGCTGCTGGACGCACCCCGGCTGCCGGTGGATGACGTGCACGTGCTGCCCGGCTTCGACGAGTACCTGCTCGGCTTCAAGGACCGCGCCCTGATGGTCGAGCCGGCGCACCTGAAGGCGGTGATCCCCGGCGGCAACGGCGTCTTCCAGTGCACCGTGGTGCGCGGCGGCCGGGTGGTGGGCACCTGGAAGCGCCGCCTCGCCCGGACCAGGGTCACCGTGACGGTGCAGCCGCTGGTCCCGCTGGACGGGCCGACCCGGCAGCGGGTCGGGGCGGCGCTGGAGGGTTACGCCCGCTTCCTCGGCCTGCCGCTGCATCTCTCCTGGTAGCTCGCCTTCCGGAGCGGCAGAGCCTTGACAGACGTCGTACGTCATACCAATACTGGCATCGATATGAATTGATTCCGTGTCCCGTCCGGCACATCGAGATGACACCGAACCGGTCGACGTGCGTGACCGCCGCCTCGACTGCCCGTCCCGTGCCAACGTCGACGCTGCGGTGGCGCCTTCACGTCCGGTCGGACGGCTCAGGTGATGAGCTGCGGTGTGACACCCCGAACCGGACGGCGGCCTTCCGGTAAGGAGACGACCCCGTGCCACCTCGCAAACGCCCGGTCCCCTGGCTGGGCACGATCCTGGCCGCCCTCGTCCTGGCCACCGTCGGCGCATACGTCGTCACGAACGCGCCGCCGGCCGCGGCGGCCACCACCGCCGGCTGCGGCAAGGCCCCGGGGCTGAACAGCGGCACCCACACCATCTCCAGCGGCGGCAAGACCCGTAGCTTCATCCTTCGGCTCCCCGACAGCTACGACAACACCTACCCGCACCGGCTGGCCTTCGGTTTCCACTGGCTGGGTGGCACCGCCAGCGCCGTGGCCTCGGGCGGGACCGACGGCGCCGCCTGGGCCTACTACGGCATGCTGTCGCAGTCGAACAACAGCACGATCTTCGTCGCCCCGCAGGGCATCAACAACGGCTGGGCCAACGCCAACGGTGAGGACGTCACCTTCACCGACGACATGATCCGCGTGATCGAGAACGCGCTCTGCGTGGACACGACGCAACGCTTCTCGGTCGGGTTCAGCTACGGCGGCGCGATGAGCTACTCGTTGGCCTGTTCCCGGCCGACGGTGTTCCGTGCGGTCGCCGCCATCGCCGCCCCGGGAGAGATCAGTGGTTGCAGCGGCGGCACCCAGCCCGTGGCGTACCTGGGAATCCACGGAATCAGCGACAACATCCAGAGCGGCCGGTCACTGCGCGACAGGTGGCTCAGGAACAACGGTTGCGCCGCCCAGAACGCCCCCGAGCCCGCCCGGGGCAGCCTGACCCACATCATCACCACCTACTCGTGCCGGGCCGGCTACCCGGTGGTCTGGGCCCCGTTCGACGGCGGCCACCAGCAGGGTCCGGTGGACGGATGCGCCGGCTGCGAAAGCGGCGCGCGAAGCTGGGTCAAGCCCGAGGTGTGGCGGTTCTTCACCCAGTTCGGTTCGACCCCGCCGCCGACCAGCCCGCCCCCGACCAGTACGCCGCCGACCACCGCGCCGACCACGCCGCCGGCCGGCCAGGCGAACGTGCTGATCGCGGGCGGCCCGTCGAGCCGTTGCGTCGACGTCGCCAACTCCAGCACGAGCAACGGCGCCCGGGTGCAGCTGTGGGACTGCCACGGCAACAGCAACCAGCGGTGGACCCGTACCGCCAACCGCACCCTGACCGTCTACGGCAACAAGTGCCTGGACGCCAACGGGTCAGGCACCAGCAACGGCACCGTCGTCCAGATCTGGGACTGCAACGGTGGCGCGAACCAGCAGTGGAACCTGAACAGCAACGGGACCATCACCTCCGCCCAGTCGGGACTCTGCCTGGACGCCGTCGGCAACGGCACCGCCAACGGGACGCAACTCAACCTGTGGACGTGCCACGGAGGCGGAAACCAGCAGTGGGCCCTCCGTAACTGACGGTCCGACACCCCCGCACCACCGTGGCACGACGCCGACGCGCGGTGGCGGTCGCCTCCTTTGGCCGCCACCGCGCGTCGGACGGGTCGCACGGCCCCGGACCGGATCGCGCGACCCCGGACCGGGTCGTCACCGCTGCGGTCGACCGCGCACCCGGTGGGATCAGTCGCCGAGCGCGCCGGCCGACCGACCCTCGTGCAGGGTCAGGTTCCGTCCGGTCGACGGGTCGAACAGGTGGATCTTCTCCAGGTTGAACCAGACCCGCCGGTCCTCGCCCTCCTGCACCGGCGACTCGGCCGACAGCCGGGTCACCAGGTTGCCGCCACCGCCGCTGAAGTCGGCCCCGGCGTCGGCGGCCAACTCCTCCAGCTCGGCGGCGCTGGCCCGCTGCCCCTCGACGGTGAAGTAGACGTACTTGTCGGAGCCCATCGACTCGACGATCTCGGCGGGGGCGGTGAACTCCATCCCCCGGGCCCGCGCCTCGTCGTCGATCAGCTCGGCGTCCTCGAAGTGCTCGGGGCGGATGCCGAGGATCAGCTCCCGGGGCGCGTCGGCCCCCTCCAGCTCGCGGCGGATCCGGTCGCCGATCGGCACGTCACCCAGGGCGGTCCGCAGCTTCCCCTCCTCCACGGCGGCGTGCAGGAAGTTCATCGACGGGGAGCCGATGAACCCGGCGACAAACAGGTTGCGGGGGTGGTCGTACAGCTCCTGGGGCGGGCCGACCTGCTGGATCGCGCCACCCCGCATGATGACCACGCGGTCGCCGAGGGTCATCGCCTCGGTCTGGTCGTGGGTCACGTAGACGGTGGTGGTGCCGAGCTTCTTCTGCAGCCGGGACACCACCGTGCGCATCTGCACCCGGAGCTTGGCGTCCAGGTTGGACAACGGCTCGTCCATCAGGAACGCCTTGGGTTGCCGCACGATGGCCCGGCCCATCGCCACCCGCTGCCGCTGCCCGCCGGAGAGGTTGGCCGGCTTGCGGTCCAGCAGCGGGGTCAGCTCCAGCACCTTCGCCGCCTCCTCGACCTTGGCGGTGATGGTCTCCTTGTCGAGCTTGGCCAGCCGCAGCGGGAAGGCCATGTTCTCCCGGACGGTCATGTTCGGGTAGAGCGCGTACGACTGGAACACCATCGCGATGTCCCGGTCGCGGGGCGCCTTGTCGTTGACCCGTTCCCCGCCGATGCGCAGCTCCCCGGAGCTGATGTCCTCCAGCCCGGCGATCATGTTGAGGGTGGTGGACTTCCCGCAGCCGGACGGGCCGACCAGGATGACGAACTCGCCGTCGGCGATCTCCAGGTCGACGTCCTGCACCGCGACGGTGCCGTCGGGGAAGCTCTTGCTCACCTTGTCCAGCACGATGTCAGCCATTGTTGTCACCTATCCCTTGACGGCGCCGGAGGTCAGACCGGAGACGATGCGGCGCTGGAAGAAGAGCACGAACAGGATGATCGGAATGGTGATCACCACGGCGGCGGCGCAGATCGCCCCGGTGGGGTCCTCGAACTGCGACTCGCCGGTGAAGAACGACAGCGCCACCGGCACCGTCCGGGCCCGCTCGGTGGAGGTGAGCGTGATGGCGAACAGGAAGTCGTTCCAGCAGAAGATGAAGACCAGGATCGCCGTGGTGAACAGCCCCGGGGCGGCCAGCGGGGCGATCACCCGGCGGAACGCCTGCCCCTGGGTCGCGCCGTCCATCTTCGCCGCCTTCTCCAGGTCCCACGGGATCTGCTTGAAGAACGCCGACAGCGTGTAGATCGCCAGCGGCAGGGCGAAGGTGATGTACGGCAGGATCAGCCCCGGCCAGGTGTCGAAGAGGCCGAGCTGCCGTTCGATCTCGAACAGCGGCGACACCAGCGACACCTGCGGGAACATCGCGATCAGCAGGGACACCCCGACCAGCAGCCGCTTGCCGGGGAAGTCCAGGCGGCTGATCGCGTACGCGGCCATCGCGCCGAGGACCACCGCGATGAGCGTGGCGATCAGGGCGATGCCGATCGAGTTGACCAGGGCGCGGACGAACTGGTCGGTGTCGAAGATGCTCTTGTAGTTGTCCAGCGTCCACTCCCGGGGCCAGAACCTGCCGTCGGTGAGGGTGGCCGGGGTCTTGAACGACAGGGAGGCGATCCAGAGCACGGGGACCAGGGCAAAGACGACGACGATGACGTCGATCAGGCCCCAGCGCAGCTTCGCCCGGGTGGTGGTGTCGGCCATGTCAGCGCCTCTCCCCGTCGTCGCTGCCCGGGGCAGCGGTGCCGAACAGCTTCACGAAGACGAACGCGATGATCGCCACCGTGATGAAGATCAGCACGGACATCGTGGAGCCGATGCCGAGGTTGAGCCCCCGGATCAGGTTGTTGTAGGCGAGCATCGACACCGACGAGGTCTCGTTGCCGCCGTTGGTGAGCACGAAGATGTTGTCGAAGACCCGGAACGCGTCCAGGGTGCGGAACAGCAGCGCGACGAGGATGGCCGGCTTCATCACCGGCAGCATCACCTTGGTGAACCGCTGCCAGGCCGTCGCCCCGTCGGTGGAGGCCGCCTTGAGCAGGTCTTCGGGCACCAGCGCCAGCCCGGCCATCAGCAGCAGGGCCATGAACGGGGTGGTCTTCCAGATCTCGGCCAGCATGATGATCGCCAGCGAGCTGGCCCGCTCGGTCAGCGGGGCGCTGCCGTCGAACAGGTTGGCCAGGTAGCCGGTGCCGGGCGTCCAGGCGTACCGCCAGGAGAACGCGGCGACGACCGTGACGATGCCGTAGGGGATGAGCGCGGCGGTCCGCACGATGCCCCGGCCGACCAGGGTGCGGTGCATGACCAGGGCCAGCCCCATGCCGAGCACCAGTTCCACCGCGACGGTGACCACCGTGATCAGCATGGTCACCCCGAACGCGGTCCACCAGAACTCGTTGGTGAGCACGGTGACGTAGTTCTCCAGCCCGATGAACTCGCGCTGGTCGGGGAAGCGCAGGTCGAAGCGCTGCAACGACAGCCAGACCGAATAGATGATCGGGTACGCGGTGACCAGCACCATGACCAGCGCGGCCGGGGCGCACAGCAGCCAGCCCAGTTTCCGTTCGGCCTTCTTGTTCTCGCTCAGCGGGGCTCGCCGGCTCACGGCAGGACCCCCTTGGACTGGAGCGCGTCGGAGATCGCCTCGCGCAGCTCCTTGGCGGTCTGCTCCGGCCGGATCGCCGACGGCGGCGACAGGATCGCCGACATCACCGTGGAGATGCTCTGGTACGCGGGGGTCAGCGGGCGGACCGCCGGCTCCTTCAGCTCCTCCAGGATGGTCTCCTTCATCGGGTACGCCTCGTCCATCTCCGGGTCGTCGTAGACCGACTCGATGGTCGGGGGCACCCCGTCGTTGACCGCGGAGAACTTCTGGTTCTTGGCGTCCCTGATGCACCTGGCCGCCTCGAAGGACTCCGTCGGGTGCTTGGAGTAGGCGCTGACCGCCATGTTGACCCCGCCGATGGTGACCTTGCTGGGGGTGTTCGCATCGATGCCTGGCACCCGGGCCCACGTGACCTTCTTGGCCAGTTCCGGGTCGGCCTCCTGCAACGCCGGGTAGACGAACGGCCAGTTGACCTGGAACGCGCCCTTGCCGGACTGGAAGTCGAGCCGGACGGGATCCTCGGTGGAGTTGCTGAACGACGGCGACGTCACGCCCGACGTGGCGAACCGCTGGAGCTGGTCGAGGGCCTTGACGGTGCCGTCGTCCATCACGGCCTTCTTGCCGTCGTCACTGAGGATCTTGCCCCCGGCGCTCTCGGCCAGGGTGTTGTAGAGCACCACCAGGCCCTCGTACTGCGCGCCCATGGTGAGCACCTGGTACGGCTTGCCCTGCCCCTTGAGGTCCTTGGCGACGCTGATCATGTCGTCCCAGCTCTTCGGGGCCTCCGGGACCAGGTCGCTGCGGTACCAGAGCAGCTGCACGTTGGTGTTCTTCGGCGCCCCGTAGAGCTTGTCCTCGTAGCGGGCGGTGTCCAGTGGGCCGGCGAGGGTGCCCTGTTCGACCTCGGCCTTGTCCTGGCCGGTCCACTCGCGGATCCACTTGGCGCTGGCGAACTCCTGGGTCCAGGTGACGTCGAGGCCGAGCACGTCCATCCCGGTGTCCTCGGCGGCCAGCCGGCGCACGAGCTGCACCCGCTGGTCGTCGGCCTGCCGGGGCAGCACCCGGTAGGCGATCCGGTAGCGCCCCTCGGCGCGGGTGTTGCAGTCGTCGACGACCTTCTGCAGGTTCTGCTCGGGTGGGTAGTACAGGTTGATCGTGGGCGTACCACCGCCACCGTCGTCGGCGCCGCACGCGGCCAGCGGCGCGACCAGCGCCAGCGCGGCGGCGGCCGCCCCGGCCCGGAGCGCCGGCCGACGCCGGTGTCGGGCCGTTCCGGGGTCCGTCATCGCCCCTCCCCTCTCTTCGGCGAAAACCGGGGAGGTCACCGGTGCCCCGTCATCAGGCTGGTGAAGTGCGGAAACGCGCCGCCCCGGGGTGTTCCGTGGGCCTACACTGCCCGACCTGCGAAGTCGTGAAACCTGTCGGTAACCGAAGTCGGGACGGACGGGGCAGGCCCGCTGCGGGGGCGTCACCGGCGTCCGGGTCGTGCCCGTCCGGGCGGTTTCAGCGCCGGGGTCTGGCCCAGGACAGGAAACGTTCGGTCATCCGGGCCGGGGGGTGTCCCGGGTGCAGCTGGGTGAGCTGGTTGGTCGCCTCGTGCATCAGGGTGCCGAGGTAGACCAGCAGCCCGGTGCGGTCCCTGCGGTACTCGGTGAGCAGGGCGAGCTTGGCCGGTTGGCAGGGCCACTCCCGGCCACAGTTGCGGCACCGCCACAGCGGGCGCATCGCGACGTGCGGGACCGGCGGTCGGACCACCATCACCGCCACCTCCTCGAATCGTGGGCGCGGTCGGCACCGGCCGTCGCGGCCCGGGGCCGAGCGCGTCGGCATGGGACTGGAGGGGGCCGCTCCCGCACGGGGGGGGTCGGGAGCGGCCCCGGGCAGGGCCCGCTGCCGCCCTCCCCGGCTGCCAGCGGGCCCGCCACGGGTGACAGTCTGCTGACCGGACCACTACTGTCGATACACGCTCACGCCATCTGCGCAGCTCAGCGGGATGGGTGAGCAACCACGAGCGACCCGCCGGTCCACGGTGGGCGGAAACCGGGGGTGTGATGGGGACGGCCACCGACTACGTGTTGGAGGAGTTACGCCTGTTCCGGGCGTCGCTCGCGCTCAGCCAGGAGGATTTCGGTAAGGGCATCGGCTACTCGGGGTCGCACGTCAGCTCGGTGGAGACCGGCGGCCGGGCGCCCACGAAGGAGTTCATGAAGGCCGTCGACGGCCACCACGACACCGGCGGGCGTTTCCTGCGGATGCTGGACCGGTTGGGCCGGCTCGACGCCGAGCCCGCCTGGTTGCGGGAGTGGATCGAGTTCGAGCGGGGGGCGACCACGCTGCGCTGGTTCGAGCTGGCGTACGTGCCGGGCCTGTTGCAGACCGAGCGGTACGCCCGCGCGACGCTGGCCGGCGGCCGGTTCGCCCCGGAGGACGTCGACCGGATCGTGGCGTCCCGGCTCGAACGGCAGGCGATCCTGCGGCGGGAACGCCCACCGCAGCTCATCTGCGTCATCGACGAGACGGTGCTGCGCCGGCCGGTGCTCGACCAGCCGGGGCTGATGATCGAGCAGTGCGAGCACCTGGCCCGGCTGACCGCCGAGGAGCACATCCAGGTGCACATCGTGCCGACGGACGCCGGCATGTACCTGGGGTTGGCCGGGCAGTTCATCATCGCCGAGATGCCCGACGGCGAGCGGGTGGCCCACGCGGACAACCAGCTCACCGCGCAGATCGTCGATACGCCGACCGATGTCGCTACGCTGGCCAGAACGTGGGAGATCGTGCGGAACGAGGCGCTCCCCCGCCGGCAGTCAGTCGAGCTGATCGAGGAAGTGGCGAAGTCATGGACATGATGACCCCGCAGTGGCGGAAGTCGACCAGGTCCGGCGGCAACGGCGGGTCGTGCGTCGAGGTCGCCGACAACCTGCCCGGCCGGGTGCTGGTGCGCGACACCAAGGACCGCGAGGGCGGCACCCTTCACTTCGACCGTACGGCCTGGACGGCGTTCGTCGGCTACGCCAAGCGGCACTGATCCGGGCGACCGACCGGGCTCCACGCACCGTCGGGAGCCTGGTCGGTCCCGGTCGCCCCGCAGGATCGACCCACGTGGGGCGCAGCAGCGGTGTCCCGGTCCGGCGGACACCGCAACATCGACCCCGTGGAGTCGATCAACCCGCGCCCCGCCCGCGTCCCCTCGGCCGACCACGACTGTCCGGATGGCGGGTGTGACGGGCTGTCCCCGGGCATGCCGGGTGCACTAGCGTTGACGCACTCACTCCACCAGGCCGGCGCGTCGCCGTCGTAGTCGATACGCCTCCGGCCGACATCAGCCTGCCCGTTCGGTGGGTTCTCCCGCGAACTCCCCCTGCGCGCCCCCGGTCCGGGCAGGATCGTCCTCAACGAGGAGGTGCCCCGTGGTGCAGGACACCCGCGCTCTCGCCCTGACGTTCGAGGTGAGCGGCCTGCCACCGGTGAAAACCGAGGCGCTGTCCCTCTTCACCGCCGGCCATCGGCAGGCGACGAGGGTACGCGCCCTGCTCGAGGCGGCCTGCGCCGCGGCCCAGCAGACCGGCTGGACGCCGTTGGCCGGGCCGGTCGAGGTCGACCTGATCCTGCGGTGCCCACCCGGGCACCGCACCTCCGACGCCAGCACCCTGCTGGGCGGGGTGTGCGCGGTGCTCCAGGACAAGAAGCGGGTGGCCAACATCGGGTTGGCCCACCTCGGGGTCCTGGTCGACGTCGCGCTCTACGCCGACGACCGGCAGATCCGCCGGTTGTCGTTCCGGGAGGAGCCGGCGGAAAACCTCTCGTACCAGGTCCGGGTGGCCGCCGCGCCAGCCGTGGTTTGACCGACGCCCGCGGTGGGGTACCGCGGACGCCGACGAAGGGAGCACCGATGTCGGAGCCACATGTCACGCTCGACCCGCGCGGGCTCGACCCGGTGCAGCAGAAGCTGCGCGGCCCGCTGGAGGATCAGCTGACCTCGGCGCTGCAGGCCGCCACCGACCGGGTCCGGGCCAACTACGCGGGCGAACCGGTCGAGCAGGTCTGCCAACAACTGCTCGACGAGACCCGTTCCGGGCTGCACCCGGACATCGCCGCCGGCTTCCGCCCCGACATGGACGAGTTCTGCCGGGTCGCGGTGGCGATCGTCCGCAACGAGATCTCCTGAACCCCCGACGGGGTCGGCGTCCGCCGGCCCCGCCGCCACCGGAGACATCCGCCCTGGCCGCAGGCTGAACCCCGGCGGGTCAGTAGCGGCCGAGGTTGGCCGCCGGGCAGATCACGATGCGCGGCGCGTGCCGCGGGTCCAGCCAGCGCAGCACCGACACCAGGTCGGTGTGGGACAGGCTGACGCAGCCGGCGGTCGGGCCGCCGGCAGGGGTGCTGAACTCGTGCAGGAAGATGCCGCTGCCCGCGTCCGGCACCGGCTTCGACACGTTCGGCGGCATGTTGTAGGTGATCACCGCGAAGTGGGTGTACGCCGGCACCTCCCGCCACAGCGCCTCGCTGTAGCCGCCCGGGTTCGTGGTGCTGTGCTGGAAGGTGTTGTAGGCCGGCGAGTCGGGGTTCTCGTTCCACCAGTCGTTCGTGACCACCCGGTGGTAGGGGAACCGGACGCCCGGGTCGGCGGCGATGCCGTACATGGTGGGGCCGAACGAATACACCCCGGTCGGGGTGGTCGCCACGCCCTCGGTGTGGTGGTCGCTGAAGCCCTTCGCGCCCACCCGGGCGGGCAGCGGGGCGGAGACGGGCACCCAGTGGCCGCCCGCCCGGTGGAACGTCTCCAGGGTGGCGTGGGTGGTCGAATAGCCGCTGCCGGTGACGATGACGACCTGCCGGGTCGCGGCGGGCAGGGTGGTCAACCCGGAGGCCCGGTTCGGTGGCGGGACCGGCCGGCCCCGGCCCGTCGCCGGGTCCGTGTCGCGCCCGTCCGTCCGGGGTGTGGTCTGCATTCCGCCGATGATCGCACCGTCGCCGGTGCGGCGGTGCCCCGCCGCACCGGGGCCGGTGTTCAGCCCGCTGGGGCGGGTGACGCGGATCGGTGGGTCAGGGTCGGGTCCGCAACTCCCCGACCCTGACCGCCAGCCGTCCGGCCCGGCGGCGGTTCGCGCCGGTGCGGGCGCGACGGGCGGGTCAGGCCGGTACCGTCGGGCCCGGCACGCGGACCAGGCCCGCCAGCACTCAGCTCCCCGGTGCCCCGGTGCCGGACTTCGGCGCGTTCCCGACCACCCCGATCGGTCGTGAACGCCGGCCCAGGTTAGGCAGCCGCCCGATGGCCGGGCAAGCAGGCCGACGGGGTCACGGAGGTGATTGCCGCCGGGGCGCAATTGCGGCATCCCGACGTGACACGGTCAGCCGGCCGGACGCTGTTGGCTCTCAGAAGTGGGCGAGCAGATCGGGGAAGGCGGCCAGCCGGATCACCCCGGTGTCGGCCGGGTCGAGGTCGTCGTCCTCCAGCACCCAGGTGTTCTCGTTGGGGATGAACACCGCCCGCATCCCGGCCGCCCGCGCCGGCAGGATGTCCGACTTCGGGGAGTTGCCGATCATCCAGGCGTCGGCCGGGGCGAAGCCGTGCTCCCGGGCCAGCCACCGGTAGGTGCCGGTGTCCTTCTCGGGCACGATGTGCGCCGCGGCGAAGTGGTGCAGCAGGCCGCAGGCGTCCAGCTTGCGCTGCTGCTCGGCCCGGTCACCCTTGGTCAGCAGCAGCAGGTCGTAGCGGCTGGCCAGGGCGTCGAGGGTGTCGGCGACCCCGGGCATCAGCTCGACCTCGTGGTTGACCAACGCGGTGGCCAGCCGGTCGATGTCCGCGCGTTCCCGGTCGGTGGCCGGTCGCTCCCGCAGCCGCTCCAGGCACTCGCCGAGGCTGCGCAGGAACACCTTGCTGCCGTAGCCGTGGGCCACCGCGTTGGCCCGCTCGATGTCGTCGAGCACGGTACGGATCTGGGCCCGGTCGAGCGTCGGGTGGTCGAGCCAGTCCAGGAAGTCGTCGATCACCCGCTCGAACACGACGTTGTTCTCCCAGAGCGTGTCGTCGGCGTCGAAGATCAACGTCGTCGCGCCCGCCCCCGGGGCCGTTCCGTTCCCACCCGTACTCATCCGGTCCCCTCCCGACAGGATCGCCCCGCCCGACGGCGGCGGCCGACGGACACGCTAGCGCTCCGGCCCGCCCGGCACATCCGGGTTGTCCCGCCGCAGGGTCAGGATCAGGTCGGCCACCAGCGCCGTCCACCCGGTCTGGTGCCAGGCCCCGAGGCCCGCGCCGTTGTCGCCGTGGAAGTACTCGGGGAACGCGATCAGGTCCCGCCAGTCGGGATGGGTCTGGAAGAGCTGACACGCGCCGTAGATCGGCCGGCGGCCCCAGCCGTCCCGGGTGAACAGGGAGATCAACCGGGCGGACAGGTCGTCGGCGATCTCGTCCAGGGTGCACTTGCGTCCCGACCGGGTCGGGTACTCCACCTGGAGGTCGTCGCCGAAGAACGCGGCGTAGTCGCGCAACGCGCTGATCAGCAGGAAGTTCGTCGGCATCCAGATCGGGCCGCGCCAGTTGGAGTTGCCGCCGAACAACCCGCTCGTCGACTCGGCCGGCTCGTAGCCGACGCAGAACTCCTGCCCGCCCAGGTCGACCGCGAACGGCTTGTCCAGGTGGGCCCGGCTCAGCGTGCGCAGGCCGTAGTCGGAGAGGAACTCGTCGGGGTCGAGCATCCGGGCCAGCAGCCGGACCACCTGCTCCGGGCCGACCATGGACAGCAGCCGCTGCTGGCGGCCGTCCGGGCCGAGCCGGCGGGCCCCGATCACGTCGGCGTACTCGGGCCGTTGGCTGAGGAACCAGCGTAACCGGGCCCCCAGCTCGGGCAGGCGTTGCAGGGTCCGCGCGGACAGCCGGGTGGTGGCCGCCAGCGGCAGCAGCCCCACCACCGAACGGACCTTCAACGGCACCTGGGTGCCGTCGGCGAGGCGCAGCACGTCGTAGAAGAACGCGTCCTCGGCGTCCCACAGGCCCTGCGAGTAGCCGGCGGCGGCGATGTAGGCGAAGTGCTCGAAGAACTTCGTCGCGGTGTCCACGTACGCCCGGTCGTGCTCGGCCAGCACGATCGCCATGTCCAGCAGGTTGAGGGCGTACATCGCCATCCAGCCGGTGCCGTCGGACTGCTCCAGCACCCCGGCCACCGGCAGCGCCGCCGAACGGTCGAACGGGCCGACGTTGTCCAGCCCGAGGAAACCGCCCTCGAACAGGTTGTTGCCGCCGGTGTCCTTGCGGTTGACCCACCAGGTGAAGTTCAGCAGCAGCTTGTGCATCACCCGGGCGAGGAACTCGTGGTCGCGCCCGCCGTCGATCTCGAACACCTTCAACGCCGCCCAGGCGTGCACCGGCGGGTTCACGTCACCGAACGCCCACTCGTACGCCGGGATCTGGCCGTTGGGATGCAGGTACCACTCGCGGAGCAGGAGCAGCACCTGCGCCTTGGCGAAGCCCGGGTCGACCCGGGCGATGGTGACGCAGTGGAAGGCCAGGTCCCAGGCGGCGTACCAGGGGTACTCCCACGGGTCCGGCATGGAGATCACGTCGAAGCTGGTCATGTGCCACCAGGCGCTGTTGCGCCCGTGCCGGCGGCCGGCCGGCGGCGTCGAGCCCGGGTCGCCCTCCAGCCACCGCTTGACGTCGAAGTGGTAGAACTGCTTGCCCCACATCAGCCCGGCGATCGCCTGCCGGGCCACCAGCGCCTCGTCGGCGCTGGCCGCCGCCGGGATCACCCCGGCGAAGAAGCGGTTCGCCTCGGCCCGCCGGGCCCACACCACCGCGTCGAAGCCGGCCCCCAGGTCGGCCGGGGGCGGCGCGGCGGTTCCGGGCGGCGGGGCGGTGCGGGTCAGCCGCAGCCGGATCTGCCGCTGCCCGCCGGCCGGCACGTCGAGCACGTAGTGCAGGGCGCCCTTGGTCCCCTCCCGGTCCGGGTTGACGGTGGCCGCGCCGGCCACCACGTGGTCGTTGATCCCGTCCTTCGGGTACGGCGAGCGGCCGGCCAGCCCCCACAGCCGCTCGGCGTTGGTGTCGTTGTCGCAGAGCAGCGGGACCGGCTCGCCGTCGCCCTCCAGCAGGAGCTGCCCCAGCACCCAGTGCTCGCCGACCAGCCGGGCACCGTCACCGGTCAGCCGGGGCACCCGGTCGGCGCCGGGCGGGCCCCAGGCCCAGGTGTTGCGGAACCACAGCGTGGGCAGCACGTGCAGGCTGGCCGCCTCGTCGGCCCGGTTGGCGACGGTGACCAGGATGCACAGGTCGGTCGGGGACGCCTTGGCGTAGTCGACGGTGACCGCCCAGTACCTGTCGTCGTCGAAGATGCCGGTGTCGACCAGCTCGTACTCGTTCTCGTCCCGGCCGCGCAGGGCGTTGACGGCGACCAGCTCGTCGTACGGGAAGGCGGCCTGCGGGTAGTGGTAGCGCCAGCGCATCCACGAGTGGGTGGGGGTGCTGTCGAGGTACCACCAGTATTCCTTCGCGTCCTCGCCGTGGTTGCCGCCGTCGCCGCCGAGGCCGAACATCCGCTCCTTGAGGATCGGGTCCACCCCGTTCCACAGCGCCAGCGCGAAGCAGAACGTCTGCCGGTCGTCGCAGACGCCCGCCATGCCGTCCTCGTTCCACCGGTAGGCTCTGGACCGCGCGTGGTCGTGGGGGAAGTAGTCCCACGCCGTGCCGTGCTCGCTGTAGTCCTCCCGTACCGTCCCCCACGCCCGCTCGGACAGATAGGGACCCCATGCGCGCCAGTCCTGCTCTCCGGCATCGGCCTGGGCGAGCCGGAGCCGCTCGGCGTCGGGGGACGGGGCGTCGGAGGGCGATCTGTCGGTGAACACCTGCACATTTTCGACGCCGACGGAGTACTTGACCACAGCGACCATTGTCGTCGTGGCGTGTTACACCTCGCCGCCACAGGAGGAAAGAAGTTGATCGAGTTCGGTTTCGGGCCGGGGGTCTGCGGTGAACCGGCCGCCGGGGCGACCCGGGAATGGCTGGTCACCGACGGTCTCGGCGGGTACGCCATGGGCACCGTGAGCGGGCTGCGGACCCGCCGCTACCACGCTCTGCTGGTGGTCGCCGGGGAGACCCCGGCGGCCCGTCGGGTGGGTCTGGTCAGCCTGGACCCGGCGGTGGTCCTGCCGTCCGGGGCCCGGGTCCGGCTCGGCGCACACGAGTGGAACTCCGGGGTGGTCGACCCGCGCGGCTACGAATACCTCGAACGGTTCGACCTGGTCGACGGGTTGCCGCGCTGGCGGTGGCGGATCGGCGACGTGGTGATCGAGCGGGAGCTGGCCATGACCCACGGCCGGTCCGCCGTGGCGGTGGTGCACCGGCTGGTGGCCGGCGGCCCGGTCCGGCTGGACCTCTCGGCCGCCTGCACCTGGCGCGACGCGCACGGCGAACGGCGGGCCGACGGCCCCACGCCCCGGGTGGAGCCGGCCGACGGCGGTGCGGTGGTCGAGGGCGCGTTCCGCCTCGCCGGCCCGGACTGGACGCCCGAGGGGCAGTGGTGGCTGGGCGTGCACCACCGCGAGGAGGCCGCCCGGGGGCTGCACCCCGACGAGGACCTGTGGTGCGCCGGGCGGTTCTCCGGCGCGCTGGAGCACCCCGGGGACACCGTGTCGGTGCTGGCCTGGGCCGGTGACCTGGCCGAGGAGCCGCCCCCGGCGACGCAGGTGGTGGCGGCGGCCCGGCGGCGGCACCGGGCGGTGGTGGCGGCGGCGAAACCGGCCGACGCGGTGGACGCGACCCTGGCGCTGGCCGCCGACGCGTTCGTGGTGCGTACCCCCGCCGGGCCGGACGTGGTGGCCGGGTACCCCTGGTTCGGTGCCTGGTCGCGGGACACCATGACCTCCTACGAGGGGTTGTTCCTGTGCACCGGGCGGGCCGACGAGGGGCGGGAGCTGCTGCGGGCGTACGCGGCGACGCTGTCGGAGGGGATGCTGGCGAACACCGCCGACACCGGTCGGGTGGAATACAACACGGTCGACGCGACACTGTGGTTCCTGCACGCGGTGGGCCGGCACGTCACCGTCACCGGCGACACCGACCTGGGCGACGAGCTGCTGCCGGCGCTGCACGGGGTGGTGCGGGCGCACCTGGCCGGCACCCGGTACGGCATCGCCGTCGACCCGGCCGACGGGCTGATCACCCAGGGCGGCACCCCGGGCACCGCGCTGACCTGGATGGACGCCCGGGTGTACGGGGTGCCGGTGACCCCCCGGGTCGGCAAGCCGGTCGAGGTGAACGCGTTGTGGGTCAGCGGGTTGGCCGGGTTGGCGGAGCTGACCGAGCTGGCCGGGCAGGACCCGGACGAGCTGTGGCGGCTGCACGACCGGGCGCGGGAGGCGTTCGGCAAGCGGTTCCCCACCCCGGCGGGCTGGCTGCACGACGTCGTGGACGCGCCGGCCCCGGCGTACCCGCTGGGTGGGGCGGCGCACCACGACGACGACCTGCTGCGCCCCAACCAGCTGCTCGCCTGGTCGCTGCCGTACGCGCCGTTGGAGCCGGACCCGGTGGCACTGCGGCGGGTGGCGGCCGGGCTGTTCACCCCGCTGGGGCCGCGCAGCCTCGCCCCCGACGCGCCGGAGTTCGCGCCCCGGCACCGGGGTGGCCCGGCGGAGCGGGACGGCGCCTACCACCAGGGCACGGTCTGGCCGTGGCTGGTCGGGCCGTTCGTCGAGGCGTACCGGAAGGCCGGACTGCCCACCGACGACCTGCTGGTCGGTCTGGTCGGACATCTGGGGGAGTTCGGCCTGGGCTCGGTGAGCGAGACGGCGGACGCCACCGCGCCGCACGCCGCCACCGGATGCCCGTTCCAGGCGTGGTCGGTGGCCGAGCTGCTGCGCGTCCGACGGGCCCGATAGGCACCCGTTACACACCGGCAACGGTGGCGTCTCCGCTGGTTATCCAGCAGTCGGCAGGATGGGCCCCGACCCCGGGCCGCGTACGGACACCCTCATGGTGTCCTACCGGCGCGCGCCCAGGACACCACCCGAAGGGGGCCGCATGTCACCGGACGCCAACGTGATCGACATCCACCCCGCCCGGCACCAGCGGGTGCTCATGCTGTCCTGGGAGTACCCGCCGGTGCTGGTGGGCGGCCTCGGCCGGCACGTGCACGCGCTGGCCACCGCCCTGGCCGCCGCCGGGCACGAGGTCACCGTGGTCACCCGGCACGCCGAGGGGGCGCCGCTTGAGGAGTACGCCGACGGCGTACGCGTCCTGCGCGCCCCCGAGGACCCGGTGACCTTCCCGCTGGCCACCGGCTCCCTGCTGGCCTGGACGATGGCGTTCAACCACACCCTGACCCGGACCGCCCTGCGGGCCGCCGACAGCGCCGGCTACGACGTCGTGCACGCCCACGACTGGCTGGTCGGGCACACCGCCGTCACCCTGGCCGAGCACCTCGACCTGCCGCTGGTCACCACCATCCACGCCACCGAGGCCGGCCGGCACCAGGGCTGGCTGCCCGGGGAGCTGAACCGCACCATCCACGGCGTCGAACACTGGCTCAGCAACGCCTCGGCCCGGGTGATCGCCTGCTCCGGCTACATGCGAGCCCAGGTCAGCCGGTTGTTCGACGTGCCGGCCGGGCGGGTCGACGTGGTGCCCAACGGGGTCGACGACCGGGCGTTCCGGGCCCGGCCCCGGGCGGTCGCCTCGGCCCGCGCCCGGTTCGCCGGGGACGGCCCGCTGGTCGGCTACGCCGGTCGGCTGGTCTACGAGAAGGGCGTGCAGCACCTCGTCGACGCCGTGCCCCACCTGCGCGACCGGCACCCGGGGCTGCGGGTGGTGATCGCCGGGGACGGCCCGTACAAGGACGAGCTGGTCGACCAGGTACGCCGGCTGCACGTCGGCGACAGCGTCCGGTTCACCGGCTTCCTCGACGCCGGGCAGCTCCCGGCGTTGCTCGCCGCCACCGACGCGACGGTCGTACCGAGCCTCTACGAGCCGTTCGGCATGATCGCCCTGGAGGCGGCGGCGGCCGGCGCGCCGCTGGCCGTGGCGAGCACCGGCGGGCTGGCCGAGATCGTCGAACCCGGGGTCACCGGGGTGACCTTCCCGCACAGCGACCCGGGCGCGCTGGCCGGGGCGGTCGACCGGCTCGTCGGCGACGAGGTCTTCGCCCGGCGGGTGGCCCGGCGGGCCCGCACCATGGTCGGCGAGCGGTACGGCTGGGCCGCCATCGCCGCGCGTACCGCGGGCAGCTACGCCACCGCCCGCCGCGACCACGACGGTTTCCAGGCCCGGCGGGCGGCGGGCCTGTTGGCCGGCGGTCGGCAACGGATCGCCATCCCCGAGGGCAACCTGCTGCAATGGGACGGCGCGGCCTGCTGACCGGATCGAGACCTGACAACCGATAGGTCCGCCCCGATCCATTGGCTACGGTGTACCTCGGCCGATGGTGAGGAGAACGGTGCAGCAGGTAGTGATCGCCGGCCGGTACCGCCTGTTGAAGATGGTGGGCCGGGGTGGCATGGGCCGGGTCTGGTTGGCCCGCGACGAGGTGTTGCACCGCGAGGTGGCGATCAAGGAGGTCGTCCCTCCCGCCTGGCTGGCCGACGACGAACGCGACGAGGTGCGGCTACGGACGCTGCGCGAGGCCCGCACCGCGGCCCGGCTCAACCACCCCAACGTGGTCCGGGTCTACGACGTGGTGCAGGTCGAGGAACGGCCGTGGATCGTGATGGAGTACGTCCTGTCCCGGTCGTTGCAGACGGTGCTGGACACCACCGGCCCGGTCGACCCGGTCCGCGCCGCCGAGATCGGGCTGGCGCTGCTGTCCGCGTTGCGCGCCGCACACTCCGCCGGGGTGCTGCACCGCGACGTGAAACCGCAGAACGTCCTGGTCGCCGACGACGGGCGGGTGATGCTCACCGACTTCGGGCTGGCCACCTTCGACGGCGGTGACGGGCTGATGACCCGCCCCGGGATGGTGCTCGGTTCCCCGCAGTTCGTCGCCCCCGAACGCGCCGCCGACGGGGTGTCCAGCGTGGAGGCCGACCTGTGGTCGCTCGGCGCCACCCTGCACGCCGCCGTCGAGGGCCGCTCCCCGTACGCCCGCAGCACCGCGATGGCCACCCTGGCCGCTCTGGCCACCTCCCCGCCGGACCCGGCCCCGCACGCCGGGCCGCTGCGTCCGGTGCTCGACGGGCTGCTGGTCCGCGACCCCCGGCACCGGATCCGCCACGACGAGGCCGCCCGTCGCCTGGAGGAGGTGACCCGGGTGACGCCCCGGCCCGAGCCGCCCACGGTGGTGCTGCCCGTCCCCCGTCCGATGGGTGTGGCCCGACCGACCCCGCCGCCCGGCACAGACGACCCGCCGGCACCCCCGCGTACCCGCGCGGACCTCGACGCCGAGCGGGACTGGGGACCACCGGGCCGCCGGGTCGCCGCCGACGCGGCCGAACGGCCCGTCTCCCCCACGGCCTCCGGTTCCCCCGGCCCCGAGCCGACCGGCCACCCGCAGGTGGCGGGCGCTCCCCCGGCCGCCGGGCCCGGCCGGGAGCCGGCCGAGGCGACCCCGCCCGGTCGGATCGTGGTCGGGTCGGGTGATCCGGCAGGCTACCCGCCGGGCCCTGGCGACACCGACGGTCGCGGCGGCGCACCGGCCGGCCCGACCATCTCCGACGCGAAGCCGGCCGCAGGTCGAATGACCGGCCCCGGACCGGGCGCAACCACCCCGGGCGGGCCCGGCGGGCGCGGGCCGGGACGCACCGGCGCGGGCGCGGGGTCACGGCGGGCGACCGGCACGGGCGGGCCGGTCGGGATGCTCGCCCGGCTGCCCCGCAGTGCCCGGGGCTGGATCCTCGCCGGGGTGACCATCGCGGTGGGGGCGACGGCCGGCATCGGCACCACCATGGCGATCAACGACGACGAGCACCGGGCCGCACCGGGGCACACCGACGCGCCGGCCAGCAGCACCCCCTCGACCCGCCCGTACGCCCCGCCGGCCGGTGGGCCGGGCCGGCCGGGTCCCCCGCCCGGCGCCCAGGACCTCGCCCCGCCACCGCTGCCGTGCCTGCGTCCCGACCCGGTCGGCACGCAGGTCACCGGCCGACCGGCGACCGTGGACGACGGTTTCCGTCCCCCGTCCGGCTGGACCTGGTACGACGGCGCAGGCTACCGGCTCGCCGTCCCGATCGGCTGGCTGCGTACCCAGGAAGGGCAGGTGGCCTGCTTCCGGGACCCGGGCAGCCGACGGACGCTGAGCGTGGAACCACTGCCCGGTGGTGGCGGCGGGGCGCTGGAACGACTCCAGGCCGAGGAACGCACCCAGCTCGGCTTCGGCGCCCTGCCCGGGTACGACAAGATCAAGCTGGCGGCGTTCGACGGCGACGGCGCCCAGTGGGAGTGCCGCTGGGACACCCCGTTCGGCGGCCGGGAGCACGGGGTCCGGCTGATCCCCGGCCGGGACCTGTCCGGATTCATGCTGAGCTGGTCGTCGGCGGACGAGGACTGGGACGACGCGACCGACGAGCTGACGGTGGTCCGGCAGAGCTTCCGGGGCCGGTCGACGGAGGTCACCTCGCCCACCTGACCCGCCCCGGCCCGCCGTCGGCCGCCGGCCGGCTTTTTGCGGGCCGGCCGGCGGGCGCTGCGCCCTGCGGATCCGTCGCCGCGAACACCGCGGTCACCGTGGATATCCTGGTGGCGGGGCAGCGAGGGGGAAACGTCGTGCACGAGCAGCGGGTCGCCGGGCGGTACCGGCTACTCGTTCTGGTCGGCACCGGCGGGATGGGCCGCGTCTGGTTGGCCCGCGACGAGATGCTGCACCGGGACGTCGCGGTCAAGGAGGTCGTCCCGCCGCACTGGCTCGCCGCGCACGAACGCGAGGAGCTACGGCTGCGCACGTTGCGCGAGGCCCGCACCGCGGCCCGGCTCAACCACCCCAACGTGGTCCGGATCTACGACGTGGTGCACGACGGTGACAACCCCTGGATCGTGATGGAGTACGTCCCGTCCCGCTCGCTGCAACAACTGCTCACCGAGGAGGGGCCGCTGCCCCCGCGCCGGGTCGCCCGGATCGGGTTGGCGGTGCTGGCCGCCCTGCGCGCCGCCCACACCGCCGGAGTGCTGCACCGCGACGTCAAGCCGCACAACGTCCTGGTCGCCGACGACGGGCGGGTGGTGCTCACCGACTTCGGACTGGCCACCTTCGACGGCGGTGACGGGGCGATGACCGGGCCGGGGATGGTGCTGGGCTCCCCGCAGTTCGTCGCCCCCGAACGCGCCCGCGACGGAGTGTCCAGCCCGCGTACCGACCTGTGGTCGCTGGGGGCCACCCTCTACGCGGCGGTGGAGGGACGGGCGCCGTACGCCCGGGGCAGCGCGATGGCGACGCTGAGCGCGCTGGCCACCGAGCCGCCCGACCCGACGCGCCGCGCCGGGGCGCTGCGCCCGGTGCTGGAGGGTCTGCTGCGCCGCGAACCGGAACGACGGCTCACCGCCGACGAGACGCAGACCCGGCTGAGCGCGGCGCTCGCGGCGACGCCCGCCACGCCGGAGGCGTCCACCCCGCCCGTGTCGCAGGCGTCCACCCCGCCCCCATCACGCCCCACGGTGGTGCCGGCCGGCGGGGACACCCCGCCGCTGCCGGCCGGAACGCCGCGTCGGCGGCGGCAGCGGACCGTCCTGGTCGCGGTGGCCGTCGCGGGCGCGCTGCTGGCCGGGTTCGGGGCGTCGGTCGCGCTGCGCGACGGCCCCGGTCCGTCGTCGACGCCGGGTGGTGGGGCCGGCACCGGGGCGGCCCGGCCGGGGGCCTTCCCGTGCGCCGCGCCCGCGCCGACCGACGCCGTCCCGGTCCGCTCCGCTCCGCCGCCGCCGGGTGAGCGCTTCGGACTGGTCGCGGGCTGGACCTGGTACACCGACCCGGACGGCTTCCGGATCGCCGCCCCGGCCGGGTGGCTGCGCTACACCGACGGCCCGGTGACCTGCCTGCGCGAGCCCGGTGGCCCCCGGGTGCTCAGCGTCGCCCCCGGCGTCGCCCCGGCCGACCCGGTCGCCCACTGGCGGGCCGAGGAACGCCGGCTCACCGACGACGGTCGGCTCACCGGCTACCGGCGGGTGGACATCTCCGCGCTGGACATGTTCCGTGGCGGCGCGCTGTGGGAGTGCGAGTGGACCGGCCCGACCGGAGCCCGGCTGCACACCGCCCGGCTGCTGGTCCGGGTCGCCCCGCAGCGGGCCTACACCGTCTCATGGCTGACAGACCAGTTCGACTGGCAGGTCAACGCGACATACTTCCTGATGATCCGGCAGAGCTTCCGTCCCGCCGCCTGACACCCTCCCCTGTGGACCGGCCGGGTTGTTGCCCTGGCGACGGCGGTTCTGACACAGTGGCGTAGCGTTGTCGATCAAGAAAACGGGGAGGGGCGAGGCGACATGATGGGACCGTCCCACGCGCTGTCGGGCGCTGCGGTGTGGCTGACCGGGTCGTGGGCACTGGACCACTTCGCCGACTACCACCAGTCGCCGCTCGCCCTGGCCGTCGGCACCGCCGTCTGCGCAGGTGGGGCGCTCTTTCCCGACCTCGACCTCTCCGGCAAGGTCACCCGCAACCAGGGCGGCGCGACGGTGGCCCGCACCTTCGGGGTGTTCTCGCTGTTCGTCGCCGAGGTGATGGAGAAGATCTCGCTCGGCGTCTACTACGCCACCAAGCTCAGCCGTGACCCGCGCCGCAACAACGGTCACCGCACCCTGACCCACACCATCCCGTTCACCGTGCTGGTCGGTTGGGGCACCACCGCGCTGTGCACCGCGTACGGCAAGTGGGCGGTGGTGAGCATCCTGTTCTTCATGATCGGGCTGGCGCTGCGCGGGCTGTTCGACGAGTGGGCAGAGCGGGCCGGCTGGGTGATCGTCACCCTCGTCTCGGCCGCCGCCGCCTGGTTCACCTTCGCCACCCTGCCCGGTGACCGGGGCTATCCGATGATCGGGCTGGCCGTCGGGGTGGGCTGTTTCGTGCACATCCTCGGCGACATGATCACCAAGGCGGGGGTGCCCATCCTCTGGCCGATCCCGATCAAACGCCGGATGTGGACGATGATCGGGCTACCGAACAGCATCGCGTTACGTACCGGCAGCAAGGCCGAGGTGGTGGTGCTGCGGACCGCGTTGACGGTGCTCTCCGTGCTCGCGGCCGTCGGCCTGGTCGCCCCGTCGGTGCTGCAACGGTTCAACATCGAGGTCTGACCGGGGCGCGCGAAACGCCGAACCAGCCGAACGTGGGACGGCCCGGGAGCGCTCCGCACGCCTACGATGCGTAGCATGTCGGCCGGCCCCGGGACCCGCCCCCTCGCCGGCTCCGGTCGCGGGCGGCTCCTCGCCGGCCTGCTGACACTGCTGTCGTTGGTCCTCTTCGCGGGCGTGCTCTGGGACGCCGGGTACGCCCGACTCTATCCGGCGGCACGCTTCCTGCACCGGCCGCTGCCCCTGCTCGGGCTCGCCACGCTGGCCGCGCTGGCGCTGGTGCTCGCCGGCTGGCTGGCCGCCCGGCGACCGCCCGCGACGACGGCGCTACGGTCGGCCGCGCTCGGCTGTGCGGTGCTGCTCGGCGTGGGCACCGGTGCGTGGGGCATGTACCGCACCGGTTTCGCCTCGACCGTCGAGCGGGACTCCACGCTGGCCGTCTCCCCCGACGGCCGGTACGCGGTGGTCCGGCTGGACACCCGCGACTGGAAGGACCTGCCGCACACCGAGCTGCGGGTACGCACCCGCGCCGGGCTGCTCAGCCACGACGCCGACCGGGAACTGGTCACCTGCCGCCACGCGCGTCCCCGGGAGCGGATCGACGCCGAGTTCGTCGGCGAGCGGACGGTCCGGGTCTCGCTGGTCGACCGGCCGGCGGTCACCGTCGCGTTCGACCGACGGCTACGCCCCCGGCACACCGTCGACATCTGCCGCCCGCCCGACAGCTGAGCGCGCTCAGACGCCGACCCGCTGGGGTGGCACGGTGAGGCCGTAGAGCGCCATCAGCTCCGGGGTGTCCACCCGGTTGCCGTCGGCCACCGAGTCGCAGGCGATGTCGACGATCTGGTCCTTGTGCGCCAGCAGATACGGTCGGGCGCCGATGTCGGCGCCGGCCAGGGTCGCGATGCCGGCCCAGTGCCGACGGCCGAACAGCATCGGGTACCCGCGCAGCCCGTCGTAGGTGGCGCAGGCCAGCACGTCCGGGTACGGCAGCGCGGCCACCCGCCGGATCGCCTCCGGGGTGAGACCGGGCATGTCGACGGGTACCACCACCACCGCCTCGACCCGTTCGTCGGCCAACGCGGCCAGGCCGGCCCGGATGGACGAGCCGACCCCGGCTCCCGAGGAACGGTTGACCACCACCGTGGCGGGGCTCAGGTCGGCCGCCGCCCGGACCTCGTCGGCCGCCGCCCCCAGCACCACCACCAGTTGCTCACAGCCGGCCGCGACCATCGTGTCGATCATGCAGCTGACCAGCAGCCGGTCCCCCCGACACAGCAACGCCTCGGGGCTGCCGAGCCGCCGCCCCCCACCCGCCGCGATGATCATTCCTGCGATACGCACACCGGGTGCAACGAGCCCCCGGGAGATGAGTGTCGGCACGAAACGGATATTTCACGCGTATACCCTGAACCCAACCACCCACCCCACCCACTCCGCCCACCCGCCCCGCCCCACCCCCGCCCGCCCCGGTGATCAAGAGGTTTGCGTCATCGCGAGCGGCGAATCTGACGCGAACCTCTTGATCACCGGGCGCCGACACCGCAACGGGGCCGGGTGAGGGGTGAGGGGGTGCGGGGAGTCAGGCTTGGGCGTAGGTGGTGACGGTGGAGAGGTCGAGGGGGAAACGCACGGGGGTCGGGCCGAACAGCAGCGCCGAGGCGCGCGCTCCGGCGCGGCGGACCGCGTCGGCCACCGGCTCGGCCAGCTCGGCCGGGCAGTGCACGATCACCTCGTCGTGCTGGAAGAAGACCAACTCCCCGCCCACCACGGCCAGCTCCGCCCGCAGCGAGGCGAGCAGCGTCGAGGCCCACTCGGCGGCGGTGGCCTGGATGACGAAGTTACGGGTGAACCGGCCCCGGGAGCGGGCCGCCCGCGCCCGGGGCGAACGCGGGTCCGCCCCGACGTCCGGGTCCACCGGGGCGTCGTCGGCGTCGCCGGACCCGACCGTCCCCGGCGGGCAGGTCCGGCCCAGCCAGGACCGGACCAGGCCACCCGCCTCCCCGGTACGCGCCGCCGCCTCCAGGTAGCCGAAGGCGGTCGGATAGCTGCGCTTGAGCACCGCCAGGGCCGGCAGCGCCCCACCCCCGGTCTGCCCGTACATCGCGCCGAGCAGGGCGAGCTTGGCGCGGGCCCGGTCACCGCCGAAGGAGTCCTGGGCCAGCGCCGCGTAGAGGTCGCCGGCCGCCCCGGCGGTGGCCAGCCGGGCGTCACCGGAGACCGCGGCGAGCACCCGGGGCTCCAACTGACCGGCGTCGGCCACCACCAGCCGCCACCCCGGATCGGCCACCACCGCCCGCCGGATCACCTTCGGGATCTGCAACGCGCCGCCACCCCGGGTCGCCCACCGGCCGGAGACCACCCCGGCCGGGACGTACTCCGGGCGGAACCGGCCGTCGGAGACCCACGCGTCCCGCCAGGCCCAGCCGTGCGCCGTCCAGATCCGGTACAGCTCCTTGTATTCGAGCACCAGCGGGACGGCCGGATGGTCGACGCCGCGCAGCACCCAGGCCCGGGTGTTGGGCAGCTGCACACCGACCCGGGCGAAGGCGCGCAGCAGCTCCGCCGAGGAGTCGATGTGCAGCTGACGGACGCCGAACGCCTCGGCGACCCGGGCGGCCAGCTCGGCCAGCCGCCGGGGCGGCCCACCCACCGGCGACGCCTCGCCCAGCAGCTCGGCGAGGATCTCGTCGTGCACGTCGGCACGCCAGGGCAGCCCGACGGCGGCCATCTCCACCGCGATCAGGGCACCGGCCGACTCGGCGGCCACCAGCAGCCGGAACCGGCCGGGATGGGCGGTGGCGGCGACCCGGCCGCGCTGGTCGGCGTACACCCGGGTCAGGGCGTCGATGCCGGGGGCCGGCGGGCCGACGACGGCCTCGAAGAGCGCGGCCTGCCCGTGCCCCGGCGGCGCGGCCGGCCGGGGCGGCGGGTCGGGTGGGACGGCGGCCCCGGTGAGCCGGGCGTACGCGGCGGCCAGCGAGCGGGGCTCACCCCAGCGCCCGGCATGGCCCAGCAGCAGCCCCTCGGTCAGCTCGATGTCGTGGCAGCGCTCGACCCGCACCCCGGCGCGCAGCAGGGTCGGGTAGAGCGTCGCACCGGACGCCCAGACCCAGCGGGGGTGCTCGGCCGCCTCGCGGGCGGCCACGGCGGCGGGCAGGTCGTCGACCGGCTCGACGGGCCCGGCCGGGTGACCGGCGGCGTCCAGCGGTTGGAGGACGCCACCGCCCCGCTCCCCCGCCGCCACCGCCAGCACCGCCACGACCCGATTGTGCCCCGCCCCTGTGACACCCCGACCCGGATCACCCGTCGGGGCGCTGCGGGTCACCGGCGGGGTGGCGGGGTGAGGCGGCCCCGCCACCCCGACCGGTCACTTGACCGCGCCGGAGGTCAGACCGGACTGGATCTGCCGCTGGAAGATCGCGTACACGATGATCATCGGAAGGATGGCGATGGTCAGCGCGGCGAACAGGCCCGACCAGTCGGCCTCGTAACCGGCGTTGACCGAGATGTCGGCGATGCCCTGGGTGAGCACCCACTTGTCCTTGGCGTTGGAGAGCAGCACCAGGGGCAACTGGTACTGCGCCCACTGCCCGATGATGTTGAAGATCGCCACGCTGATCAGGCCCGGCTTCGCCATCGGCAGCATCACCTGGAAGAACAGCCGGGTGTGCGAGCAGCCGTCGATCATGCCGGCCTCGGCCACCGAGTTCGGCAGCGTCCGGAAGAACGCGGCCAGGAAGAAGATGGTGAACGGCAGCGAGTAGGCGATGTAGACCAGGATCACGCCGGTGTGGGTGTCCAGCAGGCCCAGGTTGCGGACCACGAAGAACAGCGGCACCAGCGCCAGGAAGACCGGGAAGGCCAACCCGGAGACGAACAGGTAGTAGATCGCCCGGTTGCCCCGGAACTTGTACCGGGCCAGCACGTACGCGGCCATCGAACCGAACAGCATGGTGCCGAAGGTGCTGCACGACACCACGAAGACGCTGTTGAGGAAGTAGCGGCCGACGTGCGCCTTGGTCCAGGCCCGGCCGAAGTTCTCCCAGCGCAGCTCCGCCGGCAGCGTCCACGGGCTGCTGAAGATCTCGCCGGTGTTCTTGAACGCGGCCAGGAACGTCCAGAGGATCGGCACGATGACGATCACCGCCCAGACGGCGAGCGCCAGCTGACCGAGCCCGCTGAACAGTCGTACCTCGTGGTGCTCGCCCCGGCCCCTGCGGGTGCGGGCGGCGGGCCGGCCGGGCGGGGTGTCCGCCGCGGCCGGCGGCAGCGTCGTCTGTGCGGCCATCTCAGTACTCCACGCTTTCCCGCTTGGTCAACCGCAGCGTCAGCGCCGCGAACGTGAGGGTGAGGAAGAACAGCGCCACACCCATCGCCGAGGCGTAGCCGTACTTCGAGTAGACGAAGGCGTTGCGGTAGATCTCCACCGCCAGCACCGTCGTCGCGCCGTCCGGGCCGCCGCTGTCCACCGAGAGCACCGCGACGATGGCGAACGCGTCGAACGCGGCGATACCGAGGTAGACCCAGGCCACCTGGAGGGTGTCCCAGAGCAGCGGCAGGGTGACCCGGAAGAACAGCATCACCTTGCTCGCCCCGTCCATCTCGGCCGCCTCGTAGATCTCACCCGGGATCGAGGCCATCCCGGCCGAGAAGAGCACCACGTAGAAGCCGACGGCCTGCCAGACCAGCACCGCGATGATCGACCACAGGGCCAGGTTCGGCCGGACCAGGAACAGCACCGGGTCCAGCCCGAACTTCATCAGCACGCCGTTGATCAGGCCGGACTCGTTGGGCCGGTAGACCATCTGGAACAGCACCGCGATGATGGCCACCGCCAGGACCTGGGGGAAGAAGAACACCACCCGGTAGAACTTCGACCCCCGGACCCCCTGCCGCTGACCGCCCACGCTGCGTCCGCCCACGTTGAGCAGGAAGGCGAAGAACAACGCGATGGCGATCGTGATCAGCGGCAGGGCAAGCAGCAGTACGCCGTGGTGCTGGACCGCCTGCCAGAAGCGCCCGTCGTCGAGCAGCCGCCGGTAGTTGTCGAAGCCCACCCACTGCGGGGCGGACAGCCCCCGCCAGTTGGTCATCGAGATCTGGAACGCCTGCGCGTACGGTGCGATGACGAAGACCACGTACAGCGTGACCGGGGCGAACAGGAACCCGATCACGAACGGATACTTGCCGTGCCGCATGATCCCGCTTCTCCGCTCGGTCAGCGCGTGAACTTGGCGACGGAGCTGTCCTTCTTGATGGCGTCGGCCCGCTTCTGGATCCGCTCCACGAAGGCGTCGGCCTTGATCCGGCCGAACATCAGCTCGTTGGTGGCGGTGCGCGCCTCGGTGTCCAGCTCCTTGTACCAGCCGTCGAAGTACAGGTTGAACACGTCCTTGCCGGCGGCGGCGAGGGCGGCCTGGGAGCTGGCCACGCCGGGCGGGAAGGCGAAGCCGGCGCTGCCGGCGGTGACCACGGTCGGGGCCTTGACCACCTCGGTGAAGCCCTTCGCACCGGCGACCGAGAGCATCTGGCGCATGTACTCCAGACCACCGCGCGGGTTCTTGCTCTTGGCCGAGACGAAGTAGCCCTCACCGGCGGTGGCCCGCACGGCGGTCGCCGGCAGCTTGTCCGAGCCGGTGAGGCTCGGCACCGGCATGAGCTGGTACTCGAAGCCGGCCGGGGTGTCCTTCTTCTGCTCGCCCTCCAGCCAGTCGCCGCTGGGGTAGAGGGCCAGCTTGTACTGGTTCTGCCGCAGCTGTACGTCGGTGTGCTTGAGCCCCTCGAAGCTCTTGTCGACGTACTTCGCGCCGATCTCCTCCCACGCCTGCGCCGCCTGCTTGACGGCGTCCTGCTGCCAGGCGCCGTCCTCCAGGTTGTCGATGTTCTTGAGCACGTCGGTGCCGCCGATCTTCGCGGCGTGGGTCAGGATCACGTTCCACTGGTAGTAGGCCGCGTTCGCCCCGGCGTAGCCGTACGGGGTGATGCCCTTGGACTTGATGCCGTCGAGCAGGGCGGTGAACTCCGACCAGGTCTTCGCGGGCGCCCAGCCGTTCTCCTTGAACAGCTTGCCCGAGTACCAGATGCCGAAGACGGTGGAGACGTAGTACAGCACGTACGGCTTGCCGTTGAACGAACCCGCCTCGACCGTGCCGGGCACGACGGTGTCGCGGACCTTCTTGTTCGGGTCGTCGACCGACGGGGCGTCCCACAGCTCGGTGAGGTCCATCAGCTGCCCGTCGGCGACCAGCGAGCCGAAGTCGATCAGCTTCTCGCCCGAGTTGTTCACGAACTCCGGCGGGTTGCCCGAGGCGAACCGGGGCTGGAGCACGGTGGAGACCGCCTGGGTGGACTGGTGCTTGATCTCCGCCTTGGGGAACGCCTTCTTGTACAGCGGCTCGTGCACGTCGGTGGCGTACTTCTCGCCGTAGCCGCCGTTGAAGATGACCACCTCCAGCGGGGCGTCCTCGGCGACACCCAGCGGGTTGGCGGCGCTCTTGGTGCCCTCCTCGGCCTTGGTGGTGGTCTCGTCGGAGCCGCTGGTGGCGCAGGCGCCCAGCAGGCTGACCACCGGCGTGGCGAGCAGGCCCGCCGCGGCGGTCCGGCCCAGCAGGGTGCGCCGGCTCAGCGCGGCGGGGGTCTCGGGGGTATTCGACATCGTCGTCTCTCCTTGGGTGTCCGGGTCAGGCGGTGCGCCGGAGACGCCCGGCGTACCGCGACTCGAGGGCGAGGTTGTGCGCGTCCCCACCGGGGACGTTGGCGGAGAGGTAGATAGGGGGTACCTCTCCGGCCTGGTGGAACCGTCGGACGACCTCCGCGGTCACCAGTTGCGCCAGCAGCGCGGAGGTGACCGAGGAGACCGCACAGACCGCGCCGCCGCCCTCCAGCGGCAGCAGTGCGTCGCCGTACGGCGCGCCGTTGTCCAGCACGACGTCGGCGAGTTCGGCGAGTCGACGCCCGGACGGGTGGCGGGGTGCGACCCGTGCGGTGTGCGCGACCGAGGTGACCGCGATGAGCGGATGGCCGTGCCCGGTGACCAGCGTCGCCAGCTCGACCACCGAGCCGTTGATGCCGGACTGCGAGGCGATCAGGAAGACGTCGGCCGGCTGCGGCCGGGCCAGCGGGTAGAGCTGGTGGGCCACGGCCGGGTCGCGTTCCAGCTTGGGGTCGGTGAGCACGTCGCGCGGGGCGTCGCCGTGCAGCACCAGGTCGTGCAGGCCGATCCGGTTGGTGGGGACCAGGCCGCCGGCGCGGGCCACCAGCTCGGCGGCGAACGCCTCGGAGTGGCCGGCCCCGAACGCCTGGAGCACCCCGCCGGCCCGCAGGCTGGCCGCGATCAGGTCGGCGGCCCGGCCGATCGCCTCGGCCTGGGTGTCGAGCAGCCGGTCGAGGACGGGCCGGACGGCCCGCGCGTACCCCTGGGCACTGATCATGAGGTGGTCCCCTTCGCGGCCTTGTGCCCCTGCACGGCCTGGGCGGTACGCCGGAAGGCCGCGTGGGCGCGGTCGTGGGTGCGCTGCGCCACGGCGATGTAGAGCAGGTCGAGCACGACGAGTTGGGGGTGCCGGGCGGACAGCGCGTCCGGCCGGAAGGTGGTGGCCTGGCTGGCGGTGAGCAGGACGATGTCGGCCAGTTCGGCGAGCGGCGAGCGCGGGAAACCGGTCAGCGCCACGGTGGTGGCCCCCCGACTGCCCGCCTCGGCGAGCATCTCGATGGTCTCCCGGGTCTGCCCGGTGTGCGAGATGCCCAGCGCCACGTCGCCGGGGCCGAGCAGCGCGGCGCTGGCCAGCCCCTCGTGCACGTCGCTCCAGGCCCACGCGGCGACCCCGATGCGGTGCAGGCTGAACTGCATCTCCTCGCCGACCAGCGCGCTGCCGCTGGCCCCGAAGATGTTGACCCGGGCGGCGCCGGCGATGGCGACGGCGGCCCGTTCGACCTCGGCGAGGTCGAGCAGGGTGGCGGTGTCGTGCATGGCCCGGGTGTCGGCGGCCATGATCTGGTCGAGCACCCGTTCCAGCGGGTCGCCGGGCTGGATCTCCCGCCCGATGTCGACGGTCCAGCCGGCCGAGCGGGCCCGGCCGGTCTCGGAGGCGATGCCCAGGCGCAGGTCGGCGTAGCCGTCGAAGCCCATCGCCCGGCAGAACCGGGTGATGGTCGCCGGTGAGGTGCCGCTGCGCTCGGCCAGCTCGACGATGGTGGCGCGGGCCGCTGCCTCCGGGTCGGCGAGCACCTGCTCGGCGACCCGGCGCAACGCTCCCGTCAGCTCGCCCGCGCCGGCCCGGACCCTGGCCAGCACCCCGTCCGCGCCGCGCCGGTCGACGGGCTCGGCATCGACCACCGCGGTCGCCGCGGTGGTGTCCGTCTCGAGCTCGGCCATCGACACGCCTTTCGGAAAAGAGTGTTAACTGTTAGTGGTAAAAGTTCTTACTGAAGGCCCCTTCCTGTCAAGACCATGGGCGAAGTTTTCAAACTGTTACCTGGCGCGCGGCCCGCTCCCGACCCCCGGTCTTGCCCTGGAGCACCGCACCGACCAGCATGGACACCCCCGAACCAGCGCACCCCCGGGAGGCCCGCGAGGATGTCCGGCACCGTCGTGGTCGGCCTCGACGTCGGGGGTACGTCCACCCGGGCCACCGCCCTGACCCTCACCGGCGAACGCCTCGGCACCGGCCGGGCCGGCGGCGGCAACCCCACCAGCCACGGCGCGGAACGGGCCGCCGTCGAACTGTCGACCGCACTACGCGAGGCGCTGCGCGCGGTCGACCCGACCCGGGTCCGCGCCGGGGCCGTCGGACTGGCCGGGGCCGGCCGGTTGCGCGCCGACCCGGCCGGCCGGGCCGCCTTCGACCGGGCCTGGTCGGACGCCGGCCTGCGCTGCCCGTACGCGGTGCACAGCGACGCCCTCGTCGGCTACGCCTCCGGCACCGCCGCCCCCGACGGCACGATCCTGATCGCCGGCACCGGGGCGATCGCCGCCCAGGTGTGCGACCTGCGACTGGACCGGATCGCCGACGGGCACGGCTGGCTGCTCGGCGACGCCGGCTCCGGCTTCTGGCTGGGCCGCGAGGCGGTCCGGGCGCTCCTGGCCGACCTGGACACCGGCACCGCGCCCGGCCCGTTCGGCCGGCGGCTGCTCGGCGAACTGACCGGCACGACCGGGGTGGCCGCCCGCCCCCGGGACACCGTCGACGCGGTGGTCCAGGCGGTCACCCGTCGACCGCCCGTGGAACTCGCCCGGTTCGCCCCGCTGGTCGTCGACGCCGCCGTCGCCGGTGACCCGGTGGCGGCCGGGCTGCTCCGCCGGGCCGCCACGCACCTGGTCGACAGCGCCGCCCGGGTCCGTCCGACCGACGCGGCGACCCCGCTGGTGCTCGGCGGCGGGCTGCTCACCGGCCACACCCCGCTCGGCGCGGCGGTCCGCGCCGAGGCCGGCCGCCGCTGGCCGCACGCCCCGGTCCACCCGGCCGGGGACGGCGCGGCCGCCGCCGCCTGGCTGGCCGCCCGCACCCTGCCCGGGGTCACCGACCCGGTGGCCCTGCACGCGTTGCTGGTCCCGTCGACCGGCTGACCCCTGATCGTTGTCGGTCAGGCAGCGTGCCCCGGCCGGGTCAGGTCTGGGTGGGGAAACCGAGGTTCACCCCGCCGTGGCGCGGGTCGGGCCACCGGCTGGTGACCACCTTGCCCCGGGTGAAGAACCGCACCCCGTCCTCGCCGTGGGCGTGCAGGTCACCGAAGAGGGACGCCTTCCACCCGCCGAACGAGTAGTACGCCATCGGCACCGGGATCGGCACGTTGATCCCCACCATGCCCACCTCCACCTCGTGCTGGAAGCGCCGGGCCGCCCCGCCGTCGTTGGTGAAGACCGCCGTGCCGTTGCCGTACGGGTTGGCGTTGACCAGGGCCACCGCCGCGTCGTACGAGTCGACCCGGACGACACCGAGCACCGGGCCGAAGATCTCGTCGGTGTAGATCGACATGTCCGGGGTGACCCGGTCGAAGAGCGTCGGACCCAGCCAGAACCCGCCCGGGTCCCCGTCCGGCACCACGTCCCGACCGTCCACCACCGGCACCGCACCCGCCGCCACCCCGGCCTCGACGTACCCGCGTACCCGGGCGGCGTGCGCGGCGGTCACCAGCGGCCCCATGTCGCAGCCCCGCCGCCCGTCGCCGGTACGCAGCCCGGCCATCCGCGCCGCGATCCGTGCCACCAGGGCGTCGGCGACCGGCTCCACGGCCACCAGCGCGGAGATCGCCATGCACCGCTCGCCCGCCGAGCCGAACCCGGCGTTGACCGCCGCGTCGGCGGCCAGGTCCAGATCGGCGTCCGGGAGCACCACCAGGTGGTTCTTCGCCCCGCCGAGGGCCTGCACCCGCTTGCCGGTGAGCGTCGCGCGCCGGTGCACGTGCCGGGCGACCGGGGTGGAACCGACGAACGACACGGCCCGCACGTCGGGATGGTCCAGCAGGGCGTCGACCGCCTCGGCGTCGCCGTTGACCACGTTGAGCACCCCGGCCGGCAGACCCGCCTCGACGAACCACTCGGCCAGCAGCAGCGCCGCACCCGGGTCCTTCTCGCTCGGCTTGAGCACCACCGCGTTGCCGCAGGCCACCGCCACCGGCACGAACCACAGCGGCACCATCACCGGGAAGTTGAACGGCGAGATCACCGCCACCACCCCCAGCGGCTGCCGCAGGCTGTACGAGTCGACCCCGGTGGAGACGTTCTCGCTGAACCGTCCGCGCAGCGCCGAGGCGATGCCGCAGGCGTACTCGATCACCTCCAGGCCACGCTGCACCTCGCCGGCGGCGTCGGCGAGCACCTTGCCGTGCTCGGCGGTGATCACCTCGGCGAGCCGGTCCCGGCGGGCGTGGACCAACTCCCGGAAGGCGAACAGCACCGCCGTGCGCCGGGCCAGCGAGGCGTCCCGCCAGCTCCGGGCGGCCCGCCCGGCGGCCCCGACCGCCACCGCGACGTCCGCCGCGTCGGCCAGCGCCACGAGGCCGGTGCGCCGACCGGTCGCCGGGTCGAACACGTCCCCGTGCCGGCCGGAGGTCCCGTCGATCCGCGCACCGTCGACGAAGTGCCCGATCCGGGCAGCGTCCACCGTGGGCGCGGCCTGCGGGCCGGGTGACGTCGACCGGGTCGCCCCGGTCACCGCGCCGCCTCCGCCGCCACCGTCGACCGGATCGCCTCGACCAGGATGGCCAGCCCCTCCCGGGCCTCGGCCTCGGTGAGCGTCAACGGTGGACCCATCCGCACCACGTTGCCGTGCAGGCCGCCCTTGCCGACCAGCAGGCCGCCGGCCCGGCACGCCTCGACGACCCGGCCGGTCAGCGCCGGATCGGGTTCCGTGCCACCCGGCTGGACGAACTCCACGGCGAGCATCAGCCCGCGGCCCCGGATCTCGGCCACCCCGTCGAGGTCGGCGACCGCGGCCCGTAGGCCGTCGACGAGGATCGCGCCCACCCGGGCGGCGTTGGCCTGCAGGTCGTGGTCACGCAGGTAGTCCAGGACGGCGTTGCCGGCGGCGGTGCAGAGCGGGTTGCCGCCGAAGGTGGAGAAGCTGATCGCCGGCACCGACTCCATGATCTCGGCCCGGCCGACGACACCGGCCAGCGCGAACCCGTTGCCGATGCCCTTGGCGAAGGTGAGCAGGTCCGGGGTGACCCCGTGCGCCTGGTAGCCCCAGAAGTGCGCGCCGGTACGCCCCCAGCCGGTCTGCACCTCGTCGGAGATGAGCAGGATGCCGTGCTCGTCGAGCACCTTGCGCCAGCCGGCGAACAGCCCGTCGGGCGGGGTGACGAAACCGCCGACCCCCTGGACCGGCTCGGCGATCAGGCAGGCCACGTCGCCGCTGGTCTGGGTGGCGAGCACCTCGCGCAGATCCTCCACGGCGGCGTCGATCCGGTCGTCGGCGGGCAGCCGGGCGAGCAGCCCGCGCAGCCGTTCCCCGGAGTGCAGCCAGGCCACCTGGAGCGGGTTGTGCGCGCTGGCCGTCCAGGCCCGGTTGCCGGTGATCCCCATCGTCGCGTACGACCGGCCGTGGTAGCTGTTGCGGACGGCGAGGATCTGGTGCGAGCGGCGGTAGCTGGTGGCGGCCAGCAGCGCCGCCTCGTTCGCCTCGGTGCCGGAGTTGGTGAAGAAGACCCGGGCGTCCGGGATGCCGGCGACCTGGACGATCTTCTCGGCCAGCTCCACCTGCTGCCGGATCAGGTAGAGGGTGGAGGTGTGCACCAGGCCGGTGCGCAGTTGACGCTGCACCGCCTCGCGGATCTCCGGGATGTCGTAGCCGATCATGTTGGTCAGCACGCCGCCGAAGAAGTCCAGGTAGCTGCGCCCCTGGGCGTCGGTGACCCGGCGGCCGGACCCGGCGACCAGCTCGATCGGCTCGGCGTAGTAGAGCGGCATCCAGGACGGGAGCACGGCCCGGTGTCGGGCCAGCAGGTCGTCGGCGGTCATCGGCACACCCTTCCGCGGCGGGGTTCGCGTGCCCCGCACGCTGCCACCCCGGCCGGCCGCCGACAACTGCCACTGTGTCGCCCGACCGCCGCCCCGCCTGACACGACGTCACCCGACCGGCACGGACGGCACGGTCTGGCGGTCGGCGCGGCACGGTCTGGCGGTCGGCGCGGCGCGGCCGGTCGGCACGGCGCGGCGCGGCGTGGCCGGTCGGCCCGGCACGGTCTGGCGGTCGGCGCGGCACGGCCGGTCGGCACGGCCGGGTGCGGGCTCAGCCGGCGGCGGTGGCCCGGATCGCCTCGGCGAACACCTCGGAACGGTGCTCGAAGTTGCGGAACCGGCCGTAGCTGGGCGCCGCCGGGGACAACAGCACCACCCCGTCGGACGGGGTCACCGCCCGCGACAACCGGACCGCGTCCGCCAGGTCGTCCACCACCTCGGTACGCACCTTCGGCAGCCCGGCCAGCGCCGCCACGATCCGGGGACCGCTGTCCGGGATGCCGATCACGGTCAGCTCCCGCTCGGCCAGGTGGGTGGCCAGCGGGGTGTAGTCCAACCCCCGGTCGGTGCCCCCGACGATCACCGTCAACGGCCGCCCGTCGTACGCGTCGATCGCGTGCATCGCCGCGTACGGGCTGGTGGCGAGGGTGTCGTCGACGAAGGTCAGCCCGGACGGGTCGACGATCTCGGTGAGCCGGTGGGCCAGCCCGTGGAACCCGGCGACCGCCACCGCCAGGGTGTCCCTGTGGGCGACGACGTCCACGCCGACCGCGTCGAGGACGCAGAGCGCCACGCAGAGGTTGCCCGCGTTGTGCCGGCCGACCAGCGGCAGCACCGCCCTGGCGAACAGCGGCTGGTCGCCGAGGTGGAACCAGTCGGTGCCGTCCGGGCCGGTGGCGACGTGCACGGTGTCGGGCAGCCCGGCGCGCACCGCCGCCCGGTCGCCCAGTTCCAGGGCGAGGCGCGGGTCGTTGCCGTTGACCACCACCGTGCGGGGACCGTACGCGATCAGGTTCAGCTTGTCGCGGTAGTACTCGGCCTCACCGCCGTGCGCGTCCAGGTGTTCGGGGAACAGCGCGGTGACCACCGCCACCCGGGGCGAGTCGGCCAGGTCGCTGCACTGGTAGCTGGACAGCTCCAGCACGTACAGCTCGGCCTCGGGCAGGTCGAGGGTGGGCACGCCGATGTTGCCGCCCAGCACGTTGGGCCGGTCCACCGCCGCGAGCAGGTGGCTGATCAGGCTGGCGGTGGTCGACTTGCCCTTGCTGCCGGTGACCCCGATCGTCCGGTCGGCGTGGTCGGCCATCCACAGGGCGGTGCCCTGGGTGACGGTCGCCCCCCGCGCCCGCAGCTCGACCAGCCACGGGTGGGTGTTGGGCACCCCCGGCGACCGGACGACGATCTCGGCGGCGGCCAGCCGGGCGAACCCCTCCTCCCCGGTGACCAGCGGCGCGGCCTCGGCGAGCGGGCCCTCCCAGGCCACGGTGAGGAAGTTCGCGCTGTCGTCGACGGCGACCAGGTCGGCCGGGCCGTGCGCGGCGATGGCGGTCACGGCGGCGCGGCCCTCCCGGCCGGCCCCCCAGACGGCGACGGTACGGCCGCGCAGATCGGACAGGCGCACGAACTCTCCCTGAGGTGTCGACGGTGGGGTCGGGTCCGCTCCCGGCACAGCGGACCCGACCGGACGAACCAGGGCCTAGTATGGCGTGTGCCCAACGAGCAGCTCCGGCGGATGGACGCCTTCACCTTCCCGTCGTACTCGTTCGACCCCGCCACCGGCGTGGCGTCGTTCGACTACCTCCTGACCGGCCCCGACGGCGAGCAGCGGTTCACCGAGGTGATCACGCTGCCGGTGCCGGCCGGGCCGCCGTCGGCGCAGACGCTGGCCACCCTGGGCCGGGTCCTGGAACTGCTGCACGTGGTGGCCGGGGTCAGCTACTACAAGGCCGCCGCCCCGCCGCGCCTGGTGCTGCCGACGCCGCTGGGTGGGGCCGCCGCCGCGCTGGTCACCGCCGTCTACACCAAGGGTCTCGCCGAGTACGCCTACCGCAACCAGCTCCCGCACGTGCTGGAGCTGCGTCCCGAGGTGCCGGCCGGCGAGGTCCCGCCCCCCCGGGTGTACGACGACTCCGACCGTCGTCCGCTGTCGGCCGTCGGCGGCGGCAAGGACTCCATCGTCAGCCTGGAGGCGCTGCGTCGGGGCGGCTTCGACCCGGTGCCGTTCTCGGTCAACCCCAACCACGTGATCGTCGCGGTGAACGAGGCGTCCGGATTGCCGGCGCTGGCCGCCCGGCGACGGCTCGACCCGGTGCTGTTCGACCTGAACGCCGCCGGGGCGCGCAACGGGCACATCCCGGTCACCGCGATCAACTCGCTGATCGCGGTCGCCACCGCCGTGCTGCACGGGCTCGGGCCGGTGGTGATGTCCAACGAGCGGTCCGCGTCCGACCCGAACCTGATCTGGAACGGTCACGAGATCAACCACCAGTGGTCCAAGGGGGTCGAGGCCGAGGGGCTGCTGCGGGCGGCGCTGGCCGGGCACGCGGGGCTGACCGAGCCGTACTTCTCACTGCTGCGCCCGCTGTCGGAGCTGCACATCGCCCGGCTGTTCGCCACCATCGACCGGTACGACGCGGTGGTGACCAGTTGCAACGCCGCGTTCAAGCTGCGTGACGCCAGCGCCCGCTGGTGCCGCGACTGCCCGAAGTGCCGGTTCGTCTTCCTCGCCATGGCCCCGTTCATGACCCGGGATCGGGTGGTCGGCATCTTCGGCGGCGACCTGCTGGCCGACGAGACGCAGATCCCCGGCTACCGGGAACTGCTCGGCGTGGACGGGCACAAGCCGTTCGAGTGCGTCGGCGAGGTGGAGGAGTCGGTGGTGGCGTTGAGCCTGCTGGCCGCCCAGGACCAGTGGCGTGACGCCCCGGTGGTCCGCGCCCTGGTCGACGCGGTCCCCGCCGCCGCCTGGTCGACGGCGGCCACCTCCGACGTCTTCACCCCCGCCGGGCCCCACCACGTCCCCGCCGCCTACGCCAAGACCCTGGACACCCTGACCTGATCCCGCTCCCCCGCCCACCTCACCCGACCCCCACCGCCCCAGCCTCGTCACCCCGGCCCTCATCGCCCCAGCCTCATCGCCCCGCCCTCATCGCCTCGGTGATCAAGAGGTTCGCGTCACCGCGACGGCGACATCTGACGCATTCCTCTTGATCACGGTGAACCAGCCGGCCGGACGGGCGGTGATCAAGAGGAATGCGTCACCGGGGCGGCGAAATCTGACGCCAATCTCTTGATCACGGTCGACGGGCGGGCCGCGCGAGTGGCGATCAAGAGGTTCGCGTCACCCGGGCTAGGAAATCTGACGCATTTCTCTTGATCACCGGGCACGGGCCGGGCGGGCACGGGCCGGGCGGGTACAGGCCGGGCAGGCGCGGGCCGGGCCGGGGACGGGGCGGGAGGGTGGTGGGGCGGGGAGGTGGGTCAGGGGGTGCGGATGGCGTCGAGGGCCAGCAGGGCGACGTGCAGGGAGAGGCAGGCTTCGACCGAGTCGAGGTCGACGCCGAGGATCCGGCCGATCCGGGCCAGCCGTTCGTAGAAGGCCGGTCGGGACAGGTGCGCGGCGACCGCGCCGGCCGACTTGTTGCGGCCCTGCTCCAGATAGGCGCGCAGGGTGCCGAGCAGTTGCTCCCGGGGGTGCTGGGCGTCGTGGGCCAGCAGCGCGCCGAGTTCCCGTTCGACGAAGGTCTGCAACCGGGGCTCGTCGCGTAACAGGTGCAGCAGGCCGGCCAGCCCGACGTGCGGCAGCCGGAAGACCGGCAGGTCACGGCTGTCCCGGCGGGCGGCCTCGGCGACCTGACGGGCCTCGACCAGCGAGCGGCGTACCTCGCGCAGGCTCGCCACCCCGGATCCGGCGGCGACGAGCACGCGCGCCGGCTGGTCGGGGTGGCGGCGGCGCAGCGCGGTGGCGAACGCGGCCAGCGCGCGGTCCTCGGCGGCGGCGTCCGGCAGGGCGAGCAGGACCCCCACCGCCTGGTCGTCGACGGGGCTGGTCAGCCCGGTCAGCTTCGCCTCCCGTAGCGCCTGGCCGACCGCCTCGGCGAGGTCACGTAGCCGGGCCGGGCCCGCCTCGGCGGCGTCGGCCGGGCCGCCCTCGCCCGGTCCGGCGGGTTCGGCCGGGGTGTCGCGGCGGAGCCGGACCATGACCCCGATCAGGTGCCGACGCTCCAGGGGCACCCCCAGCGCCCGCGCCCGCAACGCGATCTCGTCCACCGGCCGGGAGTGGTCGAGCAGGCCGGTGAGCAGGGTGTGGTGCAGTTGCCGTTCCAGTCCCTCGGCGTCGCGGCGGATCAGCCGGCCCAGCGCCAGGGTCGAGGCGGCCCGCTCCACCAGGATGGTCAGCCGGGTGGGCGGCGTGCCGACGGGACGGCCGTCGCCGAGGCCCGCCCGTGCCGGCCAACGCAGCAGCAGCCGACCCCAGTCCTGCCCGCGCGCGCCGACGGTCGTGACCAGCCAGCCGCTGTCACTGTCGTACGCCGTGCGGCCGGCGGGGCGCAGCCGTCGGGAGTGCTGCTCCCAGCCGTCCAGCAGCAGTTCGGCGTTCTCCCCGGCCGGGTCGTAGGCGAGCACCTGCCGGGACAGGTTCTCCAGCACCACCGGGCAGCCGGCCAGCGCGGCGGCCTGCCGGACCACCTCGGCGGCCCCGGCGCCCTCGACGGACAGTTCGGTGAAGCGTTGGTGGATCTCCTCGGCGGCCCGCAGCTCGTGCAGTTGGGCGTCGACGATCAGGGCGTGCACCGCCTCGGTGATCCGCACGAACGGGGTGGCCCTCCGCAGCTCGACCAGGGGCAGCCCGCGCCGGGCGGCGGCCACGGCCATCACCCGGGGCACCTCGGTCGGGTAGCGGCGGCCCAGCTCGACCACGAGCCCGGAGACGCCCACCGCGACGAGGTCGCCGATGAAGGCACGCAGTCCGGTGTCGTCGGCGGGCAGTCCGATGCCGGTGGTGAGCACGAGTTCACCCCCGCCGAGAAGGGTGGCGATGTCGGGCACCTCCGCCACGTGCACCCAGCGCACCGGCCGGTCCAGGCCGGCCTCCCCGGCGACCAGCCGGGGCGCGCCGCGGCGGACCGGGTCCAGCGCGAGCACCTCACGGACGGTAGGGAACACGGGCGACACGCTACCCTCCGTGACCCCGAGCCCGGCCATCCACCGTGCGTCGCCGCCCCGACGACGGGGGCGGCCCCACCGGCCGGGACGGTGACCCGTCCCGGCCGGTGGGGCGACGGTCAGTCGACGCCGAACTCCATCGCGGCCCGGTCGAGGGCCTCGTCGTCGGCGGTGGCGACGCCCCGCGAGGCGATGGCCTCCGCGCCGCCCTGCGGCATCGCCCCGATCAGCCCGGTGGAGGCGGCCTGCGCGGCGCCGACCGCACGCTGCGGGGCCGCCCCGCCGACCAGGCCGAGGGTGGCGTACTGCTCCAGCTTGGCCCGCGAGTCGGCAATGTCGAGGTTACGCATGGTGAGCTGGCCGATCCGGTCGGACGGGCCGAAGGCCGAGTCCTCGGTACGCTCCATCGACAGCTTGTCCGGGTGGTAGCTGAACGCGGGGCCGGTGGTGTCCAGGATCGAGTAGTCCTCGCCCCGGCGCAGCCGCAGGGTCACCTCGCCGGTGACGGCGGTGCCCACCCAGCGCTGCAGCGACTCGCGCAGCATCAGCGCCTGCGGGTCGAGCCAGCGGCCCTCGTACATCAGCCGGCCGAGGCGGCGGCCCTCGTGGTGGTAGTTGGCCAGGGTGTCCTCGTTGTGGATGGCGTTGACCAGCCGCTCGTAGGCGGCGTGCAGCAGCGCCATGCCGGGGGCCTCGTAGATGCCCCGGCTCTTGGCCTCGATGATCCGGTTCTCGATCTGGTCGGACATGCCCAGGCCGTGCCGGCCGCCGATGGCGTTGGCCTCCAGCACCAGGTCGACGGGGCTGCCGAACTCCTTGCCGTTGATCGTCACCGGGCGGCCCTGGTCGAAGCCGATGGTGACGTCCTCGGTGGGGATCTCCACGGACGGGTCCCAGAACCGGACCCCCATGATCGGGCTGACCGTCTCGATGCCGGTGTCGAGGTGCTCCAGGGTCTTGGCCTCGTGGGTGGCGCCCCAGATGTTGGCGTCGGTGGAGTACGCCTTCTCGGTGCTGTCCCGGTAGGGTAGGCCGCGTTCCAGCAGCCACTCCGACATCTCCTTGCGGCCACCCAGCTCGGTGACGAAGTCGGTGTCCAGCCACGGCTTGTAGATCCGCAGCTGCGGGTTGGCCAGCAGGCCGTAGCGGTAGAACCGCTCGATGTCGTTGCCCTTGAAGGTCGAGCCGTCGCCCCAGATCTGCACGTCGTCGGAGATCATCGCCCGGACCAGCAGGGTCCCGGTCACCGCCCGGCCCAGCGGGGTGGTGTTGAAGTAGGCCCGGCCGCCGGAGCGGATGTGGAAGGCGCCGCAGGTCAGCGCGGCCAGCCCCTCCTCGACCAGGGCGGCACGGCAGTCGACCAGGCGGGCGACCTCGGCGCCGTAGCTGAGCGCACGACCGGGCACCGACTCGATGTCGGGCTCGTCGTACTGGCCGATGTCGGCGGTGTAGGCGCACGGGACGGCGCCCTTGTCGCGCATCCACGCGACCGCGACCGAGGTGTCGAGGCCGCCGGAGAAGGCGATGCCGACACGTTCGCCGATGGGCAGGGAGGTGAGAACCTTGGACACAAGGAAGATTATGCACGCCCCCGCATTCTCATGCAAATAGCCGGGGGTCGTGGCGGCTACCCGTCGACCGGGTCGTCCCGGCCCAACTCCCAGAACGCCACCGCCGCCGCCGCGGCCACGTTCAACGAGTCCACGCCGCGCCGCATCGGGATCACCACCCGCACGTCGCTGGCCGCCTGCGCCGCCCCGGTCAGGCCGGGGCCCTCCGCCCCCAGCAGCAACGCCGCCCGCGCCCGCTGCGCCGGGGTCAACCGCTGCACCGGTACGGCGTCCGCCGCCGGCGTCATCGCGAGCACCGTGAACCCCGCCGCGCGTACCTCGTCCAGGCCGACCGGCCAACGGTCCAGCTTCGCGTACGGCACCGCGAACACCTCGCCCATGCTGACCCGCACGCTGCGCCGGTAGAGCGGATCGGCGCAGGACGGCGAGAGCAGCACCGCGTCGATGCCGAGCGCGGCGGCCCCCCGGAAGATCGCCCCGAGGTTGGTGTGGTTGTTGATGTCCTCCAGGATCACCACCCGACGGGCGGCGGCCAGCACCTCGGCGGCGGTGGGCAGGGGTTTGCGGTGGAACGAGGCGAGCACACCCCGGTGGACGTGGAAGCCGGTCGCCTTCTCCAGCACGTCGGGCGTGGCCGCGTAGACCGGGGCGTCCCCAGTGTCCAGGTCGACGAGCTGGTCGACCCGCTTGGCGTCGACCAGGTACGACCGGGCCGGATAGCCGGCCCGCAACGCCCGGCGCAGCACCAGCTCCCCCTCCGCGATGAACAACCCGTGCGGGGGCTCCCAACGGGTACGCAGCTCGACGTCGGTCAACGCCCGGTAGTCGGCGATCCGGGCGTCGTCGGGGTCGGTGATCTCGTGTACGGGCACCGCCCGATTCTGCCGGCCCCCGGCGTGTGCCTGCGGGGCGGTACCCGCCCACCGCCCGCCGGCCCGGACCGGCCCGCCGGTCGGGCTCCCCGGAGCCGGTCGGGTTGCCCGGGGCGACCGGGTTCCCCGGGGCGACCGCGTTCCCCGGGTGACCGCGTTCCCCGGGGTGACCGGGTTTCCCGGGGCGTGGCGCGGGAAGGGGGGCGGGAAGCGGACGCGACCGGAGGGACCACCACGATGAGCGCAGCGGGCACCACCGACGGCCGGTTGCCGAGGAACGCCACGGTCGCCGACCACATCGTGGCCCGGCTCGCCGAGTGGGGGGTGCACCGCTACTTCGGCTACCCGGGTGACGGCATCAACGGGATGACCTCCGCCCTGCAACGGGCCGGCGACCGGGTGGAGTTCGTCCAGGTACGCCACGAGGAGACCGCCGGCTTCGCCGCCGGCGCGCACGTCAAGTACGGCGGCGGCCCGCTCGGCTGCGCCCTGGCGACCAGCGGCCCCGGCGCGATCCACCTGCTCAACGGCCTCTACGACGCCAAGCTCGACCACCAGCCGGTGGTGGCCCTGGTCGGCAACACCGCGCTCACCGCCGAGGGCGGCGGCTACTACCAGGAGGTGGACCTGCTCGCCCTCTACAAGGACGTGGCCGGGGACTTCCTGGCCCAGCTCGACGATCCGTCCCAGGTGCGGCACCTGGTGGACCGGGCCTGCCGGACGGCGCTGTCCCGCCGGACGGTGACCGCGCTGGTGCTCCCGCTGGACGTGCAGGACGAGCCGGCGGTGCCGGACCCGCCGCACGCGCACGGCTACTACCACACCAGCGCGGCCCCCAGCAGCATGCCGACCGTGCCGCCGGAGGCAGAGCTGCGCCGCGCGGCGGAGGTGCTGCGCGGCGGCGAGAAGGTGGCGATGCTGGTCGGGCAGGGCGCGCTCGGCGCCGAGGCGGAGGTACGCCTGATCGCCGACCGGCTGGGTGCCGGGGTGGCCACCGCCCTGCTCGGCTTCACCGCCGTCGACCACCGCGAGCCGTGGGTGACCGGGGCGATCGGGTTGCTCGGCACCCGGCCGAGCTGGCAGCTCATGCAGGAGTGCGACAGGCTGCTGATCGTCGGTAGCAACATGCCGTACTCGGAGTTCTATCCGCCGCAGGGGCAGGCCCGTGCGGTGCAGATCGACCTGGACGGCACCCGGATGGGGCTGCGGTACCCGACGGAGGTCAACCTGACCGGCGACGCCGGACCGACCCTGCGGGCGCTGCTGCGGGAGCTGGGCGACGGGCCCGCGCCGACGGCCTGGCGGGCGACCATCGCGGACGCCACCTCGGGCTGGCGGCAGGCCCAGGCGGAACTGGCCGGGCAGCCCGCGCACCCGGTGAACCCGCAACTGCTGTTCCACACCCTCAACGACGCGCTGCCCGACGACGCGATGATCGCGGTGGACTGCGGCACCGCCACCGCCTGGTACGCCCGCCACCTCCAGGTCCGCCCCGGCATGCTGGCCAGCCTCTCCGGCACCCTGCTGTCGATGGGCGGGGCCATGCCGTACGCCCTGGCGGCGAAGTTCGCCCACCCGGACCGTCCGGTGGTGGCGTTGATCGGTGACGGGGCGATGCAGATGAACGGGGTCAACGAGTTGATCACCGTGGCGAAGAACTGGCGGCACTGGGCCGACCCGCGTTTCGTGGTGCTGGTGCTCAACAACCGGGATCTGGCGTTCGTCAGCTGGGAACAGCGCTCCACCGAGGGCACCCCGCGTTATCCGGCCAGCCAGGACCTGCCGGACGTCGCGTACGACAGGTGGGCCGAGGTGCTGGGCCTCGACGGTGTGCTGGTCGAGCACCCCGACCAGGTCGACGGCCTGTGGCGACGGGTGCTGACCGCCGACCGCCCGGTGGTGGTGAACGCGGTGGTCGACCCGGCGGAGCTGATGCTGCCCCCGCACTTCACCCTCGACCAGGCCCGCAAGACGGCGGCGGCCCTGCTGCGCGGCGACACCGACCGGGCCGGCATCGTCCGCCGGGGCATCCCCGCCACGCTGGCCACCTACCGTCCCCGCCGCCGCTGACCCACCCGCCGCTGACCCGCCACCGGGGCCGGGGCCGCTCGCCATGTCGCCACAACAGCGGGGTCGGCGCGGTACCGACCCCGCTGTTGTGGCGATGATGGGTCGATCATGGACGGGGCGCGCCGCCCTGTCGATCGGGCCGCACCCGGCGGGTACGGCGATCATGGGATGCGGTGTCGATCATGACTCGCCCGCCCCGCCGGTGGGCCTGAGCTGTTGCCCGGGAGGGCTAACGTGCCCGGGGTGCGACGATCGACGATGGTGGCGCTGGTGGGCGTGGACGGGTCCGGGAAGTCGACCCAGGCCAGGGCGCTGGCCCGGCGGCTGACCTCGGCGGGCGTGCCGGCGGTCTACCTGGAGAACGCCGGCGGCCGGCCGCTGTGGAACCGGCTGGCGCAGGCGGTGGGCCGCCGCGACGGCGTGCACCTGTTCGGCAGGCGCTGCTATCCGCTGCTGGAGGCGACGGTGCGCTGGCTGGCGCTGGCCCGCGCGGTGGCGGTCACCCGGCTGACCGGGCGGGTCGGGGTGATGGACCGCTGGACCTGGTGCCAGTACGTGATCATGCGGGCCCGGGGTGACCGGGGCGTCCGCCTGGTCCGCGCCGCGTACGTCGTCTTCCCGAAGCCCGACCTGATCTGCTTCCTGGCGGTCACCCCGGAGCTGGCCCGGCAGCGGGTGCTGGCCCGGGGCATCGACACCGAGGAGTTGGCGCACCTGACCGCGCTGGACGCCGGCTACCGGGAGCTGGCCGGGTTCGCCGACTTCACCGTGATCGACGGCGACACCGACCCGACGACGGTGGCCGCCGCCCTGGACCGGGCGGTCGCCACCGTCACCACCCGGCGGTAGACAGGCCCGCCCGGCGGTGGCGCGGAACAGCCCAGGCCCGCCCGGCGGTGGGCGCGGAACAGCGGTATCCGGCGGGAGGGACACCGCTGTTCCGGCGACATCGCAGGTGGGCTCTCCGAGCGGGAGCGGCGCAGGCTCGATCATGCAGCCCGGGTCGGGCCGGAGCCGGGTGACAGCGGGTCAGCCCCGGCGGTTCTGCAGCCAGCGGAGCAGGTCCAGGGGGAGGTTCTGGTCCTCCCGCTGCGGGGTCCGGGGGGTCGGGCGGGGCGTGGGGCGCTGCGGGTTGCCGGCGAGTTCCCGGCTGGGGGCGGTGAAATCCCGCACCGGCAGGCCGTCGACCGCGGTACGGATGGTCCGGGCGACCGCCGTGATCACCTCACCCTGCACGGCCGCGCCGACCACGTCGCTCGGGTCGTCGGGGTTGGCGGCGATGCCGGCGACCGCGACCTGCGGGGTGAACCCGACGAAGGTCTCGGTGGCGTTCTTCTCCGAGCTGCCGGTCTTGCCGGCCACCGGGCGGCCCACGATCCCGTCGACCCCACCGGCGGTGCTGCCGTTGCACTGCCCGTACGCCGACTGCTGGCCGACCGGGCAGCGGGCCGCGTCGGTGGCCGCCCGCGCCACGTCCGCCGACAGCACCTGCCGGCAGGCCGGCTGGCCGACCGGCACGGTCGCGCCGTCCGGGCCGGTCACCGACACCACAGGCGTCGGTGCGCAGTACGTCCCCTCGGCGGCCACCGTCGCGTAGGCGTTGGCCAGGTCGAGCGGGGTGGTGGCGGACACCCCGAGGGTGAACGCCCCCCAGTTGTCGGCGTCGTGCGCGGCGAGGTCGGCGTCGGTCCGGGCCCGGAAGGTGATCCCGAGACGCTGCGCCATCTCCACCACCTTGGCCGGGCCGACCTGCTCCTCCAGCCAGACGAAGTAGGTGTTCACCGAGCGGCCGAAGCCGTCCCACATCATCCGGTAGCCGTCCATCCGCGCCGGGTTGGCGTTCGCCGGGCACCACCTGCCGCCGCAGGAGGCCTCCCCCTCGGCGGGGAACCGGGTGGTCAGCCGGCTCGGCGAGTCGAAGCCGGTGGACAGGGTGCGGCCGTTCTCCAGCGCGGCCAGCATGGTGAACAGCTTGAACGTCGAGCCGGCCTGGTAGCCGGTGATGCTGCCACCGCCGGAGACCAGCGGGTTGACGGTCTGCCCGTCGCCCACCCCGTACTCCCGGTTCACGGCCAGGGCGAGCACCCGGCCGGTGCCGGGCTCGACGGCGGCGATCGGCAGCGCGCGGGCGTCGTCGGCGGGGTAGACCTTGCGGGCCTCGGCGGCGGCGGTGGCCTGGACGTCCGGGTCGAGGGAGGTGACCACCCGGTAGCCGCCCCGGCGCAGCGCCTGCTCCCGTTCCTGCGCGGTCGCCCCGAAGGCGGGCTGCTCCAGCCACCAGCGGCGCAGGTAGTCGCAGAAGAAACCGGCGTCGGCGGTGACCGTGGCGGTGCAGCCGTTGGGCTGGGCGGTGGGGTGCAGGGTCAGCTTCTCGGCGCGGGCCGCGTCGGCCTCGGCGGCGGTGACCGCGCCGGTGGCGACCATCGAGTCGAGCACGTACCCGCGCCGCTGCAGGGCCGCGTCCCGGTCCCCGTCGATCGGGCTGTACTCGTCGGGCGACTGGACCAGGCCGGCGAGCAGCGCGGACTCGGCGAGCGTCAGGTCGGCCGGCGCCTTGCCGAAGTAGCGCTGGCTGGCGGCGGCGACCCCGTACGCGCCGGAGCCGAAGTAGGCGATGTTGAGGTAGCGGTTGAGGATCTCGTCCTTGCTGAGCGTCTTCTCCAGCTCGGTGGCGTACCGGATCTCCTGGAGCTTGCGCCCGACGGTCTGCTCGGTGGCCGCCTCCCGCTCCTCGGCGGTCCGGCTGGGGTCGCTCTTGAGCACGTTGCGCACGTACTGCATGGTCAGCGTGGAGCCGCCCTGGGCGGTGCCGCCGCCGGTGACGTTGGCGACCAGGGCCCGCGCCATGCCGCGCAGGTCGGCCCCGCCGTGGGAGTAGAAGCGGCGGTCCTCGGCGGCGACGATGGCCTGCCGCAGCGTCGGGGCGATCTCGGCCAGCGGCACGTCGGTGCGGTTGACGTCGTAGAACGTGGTGAGCAGCGTCTTACCGTCGTTGGCGTAGAGGTAGGAGCGCTGCGGGGTGGCGGGGGTGCGCAGCGCCGCCGGCAGGTCGTCGAACGCCCCGAGCACCGCCCTGGTGGCGAGTCCCGCGAGCAGGTTGCCCGGCAGCGCGGCGACCGCGAGGACCAGGCCGGCCAGCAGGCCGGCGAGCAGCACGGTGAGCAGCCGCGTCAGCGGCGTCCGGGGTGAGGACATGCGGGTAAGCATTGCCACCGCACGGGCCAGCAGCCCACTCCGGCACCCGATTGTCAGGTAACTCACCGTGACCTGCCAGCGACTTCCCCGATCGGGTGCCCTGTCGTCCCCGTCCGTCCGGTCCATCCCGTCTCTCCCCACGGCTCGGTGATCAAGAGGTTTGGGTGCGTCCCGTCCGGATTTCCGACTCGAAGCTCTTGATCACCGGGGTGGGAAGCAGGGTGGGGAGGGTCAGGGGGTGGTGACGCTGGCGGTGGCGGCGTCGCGGGCGACGGTGGCCGGGACGAGCCGGCCGGAGCGGTAGCCGATGCCGATGCCGGCGACCAGCACGAAGATCGCCCCGAAGGTCTGCAGCGGGCCGAACAGCGCGCCGCCGAGGCCGAGCAGCGGGGCGGCGATCATCAGCATCGCCCCGTCGCCGATCGCGAACGCCCCGGACCGGGCCACCGCCCAGCCGATGAGCAGCCAGCCGGCGGTGTAGCAGGTGGCGCCGAGCAGCACCAGCGTCCGGGCGGTGGTGCCGAAGACGGGGGTCGACGCGGCCAGGCCGGCGAAGGGCAGCATCAGCACCGTACCGCCGATGCTGGTCAGCAGCCCGGCCACCGCGCCCCGCCGGCTGCGGGTGGCCGCGAGCAGGCCGGTGAGCGCGAGCAGGGCGAGCAGGCCCAGCCAGATCGCCGCCACCCAGCCGAGCAGGTAGAGCGGCTGACCGTCGGCCGGATAGGGGTCGTTGCCGACCCCGCCGTCGCTGGCCATCGCCACCGTGCCGGTGAGCACCGCGTAGGCGGGCAGCAGCCAGACCGCGGCGCGGGCCAGCCGGCGCAGCGACCAGGCCCAACTGGCGTCGGTGGCGGGTGCTGCCGGTCCGGGGTCGCCGACGAAGGGCAGCACCCCGAAGCCGCCACCGGTGCGCCGGGTTCCCAGCGGGCCGGCGGGGTCGTGTGCGCCCGGAACGGGGGTACGGGAGAACAGCCGCTGCGCCGGGTCCTTCATGCCTCACCTCGTCCGCTCCGCCGGGCGACGCCGGCTGCCTGCACGGGCGGGCCACCGGGCCGACCCGTCTGCGGCGACGGGTGACCCGGAACGCGTCGACGCCCCGGGCCTGACCACCACCCGTCCCTCAGGACCGATCGTGGCAGGCGCCGGGGCGCCTGATGAGCGTTTCTCACATTTGCCGCCCGGGGTGGGCGGCGGCGGGGTCAGGCCCGTTCGCGCTGGTCGGCCGGGTCGTTGACCAGGCTGGCCGGGGAGACCGGCTCGGGCGCCGGCAGCCCCTTCGGCACGTTGCCGCCGGTGGCCTGCGCCTCGGCGACGCGGACCTCGTCGTGGATCTGCTGGGCGGCGCTCGCCGCCGCCTCGGCGGCCTCGGCGGCCTCCCGCTCGACCTCGCTGGCGGTGCGCTTCGCCTCGGGAGCCGGCTCGTCGCCGACCATCCTGCTCAGCCCGCCCAGCGCGCCGCCCATGCCCTCCAGCGCCTTGGTCAGCTCGGCCGGGACGATCCAGACCTTGTTGGCCGTGCCGTTGGCGATCTGCGGCAGCGCCTGGAGGTACTGGTAGGCCAGCACCTTCTGGCTCGGGTTGGCGGTGTGGATCGCGTCGAAGACCGTCCGGATCGCCTTCGCCTGACCCTCGGCCTGCAGGATGCGGGCCTGCCGGTCACCGTCGGCGCGCAGCACCGCCGCCTGCTTCTCACCCTCGGCGGTGAGGATCTGCGACTGCTTGTGCCCCTCGGCGTTGAGGATGGCCGCCCGGCGGTCCCGCTCGGCGCGCATCTGCTTCTCCATCGAGTCGCGGATGCTCGGCGGCGGCTCGATCGCCTTGATCTCCACCCGGGTGACCTTGATGCCCCACCGGCCGGTGGTCTCGTCGAGCACACCGGAGAGGTGCCGGTTGATCTCCTCCCGGCTGGTCAGCGCGCGCTCCAGGTCGAGCGAACCGATCACGTTACGCAGCGTCGTGACGGTCAACTGCTCGATCGCCTGGATGAAGTTGGCGATCTCGTAGGTCGCCCGGACCGAGTCGACCACCTTGTAGTAGAGGACGGTGTCGATCGACACCACCAGGTTGTCGGAGGTGATCACCGGCTGCGGCGGGAAACTGACCACCTGCTCCCGCATGTCGACCTTGGTACGCACCGCGTCGACGAACGGGACCAGCAGGTTCAGGCCCGGGTTCAGGGTGCTCTTGTACTTGCCGAGCCGCTCCACCACGTCCTGACGCTGCTGCGGCACGATCCGCACCGCCTTCGCCAGCGTCACCACTATGATCAACGCTACGGCCACCAACAGGACCGCGATGAATTCCATACCGTCACCTTTTCGCTTCCGGCAGCTCGCCGGGGGAGGAAATGTCGTCCTGCCACACCAGGGCGGTGGCGCCCTGGACCTTTATCACCTGCACCCGCGCACCGGGTGCGAAGGTCTGCGTCGCGTCGTACGGACGTGCCGTCCACAACTCGCCGTCGATCTTCACCATGCCCTGCCCGGCATCGACCTGCTCGATCACCAGGGCGGTGGCGCCCTCCAGCGCCTGCACGCCGAACGGCTGCTCCCCGCTGTCCATCGACGGCCGCATGTGCCGGCGGATGGTCGGCCGAGCGAGCGCCACCGTCAGCGCCGACACCACGGCGAAGACCACCGCCTGCACGGCGACGGGCGCACCCAGCGCGGCGGCCCCGGCGGCGGCGAACGCACCGACCGCGAACATGATCAGAAACAGCGTCGTCGTGAAGATCTCGGCGACGGCCAACAGCACACCCAGCACGATCCACACCACGGCGTCCACCCCTCGATCGTGACACGTCCACGCGAATCCACCCACTTCTGATGATCAGTAAGCTCGGTTCAGGCCCGAACCGACCCCCGCGAAGGAGCTGCTGGTGACCCTGCTCGCCGAGACCGCCCGCCGGATCGACACCCTCGTGGCGCAGACCCAGGCCGCCGGACGCGCCCCCTCGCTGGCGCTCGGGATCGTCCGGGACGGCGCGCTGGTCCACCTGTCCACCGCCGGCGACCACCCGCGCCCCGACGCCGACCTCCAGTACCGGCTCGGCTCGATCACCAAGACCATGACCGCCACGCTGGTCATGCGGGAACGCGACGCCGGCCGGCTCACCCTGGACGACCCGCTGGAGCGGCACCTGCCGGGCACCGCCGTCGGCGGGCTCACCCTGCGCCAGCTCCTCAGCCACGCCAGCGGCCTGCAGCGCGAGCCCGACGGCCCGTGGTGGGAACGCACCGAGGGCACCGACCTGGCCACCCTGGTCGCCGGCGTGACCACGGACAAGGTCGGCTACCCCGCCTGGCGCGGCTACCACTACTCCAACCTGGCGTACGGGCTGCTCGGCGGGGTGCTGGAACGGGTCACCGGGACGCCCTGGGCGCGGCTGCTCACCGAGCGCGTCCTCGACCCGCTGGGGCTGCGCCGCACCACCTACCGGGCCACCGAGCCGTACGCCCGGGGTTACGTGGTGCACCCGTGGCACGACACGCTGCGGGAGGAGCCGCGTACCGACACCGGGGCGATGGCCCCCGCCGGGCAGCTCTGGTCGACCGTCACCGACCTCGCCCGCTGGGCGGCGTTCCTCGCCGACCCCACCGACGAGGTGCTGGCCGCCGACACCCTCACCGAGATGTGCACCCCGCTGATGATCAACGACCTGGACTCCTGGCGCGGCGGGCACGGGCTGGGGCTGGAGCTGTACCGCGAGGGCGACCGGGTGTACGTGGGCCACGGCGGCTCGATGCCCGGCTACGTGGCCGCCCTCACCGTGCACCGGCCCAGCCGGACCGCCGTGGTCGGCTTCGCCAACTCGTACGGTTTCCGCACCGGGCACATCGGCGGGCTGTCCCGGCAACTGCTCACCCTGGTCCTGGACGCCGAGCCGACCCCGGTCGTGCCCTGGCGGCCGGCCGCCGCCCCGCCCCCTGCGGAACTGGCCGAGCTGACCGGCCGCTGGTGGTGGATGGGCATCGAGTACGAGGTCCGGGCCGACCCGGCCGGCGACCTGTGGGCCGGCCGGCCCGGCGAGCCGACGCTGCGGTTCACCCGGACCGGACCGGACCGCTGGCGGGGGCGCTGCGGCGAGGAGGACAGCGAGGTCCTCGCCGTGCTGCGCGACCCGGACGGGCGGGCGGTGGGCCTGGACATCGGCACCTTCGTCTTCACCCGCACCCCCGACCAGGAGCCCTGACCGGGCCGGGCCGGCGGTGGGTGTCAGTCGGGTTCGGTGACGAAGTCGATCAGGCGTTCCATCGCGTTGATCAGCGGGGTCTCCACGTCGGCGAAGCTGTCCACCCGGGACAGGATGCGCCGCCACATCTCGGCCGGCTCGGCCACCCCGAGGGCCGCGCAGACGCCCTCCTTCCACGGTCGGCCCGGCGGCACCACCGGCCAGGCCCGGATGCCCACCGCGGCCGGCTTGACCGCCTGCCACACGTCCACGTAAGGGTGGCCGGTGACCAGCACGTACGGGGAGTCCACCCGGGCCACGATCCGGCTCTCCTTGGAGCCGGGCACCAGATGGTCGACGAGCACCCCGAGCCGGCGGCCGGGGCCGGGAGCGAACCCGCGTACCTCGGCGTCGAGGGCGTCGATGCCGTCCAGCGGCTCCACCACCACGCCCTCGATCCGCAGGTCGTCGCCCCAGATCCGCTCCACCAGGGCGGCGTCGTGCACGCCCTCCACCCAGATCCGGCTCGCCTTGGCCACCTGTGCCCGCACGTCGGCCACGGCGATCGACCCGGAGGCGGTCCGGCGACGGGCGGCGGGCACCGGGGCGCGGGCCGGCCGGCGCAGGGTCACCGGTTCCCCGTCGAGCAGGAACGCGGCGGGCAGCAGCGGAAAGACCCGCCGCTGGCCGTGCCGGTCCTCCAGCACCACCGCCGACGCCTCGAACCCGACCACCGCGCCGCAGAACCCGGAGTCGGCGTCCTCCACCACGAGATCCGGTTCGGCGTCGACCTCGGGGGTGACCTTCCGTCGCCGCCAGTCGCCCGCCAGCACGTCCTCGCCGTATCGCCCCGCCATGTCGATCACGCTAGCCTCCGTCGCGCCCCGGCACCTCCCGACGCGCCCGTCCGACCCGACACGCCGGCCGCCCGCTTCCGGCCGGCGCGGCGGCGCGGCGGGCGGGTGACCGCGTCGCACCGGGGCGCGACCACGTGACCGCATGGTCCGCCACCTGCGGCGGTGGGCGGACCGGACAGCCGACGATCCGGCAGTCGAGACAGGGGCGGCGGGGAGCACGTACCCTTTTCGGCATGTCCTCCCCCGCAACGGGCGCGGCCACCCTGGCCGCGCGCCGGTCGAGCCGTTTCGTGGCCTGGGTCCGCGCCTGGCGGGCCGGCCTCGTGCCCTTCGACGAGGTCGCCGAGTCGGTCGCCGGCGACGAGGAGCACCTGGTCGCCGACGCCCCGGGCACCTGGCGGGACGTGCCGCTGCGCGAGGCCCTGCCGGCGCTGGCCAAGCTCTCCCCCGACGAGATCCGCCTGGTGCTGCCCGCGCCGGGCGACCCCCGGGGGCTGCCCGGCCCGGGTGACTTCGCCGGGGCGGCGCTGCTGGCCGGGGAGGCCGTGGTGGCCGGTGCGCTCGGCCTGATCCCCGAGGTGCGCACCCACACCTCCGGCTCCGGGATGACCTGGGAGACGGTGCTGTGGCGGGTCTACCCGCTGCCGGCCGACGCGGCTAGGGCGTCGCTGACCGCGCCGGGGGCCGCCGAGGCGGAGGCGGAACTCGCCACCGCGCTGGCCGAGTCCACCGCCGCGCTGACCCGGCTCGACGTGGCCCAGTGGCGGCCCGAGCTGGCCGGGGCGCTCGCCGCGCTGCGTCGCCCGGACGGCGCGACCGACCTGCCGCCCGGGTTCGACCCGCGTTCCCGGCGGCTGTTCGCCCGCGCCGCCGTGCTCGACCGGGTGCTCGCGCTGGCCGGGGAGAGCGCGCCCGGCGGGGCGATCAACAACCACGAGGCGCAGCAGCGCGACGCGGCGCTGCGTCCGCTCACCACCGCCTGCCGGCAGGCGCTGGTCGCCGCCTGCAACGCCCCGCTGCGCCCCTGACCGAGCCCACCCGCACCCGGTTGGCCGGGCCGGTACGGGGTCAGATCTCGTCGATCAGGTCCAGCACCGAGTCCACGATGCGCGACGGCCGGTACGGGTAGCGTTCCGTCTCGGCCCGGGTGCTGATCCCGGTGAGCACCAGGATCGTCTCCAGCCCCGCCTCCAGGCCGCACAGGATGTCGGTGTCCATCCGGTCGCCGATCATCGCGGTGCTCTCCGAGTGGGCGTTGATGGTGTTCAGCGCCGAGCGCATCATCATCGGGTTCGGCTTGCCGACGAAGTACGGCTCCACCCCGGTCGCCTTCGAGATCATCGCGGCGACCGACCCGGCGGCGGGCAGCGCGCCCTCCACCGACGGGCCGGTGACGTCCGGGTTGGTGCAGATGAACCGCGCCCCGTCGTTGATCAGCCGGACCGCCTTGGTGATCGCCTCGAAGCTGTAGGTGCGGGTCTCCCCCAGCACCACGTAGTCCGGGGCGAAGTCGGTCAACACGTAACCGACGGCGTGCAGCGCCGTGGTCAGCCCCGCCTCCCCGATCACGTACGCGGTGCCGCCCGGCCGCTGGTCGGCGAGGAACTGGGCGGTGGCCAGCGCCGCCGTCCAGATCGCCTCCTCGGGCACCTCGAACCCCATCCGGGTCAGCCGGGCCCGCAGGTCGCGCGGGGTGTAGATGGAGTTGTTGGTGAGCACCAGGAAGGGCTTGCCGGAGGACCGGAGCCGGTTGACGAACTCCGGCGCGCCGGGCACCGGCTGGCCCTCGTGCACCAGCACGCCGTCCATGTCGGTGAGCCAGCTCTGCACCGGCTTGCGGTCAAGCATCTGTCGTCCCAAGGGGGTGTCGGGGAGGGCGGGTCGTCGGCATCAGGGGCGGCGCGCGGCGGGCACGCAGCACGGGGTGGGGCAGGTGTCCCACATCGGCAGCTCACCGAGGCGGCGGCGGGACGCCGGCCCGTCGGGCGTGGTGCGTTCGGCCACCAGTTCACGCACCATCGCCACGAACCTCGGGTCGGTGCCGGGGGTGCCCGCCCGGACGAAGTCCAGGCCGAGCTGCTTGGCCGTCTCGGACGCCTCGGTGTCGAGGTCCCAGACCACCTCCAGGTGGTCCGAGACGAACCCGATCGGGCTGACCACCACCCCGGTCACCCCCTGCCCGGCGAGGGCGGTCAGGTGGTCGTTGACGTCCGGCTCCAGCCACGGCACCTGCGGCGGGCCGGAGCGGCTCTGCCAGACCAGGTCGTAGGCCAGGTCGGGGGCGGCGGCGGCGTGCACCAGGCGGGCGGTCTCGGCAAGCTGCGCGGTGTACCGGCCGCCGTGCGGGCCGGCGGTGGCCGCCGCCGAGGTGGGGATGGAGTGCGCGGTGAAGACCAGCCGGGTGGTGTCGCGCCGGGCCGGGTCGAGCTGGGCCAGCGCCGAGCGCACCGCGTCGGCGTGCGGCTCGACGAAGCCCGGGTGGTCCCAGAACTGGCGCAGCTTGTCGATCACCGGGGCGTCCGGGCCGACGGCGGCCCGCGCGGCGGCGATGTCCTCCTGGTACTGCCGGCACGACGAGTAGCCGCCGTACGCGCTGGTGACGAACGCCAGCGCCCGGGTGATCCCGTCGTCGCGCATCTGCGCCACGGTGTCGGCGAGCATCGGGTCCCAGTTCCGGTTGCCCCAGTAGACGGGCAGGTCGACGTCGTGGGCGGCGAGGTCCGCCCGGATCGCGGCGAGCAGCTCGCGGCACTGCTGGTTGATCGGGGAGACCCCGCCGAAGTGCAGGTAGTGCTCGGCGACCTCGGCCAGCCGCTCGGGCGGCACCCCCCGCCCCCGGGTCACGTTCTCCAGGAAGGGCAGCACGTCCTCGGGCCGCTCCGGGCCACCGAAGGAGACCAGCACCAATGCGTCGTACGACATGGGGTCATTCTCCCCCGCGGTCGGCGACGGCCTGACGACGGCCCCTGGTCCCGCAGGTTACGCGGGGGCCCCGGCACGGGCCCCCGCGTGCGGCTCAGGCGCCCAGGGCGTGGTAACCGCCGTCGACGTGGACGATCTCGCCGGTGGTGGCCGGGAACCAGTCCGACATCAGGGCCAGGCAGGCGCGGGCGGCCGGCTCCTGGTCGGTGAGGCTCCAGCCGAGCGGGGCCCGCTCGGTCCACGCCTGCTCGAACTGCTCGAAGCCGGGGATGGACTTCGCGGCCATCGTGCGCAGCGGCCCGGCGGCGACCAGGTTGCTGCGGATGCCCTTCTTGCCCAGGTGCAGCGCGAGGTAGCGGGAGGCGGACTCCAGCCCGGCCTTGGCCACCCCCATCCAGTCGTAGACCGGCCACGCCTTGGTGGCGTCGAAGGTCAGCCCGACCACCGAGCCGCCCGGCGACATCAGCGGCAGCGCCGCCATGGCCAGCGACTTGTAGGAGTACGTGGAGACGTGCAGCGCGGTCGCCACGTCCTCCCAGGAGGCGTCGAGGAAGCCGCCGCCGAGGCAGCTCTGCGGGGCGAAGCCGATCGAGTGGACCACCCCGTCGAGGCCGTCGACGTGCTCGCGTACCTGGTCGGCCAGGCCGGCGAGCTGCTCGGGGCTGGTCACGTCCAGCTCGATGATCGGCGCCGGCTGGGGCAGCCGCCTGGCGATCCGCTCGACCAGCGAGAGCCGGCCGTAGCCGGTGAGCACGACCTGGGCGCCGTTGTCCTGGGCGAGCTTCGCCACCGAGAAGGCGATCGAGGCGTCGGTGATGACGCCGGTGACGAGCAGCCGCTTACCGGCGAGCAGTCCTGACATGTGTTGGCTTCCTCCGTACGTTCTCAGTGACCCATGCCGAGGCCGCCGTCGACCGGGATGACGGCACCGGAGACGTAGCCGGCGGCGTCCGAGGCGAGCCAGGTGACCACCCCGGCGACCTCGTCCGGCGCGGCGAACCGCCCGGCCGGGATGACCTTGCGGTACTCGGTGCGACGCTCCTCGGGCAGCGCGGCGGTCATCTCGGTGTCGATGAAGCCGGGGGCGACCACGTTCGCGGTGATGTTGCGGCTGCCCAGCTCCCGGGTGATCGACCGGGCCACCCCCACCAGGCCGGCCTTGCTGGCCGCGTAGTTGACCTGGCCGGCGCCGCCGTAGAGCCCGATCACCGACGAGATGAAGATCATCCGGCCGAACTTGGCCCGGAGCATCTTGGACGAGGCCCGCTTGGCGCAGCGGAACGCGCCGGTGAGGTTGGTGTCGAGCACCCCGGTGAACTGTTCCTCGGACATCCGCATCAGCAGCGTGTCGTCGGTGACGCCGGCGTTGGCGACCAGCACCTCGACCGGGCCCAGCTCGGCCTCGACGGCGGTGAACGCGGCGTCGACCGAGGCGCTGTCGGTGACGTCGCACCGGACCCCGAACAGTCCCTCCGGCGCGTCGCCGCTGCGGTGCGTGACCGCGACCCGGTCGCCCTGCTTGGCGAACGCCTGGGCGATGGCCAGTCCGATTCCCCGGTTGCCGCCGGTCACCAGCACGGTGCGGGCCACGGGTCCCCCTTCGGTTCCGCTGATCATTCCGGTCGGAGCCTAGGCGTTACCGGCAGGTAACCGCTAACAGCGCGCCACCGGACCGGGCGCGGCGGCCGGGAGGAATCACGGCGCGACCACCCTCCGGGAGCGGGCGACCACCGTCCGGGGCCGGGCTGGCCGAATACGCGTCGCGGGTGTCCCCGTTGTACGATGATCAGCGTCCGCGAGCCGAATGCGGCTCGCGTTTCTGGCCCCGCCGACCGCAGGAGGTGATCGCTGTGCGAGATAGCGATCCTCCCAGTCGTGGCCGGGCCGTCCGTCAGCCCCGCTGAGCCACGACTCAGTCGGTCGAGCTGACCCAGCTCCCGCTCCCCGTCACCGCCCGCCTGCGGCCCCGGCCGACAGACCGGTCGGTGGTGCCGTCTCGCGCCGGGACGCCCCGGTGGAGCAGCCCGGTCACGACTTCGTGTGCGCGCCCTGACCAACCCCTGCGGTCCCGCCCGCCCCGCGGACCGTCCAGTCGCCACCCGGAGCCGTTCATGAGCCGCTACGTCGCCCCGTTGGGCTTCACCCTCGCCGCCGTCTGGGTGGCCGTCGTGTTCGTGCTGGCCGGCGGCGGTCACTGAGACCGCCACCGGCCGCCGCGCTGTCCTGCGCACCCCGCACCGGCGTCCACCGCCGGGCCGCCCCGGCCCCGGATCACGACACCCGGGACGTCCGGGGTACGGGCCACCGCACCCGGGACGTCCCGGGTACGGGCCACCGCACCCGGGACGTCCGGGCCGACCTCAGAGCATCCGGGACGTCCAGAGCAGGCTCAGCCCGCCCGCGCAGAGCGCCAGCAGCAGCGCCGCCCCCGCGTACCACTGGGTGATCTCGCGGGGCTCGGTGCGGAACCCGATCGACGAACCCATGTCCTGGTAGACCTGCTTCAGCTCGGCCACCGAGGCCGCCTCGTAGAAGAAGCCCTCGGTGGTCTCGGCGAGCTGGGCCAGCGCCAGCCGGTCCACCGGCACCCGCTGCAACTGACCACCGATGTCGACCTGCCCCGAGTCCGTGCCGAACGCGATGGTCGAGACCGGCACGTTCGCCGCCTGCGCCGCCGCCGCGGCCTCCTCCACCGACCGGCCCGAGGTGCGGAACCCGTCGGAGAGCAGCACGATCCGGGCCGGCGGGATACCGGCCGCGCCGTCGGCCGGCACCGACCGGATCGCCTCCAGGCAGGTGAAGACCGCCTCGCCGGTGGCGGTCGCCTCGGCCAGGGTCAGCCCGTCGATCGCCGCCGTCACCGCGGCCCGGTCCTTGGTGGGCGCGACCAGCACGTTCGCCGCCTTGGCGAAGGAGACCAGCCCCAGGTTGTAGCTGGCCGGCAGCTCACCGACGAACTGCTTCGCCGCCTCCTGCGCCGCCTCCAACCGGTTCGGCGACACGTCGTCGGCCTGCATCGACAACGACACGTCGATGGCGAGCATCACCGTGGCCCGCTCCAGCGGCTCCTGCGTGTCGATCGCCGGGCGGGCCATCCCGGTGGCCAGCGCCACCATCGCCAACAGCAGCGCGGTCGCCGCCGCGTGCCGTCGCCACCCCAACCCCTTCGGCGCGAGGGTACGCAGCAGGTCCACGTTGGTGAACCGCATCGCGTACGCCCGGCGGTGGCGCTGCCGCCAGACGTAGGCGGCGGCCAGGGCCAGCACCGGCACCAGGGCCAGCAGCCACCACGGTTGCATGAAACGGATCATCGCGTCGTCCCCCGGGTGCGGGCGTGCCGCTGGGCGGCCACGAATCGCACCATGTCCAACAGCCAGTCTCGGTCGGTACGCAGCATCAGGTGCCCGGCGCCGGCGGCCCGCAGCTCGGTGGCGATCGCGCCGCGTTGGGCGGCGGCCGCCTCGGCGTAGCGGCGACGCAGCCGCGGATCGGCGGTCTGCACCTCGTGCAGTTCCCCGGTCTCCGGGTCCACCACCGGCAGCACCCCCACGTCGGGCAACTCCAGCTCGCGCGGGTCGACCACCTCGATGGCCAGCACGTCGTGCCGGACCCGCAGCTTACGCAGCGGCCGGCCCCACTGCGCGGGCGGCGCGAGGAAGTCCGAGATCACCACCGCCAGGCCCCGGCGGCGCGGCGGCCGGTTGAGCAGGTCCACCAGCGCGCCGAGGTCGCCGCGCCCGGGGCGCAGCGGGGTGTGCGCCACCGCGCGCAGCAACGCCTGCGCCTCCCGCCGCCCGGAGCGGGCCGGCACCCGGGTCAGCACCCCGGGCCCGGAGGGCTCCGGTGGCGGGGCGGAGCGCCACCGGCGGGCGGGCGGGGGCGGAGGCGGGGCCCCGGTGCCGATCACCGCGCCGATCCGGTTGCCGCCGCGCACCGTCAGGTGGGTCAACGCGGCCGTCGCGGCGACCACCACGTCCCGCTTGAGCCACCGGCCGGTGCCGAAGTCCAGGCTCGCCGACAGGTCCACCGCCAGCCAGGTCTCCAACTCCCGGTCGGCCACCGTACGCCGCACGTGCGGGGTGGTGGTGCGGGCGGTCACCGGCCAGTCCATCCGGCGTACGTCGTCGCCGGGACGGTACTCGCGGGACTCCCCCGCCTCGCTGCCCGGACCGGGCAGCAGACCCGCGTAGTCGCCCTGAAGCAGCCCGTCGAGTTTGCGGGTCACCAGCAGTTGCAGGCGGGACAGCACCGCCTCGGTCCGCTCCCCACCGGCGTCGGCCGGGCGTACCGGTGCGGTCACGGGTGCTGCCCGGGCCAGCCGGCGGCCGGCGGGCCACTGACCGGCGGTGGCCCGGACGCCTGCTGCCGGGGCGCGACCGAGGGCGGCGGGATGGTCGACATCACCCGGTGCACCACGTGGTCGGCGGGCACGTCGTCGGCGAGCGCGTCATAGCTGAGCACCAACCGGTGCCGCAGGATGTCCGGCGCGATGTCCTGGACGTCCTGGGGCAGCGCGTAGTCCCGGCCGCGCAGCAGGGCCAGCGCCCGGGTGGCCCGGATCAGGCCGAGCGAGGCACGCGGGCTGGCCCCGTACTGGATCAGCCGGGCCACGTCGGGCATCCCGTGCTCGGCGGGGCTGCGGGTGGCCAGCACCAGCCGTACCGCGTAGTCGACCAGGGCGTTGTGCACGAAGACCTGGTCGGCCTTGCGTTGCAGGGCGAGCAGGTCGTCGGTGTCGAACACCTGCGCCGGCTCGGGCGCGGCGACCCCCATCCGGTAGACGATCTCCCGCTCCTCGGCGTCGGTCGGATACCCGACGACGATCTTCATCAGGAACCGGTCCCGCTGCGCCTCCGGCAGCGGATAGACGCCCTCCTGCTCGATCGGGTTCTGGGTCGCCATCACCAGGAACGGGTCGGGCACCCGGTGGCTCTGACCGCCGATCGACACCTGCCGCTCGCTCATCACCTCCAGCAGCGCCGACTGCACCTTGGCCGGGGCCCGGTTGATCTCGTCGGCGAGCAGGAAGTTCACGAAGACCGGGCCCAGCTCGACGTCGAACTTCTCACTCGACTGCCGGTAGATCCGGGTGCCCATGATGTCGGCCGGCACCAGGTCCGGGGTGAACTGCACCCGGGCGAACTGCCCGCCCACCACCCGGGCCATCGTCTCCACGGCCAGGGTCTTGGCCACCCCGGGCACCCCCTCCAGCAGGCAGTGCCCCCGGGCCAGGAGCGCCACGAACATCCGCTCCACCATCCGGTCCTGACCGACGATCACCCGTTTGATCTCGAACAGGGCCCGTTCCAGCAGGGTGGCGTCCTGGGCGGGGGTGGTCACCGCCGCGGGTGTCTCGGGGGCCGTCCCGTTCGGGGTCGGGGCGTCGGGCGTGGTCGGCTGGGCCACCGGTCCTCCACAGCATGTTCGGTCGTCGTGGCGTGGTGCGGTAACAAGACTCGCATGCCCGGCTGAGAGCCGAGGTGGGGAGAACCCGATTTCGGGTACGCCGTCCGGATCACCGAATCGCTGAACGAGGCTGGACACGAAGGGGCCTGCCACGTGTACGATTCACCCCGTCGCCGGGCGGCTCCCCCCGTGGCCGCCCGGCGCTCACCTCTTCACCAGCCCGGCTTCTCCGGCCCCGGCGCACGTCCCCGGCCCCGGCGCACGTTCTCCGGCTCCGGTGCGCGCCTACACTCCCCTGGTGACCGATCCCACCCCCGCAGGCGAGCCTCCCGTCTGTTCGTCCCGGGGCTGCCGCGCGCCCGCCACCTGGGCACTGCGCTGGAACAATCCCCGGTTGCACGACCCCGAGCGGCGCAAGACCTGGCTCGCCTGCCCGGCCCACCGGGGCAGCCTCGGCGACTTCCTCGACGCCCGCGGCTTCCTCCGTGAGGTCACCGCGCTCCCCGGATCGCATACCCTCGAAGCGTGAACGCTGCCGAGCCACCCCAGTCCCCGGTGAGCGCCCTGGAACCCTGGCCGGACACGGTCCACTGGCAGCCCATCTCGACCGACCTGATCTGGGTCGAACTGCTCCGCCTGGCGATGGGCCTGGCGGTGCTGCTGGTCGGGCTGGCGCTGGGCTGGGCGTTCACCGGGCACTGGCTGTTCGGTGCCGGCTGCGCCGTGGTGCTGCTCGGCGGTGCCTGGCGGGTGGTGACGATCGTCCGCGCCGTCCGCGCCTGGGGGTACGCCGAACGCGCCGACGACCTGCTGGTCCGGCACGGGCTGCTGGTCCGCCGGTTGTCCATCGTGCCGTACTCGCGGATGCAGTTCGTCGACGTCAGCGCGGGCCCGCTGGAACGCGCCTTCGACCTCGCCACCGTGCAGCTGCACACCGCCGCGGCGGCCACCGACGCCCGGGTGCCCGGCCTGCGACCGGCGGAGGCGGCCCGGCTCCGCGACCGCCTCACCGCCCTCGGTGAGGACCGGGCGGAGGGGCTGTGACCGACGGTTCCCCCGGCACCGGCGCACCCCACCCGACGCCCCCGGACGCCCCGGTGGCTCCCGACCTCCCGGCGGACCCGGCTGCCCCGCCGGTGGGGACGGGCGGGCCGGCCGGTGCCGAGCCCCGGCAGCGGCTGCACCCGCTGAGCCCGGTGTTGCAGGGGGCGAAGTCGCTGGTCGTGGTCATCGCCGGGCTCTCCTGGTCGACGCTGTCCCGGGTCGGCTTCGGCTGGTTCGCGGTGCTGGTGGCGGTGCTCGCCCTGGGCGCGACGGTGCTGGCGGTGGTGAGCTGGTACAACACCGGCTACCACGTCGTCGGGCGGGAACTGCGGGTGTACGAGGGGCTGCTGTGGCGGCGGACCCGGGCGATCCCGCTGGAGCGGTTGCAGGCGGTGGAGGTGGTCCGCCCCCTGCTGGCGCAGCTCACCGGCCTGGCCGAGCTGCGCCTGGAGGTGGTCGGCGGCGGCAAGACCGAGGCGCCGCTGGCGTACCTGTCGGTCGCCGACGCGGCCCGGCTACGGCAACGGCTGCTCGCCGTGGCCGCCGGCCTGCCCGACGGGACGACCATCGGCCCCGACCCGCAGTCGACAGACGTCGTGCCGCCGGGCGGGGACGCCGCCGCGCCGGTCGACCGGGAGCCGGCCGCCCGGCCGCTGCACGCGGTGACGAACGCCGACCTGCTGGTCAGCCAGCTACTCACCCCGCAGGCGTTCCTGCTGCCGGTCGGGGTGGCCTTCGTGGTGGCGCAGTTCCTCTCCGAGGGCTCCTGGTCGTTCATCGCGGTGGCCAGCACCCTGACCGCGATGGCCGGTGTGCTGCTGCAACCGGTCCGCCGGGTCCTCGACGACTGGAACTTCCGGCTGGCCCGCGAGGCCGACCGGCTACGCATCCACAACGGCCTGCTGGAGACCCGGGTGCAGACGGTGCCGCTGGAGCGGGTGCAGACCGTCGGGGTGACCTGGCCGCTGCTCTGGCGGATGAAGGGGTGGCTGCGGCTGCGGCTGGAGGTCGCCGGCTACTCCGGCGGCGAGGCCGACGACCGCAACCGGCCCGACCGGCTGCTGCCCGTCGGTGACCTGACCGTCGGGGCGGCGATCGTCGACGAGGTGCTGCCCGGGGTGGCGCTGACCGCGCTGCCGCTGACGCCCCCGCCGGGCCGGGCCCGCTGGTTGCGCCCGCTCAGCGCCCGGGTGCTCGGCGCGGGGCTGCACGAACGGGTCTTCGCCGTCCGCTCCGGCCTGCTGACCCGGCAGTTGACCCTGGTCCCGTACGCCCGGATGCAGAGCGTACGGGTGGTGCAGGGGCCGGCGCAGCGCCGGTTGCGGCTGGCCACCGTGCACGTCGACACGGCCGGCGGGTCGGGGGCCGCCGCGCACGACCGTGACCTGGCGCAGGCGTGGGCGCTCGCCGCTGAGCTGACCGCGCGGGCGCACGCCGCCCGCCGGGCCCGCTGATCAGCGTCCGGCGCCGCCCGCCGGGGTGACGGCGACCGGGGTGGGGGCGTCGGCCGGCGGATCGTCGTCGGGGGCACCGCGCCGGGCGCGGCGGGCCCGCCAGGCCCGCTCGGCCAGCCCGACGACCAGGAACGTCATCCCCACGTACGCCCAGCCGACCAGGACGTCGATGACGTAGTGCTCGCCGCTGTAGACCAGCGTGAAGGTCATCGCCAGCGGATAGGCCAGCAGCAGCGGCCACCAGCGGCGACGGGTCGAACGCAGGAAGAACAGCACCACGAACAGCGCCCACGCGGTGTGCAGCGACGGCATCGCGGCGACCGGGTTGGAGGCGATCTGCCCGGCGTTGAGCAGGTTGCCCGCGCCGTGCATGCCGAACTCCTTCCACCCCCGGGTGGAGATCCGGGCGACCTCGCTCAGCAGGCCGTTCTGCGCCGCCCACCACGGCGGCGCGGCCGGGTAGGCGAAGTAGGTGACCAGGCCCGCCGCGCACAGGAAGCCCCAGCGCCGCATGTACGCCGCCCACCGCTCGCGGCTGCGCAGCCAGAGCACGGCGGCGGCGGCCAGCGTCACCACGAAGTGGGAGAAGTAGACCCAGCTCACCAGCACGTCCCACCAGCGCACGTCGGGCTGGTAGAGGTGCTGCTGGAGCCAGACCGTCGGCACCTCGCCCCCGGTGGCCCAGCCGAACATCACCCGGTCGGCGACGATCAGCTCGTAGGCGTGCGGGGTGCGGCCGTTGTCGGCGAAGCCCCGGGACAGGTTGTAGACGGCCAGCAGCAGCACCACCGGGATCCAGTCCCGGGCGAAACGCAGGTGACTGCGCCACGGCCGGCCCCAGTTCCAGGCGACGGTGCCCGCCCAGATCCACAGGAAGGCGTACGCCGGGTCGGTCGGCAGGCCGATGGCCAGCCAGGTCACGACGAAGGCGACGGCCCAGACGGACATCGCTGTCACCCGCCGTCGCCCACCGACGGACGGGTCGGGGGTGTCGGTCGGGACGGGGGGCGGGGGCTCAGTCACAACGGCCATCGCGGTCAAGGTTAACGGTGGGCGACGCATCGACCACCGCCGACCACCGGTGCGTCGACGGGTGGGTGTCCCGGCCGGCCCGTCGTCCGGCCGCCCCCGGTGGTCCCCCACTAGGCTGAGCGGATGCAGGAACAACCGGACGCCGCGTTCCCGCCGGGGTTGACCGCCCGGGTCGAGCTGACCGTCACCGGGGCCGACACCGCGGCGGCCGTCGGCTCCGGTGACGTGCCGGTGCTGGCCACCCCCCGGGTGCTGGCCCTCGCCGAGGCGGCCACGGTGGCCGCGACGGCCGCCGGGATGCCCGCCGGGAGCACCACGGTCGGGGTCCGGGTGGAGCTGGCGCACCTGGCCGCCACCCCCGTCGGGCGGACGGTGGTGGCGCACGCCCGGCTGGTCGAGGCCGACGGCCGGCGGTTGCTGTTCGCGGTGACGGTGACCGACGGTGACACCACCGTGGCCTCGGGCCGGGTGGAACGGGCGCTCGTCGACCGGCAGCGCTTCGTGGCACGGGCGGTGCGGGCGTCGTGACGTTCCGGTTCACGGCGGTCGCCGACGGGGTCCACGTGCTGCGCGAGCCGCTGCTCGACGTCAACGTCACGCTGGTGGTCGGTGACGGCGCGGCGCTGCTGGTGGACACCCTGTCCACCGCCGGGCAGGCCGCCGCGCTGGCGGACGCCGCGCGGGCGGTCACCCCGGACCCGTGGACGTTGGTCAACACCCACCACCACTTCGACCACTGCTTCGGCAACGCGACCCTCGCCGCCGACCCACCCCGCCCGGTGTACGCCCACGAGGTGGCCGCCGCCGCCCTGCGCGACCGACCGGAGCAGCTGCGCCGGGCGGCGTACGAGGAGATGCGGTCGGCGCAGCCGGAGCTGGCCGCCGAACTGGCCGAAACCACCCTGCTGGCCCCGACGCACACCGTGCACACCGAGACGGTGCTGGACGTCGGTGGCCGGCGGGTGGTGCTGCGGCACCCGGGGCACGGGCACACCGACGCGGATCTGGTGGTGCACGTGCCGGACGCCGACGTGCTGGTCGCCGGGGATCTGGTGGAGCAGTCCGGGCCGCCGGCCTTCGAGGAGTCGTACCCGTTGCAGTGGCCGGACGCGGTGGCCGACCTGCTGCGGATGACCACGCCCGACACGGTGGTGGTGCCGGGCCACGGCACGCCTGTGGACGTGGAGTTCGTCCGGGCCCAGCACGCCCGGCTGGTCGAGCTGGCCTGGCTGATCCGGGCCGCGCACACGGGCGGGGCCCCGCCGGAGCGGGTGGCCGCCGGATCCCCGTTCGGCGCGCGTCCCGGTCTCGTCGCCGCCCGCCGGGGTTACCGGGAACTCGACGGCACGCCCTGAGCCGCCGGCCGTCGCGGGGGGCCGGACGGACTGCAGCGCGCCGTGCCCGACCGTCGACCCGGTGCCGGGTGGGCCGCGCTCAGCCGGCGAAGCGGCGGTGGACCGCGTCCCGGGTGGGCATGGCGACCGCGCCGCCTGGTGACTCGCAGACCAGGCCGGCGACCCGCAGCGCGAACGCCACCCGCCGGTGCCAGTCGGCCGGCCCGGTCGGTTCCCCGTCGGCCAGCAGTTCGGCGACGAGCGCGGCCATCACCGAGTCGCCCGCGCCGGTGGCGTCCACCGCGTGCACCGTCGGGGCGGGCACCCGGACCGGGTCGGGGCCGGCGGCGACCAGCGCGCCGTCCGCGCCGAGGGTCACCACCACCGTGCCCGCGCCCACCTCCCGCAGGTAGGCGGCGACCCCCTCGACCGGCTCGTCGGGCCAGAGCAGGGCGGCGTCGGCGCTGCTGAGCTTCACCAGGTGCGCCCCGGCGGCGAACTCCACCACCACCTGGCGCAGGCCGGCCAGTTCCGCCGGGCCGGACAGCAGGCGGGGCCGGACGTTGGGGTCGAAGACCCGCAGGCCGGGCGCGAGCGACCAGGCCCGCCGGGCGGCGGCGAGCGTCGGGGCGCTGAGCAGCACGATCGAGCCGCAGTAGAGCACGTCCGCGCCCTCGACCAGCGCCACGTCCAGGTCGTCGGCGGTGAGCAGGCCGTACGACGGCGGTTCGCCGTAGAACCGGAAGTCCGGTTCCGCCCCGGTGTGGGTGGTGACCGCCAGCGTGGTGGGTGCGGGCACGGTGACCGCGCCGGTCAGCCCGACCCCGGCGTCGGCCAGGAAGGCGCGGATGCGGCCGGCGAGCACGTCGTCGCCGAGGGAGCCGACGAACTCGGCGGTGCCGCCGAGCCGGGCCACCCCGACGGCGACGTTGAGCGGGCCGCCCCCGATCGCCTGCCGGAACACCGGCTGCCCCTCGGACTCGGCGTCCAACAGGTCGATCAGCGCCTCACCGAGCACCACCGCGTACCCCACGTCGCCTCCCAGCGCGTCGTCTCCCGGCTACCAGGCTGGCACAACGGTCCATGCCGATCGGGGCCGACCGGGCAACCAGATCCCACCCATCGAGCAACGACTATTGCGTGGTTCATCCGGGCGTGATGGTATTGGGGTGCCGGGCCGGCGCGGAGGGCTGCCGCACCCGCTCGGCGATCAGCTGGGGTCTGACGCGAGAGGCACCGGTCCGTGGGCACGGACCGCCGACGGCACGCGTCCGTCGGCCCCTGTCGGGCCGCCGGCCAGAGCCGCGACCGACGCATCCCCCACCCTTGTGCGGGGCGGCGCTCGCGCCACCCCGCGGATCAGGAGAAGCTCGTGCTCCGTTCCCGTACGGCCGCGTTGTTCACCGCGGCCGCCACCCTCGCCTTCGGGGCCGTGGCCCTGACGGTGCAGGCCGAACCGGCTGCCGCCCACGGCACGCCGATCGTGCCGGGCAGCCGGACCTACCTGTGTTGGCAGGACGGCCTGAGCCCGACCGGTGAGATCAGGCCGAACAACCCGGCCTGCTCCGCCGCCGTCGCCCAGAGCGGCACCAACTCCCTCTACAACTGGTTCAGCGTGCTCCGCTCGGACGCCGGTGGCCGCACCGTCGGCTACATCCCCGACGGCAAGCTGTGCAGCGGTGGCAACACCGGTTTCGCCGGGTACGACCTGGCCCGCACCGACTGGCCGCTGACCCACCTGACCTCCGGCGCCCGGCTGGACTTCAAGTACAGCAACTGGGCCCACCACCCGGGCACCTTCTACTTCTACGTGACGAAGGACAGCTGGAGCCCGACCCGGCCGCTGGCCTGGAGTGACCTGGAGGAGCCCTTCCTCACGGTGACCAACCCGCCCCAGCGGGGCGCGTCGGGCACCAACGAGGGGCACTACTACTTCAGCGGGAACCTGCCGTCGGGCAAGTCCGGCCGGCACATCATCTACTCCCGCTGGGTGCGCTCGGACAGCCAGGAGAACTTCTTCGGCTGCTCGGACGTCACCTTCGACGGTGGCAACGGCCAGGTGACCGGGGTCGGCAGCGGCAACAACCCGACCACGCCGCCGCCCACCACCCCGCCGCCCACCACTCCCCCGCCGACCACGCCCCCGCCGACCACCCCGCCGCCCACCACCCCGCCGCCGACCACGACCCCGCCGCCGGGCAACAGCGACTGCATGGCGGTCTACAAGGTGGTCAGCGCCTGGAACGGCGGTTTCCAGGGTGAGGTCACCATCATGAACCACAGCACCCGCACCTACGGGGGCTGGGCGGCGAGCTGGACCTGGCCCAACGGGCAGGTGATCTCGCAGGTCTGGAACGGCTCGCTGAGCACCAGCGGGTCGACGGTGACCGTCACCAACGCCGCGTACAACGGCTCGCTCGCGCCGGAGAAGACGACCACGTTCGGCTTCACGGCGAGCAGCTCCGGCACCAACGGGCTGCCGACGGTCACCTGCTCCGGCCGGTGATCCGACGCTGAAAGCGACGCCGGAGGCCCCCACCCGTCGGGTGGGGGCCTCCGGTCCGTCCGGGCCCGGTGTCCGTCGCGGCGGTGCCGACGGGACCGGGGGCGGGGTCAGCGGACCATGCTGCCGACCACCGGCTTGGTGAGCAGCGCCGACTGGTTGCGCTGGATGCCCGGGTCGAGGGTCTTGGCCACGAAGATGGCGTGCCAGATGCAGAAGATCAGCACCGTCCACACCTTGCGGGAGTTGTCCGCCTCCTCGCGCTTGTGCTCCTCCAGCAGCCGCATCGCGTACGGCAGGTCGATCAGGTCGCCGGCGGCGGAGGTGGCCAGCACGTGCCGGGCCCACTCGTACATCTCGCCCCGCAGCCAGACCCGGGTCGGGGTGGGAAAGCCCAGCTTCCTGCGGTTGACGATGGCCGGCGGCACGACGCCCTGCAACGCCTGGCGCATGGCGTACTTGGTGGCGTCGGAGCGGGGCGGCAGCTTCAGGTCGACCGGGATGGTGGACGCCACGTCGAAGACCATCCGGTCCAGGAACGGCACCCGGACCTCCAGCGAGTGCGACATCGAGATCCGGTCCGCCTTGACCAGGATGTCGCCGCGTAGCCAGGTGTACAGGTCGACGTACTGCATCTTGGTGACGTCGTCGAGTTCGGTGCACTCGGCGTAGATCGGGGCGGTGACGTCGGTGTAGCGCACCGACGGGTCGTAGCGGCGCAGCAGGTGCCGCTTCTCCTCCTCGGTGAACATCCGGGCGTTGCCGTAGTAGCGCTGCTCGATCGGGGTGGTGCCGCGCTCCAGGAAGCTCTTGCCCTTGACCCCCTGCGGGATCGCCTTGGAGACCGCCCGCAGGCCCTTCTGCACCCCGCCGGGCAGGCCGTTGACGGTGCCCAGGGAGAGCGGCTCGCGGTAGATGGTGTAGCCGCCGAAGAACTCGTCGGCCCCCTCACCGGAGAGCACCACCGTGACGTGCTCGGCGGCCTTCTTGGCCACGAAGTAGAGCGGGACCAGCGCCGGGTCGGCCACCGGGTCGTCCAGGTGCCAGACGATCTTCGGCAGCGCCTCGATCATGTCCTGCGGGCCGATCTTGGTGGCGATGGTGGTCACGTCGAGGTGCCGGGCCGAGTCCTGGGCCACGTCGATCTCGGAGTAACCGGGCACGTCGTAGCCGACGGTGAAGGTGAGGATGTTGGGGTTGAACTCGCGGGCCAGGGCCACCACGGCGGTCGAGTCGATGCCGCTGGACAGGAACGAGCCGACCGGCACGTCGGAGCGCATGTGCATCCGGACGCTCTCCCGCAGCGTCTCCCGGATCTCGTGGTAGAGCCGCTGCTCGTCGGCGACCGGGGCGGGCCGGAACACCGGCCGGTACCAGCGCCGCACGTCCAGCCGGCCCCCCGGCGACCAGGTGAGGTACTCCCCTGAGCCGATCCGGCTGATCCCCTGGTGCAGGGTGCCGGGCTCGGGGACGTACTGGAGGGTGAGGTAGTGGCTGAGGTTGGCGGCGTCGATGCCGGCGTCACCCTGGTAGTAGGAGTGCGCGAAGGGCAGCAGCGCCTTCTTCTCGGAGGCGAGGTAGAGCCCGTCGGCGGTCTCCAGGTAGTGCAGCGGCTTGATGCCGAAGTAGTCCCGCGCGCCGAACGCCCGGCGCTCCTGCCGGTCCCAGATGACGAACGCGAACATGCCGCGCAGCCGGGTGAGCACCTGCTCGCCCCAGTAGTGGTAGCCGGCGACGATCACCTCGCCGTCCCCGGCGGTGGCGAACTGGGCGCCGAAGCTGCGGGCCAGCTCCTCACGCAGCTCGATGTAGTTGTAGATCTCGCCGTTGAAGGTCAGCAGGTAGCGACCGTTGGCATAGGGCAGCGGCTCGTGGCTGGACGCCACGTCGATGATGGCCAGCCGCTTGTGGGCGAACACCCCGTCCGCGTAGTGGCCGGTGGCGTCGCCGACCACCTCGACCCCTGTCTCGTCCGGTCCGCGGTGGTGCAGGCATTCCAACGCCCCCGCGATGTTGTCGCGGTGGGCGGCGGCGTTGCCGTTCGCGCTGAAGAAGGCCAGGAGTCCGCACATGGCCGACATCTTTCCACGCGGCGCAATCCGCCCGCGCGGCACCGCAGGCTCTGTCCCCCTCCCCACGGCACGATCCGCCCGGCCCCGGCCGGCGTCCCGGACGGTGTCGGGCCACCCGGACGGCGTCGGGTGCGGGCGGGGCGTCGGGTGCGGGACCGCAGGCACCCCGTCCGGGCGGAGCCGGAGTACCGTCTGGACGAGCGACGAGGCGAAGGGAGCCGACATGGCCGAGGAACGGACGGACGGCAAGCCGGCGGACGGCACCGAATCGCACGATCCGGACTTTCCGGAGGCGTTCCTGTCCTTCATGCGGCAGGGCTGGCGGGACACCAGCCTGCCGGTCGGTCCCCGGCCGGAGGTCCCGCACCACGCCAAGCGGCGGGAAGCCCTGTCCGCGGCCTTCCCGGGCGAGACGCTGGTCATCCCCACCGGCACCGAGAAGGTACGCGCCAACGACACCGACCACCCGTTCCGGCCGGGCAGCGACTTCGCCTACCTGACCGGCGACCACGAACCGGACAGCGTCCTGGTGCTGCGCCCCAACGGCTCGGGGCACGACGCGACGCTGTTCATGCGCCCCCGGTCCTCGCGGGAGACCGACGAGTTCTTCCGCAGCCGGCACGGCGAGCTGTGGGTGGGCCGCCGGCACACCCTGGCCGAGAAGTCCACCGAGCTGGGCCTGGCCACCGAGGACCTGTCCGCGCTGGACGGGGCGCTGGCCCGGATGGCGCCGGGGCGGACCCGGGTGCTGCGCGGCTTCGACCAGCGGGTCGACGACGCGGTGCGTCCGTGGGACGGCCCCCGCGAGGAGGGGCAGCCGGGCCGGGACCGGGAGCTGGCGATCGCGATCGCCGAGCTGAAGCTGGTCAAGGACGAGTGGGAGGTCGCCCAGCTCCAGGAGGCGGTCGACGCCACCGTACGCGGCTTCGAGGACGTGGCCCGCGCGCTGCCGGCCGACCGGGGTGTCTCCGAGCGGCTGCTGGAGGGGATCTTCGCGCTGCGGGCCCGGCACGACGGCAACGACGTCGGCTACGGCTCGATCGTCGGCGCGGGCGAGCACGCGACGATCCTGCACTGGGTGCACAACCACGGCGCGACCCGCCCGGGTGAGCTGCTGCTGATGGACATGGGCGTGGAGAACCGCAACCTCTACACCGCCGACGTGACCCGGGTGCTGCCGGTCGACGGCCGGTTCACCCCGCTGCAACGCCAGGTCTACGACGCGGTGTACGCCGCACAGCAGGCCGGTATCGACGCGATCCGCCCGGGGGTCGGCTTCCGGGACGTGCACCTGACCTCGATGCGGGTGCTCGCCGAGGCGTTGAAGGATCTCGGCCTGCTCCCGGTGAGCGTCGACGAGGCGATGGACCCGGCCTCCACGGTCTACCGGCGGTGGACCCTGCACGGCACCAGTCACATGCTCGGCATCGACGTGCACGACTGCTCGAACGCCCGCAAGGAGAAGTACCGCGACGGTGCGCTGGGTGAGGGCTACGTGCTCACCGTCGAGCCGGGCCTGTACTTCCAGCCGGAGGACGAGCTGGTCCCCGAGGAGCTGCGCGGCATCGGCGTCCGGATCGAGGACGACATCCTGGTCACCGCGACCGGCTCGGTGAACCTGTCGGCGGGTCTGCCCCGCCGCTCGGACGAGGTGGAGACCTGGCTGGCCGAGCAGCGTGAGGCGGGTCCCCGCCTGCCCGGCTGACCCCCCGCACCCACCGCGACGGCCCCGCCGTCGGACGCGTCCCGCCCCTCGGCGGACGCCTCCGGCGGCGGGGCCGTCGTCGTTCCTGCCCACCGTACCGGCGCTCCCGCGCGGATCACACCACGGAGGGCCTGCTCGTCCCCAGGGTCACCGACCGCCGGAACGTGTAAATAAGGCGGGCTTTCCTCGGGTTTGACCTCATAGCGAGGAACCTTCTCATACCGTGGGTTTCGGGAGCTACAACCGATTTGTAGCAGGGGACGTCCGCTCAGGCGCGGCGACCCTGTCTGGTACGAGGAGAGGGCAGAGAGCTCCGATGTCCAACTACCTAACGAACAACGAAGCCTCCGCGCGGGCGACGGGGAGCAGGAGCCGTCGCAAGCTCTGGCTCGCCAGTGGCGTCGCCGGGTTGACAGGTGTGGTCAGTCTCGCCGCGGTGGGCGTCGCCGGCAGCGCCGGGGCGGTCGGGGTGAGCGGACTGACGTGGAACACCACTCAGCAGGTCACCAAGGACGGCGACCAGGGTCGCGGCGACGAGGGCCGTGGCGAGGAGGGTCCGGACCGTGGCGGCAAGGACGACCGCGACGGTAAGGACCACGAACGGGGGAAGGAGGTGCCCTGCGACACCGACCGGCTCATCCAGGCGATCGTCTTCGCCAACAGCCGCGACGGCGGTGTGCTGGACCTGGCCAAGGGCTGCACCTACAACCTGACCCGCAACCAGGACGGCAACGGCCTGCCGGTGATCACCCAGGACATCACCCTGCGGGGTGAGCACACCACGATCACCCGGGACGCCACCGCCGACTACTTCCGGATCCTCAACGTGGGTCCGGGCGGTCACCTGAGCCTCAAGGGCCTGACCATCAAGGGTGGGCAGACCATCGAGGCGTTGCAGCCGGTCTCCCCGGCAGCGGTGTGGGGGGCCTACTCGGACTCCCAGGCGATCGCCGCCCAGGTCAAGGCCGGCACCCCGCTGGCCCAGGCGCTCGCCGCCCGCAAGGCGAACCCGAAGGCCGGCCTGAAGGCCGCGCCGAAGGCCGCCCGCAAGGCCGCGGTGAAGGCCGCGCCGAAGGCCAAGCCGGGGAAGGCCACCACGCTGGTCGAGGAGCCGGGCGTCAACGACGGCGCCGGGATCCTGGTGCAGCCGGGTGGCACCGCCAACCTGTTCGACACCTCGGTCGTGCTCAACCAGTCAGGCGGCAACGGCGGCGGGCTGGCCAACTTCGGCACCACGTCGCTGCGGCACACCGAGGTCGCCCACAACACCGCCTTCTTCTTCGGCGGGGGCATCTTCAACGCCGGCCTGCTCACGGTCGACGAGTCCACGATCACCGACAACACCGCCATCGTCGGTGGCGGCGGTATCGCCAACGGCGCCGCGGAGATCTTCACCGAGGACGTCGACGGCGGCACCGCCCTGATCGAGAAGTCCAAGGTCACCGACAACGAGACGCTCGGCTTCGGCGGTGGCGTGCTCGACATCGGCGGCAACACCACCGTGCGCTACACCGAACTGCTGTCGAACACCGCGGTGCTCGCCGGTGGCGGTCTCGCGGCGGCGGACGCCCAGGTCAACGTCGACCACTCGACGGTGGCCAAGAACAGCACCGCCGGTGTCGGCGGTGGCGTGGCCGTCGCGTTCGACAGCGCGGTCACCATCGAGAAGAGCCACCTGAAGGAGAACACCGCCGGCTTCTTCGGCGGCGGGCTGTTCAACGCGGACAGCGTCACCACGGTGCGCGAGTCCGATGTCGTCGCCAACCGGGCCCTCGGTCCGATCGGCGTCGGCGGCGGCATCTTCAACATCTTCGGCGAGGTCAACCTCAGCCGGACGAAGGTCGCCAACAACTTCGCCACCCTCGCCCCCGGCGGTGTGTTCACCTTCGAGGGCGTGGTGAACGTGGACGACAAGTCCGCGATCGTCGCGAACCGTCCGACCAACTGCCTGGCCATCCCGGGCGACACCATTCCGAACTGCTTCGGCTGAGCACCCTCGGGTGACGTGCGGCCGGTGACGGCGGCACACCGGGCAGGACACGCACCGGCCCCCCTGCGCAGCACGCGCAGGGGGGCCGGTCGTCGTCCGCGTCAGCGTTGCACGAAGACCGCCACGCTGCGCGCCGGCACGGTGAAGGTGCCCGCCGCCCGGTCGAACGACGCGGTCCGTAGCGCCGGGTCGGCCGAGCCGGCCAGCACCGGGTGCAGGGCGGTGTCGGTGCCCCGCAGCCCGGTCACCGTCTGCTTCGCCGTCGCCGGGGTGGCGTTGAAGACCACGGTCACCGTCTTCCACCGGCCGCCGAGCCCCCGCGCGTCGAGGGTCATGGTGAGCACCCCCGGGGTCTCCTTCGCCCCGGACAGCGGGAACGCGACCCGCTGCTGCACCTGCGCGGCGGTGGTCAGCCCGAACACCGGCGAGGACCGTCGGATCCGCAGCAGCTCCGCGTACCGGGCGTCGGCCAGGTCGATCGCGGCGCAGCCGGGCACCAGGGCCGGGTCGGCCAGCAGCGGCTTGGCGTACGGCCACTTGTCCTGGTTGTCGGCCGCCGGGGGGAGCCCGGCACCGAAGCCGTTGCCCCGGGCGCAGTCCCAGCGGATCTGGTTGAACCAGTCACCGGAGTTGTAGGAGTTGCGGTCCAGCGACTTCGAGCGCAGCCGCTCCGACCCGGCCGCCACGAACCCGGTGCCCTGCCCGAGGGCGGTGGTGGCCAGGGCCAGCACCTGCATCCGGGCCCGGTCCGTCGCCGAGGTCCCGGTCGGCAGCTTGTACGCCAGCGCGTCGTACAGGATCTCGTTGTCGTGCGCGTCGACGTAGGTGACCGCCTCGCCGGGGGCGGCGGTGTAGCCGGCCGGCGAGCCGTTGTAGTCGACCTGCGCCCCGGTGACCTGCCGGCCGGCGGAGTCGGTGAACCGGTAGTCGCGCAGGTTGCCGGTCAACCCCACCTTGATCAGGTCCTGCTGGCGCAGCAGTCGGGCCTGCTGCTCGGCGGCGGTGCCGTTGACGTCGTCGCCGTTGGGGTCGGTGTACAGGCCGGAGGCGAAGCCCTGCACGCGCGGGTTGCCGTCGAACGGGCCGCCGCCGCGGACCGCGTCGCGGAGCCGGTCGTTGAAGGTGCCGATCCCGGTGCCGGCCATGTTGGCCTGGGTGGCCTGCACGAACCGGGCGTCGTCGGCGACCTCGCCGAAATTCCAGCCCTCGCCGTAGAGCAGGATCTTCTTCCCGTCGACGCCGTCGCGGGCCAGGGTCAACCGGTCCAGCGCGGCCCGCACGGCCAGGATGTTCGCCTTCGGGTGGTGGCCCATCAGGTCGAACCGGAAGCCGTCCACCTTGTACTGCTTCGCCCAGACCACCAGCGAGTCGACCACCAGCTTGCCCATCATGGCGTGCTCGGGGGCGGTGTTGGCGCAGCAGGTCGAGTTGGCGACGGTGCCGTCGTCGAGCAGCCGGTGGTAGTAGCCGGGCACCAGCTGGTCCAGCACCGACTTCTCGTCGGTGCCGGCGGCGGAGGTGTGGTTGTAGACCACGTCCAGCACCACCCGCAGGCCGGCGCCGTTGATCCCGGCGACCATGCGCCGGAACTCGGCGGTCCGCCGTGCCCCGTCCGGGTCGACGGCGTAGCCGCCCTCGGGGACGGTGTAGTGCAGCGGGTCGTACCCCCAGTTGTAGCCGTCGGTGTCGGCGACCGCCGCGACGCACGCCTGCTGCCGGTCGGAGTCCGGCGGCAGCGCCGCCAGGTCGCAGTCGGGCTGCCGCTGGTCGGCCCGCTTCTCCGGGATGGTGGCGAAGTCGAACACGGGCAGCAGGTGCAGGTAGTTGACCCCGGCGTCGCCGAGCGCCTTCAGGTGTTTCATGCCGGCCGTGCCCGGGTCGGTGAAGGCCAGGTAGGTGCCCCGCCGGTCGGCCGGCACGGTGTCGTCGGCGATGGAGAAGTCGCGTACCGACAGCTCGGAGATCTGCGCCTGTGACGCGGGCGGCGCGGCCGGCTTACGCAGCCCGGACCAGCCGGGCGGGGCGAGCGCCGGATCGGTCAGGTCGACGATCTGGCTGTGCGTGGAGTCCGCCGCGAGCGCCACCGAGTAGGGGTCGGTGACCGACGCGGTGACGATCTCTTGGGCGGCCGGTTGCCAGGCTTCCACCCGGTAGCGGTAGTAGCGGCCGGCCCAGTCGCGGCTGCCGCGTACCGACCAGACGCCGGTGCGGTCGTCGCGGCGCATCGCCACCGTGCGCGGCGACGCCGACGGCGTGTCGGACAGTTCGAGGGTGACGGTGCGGGCGGTGGGCGCCCAGACCGCGAGGGTGGGCACCTTACCGGCGAAGCTGACACCCAGCGTGGCGTCGGTGGCGGCGCGGTAGACGTCGTCGAGCACCCCGGGGACCTGCACCCCGGTCGCGCGCAGCAGCGCGCCCCGGGCGTCCCGCTCGGTCACCACGAGCTGCCCGCGCAGCGCCGCCGGCACCTTCGCCAGGTCGGCCCGGTCGAGGTGGAACGCCTGGTGGGCCCACAGGTGCGGGAAGGCCGCCCGCTGGGCCTCGGTGAGCCCGTTGCGCTGCGCCCGCAACGGCAACGAGGTGTACGTCCCGGACAGCTCGCCGTCGACCACCCCCAGCCCACCGGCCGGGGCGGCCACCAGGGCGTACGCCCTGCCGTCGGTCGGGCCGACGGCCCAGGTGACCGTGGACCTGTCGATCCACTGTGCCTGTTGTTTCGTGATGTCGAGGTCCTTCGTCGCCCCGGCGCCGGTGGCGGGCAGCAGCCGGCCGGGCACCCCGCCCAGCAGCCAGATCTCGTGGCCCACCCCGGTCAGGTCGAGTCGCTGGTCGTCGGGCTGATCCTTGGTGTCGCCCCGGTGGATGATGTAGTTCAACCCGGTCGCGCCGGCCGCCAGCGGCACCCGGAACAGCGCGCCGAACGAGTCCACCTTCTCGGGCGGCAGGGGGCTGGCCCAGTCGGTCGGGGTGGCCGCCCCGTCCCACAGGTGCAGGCCCCAGCCGGCGTAGTCGTTGTCGGCCTTGCGCCAGTGGATGATCGCGGTGTTCGGGTCGACGGGTGGGTCGGGTTGGCCGGTGGCGGCCTGCCGGGTGGGATAGAGCGCCGGGTCGCCCTGCTTGACCCAGACCTCACCGGTGGTGGTCACGTCGACGGTGCGGTCGTTGGCGACGTCCTTGGTGCCCGCCTTGTCGACCACGAGGAACCCGACGGACGTCGCGCCGGGCTTGAGCTTCACCCAGGCGAACCGGCCGTACGAATCCTCCCCGACGAACGGCTGCCCGGCGGGCCACTGCGTGACGTACGCCGGATCGATGTCACCCCAGGCGTAGAGTCCCCAGTCGGCGTAGTCCCCGGCGGGGCGCTGGTAGTGCACCACCAGCCAGTCCCGGGACGCGCCCTGCGCCGGGGTGCCGACCACGCCGGTCGACCGGGTGGCGGTCGTCCGCCCCTTCCCGTCGCGCACCACCGCCTTGTATTCGACCCGGGTGCCGCCGGCGAGCCCGGTCAGGTCGTGGTGCACGGTGTACGGCGCGGTGTGTGCGCTGCCCAGCAGCGTCCACTTTCCACCCGCGACCCGGGCGGCGACGGTGACGGTGGCCAGCGGGTCACCTGTCACCTGCGCGGTGACGGCGGCCCGGGTGGCGACCGGGTCGGTGCCCGGCTCGGTGAGGGTGACGGCCGGCTTCGCGGTGGCCTGCGGCACGGGCCGGCCGGCCCGGAGCACCACGGCCGACCCGGCGGGCACGGTCAGGCTCAGCTTTCCGTCGGTGCCGGCGGTCGGGGTGGCCGTGCCGCCGTAGATGCCGGTGAAGGTGGTGCCGGGGGACCAGGTCTGCACGGTGACAGTCTGCGGGGTGCCGGCGTTGTTCACCGCGGCGAGGTACTCGGTGCGGTCGGCCGGGGAGATCCGGGAGAAGGCGAAGACGCCCGGCCCGTCGGCGGCGTACCGGGTGACCTGCACGCCGTCGCGCAGGGCGGGGTGCGCGGCCCGCAGCCGGCCCAGCTCGGCGATGGTCCGGTAGAGCGGGTGGGTGGTGTCGTACTGGTCGCTGGCGTGGGTGCGGGTGGTGCCGATCAGGTCGTCGTCGAGGTAGTCCGCCGTGCGGGTGGCGAACATGTCCTGCCGGGCGTCCTTGTCCCCGCCCGGCCCGGTGAAGCCCTGCTCGTCGCCGGAGTAGACCACCGGCTGCCCCCGGGTGAGGAACATCAGCTGGTGGGCGAGCCGGTCCCGGCCGAGCTGGCGGGCGTCGTCGCCCCCGCCGGCGGCGATGAACGAGCCGATCCGGCCCATGTCGTGGTTGCCGAGGAAGGTGGTCAGCCGGCCGGCGTCGGTGTCCCGGGCGGCGTACAGCGGGTCCTTGGCGTAGACGTCGGCCAGCGCCTTGGCCGAGCCGTCGGCGGTGACGTAGCCGCGCGCCGCCTCCTGGAAGGAGAAGTCGAGGGTGGCCGGCAGCCCGCCGCGCCGCACGTAGGTGGAGGTGACCTCCTGGTCGGCGCTGTAGACCTCGCCGAACATGAAGAAGTCCTTCTTCCCGGCCTTGTCGGCGGCGCGCTTGATGCCCTGGCTGAACTGCGGCCAGAAGTCGAGGTTGACGTGCTTGACCGTGTCCAGCCGGAACCCGTCGACGTCGGTGCTGGCGATCCAGTCGCCGTACGCCTTGGTCAGGCCCCTGACCACCTCGGGCCGCTCGGTCCACAGGTCGTCGAGACCGTAGAAGTCGCCGTACTCGCTGTTCTCGCCGGTGAAGGTGGAGTCACCCCGGTTGTGGTACATCGTCGGGTCGTTCAGCCACGCCGGGACCTTGACCTTCGCGTCGGCGGGAGTGGCGAAGGTCGGCGTGTACGCCCCGGAGTCCCGGTTCACCGTCGGGAAGGCCCGGGTGCCGTCGGCGTAGTTGCGGTCCTCGAACTCGCGTCCCTGCGCGTCGGTGTACGGCGACGTCTTCTTGTCGACGTAGGCGTACCTGTCCTCGGCGTACCTGATGACGTCGGCGGTGTGGTTGACGATGACGTCGAGGTAGACCCGGATGCCCCGCTGGTGGGCCAGCTTCACCAGCCGCTTCATCTCCTCGTTGGTGCCGAAGTGCGGGTCGACCTGGGTGAAGTCGGTGATCCAGTAGCCGTGGTAGCCGGCGGAGACGTCCGCGCCGCTGCCCTGCACGGGCCGGTTCTTGAACACCGGCGCGAGCCAGATGGCGGTGGTGCCGAGCCCTTGGATGTAGTCGAGCTTGTCGATGACGCCCTTGAGGTCGCCGCCGTGGTAGAAGCCCTTGTCGGTCGGGTCGAGGCCGGTACGCAGCCGGTCCCCGGTGAGGCCGCCGGTGTCGTTGCGGCGGTCGCCGTTGGCGAAGCGGTCCGGCAGGACAAAGTAGAACTGTTCGTTACGTCCCTTACCGGCGCCGGCGGCGAGCAGCGCGTCGGTGGAGGGTTCGGCACCCCACTGGGCGGCGCCGGCCGCGGCGAGGGCGTCGATGGTGGACGGCCGGTCGGTGGCGTCGGCACCGAGTTGCCGGACGGCGACCGGGACGCCGACGAGAGCGAGGGTGAGGGTGGAGACCAGAGCGAGCAGCGCCTTGCGCGGCAGCGGGGGTGTCATCGACGGCCTTCCTATGGTCGCTGATTCGCCCGCACGCTAGCCCTTGCCGAAAAAATCTGCAATACCTTGCAAACCCTGCGGCAATACGGCAGTAACCTTGCAGAACGCGGAATGAACGGTGCCGGCAGCACCCATGGCCGGACGGTGGCAGCGCCACGGTTGAACGGCCCATGGCCCGGACGGCGGTTGTGGCCGGCGCGGCGGACCGGCAGCCGGCGGGTCAGAGGCCGGAGCAGGGCACCCCGTCGACCGTGCACCGCGAGGGCCGGATGCTGCCGCCGGTGTTCTCGAAGTGGAACCGCAACGGCACCGAGGCACCGGGGCCGACGTTCACCCCGCTGGTGTACGTGAACACCCCGCCGGACATCCGGGGAGTGCCCTGCGGGGCGCCCTCGACCCACGAGGTGACCAGTCGACTGCCCGGTGGCGGCACCAACCGGACCGTCCACGGTCGGGACACCCGGTCGCGGTTGTAGAGCAGCACCTCACCGATGAACGCCTGGTTGTTCCAGCTGTCCCGCACGCTGAACCGGCCGGTGACCGGCGACGACGGCGGCGCGGCGGGCGGTGGCGGTGCGGGTGTGGTGGGTCGGGGCTGCTCTACGCCCGGCTCGTCGGGCGGTGACCCGACCCCACCGGCCGGCGGTGCGGGCACGTCGTCCCCGGCCGACGGCGGCACGACCACCACGGGCACCTCGACCGGAGGCGTGTCGGTGCGGCGGGGCGTCAGCCCGGGGACGACCGGTTCGGGCAGGTTCGCCGCCACCCGGGCCGGGTTGGTCGCCCCCGAGCCCGGCAGCGAGTACGTCGGCAGCGGATCGGCCGGCCGGGCCTCGAACGCCGGCCCCCGGCTGCGGTACGACGCCAAGGCGACGATCAGGAGCACCACCATCACCAGCACGCCGGTGGCGACCACGACCCATGGCGACGACGCCAGCGCACCCGCTCCGTGTGCCCGCGGTTGCGCGCGACGCATGCCGGACATGACCCTCCCTGGTCGGCCCCGTCCGAGAAGAGTAACGATTCAGGCGATTGTCGGAAAGTACCCAACGTCCGGACTTTGTCCTAACCGGACAGTCCGTTCGTCCCGTCAGCCGCGCACCCGCAGGGCGTCCACCTGGAAGTAGACCCCGCCGCGTTTGACCGCCCAGATGGTGTACTTCCCGACCGGCAGCCCCTGCACGCTGAACACGGTCTGCTGCGGCTGGTAACGGTGCGCCCGCGCGCTCACCCGCTCCTGCTTCACCGGTCGCCCGGCGGCATCGACGACCCACACGTCGGCGTCACCGTACTCGGGGTCCCGCGAGGTGATGTAGTCCAGGCCGGTGCCGGTGAAGGTGAAGCTGAACGAGTCCCCGTCGTGGATGGTGTAGTGCACGTCGTTCCGGTGGTCGCCGTATGGCCGGTTCCGGGAGACCGCCCACCGTCCCCGGTAGGTGATGCCGGGGGCGTCGTCGTTGAGCAGCGTGGCCGGCGGCGGCGTCAGGGCCACGGTCGGCGGCGACACCGACGCCGACGGGCTGGCCGACCGGGACGCGACGGGCGTCCGACCCGGTGCCGGTGGGACCACGCCGGTTCCGTCGCCGCTGGTGGCCCGCCGGGTGCGGGTGGGCGACGGCGACGGCGTCGCCGACGCCGGCCCGGTCGTCACCGGCACCCCGGGCACCATCACGGCCTCGCTGCGTGACCCGGCGCCGTGCTCGGCGTACCGATCGTGACCCAGCACCGCCACCAGCGCCTTGACCAGCAGCAGGAGCAGCACGATCACCCCGATCGAGGCGAGCAGCCAGGGGGTCGCGGCGACCGCCTGGGGCAGTCGGGACGTCCACCGCTTTCCACGGGTGCCCGGCATGGCCCTCCTCGGTCGACCCTGTACGCAGAGATTAGCGACCGTCCGGTAGGGATGATCACCGGGGGCGTGGCAGGGGCGACCCGGCGGTCAGCCGGTCCGGATGACGGTGCAGATCGCCGGGCCGTCCTCGGTGCCGCGCAGCAGGTAGCGGTAGCGTTCCCCGGGCACCGCCCGGCCCTGGCTGTCCAGGAACTCCCAGCGCACCGACACCATCGTCAGCAGGGCGGAGACCGGCTCCACCTCCTCGATCAGCGCGTGCGCCGCGACCAGTTCCCGTTCCCGGTAGTCGGGCGCGGCCCCGACGAAGGAGAGCGCGACCGCCGCCATCGTGCTGAACGAGAAGCTGTAGGTGTCGGCGACCACCAGCCCCGGCAGGGCGTAGCAGCCGGCGATGGTGGGCACGTCGCCGGTGGTGAGCGCCACCCCGTACCTGTCGAAGAAGTCGCTCAACGTGTCGAGGTCGGTGGAAGCTCTCACGGCGTCACCAATTGCCGTCCCCGGCCGCCGGCAAACCTCACCGGGGCGGGATACGCACCTCGATCTCCGCGCCGAGCCGCGCGTCGCCGGCCAGGTCCAGGTCGTCGCCGCTCCAGAACCGGCCCGGGTCGTACCAGTTGGGCCGCCGGCCGGGCGGCAGCAGCCCCATCGCCTCGTAGGTCACCGCCACCACCTCGGCGCAGTACGCGGTCTCCAGCGCACTGTCACCCGCCGGCAGGTCGGCCCGCTCGTCGGCCCGGTCCCGCCGGCCCGGCAGCGGCAGGCGCAGCTGCGGCACCCGCCCCCGGGCCCACCGCCAGGCCAACTGGGCGGTGGACGGGAACGGGGTGCCGTCGAGCCGGGCCACCGTCCGCAGCACCGCCTGCTCCATCGTCGGATCGGCCGACGGTTCGAGCTGACGCAGCCAGGCCCGCTGGCCGTACCGGTTGGCCCAGACGCAGACCGCGTCGCGCAGGTCGTGCAGCTGCACACCCCGCTGGTGGGTGCCGGTCCACATGTCCCGCAGCGACCGGCCCAGCTCGGCGTGCCACATCAGCGGGGGCATGTCGTCCAGCACCACCGCCATGCCGACGTGGTTGACGGGACTGTTGGTGGTGAACTGGATGGCCCGGTCCGGCACGCTGCGCCCCCGGAACACCCAGACGTCACCGGTACGGGTCAGGTCGACGGCCTCGTCCAGGCTGATGCTCATGGGCGTCTACCCTAGGCCGATGCGGCAACGGATGCAGTGGTGGAAGGTCCTCGGGTTGGCCGGTCTCGCGGGGGTCGCCGCGACCGGGGTGGTCGTCGCCCGCGCCGAGCGGCGGCGTCGCGCGTACACCCCGGAGGAGATCCGCGACCGGCTGCGGGAGCGGCACGCCCAGGCCGCGAAGTCCGGCGACGACCCGGCCTGACCGGTTCCGCGGCGACCCGACGCCGATCCACCACTGCCGAGGTCCACGGTGGTCCCGACGGGACGGTCCGACGGGCCGTCGGCGGCTAGGCTCCCCGGCATGGACGACGCGGTCGAGCGGCAACCCTTCGTGTTGGCACCGCCCCCAGCGCCGGTGGAGCGGCACGGCCAGGTCGACCTGCACCTGCCGGCCGGTGACGGTCCGCACCCCGTGGTGGTGATCGTGCACGGCGCCCCCCTTCCGCCGGGCGCGCCGGACCCCCGGGACTGGCTGCTCTACCGGGGCTACGGGGCGCTCCTCGCCGAGCAGGGCCTGGTCGCCGCCGTCGTCAGCTACCGGGTCACCGACCTGGCCGGGCTGCCCGCCACCGCCGACGAGATCGCCGGCCTGGTCGAGGCCGTCCGGGCCGACCCCCGGGTCGACCCGCAGCGGGTGGTGCTCTGGTTCTTCTCCGGCGGCAGCCTGTTCTCGGCCGACTGGCTGCGCGTCGCGCCGGCCTGGGTGCGGGGCATCGCGCTGACCTATCCGCTGCTCGTCCCGCTGCCCGGCTGGGAGGTGCCGGCACGGTTCCTGCCCCTCGACGCCCTCGGCACGGGCTCGACGACGCCTGTGGTGCTGACCCGGGCCGGGCAGGACAAGCTCCCCGGGCTGCTGGCCGGCATCGCGGCGTTCCTCGACGCCGCCACCCAGGTCGGGCGACAGGTGCGCCTGGTGGAGGTGCCGGACGGCCAGCACGCCTTCGACATCCTGGACCACACCGCGCAGTCCCGCGAGGCCGTCCGGGCGGCCCGGGACGCGGTGGTCGACCTGATCCGCGCCGACTGAGCGGGGTCCACCACCCACCGCACCGGGTCCGGTGACCGACCGGATGTCCGGTTCGTCGCGGGGGTCGAGCACCGGACCGGTGCGTTCGTGCCCGATCGTCCCGTGGCCGGGGCCACTCCCACGGCGGAATCGCCGCCGGGGGCGGGGCGTTGTACCTGGCATACCACCGCCACTCCCCCGCCCGAGGGGGACGGCCCCGGAACCCCGATCGCGGAATGCGGTCGCCACCGGGTCGGTTGACAATCCCCGGACGCCCGAGCAGGTCCCCCCGATCGCCTGGCGATCCCCCGAACTTCCGGCCACGCCCCACCCCCCTGTGGGCGTGCGCCATACCCCCGATGCAGAGGAGCACGCGACCATGCGTACCGATCTGATCCGCAAGACCGCCCTGACCGCTGCCGGCCTCGCCTTCACCACCGGCGCCATCGCCGGCCCGCTGACCGCCGCCTACGCCGTCGAGGCCCGCACCGGCGCACCCGCCGCCGTTCAGGCCGAGCGCCGGCCCGCCGGCGAGCGTGAGCTGACGATGGACTACCAGGCGCAGCCGAACTTCTACTACTGCGGCCCCGCCGCGACCCGCAACGCCCTGTCCGTCCAGGGCAAGAACATCGACGTCGACGCCATGGCCAAGGAGATGCGCACCACCGAGGCCGGCACCGACAGCATCAACGACATCACCCCCGTGCTGAACAAGGAGACCGGCCGCAAGGCGTACGAGAGCACCGAGATCCGCGGCGCCAAGGCCGACGACAAGCAGACCGACGAGCTGCGCGCCGACATCGTGCGTACCGTCGACGACGGTCGGGCCGTGGTGGCCAACATCGCCGGCACCGCGGTGGACACCGACGGCAACGCCCACTCCTTCGAGGGTGGCCACTACATCAGCGTCATCGGCTACCGCGACGGTGGGAAGACCGTGACCATCGGTGACTCGGCCAACCCGGACACCGCGTCCTACCGGATGAGCGTGGACAACCTCGCCGACTGGATCGCCACCCGCGGCTACTCGTCCTGACCCGCTACCCGTCCTGACCCCGGACACCGATCGGGCCGCCCCCACCCGGGGGCGGCCCGATCGTCGTCGGTACCGCCAGCTCGCTCCCGTGCCCGGGGGGGCCGTAGCGGTGGCGGCTCAGCGGTCGGTGCCGGCCGCCACCGGTTCGGCCTCGTCGGCGGTCGTCGTCGACTCCAGCCGGCGGGCCCGGCGGCGCAGCCACCAGGTGCTGGCCACCCCGCCGAGCACGGCCAGGACCAGGCCGGCCCAGGAGATGTCCTTGAGCCAGTGCTCGGCCGCCCGGCCCAGGGTGTAGAGCAGGTAGGTCGTGCCGAAGGCCCAGACCAGGCCGCCGGCCGCGTTGGCCACCAGGAACCGCCGGTACGGCACGTGCAGCGCGCCGGCCAGCGGCCCGGCCAGGATGCGCAGCAGGGCGACGAACCGGCCGAAGAACACCGCCCAGACGCCGTGCCGGGCGAAGCTCTGCTCGGCGCGGGCGAGCTGTGCGGGCCCCAGGTGTTTCGGGAAGCGCCGGCCCAGCCGGGCCAGCAGCGGACGGCCGCCCCGGCGACCCACCGCGTAGCCGACGGAGTCGCCGACGATCGCGCCGAACGCCGCGGCGGTGGCGACCCAGTGCGGCTCGACCACCCCGGTCGCGGCCAGCAGGGCGGAGCTGACCAGCACGATCTCGCCCGGCAACGGGACACCCATGCTCTCGACGCCGATCACCCCGGCGACGATCAGGTAGACCACCCCCGGGGGAAGTGCTACGAGCCAGTGCTGAACGTCGACCACTGCGGCACCCCTTCCGACCCGACCTCGAACCCTACCCGTGCCGGACGGGCCGGGCGGGCCCCGCAGCGGGGTGTGGTCAGCGGGGTGCGAGCAGACCGCGCGCGGCCATGAAGGCACGCAACGTCTCGGCGTCCCCGGGGGACATCAACCAGCGGGGGATCACCGTCGCCGGCATCCGGCCGACGTACACGATCCAGAAGTCGCCGGCCTCCCGCACCCGGGCCACCCCGTCCCAGGCGATGCCCCCGGACTCCGAGCCGCTGCGCATCATGATGTTGTCGTCGGTGATGTCGTAGCCGCCCTCGACCGCGTAGTCGTCGGAGCGGCGTCGGGCCCGCCAGCGCACCCAGGGCGCGTAGAGCATCGACAGCAGCCCGCCCACGAGCAGCACCAGCCACAGCGACGAGAGCCGGCCGCCCCAGGAGACCAGCAGACCGACCGCCCCGGCCGCCGCCAGCGCCGCGCCGATGAGGGTGAACCGGCGCAACCGGACGCTGCTGAGCGCGGCGGCCACCCGGCCCGGGTAGGCGGGGTCGGCGGGGACGTCGAAACGGATGTGCACGCGGAAACGATAGTGCGGCGCGGCGGCGGTGGCTCAGTCGAGGCAGAACTCGTTGCCCTCGACGTCCTGCATCACCAGGCACGACTCGTCGTGCCCGTCGGCGGGCAGCAGGCGTACCCGGGTCGCGCCGAGGGCGACCAGCCGGGCGCACTCCGCCTCCAGCGCGGCCAACCGCTCCGCACCGACCAGGCCGGGGCCGATCCGCACGTCGAGGTGCAGCCGGTTCTTGACCACCTTGCCCTCGGGCACGCGCTGGAAGAACAGTCGCGGGCCCACGCCGGTGGGGTCGACGCAGGCGAACGCGGAGCCCTGCCGCTCGGGCGGCAGGGCGCTGTCGAACGCGCCCCAGTCGGCGAACCCCGGCGGGGGTGGGGGCACGACGTAACCGAGCACCGCGCACCAGAAGCGGGCGACCCGTTCGGGCTCCGCGCAGTCGAAGGTGACCTGGACCTGCTTGACCGACGCCATCGGCACACCGTAGCGGCGGGGTCCGACACGACGGCGGTCAGCGACCGGGGGCCGACCGCTCCGTCCGGGCGGGCAGCGGGGCGACGAACTCCAGCCGGTTGCCGTGCGGGTCGGCGGTGTGGAAGCGGCGCATCCCGGGCAGCTCGTCGTCGTCACCCCAGGTGACCGCGTGGCCGGCGCGGGCCAGCCGGTCGGCGAGGGCGTCGAGGTCGGGGCGCAGCAGGGCGGGGTGCGCCTTGCGGGCGGGCCGGAAGTCGGCCTCGACGCCGAGGTGCAGTTCGGCGTCGTACCCGGTGAACCAGCAGCCGCCACGGGCGGCGAGGGCCGGGGGTTTGGGTTTCTCGGTCAGGCCGAGGATGCCCACGTAGAAGGCCCGGGACGCGTCCTCGGCACCGGGCGGGCAGGCGAGCAGCACATGATGGATCATGGTGGCACCTCCTCGTCCCGAACCCTGGCACGAGGTTGCGTGGATAGCAAGACGGACGTACGGTTTTGTTGGAAGACGACGAATCGGCAGTAAGTGTTACCTAACCTGGGCGACGTTCCGCCCGGTGCGACAGACTGCTCAGGACTACTCACGGTCGCTGGTGTGAAGGAGTACGACGTGGCGAGCCTCGACACCTTCGGTGCGAAGACCCAGCTACGCGTCGGAGACGCGAGCTACGAGATTTTCAGGATCAGCCAGGTGCCGGGGCACGACAGACTGCCCTACAGCTTGAAGATCCTGCTGGAGAACCTGCTGCGGACCGAGGACGGCGCGAACATCACCGCCGACCACATCTCCCAGCTCGGCGCGTGGGACCCCACCGCCGACCCGAGCGTGGAGATCCAGTTCACCCCGGCGCGGGTGCTGATGCAGGACTTCACCGGCGTACCCTGCGTGGTCGACCTGGCCACCATGCGCGAGGCGGTCCGCGACCTCGGCGGCGACGCCACCAAGGTCAACCCCCTCGCACCGGCCGAGCTGGTCATCGACCACTCGGTCATCGCCGACCTGTTCGGCCGCGAGGACGCCTTCGCCCGCAACGTCGAGCTGGAGTACGAGCGCAACAAGGAGCGCTACCAGTTCCTGCGCTGGGGCCAGACCGCGTTCAACGAGTTCAAGGTCGTCCCGCCCGGCACCGGCATCGTGCACCAGGTCAACATCGAGTACCTGGCCCGTACGATCATGGCGCGCGCAGAGGCGTCTGGAGTCATGCAGGCGTACCCGGACACCGTGGTCGGCACCGACTCGCACACCACCATGGTCAACGGCCTGGGTGTGCTGGGCTGGGGCGTCGGCGGCATCGAGGCCGAGGCCGCGATGCTCGGCCAGCCGGTCAGCATGCTCATCCCCCGGGTCGTCGGCTTCAAGCTCTCCGGTGAGATGCCGGCCGGCACCACCGCCACCGACCTGGTGCTCACCATCACCGAGATGCTGCGCAAGCACGGCGTGGTCGGCAAGTTCGTCGAGTTCTACGGCCCCGGCGTCGGCGCCGTGCCACTGGCCAACCGGGCCACCATCGGCAACATGTCCCCCGAGTACGGCTCCACCGTCGCGATCTTCCCGATCGACGCCGAGACCGTCCGCTACCTGGAGCTGACCGGCCGCGACGCCTCCCAGGTGGCGCTCGTCGAGGCGTACGCCAAGGAGCAGGGGCTCTGGCACGACCCGGAGCGTGAGCCGGCGTACTCCGAGCGCCTGGAGCTGGACCTGGGCACCATCGAGCCGTCCCTGGCCGGGCCGAAGCGCCCGCAGGACCGGGTGCCGCTCGGGGCCGCCAAGACGCTGTTCCGCTCGGCGCTGACCGACTACGTCGCCGACGACTCCGCCGGTGAGCGCGACCTCAAGCCCGGCGTCGCCCGCGAGCAGCTGCCCCGGGGCGCGAACGGCCCGGCCGACGAGGCCAGCGCCGAGTCGTTCCCGGCCAGCGACCCGCCCGCCAACGACTTCAGCGACCCGGCCGACGAGCCGCGCGACCTGGAGACCGCCGCCGTCGGCGCCGGGGGCCGGGCCAGCAACCCGGTCCGGGTCACCGGCAGCGACGGCGTGGAGTACGAGCTGGACCACGGCGCGGTCGTGATCGCCGCGATCACCTCCTGCACCAACACCTCCAACCCGCAGGTGATGATCGGGGCCGCGCTGCTGGCCCGCAACGCCGTCGACAAGGGCCTGAGCCGCAAGCCGTGGGTCAAGACCACCCTGGCGCCCGGCTCCAAGGTCGTCATGGACTACTACGAGCGGGCCGGCCTCACGCCGTACCTCGACAAGCTCGGCTTCAACCTGGTCGGCTACGGCTGCACCACCTGCATCGGCAACTCCGGCCCGCTGCCGGAGGAGGTCTCCGCCGCCGTCAACTCCGGCGACCTGGCCGTCGTGTCGGTGCTGTCCGGCAACCGGAACTTCGAGGGCCGGATCAACCCGGACGTCAAGATGAACTACCTGGCGTCCCCGCCGCTGGTGGTGGCGTACGCGCTGGCCGGCACGATGGACATCGACCTGGCCAACGAGCCGCTCGGCGAGGACACCAAGGGCGAGCCGGTCTACCTGCGCGACATCTGGCCCAACACCGCCGAGATCCAGGACGTCATCGCCCAGGCGATCGGCGCGACCGGGTTCAGCGCCGCGTACGCCGACGTGTTCGCCGGTGACGAGCGCTGGCAGTCGCTGCCCACCCCGACCGGCGACACGTTCGCCTGGGCCGACGACTCCACCTACGTCCGCAAGCCCCCGTACTTCGAGGGCATGCAGCAGGAGCCGAGCCCGGTCGTCGACATCGCCGACGCCCGGGTGCTGGCCAAGCTGGGCGACTCGGTCACCACCGACCACATCTCCCCGGCCGGCGCGATCAAGGCCGACTCCCCCGCCGGCCGGTACCTCGCCGAGCACGGCGTGCCGCGCCACGAGTTCAACTCGTACGGCTCCCGCCGGGGCAACCACGAGGTGATGATCCGGGGCACCTTCGCCAACATCCGGCTGCGTAACCAGCTGGTCCCCGGAGTGGAGGGCGGCTTCACCGTCAACCACCTCACCGGCGAGCAGACCACGATCTACGACGCCTCCACCGCCTACCAGGAAGCCGGCGTGCCGCTGGTCATCCTGGCCGGCAAGGAGTACGGCTCCGGCTCGTCGCGGGACTGGGCGGCCAAGGGGACCATGCTGCTCGGCGTCCGGGCGGTCATCGCCGAGTCCTACGAGCGCATCCACCGGTCCAACCTGATCGGGATGGGCGTGCTGCCGTTGCAGTTCCCGGTGGACACCACCGCCGAGTCGCTCGGCCTCACCGGTGCGGAGACCTTCTCCATCACCGGGGTGACCGCACTCAACGACGGTGACACCCCGCGTACGGTGCGGGTCAGCACCGACACCGGCGTGGAGTTCGACGCGGTGGTCCGGATCGACACCCCGGGCGAGGCGGACTACTACCGCCACGGCGGCATCCTCCAGTACGTGCTGCGCCGCATGATCGCGAGCTGACGTACCCCGTGCACGGAACGGGCCCCCTCCGCTTTCGGAGGGGGCCCGTCGCGTCGGCGCGCGGTGCGGTCGTGCTCAGCCGCCGGCCGCCCGGCGGCGGGCCTCGCGGGTCTTCATGGCGTGCTCCAGCAGGGTGATCAGCACGTTGCGGCCGGACTCCCGCTGCCGGGCGTCGCAGAGCAGCAACGGCACCTCCGGGTCCAGGTCCAACGCCGCGCGGATCTCGTCGACGCCGAACCGGCGGGCGCCCTCGAAGCAGTTCACCGCCACCACGAACGGGGTGCCCCGCCCCTCGAAGTAGTCGATGGAGGGGAAGCAGTCGGCCAACCGTCGGGTGTCGGCCAGCACCACCGCGCCGAGCGCCCCCACCGCCAACTCGTCCCACAGGAACCAGAACCGGTCCTGCCCGGGGGTGCCGAAGACGTAGAGCACCAGGTCGTTGCTGATGGTGATCCGGCCGAAGTCCATCGCCACCGTGGTGGTGCTCTTGCGTTCCACACCGGACAGGTCGTCGACGCCGATGCCGGTCTCGGTCAGCACCTCCTCGGTCCGCAGTGGACGGCTCTCGCTGACCGCCCCGACCAGGGTCGTCTTGCCGGCCCCGAACCCACCCGCCACCAGAACCTTGAGCGCGGTGGGCAGCACCCGCGCCCCCGCCGGACGTTCAGAGTGCCCGTAGTCCATTGATCACCGCCTCGTAGATGCTCTCGTCGTTGACACCGGCCGGCTCCCGGGGTTCCTGTACCCGGACCAGGTCCCGCGCCACCAGGTCACCGAGGAGCACCCGTACGGTGCCCACCGGCAGGTCCAGTCGGGCGGCGATCTCGGCCACCGACTGCATGCGTTGGGTCAGCGCCACGATCGCCACGTGCTCCGGCCCCAGCCCGGCCTCCTCGACCGCGTTCGTCCGGGTCGCCGTGACCAGCGAGATCAGGTCGAACGAGCCGGTGACCGGGCGGGCCCGGCCCCGGGTGACCGCGTAGGGACGGACCACCGGGCCCGCGTGCTCGTCGACCCACTGTTCGTCCGCGGGGTCGCCGTCACCGGCCATCGCGGTCAGTTCCCGCCGGACGGCTGATCGACGCCCCGGGCCGGGGACGCCACGTACTTGCCCACCCGGGCGACGAGCATCGCCATCTCGTACGCGATCAGGCCGACGTCGGCGTCGGTGCCGGCCAGCACCGCCAGGCAGGCGTTGGGCCCGGCCGCGGTGACGAACAGGAACGAGGACTCCATCTCGATGATGGTCTGCTGGACCTGCCCGCCGCCGAACCGTTTCCCGGCGCCCCGGGCCAGGCTCTGGATGCCGGCGGCCATCGCGGCGAGGTGTTCGCCGTCGTCCCGGCCCATCCCCCCGGACGCGGCCATCAGCAGGCCGTCCGTGGAGAGCGCGACGGCGTGCTCGGCCTGCTTGACCCGGCTGACCAGATCGTCGAGCAACCACGTCAGGTCGGCACCGGATGCCGTCGTCTGCCCCACTCGTCGTCCTCTTCCCCGGCGCGTACGCCGTGCTCGTTGCCGTCCCGTCGGCGGTGTCGCATCCGTCGCGACGCCGTCAGCCCGCCGGGTTGTCCGCGTCGTCCGGCCGTTCGCCGGCGCGGGTGCCCTCCAGCAGCCGGGCCGCGTCGCTGCGACCGCGTCGGGTGCCCGACTGGTAGGCGCTCATCAGTTGGCGCACCTGCTCGGGGGCACGCCGTGGGGTGCCTGCGGCCGCAGTCTCCCCGGTGCCCGGGGAGGCCCGCAGCCCGGGTGCCAGGTTCGCCTGGCGCACCCGCACCGGCAGGCCCGCGTCGGTCACCGGCCCTTCCACAGTAGGCGACGGCGGGTCGACGCCGTCGTCCGCCGTCCGCCCGTCCCCGGTCGCCCGGTCGGCCGGGTGGGGGCCGCCCGACCGGCCCGTGGCCGGGCCGGTGTCGACCGGGCCGGTGTCGACCGGACCCGTGCCGACCGGACCCGTGCCGAACAGGCCCGCGACCGTCGGGCCGGTGGTCGCCGGGGCGGGTCCGGGATCGGCCGACGGGGCCGTCCCCCGGTCACCGGGTGGCGGTGGGTCGCCGGCCGCAGGCTCCGGGGTGGACGGTCGGACACCGGTGACCGGCAGGCCGGTCGGGACGGTCGGCCCGTGCAGCGCGTCACTGACCGACGGCGGGGCGGCGGCCGGGGCCGGCTGGCGCGGGGGACGCTTGCGGGATCGGGCGGGCAGCCCGGCCGGGGTCACCGCGCCCGACGGCGGGACGGCCCACGGGGCCGCCGACGAGGTGGTCGTACCCGCCGGCGACGCGGTGGCCGGCGGCGCTGTCGCGGTGCCCGGCGGCGCTGTCGCGGTGGTCGGCGACGCGGTGGCTGCCGGCGGCGGCGCGGTGGCCGGCATCGGCGACGCGGTGGCCGGCGGCGGGGCCGCAAGGGGCGACGGCACGGCGGTGGCCGGGCCGGCGGCGAGGACCGGCTGGGCGCCGGACGGGCTCGGGTCACCGGGCACCACCAGCTCCGACGGGATCAGCACCACGGCGGTCGTGCCCCCGTAGGCGGACTCCTTGAGCTGCACCTTCACCCCGTGCCGCTCGGTCAGCCGGCTCACCACGTACAGGCCGAGGCGGGCGGCGTCGGCCAGGTTCAACTCGGAACGGTCGACGATCCGGCGGTTCGCCGCGACCAGTTCCTCCCCGGTCAGCCCCAGGCCACGGTCCTCGATCTCGATGGCGTACCCGGCGGTCACCGGTCGACCCCGCACCTCCACCGTGGTGTTCGGCGGCGAGAAGGACAGCCCGTTCTCGATCAGCTCGGCGAGCAGGTGGATCACGTCACCGACCGCCCGGCCGGCGAGCGCGACCGGCCCGAGCGGCAGCACGTCCACCCGGGTGTAGTCCTCGACCTCGGCGACCGCGCCGCGCACCACGTCCACCATGGGCACGTTGCGCCGCCAGGCCCGGCCCGGGGTGGCGCCGGAGAGCACGATCAGGTTCTCCGCGTTGCGCCGCATCCGGGTGGCCAGGTGGTCCACCCGGAACAGGTCCTCCAGCTCCTCGGCGTCGTGTTCGCGCCGTTCCATCGCGTCGAGCAGGGTGAGCTGGCGGTGCACCAGCGCCTGGGTCCGCCGGGCCAGGCTGAGGAACACCCCCCGGACGTTGCGGCGCAGCTCGGCCTGCTCCACCGCCGTCCGCACGGCGGTCTCCTGCACGGCGTTGAACGCCCGCCCGAGCTGGCCGATCTCGTCGTCGCCGAAGTCCAGGGGCGGGGCCTCGCGGGCCACGTCGACGTCCTCGCCCCGACCGAGCCGGTCCACCACCCCGGGCAGCCGCTCGTGGGCCAGCCGCAGCGCGGCGTCCCGCAGCCGGGCCAGCTGGCGGACCAGGTGCCGGGCGGTGCTGATCGACACCACGATGGAGGCGACGACGGCGATCAGGCCGAGGCCGGCGGCGAGCACCAGCCGGACGATGACGCCCACCGCGACCGGTGTGGCCCGGTCGATCAGCGCGTCGTTGATGGTCACCCCGAAGTCCACCTGGGCCTGCATCGCCGGACCGACGGTCGACTGCCACTCCTGGGCGGTCAACGGCAGGGTGGCCCCCGACCGGGACTGCTGGATCACCCGGTCCTCCAGCACCCGGAACCGGGCCACCGCGTCGGAGCCGGCGAGTTGGTCGTAGCGGACCCGGTCGGCCGGGGACAGCTCGCCGGCCGCCTCCGCGGTCTGGTAGCGCTGGGCGCCGACCAGTTGGGCGAAGCGGGCGTACTCGTCGCCGGTCATCCGGCCCGCCGCGAGCACCCCGGTGATCAGGGCGTCCTGCTGGGAGATCAGTTCCCGCACCTGGTAGAGGTCGACCAGGGTCTCGCTCTCGGCGGCGATCCGCGGGTCGTCGAGCTGGCCGAGCGAGCCGTACATCCGCAGCACCGCGGCGAGGATGGCGGTGTACGCGGCCGACGCCTCGGCCCGGTTCACCCCCGCGTCGCGCACCGACTCCCGGACGCCGGTGAGACCACTGAGCCCGGTCAGCACCTCGTCCACCCGGCGGCGGGTGTCCTCCCCGGTGGCCAGTTCGGCCTGCCAACTGCCGACCGACGTGCCGAAGTCGTCCGACACCAGGTCGGTGCGCTGCCACTGGGCGGTCAGGGCGTCGAGTTGCGGCTGGCCGCGTTCGCCCAGGTAGGCGTTGGCGAGCCGACGTTCGTCCTGCAGGGCGGTGAGCAGCGCCTGGCCCGGGTCGGCCACCCGGCTGTTGAGCGTCTGCACGAACAGCAGGGTGAAGCCGTCCTGGACGGTCACCCAGGCCGCGAAGGACCAGAGCGCGACGAGCGAGGTGAGCAGGGCGACGATTTTGGTACGCAGACGTGTGCTGCCGGAACCCATCACACCGCCCCCGGGCCGGACCATGGCCGCCGGACGCCCGACGCGTCACGACACACCTGAACCCGGCGCACGCTAGCAGTCGGCAGCACCATCGCTCAAGCCATGCTGATCATGGAGGCGGGGCCGGTGCCGCAGGTCGGAGGCGATGGTGACCACCATGGATGGTACCGGCCCGACGGCGGTGCCGGGCCGGCGGCGGGTCGGACGGGACCGTCGCCGGGACGACCGACCCCGATCGCGGGCGCGGCCGACCCCGCTGTGCCAGGCTCAGGGGCATGGACGACAAGAGCATCCTGCACCGGATCTCGGAACTGGTCGACGAGGAGCACCGGCTCCGGTCGGCGGCCCAGGCCCACGAATCCGGCACCGACGACGAGGCCAAGGAACAACTGCGCGCGCTGGAGGAGTCCCTGGACCAGTGCTGGGACCTGCTGCGCCGCCGCCGGGCGGCCCGGGAGGCCCACGGCGACCCGGAGGCACAGGGGGCCCGGCCGGTGTCGGAGGTCGAGCGCTACCTCCAGTGACGCCCCCGACGCCCCCGGACGACGGTCGGTCGTCCGGGGGCGTCGCCGCGTCAGCGCCGCATCCCCGCCTCCCGCAGCAGCAGCCCGGTGAGGGCGGCCGGGTCGGTGTCGGCGGCGGGCAGGCCCCGGGCGGTGAACCAGGTCGCCACCACCCGCACGTCGCGGGCGAGGAACTCCGGCCCCTGCGGGTTGGCCACCACGTCGACCACCTGCGGCAGGTCGATCATGACGAGCCGCCCCGCGTGCACCAGCAGGTTGTACGGCGACAGGTCGCCGTGGGCGTAGCCGGCCCGGGCCAGCACCATCAGGGCGTCCACCAGTTGCTCCCAGAGGGAACGCAGCTCGGCCGGGTCGGGGCGTACCTGGGCCAGCCGGGGTGCGGCGGTCCCCTCGTCGGGGTCGCCGACGAACTCCAGCATCAGCTCGGTGCCGAGCAGTTGCACCGGGTACGGCACGGCGATCCGCCCGGACTCCGCCCCGACCTCCCAGAGCCGGGACAGCGCGGCGAACTCGGCCGCCGCCCACTGGCCGGCGATCATCTGCCGGCCGAACGCCGTCCGGCCGGCCATCGCCCGGTTCTCCCGGGACCGGCGGACCCGGCGTCCCTCCAGGTAGCCGGCGTCACGGTGGAAGAGCCGGTGCTGGGCGTCGCGGTAGCGCTTGACCGCCAGCAGGCAGGACCGGTCGGTGTCGGGCACCGCCCGGCGGACGAGGTGGACGTCCGCCTCCTTGCCGGTCTTGAGCACGCCGAGGTCGGTGTCCCGGGCGGCCAGCTCGGTGACCAGCCACGGCGGGTGCGGTTCGGGCCCGTGCACGGCCTGGTCCCAGGAGGACCAGTGGTCCTCCGGCTCGGGGTCGGGTTCGTCCTGGGGTGCGGTGCCGGCCGGCTGCCGGCCGTACGTCAGAAGGGGTGTCTCGTCGTCGTCGAAGCGGCTCTTGCCGCGGCCACGGCGCTGCGGCGCCGGGAGGTCGTGTTCGCGCACGGTGCTGGTGATCCCTTGATCGAGGCTGATGGAGGCAGGTGGTACGACCCTGCGAAGACGGTCATGACCGACCCCCCTTCCTCGACCGGGCCCCGCCCGGCTGCGCGTGCGCGCCGGCCCATGCTGGCCGACGCCCCGCACGGGGCACAACCGATTTACCCGCCGGCGAGCACCACCGAGACGGCCGCGATCAACGAGTCGACGGTACGGGTGGGGGCGAACCGGGTGTCGGTCCAGCTCCGGCCCCGGTGCAGCCAGACGCTGGGCAGGCCGACCGCGGCGGCCCCGCCGATGTCCGCCTCGGGGCTGTCCCCCACCACCCACGCGCCGCGCAGCGGCAGCCGGGCCCGCTGGGCGGCCAGCGCGAAGATCCGGGGGTTGGGCTTGCTGACCCCGGCCTCCTCGGAGATCACCCAGTCGGCGACGTAGCGGTCCAGGCCGGTCTGCCGGATCTTGGCGTCCTCCAGCCGGACCGAACCGTTGGTGACCACCACCGGTAGCCACCCCGCGTCGTCGGCGATCCGCAGCGCGCAGGCCACCAGCGGATCCAGCCGGGTGTAGCCGACCACCCCGTCGTGCAGTTCCTCGACCAGGTCGATGGAGGGGATGCGCAGCGCGTACCGGTCCCGGATGGCGTCGGCGATGTCCCACCGGTCGGTCAGGCCGTCGGCGTCGATGGACAGCAGCCAGTCGATGTCGGTGGCCGGCGCGCCGATCTCGGCCAGGAAACCCTCGGCCCAGGCGCGGAACGGCCCGGCCCGGTCGAGCAGGGTGTTGTCCAGGTCGAGCAGGAGCAACGGCACTGAGGCACCTTACGGGAGAGGGGACCGCCGCCGACAGGGTCGAACCACCCGCCGTCGACCGTCGGGTGGCCGGGGTCGGGCGGGTGCGGGGCGCGGGTGGGGGGAGGTGACCGGGGCTGTCGCCACCGGCTGATCCTAACCGGACGCGCGTCCGGCATTCCGAGGTGACGGGCCAATAGCAAGCCGTACGTACGGTTTGCCTTGCGCTGGGTCACCTGCGACGATCGACCCGTGCCCAGAGTAAGTCAGGACCAGCTCGACGCGCGTCGCCAGGAGATCCTCGGCGCGGCCCGGGCCTGTTTCGCCAGGCACGGCTACGAGGGAGCCACCGTGCGCCGGCTGGAGGAGGCCACCGGGCTGTCCCGGGGCGCCATCTTCCACCACTTCCGCGACAAGGATTCGCTCTTCCTCGCCGTCGCCGAGGACGACGCCGCCGTGATGGTCTCCACGGTGGCCCGCAACGGCCTCGTCCAGGTGATGCGGGACCTGCTCGCCCGTGCGGTCTCCCCGGACACCACCGGCTGGCTGGGCAGCCAGCTGGAGGTGTCCCGCCGGCTGCGTACCGACCCGGCGTTCGCCAGCCGGTGGGCGCAACGGTCGGCCGCCATCGCCGAGGCGACCCGGGACCGGCTCGTGCGGCAACGCGAGGCCGGGGTGCTCCGCGAGGACATCGACATCGACGTGCTGGCCCAGTTCCTGGAGCTGGCGTACGACGGTCTGGTGCTGCACCTGGCGATGGGCCGGCCCGCCGGCGATCTCGGGCCGGTGCTGGACCTGGTCGAGGAGGCCGTCCGCCGCCGCTGACCCCGCCCCGGGGCGGCAGCCGTGGGAGCGGGCAGGTCTCGGCTCGGTAACTCGCCCACCGCCGCCGTGCCGGCGTGGCGGGGCTGTCCCACAATGGGGCCGCGATCCCCCTCGCGCGACAGGAGCAGCCCATGAACACCCTTGCCGCAGCGGGCGACACCTGGGGCATCCCCGGCCCGCTCTTCCTGAAGCTCTACCTCCTGGTGGCCGTCGTCGCCGTGATCGGCGTGCTGGTGCACCGGCGGCGCACGGCCGCCGGACCCGACGCGGTCGGTGCCGAACAGCTCGGTCCGCAGCAGGTCGCCTACCTCAACGGCGGCGACCAGCTCGCCATCTGGGCGGCGCTGGGTGGGCTGCGCGGCGCCGGCGCGATCGACGTCAAGTCGAACGGCCGGTTGGTCGCCACCGAGTCGGCACCCCACGGGCTCACTCCACTCGACCACGCGATCCGGCACGCCGCCCGCCGGTCGGTCGCCGCCCGCGAGCTGCGCCGCAACGCCGGGGTGACCCGCGCCCTGCAGGAGCTGCGGCAGGGGTTGGAGCAGCGCGGTCTGCTGATCGACGCCGACGGGGTACGGGCCCTGCGGCGCGGCCGGAACCTGCTGCTGGTGCTGCTGGCCCTGGGTGTGGTGCGACTGGTCTCCGGGCTGGTCAACGGCCGGCCGGTCGGCTGGCTGCTGCTCGCCCTGGCCGGGCTCGGGGTGGCCTTCGCCCTGGTGGCCCGCACCCCCCGGCGGACCAGGACGGCGAACGTGATGATGCGTCGGCTGCGCAGCAGCAACCACCACCTCGCCCCCGACGCCTCCCCGGCCTACGCGACCTACGGTCCGGCCGGCGCGGCGATGGGGGTGGCCCTGTTCGGCACCGTCTCCCTCTACGCGCTCGACCCCGGCTTCGCCGCGCAGGCCGAGATCCAGCGGCAGGCGTTGAACGCCGGCAGCGGCAGCGGCTACACCGGTTCCACGGGTGTCACGTGCGGCGGCAGCACCTCGTCGGGCGACAGCGGCTCGTCGTGCGGGGGCGGCAGCTCCTGCGGTGGTGGCGGAGGATGCGGCGGCGGTGGCGGGTGCGGCGGATGACCCGTCCGCAGGGGGTGGGCATCGGCTGGCGGCCGGAGATCGCCGGTTTCGTCGCCGAGCTGCCCGGCCTGCGTTTCGTCGAGGTGGTGGCGGAGTCGCTCGCCCCCGACGGCCCCCTCCCACCGGGGCTGGCCGCGCTGCGGGAGCGCGACGTCACCGTCGTGCCGCACGGGGTGCGACTCTCCCTCGGCGGCGCGGAGCCGGTCGACCCGGCCCGGGTGACGCACCTGGCCCGGGTGGCCGAGCTGGTCGGCGCGCCACTGGTCAGCGAGCACATCGCATTCGTCCGGGCCGGCGGGCTGGAGGCCGGGCACCTGCTGCCGCTGCCCCGCACCCGGGAGGCGGTGGCGGCGGTGACGGCGAACGTCGCGCGGGCCCGGGCGGAGCTGCCGGTGCCGCTGGCGTTGGAGCCGATCGCGGCGCTGTTCGACTGGCCCGACGACGAGCTGGACGAGGCGGACTTCCTCACCGAGATCCTCGACGCCACCGACGCGGAGCTGCTGCTCGACGTGGCCAACGTCTACGCCAACGCCCGCAACCGGGGCCAGGACCCGCAGGCCCTGCTGGACCGGCTGCCGCTGGAACGGATCGCCTACGTGCACGTGGCCGGCGGGGCCGAGCACGGCGGGCTCTACCACGACACGCACACCGATCCGGTGCCCACCGAGGTGCTGGAGCTGGTCGGCGCGCTGGCCGCCGGCCGCCGGCCGCCGCCCCTGCTGCTGGAACGCGACGGCCACTACCCGCCCGCCGACGTGCTGCGGGCCGAGCTGGACGCCCTCGCCACCGCCGCCGGCCACCCGGTGGTCACGTGAGCCCGACACACCCCGTCGGGTCGGCCCCGCCGCCCGGTGCCTCCGGACCGGCGGGGCTGGCCGCCCGCCAGGCCGCGCTGGTCGCCGCCCTGGTCGCGGGGGCTCCGCTGCCCGCCGGCTTCGCCACCGACCGGGTCGACGCCGCCCGGCGGGCGCTGCTGCGCAAGCGGGCCGGGGAGGTCGCCCGCCACTGGCCGCTGCTCGCCGCCGGGCTCGGCGACGCCTGGCCGGCCACCTTCGCCGGCTGGGCAGCCGGCCGGCCCACCGCCGGGTCGCTGCGCGACGGGTGGGACCTCGCCCGCACGCTGCGCGACCGGGGCGCCCTCCCTGCGCTCGGCGCGCAGGAGCTGGCCGCCCGCGAGGCCGCCCACCGCTACGACGGCAGGCGTCCGCCCCGCCGCCGCCGGTTGCCGGCCCTGGCCCGCAGCGGCGACGCCGTCGCCCTCCAGCTCGCCGGCCGGGTACGCCTGCTACCCTCCACCCGCCGCTGACCGCCGGCCCGCCGCGCCGACCACCGCCGGATACGGCAGGATCGGTGGCATGGATCTCGGACTCACCGATCGGGTGTACGTGTTGACCGGCGCGTCCCGGGGGCTCGGCTTCGCGACCGCACGGTGCCTGGTCGCCGACGGGGCACGGGTGGTCCTGTCGGCCCGGACGCCGGAGCGGGTCGCCGGGGCGGTCGACCTGCTGGGTGGGCCCGAGCACGCCATCGGCCTCGTCGCCGACCTGGCCGACCCGAGCCTGCCCGAGCGGCTGGTGATCGCCGCCCGGGAGCACTTCGGCCGGCTCGACGGGGCGCTCGTCTCGGTGGGTGGGCCGCCCGCCGGCACCGCCGCCCAGGTCAGCGACGCGCAGTGGCGGGAGTCCTTCGAGACGGTCTTCCTGGGCACCGTGCGGACGGCCCGGACGGTGGCCGCCGCGCTCACCGAGGGCGGCGCGATCGGGCTGGTGCTGTCCACCTCGGCCCGTACCCCGATCACCGGCCTCGGCATCTCCAACGGGCTGCGGCCCGGCCTCGCCGGGGTGGCCAAGGACCTGGCCGACGAGCACGGCCCGCGCGGCGTACGGGTGCTGGGCCTGCTGCCCGGACGCTTCCTGACCGACCGCAACCGGGAGCTGCTCGGCGACGACGAGACGGCCCGCGCCGCCGCGGAGGCCGGCATCCCGCTGCGCCGCATCGGCGATCCGGCCGAGTTCGGGCGGGTCGCCGCGTTCCTGCTCTCCCCCGCCGCCGGCTACGTCACCGGGGTCAGCGTGCCGGTCGACGGCGGCGCGCTGCGCAGCCTGTGACCCCGCGACGCCGCTCGACCGGACCCGCGACCACCCCCGCACCGGTCCGTACCACCTCCGGACCGGTGCGGCGGCCGGACCGGGCGGAGCTGGCCGCGGCGGCGGACCGCACCATCCCGGACGTGATCGGCCCCGGGCTGACGGTGCTCTTCGTCGGGATCAACCCGGGCCTGTGGTCGGCGGCCACCGGTTGGCACTTCGCCCGGCCGGGCAACCGCTTCTGGCCGGCCCTGCACCGGGGCGGCTTCACCCCACGCCAACTGCACCCCAGTGAGCAGGACACGCTGCCCGGGTTCGGCCTGGGCATCACCAACATGGTGGCGCGGGCCAGCGCCCGGGCGGACGAGCTGACCCCGGCGGAGCTGGTGGCGGGCGCGCGGACGCTGACCGACAAGGTGACCCGCTACCGGCCGACCTGGGTGGCCGTGGTCGGGGTGACCGCGTACCGGATCGGGTTCGCCCGGCCCCGGGCCGGCTTCGGCCCGCAGCCGGAGCCGCTGGCCGGCGCGCGGCTGTGGGTGCTGCCCAACCCGAGCGGCCTGAACGCCCACTTCACCCCGCAGACCCTGGGGGACGCCTTCGGCGAGCTGCGCGCCGCGGTGACCGGCCACCCGCCCTCCCCCACCGGCTGACCGCCGCCGTCCCCGCACCCACGGTACGTCGCGTCGCGCGTTCACGATGTGTCGTGTAAATGCCGACATCACGGCAATAAATTGCGCACGACGGGTCCCGATGCAATTGACGCGTATTTATTTCGCGCGTGCTTTCGAGTTCACGTTGGTCTAACATTGGAAGGCAATCGGCCACACGCCGTTAACGCATTTCCCATCACGTCGGGAGCACTTATGTCACAAGTCCGTTCTTCCCGCTTCGTCCGCCTGTTGGCCGCGGGCGCCGCCGGGGCCGCCGCAGTGGCCATGTTGCCCGCGGTCAGCGCCCAGGCCGGCACCGCACCGTTCACCGTCTCGGTCAAGGGTGGCTACAACAACAGCCAGTCCCTCGGCACCGCCACCGGAACCATCACCGGGACGACGGGCAGCAACCAGGCGAGCTACTCGGTGACGCTGTGCGGGGAGAGCACCTATCCGAGCGCCCGGGTCACCATCCAGGGCGGCACCGCCAGCGCCGCGCACACCGTCTACTACCAGAACTGCGAGACCTTCACCGGCGATCTCGTCTCCGCCTATGGATTCACCAACATCCAGGTCACGGTGTCCGGTTCCACGTTCTACCCGGGGAACCAGTACACGACGTACACGAAGGCCCGCACGATCTACTTCTGAGTTGCGCGCGGCATGACGGAACGGGCACCGAATTGCCGAGCACCGGCCCATCCAGCCGGTGACCCGCGTCCCCCGGCGACCGACGTGGGAATTGCGTCAGAATAGGGGCCAGGTCGGGGCCGCTCCCCCCGGCCCGGCCCCGTACCGCAGGCGACGGCACGCCGCCGACCGGCGCCCCCACCATCCGACGGTGCACACGGACACCACCGGCCTCCCTGACGGGGGACGGTCAGTTGGCCACGGCCGGGGGCCGCGCCTCCTGGGCGACGTAGGTGCCCATGGGCACGGTGGTGACGATCGGCTCGGCCGGCTCGGCGGCATCCGGGTACGGCGTGGGCGAGTCGGCGACCGCGAACTGGGTGCGGTACAGCTCGGCGTAGAGCCCACCCACCGCGACCAGCTCGTCGTGCCGCCCCCGCTCGACGATCCGGCCGTCGTCGAGGACGAGGATCTGGTCGGCGTCGCGGACCGTGGAGAGCCGGTGCGCGATCACCAGCGCCGTCCGCCCGGTCAGCGCTACGGCCAGCGCCCGTTGCACCGCCGCTTCGCTCTCCGAGTCGAGGTGGGCGGTGGCCTCGTCGAGGATCACGATCGACGGGGCCTTGAGCAGCAGTCGGGCGATGGCGATGCGTTGCTTCTCCCCACCGGAGAAGCGGTAGCCGCGCTCACCGACGGTCGTCTCCAACCCGTCGGGCAGGGCGCGCACGAGGTCGGCCACCTGGGCGCCGGCCAGCGCCGCCCAGATCTCGTCGTCGGTGGCGTCCGGCTTGGCGTACCGCAGGTTCTCGGCGATCGTCTCGTGGAACAGGTGGGAGTCCTGGGTGACCACGCCGATCTCGTCGCGCAGCGAGGCGAGGGTGGCGTCCCGGACGTCGACCCCACCGACCCGCACCTCGCCGTCGGTGACGTCGTAGATCCGGGAGATCAGCATGGACAGGGTCGACTTGCCCGCCCCCGACGGCCCGACCAGGGCCACCATCTGCCCCGGCTCGACCCGGAAGGACACCCCCTTGAGCACCGGCTCGCCGGCTGTCCGGTCAAGGGTGGCGACCTCCTCCAGCGACGCCAGCGAGACGTCGGCGGCGGCCGGGTAGCGGAACCGGACGTCGCGGAACTCGACCCGCCCGGCACCGGCGGGCACCGGCACCGCGTCGGGCTTCTCCTCGATGCCGGGACGCAGGTCGAGCACCTCGAAGACCCGGTCGAACGAGACCAGGGCGCTCATCACGTCGACCCGGACGTTGGACAGCGCGGTCAGCGGACCGTAGAGGCGGGTGAGCAGCAGGGCGAGCGTGACCACGGTGCCGGCGCTGACCGCGCCGTTGACCGCCAGCCAGCCGCCGAGCCCGTAGGTGAGCGCCTGGGCCAGCGAGGCGACCAGCAGCATCGCCACGAAGAAGGTGCGGGAGTACATCGCCGACTGGATGCCGATGTCGCGGACCCGCTCGGCCCGCGCGGCGAACCGACCCGCCTCCACGCCGGGCGAGCCGAACAGCTTGACCAGCAGCGCCCCGGCCACCCCGAACCGCTCGGTCATCGTGGCGTTCATCTTGGCGTCGAGGTTGTACGACTCCCGGGTGATCTCGGCCAGCCGCCGACCCACCCGTCGGGCGGGGATCACGAAGATCGGCAGCAGGATCAGCGAGAGCGTGGTGATCTGCCAGGAGAGGGTGAACATCACCCCGGCGGTGAGCACCAGCTGGATGACGTTGCTGACCACCCCGGACAGGGTGGAGGTGAACGCCCGCTGGGCACCCATCACGTCGTTGTTGAGCCGGCTGACCAGGGCGCCGGTCTGGGTGCGGGTGAAGAACTGCAACGGCATCCGCTGCACGTGGTCGTAGACCCTGGTACGCAGGTCGAGGATGATGCCCTCGCCGATGCGGGCCGAGTACCAACGCTGGACCAGGGAGAAGACCGCGTCGGCGACGGCCAGACCGCCGATGATCAGGGCGAACCGCACGACCGTGGCTCCGGCCTCCGGCCCGCCACGGCTGATCGCGTTGATCACGTGCCCGGCGAGCACCGGGGTGGCCACCCCGATCACGGCGGCGATCACCACGGTCACCAGGAAGATGACGATGTCCCGCCGGTAGGGCTGGGCGAACGCCATGATCCGCTTGGCGGTGCCGCGCTTGAGCCGGTGGGCGGAGACCTCGTCGCCGTGGCGGATCGACCGGAGCATGCTCCAGCCGGCCATGTTGCCGCCCGTCATCGGGTTGGACATCGGTCACCTCCGTGTCGTGGCGGCACGCACCGTCGGGGTCGATTCTCCCCACGCCTACGACAACCTCGGTGGTAACCCGACTCTTCCCGGGCAGTCCTTACCGACCGCCGGCCGGCTACTCGCCCCGGCCGGCCAGGTCGCGCAGCCGGCGGGTCTGCGCCTCACGCTCGGCCCGCTGCTGCTCGGTGTGGGAGCGGCCGGCGGCACCGGCAAGCAGCGCCTTGATCTCCACCACCGCGTCCCGGTTGCCGGCGAGCAGGCCGGCGGTGAGGTCACCGACCGCCGCATCCAACTCGGCGTTCGGCACCACCAGGTTGGCCAGGCCGATCCGGTCGGCCTCCGCGGCGTCCATCCGCCGGCCGGTGGCGCACAACTCCAGGGCACGGGCGTAGCCGACCAGCTCGACCAGCCGCTTCGTGCCGGCCAGGTCGGGGACCAGACCGAGGGTGACCTCGGCCATCGACAGCTTCGCGTCCTCGGCGAGGACCCGCAGGTCGCAGGCGAGCGCGAGCTGGAAGCCAGCGCCGATGGCGTGACCCTGCACGGCAGCCACCGAGATCACGTCGGGGCGGTGCAGCCAGGTGAAGCCCTGCTGGTAACCGGCGATCCGGTCGGCGCACTCCTGCTCGGGCAGGGTGGACAGCTCGGCGAAGGAACCCGGCCCCTGGGCACCGGCCACCGACAGGTCGAGGCCGGCGGAGAACGACCGCCCCTCGCCGCGTACCACCACGACGCGCACGTCGCCGGGCAGGTCCCGGGAGAAGTCGCTCATCGCGCGCCACATCGCCGGGGTCTGGGCGTTGAGCACGTCGGGCCGGCACAACGTGACCGTCGCGACCGGCCCGTCGCAGTGCAGTAGCACCCCGGTCGTCTCGGCGGTCACCGGACCGCCCGGGGCGTGCTGACGGACGACGCTGGTGGGCGGGTCACGCCTTCTTGCGACGCCGGGCGCCGCCGCGCTGCCGCAGCTGCACACCGGACTCGGTGAGCACACGGTGGATGAACCCGTAGGATCGCCCGGTCGAGGCGGCGAGCGCGCGGATGCTCTCCCCGCCGGTGTACCGCTTTACCAGGTCCTTGGCGAGCGTCTGACGCTCGGCTCCGACGATCCGGCGACCCTTCTCAGTGCTGGTGGCTGTGCCAGTGGCTGCCATGCTGATTCCTCACGTCCCAGACTGTGCGGTTCGATACGGTCCCACCTATTAGACCGTCTCGAACGATCATGCGCCAGATATCAACTCTTCGCCAACCGACACGCTATGCAGTGTCGTCAACCCGATAGAGTGACCCTGCACTCGGCCGGCGGCTGCTAGCGCGCCCTGGCGGCCCTGGTCGGCGGCCCGTAGCCTGCCGGTCGTGACCGACCTGCTGGGCGACGTGAGTGGCGCGGCGGCCGTCTTCGCCGCCACCAACCTCGACGACATCGTGGTGCTGACCGTACTCTTCGTGGCCGCCCGCAGTGTGGGACGACCCCGCCCGTGGCAGATCGTCACCGGTCAGTACCTCGGCATCGCCACCCTCGTCACGGCCGCCCTGGTGGTCGCCGCCGGTCTGCTGGTGGTACCGGATCCGTGGACCGGCCTGCTCGGGCTGCTGCCGGTCGCGCTCGGGGTCCGGGCGCTGCTGGCCCGCACCGACGACGACTCGCCACCGCCCGTGGTCGGCGGACTGCTCGGGGTCGCCGGGGTGACGGTCGCCAACGGCGCCGACAACATCGCCGTCTACGTCCCGGTGTTCCGCGCCCTCGACCCGGCCACCGGGCTGGTCTACCTGCTGGTCTTCGCGCTCCTGGTCGCCGTCTGGTGCGGTGCCGCCGCACTGCTCGGCGGGCACCCCCGGGTGGTCCACCTGGTCGGCCGGGCCGGGCACTGGCTGGTCCCGGTCGTCTTCGTCGCCATCGGCCTGGTGATCCTGGTCGGCTCGGGCGTCCTCGGTCGGCTGGCCGACCTCGCCCGCTGACCACCGGCCAGACCGTGGACCACCGGCCGCAGCCGACCCCGCCGGCCGTCGCGGGCAGCCGACCCCGCCGGCCGTCGCGGGCGGGGTCGGGGTCGGGTCAGGCCAGCTCGACCAGTTCCAGGAGGTCGTCGCTCCAGGCGTCCTCGTCGCCGTCGGGGAGCAGGATGGCCCGGTCGGGCTTGAGCGCGAGCACCGCGCCCGGGTCGTGGGTGACCAGCACGATCGCGCCGGGGTAGTTGGCGATGGCGTCGAGCACCTGCTCCCGGCTGACCGGGTCGAGGTTGTTCGTCGGCTCGTCCAGCAGCAGCACGTTCGCGCCGGAGCAGACCAGGGTCGACAGGGCGAGCCGGGTCTTCTCGCCACCGGAGAGCACCCCGGCGGGCTTGTTCACGTCCTCGCCGGAGAACAGGAAGGCACCGAGGATCTTGCGGAGGTCGGTGTCGGACTGCTCGATCGCCGCCGCCCGCATGTTCTCCAGCACCGTGCGTTCCACGTCCAGCGTCTCGTGCTCCTGGGCGTAGTAGCCCAGCCGCAGGCCGTGCCCGGCGTGCACCTCGCCGGTGTCCGGCGGGAGCAGGCCGCCGAGCATCCGCAGCAGCGTGGTCTTGCCGGCACCGTTGAGCCCGAGGATCGCCACCCGGGAGCCGCGGTCCACCGCGACGTTCACGTCCGTGAAGATCTCCAGCGAGCCGTACGACTTGGACAGGCCGGTCGCGGTCAGTGGGGTCTTACCGCACGGCGCGGGGTTGGGGAACCGGACCTTCGCCACCTTGTCGGAGACCCGTACCTCCTCCAGCCCGGAGATCAGCTTCTCGGCCCGGCGGGCCATGTTCTGCGCGGCGACGGTCTTGGTGGCCTTGGCCCGCATCTTGTCCGCCTGCGCCATCAGGGCGCCGGCCTTCTTCTCGGCGTTGGCCCGTTCCCGGCGGCGACGACGCTCGTCGGTCTCCCGCGCCGCCAGGTACGCCTTCCAGCCCAGGTTGTAGACGTCGACCACGGAGCGGGTGGCGTCGAGGAACCAGACCTTGTTGACCACCGACTCCAGCAGCGAACCGTCGTGGGAGATCACGATCAGCCCGCCCTTGTGGTTGGCGAGGAAACCGCGCAGCCAGGTGATCGAGTCGGCGTCGAGGTGGTTGGTGGGCTCGTCGAGCAGCAGGATGCCGCCGCCGTTCTCCCCCGCGTCGCGGAACAGGATGCGGGCCAGTTCGATGCGGCGACGCTGACCGCCGGAGAGGGTGCCGATGGTCTGCGCGAGGGCCCGGTCGGGCAGCCCCAGGTTGGCACAGATCCGGGCGGCCTCGGCCTCGGCGGCGTACCCGCCCAGCGAGGCGAACTGGTCCTCCAGCGCGCCGTAGCGGCGGACGAGCTTGTCGTCGACGCCGTCGGCGAGTTGCTGCTCGATCTCCTTCATCTGGGCCATCAGCACGTCCAGCCCCCGGGCGGAGAGCACCCGGTCCCGGCCGGTGACCTCCAGGTCGCCGGTGCGTGGGTCCTGCGGCAGGTAGCCGATGGCGCTGCGCCTGTCGATCTGCCCGGCGTACGGCTGCCCCTCGCCGGCCAGTACCTTGAGGGTCGTGGTCTTGCCGGCGCCGTTGCGGCCGACCAGTCCGATCCGGTCACCGGGCTGCACCCGCAGGGTGGTGTCGGACAGGAGGATCCGGGAGCCGGCGCGCAGTTCCAGGCCGGTGACACTGATCATTTCCGGTACTCGCTCTCGGGGGTCTGGAAGGGCTGACTCAGGGCACGCGAAAGCGCCGGCGGGTCAGTGGTTCCCGTCGGCGCGGGGCGGTTCAGCCTTCGCAGCGCAGCACCCGACAAGTGTACCGGGCGGCCCGACGCACACCGCCCGGATTACCGTACAAGATCATCGGGTACCGAAAACGCCGTCCGGACCCGGTCCGGTACCGCAACCCTCAGACGTGACGAATCGGTGATCGGGGTCAACATGGAGCTGAACGAGAACGCGCGGATCGACACCGGCCAGGTGGACGACCGGCGAGGGTCCGGTGGGGGTGGCGGGGGCATCCCGATCCCGATCCCGGGCGGCGGCGGACGCGGCGGCATCGTCGGGCTGATCATCGCCGTGCTGGTGGCCCTGGTGGGCGGCGGTTTCGGGCTCAACGCCATGACCGGCGGCGGGTCCGAGACCGGCGACAACACCGAACTCACCCAGAAGTGCTCCGCCGACGACGCGCTCAAGCAACTGGACTGCCGCAACACCCTCTACGTCAACTCGATCCAGGCGTACTGGCGCACCGCCCTGCCGGAGCGGTTCGGCCAGCAGTACCAGCCGTCCAAGACCGTCTTCTTCAGCCAGGGCGTCAACACCGGCTGCGGCCAGGCCGACTCCGGCGTCGGGCCGTTCTACTGCCCCGCCGACGACCTGGTCTACATCGACCTGACCTTCTACCAGACCCTCGCCGACCAGCTCGGCGCGGAGGGTGAGTTCGCCCAGCCGTACGTGCTGGCCCACGAGTACGGCCACCACGTGCAGGACCTGCTCGGCACCGAGGCACAGATGCGCCGCCAGCAGCAGCGGGACCCGGGCAACGCCAACGCGCTCTCGGTCAAGCTGGAACTCCAGGCCGACTGCTACGCCGGCGCGTGGGCCAAGAACGCCACCGGCACCGCCGACGAGCAGGGCCAGAAGATCTTCAAGAGCATCACCGAGCAGGACATCGCGCAGGCGATCGACACCGCCGAGAAGATCGGCGACGACGCCATCTCCAAGCGGGCCAACCGCCCGGTCAACCCGGAGGAGTTCACCCACGGCTCCTCCGAGCAGCGCAAGCAGTGGTTCACCAAGGGCTACACCACCGGTGACCCGAAGTCCTGCGACACCTTCGGCGGCAGCCTCTGACCGGCACCGGTCGCAGGTCGCGGCGGTCGGCGGGCGCATATGCCCCCCGGCCGCCGCCGTCGTTTCCGGCGGTGCCGTCGCCGTTCGGTGCCCGTCGCCATCCGGTGCCCGTCGCCGTTCGGTGCCCGTCGCCGTTCGGTGCCCGTCGCCGTTCAGGGTCGTCGCCGTTCAGGGTCTCGCCGCTGCGGCCGAGGTGTAGGCCGGTGTCAGGCCGGGTCGCGGACCAGGACGTGCACCGCGCGGGCGGCGGCGATCGCGCCGACCAGCACCGCGTGCCGGGGTTCGGGCACGTCGAGCAGCCGCTCGGCCCGCAGCCCGGCGAGCGGGGCCAACCGCCGGTCGGCCAGGACCGTGTCGACGGCCCGCCGGTCGCCGCCGCAGACCAGCGCCGCCAGCGTCGCCGCCTCCGGCAGCAGCAGTCGTACGGCCAGTTCCGCCGCGTCGCCCAGGGCCGCCCTGGCCTGGTTGTCCCGCCGCCTGGCGAACCGCTGCTGCGACCAGCCGCCGGCGGCGGTGCGGCCCTGCACGTACCGGGTGTCCACCTTGGAGACCAGCAGCTCGGTACCGAGTGCCACCCCGACCGCCACCGCGCCCTTGCGGGCGAGCAGCAGCCCGAGCCGGTGGGGTGCGACGGCGATCTCGACGAACCCGGGCACGTCGTCGACCTGCCCGGTCGCCGCCCCGGTGCCGCCGCCCGGCGGGAGGTGCAGTTCCGCGGTCGCCCCGTCGGCGGCGGTGAGCAGCAGGCCGTACCCCTGCGGGGAGACGACGGGCGGGCCGTGCCGGTCGGCGAAACCCTCCACCCAGCGGGCGACGCGGGTCGGATCGACCTCGATCCACCGGCCGCCACCGGCCGCGGGTCGACTGCTCATCACCCGACCGTACGGCACCGTGGACGGCGGCCCGGCGGGCGACCCACCGCACGACGGCAGCCCGGCGGGCGGACGCCGTCAAAGCGGGCGGGAACGACACGGACATCATGGGAGCAGGCGGGGACGACATGGACACCGTCAGAGCGGGCTGGGACGACACGGACACCGTCGGAGCAGGCGGGGACGATGCGGCCGGCGTGAGGGCCGCTCACCGCACGACCAGCATGGCGACGGCGAGGGCGGCGATGATCAGGCTGGACAGCAGGCCGGTCACCAGTCGACCACGCGGGCCGGCCAGCACCCGGCCGACCAGGGTGCCGCTCCCGGCGATCAGCAACTGCCAGCTCGCCGAGGCGACGAAGGCCCCGAGGACGAACAGCGCGGCGGCCGCCGGTGCCGCCCGCGCAGCGTCGGCACGACCGAGGACCAGCGCCGCGAAGTAGACCACCGTGGCTGGGTTGAGCAGGGTCAACGCCAACACCCCGACGAACGCGCGCCCCGGCGTGTCCATCCCCCGAGCCGGTTCCGACCCGCCCGACCTCAGACGACCAGGCTGCGGCCTGCCCGACCCCGGCCCGGGACCGCCCCGACCCGACTGCCCCGACTCCGACCCACCCGACTCCGACTCCGACTCCAGCCCATCCGGCTCCTGCCCACCCGGCTCCAGCCCACCCGGCTTGAACCCACCCGGCTCCGACCCACCCAGCTCCAGCCCACCCGGCTTGAACCCACCCGATCCCGGACCGTGCGGCTCCGGTCCAGCCGACCCCGACCCGCCCGACGGCGGTCGGGAGCGCCAGGTCCGCCAGCCGCCGTGGACGGCGAGCGCCAGCAGCACCACCGCCGCCACCACCCGCAACGGCCCGGCGACCGGGGCGACCGGGGCGACCACGGCGGCCACCGCCGCACCCCCGAGTACCGCCACGGCGGCGTAGAGCCCGTCGGCGGTGGCGACACCGAACGCGGCAGCCGCACCCACCCGCAACGAGGTACGGGCGCTGAGCCCGAGGATGAGCACCGCGATCGCACCGACCGGGACGGCGACCCCGTAGCCGGCCACCAGCCCGGCCAGGAAGGCGGCGGTCACGACGAGCGGTGACGGGCCGAGCCGCGCCCCGGACGGGCCTGCTGTCGGCGCGCGGTGGTGCTCGCGCGGACAGGTCCCTGCACCGGGTACGTCTCGATCACCGGCCCATCATCGGCTCCGCACCCGACACCCCGCCACCGGATTGTCCGGCCACCGCGCTGATCGACTCAACGGGGACGAAGCAGCGGTATCAGCGGGCCCGGATACCCCTGTGTCGCCCCCGTTGAGTCGATCACCCCGCCCGGCCCCCGGCCGAACCCGGACCCGGACCCGGCGTAACCCGGACCCGAACCGGACCAGGACCCAGGCCAGGGCTCGGACCCGAACCAGGACCGGACCCGGACCAAGGCTCAGACCCGAACCAGGACCAAGACCAGGGCTCGGACCAGAGCCCGGGCCAGGGGCGCGGCAGGGGAGGTTGGGGCGGGTGAACGACTGCGGGCGCGGCACCCGGGGCGGGTGAACGACTGCGGGCGCGGCACCCGGGGTGGGTGCCGCGCCCGCGCGGTCGGACCGGAGGTCAGACGTTGAAGCCGAGGGAGCGGAGCTGGTCCCGTCCCTCGTCAGTGATCTTGTCCGGTCCCCACGGCGGCAGCCAGACCCAGTTGATCCGGATGTCGTCGACCAGTCCCCCGCCGGGGCCGGTGGTCAACGCCTGCCGGGCCTGGTCCTCGATCACGTCGGTGAGCGGGCAGGCCGCCGAGGTCAGCGTCATGTCCAGGGTGGCGACGTTCTGGTCGTCCACGTGCACGCCGTACACCAGGCCGAGGTCGACCACGTTGATGCCGAGTTCGGGGTCGACGACGTCCTTCATCGCCTCCTCGATGTCGGCGAGGGCCGCCCGGCTGCCGCTCGACGCGGCCTCCGCCGGGCCGTCGGCGGCCGGGGCCCCGGCGACACCGTCGGCGGCCGGGGACCCGGCGACGCCGTCGGCAGCCTGGGTACCAGTGGCCGGGGACGCGGCGGCGTCCGCCGGGCCGGCGGCACCGTTGGTGGCCGGCGGCGTCACCGCGTCGGTCGTCGTGCTGGCGTCACCGGTCTCCGGCGTCGCCGCGGTAGCGGTGTTCTCGCTCATGCCTCCACCTCCGTCGGGCTCACGCCCACCCCCGCGCGTGCCGCGGCGTCCTTGAACGCCATCCACGGCAGCAGCGCGCACTTGACCCGGGCCGGGTAGCGGGCGACACCCGCGAAGGCCACCCCGTCACCGAGTAGTTCCTCGTCCGGCGTGACCTGGCCACGGCCGGACATCAACGCCACGAACCCCGCGTGCACGGCGGCGATCTCCCCCGCGCACCGACCGGAGAGCCGGTCGTACAGCACGCTCGCCGACGCCTGACTGATCGAACAGCCCGCACCGTCGTACGAGATGTCCACCACGATGTCGCCGACGGCGGCCACCCGTACGGTGACCTCGTCGCCGCAGGTCGGGTTGACGTGGTGCGCCTCGCCCACCTCGGCGTCGGGGCGGTCGGCTTCGCGCAGCCCACGCCCCTGCGGGCGCTTGTAGTGGTCCAGGATGATCTCCTGGTAGAGCTGGTCCAGCTGCATCAGTCGAAGATCCTCCGCACCTGTTCGAGACCGGCGACCAGGGCGTCGATCTCCTCCGTGGTGGTGTACAGGTAGAACGACGCCCGGGTCATCGCCGGCACCCCGAACCGGGTGCAGACCGGCTTGGCGCAGTGGTGGCCCACCCGCACCTGCACGCCGAGCGAGTCGAGGACCTGCCCGACGTCGTGCGGGTGCACGTCGCCGAGCGCGAACGAGATGGTGCCGCCCCGGCCCACCGGCACCGTCGGGCCGAAGATCCGCAGGCCCGGCACGGTCGCGAGCGCGTCCAGCGCGTACGCGGTCAGCTCCTTCTCGTGCCACTGGATCGCCCGCATCCCGACGCCGGTGAGGTAGTCGACCGCCGCGCCGAGCGCGACGGCCTCGGCGATCGGCGGGGTGCCCGCCTCGAACCGGGCCGGCGGCGCGGCGAACGTGGACCGGGCCATCGACACCGTCTCGATCATCGAGCCGCCGCCCATGACCGGGGGCATCGCGGCGAGCAGCTCGCCCCGCCCCCACAGCACGCCGATGCCGGTCGGCCCGCACATCTTGTGCCCGGTGAACACGATGAAGTCGGCGTCCAGGTCGACCACGTCGATCGGCTGGTGCGGCACCGACTGCGAGCAGTCGAGCAGCAGCAGCGCACCCACCTGGCGGACCCGTTCGGTGATTCGGGCGGTGGCGTTGACCGTGCCGAGGATGTTGGAGGTGTGCACCAGCGCGACGATCTTCGTTCGCTCGGTGACCAGGTCCGCCAGCCCCGACTCGTCCAGCCGGCCGGTGTCGGTGACCGGGAACCAGCGCAGCGTCGCGCCGGTCCGCTCGGCCAGCAACTGCCACGGGACGATGTTCGAGTGGTGCTCCATCTCGGAGATCACGATCTCGTCGCCGGGGCCGAGCCGGAACCGCTCGTCGGCGTCGGCGCGCAGCGAGGCGTTGGAGAACGCGTACGCCACCACGTTGATCGCCTCGGTGGAGTTCTTGGTGAACACCACCTCGTCGACGCTCGGCGCGTTGACGAACGCGGCGATCTTCGCCCGCGCCCCCTCGTACGCCTCGGTCGCCTCGGTGCCCAGGGTGTGCACCGAGCGCGACACGTTGGCGTTGTGCATCGCGTAGTGCCCGGCGAGCACGTCGAGCACCTGGCGCGGCTTGTGCGAGGTGTTGGCGCTGTCGAGGTAGACCAGCCGGTGCCCGTTGACCTCCCGGTCGAGGATCGGGAAGTCGGCCCGCACCGCGGCCACGTCGAAGCGCGGCACGTCGTCGTACTGCGGCATCCCGTCCGGGATGGCGATGGTGGTCATCTCAGCGGTCCCCGTCCGTGTGTGTTCAGGCCCGCGCCGCGCCGGCTCCGGCGACGTACCGCTCGTAGCCCTCGTCCTCGAGCTTGTCGGCCAGCTCCGGGCCGCCCTGCTCGACGATCCGGCCGGCCACGAAGACGTGCACGAAGTCGGGCTTGATGTAGCGCAGGATGCGGGTGTAGTGGGTGATCAGCAGCAGGCCGGTGTCGCCGGTGTCGCGGACCCGGTTGACCCCCTCGCTGACCACCCGCAGCGCGTCCACGTCGAGGCCGGAGTCGGTCTCGTCGAGGATGGCGATCTTGGGCTTGAGCAGCTCCAGCTGCACGATCTCGTGCCGCTTCTTCTCGCCGCCGGAGAAGCCCTCGTTGACGTTGCGCTGGGCGAACGCCGGGTCCATCTGGAGCTTCTCCATCGCGCCGCGCAGCTCGCCGCCCCAGGTACGCAGCTTCGGGGCCGCGCCGTCGATGGCGGTCTTCGCGGTACGCAGGAAGTTCGCCACCGAGACGCCGGGCACCTCGACCGGGTACTGCATGGCCAGGAAGAGGCCGGCGCGGGCCCGCTCGTCGACGGTCATCTCCAGCACGTCGACCCCGTCGAGGGTCACCGAGCCGCCGGTGATCTCGTACTTGGGGTGACCGGCGACCGAGTACGCCAGGGTCGACTTGCCGGAGCCGTTCGGGCCCATGATCGCGTGGGTCTCCCCCGACCGCACGGTCAGGTCGACACCGGACAGGATCGGCTTGAGCTCACCCTCGGGCAGCTTGACCGACACCTTCAGGTCGCGGATCTCCAGGGTGCTCATTATCGGGTCACTCCATTGCTCGGCGTCGGGCGGCCGTCGGCGCCCACGGGAAGGTAGATGTCGCCGTCGCGGACCTCGACGGCGTAGACGGGAACGGGTTCGGTGGCGGGCAGCCCGGTGGGCTCACCGGTGCGCAGGTCGAACCGGGAGCCGTGCAGCCAGCACTCCAGCGTGCAGCCCTCGACCTCACCCTCGGAGAGGGCGACCGAGGCGTGCGAACACTCGTCGTGCACGGCGTAGAACTCGCCGTCGGTGCTGTGCACCACGGCGATCGGGAGGCCGTCCACATCGGCGCTGATCACGGTGCCCTTCGGCACGTCCTCCGTCGCGCAGATCCGGATCATGTCAGGCCCCGGCCTTCGCGAGCCGGGCCTCGATCGCGTCGCCGAGCCGCTCACGCAGCGACTCGACCGGGATCTTGTTGATCACCTCGGCGAAGAAGCCCCGCACCACCAGGCGACGGGCCTCGTCGGCCGGAATGCCCCGGGCCATCAGGTAGAACAGCTGCTCGTCGTCGAACCGGCCGGTCGCGCTGGCGTGACCGGCGCCGGCGATCTCGCCGGTCTCGATCTCCAGATTGGGTACGGAGTCCGCCCGCGCGCCGTCGGAGAGCAGCAGGTTCCGGTTGATCTCGTACGTGTCGGTGCCGGTCGCCTCGGCCCGGATCAGCACGTCACCCACCCAGACGGTGTGCGCCTGCTCGCCCTGCAACGCGCCCCGGTAGCCGACGTGGCTGCGGCAGTCGGGCACGTTGTGGTCGACGAGCTGGCGGTGCTCCAGGTGCTGGCCGCCGTCGGCGAAGTAGACGCCGTACAGCTCGGCCTCGCCGCCCCGGCCGGTGTACTCGACAGTGGTGTACTGGCGGACCAGGTCACCACCCAGGCTGACCTGGACGTGCGAGACCTTGGCGTCGCGGCCGAGGCGCACCTTCAGGTGCTGGGCCTGCACCGCGTCGGCGGCCCAGTCGGCCACCGTGACCAGGGTCAGCTTCGCCCCGTCTGCCACCGCCACCTCGACGTTGTCGGCGAGCGTCGCCGCGCCGACGTGCTCCAGCACCAGCACCACCTCGGCGAACCGGCCCACGTCGACGAACGTGTGCCCGAAGGCCAGCCCGGTGGCGTCGTCGCCGACCACCCGCAGGCTCACCGGCGCGTCGACCACGGCGTCGGCCGCGACCTCGACCAGCAGCGCCTCACCGGCGCCGCCGTAGGCCAGCGCGCTGACCCGGTCGACCGGGGTGAGCACGCTGCCCACCCGGGGGTCGTCCCGGCCGATCCGCCCGACGGTGACGCCGGCCGGCAGGTCGGCGTACTCGTGGCGGACCGTGCCGGTGGCGGCCCGCGCCCCGTCGGTCAGCCCACGGAGCCGCTTGAGCGGGGTGAAGCGCCACTCCTCCTCCAGGCCGGTCAGGGCCGGGAAGTCGGCGACGTCGTACGAGCGGAGCGCCTGCGACTTGGTGCTGGGCGGCGCGGAAGCCTGGGTAGTCATCTCTTCCTTGGTCTGTCTGTCCGGGACGACGGTGTCGTGGGGCGGCGGGGCGGCGTCAGCCGACCGCGCCCTCCATCTGGAGTTCGATCAGGCGGTTGAGCTCCAGGGCGTACTCCATCGGGAGTTCCTTGGCGATCGGCTCGATGAAGCCGCGCACGATCATCGCCATCGCCTCGTCCTCGCTCAGCCCCCGGCTCATCAGGTAGAAGAGCTGGTCGTCGCTGATCTTGGAGACGGTCGCCTCGTGCCCCATCGACACGTCGTCCTCGCGGATGTCGACGTAGGGGTAGGTGTCCGAGCGGGAGATCGTGTCGACCAGCAGCGCGTCGCACTTGACCGTGCTGCGGCTGTGGTGCGAGCCCTCCAGCACCTGCACCAGCCCCCGGTACGAGGTACGGCCACCACCCCGGGCGATCGACTTCGACACGATGGTGCTGCTGGTGTGCGGCGCGGCGTGCACCATCTTGGCCCCGGCGTCCTGGTGCTGGCCCTCACCGGCCATCGCCACCGAGAGCACCTCGCCCTTGGCGTGCTCGCCGGTCATGTAGACCGCCGGGTACTTCATGGTCACCTTGGAGCCGATGTTGCCGTCGACCCACTCCATGGTGGCGCCCTCGTGGCAGACGGCCCGCTTGGTGACCAGGTTGTAGACGTTGTTCGACCAGTTCTGGATGGTCGTGTAGCGGCAGCGGGCGTTCTTCTTGACGATGATCTCGACGACCGCGCTGTGCAGCGAGTCGGAGGAGTAGAGCGGCGCGGTGCAGCCCTCGACGTAGTGCACGTACGCGCCCTCGTCGACGATGATCAGCGTCCGCTCGAACTGGCCCATGTTCTCGGTGTTGATCCGGAAGTACGCCTGGAGCGGGATCTCCACGTGCACGCCCTTCGGCACGTAGATGAACGAGCCGCCGGACCACACGGAGGTGTTCAGCGCGGCGAACTTGTTGTCGCCGACCGGGATCACCGTGCCGAAGTACTCCTTGAAGACGTCCTCGTGCTCCTTGAGGGCGGTGTCGGTGTCCAGGAAGAGGACACCCTGTTCCTCCAGGTCCTCGCGGATCTTGTGGTAGACCACCTCGGACTCGTACTGCGCCGCGACCCCGGCGACCAGCCGCTGCTTCTCGGCCTCGGGGATGCCCAGCCGGTCGTAGGTGTTCTTGATGTCCTCCGGCAGGTCCTCCCAGCTGGTGGCCTGCTTCTCGGTGGAGCGCACGAAGTACTTGATGTTGTCGAAGTCGATCCCGGTGAGGTCGGCGCCCCAGGACGGCATCGGCTTGCGGCCGAACAGCCGCAGACCCTTGAGGCGCAGGTCGAGCATCCAGGCCGGCTCGTTCTTCTTGGCCGAGATGTCCCGCACCACCGCCTCGTTGAGACCGCGCTGGGCGGCCGCCCCGGCGACGTCGGGGTCGGCCCAGCCGTACTCGTAGCGACCGAGCGCGGCGAGCTGCTCTTCCTGGGTCAGGGGCTGGACGATCTGCTCGGTCATCTATCTGTCCTCACAGTGGTGACGGTGTTACCGGACTGGGCGCGCGGTTGGGTCGGAATGTGCGTGGTGCACACCCCGTCGCCGTGCGCGATGGTGGCCAGACGCTGCACGTGGGTGCCGACCAGACGGGAGATGACCGCCGTCTCGGCCTCGCACAGCTGGGGGAACTCGGCGGCCACGTGCGCCACCGGGCAGTGGTGCTGGCAGAGCTGCCCGCCCGAGGCGATCGTGGACGCGTTGGCAGCGTAGCCCTCGGCGGTGAGCGCACCGGCGAGTGCCTCGGACCGGGCCAGCGGATCGTCGCCGGCGTCCTCCATGGCGGCCCGGCAACGGGCCTCCAGCGCGGCGACCTGGTCGGCGGCGAACGCCTCGACCGCGTCGGGGCCGCCGTTGCGGGCGATCCAGCGCAGCGCGGCGGTGGCCATGTTGTCGTAGTGGTGGGTGCCGCAGCGGCCCCGGGCCGCGTCGGTGAGCAGGAAGACCTTCGCCGGTCGGCCCCGCCCCCGGCTGCCCCGCACGGTCTGCTCCCGGGCGACCACGTCACCGTCGGCGAGCATCGCGTCGAGGTGCCGGCGGATCGCGGCCGGGCTGAGACCGAGCGCCGAGCCGAGCTGGCCGGCGGTGGCCGCCCCCTGCTCCAGCAGGAGCCGGGTGACCCGGTCACGGGTGGACAGGTCGGCGGCCGGCGTCGGGGCCGGCGCGCTGCGGTGCGGTGCGTCGGGTCCGCGCCGCACGGCACGACGGGACCGCGCGCCGACGCCGACGGCCGGGACGGCCGTCGGCGGGTGCCCGGAGAGCGCCGCCGCGTTTTTCACAACGCCAACGTTACGTAATTCGCCGGGGGCCCGCAAACCCGACCCCGGTGATCCGGCCCACCGGGCCGCGGAGTCACCCGATCGGGATCAACTACGGTGCGTAGGATTCGCTCCGTGAAGCGATCCGTCCGGTTCCCGGTCTCGACCACCCTGCTGCGCCGCCTCGCGTACGCCTCGATCGTCGCCAACGTGGCCATCGTGGTGACCGGCGGGGCCGTCCGGCTCACCGCGTCGGGGCTCGGCTGCCCGACCTGGCCCCGGTGCACCGACGCGTCGTACACCACCACCGCCGAGATGGGCGTGCACGGGGTGATCGAGTTCGGCAACCGGCTGCTCACCTTCGCCGTCGGGGCGATCGCGCTGGCCACCCTGCTGGCCGTGCTGGCCCACCGGCCCCGCCGCCCCGGGCTGACCGGGCTGGCCGTGGCGGTGTTCCTCGGCATCCCCGCGCAGGCCGTGATCGGCGGGATCACCGTGCTGACCAACCTCAACCCGTGGGTGGTCGGGCTGCACTTCCTCGCCTCGATGGCGGTCATCGCCGCCGCGTACGCCCTCTGGCGGCGGATCGTCGACCCGGACGGGCCGGTGGTGGCGGTGGTGCCCGGGCCGCTGCGCACCCTCGCCCGGCTCACCACCGCCGTCAGCGTCGCCGTGCTGGTGGTCGGCACCTGGGTGACCGGCAGCGGCCCGCACGCCGGCGACCACGGTGCCGCCCGCAACGGGCTGGACCCGGAGACGATCTCCCAGGTGCACGCCGACGGGGTGTTCCTGCTGATCGGCCTCTCCGTCGCGCTGGTCCTGGCGTTGCGGGCGGTCGGCGCGACCGGCCCGGCCCGCGCCGCGCTCGTGCTGGTGGCGGTGGAGCTGGGGCAGGGCCTGATCGGTTTCGTGCAGTACTTCACCCACCTGCCGGGCGTGCTGGTCGCCGCGCACATGCTCGGTTCCTGCCTGGTGCTGCTGGCCACCCTGGCGATGCTCTGGTCGACCCGACAGCGCCGGCCGGTCGCCGGCGACCCGGCGTCGCCGCCGGCCGGGCAGCGGCGGGTGCCGGCCACCGTCTGAGCGTCACCGGGCCGACCGGGACCGGCCGCTGCCCGGTGGGGTGGGGCGGCGCGGCAGGCTCTGGGACCCCGCCGGCCCCGGGGCGGCACGACCGGCCGGGCGGGGCCCGGCCGGGTCAGCGGCGGGCGAGGTGGACCAGCACCGCGTCGGCGAGCCGCTTGGCGGCGCCGTCGGCGTGGCCGAGGAACAGCGACGGCTCGGTCAGCTCCAGCTCGATCAGCACGGGCGTGCCGTCCGGCCCGGGGATCAGGTCCACCCGGGCGTAGAGCAGCCGCTGCGACCCGCCGGGGACCTCGGCCAGCACCCGCTCGGCGACGGCCAACTGCTCCCCGGTGGGGGTGCGCGGGTCGATCCGCTCCGGCCGGTACAGGCCCTCGACGCCCAGGTCGGGGCCGTCGAGCATGGCGCCCTTGCGGATGGCGTGGCTGAACGTCAGGCCGTCCGGGCCGGCCACGAAGAGCAGCGCGGTCTCCCCGGCGGTGTCCACCGCGTCCAGGTACGGCTGGACCATGGCGGTCCGGCCGGCGGCCGTCAGCCGGCGTACGTGCGCCACGGCCAGGTCCCGGTGGGTCGGGTCGGCGGGGTCGTACCGGCCGGTGTCGAGGCTGCCGGCGCTGACCGTCGGCTTCACCACGTACCAGCCGGGGGTCGACGGCGGAACCCAGTCCTCGCCCGGCGCGACCCAGGAGGTCGGCACGGTGGGCACCCCGGCGGCGGCGAGCTCGCCGAGGTAGCGCTTGTCGGTGTTCCACCGCACCACGTCGGCGGGGTTGACCAGGGTGGGCACCGTGCCGGCCCAGGCGACGAACTCGTCGCGGCGTGGGGCGTAGTCCCAGGGCGAGCGGAGCACCACCAGGTCGTAGCCGGCCCAGTCGACCCGGGGGTCGTCCCAGACGGCCGCCTCGACGGTGACTCCCCGGGCCGAAAGCGGGGCGAGCACGAGCCGGTCGTCGGGGTAGAGGTCGGCGAAACGGGAGCAGGTGACGAGAGCGACCCGGGGTTCCCCCCGGGTCGACTGGTGGTGGATCGGGTCGTGGGTCAACGGGACATGGTGCGCCGGGCCATCGACCGCCACAGGTCGTTGCTCGGCCGCATCTGGTCCATCAGCTCGCGCTCCCAGGCGTTCTCGACGGCGACTCCCGCCTGGGAGCACGCCTCCCGGGCGGTGACGGTGTCCTCGGCGAACTGGTCGCCCCACGCACCGTCGGTGCCGACCAGGACGATCCGGGCACCACGCTTGCCGACGTACTCGATGACCGCCTTCGCGCCGCCGTGGGCGGCGGCGAAGGACCTGATGCCCGTGACCAGCCCGGTGGGGGCCGCTCCGGCGGTCTGCTCGGCCGTCAGCGTCGTATCGGAACCTTCTGCCATGACGCGAAGCCTAAGCAGACTTGCACCCCGACGCGCGAGAATCATGAACTATTTGTGATACCAATTACCCGAGGGTTTATCGGAAAGCGCGGGCGGATTGTCCGACCGTGTCGGATAAGCGCGGGCAAAACGCCTCAGCGATATCGCCCCGATGTGTCCAGCTTGTGGCAGCTTGCGGTGCCCGCAGAAAATCCCACCATCCGGGCAGGATTTCGGACCCGTCCGGCGGGTCGGATCAGTCCGGACCGCCCGCGACACTCCCCCACGCGACGACCACGCCCGGCGGGCCGCGCGGGCCGACGCGGCGGGCGGGACCCGGGAGATAAGGGGGGTCAGAGCAGGGCGTCGAGGGCCACCGCGACGAACACGATGGTCAGGTAGGTCGTCGACCAGTGGAACAGCCGCATCGGCTTGACCGGCTCACCCCGGGTCACCCGCCGGCAGAGCCGGTGCGCCTCGACCAGGAAGACCGCGCCCACCACGGCGGTCGGTACCCCGTACACCGCGCTCATGCCCAGCGGCCACAGCGCCAGCGAGGTCGCCACCGTCAGCCAGGCGAAGATCAGGATCTCGGCGTTGACCCGCCGGGGCGAGGCCACCACCGGCAGCATCGGGATGCCGGCGCGGGCATAGTCGTCCTTGTATTTCATCGCCAACGGGTAGAAGTGCGGCATCTGCCAGAAGAAGACCACCGCGAACAGCACCCAGGCCGCCGGGGCCAGCGACCCGGTCACCGCCGCCCAGCCGATCAGCACCGGTGCCGCCCCGCAGGCCCCGCCCCAGAAGGTGTTCGCCGTCGTGGTGCGCTTGAGCCAGAGCGTGTAGACCAGGTCGTAGTAGACGATCGCGGCCAGCGTCAGCGCGGTGGCCAGCAGGTTGGTGAACGTCGCCATCAGCGCGAGCGACGCCGCCGCCAGCACCAGCCCGAAGACCAGGGCGCTGCGGGGCGACACGGTGTGCGTCGGCAGCGGACGCCGCTTGGTGCGCCGCATCAACTGGTCGATGTCCCGGTCGATGTAGCAGTTGATCACGCTCGCCGCACCGGCGGCCAGCGAGCCGCCGACCAGCACCACCGCCATCAGCCACAGCGACGGCAGGCCGCCGTCGGCGAGCATCATCGCCGGCACCGTGGTCACCAGCAGCAGCTCCACGATGCGCGGCTTGGTGAGTGTCACGTACGCCGACACCACCGCCCGGACGTCCCGCCGACGGGCCGACGGCCGCCCGCCCACCGTGCGCACCGGCGGCTGCCCGGCAGAGTTGCTGACGGGGCGCTCGGTGATCATGCTCACGGATTGCCACCTTCCGGCGTCGGCAGGGGAAGTCGGTTCGGCGGGACCCCGTCGGGGCCCACACACCGCACCACACACTACGCGTCGTCGTTTTCGCTGCCCGGGCGACCCGACAACGGTGCGGGCCGTCACACCTGACGGGTGACCGAACGATCCGGCCGGCCCGTACGTAACTGCCTGCTGAGATCCCCGGGCGGACGTTTAGACCCGCTCGATAGGGTCACCAGTGAGGGTTCCGCCCATCTGCCGAGGAGCACAACCATAGTGGCTGCCAACCGACCCGCACTCAACTGGACCGACCTCGACCGCCGGGCCGTCGACACCGTCCGCGTCCTGGCCATGGATGCCGTGGAGAAATCCGGCAACGGCCACCCCGGCACCGCGATGAGCCTCGCGCCCGCGGCGTACCTGCTGTTCAACCGGGTGATGCGGCACAATCCGGCCGACCCGAACTGGCCCGGCCGGGACCGGTTCGTGCTGTCCGCCGGGCACTCCAGCCTCACGCTCTACATCCAGCTCTTCCTCTCCGGCTACCCGCTGAGCCTGGACGACCTGAAGTCGCTGCGGCAGTGGGGCTCGCTCACCCCGGGCCACCCGGAGCACGGCCACACCCCCGGGGTCGAGACCACCACCGGCCCGCTCGGGCAGGGCCTGGGCAACGCGGTGGGCATGGCGATGGCCGCCCGCCGCGAGCGGGGCCTGTTCGACCCGGAGAGCGAGCCCGGCGCGTCGGTCTTCGACCACCAGATCTGGTGCATCGCCTCCGACGGCGACATCGAGGAGGGCATCAGCCACGAGGCGAGCGCGCTGGCCGGGCACCAGCAGCTGGGCAACCTCACGCTGATCTACGACGACAACGAGATCTCCATCGAGGACGACACCCGCATCGCCAAGAGCGAGGACGTGGCGGCCCGCTACGCGGCGTACGGCTGGCACGTGCAGACCGTCGACTGGCGGGCCGGCGACGCCGACCAGGGCGACTACCACGAGGACGTCGAGGCGCTGTACCAGGCGCTGCTGGCGGCGAAGGCCGAGACCGGCCGCCCCTCGTTCATCGCGCTGCGCACCATCATCGGCTGGCCCGCGCCCAACAAGAAGAACACCGGCAAGATCCACGGTTCGGCGCTCGGCGCCGACGAGGTGAAGGCCACCAAGGAGATCCTCGGCTTCGACCCGCAGCAGAGCTTCCAGGTCGACGAGGAGGTGCTCGCGCACGCCCGTGGGGTGCTGACCCGCGGCGGCGAGGCCGAGCAGGCGTGGACCGGCGAGTTCGACGCCTGGGCGCAGGCCAACCCGGAGCGCAGGGCGCTCTACGACCGGATCGCCGGCCGGGTGCTGCCGCAGGGCTGGACGGACGCGCTGCCGGTCTTCCCCGCCGACGCCAAGGGCGTGGCCACCCGGGCCGCCTCCGGCAAGGTGCTGGAGGCGCTCGCCCCGGTGCTGCCGGAGCTGTGGGGCGGCTCGGCCGACCTGGCCGAGAGCAACAACACCACCATGAAGGGCGAGCCGTCGTTCATCCCGGCCGCCCACGCCACCAAGGACTTCCCCGGCCACGAGTACGGCCGCACGCTGCACTTCGGCATCCGTGAGCACGCCATGGGCGCGATCCTCAACGGCATCGCCCTGCACGGCGGCACCCGCCCCTACGGCGGCACGTTCCTGGTGTTCAGCGACTACATGCGTCCCTCGGTGCGGCTCGCCGCCCTGATGAAGCTGCCGGTGACGTACGTCTGGACGCACGACTCGATCGGTCTCGGCGAGGACGGCCCGACCCACCAGCCGGTGGAGCACCTGACCGCGCTGCGCGCCATCCCCGGCCTGGACGTGGTCCGGCCCGCCGACGCCAACGAGACCGCCTGGGCGTGGCGGCAGGCCCTGGAGCACACCGACCGGCCGACCGCGCTGGCGCTGAGCCGGCAGGCGTTGCCGACCCTGGACCGGGAGACGTACGCGGGCGCGGAGGGCACCGCCAAGGGCGGCTACGTGCTGGCCGAGGCGTCGAACGGCAAGCCGCAGGTGATCATCGTGGGTACCGGTTCCGAGGTGCAGCTCTGCCTCACCGCCCGGGAGCGGCTGGAGGCCGACGGCACCCCCACCCGGGTCGTCTCGATGCCCTGCCAGGAGTGGTTCTACGAGCAGGACGAGGCGTACCGCGAGTCGGTGCTGCCGCGCGGGGTGCAGGCCCGGGTGAGCGTCGAGGCCGGGATCGGGATGTCCTGGCGGGGCATCGTCGGTGACCTGGGCGAGAGCGTCAGCCTGGAGCACTACGGGGCCAGCGCCCCGCACACCGTGCTGTTCGAGCAGTTCGGCTTCACCCCCGACCGGATCGTCGCCGCCGCGCACGCGGCGCTGACCCGGGTGGGCGACATCACCGGTTTCACGACCGGCAACTGAGGGGAGCGTGGACGACATGACGGACAGACTGGGTGACCTCACCGCCGCCGGAGTGGCGGTCTGGCTCGACGACCTTTCCCGGGTACGACTGAGCTCCGGCGGGCTGGACCGGCTCCGCCGCGAGCAGCACGTGGCCGGGGTGACCACCAACCCGACCATCTTCGCCAAGGCGCTCAGTGACGCCGACGAGTACAACTGGCAGCTCAAGGACCTCGCCACCCGGGGCATCGAGGTCGAAGAGGCCGTCCGGATGCTCACCACCTACGACGTGCGCTGGGCGTGCGACGTGATGCGCCCGTCGTACGACGGCAGCGCCGGTGTCGACGGTCGGGTCTCCATCGAGGTCGACCCCCGGGTCGCCCACGACACCGACAAGACGGTCGCCGAGGCCAAGGCGCTGTGGTGGCTGGTGGACCGGCCGAACCTGTACATCAAGATCCCGGCGACCGAGGCGGGGCTGGCGGCGATCACCGCGACCCTGGCCGAGGGGATCAGCGTCAACGTGACCCTGATCTTCGGGCTGGACCGTTACTCGGCGGTGATGGAGGCGTTCCTCGCCGGCCTGGAGCAGGCGAAGGCCAACGGCCACGACCTGTCCACCATCGGCTCGGTGGCCTCCTTCTTCGTCTCCCGGGTCGACTCCGAGATCGACAAGAGGCTGGACAAGATCGGCTCCGAGGAGGCCAAGGCGCTGCGCGGCAAGGCCGCCGTGGCCAACGCCCAGCTCGCCTACGAGCGCTACACCGAGGTCTTCTCCTCCGACCGGTGGCAGGCCCTGGCCGATGCCGGCGCGCACCCGCAGCGCCCGCTGTGGGCGTCGACCTCGACCAAGAACCCGGACTACCGCGACGTGATCTACGTCGAGGAGCTGATCGCCCCGGGCACCGTCAACACCATGCCGGAGTCGGTCGTGACGGCGTACGCCGAGCACGGGGAGACCCGGGGCGACACCATCACCGGCGCGTACGACGCGGCCCGGCAGGTCTTCGCCGACCTGGCCGCCGTCGGCGTCGACATGGACGACGTGATCGCCACCCTGGAACGGGAGGGCGTGGAGAAGTTCGAGGCGAGCTGGAGCGAACTGCTCGACGGCGTCCGCACGTCGCTGGCCGCCGCGGCGCGGGGTGCCGGCGCCCCGAACGAGGCCGCGAAGGGCAACGCCGAGGCGGCCCAGCGGGCCGGCGGGAACGCGTGACCAACGGCGTCGGACGCGTCGCGGGGCCGGTCCCCGCGACGCCCCACGCCGCCGGCGCCCCGACGGGGTGTCGAGGGTGAGTGACCTGTTGACCGGCCCGGCCGATGCCGCCGCCGGTCTCGCGGTGCACGGGGCGGACGCGGTCGCATCGACCGCGCCCGCCGCCGTACGGGCCGCCCCGCGTGCGCGGGGCGGCCCGGTGGCACCGGCCGACCGACCCGGGCCGGTGCCACCGCCGTACCTGACCGACAGGCCGGCCGGGCCGGCCCGGCTGCTGGATGCGATCGGACGATGGCGGGCGTGACGATGGACGACATGGACCACACGGAGCGAGGAGGCGGCGTGAATCCGCTGCGCGACGCGCAGGACCGACGACTCCCCCGGATCCCGGAGCCGTGCGCCCTGGTGATCTTCGGGGTGACCGGTGACCTGGCGCGCAAGAAGCTGCTGCCGGCGGTTTACGACCTGGCCAACCGGGGCCTGCTGCCCCCCGGTTTCGTGGTGCTGGGCTTCGCCCGCCGCGACTGGGGCGACGGCGACTTCGAGGCGTTGGCCCACGAGTCGGCCAAGCAGCACGCCCGGACACCGTGGCGCGAGGAGGTGTGGGGCCGGCTGGCCGGCAACATCAAGTTCGTCGGTGGCTCGTTCGACGACGACGCCGCCTTCGACAAGCTCGCCGCGACACTGAACCAGCTGCGCGACAGCCACGGCATCCACGGCAACGCCGCGTTCTACTTCTCCATCCCCCCGACGGCCTTCCCGGTGGTGCTCAAGCAACTGGCCCGCACCGGAATGGCCGACAACGAGAAGTGCGGCGGCTGGCGGCGGGTGGTGGTGGAGAAGCCGTTCGGCAACGACCTGCCCTCGGCGAAGGAACTCAACGACCTGGTCGACGACGTGTTCACCAGGCAGGACGTCTTCCGGATCGACCACTACCTGGGCAAGGAGACGGTCCAGAACATCCTCGCCCTGCGGTTCGCCAACAACCTGTTCGAGCCGCTGTGGAACTCCAAGTACGTCGACTCGGTGCAGATCACCATGGCCGAGGACGTCGGCATCGGCACCCGGGCCGGCTTCTACGACTCGGTCGGCACCGCCCGCGACGTGCTCCAGAACCACCTGCTCCAACTGCTCGCCCTGGTCGCCATGGAGGAGCCCACCAGCTTCGACGCCGACGAGATCCGGGCCGAGAAGCTGAAGGTGCTCAAGGCGATCACCCTGCCGAAGGACGTCGCCCGGGACACCGTACGCGGCCAGTACCTGCCCGGTTGGGTGGGCGGTCAGCGGGCCGTCGGCTACCTCGACGAGGAGGGTGTCCCCGCCGACTCGACCACCGAGACGTACGTGGCCGTCGAGCTGGGCATCCAGAACCGGCGCTGGGCCGGGGTGCCGTTCTACATCCGGGCCGGCAAGCGGCTGCCCCGGCGGGTCACCGAGGTCGCCATCATGTTCAAGAAGGCGCCGCACCTGCCGTTCAACACGGCCGACATGGAGTCGCTGGGCAACAACCAGCTCGTCATCCGGGTGCAGCCGGACGAGGGCGTGGTGCTGAAGTTCGGGTCGAAGGTGCCCGGCACCACGATGGAGGTCCGCGACATCGCGATGGACTTCCAGTACGGCGAGGCGTTCACCGAGTCCAGCCCCGAGGCGTACGAGCGGCTGGTGCTGGACGTGCTGATCGGCGACCGGACGCTCTTCCCGGACGCCGCCGAGGTGGAGCAGAGCTGGGCGGTGGTGGACCCGCTGGAGCACGCCTGGGAGGGCACCAAGCCGGAGCCGTACCGTTCCGGCGAGTGGGGTCCCCGGGCCGCCGACGAGATGCTGGCCCGCGAGGGCCGCGCCTGGCGGCGGGCGTGAACGGGCAGGTAGGTAGCAGGCACAGCGGGCGGACCGGGAGGCACCAGTGATCGGGCTGTGGGACACCACCGGCAACGAGGTGGTCAAGGCGCTCGCCGCCGAGCGGCGCAGCGCGGGCGGGGTGGCCAGCGGGATGGCGCTCACCCTGATCGTCGTGGTCGACGAGAAGCGGGTCCGGGACGCGGAGGCGGCGGCCACCATCGCCGCCGCCGCGCACCCGTGCCGGCTGCTCGTGGTCGTCCGCGCCGACGTGGAGCGGGAACGCAACCGGTTGGACGCGGAGATCGTCGTCGGCGGCCGGCTGGGCCCGTGCGAGGCGGTGGTGACCCGGATGTACGGCCGCCTCGCCCTGCACGCCGAGTCGGTGGTGATGCCGTTGCTGGTGCCGGACGTGCCGGTGGTCACCTGGTGGCACGGCGAACCACCGGCGGAGATCGCCACCGACTTCCTCGGGGTGGTCGCCGACCGGCGGATCACCGACTGCGCGCAGGCCGTCGACCCGATCGAGGCGCTGCGGGAGCGGGCCCGGGACTACGCCCCCGGGGACACCGACCTGGCGTGGACCCGGATCACCCCGTGGCGCACCCTGGTCGCCGGGGCGTTCGACACCACCGAGGCGCGGGTCACCGAGGCGACGGTGGTGGCCCCGCGGACCGACCCGACGGCGGCGCTGATGCGGGGTTGGCTGGCGGCCCGGCTCGGCATCGACCCGCAGTGGCAGCACACCGACGACCACCCGAGGATGCGTCAGGTGCAGCTGCGCTGCGCCAACGGCGACGAGCTGACGCTGACCCGGGACGACAGCCTGGCGACGTTCCGGCGTACCGGCCAGGACGACCGGGTGCTGCCGCTGGTGCGGCGACCGCTCGGTGACGAGCTGGCCGAGGAGTTGCGCCGGCTCGACACCGATCAGGTGTACGCCGAGGCGTTGGGCGCGGCGGCCGGCCTGTCCGGCCTGGAGCAGCGCCCGGCGCAGCGGGTGCACGTCTGGAAGGACCCGGCCACCGCGCGCCGGGCGGAGGCGGGCGTCAGCACGCACGCCGGCACCAGCGCGTCCTGACGTACGCCGGTGGGCGGTCCTGCGGGGCCGCCCACCGGCGTACGGTGCCCGCCGCCCACGACGGGCGGCCCGGCACGACGAGTTCCCCACCGGCACCCGGCGGGCCGACCGGTCCCCGCCACGACGAGCAGGACCGCGTCGCGCGGTCAGGAAAGGCCAACATGAGTGAGGCGAGTGTCGCCGTGCACGCCGACGCCGACCTGCTGGCGCAGGCGGTGGCGGCCCGGCTGGTGGTGAAGCTGCTCGACGCGCAGGCGGAGCGGGGCGCGGCGTCGATCGTGCTGACCGGGGGGCGGATCGCCGCGGCGGTCTACCGGGCGGTGGGCGCGTTGCCCGCCCACGACGCCGTCGACTGGTCCCGGGTGGACGTCTGGTGGGGCGACGAGCGTTTCCTGCCGGCGGGCGACCCGGAGCGCAACGAGACGCAGGCCCGCGCCGCGCTGCTGGACGCGATGCCGCTGGACCCGGCCCGGGTGCACCCGATGCCGGCCACCGACGGCCCGACCGGCGACGACCCGGAGGCCGGCGCCGCCGCGTACGCCGAGGAGCTGGCCCGGGCGGCCCGGCCCGGCCACGCCGCGCTGCCCCACTTCGACGTGCTGATGCTGGGTGTCGGTGAGGACGGGCACGTGGCGTCGGTCTTCCCCGAGCACCCGGTGCACCACGACACCCGGCCGGTCAGCGCGGTGCGGGGCAGCCCGAAGCCGCCGCCGGTGCGGACCACCCTCACCCTGCCGGCGATCAACACCGCCGAGGAGGTCTGGCTGGTCGCCAGCGGGGCCGACAAGGCGCGGGCGGTGGGGATGGCGCTGGCCGGGGCCGGCCCGAAGCAGCTCCCGGCGGCCGGGGTGCAGGGCGTCTCGCGGACCCTGTGGCTGCTCGACCGGGCGGCGGCGGCCGACGTGCCGGCCCGGCTGCGCAGCCTGCGCTGAGCGCGGGGCGGTCCGCCCGCCGGACCGCTCACACCGCCGCGGTGGTCACTCCCGGCCGCGGCGGCGGCGCAGCGCGGCCAACGCCTCGGCCAGCAGTGCCTCCCCCTCCTCCGGGGTACGTCGTTCCTTCACGTACGCCAGGTGGGTCTTGTAGGGCTCGGGACGGGTACGTCCGGGCGGGTTCTGGGCGTCCTGACCGGCGGGCAGGCCGCAGCGCGGACAGTCCCAGACGGCCGGCTCCTCGGCGTCCAACGCCAACCGGATCTCGGTGACGTGGTCGTTGCGGCACCAGTAGGTGACCGCGCGGCGGGGGGCCGGCTCGTACCGTTCGGTGGGGCGCTCCGGCCCCGAACCGATCCGGGAACCACGGATGACGTTGCCACTGGGCACACTCGCTCCTGTCGTCAGAGGGGACCACCGCCTGAGGCTGGCGGTGGACGACGTGGCGGAGAAAACAACTGCGCGCGGTCCGTGACGGACCGCGCGCAGATTGTACGACCTGATCGTGTCGCTCAGGACCCGCTGTTGAGCTGGAGCCGGAGCCAGAGACCGAGCCCGACGATGCAGGCGAACCAGACGATGCTCACCAGGACGGTGTAGCGGTCCAGGTTCTTCTCGGCCACCGACGAGCCGGCCAGGCTGGAGCTGACCCCGCCGCCGAACATGCTCGACAGCCCGCCGCCCTTACCGCGGTGCAGCAGGATGAGCATGGTGAGCAGAACGCTCGTGATGACCAGCAACACGATCAACGTGTATGCGAACCAGATCGGCATGGCTGGGGTCAGTCCTCTCGTTACGATCCTCGCCCGGACAGATCGGGCACGGCGGCACCGACCGGTGGACGGGCGGAGTCAAGAATAGCGAGCGATCAGGCGACCGTGTGCTCCGGGAAGCGGCAGATCTTCGCGAACTCCTCGGCGTCGAGGCTGGCCCCGCCCACCAGCGCCCCGTCCACGTCCGGCTGGGACATGATCGATGCGACGTTGGACGACTTCACCGAGCCGCCGTAGAGGATCCGGACCTGGTCGGCGGTGCCCTGGTCGTAGGTCTCGACCAGCCGCTTGCGGACCTCCCCGCAGACCTCCTGGGCGTCCTCGGGGGTGGCCGTCTTGCCGGTGCCGATCGCCCAGACCGGCTCGTAGGCGACCACGACCTTGGTGACCTGCTCGGCGGAGAGCCCCTTCAGGGCGCCGTCGAGCTGGTCGCAGCAGTGCGGGACGTGCCGCAGCTGCTCGCGGATCTCCAGGCCCTCACCGATGCAGAGGATCGGGGTGAGCCCGTTGGCCAGCGCGGCGGCCACCTTCGCGTTGACGATCGCGTCGTCCTCGTAGTGGTACTGCCGCCGCTCCGAGTGCCCGACCGCCACGTAGGTGCAGCCCAGCTTGGCCAGCATCGCCCCGGAGATGTCCCCGGTGTACGCGCCGGACTGGTACGGCGAGAGGTCCTGCCCGCCGTAGCCGATGAGCAGCTTGTCGCCGTCCACCGCGGTCTGCACGGTGCGCAGGTCGGTGAAGGGCGGCAGGACCACCGTCTCGACGGCGGTGAGCTGCTGCTCGGTGAGGCTCGCGGCCAGCTTCTGCACCAGCAGGTTGGCCTCGAGGTGGTTGAGGTTCATCTTCCAGTTGCCGGCCATCAGCGGCCGGCGGGTGACGCTCGCCATCAGTTCTCCAGGGCCGCGATGCCGGGGAGGGTCTTGCCCTCCAGGTACTCCAGGGAGGCGCCGCCACCTGTCGAGATGTGCCCGAACGACGACTCGTCCAGCCCGAGGGCCCGTACGGCCGCCGCCGAGTCACCGCCACCGACCACGGTGAACGCGTCGGTCTTGGTGATCGCCTCGGCGACACCCCGGGTGCCGTTCGCGAAGGCCGGCATCTCGAACACGCCCATCGGGCCGTTCCAGAAGACCGTCTTCGCCTGCGACAGCGCGGCGGTGAAGCCGGCCACCGTCTCCGGGCCGATGTCCAGGCCGAGCCGGTGGCTGGGGATGCCGTCGGCGGGCACCGTGTCGTGCGCGGCGTCCGGGGCGAAGGCGTCGGCCGCCACCACGTCCACCGGGAGCAGGATCTTGCCCTCGGCGCGGGACAGGAGGTTGCCGCAGGTCTCGACCATCTCCTCCTCCAGCAGCGAGGTGCCCACCTCGTGGCCCTGGGCCTTGAGGAAGGTGAAGCACATCCCGCCGCCGATGAGCAGCCGGTCGACCTTCGGCAGCAGCGCCTCGATGACCGCCAGCTTGTCGGAGACCTTGGAGCCGCCGAGCACCACCACGTACGGGCGCTCCGGCTCGCCGGTCAGCCGGGACAGCACCTCCACCTCGCGCAGCACCAGCCGGCCCGCCACGTGCGGCAGCCGGGCCGGTACGTCGTGGACGCTGGCGTGCTTGCGGTGCACCGCGCCGAACGCGTCGTCCACGTACGCCTCGCCGAACGCGGCGAGCTGGTCGGCGAAGGCCCCCCGCTCGGTGTCGTCCTTGCTGGTCTCCCCCTTGTTGAAGCGGAGGTTCTCCAGCAGGGCCACCTGGCCGTCGGCCAGCGCGTCCACGGTGGCGCGGGCGGACTCGCCGACGGTGTCGGTGGCGAAGTGCACAGGCGCGTCGAGCAGCTCACCGAGCCGCCCGGCGACCGGGCGGAGGCTGTACTGCGGGTCCGGGGCGCCCTTCGGGCGGCCCAGGTGCGAGCAGACCACGACCTTCGCCCCGGCCTGCACGAGCGCGCCCAGGGTGGGCAGGACAGCCCGGATGCGGCCGTCGTCGGTGATCTCCCCGGTCTGCTTGTCGAGCGGGACGTTCAGGTCGGCGCGCACCAGCACGCGCCGACCCGACACCCCCTCGGCGAGCAGGTCGTCGAGGTTGCGGATGCTCGCACTCACAGCGAGGAACCCACCAGCTTGACCAGGTCGACGAGCCGGTTGGAGTAGCCCCACTCGTTGTCGTACCAGCCGACGACCTTGACCTGGTTGCCGATGACCTTGGTCAGCGGCGCGTCGAAGATGCACGACGCCGGGTCGGTGACGATGTCGGCCGAGACGATCGGGTCCTCGTTGTAGACCAGGATGCCCTTGAGCGGGCCGTCCGCGGCGGCCTTGATCGCGGCGTTGACCTCGTCCACGCTGGTCTCCCGGCCGACCTCGACGGTCAGGTCGGTGGCCGAGCCGGTCGGGATCGGCACCCGCAGCGCGTAACCGTCCAGCTTGCCCTTGAGCACCGGCAGCACCAGCCCGATCGCCTTGGCGGCACCGGTCGAGGTGGGGACGATGTTCAGCGCGGCGGCGCGGGCGCGACGCAGGTCCTTGTGCGGCGCGTCCTGGAGGTTCTGGTCCTGGGTGTACGCGTGGATCGTGGTCATCAGGCCCTTCTCGATGCCGAAGGTGTCCTGCAGGACCTTCGCCATCGGGGCCAGGCAGTTCGTGGTGCACGACGCGTTCGAGATGATGGTGTGCTTGGCCGGGTCGTACTGGTCGTGGTTCACGCCCATGACGACCGTGACGTCCTCGTTCTTCGCCGGGGCGGAGATGATGACCTTCTTGGCCCCGCCGTCGATGTGCGCCTTGGCCTTGGTGCCGTCGGTGAAGAAACCGGTGGACTCGATGACGACGTCCGCGCCGGCGTCGCCCCACGCCAGCTTCGCCGGGTCCTTCTCGGCGAACGCCTTGATGGTCTTGCCACCGACGGTGATCTCGTCGGCGGTGGCCTTGACCTCGTGCGGCAGGCGACCGAGGATGCTGTCGTACTTGAGCAGGTGGGCGAGCGTCGCGTTGTCGGTCAGGTCGTTCACGGCGACGACCTCGATGTCGGCGCCGGACGCCAGCACGGCCCGGAAGAAGTTACGGCCGATGCGGCCGAAGCCGTTGATGCCAACCCGGATGGTCACAGGTCCCATCTCCTCGCGTTCTGGTCCGCCGACGTCAGAACGGGCCGGCGGAGGTGTGTGCGCCGGCCGGTGAGCCGGCCGTTGACGATTCGTCTCGGCCACCCCGCCACGGTCTGGGAGGACCTGACCGCCCGAGGCGGCGTGCACGGCGAGGAGTGCCTGTGCCGGCCCCCTTGCCGTACCCATCGACCCTATCCGAGCGTGCCCCGCCGCCCTGCGGCGGGTGGTGACCCCGTCGGGTCGACGGCACGGCACGCCCCACCCACCCGACCCGGGGCACGTCACGCCCACCGGCCCGTGCCTCGCACGCGCCCGCGGGATGGCGGCCCACCGTCCTATCAGACCACGAGCATGTCCGGCGTGACTGCCGCTTCGGTATCCGGGATGCCCAGGTCACGGGCCCGCTTGTCGGCCAGCGCCAGCAGCCGGCGGATCCGCCCGGCGATCGCGTCCTTGGTCAACGGCGGGTCGGCCAGCGCGCCCAACTCCTCCAGCGACGCCTGCCGGTGCTCCAGCCGGAGCTGACCGGCCGAGGTGAGGTGGTTCGGGGCGTCGTCGGCGAGGATCTCCAGCGCCCGGGTGACCCGGGCGGCGGCGGCCACCGCGGCCCGCGCCGAGCGGCGCAGGTTGGCGTCGTCGAAGTTCGCCAGCCGGTTGGCGGTGGCCCGCACCTCGCGGCGGACCCGACGCTCCTCCCAGGCCAGCACGCTGGAGTGGGCACCGATCCGGGTGAGCAGCGCGGCGATCGCGTCACCGTCCTTGACCACCACCCGGTCCACCCCGCGCACCTCGCGGTTCTTGGCGGTGATGCCGATCCGTCGGGCCGCGCCGACCAGGGCCAGCGCCGACTCCGGCCCCGGGCAGGTGATCTCCAGCGCGCTGGAGCGGCCCGGCTCGGTCAGCGAGCCGTGCGCCATGAACGCGCCCCGCCAGGCCGACACCGCGCAGCAGACGTTCGCCGCCACCACGTGCGGCGGCAGCCCGCGTACCGGCCGGCCCCGGACGTCGAGCAGGCCGGTCTGCCGGGCCAGCGCCTCGCCGTCCTTGACCACCCGGACGATGAAGTGGCTGCCCTTGCGCAGCCCACCGGAGGCGAGCACGTGGATCTCGCTGGGATAGCCGTAGACCTCGGCGATCTCCCGGCGCAGCCGACGGGCCACCGCCCCGGTGTCCAGCTCGGCCTCCACCACCACCCGACCGGAGACGATGTGCAGCCCACCGGCGAACCGCAGCAGCGCGGCCATCTCCGCCCGCCGGCAGCAGGGCTTGGGCACGTCGACCCGGCTCAGCTCGTCCTTGACCGCAGCCGTCATCGCCATTGTGCGCCCCCTCACGGACCGGTACCGGCGTGTCGCCGGTGATTACGTACGTGCTTAACGATCGGCGCCCAGGACAGGCACCAGTGCCGCAGCCAGGGCGGCCGGATCGTGACGGGGTGTGCCGTCGTCGACGGCGACCGGGGCGAGGACCAACCGGGCACCAAGCGATTCTGCCGCACGCCCGACCGGTTCGGGGTCACCCACCGCCTTGGAGTCGGCCACCACGTAGTCCACCGTGAGCTGCGGAAGGTACCAGCGCAGGGCGGCCAGGTGGTCGGCCACCGAGAGCCCCAGGGTCTCCTGCTCGGCGGCCAGGTTGAGGGTGACCAGCCGGCGGGCCGGGCTGGTCACGATCGCCTCGGCCAGCCCCGGCACCAGCAGGTGCGGCAGGACGCTGGTGTACCAGCTCCCCGGCCCGAAGATCAGCCAGTCCGCACCGCCGACCGCGGCCACCGCCTCCGCACAGGCCACCGGCGCGTCCGGGGTGATCCGCAGCGCCTCCACCGTGCCGGTGGTCACCGCCACGTGGCGCTGGCCGCGCACCGTGCGTACCTCGTCGGGGCGGGTCGGGTCCACCCCACGGACCCGGGCCTCGATGTCCACCGGCTCGGCGGACATCGGCAGCACCCGGCCGACCGCGCCGAGCATCGCCCCGGCGTGCGCGAGTGCGGCGACCGGGTCGCCGAGCTGCTCCATCAGGCCGCAGAGCACCAGGTTGCCCACCGCGTGACCGGCCAGCCCGTCGCGCTGGTCGCCGGCGAACCGGTGCTGGAACAGCCCGGCGCTGCGGCGGGTGGCCGGATGGTCCCCGGCCAGCGCCACCAGGGCCTGCCGCAGGTCGCCCGGGGGCAGCCCGCCGCGCTCGGCGCGCAGCCGGCCGCTGGAGCCGCCGTCGTCGCCGACGGTGACCACGGCGGTGATGTCCAGTTCGAGTTCCCCGGCGCAGTGTCGCAGCGCCCGCAGCGAGGCGGACAGACCGTGTCCCCCGCCGAAGGCGACCACCGACGTCGCCGTCATTCCCGCCCCAGGTCCCGGTGCTGCGCGTTGGCGGCCAGCCCCGACTGGCGCAGCCGCTCGGCCAACTCCTCGGCGATCGCCACGCTGCGGTGCTTGCCGCCGGTGCAGCCGACGGCGACCGTCAGGTACCGCTTGCCCTCCCGTTCGAACCCGGCGGTGGTGGCGTTGACCAGCTCGGCGTACGAGGCGACGAAGGTGTCCGCGCCCTCCTGGCCGAGCACGTACGCGCTGACCGCCGCCTCCCGACCGGTGTGCTCCCGCAGCTCGGGCACCCAGTACGGATTCGGCAGGAACCGGGCGTCGAGCACGAAATCGGCGTCCGGCGGCAGGCCGTACTTGAAGCCGAAGGAGAGCACGGTGAGCCGCAGCCGACGGGCGTCCTCCCCGCCGAACAGCTCCTCGACCCGGCGACGGAGCTGGTTGACGTTGAGGTGGCTGGTGTCGATGATCACATCGGCCTGGTCCCGGGCCTCCTCCAGCAGTTCCCGCTCGACGGCGATCCCGTCGGCGAGCCGCCCCTCACCCTGCAACGGGTGCGAGCGGCGGACGCTCTCGAACCGTCGGATCAGCACCTCGTCGTCGGCGTCGACGAAGACCACCCGGGGCGAGAAGCCGCGCTCCTTGAGCTCCCGGATCGCCCCGGCCAGGTCGGTGGAGAAGGCCCGCGAGCGGACGTCCAGCACCATCGCGGTACGCCGGGCCGCCCCACCGGCCTTCATCGCCAGCTCGGCCATGTCCAGCATCAGCGCCTGCGGCAGGTTGTCCACCACGTAGTAGCCGACGTTCTCCAGGGCGCGGGCGACGGTGCTGCGGCCACCGCCGGACAGGCCGGTGACCACCACCAGCGTGGTGTCCGACTCCGCCGTGCCGCCCTCGACGTACCCGCCGGTTGTCCGCGCCTCGACCATCCCACCACTCCCGCTTCGTGGCGGCGGGCCCCGGGGGCCCCGTACCGCACAGGGTCAGTCGACGACTCTATCCCGGCGGGCGGCGTCGATCCCGGCACGCCCGACGGCGGGTTGCCCGACGGGTCCGGCCCGGCATCTGACCAGCGTCGGGAGCACCACCTGGCACACGGCGGTATGCCTGTCCGTCATATTGATGACGGACAGGCATACCGCTGAACGGCAGCCGGGCCGCCACGGCAGGGCCCGGCGGTGGCGGCCCGGTCGCCTAGCTGTCGTCGTGTTCGGTGGTGGCGGGGGAGGCGCAGTGGCCGGCCTGCGCCCGCAGCGCGCTCTCCCACACCGGGTCCGTGGCCGCCCACTCGCCGACCAGCGCCGCCAGCCGGCGCGCGGGCAGACCGCGCGCGAGCGCGGTCAGCTCCGCGACCCGGGGGTCGACCGCCGTGTCCGACCGGGGGGTGGCCGCCGAGGACCACGCGAAGCCGTCGGCCAGCGCGGCGGCGGTGAGGGCCACCGCGTGCGCACACAGGTCGGTGTCGGCGGCGCAGTCGCACTCCGTGGTGAAGCCGTCCGGCGTGACCCCCACCCAGACCTCGTACGGCGGCTGTCCCGCCTCGCGGATCACGCCGGTCACCCCGCCGCCGGCCGGGTCGATCTGCGCCGGCTGACCGGCGACCGTCAGCTCGTCCGCCGCCGCGCAGACGTCGGCCCCGGCCGCGTCCCGGAGTGCGTCGATGTCGATGCGTACCGCCATCGGGCCATCCAACCGCAGCGAACCGACGCCGGTGACGTCAGGGCGGTGCCCGGCGCCCTGCGGAGGGGCGGCGCGGGGGCGTCGTGGACGGCGGTGTCGGGGCCGGCTCGTAGACTCCCCGGATGGTCTCCCCCACCGAGCTGCGCGCCTCCGACGCGCTCGACGTGCTCCGCCGGGTCTTCGGCTACGACGCCTTCCGGGGCTTCCAGCAGGAGGTCATCGACCACGTGGTGGCCGGCGGGGACGCGCTGGTGCTGATGCCCACCGGTGGCGGCAAGTCGCTGTGCTACCAGGTCCCGGCCCTGGTCCGTGACGGCGTCGCGGTGGTCGTCTCCCCGCTGATCGCCCTCATGCAGGACCAGGTCGACGCGCTGACGGCCGTCGGCGTCCGCGCCGGCTTCCTCAACTCGACGCAGGACTACGCGGCCCGGCGCGCGGTCGAGCAGGCGTTCGTCGCCGGTGAGCTGGACCTGCTCTACCTCGCCCCGGAGGCGTTGGGCACCCGGGGCGTGCAGCAACTGCTCGACCGGGGGCGGATCGGCCTGTTCGCCATCGACGAGGCGCACTGCGTGTCCCAGTGGGGGCACGACTTCCGCCCCGACTACCTGGCCCTGTCGATGCTGCACGAACGCTGGCCGGCGGTGCCCCGGATCGCGTTGACCGCGACCGCCACCAGCGCCACCCGGGCCGAGATCGCCACCCGGCTCCAGCTCACCGAGGCGAAGCACTTCGTGGCGAGCTTCGACCGGCCCAACATCCAGTACCGGATCGTGCCCAAGAAGGAGCCGCGCAAGCAGTTGCTGGCCCTGCTGCGCGACGAGCACCCGGGCGACGCCGGCATCGTCTACTGCCTGTCCCGCGCCTCGGTGGACAAGACCGCCGAATTCCTGGTCGCCAACGGGATCGCCGCGCTGCCCTACCACGCCGGCCTGGACGCGGGCACCCGCGCCGCCAACCAGCAGCGGTTCCTGCGCGAGGACGGCCTGGTCATGGTCGCCACGATCGCCTTCGGGATGGGCATCGACAAGCCGGACGTCCGGTTCGTGGCCCACCTCGACCTGCCCAAGTCGGTGGAGGGCTACTACCAGGAGACCGGCCGGGCCGGCCGGGACGGGCTGCCGTCGACCGCCTGGCTCGCCTACGGCCTGCAGGACGTGGTGCAGCAACGCAAGATGATCGAGACGTCGGACGGCGACCTGGCCCACCGGCGTAACCTCGCCACCCACCTGGACGCCATGCTGGCGCTCTGCGAGACGGTCCGCTGCCGCCGGGTGCAGCTGCTCGAATACTTCGGCCAGTCCGGCACGGCCGACTGCGGCAACTGCGACACCTGCCTGACCCCGCCGGAGACCTGGGACGGCACGGTGGCCGCGCAGAAGCTGCTGTCCACCGTCTACCGGCTCGACCGGGAACGCAACCAGCGCTTCGGGGCCGGGCACTGCGTCGACATCCTGCTCGGCAGGCAGAACGACAAGATCAGCCAGTACGGCCACGACGCGCTGAGCACCTTCGGCATCGGCACCGAGCTGCGTGAGGCGGAGTGGCGTGGGGTGGTCCGGCAGTTGCTCGCCGAGGGGCTGTTGGCGGTCGAGGGCGACTACGGCACGTTGGCGCTGACCGAGGCCAGCGCGGAGGTGCTGGGTCGCCGTCGCACGGTGACCATGCGCCGGGAGCCGGAGAAGGTGGCCTCGACCCGGTCGGCGAAGCCACGCGGCGCGGCCACCGTGGTCGCCGAGTTGTCCCCGGCGGCCGGGTCGCTGTTCGAGCGGCTGCGGGCCTGGCGGGGGGCCACCGCCAAGGAACAGGGCGTACCCGCGTACGTGATCTTCCACGACGCGACGCTGCGGCAGATCGCCACCGACGCCCCCACCTCGCTGGCCGAGCTGTCGAGGATCAGCGGCGTCGGCGAGAACAAGCTCGCCAAGTACGGCGAGTCCATCCTCGCCGTCCTCGCCGACCAGCCCTGACCGGCCTCCTTGATCCACTCACCTGGGCCGATGTTGCGGTATCCCGCCCGTCGGATACCGCAACTTCGCCCCCCGTCCGACCCCTGACCAGCCCGCTCGCCGCCCTACCCCCGTTGATCGACTCACCTGGGCCGATATTGGACTATCCCCACCCCCGGATACCGCAACTTCGCCCCCCAACCCACCCCCGACCAGCCCGCCCGCCACCCCACCGCCGTTGATCCACTCCCGTGGGCCGAAGTTGCGCTACCCCCACCCCCGGATACCGCAACTTCGCCCCAGTCGAGTTGATCACGCCAAACTCAACGGGCCCGCTCAGGCGCTGCCGGACGGGGGACCAGGACCGAGGGCCGGGACCAAGGACCGAGGGCCGGGACCAAGACCGGGGGCCGGGACCAAGACCGGGGGCCGGGACCAGGACCGAGGGCCGGGACCAGGACCGAGGGCCAAGGGCCGGGGGCCGACGGGGTCAGTCGGTCGGGGTGGGGGTGGTGTCGCCGTCGAGGGCGGCGAGGATCGCCTCGGCGGTGCGCCGGCCCACCCCGGGCACCTCGACGATCTCCTCCACGGTGGCGGCGGAGAGCCGTTTGAGCGAGCCGAAGTGGTGCAGCAACGCCTTGCGGCGTACCTCGCCCAGCCCGGGGACGGTGTCCAGGGCCGATTCGGTCATCCGCTTGGAACGCCGCTGCCGGTGGAAGGTGATGGCGAACCGGTGCGCCTCGTCGCGGGCACGTTGGAGCAGGTAGAGCCCCTCGGAGGTGCGCGGCAGAATGACCGGGTAGTCGTCGTCGGGCAGCCAGACCTCCTCCAGCCGCTTGGCCAGCCCGCACAGCGCCACGTCGTCGATGCCCAGCTCGGCCAGCGCCTGGGCCGCCGCCGCCACCTGCGGGGCGCCACCGTCGACGATCACGAGTTGCGGCGGGTACGCGAACTTGCGCGGCCGGCCGGTGGTCGGGTCGATGCCGGGGCGGTCGGGGTCGGACGCGGTCTCCTCGCCCAGCTCGCCGGTCTCAGCGCGGGCGTCGAGGTAGCGGGCGAAGCGCCGACGCAGCACCTCGGACATCGCCGACAGGTCGTCGGTGGCGCCCCGGACGATGAACCGGCGGTACTCGCTCTTGCGGGGCAGCCCGTCCTCGAAGACGACCATGCTGGCCACCACGTCGGTGCCCTGGATCTGGGAGACGTCGAAGCACTCGATGCGCAGCGGCGAGGTACGCATGCCGAGCGCCTCGCTGATCTCGTCGAGCGCCTTGCCCCGGGTGGTGAGGTCACCGGCCCGCTTGAGCTTGTGCCGGGCCAGCGCGTCCTTCGCGTTGCGGCCGACCGTCTCCAGCAGGGTCTTCTTGTCGCCGCGCTGGGGCACCCGCAGCGACACCCGGCTGCCCCGGCGGGTGCTGAGCCAGTCGGCGAGCGCGTCGGCGTCGACGGGCAGCTCGGGGACGAGCAGTTCCCGGGGGACGTCCGCCTCGCCCTGCTCGCCGCCGTAGACCTGGGTGCAGAAGTGGTGGACCAGGTCGCCGGTGGTCAGCTCCTCGGTTTTTTCCACCACCCAGCCGCGTTGGCCGCGTACCCGGCCGTCGCGGACGTGGAAGACCTGCACGGCGGCTTCGAGGGGGTCGTCGGCGAAGGCGACCACGTCGGCGTCGGTGCCGTCGCCGAGCACCACGGTCTGCTTCTCCATGGCCCGGCGCAGGGCGGCCACGTCGTCGCGGAGCCGGGCCGCCCGCTCGAACTCCAACTGCTCGCTGGCCTCGGTCATCTCGCGTTCGAGGCGACGCACCATGCTGTCCGTGCGGCCGGCCATGAACTCGCAGAAGTTGTCGATGATCGCCCGGTGCGCCTCGGCGGAGACGGTGCCGACGCAGGGCGCGGAGCATTTGCCGATGTAGCCGAGCAGGCAGGGGCGACCCACCTGCCCGGCCCGCTTGAACACCCCGGCGGAGCAGGTGCGGGCGGGGAAGACCCGCAGCAGCAGGTCGAGCGTCTCGCGGATCGCCCAGGCGTGCGAGTACGGCCCGAAGTACCGCACGCCCTTACGCTTCGCGCCCCGCATGACCTGCAGCCGCGGGTATTCCTCGTCGAGGGTGACCGCCAGGTACGGGTACGACTTGTCGTCGCGGTACCTGACGTTGAACCGGGGGTCGTACTGCTTGATCCAGGTGTATTCGAGCTGGAGCGCCTCGACCTCGGTGCCGACGGTGACCCAGTCGACCGACTCGGCCGTGGTGACCATCTGCCGGGTGCGCTCGTGCAGCCCCCACGGGTCGGCGAAGTAGGAGTTGAGCCTGCTGCGCAGGTTCTTGGCCTTGCCGACGTAGATCACCCGGCCGGTGCCGTCGCGGAACCGGTAGACCCCGGGGGACTCGGGGATCGTGCCGGTCGCGGGGCGGTAGGTCGAGGGATCAGCCACGGCACCGAGACTATCCGTTGCCCCCGACACTCCAGATCACGCCGAGCTGGTCGACCTCGGTGCCGCTGCGGCCGAAGAATCCGGCCAGCCGACCGCCCGGCGGTGCGGTGAAGGTGACCGCCGCCGAGGTGGGCGTACCGGCGGTCAGGACGCGGCCCTGGTCGGTGTCGAGCCGGGCCGAGAAGATCCTGGTCCGGCCGTCCTTCTGCCCCTGGGTGAGGGTGACCTGGGTGATCCGCTCGCCGGGGGCGAGGGTGAGGCTGCTCTCCGTCCCGCCGGTGCCGCCGTGGCGCAGTTGGCCGCCGTCGGCGAGGTCGACGCCGACGGCGTCGAGCCGGGAGCCGCCGCGCAGGGTGACCCGGGTGACCGCCGGGCCGACCCGGTCGGCGTCGGTGAACGGCGTGCCGTGCGGGCCGCCCCAGGTGTCGCTGGCCCGCAGCGTCGGGTCGAGGGTCCAGTCGAACCAGGCGGCGTGCGGGTAGTGGTCGGACAGCGGCCCGCCGGTCGGGGTGAGGAACCGGGCGTGCTCGTTGTGGTAGCGGTTCAGGGCGAGCCGGACCAGCTTGTTGCCCCGGTAGAGGATCTTGTCGACCACCTCGCAGGAGTCGGTCACGTTGGCCTCGTCGCAGATCAGCGCCGGGTCACCGGCGGCCGGCGGCTGGCCGGCCCGTTCCTGCTGCACCCAGACGTCGGTGAGCCCGTTGGCCGCGACCAGGTCGCGGATGTTGTCGCCGGTACGGGTGTAGCGGACGTTCAGGTCACCCATCAGGACCACCGCGTTGCCTGCCGAGTTGGCGGCGACGTACGCGGAGAGCTGGCTGAGGTTGGACCGGCGGGCGGCCAGGTCGGCGTCGGTGGTGCCGGCGTTGGGGTGGGCGTTGTAGAAGTCGACGTAGACGCCCTCGGCCAGCCGGATGCGACTGGCGGTGAAGCCCTTCGGGGTGAGGCAGTCGGTCCCGTTGCAGGAGTTCCACTTCACCCGGGCGAAGTCGCTGTACGGGTAGTTCGACAGCGTGTTGAGGCCGCTGCCGAACGGCACGCCCCCGCTGGTCGGCGTCCGGTACGGGTGCTGGTCGGTGGCGTACAGGTCGGCGTGGTAGTTGAAGTCCTCCTGGACGTGCACGATGTCGTACCCGCCGAGCCGTTCGCCGATCGGCCTGGTGTTCGTCGCCGGGTCGCCGCTGGACAGGATGTCGGGCAGGCCCGCGACGTTGTAGGTGAGCACGGAGAACGCACCCGAGGTGGGGGCGGCGGCGGTCCCGGCGGGGGTGGGGGCGGTCCCGGCGGGGGCGGGGGCCGAGGCGGCGGCCGCACCGGGCGGGGTGAGCGCGACCGCGAGCAGCGTCGCGGACGCGAGCAGACGGACGACCTTCATCGACGATCCAATCTGGAGCGGCGGGACCGGCGGGGGGACCGGTCGGGGCGGGTCGACGGGCGGGCGTCAGCCCGGCACCGGATCGAAAGATATCCACGCGCTCCGACCGGCTCGACACTCCGGAGTAAAGATCCGGCGGCGGCTCGATGGACGTCTTCCGATATCGACGAACGGAGATTACCATCCGGTAACCGAATGTTATTCACGAAAAGATCCCATCCTCATCGGAGGATCGCATGCCCCGTCCCCCCACCGTCCGCCGCCTGCTCGCCGGCCTGACCGCCGGCATCAGCGTCGCCGCCCTGCTCACCGCGACCCCCGCCGCCCCGGCCGGGGCCGCCGCGCCGCGTGCCGCGTTCACCCCCGAGGACTACTGCCTCGGCGAGTGCGGCGACATCCTGCCGCCCGGCCAGAACGGCAACGCCACCCTCGTCGAGGTACTGGCCAACCAGACGCTCGGCACCCTGCCCCGGCACTCCGCCGACCAGCTCGACCGCTACGCCGACCTGGTCTACGGCTACGCCGGGCTACGCGAGGAACAGATCGGCTCGTTCTTCAACGACGCCTCCTTCGGGGTGCCGCAGGGGCAGGTCGAACGCGACTACTCGCCCCGCGCCGACGTCCGCATCCTGCGGGACAAGGCGACAGGCGTCCCGCACGTCACCGGCACCACCCGGGGCGGCACCATGTACGGCGCGGGCTACGCCGGGGCCGAGGACCGGCTGTTCACCATGGACCTGCTGCGCCACGTCGGCCGGGGCACCCTCACCTCGTTCGCCGGGGGCGCCCCCGGCAACCGGGCCCTGGAGCAGAGCGTCTGGCGCAACTCGCCGTACACCGAGGCGGACCTCCAGGCGCAGGTCGAGGCGCTGCGCACGAAGGGTCCGCGCGGCCAGCAGCTCTACGCCGACGTGCAGGAGTACATCGCCGGTATCAACGCCTACATCGGCGTCTGCATGGGCGCCCGCAACTGCCCCGGCGAGTACGTGCTCACCGGCCACCTGGACGCGGTCACCAACGCCGGCGGCCCGGAGCCGTTCCAGCTCACCGACCTGATCGCCATCGCCGGCGTGGTGGGCGGCCTGTTCGGCGGCGGAGGCGGCACCGAGATGCAGTCCGCGCTGGTCCGCATCGCCGCCCGCGCCAAGTATGGCGCCACCGAGGGCGACAAGGTGTGGACGGCGTTCCGCAACCAGAACGACCCGGAGACCGTGCTGACCCTGCACGACGGTCAGAGCTTCCCGTACGGCGACGCCTCCCCGGACGCGGCGAGCGTGGCGCTGCCCGACGCCGGCTCGGCCCGGGTCGAGCCGATCTTCACCGACCCGACCGGCTCCGCCGGCAGCACCGCCGCCCCGGCCCGTACCACCGGCAACAGCGCGTCCGGTGAGCTGGCCGCCGCGCTGTCCGGGCTGACCATCAGCCCGGCGCACCGGGGTATGTCCAACGCGGCGGTGGTCTCGGCGGCGAACTCGGCCACCGGGCACCCGGTCGCGGTCTTCGGCCCGCAGACCGGCTACTTCTCCCCGCAACTGCTGATGGTGCAGGAGTTGCAGGGCCCGGGGATCAGCGCCCGGGGCGCGGCGTTCGCCGGCCTCAACCTCTACGTGCTGCTCGGCCGGGGGCAGGACTACGCGTGGAGCGCCACCTCGTCGATCCACGACATCACCGACACGTACGCGGTGCCGCTGTGCACCACCGACGGCAGCACCCCCACCCTCGCCGCCGACCACTACCTCTACCGGGGCCAGTGCGTGGCGATGGAGCAGCTCGCGCACGTCAACAAGTGGAGCCCGACCCTCGCCGACGGCACCGCCAAGGGGTCGTACAAGCTGGTGGCCTGGCGGACGAAGCTCGGCCTGGTGTCCTGGCGGGGCACGGTGGGCGGCAAACCGCACGCGTTCACCCAGCTCCGCTCCACCTACCGGCACGAGGCCGACTCGGCGATCGGCTTCCAGATGTTCAACGACCCGACCCAGATGGGCTCGGCGGACGCCTTCGTCGCCTCGGCCAACAACGTCGAGTACGCGTTCAACTGGTTCTACGTCAACTCCACCGAGTCGGCGTACTTCAACTCCGGGCTGAACCCGGTGCGGGCCGCCGGGTCCAACCCGAACCTGCCGATGAAGGCCGAGCCGGCCTACGAGTGGCAGGGCTTCGACCCGGCGACGAACACCGCCGACTACGCCCCGCTGGCCGCCCACCCCCGCTCGGTCAACCAGGACTACTACGTCAGCTGGAACAACAAGCAGGCCAAGGACTTCGGCGGCGCGGACGGCAACTACAGCTTCGGCGCGGTGCACCGGGCCGACCTGCTGGACCGTCCGCTCAAGGCGGGCCTTGCGGCCGGCCGGAAGTTCGACCGGGGCTCGTTGACCGCGCTGGTCGAGCAGGCCGGCGTGACCGACCTGCGCGGGGCCGAGGTGCTCGACGAGCTGATCCGGGTGCTGGAGAGCCAGCCCGTCGCCGACGCCGCGCTGGCCACCGAGATCAGCCGGCTCAAGGCGTGGCGGCAGGACGGCGCGCTGCGGGTGGAGACGGCGAAGGGGTCGAAGGTCTACCGGCACGCCGACGCGATCCGCACCTTCGACGCCTGGTGGCCGCTGCTGGTCCGGGGGATGTTCCGCGACCAGCTCGGCCCGGACCTCTACCAGTCGCTGATCAACGCGATCCAGATCAACGAGTCCCCCTCCGGGCACCAGCAGGGCGACAGGTCCAACCTGCCGACCTCGGCCAACGAGGCCCAGGCGCACAAGGGCTCGTCCTTCCAGTACGGCTGGTGGGGCTACGTCGACAAGGACCTGCGCGCGGTGCTCGGCGACCCGGTGCGCGGCGGGCTGGGCCGGGGCTACTGCGGGGCCGGGAACCTGGCCGGCTGCCGGCAGGTGCTGCTGGACACGTTGCGGACGGCGGCGGCCACGCCGGCGGCCCAGGTGTACCCCGGCGACGCGAGCTGCGCCGCCGGTGACCAGTGGTGCGCGGACGCGATCATCCAGTCGCCGCTGGGCGGGATCAAGCACGCCACCATCGCCTGGCAGAACCGGCCCACCTTCCAGCAGGTGGTGTCGTTCCCGGCCCGGCGGGGCGACGACCTGACCAACCTGGCCGCCGGCCGGACGGCGACCGCGTCGGGCAGTGAGCTGTTCTTCGGGCCGGGCAAGGCCGTCGACTCGGACCTGGGCACCCGCTGGGCGAGTAGCTGGGCCGACGACCAGTGGCTCAGCGTCGACCTGGGGTCGGCCCGTCGGGTGGGCCGGGTGACGCTGGCCTGGGAGTCGGCGTACGCCCGGTCGTACCGGATCGAGGTGTCGACCGACGGGTCGACGTGGCGGTCGGTGTGGTCGACCACGGCCGGCGACGGCGGCACCGACGTGGCGGCCTTCTCCACCACGACCGCCCGGTACGTCCGGATGCACGGGGTGACCCGGGCCACCACGTACGGCTACTCGATCTGGGAGCTGGCGGTCTACGCGCAGTGAACCCGAACGGCCGGCCCGGAGGACGTCCTCCGGGCCGGCCGGTACCGGTCAGGCCAGCGAGATCTGGTCGCCGTCGATCTTGAGTTCCTTGGCGGCCAGCGGTTTGGTCGCCGGCCCCTCCTTGACCGCGCCGTCGGCGATGGCGAACTTGCTGTTGTGGCAGGTGCAGTTGATCGTCCCGCCGTCGACGTTCGACACCGGGCAGCCCTGGTGGGTGCAGATCGGGTCGAACCCCTTGAACTGCCCCGCCGTCGGCTGGGTGATCACCACGCCCTGCGCCGCGTAGACCTGGCCGCCGCCGACCGGGATGTCACCGGTCCTGGCGATCGCGGCGGCACCGGACCCGCCGGAGGTCGCGGCCGGTCCGCCGGTGGCCGGGGTGGCCGGCTCGTCACCGGAGTCGTCGCCGCAGGCGGTCAGGAGGACCGCCGCCCCCACCGCGCCGGCCCCGGCCAGCAGGGCACGTCGGGTCTGCGTACCGGGCCCGGTCGGCACCTGGTCGTCTGTCATCTCCGGCCTTTCTCTCGACTGCTGCCGCCGGTCGTCGACCCGCGCGGCTCACTGGAGCACACGCACCACTGTGCCCGACGGTTCACCCCGGCCGCCCGGGAACACCCCGCGCAGCGGGCCGACCCGCCGGGTCAGCGGGCCCCGGCCGGCACCTTGCGGGTACGCGCCTTCGGCGTCGAGCCGTTGGCGCGGGCCGCCCGGGTCACCGCCGCCTTCGCGCCCCGGGCCTGGCCGTCGAGCTTGAGCACCGAACGCAGGAACTGCCCGGTGTGGCTCTCGGCGACCTCGGCGACCTCTTCCGGGGTGCCGGTGGCGAGCACGGTGCCGCCCCGGTGACCACCCTCGGGGCCCATGTCGATCAGCCAGTCGGCCGACTTGATCACGTCGAGGTTGTGCTCGATGGTGATCACCGTGTTGCCCTTGTCGACCAGCCCCTCCAGCACCATCAGCAGCTTGCGGATGTCCTCGAAGTGCAGGCCGGTGGTGGGCTCGTCGAGCACGTAGACCGTGCGGCCGGTGGAGCGCTTCTGCAACTCGGAGGCCAGCTTGACCCGCTGCGCCTCACCGCCGGACAGCGTCGGCGCGGGCTGGCCCAGCCGGACGTAACCCAGGCCCACGTCGTTGAGCGTGCGCAGGTGCCGGTGGATGGCCGGGATGGCGGAGAAGAACTCGGCCGCCTCCTCGATCGGCATCTCCAGCACGTCGGAGACGGTCTTGCCCTTGTAGTGCACCTCCAGGGTCTCCCGGTTGTACCGGGCGCCCTTGCACACCTCGCACGGGACGTAGACGTCCGGCAGGAAGTTCATCTCGATCTTGATGGTGCCGTCGCCGGAGCACGCCTCGCAGCGCCCGCCCTTGACGTTGAACGAGAACCGGCCGGGGCCGTACCCCCGGACCTTGGCCTCGGTGGTCTCGGCGAACAGCTTGCGGACGTGGTCCCAGACCCCGGTGTAGGTGGCCGGGTTGGAACGCGGGGTACGGCCGATCGGCGACTGATCGACGCCGACCACCTTGTCGACGTGCTCCAGCCCGGAGACCCGGGTGTGCCGGCCCGGCACCAGCCGCGCCCCGTTGATCTGGTTGGCCAGCACCGCGTACAGGATGTCGTTGACCAGCGTCGACTTGCCCGAGCCGGAGACCCCGGTGACCGCGATGAGCTGGCCCAGCGGGAACGGCACGGTCAGGTTGCGCAGGTTGTGCTCGCGCGCCCCGTGCACCACCAGCTCCCGCTCCGGCGTCTGCGGCCGACGCTGCTTCGGCGTGGGGATCTCCCGCCGGCCCGACAGGTACGCCCCGGTCACCGACTCGGGATTGTCCAGCAGCGCCGGCACCGAACCGCTGTGCACGATCCGGCCGCCGTGCTCGCCCGCGCCGGGGCCGATGTCGACGATCCAGTCGGCCACCCGGATGGTGTCCTCGTCGTGCTCGACGACGATCAGCGTGTTGCCCAGGCCGCGCAGCCGCAGCAGGGTCTCGATCAGCCGGTGGTTGTCCCGCTGGTGCAGGCCGATCGACGGCTCGTCGAGCACGTAGAGCACGCCGACCAGGCCGGAGCCGATCTGGGTGGCCAGCCGGATGCGCTGCGCCTCGCCACCGGACAGGGTGCCCGCCGGCCGGTCCAGGGAGAGGTAGTCCAGGCCGACGTCGAGCAGGAACCGCAGCCGGGCGTTGATCTCCTTGAGCACCCGCTCGGCGATCATCTTCTGCCGGTCGGTCAGCGCGATGCCGGCGAGCAGTTCGGCCGCCTCGCCCACCGACAGGTTGCACACCTCGGCGATGCTCTTGCCGGCGATGGTGACCGCCAGCACCTCGGGCTTGAGCCGGGTGCCACCGCAGGCCGCGCAGGGCACGTCGCGCATGTAGCCCTCGTACTTGTCGCGCGACCAGTCGCTCTCGGTGTCGGTGTGCCGGCGTTCGATCCACTGCACCACGCCCTCGAAGCCGGTGTAGTAGGAGCGCTCGCGGCCGTACTTGTTGCGGTATCGCACGTGCACCTGGTCGTCGGAGCCGTGCAGGATGATCTTCTGGGCCCGGGCCGGCAGCGCCCGCCAGGGGGTGTCGACGTCGAAGTGCTGGCTCTCGCCCAGCGCCTCCAGCAGGCGCAGGAAGTATTCCAGGTTGTGCCCGGTGGCCCAGGGCTGCAGCGCGCCCTCGCGCAGGGTGCGCTCCGGGTCGGGGACGACCAGCTCCGGGTCGACCTCCTTCTTGGTGCCCAGGCCGGTGCACTCCGGGCAGGCCCCGTAGGGCGCGTTGAACGAGAACACCCGGGGTTCCAGGTCCTCGATCGCCAACGGGTGGTCGTTGGGGCAGGCCAGGTGCTCGGAGTAGCGGCGTTCCCGGGCCGGGTCGTTCTCGGGCAGGTCGACGAAGTCGAGCAGCACCAGACCGTCGGAGAGGCCGAGCGCGGCCTCGACCGAGTCGGTCAGCCGCTGCTTGGCGCCCGGCTTGACGCTGAGCCGGTCGATCACCACCTCGATGGTGTGCTTCTCCTGCTTCTTGAGCTTCGGGGGCTCGGTCAGCGGGTGCACCACCCCGTCGACCCGGGCGCGGGCGTAGCCCTTGGCCTGGAGTTCGGCGAAGAGGTCGACGTACTCGCCCTTACGGCCCCGGACCACCGGGGCGAGCACCATGAACCGGGTGCCCTCGGCCATCGCGAGGACCCGGTCGACGATCTGCTGCGGGCTCTGCCGGGAGATCCGCTCGCCGCAGACCGGGCAGTGCGGCTCGCCGATGCGGGCGAAGAGCAGCCGCAGGTAGTCGTAGACCTCGGTGATGGTGCCGACGGTCGACCGCGGGTTGCGCGAGGTGGACTTCTGGTCGATGGAGACGGCCGGGCTCAGGCCCTCGATGAAGTCGACGTCGGGCTTGTCCATCTGGCCGAGGAACTGCCGCGCGTACGACGACAGCGACTCGACGTAGCGGCGCTGCCCCTCGGCGAAGATGGTGTCGAAGGCCAGGCTCGACTTGCCGGAGCCGGAGAGCCCGGTGAAGACGATGAGGGCGTCCCGGGGCAGGTCGAGACTGACGTCACGCAGGTTGTGCTCGCGCGCGCCACGGATGATCAGACGGTCGGCCACGGTGCGGGTGCTCCCGGAAGAAGAATATGAGGCGGATCTGTCCGCTCCGAGTGGGATCTGAGTGGTTTTACGCGGCGCAGAAGGAACGCCTGCGCAACTCTAGCCCCGGGGTACGACAACTTCCCGCACGCCAACATTCCCCCAGCTCACACCGGTCGGCCGACCCGCCTGCCCGAGGCCGGCCGACCCGCTGTGTGCGCCCCGTACCCGCTCCGGTTGGTCGGAGCCGGCCGGACCGGGGCGGTCAGAACCCGCCCGGCAGGGGCGGCGTCGTCGGCCGGGCCGGCCGCCGTCGACCACCCCGCCAGCCGCCCCGCCGCTCGGCCGCCAGCCGGCTCTGCCGGCGACCGCTCTCGTACGCCAGCTCCCGCTGGAGCCGACGCCAGCTCTCGAAACGCCGGCCCGGCAGCTCCCCGGTCTCCACCGCCTCGCGCACCGCACAGGCCGGCTCGGCGGTGTGGCCGCAGTCGGCGTACCGGCAGCCGGTGGCCAGCTCGGCGATGTCGGTGAACGCCCGGTCCAGCCCGGCGTGCCCGTCGAGCAGCCCCACCGCCCGGACCCCGGGGGTGTCCAGCACCGCGCCGCCGCCGGGCACCGGGACCAGCGCCCGCCAGGTGGTGGTGTGCCGCCCCTTGCCGTCGACCCGCCGGATCGCCTGGGTCGGCATGACCTCCGCCCCCACCAGGGCGTTGACCAGGCTCGACTTGCCCGCCCCGGAGGGGCCGAGCAGGGCCAGCGTGCGCCCCGGGGCGACCAGCGGACGCAGCGGCGTCAGGCCGGTCCCCCGCTCGGCGCTGACCGGCAGCACCGGCACCCCGGGGGCGAGGGCGGCGAGCTGCCGGGCCACCGCCTGCGGGTCGGCGGCCAGGTCGGCCTTGGTGAGCACCACCAGCGGAGTGGCCCCGGACTCGTGGGCCAGGACGAGCAGCCGTTCGATCCGGGCGGCGTCCGGCTCCGGGTGCACCGGCTCGATCACCGCGGCGGTGTCGAGGTTGGCGGCGAGCACCTGGCCACTGGCGTCCTTGCCGGCGGTACGACGGATCAGCGCGGTCCGCCGGGGCAGCACCGCGTCGACGGTCACCGGGCCGTCCGGCCAGCGGGCCAGCAGCACCCAGTCACCGGCGCACGGCAGGGCGGTCAGGTCACGGGCGGCGGCGGCCAGCACCGCCGGCCCCAGGCTGGCCCGGACCGGTCCGTCCGCGCCGAGCACGGTGCACACCCCCCGGTCGACCCGGGCCACCCGGCCGGGCCGGCGGTCCGGCCGCCGCCGCGCGTACGCCGCCCGTTCGGCGTCGAGGCCGAGGGCGGTCAGATCGATGGTCATGTCATCCTCACCGGGGTCGGAACTGGTCGTGGCGCAACACGCGTACTGCGACCGGCATGATCACCACCCCCGTCCGTCGTCCCGGTACCGTGTCAGGCCGACGGTAGGCCGCCGACCGACGCGCCGAAAGCGAATTCCCCGGCGGCGCAACGCTGTCCGGACCGTTAGGGTCGTGGCGTGACGACGGATCCACTGATGTTTACCGGTGAGGTGGCCGATTCGGCCGCCCGCCTGCTGGACACCGCCGCCGGGCTGGACGCGGCGGCCGTCGCCGCCCCCAGCCTGCTGCCCGGCTGGACCCGGGGTCACGTGCTGACCCACCTGGCGCGCAACGCCGACGGGCTCGTCAACCTGCTCACCGCCGCCCGCACCGGGCAGGACATCCCGATGTACGCAAGCGACGCGGCCCGCGACGCCGACATCGCCGCCGGTGCCGGCCGGCCGCCCGCCGAGCTGCTGGCCGACCTGCGCCGCAGCACCGACCGGTTCGTCGAGGCGGTTGCCGCGATGACGGCGTCGGCGTGGAGCGCCACCGTGCAGGCCCGACGCGGCCCGTGGCCGGCCGCCCTGGTGCCCTGGGCCCGGTGGCGCGAGCTGGAGGTGCACCACGTCGACCTGGCCACCGGCTACCGTCCGGCGGACTGGCCGGCGGCGTTCGCCCCGCACCTGCTGCACGAGGTGGCCGGCGGGCTCGCCGAGCGGTCCGACGCGCCCGCGCTGGTGCTGCGGCCCACCGACGGCAACCGGCCGGAGCTGGTGCTGGGCGACGCGCAGGACGCCCCGCAGGTCGCCGGCAGTTGCGCCGCGCTGGCCGCCTGGTTGATCGGCCGCAGCAGCGGCGACGGGCTGACCGTCACCCCGGACGGTGCCCTGCCGACCCCACCGGAATGGATATAGACCGCACATGAGCTACACCGGAGACGTCACCCACGGCGGCCCACCCGCCGTGCGGGAACTGGACCGGCTCACCGTCACCAAGGTGTCGGTCGGCCCGATGGACAACAACGCCTACCTGCTGCGCTGCCGCGACACCGGCGCGCAGGTGCTCGTCGACGCCGCGAACGAGGCGCCCCGGCTGCTCGACCTGATCGGCGACGCCGGGCTGACCTCGGTGGTCACCACCCACCGGCACATGGACCACTGGGTCGCCCTGGAGGAGGTCGTGGCCTCGACCGGCGCGTCCGCCCTGGTGCACGCCGACGACGCCGAGGGGCTGCCGATCGCGGCACAGACCCTGGCCGAGGGCGACACCGTCGCGGTGGGTGACCAGACGCTGGAGGTGATCCACATCAAGGGGCACACCCCGGGGTCGATCGCGCTGCTCTACCGCGACCCGGCCGGCACCCCGCACCTGTTCACCGGCGATTCGCTGTTCCCCGGTGGGGTGGGCAACACCGACCGGGACCCGGAGCGGTTCGGCCAGCTCATCGACGACGTCGAGCACAAGCTGTTCGGCCGGCTGCCCGACGAGACCTGGTTCTACCCGGGGCACGGCGCGGACAGCACGCTCGGCGCGGAACGGGCGTCGCTGCCGCAGTGGCGGGCGCGCGGCTGGTGAGCCGGTGACGGGCCGGCGGTGACCCGTCAGGCGTCGGTCAGCCCGGCTGACCGACGCCTGTCACCGCGCGCAGCCGACGCCTGGTGCCCAGCAGCACCAGGCCGGCCAGCAGCAGGCCGACGGCCATGGTGACCAGCAGCGGGTTGCCGGGCAGCAGCCCGGCCAGGGCCCGCGACGCCGCGCCCAGGGCCAGGTAGAGGCCGGCCCACGCCGCCGCGCCGAACGCGGCGCAGACGACGAACCGGCGGTACGACATCCGCAGACTCCCGGCCGCCAGCGGCAGCAGCGTGTTGAACACCGGCAGGAAGGGTGCGACGAGCACCATCCGCCCGCCGCCGGAGCGCAGCAGTTGCTCGGCGGCCGACCAGCGGCCCTCACCGATCCAGTCGCCGACCCGGCTGTGCCGCAGCCGCTCGCCGAAGATCCGCCCGGCGAGGAAGCTCAGCGACCAGCCGGTGAGGCAGCCGGCGACCACGGCGACGACGGTCGCCACCCCGGCGACCGGCCGGCCCACCCCCACCGCCGCGAGGATCGCCACGTCGCCGGGGACGAGCACCCCGAGCAGCGGTACGGCGTCGGCGAGCATCACCAGCCCGAGTGCCGCCATCAACAGGGCGGTCGGTAGGTCTCCGAGCTGGGCCAATTCGTCGAGCACGAGATGACGCTACGGCCACCGGGCCTCCCGGCGCATCGGGTCGCGACCCTGATCACTCCCCGACTTTTCCGACGGGCTTCCCGGGGCCGCGCGACGGCGTGGCCCGGGGGCTCCCGACGGCGTGGCCCGGGGCCTCCCGACGGCGTGGCCCGGGGCCTCCCGACGGGGGTGGTTCAGCGGGGGCGGAGCACCTGGACCCGGCGGACCGGGGAGTCGACGGAGGGTTCGGTGGTCGGCACCGGGTAGCTGGCCACCACCTCCAGCTCGTCCGGCGGCAGGTGTCCCCGGTCCGGGTCGCCGACCAGCACCTGCGCCCCGCCGTCGGCGGCCCGCCGCAGGTACGGCAGCACCCGTACGGCGAGGTCCCGGTCGTAGAGGACGTCCCCGGCGACGAGCAGGTCGGCCTGGGTGCCGTCGTCGTCGAGCAGGTCCTGGTGGCTGGCATGCACGTGGACCCGGTTGGCCCGCGCGTTGACGGTGACCGCCGCCACCGCGTAGGGGTCGACGTCGTTGGCGACGACCTGACGGGCACCGGCCAGGGCGGCGGCGATGGCGACGAGTCCGGAGCCGGCGGCCAGGTCGAGCACCCGGCGGCCGGCGGCGAGGTCGGGATGGTCGAGCAGGTGGCGGGCGAGGGCCTGCCCGCCGGCCCAGGCCGACGCCCAGAACGGCGGGGGCAGGGTGTGCCCGGCGCTGGCCTCCATCCGGGCCCACCAGACGATCGCGTCCTCGGCGAGGTGCAGCCGCACCTCGGGGACGAAGGGGGTGGGCACCAGCCGCAGCCGGTCCAGCCCGTCGCCCGGCGCGTCGATCTCGCGTTCCAGCTCGGTCAACGCGTCGACGCGCGGTCGGTTCACCGGTCGAGTGTGCCGCAGCGGGCCTCCCGTCGGGCGGCATTCCGGCGACCTGCGAGTTTCCGTCCGCATCCTGCGGCTTTTCAGCCGGCAAAAACCGCCTCGGCCGGCTACTGTCGGGGCAGTACAGGGCGATCATCCGCCGCAGCGGCGGGGTCACCCGTTGTAAACAGGGAGAGATGCATGGCAACCGGCACGGTCAAGTGGTTCAACTCGGAAAAGGGCTTCGGCTTCATCGAGCAGGACGGCGGGGGCCCCGACGTCTTCGTTCACTACTCGGCGATCGCCACCAGCGGCTACCGGGAACTGCAGGAGGCCCAGAAGGTCGAGTTCGATGTGACCCAGGGGCAGAAGGGTCCGCAGGCGGAGAACGTCCGCCCGCTGTAAGTCTCCGTGCCGGTGGCGGCGGCCCGGGGCCGCCGCCACCGAGCGCTCCCGGCAACCGTCGACCCCGCTGCCGGTTCCACTGCAACCCGGCCGGGTGTTCCCGGGCCGGGCTATGCCTCGTCGACCGCGCTGCGGTCGGTGCCGCGTCGCCGGCGGGCCCGGGTCAGGCCCCGGTCAGGGTCGCTTGGCGTGGCGCAGGAACGACCGCCAGGCGGCCGGCGCGAAGGTGAGCACCGGGCCCGACCGGTCCTTGCTGTCGCGGACGCCGACGACGCCGGGCAGGTTGGCGGCCACCTCCACGCAGTCGCCGCCGTTGCCGCTGCTGCGGGTGCTCTTGTGCCAGATCGCGCCGGTCAGGTCCATGAATCTGCCGCCTCCGAGATCAGCTTGATGGTGGCCCCGTGGGGCAGCGCCTCCGCGCGCACCGACTCCCAGGTCCGTCGCAGGGAGTGTACGTCCGCCGTCCGTTCGATGATCGATCCGTGTAGCTGGTTGTCGAGGTAGGCGACGTCGTCGCCCTCCGGCGGGGTGGCGATCACGAACGCGCCGTTGAGCCCGGGGTAGGCGCCGGTGCCCCTCGGCACCAGGTGCAGGTGCACCCGCGGCCGGTCGCCGATCTCCCGCAGGTGCAGCAACTGCTCCCGCATCACCTTCGGCCCGCCGACCGGGCGTTCCAGCACGGTGTGGTCGAGCACCGCCACGAACAGCGGCGGGGACGCCCGGTGCAGGATCTCCTGCCGGGCCAGTCGCGCCGCGACCTGCTGCTCCACCTCGTCGCCGAGGAAGTGGCTCGCCCGCTCGAAGAGTTCCCGGGCGTAGCCCTCGGTCTGGAGCAGGCCGGGCACCACCAAGGGCTGGAACGAGCACAGCGCGGTCGCCTGAGGCCGGTCATCAGCTCGGCCAACTCCACCCCGGGCGACGCCCGGAGCTGACCGACCGCTTCTTCACCTGGGCCCGAGCCCGGGGATGAACGCCGACAGCCGTGTGCACCCCTTCCGCCGGAGGCGGGACGGAGGGGGTGCACACGGGGTCCGGGTCAGGCCACCAGCCGCTTGGCCAACTCGTCGGCGACCTGCTTGGCGATGGTGGGCGGGATGGCCGCGGCGATCTTCTCCGGGGTGAGCCCGGCCAGGACGCCGGCCACGATCGCCTGCTCGTCGGTGAAGTCCTTGTTGGCCAGTACGGTCAGCGCGGTCTGCAACGAGGCCAGCTGCGCGCCGAGCGACTTCAGGCTCGGGTGCGGGACGACGAAGTCCGGGTTGGTGTGGTCCTCCCCCATCGCCATCCGGGTGTAGATCTGACCCACCGGGTTGCGGCCGTCGAGGACGGTCAGGTTCTTGTGGACGGTCTCCAGCCAGGCGTGCTCTTCGGGTGTCATGTCGGTGTCCTCCAGTAGTCCGATGCCGGTCAGGTAGCGCCGGAACAGCGGGGTCTGGTCCCGTCCGGCCTTGGTCGAGTCGCGGAAGAAGCTGAAGTGGGTGTGCCACAGGTGCGAGTCGTCGCCGGAGCTGCGCTTGCCCAGCCGGTCCCACCGCCTGACGACCTTGCCGTCCGGGCTGTAGATGATCTCCCGCAGGTCGCGGCTGTCCGGCGTGTTCGCCCGGCACTGGGCTACGCACCAGGTGGAGAACGTCTGGAGGTTGTGCGTGGCGCCCCCGGAGCGCACGGTGAACGTGCCCACGTCCAGCCCGGAGGCGTAGAGGGTGAGGCCGCCGGAATCCCGGGGCGACTCCACCACCGAGTAGTCGTTGGTGACCACCCGGTCGGAGCCGCAGTGGTAACCACCCCGGTGGGCCGGGTCACCGACGATCCCCACCGCGGCGGGGTCGAGGCTCTTGATGGTGTCGAGCAGGAGCCGGCGGACTGCCAGCAGGTTGGCCGGAGCCGTCGTCATGACGTCCCCTCTCCGCGGCCGGCCCAACGGTGCCGGCTGCTTCGGCATCAGGCCAGGGTCGGGAACCGTCGTCACTCCACGTAGGCGGTGTCTGCGGGGAGAACGGGGCCCGACCGCTGGTGCACGTCATCGAGCGTTGCGAAAGACGATAGCCCTGGTTGCCAAAAAAGTCCCAGCTCAGACGGGTTGTCTACAGATAGGTCCAAGCTGGGAGCCGGCTGGGACCACCGGCAGCACGAGCCGCGACGGATGCGATGGATCATGCAGGATCTGCCGGGTTCCAGCGCGGAGCGTGATCGCCGCGCCGAGCGGCTCCCCGGTCCCGGGGTTGCGCGCGTAGCGGGGGTGGGCACCCCCGGACACCTGCACCCGCAGCCGGTGACCGGCCGCGAACCGGTGCGCCACCGGCCACAGCGGCACCGGCACCCGGGTCACCCCGTCCGGGTCGGCCGGGAACCGGCCGGGGGCCACCCGGACCAGGCCGTCGCAGACGTTCCAGGACCGGCCGCGCCGGTCCACGTCGCACAACCGCACGAAGACGTCCAGGTACGACAGTTCGCTGCGGACGTGGATCTCGGCGTGCACCGGGCCGACCACCTCGACCGGCCCGGTCAGCACCGCGCCGGTGTAGACCAGCACGTCGGGCCGGGCCTCGACGGGGCGGTTGTCGACCGGGCCGGCGCGCTGGGCCACCAGCAGCGGGCCACCCAGCGACGGGGTGGGGTCGGCCGGGTCGTACCGGATGGTGTCGGGGGCCGATTCGGCCGGCGGCTGCGGGTCGAGCCGGCCCCCGGCGTGCAGGTGCCAGGGGGTCGCGGTGGCCGGCGGCGGCCACTCGGGCAGGTCCCGCCAGCCGCCGCCGTCCCCGCCGACGTGCACCCGCACCGGGGCGCGCGGCGACGGCGGCCGGCCGTGCAGGTGGGCGTCGAGCCAGCCCAACCCCTCCCGCAGCGCCTCGGCCAGCAGGCCGGGGCTGCCGTGCGTCCACGGGCCGACGGTGAGCCGGGTGGGCACGCCCGCCGCCCGCAGCGCGGCGTGGTCGGCGAGCTGGGCGGGGAGGAAGATGTCCTGCCAGCCGCTGACCATCGTCACCGGGGCGCGCACCTCGGCGATCCGCGCGCCGAAGACCCGGGTCCGCCAGTAGTCGGCGTCCGGGGTGTGGTGGCGCAGCCACTCCTGGAAGAACGGCACGGTCACCCCGGTCGCCACCCGGTCGGCCTCGGTCAGCGGCAGGTGGGCCAGGGCGGCGGCCAGCCGGGGCTGTCCGCGCTTGAGTTCCCACTGCCGGGCCAGCCACGGCACGGTCTGCGCCTGGAGCAGCTCGGCCCAGGTGAGCACCGTGTCCAGGGCGAAGGACTCCCCCGCGTACGTCGAGTCGCGGGTGGCCGAGGCGGTGACCACCGCGACCATCGCGGCCAGCTCCTCCCCCGCGTCGGCGGCCAGCGCCCACTGCACGAAACCCTGGTAGCTGGCCCCGAACATGCCGAACCGGCCGGTGTACCAGGGTTGCCGGCGCAGCCAGTCGACGGTGTCCAGGCCGTCGTCGCGCTCGTGCACCAGCGGGTCGAACAGCCCGTCGGAGCCGTCGGTGCCCCGGCAGGACTGGATCACCAGGTGGAAGCCGCGACCGGCGACGAGCCGGCCGAGCAGCCGCATCGGCCCGCCCCGCCCGTACGGGGTGCGGATCAGCACGGTCGGCGCGCCGGGCAACCGGGGGGCGTAGTGGTCGGTGCGCAACCGCGCCCCGTCGCGGGCCCGGACCGTGAGGCCCCGGGTGACGTCGACCCGGTGGGTGGCGGCGGCCGGCAGGCGCAGCACGGCGGCGGCGAGGCGGGCGAGCGACAGGTCCGGCACGGCGCTCAGTCCACCGGCCGGCGGGACGGCTCGGCGCGGGCGGCCCGCATCGCGTCGCGGTGCTCCCGCATCGAGGCGACCATGGTGGCCAGGAACCGGTGCACGACCGCCAGCTCGTCGTCGGTGAACCGGGCCATCACCTCGTCGGTACGCCGCCCGAGCGGGCCGAAGAAGCTCATCGCCAGGGCGGCCCCCTGGTCGGCGTAGTGCAGGAACACCTTGCGCCGGTCGGCGGTGTCGCGGTCGCGGCGGATGTGCCCGGCGCGTTCCAGCCGGTCGACGAGCGCGGTCACCGACCCGGAGGAGAGGTTGAGCTGTTCGCCGAGCCGGCCGGGGGTGATCGGGTCGCCGAGCAGTTCGGCGTCCATGACGGCGATCAGGGCGTGCAGGTCGGTCGGGTTGAGCCCGTGCAGGTTGGCGAACGCGTGCCCGATGTGCTGCGCGTCGACCGAGTATCGCCGCAGGTCGTTGGTGATGTCGGCCACCATCCGCCCGCGCGGGTCGTCCCGCCGCCGATACATCCCGTGCGTTGCCACGCCCGCCGTTGCCCCCTGTCGCTGTGTCCGGTTGCAGCATAGAACAACGGCCGATAATCTCGGCTATCAAGATACTCGAAGGGCGGGCTATCTTGCCGTCCGCGTTCCCACCGACAGACCACGAGGGCCTCCGATGTCTCTGTTCACCCGCGTCGCCCGCAGCCGGCTCGCCGCCTGGCTCACCGTGGCCGCCGCGATCGTCGTCGGCGCGGTCGTCTTCGGGCTCCCCAAGCCCGACAACCCCGCCCCCGTCTCGGCCACCGGCCTGTCCGTGCAGTGGCAGTCGACCCAGGTGGAACGCCTCCAGGACCAGCTACCCGACAACGACGTCCAACCCGCGATCGTCGTGGTCAGCCGGAACGACGGCAGCCCGCTGACCGACACCGACCGGGCCGCCGTCACCGACCGTTCCGGCGCGTTGGGCCGGCTCGCCGTCGGCGGACAGGTCAGCCCGCCGCAGGTCTCCCCCGACGGCACCGTCGCCCTGCTCGCCGTCCCGCTGGACACCGCCGGCGGCCAGCAGGCCGTCGCCGACGAGGTGGCGAAGGTCCGCGACGCCGTCGGCGGCCTGCCCGACGGGCTCACCGCCGCGGTCACCGGCGCACCCGCGTTCACCGCCGACCTGACCAAGGTCTTCGAGGGTGCCGACCTCACCCTGCTCGCCGTCACCGCCGGCGTGGTCGCCCTGCTGCTGCTGGTGACCTACCGCAGCCCGTTCCTGTGGATCGTGCCGCTGATCGTCGTCGCCGCCACCGAACAGCTCACCCTGCGGGCCGTCGACACCATCGTCCCCGCCGTCGGCATCAACCTCCAGGAGGGCGCGGTCACCGGCATCGCCAGCGTGCTGGTCTTCGGCGCCGCCACCGACTACGCCCTGCTGCTCATCGCCCGCTACCGGGAGGAACTGCGCCGCGACGAGGACCGGTTCGCCGCCATGCGCGCCGCCGTACGCCGGACCGCCGAACCCATCCTCGCCAGCGGCGGCACCGTCGTGCTCGGCGTGCTCACCCTGCTGCTGTCCGAGCAGGAGACCAACCGGGCGCTCGCCGTGGCCTGCGCCACCGGCGTCGTGTTCGCCATGCTCTCCGCGCTGTTCGTGCTGCCCGCCGTCCTGGTCATCTTCGGCCGGGGACTGTTCTGGCCGTTCGTGCCGAAGGTCGGCGGCCCGGCCCGGGAGGGCAGGCTGTGGGGCCGGCTCGGTGCCGCCGTGGTCCGCCGCCCGCTGCCGGTCGCCGCGCTGTCCACCCTGCTGCTCGCCGGCCTCGCCCTCGGCGGGCTCACCCTGCGCACCGGGCTGTCCGAGACCGAACAGTTCCGGGTCAAGCCCGAGGCGGTCGCCGGAGCCGAGACGCTGGCCCGCGCCTTCCCCGCCGGCACCACCCAGCCGGTGGCGGTGCTCACCAACCCGGCCGCCGCCGCCGAGGTCACCCGCACCGCCGCCGCCGTGCCCGGGGTCGCCTCCGCCCGGCCCGGCGTGGCCGGCACCGCCGTCGCCCAGGTCGACGTGGTGCTCACCGACGAACCGGGCAGCCCGGCCTCCGACCGCGCCGTCGAGGCGCTGCGTGCCGCGGTGGCCGCCGTGCCCGGTTCCGCGCCGCCGACCGTCGCGGGTGCCGGACCGGCCGAGGGGGCGCTGGTCGGCGGCACCGTCGCGGCCACCTACGACTCCGACGAGGCCAACACCCGGGACCTGTGGCTGATCCTGCCGATCATCCTGGTGCTCGTCTTCGCCGTGCTGGTGGCGCTGCTGCGCGGCCTGCTCGCCCCGCTGCTGCTGGTGCTCACCGTGATCGCGTCCTTCTTCGCCAGCCTCGGCGCGGCGTGGCTGCTCTTCGACCACGTGCTGGGCTTCCCCGCGCTCGACAGCGGGGTGCTCCTGCTGGCCTTCGTGTTCCTCGTCGCGCTCGGCGTGGACTACAACATCTTCCTGGTCACCCGGGCCCGCGAGGACGCCCGCCGGGCCGGCACCCGCGACGGCATGCTCTCCGCCCTGCGCGTCACCGGCGGGGTGATCACCAGCGCCGGCATCCTGCTCGCCGCGGTCTTCGCCGTCCTCGGCGTGCTGCCGCTGATCCTGCTCACCCAGATCGGCATCATCGTGTGCCTCGGCGTGCTGCTCGACACGCTGCTGGTGCGCACCGTGCTGGTGCCGGCGCTGGCGTTCCTGCTCGGCGACCGGTTCTGGTGGCCCGGCCGGATCGCCCGGGAGGCCGACGACGCCGTGGGGCCCACGCCCGCGCCGGCTGTCGCCGCCCGGGACTGACCCGCCCACCCGACCCGCCGCCCGGCCGGGGGTCCCCACCTGCACCGGTGGGGGTTCCCGGCCGGGCGGCGTACCCGGGTGGATGTGTCGCCCGTCACGGCCGCTCCGGTCACCGGGAGCAGTGCCCGGACGGGCCCGGACGGGCCCGCGTACGCTAGGAGACCGACCAGCAGGGTCGACTCCCCCGGCACCGACAGACCGAAGATCACTGCGGCCTCGCCGCGGTGACCGTCGCGACGACCAGGTGCCCGGCCGGCCGGTGGGCCGGTCGGCCCGCCGGTGGGCTCGGCAGACCCGCCGCTGGCACGGCCGGAACAGCAGTTCCGGCACAGATCCGGGCGGTGACGGGACGACCCCGACACCTGCCCCGGCAACCGCAGACAGGAGTATGGAGGGTATGCAGCTTCGCACCGACCTCCGCAATGTCGCCATCATCGCCCACGTCGACCACGGCAAGACGACCCTGGTCGACGCCATGTTGCGGCAGGCCGGCGCCTACGGGGCCCGTGGTGAGAACACCGAGCGCGTCATGGACTCGATGGATCTCGAACGGGAAAAGGGCATCACCATCCTGGCCAAGAACACCGGCGTGCGCTACCTCCCGGCCGACGGCTCCGACCCGGTCACCATCAACATCATCGACACCCCCGGCCACGCCGACTTCGGCGGCGAGGTCGAGCGGGGCCTGACCATGGTCGACGGGGTGGTGCTGCTGGTCGACGCCAGCGAGGGCCCGCTGCCGCAGACCCGGTTCGTGCTCCGCAAGGCGCTCAAGGCGCGGATGCCGATCATCCTGGTGATCAACAAGGTGGACCGGCCCGACGCCCGGATCAAGGAGGTCGTGGACGACACCTACGAACTCTTCCTCGACCTGGACGCCGACGAGGAGCAGATCGACTTCCCGATCGTCTACGCCTGCGCCCGCGACGGCATCGCCTCGCTGACCCAGCCCGCCGACGGCTCGGTGCCCGACGACAGCACCAGCCTGGAGCCGCTGTTCCGGACCCTGCTCGACACCATCCCGCCGCCCTCCTACGACGAGGGCGCGCCGTTGCAGGCGCACGTCACCAACCTGGACGCCTCGCCGTTCCTGGGCCGGTTGGCGCTGTGCCGGGTGCGCCAGGGGACCATCGCCAAGGGCCAGACCGTGGCCTGGTGCCGCACCGACGGCAGCACCCAGCGGGTCCGCATCTCCGAGCTGCTGATGACCGAGGGCCTGGAGCGCAAGCCGGCCGACTCGGCCGGGCCGGGCGACATCATCGCCGTCGCCGGCATCCCCGAGATCATGATCGGCGAGACCCTCGCCGACGCCGAGAACCCGATCCCGCTGCCGCTGATCACCGTGGACGAGCCGGCCATCTCGATGACCATCGGCACCAACACCTCGCCGCTGGTCGGCCGGGTCAAGGGTGCCAAGGTCACCGCCCGGATGGTCAAGGACCGGCTCGACAAGGAGCTGATCGGCAACGTGTCGCTGCGGGTCCTGCCCACCGAGCGGCCGGACGCCTGGGAGGTGCAGGGCCGTGGTGAGCTGGCCCTGGCCATCCTGGTCGAGCAGATGCGCCGCGAGTCCTACGAGCTGACCGTCGGCAAGCCGCAGGTGGTCACCAAGGAGATCGACGGCAAGACCTGCGAGCCCGTCGAGCGGCTGACCATCGACGCCCCGGAGGAGTACCTGGGCGCGATCACCCAGCTCCTGGCCACCCGCAAGGGCCGGATGGAGCAGCTGGTCAACCACGGCACCGGCTGGATCCGGATGGAGTGGCTGGTGCCGGCGCGGGGCCTGATCGGCTTCCGTACCGAGTTCCTCACCGACACCCGGGGCACCGGCATCCTGCACCACGTCTTCGAGTCCTACGAGCCATGGTTCGGTGAGCTGCGGACCCGAAACAACGGGTCGCTGGTAGCCGACCGCTCCGGCGTGGTCACCCCGTTCGCGATGATCAACCTCCAGGAGCGCGGCCAGCTCTTCGTCGAGCCCACCACCGAGGTGTACGAGGGCATGATCGTCGGGGAGAACTCCCGCTCCGACGACATGGACGTCAACATCACCAAGGAGAAGAAGCTCACCAACATGCGGGCCTCGACCTCCGACGAGACCGAGAAGCTGATCCCCCCGCGCAAGCTCTCCCTGGAGCAGGCGCTGGAGTTCTGCCGCGAGGACGAGTGCGTCGAGGTGACCCCGGTCGCCGTACGCATCCGCAAGGTGGTGCTGGACCAGACCCAGCGCGGCCGGATGGCCGCCCGCCGCAAGCACGCCGGCTGACCCACCCGCAGCCCCCGGTCCGTCACCCGGGACCCGGTCGGCGGTTTCCGGAACAGACGCCCGCCCCGGCATGATCTCCTCTGATCATGCCGGGGCGTTCGTCATGGCGGTCGGGTGTCGCTGCGCCGGTCCGGCGGCCGTGCTCAACCGCCGAGAAGAGCGCGCTCACGGATTCGCGGGCCCTGTCCGGTCATCCGGTCGGGTGCGGCGGCTGCCGGCCTCGCGGGGACGGTGACCTTCCGCAGCAGGACATGGCAGATCGGGTACAGCAGAGCCCCGTCCAGATAGTGGCAGAACATGGCACCGAGGTACGACGGGCCGCCCCACGCGTTGCGGGGAAAGTTCGGGTCCAGTCCGGCGAAGACCTGCTTGCCGATGCGCCAGGCCATGTACACCTCCAGCAGCACGAGGAAGGCGACGGCCAGGCCCCGCAGCACACCGACCACGCCGAGGCCGGAGCGGAACGTCGCCCCGATCCGGGCTGCGATCGGACGTCCGAGCGGCGTGAAGACCACCTTCCAGCCGAGCGGGCTGCGGCGGGCTGCCACCACGTACCAGACGGTGACCACGGCGAGGACGACGAGGTGGGGAAGCCACGCCTCGGTCCCCGGGATCTGCGGTTCGAGCTGGGGCGAGCGGTTGAGGTAGGTCACCACGCCGCTGGCCAGTCCTGCGACGGTGGCAACGGTGGCGGTGATGACGGCGGGGCGGGACAGGTGCAGCCGGTGGTTTGTCATGCCCCTACGCTCGGCCACACCGCCCGATCCGCGCGTCGCTCTCCAGCATGATCCGCAGCGTCCCTCCGGGGTCGCCCCGTCATCCTGCAGCATGACGCCCGTACCCGTGAGCCCTGGTTAACGTGATCCACATGCGACTGCGCCGCCCCGGTCTCCCACCGTTCGACCTGCTCGATGTCGCCCTCGCGGTCGGGTCGTTCGGGCTGTTCACCCTTCCCGTGCTGCTCCGTGGCTCCGGACACGCCCCGACGGCGGCGATCGCCGTGTTGGGCGCCGCCGCGACCGTGCCGCTGGTGGTGCGCCGGTCGGCCCCGGTGCTGGTGCTGATCACGGTGTCGCTGGTCCTCGTCGTGGCGGCGGTGGCCGATGTCGGGTTCACCGTGTTCCACAGCAACGCGGGCCCGGCGCTGGGCATCGCGGTGCTGACGGTGGCCGACCGGCTGCCGCCCGCCCGGTCGCTGCGGGCGAGCGTGGCCGCGGTCGGGCTGGTCACCGTGGCGGAGGTGACCGCCATGCAGATACATCCGGGCACCGGGCAGAACGCGATCCAGCTGGTGCTCGCGATCCCGGCGTGGTTGCTCGGGTACGCGTTCGGTGCCCGCCGACAGGCGGAACGACGGTTGCGCGCGGAGGAGCAGGAGCGGGCGCGGGAGGCCGAGCGTCGGGTCCGCGCGGAGGAACGGGTGCGGGTGTCGGCGGACGTCCACGACATCGTGTCGCACACGCTGAGCATGATCGCGGTACGGTCGGGGGTGGCGCGGATGGTGCTCGAACAGCGGCCGGACGAGGCACTGGTCGCGCTGTCGGCGATCGAGACAGCCAGCCGCAGCGCGCTGGACGAGTTGCGCACGGTGCTGCACTCGTTGCGCGACGTTCCGGGCGACCCACGGCGCACCGGCGGCGCACTGGACGTCGGCCCGGCCGCCGAGCGGCCGACGCTCGCCCACCTCCGTTCGCTCGTCGGCAACCTGCGTGACGACGGCTATCCGATCACCCTCACGTTGGCCACGGACGCCGCCGCATCGCCACCGGTCGAGGAGTCGGCCTATCGCGTCGTGCAGGAGGCTCTGACGAACGTGGTACGCCACGCCGGCCGGGTGGCGACATCCGTCGAGGTCGGGCAGGACCCGCACGGGCTGAGCATCGCGGTGTCCAACTCCGCCCCGGTCGCGGGCACGTCCGGGGCCGGCCACGGTTCCGGACACGGCCTGGCCGGGATGCGCGACCGGGTCGCCCTGTACGACGGCACGGTCACGGCGGGACCGCGTCGCGACGGTGGTTTCGCGGTGCTCGTCCGTTTCCCGTCAGGGCCGGTGAACCGGTCCGGAGACGTCGACCGGGACGGGGCGGACAGCCGTGGGTGACCTCGACGCCGGCACCGGCGGCTCGACGGCACCGGTCCGGGTGCTGGTCGTGGACGACGAGGCGTTGGTCCGCGCCGGGTTCCGCGTCCTCCTGGAGGCCTCACCGGGGCTCACGGTGGTCGGCGAGGCGGCCGACGGTGCCGCCGCGGTCCGCCAGTGCCGCGCGCTGAAGCCGGACGTCCTGCTCATGGACATCCGCATGCCGGTCATGGACGGCCTGGAAGCCACCCGCCACATCGCCGACGACGACCGCATCGACGCCCGCGTACTGATCGTCACGACGTTCGGGGAGGACGAACACGTCTTCGCCGCGTTGCGCGCCGGAGCGAGCGGGTTCGTCCTCAAGGACACACCCCCGGAGGATCTGCTCGCCGCCATCCGCATCGTCGCCGGTGGCGAGGCGCTGCTGACCCCACGGGTGACCACGCGGCTGGTCGCCGAGTTCGTGCGCAACACCTCCGTCCGGAGCACCCCGGTGACCCGCCCGGACGGGCTTACCGACCTGACCGAGCGGGAACGTGAGGTGCTCGTCCAGGTCGCGGCCGGAAAGTCGAACGCGGAGATCGCCGACGACCTCACCGTCAGCCTCAACACGGTGAAGACCCACGTGAGCCGGCTGCTGTTCAAACTGTCGGCCCGCGACCGGGCACAACTCGTCGTGTGCGCCTACGAGTGCGGTCTGGTGACACCAGGAAAGTAGGGGGCAGCGGGTCACGGCGGCGCGACGACACCGCCGGCACGTCCCGGCACCCTCCCGGGAGCCGCCGGGCCGTCCCGGTGGGCCGGATTCGGCTAGCGTCACGGGCATGACCTGGGATGACCTCGACGCCCGGCTGGACCGGCGGCCCGGCACCGTCTCGGCGTACCTGGGCCGGCTCGACGCCCCACCCACCTGGACCCGCACCCCCGACGCCACCCACTACGCGGCCAGCACCATGAAGGTCGCGGTGCTGCTGGCCCTGCACCGGGCCGCCGAAGCCGGCACCCTCGACCTGGACACCCCGGTGCCGGTGGTCAACGACTTCACCTCGGCCCGGCCGGACGCACCCCGGTTCACCTGCGCCCGGCCCTACGACAACGACGACGCCGTCTGGCAGCGGCTCGGCGGGCGGGCCACCCCGCGCTGGCTCGCCGACCGGATGATCACCCGGTCCGGCAACCTCGCCACCAACCTGATCATCGAACGCGTCGGTCTGCCCGCCGTCGCCGAGGCGTGGCGGCTCGCCGGGGCCCGGCACAGCGTCACCGGCCGGGGCATCGAGGACGCCGCCGCCCGGGAGGCCGGCATCACCAACCTGGTCACCGCCGCCGACCTGGCGGCCCTGCTCGGCGGGCTGGCCGTCGGCGCACGTCGGCCCGGCCCGCTGGCCTCCCCGGCGGCCTGCACCGCCATGGTCGACGTGCTGCTGGACCAGCGCCACCGCGACGATCTCGCCGCCGGGCTGCCCGACGGCACCCGGATCGCCCACAAGAACGGCTGGGTACGCGGCGTACGGCACAGCGCCGGTGTGGTCCTGCCCGACGACGCCCCGGCGTACGTGATCGCCGTCTGCAGCACCACCGACCCCGCCACCGCGCCCGACGACCTCGACGCCTGCCGGCTGCTGGCGGAGGTCTCGGCGACGGCCTGGGCCGCCCGGCACGACCTCACCGGCTGACCGGCGGTCAGTCCAGCAGGTGGGTCCGCAGCGCGGCGCGGAGCTGCGGGGTCACCCCCAACCCGTCGGCCAGGTACGCGTCGAACGACCCGTGCCGGCGGCGCACCTCGTCGAAGCCGGCGTCCAGGTACTCGGGGCGCACCTCCAGCACCGCCCGCGCCGTCTCCGGGTCCAGCTCCGGGTGCCGCCGCAGCATCGCCGCCGCCGCCTCCTCGCGCAGCTCCACCGTCAACGCGTTGTGCCGCAGGTAGTCGGCCCGGACCGTCTCCTCGTCGACGCCGAGGGCGGTGAGCAGCACCACCGCCAGCCACCCGGTGCGGTCCTTGCCCGCCGAACAGTGGAACAGCAGCGGCAGGTTGACCGGGTCGGCCGCCAGCCGCACCGCGCGGGCGAACCCCTCCCGGGCCACCGCACCGCTGACGAACCACCGGTACAGCTCCGCCATCGCCGCCGCCGCACCCCGCCGGGCCGCCTCGTCGTGGCCGGTGAGGTCGTGACCGAGCAGCACCGCCGACAGGTAGCCGAACCCGGGGTGCGCCGGGTCGAGCACCGGCAGCCGCACCAGGTTGGGGTCACCGACCAGCCGGTTCGGCGGGGCGAGCGCCGTCTCGCTGTCGTCGCGCAGGTCCACCACGCAGGCCGGGGCGAGCCGGCCCAGCACCGTCAGGTCGGCCTCGGTCAACCGGCCCAGCGCCGGGGTGCGGATCAGCCGGCCGGGGCGTACCCGCCGGCCGTCACGGGTGGGCAGTCCGCCCAGGTCACGGGCGTTCGGGGCACCCGCCAGCGTCCAGCTTCCCACGGTCATCGGCGCGCTCCTTCGGTGACGACGTGCGTATAGGGTGCCGCACATGACGATCGCCGTGGTACGCACCCACCGGCTGTCCGCGCCGCTGCACACCCCGTTCGTCACCGCGCTGCGGCGTACCACCACCGTGGAGACCCTGGTGGTGGAGGTGACCGACGCCGACGGGCGGTCCGGCTTCGGCGAGGCCCCGCAGGTGTGGCAGGTCACCGGGGCGTCGGTGGCCGGCGCGGAGTCCTGCGTCTCCGACGTGCTCGCCCCGGCGGTGGTCGGCCGGGACGCCGACGACGTGCTGGCCCGCTGCGCCGAGGTCGCGGCGGCGGTGGCCGGCAACGAGGCGGCCCGGGCCGCGCTGGACGTGGCGCTGCACGACCTGGCGGCACGGCGGCTCGGCGTACCCCTGGTGCGGTTGCTCGGCGGGACGGCGCTGCGGGTGCCGACGGACGTCACGCTGGCCGCCGGGGCCGGCGCGGACCTGGCGGTGGCCGCCCGTCAGCGGTGCGACGAGGGCTTCGACGTGCTGAAGCTGAAGGTCGGCACCGACCCGGCGGGCGACCTGGAACGGGTCCGCGCCGTCCGGGCGGCCGTCGGCCCGCAGGTGCGCCTGCGGTTGGACGCCAACCAGGGGTGGACGCCCCGGGAGGCGGTCCGGGTGATCCGGGGGGTCGAGGACGCCGGGCTCGACGTGGAGCTGGTCGAACAGCCGGTGGCCCGGTGGGACCTGGACGGCATGGCCTGGGTCGCCGACCGGGTGGACGTGCCGATCCTCGCCGACGAGGCGGTCTTCGGGGTGCGGGACCTGGTCGCGGTGATCCGGCGGCGGGCGGCCGACCTGGTCAACGTCAAGCTCGCCAAGTGCGGTGGTCTGCGCCCGGCCCGGACCCTGCTGGAGTTGGCCCGGGAACACGGCATGGGCACCCTCGTCGGGTCCATGATGGAAAGTCAGGTCGGGGTCGGCGCGGCGGCCAGCCTGGCCGCCGCCTACCGGACCAGCGCCGTGTCCGACCTGGACGCCGCCTGGTGGCTGGCCTGGTCGCCGGTGCGCGGAGGGCTGCGGTACGAGGGCGCCACCGTGGTGCTGCCGGACGCGCCGGGGCTCGGCATCACCGCCGTGACCGAAACAAAGATTCAGCACCGAGGTTGATGATCGCAGCTTTTCTTCCTATGGTCCGGATGGGGCACCGACACGTGAGCCGGAGGTCGACGTGGAGTTGGAGCCGGGCCGGGAGGCCCTCGTCCGGGTGGCCGTCGCCACCCTCTGGACCGACCCCGGCGCGACCCGCCCGGTCGACCGGCCCGCCCTGGCGGTGCCCTCGGACACCGGCGGCTGGATCACCGGGATGGACGCCAGTCAACGGGTCGGTGACTGTGTGCTCAGTCAGCTGCTGCTGGGCGAACGGGTGCTGGTGACCGCGCTGCACCCCGACGGCTGGGCCCGGGTGGTCGCGGTGCAACAGGCCGCACCCCGGCTCGATGCGCGCGGCTACCCCGGCTGGCTGCCCGCCGCCCAGCTCGCCCCGGCCACCCCCACCGGTGGCCCGGCCGCCCCGCTCGTCGTCGACGCCGTCAGCACCGACCTGCGGGTCACCCCCGCCGGCCCGGTGGCCCTGCCCGGGGTCGTCCTCGGCACCCGGCTGCACCCGGCCGGTCCCGCCGTCGACGGGTGGCGGCCGGTCCGGGTGCCCGGACGGCCCGATCCGCTGTGGGTTCCCGAGGCCGACGTCACCGAACTACCGGCCACCCCGCCGACGGCCGACGACGTGCTCACCGTCGCCGCCCGGCTGCGCGACGTCGCGTACGTCTGGGGTGGGCTCTCCGGGCACGGGATCGACTGTTCCGGCCTGGTCCACCTGGTGTGGCGACGGCTCGGCGTGACGCTGCCCCGCGACGCCGACGACCAGGCGGCGGCCACCACTCCCGTGCCGGCCGGTGAGGAACGCCCCGGGGACCTGTACTTCTTCGCCCGACCCGGGCGGGGCATCCACCACGTCGGCCTGGTGACCGCCGGCCGGGGGCCACGGATGCTGCACGCCTGCTACCGGCAGCGGCGGGTGCTGACCGAGCCGCTGCCACCGGACCGGGTCGCCACCCTGGTCGGCGCGCACCGGGTCTGACCGGGAAATGGGCGTCACCGCAGTGCGGTGACGCCCATCGGGGGCACTACGGTCAGCGACGCGCCTCGATCAGCTCGCGCCGTCGGTCCCGGGACGACTTGACCAGGCTGGCCACCGTCGCCACGGCGAGACAGCCGATGATGACCGACAACGACAGCCAGATCGGGATGTGCGGGGCCCAGCCGATCGGCTCACCGTCGTTGAGGAACGGCAGGTTGTTGTCGGCCAGCGCCTCCAGCACCAGCTTGACGCCGATGAAGCCGAGCACCACCGCGAGGCCGTAGCTGAGGTAGACCAACCGGTCGAGCAGCCCGCCGACCAGGAAGTAGAGCTGTCGCAGGCCCATCAGCGCGAAGACGTTCGCGGTGAAGACCAGGTACGGCTCCTTGGTGATCCCGAAGATCGCCGGGATCGAGTCCAGCGCGAAGATCAGGTCGGTGGTGCCGATCGCGATCATCACCACCAGCATCGGGGTGAACAGCCGCCGGCCCGCCTCGTACGTGGTGAGCTTCGCGCCGTCGTAGTCCCGGGACAGCGGCAGCGCCTTGCGGCTCCACCGGATCAGGATGTTCTCCTTGAACTCGTCCTCCTCCGGCTCGCCCTGCCGGGCCAGGTTGACGGCCGTGTAGATGAGGAACGCGCCGAAGATGTAGAACACCCAGGAGAACTGGGAGATCAGCGCCGCACCGGCGGCGATGAAACCACCCCGCATGACCAGGGCCAGCACGATGCCGATGAGCAGCACCTTCTGCTGGTATTTCCGGGGCACCCGGAACCGGGCCATGATGATCACGAAGACGAAGAGGTTGTCCACCGAGAGGCTGTACTCGGTGAGCCACCCGGTGTAGAACTGGCCGGCCACGTCGCCACCGGCGGTGACCCACAGCCCCGCCCCGAACAGCAGCGCCAGGCCGACGTAGAAGCTGACCCAGAGGCTCGACTCACGGACGCTGGGCTCGTGCGGCCGGCGGCCGATGATGAAGAGATCGGCGAGGAGCACCGCCGTCAGTGCGACGAGGGTTCCCGCCCACACCATTCCGGACACGTTCAATCCATTCCTCCGGCAGACACGCGGCGTCGGGCACACCGTACGCCGCGTGACGGCGAGGTGGGCGACGACGCACACACTGGTGACTGTCGGAGGTCTCTTCCGCCAGCGACCCGCGGGCGGGGCGCTGACCGGCGGAGCCGGGTCGAGCTGTCGGGTGACGCTCGACCGTGCTGACGACTCCGTCGCGGGGGAATACTCCCCTCCTCGGCCGCCATTGTTCACCATCGAGGGCCGCGGGCGCATCTCCTGCGCCGCGCATTGCCGGCAGCATCACGTTCCGACCTCGACCGACCTGGTCGTCCGCTCCTCTCCCGGTCACACCGCCTGCCCATCCTAGGAGGCTAGGCGTAGCGGTATTCGCACGATTGATGGTGTTCTGCGGGGTTGCGGGGTGGAGTCGCCCCGGCGCACCACGGGCGGGGCGCGGCGTGGCAGGCTGTCGGCATGGTGCTTGAGGTCGCGCTCATCGACGTACTGCCCGGACACGAGGACGATTTCGCCGCCGCCTACGCGCAGGCGCACGCCATCATCGTCGCCGCCGAGGGATGCCGCTCAGTCCGGATGACCCGGGGCATCGAGTCCCCCTCCCGGTTCGTGCTGCTGGTCGAGTGGGACTCGGTGCGGGCCCACGAGGAGAACTTCCGGGCCACCGAGGCGTTCGGCAAGTGGCGGGCGCTGATCGGCCCGCACTTCGCCGGTCCACCCCGGGTCGAGCACTTCGTCGATGTGCCGGCCTGAGCCGGGTCGGCGTCGCGATCCGGCCGGCGTGCCGGCGGTTCCCGGCAGCCTCCGGCAACTTCCTGAGAAATTCACTCCGGTCGATCAGAATCTGTCGTACCCCCGGGTTACCGTGCGGCGCATGCGCGGCGACCGGTCCCGACACGTTCGGGGGTGCCGGGTCCGGTGGTCGCGCGGTGAGCCGTCGTGGCCGCCGGCCGCCGGGTCGATCCCGGTGACCGGCCGGCCCCGCCGCCACCGGCGGCCCCGGCGCACCGTCGCCACCCGCACCCGCACCCGCACCCGCACCCGCAGCCTCGGCCCACCGTCGCCACCGTCGCCACCGGGGCGGTCTCGACGCACCGTCGGCAGCCCGTCGGCGCACCGGCGGTGGCCGTCGTGCGGGGTTAATCCATGGCGTCCGCCACGGCGGTCCGGTTGACTGCCCGGATGACCGCACGGGTGTTCCTGGTGACCGGGGTGAGCCGCCGGATCGGCATCGGCGCGGCGGTCGCCCGCACCCTCGCCGCCGACGGGTGCCGGCTGCTGCTGACCGGGCTGCCCGGCTACGACGAGGCACAGCCCTACGGCGGCGACCCGCAGGGCGTACCGGCGCTGCTGACCGAGCTGGGCGGGGTCGCCGATCACACCGCGGCCGACCTGCTCGACCCGGCCGCCCCGGCCGCGCTGGTCGCCGAGGCGGTACGCCGGCACGGCCGGCTCGACGGTGTGGTGGCGACCCACGCCTACTCCACCCGCACCAGCCTGGGCGGGTTGGACGCCACCGAGGTCGACAGGCACCTGCTGGTGAACGTCCGGGCGACGCTGCTCCTGGCCGACGCGTTCGCCACCGCCTTCACCGCCGGGTCGGGCGGCCGGCTGGTGCTCTTCTCCAGCGGCCAGCGCCTCGGCCCGATGCCCGACGAGTTGGCCTACGCGGCCAGCAAGGCCGGGGTGGAAAATCTCGCCGCGCAGCTCGCCCCGCTGCTGATGCCCCGCGGGATCACCGTCAACTGCCTCAACCCCGGGCCGACCGACACCGGCTACGCCCCACCCGAGGCACACGCCGCGGTGGCGGCACTCTTCCCGTCCGGCCGCTGGGGCACCCCGCAGGAGGCCGCCCGGCTGGTGCGTTTCCTCTGCTCACGGGAGGCGGACTGGATCACCGGCCAGGTCATCGACTCCGAGGGTGGCTTCAACCGCTACCGGTGAGCCCGCCCGACCGGCACCCTCCGGGGCGGGGGACGGCGTACCGGGGGTCTCCCGACCGTCCCACCCGGCCACGTCGTCCGCCGCCGGACCGGCCGTGCCGGCGGCGAGGGCGGCGGCCCGGCGGCGCAGCAGCTCCGCCGTCTCCACCGCGCTGAGCGCGGCGGCGGACAGCCAGCCGGTCATCCGGTCGTAGCGCCCGACGTCGGCCTCGGAGGCCAGCCGCACGTCGGTGGTCAACGCCTCCAGCATCACCGTGCGCGGGTCGGCCGGGTCGGGGAACGAGTAACACGAGAAGGCGGTCAACGGGTACGCCCCGCCGCGCGGGGCCGCCGTCCCCGGCACCACCCGGATCGTCACGTGCGGCAGCTCGGCCAGGGCCAGCAGGTGCGCCAACTGCTCGTGCCACACGTCGGCGGGCAGGCCGGCGGGGTCGCAGACCCGCTCGTCGAGCAGGGCCGTGTAGTGCGGCGGGTCGGGGCGACGCAGCAGCCCCTGCCGGGTGAGCCGGGCCCGCAGGTCGGCCTCGACGTCGACGTCCGGGTGCAGCAGCCGGCCGGCCGTGATCCGCAGCCGGGCGTAGCCGGGCGCCTGGAGCAGGCCGGGCAGCACCGCCGGCTGGTACTCCACGATGGTCGCCGCGCCCGCCTCCAGCTCGGCGTAGGTGCGCTGCCGCTCGCTCATCTCGCCGAGCGCCTTCCACCAGCCCCGCCCGGTCGCCGCGTCGCGGGCGATGACGATCAGCGCCTCCCGCTGCGGCGACGGGACCTCGTAGATGTCGAGCAGGTCGAGCACGTCGGCGAGGTCGGGCCGGCTCTGCCCCAGCTCGATGCGGGACAGCTTGGAGGTGGAGGCCCAGCCCAGCCGGGCACAGACCTGTTCCAGGGTCAGCGCCTCCCGCCTGCGCAACTGGCGCAGTTCGGCGCCGAGCCTCGCGCGTCGAATGACAGGACTCGATGACAATGGCATCCCGGCCTCCCCACGAGGGAGGGTACGCAGGATCATCACCCAGGGCAACAGTTTGCTTGCACACCGCAATGCTTATCTGAGTCGCCCTCGGATGACGCCGCCGCCGGGCGGCCCCGAACGGCAGCCCCCCGTCTCCCCGGCGGCCGTTCGGGGCACCCCGGTCAGGGCCGGTAGGTGCCGAACGACCAGACGTTGCCGGCGAGGTCCCGGGCCGCGTAGTCCCGGGAACCGTAGTCGGTGTCGAACGGCTCCCGGATGATCTCCGCCCCGGCCGCCCGCGCGCGGTCGTGGTGGGCGTCCAGGTCGTCGACCGCCACGTAGACGGCGTAGTCGTCGTCGGCCGGCCGGTCCGGTCGACCCCGGCCGGTGCCGAGCATGACGATGCCGTCGCCGAGCGCCAGTTCGGCGTGCGCCACCGTGCCGTCCGGACCGTCGTGCACCGCGTGGACCCGGAACCCGAACGCGGCGCAGAGCCAGTCGATCGCCGCCCGCGCGTCGGGGTACCGGAAGGTGGGGTAGATGTTCGTCATGCGTCGAGTGTGCCGGCCCGGGCTCAGCCCGGATTGGACGAATGGGAACCCGGCCGACCCAGTGCCGCCGGGGTCGTCCCGGTGAACTCCCGGAACTCCCGGATCAGGTGCGACTGGTCGTAGTACCCCCAGCGCGCCGCCAGCTCGGCCCAGCCGTCCGCCGGCCCCGTCCGGTCGTCCGATGACCCCGTCCGGTCGTCCGCCGGCCCGGCGGGGTCCGGCGGGGCGGAGACCGCGTCCTGCAGGCCCAGCGTCGCGTACGCCCGCTGGAAACGCAGCAGCCGGGCGGTCGTCTTCGGGCCCAGCCCCAGCTCCCGGCGGAACCGCGCGGCCAGGTGCCGGCGGCTCCACCCGAGTTCGCCGGCCAGCGCGCCGATGCCGATGTGGCCGGCCGAGCCGGCGAGCAGCTCCCAGGCCCGGCCGAGGTGCGGGTCGACCGGGTCGGCGTCCGCCAGCCGGGCGTCGAGCGCCGCGTCGAGCAGGGCGAACCGGTGGGGCCAGTCCGGTGCCCCGGCCAGCCGGCCCCGCAACCGGTCGAGCCACGGGTCGGGCAGCCCGTCGACCGCCACCGCCCGGTTGGCCAACTCCCCCAACGGCACCCCGAGGACCCGGCGGGCCGCCAGCGGGGTGAGCATCAACTGCACCCCGGCACCGGCCCCGAGCGTCGAGGTCGTGCAGTAACCGTCGTACGGCCCGGCCACGAACGAGTCCACCCGGTACGCGCTGTGCGCCGCCGAGCGCGGGTTGAGCACGTCGAGCGGAGCACCCCAGCCGAGGATGAGGACCACGAACGCGCCGGCCGCCTCGTGCCGGACCAGGGGCGGCGGCGCGCCCCGCCCGGACGCCACGCCGACCGGAACACCCTCCCGGTAGCCCAGGTACCGACCCACGACGGGACCCAGCCGTGCCGCCGGCAGACCGACACGCACCTCGTCCAGCACCGGCCCGCCCGTCACTTCACCCCGGCGGCGTCCATCCCCCGCAGTTCCTTCTTGAGGTCGGCCACCTCGTCGCGGATCCGCGCGGCCAGCTCGAACTGCAACTCCCGGGCGGCGGCGAGCATCTGGTCGTTGAGCTCCTGGATGAGCTGTGCCAGGTCGGCGCGGGCCATCCCCTCCCGGGAGGGCGTGCCGGCGGTGGCCCGACCGCGACTGCGGGTCTCCTTGACCGGCGCCTTACCCCGGGACAGCTGCCGGGCGGCCCCGCCGACCCGGGCGCTCTCGGTGTCCTCCGCCTCCCGGTAGATGTCGTCGAGGATGTCGTGGATCTTCTTGCGCAGCGGCTCGGGGCTGATCCCGTGCGCCTCGTTGTGCGCGATCTGCTTGGCCCGGCGACGGTTGGTCTCGTCGATCGCCGACGCCATCGAGGGGGTGATCTTGTCGGCGTACATGTGGACCTGACCCGAGACGTTACGGGCGGCCCGGCCGATGGTCTGGATCAGCGACCGGCCGCTGCGCAGGAAGCCCTCCTTGTCGGCGTCGAGGATCGCCACCAGGGAGACCTCGGGCAGGTCGAGACCCTCCCGCAGCAGGTTGATGCCGACCAGCACGTCGTAGTCGCCCTTGCGCAGCTCGCGCAGCAGCTCCACCCGGCGCAGGGTGTCGACCTCGGAGTGCAGGTAACGCACCCGGATGCCGTTCTCCAGCAGGTAGTCGGACAGGTCCTCGGCCATCTTCTTGGTCAGCGTGGTGACCAGCACCCGCTCGTCGCGCTCGGTGCGCAGCTTGATCTCGTGCATCAGGTCGTCGATCTGCCCCTTGGTCGGTTTGATCACGACCTCCGGGTCGATCAGACCGGTGGGGCGGATGACCTGCTCGACGAACTCGCCCTGGGCCTGCTCCAGCTCCCACGGGCCGGGGGTGGCGGAGAGGAAGACCATCTGGCCGACCCGCTCCAGGAACTCGTCGAAGCGCAGCGGCCGGTTGTCGGCGGCGCTGGGCAGCCGGAACCCGTGGTCGATGAGCATCCGCTTGCGCGAGGCGTCGCCCTCGAACATGCCGCCGATCTGCGGGATGGTGACGTGCGACTCGTCGACCACGGTGAGGAAGTCGTCGGGGAAGTAGTCGAGCAGGCAGTGCGGCGGGCTGCCGGGCAGCCGGCCGTCGATGTGCATCGAGTAGTTCTCGATGCCGGAGCAGAAGCCGACCTGCCGCATCATCTCCAGGTCGTAGGTGGTGCGCATCCGCAGCCGCTGCGCCTCCAGCAGCTTGCCCTGCCGTTCCAGCTCGGCCAGCCGCTCCCCCAGCTCGGCCTCGATGTCCCGGGTGGCCCGCTCCATCCGCTGCGGGCCGGCCGCGTAGTGGGTGGCCGGGAAGATCAACAGATTGTCGACCTCCCTGACCACGTCGCCGGTGAGCGGGTTGAGGTAGTAGAGCTTCTCCACCTCGTCACCGAACAGCTCGATCCGGACGGCCAACTCCTCGTACGCCGGGATGATCTCCAGCGTGTCGCCCCGGACCCGGAACGTGCCCCGCTGGAAGGCCATGTCGTTGCGGGTGTACTGGATGTCGACCAGACGGCGCAGCAACTGGTCGCGGTCGAGTTCCTGCCCGACGACGACCCGCACGGCCCGGTCGAGGTACTCCTCCGGGGTGCCCAGGCCGTAGATGGCCGAGACGGTCGCCACCACGATCGTGTCCCGCCGGGTGAGCAGCGACATGGTCGCCTTGTGCCGCAGCCGCTCGACCTCCTCGTTGATCGAGGAGTCCTTCTCGATGTAGGTGTCGGTCTGCGGGATGTACGCCTCGGGCTGGTAGTAGTCGTAGTAGGAGACGAAGTATTCGACCGAGTTGTGTGGCAGCAGCTCGCTGAACTCCTTGGCGAGCTGGGCGGCGAGGGTCTTGTTGGGGGCGAGCACCAGGGTCGGCCGTTGCAGCCGCTCGACCAGCCACGCCGTGGTGGCGCTCTTGCCGGTGCCGGTGGCGCCGAGCAGCACGGTGTTACGATCCCCGCGCCGGACCCGACGCTCAAGATCATCGATGGCGGCCGGTTGGTCGCCGGCCGGCTGGAACTCACTGACGACCTGGAAGCGACCATCGAGCCGGGGAATGTCGAGCGCCATGGTCCCCACGGTACGCCGCGGGTCCGACACTTCCCCGCGATCGCCGGACAGCCCGGTGATCAGCTTCGATATTGCCATTGTGGCCCACATCGCAGCCGGCTAGCCTGGACACCGTAGGCCGCTCGCGGCGGCCGACCGCGGCGGTGGCCGGGCCCTCGACAGGCTCCCACCGCCCGGCACCTGGGGTCGCAGCACCCGGACATCACCGGCGTGCGCATCCCGCGTGGTCGCGCCCCTGGCGCAGACCGGCCGCCGCGAGCGCCCCTGCACCCGTCTCCCACCGCCGACGTTCACCGGCACCCCGCCCGCCCCCGGCGGCGTCACTCCGCCCCCGCCGGCCCGTTCAACCACACGTGGAGACCTCGCCCGCCCAGCCACCACGCCCACCGGGAGCCGGTCCGGGCCGCCGCCGCGCCGGCCACCACCGCCACGCCGCGGCCCAGGGCCCGTCGGGCCGGCGGCGGATCACCCTGGTCGCCCTGGTCGTGGTCGCCGTCACCGCCGCCGCCACCCTCGTGGCCGGCCTGCTCGCCGGCACACAGGCCCCGACCGCCACGACGCGGGCGCTCACCGACGAGGAGGCCGAGCGGCTCGCCGCCGTCCGGGTCGGCACCTACCGGGACGTCCGGGCCGGGGTACGGGTGGCCGTCGGCACCGGGGCCGGTCGTACCGACCTGGTCGGCTGGGTCGACTGGTCCCGCCCGCTGGCCTACCTCGACGTCGGCGGCCCGGGGGCCGGGCAGGACCGGGGCCTGGTGCAGGCCACCCCGTCGGCGGTGGTGCAGCGCCCCGACCCCGCCGCGATCGTGACGCCCGCCCGGCCACCCCTGGTGCCGCCCGGTGACCGCTGGCGGCTGCGGAACCCGCCACCCGGGCGAGGGCTGGCCGGGGCGCTCACCGTACTCTTCGCGCTCGCCGCGGACCGGCCCGCACCCGCCGCACCGCTGCGTGCCGGTGGCGGCCGGTGGCTCGGCCGGGAGACCCTCGGCGGCGACCCGGTCGACATCCTCCAGGGGGCGCCGTGGCCGCCCCCGACACCCACCACCGCCGCACCCGCTGTCACGTCGTCCGTCGCCACCGCACCCACCACCACCACATCCGCCGCCGCGCCGGACGGGCGGCCGGCCTACGACGCCCCGCGCTGGTGGGTGGACCACGACGCGCGGCTGCGCCGCTGGGCGGGTCGCCTCGCCGACGGCACCCCGATCACGGTGGACCTGGACCGGGTCGACCGGCCGACACCCTGGCCCGTCGACGCGCTCGGCGGCCGGCCCGGACTGCCCCGCGCCGCCACCGACGAGGAGACCGCCCGGCTGGGCCGGCTCGCCACCCGGCTGCGCGCCGGGACCGGGAGCGCGGCCGTCACCGTGACCGCACCCCTCGGCAGCGCCGCCAACCTGCGCGGCGGCGGCTGGTTGAGTTGGTCGGCCGGCGTCGCCTACCTGTCCGTCGCCGAACTGGACACCCTCGGCCGCCGGACGCTGCGGCGTCGGGACCGGGCCGGCTTCGCCCGGGCGGACGTACCGGTCGAACCGCACACCGCGGCCACCGGCCCGTCGGCGACGCCACCGCTGCCGCTGCCGACGGGGGCCGGCTGGCGGCTCGCGGGGCAGCCGGTGGACGAGTTGGACGCGCTGCTCGACGCGGCGGTGCGGGCCGCCGGACCCGCCCCCGACGCCACCACCACGGTCCACGTCCGCAGCGACCGACGGGCCGGTCGCCCGGTGGAGGTGTTCGAGGTACGCCGCCAGGGCCAGCGACTGCGGTACTGGCTGGACGGTTCCGGCTTCCTGCACCGGTTGGAGCTGCGCACCACCGGCGGGCTGTGGGCGCAACTGGAGCTGACCCCCGGCCCGCTGCCGGCGGGGATCGTCGCCGCGCACCGGAAGCCGTCCCCGCCCACGCGGCGCGGTTGACCCGGCGGGACGGTCAGGGCCGCCAGCCGGTCCGCGCCGCCCAGTCCCGCGCCCGCAGATGCTCCTCGGCGAACCACGGGTCGTCGGCGGTACCGGGCCCTCCGCCGTCCGGTGCCGCCGTCGGCTCCCACCGCACCGCCGGGTACGCCGCCCGTCGATCGGGATCGGCACGCAGGTGGTCACGCGTCAGCAGGGCGTGCCGCCAGCCGGCCGAGCCCGCCACCCGCAGGTGCACGGCGACCGGCCGGCCCGGGTCGGCACCGCCGTGCAACCGCTGCTCCCAGCCCTCGTCACCGCCCCCGCCCGGCACGGCGTCGCGACCCAGCCAACGGGGGCGGTCCCCCCGTACGCCGGGCACCCTCGGGAAGCCGGCATCGGCGAGCCGACGCGCCACCGGACCGTCCGCCTCGGCCATCGACGGCACGGTCACCTGCACGTCGATGACATCCGGTCCGGCCAGCCCGGGGACAGCGGTGGGACCGACATGGTCGATCCGCAGGTCGTCGGGGGCCAGCGCGTGCCGGATCCGGGCGGCGAGCCGGGCGTACTGCTGCGACCAGGTCGGGTCCGGCGTGGTCGGCACCACCGGCCCACCCGGGGCCACCCGCCGTTCCCGCACGTTGCGCTCGTAGGGCACCAGGCGTGTCGACCAGAGGGCGTCCACGGCGGCGTGCAGTTCGTCGAGGCCGCCGTCGTTGTCGAGCACCACGTCGGCCGCCGCGCCACGACGGGCGTCGTCGGCCTGCGCGGCGATCCGCCGCTCGGCCTCCGCACGGCTCATCCCCCGGGTCCGCGTCAACCGCTCCAGCCGGATGTCCGGGGCCGTCCGCACCACCACCACCAGGTGGTACGTCGGCGCGAGCCCCACCTCCACCAGCAGCGGTACGTCGTTGACCACCACCGCGTCGGCGGGTGCCGCGGCGAACAGCTCGGCGGACCGGGCGCGTACCCGGGGGTGGGTGATCTCCTCAAGCCGGCGACGGGCGGTCGCGTCGGCGAAGACCAGCGCACCCAGCGCCGCCCGGTCCAGTGCCCCGTCGGCGGTCAGCACCCGCTCGGAGAAGGCGGCGACGATCGCGGCCAGCCCCTCGGTGCCCGGTGCCACCACCTCCCGGGCTATCCGGTCGGAGTCGACGATCACCGCGCCCCGTTCGGCCAGTCGGGCCGCCACGGCGCTCTTGCCGGACCCGATGCCACCGGTCAACCCCACCCTCAGCACCGACCCAGTCAACCGGATCGCCGCCCACCCCACCACACCGCCCCACCCGACACCACCACACCGAACCGGCTCGGCGCGCCCGGCCCACCTCATCCGGCCCGGCGCGCCCGGGGCCGCCCCGCCCGGGTCGTCTCGCCCGGGTCGTCTCGCACGGGTCGTCTCGCACGGGTCGTCTCGCACGGGTCGTCTCGCACGGTCGGCGAGGTAGCGGTATCCGGCACCGGTGAGACCGCAACATCGCCACCCCTGAGTCGATCATCCCCGTCGCGGGACGGGAGCGGACGCACCCGGACAGCACAAAGCCCCGCCCCCGGTCCGCGTGGCGGATCGGGGGCGGGGCTGCGGTGTGTCAGCGGCTACCCGGGCCCGGGTGCGACGTCAGACGTCGTACCCGGTGGGAGCCGGCCTCCGGCTCACTTGCCGCCGGCGAGCTTCTCCCGCAGCGCGGCGAGCGCCTCGTCGGTGGCCAGGGTGCCGGCCGGCTCCTCGGCCTGCCGGCTCGGGGCCGACGAGCTGGTCGAGGTGGTGGTGCCACCACCGGCGGCCACGGGCGGAGCCGGGTTGGCAGCGGCCTCGGCGTCGGCGGCGCGGGAGGTCTGCACCTGCTTGGTGTGGGCCTCCCAACGCTGACGCGCCTCGGCGTACTGGTTCTCCCAGGTCTCGCGCTGCTTGTCGTACCCCTCGAGCCACTCGCCCGTCTCCGGGTCGAAGCCCTCCGGGTAGATGTAGTTGCCCTCGTTGTCGTACGTCGCGGCCATACCGTAGAGGGTCGGGTCGAAGTGCTCCTCGCCCTCGACGAAGCCCTCGTTGGCCTGCTTGAGCGACAGCGAGATCCGGCGACGCTCCAGGTCGATGTCGATGACCTTGACCATGACCTCGGAGCCGACCTGGACGACCTGCTCCGGGATCTCCACGTGGCGCTCGGCCAGCTCGGAGATGTGGACCAGGCCCTCGATGCCGTCGTCGACCCGGACGAACGCGCCGAACGGCACCAGCTTGGTGACCTTACCCGGCACGATCTGCTGGATCGCGTGGGTGCGGGCGAACTGCCGCCACGGGTCCTCCTGGGTCGCCTTCAGCGACAGCGAGACCCGCTCGCGGTCCAGGTCGACGTCCAGGACCTCGACCTCGACCTCCTGGCCCACCTCGACGACCTCGGACGGGTGGTCGATGTGCTTCCAGGACAGCTCGGAGACGTGCACCAGGCCGTCCACGCCGCCCAGGTCGACGAACGCGCCGAAGTTGACGATCGAGGAGACGACGCCCTTGCGGACCTGCCCCTTCTGGAGCTTGTTGAGGAACTCGGTGCGCACCTCGGACTGCGTCTGCTCCAGCCAGGCCCGGCGGGACAGGACCACGTTGTTGCGGTTCTTGTCCAGCTCGATGATCTTGGCTTCGAGCTCACGGCCGACGTACGGCTGCAGGTCACGCACCCGCCGCATCTCGACCAGCGACGCGGGCAGGAAGCCGCGCAGGCCGATGTCGAGGATGAGACCACCCTTGACGACCTCGATGACCGAGCCGCGGACGACGCCGTCCTCGTCCTTGATCTTCTCGATCGTGCCCCAGGCCCGCTCGTACTGCGCCCGCTTCTTGGAGAGGATCAGCCGACCCTCCTTGTCCTCCTTCTGGAGGACCAGGGCCTCGATGTGGTCACCGACCGAGACGACCTCGGCGGGGTCCACGTCGTGCTTGATCGACAACTCCCGCGAGGGGATGACACCCTCGGTCTTGTAGCCGATGTCGAGCAGGACCTCGTCCCGATCGACCTTGACGACGGTGCCTTCGACAATGTCGCCGTCGTTGAAGTACTTGATGGTCTCGTCGATCGCGGCGAGGAAAGCCTCCTCGGAACCGAGATCGTCGTGGGTGACCCGGGTGGCGCTCGAGGGGGCCTCGATGCTGCTCGTCATGTGGGCGGTTGCTCCGGTCGGATGGGTTGTCACAGCAGGCGTGGTGTCGCAGTGACCCGTTCGCGCCAGCGGATCCGCCACCGTCCCCACCTGACGATCGCCAGAAGAGGATCATCGGTGCTCCGGTGACCGCGCACCTGCTCCCTGCCGAGGTACACGATCCACGAGCGCATCGTCTAGCCTACCCGCTGCATTACCACAGCGTGCAAGCCCTCCCGGGTCCTCACGACCTCGTCTGCTGCGAAAGCGGAGATTTCGGTGGGAAAGCACCTCCGCTGTCTCATCCGTCACATCCACCCCACGGGACCGACAGCGTACGGCCGTCCGCCGCGCCGCGCACGCCGGGGTCCGGCGGACGGCACCACCGCAGGGCCTAGCGTGAACGGGTGGACGACGACGAGCGGGTGCTCCGACGCCGGGTGGGCGACACCGAGACACGACGGGCCAACCGTGGCTGGTGGGACGCCGATGCCGACGACTACCAGGCGGAGCACGGCGCGTTCCTGGGCGAGGTGGATTTCCGCTGGTGCCCGGAGGGGTTGCGCGAATCCGAGGCGCGGCTGCTCGGCGAGCTGGCCGGGCGGCGGGTGCTGGAGGTCGGCTGCGGCGCGGCGTCCTGCGCCAGGTGGCTGGCCACCCAGGGGGCGGAGCCGGTCGCCTTCGACCTCTCCGCCGGCATGCTGCGGCACGCCGCCCGTGCCGCCGGCACCAGCGGGGTACGCGTACCGCTGGTGCAGGCCGACGCACTGGCCCTGCCGTTCGCCGGGGCCTCGTTCGACATCGCCTGCACCGCGTTCGGGGCGATCCCGTTCGTCGCCGACTCGGCCGCGCTGATGGCCGAGGTGCACCGGGTGCTGCGCCCCGGCGGGCGCTGGGTCTTCTCGGTGACCCACCCGATGCGCTGGGTCTTCCTCGACGACCCCGGCGAGGGCGGGCTGACCGCCGTGCACTCGTACTTCGACCGCTCCCCCTACGTCGAGCAGGACGAGCGGGGGGTGGCCAGCTACGTGGAGCAGCACCGGACCCTCGGCGACCGGATCCGCGAACTGGTCGGTGCCGGCTTCCGCCTGCTCGACCTGGTGGAGCCGGAGTGGCCGACCGGCCACCGGGAGACCTGGGGGCAGTGGAGCCCGCTGCGCGGGCGGCTCTTCCCCGGCACCGCCATCTTCGTCACCGAGAAACCGGCCACCACCTGACCGGTCCGGCACCGGACCGACCGGCACCGGACCGGTGGGCACGGACCGGTGGGCACGGACCGGGCCGGCACCCGCCGCCGACCGTTCCGTCGGCACCGGACCGGCCACCACCGGACCCGCCGGCTGGGCCGGCGGCACCGGACCGGCCCCGCACGCGGCCCGCCGGCATCGCCGGCCGGCCGGGCGCGTTGTTTCGGGGCGGTGCCGTCGGGTACCCGCCGGCCATGGCCGAGCACCGGTTCCAGCAGGGTGACTACGTCTCCTGGGCCAGCCACAGCGGTCGCGCCCACGGTGTGGTGCAGGAGGAGCTGACCGAACGCACGCACGTCCGGGGGCGCACGGTGAACGCCGCGCCTGACGACCCGCGGTACCGCATCCGCAACGACGACTCGGGACGCGACGTCGCCCACCGGCCGGAGGCGTTGCGTCGTGAGCCGAGCTGACGACCCGCAGCAGACCTACCGGGAGTTCACCGAGGCGGTGAACATGAAACCGGGTGAGCTGGCGTCCTGGTTGCAGACGCCGGAGTCCAAACAGGTCGGCTGGCACAAGGGCGGCCGGGCCGGCGGCGGCGAGTCGGTGGGACACTCGTCGGGCCGGCGGATCGTCGACCTGCTGCGTCGCAAGCGGGCCGAGCTGTCCGCCGCCGACTACCGGCACATGCGCACAGTGATCGGCTACGTGCACCGGCACCTGGCGCAGCGACCGGCCGGCGACGTGCGGGACACGAAGTGGCGGTGGTCGCTGATGAACTGGGGCCACGACCCGCTGCGCTGACCGCCGCAGGCCCGGCACTGAGCGCGCCGGGCCTACCTCCGGGCCAGGTACCGGCCGGGCCAGGTACCGGCCGGGCCAGATGCCGCGGCCGGGCCCGGCGGGCCCGCCGCGACGGCACAGGGTGGGGTCAGGCCGTCGTGGCGAAGTCGACGTCCTTCGTCGCGACCGTGCCCGCCGTGCGCCCCGGGGCCTGCTGGTGCGTCCAGTAGAGGTTGGTGTGCGTGACGACCTGCTCGGGTGGCGGCGCGCCCCACCGCGTGTGGTCCTGGGTGGTGTGGGCGTCGCTGACCAGCGTGGTGTCGTAGCCCCGGACGAACGCGCCGTGCAGGGTCGACCGGACGCAGGCGTCGGTCTGCGCACCGACCACCAGGAGCCGCCCGACGCGCAGCCCGGCCAGCACCGACTCCAGCGCGGTGTCCTCGAAGGAGTCGCCGTAGAGCTTCTCGACAAGCGGTTCGGCGTCGGCCGGAACCAGCTCGGGGACGATCCGCCAGTCGTCCCCGCCGGGGACGAGGCGGGCGTCGGAGTGTTGCACCCAGACGACGGGCACCCCCTCCTGGCGGGCCCGCCGCACCAGGGCGGCCACGTTGGCGACCACGTCGTCACGCCGGTACGCCCCGGCGACGACCCCGTTCTGCACGTCGACGACGAGCAGTGCGGTGTGCGGGCGGTCGGCGAGTGTGCTCATGTCTCCCCCTGGTCGGGCCGGTGCGTGGCGTGCGAGGGCTGGCTAGTGGTCGGCGCTGTTCCAGTCCCGGCCCGCGCCGACGGAGACCTCCAGCGGCACCGACAGCGGGTAGGCCGCCCCCATCTCCTGCCGGACCAGCGTCTCCAACGCCTCCCGCTCGTCGGGGGCGACCTCGAAGACCAGCTCGTCGTGCACCTGGAGCAGCATTCGGGACCGCAGCCCGGCGTCGCGCAGCGCGGTGTCGACGCGCAGCATGGCGACCTTGATGATGTCGGCGGCCGAGCCCTGGATGGGGGCGTTGAGCGCCATCCGCTCGGCCATGTCCCGGCGCTGCCGGTTGTCGCTGACCAGGTCGGGCAGGTAGCGGCGGCGACCCAGGACGGTGGAGGTGTAGCCGTCCTGGCGGGCGCGGGCCACCACCTCGTGCAGGTAGTCGCGCACCCCGCCGAAGCCGGCGAAGTAGTTGTCCATCAGCCCCCGGGCCTCGTCGGCGGTGATGCCGAGCTGCTGGGACAGGCCGAAGGCGCTCAGGCCGTAGGCGAGGCCGTAGTTCATCGCCTTGATCTTGCGACGCTGGTCGGCGGTGACCTCGCCGACCGGGACCGTGAAGACCGACGAGGCGGTCGCGGCGTGGAAGTCGTGGCCGGAGTTGAACGCCTCGATCAGCGCCTCGTCCAACGACAGGTGCGCCATGATCCGCATCTCGATCTGGCTGTAGTCGGCGGTGAGCAGGGTCTGGTAGCCGTCGCCCACCACGAACGCCCGGCGGATGCGCCGGCCCTCCTCGGTGCGGATCGGGATGTTCTGGAGGTTGGGGTCGGTGGAGGAGAGCCGACCGGTGGCCGCCACTGTCTGCTTGAACGTGGTGTGGATGCGCCCGTCGTCGGCGACCGACTTGAGCAGGCCGTCGACGGTGGTCTTGAGCTTCGCCACGTCCCGGTGGCGCAGCAGGTGCTCCAGCACCGGGTGCGGGTTCTGGGCGTAGAGCCACTGGAGCGCGTCGGCGTCGGTGGTGTAGCCGGTCTTGATCTTCTTGGTCTTGGGCAACCCCAGCTCCCCGAAGAGCAGCTCCTGGAGCTGCTTGGGCGAGCCGAGGTTGAACTCCCGCCCCACGGCGGCGTACGCGCCCTGGGCGGCGGACTTCACCTCGCCCGCGAAGTGCGCCTCCAACTCGTGGAGGTAGTCCAGGTCGGCGCCGATGCCGACGCGCTGCATCCCGGCCAGCACCTCGGACAGGGGCAGCTCCACCTCGGCCATCAGCCGGGCGGACTGCTCACCGTCGCGGGACAGCTCGGCGTCGATCGCGTCGGCCAGGTCCAGGGTGGCCCGCGCCTGGAGCATCAGGTTCTGCTCGGCCTCGCCGTCGTCACCGAGCCCGTCGAAGGTGAGCTGACCGGTCTCCGGCGCGTCGACCCGCAGCTCGCGGTGCAGGTAGCGCAGCGCCAGGTCGGTCAGGTCGTAGGAGCGCTGGTCGGGACGGGCCAGGTAGGCGGCCAGCTCGGTGTCCCGGGCGACACCGGCCAGGGACCAGCCCCGCGCGGCGAACGCCAGCCGGGCGTGCTTGCTGTCGTGCAGCACCTTGGGCTGCGCGGGGTCGGCCAGCCAGTCGGCCAGGGCGCGTTCGTCGGCCTCGGCCAGCGTCGCCGGGTCGAGCCAGGCGGCCGGGCCGCTGGCCAGCGCGAGGGCCAGCGCTTCAAGCTGCGGCTCGTAGCGCTCGCGGGGGTCCTTCGGCTTGGCCGGGGTCTTCACCGCGACGCCGACCTGGGTGCCGGCGGAGACGTGCGCGGCCAGCCAGTCGACGAGCGCGCCGGCCGTGGTGAGCCGTTCGCCGGCCAGGTCGAAGCCGGCCTCGGCCTCCGGCTCCACCGCCTCCAGGTATTGATACAGCCGGTCGCGCAGGATGCGGAACTGGAGGGTGTCGAAGACCTGGTGCACGGCCTCGCGGTCCCAGCCCTGCCAGCGGGCGTCCTCGGGGCGGACCGGCAGCTCCAGGTCGGAGACCAGGCAGTTGATCTCGTAGTTGCGGATCACGTCGGCGAGCCGCTCGCGCAGGCTGTCGCCGGCCTTGCCCTTGATCTCGTCGGCGTGGGCGATCACGCCCTCGACCCCGCCGTAGGTGTTGATCCACTTGGCGGCCGTCTTCGGGCCGACGCCGGGGATGCCGGGCAGGTTGTCGCTGGTCTCGCCGACCAGGGCGGCCAGGTCGCGGTAGCGCTGCGGGCCGACGCCGTACTTCGCCTCGATCGCCGCCGGGTCCATCCGGGCCAGGTCGGAGACGCCCTTGCGGGGGTAGAGCACGGTGACGTCGTCGCCGACGAGCTGGAAGGCGTCCCGGTCGCCGGTGCTGATCAGCACCTGCATGCCCTGGTCGCGGGCCTGGCAGGCGAGGGTGGCGATGACGTCGTCGGCCTCGTAGCCCTCCCGCTCGACGACCGGGATGCGCAGCGCGTCGAGGACCTCCTTGACCAGGCTGACCTGGCCCTTGAAGTCGGCCGGGGTCTCGCTGCGGCCGGCCTTGTACTCCGCGTACTTCTCGGTGCGGAAGGAGCGGCGGGAGACGTCGAAGGCGACCACGATGTGGGTGGGCTGCTCGTCGCGGAGCACGTTGATCAGCATCGAGGTGAAGCCGTAGACCGCGTTGGTCGGCTGCCCGGTCGTGGTGGAGAAGTTCTCCACCGGCAGGGCGAAGAAAGCCCGGTATGCCAGGGAATGTCCGTCGACGAGGAGCAGGCGCGGCGTCGTAGCTGTCACGGCAGCGACTCTAGTCCGTACCCCCGACAACCCCCGGCGGCGGCACGGCCGACGCCGGGGGTGGCCCGGAACTCAGAGCACCTTGGCGAGGAACGTCCTGGTCCGCTCGTGCCGCGGGTTGGCGATCACCTCGCGCGGGTCGCCGGACTCGACGACCACGCCGCCGTCCATGAAGACCAGCGTGTCGCCGACCTCCCGGGCGAAACCGATCTCGTGGGTCACCACGATCATGGTCATCCCGTCCCGGGCCAGGTCCTTCATCACGTCCAGGACCTCGCCGACCAGTTCCGGGTCGAGCGCGCTGGTCGGCTCGTCGAAGAGCATCAGCTTCGGCCGCATCGCCAACGCGCGGGCGATCGCCACCCGCTGCTGCTGCCCGCCGGAGAGCTGCCCGGGGTACGCGCCGAGCTTGTCGCCCAACCCCACCCGCTCCAGCAGCTGCGCGGCCCGCTCCCGGGCCGCCGCCTTCTTCTCCCGGCCCAGCAGCACCGGGGCCTCGGTCACGTTGCCCAGCACCGTCATGTGCGGGAAGAGGTTGAACCGCTGGAACACCATGCCTATCGAACGACGCTGCGCGGCCACCTCCTTCTCCCGCATCTCGTGCAGCCGGCCGCCTCGCTCCCGGTAGCCGATCAGCTCGCCGTCCACCCGGATCGACCCGGCGTTGATCTTCTCCAGGTGGTTGATGCAGCGCAGGAAGGTCGACTTGCCGGAGCCCGACGGCCCCAGCAGGCAGCACACCTCGCCCGACCGCACCTGAAGGTCGATGCCCTTGAGCACCTCCAGCGACCCGAACGACTTGTGCACCTGCTCGGCCTGCACCATCAGCCCGGACTCGCCGGCCCGGCCCGGCTCCGCAGCGGGCGCACCCGGCTGGCCGGGAATCAGCTCGCTCATGCCGGACCCACCGTTCCCGCGTTGCCGCCACCGGTCTCCGCCGCCATCCCGCGCAACCGCAGCCGGGCCCGGCCGGCCGGACCGTAGCCCTTGCCGAAGTGCCGCTCCAGGAAGTACTGCCCGACCAGCAGGATGCTGGTCAGGAAGAGGTACCAGAGGCAGGCGGCCACATACATCGGGAAGATCTGGAAGGTCCGCTTACCGACCGCGTCGAGCTGGAAGAACAGCTCCACGCTCACCGGCACGTAGAGCAGCAGCGAGGTGTCCTTGAGCATCGCGATGGTCTCGTTGCCGGTCGGCGGGATGATCACCCGCATCGCCTGCGGCAGCACCACCCGGCGCAGCAGCTGACCCCGGCTCATGCCCAGCGCCTGGGCCGCCTCGGTCTGCCCCTCGTCGACCGACTGGATGCCGGCCCGGACGATCTCGGCCATGTAGGCCGCCTCGGACAGCGCCAATCCCAGCAGGCCGGCCATGAAGCCGGTGAGGATGTCCCGGGAGGAGAAACCGAACAGCCGCAGTTGCAGGTTGTCGATGCCGAAGAGTTGACCGAGCTGGGTGTCGAACGGCACCCCGAACTCGATCCGGCTCCACAGGATGCCGATGTTGCCGAAGACCGCCAGCAGCACCAGCCGGGGCACCGCCCGGAAGAACCAGGTGTAGAGCCAGGCGACCCCGCGCAGGATCGGATTGTCCGACAGCCGCATCACCGCCACCACCACGCCCAGCGTGACGCCGATGAGCATCGCGCTCACCGTCATCAGCACCGTGCCGCGCAGCAGCCCCTCGATGATCGGCGGACGGAACATCTTGTCCACCATGAACGACCAGTTGAAGGCGTCGTTGGTGACCAGCAGGTGGACGAACATGGCGACGAGCACGGCCAGCACGGCGACCGCGACCCAGCGCCCCGGGTGCCGTACGGGCACGGCGCGGAGAGGCTCCGGCCGCGCCCGTACGGTGGAAGTGTCGTGGGATTCCATGACCTGTTACGGGTTGATCGCGGGGTCCGTGATCGCGCCGTCCGCCACCTTCCACTTGTCCAGCACCGACTTGTACGACCCGTCGGCGATCAGCGCCTTGGTCGCGTCCCGCACCGCCTCGGCGAACGCCGCCTGGTCCTTGCCGACCACGTAGCCGTACGGGGCCGCCTCGTACTGCTTGTCGAGCAGTTCGAGGGCGTCGTTGGACTGGGTCACCGCGAACACCCCGACCGGGTAGTCGGCGAGCATCGCGTCGTCCTTGCCGGAGACCACCGCGGCGGTGGCGGCGTCCTGGCCGGGGAACTGCTCGACGGTGATCGCCGGCTTGCCGGCCTCGGTGCAGGTCTTGGAGCGCTTCTGGATGTCCTCGACCTGGACGGTGTCCTTCTGCACGGCGATCTTCTTGCCGCAGGCGTCGTCGATCGTGACGCCGGCCGGGTTGCCCTTCTTGGTCACCCACTGGGTGCCGACCTGGAAGTAGCTGACCATGTTGGCCTGCTGCTTGCGCTCGTCGTTGATGGTGAACGACGAGACGCCGACCTCGTACTTGCCGGTGCTCACGCCGGAGATGATGTCGCCGAACGGCGCGGAGACGAACTCCGCCTTGAGGCCGAGCTTGGCCGCCACGGCGGTGAACAGCTCGACGTCGAAGCCGATCACCGTCTTGCCGTCGGCGTCGAGGAACTCCGCCGGGGCGTACGTCGAGTCGGTGCCCACGACGATCTTGCCGTCGGCCTTGATCGCGGCCGGGACCTTGTCGGCCAGCGAGGTGTCGGCCGACGCGCTGACCGACGGGCCGCCGCCGGGCTGCTCGGTGCTCTCCTCCTCGCCACAGGCGGCGAGGGAGAGCAGCAGGGCGGTCGCGCCGGCGACGCCGAACGCCGCCCGCCGACCAGGGGTGAGGTGGAACATGGCAGTACTCCTTTGCGAGGGGGGCGACGGTCAGGCCACGCCGAGGTAGGCCTCTTTGACCGACGGGTCGTGCAGCAGCTCCGCGCCGGTGCCGCTCTTGACGATGCGGCCGGTCTCCAGCACGTACGCCCGGTGGGCCCGGGCGAGCGCCTGCTGCGCGTTCTGCTCCACCAGCAGGATCGTGGTGCCCTGCTCGTTGATCTCGGTGATGATGGAGAAGATCTGCTGGATCAGCATCGGGGCCAGACCCATCGACGGCTCGTCGAGCAGCAGCAGCTTGGGCCGGCTCATCAGCGCCCGGCCGACGGCCAGCATCTGCTGCTCGCCGCCGGAGAGGGTGCCGCCGGCCTGCTTGCGCCGCTCGGCCAGCCGGGGGAACAGCTCCAGCACCCGGTTGAGGTCCTGGGCGATGCCCGCCCGGTCCCGCCGGGTGTAGGCGCCCATGTCGAGGTTCTCCAGCACGGTCATGCCGGGGAAGATGCCGCGCCCCTCCGGGGCCTGGCACAGCCCCCGCCGGACCCGCAGGTCCGCCCGGAGCTTGGAGATGTCCTCGCCCTCGAAGCGGATCGCCCCGGAGGCGATCGGCCGGATGCCGGAGACCGCCCGCATGGTGGTGGACTTGCCGGCGCCGTTCGCGCCGATCAGGGCGACGATCTCGCCCTCCCCCACGGTCAGGCTGATCCCGTGCAGCGCCTGGATGCGCCCGTACAGCAGGCTGACGTCGTCAATCTCAAGCAGCATCGTCCGGTACCCCCAGGTACGCCGCGACCACCTTCGGGTTGTCCCGCACCTCGGCGGGCAGCCCTTCGGCGATCTTCTTCCCGAACTCCAGCACCACGATCCGGTCGGTGACGCCCATGACCAGGCGCATGTCGTGCTCGATCAGCAGCACGGTCACGCCGGTGTCGCGGATCTGCCGGATGAGCTGGAGCAGCTCCTCCTTCTCCGCCGGGTTGAAGCCGGCGGCCGGCTCGTCCAGGCAGAGCAGCACCGGGTCGGTGGCCAGGGCCCGGGCGATCTCCAGCCGACGCTGCTCGCCGTAGGACAGGTTGCGGGCGAACTCGTGCATCCGGGGCCGGATGCCGACGAACTCCAGCAGCCGTTCGGCCTTCTCCCGGCCCTCGCGCTCCTCGCGCCAGTGCCGGGGCAGCCGGAACAGCGCCGAGACCACGCTGGTCTTGTGGTGCGCGTCGGCACCGACCTGCACGTTCTCCAGCGCGGTCATCTCCGGGAAGAGGCGGATGTTCTGGAACGTCCGCGCCATGCCCATCTTGGTGATCTGGTGCCGCTTCTTGCCGCTGATCTTCTCGCCGCGGAACCGGATCTGCCCCTCGCTGGGCTGGTAGATGCCGGTCATCGCGTTGAAGCAGGTGGTCTTGCCGGCGCCGTTCGGGCCGATCAGCCCGAGGATCTCGCCCTTGTAGAGGGTGAAGTCGACGTCGTTGAGCGCCACCACGCCGCCGAAGCGCAGCGTGACGTGGTCGACCTCCAGCAGCGGTTCCCGCCCGGGGACGGTCTCGACGGCGGGCGCGCCCGCCTGGGCCGGAACGGCCGGGGTCTGTTCGGTGTCACTCACCGACGATCACCTCCTTGCGACGGTCCTTGAACTCCGCCGCCCGTCGTCGGTTCGGGATGAGGCCCTGCGGCCGGAAGATCATCATCACCACGAGCACCAGACCGAAGAAGAGGAACCGGTACTCGTACAGCTCCACGCCGAACAGCTCGATGCCGCGGAACCGCTCGATCATGTACGCCACCAGACCGCCGCCGACGATCGCGCCGACGATGTTGCCCGAGCCGCCCAGGATGACCGCGGCCAGGATGATGATCGAGTTGAGCAGCTCGAAGTTCTGCGAGTTGACGAAGTTCTGCTTGCCGGCGAAGAGCGCACCGGCCAGGCCGGCGATCGCCGCGCCCGAGGCGAACGCCCAGAGCTTGAACTTGAACGTCGGCACGCCCATCAACTGGGCGGCGTCCTCGTCCTCCCGGATCGAGATCCAGGCCCGGCCGACCCGGCTGTGGGTCAGGTTCCGCACCCCGATCACCACCAGGATGATCAGCGTGAGCACCAGCCAGTAGTACGGGCGGGCGTCGAGCACCCCGAAGAACGGCTTGCCGTCGGCGTACTTGCCGGGCGGGTGCGGGATCTGGTTGAAGCCCCGCTGGCCCTTGAGGAACTCGGAGCTGACCGCCGCGATCCGGATCATCTCGGCGAAGCCGAGCGTCACCAGCGCCAGGTAGTCACCGCGCAGCCGCAGGGTGGGGGTGCCGAGCATGATGCCGGAGACCATGGTGAGGGCGATCGCGATCGGCACCACCAGCAGCCACGGCCACAGCGTCTTGAGGTCGCTGCTCGGCGAGGTCAACACCGCCACCGTGTACGCGCCGACGGCGAAGAAGCCGAAGTAGCCGAGGTCGAGCAGGCCGGCGAAGCCGACCACGATGTTCAACCCGACGGCGAGCAGCACGTAGATCGAGACGGTGAAGAGCACCTGGGTGAAGTTGGAGCCCGTGGTCGGGATCGGCCCCAGGTACTGGTAGAACTCCTTGTTGGGCAGCGCGTAGAAGAACGCGATCAGCGCCGCCAGCGCCGCCCAGCGCACCCAGCGCGGCGCGTCGTGCCACCGCTGCCCGATGGCCTCGCGGCCGTGCCGCAGCCGTGTCCCGATCCCCTGCTGCTGCTCGGGGGTCGGCGGATTAACCGTCGTCGTCATGCCCGTGCCCTTCCCAGCGATTCGCCCAGCAGACCGGTCGGCCGGAACATCAGCAGCACCACCAGCACGGCGAAGGCGGCGAAGTCCTTCCACTCGCTGCCGAACAGCCCCGAGGCGTAGTTCTCCACCACGCCCAGCAGCAGGCCGCCGACCAGGGCGCCCCGCAGGTTGCCGATACCGCCGAGCACCGCGGCGGTGAACGCCTTCAGGCCGAGCAGGAAGCCGACGCTGTAGGTCAGGCTCTGGATCCGTACGTCGTAGAGCAGGCCGGCGACGCCGGCCATGGTGCCACCGGCGATGAAGACCATCAGGATGATCCGGTCCTTGTTCACGCCCATCAGCGCGGCGGTGTTGGCGTCCTGGGCGACCGCCCGGATGCCCCGGCCGACCCGGCTGCGGTTGATGAACTGGTCAAGCGCGACCATCATCACCAGCGCGGCGCCGAGGGTGAGCAACTGCACCCCGTCGATCGGCACCCCGAAGAGGTGGAACAGCGGCTTCTGGCTGATCAGGATCGGTGCGCCCTCGGGCCGCCGACGGGTCCAGATGCCGAACGCCTCCGAGATCGCGATCGACGCGCCGATCGCAGTGATCAGGAAGGCCAGGGGCGGCGCGTTGCGCTTGCGCAGCGGCCGGTACGCCACCCGCTCGATCACGGTCGCCGTGCCGGCCGACGCGATGGCCGCGACGATCATCGCGACGAGCAGGTAGAACAGGATCGAGCCGACCCCGCTGACCTGGGAGTCCTGGTCGAGGCCGAAGCCGTTCCAGGTCCAGATGGCGGCGAACGCGCCGGCGATGAAGACCTCGGAGTGAGCGAAGTTGATGAGTCTGAGTACGCCGTAGACCAGCGTGTAGCCGAGCGCGACCAGGGCGTAGATCGCACCCTGTGTCAGGCCGGTCGTGGTGAGTTCCCCGAAGTTGGAGAACAGTCCGTCGAAGTTCACGGGAGGGCCGCTCCGTCAGGTGTGGAGAAACAGGTGGTGCGGCCGGGAGCGAGCTCCCGGCCGCACCCGCGATCTGTCGTCAATCGCTCGCAGCGACCGTGGTCAGGCCTTCGGGATCTCCTGGTCGGGGACGACCTTGCCGCCCTGGACCTTGAACGCCCAGACCTTGACCTGCGCCGGGTCCAGCTCGCCGCCCTCGACGAACTTGTAGTTCGACGCGACACCCTCGCCGTTGTAGCTCTTCACGAACTCCAGCAGGTCGGCGCGGGTGGTCTTCTTGGCCTTGATGCCGGCGAGCAGGATGTTCGCGGCGTCGTAGGCGGTGTCGCTGTAGGTGCCCGGGTCGGCGCCGTTGAGCGCCTTGAACTCCTCGACGAACGTGCCACGGGCCTCGGCGGCCGGCGCGCACGGGCAGGTGAGGATGGTGCCCTCGGCGGCGGCGGCACCGGCGGTGGTGATGTACGCCGGGTCGTTGGAGCCGTCACCGACGACCAGCGGGGCGGTGACCCCGGCAGCGGTGAGCTGCTTGCGGATCAGGCCGGCCTCCTGGTAGTAGCCACCGAAGAAGACGGCCTTGACGCCGGCGGCCTTGACCTTGGTCACCACGCCGGAGAACTCGGTCTGCTTGCCCTCGCCCTGGACCTTGTCCGAGCCGACGACCGCGCTGCCGAGGACCTTCTTGACCTCGTCGGCCAGGCCCGCGCCGTAGGCGGACTGGTCGTCGATGACGTAGACCTTGTCGGCCTTCATCACGTTCTTGATGTAGGTGCCGGCCGCCGGGCCCTGGCTCAGGTCGTTGCCGACCGCCCGGAAGAAGGTCTTCCAGCCCTGCTGGGCGAGGCTGGGGCGGGTGGCGGAGGGGGTGATGGTGACCAGGCCGGCCTCGTTGAACAGCGGGCCGGCGGCCTCGGACTCGCCCGAGTAGGCCGGGCCGACGATGCCCAGGAGCTTGCTGTCGTCGATGGCCTTCTGGGCCAGACCGGGGGCCTGGTCCGGGCTGCCCTGCGAGTCCAGCTCGGCCAGCTCGACCTTGCAGTCGGCGTTTTCCTTGTTGTACTTCTCGACGGCGAGCTTGACGCCGTTCTTCTCGTTGATGCCCAGCGCCGCCGAGCTGCCGGTCAGCGCGCCGAAGAACGCGATCTTGCTACCGCAGCCGTCCCCACCGGACGCCTCGTCGTCGCTGCCGCTGGAGCAAGCGGTGCCGCCGGCGACGAGCGCCAGCATGGCGACTCCACCGATCACGCGTGCGAGCTTCTGCCTCAAGGCCGGAACCCTCCTCCGTCGCATGGTCCGAACCACCCGCTGCCTATTGGCCCTTGCGGGGGCGGACGAACCAGACCGTCGTCGCCGGTCTGGGCCGGGACGTTATCCCACCGGGAAGCTGCGACGTAAGCCCCAGCAAGCGGGGTTGATCGAACCGTTACACGCCGTGGCGGATTCGAAACGATCGCTGTAAGAACCGTCAGATCTGAGGGATCTTCACTTTCCATTCGAAGGTGCGGGAGGGCACCGCCCACCGCCCCCGCCTATAGCCACTCAAACCCGCCCCCACCAGGCATGAGAGGCCCGGCCGTCGTCGGCCAGCAGCAACAGTCGATCATCGCCGCCGGCCACCGTCAGGGCGGTGTCACCGCCATCGACCACCGTCAGCGGCACCCGGACGGAGCGCCACGACACCCCACCGTCGGTCGACACCCACGTAGCGCGACCGGCACCGTCACCGATGACCGCCACCAGCGCGCCACCCACCACGGTCAGCCCCACCACCGACAGCACGCCCGGCCCGGTCGCCCCGAACCCGCCGACCCGCCGCCACCGCACCCCGTCGTCGGCCCGCCACACGGCGAAACCGTCGGAAACCGCCCCCACCACCACCGGCACGCCGTCGCGCAGCACCACCCGCTCCGCCCGCCCCCGGCCGTCCTGCACCGGCAGTTCCGCCCGCCGAAAGGAGCGCCCGTCGACCGAGGTCCACGCCATCGGCCGCAGCGCCGAGCCGGCCGCCGGCAGCAGCGACCCGACCACCAGCCAACCCGCCGGCAGCGCCACCGCGTCGTACGCCGCCGTCCGCCCCCGGGCATCCCCGGCCAGCTCCGGCAACCCCTCGGCCAGGGTGAACCCGCCCGCGTCCGGCGACGTCCAGACCGCCGCGCCGTCGGCCCGGGCACCCGCGATCAACCAGCCCTGCGCACCGGCCGCCAGCCGGACCACGCTGACCGCGCGGGGGCCGCCGAACAGCTCGAACGCCGCCGGCACCTCCCGCAACGGGCCGGCACCGTCGCGGACCCAGGTCCCGGTACGCGGGTTGCCGTGCACCCCACCGTTCTTGGCACCCAGCGCCGCCACCCGGTCTCCGGCGCAGGCCGCCGCGTAGAGCACGTGCTGCCGGCCGTAGAACGTGCTGGCCGCGACCGGCATCGGCACCCAGGTGGCACCGTCCGCGCTGGACCAGGCCGCCGGGCGGCTCCCACCGGCGGGGTCGACGACCCCGCCGACCAGGAACCAGACCCCGGCGCAGGAGACCGCGTCGCGCAGCACCAGCCGGCCGGCCGGACCGGGCGGTGCGGGCAGGGTCGCCTCCCGCCAGGCCGGCTCGACCGCCGCCGACCGCCCGCCACCCGGGCCGGCCTCGTCGTTTCCGGTTCCGTTCCGGTCGCAGCCGGCGACCACCAGGACCAACAGAGCGCACACCACGAGCACGCGCCGGGCAGACATGCATCGATGCTAGGCAGCGGAGCCCCGCCGTGGGGGGGCGGGTCGGGCCGCCCGACCGGCGGCCGGCCCGACCGGTCCGGAGACGGGAGCCGGGCGATCGGGGGCGGCGGCCACCGGCCGACCGGTACGCCGTGGTGCGCCCTGCTGCTCCCGGTGGTCACCGGCGTGTGCCGGACCGCGCCTTCACCGGTCGACGTCAGGACGGACCGGACGACCGTCGGGGCGGATTCGTCCGCCGGTTCGGAGCGGGCCGCCGCGTCGACCGGACAGGGTGGGCCGCCGGGCGGGGAGGAAAGACGGACCGATCGGCGACCGGTGCGCCGACGGGTCAGGAGGTGGGCTGCTCGGCGATCTCGCCACCGGCGGTCTCGGCGAGGATCCGCTCGGCGACCTCCTTCATGGTCATCCGGTGGTCCATCGCGGTGCGCTGGATCCACTTGAACGCCTGCGGCTCGGTCATCCCGTACGTCGTCATCAGCGCGCCCTTGGCGCGTTCGACGGTCTTGCGGATCTCCAGCCGGTCGGTGAGGCCGGCCACCTCGGACTCCAGGGCGGCGATCTCGGAGTAGCGGGACAGCGCGATCTCCACCGCCGGCACCAGGTCGCTCTTCTGGAACGGCTTGACCAGGTAGGCCATCGCACCGGCGGCCCGCGCCCGTTCCACCAGGTCACGCTGGCTGAACGCGGTCAGGATGATTACGGGGGCGATCCGGGCGCCGGCGATCCGCTCGGCGGCGGCCAGGCCGTCCATGATCGGCATCTTGATGTCGAGGATGACGAGGTCGGGCTTGAGCTCCTCGGCCAACCGGACGGCGGTCTCGCCGTCACCGGCCTCGCCGACGACCTCGTAACCCTCCTCGACCAGCATCTCGGCCAGGTCCAGTCGGATGAGCGCCTCGTCCTCGGCGATCAGCACCCGCCTGCGCTCGGCATCCGTCTGCGTCTCGGCCACCAGCCCTACCCCCACCATCGATCCCACACCGGCTACCACCCATGCTCCCGCATGAGCCTAGTCGGGTACAGTGAGCCACGCGCCCCTCGGGGTGACGCCGGGATGATGGAATCGGCAGACATGAATGCCTCAAAAGCATTTGCCTTAACAGGCGTGCGGGTTCGAGTCCCGCTCCCGGCACCTTGTCACACACCTGTTCGATGATGCCCCGGTGCATCCACCAGAGATCCGGGCCCGCGCCCGGCAGGTGCACCGCGCCGGCGGTTCGGTCGCCGACGCGGCAGGTGCCGTCGGCCTTCCCTACCGCACCGTCTGGCACTGGTGCAACGACCGTCCCGAGGCGCGGCAGCGGGGCACCGAGCTGCGGTGCTTCCGGTGCCGGGACGGGCTCGACGGTCCGGCCGACCCGGCGGCGTACGCCTATCTCCTCGGCCTGCACCTCGGCGACGGCCACCTGGTGACGACGGCCCGGGTGCCGGTGCTGCGGATCTACTGTGCCGCCGCCTGGCCGGGGCTGGTCGACGCGTGCGACCTGGCCATGCGGGCCGTGCTCGCCACGACGGTGCAGCGGGTGCGCAAGCAGGGCTGCGTCGGCGTGCAGAGCTACGGCCGGCACTGGCCGTGCCTGTTTCCCCAGCACGGGCCGGGCCGCAAGCACGAACGCCGGATCGGCCTGGCCGACTGGCAACGCGAGATCGTCCAGCGCCAGCCGGGCGACTTCCTGCGGGGTCTGTTCCACTCCGACGGCTGCCGGGTGGACAACCGGGTGACCGTGCGGGGGCCGACCGTACGTCTACCCGCGCTACCACTTCAGCAACGAGTCCACCCACATCATGGGTCTCTGCCAGTGGGCACTCGACTTGATCGGTGTCGCCTGGACGATGAACCGCCGCAACTGCCTGTCGGTGGCGCGGCGGGCGGCGGTCGCCACCCTGGACGGCCACGTCGGCTCCAAGCACTGACCCGTCAGCAGGGCCGACCGCCCCACCGGACGCTCACCCCGCCGCGAGCGCGCGGGCCAGGTCGGTCCACAGGTCCTCGGGGTCCTCCAGGCCGACCGAGATCCGCAGCAGCCCGTCGCCCGGCTTCGCCTCCCCGGCCACCGGCCGGTGGGTCAGCGAGGCGGGATGCTGGATCAGGGTGTCCACCCCGCCCAGCGACACCGCGTGGGTGATCAGCCGGCAGGCCCCGGCCACCCGGGCGGCGGCCGGTGCGCCACCGCGTACCTCGACGGCGAGCAGGCTCCCGGTGCCGGCGAGCTGCCGGCCGACCAGCCCGGCCGGGTCGTGCACCGAGGGGTGGTGGACCCGCGCGACGGCCGGGTGCCCGGCGAGCCGCAGGGCCAGCTTCTCCGCGCCGGCCTGCTGTGCGCGGACCCGCAGCGGCAACGTCTGCAGGCCCCGGTGCAGCAGGTACGCGCCGAGCGGGTGCAGCACCGCGCCGGTGACCGCGCGCACCTGGCGCAACCGGGCGGCCCAGTCGACGTCGCAGGCCACCACGCCGGCGAGCACGTCGCCGTGCCCGCCGATGCTCTTGGTGGCGCTGTGCAGGACGAGCGCGGCGCCGTGCCGGGCCGGCTGCTGGAGCACGGGGGTGGCGACGGTGTTGTCGACCAGCAGCGGGACGTCGCCCACGGCTGCGGCCAGGGCTGCGATGTCGACGAGGTCGAGGGTGGGGTTGGCCGGGGTCTCCACGACGACCAGCCCGGTGTCGGCCCGTACGGCGGCGGCGACCTCGTCGGGACGGGCCCAGCTGACCTCGGTGCCGAGCAGGCCGGTGGCGAGCACGTGGTCGGTGCCCCCGTAGAGGGGACGGACGGCGACGACGTGCCGGCGGCCGTCCCGGGTGGCCGCGAGCAGGGCCGCGGTGAGCGCGGCCATGCCGCTGGCGAAGGCGACCGCCGCCGGGGTGCCTTCGAGGGTGGCCAGCGCGGTCTCGAAGCGGGCCACGGTGGGATTCCACAGGCGCTGGTAGACGGCGCTGTCGCCGGGCGGGAGGGTGCCACCGGTGGCGAGCAGTTCGTAGGCCGCGCCGCCGGCCTCGACCGACGGCAGCGGGTTGGTGGTGGACAGGTCGATCGGCGGTACGTGCACCCCGAGGGCGGCGAGATCGTCCCGGCCGGCGTGCACGGCCCGGGTGTCCGGGGAGGTGTCGTCGAGGGTCGCCCCGACGCTGGTGATGGGGTTCATGCCGTAGCCGCCGTCATGCCGGAAGCCTCGAACATCAGCATGACGAAAGGCAAGACTTTCGAACGATATTCTGGCGGGGCAGCTATTCCTGTGCTCGGATTCGCGGAAGGATGCGGGGATGCCCTCCGCACCGAACGATGTACGACCCTTCGCCACCCTGGACGACGTCGACCGCGCGATCCTGGCCGAGCTGGCCGCCGACGGCCGGCTGCCGAACAACGCCCTCGCCGAACGGGTGGGGGTGGCCCCGTCGACCTGCCTGACCCGGACCCGGGCGCTGCGGGACTGCGGGGCGATCCGGGGCTTCCACGCCGAGGTGGACCCGGCGGCGGTGGGGTTGCCGTTGCAGGCGCTGGTGTCGGTCCGGCTGACCGCGCACGAGCGGGCCGCGGTGGACGCCTTCCGGGCCCGTTCGGTACGGCTGCCCGGGGTGGTGTCGGTGTTCCACGTGGCGGGCGCGGAGGACTACGTGCTGCACGTCCGGGCGGCGTCGGGTGACGCGCTGCGCGACTTCGTCCTGGACCAGTTGGCGGTGGACCCGGCGGTGCAGCACACCCAGACCAGCCTGATCTTCGAGCAGGCCCGCGGTCGGGGCTGACCCCGTCACCCGCCGGCCACCGCCCGCCCGCCGGCCGGCCACGGTCCGCCCGCTCGCCCCACCCGCTCGCCCGCTCGCCCGCCGAGATCGACTCGACGGCAGCGATGTTGCGGTATCCGCAGCGCCTGATGCCGCGACATCGCTGATGTTGCGATGTCCGCCTCCCCCGGGCCCGGGCCGGGCACGGTCCCGGACCACGGACCGGGCTCGACCAGGGAACAAGTCCGGGCCGGGACGGGTTGGGCACAGGTGTGATCGACGTACCGTTGTCTGTTCTTGATCTTGCTCCGGTCGCCGCCGGGGCCACCGCCTCCGAGGCGCTCGGGCACACCACCGAGCTGGCCCGCCGGACCGAGGAACTGGGCTACCGCCGGTTCTGGGTGGCCGAGCACCACAACATGCCGGCGATCGCCAGCTCCGCCCCGGCGGTGCTGCTCGCCCACCTGGCGGCGCACACCACCACGATCCGGCTGGGCTCGGGCGGGGTGATGCTGCCCAACCACGCGCCGCTGGTGGTCGCCGAACAGTTCGGCACCCTGGAGGCGCTGCACCCGGGCCGGATCGACCTGGGCATCGGCCGGGCCCCCGGCACCGACCAGCGGACCGCGCTGGCGCTGCGGCGCACGATGGAGGGGCTGTCGGCGGAGGGCTTCCCCCGGGAGCTGGCCGACCTGATGAACTACTTCAGCGGCGACGACCCGGGCGCGATCACCGCCAGCCCGGGGCTGGGCCAGTCCCCCGCCGTCTGGCTGCTCGGCTCCAGCGGGTTCAGCGCCCAGCTCGCCGGGCTGCTCGGGTTGCCGTTCTCGTTCGCGCACCACTTCAGCTCCCAGCACACGCTGCCCGCGCTCCAGCTCTACCGGCAGAGTTTCCGCCCGTCGCGCTGGCTGAGCGAGCCGTACGCGATGGTGGCGGTGAACGTGGTCTGCGCCGACACCGACGAGCGGGCCGAGTGGCTGTCCGGGCCGGCCGGGCTGTCGTTCCTCAAGCTCCGCTCGGGGCGGCCGGAGCCGCTGGCCAGCCCCGAGGACGCCGCCCGGTACCCGTACACGGAGCTGGAGCGGGAGTTCGTGCTGCAGCGCCGCGACGGTCAGGCGATGGGTTCACCGGAGACGGTCCGCCGGCAGCTCACCGAGCTGCTGGACCGCACCGGCGCGAACGAGCTGATGCTCACCACCATGGTGTACGACGTGGCCGACCGGGTGCGCTCGTTCGAGCTGGTGGCCGAGAAGGTGGTCGGCGGGCTCTCCCGGGGCGTCTGAAACACGCTCTTCATAGCCACGTCACCCCACCGTTGCGGACGACCTCTAACTTCATTACCGGTGGTGGTACGGCACTCCCGGTCGGGACGGGTCGGGGGTGCTGCGGTGTGGTGCACCGGGTCGCCAGCTGAGCGGATTCCGCGGCTGGCGACCCGGTGCCTGCTTTTGTGGGGGCCCGGCTGATGCCGGGCCCGCACCGTCAGCGCAGGTAGATGTTGGGCGTGGGCGGGGTCGGCATGCCGTCACCGATGAAAAAGCCCGGGTGCGGCGGCTGGTTGTAGGCGGTGTTCTGCCAGGCGATCGCCGCGCGGTACTGGGCGTCGTGCATCAGCGTGTAGATCCGGGTGCTGGTCGGCGTGGGCGTGCTGTAGATCCGCAGCGCCCGGCTGTCGCTGGTGCGCCAGATCACCTCCTCGCGCCAGTCGCCGAGGATGTCGCCGGACAGCGCCGGGGTCGACTTGGTGCCGTTGTTGGAGGCCACGTCGCTGCCGGTGAGCAGCCGGGTCTCGCCGCCGGTGCCGTACTTGTCGATCTTGGTGGCGTCGAGGAGTTCCCGTACCGGGTCGCCGTCCCACCAGGCGAGGAAGTTCGCCGACGACGGCTTGCGGCCGATGTTCTGCCCCCGGGTGTTGGCCAGCCCGTCGACCGCCGACGACCACGACTCGGCGCCGGGGCTGCCGGCCCAGATGTCCGCCGAGACGCCCCGGCCGTTGTCGCCGTTGGCCGCGGTCTTCCAGATGATCTGGCCGGTGCGCGCGTCGGCGAAGTACGAGCTGGGCTTGCTGGCGTCCTCGTCGACCTTGAAGACCTCCAGGCCGGAGCGGCCCGGGTCCAGGTCACCGACGTGCAGCGCGTCGCCGTGACCGTTGCCTGTCGAGTAGAGCAGCCGGCCGTTGTCGTCGATGGTGGCCGCGCCGTACACGATCTCCTGCCGGCCGTCGGCGTCGACGTCGGCCACCGAGAGCTGGTGGTTGCCCTGGCCGGCGGCGGCGGAGTTGCCGGAGGCGTTGGAGTCGAACGTCCACCGCTTGGTCAGCGCGCCGTTGCGGAAGTCCCAGGCGGCGATCACCGCGCGGGTGTAGTAGCCGCGTGCCATGATCAGCGACGGCCGCTGACCGTCCAGGTAGGCGGTGCCGGCGAGGAACCGGTCGACCCGGTTGCCGTACGAGTCGCCCCAGGAGGAGACGGTGCCGCGCGGCGGGTCGTAGTTGACGGTGGAGGCGATCGCGCCGGTCTGCCCGTTGAACATGGTCAGGTACTCGGGGCCGGACAGCACGTAGCCGCTGGAATTGCGGTAGTCCGCCGACGACGAGCCGATCAGCTGACCGGTGCCGGAGCGGGTGCCGTCGGCGGTCTTCATCGCCACCTCGGCCCTGCCGTCGCCGTCGTAGTCGTACACCTGGAACTGGGTGTAGTGGGCCCCGGCACGGATGTTGCGACCCAGGTCGATGCGCCACAACCGGCTGCCGGTCAGGGTGTACGCGTCGACGTAGACGTTGCCGGTGTAGCCGGACTGGCTGTTGTCCTTGGCGTTGGACGGGTCCCACTTGAGCACGATCTCGTAGTCGCCGTCGCCGTCGAGGTCACCGACGCTGGCGTCGTTGGCCGAGTAGCTGTACGCCTCCCCGGCCGGGGTGGTGCCGCCGGCCGGCGGCTGGATCGGCACGTCCAGGTAGCCGTTGGCGAACTGGAGGGCGGGTGCGGACGCCGCCTGCTCGGCACCGCCCACCACGGCCCGCACGGTGTACGCCGAGCCGGCCGCCGCCCCGCTGTCCAGGTAGTTGGTGGCGCCGGTGATCGGTGTGGCGTTGACCCTGGTGGAGCCCCGGTAGAGGTTGAACGACACCCCGGAGGTCTCGGTGCCCAGCAGCCGCCAGGAGACCAGGTTCCCGTTGCCGGAGCGGACACTGATCAGCCCCCGGTCGAGATCCTCCAACTGCTTGGCCCCGGCCGGCGGGTCGGTCGGCGGGGGCGTGGTCGGTGGCGGTGTCGTCGGGGGTGGTGTCGTCGGGGGTGGCGTGGTGGGTGGGGGCGTGGTCGGCGGCGCGGTCGTCGGGGGCGCGGTGGTCGGCGCGGTGCCGCCGGTGCAGGTCGTGCCGTTGAGGGCGAAGCTGTCAGGCGTCGGGTTGCTGGCGTTGTTCCACGACGCGTTGAAGCCGAAGTTCGCGGTGCCGTTGGTGCCCAGCGCGGCGTTGTAACCGGCGTCCTTGGCGCTGACCTGCGCCCCGGACTGGGTGACCGTGGCGTTCCACGCCTGGGTGACCTGCTGGCCGGCGGTGTAGGACCAGGTCAACGTCCAGCCGTTGATCGGGTCACCGAGGTTGGTGACGAGGACGTCGGCGCCGAAGCCGCCGCCCCACTGGCTACTGATCTTGTAGTCGACCCGGCAGCCGGCGGCGGCGGCCGAGGCCGTCACGGTGGTGAGGGTGCCGGCGGCGAGGGTGGTGGCCGCGGCGGCGGCGAGCAGCGCGGCGCGTCGACGGGTGGGGCTCAGGTGCACGGAAACGCCTTTCGCGGAGGTCAGCGCACGGTGGCGGAGCCGGCCTGCCCGGACCGGCGGGATGACGCCGCGCTGACGGTGGTGACGGACGCCTTTGCATCGACATCCATAGTTCGACTCCGCGCAGTCGGATCGTAGGACAACGCTTTCCGCCCGCACAAGCCGTACCCGCTCTTGCTCCCGGCCGGCCCACCTGATCGACTCGGCGGATGGCTGAGCACATGGACCCCGAGGAGTTCCGCCGCGCCGGGTACGCGGTGGTCGACTGGGTCGCCGACTACTGGCGGACGCTGGACCGACGCCCGGTCACCCCGCAGGACCCGCCCGGCACGGTCACCGCCGCCCTGCCGGCCGGCCCACCCACGCACGGTGAGCCGGTCGCGGCGATGCTGGCCGACCTGGACGCGATCATCGCGCCCCGGGTCACCCACTGGCAGCACCCCGGCTTCTTCGGCTACTTCCCGGCCAACACCAGCGGCCCCAGCGTGCTGGCCGACCTGGTCAGCTCGGGCCTCGGCAGCCAGGGCATGCTCTGGGCCACCAACCCGGCCGGCACCGAACTGGAGACGGTCGTGCTGGACTGGCTGGCCGACCTGATGGACCTGCCCGCGCGGTTCCGCTCCACCGGCACCGGCGGCGGCGTCATCCAGGACTCGGCCTCCTCGGCGACCCTGGTCGCCACCCTGGCCGCCCTGCACCGGGCCAGCGGCGGACGCTGGCGGGAGGCCGGCGTCGACCGCCGCTACCGGGCGTACACCTCGGCGCACGGGCACTCCTCGATCGAGAAGGCGGCCCGCATCGCCGGGCTCGGCGAGGCGGGCGTGCGGACCGTCGCGGTGGACCCGACGACCCAGGCGATGCGGCCGGCGGCGCTGCGCGCGGCGATCGAGGCGGACCTGGCCGAAGGCGTGGTGCCCGCCATCGTGGTGGCGACCATCGGGACCACCTCCACCACCGCCGTCGACCCGCTGCCGGAGATCGGCGCGATCTGCGCCCGGTACGGCGTGTGGCTGCACGTCGACGCCGCGTACGCCGGGGCGGCGGCGGTCTGCCCCGAGCTGCGCTGGACGCACGCCGGGGTGGAGCACGCCGACTCGTACTGCTTCGACCCGCACAAGTGGCTGCTCACCGGCTTCGACTGCGACGCCTTCTGGGTGGCCGACCGGGGCGAGCTGATCGAGGCGCTGACCGTCATGCCGGAGTTCCTGCGCAACGCGGCGAGCGAGTCCGGTGCGGTGATCGACTACCGGGACTGGCAGGTGCCACTGGGCCGCCGGTTCCGGGCGCTGAAACTCTGGTTCGTCCTGCGCTGGTACGGCGTCGAGGGACTGCGTGCGCACCTGCGCGCAGGGATCGCCCTGGCCGACCGGTTCGCCGGCCTGGTCCGCGCCGACGACCGGTTCGCCCTCGCCGCCCCGCACCCGTTCTCCCTGGTCACGTTCCGGCTGCGGGCCGGTGACGAGGCCGGCGCGGCGCTGCTGGCCCGGGTCAACGACAGCGGACAGGTCTACCTGACCCACACCCGGGTCAACGGCCGGTACACCCTGCGCCTGGCCGTCGGTTCGCCGCTGACCGGGCCGGAGCACGTGGACCGGGCCTGGGCGCTGCTGTCGGCGGCGGCGACCGACCTGCTCGCCGGGCACCCGGCCCCGTCCGGACCCGCCCCGGGCGGCGCGCTTACCGGGTGACCGTCGCCGCCCCGTGCCGGGTCACCGGCGGGGTGCGACGGTCAGTGTGGCGGGCGGCGTACCCCTGTCGGGGTTCAGCGCTCGACGACGGCCAGCCGGTCGTCGTCGGCCCCGACCGGGGCGGACCCGGCGACGGCTCCGGCCCCGACGACGGCAGCCGCGGTGTCCGGCGACGGCGTCGCACCGACGGCGGGCGTGTCGGCGGTGGCGGCGACAGTGGCGGTGGCGGTGGCGGCGGCGGCAGTGGCGGTGGCGGTGGCGGTGGCGGTGGCGGCGTCGACGATGGCGCGGGCCCGGCGGGTGCGGCGCAGCGCCCGGACGGCGAACGTCAGGGCGACCACCCAGCCCACGGCGAGCAGCACGTAGACAACCGGGCGGACGGTCGAGCCGGCGTCACCGGCCTTGAGCAGGATGCGGGCGTTGGTCAGCACGATCACCCCGCCGATGGTCGCGCCCAGCAGTTGGGCGGGGACGATCCGCACCAGCCAGGCGGCCACCGGCGCGGCGATCAGGCCGCCGATCAGCAGCGCCGCGACGGTCGGCAGCAGGAAGCCCTCGCTGCCCAGGCCGATCAGGAAGCCGATGCTGGCCGCTCCGGCCACCACGAACTCGGCGGTGTCCACCGAACCGATCACCTTGCGGGGCTCCATCCGACCGGAGACCAGCAGTGCCGGGGTGGCCACCGGGCCCCATCCCCCGCCGCCGGTGGCGTCGACGAAGCCGGCGACCAGGCCCAGGGGGCCGAGGAACCGGCCGCGCAGCCGCCCGGCACCGGAACGCTGGCGCAGCGGCCGGGAGAAGCGCACCAGCAGGTACGCGCCGAGGGTGAACAGGATGCCGGCCATCCACGGGGCGGCGTTCTCGGTGGAGATGGAGCTGAGGAAGGTGGCCCCGACGAACGCGCCGACCGCGCCGGGCAGGGCGATCCGGGTCACCACCCGCCAGTCGACGTTGCCGAACCGCCAGTGGGCGACACCCGCGGCGAGCGTGGTGCCGATCTCGGCGAGGTGCACCGACGCCGAGGCGGCGGCCGGGGCGACCCCGACGAAGAGCAGCAGGGTCGACGAGGTCAGCCCGTACGCCATGCCGAGCGCGCCGTCGACGAGCTGCGCGGCCAACCCGACCAGAGCGAGGATCAGAAGCTTGCGCACGAGCCCTCCGAACTTTTCGGCATCTCCTATCGACTTGGTCGAGAATGCGGCACGGGACGCTCCCCGGTCAACCCCCAGATCGGTGGGTGGGACGGGTCCGGCGCAGCGGGACGCCCCGGCCTGAACCCCGCAGACCAGGTCAGACGCCGGCAGACCGGGTGCAGTGGGCAGGTCCGGCGGGCCCGGTACGGCAGGCAGGTCCGGCGGGCCGGGTACGGCCCGGGGGCGTCAGCTCCAGGCGCGCGGGTCGGCGGCCAGCTCGGTGATCCGGCCCGGCAGCACCCCGGCCGCCACGTCGGCGATGGTGACCTGCTCCAGGATCTCCCGTTCGCTGGCCCGCAGCGCGATCCAGACCTCCTGCAACGCGCGGGCCGCGCCGTGGTAGCCGAGCTGCTCGGGACGCTGCCCCCGGACGTGGGCCAGCGGACCGTCGATCACCCGGATCACCTCGGCGAGGGAGATCTCCACCGCGGGCCGGGCCAGCCAGTAGCCGCCCTCCGGGCCCCGCTGGGCGTGCACGATGCCGCCCCGGCGCAACTGCAGCAGGATGCTCTCCAGGAACTTCGGCGGGATGTCCTGCGACCGAGCGATCTGCTCGGCGGTGACCGGACGGGACCGGCCGGAGTCCGCGCCGTCGGCGACCGACGCGAGTTCGGCCGCCGCACGCAGTGCGTAGTCGACCCGGGCGGAGAGGCGCATGGCCGCAAGGTTAGTCGCCGGCCCCGCCGGCCGGAGCGCCGCCCTCCACCGAACGGCCAGGGTGGGCTGTCCCGGTGGCGTGGGCATGGCACCATACCCGTGTCGCCGGCAGGGTCGCCGGTGGCGGACACCAGCGCACCGGAGCACAGGCCGATAGGGGCAGCGACAGCGATGCCGGACGTGACGCCGCTGAACCCGCGGGACCCGCGCCAGGCCGGGCCGTACGAGCTGATCGGTCGGCTCGGCGCGGGCGGTCAGGGTGTGGTCTACCTGGGCCGCGACGAGCAGGGCAGGTGGGTCGCGGTCAAAGTCATCAACGTGGACCTGCACCAGCATCCCCGGGCGAAGGCCCAGTTCGTCAAGGAGATCGCCGCCGCCCGCCGGGTCGCGCCGTTCTGCACCGCGCAGATCCTCTTCGCCGACGTGGACGGTGACCTGCCCTACGTGGTCAGCGAGTTCATCGAGGGCGTCACCCTGCAACGGCACGTCCGCGAGCAGGGGCCGGTCACCGGCAACGCGCTGCACCGGCTGGCCGTCGGCACCGCCACCGCGCTCGCCGCGATCCACCAGTCCGACGTGGTGCACTGCGACCTCAAGCCGGACAACGTGATCCTCGCGGCGGACGGCCCCCGGGTGATCGACTTCGGCATCGCCCGGGCGCTGGACGTCACCGAGACGATGACCAGCCGGATCATGGGCACCGCCACCTACATGGCCCCGGAACGGTTCCGCGACGACGAGGTCGGCCCGGCCAGCGACGTGTTCGCCTGGGCCGGGACGATCGCCTTCGCTGCCTGTGGTCAGCCGCCGTTCGGCACCGGTCCGGTCGTCGCGGTGATGCACCGGGTCCTGCACGAGCCGCCGGACCTGACCGGGCTCACCGGTCCGCTGGCCACCCTGATCGGGCAGTGCCTGGACAAGGACCACCGGGTCCGGCCCACCGCCCAGGAGGTGCTGCTGCGGCTGCTCGGACGCGACGCCCACCCGAGCGGCGAGGTGCCGTTGCAGACCGTGCTGCGGGCCGGCACCGACGCCGCGGCCACCCGGCACGTCCCGCGTACCGTGGCCGCCACCCCGCCCGCCGCACCGGTCGTCGCGGCGGCCGACCCGTGGCCGACGACGGCGGCGGCGGTGGACCCCTGGCCGACCGCGGGGGTGGCGCCGGCCCCGCCGGGCACCCCGACCGCCCCGCAGGTGACCGGCGACCCGGTGCCGACGCCGTGGCCCACCACGTCGACCGCCCACCCCGCGCCGCCGACCGCCCCACCGGCGACGGCCTGGTCCGCCCCGGCCCCCACCCCGCCCGCCGCCACGGGCCGGCCGGCCACCGCGACAGCGACCCCGGACGGCTTCGGCCGGCGGCTGCGTCGACAGTGGGCCGACCCGTGGGGGATGTCCCTCGCGTTCCTCCTCGGCGCGGCCGGCTTCGCCACCGGGTACGTCGCCAGCACCGACGTGGGCACCGCCGCCGCCGTCGGTCTGCTCGCCCTCGCCGTGGTCTACGGTGTCCGTCTGCTCGTCGCCGCCGCGCTGACCCGATCCGGCCCGCCGGACGGCTCGGTCGAGCGGCCCGGCACCCGGCCCGTGCCGGCACCCCGCACCGACGCCTGACCCACCGAACGACCCCTGGAGGAGCCGATGGCCGCCGGTCAGCGTCCCGCCCGACCGTGGCTGCCGCACGCGGTGGCCGTCGTCGCGGGGCTCGCGGTGATCGCCGGGGCGTACCTGTACGTCCGGCCGACGCCCGGCACGGACCGGGCCGACTGCGTACCGCTGGAGGTCAGCTCCTCCACCGAGAAGAGCACGCTGGTCGCCCAGCTCGCCGACCGGTACAACGCCGCCGACCGGCGCTTCGGCGGGCGGTGCGCGCAGGTGACCGTGCACGGCCTCAACTCGGGCGAGGCGATGGAGGCGCTGGCCGGCGGGTGGGCGCTCACCCAGCCGAAGGTCGCCGAACCGCAGGTGTGGCTGCCCACCTCGTCGCTGTGGACCGGGCAGCTCCGCCTGCTCGACAAGGCTGCGGGCCGGCCCGCGCAGACCCCCGGGCAGTACCCGTCGATCGCCAACAGCCCGCTGGTCATCGCGATGCCCAAGGACCGGGGCGAACTGGTGCAGCAGCGCGGCCCGCTCGGCTGGGCCGACGTGCTCGGCCTCTCCGGCGGCACCGGCTGGGCGGCGTTCGGCAAGCCCGAGTGGGGCCGGTTCACCTTCGGCAAGGACAACCCGCACCTGTCCACCTCCGGTCTGGCCGCCACCATCGCCACCTACTACGCGGCGGTCAACCGGGCCAGCGACCTGACCAGCGAGGACCTCGCCCAGCCGGCGGTGACCCAGTTCGTCAGGCGGATCGAGGCCAACGTCTCGCACTACAGCGACGACTCGGTGGACCTGCTGCGCGGTCTCGCCGAGGCCGACGCCGTCGCCACCGGGGACGCCCCGGCGACCGACATGAGCGCGATCGTCCTGCAGGAGGAGCTGGTCTACCTCTACAACCAGGGCCAGCTCAGCCCCACCGGCGACAAGCCCCGGGTGCCGCTGGTGGCGGTGCACCCCAAGGAGGGCACCTTCAACCTCGACCACCCGTACGTGGTGCTGCCGTCGGCCGACCCGGCGCAACGCGAGGCCGCCGAGGACTTCCTGACCTTCCTCCGCGACGGCCCGCAACAACGCAGCTTCGCCGCCCTCGGCTTCCGCGACGACGAACGCCGCCCCGCCGAGACGCTGCTGGCCACGGTCGCCGGGCCGGGTGGCGACCGGCTCACCTACTTCGACCCGCCCACCCCGGAGGTGGTCGGCGCGATCCTCGGCAGCTGGGACACCCTGCGCAAGAAGGCCAACATCCTGCTCGCCGTGGACACCTCCGGCTCGATGAAGGCAAGCGTCGGCGACCGGACCCGGTTCCAGGTGGCCACCGACGCCGCCAGTAAGGCGATCGGGCTGCTCAACGCCGCCGACCAGGTGGCCCTCTGGTCGTTCTCCAGCGAGACCCCGCAACGGCCGAAGCGGCCGTACAGCGAGGAGGTACGGCTCGCCCCGCTGAACCGGGACGCGTTCAACCGGAAGCTCGCCGGGCTGCGCATCGGCGGCAACACCGCCCTGTACGCCACCGTCCGCGCGGCGCACCGCACCCTGCTCGACAGGTACGACCCGAACCGGATCAACGCGGTGGTGGTGCTCACCGACGGCAAGAACGAGTACCAGAAGGACAGCGACCTCGACCGGCTGCTGCGGGACATCGCGCTGGACCCGAACAAGCCGGTGAAGGTCTTCTGCGTGGCCTTCGACCAGGACTCCGACCTGGCCGCGCTGGACCGGATCGCCAAGGCGTCGGCCGGCAAGGCGTTCGACGCCAAGAACCCGACCACCATCGACGAGGCGTTGGTGAAGGTGGTCAGCAGCTTCTGAGCCGGCCCGGCTGGTGTGCACCCGCCGCCACGGCCCGGTGGCGGGTGCGTTCAGTCGCCGACGCGGCGCAGCAGACCCTCCTGGACGGCGCTGGCGATGTGCCGGCCGTCGAGGGTGAACATCCGGCCGGTGGCCAGGCCCCGCGCGCCGGAGGCCGACGGGCTCCAGCAGTCGTAGAGGAACCACTCGTCGGCCCGGAACGCCCTGTGGAACCACAGGGCGTGGTCCAGGCTCGCCCCGACCAGACCACCCGGCCCCCAGACCTCGCCGTGCACCGACAGGACCGAATCCAGCAGGGTCAGGTCCGAGGCGTACGTCAGCGCGCAGGCGTGCAGCAGCGGATCGTCGGGCAGCTTGCCGTCGATGCGCATCCAGACCCGTTGGTGCGGGTCGGCGGGCCGGTCGCCGGGGCGTACCCAGCCGGGCTCGCCGACGTAGCGGACGTCGATCGGGCGGGGGATCTGCCCCCAGATGCCCAGCCGCTCCGGATAGCGGGCCAGCCGGTCGGACATCGTCGGGACGTCGTCCGGACCGGGCACGTCCGGCGGGGTCGGCGCCTGGTGTTCCAGGGCCTGTTCCTGCCGCTGGAAGGACGCCGACATGAAGAAGATCGGCTTGTCGTGCTGCAACGCCACCGAGCGCCGGACCGAGAAGGAGCGTCCGTCGCGGACGTTCTCCACCTGGTAGTCGATCGGTTCGGCCGGATCGCCGGGCCGGACGAAGTAGCCGTGCAGCGAGTGCACGAACCGCTCCGGGTCGACCGTGCGCCCGGCGGCGACCAGGGCCTGACCGGCGACCTGCCCCCCGAACACCCGCTGCGGGCCGACCGAGGGGCTGACCCCACGGAAGGACGTCGCGCCGGTGTGGTCGAGGTCGAGGACCTCGAGGAGCTGGTCGACCGCGGCCTGGCCGGTCGCCGCCGGACGCCCGTTCACCGAGCTTGCTCTGTTCGCGACTGCGGGGCGCGCAAACCCGGCGCGCTCCTCGCGCTCACCGGAACTGCCGCTGCTCGCGACTGCGGGGCGCGCAACCCCGGCGCACTCCTCGCGCTCACCGGAACTGCCGCTGCTCGCGACTGCGGGGCGCGCAACCCCGGCGCGCTCCTCGCGCTCACCGGGCGGCCTCTGTTCGCTGCGCCGACCGGCTCACTGGAGCGCCCGGGCGGAGGCGGCGTCGACCAGGGAGCCGAGCTGGTGCACGCGCAGGGTGTTGGTGGAGCCGGGGGTGCCGGGCGGGCTGCCCGCGACGATCACCACGTAGTCGCCGGGGGTGGCCTGGTTGAGACCCAGCAACGCCTGGTCGACCTGGCGGAACATGTCGTCGGTGTGCTGCACGAACGGCATCAGGAAGGTCTCCACGCCCCAGCACAGCGCGAGCTGGCTGCGCACCTCGGGGACCGGGGTGAACGCCAGCAGCGGCAGGTCGCAGTGCAGCCGGCTGAGCCGCTTGACGGTGTCACCGGTCTGCGAGAAGGCGACCAGCGCCTTCGCCCCGATGGCGCGGGCGATCGAGGACGCGGCCACGGTCAGCGCGCCGCCGTGGGTACGCGGGTCGTGCTGGAGCCGGGGCACCCCGATCGAACCGGCCTCGGTGGTGGTGATGATCTTGGCCATGGTGCTGACGGTGAGCACCGGGTACTTGCCGACGCTGGTCTCGCCGGAGAGCATCACCGCGTCCGCGCCGTCGAGCACCGCGTTGGCCACGTCGGAGGCCTCGGCGCGGGTGGGGCGGGAGTTCTCGATCATGGAGTCGAGCATCTGGGTGGCCACGATGACCGGCTTGGCGTTCTCCCGGCACAGCTGCACGGCCCGCTTCTGCACCAGTGGCACCTGGTCCAGCGGCATCTCGACGCCGAGGTCACCCCGGGCCACCATGACGCCGTCGAAGGCGAGCACGATCGCCTCCAGGTGGTCGACCGCCTCCGGCTTCTCGACCTTGGCCAGCACCGGACGGCGCACACCCTCCTCGTCCATGATGCCGTGGACGAGCTTGATGTCCTCCGCCGTGCGGACGAAGGAGAGCGCGATCAGGTCGACACCCAGGCCGAGGGCGAAGCGCAGGTCCTCGGCGTCCTTGTCCGACATCGCCGGGACGCTGACCGCCACGTTCGGCAGCGAGACGCCCTTGTTGTTGGAGACCGGGCCACCCTCGGTGACCAGGCACCGGATGTCGTTACCGGTGACGTCGCTGACCTCGACGGCGACCCGGCCGTCGTCGATCAGCAGCCGGTCGCCCGGCTTCACCTCCTGGGGCAGCTTGCGGTAGGTGCAGGAGACCCGGTCCCGGGTGCCGAGGATGTCGTCACTGGTGATCACCACCGAGTCGCCGGTGCGCCACTCGTGCGGCCCGTCGGCGAACTTGCCGAGCCGGATCTTCGGGCCCTGGAGGTCGGCCAGGATGGCGACCGGCACGCCGACCGCCTCGGCTGCTTCGCGGACCATCCGGTACACCGACTCGTGGTCGGCGTGACTACCGTGGCTGAAGTTCAGCCTGGCCACGTTCATGCCCGCCTCGATGAGGCCCCGGAGCCGCTCCGGGGACGAGGTGGCGGGGCCAAGAGTGCAGACGATCTTCGCGCGGCGGTTCACGCCCATCAGGCTAGTCTCTCCTCCGGGTCGGCCTACGGGCCGACCCCTTGCGGACTGAGGAACAGGGTCCGACGACGCGCGGGGTGGGCGCGTGGCCGGCGGGACGCGGGCCACGCCGGAGGCACGTCGGAAAGCGGCGGGCATCGGCGACCGCGCGCCGGGAATCGTACCGCCCGAGGGCAATCGCCGTCCGCGCGCTCCCGTGCTCCCGTGCGCCGACGCCGCCACCGTCGGTCACCGCCGCGCCACGCCCGTCGACCCGGCGCTCAGCTGTCGGTCTTGACCAGCGGAAACTCCAGCGAGCCCGCCGGGCAGAGGAACGTCAGCACGTCGACCATGTAGAGGCCGGCCTGCACCGCCGGGTCCGCCTCCATCACGCTGCGTACGTCCTCGACCGAACCGGTACGGGCCAGGCCGATGCCGATCGGCGGGGCGGGCTCCCGGGCCGGGCCGTCGATCGAGCCGGCCACCAGCACCAGACCCCGCCGTTGCAGGGCCCGCATGTGCGCGGTGTGCTCGGCCTGGAGGCGCTGCACGGTCTCCTTCGGCAGCACCCGACCGGCCGGACCCGGGTAGAGCACGATGCACTCGTACGTGTCGAGTGCGAAGTCCAGCTGCGGCGTACCCGTCATCGCGCCCCTTCCCCGCGTCGGCGCCACACCGCGCCGGTGGTGTCCCCGGACCCGGCCAGCGTCCCACGGTGGGGACGCCCCTGATCGCCGGTCGGGACAACTCCGGGCCGGACGGGGCCGTCCCCGGGGCGGACACCGGGTGCGGCGGACGGCGTGGCCCGCCTTTCGGTCGGCCCACGCCGACAGATCGGCAGACGTGCCCGCCAGCCGACGCTGGTACGGTCCGACTGATGGGGAAGGCGCTCGATCCGCGGAGCGGAGGTCCCGACATGGCTCGCTCGTCCGACGCCCCCCGGCCGCCGGACGACTCCCGCTGGCGCGAACTGCTCTCCCACACCGGCCCGGCCGGCCGGTGGATCGTCGACCACGACTGGGCCGGCACCCCGCTCGGCCCGCTGGCGGACTGGCCGCCCAGCCTGCGTACGGCCCTGGTCCTCTGCCTGCACAGCCCGACGCCGGCCGCGCTGTGGTGGGGGCCGGAGCTGCTGCTGCTCGCCAACGACGACTACCTGGCCCTGCTGGGCCCGGCCGGCACCCGGGCGCTGGGCCGGCCCGCCTCGGCGGTCTGGCCCGACGCGGTGCCCGCGCTGACCGGGGTGCTCACCGCCGCCCGGGTCACCAGCCGGCACGGCGACGACGGAGCCGGGCCGGTCTTCTCGTCGGGCCCGGTGGTCGACGCCGCCGGCCATCCGCAGGGCGTCCTCACCACCGTCACCGCCGCGCCCGGCGGCACCGCCGACTTCGCCGCGCCCGGCGGTCCGGTCGCCGCCGCCGACGGGGACCGGCGGCGGGCGTTGCGGCAGGCCGAGGGGTTGGCCCGGCTCGCCGGGGCACTCAGCGCCGCCGGCAGCCGGGCGGCGGTGATGGAGGTGGTCGGCGCGGTCACCCCCGGTCTGGTCGGCGCGGACCGGGTCCGGGTCGCGGCGGCCACGGCGGGCACCTGGGAGCTGACGGTGACCGACGACGCCGGCACCGGCGTACTGCGGGTCACCGACGACGAGCCGCTGGCCCGCGCGGTACGCGAGGAGACCACCGTGCCGCTGCCGGACGGGCTCTGCCTGCCGCTGCGCGACGGTGCCGGCGCGGTGCTCGGTGCGCTGGAGGTGCACTGGGCCGGGCCGGCCGCCGACGAGCAGGCCCGCCGCATCCTGCTCGACGCCGTGGCGGGGCTGTGCAGCCAGGCGTTGCGGCGGGCCGAGCTGACCGCGTCGGCGCGGGCGATGGCGGAGTTCGCCGCCCGGCTCAGCGTCACCCGGTCCACCGGTGAGGCGATCGACGTGATCCTGGACGCCGCCCCGATGGCGCTCGGCGCGGCGCTGCCCGGCCTGGCGATGCGCGACGAGGGCCGGCGGGTCCGGCTGTGGCACGCGGAGCTGCCCAGCGGGCTGGTCGCCACCTTCGACGACCTGACCATCGACGACCCCCGGCCGATCGCCCACGCGCTGCGCACCGGGGAACGGATCATCCTGCGCAACCGGGCCGAATTCGCCGCCCGGCATCCCGGCCTGCCGGACCCGGCCGGCGAGTACGGGATGGTGACCACGGTCGTGCTCCCGCTGCTGGACGCCTCCCGGCGGCCCATCGCGGCGTTGGGTTTCGGCTGGCCCCGGGAAAGGGCGCTGCACGACGACGACCTGGCCCTGCTGGACACCGTCGCCGACCTGTGCGAGCAGACCCTGGAGCGGGTCCGGCTGGCCGCCGCCGAACACAACCTGGTGACCCGGCTGGCGGGCCGGCTGCGCACCTCGGCGACGATCGGGCCACCCGGCCTGGAGCTGGCGACCCGCTACCAACCGGCGATGAGCGGCCTGCACCTGGGCGGCGACTGGTACGACCTGGTCGACCTGGACGACGGCCGGCTGGCGGTGGTCGTCGGGGACGTGGTGGGCCACCAGGTCGAGGCGGCGGCCGACATGGCGCAGCTGCGGACGGTGGTGAACACGCTGATCCGCTCCGGGGTGCCGCTGGCCGAGGTGTTCCCCCGGTTGACCGGGCTGCTCGGGGTCGGGTTCCTCGGCACCTGCCTGGCGATGGTGGTCGACCCGGTGGCCGGGCAGGCGCAGGTCGCCAGGGTGGGGCATCCGCATCCGGTGCTGCTGCGGCCGGGCCGGCCGCCGGAGACGGTCTGGACGGGGCACTCGCTGCCGCTCGGGCTGGTCCGTGACCCGGTGCCGGTGACGACCGTGGCGTTCGGCCGGGGTGACCTGCTGGTGGCGTACACCGACGGGCTGGTGGAGCGGCGTGACCAGGCGTACGACGCCGGGGTGACGGCCCTGCACGAGGTGCTCGTGCCGGTGCGGGACCAGCCCGTGGAGGTCATCGCGGACACCCTGCTGACCAAGCTCTCCGGCTCCGACGACGACCAGGCGCTGGTGATCATCCGGCACGCCGGCTGAGTGTCGACGCCCACATTCGGTCCGGGGGTGTTGCCGACCGCGATCTTCGGGAAAGCCGTCGGGGTGGGTGGCTAGATTTGCCACCGACGACAACCACAGGATCGGGGTACGGCACATGGGGTCCAGCAGTCAGCCCGCGAAGGCGTCAGGCACCTACCGGATCGGCGGCGACCTGCAGGTCGACCGGCTCGGTTACGGGGCCATGCAGATCACCGGGCCGGGGGTGTGGGGCGACCCGAAGGACCCGGCCGAGGCGGTGCGGGTGCTGCGCCGGGCGTACGAGCTGGGCGTCACGTTCATCGACACCGCCGACTCGTACGGGCCGTTCGTCTCGGAGCTGCTGATCAGGGAGGCGCTGCACCCGTACGCCGACGACCTGGTCATCGCGACGAAGGCCGGCCTGACCCGCTCCGGGCCGGGTGACTGGCGGCCGGTGGGGCGGCCGGAATACCTGCGCCAGCAGTGCGAGCTGAGCCTGCGGCACCTGGGCCTGGAGTCGATCGGCCTCTACCAGCTGCACCGGATCGACGCGAAGGTGCCGTTGGAAGATCAGCTCGGCGAGCTGGCCCTGCTCAAGCAGGAGGGCAAGATCCGGCACATCGGGCTGTCCGAGGTGACCGTCGCGCAGATCGAGGCGGCCCAGAAGATCACCCCGATCGTGTCGGTGCAGAACCTCTACAACCTGGCCGACCGCAGCGCCGAGGACGTCCTGGACCACTGCGAGCGCAACGACCTGGCGTTCATCCCGTGGTTCCCGATCGCCACCGGCAACCTGGCCAAGCCGGGCGGCCCGCTGGACGCCATCTCCACCGGGCACGACGCGACCCCCGCCCAGCTGGCGCTCGCCTGGCTGCTGCGCCGCTCGCCGGTCATGCTGCCCATCCCGGGCACGTCCTCGGTCGGTCACCTGGAGGAGAACGTCGCCGCCGCCGAGGTGCAGCTCACCGACGAGGAGTACGACGCCCTGGCCAAGGCCGCCTGACCGCCCCGCCCCCGCCGGAGATCACGGCGTCGCCCGCGCCACCACGCATACCGGGTCATCGTCATCGTGGCCGCCCGTCGGGGGGTCACGGCCTCCGGCCAGCATGCCTCGGTCGACGAGGACCTGACCCGGACGGGGGTCGCCGTGGTGGCCCGTCGGCGATCATGGCATCGTCGGCCGCCCCGGCGTGTCGTGCCTGACGGCAACAGGTCGAACACCCCTTATGCCTGTCCGTCATATTTATGACGGACAGGCATAAGGGTCTCCGCGCAGCGCCCGACCCACGACGGGAGCGATGTAGCGGCATCCCAAGCTACGGATAGCGCTACATCGCCCCCGTCGTTGAACCCCGACGGACCGAACGCCGCACGGCGGGCGCGGGGCCAGGGCCCGGGGGGCGGGTGGGCCCGGGGGCGGGTGGCGGCGGGTCAGCCGCCGGGGGTGATCTCGTTGCCGGGGTCGGTCGGGCGCAGCGCCCGCTGGGCCTCGTCGAACAGCTTCGCCGGGTCGGTGCGGCCGTTGACCTGGATCTCCACCTCGGAGTCGCCGACCTGCAGCCGGATGCTCACCTCGGTCCGCTGCTGGTCCACCCAGCTCTGCACCAGGTTGAACAGACCGGGCAGCAGCCCCTGGGCGACCACCGCGATGATCACCGCGTCGCTGAATCCGGCCCGGCCACCGGCCCCGCCCCCCGGCCCGGCGTCGCGGACCAGGGCCCGGTAGCGCGGGTCGCGGTGCAGCCACGCCAGCAGCGTCGTACGCTGCGGGCCGGCGGCACGGGGGGCCAGCACCAGCCGGGCCGGTGCGGTGGAGCGGGGCACGGTCATCTCGGTCTGCCTCTCAGTCATGCGGTCCGGCCGGCGGATCAGTCGTCACCGGGTTGGAAGGTCAGCTTGCCGTCGACCACCGACAGCACGCCGCTGACCCCGAACGTCTCGTTCTCGGTGAACGGCGTGGTCCCGAAGTAGCCGACGGTGCTGCCGGTGGCCTGCGCCGAGCCCTGCGCCTCGTACGAGGTGGAGACCCGGGCGGTGGCCGGGCCGGTCAGGGTCAGTTCGATGGTCGGGTACCGGGTGATCTTCCAGGCGATCTTCTTCACCGGCGAGCCGCCGGTGTAGTAGCGGAACGGGCACCCCTGCGGGGTGGCCACCGCCTGCGCCGCGCAGCCGTCCAGATAGGACCGTACGCTCTGTTCCGCCGCCGCCTGCGCCTCGGGACGCAGGGTGGGCGTCAGCTCCGCGCCGCTCACGCTCTGCTGCCCGGGTACGACGTAGACCACCCGGGGTGCCGTCTCGCTGAGCGCGGTGCTCTCCCCCGCCACCGTGTACGCCCCCGGCAGCAGCGGCACCGCCACCCCCGCCTCCTCCGCGCCGGTCGGTGCGGGTACCCCGTTGACGGTCAGCGGGGCCGGGCCGCCGGGCAGGGTCAGGGTCGCCGGGGCGGCGTCGATGTGCCAGCGGTGGAACAGCCCGAGCACGGCGGAGTCGTCGCGGCGCAACGGCAGCTCAGCGGTCAGCTTCTGCCCGGCGAGGGTGTAGGCGACCGTGGCGACCGCCTCGTCGCCGTCGCGTTCCACCCCCGTCACGGACACGTCGGTGGGCGGGCGGTAGTCCTTCGCCGCCACCATCCGGGCGAGCTGCCCGCTGTCGCCCAGCGCCGCCCGCACGTCGGGGGTGAGCTGGTCGAGCGCCTCCGGGCCGTCGTGGTCGGCCAGGGCCCCGAAGTAGTCGCCGACGGCCGCCTGGGGGCGGAAGAACGCCCACTGGGCCGTGGTCAGCCCACCGCCCAGGCAGCTCACCAGCACCAGCGCGCCGACGACCAGCAGGGCGCGCCGGGAACCGACCGCCGTCGTCGTCGTACCGCCGAACAGCTCGTCGAGGCCGCGTGCGGTGGCCGCGCGGTCGGTCACCGGGTCGGGGACGGGCCGGTCCAGCCGGTCCAGCCGCAGCTCGGACGGGGGGTGGGTGGCGCAGACCGCCTCGTCCCAGCCGCTGCGCCCGGTCTCGAAGGAGCGTCGCCGCTCCAGCATGGACCGCATCCCCTCCCGGTGTCCGGCGAGCACCGCGCCCGCGTCGGCCCGGTACTCGGCGGCCCGGACGTCCCGGCGGTGGCAGGGCAGGACCACGTACCGCATGGTGAGCAGCACCGGCCAGAAGAACAGAAACACCACGAAGTCGGTGGCCGGGTGCGGGAACCGGCGCATCAGCCAGGCCGGCAGGGCGTGCACCAGCACCAGCGGCAGGCCGACACCCCTGATGAACGCGCTGGTCACCTCGTCGCCGGTGCGCCAGTGCACCAGTTCGTGGCTGAGCAGCGCGGCGATCTCCTCGTCGGTGCAGTCGAGCACCGCGGTGCTCACCACGACGTGCCGGGCGTACGCGCGGGCGTTGGCGAGCACCGGATCGTCCTCGATCAGCAGCCGGGGTTCCCCGGGCAGGCCGAGCCGGGCCGCGCAGTCGCTCAGTAGCGGACGCAGCCGTTCGGCCTCCCGCCGGCTGAGCTGCCGTGCCCCCGAGACACCCAGCAGCCACGGTTCCAGCAGCACCCGCCCGACGGTGTAGAGCACCCCGACCAGGCCGGCGGCGATCACCATCCCGGCCAGGCCGGTGAACAGGTTCGCCGGTTCGTCGACGGCGTTGCGCCAGGGCAGCACCAGCACGGCCAGGAAACCGACAAGCGCGCCGAGCGCGAACCCGGCGAACCCGCCGACCACCCCGCCGGAACGCGCCACGAACGCCTCCAGCAGCGGCCCGACCAGCGGGGCGTCCCGCAGCAGCGCGGGCACCGTCTCGTCGGACTGGGTGCCTCCGGCGACCAGCCCGTACAGGCCGAGGGCGAGGCCACCCCAGACCGCCGCGACCAGCGCCAACGGCACGTAGAACCAGGTGGCGAGGAAGGCGCCGAGCACGCCCCGCCAGTCCCGCACGATGCCGGCGCGCAGCCAGACCAGGGCGCTCGGGTAGCCGGGCGGGCGGTGGGCGAACCGGTCCCCGGCGGCCGGGGACTCCTGCGCCTGCGCGGCACCGACCGACGCCGTCGCCCCGAACGACGCCGTCGCCCCGGCCGGCGGGTCGCCGCCGGGCGACGCCGGTCCGCCAGGCGACGCCGGTCCGCCGGGCGACGCCGATCCGCCAGGCGACGCCGGTCCGCCAGGCGACGCCGATCCGCCCGCAGGTCGCAGGGGTGTGCCGGCCGGCGGGTCGGATTGCCGGTCGATGGTGGGGCCGGGCTGGGCCGCGCGGGGATCGGGCTGCGGCTGGGGGTCCAGGTCGGGCACGGGGGGCTCCTCGACTACGGATGTCGCCGGCCGTGGCGCGGGCCCGGCGGACCGGGCCACCGGCGGACCTGTCGGTCGGCGGACCCGACGGCCCGCGGGCCGAACGGGTCGGCAGATCGACAGGACCGCCTGACCGGTCGCCACCGGCGACGAATGACACCAATGCTGTCGGTCGACTCCGCAGGTGGCGGAATTCGACGCCGCTGGACATTACCGATGACGAGTACCGTCCGCGATCCCGTTTCCCATCGGAGATCGGCTTTCCGAATAACTGTCGGATATCTGTCCGTCAACGGCTCCGGTGCCATTTCCCGTCGTGGACCCGTCGGGCCGGTCGGGGAGACGATCCGGGTCCGGCCACCCGTACCGGCGGGCGGCACCGGCGGGGAGGTCGACGATGGACACGGACGTGCTGGTGGTCGGGGGCGGGATCATCGGGCTGACGGCGGCGGTACGGCTGCGCGAGCGCGGCGCGCGGGTGACCCTGCTGACCGCCGACCCGCCCGGCGACACGGTGTCGGCGGTCGCCGCCGCCGTCTGGTACCCCAGCCACACCGACGCCGACCCCCGGGTGCTGCGCTGGGCCGCCGGGACGTACACGGAACTGGGCCGGCAGGCCGACGCCGGGGTGCCCGGGGTGGTGGCCCGGCCGACCCGGATGCTGCTGCGCCGCCCGTGGACCGGACCGCCGTGGTGGGCGGCGGCGGCCGGTGACCTGGTCGCCCACCCCGGCTCCGGGCCGTACGCCACCGAGTTGCGGTTCACCGCGCCGACGGTGGAGATGTCGCCGTACCTGGACTGGCTGGCCGACCGGTTCACGGCGGCCGGCGGCCGGGTCGTGACCGGCCGGCTCGCGCGGCTCGACGACGGCTTCGCGCTGGCCCCGACGGTGGTCAACGCCACCGGACTGGCCGCCGGGCGGCTCGCCGACGACCCGGCGGTGCACCCGGTACGCGGCCGGTTGGTGCTGGTCGCGAACCCGGGCCTGACCACCTCGGTACGCGACGAGGAGAACCCGGCCGGCATCACCTACGTGCACCCGCGCCGGCACGACGTGGTGCTCGGCGGCACCGCCGAACCGGACCGGTGGGACACCGGCCCCGACCCGGCCACCGCGACGGCGGTCCGGGCCCGGTGCGTGGCGCTGGTGCCGGAGTTGGCCGACGCCCCCGTGCTCGGGGTGCGGGTCGGGCTGCGGCCGGCCCGGCACGGCGGGCCCCGGGTGGCGGCGCAGGCCGGGCCGGCGCCGGGGCAGCGGCTGGTGCACGCCTACGGCCACGGGGGCGCCGGGGTGACGCTGTCCTGGGGCTGCGCCGACGAGGTGGCCGGGCTGGCGCTCGACGGCTGACCGGCCGGGCCGGACGCGCCCCGACCCCGACCCATCGGGACCGTGGGGCGGGGCCGGGTGCCGGGGTGGAGGGCGGGCCCCCTCCCCCACGCTATCGGCGTTCGTAGAAGGTGATGCTCACGCCGCCCGGGGCGGAACCCGGGTCGGAACTGAGCCAGGTGTTGGCGTTGAGGAAGGCGTACGGGCCGGCGGCGCGGGCCTCGAACGTCGGCACCAGCCGGCCGAACGCCCCGCAGTTGCGGACCAGGATCAGCTCCCGGTCGTTGGTGGACAGCACGTACCGGGCGTCGAGCGTGCTGGTCGCGCCGATGAGCTGGTAGTCCGCTCCGCCGGGCAGAACGGTCCCGGTCACCCGGCCGGTCATGGTGCCGCCGGTGATGGGGATGATGTTGCGGGTGCCGCGCTTGCTGGCCCCGACCGAGACGCTGGCCCCGAGCGTGACGGTCTCGGTGAACACCGCCGCGCCCCGGGTGCCGCTGCCGGTCAGGCAGTCCCACGACTGGTTGGCCGTCCCGGCCGGGTCCCGTAGCTGCACGCGCGGGTCGGCCGGGGACACCCCGGAGACGTCGTACACGGCCAGGTTCAGGGTGTTCGTCGCGGTGTCGACGGTCCGGGTGCCAACGTAGGTGCCGGTGTTCAACCAGGCGTACGCGCTGGAGTTCGGGGCCTCGAAGTCGGGAACGATCCGCACGGTGGAGTCACCGGCCGGCGCGACCCCGCAGGTGCGCAGGTAGATCGGGGTGCCGTCGCCGGTGCGCAGGATGGCGACCTGTTCCAGCTCGGTCGCGCCGGTGCCGAGGGTGAGTTCGAGGTCGAGGCCGCCGCTGAGGATGGTGCCGTTGATCCGGTCGCCGGTGACCGTGCCGCCCCGGATGTCGAGGATGCGGCGGTGGCCGTACTGGGTGACGCCGACGTCGCGGATCGCGCCGAGCTGGGCGGTGGCCCGGAACACCAGCCGGCCACGGGTCGGGGGCACGAGGCCGGCGGACCGGCCGCAGGTCCAGGACGGGTCGGGCACGATGGTCGCCTCCGCGCCGCTCGGGGTGGTGCTCGGGGTGGGTGGCGGTGGGGTGGTCGGTGCCGGGGTGGTCGGCGGTGGGGTGGTCGGGGTGGGCGGTGGCGTGGTGGGGGGCGGGGTGCCCGGGGTGGGCGTGGTCGGCGTCGTGGGGGTGGTGCTGCCGGTGCAGGGGGTGCCGTTGAGCGCGAAGTCGGTAGGTGCCGGGTTGCTGGCGTTGTTCCACGAGCCGTTGAAGCCGAACGACGTGCTCGCCCCGGTGCCGAGTGCGGCGTTCCAGGTGGTGTTGCCGACGGTGACCCGGCCGCCGTTCTGGCTGGCGGTGCCGTTCCAGTACTGGGTGACCTGCTGACCGGCGGTGAACGACCAGGTGAGCTGCCAGCCGTTGATCGGGTCGCCGAGGTTGGTGACCGCGACGTTGGCCCCGAAGCCGCCGCTCCACTGGCTGGTGACGGTGTAGGTCACCCGGCAGCCGGTGGCGGCGGAGGCCGCGGTGGCGACGCCGACGACGCCGACCAGGGTGGTGGCGGCGAGCGCTCCCGCGAGCAGGGGCCGCCGGTGTACGAGCCTCATCTGGTCCTCCCGGAGCGGCCCTTGCACGCACGGTTATGTTTCATCGAGTGTCTCGATCGGACAAACTTCTGTCAATCGATGCTTCTCGATTCTCGGTATCGACCGGACGGCGGACCGACCCCGACGCCCGTGAAGATCGTTTCGTGTCCTGTTGGTGACCCTCGGTAGGGTGTCGCGCATGGACCGGGGTGCCTGGCGTCGGCATGCGTGGTGGGTGGGCATCCCGGGCGTGGTCGCCGGATTCGGCGCGTGGGCGGCCGTCGCCGACGACAAGACCGGCTGGACGGTCGTCTCCGCTGCCGCCGCCGGGGTGGTCGGGGGCTTCGGGCCGACGGTGGCCGACCGGCTCGCGGCGAGGCGGGAGGCCCGGCGGCGCGGCGAGGATGCGCTGCGCGTGGTGACGTCGGCCGAGCTGCCGGCGTCGGTGGCCTGGCTGCTGCACCCGGGCCGGGAGGTGGTCGACTTCCTCGGTCGCGGCTGGGTGCTGCGCCAGTTGGAGTCCTGGGCGACCGACCCCGACGCGGTGGCGGTACGGCTGCTGACCGGCGCGGGCGGGGTGGGCAAGACCCGGTTGGCCCGGGAGTTCGCCGGCCGGCTGCCTGGTTGGCGGTGCGAGTGGATCCACGCCGGGGCCGAGGAGCAGACGGCCGCCCTGATCGCCTCGGGCGGCGTACCGTCGCGGTTGCTCGTGGTGGTCGACTACGCCGAGACGCGGGACCGGGCCGGCGTGGCGGCGCTGGTCTGCGCGGCGCAGCGGGCCACCGGGGTACGGGTGCGGGTGCTGCTCATCGCCCGGGGTGCCGGGCTGTGGTGGGAGACGCTGTCGGCGGCGTACCCGCAGCAGGCGCAACTGCTCGACGCGGTGACCGGCCGGTCGCAGGTGGTGGTGCTGCCGGCCCGGATCGAGGAGAGCGAACCCGACGAGATCGTCGCCCTCGCGGCGCGGGACTTCGCCGCCCACCTGGGGCGACCGCTGCCGGCGGTCGAGGCCCGGGAGCGCCCGGCGGACACGCCGGTGCTGCGCCTGCACGCCGAGGCGCTGCTGACCGCCCTGGACGGGAAACCCCGGCACGGCCGGTACGACGTGCTGACCGAGGTGCTCGGGCACGAGGCCCGCTACTGGCGGTTCGCGGCCCGACGGGCGAGCCTGCTGGCCGCCGACGACCCGGCGTCGGACGCACTCCTGCGGCAGGTCGTCGGGGTGGCGGCGCTGCTCGGCGCGGACGGCCCGGACGAGGTCGCCGGCCTGGTCCGGCGGGTCCCCGCGCTGGTGGCCGCCGAGCCGGAGCGGGTGGACCGGTACGCGGCGTGGCTGGCCGACCTGTATCCGGCCGCCGACGGCACCGGGCTCGGCGTGGTGCAGCCCGACCTGCTGGCGGAGACGCTGGCGGTGCGGGTGCTGCGGGACTACCCGGCCGCCGACCGCGCGCGGGTGTTCACCGGCCTGACGGTGGCGCAGGCGGTACGGGCGCTGACCGTGCTCGGGCGGGCGAGGACGCACCAGGGCGACGCGGCGGCGCTGATCGAGGTGGCGTTGGGGGTGGACGTGCCCCGGATGGTCGAAGCGGTGCTTTCGGTCGGGGTGCAGTTCCCCGGGGTGTTCACGCCAGGCGCGGTGCGGCTGCTGGCGGACGCGGACATCGATGTGGGGTGGGCGGGGCGGACCGCTGAACTCGTGCCGTACCCGTCGATGGAGTTGGGGCGGCTGGCGGTGGCGCTGACGAGCCGCATCGTCGCCGCTCTCACCCCGGACACCCCGCCCGAGATACAGGCGTACTGGATGGACTGGCACGCGATACGGCTGACCGAAGTCGGGCGACGAATCGAAGCTCTCATCACCAGCGACGAAGTCGTCAACCTCCGACGCGAACTCACCACCACCAACCGCGACACCCACCTCCCCAGCCTCGCCTCATCGCTCAACAACCACGCGGTCCGACTCGCCCAGGCCGGACGACACACCGAAGCCCTCACCACCAGCCACGAAGCCGTCAACCTCCGACGCGAACTCACCACCACCAACCGCGACACCCACCTCCCCGACCTCGCCATGTCGCTCAACAACCACGCGGTCCGACTCGCCCAGGCCGGACGACACACCGAAGCCCTCACCACCAGCCACGAAGCCGTCAACCTCCGACGCGAACTCACCACCACCAACCGCGACACCCACCTCCCCGACCTCGCCATGTCGCTCAACAACCACGCGGTCCGACTCGCCCAGGCCGGACGACACACCGAAGCCCTCACCACCAGCCACGAAGCCGTCAACCTCCGACGCGAACTCACCACCACCAACCGCGACACCCACCTCCCCGACCTCGCCGCGTCACTCATCAACCACGCGGTCATCCTCGCGGAAGCAGGACAACACACCGAAGCCCTCACCACCAGCCACGAGGCCGTCAACCTCTACCGACAGCTCGCCAGCACCAACCGCGACGCCTACCTCCCCAACCTCGCCCTGGCCCTACGGAACGTTGGGTTCATTGCGCTCCTGTTCGGCCGCGTGGATGAGCTGGTCATCGCCTTGACCGCCGAGGGCGTTCAGTACTTCGACGAGCTTGCTACGGCGGAACCAGCGGTATTCGAGGAACGCCGTCAAGTAGCCAGACAGACCCTGGACGACCTGAGCCGCATTGCTGGCGCCGACCACGATGGCTCCAGCTCCAGGGATCCAGAGCCGTCCTGAAACGCCGTTAGCTGGAGTCGTCAGACGTGGCAGCTACCGTTACCGGCACCGTGCGCCCTTGGGCGCACGGACGGTTTCGAGTTCCTTTCGAGGAGCCGTGTCCCCACACCGACAAGCAGGCAATGTTTGTGGAGATCTGTTGCGCCCAAGACGACAACAACTCTCCCCAATAAGGGCGGCTTTCGGACCAGCGCCACGACCAACGATTGGCGGTGACGGAAGCGCCCCTTACGGGCGTGCCCGGCGGCGGATCTTGATGTCGTCGAGGTCGGTCGCCACCGACCGGAGGTCACGGTGGTCGGCACCGAGTTCGGCGACGGCGGCTGCGGCCATCGCTTCCGCCCGACCGATCACGACCGCTTCCCCGTCGTCTTCGGTGGCCGGGATCAGGCAGCGGAAGGTGAACGCGAGCAGGGACCGCTCGTAGGTCACCGTGCCCTCTTCGGTGAACTTCGCTCCGAACACCTCATGCTCATCCGCCCTGGCGAGCAGCGCGGCACGCTGCACGTCCCCTAGCGGCGCGAACTTGCCGCGCACGATGACCTGATAGGTCTTTTCGGTCATGGTGGAACCTCCGGCTCCTGCTGAGCACGACGACTTCGGAAGAGCGGCGAGCTGGTACCGGGAAGACGGCAGGTGACGGCTACCGCGCACCGGCCGGCCGCCAGGGTGCGTTGGTGACCGTACCCGGAGGGCCAGCGCCACGCTCGCCCTTCAGCCGGCAGTGACGACCGATTCGGCGACGGCACGTGCGGCGTCCGCGCCGAACCGCTCCACATCCACCAGTACGTCGACCGCCAGACCCGGTCCCACCAGCCAGAACGCCTCACCGCCGCCGACGAGGCCACTCCCCTGAGCGTGGTCGAACCCGGTCAGCGGCCAGTCGGCGGGATCGCGTTCGTGGTATTCGGCCAGGTAGTCGCGCAGCGCCGCCAGGTCGGCCAGCCGGTCCCCGCGTAGCACGTGCACCCGCAGGTCGACCTGGTAACCGTCCTCGACCGCACGTTCCCAGACCCGGCTGGCGAAGGTGACGTCCTCCCACTCGGACGCGAAGTCCGACACCAGGTCGCCCGCCGCGGCCGGCACCCACCCGACGTGGAACCCGTCCAGCTCGCCACCGTCGCGCCCACCCGGCCCGGTCATCCCCGTCACAGCATCTCCTCCACCCTGTCCGGTCGGTACGCCGCTCAGGACGCGTCGCTCTGCCTGGCACCCCTCGGGCCGGACACCGCCGTCGAGGCGTCGCCAGGCGGATAGATCATCGTCGGAACGTACGTCCTGACGTCAAGCGGCTCGTGTCCCCGGAGCCTGAGTAGGCTTCTCACCGCCGTCCACGATAGAGGGTGCGGCGAAGGCGTCGGACGACGACAGCGCGTCCGCAGCGCCAGCGGCCCCCGGGTGGTCGGGGCCGCTGGCGCGGTGTCGGACCGGGTCAGCCGGCCAACCGGCGCAGGAACACGTCGATCACGCCGTTGGTGTCGCCGGGGACCAGGTTGGTGGCCCCCGAGGCGAAGGCGACCTGGCGGCCGTCCGGGGTGACCACCCCCTGGTAACTGTGGTTGTTGGCCTGCCTGCCGCCGGCCGACAGGCTGACCCGGACCGTCGTGCCGGCGCGCAGGTCCCGCCGGAACACGTCGGGCACGCCGTTGGTGTCGCGCGCCACCAGGTCGGTGGCATCGGAGCCGAAGACGACGTACCGGCCGTCGGCGCTCAACGCCGGGCCGAAGCTGCCGCCACCGGTGGCCGGGCCGCCGTCGGCCGCCGAGCTGACCCAGACGGTGGTGCCGGCGCGCAGGTCGCGGACGTACACGTCGTTCACCCAGTTGGTGTCGTCGGGGGCCAGGGCCGCATCGGTGTTGAACGCGACGAACCGGCCGTCCGCGCTCAGCGTCGGTGCGACGGTGATTCCCTCCACGTAGTCACCGGTGGTGGACACGTTGACCCGCTGGAGGCTGCCGGTGCGCACATCACGGACATACACGTCGTACGTGCCGCTGATGTCGTTCGGGACCAGCGCCGCATCGGTGACGAACGCCACGAACCTGCCGTCCGCGCTGATCACCGGCCCTTCCGACGGCGCGTCGGCGTTCTCGCCGCTGACCTGGACGGTCGTGCCCGCCTGCCGGTCCCGCAGGAAGATGTCGGTCAGACCGCTGGGGTCACCCGGCACGAGGTTGGTCGCCTGGGAGGCGAACGCCACGAACCGCCCGTCGGCGCTGATCGCCGGTGCGTAGCTGTGGGCGTTGGCCTGGGTGTCGCCGTCGGTCAGGGTGACCCGGGTGGTGGTGCCGGTCCGGCGGTCGTGGACGAAGCCGTCGTACACCCCGTTGGTGTCGCCGGGCACCAGGTTGTCCGCGTCGGAGGCGAAGGCGACGTACCGGCCGTCCGGGCTCAGCGACTGGCCCAGGCTGGCACTGTTGCCGGGAGTTCCCGTGGTCGACCGGCTGACCAGGCTCGTGGTGCCGGTCCGGCGGTCGCGGACGAACACGTCCGCGTTGTTGTTGGTGTCGTCGGGCACCAGGTTGTCCGCGTAGGAGGTGAAGGCGACGTACCGGCCGTCCGCGCTCACCCCGAAGGGCTCGCTGTTGGAGCCGACAGCCTGGCCGCCGGTGCTGTCCACGCTGATCCGGGTGGTGGCCGGCGTTGCGGCGGCGGGGCCGATGCCGACGGAGGAGGTGGCGGGCGCGGGGACGGCGGCGGAGGCGGCTGCGGGGCCGGCGAGGCCGGCGAGCAGGGCCAGACCGGCGGCGGCGATCGGGCGGTGGAGGCACAGCGGCACGGTCCCGCGGCGCGCGGCGGATGCCCGCAACAAGATTGTCATGCCTGGTTGGTCCCCGGCCGCGCCACAATCGTTCGCCGGTGTCGGCCACCCGACATCGGATGGCCGACGGACGTCGTCGGAACAGCCGCCGGGTGCACCCGTTCGGCCTGCCCGTGGCCGGGTGCGCCCGGCTCCGCTCCCGACGCGGCCACCCCGCGTCCGCATCATGTGGGCCGACGTAGCGGCATTGGAACGGGCCGGACCCCGCATTATCGACCCACATGAGTCGATCAAGCGAACGGATCGATCATGTGGGTCGATCACGGTCAGCGGACGAGGCGGAACACCACCAGGGTGACGCAGTACGCGAGCGGCACCGCCAGGGCGCAGATGAAGAAGCCGAGCGGGGCGTAGCGGGGCGGGTCGGTGGTCGCCAGGGCCGGCCGCCCCCACCGGCCGAGGACCAGCCAACCGGCCACGAAGGAGATCAGCGGCAGCCCGGCGCAGGTCAGCGCGCCCAGGGTGACCCCGTCGACCACGCCGATGCCGTTGGCGACCACCAGCACCAGCATGACCAACGCCCCGACGGCGGCGCAGCCGGCGTAGACGGCGACCGCGCGGGCGGTCGGCGACCAGGTGGGCAGCAGAGCGGGCCGCTGGGCCAGTGCCTCGGCCTGCTGGCCCAGCCGGTCGACCTCGTCGACCAGCCGCCCGGTCTCCGCCAGCACCACCGCCGGGTCGCCGTCCATCCCGGGCCCGCCGGGACCCGTGTCCGACCCGGGGGCGGGCCCCGGCCCGGGAGCCAGCTCCGCAACGGCGGGCGGCCCGGAAGCCGGGTCGGCCACGGCAGGGAGACCGGCGGCTGCGGCAAGCTGGGCGAGGCGCTGTTCCTGGGCGGCCAGCCGCTGACCGAGCCGGGTCACCCCGGCGTGCAGGGTACGGCGGCGTTCCGCCTCGGCGACGGCGCCGCGCTCCCCCTCCCTGATCCGGGCGGAGAGCTGCCGGACGGCCGCCGCGTACTCGTCGTAGCGGGCCACTCAGTGCTCCTCGTCGGGGTGGTGTCCGGGGCGGACGAACGGCACGATCAGCGCGGTGCGCGGGACGTGCCGGTCGACGAGCAGGGCCCGGTTGGGGCGGGGGGTCCACACCAGGTCGGTCACCCCGAGGTGCAGCCCGAGGTCGTCGGCGGGCACGTTCAGCGCCACCAGGCAGGCCACGTCGTCGCGGTTCTGGCTGCCGCCGAGGTCGTCGGCGAGCCGGCGCAGGCCCCGCCACCAGCCGAGCAGGTGCACCCCGTGCCCCGGCCCCGCCCGCAGCAGCGCCCGCAGGTCGTCGTGGCCCGTGCGGTAGGTGTCGGGGTCGGCGGCGGCGAGCACCGCGTGGGCCGCGTCCACCCCGAAGACCACCAGGTACGTCCGGGCACGCTCCCCGGGGTCGGCGGCCAGTCCGGCGATGCGGGCGCGCAGCCCGGCCGCGTCGACCTGGGTCACCGGGTGCCCGGCTGCCTTCAGCCCGGCGGCCGTGTCGTCGGCCGCCTCGTCGGCGGCGGCCACCAGCACGGCCAGCACGAATTCGGCCTCCCCGGGCCGGTGCTGCCCGGCCAGGCTCAGCGCGGCGGCCCGCAGCACGTGCGCGCCGGTGGTCGAGGTGCCCACCACGGCCAGGTGCCGGCCCGGGGAGGCGTCGAGGTCGAACCGGGCGGTGCTGCCGGCCACGTCGACAGTCCGGCCCACCAGCACCGCCGGGCGGCGGGTGGCGGCAGGGGACGGCTCGTCCTCCAGGTGGGCGGTGGCGTACCCCCGGAAGACCTCGGGCGGGCCGGTGTCGTCGGGGCGGGCGTCCCACAGCTCGTAGCGCAGCCGGGCGAGCTGGCGGGCGTCGGCGTGCGCGTCGGGGAACCGCAGCAGGGTGTCCGCGCCGGCCGCCCCGGCGGCGGTGTTGACCAGCGCCGTGCCGATCCGGGTCGGGCCGGTGACGGTCGCCCGGGGGCCGAGCACCGCCTCACCGCCGGGCAACGCCACCCGCAACGCGAACTGCCCGAACAGCGACTCGGCCCGGCCGTACAGGGCTTCCACGCCGCTGGTGCTCTGGCTGGCCAGCACCAGGTGCACACCGTACGAGCGGCCCTTGCGGGCCAGCTCCTCCAGCAGGTCGACGGACTCCCGGGCCAGCCGGTCGTTGCCGGCGAACAGCACGTGGAACTCGTCGATCACGGCGACCGTGCGGGGCACCGGTTCGGTGTCCGGCAGGTCGGCGAGTTTGCTCACCCCGTGCCGCTTGAACAGCCCGGCCCGCCGGCCCAGCTCCCGGCGCAGTTCGCGGAGCACGGCCAGGCCGTACTCCCGGTCGGACTCGACGCCGACGGCCCGCGCGTGCGGCAGGAACGACGGGTCCCGGTCGGTGGGGACGAACTCGGTGAAGCTCACCCCCTCCTTGAAGTCGAGCAGCCACAGGTGCAGCTCGGCCGGGGAGTAGCGGGCCGCCAGGCCGTACAGCACGTCGAGCAGGAAGACCGTCTTGCCCGCGCCGGTGCGGCCACCGACCAGCCAGTGCGGCGTCGCGTCGTCGAAGGCCAGACTGACCGGGGTACGCCCGCAGCGGCCGACCACCGTCGTCAGGCCGCCCCGGGCGGAGCCGGTCCAGCGTCGCTCGGGCAGCAGGTCGGCCAGGTGCAGGGCGGTGTCCCGGCGTACCTGGGCGCCCAGCCGGTCGGCCAGCGCCTGGACGGCCGCGGCGGGCGGGTCACCGTCGAGCAGCACCGGCACGGGCAGGCCGGTGCCGTCGGCGCTGAACGGGTACCCCGGCGGGTCGCCGACCCGGGCGTACCGTTCGTCGAGACGTACCTCGGTGGTGCCGCCCAGCGTGGGTGGGGCCTGGCCGGGCGTGGTCACCGCGCGCCCGGCGAACAGCACGCACACCCCGGCGGACGGCCCGGCGTGGGTGAGCGCGGCGAGCCGGGCCAGCTCGCGCGGGCCGGGCGCGGACGCGGCCACCACCAGCAGCAGTTCGGCCTCCCCCGCGCGGGCGTGCGCCTCGGCGGCGTCCAGCAGCGCGCCGATCTCGACCTCGGTGGTGGCGACGCCGCCGAGCACCCCGGCGTCGCGCAGCGGACGCAGCGGGATGAAGGTGGCCCCCCAGGCGGCCGGGTCGATGCCGACCACCCGGACGCTGCCCGGGGCGGCCGTGGTGAGCAGCCGCAGCACCAGCACCCGCAGCAGCACCGCCACCCGGGGATCGCGGGCGTCGCCGTCGACCGCCAGGTGCCGGCCGGCGCCCAGCGGCAGCAGCAGCGGAAACCGGCCGTCCGCCGTGGACGCCTCGCCGATACGCACCGCCGCCGGCCCGTCGTCGGAGGGCGTCGCGCGGAGACCACGGGCCGGACCGCCCGGCGATACGACGACGTGCCCCGGCGGCGGACCACCGGGCACCCCGCCGGAGGGCGGGCCGGCGGCGACGGTCGGGTCGGCCCGGTCGGTGCTGCCGGGCAGCGGGGCGGCCAGCGCGTCGGCCAGCCGGGCCAGCCGGGCCACCACATCGGCGGTGCGCTCCGGGACGGGCTGCCCGGCCAGCCGGTCCAGCAGGGCACGGGCCACCGTCCACCGCTGCCGGGCCTGCCGGTGCGCGGCGACCGCCTGCCCGTACGCCGATGCGAGCCTGCCCACCCACTGCTCCCCACCCACGTGCGGACGAATCGAGGGAACCCTAGCGCCCCGGCGGGTCGGGACGCACGACCCGCCCACGGGTCAGCCGGGCCGGCAGCCCGGGTCCGGCCCGCTGTCGGCCGCCCCACAGTGGAACACCTCGACCGGTTCGGCGGCCACGTCCGGCACCCGCGCCACCCGCAGCAACGCCAGCCGCTTGGCGACCGGCTCGCCCGAGTCGGGCGCGTACCGGATCACCCCGGCGACCCCCGGGTAGCCGGCGGCGGCGTTCTGCCGCAGCACCTCGGCGTGCACGCCGACCGGGTTGACCGAGCGGGGCTCCCAGCGCCGGCCGGTGTCGGCGTGGCGCAGCCGGGCGGCGAGGCTCTCCAGCGCCCGCACCATCATCATCGCCGCGTCGTAGGCGAGGCTGACCCGCTCACCGACGGGTGCGCCGGCACCGTCGCGGCAGCGCGGCGGGTCGAGCAGGTCGTCGGCACCGACCCAGGTCAGGAAGCTGCCCCGGGCGTCGTCCCGGGCGGCCTGCGCGGCCCGCAGCGCGGCACAGGTGGCCAGCGCCGCCTTCGACACGTACGTCACCGGCAGGTTGCCCGGAGCGCTGACCCGCAGCCCCGGGTTGGCCATGTAGCGGTTGACCGAGTCGTCGGCGACGAGGTGCCGGGGCGGGTCGTTGCCACACTCCTTCAACGCCCGCAGGAACCCGTCGAACTCCGACCAGCGCCCGGCGAACACCAGCACCCCCCGGTAGCCGCACTCGGCGGTCAACCGACGCCCGGTACTCCACCCGTCGAGCCGGGTGAGCCGGCTGCCGAACCGCTGGCGCAGCCCGTCGACCAGGGTACCGACGTAGAGGTCCTCGGCGAGTGAGCTGTCCTCGCCGGTGGTGTAGTAGGCGTGCGCCTCGGTCACCCGCAGCACCTGCCGGGCGTACGTCTCGATCATCGCGGCCTGCGCCGAGTTCGGCGCGGAGACCTGCAGGTAGAGGCTGGAGTTCCCGTCCATCCGGTCGGCCGACAGGGTGGGGGCGAGCACCGGCAGGCCGACCCGGTTGAGTTCCCGCAACGCTGCGGCGGTGCTGGTGCGGCTCTCCACCAGCCCGACCACCCCGAGCACGGTCGGGTCGTCGTGGGCCAACTGTTCCAGCATCGCCACCGCCGGCCCGGCGTGGCGCATCTGCCGGCCCCCGTTGGCGACCACCACGTGCAGCAGGGCCGCCCCGTCGGCCGCCGCGGACTCCTTGAGCAGGGCGTACTGGGCGGTGGCCAGGCCCTCCAGTTCCTCGCGTTCGGAGACGTAGGACTCCTCGTCGACCCGGGTCCGGTTGCCGGTGAGGGTGCCCAGGTAGACCAGGGTGAGGTAGGGCCGGCGCTGGTCGCTGCGCCGCCACACCTGTTCGGCGGCCCGGTTCTGCGCGAAGATCCGCCGCTGCACCGCACGTAGCCGCTCCTGGCCGGGTTCGCTGTTGAACACCTGCGCGGCGGTGTCGCTGTAGCCGACGCACTCCTCGGCGAGCACCTGCACCCGCACCTGGCCGGTCGGCGTCGGATGGCAGTCCAGCGCCCACCGGCTGTCCGCCCACACGAGCGTCCCGGCCAGCAGGACCACGGCCACCGCCGCCGGCAGGAACCGCCGTGCCCACCACGGCGGGTCGGGGGCGACCAGCGTGGGCGGGACGACCCCCGGTGGCGGGGTGGCGTCCTCGTCGTCGGGGCGCAGCGCCACCAGCCAGGCGGCGGCGCGGCGCAGCCGTCGGGTCTCGGGCAACGCCTCGGCCCACTCGTCGTAGGCGTCGTCCGCCTCGCGCAGCGGTCGGGTGCCGGGCAGTTCGGGCGGCGGCGCGGTGGCCAGGGCCACCACCAGCAGCGGGTCGTTGCGGCCGGTCTCGTTGCGCACGTCGGTGAGCAGCCGGACCAGGGTGTGCCCGACGCCGTCGACCTCCACGCCGTCGAGCAGCAGCACCGGGTACGCGGTGCGCCGCCAGTCCCCGGGCCGCCACACCCGTCGCCGGTACGCCTGCCGCAGATCCTCCAGGAACGCGTGCAGCAGCAGCTTGTCCACCTGGGCGGGTTGTTCGCCGTCGCGCCAGCCGGCGGTGAGCCGTTCGGCGAACCCGAGGAAGGTCACCGACTGGCGGGGGGCCAGGTACTGCTGCCGCATGAACCACCGGTAGTGGCCGCCGACGCCCGGCACCCGGCCGGAGACGGCGATCCGGAACACCGCGCTGGGCACCGCCCGACGCAGCAGCCAGAGCAGCACCTGCAGCGCCGTGCCGACCCCCGACTCCCCGCTGACCTGCGGCTCCTCGACGGGACGGCGGCCCCGCCAGTCGCGCAGCCGGCGGACCAGGGTGGCCCGGCCGCTGTCGGCGGCGTCGACGCCCACGTCGAGGGTCTGCTGCATCAGCCAGTCGGCCAGCGGGTGGTGGCGGAACCGCAGCCGGGCCGTCCCGAACGCCTCCAGCGACAACTGCCTGTGCAGTTCCCGCAGCACCGCCGGGACGTCGGCGAGGTCGGGGCGGGCGGCCAGGTCGAGCACGGCGTGCGGGACCCGACGCCCCGCGCCCCGCCCGACGGAGCGGCGCAACAGGGCCCCCGGGTCGCCGCCGGTGGCGGCCCGGACCAGCCAGAGCACCGGCAGCCGGCGGTCGCCCCGACGCGGGCGGCGCAGCAGGCGGGTGAGCAGGGCGAGCAGTTCGGTGCCGCCGACCGGGTTGCCGTCCACGGTGGGTGGCCGGGGCAGCGGCGGGGTCACCGGTTCACGCATACGGGCACCTCCGCCGCCGACAGGGAACCAGGAAGGGCTCCCATTGTCGACGACGGAGGCAACCGAGGGTGTCCGGTGGGCTGCTGCCGGTCACCCGGCCGGGCGGGTCAGCGCAGCGCGGCGGTCAGCGTCGGCAGGTAGCCGTACCGGTAGCCGTCGGCGTTCGGGTGGTACGCCTCGATGACGCCGCTGACGTCGCGGATCCACGGGGCGGCGGCGCAGACGCCGTGCCCGGTGAAGAACGGGCGGGCGTCGGCGAAGGTGGCCCCGGCCGCGGCGGCCCGGGCGGCGGTGACCGTGGCGAGCACGTCGGCGGCCTCGTTGAGGATGGTCCGCTTGTAGCTGCTCATCGCGAGCACGCCGCAGGAGCCGGTCTCGAAGAGCCGGGGGTAGCCGAGCACCACCAGCCGGGCGTTCGGGGCCCGGTCGCGGATCGCGGTGTAGGTGGCGTCGAGCCGGCCGGGCAGCGTCGAGGTGGCGAAGCTCTTGGCCTTGTCGACCGCGGCGGTGCAGGTCGCCGTGCTGCCGAACCGGCAGCTGGTGATGACGTCGGCGAAGCCGGCGTCGTTGCCGCCGATGGTGATGGTGACCAGGGTGGTGGTGGCGCTCAGCGAGCCGACCTGCTTGTTGATCACATCGGCGGTCACCGCGCCGCCGCAGGCGGGGAAGGCGAAGCTGGTCACCGCGTTGGCGGCGGCCCACAGCGGGGCGTACGACTTCTGGCTGCGCAGGCAGGTGGACAGGTCGTACGGGCCGGCGCCGACACCGGAGGAGTACGAGTCGCCCAACGCGACGTAGTGGACGGTGGCGGCCTGGGCGGCGGTCGGGACGAGCAGGGCACCGGTGACGGTGGCGAGGACGGCGGCCAGGGCGGTGACGGCCCGGACCAGGGCGCGGCGCGGCAGGGCGCGGTGGGGCATGACGGATCCTCCAGGGGCAGCAACGGGGGAAGCCTCTGGACCGCGCGCGTGGCCAGGGGGGTGAGGCGTTGTTACTAGTCGGTAATGCTAGCGAAACATCGACGGGATGAGAACAGTCGATCCCTGCCATCCGGGGCGCACGTTTCCACCGCCGTCGATTAGGTTGTCGGTGCGAACACCCCGATGGAGGGAGTCCACCCCGTGCGACGTGTTTTCACGGCGGCCATCGCCGCCCTGACCGTCACCACCGCCGGCACCCTGGTGACCGGTGCCCCCGGCCAGGCCGACGCCCGACCGGGCAAGAGCCGGTCGGTCGCGGTCTCGGCCGCCCCGAAACCCGGTAGCCCCGGCCTCGGCGACCCCTACTTCCCCGACTACGGCAACGGCGGCTACGACGTCGACCACTACGACGTGAGGCTGCGTTACGAGCCGGCCACCGACCGGCTCAGCGGCACCACCACCATCCTGGCCACGGCCACCCAGGAGCTCTCCCGGTTCAACCTCGACTTCCTGCTCGACGTGGAGTCGGTGCGGGTCAACGGGTGGACCGCCCGGTTCGCCCGGGAGGGCGACCACGAGCTGGTGGTGACCGCGCCGCGTGGCCTCACCACCGGTCAGGCGATGACCGTCGTGGTCACCTACGCCGGTGTGCCGTCGGAGACCCTGGTCAACGGCTACTCCGGGTGGACCCGCACCGCCGACGGCGCGCTCGCCGTCAACGAGCCCGAGTCGGCCTGGTGGTGGTTCCCCTCCAACGACCACCCGCTGGACAAGGCCACCTGGGACGTCTCGGTGTCGGTGCCCGACGGCGTCGAGGTGATCAGCAACGGCGTGCAGCCCCGGCCCCCGCTGGCCGAGGCCGGCAACCGGATGCGGTGGGGCTGGCGCAGCACCAGGCCCGGTGCCACCTACCTGGCGTTCCTGGCGATCGGCCAGTACGACATCGTCACCGACACCGCCCCGAACGGGCAGCCGGTGATCAACGCCTACAGCACCACCCTGGGCGACCGGAAGCCGGCCGCCCGGGCCAGCATCGAACGCACCGCCGAGATCGTCGACTGGGCCGGCGGCATCTTCGGGCCGTACCCGTTCGAGGCGCAGGGGGGCGTGGCCGCGCCGATCGACAGCCTCGGCTTCGCCCTGGAGACCCAGACCCGCCCGGTGTACGGGCCCGGCTTCTGGCGACGCGGCAGCAACGCGTACGTGGTGGTGCACGAGAACGCCCACCAGTGGTTCGGCGACTCGGTCTCGGTGGCGAACTGGAGCAACATCTGGCTGAACGAGGGCTTCGCCTCGTACGCCGAGTGGCTCTGGTCGGAGGCGCAGGGTGAGGGCACCGCGCAGGAACTGTTCGACTTCACCTACGCCGACTACCCGGCCGACGACCCGTTCTGGCAGGTGCTGCCGGGCAACCCGGGCGCCGGCGCGGTGTTCGACGGCGCGGTCTACGACCGGGGCGCGATGGCGCTGCACCAGCTCCGGCTGGCCGTCGGCGACGACGCCTTCTTCCGCATCCTGCCCGCCTGGACCGCCGCCCACCGGTACGGCAACGGCACCATCGCCGAGTTCCAGGCCCTCGCCGAGCAGATCTCCGGCCTCGACCTGGACCCGGTCTTCACCACCTGGCTGTTCACCCCCGGCCGGCCGGCTCCGGCCACCGCCACCCGCACCACGACCGCACCGGCCCAGCCGAAGTCGTGGACCCAGATCCGGGCGGCGCACCAGTTGCTGGCGCGCTGACCGACCCCGGTTCGGGCTGCCCGCCCCCGGCACCGGCGCGGGCAGCCCGGACCGGCCCGCGACCGTGACCTTCCGGCACCCGGGCCGGTCCCGGCGCGGTTTCGGCCCGAGGTCGGGTCTGGTCCGCTCGGGGTCTGGCCGCCGGGTCCGGGGCCGGATCTGGGCTGGTCGGGGCCGGGTCCGGTCGAGCCGGCTCTGGTCGGTGCCGATCGGGGCGGCGGCGGGCCGGGCAACGATGGTTCCGGAGAGCGGTATGCCTGACAGGCATAGTTATGCCTGTCAGGCATACCGCTCTCCGTGGTGAACGGACCGGCAGGAGGGCGGGGGTCAGCCGGCGGGGGTCAGCGGGCGGCGAGGGGCTGGCGGGCCGGATCGACCGGAGCCGGCAGGTCACCCACCCCACCCAGGTAGGAGTGGATCGCCGCGGCGGCGGCCCGCCCCTCGGCGATCGCCCAGACGATCAGCGACGCCCCCCGGTGCATGTCCCCGGCGACGAAGACGCCGTCGGCGTCGGTCTGCCAGTCGGGGCGGGCGTCGACCGCGCCCCGGGCGTTGCGGGTCACCCCGAACTGGGCCAGCAGCGGCTGCTCCTCGGTGCCCTCGAAGCCGATGGCCAGCAGCACCAGGTCGGCCGGGAGCTCCCGCTCGGAGCCGGGCAGCGCGGTGACGATCCGTCGACCGTCGCGCCGCTCCACCGTCACCTCGGCGATCCGGACGCCCTTGACCTGGCCGGTCCCGTCGTCCACGAACTCCTGCACGGCCACCGCGAAGACCCGCTCGCCGCCCTCCTCGTGCGCCGGGTAGTTGCGCAGCACCCACGGCCAGGTCGGCCACGGGTCCCGCTCGGCGTCGCGGCCGTGCGGCGGCTCGGGGTAGAGGTCGAGCTGGTGGACGCCGGCCGCACCCTGCCGGTGGGCCACGCCCAGGCAGTCGGCGGCGGTGTCGCCGCCACCGATGATCACCACGTGCTTGCCGGCCGCGTCGATCGGCGTACCGTCGGGCAGCACCGCCGGGGCGGGCCGGCCGTCCCCGGCCGCCGCCACCACCCGGTTCGCCGCGACCAGGTGGGTCATCGCCTGGTGGACGCCGCGCAGCGGCCGACCTGGCGTCTCCGGGGTGTCCCGCCCTTGGAGCGCGCCACACGCCAGCAGCACCGCGTCGTGCCGGGCCCGCAGCTCCTCGGCGGTCACGTCGACGCCGACGTTCACCCCGGTGCGGAACTGCACCCCCTCGGCGGCGAGCTGGGCCAGCCGCCTGTCGATGTGCTGCTTCTCCAGCTTGAAGTCGGGGATGCCGTAGCGGAGCAGACCGCCGATCGCGTCGTCCCGCTCGTACACGGTGACGGCGTGACCGGCGCGGGCGAGTTGCTGGGCGGCGGCGAGCCCGGCGGGCCCGGAGCCGACCACGGCGACCGACCGCCCGGTCGACGCCGGCACCGGGCGGGGGTTCAGTCCGCCCCGGGCCACCGCCGCGTCGGCGATCTCCACCTCGACCTGCTTGATGGTGACCGGCTGCTGCCCGCCCAGGCCCAGCACGCAGGCCGCCTCGCACGGAGCCGGGCAGAGCCGGCCGGTGAACTCGGGGAAGTTGTTGGTGGCGTGCAACGACTCGACCGCCAAGTCCCAACTGCCGGTGCGGACCAGGTCGTTCCAGTCCGGGATGCGGTTGCCCAGCGGACAGCCGTCGTGGCAGAACGGGATGCCGCAGTCCATGCACCTGGTGGCCTGCTCGCGGATCAGTTCCTCCCCGGCGGGCGGGTAGACCTCCCGCCAGTCGGTGATCCGCACCGCCACCGGTCGACGGGCCGGCAGCCGCCGTTCGTAGCGCAGGAAACCGTTCGGGTCAGGCACGAGCCACCTCCTGGGCGACCACCCGCGGGACGGGCGGCACCGACGCGGTCAGCGCAGACATGACCGCGTCGTCGACGTCGCGGCCGGCGGCTTCGGCGGCCTTCATGATCTCCATCACCCGGCGGTAGTCCCTCGGGACCACGGCCGTGAACTCCTGAACCGCCTCCGGCCAGCGCTTGAGCAGTTCCGCGCCGACCGCCGAGTCGGTCTCGGCGACGTGCCGCTGCACCAGGTCGTGCAGCAGCTCCCGCTCGGCGTCACGCAGCGGGGACAGGTCGACCAGCTCCGTGTTGACCCGCCCGGTGTCGAGCCGGTGCACGTACGCCGTACCGCCGGACATGCCGGCGGCGAAGTTGCGGCCGGTCTCGCCGAGCACCACCACCGTGCCACCGGTCATGTACTCGCAGCCGTGGTCACCGACGCCCTCGACGACGGTCACCGCGCCGGAGTTGCGGACCGCGAACCGCTCCCCCACCCGGCCGCGCAGGAACAACTCGCCGCCGGTGGCCCCGTACAGGATGGTGTTGCCGGCGATGATCTGGTCCTCGGCGCGCTGCCCGGTGGCGGCCTCGGGATCGACGAACGGCGCGGCGGCGTCCGGGCGGACCACGATCCGGCCGCCGGAGAGCCCCTTGCCGACGTAGTCGTTGGCGTCGCCGTGCAGTCGCAGGGTCACCCCACGCGGCAGGAACGCGCCGAAGGACTGCCCGGCGGTGCCACGCAGCACGAACTCGACGGTGTCGTCGGGCAGGCCCGCGCCGCCGTGCCGGCGGGTCACCTCGCCGCCGAGCATCGCGCCGACGCTGCGGTGCTCGTTGCGCACCGCCACCTCCACCCGGACCGGGCTGCCGTCGCGCAACGCCGGCTCGGCCAGCGCGATCAGCTCGTTGTCCAGGGCCTGCTCCAGGCCGTGGTCCTGGGCGCGGATGCCCCGCCGGGCGGCACCCTCCGGCAGCTCCGGAGTGTGCAGCACGCGGGTCAGGTCGAGGCCGTGGCCCTTCCAGTGGTCGATCGCCGGTACGACGTCGAGCACCTCGGTCTGCCCGATCGCCTCTTCGATGCTGCGGAAGCCCAGCTCTGCCAGGTAGCCCCGGACCTCCTCGGCGAGGAAGAGGAAGAAGTTCTCCACGAACTCCGGCCGGCCGGTGAAACGCTCGCGCAGCACCGGGTTCTGGGTGGCGATGCCGACCGGGCAGGTGTCGAGGTGGCAGACCCGCATCATCACGCAGCCCTCGACGATCAGCGGGGCGGTGGCGAAGCCGAACTCCTCCGCGCCGAGCAGCGCCGCGACCAGCACGTCCCGGCCGGTCTTGAGCTGCCCGTCGACCTGCACGGTGACCCGGTCGCGCAGCTTGTTGAGCAGCAGCGTCTGCTGTGCCTCGGCCAGGCCCAGCTCCCAGGGGGTGCCGGCGTGCTTGAGCGAGTTGAGCGGGGACGCGCCGGTGCCGCCGTCGTGCCCGGAGATCAGGATGACGTCGGCCTTGAGCTTGGCGACCCCGGCCGCCACGGTGCCCACGCCGACCTCGCTGACCAGCTTGACGTGCACCCGGGCGGCCGGGTTGACGCACTTGAGATCGTGCACGAGCTGGGCGAGGTCCTCGATGGAGTAGATGTCGTGGTGCGGCGGCGGGGAGATCAGGCCGACGCCGGGGGTGGCGTGCCGGGTGCGGGCGATCCACGGCCACACCTTGTTGCCGGGCAGCTGCCCACCCTCGCCGGGCTTCGCGCCCTGCGCCATCTTGATCTGGAGGTCGTCGGCGTTGACCAGGTATTCGCTGGTCACCCCGAAGCGTCCGCTGGCGATCTGCTTGACCGCCGAGCGACGGGCCGGGTCGTGCAGCCGGTCGACGTCCTCGCCGCCCTCGCCGGTGTTGGACTTGCCGCCGAGGCGGTTCATCGCGATGGCGAGGGTCTCGTGCGCCTCCGCCGAGATCGACCCGTACGACATGGCGCCGGTGGCGAACCGCTTGACGATCTCGGTGGCCGGCTCGACCTCCTCGATCGGCACCGCCGGGCGCAGCCCGGTGCGCAGGGTGAACAGCCCGCGCAGCGAACCGGCCTGCGCGGCCAGTTCGTCGACCTTGGCGGTGTACTGGCGGAACACGTCGTACTGCCGGCTGCGGGTGGCGTGCTGGAGCAGGAAGACCGTCTCCGGGTTGAACAGGTGCAGCTCACCCTCGCGCCGCCACTGGTACTCGCCACCCACCTCCAGCCGGGCGGAACCGGCGGTGCCGGGCGTCGGCCATGCCTGCCCGTGCCGGGCGGCGACCTCGGTGTGGATCTCGGCCAGTCCGATCCCGCCAATGGTGCTGGGGGTGCCCCGGAAATACCTGTCGACCAGGCGGGTGTCCAGGCCGACGGCCTCGAAGACCTGCGCGCCGCAGTACGACGACACCGTCGAGATGCCCATCTTCGACATGATCTTGAGGACGCCCTTGCCGAGCGCCTTGACGTAGTTGCGGACCGCCTTGGCCGGCTCCACCCCGACCAGCGCCCCGGTGGCGATCATGTCCTCCACCGACTCGAAGGCCAGGTAGGGGTTGACCGCCGCCGCGCCGTACCCGATGAGCACCGCCGCGTGGTGCACCTCGCGGCAGTCACCGGACTCCACGACCAGCGCGACCTGGGTCCGGGTCTGCTCCCGCACCAGGTGCTGGTGCACCGCCGCGGTCAACAGCAACGACGGGATCGGCGCCAGGTCGGCGTTGGAGTCCCGGTCCGACAGCACCAGGATGCGGACGCCGTCCTCGATCGCCTCGGAGACGTGCCGGCAGATCTCGGTCAGCCGGGCCTTGATGCCGGCCCCGCCGTCACGGAGGCGGTAGAGCCCGGAGACCCGGACCGCCTTGAAGCCGGGCAGGTCGCCGTCCTCGTCGACGGAGAGGATCTTCGCCAGCTCGTCGTTGTCGATCACCGGGTAGGGCAGCACGATCTGCCGGCAGCTCGCCGCACCCGGGTCCAGCAGGTTGCCCTCCGGGCCGATGGTCGACGCCAGGCTGGTCACCAACTCCTCCCGGATCGCGTCCAGCGGCGGGTTGGTGACCTGGGCGAAAAGCTGGTGGAAGTAGTCGTAGAGCAGCCGGGGCCGGGTCGACAGCGGCGCGATCGGGGTGTCGGTGCCCATCGAGCCCAGTGGCTCCGCCCCGGTACGGGCCATCGGGGCGAGCAGGATCTTCAGCTCCTCCTCGGTGTAGCCGAAGGTCTGCTGCCGGCGGCGCACCGAGTCGTGGGTGTAGACCACGTGCTCCCGGGCGGGCAGGTCACCGAGGTCGATCAGGCCGGCGTGCAGCCACTCGTCGTACGGCTGGGCGGCGGCCAGCTCGGTCTTGATCTCGTCGTCCGAGACGATCCGGCCGTTGACCGTGTCGACCAGGAACATCCGGCCCGGCTGGAGGCGACCCTTGGCGACCACCGTGGCCGGGTCGAGGTCGAGCACGCCCGCCTCGCTGCCCAGCACCACCAGCCCGTCGGCCGTCCGCCACCAGCGACCCGGCCGCAGGCCGTTGCGGTCCAGCACCGCCCCGACGATCTCACCGTCGGTGAAGGCGACCGACGCCGGCCCGTCCCACGGCTCCATCAGGCTGGCGTGGAACCGGTAGAACGCGCGCTTGTCCGGGCGCATCGCCGGGTCGTTCTCCCAGGCCTCCGGGATCATCATCAGCACCGCGTGCGGCAGGCTCCGGCCGGCCAGGTGCAGCAGCTCCAGCACCTCGTCGAAGTTGGCCGAGTCGGAGGCGGCCGGGGTGCAGACCGGGAACACCCGGCGGATGTTGCCGGGCAGGTGCGGGCTGCGCAGCAGCGCCTCACGGGCCTGCATCCAGTTCCGGTTGCCGCGGATCGTGTTGATCTCGCCGTTGTGCGCGATGAACCGGTACGGGTGGGCCAGCGGCCAGGACGGGAAGGTGTTGGTGGAGAACCGGGAGTGCACCAGCGCGATCGCGCTGTCGACCCGCTCGTCGGTCAACTCCGGGAAGTACTCCGGCAGCTGGTCGGGGGTGAGCATGCCCTTCCAGGTCATCGTCCGCGCCGACAGCGACGGGAAGTAGGCGGTCACCCCCCGCTCGGCGGTCTCCCGCTCGGCCTGCTTGCGCACGCAGAACGCCACCCGGTCCAGGTCGATGCCGGACAGCGGGGAGCCGGCCGGGCCGGCCGGGGTGTCGGTGAGCCGGTGCGCGGCCAGGAAGAGCTGCCGGATGCGGGGCATCGCCGCCAGCGCGGTCTCGCCCAGCCCGCTCGGGTCGGTCGGCACGTCGCGCCAGCCGAGCACCTCGGCACCCTCGACGAGGGCGTACTTCTCCACCACCTGACGGGCGCGGGCCTCGCCGCCGTCGTCGTCGGGCAGGAAGACCAGGCCGGTGGCGTACTGGCCGGCCGGGGGCAGCGGGAAGTCCACCACCGCGCGCAGGAACGCGTCCGGCACCTGGATCATGATGCCCGCGCCGTCGCCGGTGTTCTGCTCGGCGCCCCGGGCGCCACGATGGTCGAGCCGGCAGAGCGCGCCGAGGCCGTTCGCCACCACCGCGTGGGAGCGCCGCCCGTAGAGGTCGGCCACGAAGGCCACCCCGCACGCGTCGTGCTCGTGCGCCGGGTCGTACAGACCGGTCGCGGAAGGGACCGGCTGCGGGCTGTGCGGGTACGGAAGGGCCACCGGGTCTCCTGTCGTCACTCAGGTTGTTTCATGGTCGGGACGACGTCGGCCCTGGGCGGTCTGTTGAGTCTACGTTAGGGCGACCCGGGCAGGGCCAGTGCGGATTGATCACACCTTCCAGACTCTGGGACGTGTAGTCTCGCGCGGTGGATCCTGCGCACCGCGACCTGTTCGACCGGTTGGAACGCTTCTACGACGCGGTGCCCCGGGACGCCGCCCGCGCCGAGGAACACGGCGGTCTGGTGCTGTTCGCGCGGGAAGGGGCCGGTTGGCCGTTCTATGCCCGTCCCCGCCTCGACGCCGACACCCCACCGTCGCTGGCCGACCTGCACACCGTCCGGGAACGGCAGCGGGAGCTGGGCCTGCCCGAGGCGTTCGAGTGGGTGCACGAGACCACCCCGGACCTGCTCGCCACCGCCCGGGCCGCCGGCCTGAGCGTGCTGGAGGCCCCGCTGATGGTCCTCGACCCGCAGGCCGACCCGCCCGAGGCGGCGACGCTGACCGACGTACCGGTGCGGGTGCTGGACCCGGACGCGCCCGGCTTCGCGCTCGACGTGGCGGCCCGGCGCGCGGTCGCCGCGGTCGGGTTCTCCGCCGCCGGCACCGTCCCCGGCGACGCCGGCCCGGCCGAACGGGACGCCGCGATGACCGAACTGGACGTGGCCGCGCTGGACGAGGAGCGGGCCGCGATCGCCGCCGGCCGCCGGCTGTCGGCGGTCGCCGGGACGCCGCAGGACGGGGTGCTGGCCAGCGGGATGGCGATGCGGGTCGACGACGTCGCCGAGATCGCCGGAGTGGCCACCCTGCCGGCCGCCCGCCGCCGGGGGCTCGCCGCCGCGGTCACCGCCACCCTGGCCCGCACCCTGCGCGCCGCCGGCACCGACCTGGTCTTCCTCTCCGCCGGCAGCGAGGACGTCGCCCGGGTGTACCTACGCGTCGGCTTCCGCCGCATCGGCACCGCCTGCATAGCCGAACCCACCGCCCTCATCTGACCCCACCCCGGCACCGCCCCCACCCGGCGCTGCCCCCCGGTGATCAAGAGGTTTGCGGGTTGATCAAGAGGTTTGCGCCACCCCGCCCGCTCACCGTGACGCAAACCTCTTGATCACCGGCCGAAGGCGGCCACCGCCCGAAGGGCGGCGGGGGGCGCGGCGGGGGCGCGGGGGGGGGAGGGGGTCAGGGGGTGGGGGTCAGGGGGTGGGGGTCAGGGGGTGGGGGTCAGGGGGTGGGGGTCAGGGGGTGGGGGTCAGGGGGTGGGGGTCAGGGGGTGGGGGTCAGGGGGTGGGGGTCAGGGGGTGGGGGTCAGGGGGTGGGGGTCAGGGGGTGGGGGTCAGGGGGTGGGGGTCAGGGGGTGGGGGTCAGGGGGTGGGGGGACGCCAGGTGGCGGCGGTGGCGGCGGCGCCGGAGAGCAGGCGGGGCGTGATCGTGCCGAGGGCCGCGTCACGGGCGCGCAGGGCCAGCCGACCCCGGGTCTGGAGCACCGCCGACATCCGCCGGGTCTGCCGGACCACGGTGGCCGTGCGGGGCCGCCGCACCCGGTCGTACGCCAGCACCGCGTCGGGGAGCCGGGACTCGCGCAGCAACGACGACAGGGTGGCCGCGTCCTCGAACGCCAGGCAGGCGCCCTGCCCGAGGTGCGGTGGCATGGCGTGGGCGGCGTCACCGAGCAGCACCACCCCGCCCGGCCCGGCCGGGAAGCCGTACGCCCGGGGCAGCGGGCGCAGCTCCCGGATCTCCTGCTGCACCAGGTCGGCGGGTTCGGTGGCGGCCAGCAGCTCACCGATCGGCGCGGGCCAGCCGGCGTACCAGCGTTGCAGCAGGGCGAGCTGGGTCTGCGGGGGCTCCGGCCGGGGCGCACCGGCGGCGGTGGCCACCCAGTAGACGCCACCCCGGCGGGACGCCCCGGAGGAGCCGCGCTCCCCCAGCGAGGCGGCCACGAACCGGTAGCCGGCGCCCAGCACCTCACCCCCGACCGGCTGGTCGGCCGGCACGGGGGCCCGGTACCAGGGGATCACCGCCCGCCAGGAGGCACAGCCGGAGCTGACCACGGTGGCCTCGGGGGCGAGCTGGCGGCGCAGCACGCTGTCCGTGCCGTCGGCGGCGACGACCAGGTCCGCCTCGACGAACTGGCCGTTCCACCCCACCCCGGGCCGCTCGGCGGCATCGGCCCGGACGTGGTCCACGGCGACCCCGGTACGCAGCTCGACCCGGTCACCGAGGCCGGCGATCAGCGCGTCGTGCAGATCCTCCCGGTGCACCACCACCGGCATCCGGTCGGCCGGGGTGGGTCGGGGCTGCACCAGCCAGTGGCCGTCGGGGCGGCGGATACCGCCGTCGGGCAGCGGGGTCGCGATGGCGTCCAGGCCGGCACCGACGCCGAGCACCTGCAACGCGCGTACCCCGTTGGGCCACAGCACCACGGCGGTGGGTTCGGGGCGCACCCGGTCGGCCCGTTCCAGCAGGGTGACCCGCCACCCGGAGCGGGCCAGCGCGCCGGCCACCGCCAGACCGCCGAGGCCCGCGCCGACCACCACCGCGCTGCGCACGCCGCGCCCGCTCAGCTGTCCCGGTCGGTGGACCGGCCGGCGGCACCGGCGGACCGGTCGGCTCCGGCGGGCCCGTCGCCGCTGTCGGCCCCGGAAGGCCGGTCGTCGGCGTCGGTGTCGGTGGTCCGGTCGTCGGTGTCACCGTCCTGCGGCCCGGTTGACCGGTCGTCGGCTGCCGGCGCGCCCGGTGCGTCGGGCAGCACCCCGCGTTCCCGGTACGCGGTGAACTGTTCCTCGTCGACCACGCGGTACCCGGCCGGGGTGGCCGTCGGAGCCCCCTTCCCGGTGGCGGAGAGGTCGACCTGGGAGACGTCGCCACCGTCCCCGGCGGGTCCGGAGGCGGGGGTGGGGACCGGGATCAGGTACTCGCGGGGCCCCCGTACCCGCAGGAAGTAGATCAACGCGCCGACGAAGACCAACCCGGCGGTCCACACGTTGAGCCGCAGGCCGAGGATGCGGTTCGCCTCGTCGGTGCGCATCAGCTCGATCCAGAACCGGCCGGCGGTGTAGCCCATCACGTAGAGCGCGAAGGCCCGGCCACGCCCGAACCTGAACCGCCGGTCCAGGGCGAACACCAGGCCGGCGACGCCGAGGTTCCACAGCGCCTCGTAGGCGAACGTCGGATGGTAGAGGCCGGGTTCCAGGATGGGCTGGTTGGCGTCGTCGCGCAGTGCGTGCCCGGGGTTGTCCGGGTCCATCCGGTGGATCTCCAGGCCCCACGGCAGGGTGGTCCGCCCGCCGTACAGCTCGTTGTTGAACCAGTTGCCGAGCCGGCCCACCGCCTGGGCCAGCGGCAGGCCGGGGGCCAGGGCGTCGGCCACCACCGTCAGCGGGATGCCGAGCTGCCGGGCGGCGATCCACGCGCCGACCGCGCCACCGGCCACGGCCCCCCAGATGCCGAGACCGCCCTCCCAGATGGCGAACGCCTTCCACGGGTCGCCGCCGGTGCCGAAGTACTTCTCGGGTGAGGTGACGACGTGGTAGATCCGGGCGCCGATGATGCCGGTCGGGACCGCCCACACCGCGATGTCGAGCACCGCGCCGGGCGCGACGCCCCGCTGGCGCAGCCGATGCTCGGTCACCAGGCAGGCGATCACGATGCCGGCGACGATGCAGAGGGCGTACGCCCGCAGCGGGACCGGCCCGAGCTGCCAGACGGCGGTGGTCGGGCTGGGCAGCGCCGCCAGGGGCGTCATCGAGACGAGGGTCACGGGGGAACAGGCTACCGCTGCGGACGCCCGCCGTGGCACCCCGGTCCGGTCGGGCCCCCGCCCAGCCGGCCCCGCCACGTCCGGCCCGGTGATCCGCGTGCGTCGTCGCGGCCCACGGCACGCCGGTGCGCCGCCGTCGGGAGAGCGGTCGGCACGCCGGTGCGATCGTGCGGCGTCGGGGCGGGCGGGTCAGCGGGCCGGGTTGCGGACGCCCTCGGCGAGTTCGGCGGAGAGGGCACGCAGGGCGGCCAGTCCCGCGTCGAGGTCCGGCGCGTCCAGCAGCCGGCGGATCAGCGCGCTGCCCACGATCACCCCGTCGGCGTACCCGGCGACGGTGGCCGCCTGCGCACCGGTGCCGACGCCGAGCCCCACCCCGACGGGCAGCTCGCTGGCCTCCCGCACCCGGGAGACCAGCACCGGTGCGGCGTCGGAGGTCTGCGACCGGGCCCCGGTGACCCCCATGATGGCGGTGGCGTAGACGAAGCCCCGGCAGTGCTCGACGGTCATCCGCAGCCGGGCGTCGGTCGACGACGGGGAGACCAGGAACGTCCGGTCCAGGCCGTACGCGTCCGAGGCGGCCAGCCACTCGCCGGCCTCCTCGGGGATCAGGTCCGGGGTGATCAGGCCGGTGCCCCCGGCGGCGGCCAGGTCCCGGGCGAACGCGTCCACCCCGTACTGCTCGATCGGGTTCCAGTAGGTCATGGTGACCACCGGGGCGCCGGTGGCCGCGACCGCCTCGATGATGCGCAGCGTGTCGGCGGTGCGGACGCCACCGGCCAGGGCGATGTCGCTGGCCTTCTGGATCACCGGACCGTCCATCACCGGATCGGAGTAGGGGATCTCCACCTCGATGACGTCCACCCCGGCCTCGACCATCGCGGTCATCGCGGCGATGCTGCCGTCGACGGTGGGGAACCCGGCCGGCATGCAGCCGACCAGGACGGCCCGCCCGTCGGCGCGGGCCTTGTCGAAGGCCACCCCGATCCGGCTCACGGTCTCACTGCTCCTTGTCGAGGATGCCGAAGTATTCACCGGCGGTGTGCACGTCCTTGTCGCCCCGACCGGAGAGGTTGACCACCAGGACCGGTTCCCGGCCCAGTTCGGCGGCGAGCTGCGGGGCGATCTGCACCGCGCCGGCCAGGGCGTGCGCGCTCTCGATCGCCGGGATGATCCCCTCGGTACGGCAGAGCAGCTCGAACGCGGCCATCGCCTCGGCGTCGGTCACCGGCCGGTAGCGGGCCCGGCCGGTGTCGTGCAGCCAGGCGTGCTCCGGGCCGACCCCGGGGTAGTCCAGGCCGGCGGAGATGGAGTGCGACTCGATGGTCTGGCCGTCGGCGTTCTGCAGCACGTAGGTGCGGGTGCCGTGCAGCACCCCGGAGGTGCCGCCGGTGATGCTGGCCGCGTGCCGGCCGGTCTCCACGCCCTCGCCGCCGGCCTCGAAGCCGTACAGCCGCACGTCGGTGTCGGGGACGAACGCGTGGAAGATGCCCAGCGCGTTGGAGCCGCCGCCGACGCAGGCCAGCACCGCGTCGGGCAGCGCGCCGGTCAGGTCGATGCACTGCCGGCGGGCCTCGTCGCCGATGCCGCGCACGAAGTCCCGCACCAGCTCCGGGAACGGGTGCGGCCCGGCGGCGGTGCCGATCAGGTAGTGGGTGTCGTCGACGTTGGCGACCCAGTCCCGCATCGCCTCGTTCATCGCGTCCTTGAGGGTGCGCGAGCCGGTGGTCACCGGGATCACGGTGGCCCCCAGCATCCGCATCCGGGCCACGTTGAGCGCCTGCCGCTCGGTGTCCACCTCGCCCATGTAGACCACGCACTCGAGGTCGAACAGGGCGGCGGCGGTGGCGGTGGCCACCCCGTGCTGGCCGGCGCCGGTCTCGGCGATCACCCGGCGCTTGCCCATCCGCCGGGTGAGCAGCGCCTGGCCCAGCACGTTGCGCACCTTGTGCGCGCCGGTGTGGTTGAGGTCCTCCCGCTTGAGCAGCACCCGGGCGCCGACCTTGGCGGAGAACCGCTCGGCGGGGTAGAGCAGCGAGGGGGTGCCGGCGTAGTCGCGCAGCAGGGCGTCGAACTCGGCGCGGAACTCCTCGTCGGTCATCGCCTTGCGGTACGCGGCGTCCAGCTCGTCGAGCGCCGCGACCAGCGCCTCGGGGACGAACCGGCCGCCGAAGCGGCCGAAGTGGCCGGCGGAGTCGGGGAACCGCTCGGCCGCTTCCCCGGCGCTCATGCCGTCGCTCCCCGGCCGGTCGCGCGTCGACGCACCGTCGCGTCGCCGGTGACGAATCGCTCGCTCATCGCGATGTCCTCTCGCTGCGCGGATCTGCCCGTCGGGTCAGCGCGCCGGGCGGGGCGTGGCCGGGTGGTTCCCGGCGTTGACCAGCTCGGCGACCGCCTCGCGGGGGCTCTTCTGGGTGACCAGCCCCTCGCCCACCAGGACGGCGTCGGCGCCGGCCGAGGCGTACCGGATCAGGTCGTGCGGCCCCCGCACCCCCGACTCGGCGATCTTGACGACGCTGCTGGGCAGGCCGGGGGCGATCCGCTCGAACACCGACCGGTCGACCTCCAGGGTACGCAGGTCACGGGCGTTGACCCCGATCACCTGCGCGCCGGCCTCCAGGGCCCGGTCGGCCTCCTCCTCGGTGTGCACCTCGACCAGCGCGCACATGCCCAGCGACTCGATCCGCTCCAGCAGCCCGACCAGGGCGTTCTGCTCCAGCGCGGCGACGATCAGCAGCACCAGGTCGGCGCCGTGCGCGCGCGCCTCGTGCACCTGGTAGCTGGAGACCACGAAGTCCTTGCGCAGGACCGGCACCTGCACGGCGGCCCGGACGGCCGCCAGGTCGTCGAGGGAACCACCGAACCAGCGCCCCTCGGTCAGCACACTGATCGCCCGGGCGCCGCCGGAGGCGTACTCGCCGGCCAGCTCGGCCGGATCGGCGATCTCGGCCAGCCGTCCCCGGCTCGGCGAGGAACGCTTCACCTCGGCGATCACGGCCACGCCGGGCTTGCGCAGGGCCGCGTACGCGTCCAGCGGTGGCGGCGCGGCGGCGGCAAGTTCGCGCAGCCGCTCCAGCGGAAGCTGCTCCTGCCGCCGGGCCACGTCCTCGCGGACGCCGGCCAGGATCTCGTCGAGCACGCTTGCGGACGCCGCCGAACCGGCCCCGTCCCCCTCTGCGTGCGCATGCTCAGCAGTCACCAACGGACTCCCCTCTCCGGGTGTCATGGGCCGATGCTAGGGGGCGCCACCTGGCGACAGACGCCGGGGGTATGGCGCTCCTCACGAGATGGGCTGTGGCATGATGCCGGACCTCCGGTGAACGGAATGTCACGCAGCGCCACCGGGCCCGTCGGTGGGTGTCATCGACACCCGTCGTCCGAGCCACCCCGGACCATCGATCGATGCCCATACGCTATGAGATCACGTCCGGGCCCGGCGCGCAGCTCGACCGGTCCGGCCCGACGGCTGTGACCAAGCTCAAGGGTGGCCCTGCGACGCAGGTGGGGGCCGTTGACCGGGCCGTCACCCGGGCGAAACGTGAGCCCGGCAGCATCGGTGTCGGGCAGACTCGACGATGCGCCTGCCCACCATCGGATCTCATCGTGCGGGGTGACCTATGAGCACTGCGGGGCCGAACGCCGGCATCGGACTCACCACCATCTCCCGGACCGTCGCCGCGCTGGCCGTCGAGGTGGTGCACACCGTCGAACGCGTCGTGGTGGGCGAGGGCCGGGTGCGTACCGCGCGGGGCAACGCCTGGGAGGCGGTCTGCGCCGACCGGGCCCGCGCCGACCAGCGTGCCGCCCTGGACCGCCTGGTCGCCGAGCTGGCCGCCGGCCGGGCCGCGACCCGGGACCGGCAGGCCGCCCGCGCGCCGCAGCCGGTCAGCTGACCGTCGGGTCCTCACCCCGGTCGAGCGCGTCCCACGCCTCCCGGTTGCCACCCTCGGCGATCGACCGGCCACCCGGCCGGGCCGGCCCGTCGGAGCGGACCGTCCGCTCGTAACGCGCGCCCATCGCCGGCCAGGCCGCGCCGCGCCGCGCGGTGAGCAGCCCTCCGCCGGCCGCCACCAGTCCGCCGAGCAGGCAGAGCGCCGGCCACTGCCGGTGCACCTCGACGCCGTCGGTGGCGACCAGCCCGTAACCGCCCCCGGCGGCCACCGCCAGGCCGAGCAGGGCGACCAGGCCACCCAGCAGTCGCCGGAGCAGCCCCCGGGTGGCCAGCACCGCGCCGCCGCCGGCCAACGCGACGAGCGTCAACGCCGACAGCCACGGCAGCAGGTCCGCCCCGGACCGCTCCTGCCGGCTCGGCGGCAGCGTCCCCCGGGCGAGCACCTCCACCGACCAGGTCCGGGTCGCCGCCCAGGCCGCCAGACCAGCGCCGGCCAGACAGAGCAGCACCGCGTACGTCAGCTCGCGCCGACCGGTCGACGGGCCGTCGGCCGCCGTCGTCGCGGTGGCCCGGGTGCCGCTCACCGCGCCGGTCGCAGGGTCTCGGCGGCGGCGATGGCGGCCAGCACGGCGGCGGCCTTGTTCCGGGTCTCCTGGTCCTCGGCGGCCGGATCGGAATCGGCCACCACCCCCGCCCCGGCCTGCACGTACGCCCGGCCGTCGCGGATCAGCGCGGTCCGGATCGCGATCGCCATGTCGAGGTCGCCGCCGAACCCGAAGTAGCCCACGGTGCCGCCGTAGAGGCCCCGGCGCACCGGCTCCAACCCTTCGATGATCTCCATGGCCCGCACCTTCGGCGCCCCGGACAGGGTGCCGGCGGGGAAGGTGGCGGCCAGCGCGTCGAACGCCGTCCGGTCCTCGCGCAGGGTGCCCACCACCGTGGAGACGATGTGCATCACGTGGCTGTAGCGCTCGATGGTGGCGAACTCCGGCACCTGCACGGTGCCCGGCCGGCACACCCGGCCCAGGTCGTTGCGGCCCAGGTCGACCAGCATCACGTGCTCGGCGCGTTCCTTCGGGTCGGCCAGCAGTTCGGTGGCGAGCCGGGCGTCGGCCACCGGGGTGGCCCCGCGCGGCCGGGTCCCGGCGATCGGGTGCAGCATCGCCCGGCGCTGCCCGTCGGTGTCGGTATTGACCTTGAGGTGCGCCTCCGGGGACGAGCCGACGATGTCGAACCCGTCGAAGCGGAGCAGGTACATGTACGGGCTCGGGTTGGTCGTGCGCAGCACCCGGTAGACGTCCAGCGGGTCGGCGTCGGTGGCCCGCTCGAACCGCTGGGCCAGCACGATCTGGAAGCACTCGCCGGCCCGGATCGCCTCCTTCGCCGCCTCGACCGCCTTCGGGTACCCGCCGTGCGGGGTCCGGCTGACCACGTCACCGGCCGGTGGCCGGCCCACCGTCGAGATCATGGGCGGAATCGGTCGGGACAGCGCGGTGGTCATCGCGTCGAGCCGTCCCACCGCGTGGTGGTAGGCGGCGGTGACCCGCTCGGCCCGGTCCGGGTCATCCAGCGGCGGCAGCACCGCGTTGGCGACCAGGATCGCCGACCCGTCGTAGTGGTCCAGCACCACCAGGTCGGTGGCGAGCATCATGCCCAGCTCCGGCAGGCCGAGGTCGTCCTCGGTCAGCTCGGGCAGCCGCTCGAACCGGCGGATCAGGTCGTACCCCAGGTAGCCCACCATGCCGCCGGTCAGCGGCGGCAGGCCGGCGGCCGGGTCGGGCGTCCCACCGGCGAGCGCCGCGACGGTCTCCCGCAGCACGTGCACCGGGTCGCCGGAGACCGGTACGCCGGCCGGCGGGGTGCCGGTCCACTGCGCGACGCCGTCCCGTTCGACCAAAGTGGCGCTGCTGCGCACCCCGATGAACGAGTAGCGCGACCAGGCCATGCCGGCCGAGCCGACGCCCTGCTCGGCGGACTCCAGCAGGAAGGTGCCCGGCCCACCGGCCAGCTTGCGGTAGACCCCCACCGGGGTCTCCGCGTCGGCCAGCAACCGCCGGGTCACCGGCACCACCCGCCACCGGGCCGCCGCCTCGACGAAGCCCGCCAGGTCCGGGCTGAGCGCTCCGTCGGTCACGGTCGGACCCCCTGCACCACCGGGAGTTCGGTGAAGAAGCAGGTGCGCTCGCCGGTGTGGCAGGCCGCGCCGACCTGGTCCACGCCGACCAGCAGCGCGTCGCCGTCGCAGTCCAGCGCCACCGAGCGGACGTACTGGTGGTGGCCGGAGGTGGCGCCCTTGACCCAGTACTCCTGCCGGCTGCGCGACCAGTAGGTGGCCCGGCCGGTGGTGAGGGTGCGGTGCAGCGCCTCGTCGTCCATCCAGGCGACCATCAGCACCTCGCCGGTGTCGTGCTGGCGCACGACCGCGGCGACCAGGCCGTCCGGGGTGCGGCGCAGCCGGGCGGCGACGGCCGGGTCGAGACGGGAGGGGCGGACCGCGCCACCGGGTCCGCCGTCGCGGGGGGAAGAGTCAGGTACGGGCACAGTTACCGATTGTCCCGCACGCGGCGCGGGCACCTGCGGGCCGTCCCCGACCACCCGGGACAGCTGGGCGACGTACCGCTCCAGCCGGCCGTCGCACAGGGCACGGGCGAGGTCCGGGCCGGCGGTCTCGGCGACCCGTTCGGCGTACGGGCGCACCAGCGGGAGCACCCCGCTGACCAGGCGGGCGGCGGCGACACCGACCTCGACGGTGCCGCCGGGGCGTGCCCCCAGGCAGAGCAGCATGTCGTCGCGGTAGCCGGGCGGTGCGACCGGCAGGTCCAGGGCGGCGGCGAAGGCGGCCCGGCGGGACGCCACCCGTACCCCCGGGTTGGCCGGGCGCAGCACGGACGGGCAGAGCCGGGCCAGGTCGGCGGCGGCCAGCCGGACGCCGGGCGGGTCGTCGGCAGCCAGCGCCCCGGCCACCTTGCCGAGGGTGGCCACCAGCTCCTCCAGGCGGGGCTGGTCGGCGGGCTGGCAGAGCACCGGCAGGTCGATGCGGCGACGCCAGGTCGGGTCGGCCCAGAGCAGCCGGGTGGGGGTGGTCACCGGCAGCCCGAACGCCCAGTCGGCGGGTTCACCGAGCCGGTCTACCCAGGTGCGGACGTCCCGGGCGGCCACCGACACGTGCACGATCCGCCCGTCGACCTCGGCGAGGTAGGCCCGGCGGGCGTCGTACGGCGTGCCGGTCGGCCACCGGCCACGCGCGGACCCGCCCGGTGGGTCCGCCGGGTCGGTCGCCGCGCCGCGCCGTGTGCCGCCCGCCCGGCCCGGCGGTCCCACCGGCGCGGACCGGCCCGCCGCACGGGGCTGCCCGGGTGCGACGGGCGCGGTCGACGCGCGGCCCGGACCGGGCCCGTCCGGCGGTGTCGCCGGGATGGGCCCGGTCGTGCTCACCAGGACGTCGAGGTCGACGTCGCTGTACGCGGTGGCGGCCCGCCGGGCGTGGCTGCCACGCAGCAGGATCCCGACCACCGGGTGCTCGGCGGACGCGCGCAGCCGGTCGGTCCAGTCGGCCAGGAAGGCGGCCTCCGGCAACGGAGCGTGATCCACCGCGCCATCGTGCCGTAGGTCCGATCGGGGCGCAATGCCCGAAGGCGGACTTCCTGTCCGGTCCGAAGGCTGACGCCCGGTCCGAAGCCAAGTGTCCGAAGATGTCGATCGATCGGCTAGTGCCCGACCGTCCGCATCCCGGCTGCCGGATACCGGTCGCCGGCCACCGCGTCGACGGGGACCGCCTCCCGCAGCCGTGCCTGCTGGTCGGCGGTGAGCCGCAGGTCGGCGGCGGCGGCGTTCTCCTCCAGGTAGCGGACCCGCTTGGTGCCGGGGATCGGCAGCACGTCCTCGCCCTGGGCGAGCAGCCAGGCCAGGGCGGCCTGGGCCGGCGTGCAGCCGATCTCCTCGGCCACCGCCCGCACGGCGGCCACCAGCCGCAGGTTGGCGTCGAGGCTGTCCGCCGCGAAGCGGGGTGCCGCCGCCCGCCAGTCACCCTCGGTGAGCTGGTCCCGGCCGGTGATCGCCCCGGTGAGCAGTCCCCGCCCGACCGGCGAGTACGCCACCAGCGCCACCCCCAGTTCCCGGCAGGTGTCCAGCATCTCCCCCTCGACGTCCCGGGTGAACAGGGAGTACTCCATCTGCACGGCCGCGATCGGGTGCACCGCGTGGGCCGTACGCAGCGTCGCCGGGCTGACCTCGGACAGGCCGAGCAGGCGCACCTTGCCCGCCCCGACCAGTTCGGCCATCGCCGTGACGGTCTCCTCGATCGGGGTGCCCGGGTCGCGCCGGTGCAGGTAGTACAGGTCGACGGTGTCCACGCCGAGCCGGCCGAGGGAGGCGTCGCAGGCCTCGCGGGCCCAGGCGGCGCTGCTGTCGACGTACGCTCCGGAGCCGTCGGCGTGGGGCCGGTTGCCGAACTTGGTGGCCAGGAAGACCTCGTCGCGGCGGGCCCGCACCACCGGGGCGAGCAGCCGCTCGTTGGCGCCGAAGCCGTACATGTCGGCGGTGTCGAGATGGTTCACGCCCAGGTCGAGGGCGCGGTGCAGGGTACGCGTCGACTCGGCGTCGTCCTGCCCGCCGTAGGCGAAGCTCATGCCCATGCAGCCCAGTCCGATGGCGGAGACCTCCGGACCGCCGGCCCCGATCCGTCGACGGATCATCGTTCCTCCTCCGTGCAGCGGTAGGTTTCGATCTTGTAGTTGAGCACCTTGAGGTCCTCCTCCAGTTCGGCCATCCGGGCCAGTACCCGGACCCGGTGGGCCTCGAACAGCGCCCGTCGGGCGGCCCGCGTCCGGTCGCCCTGGCGGGCCAGTTCGGCGTACCGGCGCATGTCGCGCACCGGCATCCCGGTGCGGCGCAGCCGGGTGAGCAGCACCAGCCAGTTCAGGTCGTCCTCGGTGTAGCGGCGGCGGCCGGCCGAGTCGCGGCCGACCGGAGCGACCAGCCCCTCCTGCTCGTACCAGCGCAGTGTGTAGGTGGTCAGGCCGACCCGGGCCGCCGCCTCGCCGACCGACAGGACTCTCTCCCGCGTGCTGATGTCCACGCGCCCCAGGTTCTCAGTTCGAGCGCGCTCGAAGTCAACCGTTGCGCGCCGACGGGTAATTCATCTAGCGTTGATTTCAACAAGTGATGAGTTTTTGGGGGAGGTGCGATGGACGACGCCATCGCCGTCCGCGACCTCGTCGTCGACCGGGGTCGACGACGGGTGCTGGACGGCATCGGTTGCACGGTGCCGCGCGGCACGGTCACCGGGCTGCTCGGCCCGAGCGGCAGCGGCAAGACCACCCTGATGCGGGCCGTCGTCGGGGTGCAGACGATCAGCTCCGGCACGGTCACCGTGCTCGGCCACCCGGCCGGCACTGCCGAACTGCGCCACCGGGTCGGCTACCTGACCCAGGCGCCCAGCGTCTACGCCGACCTGACCGTCCGGGAGAACGCCCGCTACTTCGCCACCCTGCAGGGGCGCAGCGCCGCCGACGCCGACGCGGCGGTCACCGACGTCGGCCTGGCCGCCGCCGCCGGCCAACTGGTCGGCACCCTCTCCGGCGGGCAACGCAGCCGGGCATCGCTGGCCTGCGCGCTGGTCGGCGAGCCGGAACTGGTCGTCCTCGACGAGCCCACCGTCGGGCAGGACCCGGTGCTGCGGGCCGACCTGTGGGCCCGGTTCCACGCCCTGGCCGCCGCCGGCACCACCCTGCTGGTGTCCAGCCACGTGATGGACGAGGCGGCCCGCTGCGACCGGCTGCTGCTGATCCGCCACGGCCGGCTGATCGCCGACGACACCCCGGACGCGGTCCGCGCCGACACCGGGGTGGACGACCTGGAGGAGGCGTTCCTACGGCTGATCCGGGCCGCCGGGGCGGAGCCGACGGGCACCGGGGAGGCGGCGTGAACCCGACGATCCTGGCCGCCACCACCGGGCGCATCCTGCGTCAGCTACGGCACGACCGGCGTACGGTGGCGCTGCTGGTGGTGGTGCCGACGGTGCTGCTCACCCTGGTCTACTTCATGTACGCCGACCAGCCGGCCCCGCCCGGTGCGCCGTCCCCCTTCGACCGGGTGGCCCTGGTGATGCTGGGCTTCTTCCCGTTCATCATCATGTTCCTGGTGACGAGCATCGCGATGCTGCGGGAACGCACCAGCGGAACGCTGGAGCGGCTGCTCACCACCCCGCTGGGCAAGCTCGACCTGCTGTTCGGCTACGGCATCGCGTTCGGGCTGGCCGGGGTGGTGCAGTCGACAGTCGCCGCCGCGGCGGCGTACCGGCTGCTCGGGTTGACCACCGCCGGGTCCGCCGGGCTGGTCGTGCTGATCGCCGCGGTCAACGCGGTGCTGGCCGTCGCGCTGGGGCTGTTCTGCAGCGCCTTCGCCCGCACCGAGTTCCAGGCGGTGCAGTTCATGCCGGTCGTGGTCGCCCCGCAACTGCTGCTGTGCGGGCTGTTCGTACCCCGCGACCAGATGGCCGGCTGGCTCCAGGCGGTCAGCGACGCGCTGCCCCTGTCGTACGCGGTGGAGGCCCTGCAGGAGGTCGGCGCGCATTCCGCACCGACCGGCCTGATGTGGCGGGACGTGTCGATCGTGGCCGGCGCGGCGGTGCTGGCCCTGGTGCTGGCGGCGGCGACCCTGCGCCGGCGCAGCGGGTGAGCCCGGTGGCCCGACGCACCGGCCGCCGCCCCGGCAACCAGGACACCCGGGAGGCGATCCTCGCCGCCGCCCGGTCGGCGTTCGCCGAACGGGGCTTCGACACAGCCTCGATCCGGCAGATCGCCACCGCCGCCGGGGTCGATCCGGCCCTGGTGCACCACTACTTCGGCAGCAAGGAGGAGCTGTTCCGGGCCACCGTCGACATCCCGATCGACCCGGCCGTGCTGCTGCCCGCCGTGCTGGCCGGCGACCCGGACGGGATCGGGGAGCGGCTCGTGCGCACGTTCCTCGGGGTGTGGGACTCGCCGGCCGGTGGGGCGGCGGTGGCGCTGCTGCGCTCGGCGACCAACAGCGAGTGGAGGGCCCGGCTGATGCGCGAGTTCCTGACCACCCAGGTGCTGCGCCGGGTGCTCGACCACCTCGACCTGGACCCGGCGGAGCTGCCGCTGCGCGGCGGGCTGGTCGCCACCCAGATGATCGGGCTGGCCATGACGCGCTACGTCATCCGGCTGGAGCCGGTCGCCTCCGCCACCGCCGACACCCTGGCCGCCACCCTCGGCCCCACCATCCACCGCTACCTCACCGCCCCCCTCCCCCACTCCCCCGCCACCCCACCGCCCGCCGCTTCACCCCCCGCTGCTCCGGCTCGGTGATCAAGAGGTTCGCGTCATGCCGATCGCCTGCCCTGACGCGAACCTCTTGATCACCGAGGCGAGACGGGACCGGGGCGAGACGGGACCGGGGCAAGGTGGGACCGGGACGGGACGGGTGGGGTGCGCGGGGTGGGGCGCGCGACAGCCCGTGGCTGGAGGGGCCACGGGCTGCGGCGGGGCTAGTCGCGGTCGGTTCGGGTGTTGGCGGGGTGGCGGGGGGTGCGGGGATGGGCGGCGGAACGGGTGCAGAGCAGCGGGTGCAGCGCCCGGGACAGCTCCGACAGGTCGGTCACCGGTTGCGGGAACGGCAGGCGGGCGCGACGCCTGTCACCGGGACCGCCGAGCGCCACGACCAGTCCGTACCGGTCGAGTCGGACCACCCGGGGCTCGCCGCCGGTCAGGCCGAGCCGACGGCGCAGGTACGCCGTCACCTGCGGCCCGTGGTGGTCGGCGAGGTCGGCCAGCAGGGCGGCCTCGTCGGCGTGCAGCGGGTCCGGTTCGGCGGCGGCGTAGTCGCCCGGATCGACCCGGTGCACCGCGCCGGCGGTCTCCAGCCGGGCCTCGACCACCTCGAAGCGGTGCAGCCGGAACCGGCTCCCGACGTCGAGCAGGTCGCCGGTCGGGTCCACGGCGGCGAATTCGACGGCCGCCCGGCGGGCCGGATCGCCGGTCAGCGGCACCGCCCAGCCGGACACCCAGGCCCGGCCGGTCGACGGCGCACCGGCGGCCGGGGGCAGGTCGAGCACGTCGAGCACCACGGCCACCTCCCGCGCGGCGGCCGGGTCCAACTCGGCGGCGAGGTCGCTGAAGACCGGGACGAGCAGCAGCACCCGTCCCTCCTCGTCGGTGGCGTGCCGGACGTGGAACGGACCGGGGCGGTGGGCGAGGTGCACCAGGCCGGGTAACCGACCGGCCACCAGGGTACGGATCAGCTCAGCAGGGGTCGGAGCCACGGGCACCTCCGAAAAAGGTTAGCCTTACCTAACCCGCAGAGTAGAGCACCGCGGCGACCACGTCCACCGGACGCCATTCCCACGGTTGGGCAGCCCGTGGATCAGCGGGTCTGCTCCAACCACGACGCGTAGAGCAGGGCGTACACCGAGTCCGGATCACGCAGCAGTTCCTCGTGCGGACCCCGCTGGACGATCCGGCCCCGGTCCACCACCACCACCTCGTCGGCGGCCTGCGCGGTGGACAACCGGTGCGCGATGGCCAGCGTCGTCCGCCCCCGGGTCACCGCGTCCAGGGTGCGTTGCAGCCGTACCTCGGTTGCCGGGTCGACCGCGCTGGTCGCCTCGTCCAGCACCAGCAGGTCCGGATCGGCCACGTACGCCCGGGCCAGCGCCACCAACTGCCGCTCCCCGACACTCAACGCCTCCCCCCGCTCCCCCACCGGGGTGGCCAGTCCGGCCGGCAGGCCGTCCAGCCAGTCGGCCAGACCCAGCTCGGTGAAGGCGGCCGTCAACTCCGCATCGGTCAGCTCGGGACGGGCGAAGCGGACGTTCTCCCCGACCGTGGCGTCGAACAGGAACCCGTCCTGCGGCACCATCACCACCCGGGACCGCAGCGAGTCGAACCGCACCTCATCAAGCGGCACCCCGGACAGCAGCACCCGCCCCTGCGTCGGGTCCATCAGCCGGGTGAGCAGCTTGGCGAAGGTGGTCTTGCCGCTGCCGGTCTCACCGACCACCGCCACCCGGCTCTTCGCCGCGATGTCCAGGGTGACGCCGTGCAGCACCGGCGGCCCACCCGGATAGGCGAACGTCACGTCGGCGAAGCGGATGTCCAGCGGGCCGGCCGGCAGGTCCCGGCCCTGCTCCCCCGGATCGGCGACGTCCGGCGCGATGTCCAGCACGTCGAGCACCCGCCGCCAGCCGGCGATGGCGTTCTGCGCCTCGTTGAGCACCTCGGTGGCGATCTGCACCGGCTGGATGAACAGGGTGACCAGGAACAGGAACGCGGTGAGCTGGCCGACCGACAGCGTCCGGTCCACCCCCAGCGACACCCCGACCACCACCACCCCGGCCAACGCCACCCCGGCCGCCAGCTCCCCCACCGAGCTGCCCATGATGCTGATCCGGATGGCCCGCTGCTGGGCCAACCGCTGCCCCTCGATCGCCGCGTCCAACCGCCGGGCCGTGCGCCCCGAGACGCCGTACGCCCGGATCACCGGCGCGCCCACAACGCTCTCGGCGACCGTGCCGAGCAGCGTGCCCGTCCGCTGCCGGACCACCCCGTACGCCCCGGCCAACCGGCGCTGCAACAACCGGATGATCAGCACCGCCGGCGCGAAGGCGACCAGCACCACCAGCGTCAACTGCCAGGAGTACGCCAGCATCACCGCCGTGGTGACCGCGAGCTGACCCAGGTTGACGACGAGGATGACCCCGCCCCACTGGAGGAACTGGGTGATCTGGTCGACGTCGCTGGTCACCCGGGAGACCAGCGACCCGCGCCGCTCCGACTGCTGGTGCAGCATCGACAGGTCGTGCACGTGCCGGAACGCCCTCGTCCGGACGTTGGCCAGCGCGGTCTCGCTGACGGTGAACAGCCGCCGCATCATCAGGTAACCGCAGACGGTGGTGAGCACCAGCACCGCCGCCGTGGCGGTGACCACCGTGAGAATCACCCCGAGATCCGGGCCGCCGGGGACGGCGATCCCCTGGTCGATGCCGCGCTGCACCGCCACCGGCACGGCCACCCGGCCGACCATGTAGACCAGTGCCAACGCCAACGTGCCGGCCAGCCCGGTACGCAGCTCCGGCGAGAGCGCCAACCCCCGCCGCAACGTCTGCCAGGTCCCCTCGGTCCGCTCGACCGGCTCGTCCCCGCCACCCTCGCCCACCGGTGCCGACCTCTCGCTCGCGGCTGCGGGGCTCCGCTGCGCTGCACTCCTCGCGCTCACCGGTCCACCTCGATCTCCAGGCCCGTCGGCAGCGGGGCGACCTCGTCGTACGTCCGGTTCTCCGCGCGTTCCTGCTCGGCCTGCTCGTAGGCGGTGACCAGGTCGACGTAGCCGGGCACGGTGGCCAGCAGCTCGGCGTGGGTGCCCCGGGCCAGCACCCGGCCCTGCTCCAGGTAGATCACCTCGTCGGCGAGCGCGATGGTCGCCCGCCGGTACGCCACCACCAGGATCGACGCGGCGGCCGGCTGCCCGGGGGCCGGGGCGCGCAGCCCGGCCAGGATGGCGGCCTCGACCCGGGGGTCGACCGCGCTGGTGGCGTCGTCGAGCACCAGCAGCCGGGGCCGGCCGGCCAGGGCGCGGGCCAGGGTGAGCCGCTGCCGCTGCCCCCCGGAGAGCGAGGTGCCCCGCTCACCGACCATGGTGTCCAGCCCGTCGGGGAGGGCGGCGACGAAACCGTCCGCCTCGGCCAGCCGCAGCGCCGCCCAGACGTCCTCGTCGTCGATGCCCGGCCGGTCCAGGCTGATGTTGGCCCGGACGGTGTCGTCGAAGACGAACGGCACCTGGGCGACCAGCGCGGCGGTCGAGGCGAGCGACGCGGCGGTGAGCCGGCGCACGTCCACCCCGTCGAGGGTGACCGTGCCGGCGTCCGGGTCGACCAGCCGGACCGCCAGCGAGGCGATGGTGGACTTGCCGGCACCGGTCGGCCCGACCAGCGCCACCGTCCGCCCGGCGGGCACGGTGAAGGCGACCTCGCCGAGTACCTGCGTCCCGGGCAGGTGCGCCTCGGCGGGCTCGTAGCCGAAGTGGACGCCGTCGAAGGCGAGGGTCGCCGGGCCGGCGTCCTCGTCGAGGGTGACCTCGCCGTAGGGCATCTCGCCGGTGGCGTCGAGCACCCGGCTGACCCGGTCCCACCCGGCCACGCTGCGCGGCAGCTCGGCGAGCACCCAGCCGATCGCCCGCACCGGGAACGCCAGCACGGTGAACAGGAAGGCGACGCTGACCAGTTCGGTGACGGTGATCGCGCCCTGCCGCAGCCGGACCGTGCCGACCACCAGCACGGCCAGGGTGCCGAGGCTGGGCAGCGTCTCCAGCAGCGGGTCGAAGACGCCGCGTAGCCGGCCGACCGCGATCAGCGAGTCCCGCAGCTCCCGGGCCCGGCCGGCGAACCGGGCGGTCTCCTGGGCCTCGCGGCCCATGGTCTTGACCACCAGCGCGCCGTCGAAGCTCTCGTGGGCGATGCCGCTGACCTCGGCCCGCAGCCGCTGGGCGCGGGCCTGGCGGGGGGCCATCCGGCGGGAGTAGACCACGTTGAGCGCGAACAGGGCGGGGAACACGGCCAGCCCGACCAGGGCGAGCGCCCAGTCCGTGACGAACAGCGAGCCGACCGCGCCGACCAGCATCACCAGCGTGCCGACCGCGAACGGCAGCGGCGCGATCGGGTACCAGGCCGCCTCGACGTCGGAGTTGGCGTTGGACAGCAGCGTGCCGGTGGCGTTGCGGTGGTGCCAGGCCAGCGGCAGGTCGAGGTAGCGGCGGGTGACCCGGCGACGGTAGGCGGCCTGGAGGCGGAACTGCATGTAGCCGGCCCCGAGCCGCCGGCCGAAGATGCCGACCACCCGCAGCACGCTGATCCCGAACAGGGCCACGGCGGCCAGGGCCACCGTGCCGGTGCCGACCTCACCGGCCTCGACCGCCGGCACCACCACGTCGCCGACGACCGCGCCGACCACGTACGCGCTGGCGATCACCAACCCGCCGAAGAGCACGCTGCCGGCGACCGCCACCGCGAAGATGCGCGGTTGTTCCCGGATCGCCCGGCCGAGGACCCACAACCCCCGGCGGATCACGTCCCGACTCGTCCCGCTCGCCACGCTCTCCCCCGCCGTAAGCCGCAATTATCTCCCTTATCCTTACCGGTCCCGGCCACCGCCGCCGCCCGGCGACGTATGTCCACCGTCACGTCCCGCCCGCGCCCGTCGCGGCGGGTCTCCGCCGCGCCGATGGCGCCCCGCCGACCTACGATCGCTGCATGCCGCGGTACGCCCGAGCGGAGCGCGAGGCGCTCGCCGACCTGATGCTGGAAGTGGGCCCGGACGCCCCCACGCTGAATGAGGGGTGGACCGCCCGGGACCTCGCCGCCCACCTGGTGGTGCGGGAGCGCCGCCCCGACGCCGCCGGCGGCATCATGCTGCCGCCCCTGCACGGGTACGCCGAGCGGGTGCGGCTGCGGGTCGCCGCCCGCCCCTGGCCGGAACTGGTCGACCAGGTGCGCCGGCCCCCGGTATGGAGCCCGGTCAGCAATCCGCTGACCGACGAGCTGGCCAACACGATGGAGTTCTTCATCCACCACGAGGACGTCCGGCGGGCCCGCCCGGGTTGGCACCCCCGGGACGTCCCGGCGGGGCTGGCCGCCCGGCTGTGGAAGCCGGTGTCCCTGCTGACCCGGACCCGGGCCCGACGCTTCCCGGCGCACCTGCTGGTGCAGGCCCCCGGCCACGGCGAGTTGACCGCCGGCCGGGGCGGTGACCGGGTACGGCTGGTCGGCCCGCCCGGTGAGCTGGTGCTCTTCCTGTCCGGCCGGCAGCGGGTGGCCCGGGTCCAGCTCGACGGCCCACCGGCGCTGACCGAACGGCTGCGGACGGCAGCGCTGGGGTTGTGAGCCCGGTCGCCGGCACCGCCCCCGCGACGCCGCCGCGCGGGCCGGGGTGTCGGCGGGCTCCCCGCTGCGGCGGACACCCTGCGCGGTCGGATGATCACCTGGCGCAGTGAAGGACGTCACTGTTCGCGACAGGGGTGGATTCGGTCACCCCGACTCCTCCGCAACGACTGATGTCGATCTCCTTGCCGTACTCTCCGGCGACGCCGCTCGTGGGGGGCGGCCGACTGGGGACGCCATGCGAAGCTTCGACGTCTCGGCACTGTACGAGCCACCGTTCGTCAGCCGCCGGCACGTCGCCACCGACCGGGTGGCGGCGGAGAGCCTGGAGTGGGCCCGGGGGCAGGGTCTGGTCGGGGTCGGACCGGCGACCTCCCGGCTGCACCGGGCCGGCGCGGCCGAACTGGCCGGACGCGCCTGCCCGCAGGCCCCGGTGACCCGGCTACGACTGCTCACCGACCTGCTCTCCTGGCTGTTCGTGATGGACGACGTCTGCGACGACGACGGCCTGGGCAGCGCGCCGGCCACCCTCGCGCCGACGGTCGCCGCACTGCTGGACGTGCTCGACCGGCCCGGCGGGCCGACCGACGCCGGCGCGGGGACCGGCCGGAGCGGACCAGCCGGCGCAAGGACCGGCCGGAGCGGAACGACCGGGGCCTGGGGCGGGCCGAGCCGGCCGGTCGGCGACGGTGTCCCCCCGGGCGACCGGGACACGCCGGCCGGGGCGCTCGGCGTCGCGCTGGCGGACCTGTGTCGACGGGTGGTCGACCAGCGCCGGCCCACGCTGCTGCTACGCCTGGTGAGCCAGTTGCGGGAGTACCTGCTGGCACTGTTGTGGGAGGCCGCCAACCGGGAGCGCCGCCGGGTCCCCGGGCTGGCCGAATACCGCCAGATGCGCCGGCACACCGGCGGCGTACGCCCCAGCCTCACCCTCACCGACCTGGCGTACGGCCGCCCGCCCGGCCCGGCGCGGCGGGCCGATCCGGCGCTGCTCGCCCTGGACGACCTCGCCGTCGACCTGGTCTGCTGGTGCAACGACCTGTTCTCCTACCGCAAGGAACGGGACGCGGTGGCCGACCCGCACAACCTGGTGACCGTCCTCGCCGTGCAGCACGGGCGGGACGAGGCGGCGGCTTTCCAACTGGCCGCCGGATGGTTCAACGACGGGCTGGCCGGCTACCTGGTGCGGGAGGCGGCCCTGGTCGCGCACGCCGGGCCGACGGTGACGCCCTACCTGGCAGCCCGCCGCGCCTGGCTGCGCGCCACCTACGACTGGTCGAGGCGGGCGGACCGGTACGCCGGGCCGGCCGGCGCGCCCGGCGGGACTCAGCCGCCTCACAGGTTCGAGGGCTAGCCGATGCCCGGGTGCAGGCAATACCCTTCGGTAACCGCAGAGCGACGTGACCCCCGTCACGTCACCCACCCCCGAAGGCGGCAACCTCGATGGCTCTCGATGTCCCATACCGTTCCATCCCCGATATGTTCCGCAAGCGGGTGGCCGCCACCCCCGACCAGCGCGCCTTCGCCCACCCGGCGGCGGACGACTCCGGGCCGGTCTGGTTGACCTGGGCGCAGGTCGGCCGGCGGGCCGACGCGGTCGCCGCCGGCCTGCACGGGCTCGGGGTCGGGCTGGAGGACCCGGTGGCGATCCTGGCCAACACCCGACTGGAATGGATCATCGCCGACTTCGGCATCATGTGCGCGGGCGGCGCGACCACCACCGTCTACCCCACCACCGAGCCGCAGGACGCGACGTACATCATCGCCGACTCCGGCTCCCGGGTGCTGTTCGCCGAGAACCCGGCCCAGGCGGCGAAGGTGTCCGGCGCGCAACTGCCCGCGCTGACCCACGTGGTGCTCTTCGACGGCACCCCCGACCCGACCGCCGCCGTGCCCCAGCTCACCCTGGCCGAGCTGGAGGAGCAGGGCGCGCGGGCGCTCGCCGCCGACCCCGGCCTGGTGGACCGGCTGATCGCCCCCGTCGGTCCCGAGCACCTGGCCACGCTGATCTACACCTCGGGCACCACCGGCCGGCCGAAGGGGGTCGAGCTGCTGCACGGTGGCTGGTGCTGGGAGGGGGTGGTGCAGGCCGAGACGGGCCTGCTGCGCGACGACGACGTGCAGTACCTGTGGTTGCCGCTGTCGCACTCGTTCGGCAAGACGCTGCTCTGCGGCTCGACGCACGTCGGCCTGCCCACCTACGTCGACGGCCGGGTGGACAAGCTCGTCGAGCTGCTCGGGGTGATCCGGCCGACGCTGATGTGCGGGGCGCCCCGGGTCTACGAGAAGGTCTACAACAAGGCGGTCACCACCGCGCAGGACGCCGGGGGCGCCAAGGCGAAGATCTTCGCCTGGGGGGTCGAGGTCGGTAAGCGGAAGGTCGCCCTGGAGCAGGCCGGCCGACCGGTGCCGGGCATGCTGAAGGCCAAGTACGCGGTGGCCGAGAAGCTCGTGTTCAGCAAGCTCCAGGCCCGCCTCGGCGGCCGGATCCGGGTGCTCGTCTCGGGCGCGGCCCCGCTGAGCGCCGAGATCGCCACCTTCTTCGCCGCGGCCAACCTGCCGATCTCCGAGGGGTACGGCCTGACCGAGACCAGCGCCGGCAACTTCGTCAACCCGCCCGACGGGCTGCGGATCGGCACTGTCGGCCGGGCGATGGGCGACCTGGAGTGCCGGATCGACACCGACGGGGAGATCCTGGTACGCGGCCGGCCGGTGATGCGCGGCTACCACAACCTGCCCGAGGAGACGGCCGCCGCGTTCACCGAGGACGGCTTCTTCCGGACCGGTGACATCGGCAGCCTCGACGACGACGGCTACCTGCGCATCACCGACCGCAAGAAGGACCTGGTCAAGACCTCCGGCGGCAAGTACGTCGCGCCGTCGCACATCGAGGGCATGTTCAAGGCCATCTGCCCGTACACCTCGCAGGCGATCGTCATCGGCCAGGCCCGCAACTACTGCACCATGCTGGTCAGCCTGGACCCGGACGCGATCCGGGGCTGGGCGGCGGGTGGCCCGTTGGAGGGACGTGACTACGCCGAGATCGTCGCCTCGCCCGAGGCCCGCGCGATGGTCGAGGAGCACGTCGCCCAGCTCAACACCAGGCTCAACCGCTGGGAGACGATCAAGAAGGTGACGGTCCTGCCCCGCGACCTGACCATCGAGGACGGCGAGATGACCCCGTCGCTGAAGATCAAGCGGCGCGGTGTGGAGAGCAACTTCGCCGCCGAGATCGACCGGATGTACGAGGGCAGCCTGGCCGAGATCTGATCCCCGCCGACCGGCCGGCGTCCGTGTCCTCCCGTCCCGGGACACGGCCGCCGGCCGGTCACAGGTGCTCGTGACGCCACCGGCTCTGTGCCTCCTCGACGGCCTCCTCCTGCGCCAGGGCCAGCCGGCGCACCTGCCGCCGACGGCCGCCCTGGCTGCGGGTCTGCACCGCGGCCAACGCCACGCAGACCAGCGCCAGCAGGGCCAGCGCCCCCACCTCGGGCACCCGGGCCCCGGCCGGGGCGAGCGCCGCCAGCGCCAGCACCGCCAGCACCGGCGGCCAGCGCAGCACCCGGGTCGCCCGCAGCTCGCAGGTCACGAGGCTGAGCAGGTAGAGGCCCACCCCGCCCCAGAGCACCAGCACCCAGAAGCCCCCCAGCGGCACCCCCCAGGTCGGGGTGTCCGGGTCGGCCACCTCGGCCAGCAGGTCCTTGAGGCCGAGGGCGAAGAAGATCACCCCGGCGATGATCGGCAGGTGCAGGTAGGTGTAGGCGTCGCGGGCCAGCCGGGCCCTGCCCACCGGATCGCGGCTGCCGTGCAACGCCTGTTCCAGGGCGAGCGCCAGGGTGTCGAAGTAGGCCCACCACAGCACCGACGCGACGGCGATGCCGAACACCGCGGCGATCACCACCGGCCAGGTCAGCGGCAGGCCGGTGACGAACTTCGGGCCTACGCCGAGCGCGATGATCGACTCGCCGAGCGCGATCAGCACCATCAGGGCGTGCCGTTCGGCCCAGTGTCCGGCGGAGAGCACCGCCCAGTAGGTCCCGCCGAGGCGGATCCCGGCCACGTACTCCAGCAGCAGGGCCAGCGTCCAGAGGGTGAGTTGCAGGACGGTCGCGGTGCCGTCGGCGGCGACCCGGTGGGGCAGCAGAGCGGAGGCGACCAGCAGCGCCGTGGCGGCCACCGGCAGCAGCGCGAGCCGGGTCCACTGCCGCCACCGGGCCGGGTCGTCCCGGGCCAGCACGCCGAAGACGGCCAGTTGGCAGGCCCGGACGAGGAAGTAGCAGCCGGCGAAGACCAGTGGGCCGTTCAGCCCGCCCGGCTCGTCGACGAACGCCCCCGGCATGCTCAGCGCCAGCAGGAAGGTGGCGGTGACGGTGAGGAAGCCGAGCAGTGGCAGCGGCCCCTGGTCGGCGCGGACCGCGTTGCCCAGACCCGCGAAACCGGTCCAGCACCACCACAGCAGGCCCAGCACCAGCAGGCAGCGCAGCAGGTTGGCCCCGGTGGGCTCCTGCGAGGTCAGCGCGGTGACGGTGAAGAACGCGAAGACGAAGACCAGGTCGTAGAAGAGTTCCAGCCGGGTGGTCCGGGAGCCGGGCGCACCGGGCCGGATCCCGTGCCACCGTCCCGGGCCACCCACACCGGCAGTCTCCCAGCCGGGGCCGCCCGGTCAGGCCGGTTCGCCCCGACCGGCGACGCGGCCGTCCGACGGCGACGCGTCGCCCGTGCGGCGCAGGCCCGGTCGGGACCGTCCTGGCCGGGTCAGGCGATGACTGCTGGTTCCCGCCAGCGCGGGCGACCCGCGCCCCGGTCGAGGTCGTAGCGGATCGCGGCCAGCCGGCCGACCGCCTCCACCAGGTCGGCGACGGGCAGCGTGAACGGCAGCCGGAGGAACCGCTCCAGGGTGCCGTCCAGGCCGAAGCGGGGACCGGGCGCCAGCCGTACGCCGACCTCCTCGGCCGCGCGGGCCAGCGCGCTGGAGATCGGGCCGTCCAGCTCGACCCAGAGCGTGACGCCGCCCCGGGGGACGTCGAAACGCCAGTCCGGCAGCCGTTCGGCGAGCACGGCGAGCAGCGCGTCGCGCTGGGTGACCAGTTGTGCCCGGCGGGCCGCGACGATGGCCGGGGCCTGGGCGAGCAGGTGCACCGCCACCAGTTGGTCGAGCACCGGGCTGGCCATGTCCACCCCGACCCGGGCGGCGGCGAGCCGCTGCACCTGCGGGGCGGAGGCGCGGACCCAGCCGATCCGCAGGCCGCCCCAGTACGGCTTGCTCATCCCGCCGATGGAGATCACCCGGGAGTGTCTGTCGAACACGGCCATCGGTGGGGGCAGCGGCGTGCCGTCCAGCGGCAGGTCCACGAAGGACTCGTCGACGACCAGGTCGGTGCCGGCGGCGTGGGCGGTGGCGACCAGCCGCTCCCGCAGCTCGGCGGCCATCAGGTGCCCGGTCGGGTTGTGGAACTCGGGGATCAGGTAGGCCAGTTTCGGCCGGGTCTGCCGGACGCTGCCCAGCAGCAGGTCGGCGTCCCACCCGATCCCGTCGACGGCGAGGCCGTGGGTGGTGATCCGGGCCCGCCGGGCGGCCAGCGCGGCGAGCGCGTTCGGATAGGTGGGCGACTCGACCAGGACGTTCCCGCCGGGCACCAGGGCCAGCCGCAGCACCAGGTCCAACGCGTGCTGGGTGCCGCTGGTCACCATGATCTGCTCGGCGCTGGTCGGCAGCCCCCGCTCGGTGTACGCCCGGGCGACCGCCTCGCGCAGCTCGATGATGCCGGTCGGGTGGTAGCCCGCGCCGGACAGGTACCGGGGCAGGTCCTCCACCGCGGCCCGGGCGGCCGGGACCAGTTCGGGCGGCGCGGCCAGCGCGGCCACCCCGAGGTCGATCATGTCGCGGTCGTCCAGCGGGGTCCACAGGCCGGTGCTGGCGACCCGGTGGGTGCCGGGGAGCATGGTCCAGCTTCCCGCGCCGCGCCGGCTGGCCAGGTGGCCGGTCTCCCGCAACTGCCGGTACGCGGCGGTGACCGTGGTACGGCTGATCCGCAGCGCCTCGGCCAACTCCCGTTCGGCCGGCAGGCGCACCCCCAGGGGGAGCCGGCCGTCGGCGAGCAGGCCCCGGACGGCGGCGGCGAGCGCGGCGTAGTCGGGGCTGCGGCGGCGACCGGGCAGGGCGTGCCACTGCCCGAGCAACCGCGCCAATTGGACCCCTCGCACCTGGCTGGTCACGGCCACCCCTTCGGAATTGGCTCTTCAGTGGGCGATATTGGACCCTAGGGTGGCATGCATGGCTCCGATTGGCAATCTCCGGCACCGACCCGGCCGCCGGCTCACCCAGCTCTACGCCGGGCTGGTCCTCTACGGGGTCAGCATGGCCATGATGATCCGTTCCGGGCTCGGACTGGACCCGTGGGACGTCTTCCACCAGGGGCTGTCCCGGCAGACCGGCCTGTCGTTCGGCACCGTGACCATCGCGGTCGGCGCGGTGGTGCTGCTGCTCTGGATCCCACTGCGGCAACGCCCAGGGCTCGGCACGGTGAGCAACGTGCTGGTGATCGGGTTGGTGGTGGACGCCACGGTGGCCCTGCTGCCGGCCGGGTGGCCGCTGCCCGCCCGGATCGCCCTGCTGATCGGCGGCATCGTCGCCAACGGCGCCGCCACCGGCCTCTATCTCGGCGCGCGGCTCGGCCCCGGCCCCCGCGACGGCCTGATGACCGGGTACGTCGCCCGCCGGCCGGGCCGCTCGGTCCGGCTCGTCCGCACCGTGATCGAGGTCACCGTGCTCGCCCTGGGCTGGCTGCTCGGCGGCACGGTCGGCGTGGGCACCGTCGCGTACGCGCTCGGCATCGGCCCGCTGGCCCAGTTCTTCATCCCCCGCTTCGCCCTGGCCGACCCGCCGGCGACGGCCCCCGGCACCCCGCGATCCGGTGCCCCGGCACCGGTTCCCACCCCGCCGTGCGGCGCTGCGTCCGCACCTGGGCACGCTGAGCTGCGCTGACAGGACAGGGGGAAAGTAGGTGTTTCCTCAACGGACACCTACGGGCATCATTCGTGCATGGGGGAGAACGCGTGGCGCTGGACGGACGCCTGGATCTTCGTGTCACTGGTGATCGCCAGCGGGGCCGGACGGCACCGGCGCGCGGCGGATTCCCGCCGCCCGGAGGGGGTGCGGCTCACCGACGTGCTGTCCACCGCCGACCACCTCAACCAGGCGATACCCGAACGACAGGACGTGGAGACAGCGGTCCGGCGGCTGGTCGGCGCGGGGCTGGTCACCGTCTCCGACGGCTGGTTCCGGATCACCCCGGACGGTGAGCAGCTCTGGCGTACCCGGCCCCGGGCCGGGGTGGGGGGCACGGTCGACAGCATGCAGGGGGTGCTCGTCCGACGGCACGCCCCGGGCAGCGCGGACTGGCAACTGGCCGAGGAGGAGCACGCCGCCGCCGTCCAGGAGTACGTGGTGCGCTCGATCCCGGCCCCCCGCCGCTCACCCGAGGGTCAGAGCGGGCGCTGAGCCGGCCTGCACCGGTGCCGAACCGTCCACCCGGGCGCGGGTCACCCTCCACGGGGTGGCCCGCCCGGGGCTGGGTCAGCGGACGGGGTGGCCCGCGTCGCGCAGGGCGTCCTTGACCTCGCCGACGGTCAGCTCGCCGAAGTGGAAGACGCTGGCGGCCAGCACCGCGTCGGCCCCCGCCCCGATCGCGGGCGGGAAGTGCGCCACCCGGCCGGCGCCGCCGCTGGCGATCACCGGCACGTCGACCACCGCCCGGACCGCCTCGATCAGGGTGAGGTCGAAGCCGGCCTTGGTGCCGTCGGCGTCCATCGAGTTGAGCAGGATCTCCCCCGCGCCCAGCTCGGCCACGCGCGCCGCCCACTCGACCGCGTCGAGCCCGGTGCCCCGGCGGCCCCCGTGGGTGGTCACCTCGAAACCGCTGGGGGTGGTGCCGGCGGGCGCCCGCCTCACGTCCAGCGAGAGCACCAGCACCTGCCGGCCGAACCGGTCGGCGATCTCGGCGATCAGCTCGGGGCGGGCGATGGCGGCGGTGTTCACCCCCACCTTGTCGGCCCCGGCGCGCAGCAGGGTGTCCACGTCGGCGACCTGGCGTACCCCACCGCCGACGGTGAGCGGGATGAACACCGACTCGGCGGTGCGGCGTACCACGTCGAGCATGGTGCCCCGGTCGCTGGAGGAGGCGGTGACGTCCAGGAAGGTCAACTCGTCCGCGCCGGCCCGGTCGTACGCCGCCGCCAGCTCCACCGGGTCACCGGCGTCGCGCAGGTCGAGGAAGTTGACCCCCTTGACCACCCGACCGGCGTCCACGTCCAGACACGGGATCACCCGCACCGCCACCGTCATGCCCCGAGCCTATCCAACGCCCCCGCCCCACCGTCCTGCCCCGCCCACCGCGCCGGCCCGCGCCCCCGCCACCGCGCCGGTGATCAAGAGGTTCGCGTCAGTTCGATCTCGAAGCGTGACGCAAACCTCTTGATCACCACGGCCAGGGGGCGGGGCGGGGGCAGTGGGGGGTTAGAGGCGGACGAGCATTTTGCCGAGGTTTTCGCCGCGCAGCAGGCCGAGGAACGCGTCGGGGGCGTTCTCGATGCCGTCGACGATCGTCTCGTCGTAGGAGAGCTTCCCCTCGCGCAGCCAGCCGGCGACCTCGGTGACGAACTGCTCGCGCAGGCCGCCGTGGTCGCCGACCAGGAAGCCACGCAGGGTGAGCCGCTTGCCGATGACCAGCGCCAGGTTGCGCGGCGCGGCCGGCGGCTCGGCCGCGTTGTACTGCGCGATCATCCCGCAGATGGCGGCCCGGCCGTGCAGGTTCATCGCCCCGATCGCCGCCTCCAGGTGCTCGCCGCCCACGTTGTCGAAGTAGACGTCGATCCCGTCCGGGGCGGCGGCCTTCAGCGCGTCGCGGACCGGACCGTCGTGGTAGTCGAAGGCGGCGTCGAAGCCGAGTTCCGTCAACCGGGCCACCTTGGCCGGCGAGCCGGCGCTGCCGACCACCCGGCCTGCCCCCTTGAGCTTGGCGATCTGGCCGACCATGCTGCCCACCGCGCCGGCCGCGCCGGAGACGAACACGGTCTCCCCCGGTCGCATCGCCGCCACGTCGAGCAGCCCGGCGTACGCGGTCAACCCGGTCATCCCGAGCACGCTCAGGTAGGCGGTGACCGGGGCGAGGTCGGGGTCGACCCGGCGGGCGGAGCCGGCGTCGAGCAGCGCGTACTCCCGCCAGCCGAGCCCGTGCAGCACGGTGTCGCCGACGCTGATCCCGTCGCCGCCGCCGGCCACCACCTCGCCCACCGCGCCACCGTCGAGCGGCGCGTCGAGGGCGAACGGCGGCACGTAGGACTTCACGTCGTTCATCCGACCCCGCATGTACGGGTCGACCGAGATGAACTGGTTGCGGACCACGATCTGCCCCGGCCCCGGGGTGGGCACCCCGGTCTCGACGAGGCGGAAGTTGTCGGCGGTCGGCCAGCCCTGCGGGCGGGAGGCCAGGTGGATCTCACGGTTGCTGGTCATACGGTGTCGTCCTCTCGTACGCGATGGTGATGGCCCGGTGCGGCGGTCAGGCCGCGGCGGCCTCGCGCACGGTGAGGGTCACCTCGATGTTGCCCCGGGTGGCGTTGGAGTAGGGGCAGACCTCGTGGGCGGCCTCGACGAGCTGCTGGGCGGCGGCGCGCTCGACGGCCGGCAGGTCCACCACCAGGGTGACGGCCAGACCGAAGCCGCCGCTGCCGTTCGCGCCGATGCCGACCTCGGCCTCGACGACCGAGCCGGTGACGTCGGCCTTGCTGCGGCGGGCCACCGTGCGCAGCGCGGAGTGGAAGCAGGCCGCGTAGCCGGCGGCGAAGAGCTGCTCGGGGTTGGCCGCGCCGCCCGCGCCGCCCATCTCCTTCGGGATGGCCAGGTCCAGCTCGACGATGCCGTCGGAGGTGCGGACGTGGCCGTTACGCCCGTCGCCGGTGGCCGTCGCGGAGGCGGTGTAGAGCACCTGCATGGGAATCACTGCTCCTTCTGTCGGTGGATCGTCTCGGTGACCCGGGTGAGGGTGTCGCGCAACGCGACCAGCTCGGTCTCGTCGAGGCCGGTGGAACAGGCCACCCGCAGCGGCACGTCGGTCATCCGCCGGCGCAGGGCCGCGCCGTCGGCGGTCAGCCCCACCTCCACCCGCCGCTCGTCGAGCGCGGAGCGGGTGCGGACCACCAGGCCTGCCGCCGCCAGCCGCTTGAGCAGCGGGGAGAGGGTGCCGGAGTCGAGCCGGAGCGCGGCGCCCAGCTCGGAGACCGTGGGCGGGTCGTCGCCGCGCTCCCAGAGCACCAGCAGCACCAGGTACTGCGGGTAGGTGAGCCCGAACTCGTCGAGGAGGGGCCGGTACACGTCGGTGAGCGCCCGGGAGGCCGCATAGAGCGCGAAGCAGACCTGATCGCGCAACACCAGATGGTCACTCACCCGGCAAAGGTAGCCCGCAATTCAATTGCGCACAACTTATCTGGGCCGGGAGTGACCGCCGTCTCCCGACCCGGCCGACCGGGCGGACCGGATCGGGCCGGGCCGGCAGACCGGGCGGGCCGGCGGACCGGCGGACCGGGCGGGCCGGATCAGGACGGCGGGAGGTGCGCCTCCAACTCGATCTCGACCAGATGGTCCGGATCGAGCAGGCCGGCCACCACCACCATCGTGGCGGCCGGCCGGACCGCGCCGAAGACCGCCTGGTGCGCCCGGCCCACCTCGTCGACGAAGAGCCGGTCGGTCACGTACATCCGGGTCCGCACCACGTCGGTCGGGCCCGCGCCCACCTCGGCCAGCGCGGACAGGCCGATCCGCAACGCCTGGGCGGTCTGCGCCGCCGCGTCACCGACGTGCGTCACCACCCCGTCGACAGTCGACGTGCAGCCCGACGTCCAGGCCGAACGGCCGGCCCGGACCACCCGGGAGTAGCCGTACCGGGCCTCCCACGGGCCGCCCGAGCCGAGCCGGGTGACGGTCCCGTCGTCCGGGTCCGCCGCGTCGGTCACCCCGCGGCCCGCAACGTCGCCAACGCCTCGGCCACCGTGAACGCCCCCGCGTACAGCGCCTTGCCGGCGATCACACCCTCCACGCCGGCCTCCTCCAGGGTCGCCAGCGCCCGCAGGTCCTCCAGGGTCGACACACCGCCCGAGGCGATCACCGGGGCGTCGGTACGGGCACAGACCTCACGCAGCAGGTCCAGGTTCGGCCCGCGCATCGTGCCGTCCTTGGTGATGTCGGTCACCACGTACCGGGACGCACCGGCGGCGTCCAGCCGGGCCAGCACCTCCCACAGGTCACCGCCGTCGCGGGTCCAGCCCCGCGCCGAGAGGGTACGACCCCGCACGTCCAGACCGATCGCCACCCGGTCGCCGTACTCGGCGCAGATCCGGTCACACCACTGCGGGTCCTCCAACGCGGCGGTGCCGATGTTCACCCGGGCCGCGCCGGTGCCCAGCGCGGCGCGCAGCGACGCGTCGTCGCGGATGCCACCGGACAGTTCCACCCGCACGTCCAGCTTGCCGACCACCTCGGCCAGCAGGGCGGCGTTGGAGCCCCGGCCGAAGGCGGCGTCCAGGTCGACCAGGTGGATCCACTCCGCGCCGTCGTTCTGCCAGGCCAACGCCGCGTCGAGCGGGTCGCCGTAGGCGGTCTCGCTGCCGGCGGCGCCCTGCACCAGCCGGACGGCCTGGCCGTCGGCGACGTCCACGGCGGGCAACAGGGTCAGGGTCACGTTTCCTACTCCTCGTTCAGATCCGACGGTCCAGGGCGATCACCACGATCGCCGGCAGGACCAGAAGCAACAGCACGACCAGCACCACCCGCAGCGCGAGATCGTCGACGAACACCCAGATCAGCGCCAGCGCCGCCGCGGTCAACCCGATGATGGCGGCCCGCTCACCCCGGGTGCGGCGGGCCAACCGGCCCGTCCGGCCCCGCCGCCACTGCGGGGTGACCCGGCGGACCAGGGCGCGCCGACGATGCCGACGGGCCAGCTTGCGCTGACGTACGACGCGGTCGCGGGCCGCCTCCGCCTCCCGGACGGCCCGCCGACGGGCCCGCTCCTTGCTCACCGCGCACCCGGTCCGGTGCGGCCGCGCGTCTCAGCCAACCGTGGCCAGCCAGTTGCGCAGCAGCACGGCACCGGTCTCGGCCGACTTCTCCGGGTGGAACTGGGCCGCCGACAGCGGACCCCACTCCACCGCCGCGACGAAGTCCGTGCCGTGGTGGGCGGTGGTCACCCGGGCGCCCGCCTCGCGCAACGACGCCTGGTCGAGCACCCCGTAGGAGTGCACGAAATAGAACCGGCTGTCGGCGGGCAGCCCGGCGAAGAGCACCGAACCGTCCGGCGGGGTCACCGTGTTCCAGCCCATGTGCGGCAGCCGGTCGGCGGGCAGCCGGGTCACCCCGCCCGGCAGCAGCCCCAGCCCCTTGGTCACCACACCGTGCTCGTCGCCGTGCGCGAAGAGCACCTGCATGCCGACGCAGATGCCGAGCACCGGACGCCCGGCGGCGACCCGTTCGGCGATCACCGGGCCGGCACCCGACGCCTCGATCCCGGCCATGCAGGCCGCGTACGCGCCGACACCCGGCACCACCAGGCCGTCGGCCGAGGCGACGGCGGCCAGGTCGGCGGTGACCGTCACGTCCGCCCCGGCGTGGGCCAGCGCCCGCTGCGCCGAACGCAGGTTGCCCGAACCGTAGTCGAGCACCACGATCCGCTTGCCGGTGCCCTGCGTGCCCATCAGCCCTCCCCGGGTAGCAGCCAGAGCACCCCGCCGACGGTGGCCAGCACGGCGAGCAGCCCGGTGACCACGATCGCACCGCGCGGCGCGTCCTGTCGGTACAACGACCAGGCCCCACCGACCAGGATGCCGGCGAGGATCAGCAGCAGGGTCGGCAGCACCGGACCCATCAGTGCCGCCCTCCGACCCCGACCGGGCCGCTCACAGCGAGCCCTTGGTGCTGGGCACCACTCCGGCGGTGCGCGGGTCGAGCGCGGTGGCCTCCCGCAGCGCCCGGGAGACCGCCTTGAACTGGGCCTCCACCACGTGGTGGGCGTCCGGGTGGCCACCCGGCCGGGCCGCCCGCAGCACGTCCACGTGCAGGGTGACCCGGGCCGCCTGGCCGAAGGACTCCCAGATGTGCCGGGTCATGCTGGTCGGGTAGACCGGCCCGATGTACGGCGACAGCGCCGGCTCGTCGTGCACCACGTACGGGCGGCCGGACAGGTCGACGGCGGCCCGGACGAGCACCTCGTCCATCGGGACGGTGGCCGAGCCATACCGCCGGATGCCGGCCTTGTCCCCCAGCGCCTGGTCGAACGCGGCGCCCAGGGCCAGCGCGGTGTCCTCCATCGTGTGGTGGGCGTCGATCTCCAGGTCGCCGACGGTGCGCACGGTCAGGTCGAAGCCGCCGTGCCGGGCGATCTGGTGGAGCATGTGGTCGTAGAAGCCGACCCCGGTGCTGATCTCGGCCCGGCCGGTGCCGTCGAGGTCGATCTCGACGAGGACCTTGGTCTCCTTGGTGATCCGTTCCACCCGGGCGGTACGACTCATGACAGTTTCTCCATCGCGGTGAGGAAGGCGTCGGTCTCGGCGGGGGTGCCGGCGGTGACCCGCAGCCAGCCGGGCAGGCCCACGTCGCGCACCAGCACCCCGGCGTCGAGCAGGGTCCGCCAGGCCGCCGACTGGTCGTCGCCGACGGCGAACAGCACGAAGTTGGCGTCGCTGTCGGCCACCCGGTGCCCCCGGGCCCGCAGGGTGGTCACGATCCGGTCCCGCTGCTCCTTGATCGCGTCGACGGTGCCCAGCAGGACGTCGCGGTGGGCCAGCGCCGCGCGGGCGGCGGCCTGGGTGAGCGCCGAGAGATGGTACGGCAGCCGGACGAGCTGCACCGCCGCCACCACCGCCGGGTCGGCGACCAGGTAGCCCAGCCGGCCACCGGCGAACCCGAACGCCTTGCTCATCGTCCGGGTCACCACCAGCCGCGGGTGCCCGGGCAGCAGGGTCAGGGCGCTGGCCGTGCCGGGCCGGGCGAACTCGGCGTACGCCTCGTCGAGGACCACCATGCCGGGGGCGACGTCGAGCACGGCGGCGATCACCGCCGGGTCGAGCGCGGTGCCGGTCGGGTTGTTCGGCGAGCAGAGGAAGACCACGTCGGGGCGGTGCGCCCGGACCTCGGCGACCGCCTCGTCGGCGGTCAGCCCGAAGTCCACCCCCCGCTGCGCCGGCACCCACCGGGTGCCGGTGCCCAGGGACAGCAACGGGTGCATCGAGTACGCCGGCACGAAGCCCAACGCCGACCGCCCCGGCCCGCCGAACGCCTGCAGCAGCTGCTGCTGGATCTCGTTGGAGCCGTTGGCCGCCCAGACCTGGTCGGCGGTGATCCCGTGCCCGAGGTAGCCGGCCAGGTCGGCGCGCAGCGCCACCGCCTCGCGGTCCGGGTAGCGGTTGAGGTCACGCAGCTCGGCGGCGAGCGCCTTGCCGATCGCCTCCACCACCGGCTCGGGCACGGCGTAGGAGTTCTCGTTGGTGTTCAACCGGACCGCCACGTCGAGCTGCGGCGCCCCGTACGGCGACCGGCCCCGCAGGTCGTCGCGGATCGGCAGATCGTCGAGGCTGGTCACGACGCCTCCCCGGCGAACCGCACCGCGACCGCCTGCCCGTGCGCCGGCAGGTCCTCCACGGTGGCCAGGGTCACCACGTGCGGCGCGACGTCGCGCAGCGCCTCGCGGGTGTACTCCACCAGGTGCACCCCGCGCAGGAAGGACTGCACGGACAACCCCGACGAGTGCCGGGCGCAGCCCCCGGTGGGCAGCACGTGGTTGGAGCCGGCGCAGTAGTCGCCGAGCGACACCGGCGCCCACGGCCCGATGAAGATCGCCCCGGCGTTGCGCACCCGCAGCGCCCAGTCGCGGGCGTCCCGGGTCTGGATCTCCAGGTGCTCGGCGGCGTACGCGTCGACCACCCGCAGCCCGTCGGCCAGGTCGTCGACCAGCACGACGCCGCTCTGCTCCCCGCCGAGCGCGGTGCCGACCCGCTCGGCGTGCTTGGTCGCCGGCACCTGCCGGGCCAGCTCCCGGTCGACCGCGTCGGCCAGCTCGACCGACGGGGTGACCAGCACGCTGGCCGCCAACGGGTCGTGCTCGGCCTGGCTGATCAGGTCGGCGGCGACGTGCGCCGGGTCGGCGGTGTCGTCGGCCAGCACGGCGATCTCGGTCGGTCCGGCCTCGGCGTCGATGCCGACCACGCCGCGCAGCAGCCGCTTGGCGGCGGTCACCCAGATGTTGCCCGGCCCGGTGATCATGTCGACCGGCGCGCAGCGTCGGGTGCCCTCGGCGTCGACGGTCGACCCGTACGCCAGCATGGCGACCGCCTGGGCGCCGCCGACGGCGTACACCTCGTCGACGCCGAGCAGCGCGCAGGCGGCCAGGACCCGGGCGTCGGGCAGGCCGCCGTTGTCCTGCTGCGGCGGGCTGGCCACCACCAGCGAGCGCACCCCGGCCGCCTGGGCCGGCACCACGTTCATCACCACGGTCGACGGGTACATCGCCAGCCCGCCGGGGACGTAGAGGCCGACCCGGTCGACCGGCACCCAGCGCTCGGTGACCGTGCCGCCCGGCACGACCTGGGTGGTGTGGTCGGTGCGCCGCTGGTCGTCGTGCACCCGACGGGCACGGGCGATCGACTCCAGCAGCGCGGCCCGCACGTCGGGGTCGAGCACCCCCTCGGCCGCGGTGATCGCCTCGGTCGGGACCCGCAGCACCGGCGGGCAGACGCCGTCGAACCGTTCGCTGGCCTCCCGGATCGCCGGGTACCCATGGTCCCGGACCGCCTCGACGAGCGGGCGGATCCGCTCGACCGCCACGGAGACGTCGAGCTGGGCACGGGGCAGCAGGCGACGCGGGTCGGAAACCCCGCCGCGCAGGTCGATCCGTTTCAACACGCCCCCGAGTCTAGGCGGCGGCCCGCAGGGCGACCCGCGCCGCCCGCACCGCGGGACGGTGAGCCGGGACACGCCGACCGCGCCGGATCGGGCTACGCTCGGACGCGTGACCGCGCGGCTGCCGGTGTTTCCCCTCGCAACGGTGCTCTTCCCGGGTCTGGTGCTGCCGTTGCACATCTTCGAGGAGCGGTACCGCCACCTGGTGCGGGACCTGGTCGGAAAGCCCGAGGGGGTGCCCCGCGAGTTCGGTGTGGTGGCCATCCGCTCCGGCTGGGAGGTCGCCCCGGGCGCGGGCCGGGCCACCCCGGGCGGCGGCGAGGTGACCCTGCACGAGGTGGGCTGCACCGCCGAGCTGCGCCAGGTCACCGAGCTGGACGACGGCGGCTTCGACATCGTCACGGTGGGTCGGCGGCGGTTCCGGGTCGCCGGGGTCGACCGGGAGGCCGCCCCCTACCTCACCGCCGACGTCGAGTGGCTGCCCGAGCCGGCCGGCCCGGACGAGGCCGCCGAGCTGCTGGCGGCCCGGGTGATCGCGGTGTTCCGGCAGTACCTGGGCCTGATCCGGGACGACCCGCAGGAGCTGTCCGAGCAGCTCCCGGAGGACCCCACGGTGCTGTCGCACCTGGTGGCGGCCACCGCCGTGCTGACCCTGGCCGACCGGCAACGGCTGCTCGCCATCGACGACACCGCCGCCCGGCTCCGCGCCGAGCTGCGGCTGCTCAACCGCGAGTCGGCCCTGCTGCGCCAGGTGCGGGCGGTTCCGGTGCCGCTGTCGGAGCTGGCGTCTCCGCCGGCCCCCAACTGACCCCACCCGCCGGGCCGACCGCGTCCGGCGCACCCACCGCGCCCGGCGGGCCGACCGCACCAGGTTGTCCGACCGCACCGGGCTGTCCGACCGCACCAGGCTGTCCGGCCCCGTCCGGCGCACCGAACGCGCCCGGCGGGTCCGGCCAGCCGGGGCCGCCGGGCTCCGGCTCCGGACGCAGCGACGGCCACCGCGACCAGCCGGCCAGCAGGGTGTACGTGACGGCGGCGGCGAACGCGGCCAGCAGCAGGTTGCCGTACGGCACGGGCAGCACGCCGAAGAGCCGGTCGATGCCCCCGGCCCGCAGGTCGGCCGGCTTGCCGAACGACGTGCCGGCGGGGGCGGTGTCGAGCAGCCGCTGGTAGCCGTCCAGCCCGACCCGGCGGCCCACCTGCCAGGCGACCAGGGCGGTGCCGAGCGCGCCGGCGGTCAGCGCGATCAGGTTCACCGGCCCCCGGCGGCGGCGCAGCAGCGTCCACACCGCGATCGCGGCGAGCACCCCGAACCCGAGCCCGAGCAGGCTGAACCAGCCGTCGGCGGCGATCGGCTGCTCCGGCTGGGGTTGGGCGTAGACCGCGCCCTCGGCGGTCTTGAGCACGGGGGTGTCCGGGGCCAGCGCCGCCCAGAGCAGCCCCAGCGGCACCCCCAACGCGGTCAGGCCCAGCACGAGGCCGGCCGCCACCGCCCGGGTGTGCCGGGGCCGCTGCTGCACCGGCTGCGCCGGCCAGCCGGACGGCGGCGGCCACGGCAGGTAGGACCCGCCCGGGTCGTGGCCGGGCCCGGTCGGTGCTCCGACGGCAGACGACTCGTCGACGGGCGGCCCGACGGCAGACGACTCAGCGGCGGGCGACCGGGCGGCGGACGGCCCGGCGGCAGACGACTCAGCGGCGGGCGACTGGGCGGCCGGTGCCCCGGCGGGGGCGGCGTGCGGGGTGGGCGCGGCACCCGCCGGGGTGTCGGCGGGGCGGTGCGGATCGGGGGTGTCCGGGCTCACCCGATGATCCTCTCAGGCCGGGCGGCACGGCGGGGCGGCGGAGCCCGTACCACCCCTCACCGGGCGAACGGTTCCAGCATCACCGAGGCCGCCCGCAGCCATGCGGCCCGGGTCTCCGCCTGGAGCTGGTGGTACTCGATCGACGAGCCGGTCTCCAGCACCGGGTCGTACGGCACGACGGCCACGGCCCGGGTGCGGGTGGCGAAGTGCCGCTCCAGGTCGTCCTGGAGCGTCGACCGGCCGGGGGTGGGGCAGGAGATCAGGGTGACCGCGTTGTCGGCCAGCTCGCCCATGCCCTCCTCGTGCAGCAGGTCGAGCATCCAGTCGGCGCTGAACGCGGCGTCCTCGCGGGGCACGGTGGTCACCACGAGCTGGTCGGCGGCGTGCATGACCGTGCGCCAGTTGGGGCTCTCCACGTTGTTGCCGGTGTCCACACAGACCACGTCGTGGGTACGGCGCAGCAGTTCCAGCACCCGCTTGACGGTGAACTGGTCGAGCCGCTGGGCGAACCGGGGGCTCTCCTCCCCGGCCAGCACGTCGTACGAGCCGTCGGAGGCGTGCCGCAGGTAGTCGTCGAGGGATTCCAGCAGCTCCGCGCCGTCGCGGATCTCGATGTGCGCCAGGTCGCTGATCAGGTGCCTGATCGTCCGGGCGTGCCGGGCGCTGCCGGCGCGCAGGCCGAGGGTGCCGCGCAGCTCGTTGTCGTCCCAGGCGAGCACGCCCCGGCCCCGGACGCTGCCGACGGTGGCGGCGGCGAGCACCGTGGCGGTGGTCTTGTGCACCCCGCCCTTGGGGTTGGCGAACGCGAGCACCCGGGGGGTGCCGAGGTCGCGGCGGAGGATCCCGGCGGCCCGTTCCTGCTCGTCCTGGGGGCCCTGCTGACGCCACTCGATGCGGGCCGGCTCGATCCGGGCCGGGTAGCCCCGGTCGGCGGTCACCGCCGGCGGGTACGCCGCCGGCTCCGGTTGGTAGGTCGGCTCGGGCTGGTAGGTCGGCTCCGGCTGGTACGTCGGTTCGGGCTGGTACGTCGGTTCGGGTTGGTAGACCGGCTCCGGCTGGTACGTCGGCGTCGCCGGGTAGCCGGGCTCGGGATACGCCGCCGGCTCGGGGTAGGCGGGTCGCGGCGGCTGGTACGTCGGCTCCGGGGGCGCGTAGCCGGGGGTGCGGTAGCCGTTGTCGAGCAGCGCGTACCGGGACTCGGGGGGCGGCGGCTCGGCCCGGTAGCCGCTGTCGAGCAGCGCGTAGCGGGACGGGACGACCGGCGGCTCCGGCGGCCGGGCCGGCTCCGGCAGGTAGCCGGGTTCGGCCGGGTAGCCGCCGGGGGCGCGGTGGCCGGGCTCGGCCGGATAGCCCGGGTCGGCCCGGTAACCCTGGTCGACCGGATAGCCCGGGTCGGCGCGGTGGCCCGGGTCCGCCCGGTAGCCGGTGCCGGCGCGGTAGCCGGGGTCGGGGCCGTAGCCGGGGTCGGGGTGGTAGCCCGGGTCGGGTGGCGGCGGCACGGCGGCCGATCCCCGGCCGGACCAGCCACCGCCGGGCACCCGGCCGGGCAGCGGCTCCCGGGGCGCGTCCTCGCCACGGCGGTCCGGCTCCGCCGGTTCGGCGGCGCGCCCACCGAGGCGGGCGCGCTCGAAGAGCGTCCGCCATCGCGGTGCCGGTTCGGCCGACCGGCCCCAGCCGGTCTCGGTGCCGTCCAAGGCTCGCCCTCCCGCGCCGTCGATCTCCGCCTGACAGGCTACGAACGAAACCCTATTCGGACCACACCGGTCTGCACACATCTGCCGGGGACAATACTTACCGCGATCGGACGCGAGACGCACCGCGACGGGCGTCCGGGGAGGTGGGCGGGGGGTCGGGGCCGGGCGGCCCCACCCCGTCCCGGTCGGCGACGGTGCCGACCCGATCACAGCGGGTGCTCCTTCCGACGAATCGCCCATCCCGGCGCCCCCGCCGGAACCCGCCACCGGACGTCCTGGCCGGTCGATGGGACGTCCACCCGCTGCGGTGGGACGTCCCAGGCAGGTCGGCCGGCTGCCCGACGCGGGCCGGCCAGATCGGACAGGCAGCTCCACGCCCGGTGGCCGGGTCAGGCGGTCGGGAGCGGGTCAGCCGGGTGACGTGGCGGTGTCGGCGGGGGGCCGGGCCACGTCCCGCTGCTCCGGCAGCGGCGGCAGGAACACCGTCCGGTCCAGCCGGGTCACCTCCGGGGCGGGGTCGACCGCGCGGACCCCGTCCCGCCCGGCCGTGGCGCGCAGGGCGGGCGGCTCGGCCCGGACCACCGCCGCGTAGACGCAGGCGCACGCCGACCGGTAACCGGCCGCCTCCCGCGCCGCGACCTGCGCCCCGGTCTCGTACCCCCGACGGGTCGCCGGGTCGGTGCCGGCGGCGGCCCGGGTGCGCTGGTCGGCGGCCTCCCGGTCCTTGCGGTCGGCGAGGCCGGCCATGCCGGCGGTCACGTCCTGCGGCAGCCGCTGCGCCGGCAGCCGGACCACCTCGGTCTGCCGGTCGGGCAGCGGCACCCGGACCACCACCGCCGTGACCTCGACGCCGGCCAGCAGCGCCGGCAGCCCGTCCGGCGCGACGTACCTGTCGAAACTCACCAGCGCGTACGCCCCGGCGGTCAGCGCGGCCAGTTCGGCCCGGCTGGCGGTGGCGTAGCCGGGCAGCGAGTCCCCGGGCAGCACCCCGACCCGGGTCACCTGCCCGACCGTACGGTCACCGACGGGTGCCGGCCGGCGGGCCGACCAGCCGGCGGCGAGCAGCACCGCGCCGACGGCGAACACCGCCGTGGTGACCAGCCACCGGGCCGGCCGGGACGTCCCGGCGGCCGGATCGTCGGTCGCCGGGGTGTCGTCGTCGTCCGGCCCCGGGCCGGCCGACGGGTCGTGCCGCACGGTCAGTCGCGCAGGATCGTCAGCGCGCGGGCCAGGTCGTCCGGGTACTCGCTGACGAAGGTCACGTCGTCGCCGGTTCGCGGGTGGGCGAAGGTCAACGACCTGGCGTGCAGCCACTGCCGGCGCAGTTCGAGCCGGGCCGACAGGGTCGGGTCGGCACCGTAGGTGAGGTCGCCGACGCAGGGGTGCCGCAGGGTCGAGAAGTGCACCCGGATCTGGTGGGTACGCCCCGTCTCCAGCCGGACGTCGAGCAGGCTGGCCGCCGGGAACGCCTCGATGGTGTCGTAGTGGGTGATGCTCGGCTTGCCGTCGGAGACCACCGCCCAGCGGTAGTCGTGGTGCGGATGCCTGTCGATCGGGGCGTCGATGGTGCCGCGCGACGGGTCGGGGTGACCCTGGACCACCGCGTGGTAGCGCTTCTCCACCTCGCGGTACTTGAACGCCCGCTTGAGCGCGGTGTACGCCTGCTCGCTCTTGGCCACCGCCATGATCCCGGTGGTGCCCACGTCGAGGCGGTGCACCACGCCCTGCCGCTCGGCGGCCCCGCTGGTGGAGATCCGGTGCCCGATCGCGGCCAGCCCACCGATGACGGTCGGGCCGGTCCAGCCGGGACTGGGGTGGGCGGCCACCCCGACCGGCTTGTCCACCACGACGATGTCGTCGTCGGCGTAGACCACGGTCAGCCCGGGGACCGCCTGCGGGACCACGGTCGGCGGCGCGACCGGGGCGGGCAGCGTCACCTCCAGCCAGGAGCCGGCCCTGACCTTGTGCGAGTTCTGCCGGGCCGCGCCGTCGACCAGCGCGTCCCCGGCGTCGACGAGTGCGGCGGCGGCGGTGCGGGAGAGCCCGAACAGCCGGGACACCGCCTGGTCGAGCCGCATGCCGTCGAGGCCGTCCGGGACGGGCAGGGACCGGTGGTCGCCACCGGTGGCGGTGGAGGTCATGCCCGCTCCCGGGGTTCGGCGTCGGTCGGCGTGGTCTCGGCGGGCACCGGCCCGGTGGACGGCCCGGCCGCCTCCGGGGCGGTGTCGCCCCTGGCCCCGATCCGTCGTCCGTCGCGTTGCCGGCCGGTCAGTTCCAGCAGCACGGCCAGCAGCACCCCGGCGACCAGGCAGCTGTCGGCCAGATTGAACACCGGCCAGACCTGGCCGTACGGGTCGAAGAGGCTGACCATGTCCACCACGTGCCCGACGAAGTGGCCGGGCGCGCGGAAGATCCGGTCGGCGAGGTTGCCCAGCGCCCCGCCCAGCACCAGCCCCAGGGAGACCGCCCAGGGCAGCGAGCGCAGCCGCAGCGCCATCCAGGTGATCCAGCCGACCACCCCGATGGTGATCAGCGGGAACACCCAGGTGTGGTCGGCGCCGATGCTCCACGCCGCGCCGCTGTTGCGGGTCAGGGTGAGGTAGACCGCCCCGCCGAGCAGGCGGACCGGCGGGCGGTCGTCGAGCTGTTGCAGGGCGAGGTGCTTGGTGAGCAGATCCGTCAGCAGCGCGAGCAGCGCGATGCCGACGAGGAGCACGACCGCCCTGCGGCGGGGCGTACGGCCGGCCGGCTCGGTGGTGCCGGGTCCGGCGGTCGGTGCTGTGGTCATCGACTCCCCATCGACTGTCCCGACGGCGCGGTTCCGCCGTCTCGCGAGGTCACCGGGGAGCGGACGTCAGCGCCGCTCCTCCAGCTGCTTGCAGGTCACGCAGAGGGTCGCCGACGGGAAGGCCGCGAGCCGCTCCACCGGGATCGGGTTCCCGCACCGCTCGCACCATCCGTAGCCGCCCTCGTCGAGCCGCTCCAGGGCACGCTCGACCTGGGTGATCCGTTCCCGGATGCTGTTGGCGAGGGAGATCTCCTGCTCGCGCTCGAACGTCTTGGTGCCGGTGTCGGCCTGGTCGTCCCCGGCCGAGTCGGTCAGCCGGTCGCGCTGCAGCTCGGTGATCTCGCTCAGCGTCTGATCGTACTCGGCGCGCAGCTCGTCGCGTCGGGCCGCCAGGGCCGCCCGGATCTTCTCGGTCTCCGCCGTGCTGCGGGTGGCCTGCGCGGTGGCCTTCGCCGCAGGTTTGCGACCGGCGGTCCTGGTGTCGGCTGGCTTCGCCATCGTCAGCTCCCTCAGCCGCGGGACGCGGCGCTCGGCGGTGCCCGGACAGGGGCCGCCGACGTGGCGTCCCCGGGTAACAAAACGGGCGCACGGCAACGGTGGCCGCGCACTCCGGAGGTTGGCAAGAATACGGAACGTACAGGCGTCCGACAACGTGCCGCACTGTCGTACCGCTATTCAGCCCCTAATAACCGCTAATTGGGGCAAAACGAAGACTAGCAGATCAGCCGTCCCGGTCCTCGCCGTACTCGCCGAACCACCGCGCCAGGCGACCCCGCCGGCTGATCGCCCGCAGCCGCCGCTCCGCCTCGTCCCGCACCCCGGCGGTCGCCACGATCAACATGCTGTCGCCGGTCTTGAGCCGGGTGTCCGCGCCCGGCACGAACCCCACCCCGTCGCGCAGCACCAGGGTCACCGACGCGCCCACCGGCAACCGCAGCTCGTCCACGTGCACCCCGGCCAGCCGCGACCCCGCCGGCACCTCCAACTGGAGCAGGTCCGCCCGCATCCGCTCCAGCGGGGCGGTCTCCACCCGGATCTCGGCCGGCTCGGCGGGGGCGGTCACCCGCAACCGGCGGGCGGCCGGCGCGAGCGTGCCCGCCTGGAGCACCGTGAAGATCACCACCAGCAGGAACACCGCGTCGAACAGCCGGTCCGCCCCGGGCACCCGGGCCGACAGCGGGATGGTGGCCAGCACGATCGGCACCGCGCCGCGCAGCCCCGCCCAGGACAGGAAGAGCTGCTCGCGCAGGCCCACCCGGAACGGCAACGCCGACACCAGCACCGACAACGGCCGGGCCAGCAGCAGCAGGGCCAGCCCGGTGACCACCGCCGGCACCAGCGCGGTGTGCAGCCGCTCCGGCGTGGCCAACAGCCCGAGCAGCACGAACAAACCGATCTGGGCCAGCCAGGCCAGCCCGTCGGCGAACCCCAGGATGGCCTGCCGGTGCGGCAGTCGGGCGTTGCCGAGCAGCACCCCGGCCACGTAGACGGCGAGGAACCCGGAGGCGTGCAGCACCGCACCGGCCGCGTACGCCAGCACGGTGAACCCGACGGCGGCGATCGGGTACAGACCGGAGGACGGCAGCGCCGCCCGACGCAGCGCGAACCGGCCAGCCAGCCCGGCGGCCAATCCCACCGCCGCGCCCACCCCCAGCTCGTAGCCGACCAGGAAGACCTCGAACCACCACGGGTGCTCCACCGGCCCGGTGCGCGACAGCAGCACCACCAGGATCACCACCGGGGCGTCGTTCATGCCCGACTCGGCCTCCAGGGCGGCCACCAGCCGGGGCGGCAACCGCAACCGGCGCAGCGTGGCGAACACCGCCGCCGCGTCGGTGGAGGAGAGCACCGCACCGTAGAGCAGTGCCAACCGCCAGTCCAGCCCGAGCAGCAGGTGCACCACCAGGCCGACCACGACGATGCTGACCAGCACCCCGACGGTGGACAGCGCGCCGGCCAACCCGAGCACCGGGCGCAGGGTGCTCCACCGCGCGGTGAGCCCACCCTCGGCGATGATCACGATAAGCGCGCAGAACCCCAGCATCCGGGTCAGCTCGGCGTCGTCGAACCGGATGCCCAGCCCGGCCTCGCCGATCGCCACCCCGAGCGCGAGGTAGACCAGCAGACTCGGCACACCCAGTCGGGTGGAGAACCGCACCGCGCCGATCGCCACCAGCAGCACGGCCGCCCCGAGGAGCAGGGCCAGATCCAGTCCCGGCGTCACGGGCGCCCCACCCGGGGCCTCCTCACCCGGCCGATCCGTCGCGCAGCCGCCGCAGCAGCGCGGTGACCTCCGGCGTCGCCCCGTCCACCAGGAACAGCTTGTCCCGGCTGGCCGCGCCGGTGCGCAGCGCCACCGCCGCCGGGCGGACGCCCAGGGCGTCGGCCAGCGCCCGGCGGGCCGCCTCGGTGGCCCGGCCGTCCACGGCCGGCGCGGTCACCGCGACCACCAGGGCGGGCCCGTGCGGTCCGGTGAAGCAGCCGCCGACCCGGGGCCGGGACGCCCCGGGCTTGACCCGCACCGCGACGGTCACCGTGTCGTCCGTGGGCATCGACACCGGCCTCAGCGGGGGTAGGTGTCGGCGAGCAGGGCGGTGTCCGGGTTGCACAGGCCGCACGGGGTGAACCCGAGGGAGACCGCCTCGTGCACCGGCAGCGGCTCGTGCTCCCGTTCGATCAGGTGGGCGCAGGAGAGCAGGTGGTAGCGGGGGTGCCCGTCGACCACCCGCACCTCGGCGTCGAGCCGGGCGACCCGGGCGGCGTCGGCGGGCGGGACCCGCTGGGCGGGTGGGTCCCACGGCGACGCGGCGTCGTCCGAGTGCTCCCAGGGTGGCGCGAGATCGTCCCCGGCCGCCCAGGCCGGGTCGTCCGGGTCGGGCCGGTCGGGGTCAGTGACCGGGTCCCACCGGGGGTCGTCCGGGTCGAGCCGGTCGCCGTCGGGGGCACGGTCGGTCGCCGGGTCGGCGTGACCCGGGGTCGTCCGGTCCGGCGCGGCGGTCACGACGACGGGCTCCCAGGGTGCCTCCGCGTCGGGCTCCCAGGCACCGGCGTCGGGGCGGGTGGCAACGTCGACGGGGTCGCCGGCCACCGGCGCGCCGGGTGGTTGCCGCCACCCGGCCTCACCGGTGCCGAACGTCGCCGCAGGGTACGTCGTCGGTTCGTCCGACGGCGTGGTCGCAGCCGGCGGGGTGGTCGGGCGGGACTCCGTCGCGCCCCGACCCCGCGCCTGGTCCGCCGCCCTCGCCCGGGTGACGGCTGCCTGGCGGGCACCGGCCACCAACGCGACGGCGGCCAGCAGACTGGCCGCGATGGAACTGGTCAACAACGTGCTGGAGCCGTCGACGAGACCGAACGCCAGCAGGACGACCGCGACGAGGATGAGCAGCAGACTGGCGACTAGCACAGCTCACCCCCGCCGCGTCGTGGGTCGTCGGCTGGGTCGGCGACCGTCGGGGGACGGTCGCCGACCGTGGATCAGCGACCTGCTTCGAGGGCGCCGGAGCGACCGCCGCCGTACGAGCCGGCGAGGCCGGCCGCGGCGAGGCCGTTGCCGCCGACGGCACGGGTGCCCTCGGCGCGGGTCATCTCGGCCTCGAGGCCCTGGCCCCGACCGTCGAGGTCCCGCAGCTGGCTCTCCAGGTACGCCTTGAGCCGGGTGCGGTACTCGCGCTCGAACTGCTTGAGTTCCTCGATGTGCTTCTGCAGCGCGGTCCGCTTGGCGTCCAGGCCGCCCATGGCCTCCTGGTGCCGCTGACGGGCGTCACGCTCCAGCGCGTCGGCCTTGGCCCGCGCCTCGCGGGTGACCTCCTCGGCCTTGGAGCGCGCCTCGGAGAGCAGCTGGTCGGCCTCCCGACGGGCGTCGGAGACGTGGTCGTCGGCGGTGCGCTGGGCCATCATCAGCACCCGCAGCGCCTGCTGCTCGCCGTCGCCGCCGACGGCCGGGCCACCGGTGGTGCGGACCTGCTCCAGCTCGGCCTGCATGGCGCGGGCGGCCTGCTCGGCGGCGGCCTTGTCGCGCTGCACCCGGTCGAGCTGGGCCTTGACGTCGTTGAGCTCAGCCGCCAGCCGGGCATCGCCACCGGGGCCGGCAGGGGCCCCGCCACGACCGCCGCGCTCCACCTGGGCGCGCAGCTCGTTGTTCTCCTCGATCAGACGGGCAAGCTCACGCTCGACCTCGTCCAGGAAGGCGTCGACCTCCTCCTCGTCGTACCCCCGCTTGCCGATCGGCGGCTTTTTGAAGGCGACGTTGTGCACGTCGGCCGGTGTCAGCGGCATCGAAACTCCTCGGGTCAGTTGCGGCCGCGAAAGCGCGCGCTGGTCAGGAGAAGTTCCTGATCAGCGGATCTAACACAAACCTCATCAGCACGAACAGGATAACCAGGAGCACAAGGGAGGCCAGGTCGATGCTCACGGTACCAATTCGCAGTGGGGGGATCACCCGCCTCAACGCCTTGAGAGGCGGATCAGTGACGCTCCACACGGACTCGAGTCCGGCGGACGCGCCACGCCCCGGTTGCCACCGACGACCGTACTGGAGGACGGCACCGAGAACGAATCGGGCCAGCAGCACGATAAGGAAGACGTACAAGATCAGGTAGAGCAGCTGGAACATGATCGACAACACGGCAGCGACGTCCCTCGGTCGGGTGGACTTAGCTCAGGGAGAAAAAGCCGCCCTCAGCGATCTTGGCTTTGTCCTCCGCGGTGACCTGGACGTTGGCCGGTGAGAGCAGGAACACCCGGTTGGTCACGCGCTCGATCGTACCGCGCAGCCCGAACGCCAGCCCGGCGGCGAAGTCCACCAGCCGGCGGGCGTCGGCCTCGTCCATCTCGGTGAGGTTGATGATCACCGGGACGCCGTCGCGGAAGTGCTCGCCGATGGTCCGCGCCTCGCGGTAGGTGGTCGGGTGCAGGGTGGTGATCTGGTAGCGCTGCTCCTCCTCGGCCACCACCGGCCGCTCCCGGGGCGACGCCTGCGGCGCCAGCGCGAGATTGTCCCGGGTGTGGTAGCTCAGCGCGCCCGAGGTGTCCGTACCCCCGGACCGGGTGATCGACCGGACGCTGGCCCGCTCCGGGCGCTCCGGGCGCTCGGCACGCTCCGGACGCTCGTCGTCGGCCCGGTCGGCCTCGGCCAGCCGGCTCGACCGCTCGCTCAGCCGGCCCCGGTCACCGAGGCGCGGACGCGGTGCCGGTGGCTCCTCCGCGTCGTCCTCGTCGTCGTCGGCGAACTCCTCGGCGTACCGGCTCGACCGGTACCGCGACTCGCGGTAGCCGGGCTTGTCGTAGCCCTCGTCGTAGCCCCGCTCGTCGTCCTCCTCGACGAGACCGAGCCAGACCCCCGCCTTGCGCAGTGCACCCATCCCGCGCCCTTCCGTCCGCCGTGCGGCACGCACCCCCGTGCCGTGTCGCCATGATCGCGAGTGGACTCCATGCCCACCGGATCAGAGCGGCAATCCCCGACGTGCGATTCGCGGCTCGCCCGTCGCGGCCCCCGACCGGGGGCGCCACCCCTGAACAACACTGATGTAATTTGCTTCTACCGCGGTCAGGCTACCGCAGCGTGGAACGCATTCCGAGCAACGCGCTGCCGACGCGGACATGTGTCGCGCCGTATCCGATGGCCGTTTCCAGGTCGCCGCTCATCCCGGCGGAGAGCATGGTGGCCGTCGGATACCCGACCCGGAAGGCCGCCGCCACCTCGGCCAGCCGGGCGAACGCCCGTTCCGGTTCCCAGCCCAGCGGCGCCACCGCCATCAGCCCGGCCAGCCGCAGCGCCGGCGCGCCGGCCAGCGCCTCGGCCACCGGGCGCAGCCCCCGGTCGGGGTCGGCCGCGTCCGGCAGGGCGCCGCCACGCGCCGGGTCACCGTCCAGGCTGACCTGCACCAGCGTCGGCAACGGACGGTCCCGTCCGGACTCGGCGGCGGTGCCCAGCGCGCGGGCCAGCCGCACACTGTCCACCGAGTGCACCACGTCGGCGTAGCGCACCACCGAGCGGGCCTTGTTGCGTTGCAACTGACCGATGAAGTGCCAGCGGACGGCCGCGCCGGCCGCCGCCACCCCGGCCGCCTTCGGCGCCGCCTCCTGGTCCCGGTTCTCCCCCAGGTCGGTGACCCCGAGCCCGGCCAGCGCGACCGCGTCGCCGGCCGGGTACGTCTTGGTCACCGCGATCATCGTCACCCCGGACGGGTCCCGGCCGGCGGCGGCGCAGGCGTCGGCGATCCGGGCCCGCACCGCGGCCAGCCCGGCCGCGAGCGCGGCGCGACGGTCGGCACCCACCGGATCCGGCGCAGCGGTCATCGGCCGGGCCGCCCGGTCGGCGACGCGGTGGCGCGACCCACCAGGGACCCGCCCGAGGGGGGCGGGGTGGCGTGGTCGCCGGCGTGGTTGTCCGTCATCGGCGGGATCAGGAACCGTTCTTGAGGAAGTCGGGCACGTCCACGTCGTCGAAGAGCACCCGGCGCGGCGACTGCTGCGGCGGCGGCATGACGGCCGGCGTGGTGACCGCCGGGGCCTGCGGCGTGGGCTGGTTCTGGTTGCTCTTGCGCGGGGACTCGGACGCCTTGTACGCGGGCGTGCCCCCGTCGAAGCCGGCGGCGATCACGGTGACCCGCACCTCGTCGCCGAGCGCGTCGTCGATGACCGCGCCGAAGATGATGTTCGCGTCCGGGTGGGCCGCGTCGGTGACCAGCTGCGCGGCGTCGTTGATCTCGAACAGGCCCAGGTCGGAGCCGCCGGCGATGGACAGCAGCACCCCCCGCGCGCCGTCCATGCTCTGCTCCAGCAGCGGGCTGGAGATGGCCGCCTCGGCCGCCTCGACCGCCCGGTTCTCGCCCCGGGCGCTGCCGATGCCCATCAGCGCGCTGCCCGCCCCGCTCATCACGCTCTTGACGTCGGCGAAGTCGAGGTTGATCAGACCGGGCGTGGTGATCAGGTCGGTGATGCCCTGGACACCGGAGAGCAGCACCTGGTCGGCGGTGCGGAAGGCGTCCATCATGCTGATCCCCCGGTCGCCCAGCGCGAGCAGCCGGTCGTTCGGGATGACGATCAGCGTGTCGCACTGGTTGCGCAGCTCGTCTATCCCCGCCTCGGCCTGCACCTGGCGGCGCTTGCCCTCGAAGGAGAACGGCCGGGTCACCACGCCGATGGTCAGCGCGCCGAGCTTGCGGGCGATGTTGGCGACCACCGGCGCGCCGCCGGTGCCCGTGCCGCCGCCCTCGCCGCAGGTGACGAAGACCATGTCGGCGCCCTTGAGCACCTCCTCGATCTCGTCGCGGTGGTCCTCGGCGGCGTTCTTGCCGACGTCGGGGTTGGCGCCCGCGCCGAGCCCCCGGGTCAGCTCCCGGCCGACGTCGAGCTTGACGTCGGCGTCACTCATCAACAGCGCCTGCGCGTCGGTGTTGATCGCGATGAACTCGACGCCCTTGAGCCCAACCTCGATCATGCGGTTGACGGCGTTGACGCCGCCGCCGCCGATGCCGACGACCTTGATGACCGCCAGGTAGTTGTGCGGAGGTGTCATCTCCGGTCCTTTCCCTTCGAGATTGGCTCGCAGCGCCCCGGTACGGCGTGGCCCAGACCGGTGGTCGACGAGCTGTCACCAGCGAGGATCAGTGGTGAACCCTAACCCTCTACTAGAGGCTTACAGTTATGTCAACCACTGGTCCTCTTCGGGGCAACGTAAGCGCCCCCACGCCGAGAGCCAAGGACCCCACCGGCGTGTCGCCGCCGGGAGCGTAACGACTCACGTTCGCTGCGGACCTCACCGGAAGGTCACCACGTCGGGAGCGCTGACGTCGATCGTGTCGGCCTTCCGACCGAGCAACGCCGTCGCCACCCGGGCCTTGTCCTCGCTGCGGGTCGCGTCGCCCCACACCACCGTCCGCCCGTCGCGCAGCGTCAACCCGATCCGGGCCAGCCCCTCGACGCCCACCTCGACCAGCACGGCCCGTAGCTGCGGGGTCAGGGCGGCCAGCACCTGCAACGCCGCCCGGGTGCCCGGGTCGTCCGGCCCCGGCGTGGCCAACCGCACCAGCGGCAGTCCCTGCGGGGCGCGGGGCAGCTCGCGGAACACCACCCCGCTGGCGTCGAGCACCACGAACCGGTCGTCGCGGGGCACCGCCGCCACCCCGGTGCGCTCCACCACCGTCACCACCAGGGTGTCCGGCCAGTCGCGGCGGACCGTGGCCCGCTGCACCGGGGGCAGCGCGCCGATCCGCCGGGCCGTCGCCGCCAGGTCCACCCGGGCCAGCGGCACCCCGTCCGGCACCGCCGCCGCGTCACGCACCTCGACCGGGGTGACCAGCCGGGCCCCCTCCACCCGGACCTCGCGCACCCCGAACAGGCCGGAGCCGAGCACCGTCCAGGCCACCAGGGCGGCGAGGACCAGCACCCCGGCCAGCACCGCCCAGGGCAGGGCGGCCCGCATCCGCCGCTGCCGGGCCCGCGCCATGAACCGCCGGGTGGACGGCGGGACGGCGTCGCTACCGGCCCGCACGAGCTGCCAGCGCCGCGCCGGGCCACGTCGGGGGCCGCCGTCCGCGCCCGTGGCACGGCCGGTCCGGCCCCGGGCCGGGCCGGGACTCATCCGGTGGTGAAGGCCGTGCCGTCCCGACCCGACGTGGTCGCCGGCCCGGTCACCCGGGCGGTCAGCGCGTCGAGCAGCTGGTCGCCCAGCAGCGAGATCGGCGGAGCGCCCATGGTCACCACCACGTCGCCGGGGCGGGCCCGGCGGGCCACCTCCACCGGCGCGTCGTCGAACGAGTCCACGAAGACCTTGTGTGCCGCGTCCAGCGGCACCGCCGCCAGCAACGCCGCCGACCCCTCGCCCGGCTGGCGCAGCTCACCGGGGCCGAAGACCTCCAGCAGCACCAGCTCGTCGGCGATGCCCAGGGCGGCGGCGATCTCCGCCTGCAGGTCGCGGGTGCGGTAGAGCCGGTACGGCTGGAACACCACGATCAGCCGGCCGTCGCCGGCCACCTCCCGCAGCGTCTGCAGGGCCAGCGTCATCGAGGTCGGGTGGTAGGCGTACTCGTCGTAGACCAGCACCCCGTCGGCGACGCCCTTGCGCTCGAAGCGGCGGCGTACCCCGGGGAACGCGGCCAGCGCCGCCTCCGCCGCCGCCACCGGCAGGCCGAGCAGGTGGGCGGCGAGCACCGCCGCGGCGCTGTTGAGCCCCATGTGCCGCCCCGGCACCGGCAGCCGGATCTCGCCCAGCGACCGGCCGTCCAGCGCCGCCAGGTAGCGAACCCCCTGGGCCGACGAGGCCATCTCGGACAGCCGCAGGTCGGCGTCGGCCGCCTCGCCGTACGTCCAGACCCGCCGCCCCTCGGCGCGCAGCGTCTCGGCCAGCCGCCGCCCGCCCGGGTCGTCGGCGCAGGTGATGACGTACCCGGCCGGATCGGTGAGCCGGGCGAACTCGGCGAAGGTCGCCTCCAGGGTGGCCAGGTCGCCGTAGGTGTTCAGGTGGTCGGCCTCGATGTTGGTGATGATCGAGACGAACGGGCGGTAGATCAGGAACGACCTGTCGCTCTCGTCGGCCTCGACCACGAAGTGCTCGCCGGTGCCGTGGTGCGCCCCGGAGCCCACCTCGGAGATCTCCCCGCCGATGACGAAGGACGGGTCGACCCCGGCCTGCTGGAGCACCATGGTCACCATCGAGGTGGTGGTGGTCTTGCCGTGGGTGCCGGCCACCGCCACCGTCCGCCGGCCGGTCATCGCCGCCGCCAGCGCCTCGGAGCGGTGCAGCACCCGCAGCCCGCGCCGCCGCGCCTCGACCATCTCCAGGTGGTCCTGCGGAATCGCCGAGGAGTAGACGACGGTGTCCACCCCGTCGAGGTTGGCCGCCTCGTGGCTCATGTGGATGGTGCCGCCCAGCGCCCGCATCCCGGCCAGCGACGGCCACTCGCGCAGCTCGCTGCCGGAGACCGGCAGGCCCCGGGTGAGGAAGAGCCGGGCCAGGCCGCTCATGCCGACCCCGCCCACCCCGATCAGGTGGATCCGGCCCAGGTCCTCCGCGGTGAGCGTGCCGGCCGGGGTGAACTGCGCCGTGTTCATGCCAGGTACCTTCCCGTCGCGCTGGACCGGCTCACCGGGCCACCGCCTCGTAGACGAAGTTGAGCAGGGCCACGTCGCCGTCGCGTCGCCCGTACGCGGCGGCGGCGGCACCCATCGCGTACAGCCGCTGCGGGTCGCGCAGCAGGGGCAGCACGGTGCGCTCCAGCCAGGCCGGGGTCAGCTCGGCGTCGTCGACGAGCAGCCCGCCGCCGGCCTCCACCACGGGCAGCGCGTTGCGCTTCTGCTCCTGGTTGGAGTGCGGGTACGGCACGTAGATGGTGGGCAGCCCGATGGCGGCCACCTCGGCACAGGTCATCGCCCCACCCCGGGCCAGCATCAGGTCGGCGGCGGCGTAGCCCAGCTCCATCTCGGACAGGTAGGGCAGCGCCACGTACGGCACCGGCAGGTCGGTGGGGATCGGCACCGGCTCGTTGCGGGCGCCCATCACGTGCAGCACCTGCACGCCGTTGCGGGCCAGTTCCTTGGCCGCGCCGGAGACCGCCAGGTTGATCGACCGGGCGCCCTGCGAGCCACCGGCGACGAAGAGCACCGGCAGGTCGGGGCGGAGTCCGAAGTGGGCGCGGGCGGCGGCCCGTACGGCGTTGCGGTCCAGCCCGGCGATGCCCCGGCGCAGCGGCACCCCGACCACCCGGGCGTCGCGCAGCGCCTCGGCCTGGGCCGGCTGGTGCGGGAAACCGACGGCGATGTTCTTGGTGAACTTCATCCCGAGCCGGTTGGCCACCCCCGGCGGGACGTTCACCTCGTGGATGACGATCGGCATCTCGCGCCGCCAGGCGGCCAGGTAGCCCGGGACGGAGACGTACCCGCCGAAGCCGACGACCACGTCGGCGGCGACCTCGTCGATCACCTTGCCGGCGGCGCGGGCCGCCTTCCACATCCGGTCCGGGGTGCGGACCAGCCCCATGTTGACCGAGCGGGGCAGCTGGTAGGCGGGGATCTGCCGCAGGTCGTAGCCGGCCGGCGGGATCAGCTCGTTCTCCAGGCCCTTGGGGGTGCCGAGGCAGGTGATCCGGACGCCCGGGTCGTGTCGGCGCAGGCAGTCGGCGAAGGCGAGCAGCGGGTAGATGTGCCCACCGGTGCCCCCTCCACAGAGCACCACCGAACGCAGCGGACCCATCAGCGTCTCCTCTCGCTCGCCGGCCCGCCCCGGGTCCGGTCCTGCCGGACGCCGCGCGGTACGGCCTGATCGTCGGGTCGCCGCCCGCGCGCCCGGGGTACGGACCCCGGGGCAGCCGGTGGCGACGCCGGTCGGCTCCGCGCACCGGGAAGCGGCGGCAACGGGGCCCAGACTAGTCGGACCCATCGGGCGGGCGGACGGGCGTGCAGGGCTCGGGCCGCGTCGGGCTCGGCGCGGGCGAAGGAGGCGAGCATGCCCACCGCGGCCAGGGTGACGACCAGGGCGCTGCCGCCGTCGGAGATGAACGGCAGCGGTACGCCGGTCAGCGGCAGCAGCTTGGTCACCCCACCGATGTTGATCACGGCCTGGCCGACCAGCCAGGCGGTGACGGCGGTGGCGGCGAGCCGGCGGAACGGGTCGGCGACCCGGCGGGCGATCCGCAGCCCGGTGTAGGCCAGCACGGCGAACAGCACCAGGATGACGGTGCAGCCGACCACGCCCAGTTCCTCGGCGATGACGGCGAAGATGAAGTCGTTGTGGGCCTCCGGCAGCCAGCCGAACTTGATGCTGCTCTTGCCCAGGCCGACGCCGAACCAGCCGCCGTGCTCGATGGCGTTGCGGGCCTGCACCATCTGCCAGCAGCCCTCCAGCGCCTGTTCGGCGCAGACCTTGGGGTCGGGCGTGTCGAGGAACGAGGTGAGCCGGGCCAGCCGGTAGTTCTCCTGGCCGCGCGCCCCGGAGCCGGCCCCGAGCGAGGCCACCGCGATCAGCAGGCCGACCCCGACCAGGCCGACCGCGGACAGGGCGGCGAAGACCCGCAGCCGCACCCCGGCCGCCCACAGCAGCCCGACCACGATGGCCAGCAGGCAGAGCATACTGCCCAGGTCGTTGTAGCCGACCAGCACGAACAGCAGGCCCACCACCGGGAACAGCGGGGTGGCCAGTTCCCGCCACCAGCCCAGTGCCGCGCCCTTGCGGGCGATCACGTGCGCGCCCCACAGCACCAGCGCCAGCTTGGTCAGCTCGGCGGGCTGCACCTGGATCGGCCCGAGGTAGAGCCAGAGCAGGTGGGCCCGCAGCGGCCCCACCGAGGTCACCCCGAACAGCGCTTCCAGGGCGACCAGCAGGTTGAGCACCAGCAGCAGCACCACCGCCGCCCCGAGCAGCGGCCGGCCCAACGAACGGAAGGTGGTGGCCGGCAGCCGCTGGCAGGCCCAGAACGCGACGATGCCGATCACCGCGAAGATGGCCTGCTTGGTCACGGAGGCGGCGGCGTCGCCGGCCTCGGCGTAGTCGCGCACGCTGGTGGCCGAGAAGACCATGGTCAGGCCGATCAGCAGCAGCAGGCCGGCGCTGGACAGCAGCAGGTAGTAGGAGGTCAGCGGGCGGGCCAGCAGACCGCGCAGCGCCGCCAGGCCGCCGGCCGGGCCCAGCCCGGACAGCCCGCCGGGCGGGTCGGCGGTACGTCCCGTCCCCGCGGCCCGCCGCGGCTGGGTCTCCGTCGTCGTCCCGGTGCTCGTGCCTCGGTCCTCCCCCACCCGCCCATCATCGCCGCTGCGGGCGGCCCGTTCCGGCCGTTCCCCCCGGTCGGCGTGTCGAAATACGAAACGGGGGCCCCTCCGGTAGGAGGAACCCCCGTCCGGTACGCCGGCCGGTCAGCCCATGCTGGCGAGGAAGTCGCTGTAGAACAGGCCCAGCGCGATGGCCACCCCGATGCCCGCGATGATCCAGAACCTGACCACGATGTTGACCTCGCTCCAGCCGGCCAACTCGAAGTGGTGCTGCAGCGGGGACATCCGGAACACCCGCTTGCCGGTGGTCCGGAACGAGATGATCTGGATCACCACGGACATCGTGATGATCACGAAGAGCCCGCCGAGGATCGGCAGCAGCAGCACCGTCCGGGTGGACATCGCCATCCCGGCGATCAGCCCGCCGAGGCCCAGCGCGCCGGTGTCGCCCATGAAGATCCGGGCCGGGGAGGTGTTCCACCACAGGAAGCCCACGCAGGCCCCGGCCGCCGCCCCGGCGATCAGCGCGATCTCCAGCGGGTCCCGGACGGCGTAGCAGTAGTTGTTCGGGTTGGCGGTGTACGTCGGGTCGGCGCACCAGTGCCGGTACTGCCAGAACGCGATCAGCGCGTACGCGGCCAGCACCATCACCGAGGCGCCGGTGGCCAGCCCGTCCAGCCCGTCGGTGAGGTTGACCCCGTTGGTCGCCGCCATCACCACCATGATGATCACGATCACCGAGGCGACCTTGCCGATCTCCAGGGCCGGGATGTCCCGGATGAAGCTCAGCGTGGTGCTGCCCACGGTCTCGGTGTTGGTCGTCGCGCCGCTGGCGTCGGTCATGCTGCTCGGGAAGTACAGCGCGACCACCCCGAAGACCGCGCCGACCAGGATCTGCCCGAACAGCTTGCCGCGCTTGTTGAGCCCGCCGCTGTGCCGCTTGCGCACCTTGAGGAAGTCGTCGATGAAGCCGACCGCGCCGGAGAAGACCATCAGCCCCAGCAGCACCAGGGCGGTGATGGTCGGCTCGACCTGGGCGATCTGCGCGTCCGGCAGGGTGGTCAGGGCGAGGTGACCGGCGACGTACGCGATGACCGTGGCCAGGATGAACACCACGCCGCCCATCGTCGGCGTGCCCTTCTTGCCCTCGTTGCTGGCCAGCCCGAGGTTCGACCGGATCGGCTGGCCGGCCTTGAGCCGGGCGAACACCCTGATCGCCAGCGGGGTCGCCAGCAACGACACCAGGAATGCCACGCCGATGGCGACGATGACCGCCCTCACGCGGCACCCCCCGCGCCCGCGCCGGCCCCGGAGGCGTCGACCCGCAGCGCGTCGGCGACCTCCCAGGTGCGGTACCGGGAGCCCTTCACCAGGACGACGTCGCCCGGTCGTAGCTCGCTGCGCAGCACCTCGACTGCCGCCGCCTGATCGGTGAGCAGCACCGACTCTCCTCCCCAGTCACTTACCGCTGTCGCGCCCTCGTGGATCGGCGCGGCCGGCTCACCCACCACGAGCAGCCGGTCGACACCGAGTTCGGCCGCGAGCCGGCCGACCTCCCGGTGCCCCTCGTCCTCGTACGCGCCCAGCTCGGCCATGTAGCCCAGCGCGGCGAACGTCCGCCCGCCCCGGTGCATCCCGGCCAGCGCCCGCAGCGCCACCGCCGTCGAGGCCGGGTTGGCGTTGTACGAGTCGTCGATCACGGTCACCCCGTCGGGACGGGTGAAGACGTCCATCCGGCGGGTGGAGACCAGCCCCAGGTCACCCAGGGCCGCCGCCAGCTCGGCCAGCGGCATGCCCAGCTCCCGGGCCACCGCCGCCGCGGCGAGCGAGTTGGAGACCTGGTGCCGGCCGGTCAGGCCGAGCCGCACCGGGGCCGTCCCCTCCGGGGTGACCAGGGTGTACGCCGGGCGGCCCCGCCCGTCCAGGGTGACGTCCACCGCGCGCACGTCGGCGTCGGCGGACTCGCCGTAGCGGACCACCCGGGCGGCGGTGCGCGACGCCATCGCGGCGACCAGCGGGTCGTCGGCGTTGAGCACCGCCAGCCCGTCGGCCGGCAGCGCCTCCACCAGCTCCCCCTTGGCCAGGGCGATGTTCTCCACCGAGCCGAACTCGCCCAGGTGCGCCACCCCGACGTTGAGCACCACCGAGATCCGCGGCGGCACCACGTCGCAGAGGTAGCGGACGTGCCCGACGCCCCGCGCCCCCTTCTCCATCACCAGGTACCGGGTCTGCGCGGTGGCCTGCAACGCGGTGTACGGGTGCCCCAGCTCGTTGTTGAACGATCCGGGCGGGGCGACCGTCGGGCCGAGCCGGACGGCGAGCTGCGCGATCAGGTCCTTGGTGGTGGTCTTGCCCGACGACCCGGTCAGGCCGATCACGGTGAGCCCCGGCAGCCGGTCCACCACGGCCCGGGCCAGCCGGCCCAGCGCGGCCAGCGCGTCGTCCACCAGCACCATCGGCACCCCGGGCAGCTCCCGGGTGCCGAGCACCGCCACCGCGCCGGCGGCGACCGCACCGGCGGCGTAGTCGTGCCCGTCCACCCGCTCGCCGGGGAACGCCACGAACAGCGCACCGGCGGCGACCTTGCGGGAGTCGAACTCGACCGGGCCGGTGACCCGGGTGTCCGGGTCGGCGGCGTGCAGCCGGCCGCCGACCGCCGAGGCCACCTCGGCCAGGCTCAGCGGGATCACCGTCGACCCGCCAGGTCGCCGAAGCGGACGCGCAACGCCTCCGCCAGTTCGGTCCGGTCGTCGAACGGGTGCACCTCGCCGGCGATCTCCTGACCGCGTTCGTGCCCCTTGCCGAGCAGCGCCACCACGTCACCCGGCCCGGCCAGCCGGACCGCCTCGGCGATCGCCTCCCGCCGGCCCGGCACCTCGACGATCCGGGCGGCCGTGTCGGCGGCGTACGCCCCGGCCAGCACCTCGGCCCGGATCGTCGCCGGGTCCTCGGTGCGCGGGTTGTCGTCGGTCACCAGCACCACGTCGGCGCCTCGGGCGGCGGCGGCGCCCATCGCCGGGCGCTTGCCCCGGTCCCGGTCGCCGCCGGCGCCGATGACGCAGATCAGCTGACCGCCGCCCGAGTCACGCAGCGCGGCCAGGGCGGCCACCACGGCGTCGGTCTTGTGCGCGTAGTCGACCACCCCGCGCACCGGGGCGTCCCCGCTGACCAGTTCCAGCCGGCCGGGCACCCCGCCGCAGGCGGCCACCCCGGCGGCGGCCGTCGTCGGGTCGACCCCGGCGGCGACCAGGCAGGCGATCGCGAGCAGCGCGTTGGCCACGTTGTGCCGGCCGGGCAGCGCCACCCCGGCGGGCAGGTCGAGCCCGTCCGGGCCGTGGGCGGTGAACCGCTGGGCGTAGCCCTCGCCGCCGACCCGGTCGGCCCACCAGGTGGCGGTCGGGTCACCGGCCGCCGAGTAGCTGACCGTGGCGGGCCGGTACAGCGGGCGCAGTGCCGGGTCGTCGTGGTTGAGCACCTCGACCCGGCAGCGCCCGTCGAACAGCTTCGCCTTCGCCGCGAAGTAGTCGGCCGAGTCGGCGTGGAAGTCGAGGTGGTCGGAGCCGAAGTTGGTGTAGCCGCCGACGGTGAACCGGACCCCGCCGACCCGCCCCATCGCCAGGGCGTGGCTGGACACCTCCATGACCACCGCGGTCACCCCGCGCTCCCGGGCGGCGGCGAGCAGGGCGTGCAGGTCGGTGGCCTCCGGGGTGGTCCGGACGCTGTCGGTCACCAGGTCGCCCAGGCGGGTCTCCACGGTGCCGATCAGGCCGGTGACGTGGCCGGCGGCGCGCAACCCGGACTCGATCAGGTAGGCCGTCGAGGTCTTGCCGGCGGTGCCGGTCACCCCGATCACGGTCAGCCCGTCGGTCGGGTCGCCGTAGACGGCGGCGGCCAGCTCGCCCAGTACCGCCCGGGGGTCGGCGGTCACCAGGACGGGCAGCCCGGTCGCGCCGGCCGCCACGGCGCCGGCCGGGTCGGTCAGCACGGCCACCGCGCCGGCCGTGGCGGCGGCGGCGGCGAACTCCGCGCCGTGCCGGCGGGCGCCGGGCAGCGCGGCGTACAGGTCGCCGGGGCGGACCTCCTGGCTGGCGTGGGTCACCCCGGTCACGACCAGCGCGGCGGCGTCGGCCGGCGGCGTCACGGCGAGCCGGTCGGCGAGGTCGCCGAGCCGGACTCCGGGCACGGTACGGGGGCGTGGATTGCCGGGCACGGCGTCAGACCCTACCCGGTCGTCCGGTTCCGGCCGCACAGCCGCCCCGGTGGTTCGTCGGCACTCACCGATGATGTCCCGCCGTTCCCGGTCAGCGCGGAAAGACCTCGAAGTTGGGGGATTTCCCGCGCGACGGCGGGACCCGGTAGTGACGCAGCGTGAAGCCCATCATCTCGCGGAACGCCGGGGCGACGACCGCGCCACCACCGCCCTCGGGGTTCCACACGAAGACCGCCACCACGTACCGGGGCGCCTCGGCGGGCGCCATCCCGATGAACGAACCGACCTCGCCGGGCTGCTGCTTGCCGTCGACGTAGCGCAGCCCGGTGCCGGTCTTGCCGGCGACCCGGTAGCCGGGCACCGCGGCGGCCAGGCCGGTCGCGCCGTCGACGGTGGTCACGGCCTCCAGCAGGGTACGCAGGGCGGCCGCGTTCTGCGGGCTGAGCACCGAGCGGGTGACCGGGGCGGCGGACGGGGTGCGTGTCCCGTCCGCCCCGACCACCTCCTTGATCAGGTGGGGTTGGACGTAGGTGCCGTCGTTGGCGATGGTGGCGTACGCGGCGGCCATCTGCAACGGGGTGGCGTCGACGCTGTGCCCGATCGGCACCGACCCGTAGGACGAGCCGCTCCACTGGTCGGCCGGGAGCAGCCGCCCGGACGCCTCGCCGGGCATCCCCTCGCCGGTGGGCTGCCCCAGCCCGAACCGCTTCTGGTAGTCGATCAGCCGGTCGGGGCCGAGCCGGTCGCCGATCTCGATGGTGCCGACGTTGGACGAGTAGGCAAGCATCCCGGCCACGCTGAGCTTCTTGCCGTCGGCCGGGTGGGTGTCGCGGAAGGTGACGTCGCCCCGGGTGATGGTGTTGGCGACGGGCCAGGCGCTGTCCGGGGTGATGATGCCCTCCTGCAGGGCCGCGCCGTAGGTGATCGCCTTGTGCACCGAGCCCGGGTCGACCACGAAGCTGGTGGCCGCGTCCTCCCGGTCGGTGGGCCGGCTCTGCTCCGGGGTGGCCGCGTTGTAGGTCGGGTTGCTGGCCTGGGCCAGCACGTCACCGGTCTTGACGTCGAGCACCACCGCCGCGCCGATCGCGCCCCGGGTCTGTGCCATCTGCCGGCTGAGGATCTGCTGCACCTGGAACTGGAGGTCCCGGTCGATGGTGAGCACCAGCGAGCTGCCCGGTTTGGGGTCGGTGGTCTGACTGTATCCGCCGGGGATGGGCGCGTTGAGGTCGCCGAGGCCGGCCTCGTACACCCGGCGGCCGTCCTGCCCGCGCAGCACGTCGTCGTAGCGGGCCTCCAGGCCCTCCAGGCCGTCCATGTCCTGGCTGGTGAAGCCGACCAGGTTGGCGGCCAGGTCGCCGCCGGGCACCTCGCGGCGTTCGTCGCGGTGGGTGCCGATGCCGGCCAGGTCGAGTGCCTCGATCTGCTTGGCCCGGGCGATGTCCACGCCCCGGGCCAGGTACCGGAACTGGAGCTTGCCCTTACGCTTCATCTTCTCGGCCAGTTCGGAGACCGGGACGCCGAGCAGCGGGGAGAGCAGCTTCGCGGTCTCCGTACGGTCCTTGATCATGGTGGGGTCGGCGAAGACGTACCGGGCCTCGATGCTGCGGGCCAGCGGGGCGCCGGTGCGGTCCTGGATCGAGCCGCGCGGGGCGGGCAGGTCGATGCGGGCGAGCCGGTTGTCGACGCCGCCGCCGGCGTACGCCGGGGTGTCCACGGCCTGCAGGACGACCAGCCGGATGCCGATCACGGCGAAGACCGCGAGCACCAGCATGGTGCCCAGCCGCAGCCGGCGACGCGGCTCGGCGAGCTTCGGCGGGCGGCGCGGCTTGCGCACCGGCCTACGCCCGGCGGGCCGGTCGGTGCGCCGGGGTGCCTCGGTCCGGCGCGGGGCGCCCCGGCCGGGGGCGTCGGCGCGGCGGCCGGGGCGGCGGCGGGGCGCGGGCGGCTCGGCGAACTCGTCGTCGTCGGGGACGGCGCGCGGCGACACGGTCCGGATGACGCCGGTGCGCCCGGTCGGGGCGGCCTCCCGCCGGCCCGCCCGGTTGGCGGCGGCCCGCCCGGCGGCGGCCCGGCCGCCGTCGAGGACCTGCAGCGCGGGGCGGAACGGGTCGCCGGAGCGACCGGCCCGGGGGGTACGCCGCTGTCCGCCCCGGTCCTCGCTGCTCTCCCGGATGGTCCGGCCCCGGGGGGTGTACGCCCGCGCGTCGGAGATTCCCCCGACGTCCCCGGTCCGGGGCTGCCCGGTGCGGGGTTCACCGGCACGGCCCTGGCCCCGGGGCTCACCGGCGCGGGGTCCGGCGGCCGGGGGTTCTCCGCCGCGCGGCTCCGGGGTGCGCGGCTCGGGAGTGCGTGGTTCCGGGGTGCGTGGTTCCGGCGTCCCGGGCCCGCCGCCCCGGGCGGCCCCGCCACGAACCGATCCGCGCCGGGAGCCCGTGGGGTCCCGGCGCGGATCGTCGGATCTCGGTGGCACGGGCGTTACCCCCCGTTGCCCTGCTGGCTGGTGATCGCCGGCTGCCCGTCGGCCGGCTGCGGCACGCCGATCAGCCGACCGTCCGGCAGCCGGATGTACGCCGGCTCGCCCGCCTCGACCAGGCCCAGCTTGCGGGCCTCCGCGGTCAGGTTGCCCGGCTCCTTGGCCTCCTCGATCTCCTTCTCCAGCTGCTGCTGGTCGACGTCGAGGCGGGCCTGCTGCTGCTGGAGCTGCTGGAGCTTGAACGCGTTCTCGTTGATCTTGGTGTTGACCGCGAGGATGCCCAGCACCCCGCCGACCACCAGCACCACGATCAGCGCCGCGAACGGGGCCCGGGGCACCCGGACCGGCGGCGGCGGCGCCACCCGCAGCCGGGGCGACCCGGCGGCGGTGGTGGCGGTACGGGTGGCCGGCTGCTCCGCCGGCCGCAACGCGGCACTGCCCTGGGTGGGGAACTCGCGCGCCCCCCGGCGCGCCTCCCCCGCTCGACCGGCGAGGTCCGCCGGCGTCGTGGTACGGGTCGTGCGCTGCGCCGTGGTCCGGCCCCCCGACCGCGGTGCGCGCTGCCCGACGACCGCGTCGCGGCCGTCACGCTTGTTGACGTTCATGTCCCCTCCCCCTGTTCGTCCGTCCTGCCGTCCCCCGGGATCGCCTCCAGGTCCACTGTGGAACCCCGCGTCGACCCCGTGCCCGGTTGGTGCATCGCCCTGACCCGTCGGCCGGACCGTTCGCGGTCGGTCCGCCCCTGGTGCCCGGTGGCCGGGTCGAGTCGCTCCGCCGCCCGCAGCCGCACGGACGCGGCCCGCGGGTTCGCGGCGACCTCGGCCTCCCCGGCGAGCTCGGCACCCCGGCTGAGCAGCCGGAACGTCGGACCCGACCCGGGGAGTTCCACCGGAAGGTCGACCGGGCCCTTACTGCGGACCCGGTCGGCGAGCGCCTGCTTGGTGAGCCGGTCCTCCAGCGAGTGGTAGGACAGGACCACCATGCGACCGCCCACGTGGAGCTTGTCGAGGGCAGCCGGCAGCGCCGTCTCCAGCACCGCCAGTTCCCTGTTTACCTCGATGCGTAAAGCCTGAAACGTTCTCTTGGCCGGGTGTCCCCCGGTTCGTCGCGCTGGTGCCGGAATGCTCTCCCTGACCAGCTCCGCCAGCCGGGCCGAGGAGGTGATCCGACCCCGCTCCCGCTCCCGCAGGATCGCCGAGGCGATCCGGCCGGCGAACTTCTCCTCGCCGTAGACCCGCAGCACCCGGGCCAGGTCCGGATGGGAGTAGCTGTTGACCACCTCTTCGGCGGTCACCCCCCGGGTCTGGTCCATCCGCATGTCCAGCGGCGCGTCCTGGGCGTAGGCGAACCCGCGGTCGGGCGCGTCGAGTTGCAACGACGAGACGCCCAGGTCGAACAGCACCCCGTCGATGCCCGGGTAGCCCAGCCGGTCCACCACCTCGGGCAGCTCGTCGTAGACGGCGTGCTCCAGGTGGATCCGGTCGGCGAACCGGGCCAGCCGGACCCGGGCGTGCGCCAGGGCCTCGGTGTCCCGGTCCAGGCCGATCAGCACCGTGTGCGGATGCCGTTGCAGCACCGCCTCGGCATGACCGGCCAACCCCAGCGTGGCATCGACGTGAACCGTGCGGCCGCCCCGGTCCAGCACGGGGGCCAGCAGCTCGAGACACCGCTCAAGCAGCACCGGCACGTGCGTACCGCGTAGCTCCCCCATGTCGACCCCCACTGTGGAATACGTCTCGTCGTGTCGCGCTCCGCCGTCGGACGACGCCGTGCCGTCGTACCGCCAGATCCCCATCCGCTCCCGCCCCGGCTCCGGGCCGACGCCCGGAGTGGAGATCGTGCCCCTGGCACCGGGGAAGGGGCGCCAGGAACTCGAAAGCGGCTGGAGATCTCGCAGTACGTCGGGCGTCGCCGCGCCCTACAGACCGCCGGGCAGCACCCCCTCCTCGATGTCGGCGAAGTCGTCTTCGCTGTCGGCGAGGTAGTTCTCCCAGGCCGTCCGGTCCCAGATCTCCACCCGGGTGGACGCCCCGATCACCACCAGGTCCCGGTCGAGCGCGGCGTAGGTCCGCAGGTGGGACGGGATGGTGACCCGGCCCTGCTTGTCGGGGACCTCGTCGTGCGCGCTGGCGAAGAAGACCCGGCTGTAGGCCCGGGCCGCCTTGTTCGTCATCGGTTGCGCGCGCAACTGGTCGGCGATCCGGTGGAACTCGGGCGTGGGGAAGACGTAGAGGCAGCGATCCTGCCCTTTGGTGATCACGACACCCCCCGCCAGCTCGTCCCGGAATTTGGCCGGAAGGATCAAACGGCCCTTTTCGTCCAGGCGCGGAGTGTGGGTGCCGAGGAACATCGGCCCAACCCCCTTGCCCTGAGCGGCGTTCGCGGCGCCGCTGACCCCCTGGGCCGGTGGGCCCTCCCGGCCTCACCATTGCGCCCCACTCTACTCCACTTCCCTCCACCTGCAACCAGAATCGCCGCCCCGGCGCGTCGCCGCCACGGTTAAAACCGCACGTCAGAGCGGGTGGAGCGGAGTGGAGGGCCGCGCCGGGCCGCAGCCGCGTCCGCTACCCGACATAGATCGACTCCATCCGGTGGAGCGTCCGCCGACCGGACGCCCGGCCGGCCCCGACCGAACGGTTCGCCGTCGGCGGCGATCTGGCGGGCGCGGGGGTCCGGTAACCTCGCTCGCGTGACGGACGCGAAGATGCCCCTGCGGGCGAAGGTGGCCAGCTCCGTGTCGAGGACCGCCGCGGCGCTGTCGCGCGCCGCCGGCCGGGGCGACGGCTCGGTGATCGGCGGATGGATCGGGCTGAAGATCGATCCCGACCTGCTGGCCCACCTCTCGGCCGGACGCGCCATCGCGCTGGTCTCCGGCACCAACGGCAAGACCACCACCACCCGGCTCAGCGCCGCCGCCGTCGGCGTGCTCGGCCGGGTCGCGACCAACTCGTTCGGCGCCAACATGCCCACCGGGCACACCTCGGCGCTGGCCAAGGCCGGCAGCACCCCGTACGCGGTGCTGGAGGTCGACGAGCACTACCTCGCGCAGGTGCTGGAGGCCACCGAGCCGCACGTGGTGGCCCTGCTCAACCTCTCCCGCGACCAGCTCGACCGGGCCAAGGAGGTCGCCATGATGGCGCAGCTCTGGCGCGCGGCGCTGGTCCGGCACACCGACGTACGGGTGGTGGCCAACGCCGACGACCCGATGGTGGTCTGGGCGGCCACCCCACCCGCCGACCCCGCGCAGGGCGTCCGCCCGCCGCACGTCACCTGGTTCAGCGCCGGCCAGCGCTGGCACGACGACTCCTGGGTCTGCCCCGAGTGCGGCTCCACCATCCAGCGCTCCGGCGAGCAGTGGTGGTGCTCCGGCTGCCCGCTGCGCCGCCCGGACGCCCAGTGGACGGTGGAGGACGACGGCGTGCTCGACCCCACCGGGGCCTGGCACAAGGTGACCCTCCAGCTCCCCGGCAAGGTCAACCTCGGCAACGCCGCCACCGCGCTGGCCGTCGCCGCCGAGTTCGGGGTACGCCCCGTCGACGCCGTCTCCCGGCTGCACACGGTCACCTCGGTCGCCGGCCGGTACGCCCAGGTCGACCGGGACGGGCGCAACATCCGGCTGCTGCTGGCCAAGAACCCGGCCAGTTGGCTGGAGGCGTTCGACATGGCCGACGAGGCACCCACCCTGCTCTCCATCAACGCCCGTGACCCCGACGGGCTGGACACCTCCTGGCTGTTCGACGTCGACTTCGCCCCGCTGCGCGGCCGGCAGGTGCTGATCACCGGCGACCGCGCGTACGACCTGGCGGTCCGGCTCGACGTCAACGGGGTGCCGTTCCAGCACGTCCGGGCGTTCGGCGAGGCGGTCCGGGCGGTCCCGCCGGGCCGGCTGGAGGTCATCGCGAACTACACCGCCTTCCAGGACATCCGAGCGGAGTTGGACCGTGTCAACTGAGAGCCTGCGTATCGTCTGGATCTACCCCGACCTGCTCTCCACCTACGGCGACCGGGGCAACCTGCTGATCCTGGCCCGCCGGGCGCAGCAGCGCGGGATGCCGGTCGAGGTGCTGGAGGTCCGCTCCGACCAGCGGCTGCCCGCCACCGCCGACATCTACCTGCTCGGCGGCGGCGAGGACGGCCCGCAGGCGCTCGGCGCGCAGCGGCTGCTCGCCGACGGCGGCCTGCACCGGGCCGTCGCCCAGGGCTCGGTGGTGTTCGGCGTCTGCGCCGGCTACCAGCTCCTCGGCACCTCCTTCTTCGCCAAGGGCACCCGGTGCGCCGGGCTGGAGCTGCTCGACCTCTCCTCCGACCGGGGTCCGACCCGGGCCGTCGGCGAGCTGGCCGGCGAGATCGACCCCCGGCTGGGCGTGCCGCCGCTGTCCGGGTTCGAGAACCACGGCGGCCGGACCCACCTCGGCCCCGGCGTGTCGCCGCTGGCCCGGGTCAGTGCCGGGGTCGGCAACGACGGCGTCACCGAGGGCGCGTGGCGGGGCAAGCTGCTCGGCACCTATTCGCACGGGCCGGCGCTGGCCCGCAACCCCGCCCTGGCCGACCTGCTGCTGCGCTGGGCCACCGGCGCGCACCAGCTCCCGCCGCTGGACGACGCCTGGGCCGAGCGGCTGCGCACCGAACGCCGCGCCGCCGTGGCCGCTGCCGCCCGCCCGTGACGCCCGCCGCCCGCCCGTGACCTCCGCCGTCCGGCGGCTGCTGCGCCAGCCGTCGGCACGTCGGTTCGCCCTGCTGCTGGTCATGCTCGCGGGCTTCCTGGTGCTGCTGCTGGTGACACCGCACCCGGACGTCGCCGACCTGCCCCGGCTGGCCGACTCGCTCGGCGGGTACGCCCCGGTGCTGGGCGTGGTGGTCGGGGCGCTGCTGCTGGTGGCGCTGGTTCCGCGGACCTTCGTCACGCTGGCGGCGGGGGCCGTGTTCGGCGCGCTGGAGGGCGCGGCGTACGCGCTCGGCGCGGCACTGCTGGCCGCCGCGCTCGGCTTCGCCGTCGGCCGGGTGCTGGGCCGGGAGTTCGTCGCCGAACGGGTACGCGGCCGGCTGGCCCGGCTCGACGGCTGGTTCGCCAGGCAGAGCGTGCTCGGCGTGATCACCGTACGGATGCTGCCGGTCGCCGGGTTCGGGCTGGTCAGCTACGGCTACGGCACCACCGGGGCGCGGGTGCTGCCGTTCCTGGTCGGCAGCGTGCTGGCCTCCGCCCCGACCGCCTTCGGCTACGCCGCCATCGGCGCGGCGGCAAGTTCCCCCGGCAGCATCAACTGGTACGCCGCCGCCCCGGCCAGCCTCGGGCTGATCGCCAGCGCGGTGCTGGCGTACCAGTGGTGGCGGGCGGAGCGCGCCCGCCGGTCCGTGGTCGCCGACCCGCGCCCCTGACCGGGCGGAACTGGTTCGCCGGTGCGCGGCGGCCCGAACGGTCCCGGCGGAATGGTCGGGTCGGGTGAGCGGTATGCCTGAGCGTCATGTTTATGACGCTCAGGCATACCGCTCCACGTCGACAGTTGTCCCGGCCCGCCGTCACCGCGCGCTACCGCGGCCCCACGACGGGTGGCACCGTCAGGCGACGACCGAGACCAACCGGCCCGGCACCACGATGACCTTGCGGGGTTCCTTGCCGGCCAGCGCGGACGCGACCGCCTCCAGGGCCGCCGCCCGGACGGCCTCCTGCGCGGCGTCGGCGGGCACCTCGATCCGGCCCCGGACCTTGCCGTTGACCTGCACCGGGTAGGTGACCGTGTCGGCGACCAGCAGGGCCGGGTCGGCGGCCGGGAAGTCGGCGTACGCCAGCGAGGTGTCGTGGCCCAGCATCCGCCACAGCTCCTCGGCCACGTGCGGGGCGAACGGGGCCAGCATCAGCACCAGCGGCTCGGCCACCTCGCGCGGGGTCTGCTCCAGCCGGGTCACCGCGTTGGTCAGCTCGATCAGCTTGGCGATCGCGGTGTTGAACCGGATGCCGTCCATGTCGGTCCGGACCCCGTCGATCACCCGGTGCAGCAGCCGGCGGGTCTCGGTGTCGGCCGGCGCGTCGGTGACCCGCAGCGTGCCGGTCTGCTCGTCGACCACGGCCCGCCAGACCCGTTGCAGGAACCGGTACGACCCGACCACCGCCCGGGTCTCCCAGGGGCGGGACACCTCCAGCGGGCCCATCGACATCTCGTACACCCGGAAGGTGTCCGCGCCGTAGGCCGCGCACATGTCGTCGGGGGTGACCACGTTGCGCAGCGACTTGCCCATCTTGCCGTACTCGCGGGTCACCTCGTGCTCGCCGTGGAACCAGCGGCCGTCGACCTCGACGACCTCCTCGGCCGGCACCGGCGTGCCCCGGGAGTCGCGGAACGCGTACGCCTGGATCATGCCCTGGTTGAACAGCTTGCGGAACGGCTCGAACGACGACACGTGACCCAGGTCGTACAGCACCTTGTGCCAGAACCGGGCGTACAGCAGGTGCAGCACGGCGTGCTCGGCGCCGCCGACGTACAGGTCGGTGCCCCCGCAGTCGCCCTCGGCGCGTGGGCCCATCCAGTACGCCTCGTTCTCCGGGTCGACGAACCGCCCGGAGTTGGTCGGGTCCAGGTAGCGCAGCTCGTACCAGCAGGAGCCGGCCCACTGCGGCATCACGTTGGTCTCCCGGGTGTACCGCTTCGGCCCGTCACCCAGGTCCAGCTCCACCTCGACCCAGTCGCGCCGCCGCGACAGCGGGGTCTCCGGGTTGCTGTCGGCGTCGTCGGGGTCGAACGTCTTCGGGGAGAAGTCGTCCACCTCGGGCAGCTCGACCGGCAGCATCTCCTCGGGCAGCGCGACGGCCGCACCGGTGGCGTCGTAGACGATCGGGAACGGCTCGCCCCAGTAGCGCTGCCGGGAGAACAGCCAGTCCCGCAGCCGCCAGGTGACCGCGCCGACGCCGTGGCCGTTGGCCTCCAGCCAGGCGATGGTCGCCGCCTTGGCGTCGGCCACCCCCAGCCCGTTCAGGTCCAGGCCGCGCTCGGGCGCGGCGCTGTTGATCGCCGGCCCGTCCCCGGTCCACGCCTTCCCGTCGAACCCGTCGGCCGGCTGCACGGTCCGCACGATCGGCAGGTCGAACACCTCGGCGAAGGCCCAGTCCCGCTCGTCCTGGGCGGGCACCGCCATGATCGCGCCGGTGCCGTAGCCGGCCAGCACGTAGTCGGCGATGAAGATCGGGATCTGGCCGCCGGTGACCGGGTGGGTGGCGTACCCGCCGACGAAGACGCCGGTCTTCTCCTTCGTGTCGGCCTGCCGCTCCACGTCGGTCTTGGCCGCCGCCGCCTTCCGGTACGCCTCGACGGCCTCCCGGGGGCCGGCGTGCCCACCGGTCCAGGCGTCCCGCGTCCCGGCCGGCCAGGCCGCCGGGGTCAGCGCGTCGACCAGCTCGTGCTCGGGGGCCAGCACCAGGTAGGTGGCCCCGAAGACGGTGTCCGGCCGGGTGGTGAAGACCCTGATGCGGGCTTCGCCGGAGTCGGTGGTCCCGGTCGCGAAGTCGATGTGCGCACCGGTGGAGCGGCCGATCCAGTTGCGCTGCTGCAGCTTGATCGACTCGGGCCAGTCCAGCGTGTCCAGGTCGTCCAGCAGGCGGTCACCGTACGCGGTGATCCGCATCATCCACTGCTTCAGGTTGCGCTTGAAGACCGGGAAGTTGCCCCGGTCGGAGCGGCCGTCCGGGGTGACCTCCTCGTTGGCCAGCACGGTGCCCAGCCCCGGACACCAGTTCACCGGCGCCTCCGAGACGTACGCCAGCCGGTGGTCGTCGACGATCCGCCGCTGCTCGGCCGGGCTCAGCTCGGCCCAGGCCCGACCGCCGGGGGTGGGCCGGTCACCGGCGGCGAACTCGGCGGTCAGCTCGGCGACCGGGCGGGCCCGCCGCGCCTGCGGGTCGTACCAGGAGTTGTAGACCTGCAGGAAGATCCACTGGGTCCACCGGTAGAAGTCGGTGTCGATGGTGGCTACCGAGCGCCGCTCGTCGTGGGCCAGCCCCAGCCGGCGCAGCTGCGCCTTGTACCGCTCGATGTTGGCCACGGTGGTCGTGCGGGGGTGGGTGCCGGTCTGCACCGCGTACTGCTCGGCGGGCAGGCCGAACGCGTCGAAGCCCATCGCGTGCAGCACGTTGCGCCCGGCCATCCGCTGGTAGCGGGCGAAGCAGTCGGTGCCGATGTAGCCCAGCGGGTGCCCGACGTGCAGCCCCGCACCGGACGGGTAGGGGAACATGTCCAGCACGTACAGCTTCTCCGCGCCCGCCCGGGGGTGGCCCGGGTCGGCCAGCGGGCCGGTCGGGTTCGGCGCGTGGAAGGTGCCCTCCCGCTCCCAGGTGTCCTGCCACCGACGCTCGATCTCGTCGGCCATGGCCGCGGTGTACCGGTACGGGGGGATGTCGCCCGCCGGTGCGGCTGCCTCGCTCATGCCTTCTCCTTGGCTCCTTGGCGCGGTCGTGTCGGGTCTGGGGAGCGTCGGGCCCGCAGGACCCCGCCGCGGGCACGAAAAAGCCCCTCGCACAGGAGGGGCCGCCGTGCTGTCGCGCGTCAGCGCATCAGCACGGCCCGGTAAGAAGCAGGAAGACTCCGGTCATGTTCCGCAGTGTACCCCGTGGCGTCGGGCGACCGCCCGGCACATCCACCCCGCGACCGTCACCTTCCGTGGTCGCCCGGCCGCGTCCGGTCCCCCGACCTGACGAATATCCGCCGGGTGACCGGCCGACTTCCGGCAGGGTTCGGCGTTCACCGTAAACATGGTTAGCCTGAGAGACCAGTGCGATTCCTGCGGCAGACGAGGCTTCCCGTTGCGAACCGAACGACGGGTCCAGGTGCTCTTTACCGAGCTGCCGTCGCGACGAGGAGAAGGCCCGTGACACAACAGACCTGGGACGAGGTGGGCGGCGTGCTGCCGCACGACGAGTTCCGCGCCGCCAGCGAGGCCATCGTGGCCAACATCGAGCAGGTCATCGAGGGCAAGACGGCGACCGTACGGCTCGCCCTGGCCGTCCTGCTGGCCGAGGGGCACCTGCTGATCGAGGACGTCCCGGGCGTCGGCAAGACCAAACTGGCCAAGGCGCTCGCCCGGTCCATCGACTGTTCGGTGCGGCGCATCCAGTTCACCCCCGACCTGCTGCCCAGCGACGTCACCGGGGTCAGCGTCTACAACCAGGAGACGCACGACTTCGAGTTCCGCCCCGGTGCGGTCTTCGCCAACCTGGTGGTCGGCGACGAGATCAACCGGGCCTCGCCGAAGACGCAGTCCGCGCTGCTGGAATGCATGGAGGAACGCCAGGTCACCGTCGACGGCGTCACCTACCAGCTACAGACCCCGTTCATGGTGATCGCCACCCAGAACCCGATCGAGATGGAGGGGACGTACCCCCTGCCGGAGGCGCAGCGCGACCGGTTCACCGCCCGGATCGCGATGGGCTATCCCGGCCCGGACGCCGAGCTGGCCATGCTGGACGGGCACGGCGCCGCCGACCCGCTCCAGGAGCTACGCCCGGTCTCCGACGCCGACACGGTCCGCCGCCTGATCGCCACCGTCCGCAACGTGCACGTCGCCGACGCCGTCAAGCAGTACGCCGTCGACCTGGTCACCGCCACCCGGGAGGCCCCCGACCTGCGGTTGGGCGCGTCCCCCCGGGCCACCCTCCAGCTGCTGCGCACCGCCCGCGCGGTGGCCGCCCTGGAGGGCCGCGACTACGTGCTCCCCGACGACCTCCAGGCGCTCGCGGTGCCGGTGCTGGCCCACCGGATCATTCCCACGGCCGACGCCCAGCTGGCCCGCCGCACCACCGACGCGATCGTCGCCGAGCTGGTGCACCGGCTGGCCCTGCCGCCGGACCGCAAGCGCCCCACCGGATACGACACCCCCCGCCCCGCCGCCGGCAACGGCCGCCCGCCGTTCGAGCCGCGGAGGCCGTGACGTGCGGGACGGGCTGCGTGGCCTGACCACCCGGGGCCGTTCGTTCCTGGCGGCGGCCATCGCCGCCGCGATCTCGGCCGGCATCCTCGGCGAACGGGACCTGCTCCGGGTGGCGGTGCTGCTCGCCGTCCTGCCGCTGCTCGCCGCGCTCTACGTCGGCCGGACCCGGTACAAGCTGGCCTGCAACCGCTCGCTGGACCCGCACCGGGTGCCGGTCGGGGCCAGTTCCCGGGTGGTGCTGCGGTTGCAGAACATGTCCCGGCTGCCCACCGGCACCCTGCTGCTGGAGGACCGGCTGCCGTACGCGCTGGGCAGCCGGCCCCGGGTGGTGCTGGAACGGCTCGGGGCGCACCAGGCCAGCTCGGTGGCGTACACCGTGCGCGCCGACGTGCGCGGCCGGTACGAGGTGGGTCCGCTGGTGATCCGGATGACCGACCCGTTCGGGTTGTGCGAGCTGAGCCGGGCGTTCCCCAGCACCGAACAGCTCACCGTGATCCCGCAGGTCACCCCGCTGCCCTCGGTACGGCTGCCCGGCGAGTACGCCGGCAGCGGCGACAGCCGGGCCCGGTCGGTGGCGGTGCACGGCGAGGACGACGCCGCCACCCGGGAGTACCGCAGGGGTGACGACCTGCGTCGGGTGCACTGGAAGTCGACCGCCCGCACCGGTGAGCTGATGGTGCGCCGCGAGGAGCAGCCCTGGGAGAGCCGCGCCACGGTGGTGCTGGACACCCGGGCGCACGGGCACCGGGGTGACGGCCCGACGGCCAGTTTCGAGTGGGCGGTCTCCGCCGCCGCCAGCATCGCCGTGCACCTGCGCCAGGCCGGGTACAGGCTGCGCCTGGTCACCGGGGACGGGGTCGACGTCGACGCCAACGAGGCCAGCGGGGACGGCCTGCTCCTCGACCACCTCGCCGACGTCCGGCTCGACCAGCGGGGCGACGTGGCGACGCTGGTGCAGCGGGTCCGCCAGCGCGCCGACGGGGGCCTGATCATCGCCTTGTTCGGCTCGCTGACCACCAGTGAGGCGGAACTGCTCGGCGGGCTGCGCGGCAACGGGGCGACCTGCGTCGGTTTCGTGCTGCACAGCTCCACCTGGCTCAGCCTGCCCGAGCGGGCCCGGTTCGAGTCCGAGCAGGCCCACGCCGCCGCCGCGCTGTCCCTGTTGCAGGGCGGCTGGCGGGTCATCGGGGTCGACCACGACGGCCAACTCCCGGCGCTCTGGCCGCAGGCCGGCCGCGGTTCACAGGGCTTCGCGCTGCGTGCGGCGCTCGCCGAGACGGTCGCCGGGGCCGTCCGGTGAGCCGTCGACCGGCCCCGCACCGGCACCACCGGCCGGTCCGCCGCGTCGTCGACGGGCGTACCGCCGTCGTCGGCCGCCGTGCGGTCGGCCCCGCCACCGACGCCCGACAGAGAGGGTGACGTCGTGAACGCGTCCCGGAACATCGGCTTCGTGGCCGCCACGGCGACCCTGCTCGCCGCGGCCCCGCTGTCGTCGATCTTCCAACAGTGGACCTGGCTGATCCAGTCGGCCATCGCGGTCGCCGTGGTGGCCGGCGCGGCGGCGCTCACCCGGCTGGTCCGGGCCCCGCTGTGGGGCCAGGTGCTGGGCATGCTCGCCGGTCTGCTGCTCGCCCTGACCTGGCTCTTCCCGGGCGGTGGCGAGCTGGTCGCCTTCCTGCCCACGCCGGCGACGCTGGCCCACTTCGGTGAGCTGGCACAGGGCTCGTTGCAGGACATGCGCTCCTACGGCGTGAAGGTGCCCGACACCACCCCGCTGCTGTTCATCAGCGTGCTCGGGGTGGGCTCGGTGGCGATCGTGGTCGACGTGCTCGCCGTCGGGCTGCGCCGGCCGGCCCTGGCCGGGCTGCCCATGCTGGCCATCTACTCGGTGCCGGTGGCGGTCTACGTCGACAGCGTCCCCGCGCTGCCGTTCGTGGTCGGCGCCGCCGGCTACCTCTGGCTGCTGGTGACCGACAACGTCGACCGGGTCCGCCGGTTCGGTCGCCGGTTCACCGGCGAGGGCCGCGACGTGGACGTCTGGGAGTCGTCCCCGCTGGCCGCCGCCGGCCGCCGGCTGGCGGTGGTCGGGGTGGTGCTGGCCGTGGTGCTGCCGCTGGCCGTGCCGGGGATGTCCGGCGGGCTGCTGGACCAGTTCAACACCGCCGGCAACGGCACCGGCAACGGACGCCTCGGGCAGGGCGGCGGGCCCGGCCGGATCGACCTGTTCGCCGCCCTCAGCGGGCAGCTCAACCAGTCCGAGGTGGCCGACATGGTCACCGTCACCACCACCGAGGAGAACCCGTTCTACCTGCGCTTCGGCGTCGCCGACGAGCTGCGCCCGGACGGCTTCCGGGTGCGCCCGCCCAACGGCCGGCCGGTGAACCGGGACCTGCCCAACCCGGCCGACCGGGCCCAGGCGGGGGTGGAGCAGCAGACCTACCGGGCGACCGTCGAGGTGAACCGGTCGCTGAACATGCCCTTCGTGCCGGTCTACACCGACCCGGTCAGCTTCGACGGGCTCAACGGCAACTGGTCGTACGACCAGAACCTCGGGGTGGTCTTCTCCAACCGGGACAACTCCCGGGGCAAGCGCTACTCCTTCGAGTACGTGCGCTCGACGTACACCCCGGCGGCGCTGCGCCGGGCCCGCCCGCTGCCGGCCGAGCACCCGATCCGGCTGCAGCAGACCCGCACGCCGGAGGTGCGCGAGGTCAGCGTGCTGGTCAACCGGTTGGTGGAGGGGAAGTCCACCGACTACGACCGGGTCCGGGCGCTCTACGACTACTTCTCCCGGGAGAACGGGTTCAGCTATTCGCTGAGCACCAAGGGCGGCACCAGCGGCCAGGAGATCGTCGACTTCCTCACCAACAAGGTCGGCTACTGCCAGCAGTACGCGGCGGCGCTGGCCTGGCTGGTGCGGGAGGCCGGCATCCCGGCCCGGGTGGCGTTCGGCTTCACCAACGGCAGCAGCGTCGACGGGGACACCGCCGTCCTGACCAACCGCAACCTGCACGCCTGGACTGAGGTCTACTTCGACCGGTTCGGCTGGGTGCCGTTCGACGCCACCCCGGCGTACGGCGTCCAGGGGTCGACCCGGTCGGCGTGGGCACCGGACTCCGACGCCCCGGACCCGGAGCCGTCGGACACGGCCGCGCCGACCACGCCGGAGGACCCGGGGGCCACGGCCGGGCCGCAGCGTGACGAGGCCATCGACAAGGACACCGACGCCGGGTTCGACCCGACCACCGGCGCCCCCGTCGAGCGGGCCCCGACCTGGCCCTGGTGGACGCTTGGCGCGCTGCTGGCGTTGGCGGCACTGCTGGCGCTGCCGGCGCTGCGGCGGCGCGCGCTACGCCGGCAGCGGCACCGTCGGCCCGTTCCGGTGGCGGCCGGTGCCGCCCCCGACGACGGGGCGGGCGTGAGCATCCCGATGACGGTGCTGGGCGCGGACGCCGAGCGGGCCCGCGCGGACGCCCACGCCGCCTGGGACGAGCTGCTGGACACCCTGGTCGACTACCGGGTCCGGGTCGACCGGACGGAGACGCCCCGGGCGACCGCCGAGCGCCTGGCCCGGGAGGCGGTCGGCGAGGACGCCGGCTCCGCCACGGCGGTACGGCTGCTCGGCCGGGCCGAGGAACGCGCCCGGTACGCCCGGGACCCGCTCACCGGAGAGCCTCTGCACCCGGCGCTGCGGACGGTACGTGACACTCTCGCCGCGCGGGCCGACCGGCGTACCCGGCTGCTGGCCGCCGTGCTGCCGCCGTCGGTGCTGCTGCGCTGGCGTGCCTCGCTGGGCGACAGCTCGGCGCGGCTGGTGACGGCCTCCGGGCGGCTGCGTCGCCTGCTGCTGCGCTGGAACCCCCGCCGCCTGCTGGCCACCCGCCGGGCCTGACCTGCCGGCCTCGGCCGGGGGGGTCAGGCCCGGCGGGACGCTCATGGGGCGAGGTAGCGGTATCAGTCGTTTCGGATGCCGCTACCTCGCCCCACATGCGTGGGGTACCTCGCCCCTATCCCCGGACATGGGGATACGACGGAGGTGGCCGGACCATGTCCGGCACCTACCGTCGTCGGTGTCGCCCGTCCACCTCAGGGGTGGGCGGGGTTCAACGATGTCCCTCCGGGCGCTGACGCCACCGGTCCTCCATGCGGTCCAGCAGCGACGGCCGTCGGCCGCCGCGGCCACGCGGGCGACGACGACTCGTCGTGCCGCCCACCACGTGCAGGTCAGGTGACTGCCCCCGCCGGTGCGACTGCACCGCATAGCCCAGCGCGGCCAGCATGACGACGAAGCCCGCCACTGCCAGTGGCGGCGTCTTGATCACCGCGCCGTAGACCAACAGGGCCAGGCCGACGACCACCACGCCGGCAGCGACGAGCAGGCGACGCCGCGTGTGGACACGCGGGTCGCTGGCGCGCACGGCCGAGGCGAATTTGGGGTCCTCGGCAAGCGACCGCTCGATCTGCTCGAACAGCCGCTGCTCGTGCTCCGAGAGCGGCACGGCACTCCTCCCCGGTCACGTTGGTCGGCCCGGTCGGGCCGACAGACCGTGGCAGCCAACCGGCTGCTTGCCGCCAAGTCTACGAGGGGGGTCGCGCGTCGGAAAGCGGGACGACCTATGGCCGACTGCTATTTTCGCCGGGGCGGGCGTCACGCCTGCCGAGCAGACTGGCCGGACCTATGACGGACCGCCCGAAACGGGCAGCCGCGGCGTCGGCGGCGGTTTCCGCTTCCCGCCAACCCCGCTCGGGTGCGCCGAGGGTGAGCTGTCGCGGCGTGTCGACCGCCCCGGCCAGACCCTCCACCCGCACGCCGACCAGCCGGACCGGCTCACCCGGGTCGAGAGCGGTCCACAGGCCCCAGGAGGTGTCGAAGATCTCCCGCGCCACGTCGGTGGCCACGCCGAGCGTCCGGGACCGGTTCACGGTGCGGAAATCGGACAGCCGCACCTTCAGCGAGACCGTCCGGCCCACCTGACCGGCCCCGCGCAGCCGGCTGCCCACCTTCTCGCTGAGGGCCAGCAGCGCCCGCCGGATCTGCTGCGGGTCGACGACGTCGACGTCGAAGGTCACCTCGGCCCCGATCGACTTCTCCACGTGCTCCGGGCTGACCGGACGCGGGTCCCGCCCCCGGGCCAGCTCGTGCAGGTGGGTCGCGGACGCCGCGCCGAGCGCCTTGCGCAGCATCCCGACCGGCGCCTCGGCCAGGTCGCCGATGGTCCGTAGGCCGAGCCGGCGCAGCGTCTCGGCGGACCGCTCCCCCACCCCCCACAACGCGTCGACCGGCAGCGGGTGGAGGAACTCCAGCACCCGGTCGGCCGGCACCACGAGCAGGCCGTCCGGCTTGGCCCGGGTGGAGCCGAGCTTGGCCACGAACTTGCTCGGACCCACCCCGACCGAACAGGTCAGCCCCTGCTCGGCCGTGACCCGCTCCCGGATCTGCCGGGCGATGGCGGCGGGCGGGCCGAACAGCCGGCGGGCACCCGCCACGTCGAGGAACGCCTCGTCGAGGGAGAGCGGCTCGACCAGCGGGGTGACGTCCCGGAAGATCCGCATCACCGCGTCGGAGGCCGCCCGGTAGCGGGCGAAGTCGGGCGGCAGGTAGACCGCGCCGGGGCAGAGCGCGCGGGCCCGCGCGGTGGGCATGGCGCTGCGCACGCCGAAGCGGCGGGCCTCGTAACTGGCGGAGCTGACCACGCCGCGCGGCCCGACCCCGCCGACCACCACCGGAAGGCCCCGCAGCTCGGGCCGGTGGCGCACCTCGACCGAGGCGTAGAAGGCGTCCATGTCGACGTGCAGGATCGGACTGGCCGAGTCGTCGGCGTCGGGCCCGAACCGCGGGTCACCACCGCGCGGCAACGACTGGCTCCGACCCATTGCGGCAGGCTAACCGCCAGGTACGACAACCGGCCCGCCCGCCCCACGGGCGACGGCCCCGGTCAGCCCCGGACCACCAGCAGCGGCACGGTCATCTCCGCCGCGGTGTCCGCCCCGTGGTACGCCACCAGCCGGGACACCGCCGGCGGCTCCGACCGGGTGGCCAGCACCGCGTACGTGTCGCGGCAGGTCACCACCACGTCGCCGATCCGGGACAGGTGTTCCTCGGCGACCGGGCCGAACCACCCCTCGGCCACCATCTCCTCCCGGGTGCACACCCGGGCGGCCGACCCGAGCACCGCCGACCAGGTCGCCACCACGTCGTCCACCGCCCCCGGGTCGACGTGCAGGTACCGCACCCGGGGCTCACCGGCGACCACCCGGATGCCGGCCCGCAGCCGTGGGTCGGTGTCCAGGTCGAACCGGTGCCCCGCCGGCACGTCGAGCTGGCCGTGATCGGCGGTGACCAGCAGCGCGGCGTCGGCCGGCAACCCGTCGACGAGCCGGGCGAGCAGGGCGTCCACCTCGGCGGCGGCGATCCGCCACGGGGCCGAGTCGACCCCGCTGAGGTGACCGTGCCGGTCCAGGTCGGGGTGGTAACCGGAGACCAGGGTGGGACCGGCCCCGGCGGACAACGCCGCCAGCATCGTCCGGGCCAGCGCGTCCACCCCGCCGACGCCCCGGTAGTCGCCGCCCCGGTTCGCGGCCAGGGTGAGCCCGCTGCCGGCGTACTCGGGACGGCTCACCACGCTCACCGCGACCCCGGCGGCCCGGGCCCGCTGCCACTGGGTGCGTACCGGCTGCCAGTGCAGCGGGTCCGGGTCGCCATGCCAGTCGATGTGGTTGAGCACCCGGTCGGTGCCGGGCACCCGGACGGTGAAGCCGAGCACGCCGTGCGCGCCGGGGGAGGTGCCCGCACCCAGGGTCACCAGGCTGGTCGGGGTGGTGGAGGGGAAACCGGAGGTCAACGGGCGGCCCACCGTCGCGGCCAGCCCGGTCAGGGTCGGGGCGTACCGGGCGGCGGTGGGCAGCTGGTACCAGCCGAGGCCGTCGACGAGCAGCACGGCGACCCGGCGTACCCCGGCCAGGCCGGGGGCGAGCCCGAGCAGGTCGACCGCGCCCGGCACGCCGAGCACGGCCAGCGCGCTGGGCAGCACGTCGGCCAGGCTGCCCCCGCCGTAGCGCGGCGGCACCACCGCGAGCGGGTCCGCCGGGGGCACGGGCCCCGACGCCCGGTCCACCGGCACAGCGGCCGGGGGCACGGTCGGCCCGGCCGGAGATCGGTCGGTCATGCCGGACGGCGGGCGAACAGGTGCAGTTGGGCGGCGAGGTCCCGGTAGGGCGGACGCCCGGCCAGCGCCTTCTCCAGCTCGACCAGGGCACCCGGCTGACCGTCGGCGACGGTGGCGGGCAGCAGGTCGGCCAGCACGCGTACCCCGTGGATCTCCTCGACGGTGAGGCCGGCGGCGCGCAACAGGGCGGCGGCCTCCTCGGCGTCGAAGCGGCGACGCAGGGTGTCCCGGGGGCCGGCGGCCCCGTCGGGGGCGGCGGCCAGCGCGGCGGCGACGTCCAGGTGACCGTTCACGGCCCGCCCCAGCACGGCGGCGGCCCGGCCGGCGACCAGCACGCTCGCCGCGCCACCGGGACGCAGCGCGGCGGCCAGCGCGGTCACCACCGGCGTCGGGTCGTCGACCACCTCCAGCACCGCGTGGCACAGCACCAGGTCGACGGTGGCCGGTTCGACCAGCCCGGTCAACGCGTCACCGTCGCCCTGCACGGCGCGCACCCGGTCGGCGACCCCGGCCTCGGCGGCCCGGCGGGTGAGGGCGGCGAGCGCGTCGGGGCTGGCGTCGACCACGGTCACCAGGTGGCCGGCCTGGGCGAGCGGCACGGCGAACCCGCCGGTGCCGCCGCCCACGTCGAGCACGGTCAACGTGTCGTCGGCCCGCCGCCGCAGCTCGGCGGCGAGCACCGACCAGATGACGGCGGTACGGGGGGTCAACGGCGGCTCGGCGAACCGGCTGCGGGTGCTCTGTTCCACCCGGTCGAGCCTAGTCACCCACGCCACCCGACCCCCCGTCGGCGGTGCCGTCGCCGGCTCAGATCTCCCCGCCGCCGGCCGGGTCCTCCTCGGCACGGGACCGGCGGGTGTTCGCCACCGGCCCCTCGGTCACCTGGTACTCCCGCGGCTCGGCGTCCTGGGCGGGCGTCCAACCGGCACCCAGCCGGGTGCGCCGGGCGTTCGCCAGTCCACCGGTGTACGTACTGTCCATCGTCACTGGTCTTCCCCCTTGCCGCACGCGGGCCGCTCTGCCCGCGCGTGCCGGAATTCTCCTGTCTCCCGGCTCGGAAAACCGTAATGTGGATCACTTCACCGGAAGTCGCGGGAGGCGGGTGCCACCGGCGGCGTGATCGGGTCCAGCCGGTCGGCGGTGAGGTTGGTGACCCCCTCGTGCCGCTGCAACCGACCACGGACCACGAGGGCGCTGCTGGTGCGGGCGATCCGACGGTAGCGCTGCCACAGCCCCGGCGAGCACGTGACATTCAGCATCCCGGTCTCGTCCTCCAGGTTGAGGAAGGTGACCCCGCCGGCCGTCGCCGGCCGTTGCCGGTGGGTGACGATCCCACCGACCCGCACCCGACGACCCGGTTCCACCCGCCCCAGCCGGGCGATCGGCACCGCACCCAGCGCGTCGAGCCGGTCCCGGACGAACCGGGCCGGATGGGTCTCCGGGGACAGCCCGGTGGCCCAGACGTCGGCGACGAGCCGGTCCACCGCCTCCATCCCGGGCAGGGCGGGGGCCGCCGCGCCGGTCACCGTGCCGGGCAGCCGGCCCGGCCGGTCCTGGGCCGCCGCCCCGGCCGCCCAGAGCGCCTCCCGCCGGGTCAGCCCGAAACAGGCGAAGGCGTCCGCGGTGGCCAGCGCCTCCAGTTGACCCGCGGTGAGACCGACCCGCCGGGCCAGATCCGGCATGTCCCGGTACGCCCCGTGCGCCGTCCGCTCCGCCACGATCCGCCTCGCCAGGTCGTCGCCGAGGGTACGGACACCGCCCAGCCCGAGCCGGACCGCCGGACCGCCCAGCCCCCAGGCGTGCGGCGGTTCCCCGGGCACGCTCCCCCAGCGGGTCTGCGGGGTGGACTCCAGCACCGCACCGGCCCCGCTGGCGTTGACGTCCGGCCGGCGGACCTCGACCCCGTGCCGCCGGGCGTCGTCGACCAGGGTCTGCGGCGCGTAGAACCCCATCGGTTGGGCGTTGAGCAGGGCGGCCAGGAACGCCGCCGGGTGGTGCCGTTTGAGCCAGGAGCTGGCGTACACCAGGTAGGCGAAACTCATCGCGTGGCTCTCCGGGAAGCCGTAGCTGGCGAACGCGGTGAGCTTGCGGTAGACGTCGTCGGCCAGCTCGCCGGTGATGCCCCGCTCGGCCATCCCGGCGTAGAGCCGGTCGGCGAGCTGCGCCATCCGCTGCACCGAGCGTTTCGCCCCCATCGCCCGGCGCAACTGGTCGGCCCCGGCGGCGTCGAAGCCGGCCAGGTCGATGGCGAGCTGCATGAGCTGCTCCTGGAACAGCGGCACCCCGAGGGTCTTCTCCAGCGCGTTGCGCATCAGCGGATGCGGGTACGTCACCGGCTCCTGGCCGTTCTTGCGCCTGATGTACGGGTGCACCGAGCCGCCCTGGATCGGACCGGGCCGGATCAGCGCCACCTCCACCACCAGGTCGTAGAACTCGCGGGGCTTGAGCCGGGGCAGGGTGGCCATCTGGGCGCGGCTCTCCACCTGGAACACCCCGACCGAGTCGGCCCGGCAGAGCATGTCGTAGACCTCGGGGTCGTCCAACGTCATGTCGCCCAGGTCCAGGCTCTGGCCGATCAGGTCGTAGCCGTAGTGCAGGGCGGAGAGCATGCCCAGGCCGAGCAGGTCGAACTTGACCAGCCCGACGGCCGCGCAGTCGTCCTTGTCCCACTGGAGCACGCTGCGGCCGGGCATCCGCCCCCACTCCACCGGGCACACCTCGATCACCGGCCGGTCGCAGATCACCATCCCCCCGGAGTGGATGCCCAGGTGCCGGGGGAAGGTCTGCAACTCGTCGGCGTACGCCACCACCTGCTCGGGGATGCCCTCGACGTCGACCGCCGCGACGGAACCCCAGCGGTCGATCTGTTTGCTCCAGGCGTCCTGCTGGCCGGGCGAGTAGCCGAACGCCTTCGCCACGTCCCGCACCGCCGACCGGGGCCGGTACGAGATGACGTTGGCGACCTGGGCGGTGTGCTCCCGGCCGTAGCGGGCGTAGACGTGCTGGATCACCTCCTCCCGCCGGTCGGACTCGATGTCCACGTCGATGTCGGGTGGCCCGTCGCGTTCCGGGGCGAGGAACCGTTCGAACAGCAACCGGTGCCGGACCGCGTCCACGTTGGTGATCCGCAGCGCGTAGCAGACCGCCGAGTTGGCCGCCGAGCCCCGACCCTGGCAGTAGATGTCCTGCGCGCGGCAGAACGCCACGATGTCGTAGACCACCAGGAAGTAGCCGGGGAAGCCCAGCTCGTCGATCATCCGCAGCTCGTGTTCCAGCTGCGCGTACGCCTCCGGGTGTGCCCCGGGCGGCCCGTAGCGCTCGTGCGCCCCGGCCAGCGTCAGGTGGCGCAGCCAGCTCATCTCGGTGTGCCCCGCCGGCACCGGGTACGCCGGCAGCCGGGGCGCGACCAGGTGCAGGTCGAAGGCGAGTTCCGCGCCGAACTCGGCGGCCCGGGCCACCGCGCCCGGGTACGCGGCGAACCGGGCCGCCATCTCCGCGCCGCTGCGCAGGTGGGCGGTGGCGGCGGCGGGCAGCCAGCCGTCGATCTCGTCCAGGCTGCGTCGGGCCCGTACGGCGGCCAGGGTGGTCGCCAACCGCCGTCGCCCCGGGCTGGCGTAGTGCACGTTGTTGCTGGCCACGGTGGGCAGCCCGGCGGCGGCCGCCAGCTCGGCGAGCGCGTCGTTGCGGTCGGCGTCGACCGGATGCCCGTGGTCGGTCAGCTCCACCGCCACCGTCTCCGCGCCGAACAGCGCGGTGAGCCGGTCCAGCTCCCGGGCCGCCGCGTCGACCCCCGCGGTGAGCAGCGCCGCCGGCACGTGCCCCTTGCGGCAGCCGGTCAACACCAGCACGTGGTCGCGCAGCTCGGCGGCGACCTCCTCCAGTTCGCCGTAGACCGGCCGGCCCTTCTCGCCGCCGCGCAGCTGGGCCCGGGAGATGACCGACGCGAGCCGGGCGTACCCCTCGTGGCCGTGGGCGAGCACCAGCAGGTGCCGGCCCAGCGGGTCGGGCTCGCCCTGCTGCGGGCCGGGCAGCCCCAACGACAGCTCCGCACCGAAGACCGTGGGCAGGTGCAGCGTCCGGGCCGCCTCGGCGAACCGGACCACCCCGTAGAACCCGTCGTGGTCGGTCACGGCGAGCGCGGTCAACCCCAGCCGAACGGCCTCCTCGGCCAGTTCCTCCGGGTGGCTCGCCCCGTCGAGGAAACTGAAGTTGGTGTGCGCGTGCAGCTCGGCGTAGGGCACCGGGTCGTCCGGGCGGGCCAGCTCCGGTGGCGCGTACCGCTCGCGGTGCCGGGTCCAGGCCGGTGAGTCGCCGCCGTCGGCCTCGGCGAGCGGGTCCACCACGTGCAGGTGCCGTTCCGCGCGCCGCCGCCCGGCACCCTGGGGTCCGCCGGTCCGGGGCCCGCCGGGGCCTGCGCCGCCGTCGGTGGTGGACCGTCCGGACAGCACCCGCTCCAGCTCCGACCAGGGCAGCTTCGGATTGTGGAAGCTCATCCGGCCGTCTTCCGGCGACCGGCTGCGGGGCGCGGCAGGGGCGTCGCGGCGGGGAATGGTCCGCTCGGTGAGCGGTATTCCGCTGAGTCATATTCATGCCTGACAGGCATACCGCTCACCCGGAAGCATCGTCGGGACGCGGGGTGGCCCCGGCCGGAACGCCGCACCGACCGGCAGCGCAAGCCCCACCGACCGGACCGGACCAGCGCGAACCGGACCGGCGCGGACCACCGGTCAGTCATAGATCGCCTCCACCAGCCACCGGCCCGCCTCGACGGCCAGCAGCAGGGCGGCACCGTCGGCCAGGCAGACCTGGAACCGGGCCCGGCGACGGGCCTCGGCGGGGGCCCACCACCGCTCGTCCACCGGCCACGGACCGGTCCAGCCGACGATCTCCGTCGGCGCGGTGCCGCCGACGGCCAGCCGGGCGGGCGCGGCACTGACCGCCAGCCGGGCGCTGACCAGCACCGGTTCGCCGGTGGCGTCGTGCACGGTGGCGGTGAGCGGGACGGGCAGCACCACGGCCGGCGCGGGTGGCGGCAGCCGCCCCGGCCATGGCGGTACGGCACCCGGCCGCCGGGGCCCGCCCCGCCCGGCACCCCCGGCCCCCGTCACCGCCCGCCCGGCACCCCCGGGCTGCGTCACCGCCCGCCCGGCACCCCCGGGCTGCGTCTCGGCGACACCCGGTGGGGGCGGGCCGGGGCGGGCGGGGAGTCGTTCGTCGCCCCAAGGCACCAGGCGGGTCTGGTCGGCCGGGGAGCGACCGCCGCCCAGCACGGCGGTGACTACCGCCTCTGGGCCGAGGATGCCCTGCACCCGGCTCAACGCCCGGTGCGCCCGGTCGCGTTCCTCGCCGGCCTCCCCCCACAGGCCGGGTTGCAGCCCACCGCGGGCCAGCAGCCCGTCGGGCACCAGCCGCAGCCGGACGATCCCGGCGGTCGGCCGGGCCGGCCGGGCACCGGCCCGGCCGGTGCTGCCGGAGAGCCAGCCGTCGAGCTGCCAACGCACCCGGTCGGCGATGGCGGTGGCGGTGAGCAACCCGTCGTGCCGCCACACCCGGTGCAGCTCCTGGCCGTGCGCGGTGACCGCCTCGATGCCGAGCCGGGTGCAGGCCAGCCCGTGCCCGGCCAACCGGTCGTGCAGCCGTTCGGCGAGCATCCGGGCGGCGAAGGCCGCCGCGTCGACCCGGTCGAGGGGCTCGTCGTGGTGGGCGGTGACGGTCAGGTCGACCGGGGGCTGCCGGACGGCGAGCGGCCGGTGGTCGTGCCCGGCGGCGAGCCGGTGGGCGAGGGCGCCGTCGAAACCGAACCGGGCCAGCACGTCACCGGCGGGCAGCGCCGCGAACTCGCCGAGCGTGCGTACGCCGAGCCGGCGCAGCAGGTCGGCCAGGGCCGGGCGGCCGATCGCCTCGACGGGCAGCCCGGCCAGGAAGCCCGGGGTCCCGCCCGGCGGCACCACCTGACCGGTGCGCGCGGCGAGACCGGCGGCGAAGACCCCGTCGGCGATCCCGACCTGGCTCTCCACCGCGCAGGACTCGGCGACCTGTTCGATGATCCGCTCGGCGGCGGCCTCCTCACCGCCGAGGTAGCGGGCGGGCCCCCGGGCGGCGAGCGCGCAGACGCCGGGGCGGACCACCTCGACGCCGGCGGCGACCTCCTCCACGGCGGCGACGACCGGTTCGAAAGCGCGGGCGTCCCGGCCGGGGTCGTGGTCGACGACGGCCAGCGTGGGGCAGCGCCCCTGCGCCTCCCGGCGGCGCAGGCCCCGGCGTACCCCGGCGGCGCGGGCCGGTGCGGAGCAGGCCACCACCCGGTTGGCGTGCAGCACGGCCACCGGGCCGGTGGCGGGCACCCCGTCGACGATCTCGGCGGCGAGCACCGGCCAGTCCGGGCACCAGAGCAGCAGGGTGCGCACGGGCGCGCCGGTCACCCGGACCCGACCACGGTGAATCCGCCCGGCCGGGGCCCGGCGGTTGCGGCGGGGACGGCCGGCGCGGCGGGGGGCACGACCCGGGTGAGCGCGTCCCCGGGCAGCCACATCGTGATCTCCTTCGGACGGGCCGCCGCCCCGCGTCCGCGTGCCGACACGGTGACCTCGCGTCGGCGCAGCCGGCCCCGCCCCGATCCGAGCCCCTCCCAGACCCCCCGGACCACCTGGAGCGTCACGTCGGCACCGGTCCACCGGCCGTACGGGACGAGCACGCAGCCGCGTTGCCGGGCGCGGGCGGCCAGCCGGTCGGCCACCGGGGCGGAGACGGTGTGCGGTACGGCGGTCACCACCACGTCGACGCCGTCGATCAGGGCGGCGACCACGGTCGGCCATTCCGGACCGGGGTGCGGGACGAGGGCCAGCCGGTCCAGGGCGATGCCGAGCTCGGCGGCGGCGCCGGCCCCGAAGGTGGGCACCCCGACCACCGCGCACCACGACCCGGCCCGGGACGCCTCGGCGAGCAACGCCAGCACCAGGGAGGTGCCGCCGCTGCGCCGGGGTTGGCCGACGGTGACGGCGACCGTGCTGCCCCGGCGCAGCCCCCGGTGCGGCAGCAGGCCTGTCAACTCGGGTGCCACCGGGAGCACCCGGTGGCTGCCGGCCGGGTCCGGGGCGCTCGCCGGGCGGACCAGATCGGCCAGTGCGGCGGAACCGACCACCATGCGGCCCGCCATCGGACCAACCCCCCGTCGTGTCGTTGCGTGGATCAGGTGCACTGCGTGCTCGCCCCGGACGCGGTGGGACGCTGTGCCGCGGTGGGGCGCTGTGTCGCGGTGCCGCGGCGGGTCCGGTGCCGGCCGGATCAGGTGCCCGGCGGGGACCCGGGCACGGCCGGGTCAGGCGGCGAGACCGTCGAGGGCGGGCTGGTGGGTCACCCCGAGCGCCTGCTCCACCACCGTCACGAACTGTTCGGCGGCCCGGAGCAGGTCGTCGGCCTCCCGGGCGTTCACCACCCGGGGTATGCCGGCCTCGGCGGCGGCCCGCTTGCCGGCGGCGGCGGCGAAGTAGCGGGACCACTCGTCCAGTTCGGGGGCGACCCCGGCGAGCAGCACCCAGACGCTGGTGATCCGGCGGCGGCGGGCGGGCGCGGGTCGGGCCCGGGCGGCCAGCAGGGCGGCGGCGGCGCGGAGCGCGGCCAGGTGGGCGGCGGCGTAGCGCAGCCCGTCGGGGCGGGTCCGGGCGGCCTCGGCCAGCCCGTGTCGGGCCACCGTGAGGAGTTGGGTCGGGGTGCGGTGCGGCAGCGCGTGCGCGGGCACCGTCGGCGCCTGGGCCGGGTTGGTCGGCATGACTGTCTCCTCCGCGTGACCGGTTCGGGCGGGACGCCTGGTGGAGGAGGTCCACCGGCGCGACGCCCGGGGCGGGTGGTGCGGAGGAAGACGCACCGCTGGGGGCCGGCCGGGTGCGGATGCTTCCCCACACCACACCCGGCCGGCGAACCGGCGGGTTCGTCGCCCGCCGCCCGGGGGTCGTGGGCGGCGGGCGACGACCTGCCTTGACGGGACCGGGCTCGCGACTGCCCGGAACCCGGTGCGGTCCGCGAAACCGCACCTGCCCGGGCCGACGCCGCGAAACACCGCCCCGGGGGCGTTGGAACGGGTGTGCGAGTGAATCGAACACTCGTTCTAACTGCTCTGACAGTACACCCTGACCCCGACGAAAACGCAACGTGTGGCCTACGACCTGCCATCAGGTTCGGCCGCCCCGGACGACGGGCGGTGGACGGCCGGGTGCGGGGCGTCGGGGCGTACCGGGGAGAATGGGCCGCATGCAGTCACACCCGAACGTGCAGGCGGTGCAGCGGGCGCTCGACGACGCGGGCGCGCGGGACGGTTCCGGCGCGGCCAGCCGGGTCCGCCTGCTGCCCGAGGCGGCGCACACCGCCGTCGCGGCGGCCGACGCGCTCGGCGTCGCCGTGGGCGCCATCGCCAACTCGCTGGTCTTCGACGCCGACGGCACGCCGCTGCTGGTGCTCACCTCCGGCGCGCACCGGGTGGACACCGCCGGCCTGGCCGCCTGGCTCGGGGTGACCCACCTGCGCCGGGCCACCCCCGACTTCGTCCGCACGCACACCGGGCAGGTGATCGGCGGGGTCGCCCCGGTCGGCCACCCCGGGCCGCTGCGCACCCTGGTCGACACCGCCCTGGCCGGGCACCCGCAGGTGTGGGCCGCCGGTGGCGTACCGCAGGCGGTCTTCCCCACCACCTACCCGGAGCTGCTGCGGATCACCGGCGGCACCCCCGCCGAGGTGGCGTGAACACCACCCCGGAGCTGGTCACCCTGCACGTGTGGCGGGTGCCCCGGGCCGCCGTGGGCCGGGCGTTGGCCCGGATGGCCCGGCACCCGTGGCGGCTGCGGCGCACCCCCGGCGTACGGTTCGGCAAGCTGCTCGGCACCGGGACCGGCACCGGCTTCGGCCCGGGGGACGCCGACCTGACCCGGTGGGCGGCGCTGGTGGTGTGGGACTCCCCCGCTGCGGCGGCCGGCTTCGACGCCTCCCCGGTCGGTCGTTCCTGGGCCCGGATCGCCCACGCGTCGGCCCGGCTGGAGCTGCGCCCGGTGACCAGCCGGGGCGAGTGGTCGGGCCGGCGGCCGTTCGGCGAGCCGGCGGGCGGCCGGGTCGACGGGCCGGTGCTGGCGCTGACCCGGGCCCGGCTGCGCCCCCACCGGGCGCTCACCTTCTGGAAGGCCGTCCCGCCGGTCGCCGCCGCGCTGCACGCCGCGCCGGGGCTGCTCGCCCGGTTCGGTGTCGGTGAGGCGCCGCTGGGTTGGCAGGGCACGGTCAGCGTGTGGCGCGACCCGACGGACCTCGTGGCCTTCGCGTACCGTCACCCGGAGCACCGCGCGGCGATCACCCGCACCCCCACCGAGGGGTGGTACGCGGAGGAGTTGTTCGCGCGCTTCGAGGTGCGCGCAGTGGTCGGTGACCGGTCGGTGCTGGGCTGGGTCGCCGACGGTGGTCCGCAACCGTGAGAGGACACGCATGAGGTTGGTGCGGTGGACGCCGGAGGATCTCGTCCGGCGGCTCGACGACGTGGTCGCGGTGTACGGGGAGGCGATGGGCTACCGCAGCGACCTGCTGGAGGCCCGACGCGGCTACATCGCCACCCACGCCCGCCGGCCCGGGTTCCGCGCCGTCGCCAGCCTCACCACCGAGGGTCACCTGGCCGGCTTCGGCTACGGCTACCTCGGCGCGGGTGGGCAGTGGTGGCACGACCAGGTCTACCGGGCGCTGGACCCGGATGCCCGGCAGCGCTGGCTGACCCACTGCTTCGAGGTGGTCGAGCTGCACGTCCGACCGCCCGCGCAGGGGCACGGCCTGGGCGCCCGGCAGCTCACCGCCCTGCTCAGCCTCGCCGAGGGCGGCACCACCCTGCTGTCCACCCCGGAGGCCGACGAGCGGACGTCGCGGGCCTGGCGGCTCTACCGGCGGTTCGGCTTCGTCGACGTGCTGCGGCACTTCCGCTTCCCCGGCGACGAACGACCGTTCGGGGTGCTCGGCCGGGACCTGCCGCTGCCCCGGCCCGACACGTCCGGGCCGGCCGCGTCGTGACCCGCCGGCACGTCCCGTGGCTGCTGCTGGCCCTGCTGGTGCTGATCCAGATCTGCTACCCGCTCACCACCGGGGTCACCCGGGCCCGGCTCACCGTCGCCACGGTCGTGCTGGGCTACCTGCTGTCGGTGGGGCACGCGCTGCTCACCCGGGGTCCCCGCACGGCGGCGGCGCTGGTCGCGGTGGCCACCGGCGGCGGGTTCGCCATCGAGGCGTTGGGGGTGGCGACGGGCTTCCCGTTCGGCAGCTACGACTACTCGGGCGAGTTGGGGCCGAAGCTGGCCGGGGTGCCGTTGATCATCCCGCTGGCCTGGACCTGGATGGCCTGGCCCGCCTGGCTGGCCGCCGTCCGGCTGACCACGCCCGCCGGCCGGACGCCCGCCGCCCGCACACCGGCGGGGCACGTCGGGCGGGTGGCGTTGGCCACCGTCGGGCTGGCCGGCTGGGACCTCTTCCTCGACCCGCAGATGGTGGCCGAGGGCTACTGGGTGTGGCGCGACGCCACCCCGGCGCTGCCCGGACTGCCCGGCATCCCGGTCAGCAACTACCTGGGCTGGCTGCTGTTCGCGGTGCTGCTGATGAGCGCGCTGCGCCCGCTGGCCGGGCCGGCCGTCGCGGTCACCGGCTCCCGCGACGACCCGATGTTCGCCCTCTACCTGTGGACGTACTTCTCCAGCGTGCTGGCGCACGCGGTCTTCCTCCGGCTGCCCGCCTCGGCGCTGTGGGGTGCGGTGGGCATGGCGGTGGTGGCGGTGCCGCTGGCGGTGACCCTGCTGCGTGCCCGACGCCGGCCCGCCGACCGGCCGGCACCGGCCCGCACCGGCGTCGACACCCCGGCATGAGCGGCACCCGGTCCGGTCGACCCGCCCCGCCACCGCGCCGGCACCCGACACCGGGACGACGACCGCACCCGGCCGGGTCGGTGGGGGCGCGGCGGTGACCGTCGTCGCGCTCGTGCTGGCCGTCGCGGTGACCGCGCTGACCGCGCACACCTGGGTCAACGCCCGGTACTTCCTGCGCCGGCCCGTCGACGGGCCGGTCGGGGTCGACGAGACCGTGGCGGTGCTGCTGCCGCTGCGCGACGAGGCCGACCGGGTCACCCCGTGCCTGCGCGCGCTGCTCGCCCAGCGGGGGGTGCCGGGGCTGCGGATCGTGGTGCTCGACGACGGTTCGACCGACGGCACCGCCGAGGTGGTCCGCACGGTCGCCGGCGACGACCCCCGGGTCACCCTGCGCGCCGGGGTCACCCCGCCACCGGGCTGGCTGGGCAAGCCGTACGCCTGCCACCAGCTCGCCGGGCACGCCGACCCGGCCGCCACCGTGTACGCCTTCGTCGACGCGGACGTGGTGCTCACCCCGTACGCGGTCGCGGCGGCGGTGACCGAGCTACGCGCGGCGCGGGCGACGCTGCTGTCGGCGTACCCGGGGATCCTGGTGCGGACGGTGGGTGACCGGCTGGTGCAGCCGCTGTTGCAGTGGTTGTGGCTGACCTTCCTGCCGCTGCGCGCGATGGAACGCTCGCCACGGCCGTCGCTGGCCGCCGCCGGTGGGCAGTTCCTGCTGGTGGACCGGGCCGGCTACGAGCGGGCCGGCGGGCACGCCGCCGTCGCCGACCGGGTGCTGGAGGACATCGAGCTGGCGCGGGCGGTGAAACGCGCAGGCGGGCGGATCGCGCTGGCCGACGGCTCCCGGCTGGCCGCCTGCCGGATGTACGAGACCTGGCCGCAGCTGCGTGACGGCTACACCAAGTCGCTCTGGGCCACCTTCGGTCACCCGGTGGCCGCCGCGGCCGTGGTCGCCGCGCTGCTGCTGCTCTACACCGCGCCGCCGCTGCTGACGGTGGCCGCGCTGGTGGCGGGTTCGCCGCCGGCCGCCGGGCTGGCCCTGACCGGGTACGCGGCGGGAGTCGCCGGGCGGGTGGTCAGCGCCCGCGCCACCGGCGGCCGGGCCTGGCCCGACGCGCTGGCCCACCCCGGCTCGGTCGTGGTGCTCGGTTGGCTGACCCTGCGGTCGTACCATCTGCGGAAGCGGCGTCGCCTGTCCTGGCGTGGCCGCCCGGTCAGCTAGGAGGCGCGGCATGGCGCGGATCGTGGTCATCGGCGCCGGCGTGGGCGGGCTGGCCACCGCCGCCCGGCTCGCCGTCGGCGGGCACGAGGTGACCGTCTTCGAACGGTCCGACACCGTCGGCGGCAAGCTCGGCAGGTACGTCCACGACACCCCGGCGGGCAGCTTCCACTTCGACACCGGGCCGAGCCTGCTCACCCTGCCGCAGGTCTTCCACGACCTGTTCGAGGCCACCGGCGCGAAGCTCGACGAGTACCTCGACCTGACCCCGCTGGACCCGATCGTGCGGCACGTCTTCCCCGGCGGCGGGCCGGCCCTCGACTCGTGCGCCGACCCGGACGAGTTCGCCGCCCGCATCGGCGCCGCCCTCGGCGACCGGGCCGCCGCCGACTGGCGGCGGCTGTGGCGGCGGGCCGCCCGGGTGTGGACCGCGTCGCACCGGGACATCCTGCGACGTACCGTCGACTCGCCGCGCGACCTGGCGGCGCTGGCCTGGCGGCTGGGTGACCTGGCCGCGATCGGGCCCGGCCGCACCCTGCGCGGGCTGGGCCGCAGCCACCTGTCCGACCCCCGGCTGCGGATGCTGCTCGACCGGTACGCCACCTACACCGGCGCGGACCCGCGCCGCGCCCCGGCCGCGCTGGTCGCCGTCCCCTACGCCGAGCTGACCTTCGGCGGCTGGTACCTGCGCGGCGGGCTGGGCACCCTGGCCGACGCGCTGCTCTCCCGCTGCCTGGACCTGGGCGTGACGGTCCGCACCGGGGAGACCGTCACCCGGATCGACGCCGCCGGGGGCCGGGTGCACGGGGTACGCCTCGCCGGGGTCCACGCGCCCGTCCCCGCCGACGTGGTCGTCGCCAACGCCGACGCGCTCACCGTCTACCGGGACCTGCTGCCGCACCCGGGGCGGCTGGCCGCGCTCACCGACCGCAGCCTGGCCGGTTTCGTGCTGCTGCTCGGGGTACGCGGGGACTCCGGGCTGGCCCACCACAACGTCTTCTTCCCCGACGACTACGACGCCGAGTTCGACGCCGTCTTCGGCGCTCCCGGGCGCGGGGTGCGGGCCCGGCCGGCGGCCGACCCGACGGTCTTCGTCACCGTGGCCGACGACCCGATGGTCCGCCCGGCCGGGCACGAGGCGTGGTTCGTGCTGGTCAACGCCGCCCGCCACGGCACCGCACCGGACGCCGTGGACTGGCGTCGGCCGGGGCTCGCCGACGCGTACGCCGACCGGATCCTCGACGTGCTCGCCGCGCGCGGGGTCGACGTCCGGGACCGGCTGGTGTTCCGCGAGATCCGTACCCCCGCCGACCTGGACGCCGCGACGGCCGCGCCCGGCGGGTCGATCTACGGTACGGCCGGTGGGCTGCTCCGCCCGGCCAACCGGGGCCCGGCGCGCGGGCTGTGGCTGGTCGGCGGCTCCACCCACCCCGGCGGCGGCCTGCCCATGGTCACCCTGTCCGCGCAGATCGTCGCCGACGAGATCGGCCCCGCCTGGTAGGCCCAGCCCTGCCTGGCCCGCCGGGCCGGGGCCGCGTCGCCGCCGGATGGCCACTGTTGCGGCGAAACAGCGGTGTCCCGCGTCTCGGAGGCCGCTGTTTCGCCGACATTGAGTTGATCATCGCCCGGCCGCGTCGCCGACCAGGCGGCGGGAGTGTGACGGCGAGGTGCCGGGGGTACAGGGGCCGGCGGCGGGGGCGGGCGGGTCAGCCGGCGGCGGGGGCGGGCGGGCGGGTCAGCCGGCGTCGAGCAGGGCGCGGCGGACGGTGGACAGCAGCTGACCCAGGCCGAAACCGGCCAGCAGCACCCAGACGGCGGTGGCCATGGTGATGGTGCCGGCGGCCAGGTCGAGGTCGATCAGCCCGGTCAGCCCGGCCAGCAGCAGCCCGACCAGGGCGACGCAGACCCGGGTGGGCCGCTCCCCCACGGTGACCGCGCCGATCTCCCGCATCCCGGCGGCCACCGCGCGGGCCCGCACGTACTCGTGCAGCCAGGACAGCGCGCCGGCCGCGACCACCAGCGCTCCGGGTGCTCCGACCAGCCAGAACGCCGCCAGCCAGGCGATCTCACCGAGCCGGTCGGCGACCGAGTCGTAGACGTAGCCGAGCCGGGTGGTCCGGCCGGTGGCGACCGCGACCGCCCCGTCGACGCTGTCGGCGACCGAGGCGAGCAGCACGAACAACGCGCCGACGATCGGCCCCTGCCCCGACCGGGCGCTGAACAACGGCACGCACAGGCAGAGCAGCACCCCACCGACGGTCACCGCGGTCGGGGTCACCCGCAGCCGACCCAGCACGTAACCGACGTGGTACGCGAAGCGCAGCCAGGCACGGACCACCGGCGCGGCGACCCGGGGGTCGAAGCCGCCGTGCAACCGTGCCCACGCGGTCGCGTACTCGTCCCACTTCAGCTGTGTGCCCACCATCGGTCAACCGTCGCGGCGCGGTCGAGGTGTCGGGGCCGGCGCGTTCACACCCGGGCGTCGGCCCGCAGGCTGCGCCACACCTCCCGGGTCGCGGGCGAACGGTTGAGGGTGATGAAGTGGATGCCGGGCACCCCCTCGTCGAGCAGCCGGGCGCACATCTCGCTGGCCTGTTCGATGCCGAGCCGGCGGACCGCCTCCGGGTCGTCGGCGACCCGCTCGAACCGCGCGGCCAGCGCGGGCGGGAACGGCGCGCCGGACAGCTGCACCGAGCGTTCGATGGTGCCGATCTGGGTCACCGGCATCACCCCGGCCAGGATCGGGGTGTCGCAGCCGGCCGCCGCCACCCGGTCGCGCAGCCGCAGGTAGTCGTCGGCGTCGAAGAACATCTGGGTGATGGCGAACTCCGCGCCCGCCCGGCACTTGCGGACGAAGTGCGCGGTGTCGCTGGCCACGTCGGCCGAGCGGGGGTGCTTGTAGGGGAAGGCGGCCACCCCGACGCTGAAGTCGCCGGCCTCGCGGACCAGCCGGACCAGGTCCTCGGCGTAGTCGACGCCCTCGGGGTGGCGGACCCACTCGCCCCCCGGGTCGCCGGGCGGGTCACCCCGGACGGCGAGCACGTTGCGCACCCCCACGCCGGCCAGCCGCCCGATCACGTTGCGCAGCTCGGCGACGGAGTGGTTGACGGCGGTCAGGTGGGCCATCGGCAGCAGGGTGGTCTCGGTGGCGATCCGCTCGGTCACCGCGACCGTGGTGTCCCGGGTCGAGCCGCCGGCCCCGTAGGTGATCGACACGAACGACGGGCGCAGCGGCTCCAGCTCCCGGATCGCCTGCCAGAGCAGCCGCTCCCCCTGCGCCGTCTTGGGCGGGAAGAACTCGAAGGAGAACGTCGGTTGGCGGTCGCGGATCAGCTCCCCGATCGCCGGCTGGGGATTGGGAAGGACGGAGGGAAGACCGAGCGCCACGTGACGACTCTAGCGGGCGACGCCGCCCGCCCTCACGCACTTCCCACCGGAGCATCGACACCCACCGAAACCTGACGTCGGTCGCCGCCGCGGACGGCGTCGTACCCCGGGGGTAGAACGAGGGGGCGCGGGTGGCACCGGTGGGGGCCGGTGCCCGGGGTCACGCGCGGGGGTCGGCAGCACGCCACCGTGGCACGCCGGCCGCCCTGCGGGGCGGGCGGGGCCGCGCCGACATCCGCCGGAGGACCGATGACCCCGTCCGACCCCCGCCCGCTCGGGCCGCTGATCACGCAGCTCCGGCTGGCCCGGGGCTGGAGCCAGCGGCGGCTCGCCGACGAACTCTGCGCCGCCGCCGGCACGGCCACCCTGACCCGGCACGAGGTGTCCCGCTGGGAACGCTCGGTGCGCGTCCCGGGCGACCGCTGGCGGCGGCAGCTCGCCGTCGTGCTCGACGCCCCGATCGGGCCGCCGTCCGCCGGGTCGTCCCGCGCCCGGCGGGCCGGTCCGGGCCGGAACCGCCGCACCGGGGCCGACGGGCCGACCGGCCTGCGGACGGGCCGAACGGCGTCCGCAGGGGCCGGTGCGCCACCGGAGCGACGCCGGGCCGGCGTGACGTCGGGCCGGCCCGGTGTCGGACGCGCTCCGTCCCGTCCGGCCGGACGCCCCGACCGGCCGGCCCACCCGGGGCAGGCGGCGGACCGGGTGACGCGCCGAGGCGCTGGTGAGGCGGTGGCGGTGGGGACCGGCTAGCGTCGTGGCGTGACCCACGCTGCTCCCGTCTCCCCCGTCGACCGTGCCGGCCTACGGCAGCGTGTCGACAAGGCGCTGACCGAGTTCCTGGCCGGCCGGCGTAGCTGGATGGCCGGCATCGACGACGCCCTGACGCCGCTCGCCGAGACCATCGAGGGGTTCGTGCTCGGTGGCGGCAAACGGCTGCGCCCGGCGTTCGCGTACTGGGGGTTCCGGGGGGCCGGCGGGGTGGACGCCGACCAGGTGGTGACCGCCCTGGCGGCGCTGGAGTTCTTCCAGGCCAGCGCCCTGATCCACGACGATCTGATGGACCGCTCCGACACCCGGCGCGGCGAGCCCGCCGTGCACCGGCGGTTCGCCACCCGGCACCGCGCCCACGGGTGGGGCGGCGACCCGGACGCCTTCGGCGACGCGGCGGCGATCCTGCTCGGCGACCTCTGCCTGGTCTGGTCCGACGAGCTGCTGCACTCCGCCGGGCTGGACCCGCACACGGTGGCACGGGCCCGGCCGGTCTTCGACGAGATGCGCGGCGAGGTCACCGTCGGGCAGTACCTGGACGTGCTGACCCAGGCCACCGGGGAGGTGTCGCTGGACCGGGCGGGCAAGGTGGCCCGGTACAAGTCGGCCAAGTACACCGTCGAGCGGCCGTTGCTGCTCGGTGCCGCGCTCGCCGCCGCGTCCGCCGACGTGCGCACCGCCTACTCGGCGTACGGGTTGCCGCTCGGTGAGGCGTTCCAGCTCCGCGACGACGTGCTCGGGGTGTTCGGCGATCCGGCGCAGACCGGCAAGCCGGCCGGGGACGACCTGCGCGAGGGCAAGCGCACCTACCTGGTCGCGGCGGCGGTCCAGGCCGCCGACGAGGCCGGCCGGGAGCTGCTGCTCGGCCGGCTCGGCGATCCGGAGCTGGACGGGGACGGGGTGACCCGGCTCCGTGAGCTGATCGCCGGCACCGGCGCGCTGGCCCGTACCGAACAACGCATCGTCACCCTGACCGACGCCGCGCTGGCCGCCCTGGCCGGCGTCGACCTCGACACCGAGGCCCGGCAGGCCCTGGTGGACCTCGCCATCGCCGCCACCCGCCGCGCCGACTGACCCCTCAGGCGGCGCGGCGGGGCGGGTCAGAAGCCGAGGGCCTGGGCGCGGCGTTTGACCTCGCGGGCGTGGTCGCCGCCGAGGGTGGCCGCGCCCGTGCCGCCGGAGAGGGTGTCGTCGGGCTCGTAGAGCCAGCGCAGGGCGGCCTCGTCGTCGTAGCCGGCGTCGGCGAGCAGGGTGAGCACGCCGGGCAGGTGCTTGAGCACCGTCTTGTTGGCGACCAGGTCGGCGGGGATCCGGCGTACCCCGTCGCGGCGGACGGCGAGCAGTTCGCGGTCCCGGATCATCTGGTGGACCTTGCTGATCGACAGGTCGAGCCGCTCGGCGACGTCCGGGAGGGTGAGCCACGCGGCCGGGTCGCTGGGGCCGCAGAGGTCGCTGCCGGCGGACTGGTCGGCGGGTACGGGTTCGGTCACCGGACCACCCTGCCACGTCGCCCGGCCGCCCGTGCAGCGGCACCCCGTCGGGCCGGGGCGAGCGCGGCGGGACCGACCGGCACCGACCCCGGCTGTAGCATCCTGTTCAACCTTCACCCTCAGGACACATAGACTCCCTGCCGATGGACATACAGGTCGCCGACACGTTGCTGGGCTCGCTGCTCGACGGGCGCTACCGCATTCGCGGTCGCGTGGCCCGTGGTGGCATGGCGACCGTGTACACCGCCACCGACGAGCGCCTGGAGCGTACCGTCGCGGTGAAGATCATCCACCCGTCCCAGGCCGCGGAGGCGCGGTCCCGGGCGGCGGGCTTCCCGGACCGGTTCACCGACGAGGCCAAGGCCATCGCCCGGCTGACCCACCCCAACGTGGTCGCCGTCTACGACCAGGGCACCCACCAGGGGCTGCCTTACCTGGTCATGGAGTACGTCCGGGGACGCACCCTGCGCGAGGTGCTGGCCGAGCGCCGCCGGCTCAACCCCGACGAGGCACTGGCGATCATGGAGCAGATGCTCGCCGCGATCGCCGCCGCGCACCGGGCCGGGCTGGTCCACCGCGACGTCAAGCCGGAGAACGTGCTGGTCGCGGAGGCGCCCACCGGTGGGGTGGCCAACCTGGTCGACAGCGTGGTCAAGGTCGCCGACTTCGGCCTGGCCCGCGCGGTGGAGGCCAGCGCCGAGGAGGGCGACGGCAACCAGCTGATGGCGACCGTCGCGTACGTGGCGCCGGAGCTGGTCACCGACGGACGCGCCGACCCGCGCACCGACGTCTACTCGGCGGGCATCGTGCTGTTCGAGATGCTCACCGGCCGGGTGCCCTACGACGGGGACCGCCCGGTCGACGTGGCCTGGCAGCACGTCGACAAGGACGTCCCGGCCCCGTCGGTCCTGGTGCCCGGCCTGCCCCGGGTGCTCGACGAGCTGGTCGCGCGGGCGACCCGGCGGGACCCGGGCGCCCGGCCGGCCGACGCGGGCGCCCTGCTGGCCGAGGTGCAGGTGGCCCGGGACGACCTGGGCAACCCGAACGCGCACACCGCCGTGCTGGGCCGGGTGGCCGGGGAGCTGCCGGCGGTGGCCGAGCCGACGATGGTGGTCGCGGCGGTCAGTCCGGTGACCCGGCCGACCTGGGCCCGGTTGCCCGAGCCGGCCGCCCCGCAGCGCCCGCACCGGCGGCGGGCCACCGAGAGCGCCGGCCTGGGGTCCCGCCTGGCGGAGCTGCGTACCCGGGTGATGGGCACCCCGCGCGGACGGCTGTCGGTCGCGGCGGCCGTGGTGGTGGTCGGCCTGCTCGCCGCGATGGGCGGCTGGTGGGTGGGGGTGGGCCGGTACACGGTCGCGCCGCAGCTGGTGAACCTGAGCCGGGCCGACGCACAGGCGCAGGCGGACCGGGCGGGTTTCCAGGTCGCCTTCGCCACGCCGCGCTACGACGAGAAGATCCCCCGCGACGGGGTGGTCGCCCAGGACCCGGGCTCGGCTGCCAAGATCCTCAAGGGTGGCACCATCACGCTGACCCTCTCCCTGGGCCCGGAGCGGTTCCCGCTGCCGGACGTCGTCGGCAAGGAGTTCGACCTGGCCGAGGCCGACCTGACCAGCGCGAAACTGGTGGTCGCCAAGGGCACCCCCCGCTACGACGACAACCTGCCGGCCGGGGTGGTGGTGGACACCAACCCGAAGGTGGGCACCGAGGTGAAGCCGGGCACCAAGGTGACCGTCATCCTCAGCCGGGGCCGCGCCCCGATCACGGTGCCCGACCTGGTCGGCAAGAGCCTCACCGACGCCCGCACCGCCCTGTCCCGGCTCGGCCTGGAGCCGGTCGAGACGTACAAGGAATCCGACAAGCCACGCGACGAGGTCCTCGGGCAGAGCCCGGCCGACGGCGCGGGCGTGGAGAAGGGCACCAAGGTCAAGCTGGACGTCAGCAAGGGCCCGCCGCAGGTGACCGTGCCCCGGGTGGTCGACCTGCCCTGCCAGCAGGCCAAGCAGCAGTTGGAGGGGGCCGGGTTCACGGTGAACGTGCAGTTCAACCCCAACGGCATCGTCCGGTTCCAGAACCCGGGCGAGAACTCGCAGGTGCCGCCGGGCACCCCGGTCACCCTGGGCTGCCTGTGAGCGGCCACCGGCCGGTCGGCTCGCACACCCCGACCTCGGGTGGGCTGGCCAGGGCGGCCCTGCCGTACGTGGACGCGACCGGCTCCCGGGTGGTGCAGGTCTACGTCTCCAACTCGCGGGGCTGGGCGCTGCCGCCCGGCGACCCGGCCCAGGACGCGCTGTTCGCCGAGGGCTGCGCCGCCCGGGGCGTACCGGTCTACATCCACGCGTCGCTGCTGGTCAACCTCGGTTCGCCCACGGCGGCGACGGTGGAGAAGTCGGCGCAGACGCTGGCGCACGCGCTGCGCCGGGGGCGGGCGATCGGGGCGCGGGGCGTGGTGTTCCACGCCGGCAGCGCGGTCGACGCCGGCTACGCCGAGACCGCCATGCGACAGGTACGCGAGGCGCTGCTGCCGCTGCTCGACGCGACCACGGCCAGCGGCGGTCCGTTGCTGCTGGTGGAGCCGAGCGCCGGTGGCGGCCGGTCACTGGCCTCCCGGGTGGAGCACCTCGGCCCCTACCTGGACGCGGTCGACAGGCATCCGGGGCTGGGCGTGTGTTTCGACACCTGCCACGCCTGGGCGGCCGGGCACGACCTGGCCGTGCCGGGCGGCATGACGGCCACGCTGGACACCCTGGTCGCCACGGTCGGGGCGGACCGGCTCAGGCTGATCCACGCCAACGACTCCAAGGACCTGTGCGGTTCGACCCGGGACCGGCACGAGAACATCGGCAAGGGCAACATCGGCGAGCCGGCCTTCGCCGAGTTGATGGCCCACCCGGCGACCGCCGGCATCCCCGTCGTCGTGGAGACCCCCACCGAGAAACACGAGGGCCACGCCACCGACATCGCCACCCTCACCCGCCTCCACCCCTGACGGCCGCCCCTCCCCCGCACGCCCTCCCCACTCGACACCGCCGGCTCGACGCCACCGGCTCGACGCCACCGGTGATCAAGAGGTTCGCGTCAAATGTGATCTCCAGGCTGACGCAAACCTCTTGATCAACGCCGGAAGGCGCGGGCGGCGCGGAAGGTGCGGAAGGTGCGGAAGGCGTCGGTGGGGGTCAGGGGGTGAGCAGGTCAGGGAGGATCTTGGCGGCGTGGTCGACGGCGGTGTCGTCGACGTCGAGGTGGGTGACCAGGCGGGCGGTACGGGGGCCGAGCACCGACAGCAGCACCCCCTCGGCGCGGGCGGCGGTGGCCAGGGCCCGCGCGTCGAGCCGGTGCCCGGTCAGGTCCAGCGGCACGATGTTGGTGCGTACCGGGCCGGCGAGCACCCCGCACGGGGCGAGCGCCTCGGCGAGCCGGGCGGCACGGGCATGGTCGTCGGCGAGCCGGTCGAGATGGTGGGTCAGGGCGTACCGGCCGGCGGCGGCGAGCACCCCGACCTGCCGCATCCCGCCGCCCATCCGCTTGCGCAGGAACCGGGCCCGGTCGATCCGCGCGGCACTGCCCACGACCAGCGAGCCGACGGGTGCGCCGAGGCCCTTGGAGAGACAGACCGACAGGGTGTCGAAGAGCGCGCCGTACTCGTGCAGCGGCACCCCGTCGGCGACGTGCGCGTGCCAGATCCGGGCGCCGTCGCAGTGCAGGGCGAGGCCGGCGGTGTCGGCGACGCGGCGCAGCTCCCGCAGGGTAGCCAGCGGGATCACCCCACCACCGCCCCGGTTGTGGGTCTGTTCCACGGCGATCGCCCGGGTCGGCACCGCGAAGTAGCCGTCCGGCCGGATCATCGCCTCCACCACGGCCGGGTCCAGGCCCGCGCCGAGGGTCGGCCAGGTCCGCGTGGAGATCGCACCGTACGCCGCCGCCGCGCCGACCTCGTACGTCACCACGTGCGCGTCGGCGTCGCAGAGCAGCTCGTCACCGGGCGGGACGACCAGTTGCAGGGCGATCTGGTTGGCCATCGTCCCGGTCGGGGCGAAGAGCGCCGCCTCGTGCCCGAACAACGCGGCGACCTCGGCCTCCAGCGCGTTGACCGTCGGGTCCTCGGCGTAGACGTCGTCGCCGACCTCGGCGGCGGCCATCGCCTCCCGCATCCCGGCGGTCGGTCGGGTCACCGTGTCGGAACGCAGGTCGGCCACCGGACCGACGCCCGCCGTGGGGTCAGCCACGGAGCATCTCCGCCACCAGGAAGGCCAGCTCCAGCGACTGCTGGGTGTTCAGCCGGGGGTCGCAGGCGGTCTCGTACCGGCCGGGCAGGTCGAGGTCCTCGATGCCCTGGGCGCCGCCGAGGCACTCGGTGACGTCCTCGCCGGTCAGCTCGACGTGGATGCCGCCCGGGTGGGTGTCCAGCCCCCGGTGCACCTCGAAGTAGCCGAGCACCTCGTCGACGATCCGGTCGAAGTGCCGGGTCTTGTAGCCGTTGGAGGACTCGTGGGTGTTGCCGTGCATCGGGTCGCACTGCCACACCACCTTCGCCCCGGCGGCGGTGACCTTCGCCACGATCGGCGGCAGGGCGTCGCGGACCTTGTGGTTGCCCATCCGGCTGATCAGGGTCAGCCGGCCGGGGATGTTGTCCGGGTTGAGCTTCTCGCACAGCTCGATGGCCTCGTCGGGGCTGGTGGTCGGGCCGAGCTTCACGCCGATCGGGTTGGCGATGCGGGAGATGAAGTCGATGTGCGCGCCGTCGAGCTGCCGGGTCCGCTCGCCGACCCAGAGGAAGTGCCCGGACAGGCCGTACGCCCGGCGGTCGGAGACCCGGGTGAGCGCCCGGTCGTACTCCAGGGCGAGCGCCTCGTGGGAGCAGTAGAGGGTGACCGTACGCAGCGCCTCGTCCTCGGTCATCCCGCAGGCCCGGATGAACGCGATGGCCCGGTCGATCTCCCGGGCGATCGCCTCGTAGCGCTCCCCCGCCGGGGAGTTCTTGACGAAACCCTTGTTCCAGTCGTGCACCGCGTGCAGGTCGGCCAGGCCGCCCGCCAGGTAGGCGCGCAGCATGTTCATCGCGGCGGCCGAGTTCGCGTACGCCCGGATCATGCGCTGCGGATCGGCGACCCGGGCGGCCGGGTCGGCCTCCAGCGAGTTGATCATGTCGCCGCGGTAGGCGGGCAGCCCCCGGGCGTCGGTCGGCAGCGACCGGGGCTTGGTGTACTGGCCGGCGACCCGGGCCACCTTCACCACCGGCAGGGACGCGCCGTAGGTGAGCACGATCGCCATCTGGAGCAGCGTGCGGGCGTTGGCCAGCAGGTGACTCTCGGTGTTGTCGGCGAAGGTCTCGGCGCAGTCACCGCCCTGGAGCAGGAACGCCTTGCCCTCGCAGACCAGCGCCAGCTTGCGACGGAGCTGGTCGACCTCGTACGGGGCGACCACCGACGGCACGGTGTCGAGCACCTTGCACACCTCGGCGACCTGGGCCGGGTCGGACCACGGCGGGATCTGCTGACGGGGCAGGTCACGCCACCGGTCGAGGCCGAGCGCGGCGTCCTCGGCCGAGTCGACGGTGGGGCGGCTGGTCTGCAGCCCGGGGCTGCTCACGGCGGGGTAGCTCAGCTGATGCCACTCATGGCGCATGGGAGAAAGCGTACGGCGACGGTCCGGACGCCGCGCCCCCGAGGTGCGGGGTTCCGGAAGGTGGGAGTCAGGGGGTCGGCGAGGGCGCGGGGCTGTGCCCGCCGGGTTCCTCGCCCGCGATGCACCAGTCCGCGCCGTCGCGGGTGACGGTGAACAGCAGCGGCCGGGTGACCTTCTTCGACCCCACCGAAACGGTCACCGAGGTGCTGACCTCCTGCCCCCGGGCACCGGTACGGATGTCGGTGATGGTCGCCCCGGGCACCTGGAAATGGTCGGCGAAGTCACCGTTCGGCCCGGTCGCGGCGGCGTCGAAACCCTCCTGCATCGTCGCGCAGAGCTGGTTGCGGCCGGCGGCCGGGTCCTTGGCGGCCATCGCGTCGAGGTACGCCTGGACCCGCTCCCGGGCCTTGGCCGACGCCTCCTGGGCGGGCACCCGGCTGGGCCCGCCGTCGGCCTCGCCGTCGCCGTTCTGGCCGCAGCCGAGCAGGGCGAACGGCAGCAGGGCCAGCGGTACGACGCCGGCGGTGCGGAGCCTGCGACCCATGCGTCCTCCCCGGGTACGGATGTCGACCGGATGCCGAGCGGCGAGTCTGCCACACCGCACCCGTACGGTGGCAACCCGTCACGGCCGGTCGGCGTTTCGCCAGGTGGGGCCGCCGCCGACCGGGCCGGACAGCCGGGCGGGGAGGGACCGGTGGCCGGTCCCTCCCCGCGCGGGTGGTGCGTCAGGCGCTCGGCTCAGCCGAGGCCGCCCTTGATGGCGCCGATCAGCTCACCGTTGCCGGTGTCGCCGGAGAGTTCCCAGAAGAACGCGCCGCCGAGGCCCTGGTTCTTCGCGTAGGTCATCTTGCCGCCGATGGTGGCCGGGGTGTCGTAGCTCCACCAGTTGCTGCCGCACTTGGCGTACGCCGTGCCGGCGATCGTGCCGGTGGCCGGGCAGGTGTTCTTCAGCACCTTGTAGTCCTCGATGCCCGCCTCGTAGGTGCCGGGGGCCGCGCCGGTGGCGGTGCCGCCCGGGGCGGCCTGGGTCACCCCGGTCCAGCCACGGCCGTAGAAGCCGATGCCGAGCAACAGCTTGCTGGCCGGTACGCCCTTGGACTTGAGCTTCTGGATCGCCGCGTCGGAGTTGAAGCCCTGCTGCGGAATCCCGGTGTACGAGGTGAGCGGCGAGTGCGGGGCGGTGGGGCCCTGGGCGTTGAACGCGCCGAAGTAGTCGTACGTCATCGGCATCAGCCAGTTGAGGTTACCCACCGCACCGGCGTAGTCGGTGGCGTCGATCTTGCCGCCGTTGCTGCCGTCGGCCGTGATCGCGGCGGTGACCAGGGCCGACGAGCCGAACTTGGCCCGCAGCGCGGAGATCACGTTCTTGAACGCGTTCGGGCCGCTGCTGTCACAGCTCAGACCGCAGGCGTTGGGGTACTCCCAGTCGACGTCGATGCCGTCGAAGACGTCCGCCCAGCGCGGGTCCTCGACCAGGTTGTAGCAGCTCTCGGCGAACGCGGCCGGGTTCTGCGCGGCCTGGGTGAAGCCACCCGACCAGGTCCAGCCGCCGAAGGACCAGATCACCTTGAGGTGCGGGTACATCTTCTTGAGCTTGCGCAGCTGGTTGAAGCTGCCGCGCAGCGGCTGGTCCCAGGTGTCGGCGACGCCGTCGACGCTGTCGGCCGCGGTGTACGCCTTGTCGTAGTCGGCGTAGCTGTCCCCGATCGTGCACCGCCCGCCTGTGGTGTTGCCGAAGGCGTACAGGATGTGGGTGAGCTTGGCGGCCGAGCCGCTCGTGGCGATGTTCTTCACGTGGTAGTTGCGCCCGTAGACGCCCCACTCGGCGAAGTAGCCGACGACCTTCTTGTCCCCGCTGGGCGGCGGGGTGGTGGGCGGCGGGGTCGTCGGGGGCGGCGTCGTCGGCGGGGCCGTGGTGGGCGGCGGGGTCGTCGGCGGCTTCGTCGTGGTGGGCGGGGTGCCCCCGCCGCACGACACGCCGTTGACCGTGCAGTTCAGCGGTGCCTTGTACGGTCCGGTGCCGTTGTAGCCCCAGCTGAAGCTGGCCCCCGGGGCGAGCGGCCCGGCCCAGCTCTTCTTCACCGCCACGTAGTGGTTGCCGCTGCTGGTGACGTCGGCATCCCAGAAGCTGCTGATGGTGGTGCCGGACGGCAGGTCGAACTCGATACGCCAGGTGCTGACGCTGGCGCTGGAACCGTTGGCGACGGTGACCCGCCCCTCGTGCCCGGTCCCCCAGTCCTGGGCCGAGGCGAATGTCGCGGTGACGCTTCCGGCGCCGAACGCCGAGGTCACCGGTACCGCCGCCACGGTCAGCGCCATGACGGCACCGGCCCAGAGGGCGCGGCGGAGCGATCTCTTCATGAGGCGCCTCCTCAAACAGTTAGGAAACTTTCCAAATCGATGGGGAGACGCTACTCACACCGTCATCACTTCGTCAAGATGCGCATCCATCGATTCATCAGCGGCACCGGGCAGCGGGCCGGGCAAGGAAGCGGGCGGTGGCCCGGGCGCTAACCTCGCCACATGACCGTCTTCGACATCGAGATCGACGCCCTGGCCGGTGGCCCGGCCGACCTGGCCGGCTACCGGGGCCGGGCGCTGCTGGTGGTGAACGTGGCCTCCCGCTGCGGCCTCACCCCGCAGTACGCCGGCCTCCAGGCGCTGGCCACCGAGTACGCCGGCCGGGGCCTGGTGGTGCTCGGCGTGCCGTGCAACCAGTTCGCCGGGCAGGAACCCGGCACGGCCGCCGAGATCGGCGAGTTCTGCCAGGTCAACTACGGCGTCACCTTTCCACTGACCGAGAAGGTCGACGTCAACGGTCCGGCCCGCCACCCCCTCTACACGGCGCTGGTCGACACCCCCGACGCCGAGGGGCACACCGGCGACGTCAGGTGGAACTTCGAGAAGTTCCTGGTCGCCCCGGACGGTTCGGTCGCCGCCCGGTTCGCGCCGACGGTGACGCCGGACTCGGCCGAGCTGCGCGCCGCCGTCGAGAAGGTTCTCCCCGCCTGACGGCGCGCCCCACCCACCGAGCCCCACCCGCCGAGCCCCGCCCCCACCCGCCGAGCCCCGCCCACGACACGGACCGGCCGCGCCGCCACGAAGACCCCTTCACGCCCTTTCGAGCTGACGACGCCAACGAGTCACCCCTCGAACAGGGACGGGTCACTCCCCTGCAGACCCGGCGAGTCACGCCATCCCCTCGCCTGCGAAGGTGGCCGGACCGACGGCGAAACCCGGCCCCCGCCCGGCAGTACCGTCCGCCCCGGCCCCGGTGACGACACGCCACGTGATCCCCCACCGATCACGACACCCCACCCGGCCCGCACGGGCCGTCAGGGACCGGGGACCGGGCTGCGAGTCGTCAACGTCATCAGCTCGAAAGCGCCCGCAACGACATCGGTGGGTGGGTCGGCGTCAGGCACTCGACCGGCGACCCACCCCCGCTCGAAGGCCGGCACCCCTGCGTCCGGGAAGCAGACCGGAACAGGGACCCCTGCGGACCCGACCCGGCCGGACCGGATGCCGCAGAGCCCACCCGACAGCCGTGACCGCGCCGCCCCGGACGGGGCGACGCGGTCACGGTGGAGCCGGCGGGACGCGGTTCAGGTCAGCCGGCGGCGGACCGGAAGACCGGGTAGTAGCCGCCGGACTGGCCGGCCGCCGTCGGGTGGTACGAGACGCCGAGGTTGGCGAAGTTCAACGCGTGCAGCCACTTCTCGCCGTAGCTGCACAGCTGGTGACCGACGAAGATGGACCGTACGTCGGCGAACGTGAAGCCGGCCGAGGTCGCGGCGGTGCGGGTGATGTCGTCGATCAGGTTGATGCCTTCGTTGATCTTCGCGCGGGAGTTCGCGCTGAGCCCGACGCAGACCGTGCCGAGCTGGTAGAAGACCGGGTAGCCGACGACCACGACCCGGGCCGACGGCGCACGCGATTTGATCCCGTTGTAGACGGTGGCGAGTTTGGCGGGCAGTTCCGCGCGGGCCTTGTTCTCGGCGGCCTGCACGGCCGCCACGCACTGGGTCTCCCCCTGGAGCACGCAGGTCGACATGATCGTGGTGAACCCGACGTCGTTGCCGCCGATGGTGACGCTGACCAGGGTGGTGGTCGAGGTCAGCGCGGAGAGCTGGTTGTTGACCACGTCGGTGGTGGTCGCGCCGGAGCAGGCCACCGACTTGTACGAGGCCGGCTTGATGTTGGTGTTGTACAGCGCGGGGTACGCGTTGGTGCTGCGCTGGCAGGATCCGCTCTCGGAGGTGTAGCTGCCGGCGCCGACACCGGAGGCGTACGAGTCGCCGAGGGCCACGTACCGGTCGGTGGGGGCGGCCTGGACGGGCACCGCCGCGCCGAGGGTCACGCCGATGGACGCCGCGAGACTCACGGCGAGGGTCACGAGTCGGGATCTCCGCACGTCGCACTCCTGGGGGTGAGGAAGTGGTGGTGGGAGATAGATATCACTCAATCACGTGTTTACGGAAGATTATCGATGGGCAACAGGGGTGACTAGGGGTTCACCGACGCGTCACGGCCCCGACGCGCGGCCGACCGCCGCGGCCCGCACGGACTGCCGACATCCACCGCATGACCCGTCGATCAGGTCGGGAATACGCGTCCGATCAGGACGGTTGGTCACCGGCATGACAACTGTGGGACTCATCGGCAGCGGCAACATCGGCAGCACCCTGGCCCGGCTGGCGGTCACCGCCGGCCACGACGTGGTGCTCAGCAACTCGCGCGGTCCGGAGACGCTCAAGGACCTGGTCGACGAGCTGGGCATACGGGCCCGGGCGGCCACCCCGGACGAGGCGGCGGCAGCAGGCGACCTGGTGGTGGTCACCATCCCGCTGCGGGCCTACCGGGACGTGCCGGCCGCGCCGCTCGCCGGCAAGACCGTCATCGACACCAACAACTACTACCCGGAGCGCGACGGCAGCTTCCCCGAGCTGGACGACGAGTCGACCACCACCAGCGAGCTGCTCCAACGGCACCTACCGGAGTCGCGGGTGGTCAAGGCCTTCAACAACATCTACTTCAAGCACCTGCTCGCCCTGGCCCGCCCGGCGGGGGCCGCCGACCGCACCTCACTGCCGGTCGCCGGGGACGACGAGGCGGCCAAGGCCGAGGTCACCGCGTTCATCGACTCCGTCGGGTACGACGCGGTCGACGTGGGGCCGCTGGCCGAGGGCTGGCGGTTCCAGCGGGACACCGCCGCGTACGGCGTCTTCTACACGGCCGACCCGGCGGCGGGCTTCGAGCAGCCGGGCCTGCCGACCGACGCGCAGCGGCTGCGGGACGCCCTGGCCGCCGCCCGCCGCTACGCCGACGCCTGACCGACGCCCCACCGCGCCGGGCGGGACGGCAGCCGCGAGGCCCGTCCCGCCCGGCGCGGCCGGCGGTCGGCCCGCAGCGGTCAGCGGGCGGCCCGCCACTCGTCGGCCAGCACCGCCCACACCTCCAGGTCGACCCGGCCCGCCGGCCCCGGGGCGACCTGACGCAGCGTGCCCTCGTGCCGCATGCCGAGCCGCCGGGCCACCGCGATACTGCGGACGTTGCCGACGCTGGTCCGCCACTCGACCCGGTGGATGCCGCGTTCCCGGATCGCCCAGTCCACGATCCGGGTCGCCGCCCGGGTGACCAGTCCCCGGCCCTCGGCGGCCGGCTCCAGCCAGCAGCCGGCCTCGGCCACCCCGGTCGCGGTGCTGAACGACACGAACAGCACCCCGCCGACCAGGGTGCCGTCGAGCCAGATCCCCCAGATGCCCCCGGCGTCGTCGGCCCACTTGTCGGCGGAACGACGCAGCACCCGGCGGGCCGACTCCAGGTCGGTGGCCACGAAGGACGCCCCCACCCACGGGGCGATGTGTTCCCGGGCCCGGTCCAGGTGGGCCAGGAACTCCTCGGCCTGCCACGGTGGGAGCGGACGCAGCTCGGCGTCCCCGGTCAACGGCAGCGCGAACATCGTTCAGTTCCTCCGGTGTGCGACGGGCAGGCTCAGCCGCAGCGTCGGCCCGACGGTGGGCACGAACCCCAGCGACCGGTAGAGCGCCTCCCCCTGGGGCGAGGCCCGCAGGTCGATCTTGCCGACCCCGCGCTGCCGGTACCAGTCGAGTAGCGCCTCCAGGCAGGCCCGGGAGTAGCCGCGCCGACGGTGCACCGGCTCGGTGACCACGTTGAACACGTACCCGGTCAGGCCGTCGGGGTTGCCGGGGCCGCCGAGGCGCTGCTCGATGGTCCCGGTCGCGCAGGCCGCCAGGACGCCGGGGCGGTCGGGGTCGTCGACGACGAAGACCGCCATCAGGTCGGCCGGCTCGGCCAGTCGCCGGTGCAGCACCTCCCGGGCCGCCTGCTGCCAGGGCCCCGGCGCGGGGGCCATCTGGTCGATGTCGGCCAGCATCACCCCACGCAGGCGGACGATCTCACCGGCGTCGGCGACCACGGCCCGTCGAACGTTGATCACGAACGGACGGTACCGGATGGCGGGCACCGGTCTCCCGACCGCACCACGGCGATCGGGAACGACGGGGACACGACGATCGACCAACTTGCGGCCGGGTCCCGTCCACGGGACGCTGGGGGTCGGCACCGACACCACCTCCGGAGGCGAGATGCCCCAGCTCCGTACCGCGCCGCGCCGGCTGCTCGCCGCCGCCGGCACCCTCCTACTCGGCACCGCACTGGCCACCGTCGGCGGCACGCCGGCCGGGGCGGCGGCCGGCGACGTCGGCTACGTCCGGCTCGCCCACCTCTCCCCCGACACCCCGGCCGTGGACGTCTACCTCTCCGCCCCGGGCGCGGCGACGCCGCAGGTCTTCCCCGCCGTCGGCTACGGCGTCGTCTCCCGGTACCTGCCGCTGGCCGTCGGCCGGTACGCGGTGGCGATGCGACAGGCCGGCGCCCCGGCCAGCGAACCACCGGTGCTCACCACCGAGGTGGCCCTGCGCGCGGGCGAGGCGTACACGGTGGCCGGGGTGGGCCGGTACGCCGACCTCGGCCTGCGGGTGCTCGCCGACGACCTCAGCGCCCCGGCGGCCGGCCGGGCGAAGGTGCGGGTCGTCCAGGCGTCCGTGCGCGCCCCGGTGGTCGACGTGGCCGCCGACGACGGGCCGACCATCGCCGACGCCGTCCGGTTCGCCACCACCACCGACTACCGGCAGGTCGAGCCGGGACGCTGGCGGCTGCGCCTCGGTGGCGGCGGCGGGCCGGGCACCGACGCCGAGGTGACCCTCACCGGGGGACGGGTCTACTCGCTGCTGGTGCTCGACGGCAAGCGGGGCGGGTTGACAGTCGAGCTGCGCGAGGACGCCCGGGGTGGCGGGACCGCACCGGTAGGCGGCGTGCCGGCGGGGGCCGGCGGGCTGGCCACGGGTGGGCTCGGGGCGTACCCGATGATGGCCGGCGGGGTGCTCGCGGGGGCCGTGCTGGTGGGCACGACGGTGCTGGTGCGGCGTCGGCGGCGACCGGTCTGGTGACCCGGCCCGGCTTCGCGATCCGCCGGCACCGCGCCCGGCCCGCGCCGGCCACCGTCCTGGTCGCGGCCGGCGCGGCGTGCTGCCTCGCCGCCGGTGCCGGCGTCGTGGTCGCCGCCGCCACCGGCCCCGGCGGCCCGGACGGAGCACCCCGGCCGGTCGCGGTGGCCGGGGCCTGGCAGCCCGGCTGCGGGACCGGTTGCGCCACCGGGGCCGGCACCCCCCGCGCCACCCCGGCATCCCCCACCCGGGTACGCGTCGCGCGGATCGGCGTCGACTCCCCGCTCACCGCCCTCGGGCTGGACCGGGCCGGCGCCCTGGTCCCCCCGGCGGACTTCACCCGGGCCGGCTGGTACGGCGGCGGCCCGGCCCCGGGCGAGCCGGGGCCGGCGGTGATCGCCGGTCACCTGGACTCGCGGCGCGGCCCCGCCGTCTTCGCCCGCCTCGGCGAGTTGCGTCCCGGCGACCGGATCGAGGTGTGGCGGGGCGACCGCCGGGTGACGTTCCGGGTCACCGGCACGCTGCGTACGCCCAAGGACGCCTTCCCCACCGCCACCGTGTACGGCCCGACGCCCGGCCCGGAGCTACGGCTGATCACCTGCGGAGGCGACTTCGACAGGCGCGTCGGCCACTACCGGGACAACGTGGTGGTCTTCGCCGTCGCCGACCCGCCGGTCGACCCCCTCCCCCGCTCCGCAGCCGACTGACCCGCCCACCGGCACGGCCCCGCACGTCCCGCCCGCTAGGCTCCGGCAGTGCGACTGACCAGCGTGGACGACGTCCTGGCCGCCGAACGCCGGCTCGCCGGGCGGATCGTCCGGACCCCGCTCCTGCCCTGCCCGCAACTCGGCGACGAGTTCGCGCTCGACGTCGCGGTGAAGGCGGAGAACCTCCAGCACACCGGCAGCTTCAAGGTCCGGGGCGCGCTGAACGCGCTGCTCACGCTGGCCGAACGGCAGGCGATGCCCACCGGGCTGACCGCCTTCTCGGCCGGCAACCACGCCATGGCGGTGGCCTTCGCCGGACGTACGTTCGGCCTGCCCACCGTCGTCTGCATGCCCCCGCACGCGGTACCCACCAAGATCGAAGCGGTCCGCCGGTGGGGTGGGGAGGTCGTACTCACCGACGACCTGCTCGCCACATGCGAGGAGATCACCGCCGAACGCGGCTACCACCTGCTGCCGCCGTTCGACGACCCGGACGTCATCGCCGGCCAGGCCACCCTGGGCCGGGAACTGCTGGCTGACGGTCCACCGCCGGGCCTGGTGCTGGTCCCGGTCGGTGGCGGCGGACTGATCAGCGGGGTGGCCGCCGCCGTACGCGATGCCGTGCCGACCGCCCGGATCGTCGGCGTCGAGCCGGCCACCGCCAACGCCGTCGGCCACGCGCTACGCACCGGCGGCGACGCCCCGGCGACCCGGCCGGTCTCGATGGCCGACGGGCTGGCTGCCCCGTTCGCCGGCCGGCTCACCCTGGCCCACGTCCGGGAACTGGTCGACGACCTGGTGGAGGTCACCGAGGCGGACATCCGGGCCGCCTGGTGGGACCTGATGGCCGCCACCAGGCTGCTGCTCGAACCGGCGGCGGCGGTCACCCTCGCCGCGCTGCGCACCGGCCGGGTCACCGCCGCCCCCGGCACCCGGACGATCCTGGTCCTCAGCGGCGGCAACGTCTCCCCCACCATGCTGACCACCCTGCCCTGACCCCGCCTCCGCCAACCCCACCCCGCCCTCGCCCTGGCCCTAGCCCGCCCCGCCCCTGACCCGCCCTCACCCTCGCCCCTGGCCCGCCCCTGACCCGCCCTCACCCTCGCCCCTGGCTCGCCCCTGACCCGCCCTCGCCCCTCGCCCCTGGCCCGCCCAGCCCCGACCCGGCCCGCCCCGACCCGGCCTGACACGCCCAGCCCCGGCCAGCCCTGGTCTCGTCCCGAGCATCGCGCGCGCGATCTTGGAGTTGTGGTGCCAAATTCGCGAGGATATCGAACCTTTTGCACCCCACCACAACTCCATGATCGACGCTGGTGGGAGGGCCGGGGGCGGGAGGGGTGGGGGCGGGAGGGGTGGGGTCAGCGGATGGGGCGGCGGCCGGCGAAGCCGCACTCGACGCGGTGGTACCAGCGCACGTCGGGGTCACCCTCCAGCCAGCACCAGAGCACCGCCCGGCCCTCGTGTTCGCCGGGGAAGTCGAGTAGCACCGGGGCGATCCCCTTGACCTGGATGTCGTGCGAGTTCAGGTCCTCCAGCACGCCGTGCAGCCGGGCCTCCAGGGCCTTGACCTCGGCCCGGCCGCCCAGCGCCGACATCCCCGGGCCCGCCAGGTCGGCCCGCAGCTCGGCCAGGTCGGCCCGGATGCCGATCAGCTCGTCGATGCGGGGGTGCAGGGTGGCGACCAGGTACCGCGCCTGGGCGAGAGTGAACACGGGGCCAGTATGGGGCACCCGCGTGATCCGTACCGACCCGTCCGCCGGCTTCAGCCGGCCCGGAGGCGTCCGAACCGACCCGTCGGCGTCCCAACGAACCCGTCGGCGCCGGCCAGACCGACGCGTCGGGACGGACCGGGGCATCGGGCCAGGCCGGGATGTCGGGCGAAGCCAGGGCGTCCAGCCAGACCGCGGCGTGTCGGGACGGGACGGTGGATGAAGGATCATCACCGACAGTCCACATAGGTCGCGGGACGGCCCGGCCGGCGGGTGCCGATGACGCTGCTGATGGATCATGATCTTCAGGCGCGCGGTCCGTCGCCTCCCCCTCCCGCCGTACCCGCCGGTGCGGCGCACGACCGAACCAGGAGTCCCATCGTGATCAACAAGTACGCCGGCACTTGTGGCACCTGCCGGGGCCGGGTGGAGGCCGGGGCCGGACAGGCGCTCCGGCTCGGCACCGGCTGGACCGCATACCACGACGACTGCGCGCCGGTGGAGACGGCACCGCCGCCGGGCACCCACCGTGGGTGGCACCACCTGCCGGTGGTGGGCTTCGACATCGAGACCACCGGCAGGGAGCCGTTGGACGCCCGCATCGTCTCCGCCGCGCTGGTCTACTCCGACGGCACGACCAGGCGGTGGCTGGTCAACCCGGGAGTGCCGATCCCGCCCCGTACCACCGAGATCCACGGGATCACCGACGAGATGGTGCGCAGTGCCGGGACGCCGGCCGGGACGGCGCTGGCCGAGCTGGGCACGGCCGTCGGGAAGGCGATCGCCGACGGTACGCCGCTCGTCGCCTTCTGCGCCCACTTCGACGTCACGACGTTGCACGCCGAGCTGGCCCGGCACGCCCTGCCGTCGCTGGACTGGGACCGCGCCGTCATCATCGACCCCTCGATCCTGCACCAGGAGGTCGAACCCCACTGGTACGGCAGCCAGAAGCTCGGTGACCTGTGCAGGTACTACGAAGTGCCCCTCGGTTCCGCCCACGACGCCACGAACGACGCCCGCGCCGCCGTCGGGATGGCGGTGTCGATCGCGGCCCGGCACGAGCGCGTCGCCCGGATGCTCCCCGACGACCTCCACCGGGCGCAGATCACCTGGTACGCCGCACAGAAGCGGAAACTCCAGGAGTACTTCGACAGGCGGGGCATCGCCGAGACGGTCGGCCTGGAGTGGCCGCTGGAGACCAGGCGACGCCGACAGGACGACACCCGCCACCCTGATCAGGGCTGATCTTCCCCGGTCGACCGTCCGCCGTCGGTGTACTCGCCGAAGATCTCTGCGAGGATCCTCCGTGAGTTCGCTGCGGCCTCGCCGTCGTCCGGCGCGTGGGCGTAGCTGACAAGCGTCTTCCAGAGCGCCCAGCCACGCCCACGCGCCCAGGTCGCGTCGTCGACCGGCAGCCGCTCCCGCAACGCCCGCCGGCCGTCGGCGGTCAGCAGTGTCCAGGCGACAGCCAGGTCGCAGGAGGTATCACCGACGCCGCAGGTGCCGAAGTCGATGACCCCGGCGAGGTGTCCCCCGTCGAGCAGGAGGTTCCCCTGCGCCAGATCCCCGTGGAACCAGCGCTCGGTACCGTCCCAGCGCGCGTCCAGGGCGCATTCCCAGATCTCGGCGGCCCGGACGGCGTCGATACGGCCGTCGAGAGCCCTGATCGCTCGGCGGGCCTGCCGGTGGTAGGTGCGCAGCGGGCCACCCCGGTACCAGTTGTGTCGACCGGGTCGGGGGCCACCGGTGGGGAAGCCACCGGTGTTCCTTGTCGACCGCCTCGGCGTACTCGGCGGCGCTCGGCAGGCGTACCGACATGCCGGAGCCGAGGTGGAAGGTCCAGTTGTCCCAGCCGCCCTTGGCGACCGGCTCGACCGGCAGTTCGGCCCAGCGCGGGAACTGGGTGGCGACGAGGCGGCGTACCTGTTCCACGTCGACGACGACGCGTTCGGGCGGCGGGCCGAGATCCGCGGTGCCGTACGCCCCGGCCCCTGACACGGCGGGCCGGTCAGTCGGCCTGGGCGGCGAGTTCGCGGGCGCGGTCGCGGGCGGCTTCCAGCGCCGCCAGCAGCGCCGCGCGTACCCCGTGCTTCTCCAGCTCGCGGACGGCGGAGATGGTGGTGCCGGCCGGGGAGGTGACGGCCTCGCGGAGCTTGACCGGGTGTTCGCCGGAGTCGCGCAGCATCACGGCCGAGCCGATCGCGGTCTGCACGATCAGCTCGTGCGCCACCTGCCGGGGCAGGCCGAGCAGGATGCCGGCGTCGATCATGGCCTCGACCAGCAGGTAGAAGTAGGCCGGGCCGGAGCCGGAGAGCGCGGTGACCGCGTCCTGCTGCGACTCGGGCACCCGCAGGGTCGCCCCGAGCGGGGCGAACATCTCCTCGGCCAGGGCCAGGTGTTCGCCGGTGGCGTGCGCGCCGGCCGAGATGGCGCTCATCGCCTTGTCGACCAGGGCCGGGGTGTTGGTCATCACCCGCACCACCGGGGTGCCCTCGGGCAGCCGGCGGCTGAAGAAGCTGGTGGGCAGCCCGGCGCAGAGCGAGACGACCAGCTTGTCGGCCGGCACCTTGGGGCCGATCTCGTCCAGCAGGACGCCCGCGTCCTGCGGCTTCACCGCGATCGCCAGCACCGCCGCCTCGTCGACGGCGGTCAGGTTGTCGACCACCCGTACGCCGTACCGGGTGGCGAGTTCCTCGGCCCGGACGGGTCGGCGGGCGGTCGCCAGCAGCCGCTGTGCCGGCCAGCCGGACCGCAACAGCCCGGAGAGCATCAGCTCGCCGATCTTTCCCGCCCCGATCACCGCGACGGTGTGCTTCGCCGACCCCATGTCACCCTTCCGTCCCGTTCGTCCGGTCCCGTGCCCCTTCCCCTCCGGCAGGGCGGAGGGGAAGGGGTGGGCTGCGGTCAGCTGCCGAAGAAGACCTCGGCCTCGTCGTAGCGCTCGATCGGAACGGTCTTCAGCTCGCGGGTGGCCTCGGCCAGCGGCACCCGGACGATGTCCGTGCTCTGCATCGCGACCATCTTGCCCCAGTCGCCCTCGTGGGCGGCGTCGATGGCCTGCAGGCCGAGCCGGGTGGCGAGCACCCGGTCGAACGCGGTCGGGGTGCCACCGCGCTGGATGTGCCCGAGCACGACGGTGCGGGCCTCCTTGCCGGTCTTGGCCTCCAACTGCTCGGCCAGCCACTGGCCGATGCCGCCGAGCCGGACGTGCCCGAAGGCGTCCAGCTCCTGGTTGTGCAGGACCATCTGGCCGTCCAGCGGCTGGGCGCCCTCGGCGACCACGACGATCGGGGCGTACTGGTGCTGGAAGCGCTTCTCGACGTAGCCGGCGACCTGGTCGACGTCGAACTTGCGCTCGGGCAGCAGGATCACGTTGGCGCCGCCGGCGAGGCCGGCGTGCAGGGCGATCCAGCCGGCGTGCCGGCCCATCACCTCGACGACGAGGGTGCGGTGGTGGCTCTCCGCGGTGGTGTGCAGCCGGTCGATCGCCTCCATGGCGATGTTGACGGCGGTGTCGAAGCCGAAGGTGTAGTCGGTGGCGCCCAGGTCGTTGTCGATCGTCTTCGGCACGCCGACCACGTTGACGCCCAGCTCGTGCAGCTTGGTGGCGACGCCCAGGGTGTCCTCGCCGCCGATCGCGATCAGCGCGTCCACGCCCTGCGCGGCGAGGTTCTCCTTGATCCGCTCCACGCCGTTCTCGATCTTGAACGGGTTGGTGCGGGACGAGCCGAGGATGGTGCCGCCGCGCGGCAGGATGCCCCGCACCTCGGGAATGCCGAGCGGCTTGGACAGGCCCTCCAGCGGGCCCTTCCACCCGTCCCGGAAGCCCACGAACTCGTGACCGTAAGTAGCTACGCCCTTACGGACCACCGCCCGAATGACCGCGTTCAGACCTGGGCAGTCGCCGCCGCCGGTGAGCACGCCGATACGCATGATCTGCTCATCCTCCTGGAACGTCAGGTGAAGCCCGGATAAGCCCCAGGATATGTGTCCGCTCAGACCATCGGCGTCGTTGCCGGCCCGGGGCGGGCCGTCAGTGCGCACTGTAGTCGGCTCAGGTGCACGCCGACACCGCGCCCCGGCCGGTCCCGCCCACCCGGGCGGCTACCGGTCAGTAGCTGACCTCGTGGTTCTCCCCCAGCTTCGGCGGCGTCCCCGTCACCGCCGCCTTGGCGAACCCGAGCAGGTTGACCACCGTGCCACCCGGGGAGTCCCAGTACTCCGCCGAACTGGCGTGCACCTTGAGCAGGGTCAACCCCGGGGTGTCCAGCCCGTCCGGGAACCACGCCTTGAGCACCGGGTTCCACAGCTGCTCGGCCCGCGCCCGGTCGTACGCCTCCTGGGCGGTGCCGGAGATCGACACCCAGGCGTGGTGACGCTGGTCGGAGAAGGCGACGTTGACCTCGGGGTTGACCCGGACCTGGCGCATCTTGGCCGAGTCGGCGTAGGCGAAGAACCACAGGTCCCCGTCGAACTCGGCCGCCTGCAGCGCCATCGGCCGGCTGAGCATCCGGCCGTCGACCCCGATGGTGGTCAGCATGCAGATCCGGGCGTCCCGGATCAGCTCGGTCACCCGCCGCCGGGCGTCGGTGATGGTGGTCGCGTCGTCGGCCATGGCGCACTCCCTCGGATCGGCTCGCCCGGATCCGGTGCCCCCGACGGGGCCGGTCAAACCTGCCGATCGTCACGGGCTGTCGTCACCGCCGGCCGCACCCCGCCGACACCGCGCCGCCGACCCCGGTACCAGCCCGGACGGGCCGCCGAGGCCGGGATCAGCCCGCAAGCGCAGCCGACGCCGGGACCAGCCCGGACGGGCCGCCGACACCGGGACCAGCCCGCAAGCGCAGCCGAGGCCGGGATCAGCCTGGGCGGGCCGTCATCGCCTGCCAGCGGGCCAGGTTGTGCCGGGCGTCAACCAGCGCGTCGTGCCGGTCGGCCGCCGCCTCGGGCAGCCGGGGCCGGCCGAGGTCGTCCCAGAGCTGCCGCAGCTCCTTGGTGAACCGGGGGATCTCCCGGGGCAGCGCCGGCATCGCCCCCCAGAGCTGGGCCAGCACCACGTGGTCGTACGCGGCGTACCAGGCCCACAGCTCCAGCTGCTCGCCCGGTCGGTCCCGGATCGGCTCCAGCAGGAACTCGTGCAGATCGTCGCGGATGCGGGCCCGGGAACGCCAGGCCCGATCGGCCGGCGAGGGGAGCTTGTCCAGCACGTTGCGGCGGACCCAGGGCACGGCGCGGGAGTCGTCGAACTCGGTGGAGACCGCGTAGAACTCGCGGCCGTACTCGTCGACGACGCCGATCGACACGAGGTCGACCAGCCGGCCGTCCTCGATGAATTCACAGTCGTAGAAATAGCGGTAGACCATCGCCGTCCATCCTCACCCACCGTCGGTGACCGTCGACGGGCGGGGCGGGCACCGGCGCCGTCGGCCGCACCCGGCCCCGCCGCCGGCGACCCGGTGGTCCGTCGCAGCTCGCGCAGGGTCACGGAAAGGTTTACAGGGGTGTACAGCAAGCGACTGGGCCGTCATGATCTGATGTGTACCGCTACCGGACGCCGAAGCGGTGTCAGTTCACCTCTTGCGGGGCCGTCAGGGTTCACCCGGTGAGCGAAAATTGTGGTCCGTGACCGGGGAGGGGTGGGGCCGTGGAAATGCGCCTGCCGGAGCCGGGTGACGCCCTCACGGGGGTGGAGATGTTCGCCGGGCTGGAGCCGGAGGTGCGCCAGCGGGTGATCGCCGCGGCCGTGCCGCGCACCTATCGCAAAGGTCAGTTGCTTTTCGTCGAGAACGATCCCGGCGAGTCGCTGATCGTGCTCCGCCGGGGGGCGGTGGCGGTGTTCCGCACCGCGCCGACCGGGGAACGCGCGGTGCTGTCGGTCATCCGACCACCGGACGTGCTGGGCGAGGTGTCCCTGCTGGACGCCTCCACCCGTTCCGCCTCGGCCGAGGCGATCGAGGACTGCGCGGCGCTCGCCCTGTCCCGCCCGGCCTTCATGGAGCTGGTGCACTCCAACCCGCGCATCCTCGACGCGGTGATGCGCTCGCTCGGTGGCCTGATCCGGCGGCTCACCGAGCAGAACGCCGACCACGTCTTCCTCGACCTGCCCGGTCGGGTGGCCAAGACGCTGGTCCGGCTGGCCGGTGAGAGCCAGGCCCCGATGATCACCATCGAGCTGAACCAGAGCCAGCTCGCCGAGATGGCAGGTGGCTCCCGGCAGAGCGTCAACCAGGCGATCGGTTCCTTCGCCAACCGCGGCTGGCTGCGTACCGAAGGCCGTCGGATCGTGGTCACCGACGTGGCGGCGCTGCGTCGACGCGCCGGCATGAGCGACCGCTGACCAGGAGATCTCCCGGGCGGTGACGCCCCGGCGGGTGAGCGGGAACGCCACAGCGGCGCGGCCGGCGGATCTCGGTCCGCCGGCCGCGCCGGTCGTTCACTTGCCGTTGTCGTCGGCCGGCGGGGCGCCCGGCCCCGGTCCGATCTGGTCCGGCGGTGTACCCGGCCCCGGCCCGATCTTCTGTGGCTTCGACGTCGTGGTCGTGGTAGTGCCGGCGTCCGAAGTCGTCTTGCTGTCGGGATTCTCGACCATGCCCTGCTCCTCCATTCTGGCGAGAGTGACCGCGTCGACGTCGACCGTCTCCCCGGGGGACCGGACGGTACCGTCCGGGTCGGTCCAGTAGGCGGACAATCGCACCTGCACGGCACTCTCCTGACAGTGAGTTTTCCTCGTGAGGAACACTAGTGGCGGCCGACCAGCCGCAGGGTCCGCCCGCACGTCGGGTACCCGACTGGCCCGCCGCGGCGCGATAATGGGATCTCCTCACGTACGGAGTTCGTCATCGACCTCAAGTGTGGACACTGCTCACGGGCGGCGGGACCGGACGACCGCTTCTGCGGCGGCTGCGGACAGGCGCTGACGCTCAACTGTGCCTCCTGCGGGCACGGCAACAGTCCCGAGGCCAACTTCTGCACCAGCTGCGGGCAGCCGCTGCGCGACCACGCGGTCAGCGTGCAGGAGGACCGCCGCCAGGTCAGCGTGCTGTTCATCGACATCGTCGACTTCACCACGTACGCCGAACGGGCCGACCCGGAGCAGGCGCGCAGCCTCCAGCAGGCGTACTTCGCCACCGTCCGCAAGCTGGTCCACCAGTACGGCGGGGTGGTGGAGAAGTACATCGGCGACGCGGTGATGGCGCTGTTCGGTGCCCCGGTCGCCACCGACAACGACGCGCTGCGCTGCGTACGGGCCGGCTTGGAGCTGCAACGGAACCTGGCCCGGCAGGCCGCCGGCCCGCACCCGCCGCTGGGTTTCCGGGTCGGCGTGGCCACCGGTGAGGCGCTCGTCGACCTCTCCGCCACCCGTGACGGCGGTCAGGCGTTCGTCACCGGCGACGTGGTGAACACCGCCTCCCGGTTGCAGGCGCTGGCCCCCACCGGCGGGGTGGTCGTCGACGAGAGCACCTGGTCGGCCACCCGACACGAGTTGGACTACGTCGACCGGCCGCCGGTCACCCTGCGGGGACGTTCCACGGTGAGCCGGATCTGGCTCGCCGTGCGGGCCCGGCCCCGGACCGACCCGCAGGCCGCCGAGCTGACCCCGATGGTCGACCGGGAACACGAACGCGGCCTGCTGGTCAGCGCCCTGCACCGAACGGTCACCGAACGCACCTCCCAGCTGGTGACCGTCTTCGGCCCGGCCGGGGTGGGCAAGAGCCGGCTGCTGCGCGAGCTGTCCCGGCACGCCGCCAACCTGCCCGGTCACCGGGTCACCTGGCTGGTCGGGCAGTGCCCGCCGTTCGGCGAGAACGTCACCTACGCCGCGCTGGCGGACATCGTCAAGGGGTGGCTGGGCGTGCCGGACACCGACGACCCGGAACCGCTGCGCGACCGGCTCCGCGAGCGGCTGCGTCAGCTCGACGACCCGCACGCGATGCGGTTGGCCGGCGCACTCGGGCCACTGCTGGGGATGACCGGGGAACGACTCAACCCGGGTGAGACCGAGGCGGCCTGGCGACGGTTCCTGCTCACCCTCGCCGGGCGGGGCCCGACGGTGCTGGTCTTCGAGGACATGCACTGGGCCGACCAGGCGATGCTCACCTTCGTCGAGCAGCTCGGGGCGGCGGCCCGGGGCGTACCGCTGCTGGTGGTGGCGACCGCGCGGCCCGAGCTGCGGGAGCGGCAGCCGGCCTGGACGGGCACGATCAGCGGCGCGATGTCCATCTCGGTGCCGCCGATGCACGACACCGACATCGACACCCTCTACTCCCTGCTGCTCGGCCAGGCCACCCTGCCGGCGGCGTCGCGGGCACCGCTGATCGAGTTCGCCGACGGCAACCCCCTCTACGCCCAGGAGTACGCCCGGATGCTGATGGACGGCGGGCTGCTGGAGCCGAGCGCCGCCTTCGACCCGGCCGGCACCACCGACATGCCGCGTACCGTCCAGGCGGTCATCGCCAACCGGCTCGACCTGCTCGACCCGGCGGACCGGGCGGTGCTCCAGGCCGCCGCCGTGGTCGGGGTCCAGTTCTGGCCGGCGCCCGTGGCCGCCGCCCTCGGCCGGACGGTCGAGTGGGTGGAGCGGGCGCTGGACCGGTTGCAGCGCCGGGACATGGTCTTCGAGCTGCCCACCTCCACCATGGCCGGTCAGCCGGAGTACCGCTTCCGGCACATCCTGGTCCGCGACGTGTGCTACCAGCGGTTGCCCCGGGCCGAGCGGGTGCTGCGCCACCAGCGCACCGCCGACTGGCTGGCCCAGCTCACCCAGGCCGGCCAGCAGGACCTGGCCGAGGTGCTGGCCAACCACCGTTGGACCGCCCACGAGATCGCCCGGACGGTCGGGCTCGACCCCATGCCGTACGCGGTGGCGGCCCGCACCGCGCTGCACCGGGCCGCCCGGCGGGCGTACGAGCTGCACGCGCTGGAGAACGCGGCCACGCTGGTGGGCAGGGCGTTGCAGGTCGGCGGGGCGCCCGACCCGGGGCTGGAGCTGTTCGCCGCCCAGCTGGCCCTGTTCCGGGACGGGGACGCGTTCCTGGTCGACGGGGGGACCGAGGCGTTGACCGGGCTCACCGAACGGCTGGCCGCCGTCGGGGACCGGTCCGGCGCGGCCCGCGCCTGGACGCTGCTCGCCACCGCCGCCTGGAGCCGGGCCGACCGGTCCGAGACGCTGCGCTGCCTGCACCGGGCCAACGCGATCTACGCCGAGCTGCCGGAGTCCGAGGAGAAGGCGGAGGCGCTGCTGGAACTGGCCCGGGTCCGGATGCTCAACGCCGAGACCGAGCCGGCCTGCGTGGCGGCCTCCGCGGCGGCCGAGCTGGCCGAGCGGCTGCGGCTGCCCGAGGTGCGGGCCAACGCCCGGATCACCCTGGCGGTGGCCCGCTACATGGCCGGCGAGGAGCAGGCGTACGCGGAGCTGGCCGAGGTGGCCGAGCAGTGCCGGGTGGACCGGCTGGTCAGCCGACGCCGGGCGGTGCACAACCTCGCCTGGGCGGCGCAGGAGGAGGGTGACCTGGCCCGGTCGGCCCGGCTGGTCGACGAGGGGCGTGCGCTGGACCCGGGTGGGGGGCACAGCCTGGCGACCAGCTTCGCCGACCAGTGGGCGCGGGCGTACTACGCCGGTGACTGGGTGGCGGCGCTGGAGCTGGGCACCGAGTCCACCAGGCTGCCGACCGCCGAGTGGGACCTGCACATCGTGGCGGTCTCCGGCTGGATGCGGGTCCTGCGCGCCGACTCCGCACCGATGCCGGGCGCGACGGCCCCGGGCGCGACGCCGGTGGGGGCGGCCGGCATCCGGGCGGCCGGCACGGGCGACGCGGGGTCGGGGTCGGGAGAGGCCGGCGGGGATCATGATCTGGTCACCCAGGCGGTGGTCGCCGCGCGGCGCAGTGGTTTCCACCGGGTGCTGCAGTCGACGCTGGCGCACGCGGCGCTCTGCCGGGCGGTCCGGGGCCGCCGGGAGGAGGCGATGCGGCTGCTGGTGGAGCTGGACGAGGACTGGAGCCGGACCCGGGTGATCCCGTTCGCCGAGTGGGTGCCGGCGGTGGGGCACGTCGCCGCGGTGCTCGGCCCGGACGCCGCCCGGCTGGTGCACGACATCTTCGCCCGGTCACCCCGGACGACCCCCTGGGTGGAGGCGGCCGGGCAGGCCGTCGACGCCACCCTGGCCCTCGGCGACGGGGACGCCCGGCGGGCCGCCCGGCTGTTCGCGGCGGCGGCGGAGCGCTACGCCCGGATGCCCGACGCCACCGACCACATGCTCACCACGGCGCTGTCGGTGCCGGCCCTGACCGTGACCGACCCCGCGCAGGCGGCGGCCACCCTCGACCGGGTCCGCGACTTCGCCGACCGCAACGGGATGCCCGGTCTGCTCCGCCTGGCCACCCGGGTGACGCCCGCGAACTGACGGGGGTCGAGATCGACCCCGGGCGAGGCCGATCGGAGCTGACGGGGATCGATGATCGACTCACCTGGGTCGACGATGCGGTGTCCGGGAGATCTGACAGCGCTGTTCGGGCTCACCGGAGTCGATCACCCCGGATGACGCCCCCGGGCAGGGTCCGGGGAGGTATTCCGCTTTCGCGCGGAATGTGACTTCTTGCAGGTGAGGGGCGAGGGCGCGGCGGGCGGCGGCACTACCAGCCGGTACGGCACCGGGTTCCCGTCCCGCCCACCGTCGGCGACCCCGGGCCGGGGTCGTCCGGGCAGGTCGCGAGGGTGCCGGGTAGGTCACCCGGAGGGCTGCTGTCGGGCCCGCCCGCCGACGGCGGAGCCGACGAACCACGAGCGGCACGCCACAACGCACTCCCGGAACCGGGTGCCGACGTGTCACGATTCAGAGCACGGCGTACGGGGCGCCGACACGACCGCACCGGCAGGTGCGCGGAGGAGGATGTCCGGTGTCAGCGGGTGGCGCCCGCCGGGGACGGCGGGACAACGGGCTCGACGCGAGCGAGTACGCCGTCGCGGGCGACGTCGACCCGCGCGTCGGTGAGCACCTGCTCGACGTGCTCGCCGCAGGCGGGATCGCCGCCTACCTCCAGCCCTCCGCCGACCTGAACCCGATCACCCGGACCACCACCGTGCCGTCCCGGCCGGTCGACCGGCTCTACGTGGACCGTTCGCACCTGACCACCGCCCGGGACTACCTGACCCAACTCGCCGACGAGGCGACGCCGGAGCCGGCCCGCGCCGAGCCGGACGTCGACGCCGAGTGGGAACGTCTCGTCGCCGCCTTCCACACCGCGCCCGCCGCCGGCAGCCATCCCTGGCCCGCCTCCGAGGACATCGACGACGACGGGGCCGATCCGGCCGCCCGCGCGGGTGGCCCGCCGACCAGGGCGGACGAGCCGACGGGTCCGACCGCCACCGACGTACGCCGGTTGCCGTACGCGGCCGACATCTCCGGCATCTCGGTGACCCCCCGGGGCCGGCAGCAGGACGAGCCGTCGTTGCTGGACGGCCTGGACACCTTCGGGGCCGACCTGCCGGACGACCCGGAGGAGGGCTACACCCCGCCGCCGCCTCCGCCGCTGCCCCGGATCTCGAAGTACGCGGTGGTCGGGGTGCTGGGGATCGTGCTCGGTTTCGTGCTCTTCCTCAACCCGTCGTTACTGCCCGTGGACGCCTCGGTGGTCACCCTGCTCGGCTTCACCGGCATCCTCGCCGGGTTCGTCACGCTGATCTGGCGGCTGCGTCCCGGCGACGAGGAGGATCACGACCCCGACGACGGCGCGGTCGTCTGACCCTGCGGCACCTCGTCGGGCCCCCGGTCACCGCCCGCATCCCGGGACACCGCAGCCCTGACGCCGGGCGTAACAGTGGTGTAACTTACGGTCAGTAGGAATACCGCTGTAGGTCACTTCCCCCACCGACTGCCCGGTTGTTCCTTGCTCGCGTGGTCGGTCCCCTGCCGATCGGAATGCCCGAGATGCGACAGAGTTCACTGGTGGTGGTGGCCAACCGGCTCCCCATCGACGACAGCGTGGCGCCCGACGGCGCCTGTGAGTGGCGGCGCAGCCCCGGCGGGCTGGTCAGCGCCCTGCACCCCCTGCTCCGGCAGACCCCGGCCACCTGGGTCGGCTGGGCCGGCGGCACCGGGCCCGCGCCCGTGCTGCCCGACGTGGACGGTGTGCACATGCGGACCGTCCCGCTCAGCGCCGACGACCTGCGCGACCACTACGAGGGCTTCGCCAACGCGACGCTCTGGCCGCTCTACCACGACGCGGTGGAGCAGCCCGAGTACCACCGCCGCTGGTGGGAGGCGTACCAGCGGGTCAACCAGCGGTTCGCCGAGGCGACCGCCGAGGTGGCCGACCCGGGCGCGGTGGTCTGGGTGCAGGACTACCACCTGCAACTGGTCCCCGCCCTGCTCCGCGAGCTGCGGCCCGACCTGCGGATCGGCTTCTTCCTGCACGTGCCGTTCCCGCCGCCGGAGCTGTTCATGCAGCTCCCCCGCCGGGCCGAACTGCTGCGCGGGATGCTCGGCGCCGACCTGATCGGGTTCCAGCGGGCCCAGGCGGCACACAACTTCGCCCAACTCGCCACCAAGGTCCTCGACCTGCCGGCCACCGACCGGCGGATCGGCGTGCAGGACCGGGTGGTGCGGATCGGGGCGTACCCCGTCTCGATCGACACCGCCGAGATGGCGGCGCTGGCCGCCCGGCCGGACGTCACCGCGCGGGCCCGCCGCCTCCGGCACGACCTGGGCGACCCGGAGCGGGTCATCCTCAGCCTGGACCGGATGGACTACACCAAGGGCATCGAGCAGCGGCTGAAGGCCTACAGCGAGCTGCTCGCCAGCGGTGACGTCAAGGTCCGGGACACGGTGCTGGTGCAGGTCGCCATGCCGAGCCGGGAACGCGTCGGCCAGTACCAGATCCTGCGGGACCGGATCGAACGCGAGGTGGGCCGGATCAACGGCGAGTTCGGCCGGGTCGGCGAGCCGGCCATCCACTACCTCACCCAGCCCTTCGACCGGGCCGAACTCGCGGCGCTCTACCGGGTCGCCGACGTCATGGCGGTCACCCCGCTGCGCGACGGGATGAACCTGGTCGCCAAGGAGTACGTGGCCGCCCGGGTCGACGACACCGGCGCGTTGCTGCTCAGCGAGTTCGCCGGGGCGGCGGCCGAGCTGGACCGGGCGTACCTGGTGAATCCGCACGACCTGGAGGGGCTCAAGCAGGGGCTGTTGTCGGCGCTGCGGGCCGGGCCCACCGACCTCGGCGACCGGATGCGGGCGATGCGCCACCACCTGCACCGGCACGACATCCGGGCCTGGGCGCGCTCCTACCTCAGCGCGCTGGACGACACCGGCTCGCTGCTCACCCGGCTCAGCAGCAGCGGCTGACCACACCCCGACCCCGCCGGACGGCGGGACCGACGGCCCGGGCTGCGGCGGTCGGCGGCACGGCCGGCCGGGCTGCGGGACCGACAGCTGGGCCACGGCGGACGGCGGCCACCGCACGGGCCGCCGTCCGCCGTGGCCCGTGCGGTTGCCGGTCAGCGGCGGCCCGGGTCCTTGGCCAGCCAGTCCAGGAGTGCGTCCAGCGGCTCCTGCCAGCGGGTGTCGAGCATCAGGTCGTGCCCCATGCCGGGGAAGAGCAACGGAGCCGCGCCGTAGCGGCGGGCCGCCCGGGTCAGCGCGGCCGGCGGGACGACCCGGTCGTCCGGGCTGCCCAGCACCAGCACCGGCGGGCGGCCCACCGCCGGCTCCGCCGTCCGGCCGGCGAGTAGCTGCCACTGCGCCCGCCAGCCGGCCCGACCCAGCCGGGCCAGGTGCCGGCGGGCGTCCGCCTCGGGCAGCTCCCGGCTGAACAGTTGCCGACGGTGCAGCCGCAACGCGCCACCGAACAGGGCGGGCAGGGTGCCGAGCGGGTTGGCCCGCAGCGCCGCGCCGGCCGTGGCCACGCCGCCGAGCACCGGCGCGACCAGCACCGCCGCGCGGGCCGGGTACCGCGCCAACGCGTGCGACACCACCAGGGCACCCGCGCCGTGCCCCACCAGCACCGCCTGCCGGGGCAGCCCCGCCGCCACCTGGACCACGTCGTGGGTGTACGCCCGCAGCGTCGCCCCCGGCGCCGGTTCGCTGCCGCCGTGCCCGCGCAGGCTCATCGCGTACGCGGGGAAACCGCGCGACGCGGCGTACTCCAGCCAGTGTTCGGCGAACGCCCACGCCCCGTGCCCGAACCCGGGGACGAACAGCAGCGGCGGACGTCCCTCCTCCAGCTCCGGGTCGACGCCGAGCACCTCGCGGCGGGCCCGACGGACCGGGTGGGCCCACTCCCGGCCCCGCATGATCCGGACCCGTTGATCGGTCGTGCCGGTCACTTGCCCTCCAGCTCGTCGAGGGCGCGCTGCACCGCGCGCAGGTAGTCGACGTGGCCCACCTCGAACCAGTGCCGGCTGCTGTCCTTGACCTTCCCCGCGTACCGTTCCCCCGCGCCGGCCGCCGCCCGCGAGGCGAACGCGGCGGCCCGCTGTGGCTGCTCCCGGCGCAGCCGCAGTGACCTGGCGAAGAGCACGGTCTGCCAGTGCGCCAGGGTGAACAGCCCCGAGTCGGGCTGCAACAGCCCGGCCACCGCCAGCGTCGGGTGGCCCGGCGGGAACGCGTGCAGCCACAGCCGGGGGCGACCCGAGCCGTCGGCGTCGCCGAGGACGCCCGGGTCGAGGAACTCGAAGCGGGGCAGGTAGCCGGTAGCGAAGACGACCAGCTCGGGGTCGATCTCCCGGCCGTCGGTGAGGGTCACCCCGCCGGAGTGGAACCGGGCCAGCTCCGGCACGGGGGTGATCTCGCCGTGGCCGACGTAGTAGACCAGTTGGCTGTTGGCGATCGGGTGCGTCTCGTAGACCCGGTGGTCCGGTTTCGGCAGCCCGAACCGGGTCAGGTCGCCCACGGTGAGCCGCAGCGTCCAGTGGTAGAGCCACTGCCGCAGCCGCAGCGGCACCCGCAGCGCCAGCAACGCGTCGTTGACCTGGTCGGCGGGGCGGCCGAGGACGTACTTCGGGGCGTACCAGTAGCCGCGGCGGGTGGAGTGCCAGCAGCGGGACGCCTGCTGGGCCGCCTCGACCGCCAGGTCGCAGCCGGTGTTGCCGGCCCCGACCACCAGCACCCGCTTGCCGCGTAGCTGGGCGGGGTCCTTGTAGGACGAGGCGTGCATGACCTCGCCCCGGAACTCCTCCAGCCCCTCGTAGCGGGGCAGCTTCGGCGACCAGTTGTGCCCGTTGGCGACCAGCACGGCGGCGTACCGGGAGGTGCGTTCCGGGCCGTACCCGCCGGTGCTGCGGGTGGTGACGTCCCACCGGTGGCCGTCGACGGGTTCCACCCGTACCACCTCGGTGCCGAACCAGATGTGCCGGCGCAGGTCGAAGTGGTCGGCGTACCGCTCGAAGTAGGACAGCACCTGGCTGTGGTGCGGGTAGTCCGGCCAGGAGTCCGGCATCGGGAAGTCGGGGAACTGGGTGAACGGCCGCGACGAGATGAGGTGGGTGCTGGCGTACACCGGGCTGCGGTCGTGCCGCCAGTTCCAGCCGCCGCCGACGCCGGTCTCGCGTTCGTAGCAGTCGACGCCGAAGCCGTGTTCGGTGAGGTTCTTCACGGCGGTGAGGCCGCTGGCCCCGGCCCCGATCACGCAGACCGTGTCGCCCCGGTCGGAGACCGGGCGGCCGTCCGGGTTCGCAGGGAGCGTCGTGGGCTCCGGTTCGGGCCGGCCGTGCTCGGTGGAGGGGGACACCGGGAATCTCCTTATGTGCGGCCAGGTACGCCGGTTCGACCGGCATCCTTCCGGGCCCCCGACCCGTTGTCCAGCCCGGCTCGCGGAGGTGTCGTGACGCGTCGCGGGACGGCCCCCGGGCGGCCACGGTGGCCGGCCCGGGGACGCTGCCGGCCGATCAGTCGACGACCGGCAGCAGCAGGTCGACCAGGACCGGGAAGTGGTCGCTGGCCCGGCGGGTGGTCGGGGTGTCCACCACGTCGTAGCCGACCACCTCGACCCGGGGGTCGACGAAGAGGGCGTCGATGCGGCGGCGCGGGTTGGTGCACGAGTAGGTGTGCCGGTCGGCCGCGTCGGCGGCGATCGCGGCGTCGACGAGTCCGCTCGCGACGGTGCCCCAGGCCGGGCCGTCCGGCCCCTCGTTGAGGTCGGCCCCGAAGACCACCGGCAGGTCGCTCGCGGACAGCTCCCGCCGCAGCAGCGCCGCCTGGCCGGGCCGCTCGGCCGGGTCGGTGGACAGGTGCGAGCCGGCCAGCAGGAACCGGGCCCCGCCGACCTGGCAGCGGGCGTACGCCGCGCCGCGCAGGTGCCGGCCCGGGGTCAGCGGGAACCGCTGGCAGTGCGTCCCGGTCACCCGGACCCGCAGGCTGGTCAGCAGCAGGTTGCCCAGCGACGGCAGCCCACCGGCGGCCACCACCAGGCCGAACGAGTCGGCCAGCGTGGCGGACTTCTGCCGCCACCGCAACCGGCGCGGCGCCTCCTGCACGATCACCACGTCGGGGGCGGCCTCGCGGACCACGCTGGCCAGCGCCGCCGTGTCGTCGCGCTGGCTGTGGATGTTGTACGACACCACCCGCAGCGGCACCCGCCGGGCGTCGGCCGGGCCGGCCCCGGCCGCTCCCGTCGGGGCCGGTGCCGGCGGCGCGTCGGCGGTGTCGGCGGGCGCGTCGGCGGTGTCGGCGGGCGCGGCGGCGGTGTCGGCGGGCGCGGCGGCGGTGTCGGCGGGCGCGGCGGCGGTGTCGGCGGGCGCGGCGGCGGTGTCGGCGGGCGCGGCGGCGTCCGGGCGTGGCCCCGTCGGCGCGGCGCTCATCGGCGGCGGGCCAGGTCGGCGGCGCCGATGACGCCGGCGCTGTTGCCCAGCTCGGCGGGGCGCACCTCGGCGACCGGAAGCCGGCTGCGCTGGGCCAGCGCGTCGGCGAAGGACCGCCGGGTCGGGCCGAGCAGCAGGTCACCGGCGTCCACCACGCCGCCGCCGACCACCAGCACCTGCGGGTCGAGGATCTGGGCCATGTCGGCGAGGCTGGTGCCGAGCCAGCGGCCGATCTGGGCGAACGCCTCGGCCGAGATCGGGTCGCCAGCCTGGGCGGCGGTGGTGACCATCGGGCCGGTGATCGCCTCGGCCTCGCCGCCGGCCAGCTCCAGCAGGGCGGTGGCGCGCTGCGGTTCCTGCCGGGCCCCGGCGCGGGCGAACCGGACCAGGGCGCTGCCGCTGGCGTACTGCTCGATGCAGCCGAGCCGGCCGCAGCCGCACTGGTGGCCGTCGGGGACGGTGAGCATGTGCCCCAGCTCGGCGGCGATGCCGTGGGCACCGCGGACCAGTTCGCCGCCGAGGACGATGCCGCCGCCGACACCGGTGCCGATGGTGAACATGACCATGGAGTCGTCGGCGTCGCGGGCCGCGCCGTGCCGGAACTCGGCCCAGGCCGCCACGTTGCCGTCGTTCTCGACGATCACCGGAAGGCCGGTGGCGGCGCTGACGTAGTCGCGCAGCGGTTCGTCGCGCCAGGCCAGGTTGGGGGCGAACAGCACGGTGGAGCGGGACGCGTCGATCCAGCCGGCCGCGCCGATCCCCACCGCGTCGACCTGGTGGCCGGTGGCGAGCTGGGTGACCAGTTCGATGATGACGTCGCGGGTCTTGCCGACGTCGTCCGCGGGGGTGTCCCGCCGGGCCTGCACGAGCACCCTGCCGGTGTCGTCAACGACACCGCCGGCCACCTTCGTGCCACCGACGTCGACTCCGATGGTCAGCGTCACCGCGGCCACTCCCCTCTGCTGTGCTGCCCGACATCGGCCGAAACCGGCCGTACGCTGCCGGGATGTCCGGTGGTCAGGCCCCGTCGCCTGGTGCGTCCCCGTCCGCGCCGGCCGGCGCGCGCGAGGCGGGCACCACGGGACCGTCGGCCGCGGGCCGGACCTGCTGGGCCGGCGCGGCCGGCCCGGCGTCGTCGACGGGCGGTGCGGCGGCGGCCGGTTCGACCGCGTCCTCCGCCCGGGTGGCGGCGGACCAGACGTCCCGCTCCGGCGCCGACGCAGAATCATGCCCGGTACGGGTGGCCTCGCGCCACACATGATCGGCTCCGGAATCGGACGGGCCGGTCGGCGCGCCGACGTCGCCGGCATCCCCGGGGGGTGCTTCCCCGGCTCCGGGCGGGGCGAACGCGCGCATCAGGCTGGCCACACCGGCCGCCAGATCCCCCGCGCCGGTGGCGAGCCGCTCGGCGAATTCGGGACTGGGATCGCGCAGGGCGGCGACCGCCCGGCAGATCGGACAGACGCAGCACTCGGCCGATCCGGTGGCGAAACCCGCCGCGCGGTGGCTGCCGCCGGCCGACCGGGACGGGCCGGCACTGTGACCGAGGACACCCGAGACGATCCCACCGAGCGGACCCCACGGCCCCGACGCCGACCCGGAGCCGGCGGAGGCCAGCCGGGCCGTCGCGAGCAGCGTGGCGACCAGCCGTTCCGCTTCCTCCCGGGCCGAGCCCGGTTCCGTTGCGCCCATGGTCGGCTCCTCCGTCGTGTCGCCGGCCGTCGCGTCGCTACGCCGCACCGGTTGCTTCTACCCGGCGCTTGAGCTGCTTCAACGCCGTATCCATGATCATTTTCTCGGCCTTGCGGCGAAACATGCCGAGCATGCCCACCGACAACTCGACCTCCAGCGTGTAGGTCACCGTGCAGGTGCCGTCCGGGTTGCCGACCAGGTCGTACGAGCCACGCTGGGACTTCTGCATCGTCGAGGGCGACACCAGGTGCCACTCGATGCGGGACAGGTCCTCGGCGTACTCGTAGGCCAGCACGTACTCGTCGGCCATCACCCCGGCGTCGATGGTGAACCGGACCTGGCTTGCGTAGCCGTCCTCGTATTCCTCGACGACCTCGGTCCGGCGCACCGCCTCGGTCCACTCGGGGTAGCGCGCGAAGTCGCACACGACCGCCGCGACCCGGTCCGGTGACGCGCCGATGACGATCGACTGGGTGGAGGAGTCCGCCATGGGGGGAGGCTACCCGGCGCGTCCGACGGATGCCCCGCTCCACCCCCCGGGCAGGGGCCGGGCAACCTGGCTGGGGCGTCCGCCCGGCCGGCCGGGTAGGTTTCGACCATGCCGGCCCGTGGTCGGCCCGGCCAGTGCGAGCACGAGGGAGTGCAGGTGCGCGAGTTCTCCGTCCCGCCGATCGTCACCATCGGCGACGCGGCAAACCTGACCGACCCGGTCTGGGACAACGCCGAGGCCGCGCCGGACGCGGTCCAGTTCGTCCGGCCCGCCGTCGAGGGCCGCGCCGGGGTCGACGTCACCTGCCGGCAGTTCCGCGACGAGGTGGTCGCGGTGGCCCGGGGGCTGGCCGGCGCGGGGGTCTCCCCCGGTGACCGGGTCGCCCTGATGAGCCGCACCCGCTACGAGTGGACCCTGCTCGACTACGCCATCTGGGCGGCCGGCGCGGTCACCGTCCCGATCTACGAGACGTCCAGCGCCGAGCAGGCCGCCTGGATCCTCGCCGACTCCGGCGCGGTCGCGGTGGTGGTGGAGACCAACAGCCACGCCACCCTGGTCGCCGGGGTCCGCGACCGGCTGCCCGAGCTGCGCGACGTCTGGCAGATCGAGCTGGGCGGGGTGGAGGAGATCGTCGCCGCCGGCAGCTCGGTCGACCCGGAGGAGATCGAGCGCCGACGCACCTCGGTCCGCGCCGCCGACGTCGCCACGATCATCTACACCAGCGGCACCACCGGTCGCCCCAAGGGCTGCGTGCTGACCCACCGCAACATGTACGCCGACATCGCCAACGCGGTGCCGGTGCTGCCGAACCTGTTCCGGCCGGGCGCCTCGACCCTGCTCTTCCTGCCGTTGGCGCACGCCTTCGCCCGGCTGATCCAGATCGGGGTGGTGCAGGCGCGGGCCACGATGGCGCACTGCGCCGACACCCGGGACCTGGTCGCCCAGCTCCAGGAGTTCCGGCCGACGTTCGTGCTGTCGGTGCCGCGGGTCTTCGAGAAGGTCTACAACGGCGCCCGGCAGAAGGCCGAGGCCGACGGCAAGGGCGCGATCTTCGACCGGGCCGAGAAGGTCGCCATCGCCTGGAGCGAGGCGCAGGAGACCCCGGGCGGTCCCGGGTTCGCGCTGCGCGCCCAGCACGCGGTCTTCGACCGGCTGGTCTACCGCAAGCTGCGGGCCGCCCTCGGTGGCCGGTGCCGGGACGCGATCTCCGGGGGCGCCCCGCTCGGCGCCCGGCTCGGGCACTTCTTCCGGGGCATCGGGGTGACCATCTGCGAGGGGTACGGCCTCACCGAGACCTCCCCCGCCGCCGCGGCCAACCTGCCCACCGGCACGAAGATCGGCACGGTCGGCCGGCCGCTGCCCGGCGTGACGATCCGGATCGCCGACGACGGCGAGATCCTGATCGCCGGCGACCTGGTCTTCCAGGGCTACTGGAAGAACGAGGCGGCCACCGCCGAGGCGCTCGCCGACGGCTGGTTCCGCACCGGCGACCTGGGGCACCTCGACGACGACGGCTTCCTGCGCATCACCGGCCGCAAGAAGGAGATCATCGTGACGGCCGCCGGCAAGAACGTCGCCCCGGCGGTGCTGGAGGACCAGGTCCGGGCACATCCGCTGGTCAGCCAGTGCCTGGTGGTCGGCGACCGGCAGCCGTTCATCGCCGCCCTGGTCACCGTCGACGAGGAGGCGCTGCCGAAGTGGCTGGCCGCGCACGGCCTGCCCGAGGACACCCCGGTCGCGCAGCTCGTGGGGCACGACGCGCTGCGGGCCGAGATCCAGGGCGCGGTGGACACCGCCAACCTGGCCGTCTCCAAGGCCGAGGCGATCAAGGTGTTCCGCATCCTGCCCCGCGACTTCACCGAGGCGACCGGCGAGTTGACCCCCTCGCTCAAGGTCAAGCGGCAGGTCGTCCACAAGACGTACGCGGCCGAGATCGCGGAGATCTACCAAGGCTGACTACGATCCGTCACGTGCCCGCCTCCACAGCCGCCCGCCCCCAGACGCGTCCCGTCGCCGCCGCCGCGCGAGCGGTGATGCTCGCGCTGGTCGGCGTACTGACCCTGGTCGCCACCCGCGATCCCGCCCAGCTCTGGTGGATCGCCCTGCTGGCGGTCGCCGGAGCGCCCGCCCTGCTCGCCCCCGAGCACCGGCTGATCGGCCCGCTGAGCCGGCTCGCCGAGGCGGTGGTGATCGGGCTGGCCGCCAGCCAGGTCGCCGTCTCCTCCGCCCTCGGCTCGTCGGTCGGCGGGCTGGGCGCCTCGGCGGTGCTGCCCTACCTGGCGGTGCCGGTGACCGTCACCGCGCTGCGCCGGCAGTTCCGCGAGGGCGCGGTGCTGCTCGGGGTCACCGCGGCCACCCTGCTGGTGGCGGGCGCCTTCACCGTGGTCGACGGTGGGCGGCAGCTCGGCCAGGCCGGTTACCTGGCGGTCTGCGCGCAGTGGCTGATCCTCGCCGGGCTCGGCCTCTACGCCGCCGGCACGCTGCACCAGGTGATGCGGGTCCGGGCCGACGGCAAGCCCCAGCCCTACGCCGAGGCGACCCGGCTGCTGACCCAGCTGCGTACGGTCGCCCGGCAGCTGCCCGGGGCCACCCTCGACCCGGGCGGCATCTCCGAACACCTGCTGGAGGAGCTGCGTACCGTCGCCCCCGGCAACCGGGGCGCGGTGCTGTCGGCCAGCGGCGGCGGGCGGCTCGTGGTCCTCGCCCAGGTCGGCGTCGACCGGGTCGACTGGGAGACGACGTTGGACGCCGACTCGGCGATCGCCGACGCCTGGGCCAGTCAGCAGCCGCAGACCTCGGCCCGGTCGCAGGCCCGCTCGCACAGCGGCGGGGACGTCTCGGCGCTGATCGTGCCGCTGGTCGCCGGGGTCCGTACGGTCGGCCTGGTGGTGCTGGAGGCGGACGCGGCGCACGCCTACCCGCCGCCGGTGGTGTCCCGGGTGACCGCGCTGACCGGCCCGGCGGCGCTGCGCCTGGAGGCGGCGCTGCTCTTCGACGAGGTGCGGTCGCTGGCCACCAACGAGGAGCGGCAGCGGCTGGCCCGGGAGATCCACGACGGGGTGGCACAGGAGCTGGTGATGGTCGGCTACGGCATCGACAACGCGCTGGCCTACGTCGACGAGGACCCGAAGGAGACCGCCGAGGCGCTGCGCACCCTGCGCGGTGAGGTGACCCGGGTGATCACCGAGCTGCGGCTGAGCCTGTTCGAGCTGCGCAGCGAGGTCGACCGGCACGGCGGTCTGGCGGCGGCGATCGCCGAGTACGCCCGCACCGTCGGCGCGTCGGGGGGCCTGCGGGTGCACCTGTCGCTCGACGAGTCGACCGCCCGGCTGCCGGCCGCCACCGAGGCCGAGTTGCTGCGCATCGCCCAGGAGGCGGTGACCAACGCCCGCAAGCACGCCGGGGCGTCGAATCTCTGGGTCACCTGCGAGGTGGACCCCCCGTACGCGCAAATTGAAGTGTCGGATGACGGTCACGGCATCGGTGACCAGCGCACCGACGGTCACTACGGCCTTGCGATCATGGCGGAGAGGGCGGAACGTATCCGGGGCCGGTTGGAGATCAGTCCCCGGCAACCCAGTGGTACGACCGTGGCGGTGGTGGTGGGTTCGTCGCCCCGGCGCGATAACGTGCGTGGCAGCGCAGCAGCAGAAGTGGAGTAATTCGAGGATGACCACAAGCCCGACACCGGCCACCCGTACCAAGGTCCTCCTTGTCGACGATCACGATCTGATCCGCAAGGGGCTGCGGCACGCCTTCGAGCGGGACCGTCAGTTCGAGGTCGTCGGCGAGGCCGCCACGGCGGCGGAGGGCGTGCGCCAGGCCGGCGCGCTGCAACCGGACGTCGTGATCATGGATCTGCGGCTTCCCGACGGCAGCGGCCTGGAGGCCACCCGGGCGCTGCGCAAGTCCAGCGCGTCGATGGGCATCGTGGTGCTCACCATGTACGCCGGTGACGACCAGCTCTTCGGCGCGTTGGAGGCGGGGGCGAGCGCCTTCGTGCCCAAGACCGCCCCGGCCGACGAGGTGGTGGCCGCCGCCCGGCACGCCGCCTCCTCGCCCAGCGCGTTCACCGCCGCCGACCTGGCCGAGGCGATGAAGCGCCGGCTGGCTCCGTCCGGCCCGCAGCTCTCCCCCCGCGAGGGTCAGGTGCTGCGGCTGCTCGCCGACGGCATGAGCGTGGCCGGCATCGCCAAGCAGCTGTTCGTCAGCGAGTCCACCGCCAAGACCCACATCTCGAAGCTCTACGAGAAGCTGGGCGCGGCCAACCGGGCGCAGGCGCTGATGACCGCCCTGCGGCTGGGTCTGCTCGAGGCGCCGGACGCCCCGAAGTTCTGAGGCGGGGCCACCCCGCCGGGCCGGTAGGCCCGGGTCCACCCGGACCCGGGCCTGCCGTCGGCACACCACCGGTTCGACTGCGCCCGGTGAGCGACCGGTCGCGCACTGATCGCGGTCTTTGCACCTGGGCGGTGGGCAGGCAGAATACCCGGGTGAACCGCACGGTCGACCATGTTTGCGGTGGTACTCGACAAAGGGGTTGGGGATGCAGCGACCGAACTGGGCACCCGACGACATCGACATCGAACGCCCCAGCGTCGCCCGCATGTACGACTACTACCTCGGCGGCTCGCACAACTTCGCCGCCGACCGGGTCGCCGCCCGCGCGATGGTGGAGGCGGTTCCCGACGCGCCGCTGATGGCCCAGGCCAACCGTGCCTTCCTGCGCCGGGTGGTGCAGCACCTGGTCGACTCCGGCATCCGCCAGTTCCTCGACATCGGTTCCGGCATCCCCACCGTCGGCAACGTGCACGAGATCGCCCAGCGGGCCGACCCGCGCGCCCGGGTGGTCTACGTCGACGTCGACCCGGTCGCCGTCGCGCACAGCCAGGAGATCCTCGCCGGCAACCCCGCCGCCGCCGTCGTGCAGGAGGACCTGCGCCGGCCCGAGGCGATCCTGGCGCACCCCGAGGTGACCCGGCTGATCGACTTCTCCCAGCCGGTGGCCGTGATGATCGTGGCGGTGCTGCACTTCATCCCGCACGCAGACCATCCCGAGGACATCCTGCGGACGTTGCGCGCGGCGCTCGCCCCGGGCAGTTACCTGGTCCTCTCCCAGGCCAGCGACGACACCCGGGGCGGGGCCGAGCGGACCGAGGCGGAACGGGTCTACCGGCGTACCGACAACCCGCTGTGCATCCGCAGCCGGGCCGAGCTGACCGCGTTCTTCGACGGCTTCACGATCGTCGACCCCGGGGTGGTCTGGGTGCCGCAGTGGCGGCCCGAGACGCCGGAGAGCGCCGAGAACGCCGAGCAGGCCGTCTTCCTCGGCGGCGTCGGGCGTCTCGATGGGTGAGCCGACGGGCCCCCGGGCGTCCTGCCCGGGTACGTTCGCCCGTGCCTGGGCCAAGGCGGTCTCCGGCACCAGCTACCTGCCGATGACCCAGGCCCAGTTGGAGGAGCTGCTGCAACGGCTCACCGTACGACTGGCGGCCGCGCTGCGGGCCGAACCGTTCGACCCGCGGGTCGGTCACCAGGTGGGCGCGGAGCTGGTGGCCGCGCACATCGCCTCGGCGGAGGGGCTGGGGCGGACCGTGGAGGTCGTCCAGCTCCGCCTGCTGCGCGACCTCGGCCTGGTCGGCGACGACATCTCCGACCGGCTGGCCCGGTTGCTCGCCACCATCACCACCGGGTACGCCCGCGCGCTGCGCGACCGGACCCTCGACGAGCAGGAGTCCATCCGGCGGGCGGCGATGGTGGCCCGCGCCCAGGCCGAACGGGCGCTGCGCGACAGTGAGTCCCGCTTCCGTCACCAGGCGACCCACGACCCGCTCACCGACCTGCCCAACCGCACCCTGTTCACCGAACGGCTCGCCACCGCCCTCACCGCCCCGGGGCGGGGTTCGGCCCGGGTGGGGGTGTGTTTCCTCGACCTCGACCGGTTCAAGGTGGTCAACGACTCCCTCGGTCACCAGCTGGGCGACGCCCTGCTGGTGCAGGTGGCGCAGCGGCTGAGCCGGGCCCTCGGCGAGCACCTGGTGGCCCGCCTCGGCGGCGACGAGTTCGTCGTCCTCGTCGAGCGCACCGACGGCACCGACGACGTGGTGAAGGTGGCGGAGGCGGCGCTCGCCGCGGTCGCCGAGCCGGCCCTGGTCGAGGGGCACGAGCTGACCGTCACCGCCAGCGCCGGCATCGTGGAACGACCGGTGGCCGGCACCACCCCGGGCGAGTTGATGCGGGCCGCCGACAGCACCCTGCACTGGGCCAAGGCGGCCGGCGGCGCCCGCTGGGCGCTGTTCGACCCGGCCCGGCACCGCACCGAGCTGGCCCGGTACGCCCTGTCGGCGGCCATCCCCGCCGCCCTGGACCGGGGCGAGTTCTTCCTGGACTACCAGCCGCTGACGTCGCTGCGGGACGGCACCGTGGTCGGGGTGGAGGCGCTGGTCCGTTGGCGGCACCCCGAGCTGGGGGTGCTGGGTCCGGACAGCTTCATCGGGCTGGCCGAGGAGACCGGGCTGATCGTCCGGCTCGGTGGTTGGGTGCTCGCCGAGGCGTGCCGGGAGGCGGAGAGCTGGGCGGCCGGCGGCGGGCCGGCCCCGTTCGTCAGCGTCAACCTCGCCGTCCGGCAGGTCCACCGCCCCGGCCTGGTGCAGGAGGTGCGCGGGCTGTTGGCGCAGACCGGCCTGCCGCCGCAGCGGCTCCAGTTGGAGATCACCGAGAGCACCATGATGAGCACCGGCGGGGAGGACCCGGTCCGGGCCCTGCGGATGCTCAACGACCTGGGTGTCCGGATCGCCATCGACGACTTCGGCACCGGCTACAGCAACCTGGTCTACCTGCGGGACCTGCCGGTCACCGAGCTGAAGGTGGCCGGCGAGTTCGTGACCAGGTTGCGCAGCCCGCAGGTCGACCCGGCCAGCCGCAACGACGAGCAGATCCTGGCCTCGCTGGTGTCGCTGGCCCACGCGCTGGACCTGACGGTCACCGCCGAGGGGGTGGAGACCGCCGACCAGGCCGACCTGCTGCGCTCCATCGGCTGCGACACCGGTCAGGGCTGGCATTTCGGCAAGCCCGCCCCCGCCGCCCGCATCCTCGAACAGATCCGCTGACCCACCCGCCTGCGGCCCACCCCGCCGCCCTGTTCCGCGCCGGACCGACCGGTGGGCGGGTCGGCCGGAGGGTCGGTCGGCGGTTCAGCCGGGGGCGGCGGTGCCGGTGAGCAGGTCCGTCAGGCGGCGGGCCTGGGTCTCCCAGCGCCACTCCTTCTCCACCCAGGCCCGCCCGGCCGCGCCGAGCTGCCGGGCGAGGTCCCGGTCGGCGAGCAGGGTGGCCACCCGGTCGGCGAGCACGGCGACGTCGCGCCCCGGGACGACGTACCCGGTCTCGCCCTCGCGGACCGCGTCCGGTGCGCCGCCGGAGTCACCGGCCACCACCGGCAGCCCGGTCGCCGACGCCTCCAGGTAGACGATGCCGAGCCCTTCGACGTCAAGCCCCCGGTTGCGGGTACGGCAGGGCATCGCGTAGACGTCACCGGCCGCGTAGTGGGCGGGCAGCGCCTCCCACGGCACCGAGCCGGTGAACACCACGTCACGTTCCACGCCGGTGGACCGGGCCAGCTTCTCCAGGGTCGCCCGGTAGGGCCCGCCCCCGACCACCAGCAGCGCCGCGTCGGGCACCCGGCGGCGGATCGCCGGCAGGGCCCGGATCAGCATGTCCTGGCCCTTGCGCGCGACCAGCCGGGAGACGCAGACCACCACCGGCCGGTCGGCCAGCCCGAGCCGGGCCCGCACCGGCGCGCCGTCCACCCCGGGGTGGTAGGTGTCCACGTCGACCCCGGGGGCGAGCCGGTGCAGCTCGGTGACGCCGCGCAGGGCGCGCTCCAGCCGTATGCGGGTGTAGTCGCCGAGGTAGGTGACCACGTCGGTGTCCCGGCCGATCCGGCGCAGCGCGGCGCGGGCCCCCGGCAGGGTCGCCCAGCCGGCCTCGTGACCGTGGGTCAGCGCCACCGCGCGGCGGATGCCGGCCCGCCGGCGCAGTCCGCCGGCGAGCAGGCCCAGGGGCGCGGCGGCACCGAACCACACCGTGTCGCAGCCGTGCTCCCGGGCCAGCCGGGCGGCCCGGCGGGCGACCCGCGGGGTGGGCAACAGCACCCGGGTCGCGTCCCGCACCACCGGGAAGGGCTGCGCGGCGTCGAACCCGGCGGTGTCGCGCCAACTGGAGGCGTAGACCACCACCGAGCCGGGCGGCTGGCGAACCGCCAGGTGGTGCACGAACGACTGGATGCCGCCGGGGCGGGGCGGGAAGTCGTTGGTGATCAACAGGGTCCGGGTCACCGGCCGGCCTCCCGGGCGTACGCGCGGGCGGCGGCCATCCGCTCCACCGTGGACGGGTGCGAGGCGAACCAGAGGTACTCCGCCCGGGGCGGGTCGGGATCGGCCAGGTTGACCCCGGCGAGCCGCCGTTGCATCGCCTCGAAGGTGGCCGGGTCACCGGTGAGCGCCAGGGCGTGCGCGTCTGCCCGCGCCTCGATCCGGCGTGACACCAGCGCCTGCACCGGGCCGGCGACCAGCCCGGCGACCGTCACCAGGGCGATCAGCAGCGCGAACGCCCGGGGCTCGGCGATCGAGTCGACGCCGGCCCGGCGCAGCAGCGGCGCCCAGGAGCCGACCAGGTAGAGCGCGACGACCGCGGCGGCGGCCCCGAGCGCACCGGTCAGCGTGCCGGTCCAGACGTCACGGTCCCTGGCGTGGCCCAGCTCGTGCGCCACCACGCTGGTCACCTCGGCCGGGGTGGCCTCGCGCAGCAGGGTGTCGTAGACCACCACCCGCCGGGTCGGCCCCAGACCGGAGACGTACGCGTTGACCGCCCGGGTGCGGCGGGAGGCGTCGGCGACCAGCACGTCCCGCACCGGTACGCCGTCCCGCGCCGCCAGGGCGGTCAGTTCGGTGCGCAGCGGCCCCTGCTCCATCGGGGTGAACCGGTTGAACACCGGCTCCACCAGCACCGGCAGCACGAAGGACAGCAGCACCACCAGCCCGGCCGCGCCGGCCGCCCCGAACGCCCACCACCAGCGCGGGGCGAGCCGGGTGACGGTGTAGAAGCCGAGCAGCACGGTCGCGGCGAGCACCGCGCTGAGCGCGTACGACTTGAGCAGGTCGACCGTCCAGCCGCCCCAGCCCTGGGTGGCGAGCCCGTACCGGGTCAGCACCGACTGCCGCCAGGCGGCGAACGGGAGGGTGAGCAGGTCGGCGACGAGCACCACGGCGATCCCGCCGAGCACCGCGCGGGCGATCCAGTGGTCGCCGAACGGCCGGCCGGCCAGCTCGACCAGCCTCGCCCCGAGCGGGGTCAGCCCGAGCAGCAGGGCCACCAGCAGGCCGACGGCGAGCCCGGTGTAGCGGCCGGGACGCAGGGCCGCCTGCAACGCGCGCCCCCGGGCCACCTGGTCGGCGGGCAGGTCACGCAGGGCGGCGAGCTGGTCGGCGCGGGGGGCCGGGGGCCGGCTCCACGGGACCAGCAGGGCACCGAGGACGACCAGGGCCAGCACCAGCGCCGCCAGGGTGAGCACCGCCCAGCCGCGCGGGCTCACCGGGGCACCCCGGGTACGGGTCCGCGGGCGTGGCGTCGTACCCGTGTCATGCCGCCGCTCCTCCCGCCGTGAGCGCCCATCCTATGGCCCGCCGACGCGGCTCCGCCGTGGTGTCCACCCCGGGCCCCCGCCGGAGCGGGGCGGGGGTCAGGCGACCCGGCGGCGGGTCGACCGGGCCGGGCGGGTCTCGTGGGCCAGCACCTCCACCTCGAACCCGGAGCGGGTGAGCACCTCGATCGCCCGGTGCTCGGCGGCACCCAGGCCGGCCGCCGGGGAGTCGGTGTCGAGCAGGGCCGTCACCAGGCAGCCGGCGCAGCCCGCGCCCCGGACCCGGCAGCCGTCGCAGTCGATGAGCATCGTGCCTCCTGACGCAGTGCGGCGTCGGGCGGAAACCCTCGTCACCACCCGAGCACCGTCGGTCAGGTCGGACACTAACCATCGGGTACGACACAACCGGACAACCGGTGATCAACACGTCAGGAGCGGGCCAGCCGGCGCAGCAGCGAGTCTGCCCCCAGCGGGTACGCCCCGTGCCGGCGCACCCCGTCGGCGACCTCCCGGTCGGAGGAGACCACCACCACCGGGCGGCCGGGCGGCTCGGCCCGGACCAGCCGGCGGATCAGCTCGTCGGCGGTCTCGCCCTTGCGGGAGAAGAGCACCCGCACCCCGCGCGGGGCGGGCGGCAGGCCGTGCATCCGTTCCGCCCCGTCGAAGACCACGGTCACCTCGTCGCCGGTCTGCGCGGCGATCCCACCCAGCCCGGTGATCAACCGCTTGCGCTGCTGTTCCAGGGACATCTCACCGAACCCGCGCTTGGTGACGTTGTAGCCGTCCACCACCAGGTGCGCCCTCGGCAGGGCGAGGAGCTGGTCCAGCCGGGCCGGGTCGTCGGTGTCCCGGGCGCGGGCGGCCGGCCCGCCCTGGGCGGCGGCCGGGGCATCGGTGAAGGCGTCGGCCACGAAGTCGGCGGGGAGCTTGTCCACCGGGTCCAGGGCCAGTTCGCGGCGCAACCCCACGGCGGCCTGACCGATCGTCTCCAGCAGCAGCCACAGCCGGGCGTCGTCGACCGAACGGGCCTCCTTGGCGCTGGCCTTGGCCACGCCGGCCGCCGCCTCGGCCTCGGCCAGCCTGGCCCGCGCCCGACGCAGCTCGGCGTCGCTGTCGGCGGCGGCGCGGGCGGCCCGGCCACGCTCGGTGGCGAGCAGTTCGGTGGCCCGGCGTTCCCGGGCCTGGGTCTCCCGCAGGCCGCGCTGGAGCTGGCGGTTCTCCTCCCGGAGCTGGCCGAGTTCCTCGCGGACGCGGGCCAGCTCGTCGCGGAGCTTGTCCGCCTCGACCCGGGCCACCGCCCGGTCGTGCTCGGCCCGGGTGGCCCGCTGCTCGGCCTCGCGGACCAGCTCGGCGACGACCGCGCTGTCCACCTCGGCACGGACCGCCGCGCCGCTGGCGTCGATCAGCTCCCGCCAGCCCTTCGGGCGGACCAGGTAGGCCAGGGCGGCCACCTCGACCGGGTCGGCGGCGGCCGGCGCGGTGCCCTCGACCACGGCCGCGCCGAGGTCACCGGCGTCGGTCAGCACCCGGGCGGTGACCCGCTGCCGGAACAGCGGGTCGGCGGTGAGCTGGGCGGCGATCACCGAGCCACCCAGCCGGGCCCGCCGGTTGGGGGCGAACTTCGCCACCCGGCGCAGCGGCACCGGCACCTCGTCGGCGGGCAGGCCAGGCAGGACCGCCGCGGTGAGCGCCACGATCCGCTGCCGGACCGGCTCGGGCAGGACGGGCTCCGGCTCCGGCGGCCCGTCCACCGGCTCACCGGCGTCGGATCCGTCGGGCGTGGGAGGGATGGGCTCGGGCAGGCCGGGCTCGGACTCCGGCTCGGGCAGGGTGGCCCCGGGCTCGGGCGCCCCCGCACCCGGGTCCCCGCCGGCCCCGGGCGCGGCGGTGGACGACCCCTCCAGCGGGAGGTGGTCGTCGTGCGGGTCGGTGAGGGGCATGGGGCAAGTCTCCCACCGCGACCGGGCCCACCGCCGGATGAGTGAGCCGATCTCTCATCCTACGCCGCCAGGGGCCCCTGGGGCTGCGGTGACGGGAGTGTCGGACCGAACGGTTAGCCTGCCGCCCGTGGCACCTGGGGAGTACGTCCAGCAGACCCTGGCCGGTCTGGACCGGTCGGCCGGCGGTGTCGATCCGGCCCTGCCGCTGTACGCGACGACGTTCGTGGTGGTCGACCTGGAGACCACCGGCGGCTCACCCGACGGCGGGGGCATCACCGAGATCGGCGCGGTGAAGGTGCGCGGCGGCGAGGAGCTGGGGGTGCTCGCCACCCTGGTCAACCCGGGGGTGCCGGTCCCGCCGTTCATCACCGTGCTGACCGGCATCACCCAGGCCATGCTGCTGCCCGCCCCGCCGATCGAGCAGGTGCTGCCGAGCTTCCTGGAGTTCGTCGCCGACGCCGTGCTGGTGGCCCACAACGCGCCCTACGACGTGGGTTTCCTCAAGGCCGCCTGCGCGAAGCACGGCTACCGCTGGCCCAACCCCCGGGTGCTGGACACGGCGGCGCTGGCCCGGCGGGTGCTCACCCGCGACGAGGTGCCCAACCGCAAGCTGGGCACCCTGGCCGCCTACTTCCGCACCACCACCCAGCCCACCCACCGGGCGCTCGACGACGCCAAGGCCACGGTGGACGTGCTGCACGGCCTGATCGCCCGGCTCGGCGGGCACCGGGTCGACACCGTGGGCGAGGCGATCGAGTTCGCCCGCGCGGTCAGCCCCACCCAGCGGCGCAAGCGGCACCTCGCCGACGGGCTGCCCCGGGGGCCCGGGGTCTACATCTTCCGGGCCGCCGACGACCGGCCGCTCTACGTGGGCACCTCCGGCGACATCGCCACCCGGGTCCGCAGCTACTTCACCGCCGCCGAGAAGCGGGCCCGGATGTCGGAGATGCTGGCCGCCGCCGAGCGGGTGGAGGCGGTGGAATGCGCCCACCCGCTGGAGGCGGAGGTCCGGGAGCTGCGGTTGATCGCCGCGCACGCGCCGCCGTACAACAGGCGGTCGAAGTATCCGGAACGGATGGTGTGGCTCAAGCTCACCGGCGGGCCGTACCCCCGGTTGTCGGTGGTGCGCGGCCTGGCCCCCGGTGACACCGCCTACCTCGGCCCGTTCCGTTCCACCCGGGCCGCCGAGCTGGCCGCCGCCGGGTTCCACGACGCGGTGCCGCTGCGCCAGTGCACCCACCGGTTGTCGCTGCGCACGGTCACGCCGGCCTGCGCGCTGGCCGAGCTGGGCCGCTGCCCGGCGCCCTGCGAGCACCGGATCACCCCGCAGGAGTACGACGACCGCGCGGTCGCCCCGTTCCGCACCGCCACCACCAGCGACCCGCAGGTGGTGGTGGACGCCCTGCTGGCCCGGATCGAGGCGTTGGCGGCCGCGCAACGCTACGAGGAGGCGGCGGTGGTGCGCTCCCGGCTGGCGGCGGTGCTGCGGGCCACCGTCCGGATGCAGCGGCTGGCCGGTCTGACCCGGATCGCCGAGCTGGCCGCCGCCCGGCCCGCCGCCGGGGGCGGCTGGGAGCTGGCGCTGGTCCGGTTCGGGCGGCTCGCCGGGGCCGGGGTGTCCCCGCCGGGCGTCCACCCCCGACCGACGATCACCGCGATCCGGGCCACCGCCGAGACGGTGGAGCCGGGCGGGCACGGGCCGGTGCCCCGGGCCACCGCCGAGGAGACCGAACGCATCCTGTCCTGGTTGGAACGACCGGAGACCCGGCTGGTGGAGATGACCTCCGGTTGGTCGTCCCCGGTGGCCGGCGCGGGACGGTTCCGTGACCTGCTGGCGAAGGCCGAGGACGGCGGGTCCCACCAACTCTCGACCGAACGCTCATGAGCAAGTGTCCGATCGGACGACCCCGCCTCGCTTAGTCTGTTAAGGGAGTGCAGTCCTGCCCGTTTCGTGGGCCTGCTTCCGGTTGCCGGCGACGGTGACCGTGGAGCCGGGGTGAGGAGGTGTCCCTCGTGGACGTCGACGCCGGACACGGCGCCGCCCTGGGGGGTGCGCTCCCGGCCCAGCCGGGTGAGTTGCCCCTGACCCGGCGGCTCCGGTCCCTGTTGAGCTGGCCGGCCAACGACGCCGACCCGGTGACCCAGCTCGTCCGCACCCACCGCGGCATCCATTCGAGCGCGGACGCCTCGGTGCTGCGCCGGGCGTACACGATCGCCGAGAACATGCACCGCGGTCAGTTCCGCAAGAGCGGCGAGCCGTACATCACCCACCCGCTGGCGGTGGCCCAGATCTGCGCCGACCTCGGGATGGACACCACCACCCTGGTCGCGGCGCTGCTGCACGACACGGTGGAGGACACCCGCTACACCCTCCAGGCGCTCAGCGAGGACTTCGGGCCCGAGGTGGCGCACCTGGTCGACGGGGTGACGAAGTTCGACAAGGCGTTCTACGGCAAGGCCGCCGAGGCGGAAACGATCCGCAAGATGATCATCGCGGCCGGCAAGGACGTCCGGGTGCTGATCATCAAGCTGGCCGACCGGCTGCACAACATGCGTACCCTCGGGGTCCGCTCGGCCGCCTCCCGGGAGCGGATCGCCCGCAAGACCCAGGAGGTGCTGGTCCCGCTCTGCGACCGGCTCGGCATCCAGACCCTCAAGCGCGACCTGGACGACGTGGTGCTGCTGCACCTGGAGCCCGACGAGCACGCCCGGCTGGCCCGGCACGTGCACGACCGGCCCGGCTGGGACGCCTACCTCGACGACGTGGTGGCCCAGGCCAGGGTGGCGCTGCGCCGCAGCCGGGTCGACGCCGAGGTGAGCGCCCGTCCCCGACACCTCTACTCGATCTGGAAGGACACCGTGGCCGGCGGGCACGCCGTGCCGTACGACCTGCCCCGGATCGTGATCGTGGTGGACGGCCCGGCCACCGACTGTTACGCCGCCCTCGGCGCGGTGCACGGCCGTTGGCGGCCGGTCCCCGGCCGGTTCAAGGACTTCATCGCCTCCCCCAAGAACAACCTCTACCGTTCCCTGCACACCAGCGTCTGCGGCCCGCAGGAACGCACGGTCGAGGTGCTGATCCGCACCCGGGAGATGCACCGCTGCGCCGAGTACGGGGTGGCCGCCGACTTCCGGTTCCCCCGGGCCGCCACCGGGTCCAGCAACACCGACCAGCTCTCCTGGCTGCGCCGGGTGCTCGACTGGGAGCAGGAGGCCCCCGACCCGGCCCAGTTCCTCCAGTCGCTGCGGTGCGACCTCGCCGAGGCGCAGATCCAGGTGGTCGCCGACGGCCGGCAGGTGGTGCTCCCGGCCGGGGCCACCCCGGTCGACCTCGCCTACGAGCTGGGCACCGAGCGGGGCGACCACTGTCTCGCGGCACGGATCAACGGCCGGCTCGCGCCGCTGGCGTCCGAACTGGACGAGGGCGACGTGGTGGAGATCTACACCGAGAGCGACGCGGAGAGCGGCTTCGAGGCGGACGTCGCCCCCCGTGGGCCCCGCCGCGAGTGGCTCGACTTCGTCAAGTCGCCGCACGCGCAGATGCAGATCAGCCGCTGGTTCACCGAGCACACCGAGCCCGGCATCTCCATCGCCGACAAGGTCCGCCTCGGGCGGGCCACCATCGGCCTGGCGCTGCGCAAGCACGACCGGGGCCTGGCCAGCGACCTGCCGCTGCTGCGGCTGTCGGAGGAACTCGGCTATCCCGACCTGGAGACCCTGCTGGTCGCGGTCTTCGACCGGGCCGTCGAACCGGACACCGTGGTCCGCCAGCTCATCGACCTGGTCGACCATCGACAGTGAGGCCCTGGCCGGGTGACCGGTCGCCCCGCACCCCACGACAGCGCACCGACGGCCTAGCCTGGAGACCATGATCCTCCGTTCCCGCGCCACCGGCCGGGCCGTCGCGTACAAGGTCTTCTACCGGCTGCCGGTCTCGGTGCGTCGTCGCCTGGTCCGGCTCGCCGGGCCGAAGTACGTCGTCGGCGCGGTGACCCTGGTCCGGGACAGCGGGGCCGACGGGGCCGGCCGGCTCCTGCTGCTGCGCCAGCCCCCCGGACACAGTTGGACGCTGCCCGCCGGCCTGCTCCAGCGCGGGGAGGCCCCGGTCGTCGGCGCGGCCCGCGAACTGTACGAGGAGTCCGGCGTCCGGCTCGCCCCGGAACAGCTCCGCCCGGCCGTGCCGAACGCGGTGGTGCACACCCGGGGCTGGGTGGACATGGTCTTCGAGGCGGAGGTGCCCGCCGCCACGACGGAGCTGGCCGTGGACGGCGCGGAGGTCTTCGAGGCGGCCTGGCACCCGCTGGACGACCTGCCCCGGCTGAGCCGGGCCACCGCCAACCTGCTCGGCCACTACGGCATCGGGCCGCAGGCCGGCCAGCCGACGACGTGACCGCCCCGGACGGCCTGTGCGCGGTGGTGCTCGCCGCCGGCGAGGGCACCCGGCTGCGCCCGCTGACCGCCCGGGTGCCCAAGGCGCTCTGCCCGGTCGGCAACGTGCCGCTGCTGGACCGGGCCCTGCACCGGCTGGCCGGGCTGGGCCTGACCGGGCCGGAGCGGGTGGCGGTGAACGCCTGCTACCTGGCCGACCAGGTGGTGACGCACGTCGGCGACCGGGCGCACCTGTCGGTGGAGCCGGGTGAGCCGTTGGGCACGGCCGGCGGCCTGGGCAACCTGCGGGACTGGATCGCCGGGCGGGGGGTGCTGGTCGGCAACGCCGACGCGTACCTGGCCGATCCCGGCGCCGCTCCCGGTCCGGACGTCGCGGCGCTGCTGGCCGGGTGGGACTTCCGGTCCGTACGCCTGCTGGGTCGGCCGGCACCCGACCCGCGCGCCCCCGGCACCTTCGACGGGCACGTCTTCACCGGCTTCTCGCTGCTGCCCTGGCACCGGGTGCGGGAGCTGCCGGCGAGCTTCGGTGACCTGGTCCGCACGGTGTGGCGACCGGCGGAGGCGGCCGGCGAGCTGACCGTGGTGCCGTACCCGGGCACGTTCTTCGACACCGGGACGCCCACCGACTACCTGGCGGCCAACCTGCACGCCGCCGGGGACGACGTTGTGGTCGCCCCGGACGCCACCGTCACCGGTCGGGCCCGGCACGCGGTGGTCGGCGCGGGCGCGGTGGTCCGCGGCGACGTGGAGCGCGTGGTGGTCTGGCCCGGCGCGACGGTCGGCCGCCACGAACGGCTCCGCGACGTGATCCGGGCCGCGGACGGGCTCACCGTGGCGGCCGTACCGGGCGGACGTTGATCGTCGGTGTCAGAATCACCGGCATGCAGCCCTCCGTGCCCCGGATCCCCCTGTCGATCGGCTACCGGTCGAGCCGTACCGGTCGGGTCGTCTCGTTGGTGGTGCTGGGTGTCCTGCTCACGGTGACCTGCGGCTGTGTGGGTGCCATCCTCGGGACCGTCCTGAACGCGTCGGTCGGTGCGGGCACCTCGGGCAGCGGGGCGGTGCCGGCACTCGTCGCGCTCCTGTCGGCCGGGCTGGTCATCGTCTTCGTCGGTCTGCTGGTCACGAGCATCGTGCGGACGAACGCCTGGTTGGAGGGCTCCCGGCTCACCGTGGTCAGGCTCACCACGAAGAGCGTCGACCTGCGGGCCGCCCGGTCGGTGACGTTGCAGGCCACGGCCGTCGCGCACACCGGCGTCGCCAGCGACGGCTCGGTGGTCGCCACCGGCGCGGTCACCCGCACCCCGGTGCTCACCGTCACCACCGACACCGGCACGGTCAAGCTGGGGCTGCGCAGCAAGGAGAGCCTGCTCATCCCGCCGCCCGAGATGTACGCCCTGGCCGCCGCGCTGGACACCGCCCGCTGCCCGGGGGCCCCGGAGGCGGCCGCCTGGCTGCGCGCCATGGCCGCCGACCCGCGCACCATGCTGCTCTGACCCGCGTCGTGCGGCACTAGCATGGTCAGCGACGCCAGGCCGGCGTCGCGCCCGGCACGACGAACGGAGAATCGTCAGTGATCACCGCGATCGTCCTGATCGACTGCGCCACCGACTCGATCCCCGAGGTGGCCGAGAACCTGGCCAACCTGCCCGGGGTCAGCGAGGTCTACTCGGTGGCCGGGCACGTCGACCTGATCGCCATCGTCCGGGTCCGGGAGTTCGAGCAGATCGCCAAGGTCATCGCCGGCAGCATCTCCAAGGTCCCGGGCGTGCTCAACACCGAGTCGCACATCGCCTTCCGCGCCTACTCGCAGCACGACCTGGAGGAGGCGTTCGCGATCGGCCTGGCCAGCGCCGACTGACCGCCGCGCCGGGCAGGCGCGACGGTGGCCGGCCCCGTCGGGGACCGGCCACCGTCAGGTGGTACGGGACGTCAGCTGTTACCCGGAGCCGGCGTCTCGGTGGTACCACCCGGTTCCGGCGACTCCGTGGTGCCGCCCGGGGCCGGGGACTCGGTCGTGCCACCCGGAGCCGGCGTACCGCTGCCACCCGGGCTCGCGGTACCGCTGGCGCTGGTCTGCGGGACCGGGATGCCCAACTCCTGGGCCAGGGCGACCAGCGCGTCGTAGTGCGCCTGCAACACCGGCAGCGCGTCCTGCGCGAGCTGGACCACCGACTGCTCGGAGCCCTGCGAGATCTCGGTCTGGGTGGCCTGGATGGCCTGCACGTGACCGGCCAGCTCAGCGGTCACCCATGCCTTGTCGAACGCGGCGCCGTTGAGACCGTTGAGCTTGTCGATCACCTTTTGCTGGTCGGCCGTCGGCGCGTTCGGCAGGGTCACGTTCAGCTGCTGGGCGGTGCTCTTCACCGTCTGGTCGAGCTGGGTGTGATCGGTGACGAACTGCTGTCCCAACTGCTTGACCTGCTCGTTCTGCCCCTTCTTCTGGGCCAGGTTCCCGGTGACGATCTCCGCCAGGTTGACCTGGTGCACCGCCTGCAGGTACTGGGTGTCCTGCGCCGACGGCTGCGCGGCGGCCTGCGCGGCAGCCGCGGGGGCCAGGCCGACCACCGCCAGCGTGGCCAGCAGTCCCAGGCGTTTGATACCCAACATGTTCCCTCCCCGTTTTCGTTGGACCGCACGGATACCCGGCTGGCGCGGGTTATTCCTGTGCTTTCCACCCGTTGGGGGCTGGTCACGCCGCCCACCGGCCGCCCGGCGGACGGCCACCGGAACGGACGAAGCGCCCGCCGGAGGACTCCGGCGGGCGCTTCGGCGCAGTGGTACGGGCAGGTCAGCGGCGGGAATCCCCGCTGCCGATCTCCTCCCGCTCGGGGCGGGGTTCCACCGGCGGGTGCCCCGGCGAGACCGGCGCCTCGACCGGCTTCTCGATCGGGTAGAAGAAGCCCCGGATCGCCGGGCCGAGCGCCCCGAGCCGGTTCATCTTCTTCGGCACCACCCAGCCGACGTAGTCCAGTTCGCCGTGCCCGTGGCCGTCACCGGCGCTGAGCGGCTGGTGGACCTCCTCGAACCGGCCGTCGGGCAGCCGCCTGATGATGCCGGTCTCCACGCCGTGGGCCAGCACCTCCCGGTCGTGCTGCTGCAGACCCAGGCAGATCCGGTAGGTGACGTAGTAGGCCAGCGGCGGGATGAACAGCAGCCCGATCCGGCCCGCCCAGGTCATCGCGTTCAGGCTGATGTGGAACTTGTCGGCGATCACGTCGTTGGCGCCGGAGAGGGTCAGCACGATGTAGAAGGCGACGGCCATCGCGCCCACCGCGGTGCGGGCCGGGACGTCCCGGGGACGCTGCAGCAGGTTGTGGTGCCGGTAGTCCTTGAGCTGCCGGGCCTCCACGAACGGGTAGAGCGTGGAGAGACCGACCAGGATGCCCGGCAGCACGACCGTCGGCCAGAACAGCGGCGGGATGACGTACCCGTTGCCGATCGGGATGTTGATCTCCCAGGCGGGCATCAGGCGGGTCGAGCCGTCGAGGAACATGACGTACCAGTCGGGCTGGCTGGCCGCCGAGACCACCCACGCCTCGTACGGGCCGAAGTACCAGATCGGGTTGATCTGGAACAGGCCGCCCATCAGCGCGATCACGCCGAAGACGACCATGAAGAAGCCGCCCTGCTTGAGCGCGTAGCGCGGGAACATCCGCTCGCCGACCACGTTGTCGTTGGTCCGGCCGGGGCCGGGCCACTGGGTGTGCTTCTGCTTGAACACCAGGCCCAGGTGGGCGCTGATCAGCGCGACCAGCAGGCCCGGGATCAGCAGCACGTGGGCGATGAAGAACCGGCTGATGATGATCTCGCCGGGGAACTCGCCGCCGAAGACCGACGAGGTGACCCAGGAGCCGATCACCGGGATCGACAGCATGATGCCGGAGGCGATCCGCAGACCGGTGCCGGACAGGCCGTCGTCCGGCAGCGAGTAGCCGGTGAAGCCGGCCAGGAAGCCGACCCAGAACAGCAGCGAGCCGATGATCCAGTTGGTCTCCCGCGGCTTGCGGAACGCGCCGGTGAAGAAGACCCGCATCATGTGCACCACGATCGCGGCCATGAACAGCAGCGCGGACCAGTGGTGCATCTGCCGCATGATCAGGCCACCCCGGACATCGAACGAGATGTCCAGGCTGGAGGCGTACGCGGCGGACATCGGGGTGCCCCGCAGCGGGGCGTAGCTGCCGTTGTAGACCACCTCGGTCATCGCCGGCTCGTAGAAGAAGGTCAGGAAGACCCCGGTGAGCAGCAGCACGACGAACGAGAAGAGCGCGATCTCGCCGAGCAGGAACGACCAGTGGTCCGGGAAGACCTTGTTGAGCAGCTTGCGCAGCGGGGTGGCGACCTGGAAGCGGTCGTCCACTCCCCCGGCGGCCTTGCCCGGCACCGCTGCTACGTCAAACTTTCGGCGCTTCATGGCCGCTCCCAGAAGTCGGGGCCGACGGTTTCGGTGTAGTCGGACTTCGCCACGAAGAAGCCGTCCTCGTCCACCTCGATCGGCAGCTGGGGCAGCCGCCGGCTCGCCGGGCCGAAGACCGGCCGGGCGTTGTCGGTGATCAGGAACTGGCTCTGGTGACACGGGCAGAGCAGCCGGTTGGTCTGCTGCTCGTACAGGCTCGCCGGGCAGCCGGCGTGCGTGCAGATCTTGGAGTACGCCGCGTAGTTGCCCCACATGTAGTCACCGTGACCGACCCGCGAGTTGGCCTGCCGGGACTTCTCCGCGTCGGTCTCCCGCAGGTGGATCAGCAGGGTCGGCGAGTCGGCGTGCTTGTTGCTCACCCCGTGCTCGATGCCCGGGAACACGGTGAGCTGGCCGCCGGCGCTGACGTCGGCCGGGCGGATCGGCCGGCCGTCCTCGCGGACCAGCCGGACCTTCTTCCCGTCCTGCGGGGCGAAGCCGGTGGTGAACATCTGGTTGTTCTTGTGCGGGTTGGAGATCAGCCCGCCGACCAGCGGGGCCGCGGCGACCGCGCCGACCGGCAGCAGGCCGGCGACCAGCGAGACGCCGAGCAGCGGACGACGCCGCACCCCCATCTCGTCGGCGAGGTAGAGCATGGTCTCGCCGGTGATCTTCCGGTCCTCCGCCGAACCGGGACCGTCGTGCCGGTCCTGGATCGAGACCTCCTTGGGCAGCAGCTTCTTGCCCCAGGTGAGGATGCCGAAGCCGATGCCGAGCAGGGCGATGCCCAGGGTGAGGCCCAGCAGCGGGGTGTACCACTTGTCGCCGCCGCGACCCGGCTCGTACTCCCAGGGCCACCAGATGTAGACGACCAGGAACGCGGTGGCGGCCAGGCCGGTGAGCAGGAACATCGCCGCGACCGTACGGGTCAGCCGGCGCTCGGCCTTGCTGCCCGGGACGACCTGCTCCTCGTAGTGGACGATCTCGATGTCGTCGCGGCGGGCGCCCTCGGTGACGATGTCGAACCGGGAGAGCCGGGGGTCGTGGACGTCGAGCGGCTCCCGGTCCTGCGGGGCGTGCTGCTCGGTCGTGGTGCTCATGCCGTCACCTCGCTACGGGCGGTGCCGGCGCACGGCACCACGGCAATGGTGTTGACGATCCGCCCGGTCACGACTTGCCCGCAATCCACAGGCTCGCGAAGACCAGCGCGACGATGCCCACCAGGAAGATCGCCAGGCCCTCGGTGGACGGGCCGTACCGGCCGAGGTTGAAGCCGCCCTGGTCCTGGTCGGCCTTCAGGGTCTCCTGGATGTAGGCGATGATGTCCGCCTTCTGCTCCGGGGTGATCTGGTTGTCGCCGAACACCGGCATGTTCTGCGGGCCACTGAGCATCGCGGCGTAGATCTGCGCGTCGCTGGCCGGGTTCAGGCTCGGGGCGTACTTGCCGGAGGAGAGCGCGCCGCCGCCACCGCCGAAGGCGTGGCACTGCGAGCAGTTGATCCGGAACAGCTCGCCACCGGTGGCGAGGTTGGCACCCTCGCGGAGGTTGCCCTGCGGGACCTGCGGGCCCCCACCGAGCTCCTGGATGTACTGGCCGAGCTGGCGCACCTGCTCGTCGGTGAAGACCGGCGGCTTGCGCATGGCCTGCGCCTCCTGCCGGGCCATCGGCATCCGACCGCTGCCGACCTGGAACTCGACCGACGCGGAGCCCACCCCGATCAGGCTCGGGCCACGACCCTCGACACCCTGGGCGTTGCGGCCGTGGCAGGTCACGCAGCTCACGTCGAACAGCGCCCTGCCCTCGGCCGCGGCGCCGGTGAGCGGCGGGTTTTCCTGCGCCTGCACGCCGGGGGCGAAGACGGTGTAGGCGCCGCCGGCCAGCGTCAACGCGGCGATCAGCCGGAACGCCGCGCCCAGCCGGCGGCGGCCCCTGCTGCGCGCCGCGGGCCGCCCGCGCAGGCGCGCGAGCAGACCGCGTCGGCGGTCGTTGTCAGAAGTCATGACCTGTGTCCTTAACCGGTTGGACCTTGTCTCAGGGGACGGAGCAGCGGCGCGGAACCTGACACGCCAAGATCACTGAAGCCAGTAGATCATGCCGTACAGCCCGATCCACACGACGTCGACGAAGTGCCAGTAGTACGACACGACGATCGCCGACGTGGCCTGGGCCGGGGTGAACCGGCCCATGGTGGTGCGGATCATGAAGATGATGAAGGCGATGAGACCGCCGGTCACGTGCAGGCCGTGGAAGCCGGTGGTCAGGTAGAACATCGACCCGTAACCGTCTTCGTTGATCTTCACGCCCTCGTGCACCAGGGTCAGGTACTCGTTCGCCTGGCCGAGCACGAAGATCAGGCCCATCACGAAGGTGATCGTGAACCAGCGCCGCAGGGCGTGGACGTCACCCTTCTCGGCCGCGAACACACCGAGCTGGCAGGTCACCGAGGACAGCACCAGGATCACCGTGAAGGTGGTCGCATAGGGGATGTTGAGGACCTCGGTGTGCTTCTCCCACTGCTCCGGCGCCGCCGCGCGGATCGAGAAGTACATCGCGAACAGCGCCGCGAAGAACATGAGTTCGCTGGAGAGCCACACGATCGTCCCGACGCTGACCATGTTGGGCCGCGTCAGAGAGTGGATCCGGCTCTTGTCAATGGCTGGGGCCGCAGTCACGCGGTCATTATTGCCCTTGACCGGGGCGGGCGATCAGCGGGGTGCCAAACCCGGGGCGGGGATGGCCCGATCGTGGCGGTCCGGTTCGCCTGGCCTAGCCTGAAAAGCGTGCTGCACGTCGATTCGATCTTCACCGCCACCTCGGGGGCCCCGCCCACCGGCCTGGCGGCCGGCGGCGTCGAGGTACCGCCGCCGTTCGACATCACCCGGGTCTTCACCGAGACCCGGCTGGACAGCTGGCTCGCCCTGGGCCTGGTCCTCGCCGCCGGCCTCTACCTCTACGGGGTCCACCGGCTGCGGCTGCGCGGGGACCGCTGGCCGGTGATCCGTACCGTCTGCTTCCTCGGGCCGGGCCTGGGCGGCATCGCCGCGGTCACGGTCAGCGGCCTGCACGCCTACGACACCGCCCTGCTCTCGGTGCACATGGTGCAGCACATGGTGCTGTCGATGATCTCCCCGATCTTCCTGGCCCTGGGCGCGCCGGTCACCCTGGCGCTGCGCACCCTGCCGGTCGGCCCGCGCAAGCGGCTGCTGGCGGTCGTGCACAGCCGGATCGCCCGGATCTACGGCTTCCCGCTGGTGGCGTTCGCCATCTTCGTGGTCAACCCGTTCGCGCTCTACTTCACCGACCTGTACCGCTACACCCTCGAACACGCCTGGGCGCACGAGCTCGTGCACGCGCACTTCATCATGACCGGCTGCGTGTTCTTCTGGCCGCTGCTCGGGCTCGACCCGCTGCCCGGCCGCTGGCCGTACCCGGCGCGGGCGCTGCTGATGCTGCTGTCGGTGCCGTTCCACACCGTGCTCGGGCTCACCATCATGCAGAGCACCACGCTGTTCGGCGGCGACTGGTACCCCTCGCTCAACCTGGCCTGGTCCGACCCGTGGAACGACCAGGTGGTCGCCGGCGGCATCCTGTGGGCCGGCGGCGAGTTCGTCAGCGTGACGATGATCGCGGTGCTGGTGGTGCAGTGGATCAAGCAGTCCGAGCGGGAGGCCCGCCGGGTCGACCGCGAGCTGGACCGGCAGGAGGCCCGCGACCGTGCCGCCGGGGCCGCCGCAGTCCCCGCCGTGGCCACCGCCACGTCCGACGCCGCGACCACCGCCCCCGCAGGTCCGCCTGCCACCCCCGCCGCGGCCCCCGGAACCCCGTCCTGAGCTGCCGCGACACCCGGTCCGCCGGGGGCCGGCAGGCGGGATGTCGGGTACGCCACACCGCCCGGTACGATCAACGGGCAGCAACGAGGAGTACAGCCCATGAGTGAGCGCAGCGAGCGAGTCAGGCTCAGTGCGACGGTGCCTCATCACGGCACGGAGCGAAGCGGAGTGCCGGCATGAGCGAGCGTCTTTGCACCGTCCTGCTCTACAGCGACGACCAGCAGGTCCGGGACCGGATGCGGCTGGCCGTCGGCACCCGTCCCGCGCCGGGCATCCAGATCGAGTTCGTCGAGGCGTCCGACTACTTCGGCTGCGTCCGGCTGGTCGACGACTACGAGATCGATCTGATGCTGCTCGACGGCGAGGCCAGCCCCGGCGGCGGCCTCGGCATCGCCCGCCAGATCAAGGACGACCGGGACGACGCCCCGCCGACGTGCGTGGTCATCGCCCGGGCCGCCGACCGATGGCTCGCCTCGTACGCGCAGGTCGACGGCGTGCTGATGCACCCGCTCGACCCGGTGACCACCGGCACCACGGTCGCCGAGCTGCTGCGTACGCACGCCGCCGCCTGAGTCGCAGACACTCGGCGGCGCCCAGGCGCCCGGGGTGACGGGCGCACCCGTCCACCCGCACCCCACGCCCGCCTCGGGAGGCCCACCATGGGCGAACGGACCTGGCCGCACCTGCTCAACGCGCTGCTGCGCGGCGACGAGCTGTCCACCGCCGACACCGCCTGGGCGATGAACGAGATCATGGCGGGTGCCGCCGTACCGGCGCAGATCGCCGGGTTCGCGATCGCGCTGCGGGCCAAGGGCGAGACGCCCGCCGAACTGGCCGGCCTGGTCGAGGCGATGCTCGGCAACGCGGTGCCGGTGACCCTGCCGGAGGAGCTGCGGCGCACCTCGGTCGACGTGGTGGGCACCGGCGGTGACCTCGCCCACACGGTCAACATCTCGACGATGACCGCGCTGGTGGTGGCCGGCGCCGGCGTCCGGGTGGTCAAGCACGGCAACCGGGCCGCCTCGTCGCTGTGCGGCACCGCCGACCTGCTGGAGTTCTTCGGTGTGCCGCTGGACCTCGGCCCGGAGCAGGTGACCCGGTGCGTGGCCGAGGCGGGGATCGGCTTCTGCTTCGCCGCCCGGTTCCACCCCGGGATGCGCCACGCCGGCCCGGTCCGCCGGGAGATCGGCGTGCCGACCGCGTTCAACTTCCTCGGCCCGCTGACCAACCCGGCCCGGCCGCACGCCGGGGCGGTCGGCTGCTTCGATGCCCGGATGGCCCCGGTGATGGCCGAGGTGTTCGCCCGCCGGGGCGACTCGGTGATCGTGATGCGCGGCGAGGACGGCCTGGACGAGTTCACCACCGCCGCGCCGACCCGGGTCTGGGTGGCCCAGCACGGCACCGTACGGGAAGCGCTGCTGGACGCGGCCGACCTCGGGGTACCCCGGTCCACCCTGGCCGACCTGCGGGGCGGCGACGCGGCGCACAACGCCGCCGTGGCCCGGCGACTGCTGGCCGGCGAGGCCGGTCCGGTCCGCGACGCGGTCCTGGTCAACGCGGCCGTCGCGCTGGCCACCCAGACCCCGCTGGACGGTGACCTCACCGAGGCGGTCCGCGCCGGCATGGCCCGGGCCGCCGAGTCCGTCGACTCGGGGGCGGCGGCGGCCGTCCTGGACCGCTGGGTCGACGTCGCCCGCTCCCTCTGACCCGCCGTTCCGCCGGCACCGCCCGACCCGCTCCCCCGGGCCGGGCGGTGCCGGACCCGGGGGCGGGCTGCCGGGTGGCGCCGGACCCGGGGGCGGGGGCGGGCTGCCGGGCGCGGGCTGGCTGGGCTGGCGCGCCGGGCCTGGGCTGGCGGGGAAGTGTCGGAGGGGCGTGGGAAACTACACGGGAGTAGTTCTTCCGTTTCCGACGATGGCGGCGATGTCCATCGGTGGGTTCCGGAGCGAGAGGAGACGCCCGTGTCGGACCGCGAGCTCTACTGCGACACCTGCGAGGGCGTTCAGCCGTTCGAGGTGCCACCGTGCGCCGACGGCCACGGTGCCGACTGCCCCGAGCTGCTCTGCACCGGCTGCGGCGCGGCGGTGCTGATCGCCACATTCGCCTTCCAGCCCACCCGCCTGGCCGACCGTCGCCGCCGCCCGTCAGCCGGCCGTCACGCGGCCTGACCCCTGCGGGACGCCGCCCGGGGGGTCCGGTCGCGGAGTCCGGTCTGCTGAGCGGCATGACAGGATCACCTGATGCTCCGACTCACGGATTTCATCATCGACTGCCCGGACACGATGCGGCTGGCGGCCTTCTACGCCGAGGTGACGGGTCGCCCGGTCAAGCAGGGCAGCGACGAGGAGTGGGCCGGCATCCGGTTCGGCGAGATCGAGCTGGCCTTCATCAGGGTGGCGGAGTACCGCGCCCCGCGGTGGCCCGACGGCGAGCACCCTAAGCAGTTCCACCTCGACTTCGAAGTCGACGACATCGAGGCCGAACAGCGCCGCGTCCTGACCCTCGGCGCGACCCTGGCGCAGGACTTCGTCGGCCCCGAAGGCTACGGATGGCGGGTCTACACCGACCCCGTCGGCCACCCCTTCTGCCTCTGCCGCAACCGGGGTGTCACCTGGACCGACCAGGGACCCGTCTGGCCCGAGCCAGCCTGATCCCCCCGGCCCACGTGATCCACACCATTGAGCCGAAACAGCGGTATCAGGTCGCGGCGATACCGCCACTTCGGTCCCCTGGAGTCGGTCACCCGACGTCGACGGGCCCGCCTCCCGGGTGAGGAGGCGGGCCCGTCGGCGTCGGATCAGTGCTCGGCGGTACGCCGGGTGCCGGAGTAGTACTCGAAGAGCAGGCCGCAGGCGGCGAAGATGACCATCACCAGGCCCAGGCCGAGCAGCCAGAACTGCCAGAACACCAGGCCGAGACCGGCGACCGCGGCGGCCAGCGCCAGCCCGAACGGCCAGTAGCTGCCCGGGCTGAAGAAGCCGATCTCGCCCGCGCCGTCGGCGATCTCACCGTCCGGCCGGTCCTCCGGGCGCAGGTCGATGCGGCGGGAGACGAACCAGAAGAAGCCGCCGCACATCGCGCAGAGCAGGAAGGACAGCAGCAGGGCCACCGTGCCGACCCACTCGACCTGGCCGCCGGAGTCGCCGTACGTCCACGCGCCGTAGAGGACCGTCGCGCCGAACAGGAACCCGGCGATGATCAGGAAGATTCGCCACTCGGTCTTCATGCCGGATACCTCAGTTTCCCGCGCTCGCGGACGCGTCGTCCGGGTTGAAGTTGTCCTTCGTACGACGGGTGTCGAACGGCTGCGTGGTCTTCGCGTACGGGTCCTGACCGATGGCGGTCAGCGCCTCCTGCGTCGACTTGCCGTCCCGCTTGGCCGCGAGGAACTGGTCGTACGCCTCCGGGGAGACCACCCGCAGTTCGAAGTTCATGAAGGCGTGGTAGCTGCCGCACAGCTCGGCGCAGCGGCCCACGTACGCACCCTCGGACTCCAGCTTGGAGACCTCGAACACGTTACGGATCTTGCCGGGCATCACGTCGCGCTTGAACAGCAGCTCCGGCACCCAGAAGGAGTGGATGACGTCGCGGCTGGTCTCCTCGAACCGGATGGACCGGTTGGTCGGCAGCACCAGCACCGGGATGACCTCGCTGGTGCCCAGCACCGACGCCACCGTGTTGGCCTCGGTGCCCTGGCCGTCGCGGTAGTTGAACTGCCAGTTCCACTTGAAGGCGACGACCTCGACGGTGACGTCGGGGTTCTTCGTCGTGCGCACCACGTCGGTCTGGACCACGGCCGTGTAGTAGAAGAGCACGGAGACGATCAGGATCGGCGCGATGGTGTAGAGGAACTCCATCGGCAGGTTGTAGCGGGTCTGCACCGGCAGTTCGTTGCCGCGCTTGCGGTAGCGCACGACGCACCAGAAGATCAGGCCCCAGACGAAGACACCGACCGCCAGGGCGGCGATGCAGGAGGCGATCCACAGGTCGTACATCCGGTGCGACTCGGGAGTGATGCCGCCCTGCGGCCAGCCGAAGCCGTCGACCGAGCGGCCGACGTCACACCCGGTGAGCAGAACCAGCAGCGCAGCTCCGCCGAGACCGAGCCCGGCGAGCCGGCCAGCACCACGCCGCCGACGCACACCGGCTCCGGGGGAAGCACCGTGCCGTACGGCCGACGGCCGTACCTCCGAACTCCTTGCGACCACCTGGTCCTGCCTCCCTAGCGCGCCGCGGTGGGGTATTCCATCAGCACCGACGGCAAAGGCGTCACCGACGGTCGCAGATTACTCGACCATGGCGGGCTCGACGGTCTTGGGGTCAGTGTCCGCCCCCATCGGGGGGTGCCGTCGGTCTTCGACGCGATAGCGTCTGCGGTCGTGAGTGCCCACCCGGTCTACCTGGACGCGGCCACCGCCGCGCCGCTGCACCCGGTGGCCCGGCAGGCGCTGCTGGCCGCCCTCGACGACGGCTGGGCCGACCCCGCCCGCCTCTACAGCCGGGCCCGCCGCGCCGGGCAACTCCTCGACGCCGCCCGGGAGGCCACCGCCGCCACCCTCGGCGTCCGCCCCGACGAGGTCTCCTTCACCCCCAGCGGTACGCACGCCGCGCACTCCGCCGTGCTCGGTGGCCTGGTCGGCCGGCAGCGGGCCGGGGCGACGCTGGTGCACTCGGCGATCGAGCACTCGGCGGTGCTGCACGCCGCGCAGCGGCACGTGGCGGCCGGTGGGACCGCCACCTCCGTACCGGTGGACCGGCTCGGACGCCTCGACCTCGATGCCTGGTCGGTGGCGGTGCGCTCCCCCGGGGTGGCGCTGGCGACGCTGATCGGGGCCAGTCACGAGGTGGGCACCGTGCAGCCGGTCACCGGGGCGGCCGACGCCTGCGCCGCCGTCGGGGTGCCGCTGTACGTCGACGCGGCCCAGCTCGTCGGCCGGGTGCCGGTGCCCACCGGCTGGTCGGTGCTGACCGCCAGCGCACACAAGTGGGGCGGTCCGCCCGGCGTCGGGCTGCTGGTGGTCCGCAAGGGCACCCGGTGGGAGTCGCCGTGGCCGGCCGACGAGCGGGAGTTCGGGCGTACCCCCGGGGTGGTGAACCTGCCGGCGGTGGTGGCGGCGGCGGCGAGCCTGCGCGCGGCGGCGGCCGACGCGGCGGCCGAGGCGGCCCGGCTGACGCCCCTGGTGGACCTGATCCGGTCCCGGGTCGCCGCCGACGTGCCGGACGTGGAGGTGGTCGGCGACCCGGTCGACCGGCTCCCCCACCTGGTGACGTTCTCCTGCCTGTACGTCGACGGCGAGGTGCTGCTGCACGCGCTGGACCGGCGCGGCTTCGCCGTCTCCTCCGGCTCCTCCTGCACCTCGTCCACGCTGCGTCCGTCGCACGTGCTGGAGGCGATGGGGGTGCTGTCGCACGGCAACGTCCGGGTGTCGCTGCACCGGGAGACCACCGAGGCGGACGTACGGCGGTTCCTCGCCGAGCTGCCCGGGATCGTCGCCGAGCTGCGCGCCGACGCCGGCGTGGTGGGCCTGTGACCACCCCGACCGGCCCGGACGGCCGCCGAACCGGCGCGGACGACCTCCCGTCCGGCCCGGGCGGTCTCCCGACCGGGCCGGGCGGCGACGGGGCGAGAGCGGGCGGCGACGGGGCGGGAGCGGGCGGCGACGGGACCGGGCCGGTGGAGGTGCTGGACTGTCGGGGGCAGCGCTGCCCGCTGCCGGTGATCGCGCTGGCCCGCCGGCTGCCCGAGCTGCCCGTCGGCACGCTCCTTCGGGTGCTCGCCGACGACCCGGCCGCCGCCGTCGACATCCCCGCCTGGTGCCGGATGCGCGCCCAGGAGTTCGTCACCACCACCCCCGAGGGCCCAGGCTACGAAGTACGCCGCACCCACTGACCCACCCCACCCCACCCCGCCCCGCCCTACCCCACCCCGCTCCGCCCCGCCCCGCCCCGCCCCGCCCCGCCCCGCTCCGTCGATCATGGAGTTGTGGTGGCCGATCTGCGGCATTACTGCCGGTTCGAAGGCACCACAACTCCATGATCGACAGGAGTGGGGGTGGGGGTGGGGGTGTCGATCCAGATCAGGCGGAGGCGGCGGCCGGTGCGGGTGAAGAGGCGCAACGCGCTCTCGGCGGTGGCGAAGTGCCCGGTCGACGTTCTTCCGTCGTGGCGCAGCAGGGCGCTGTCGGGGAAGGCCAGGCCCCAGGCGAAGACCGCGCCGTCGAGGCGGTCGCCGTACTCCTCGCAGAGCGCGAACCGGCGTGGGGCGAACTCGTTCGCGAGGTCGACGAGCATCAGGTGGAACTCCTCGGGCGTGCCGAGCGGCGCGGGGTCGGGCATGACCACCTCCAAGAGTCGTTGCTATACGTATAGCCCCTATCCTTGCTCTTTGGAAGACTCGACGGCATGATGTTCTCGTCGGTACACGTGGTGGAGGCGATACATGGGCAGGCGAACAGATCCTTCGGCGCTGCGCTGGCTGATCGGTGCCGAGCTGGGTCGGTATCGCCGCGAGGCACCGATGACGCTGACCGAACTGTCGGCCAGCACCGGCATCGGCAAGCCGAAGCTCGGCCACATGGAGACCGGCCGTTACCAGCAGTTTCCCGAGGACATCGCGGCCGTGCTCCGCGCCTGCGGGGCCGACCAGCCCGCGATCGACCGGCTGACCACCCTGTCCGGCCGCTCCGACGCCAAGACCTGGTGGGCACCCTGGGCCGCGGTGATGCCGGACTGGTTCAAGACGTACGTCGGGCTGGAAGGGCTGGCCGACGGGGCGTTCGTGTTCGAGTCGATGGTCATCCCCGGTCTGCTCCAGACCGAGGAGTACGCCCAGGCGCTGACCCTGGGCACCGGATTCGTCCGCCCCGACCACGCCGAGCGTTTCGTGTCGTTCCGGCAGACCCGGGCCCGGCGGCTCACCGACGACGACCCGCTCACCCTGCACGCGGTGATCGGCGAGGCGGCGCTGCGGCTACGGGTCAACGGCGACGAGACCCGGCGGGCCCAGCTCGCCCACCTGGCCACCATGTCCGAACTGCCGAACGTCACCGTCCAGGTGCTCCGCCCCGAGGACGGCCCGCACGCCGCCGGTGCGATCGGCAAATTCGTCCTGCTGGACTTCGCCAACGTCCGCCCGATCGCCTACACCGAGGTGCTCGACGGGGCGATGTACGTGCAGGACCCGGACGGTGTCCGCACCTATAGCATGGTGGCAGACAACCTGCGCCAGGTCGCCCTCTCACCCGCCGAGTCGCGCGCGTTGATCAGGGAGTTGGCCGGCGCGGCCTAGCGCCCCTCGGAGGCCACCGTGCGCACCCCCGACCTCACCACCGCCCGCTGGTTCACCAGCAGCCGCAGCACCAACAACGGCGACTGCGTCGAGTGTGCCGTCCTGCCCGACGGGGTGGCGGTGCGGGACAGCAAGGACCGGTCCGGCCCGGTGCTGATCTTCCCCGCCCGTCAGTGGGCGGCGTTCGTCGCCGCCACCCCGGCCCGCTCCCCCGGTCAGGCCGGCTGACCTCGCCCGACGCGGGCCGCCTTCCCCGAAGCAAGCCGCCAGCCGAACCGGCCACACGCCAGGTGCCCGGACCGGAACCGCCAGGTGCCCGGACCAGGACAGCCAGGTGCCCGGACCGGGACCGCCAGTCGGGCCGGGATCAGGTGAGGTAGCGGAGGATCGCCGGGAGGGGGTCGATCGGGATGGTGGTGTCGACCACCAGGCGGGGGCCGATCAGCGGTTCGTACCCCGTGCCGCGCTGCCGGGTCTGCTCCCAGGTCGGGGCGAGCGGGTCGGCGGTGTGCCGGGCCTCGACCCGGCGGCGCAGTTCCGCCTCATCGCCGCAGTACACCTCGATCAGCCGCAGCGGCACCCCGGCCCGCTCGGCCAGCTCGAACCAGAGCCCCCGGGTCCCGGCTGCCGGGTTGGCCGCGTCGACCACCACGCTGGTGCCCAGCCCCAGCTGCACCTCGGCCAGCCCGGCCAGCGCGTCGTAGCCGGCCTGGCCCGAACCGGGGCCGGTCAGCCCGTGCCGGGCCAGCGCCCGCTCGATCGGGTCGACCGCCAGCACCGCCGCGCCCAGCGCCACGCCGACCTGCCCGGCGAGGGTGCTCTTGCCCACGCCCGGCAGGCCGGCGAAGACGACCAGGAGCTGCGTCATGGCACCAGGTGCGACCGAACGTCCTCGGCGGCGGCGTCACCGTACGAGTTGGCCAGCCGCTTGACGAACACGTCGCGGCGCACGTCGTACTCCTGGGTGCCGACGGTCTCCAGCACCAGGGCGGCCAGCAGCGAGCCGACCTGGGCGGCGCGTTCCAGGCCGAGACCCCAGGACAGGGCGGCGAAGAAACCGGCCCGGAAGCCGTCGCCGACCCCGGTCGGGTCGACGGCCCGCGCGTCCCGGACGATCGGCACCCGCAACGACTCCCCGTCCCGGGTGGCGATCTCGACGCCGTCCTTGCCGAGGGTGGTGACCCGGATCTTCACCCGCTCCAGGAGCTGGGCGTCGGTGAGGCCGGCCTTGCTCTGCAGCAGCGACTTCTCGTAGTCGTTGGTCATCAGGTACTCGGCACCGTCGATCAGCGAGACCACGTCCGCGCCGTCCATCCGGGCGAGCTGCTGGGACGGGTCGGCGACGAAGGCGTAGCCCCGGTCCCGGCACTCGGCCGAGTGCCGGATCATCGCCTCCGGGTCGTTGGCGCTGACCAGGACCAGGTCGAGACCGCCGAGCCGGTCCGCGACGGGGCCCAGCTCGATGTTGCGGGCCTCGCTCATCGCGCCCGCGTAGAACGAGGCGATCTGGCACATGTCGGTGTCGGTGGTGCAGACGAAGCGGGCGGTGTGCGCCACCTCACTGACGTGCACCGAGTCGCAGTCGACGCCGTGCCGCTCCAGCCAGGAGCGGTAGTCGGCGAAGTCGGCGCCGACCGCGCCGAGCAGGATCGGACGCAGCCCGAGCTGCCCCATGCCGAAGGCGATGTTGGCGGCCACCCCGCCCCGGCGCAGCACCAGGTCGTCCACCAGGAAGGAGAGCGACACCTTGTGCAGCTGGTCGGCGATGAGCTGGTCGGCGAAGCGACCCGGGAAGCTCATCAGGTGGTCGGTCGCGATCGAGCCGGTCACGGCGATCTTCATGTCAACCCTCGGGGTCGGGAGCACGGCGCGGGTCAGCCTACCGGTCCGGGCGGGACGACGAGGGGGCCGTCCCGGCGCGGGACGGCCCCCTCGGACGGACCGGGACTCAGCTGAACGAGTCGCCGCAGGCGCAGGAGCTGCCCGCGTTCGGGTTGTCGATGGTGAAGCCCTGGGCGTCGATCCGGTCGGCGAAGTCGATGGTCGCCCCGGCCAGGTAGGGGGCGCTCATCCGGTCGACGACGACCTCGACCCCGTCGAAGTCGGTGACGACGTCACCGTCGAGCGAACGCTCGTCGAAGAAGAGCTGGTATCGCAGGCCGGAGCAGCCACCCGGCTGCACCGCGACCCGCAGCCGCAGGTCGTCGCGGCCCTCCTGCTCGATCAGGGCCTTGACCTTCTGCGCCGCGACGTCGGTGAGGACGACGGAAGTGGGGGCCTGGGCCTCGGTCGGGTCGGTCTGCGCTGGCGTGGTCACGTGGAAATCTCCCTGCGCGGTATGGGTCCGGACACCCTGGCCAACAGCACGCGTCGCCCAGTGATTCCCGGTGCGGTCCAGCTCCGATGGTACGCCGCCCCGGCGGAGCCCACCCGGCCGGCGCGATCGCCGCCACGGCCCGCTCCCGGTGGCCCGGTCACCGGGCCACCGCCGGACCGGCCCCGGCAGCTCAGCGGCTCCACTGCCGGGCCAGCCGCGCGCCGAGCGCCCGCAGCCCCTCGGCGGGCCGGCCCATCGCCGCCGCCACCCCGCCGCGTTCCTCGCCGCCGAAGTGCTCCACCAGGCTGTACGCCTCGGTCACCCCGGCGGAGGCGGCCTCCCGCCGGCCGGTGCTCACCCGCCCCGCCAGCACCACGCAGGGCACCCCTCGGTCGCGGGCCGCCCCGGCCACCCCGGCGACCACCTTGCCGCGCAGCGACTGGTGGTCGAACGAGCCCTCCCCGGTGATCACCAGGTCGCAGTCGTCGAGGGCGGCGTCCAGGCCGATCGCCCGACCGACCAGGTCGATGCCGGATTCGCAGCGCCCGCCGAGGGCGAGGATCGCCGCGCCGAGGCCGCCGGCCGCGCCGCCCCCGGGCAGCGTGCCCAGGCCGGGCGGGCAGCCGGGCAGGTCCCGTTCCAGCACCGCCGCCCAGCGCTCCAGTGCGGCGTCGAGCAGCAGCACGTCGGCCCGGTCGGCGCCCTTCTGCGGCCCGTAGACACTGCTCGCGCCGTGCAGGCCGAGCAGCGGGTTGTCCACGTCGGTGGCGGCGACCAGGGTGGCGTCGCGCAACCGGGGCGTCCCGTCGAGGGCCGCGACGGCCCCCAGCGCCGCCCCGCCGTACGGCAGGGCCCGGCCCGCGTCGTCGAGGGGGGTCGCGCCGAGCGCGGCGAACAGGCCGGCCCCGCCGTCGTTGGTGCCGGAGCCACCCAACCCGACCACCACCGTCCGGGCCCCGTGCTCGACGGCGGCGGCGACCAGCGCGCCGAGACCGTACGAGGTGGTGGCCTTCGGGTCGCGTTCGGCGGCGGACAGCAGGTGCAGCCCGCACGCCTGGGCGCTCTCCAGGTAGCCGACCCCGTCGGCGGTGAGCAGGATCTCACCGGTGACGGGCCGGCCCAGCGGGTCGACCGTCGGCACCGGCACCCGGCGGCCGTCGAGCGCGCCCGCGAGCACCGTGACGAAGCCCGGTCCACCGTCGGCGAGGGGACGGATGAGCAGCTCGACGGCGTCGTCCACCTCACGCCAGCCGGCGGCGACGGCGGCGGCCACCTCCGGGGCCTCCAGGGTGCCGGCGAACTTGTCCGGGCAGAGCAGCACGCGCATGCCCCGAGTGTGGCAGGCCACATCGGCGCGGCGGCAGTGTGGCAGCCCACACCGGCAGCGGTCGTGCGAACGCCCCGTTGTGGGACCATGAGGACGTGACTTCGACCTGGGTGGAACCCTCCAACACGGCGACCGCGCTGCTGCTCCTCGGCCGTGGCAGCGACCCCGCCACCGAGCGTGGCGTGGAGTGTCCGGGAGACCTGCCGGCGCCGAGCGACCCGGACCTGGTGGCCCGGGCGACGGCGGCGAAGGCCGCGCTGGGCACGAAGGTGTTCGTCCTCGGCCACCACTACCAGCGCGACGAGGTGATCCAGTTCGCCGACGTCACAGGCGACTCGTTCAAGCTGGCCCGGGAGGCCGCAGCACGGCCCGACGCGGAGTACATCGTCTTCTGCGGCGTGCACTTCATGGCCGAGAGCGCCGACATCCTCACCACCGATGCGCAGCGGGTCATCCTGCCCGACCTGGCGGCCGGTTGTTCGATGGCCGACATGGCGGTGCTGTCGCAGGTCGAGCGCGCCTGGGAGGTGCTGACCGACCTGGGCGTCGCGGCGGACACCGTGCCGGTGACGTACATGAACTCCTCGGCCGACATCAAGGGCTTCGTCGGCCGTAACGGCGGCGTGGTCTGCACCTCGTCGAACGCGAAGCGGGCGCTGGACTGGGCGTACGCGCAGGGTTCGAAGGTGCTGTTCCTGCCCGACCAGCACCTCGGCCGCAACACCGCCGTGCTGGAGCTGGGCTACTCGCTCGACGACTGTGTGCTCTACGACCCGCACAAGCCGAACGGCGGGCTCACCGCCGAGCAGGTCCGCGACGCGAAGATGATCCTCTGGCGGGGGCACTGCTCGGTGCACGGCCGGTTCACCCTGGACAGCGTGCAGGACGTCCGGGCCCGGGTGCCCGGGGTCACCGTGCTGGTGCACCCGGAGTGCCGGCACGAGGTGGTCACCGCCGCCGACCAGGTCGGTTCGACGGAATACATCATCAAGGCGATCGAGGCGGCCCCGGCCGGCTCGGCGTGGGCGGTCGGCACCGAGCTGAACCTGGTACGCCGGCTGGCGCTGGCCCACCCGGACAAGCAGATCATGTTCCTGGACAAGGCGGTCTGCTACTGCTCCACGATGAACCGGATCGACCTGCCGCACCTGGTCTGGGCGCTGGAGGAGCTGGTCGCCGGCCGGGTGGTCAACCAGATCACGGTCGACGCGGACACCGCGCACCACGCCCGGGTGGCGCTGGACCAGATGCTCGCCCTGCCGGGGGCCGACACCCCGCCACCCGCCACCGCCTGATTACCCGAAGTCACCACCGAGGTACGGGAACGTACCGGATTCACCGGTTCGTTCCCGTCCCGGCGCGGTGACCAATTTGCATTTCGTCACGGAGGGCTATGCTGCCGGGGCGACGTACCGCGGGGACCGTTTTGGGCCGGCCCCGCTCCGGGTACCTGGACAGCTCGTACCGGACAGCTGGACAGCATGCCCCATCATCGACTCACCCCGCACCACCCGACGCGCGCTGGAGGTTTGCGTTGACGGACGACGTCCTGGTCGTACACGGAGGTACCCCGCTCGAAGGGCGGATCCGCGTGCGCGGCGCGAAGAACCTGGTCTCCAAGGCGATGGTCGCGGCCCTGCTGGGCGACTCGCCCAGCCGGCTGTTCGACGTCCCCAAGATCCGTGACGTCGAGGTGGTCCGCGGGCTGCTCGGCCTGCACGGCGTGAAGGTGACCGACGGCACCGAGGACGGCGAGCTGGTCTTCGACCCGTCCAACGTCGAGAGCGCCAGCACCGACCAGATCAACGTGCACGCCGGGTCCAGCCGGATCCCGATCCTGTTCTGCGGCCCGCTGCTGCACCGCCTCGGCCACGCCTTCATCCCCGACCTGGGCGGCTGCCACATCGGCCCGCGCCCGATCGACTTCCACCTGCAGGCGCTGCGCGAGTTCGGCGCGACTGTCGACAAGACCCCCGAGGGTCTGCACCTGTCCGCGCCGAACGGGCTGCACGGCACCAAGTTCGCCCTGCCGTACCCGAGCGTCGGCGCGACCGAGCAGGTGCTGCTGACCGCGGTGATGGCCGAGGGCGTCACCGAGCTGCGCAACGCCGCCGTCGAGCCCGAGATCATCGACCTGATCTGCATCCTGCAGAAGATGGGCGCGATCATCAAGGTGCACACCGACCGGGTGATCGAGATCCAGGGCGTCAAGAAGCTGCACGGCTACACCCACCGGCCGATCCCCGACCGGATCGAGGCGGCGAGCTGGGCGGCGGCGGCACTGGCCACCCGGGGTGACGTCGAGGTGCTCGGCGCGCAGCAGGCCGACATGATGACCTTCCTGAACATCTTCCGCTCCGTCGGCGGCGAGTACGAGGTCACCGACGCCCGCCCGCCGAAGCTCGGTGACCCGGGCCAGGAGGGCGGTATCCGGTTCTGGCACCCGGGCGGCGAACTGAACGCGGTGGCGCTGGAGACCGACGTGCATCCCGGCTTCATGACCGACTGGCAGCAGCCCCTCGTGGTGGCGCTGACCCAGGCCCGGGGGCTGTCGATCGTCCACGAGACGGTCTACGAGCAGCGGCTGGGCTACACCGAGGCGCTGAACACGATGGGCGCCAACATCCAGGTCTACCGGGACTGCCTCGGCGGCACCCCGTGCCGGTTCGGCCGGCGCAACTTCAAGCACTCCGCGGTGATCGCCGGGCCGAGCAAGCTGCACGCCGCCGACCTGGTCATCCCGGACCTGCGGGCCGGGTTCAGCCACCTGATCGCCGCGCTCGCCGCCGAGGGCACCTCCCGGGTGTACGGCGTCGACCTGATCAACCGGGGCTACGAGGACTTCGAGGCGAAGCTGGCCAGCCTCGGCGCGCACGTCGAGCGGCCGTAACCAGCCGCGTCCCCCCGGCCGGCCCCGACCCCTGCCGTCGGCCCGGCCGACCCGCTCCACCGAGCGCCCGGTGCACCCGTGATGTGCACCGGGCGCCGTCGTATGGCTACCCTTCACCTCGTGCCGTCGCTGTTTCGCCGCAAGTCCGCCGACTCCGACTCCTCCGCCACCGCCCCGGTGGTGACCGAGGAGCCACCCGCCGCGCGCCCCCGGGGCTACACCCCGAGCAAGAAGGAACTGGGCGTCGAGACCCCGAAGCGGCCGGTCGCCGGTCGCCGGCCGGCCGGCCCGACCCGGCCGCTGACCAAGGAGGAGGCCCGGGAGCAGCGTCGCAAGGCGCGCACCGAGGCCGCCGCCGAGTTCCGCCGCGAGGGTGGCCCCCGGGACCGGGGGCCGGAACGGCTGCTCGCCCGCAACGTGGTCGACTCCCGGCGGACCATCGGCACCTGGTTCTTCGGCGGCGCGTTGATCGTGCTGATCGGCTCGAACGCGGCGATGCCGCAGGTGATCCGGCTCGCCTCCAACGTGGTGTGGGGGGCGCTCGCGCTCGGCGTGGTGATCGACTCGGTGCTGATCTCCCGGCGGATCAAGAAGCTGGTGCGGGAACGCCACCCCAACAGCGGCGAGCGGATGGGGTCGCTCTACCTCTACGCGATCATGCGGTCGATCACCTTCCGCCGGATGCGCGCCCCGGCCCCCCGGGTGAACATCGGCGACCCGATCTGACAGGCGGTCAGGACGGGTGGCGCGGGTCGGGGGCCGGGCTGCGGTAGAGCCGGGCCACCACGTCCTCGATGTCCGGTTCGACGATCGAGAGGTCACGCAGCGCGGCCAACCCGGCCAGCGCGGCGACCACCTCCGCCACCCCCGCCGACTCCAACGCGTAGACCAGCCGGTGGCCGTCCGCCTCGACCCGGTGCAGCGCCGCCCCCGCCGGCCGCGGCGGGACCGCCAGCGGGGCGTCCAGGTCGGCGACGACGAGCCGGCGGGAGCCGTACCGGGCGTGCAGGGCGGCGATCGTCCCGTCGTGCACCACCCGACCGTGGTCGACCACCACCAGCCGGGCGCAGAGCCGCTCGATGTCGGCCAGGTCGTGCGTGGTGAGCACCAGGGTGGTGTCGCCGGTACGGCCCAGCTCGGCGAGGAAGCCCCGGACGGCCTGCTTGCTCACCACGTCCAGCCCGATGGTCGGTTCGTCGAGGAAGAGCACCTGCGGGTCGTGCAGCAGCGCGGCGGTCAACTCGCCCCGCATCCGCTGCCCCAGCGAGAGCTGGCGGACCGGGGTGGCCAGGAAGTCGTCCAGGTCGAGCAGGTCGCGGCAGCGGCGCAGCCGGGCGGCGTGCGCGGCGGCCGGCACCCGGTAGAGGTGCCGCAGCAGGTCGAACGAGTCGGCCAGCGGCAGGTCCCACCAGAGCTGGGAACGCTGGCCGAAGACCACCCCGATCCGCAGCGCCAGCCGGGTCCGGTCGGCGACCGGGCGCAGCCCGCACACCCGGGCCTGACCCGCCGACGGGCTCAGCACCCCGGTGAGCATCTTCAGGGTGGTCGACTTGCCCGCCCCGTTCGGGCCGATGTAGCCGAGCATCTCGCCGCGCTCCACCCGCAGGTCGATGCCGTCCACGGCGGTGACGGTCCGCTTCTGTCGACGCAGCCGGCCCGCCTTCACCCGTACCGTGAACTCCTTGCGCAGCCCGTCCAGCTCGATGACGCTCATGACCCCGTACTCCGGTAGTGGCGGATGCCGGTGCGCCAGGCCGCCGCCGCGACGGCGACGGCGACCAGCGCCACCCCCGGCGCCGCCCAGCCGGCCCACGACGGCAGGCCGAGCGGGTCGGCGCGGCCCAGCAGCGCCAGCGCCGGCTGGTAACTGACGAAGGCGAACCCCAGGCCGTACGCGAAGGCGGCCCGGAACCACCCGTCGAAGACGGTCACCGGGTACGTGGTGAAGTCCCGCCCGCCGTAGGTGACCGAGTTGGCCAGCTCACCGGAGTCCACCCACCAGAACGACACGGTGGCGGTCGCCACGAAGAGCGACCCGAAGAACACCACCCCGGCCAGCGGGGCGACCACCGCCAACGCCACCCGGGCCGGTGTCCAGTCGATCCCGGCCGAGGTCAGCGCCACCGCCAGCACGCCCACCCCGAACACGCCCCGCGACACCTTGCGCAGCGGCAGGTTCATCAGCAGCAGTTGGGGCAGCGCACCGAGCGGGCGCAGCAGCACCGCGTCGAACAGGCCGGTCCGCACGTGGGTGGGCAGCCGCTCGATGTTGCCGACCAGCAGGTCCGCCACCGCGAAGGCGCTGGACGACAGCCCCACCATCACCAGCGTCTCGCGCAGCGTGAACCCGCCCAGCTCCCGGGTCACCCCGTAGATCACCAGGACGGTGACCACGTCGAACACGGTGGCCCCCACGTTGCCCACCAGGTCCAGCAGGAACGACGCCCGGTAGGTGGTCTGCGCGCGGGCCTGTGCCCCGAGCAACGCCCGGTACGCCCCGAACGTCCCACCCGGCCGGGCGGGACGTTCCTCGGTCACCGTCGCCCGGTACTCAACCACCCTGCACCACCAGGCGACGTTCGGCCCGCCGCTGCACCAGCCGGCAGGCGGCCAGCACCAGCACCGCCCAGCCGAGCTGGAGCGCGACCAGGCCGACCTGGACCGCCGGCGGGTCCCGCTCCACCAGGACGTCGAGCGGGGTCTGCATCAGGCTCGGGAACGGGGTGCCACACCACAGCAGCAGTTGCAGCCACTGCGGCAGGAACCGCAGCGGGAAGTAGAGCCCGGCCAGCACCCCCGAGCCGAGGGTCCACAGCAGCAGCGGACCCCGCGCGTCCTGCCACCAGTAGGCGGCGGCGTTGACCAGGAACCGGCAACCGAAGCAGAGCACCACGGCGGTCACCACGGAGACCACGAAGAGCCCGACGGTGGGCCACCGCGACGGCAGGTAGACGTCGAAGAAGACCGGCCCGACCAGGACCGGCGGCAGCAGCCGGGCCAGTGCCGCGTACCCGGCCCGACCCAGGTCGGTGGCGAGGTAGCTGGTCACCGGATGGACCGGGCGGAGCAGGTCGGCGGCCACGTCGCCGGTGCGGATCCGGTCGGCGAGGTCGCTCCAGCCCCAGAGCAGCACGACGGCGAGCAGCCCCTGACCCATCCAGACGAAGGTCGCGAGCTGGGCCCGGTCGTACCCGCCGACGGTCCCGGAACCGGCCGCGGCCAGCAGCACCGCGCAGTGCAGGAAGCCGAACACGGTGTTGGTCACGGCACCGGCCACGGCCGCCTGCCGGTAGGTGGAGTAGCGACGGAAGCCGGCCCGGGATAAAGCCCCGAATGTCCGGAACCATCGGGTAACGTTTGCGCTCGTGGACGGAGCCGCAGTGGCGGTGACCGAGCCCACGCCGTTACCCTCCTTCCGCAGCCCCGCCGTGCCGGCCGGGGGACTCTACCGGCATCCCGGGGCGCCCTGCACGACAATTTGCAACGAGGTGACACCGCCGTGAGCGAGCGACGCGAGCCGGGCATCGGGCCGCGCCGCACGCGTGGACCCGGAGCCCCCAGGTGACGGGCTGGTCCGACCGCTGGGACGCCCCCGCGGAACCGTCCTGGGTGATCGAGCCGACCGGCGAGTGGCACCCGCAGTTCCCCGGGCAGCGCTATCCCGGCGACCTCGGCTCCCAGTACGCCGACCCCCGGGGACGGGTCACCGCCTCCGGCCGCGCCGAGGTGCCCCCGCTCGCCCCGACCCGCTCCGACGGCACGTACCTCGGCCGGTCCTGGTCCGACCTGGACGACGGGCCGCCCCGCCGGGACGACCCCCGCGACGAGCGGCACGCCCACGACCCGTACCGCCGGCTGGCCGACGAGACGTACCGGGGGCACACCGACGAGGCGTACCGACGGCCCGCCGACGAGGCGTACCGGCGGCCGTCGGACGAGCCGGTCTGGCAGCGGGAACGCCGGCAGCCCGCAGCCGAGCGGCACGACGACCGGCCGGCCGACCGGATCAGCTGGTCGGACCGGCGGCGCGACCCCGACGAGGGCCCGCCCCGGCGGCGGACCACCGGCGAACGCCCCACCGTCATGCCCGGTCACCGGGGCGACGACGAGCCACACCACCGCGCCGCCGACCGGTACGACCCGTACCCGGCCGGACCCGCACCGGGCGGGGACCTGCCGGCCCGGTTCCGGGAGGACGACCCGCCCCGTCGGGACGCCGACCGGCGGCCCGCCGCCCACGGGCACGCGGACCGGTGGCAGCGCCCGCTCCACGACACCCCGCCGGTCCGCCCCCGCGACGACATCCCGCCCGGCCGCCCACCACGCCACGACGGCCGGGGCACGACGCCTGCCATCCCCGAGGAGCGGTGGCAGCATCCGCGGAGCCGCGACGAGCGCCTGCCTGCTCAGCCGTACGAGCCGGCGGCCCGCCACGTGGCGTACCCCGACCTGCGTCCGCAGGACGAGCCGTACCGCGAGCCGTGGGGTCGTACCGGCCCCACCGGGCCCCGCCCGACCCGGGAACCGGACCACGGCCGCGACGGGCGACCGGCGTACCCCACCAGGCACGAGCCGCCCGCCCGCCACGAGGGCCGTCCGGCGGCCTGGGCCGCGCCGGGGCAGCCCGGCGACGGTCGTGCCGGCGGCGGTACGCCGCTCCTCGACCCGTCGCCCGGCCGTCCGGTGTCCGGTGCACCGGTCTCCGGGCTGCCGGTGTCACCGGCCCCGGCGTCGTCGGCCTCGTCGTCGTCGACCCCGGCGTCGTCGACCCCGATGTCGCCGGCCCCGGCGTCGTCGACCCCGATGTCGCCGGCCCCGGCGTCGTCGCCACCCGGCACGACCACGGCGGGCCGACCCGCGACCGGTCCGTGGGGTCCCCGGCCCGGTCCTCCCCCACCGCCGGCCGGCGCCCGGCCGGGTGGCTCCGACGCACCGGCACCGACGGCCCACCGGCCGACCCCCCAACCACCGGACGCCCCCGCGTCCCCCACCGAGCTGCCCACCCGCAGGCGTCACGCCGCCGGCCGGCCGCCCATCCCCGCCCCGGACCAGGCCGCCCCGGTCTCCGCGTCGCCGGCCGGCCGGTTGCACGTCGAGTTCCGCCGGCCGTCGGAGAGCGCGCCACCGGTCGACCGGCCCGCCGGACACTCCCCGACCGCACCCGGGACCGACCGACCCACCGACCCGGGTGCTGCCCGGCCCCCCTCGGCCGCACCCGCCGTCGGTTCCGGGACCGACCGGCCCACCGGCCCGGATGGCTTCCGGCGCTCCTCCGCCGCACCCGACTCCGGGACCACACGGCCCACCGACCCGGGTACCGCTGGACGCCCCCCGGCGGCCCCCGCCACCGACGTCCCCGCCCTGGAGATCACCCCCGACCGGCCCCGCCGGTACGTTCCGCCGGCACCGGAGCCCGGCGGCACCGGCCGTCCCGTCAGCGCCGCCCCGACCACGCCGGGAGGCTCGGCGGCCTGGTTCCGGCCCGGCCGGTCGACCCCCACGCCGACCACCCCGCCCGACGGTACGACGGCGGCCGGCCGACCGACGGGCGATGCCGCGCCGGCCCCGGCCACGACCGGCCGCCCGGACCCGCCCGACGGGGCACCGACCGGTGGCACGGACGTTCCCGTGCCCCGCTCGCCGGCACCCCCGTCGCACCCCACCGACCCGGGCCCGCTCCTCCCGACCACCGGCGACCCGGGTCGGTCGACCGCCCCGGCCGGTGGCCCCGCCGACCCCGGTGTCCGGGCCGCCGCCGCAACCGAGGCGCACCCCGTGAACGGCCCGGCCGACGTCGAAGCCGCCGCCCGGCAGCCCGGTGCCGGGCACCCCGTCCCGGCGACCCCCGCCGCCCTGCCCGACGCTCCCGATCCGGTCGGCGCGACCCGTCGAACCGCCGGGAGTCCTCCCGCGACACCGGACCCGGCCACCCCGCCGGACGTGCCGGGCAGGGACGACCCGGAGAACCGGTCCGGCGCGGCGGACGTCGACGCCGGCCCGACGCGGGAGTCCACTCCGGTCGCCCCCACCGGCCGCGACCCGGACGGCGACCACGCCGTCCCGGCGGTCGTCCCCGACCGCATCGCCCTGGTGTCCCCCGCCACCGATACCGACAGCACCGTCACCGGTCCGGTCGACCCCGCCACGCCCGACACCGTCCTGCCTGACACCGTCCTGCCTGACGCCGCCCTCACCGGCAGCGCACCGACCGGCATCACCACGGCCCCACCGGCAGGCACCGCCGCTGCCGGTCCGGCCGGCACCGCCGTGGGACGCGACGACCTGGACCGCACCCGGCCGACGGACCCCGGAGGCGGCACCACCACGAAGGACGACGCAGCGGCCCGCACCGGTCCGGCCGACACCCGTCCGGCCGGCACCGGCACCGGCACCGGCACCGGAGACGACGAACCGCGCCGCACCTTTCAGGTCGGCACCGGCCCGGACAGCACCGTGGCCGTCGCCACCGGACCGGACAGCACCGTGGCCGTCGGCACCGGGCCGGACAGCACCATGGCCGTCGGCACCGGACCGGACAGCACCGTAGCCGTCGGCACCGGGCCGGACAGCGCTCTGACCGGCGGCACCGGGACGGGCGGTGGCGATCCGGCGGCCCCGGTGACGGTCGGCGATCCGCACGGACCCGCGTCGCCGGACCGGACCGTCCCGGTGAGCCCGGCCACGACTACGCAGCAGCTGGCGACCCCGGACCGACCCACCAGCGTCGATCCGCTGGCGACCGGGGACCGGACCGGCACCACGGACGGCCCGGCAGGCACCGACCGGGCCACCGCCCCGGACCGGACCGCGCCCGACGGCCAGGCCACCCTCGCGGACCGGCCGGCAGACCCGGACCGGGCCGGCACCACGGAACAGGGGGCCGGCGGGGACCACGCCAGCATCAGGCAGCACGGGGACCGGGCCACCACTGCGGGCCCGCCCGTGGCCACCCCCGCGTCCGGGGACGCCGCGACGGCGGTCCGGCAGGCCGACCCGGAGCAGGTGCTCGCCGGCTACCGGTGGCGGCTGGACCCGGAGACCCTGCGCGAGGTGGTCGAGGACCCGGCGGAGCTACGCAGCATCCGCCGCCGGTTGACCGAGAAGCTCGCCTCGGCCCTGGACAACCGGGCCCGCGCCCGGCTGCTCAGCCTGCGGGCGGTGCTGTCCCGGCTGGTCGACGACTTGGACGACGCGGTGGCCGACGGCCGGCTCGCGTTGACCTACGCGGAGGCGACAGGCGAGCTGCGGCGTACCGCGCTGGCCCGGGCGCGGCTGGCCGAGGCGCTGCGCTGGAAGGGCGAGTTCACCGAGGCCGACCGGCTGTTCACCGAGGCCAACTCGACGGAACTGCCGGACCGGCTGCGCTCGGCGCTGCACGAGCACGCCGGCCGGTCCTGCTACGACCAGGGCCGGTTGATCGAGGCGTGTGGACACTTCGAACGGGCCCTGGACCTGTACCGGGCCGAGGACGCGGAGCTGACCGACCGGATCGCGGTGTGCCTGGACGCGGTGCACGCCCGCGCGGCGGCCCGGGGCGGCTTCGGGCCGTACCCGCGTAGTCGCGACGAGGTGCGGCACGGCCGCCGGTCCCCGCGCCCCACCCACGACGGCCGGGGTCGCTGGGGGTACGCCGACACCGACGGTGAGCTGGTCGTCGACTACCGGTACGTCGAGGCGCAGCCGTTCCACGAGCGGATGGCCTGGGTACGCCGCCCCGACCAGGCCGGGTGGGAGCTGATCGACGAGACGGGCGGCACCCTGCTCGGTCCCGCGTACGCCCGGGTGCTGGCCTTCTCCGACGGCCTGGCCTGGGTGTCGCAGGGCGGCGACGCGGACTGGTCGGCGATCGAGCCGGACGGGACGGTGGTGGTGCCGGCGGGGTTCGAGGAGGTCAGGCCGTTCCGGGCCGGGGTGGCGGCGGTGCGCCGGGGCGGCTGGGGGGCGGTGGACCGGCACGGTCGACTGGTCGTCCCGCCGCGTTACCACGGCATCGACACGACGCTGTCCGACGGTCGTCGGCTAGACGGGTTCACCGATGAGGGGCTGGCCGTGGTGGAGCTGGCCGGCCGGCGTGGGGTGCTCGACCGCACCGGTGCCGTGCTGGTCCGGCCGGTGCACCCGGCACTGGTGGTGCACCCGGTGGCGTTCCTGGTCGGTGACGGGATGAACCACTGGGGAGCGCTGGACCGGCGGGGCGAACCGCTGATCCCCCCGGTGCACGCCGACTGGGACACGGTGGTGGCGGAGATCGACCGGCTGCTCGCCGACACCCACCCCGTGCTCTGACGCCGGTTGCGCCGACGGGTGCCCGGCACCGGACGGGGCTAGGGTCGGAGCATGGAATTCCGACACCTTGGCCGCTCGGGCCTCATGGTCAGTGAGATCTCGTACGGCAACTGGATCACCCACGGTTCGCAGGTCGAGGAGGAGGCGGCGCTGGCGTGTGTCCGGGCCGCCCTGGACACCGGCATCACCACCTTCGACACCGCCGACGTCTATGCCGGTACGCGGGCCGAGACGGTGCTCGGCAAGGCGCTGGCCGGGGAGCGCCGGGAGGGGCTGGAGATCTTCACGAAGGTCTTCTGGCCGACCGGTCCCGGCCGCAACGACCGGGGCCTGTCCCGCAAGCACATCATGGAGTCGATCGACGGCTCGCTGCGTCGCCTCCAGACCGACCACGTCGACCTCTACCAGGCCCACCGGTACGACTACAGCACGCCGCTGGAGGAGACGATGGAGGCGTTCGCCGACGTCGTGCACGCCGGCAAGGCGCACTACATCGGCGTCTCGGAGTGGAAGGCGTCGCAGCTACGCGAGGCGCACGCCCTCGCCCGGGAGCTGCGCATCCCGCTGGTGTCCAACCAGCCGCAGTACTCGATGCTGTGGCGGGTCATCGAGGCCGAGGTGGTGCCGGCCAGCGAGGAGCTGGGCATCTCGCAGATCGTCTGGTCACCGATGGCGCAGGGGGTGTTGTCCGGCAAGTACCTGCCGGGTCAGCCGCCGCCCGCCGGTTCCCGGGCCACCGACGAGAAGTCCGGCGCGAACTTCATCGCGCAGTGGCTCAACGACGAGGTGCTGACCCGGGTGCAGCAGCTCAAGCCGCTCGCCGAGCAGGCCGGGCTGACCATGCCGCAGCTCGCCGTCGCCTGGGTGTTGCAGAACCCCAACGTCGCCTCGGCGATCATCGGCGCGTCCCGCCCGGAGCAGGTGCACGACAACGTCAAGGCCGCCGGGGTGACCCTGGAGGCTGACCTGCTCAAGGCCATCGACGACATCGTCGCCCCGGTCACCGAGCGCGACCCGGCCAAGACGGAGAGCCCGGCCAAGCGGCCCTGACCGGCACCGACCGCACCCCACCCCGGATCGTCGCGGGGTGGGGTGCGGTCAGCTCTGCCAGAACCGGATCAGGGACAGCGCGGTGCCGTAGAGCCACGGCGGCAGCCCGAGCAGGTCGCTGAGCCAGAACACGGCGCTGAAGAACCAGCCGCCGATGCGCGGGTTCCACAGCAGCGCGAACAGCAGGATGAACCCGAACGGCGCGAAGATGTCGTACATCCGGCGGTACTGCGGGCTGAGCCACGGCTGGATCATGTTGCCGCCGTCCAGGCCGGGCACCGGCAGCAGGTTCAGTACGCTCGCGGTGAGCTGGAGGAACCCCAGCAGCGCCACCCCGGCCCAGAACTCGACCGGGCCGCCCGCGTCGATGCCCACCCGCAGCACCACCACCAGCAGCAGGGTGAACAGCACGTTGGTGGCCGGGCCGGCGAGGCTGACCAGGGTGTGCCGCAGCCGGCCCGGGATGGCGTGCCGGTCCACCCAGACCGCCCCGCCGGGCAGGCCAATGCCGCCGAGCAGCACCACCACCACCGGCAGCACGATCGACAGCAGCGGGTGGGTGTACTTCAGCGGGTTCAACGTCAGGTAGCCCCGGTGGGCGATGTCCCGGTCGCCGGCCCGGTAGGCGACCACGGCGTGCGCGTACTCGTGCAGGCACAGCGAGACCAGCCAGCCGGAGACGACGAAGAGGAACACGTCGAACCGGACGTTGCCCACCCCGTTCCAGGTGAGCACGCCACTGGTGACGAAGAGCGCGACCAGGGCCAGGAAGACCGGGCTGGGCCGGAACGCCGCCCGGGGCACACCGAGCACCAGCGGCTCGCCCCCCGGGCGGTCGCCCGCCATCACTCCGCCGTCGGCAGCAGGCTCATCCGGTAGTCCACCCGGTCGTCCTCGACGAGCGTGACCGCGGTGACGCCGGACGACGCGAGCTCCCGCCAGGTCTGGCCGATCCAGGACTCGGCGTCCGCCTGGCTGCTGAACGTCTCCGCCGGCCCGTCGACCGCTGCGCCGTCCGTGCCCTCGTACCGCCAGCTCCACGCCATGCCGCGTCTCCCCTCGCCGCTCAACCGTCCCCGGGGGACGGACCCCCGCAAGCGTAGTCGGCCGGCACCGCCGCGCACCGCACGCACGTCCCCGCGCCCGGGTTCCGCCCAGCGTGACGGGTCCGGGCCGGCGGGCGGGGCCGGGTCGGGCGGCTTTAAGGTACGGGCATGTCGGTTGAGGGGTGGAACACGGTCCTGGTGCTCGGCGGTATCCGTTCGGGCAAGTCGGAGTTCGCCGAGTCCCTGGTGGCCGACGCGCCCACGGTGCGTTATGTGGCGACCTCGGCCGCCGCCGACCCGGACGACACCGAGTGGGCCGCCCGGCTGGCCGCCCACCGGGCCCGCCGGCCGGGCAGCTGGACCACCGAGGAGACCGCCGACGACCCGCGCCGGCTGGCCGACGTGCTCGCCTCGGCCGGGCCGAACGAGACGCTGCTCGTGGACGACCTGGGCGGTTGGGTGACCGTGCTGCTCGACCCGGCCCACCAGCCGGCCGACGACGTCGCCACCATCACCGAACTGGCCGACGCGGTACGCGCCAGCGAGGCACGGATCGTGCTGGTCAGCCCCGAGGTGGGGCTGTCGCTGGTGCCGACCACCCCGCTGGGGCGGGCGTTCGCCGACGCGCTGGGCGCCGCCAACCGGGCCGTCGCGGACGCCTGCGACGCGGTCGCGCTGGTGGTCGCCGGCCAGCCGGCCTGGTTGAAGCCGTCGGCACCGGTCCCGCCGGTCGGCGTACCCACCCGGGCCGCCGCCCCGGCGGACGGGCTGGACGCCAGCGCCCCGGCCTCCGTCGCCACGGTCCCGGCCGACGGGCCGCTGCCGGAGGTGCTCACCCCCACGGTGCCGCCGGCTGCGCAGACCCCGGCCGGCACGACCTGGACCACGCCGACCATGGCGCTGCCGGTGGTCGCCACGGGCCTGGTCATCCAGCCCGGCATGGAACTGCCGATGCCCGACGAGTACGCCGGCCCGCAGGCGGTGCAGCGGCTCGGCACCCTGGACCTGCCGGGGGCCGGGCTGGGCGTGCTGGAACGGGTGGTCGAGTTCGCCGCCGCCACCCAGGGCACCCCCACCCCGACGCCGTGGACGGACGTCCGGGTGCTGCTGCTGCACGGCGACCACGCCGGTGGCGTGGCGGCCGGGGCACCGGTCGGCGAGTCGACCCGGCTGGCCCGGCAGGCCCGCGCCGGCCGGGGGGCGCTGGCCCGGCTGGCCGCCGAGAACGGGGCCGGCCTGCAGGTGGTGGACGCCCCGCCGGCCGCGCCGATCGAGCACGGGCCGGCGCTGGACGCCGACACCGTCGAGTCGGCGCTGCGCTACGGCTGGCGGTTGGCCGAGGAGGCCGCCGAGGCGGGCGTACGGCTGCTGGTGCTGGGGGCGTGCGGCGCGGGCGCGGAGGCCGCCGCCGCGGCGGTGCTGGTCGCGACGGCCGGCGCGGAGGCCCCGACGGTGCTCGGCCGGGTGCACACCGCCGACGGCGAGATCGACGACGCGGCCTGGATGGTGCGGTGCGCGACGGTCCGCGACGCGCTGCACCGCACCCGGCGCTCCCCCCGCGACGCCAAGGACATCCTGGCCGAGTTGGGCGGCGGTGACATGGCGGTGGCCTGCGGTGTGCTGCTCGGGGCGACCGCCCGCCGGGTGCCGGTGCTGCTCGACGGACCGGTCGGGCTGGCCGCCGGCATGGTCGCCCGGGATCTGGCCGGCCAGGCCCGGCACTGGTGCCTGCTGGTCGACCACGGCGGTCACCCGGCGGTGCGGCTCGCCGCCGACGTGCTCGGCCTGACCCCGCTGCTGGACCTGCGGCTCGACCTGGGCGAGGGGGCGAACGCGTTGGCCGCCCTGCCGCTGCTGCGCTCGGTGCTGGCGCTGGCCGGGTCGCTGCCGGCGCACCCGCACCACGGCGGCCCCGACGACGAGGCCACCGGTACCGCCGCGACCACCCCCGACGCCGAACCGGAGCCCGGCACGCCGGTGGCCGCCGAACCGATTGTCGCCGCGCCGGAGCCCACCACGCCGGAGGCCGCCGGGGGCGAGGCGGCGCAGGCCGACGTCACCCCGGAGTTCGCCGAGCCGACGCCGGCCGGACCGGGGCCGACCACCACCGCACCCACCGACGCCGAGCCGGAGGCCGACCCGTCCGGCCGGCGTGCCGGCTGAGTCGGGGCGCGGCGACGGGCTCCGGCTGGCGCTGACCACCCTCACCACCGTCCCGGTCCGGGCCGGCCGGATCGACCGGGCGACGGCGGGCACCGCGATGGCGCTCGCGCCCCTGGTCGGGCTGCTGCTCGGGGCGGTGCTGGGCGCGCTGCTGCTCGGCCTGGCCGCGCTCGCCCCGCCCCTGGTCGCCGCCGGGGTGACCGTCGCGGCGGCAGCCCTGCTCACCCGGGGGCTGCACCTGGACGGGCTGGCCGACACCGTGGACGCGTTGGGCTCCTACCGGCGGGGCACGGCAGCACTGGAGATCATGAAGAAGCCGGACGTCGGCCCGTTCGGCGTGGCCGCGCTGGTGGTCGTCCTGCTGCTGCAGACCGCGACGCTGGCCGAGCTGGCCGGGCGGTCCTGGCCGGCGGTGCTCGCGGGGGTGCTGGCCGGCACCGCCGCCGGCCGGCTCGGGGTGACCCTGGCCTGCCGCCGGGGGGTGCCGGCCGCCCGCCCCGACGGGCTGGGCGCGCTGGTCGCCGGGACGGTCGGGCCCGTCGCGCCGGTCGTCGGCGCGGTCACCGTCGCGCTGGTGGCGGTGCCGGCCGTGCCGGGCCGGCCGTGGCAGGGGCCGCTGGCCGTGCTCGCCGCGCTCGCCGTCGCCACCGGCCTGCTGCGCCATCTGGTACGCCGGCTCGGCGGCATCACCGGCGACGTGCTGGGGGCCGTCGTGGAGGTGGTGACCACGCTGGTCTACCTGGGCTTGGTGCTGTCCGGCTGAGGACGACGCGGCGCGCCGGGTAGCGTTTGCCCCGACAGCACCGGCACGGCCTTCCGGGGGACGACTTGCTCATCACGGACGACTTCCTGCCCGTACCGGTCCCGGAGTCGCTCAGCGCGACCTACCTGGTACCGGTGGCGGGGTTGCCACCGGTGAGCCCGAAAACGGCGGTACGGGGTCTCGCCGGCCGCCTCGCCGACCCGGTGTACGGCCTGGCCACGCAGATGCTGGACAGTCCGCTGATGTCGGTGGACACCCGGTCGATCGACGAGTTCCCGCAGCTGCCGCCGGATCTGCTCACCGCGTTCGGCGCGACCGAGGCCCAGCTGGGCCGGCTCGCCGCCGCCAGTCACCTGGTGGTGGTGCAGGCCGAGTACCGGCCGGGTTGGCCACCGGCGCACGAGTGGGCGGCCCGCGCGGTGGCCGCCGCGGTTGCCGAGTCCGTCGGCGGTGACGTGGTGGACGTGTTCGGGTTGCAGTTCCTCGACCCGGCGACGGCGTTGAAGTCGCTGCCGGACGCGCAGGGCCGGATCCGGCTTGTCGACTGGGTGCTCGTGCCGTACTCCTCGGACACCGAGGGGTTGTGGTTCACCACCAAGGGGCTGCGCCGCTTCGGGCTGCTGGAGTTGCAGACCCAGGGGGTGCCCGACCATCTCACCCGGGCCTGGGGGGCGGTGCTGACCGGTGCCGCCCGCCGACTGCTGCGGGACTGGACCGACGGGCTGGCCGGCGAGGAGGTGCCGGCGTTCGTGCAGCTACCGGTGCTGGCCACGGTGACCGGGCACGACATCGCGGTGGCGTACGGCAATCCGGAGCAGCACGGCGCGACGGCCCCGGTGCTGCTGCGGCTGGAACTGGACCCGGCGACCGACCCGGAGGCCGACTCGTTCCTGAGCCTGCGCCCGCCGCCCGGTCACCCCGGGCCGGACGGCCGCTACTTCGCGGCGGCCTGCGCGACCCTCTTCTCCGGCATCGAGCCGGACGTCCGGTACGCCCGGTCCGGTGACGCGATGAGCCGGGCCGTCGCCACCGCCCGCGCCGGGCTGGACGGCATCCGGGCCCGGTTCCTCGCCGACGGGCTGCCACCGGAGGCGCAACTGGTGGTCAAGTACGGCCTGCCCGGCGACGACGGCCCCGAGTACGTGTGGGCCGGGGTCAGCTCGTGGGACGCCCCGGAGCGGATCGTCGGGGCCAGCGCCAGCGACGCCAACACCGACCCCAGCGTGCGGATCGGCTCCCCGGTCGTGGTGGCGGTCGCCGAGGTCGTCGACTGGGCGGTCCTGGACGGCACCGGCGTCATCGAGGGCGGCTGGACCCAGGCCGTCCTCGACGCCGGCGAACGCCCCCACCCCACCCACTGACCCCGTCCTCTTCCCCACCCCCGGCACTCACCCGCCCGGGCACTCACCCGCCCGCGTGATCAAGAGGTTTGCGTCAGAAATCCAGGGGCGGGGTGACGCAAACCTCTTGATCACCGGGGCGAGCTGCGGGGCGGGGGCAACGACGGGGGCCGGGGCGACGGGGGTGGGGTCAGCGGACGGAGGGGGTGACGAAGGGGGGACGGGTGACCCGCATCTGGGCGCGGCGGCCCCGGATGTCGACCTCGACGAGGTCTCCGTCCGCGAGTTTCGGGTCGGTGTCCAGCAGGGCGAGGGCGATGCCCTGCTTGCGGGTGGGGCTGAAGGTACCGCTGGTGACCGTGCCGACCGGGGCGTCACCTGCGTACACGGTCATCCCGGCGCGCGGGATGGCCCGGTCGACGGCCTCCAGGCCACGCAGCGTCCGGCGGGGGCCGGCGGCCTTCTCGGCGCGCAGCGCGTCGCGGCCCCAGAACGCCGGCTTGTCCCAGCCCACGGCCCAACCGGAGCGCCCCTGCACGGGGGTGATGTCCAGGGAGAGGTCCTGCCCGTGCAGCGGGTACCCCATCTCGGTGCGCAGGGTGTCCCGGGCACCCAGCCCGCAGGCCCGCAGCTCGACCCGCTCCCCGGCGGCGAACAGCGCGTCCCAGACGGCGACGGCGTCCGCTGCCGGCACCACCAGCTCGTAGCCCAGCTCGCCGGTATAGCCGGTACGGCAGACGGTCAGTTCGGCCCCGGCCAGCGTCGCCGGGGAGAAGCTCATGTACTCGTGCCCGGTGGGCAGGCCCAGCGCGTCGAGCAGTTCGGCCGAGCGGGGGCCCTGCACGGCCAGCACGGCGTACCGGTCGTGCTCGTCGGTGACCTCGACGTCGGCCGGGGCGGCGGCGCGCAGCCGGCGGACCACCTCGGCGGTGTTCGCCGCGTTGGGGATGAGGAAGACGTGGTCGTCGGCGTACCGGTAGGCGATGATGTCGTCGACCACCCCGCCGGTGGCGTCGTCGCAGCAGAGCGTGTACTGCGCCTTGCCCGCACCGATCCGGTCCAGGTCGTTGGTCAGGCAGGAGTTGACGAACCGGGCGGCGCCGGGGCCGGTGACCCGCGCCTTGCCCAGGTGCGAGACGTCGAAGACGCCGACCGCCGTGCGGACCGCCGCGTGTTCCCTGAGCACGCCACCACCGGCGTACTCCAGGGGCATCTCCCAACCCCCGAAGGGGGCGAACTTGGCACCGAGCGCGGCGTGTCGCGCGTGCAGCGGGGAACGGCGCAGCCGGGTCGCGGCGGCGTCGGAGGTCACGTCCGTCATGGGTGGCAACTTACCGCCGGGTGTCCCGCTGGTTAGCATCGGCGGGACCCGTCGGCACTTCGGCGGGACGCACCCGCGCTCCGGCGGGTAGGTTGCCGCCGGAGACCATCACCGCCGGTACGCGACGCCGCGGCCGGCCCGGCCCGCCCGGAGTAGCTTCAGTGACATCGTCCAGCACCACCCTCAGCCTGGTCGACACCGACCCCGCCGAGCTCACGGTCGACGCGATCGTGATCGGCGTGCACAGCCAGACCACCGGCCCGGACGCCACGAGCGGTCCCGCCGGCACCCTGCTGCTCGCCGACGGCGCGGAGAGTATCGCCGCCGCCTTCGACGGCAAGCTGACCGCGACGCTGGCCCTGCTCGGCGCGACCGGTGGCCCCGGTGAGGTGATCAAGCTGGCCACGCTGGGCACGGTCACCGCCCCGCTGGTCGTGGCGGTCGGGTTGGGTCCGGAGCCGACCGGTGCCGCCCCCGCCCCGGAGACCCTGCGCCGGGCCGCCGGCGCGGCGGTCCGGGCGCTGGCCGGGGCGCCCCGGGTGGCGCTGAGCCTGCCGCTGCCCGACGACGCCGACGCCCCGGCCGCGCTGCGCGCGGTGGCCGAGGGGGCGCTGCTCGGCGGCTACCGGTTCGCCGGTTACAAGACCAAGCCGCAGCCGTCCCGGCGGGAGCCGGTGGCCGAGGTGCTGATCGCCGTGCCGGACGCCGCCGACGCGACCGCGCGGGCCGAGGTCGACCGGGCCACCACCGTGGCCGGTGCGGTGCGGACCAGCCGCGACTGGGTCAACACCGCGCCGAACGAGCTGCGTCCGCCGGCCTTCGCCGAGGCCGTCGCCACCGCCGCCCGGGCCGCCGGGCTCGACGTCGAGGTGCTCGACGAGGAGCAGCTGCGGGCCGGCGGGTACGGCGGGATCACCGCCGTCGGGCAGGGGTCGGAGGCCCCGCCGCGGCTGGTCAAGCTGACCTGGACCCCGCAGGGCCAGACGAACGGCAAGCGGGTGGCGCTGGTCGGCAAGGGCATCACCTTCGACACCGGCGGCATCTCGATCAAGCCGGCCCAGGGCATGTGGGAGATGAAGTCCGACATGGCCGGCGCGGCGGCGGTCGGCGCGGCGATGCTGGCGATCGCGGCGCTCAAGCCGGCCGTGGCGGTGACCGGTTACCTGCCGATGGCCGAGAACATGCCGTCGGGCACCAGCTACCGGCCGGGTGACGTGGTCACCATGTTCAACGGCAAGCGGGTCGAGGTGCTCAACACCGACGCCGAGGGCCGGATGATCCTCGGCGACGCGATGGCCCGCGCCTGCGCCGACGGCACCGACTACCTGTTCGAGACGTCCACCCTCACCGGCGGGCAGGTGATCGCGCTGGGCAAGCGGATCTCGGGGGTGATGGGCACCCCCGAGCTGTGCGAGCGGGTGAAGGTGGCCGGTGACACGGTCGGCGAGCCGGCCTGGCCGATGCCGCTGCCGGACGACGTCCGCAAGGGCATGGACTCTGACGTCGCGGACATCTCGCAGGTCAACGCGGGCATGGACCGGGCCGGCCACATGCTGCAGGGCGGGGTGTTCCTGCGCGAGTTCGTCACCGACGACGTGGCGTGGGCGCACATCGACATCGCCGGTCCGAGCTACCACTCGGGTGAGCCGACCGGCTACTGGACCAAGGGCGGCACCGGGGTGCCGGTGCGTACCCTGCTGCAGCTGGTCGAGGACGTCGCCGCCAACGGCTGACGGATTCGCGACACCACGACGGGACGCCTGCGGGCGTCCCGTCCGCGTTTCCCGGGTGGCCCGCCGGGGGCAGTCAGAACAGTTCGGGGCGGCGCTTGCGGCGTTCGTTGTAGTCGCGCATCCGCTGGGGGTAGCCCATCAGCCGGACGTCGTAGATCGGGATGCCCAGGGCATGGGCGAAACGACGGGCGGCGTCCGGGCCGTCGATGCGTCGGCGGGTCCACTCGCCGTCGTCGGCGATCATGATGACGGTGGTGTCGGTCATCGTGGTCCGGGGTTCGACGAACGCCTCGACCCCCCGGCGGGTGCGGGCGAAGTTGGCCAGGTGATCCAGGTCGGCCCGGTCGGCCGGCCGGTCACGGTTGGCCGGGGTCGGCGGTTTGCGTCGCCGGAACAGCGCCACCGGGCACTCCTCTCCCCCGTCCGTCGTCGGGAACCGGTGCCAAGAGTACGTGTCGGGGACGTGTCGTTGGGCACCTCGGTACGCGCTGCGGACGCGCTAGTGACAAGATGACCGAGGTGGGGTCTGCCCGTGGCGCCCCACCGTGACCCCCCGATGCAGCGAAGCGACCAGGGAGTTGGACGTGAGCGAGCCGAACGACGCAACCTTCGACATCGTCATTCTCGGAGGTGGCAGCGGCGGCTACGCGGCGGCGCTGCGTGCCGCCCAGCTTGATCTCTCCGTCGCGCTGATCGAGAAGGGCAAGCTCGGCGGCACCTGCCTGCACAACGGCTGCATCCCGACCAAGGCGCTGCTACACGCGGCGGAGATCGCCGACCAGACCCGCGAGTCGGCGCAGTTCGGCGTCAAGGCCGAGCTGGTCGGCATCGACATGGCCGGGGTGAACTCGTACAAGGACGGGGTGATCTCCCGGCTGTACAAGGGCCTGCAGGGGCTGGTCGGCGGCAACAAGAACATCACCTTCGTGGCGGGCGCCGGCAAGCTGGTCGGCAGGAACGTCGTCGAGGTGGACGGCAAGCGGTACACCGGCCGCAACGTGATCCTGGCCTCCGGCTCGTACGCGAAGAGCCTGCCCGGCCTGGAGGTCGACGGCGAGCGGATCATCACCAGCGACCACGCGCTGACCCTGGACCGGGTGCCGGCGTCGGTGATCGTGCTGGGTGGCGGCGTGATCGGCGTCGAGTTCGCCAGCGTGTGGAAGTCCTTCGGGGTGGACGTGACCATCGTCGAGGCGCTGCCCCGGCTGGTGGCCGCCGAGGACGAGGAGTCGTCGAAGGCGCTGGAGCGGGCGTTCCGCAAGCGGAAGATCAACTTCAAGGTCGGCAAGCCGTTCGAGAAGGTCGAGAAGACCGAGAACGGCGTGAAGCTGACCATCGCCGGCGGCGAGACCGTCGAGGCCGAGCTGCTGCTGGTCGCCGTCGGCCGGGGCCCGAACACCGCCGACCTCGGCTACGAGGAGCAGGGCGTCAAGCTCGACCGGGGGTACGTGCTGACCGACGAGCGGCTGCGCACCGGCGTACCGAACGTCTACGCGGTCGGCGACATCGTGCCCGGCCTCCAGCTCGCCCACCGGGGTTTCGCCCAGGGCATCTTCGTCGCCGAGGAGATCGCCGGCCTGAACCCGGCCGTGATCGACGAGGCCGGCATCCCGCGCGTCACCTACTCCGACCCGGAGCTTGCGTCGGTGGGCCTGACCGAGGCTAAGGCCAAGGAGCAGTACGGCGACAAGGTCAAGGTCTACAACTACAACCTCGGCGGCAACGGCAAGAGCCAGATCCTCAAGACCGCCGGTTTCGTGAAGCTGGTCCGGGTCGAGGACGGCCCGGTGGTCGGCGTCCACATGGTCGGTGCCCGGGTCGGTGAGCTGATCGGCGAGGCGCAGCTCATCTACAACTGGGAGGCCTACCCGGCGGAGGTGGCGCAGCTCGTGCACGCCCACCCGACCCAGAACGAGGCGCTGGGCGAGGCGCACCTGGCCCTGGCCGGCAAGCCGCTGCACGCGCACGCCTGACCCACACTCATTCCGCGACGCCGGCGGCAAGCGGGCGAGGATCGCACCAGGCCACGAAGGAGTTTCAGAACATGCCGGTATCGGTCACCATGCCTCGGCTCGGCGAGAGCGTCACCGAGGGCACCGTCACCCGCTGGCTCAAGCAGGAGGGCGAGACCGTCGAGGTCGACGAGCCGCTGCTGGAGGTCTCCACCGACAAGGTCGACACCGAGATCCCCTCCCCCGCCGCGGGGGTGCTGAGCCGGATCGTGGTCGGCGAGGACGAGACCGCCGAGGTGGGCAGCGAACTGGCCGTCATCTCGGGTGAGGGCGAGTCGGCCGGCGGGGACGCCCCGCAGGCCGACGGTGAGGCCGACGAGCCGGAGCAGGCCGCGCCGGCCCCCGAGCCGACGGCCGCCGCCGAGGGCACCGGCCCGGAGCCGGAGCAGGACGAGCCGGCCCGGGAGCAGCCGGCGGCACAGGCCGCCCCGGCGTCGTCGGGCGAGGGTACCCCGGTGAAGATGCCGGCCCTGGGTGAGAGCGTCACCGAGGGTACGGTCACCCGCTGGCTCAAGCAGGTCGGCGAGACCGTCGAGGTCGACGAGCCGCTGCTGGAGGTCTCCACCGACAAGGTCGACACCGAGATCCCGTCGCCCGTCGCCGGCACCGTCCTGGAGATCAAGGTCCCCGAGGACGAGACCGCCGCCGTCGGCGCGGACCTGGCGATCATCGGTGCGGCGGGCGCGGCCCCGGCCGAGACGAAGCCGGAGCCGAAGGCGGAGGCCCCGAAGGCGCAGGCCCCGAAGGCGGAGCAGCCCAAGGCCGAGGCGAAGCCGGAGCCGAAGGTCACCGAGCCGACGCCGGGCGCGGGCTACGGCGAGCCGGCCGCCGAGACCGAGTCGGCGGCCCAGCCGGTGCAGGCCGAGCGGGCCGCCCAGCCGGCCGCCCCGGCGGCACCGGCCGCACCCGCCCAGGGCGGCGGCGACGCCCCCGGCTACGTGACCCCGCTGGTCCGCAAGCTGGCCGGCGAGCACGGTGTCGACCTGGCCTCGGTCAACGGCACCGGAGTGGGTGGCCGGATCCGCAAGCAGGACGTGCTGGAGGCGGCGGAGAAGGCGAAGGCGGCCAAGGCGGCTCCGGCCCCCGCCGCGCAGCCGGCCGCCGCGGCGACCCCGGCCGCACCGGCGGCGAAGCCGCAGCCGAGCGGCAAGCGGGGCACCACCGAGAAGCTGACCCGCATCCGCAAGGCCATCGCCAACCGCCTGCAGGAGTCGCTGCACGAGATGGCGCAGCTCACCACGGTGATCGAGGTGGACGTCACCCGGATCGCCAAGCTGCGGGCGCAGGCGAAGGACTCGTTCCAGCAGCGGCACGGCGTGAAGCTGTCGTTCCTGCCGTTCTTCGCGCTGGCCGCCATCGAGGCCCTGCAGACGTACCCGATCGTGAACGCCCGGATGGACCTCGACGCGGGCACCATCACCTACCCGGACGCCGAGAACCTCGGCATCGCGGTGGACACCGAGCGGGGCCTGCTGACGCCGGTCATCCACAACGCCGGTGACCTCAACCTGGGCGGCATCGCCAAGCGCGTCGCCGACCTGGCCGAGCGCACCCGGACCAACAAGATCAGCCCGGACGAGATCGCCGGGGCCACCTTCACGCTGACCAACACCGGCAGCCGGGGCGCGCTGTTCGACACCCCGATCGTGCCGTCGCCCCAGTCGGCGATGCTCGGCACGGGTGCCGTGGTGAAGCGTCCCGTCGTGGTCAACGACCCGGACCTGGGCGAGGTCATCGCGGTGCGGTCGATGGTCTACCTGGCCCTGTCCTACGACCACCGGCTGATCGACGGCGCCGACGCGGCCCGGTTCCTGGTCGCGGTCAAGGAGCGGCTGGAGGGCGGCAACTTCGAGGCCGAGCTGGGCCTGTAACACCCGCCTGCGCGAAGGGCGCCCCGGTCGTCGACCGGGGCGCCCTTCGTCGTCACGGGACCGCCGGACACGCCGGCACGGCACCTCCCGGCGGACCGGCGGCTCAGCCGCGCAGGGTCTGCTCGGAGACCGTCCAGAGCCGCTCGGCGGCGGCCGGGTCGAGGGCGTACGCGGCGACGCCGGTGCGGGTGCCGGGCTGGTTCGGGGCGGCCTGCTGGCAGTCCTCGAAGTACCGGCCGCCGATCCCGTCGAGCAGCGGCGAGGTGGCGACCAGCACCGAGGTGGCGGCACCCTGCTCGACGGTCTTCCAGGTGGCCGCGCCGCCCCCGCTGGCGGCCCGCATCCGCTCCAGTTCCTCGGCGCTGACGTACCGCTGGAGGTTGGTGTGGATCGCGCCGGGCATCAGCGCGTTGCTGACGATGCCGTCGTCGGCCCAGCGCCGGGTCGCCTCGACGGCGAACAGCACGTTCGCGGTCTTCGACTGCCCGTACGCCTCCCACGGGTCGTACGGGCGCTGCCGGAAGTGGATGTCGTCGAAGACCACCGGGGAGCGCAGGTGCGCGGCGGAGCTGACCGCGACGACGCGGGCCCCCTCGGCGGCGGCGAGGGCGCGGTGCAGCCCGGTGGCGAGGGCGAAGTGCCCGAGGTGGTTGGTGGCGAACTGCAACTCCCAGCCCTCGGGGGTACGCCGTTCGGGCGAGGCCATGATGCCGGCGTTGTTCACCAGCAGGTGCAGCGGCCCGTCCCAGGTGGCCACGAAGGCGGCCACCGACGCCCGGTCGGCGAGGTCGAGCGGGGCGACCAGCAGCCGGTCGTTGCCGGTGCTGTCGGTGATGTCCGTCGCGGCGCGCCGACCGGCGTCGAGGTCGCGTACGGCCAGGGTGACGTCGGCACCGGCGGCGGCGAGGGCGCGGGCGGTCTCCACGCCGATGCCCGAGGCGCCGCCGGTGACCACGGCGCGTCGACCGGTGAGGTCGACGTCGCGGACCACCTCCAGGGCGGTGCTGCGGGCGTCGAAGGGGGTGTGGACCGGTGTGTCGGTGGTCATGATCCGTCCTTGTCGGTGCGGCGCGGGCCGGGCGGTCCGGCCGGTACGATGAGAAGTGGAGGGCCCTCCGTTACGGTCTCCGAGACTAACCGGAGGTTCCTCCGTTTGCCAACCGGTCGCCGGACCGGTCCGCTCCGGGTGGCCGTCGTCACCGCAACGGGCGGCCGACCGCAGCCGACCCGCACCCGTGCGGTGGCCCCGCCGCACCCGATGTCAGGAGGCGACGTGCCGCCCACCAGCCCCGACGGCGACGCGCCACCCACCAGTCCCCACGGCGACGCGCCACCCACCAGTCCCCACGGCGACGCGCCGCAGACCGGCCCGAACCGCGACGCGCGACAGACCGGTCCGGGCCGCGACGCGCCGCAGTCCGGTGCCCGGCCGCTGCGCGCCGACGCGCTGCGCAACCGCCAGCGACTGCTCGACACCGCCGTCCGGGCGTTCTCCCGGCAGGGGCCGGAGGTGACCCTGGAGTCGATCGCCCGGGAGGCCGGGGTCGGCATCGGCACCCTCTACCGGCACTTCCCCACCCGGGAGGCGCTGGTGGAGGCCGCCTACCGCAACGAGCTGGCCAAACTCTGCGACGCCGCCGACGAGCTGCTGACCCGCCTGCCGCCCGCCGAGGCGACCCGGGCCTGGATGGACCGCTTCGTCGACTACCTCGCCACCAAGCAGGGCATGGCCGACGCCCTGCGCCTGGTGATCGCCGCCGGCACCAACCCGTACGCGCAGAGCCGTGACCTGCTGGTCGCCGCGCTGACCCGGCTGCTCGCGGCCGGTGTCGCCGCCGGCACGATCCGCCCGGACGTCGACCCGGGCGACGTGCTGGCCGGGCTGGGCGGGATGTCGCTGGCGGCGCAGGGGCCGGAGCAACGGGACCTCGCCGGCCGCCTGCTCGACCTGCTCATGGCGGGGCTGCGCCGAGCCTGACCCGACCCGCCAGGTGTGGCCGTCGCGCCGCCGACGGGGATCGTAGGATCGTCGTCAGCGTCGCGGTGTACCCGGCACACAGACCGCCGAGGGCACGGAGGCGCCGGACAGCAGGGACACCTGTGCACCCCGATTCCACCCCCGCCGACCGCCTGACCGCACTCGGCCACCAACTGGTAGAGATCCACCTCTGGCTGCTCGACGAGCTCGACCAGCTCCGGGCCGGCCTCGCCGCCGGTTCCCACGGGTCACCCGGCGCGGCGCGGTTGCGCGGTCTGCGTACCCACTGCCTCAGCTTCTGCTCGGCGCTCACCCGGCACCACACCGGCGAGGACGCCGGTGCCTTCCGGGTGCTCGCCGACGAGGTGCCCGAGCTGCGGCCGGTGCTCGACAAGCTCAGCCGGGACCACCGCATGGTCGACTGGATCGTCCGCCGGATCGAGGCGCTGGTCACCGATCCACCGGCGGACGACCCGGCGGCCGCCGACCGGGTCCGCGTCGAGCTGGAGGGCCTGTCCGCGATCCTCGCCTCGCACTTCCGCTACGAGGAACGCACCCTCACCGCCGCCCTCGACGCGCTCGGCCACCGGGCCGGCGACACCACGGAACTGCTCGGGGTGACCCCACCGCCGGACTGGTGAGCCGGGCCGCCGGGTTCCGCGCCTCCCGCACCGACGATTCCACGCCGGCCCCGGCAGAGCCCGGGGCGGGGGCGGGCGATTCTCCGGTCGGCAGAATCCGGGCCTGCGGGATGGCCGGGACGACCCGCGACGGCGAAGCTGGGCCGGTGACCGTCTTCTCGCTCCAGGCCACCCCGACCGACGCGGCGGGCTGGGTCGACCTCGCCCGCCGGGCGGAGTCGGTCGGCTTCGACGCCCTGCTCGCCGCCGACCACCCGGGCGACGTGACGTCCCCGTTCGTCGCGCTCGCCGCCGCCGCGTCGGTGACCACCACGATCGGGCTCGGCTCGTACGTGTCGAATCTGGGGGTGCGGGAACCGATCCTGCTCGCCGCCGACGTGGCCACCCTCGACCTGGTCTCCGGTGGACGGGCCCGGCTCGGTGTCGGTGCCGGCCACACCCCCGCCGAGTGGGCCGCCGTCGGCCGGGTACGCCCCGACGTGGCCGGTCGGGTACGCCGCTGCGTGGCCGTCGCCGAGGCGGTCCGCGCCCTGCTCGACGGCTACCCGGTGACTGTCGACTCCCCCGACCTGGTGGCGCGGGAGGCCCGGCTGACCTCGCCCCGGCCGGTGCGGGACCGCATCCCGTTGACCATGGGCACCGCCAACTCGACGCTGCTGCGCTGGGCCGGCGCGCACGCCGACGTGGTCGGGTTGACCGGTTTCGGGCGTACCCTCGCCGACGGGCACCGGCACGAGGCGCGTTGGCGGGTCGACCAGATCGAGGCGCAGCTCGCGCACGTGGCCGCCGGGGCGGCCGGCCGGGACACCCCGCCCGCGCTGGAGGCGCTGGTGCAGACGGTCGTGGTCACCGACGACGCCGGGGCCGCCGCCGCCGAGCAGGCCGAACGGATCGGTCTGACCGTCACCGAGCTGCTGGCCACCCCGTTCGTGCTGATCGGCACGGTGGACGAGATCGTCGCGGCGGTCGCGGCCCACCGGCGTCGCTGGGGTGTCACCCGCTTCGTGGTACGCCGGGACGCCCTCGAACCGCTCGTCCCGGTGCTGGCCCGGCTGCCCGGTGCCCCACCGGCTCCGGACGGGGCGGGGTCCACCCGAGCGTGATGGGCGCTCAGGGGGCGGGGGTCGCCCCGGTGATGCCCTGGTAGAAGCGGATCTTCTCGCGCAGGTGGGCGTACTGGCGCTGGAGCAGGGTCAACTGTTCCTCGACCCGGGCGGCGTGCTGTTCCAGCAGCTCCTGCCGGGCGGCGACGGTGTGTTCCCCCTCCCGGGACAGCTCGGCGTAGCGGCACATCTCGGCGATCGGCATGCCGGTGTCGCGCAGGCAGCGGAAGATCACCAGCCAGCTCAGGTCGTCGTCGGTGAAGACCCGACGGCCACCCGAGGTACGGCCGACGCCGCTGAGCAGGCCGATCTTCTCGTAGTAGCGGAGGGTGTCGAGGCTGAACCCACTGCGCCGGGCGGCCTCCGAGGGCGGGTACATGGGGCGGATGCTACCGCTTGACCTGGAGCGCACTCCAGGTTGAACACTGGTCGGCATGACGACGACACGGACTCTGGGCCACAGCGGAATCGAGGTCGGCGCGATCGGCATGGGGTGCTGGGCGATCGGCGGTCCGCTGTGGGGCGACGACGGTCAGCCGTACGGCTGGGGTGAGGTGGACGACGACGAGTCGGTCGCCACCATCCACCAGGCCCTCGACCTGGGCGTCACCCTCTTCGACACGGCCAGCAACTACGGGGCCGGGCACAGCGAGCGGGTGCTCGGCCGGGCGCTCGCCGGCCGGCGGGACGAGGCGGTGATCGTCACCAAGTTCGGCAATCGCAGCGACGAGGCGACCCGACGGGCGCTGGGCGTGGACGCCAGCCCGGCGTACGCGGTGGCCAGCCTGGAGGGGTCGCTGCGCCGGCTCGGCACCGACCACGTCGACCTCTACCTGCTGCACCTCAACGACCTGCCGGCGTCCGCCGCGCTCGACCTGGTCGACACCCTGGAGGGCCTGGTCACCCAGGGCAAGATCCGGGGGTACGGCTGGAGCACCGACGACCCGGACTCGGCGCGGGCGTTCGCCGGGGCGGGGCCGCACTGCATCGCCGTCGAGCACGACGAGTCGGTGCTGAACGACAACCCGGACGTGCTCGCCGTCTGCGACGCCTTCGACCTGGCCAGCCTCAACCGGGGGCCACTGGCGATGGGCCTGCTCACCGGGGCCACCCGCACGCCGGGCGCGGACGACGTGCGGGGCCGGGCGCCGGAGTGGCTGGTCTGGTTCCGCGACGGCCGGCCCACCCCCGAGTGGTCGGCCCGGGTGGCGGCGATCCGGGCGGCGTTGACCGCGGACGGCCGTACCCTCGCCCAGGGGGCGCTGGGCTGGCTGTTGGCCCGCAGCCCCCGTACGCTGCCGATCCCCGGCTGCCGGACGGTGGCGCAGGCCCGGGAGAACTTCGCCGCCCTCACCCTCGGCCCACTCCCGGAGGACGCGTTCGCCGAGGTGGAGCGCCTCCTGGCCGACCTGCGCCCGACCCCGGCCGGCGACCCGGCCGCCCGGTAGGCCCCGCCACCACGGGCCCCCGCCCTCCCGCCTCCCGCCCGACCACTCACCCCCGACTCCCCCGCCCCGCCTCGGCGGATGGCCGCCCCGTCCCCGCTGATCAAGAGGTTCGAGTCAGTTGATCAAGAGGTTCGCGTCAAGATTGATCTTCAACCTGACGCGAACCTCTTGATCACCGGGACGAGCCGGCCGGGGGTGGACGTCGGGGGGTGGGGTCGGGTGGGGGTTGGTGGTCGGCGCATCCGATCGGGGGCGCGTGCCCGAAGATAGGGGTATGCGGATCCTGATGGGCGGCGCGTCCGGTTTTCTCGGCACCCGGTTGGTCGATCGTCTCACCGACGAGGGGCACCAGGTCGTCCGGCTGGTCCGGCGGTCGCCGCGTACCCCCGACGAGCAGCGGTGGGACCCGACCGCCGGGCAGCTCGACCCGGCCGTGGTGGCCGGGGCCGACGCGGTGGTCAACCTGGCCGGGGCCGGGGTGGGCGACAGGCGGTGGACCGACGACTACCGCCGGGTGATCCGGTCCAGCCGGGTGGACACCACCACCACGCTGGCGGTCACGATCGCCGGGATGCCGGCGGCGGACCGGCCCCCGGTGCTGCTCAACTCCTCGGCGGTCGGCTGGTACGGCAACACCGGCGACCGGGTGGTCGAGGAGGACGCCCCGGCGGGTGAGGGGTTCCTCGCCGACGTGTGCCGGGTCTGGGAGGCGGCGACCCGACCCGCCGAGGACGCCGGGGTCCGGGTGGTACGGCTGCGGACGGGTCTGCCGTTGCACCGCGACGGGGGGCTGCTCAAGCCGCAGCTGCTGCCGTTCAAGCTGGGCGTCGCCGGTCGGCTCGGCAGTGGGCGGCAGTGGCTACCGTGGATCTCACTGCGGGACTGGCTGGACGGGACGGTGTTCCTGCTGACCGCCGGGGAGGTCGCCGGCGCGGTCAACGTGGTCGGCCCGAACCCGGTCACCAACGCCGAGTTCACCCGGGAGTTCGCCCGTCAACTGCACCGGCCGGCGATCGTCCCGATCCCCGCGGTCGCCCTGAAGGTCGCCCTGGGCGGCTTCGCCCAGGAGGCGCTGACCAGCACCCGGGTCCTGCCCGCCGTGCTCACCCGGGCCGGTTTCTCCTGGACCCACCCCGAGCTGCCCGCCGCGCTGCACGCCGCCCTGCACGACTGACCCGCCGTGGTCGGGGTCGCGGGTCCGACCGGTCGGTCCAGTTCCGGTTGGTAACGTCCGCTCCGTGCCGACTTCCCCGACCCTGGCCGCCGACCCGCCGCCCACCGCCGCCCCGGACGCCGCCCGGGGTCGGCGGGCCGACCTGATCGTGCTGGTCGTCGCGGTGGCGCTGGCGGTCTGGGTGACCAGCGGGCTGTGGCGCGACCCGAACCAGCGGGCGGTCACCGTGAACTCCAGCGACCAGGCGCTCTTCGAGTGGCTGCTCGCCTTCGGCGGGCACGCGGTCACCCACGGGGAGAACCCGCTCTTCACCCACCTGCTCAACGTGCCGGACGGGGTGAACCTCGCCGTCAACACCTCGATCACCGTGTACGCGGTGGTCTTCGCCCCGTTGACGTACCTGATCGGGCCGCCGGCCACGTTCCTGGTGATCCTCACCCTCAACCTCGCCGCCACCGCGCTGGCCTGGTACTGGCTGCTCTCCCGGCACCTGGTCGCCAGTCGGGTCGCGGCGGGTGTCGGGGCGCTGTTCGTGGCCTTCTCCCCCGGCATGGTCGCGCACGCCAACGCCCACCTGAACTGGACCGCCGGCTGGTTGGTGCCGCTGCTGGTGGCCGGGGTGTTCGCGCTGCGCCGGCCGGGCCGCTGGTTGCGCGGCGGGCTGGTGCTCGGGGTGCTGGTCGCGGTGGCCTTCTCGGTCGCCGCCGAGGGGTTGTTCTTCACCGCGCTGGCGGTCGCCGTCTTCCTCGCCGGGTGGGCGCTGCACCCGGCCCGCCGGGCGCAGGCCCGCGCCGCGCTGCCGGACTTCCTGCGCGGGCTGGCGGTGACCGCGCTGGTCGCCGGGGTGCTGCTGGCGTACCCGCTGTGGTTGCACTTCGCCGGGCCGCAACGGTTCCACGGCACCGGCTTCGACCCGGTCATCCACGCCGAGGACATCGCCGCGTTCGGGGCGTACCCGAGCCGGTCGGTGGCCGGCGCGCTGGGCTGGGACACCACGCTGGCGCCCAACCCGACCGAGGAGAACAGCTTCTTCGGGGTGCCGCTGCTGCTGCTCACCGTGGTCTGCTTCGGGTGGTTGTGGCGTCGGGCCAGCCCCGGCCGGCGGGCCACGCTGACCGCGCTCGGGGTGACCGCCGTGGTCTTCGCGGTGCTGTCCTGGGGGCCGCTGGCGAAGTGGAACGGGAGCCGTACCGGCCAACTGCTGCCCTTCGGGGTGCTGGACGACCTGCCGGTGGTCAACGCCGCCCTGCCGTCCCGGCTGGCCCTGGTGGTGGCGCCGGTGATCGGGGTGCTGCTGGCGTACACCGTCGACCGGCTGCGGGCGACGCCGCCGGGTCGCCCGGCGGCCTGGGCCTGGCGGGCGGGGTTCGTGGCGGCGCTGCTGCCGCTGCTGCCGATCCCGCTGCTGACCAGCGTCCGCCCGCCGGTGCCGGAGTTCGTCACCGCCGGCACCTGGCGGGAGTACGTCTCACCGGGCGGGGTGCTCACCCCGATCCCGCTGACCCTGGACGTCACCCCCGACGGGCAACGCTGGCAGGCGTACGCCCTGTCCCACCGGCAGGGCGAGTTCCGGTTGCCCGCCGGCTTCTTCCTCGGCCCCGGCGGCCCGGACGGGCGGGGCCGGATCGGGCCGCCGCCGCGCACCTTCGACACGCTGATGGACCAGGCCGGGCGGACCGGGCTGGTGCCGATCGTCACCGAGGGCAGCATCCGGCTGTCCCGGGCGGACCTGCGGTACTGGGGGGTCGAGGCGGTCGTCCTGCCCGACGAGGTGCACGGCGCCAAGTACGACCTCGACGAGGACGCCCTGCGCCGCACCGCCACCGCCCTGCTCGGCGAGCCCCGCCGGGTGGACGACGTGTGGCTCTGGACGGTCCCCGCCACCTGACGGGTCCGCCACCTGTGGGGGGGGTCACGCAGGGTGGCGCGACGAGGCTCACGGGGCACGGCGGAGGCGGGCGGGGCTAGGGTGGCAGGGTGAGCGTGACGACTTCCGGGGTGACCGCCGTCCGGGCGGGTGTGGTCGACTACCCGGCCGCGTGGGACGAGCAACGGCGGCTGCACGAGGCGGTGGTGGCCGGCGAGCGCGGCGACACCGTGCTGCTGCTGGAACACCCGAGCGTCTACACCGCCGGCAAGCGCACCGAGCCCTGGGACCGGCCGATGGACGGCACCCCTGTCGTCGACGTCGACCGGGGTGGCAAGATCACCTGGCACGGTCCGGGGCAGCTCGTCGGCTACCCGATCGTCCGGCTGCCCGACCCGGTCGACGTGGTCGCCTACGTCCGCCGCACCGAGCAGCTGCTGATCGACGTCTGCGCCGAGTTCGGGCTTACCGCCGGCCGGGTCGAGGGACGCAGCGGCGTCTGGGTGCCCGACGACGACCGGGGCCCGGCCCGCAAGGTGGCCGCCATCGGCATCCGGGTCGCCCGGGGCGTCACCCAGCACGGCTTCGCGATCAACTGCGACTGCGACCTGTCGTACTACGACCGGATCGTGCCGTGCGGCATCGCCGACGCCGGCACCACCTCGCTCACCGCCGAACTGGGCCGCCCGGTGACGGTGGCCGAGGTGCTGCCCGTGGTGGAACGGCACCTGCCCACCCTGCTCGGCTGAGCCGGTGCGGATCGACCTCGTCACCCTCGTCGTCGCCGACTACGACCCGGCCATCGCGTTCTTCACCGGGATTCTCGGCTTCGAGCTGGTCGAGGACGCGCCGTCGCTGACCAACGACGGCCGCCCGAAGCGGTGGGTGGTGGTCCGCCCGCCCAGTGGGCAGACCGGCATCCTGCTGGCCCGCGCCGACGGTGAGCGGCAGGAGGCGGTGGTCGGTGACCAGGTGGCCGGCCGGGTCGGGTTCTTCCTCCAGGTGGACGACTTCGACGCCGTCCACCGGCGGCTGGTCGACGCCGGCGTTGAGTTCGTGCGGCCACCGCGTACCGAACCGTACGGCCGGGTGGCGGTGTTCCGGGACATCGCCGGCAACCGCTGGGATCTGCTCGGCTCGGCCTGACCCCGCTGCCCCGTCGAGCCGTCACAGCAACCGGGGGCGGCATCCGCCACGCGGCTGCCCGTCCCCACGCCCGTTCCCCTCCCGGTCCCGCTCCCGGCCGGGCGCAGCAGCCGCCACCCGGCACCCCCGGCGCGACTGGCGGTGGCCGTCCGACCGCATCCCGGGCAAGCATCAGCTTGGGTCTGAACCGGTCAGCGCGACAGTGCGCGACCGCACCCACAACCCCACCGCCACTACGTAGCGTCACTTATCTCCCCCTGCCACCCACCCTTCCCCACACGCTTTGCTCTGCTGCCCTGGGCGCACCGAGCGCGGAAGGTAACCGTCGCGTCGGTGGCAGCAGAGCAAAGCGTGGAGGGGCAGGTAGGTGGGGCAGCTGGAGATGGGAGCGAAAGTCCTGCTCAGCGGGGTGAGTGCGAATTTCGGACGCAGGGCAGCGCCGGCACCCCCGAAAATCGATCACCCAGGGTGATCGCGGGCGACCTCAGCCCGCTTCGTCACCCAGGGTGCTCGACCCGCCCGAGGCGGCAGCGTCGACCGACATGCGGGCGACCCCGGCAAGGGCCGGCACCGCAAGGCCGCCACCGATGGGCCACCGGGTAGCGCACCGCAGCTCAGGGGGTCAGCCGGTGCAGGTCGCACGGGAAGGCGGTCACCTCCCGGACGTTTGCCGCGCCGACCAGTCGGGCCACGAACCGCTCCAGGCCGATCGCGAAGCCGCCGTGCGGCGGCATCCCGTGCCGGAACGCGTCCACGTACCCGGCGTAGGGCTCGACCGGCTCGCCGCGCGCCGCGAGGGCCGCCAGGTAGTCGGCGTGGCGGTGCAGCCGCTGCCCGCCGGTGACCAGCTCCAGACCCCGGAAGAGCAGGTCGAAACCGTTCGAGTACGCGGGCCGGGCCGGGTCGGGGTGGGTGTAGAAGGGCCGCTTCGCCATCGGGTACCCGGTGACGAAGAGGAGGTCCGACCCGTGGGTGGCGCGGGCCCACTCCCCCAGCGCCCGTTCGTGGGCGGGGGCCAGGTCGGGTTCGTCGGCGGGCGCGCCGGCGATCCGCAGCGCCTCGGTGAAGTGCACGGCGGGGATCTCGGCCGGCACCTCGGGCAGGGTCAGTCCCAGGGTCGCCACCGCGCCACCGGCCCGCCGGGCCACCTCGGCGAGCATCCCGGCGAGGGTGTCCCGCAGCACCGCCATCACGTCCCGGTGGTCTTCGACGAAGCCCAGCTCGACGTCGAGCGAGGTGTACTGGGCCAGGTGCCGGACGGTGTCGTGCGGTTCGGCCCGGAACACCGGCCCCACCTCGTAGACCCGTTCGAAGACGCCCACCATCAGCTGCTTGTAGAACTGCGGTGACTGGGCCAGGTACGCCGGCCGGCCGAACCAGTCGAGGGTGAAGACGTTCGCCCCGCTCTCGGTGGACGTGGCCACCACCTTCGGGGTGTGCACCTCCACGAAGTCGCGGGCGTCCAGGGTGGCCCGGAAGCCGGCCACCGCCGCCGCCGCGATCCGCAGGGCCGCCGCGCGGGTCGGGTGCCGCAGCGCCACCGGCGCGTGGTCGAGCTGGGTGGGCAGGGTCGCGGTGAGCGCCGGCCGGTAGAGGTCGAACGGGGGCGGCACGGCGGGCGGGCCGAGCGGTCGTACGGTCGGGTGGGTCAGCTCGACCCCGGCGGGCGCGGTGCCGTTCGCGGTGACCGTGCCGACCACCTCGACCACCGTCTCCTCGGGCAGCGCCGTCACGGCGGCCCGCACGTCCGGGTCGGTGACCACCGCCTGGGTCAGGCCGGTGGCGTCCCGGACGATCAGGAAGGCCACCGACTTGAGCAGGCGGCGGCGGTGCACCCAGCCGGCGATCCGCACGGTCGTGCCGGTGCGGGTGGGCAGGTGGGCGGAAAGGATGCGTTGCACGGCGGTTACCTCCTCGATCAATCGCAACGCGATCCCCGGGAGGTGTGGGCGAGCGGGAACCTCGCGGTGCCACCACACCTTCGCCCCCGCCGTGGCGGGAGCCTCATTCGTCGCCTTTTCACCGGGGCCAGCCGGGCGGGCTCTACTGGGCGCGCGGACGCGCCGTTCTTCCCGCGGCTCGGGAGGGTCTTCGCGCCCCGGCGTCAGACCGCCTTCCAGCAACCGGCGGCTCTCTGCACTGGCGGATCGGGGCGTTACTCGGCTCCGTCACAGCTCTGCCGGCACGCTAGCACCCGTCCCACCGGGCTGTAACGGGCTTTTCGGGTCGCCGGGTGGCCGGTGTCACAAGACCGGTGACGTGACGCCGGTCGCCCGACGTGCATCGATCGCCGCCGTCGGGCGTAGGCTCGGTTTTGTGACGATCGAGCACTCCGCGCCGACGACCCAGCAGGCAGCGCGCTCCGCGACGGTCGCCCCCGAGGGGCGACGGATGCTGCGGATCGAGGCGCGCAACGCCGAGACGCCGATCGAGCGCAAACCGCCGTGGATCAAGGTCAAGGCCAAGATGGGGCCGGAGTACACCGAGCTGCGCGGGCTGGTCTCGCGCGAGGGGTTGCACACCGTCTGCCAGGAGGCCGGCTGCCCCAACATCTACGAGTGCTGGGAGGACCGGGAGGCCACCTTCCTCATCGGTGGCGACCAGTGCACCAGGCGCTGCGACTTCTGCCAGATCGACACCGGCAAGCCGGCCGAGTTCGACGCCGACGAGCCGCGCCGGGTGGCCGAGTCGGTGGCCACGATGGGCCTGCGCTACGCCACCATCACCGGGGTGGCCCGTGACGACCTGCCCGACGGCGGCGCGTGGCTCTACGCCGAGACGGTCCGGCAGATCCACGCGCTGCGCTCCGGCTGCGGCGTCGAGCTGCTGATCCCCGACTTCAACGCCGTCCCCGAGCAGCTCGCCGAGGTGTTCGGCGCCCGGCCCGAGGTGCTGGCGCACAACGTCGAGACGGTGCCGCGGATCTTCAAGCGGATCCGTCCGGCGTTCCGCTACGAGCGTTCGCTCGACGTGATCCGGCAGGCCCGTGCCGCCGGGCTGGTCACCAAGAGCAACCTGATCCTGGGCATGGGCGAGGAGCGGGCCGAGATCTCCCAGGCGCTGCGCGACCTGCATGAGGCCGGCTGCGAGCTGATCACCATCACCCAGTACCTGCGGCCCACCCCCCGGCACCACCCGGTGACCCGCTGGGTCAAGCCGGAGGAGTTCGTCGAGCTGCGCGAGGAGGCCGAGGAGATCGGCTTCGCCGGGGTGATGAGCGGGCCGCTGGTGCGTTCGTCGTACCGGGCGGGGCGGCTCTACCAGCAGGCGTTGACGGCCCGCCGGGACGCCTCGGTCACCGTCGGCTGACCCCCGGACGCCACCGGGCCCGCCTGCGGAATACCACCGGTCGCGGCGACGACCGCCGGGCATTCGAGTGTGTCGATCTTCCCAGACCTCGGCGGCACCCGCAAGGGGTGTCCGGCCGCAGCTCGGCGTCGATTCGGCGACGCTGTCCGGGCACGGCGGGATCGTGTTAGATTCCGCCAGCCCTGACCCGCAACTCATCGATGGTGGTGTCTTTGATGGCGCAGCCGCACACGGTTGTCATCGGCGCCGGCCCTGCCGGCCTCACAGCCGCGTACGAGTTGACCCGGCGACACGCCCCGGTCGACGTGGTGGAGGCCGACGACGTGGTGGGCGGGATCAGCCGCACCGTGGAGCGGGAGGGCTGGCGGTTCGACATCGGCGGGCACCGGTTCTTCACCAAGGTGTCCCGGGTCGAGGCCTTCTGGCACGAGCTGCTCTCCGACGACGACTTCCTGCTGCGCCCCCGGATGAGCCGCATCCACTACCAGGGCCGGCTCTTCGACTACCCGCTGCGGGCCGGCAACGCGCTGCGCAACCTCGGCGTGTGGGAGGCGTGCCGGTGCGTCGGGTCGTACCTGTGGGCGCGGGTGCGTCCGCCGGCCGACCAGAGCCACTTCGAGGGCTGGGTGTCCGCCCGGTTCGGGGCCCGGCTGTACCGGATGTTCTTCAAGACGTACACCGAGAAGGTCTGGGGCATCCCCGCGACGGAGCTGCAGGCGGACTGGGCGGCCCAGCGCATCCGCAACCTCTCCCTCGGCGCGGCGATCCGGGGCGCGCTGCTGCCCCAGCGTGGCGGCACCGAGGTGACCAGCCTGATCGAGGAGTTCCGCTACCCCCGGCTCGGCCCGGGGATGATGTGGGAACGCTGCGCCGAGCTGGTGGTCAAGGGCGGCGGGACGGTCGAGCTGGAGACGGCGGTACGCACCGTGCACCGCGAGGACGGCCGGGCGGTCGCGGTGACCGTCGACGGCCCGTCCGGTGAGCGGCGGATCGCCGCCGACCACGTGGTCTCCAGCATGCCGATCTCGGCCCTGGTCCGGGCGATGGACCCGCCCGCGCCGACCGAGGTACGCGAGGCCGCCGACGCGCTGCGGCACCGGGACTTCCTGACCGTGGCGCTGGTGGTGCCGGCCGAGGCCGGTTTCCCCGACAACTGGATCTACGTGCACACCCCCGGGGTGCAGGTCGGGCGGATCCAGAACTACGGCGCCTGGTCGCCGGAGATGGTCCGGGCCGGCGGCACCTGCCTGGGCCTGGAGTACTTCGTCAACGAGGGCGACGAGCTGTGGTCGACCCCGGACCCGGAGCTGGTCGCCTTCGGCACCGCCGAACTGGAGCGGCTCGGCCTGGTCCGCCCCGGCTCGGTCACCACCGGGTACGTGGTGCGGATGCCGAAGGCCTACCCGGTCTACGACGAGGGCTACGCCGAGGCCGTCGAGGTGATCCGCCGCTGGCTGGCCGAGGCGGTGCCGAACGTGCACCCGGTGGGTCGCAACGGCATGCACCGGTACAACAACCAGGACCACTCCATGCTCACCGCGATGCTGGCCGCGGAGAACATCCTCGACGGCACCGACCACGACGTCTGGGCGGTCAACGTCGAGGAGGACTACCACGAGGAGGGTGGCAGCGACAGCGGCGCCCCCGCCAGTCGCGGCGAGGCCGGCACCGGTCGCGCCGCCCCGGTGGTGCCCCGTCCCCGTACCGCGCCGGTCGGGGACCGTTCGCCCACCGGCTGACCGGCACCACGCACGGGCCCCGGCCGACCACCGGCCGGGGATCATCAGTCCTGGCGGGGACCACTAGACTCGGCGGCATGGCAAAGCCCCAGGAGAAGGTCTCGTTCGGCCAACGGCTGAAGCAGATCGGGATGGTGTTCAAGTTCACCGCCAAGCAGGACCGGTGGTTCGCGCCACTGGCCGCCGGGGCGGTGCTGATCCCGCTCGCGCTCACCGTGGTCGCGGTGATCCTCTGGGGCTGGCTCTGGCTACCGATCGGCATCCTGTTCGCCCTGCTCGCCCTGCTGGTCGTGCTCAACCTGCGGTCCAACAAGGCGATGATGAACGCGGCCGAGGGGCAGCCCGGCGCGGCGGCGCAGATCATGGAGAGCATGCGTGGTGACTGGCGGGTCACCCCGGCGGTCAGCTCCACCACCCAGATGGACATGGTGCACCTGGTGATCGGCCGGCCCGGCGTGATCCTGCTGGCCGAGGGGCACCCGCAGCGGGTCCGGGGCCTGCTGGGCCAGGAGAAGCGCCGGCTGGCCAAGGTGATCGGCTCGGCGCCGCTGCACGACTACGTGATCGGCCAGGGCGAGGGTGAGCTGCCGATCCGCAAGCTGCGGATGACCCTGATGCGGCTGCCGCGCACGCTCAACGGCAAGGACGTCAACTCCCTCGACAAACGGCTCAAGGCGCTCACCGCCCGCCCGCAGATGCCCAAGGGCGCGATTCCCAAGAACATGCGGCCGCCGGGCCGCGCGTTCCGCCAGACCCGGGGCCGCTGACCCCTGCTGGTACGCCCCGCGAGCCGGGCCCGTCCGTTCGGGCCCGGCTCGCGGCGTGTCCGGGGTCGGCGGCAGTGTCAGGTCAGCGGGCGAACCGGGGTCAGCGGGCGGCGCGGGGAGCGTCGGTGACGACCGCTCCGGTGAGCCGGTCGTGCAGGCCGCGACGCTGGGCGTCCATGACCAGGGGCGGCACCACCAACGCCAGGAGCAGGCCACGCAGGAGCGCCCGGGGGATCCCGAGCCGCCCGCCGTCGGACCAGTCGAGGCAGCGCAGCCGGGTGATCCACATGCCGGGGGTCTGGGCGAAGAGGCCGAGGAAGAAGCCGTACTCGACGATGAGCACCACCACCGGGGCCCAGCCGTCGCGGACCGGGTCGGCGAAGAAGTTCGACACCAGCAGGCAGAGCACCCAGTCGATCACCAGGGCACCGAACCGTCGGCCGAGGCCCGGAGGGTCGAAGGTGGGGTCGGTGGCGGGCGGCACCGGTGCCGCGGCGGGCGGACTCGTCACGGTGGTCCAGGGTAGTCAGCGCCGCTCCGGGGCCGCCCCGCAGCCCACCGCCGGCCCCGGGGCGGCTCGGGAGGCGGACCAGCAGGTGAACTCCGGGGGCGTTCCCGCAGTCTGTGCAAATTCGGTCTTATCACCCTGAAAAGCGATACAGTGCTTCAGCCGGTATCGTCCGAACGGACAACCCGGCGGGTACTGAGCGGCGTAGATGACGCTCCGCGAGCGGCGTAACACGGCAGAAACATTGGAGACACGGGCGAGCAACCCCGCGGTCATAGCGTCGCCAGAGCCCAGCCACCGGAGTGGACGTGCCAGGAGGACGTGTGTTTGCCAATCCCGAGGAACTCCTGCGATACCTCAAGAACGAGGACGTAAAGTTCGTCGACGTACGTTTTTGTGACCTGCCCGGCGTGATGCAGCACTTCAACCTGCCGGTGGAGTCCTTCGACGACAGCGTCTTCACCGACGGTCTCGCGTTCGACGGTTCGTCGATCCGCGGTTTCCAGGCGATCCACGAGTCGGACATGCTCCTGCTCCCGGACGTCGCGACCGCCTTCATCGACCCGTTCCGCGCGCAGAAGACCCTCGCGCTCAACTTCTTCATCCACGACCCGTTCACCCGTGAGGCCTACTCCCGGGACCCGCGCAACGTGGCCAAGAAGGCCGAGGCCTACCTCGCCGCCAGCGGCATCGCCGACACCGCGTACTTCGGTGCCGAGGCGGAGTTCTACATCTTCGACTCGATCCGCCACGAGACCTCGGCGCACCAGTCGTTCTACTACATCGACTCGGTCGAGGGCGCGTGGAACACGGGGCGTGAGGAGGCCGGCGGCAACCGCGGCTACAAGACCGCGTACAAGGGCGGCTACTTCCCGGTGCCGCCGGTGGACCACTACGCCGACCTGCGCGACTCGATCGTGCGTCGGCTGGTCGACGGCGGTTTCACCGTGGAGCGTTCGCACCACGAGGTCGGCACCGCCGGCCAGTCGGAGATCAACTACAAGTTCTCCACCCTGCTGCACGCCGGCGACCAGCTCCAGCTCTTCAAGTACATCGTGAAGAACGAGGCCTGGGCCAACGGCAAGACGGCCACCTTCATGCCCAAGCCGCTCTTCGGCGACAACGGCTCCGGCATGCACACCCACCAGAGCCTCTGGCTCAACGGCGAGCCGCTGTTCTACGACGAGACCGGCTACGCCGGCCTGTCGGACACCGCCCGCTGGTACATCGGTGGTCTGCTGCACCACGCCCCGTCGCTGCTCGCGTTCACCAACCCGACGGTCAACTCGTACCGTCGGCTGGTGCCCGGCTACGAGGCCCCGGTCAACCTGGTCTACTCGCAGCGCAACCGCTCCGCCTGCACCCGCATCCCGGTCACCGGCAGCAACGCCAAGGCCAAGCGGGTCGAGTTCCGGGTGCCGGACCCGTCCAGCAACCCGTACCTCGCCTTCTCGGCCATGATGATGGCCGGCCTGGACGGCATCAAGAGCAAGATGGAGCCGCCGGCCCCGATCGACAAGGACCTCTACGACCTCCCGCCGGAGGAGTGGGGCGACGTCAAGCAGGTGCCGGGCTCGCTGCCGGAGGTGCTCGACGCCCTGGAGGCCGACCACGACTACCTGCTCGACGGCGGTGTCTTCACCCCCGACCTGATCTCCACCTGGATCGGGTGGAAGCGGGCCAACGAGGTCGACCCGGTGCGCCTGCGCCCGACCCCGCACGAGTTCGCGATGTACTTCGACTGCTGAGGTTCCCCCTCGACTGTCACGTTCCACCGGCCGGGCCGGCTCCGCGTTCGCGGGGCCGGCCCGCTGCGTCACGCCGCCCCCGCAGCACACCGACCAGCAGCACCACCAGCAGCGCGGTCATCGCGATCGCACCGGGGGCCTTGGTGTAGCGGGCGACAGTGGTGCCGTCGGGCAGGGTGAGGAAGGCCGCCACCGCCGCCGGCACCACGAACCAGGTGGTCCGGGTCGCCGACACCGCGAGCAGCAGCAGCGGCCAGGTCACGTACCACGGGTGCAGGACCGGGGCGAGCAGCACCGTCGCGGCCAGCGCCACCCCCGCCGCGCCCAGGGTGACCCGGGGTCGGGCCGCCGCCAGGCGGTGCACCCGCTGCCGGACGTCGTTGAGCCGGCGCAGCGCCGTCCACGCCCGCCACCACAGCACCGCGAGCAGCACCACCAGCACCAGCAGACCCACCGCCCTCGTCACCGGCACCGCGTCCGGCCGCCGACCGGCCAGCTCGCCGACGTAGTCGACGACGAAGCCGACCGCCGTCGGCGGTGACGTCCACTGCTGCGAGTCCCCGCTGCGGGCCAGCCCGGCGACCCAGCCCAGCCCCAACCCGGACAGCGCCGACACCGCCGCCAGGGTGGCCAGGACCGCCCCGGCGAGCCGGCCGCCGTCGCGCAGCAGGGCCCGCAGGGTGTAGCGGCCGTGCACCGCCGTCAACGCCGCGAACGGCAGCACCACCAGCGCGGTCGCCTTCACCGCCACCGCCAGCCCGAGCAGCACCCCGGCGACGAGCAGCCCCCGGGTCCGGCCGGGCGCACGCACCAGCACCAGCAGGCCCAGCAGGAGCAGGCCGAGCAGCACCGCGTCGTTGTGCGCGCCGGCCACCAGGTGCACCCCGACCAGCGGCGAGGCCAGCCCCAGCCAGGCCGCCCGGCGGGTAGGCACCCCGGCGGCACGGGCCAGGCCGGGCAGGCAGAGCGCCGCCAGCAGCACCCCGGCCACCGCGTACAGCCGCAGCACCACCAGGGTGCCGAGCAGGGAACCGCCGACCCCGGCGGCCAGGGCGGCCAACAGCACGAAGACCGGGCCGTACGGGGCCGGGGTGTCCCGCCAGATCGGCGCGACCGCGTCCACCCACGGGCAGCCGGCCGCCGCCACCCCCACCCGGTACGGGTCGTGCCCGGCCGCGTACGACCAGCCCTGGCAGGCGTACGAGTAGACGTCCCGGCTGGCCAGGGGCGGGGTGAGCAGCAGCGGCAGCGACCACAGCCCGGCGGTGCGGTACGCCCACCCGGTCGACGGGGCACCGGCACGCAACGCCCACCAGGCGCCCACCATCAGCGCCGTACCGACCAGCCAGCAGCTCACCGCGGCCGGGCCGTGCGGCGCGCGCCACGGGCCGGTCGGCGGCACCTCGGGCAGCACCCCGCCCAGCCAACCGGCCACGGCGAGCAGCACCGCCCCGGTCAGCCCGAGGTGACGTGCCGCGCGGGCCCGCCCGGTCGGTGCGCCGGCCTCGGTCACCGGCCATCTCTCCTCAGTCGGCGGGCGAATCCACGGTGGCGGGTCGCCGTCCCGCCCGAGCCGACCGTACCAACCGCACGGCCACCACGATCACCAACAGCGTCATCAGCGGAGCGCCGGGCATCTTGGTGAACCGGGGCAGCCCGGTGCCGTCCGGCAGCACCAGGAACGACGAGACCAACGCCACCAGCGCGAACCACCGGGTCGACAGGTGGGTCGTCGCGGCGAGCACGGCCATCGGCCACAGCCAGTACCAGGGGTGGAACAGCGGCGCGAGGGCCACCGTCGCGGCCAGCGCCAGGCCGGCGTGCCACAGCGGGTCGCGGGTGCGGGCCCGCCACCACAGCCAGACCAGCAGCACCGCCAGCACCAGCATGCCGATCGTCCGGGTCACCGGCAGCGCGTCGACGTCCGCGCCGAACAGTGCCGCGACGTAGCCGGCGGTCTGCCCGACGGCGGTCGGCGGCGACGTCCAGGCGATCACCAGGCCGCCCTGTTCCAGGCCGGCGATCCACCCGAAGTCCAGGCCCGCCGCCAGGGTCGCGCCGGCCACCGCGACCAGCGCGCCGACGGCGACCGGCAGGCCGTCGCGCAGCAGCGCCCTGATCCGGTACGGCCCGACCAGCGCGGCCAGCACCGCGAACGGCACCACCACCAGCGCGGTCACCTTCACCGCGCCGGCCAGCCCGAGCAGCACCCCGCCGGCCAGCAGCGGCCAGCGCCGGCCCGGGTTGGCCGCCACCACGGCCAGGCCGGCGACCAGCAGGCCGATCATCAGCGCGTCGTTGTGCGCCCCCGAGACCAGGTGTACGCCGACCAGCGGCGAGGCCAGCGCCAGCCACAACGCCCGGGGCACCGGTACGCCGCAGCGCCGGGCCAGCGTCGGCAGGCAGGCGGCGGTCAGCGCCACCCCGGCCACGGCGAGCAGCCGGAACAGGGCGATGTTGACGGCCAGCGCGGTGTCCGGGTCGAGGCCGCCGGTGAGCCGCACCACCGCCCCGGCGATCATCACGAACAGCGGCCCGTACGGGGCGGGGGTGTCCCGCCAGATGTAGGAGATGGTGTCGATCCACGGGCAGGGCAGCGCCGACACCCCCTGCTCGTACGGGTTGATCCCGGCCGCGTAACTCGCGCCCTGGCAGGAGTACGCGTACACGTCGCGGCTGGCCAGCGGCGGCGCGACCAGCAGCGGCAGCACCCACAGCCCGGCGGTGACCAGCGCCCACCGCGCCGACGGCACCCGGTCGCGCAGCGTCCACCACGCCCAGGCCAGCAGCCCGGTGCCGACCAGCCAGAGCACGATGACCAGTGGCCCGTGCCGGCTCTGCCAGATGCTGACCGGGGTGGGCCGCAGCTCCGACCCCGGCAGCGCGCCCCCGAGGTACGCGGCGACGGCGAGCAGCACCGAACCGGACAGACCGAGCCAGCGGGACAGGTGGTGAGGCACGTCCGTCATGCTGCCAGTAGCGTGGGCGCGGACCGGAGGTGGGCATGCGGGGCAGCAGGGTGGTGGGGTCGGCCACCGTGGTCGCCGCCGTGCTCGCCGGGGTGTGGCTGGCGTCGCCCCCGCTCGGGTCGGACCTGTCGGCCCAGGTGGCCCGCGCCGACTTCTTCGCCGGGCACGGCTGGGCCCTGGTCGACCTGCGCTGGTACGCCGGCATCACGCCGCTCGGCTACAGCCTGGTCTCGCCGCCGCTGATGGCGACCCTCGGGGTACGCCTGACCGGGGCGTTGGCGCTGGTCGGCTCGGCCGCCGCGTTCGCCGCTCTGCTGGTGCGTACCCGGGTGCCCCGGCCGCTGCTCGGCAGCCTGGTCGGGGTGCTGACGATCACCGGCAACCTGGTCTCCGGCCGGGTCACCTACGCCCTCGGGGTGACGTTCGGGCTGGCCGCCCTGCTCGCCCTGACCCTGCCGACCAACCGGCGTGGCCCGGACGGGCCGGGTTTCGCGCCGGGCAGCGGGGGCGGACCGGGTTTCGCGCCGGGCAGCCGGGGCGGACCGGGCGGGGCGGGCAGCCGGGGCGGACGCTGGGTCCGGGGCGGGCGTTGGGGCCGGCCGGTCCTGGCGGTGGCCGGCGCGGCGCTGGCGTCGGCGAGCAGCCCGGTGGCGGGTCTGTTCGTCGGTCTGGTCGGAGTGGCGCTGCTGGCCACCCGCCGGTGGGCCGACGGCCTGCTGCTCGGGGTCGCGGCGGCGGTGCCGCTGGCGGTCACCGGGCTGCTGTTCGGTGAGGGCGGCTGGATGAACATCAGCGGCTCCGACACCCTGCGGTCGGTCACGGTCAGCCTGCTGGTGGCGGCGTTGGTGGCGTACCGGCCGGTGCGGGTGGGGGCGTTGCTGTCGGCGGGCGGGGTGCTGGCGGCGGCGTTGGTCCACACCCCGGTCGGGCTGAACGCGACCCGCCTGGTGACGATGTTCGCGCTGCCGGTGCTGGCCGCCGCCGCCCGCCCACCCGCCCGGCTCACCGCCCGACTGCCCCGCTGGCGGGCCACCCCGGGGCCCGGCGGGGCCACCCGACCGGTCCCGCCGGTCGGTCTGTCCGCCGGGACCGGCGCGGTGGCGTTGGCCGTGCTGCTGGCGGTGGTGTGCTGGTGGCTGCCGCCGGTGGTCGCCGCCGACGTCCGCAGCGCCGACGATCCGACCGCCGACCGGAGCTACTTCGCACCGCTCGCCGCCGAGCTGGGCCGGCGCGGGCTCACCGGGCGGGTGGAGGTGCCGCCGACCCGCAACTACTGGGAGGCCGCGCAGCTCGGCGAGGTGCCGCTGGCCCGGGGCTGGCTGCGCCAGGTCGACATCGGCCGCAACCCGCTGTTCTTCACCACCGTCCCGGGGGCCGGTGGCACCGGTGTGCCGTTGACCGCCGACAGCTACCGGGCCTGGCTGGACGAGTACGCCGTGCAGTACGTCGCCGTCGCCGACGCGCCGCTGTCCTGGGTGGGCCGGGCCGAGGCGGACCTGGTCGGGGCGGGGTTGCCGTACCTGACCGAGGTCTGGTCGGACCGGCACTGGCGGTTGTACGCGGTGACCGACCCGACGCCCCTGGTCGCCGCGCCCGGGGTGCTGGTCGGGCAGGACGCCGCCACGCTGACGTTCCGGACCACCGCCGCCGGACAGGTGCCGGTCCGGGTCCGCCACTCCCGCTGGCTGACCGTCTCCCCCGGTGCCACCGTCACGTCCGACGGCCCCTGGACCCTGGTCACCGTCCCCCACGCCGGCACCTGGACCCTCCACACCTGACCCACACCCCCCTCGCCCCCTCGCCCCGCCCCCTCCCCTCCCGCACCTGCTCGGGTTGATCAAGAGGTTCGCGTCACCCCGCCGCCTGGGATTGACGCAAACCTCTTGATCACCGCAGACCACCCCGTCCGGGTCGAGTGATCAAGAGGTTTGCGTCATCCGTCGCGGTTCACCTGACGCAAACCTCTTGGTCAACTCGGTCGGGTGGCGGAGGTGGGGGTGGCGGAGGGGGCGGTGGGGCGGGCGCGGACGTGCAGGCGCTCGCCCTGGGGGCCGAAGAGGCTGAGGATCTCGGCCGGCGCGTCGAACGGGTTGCCGAACCAGTGCGGGGTGCGGGTGTCGAACTCGGCGACCTCACCTGCGTCGAGGGTGAGGTCGTGCCCGCCGAGCAGCAGCCGGATCCGGCCGGAGAGCACGTAGAGCCACTCGTACCCCTCGTGCACCTGCGGGGTCGGCTCCCCCGCCGGCACCTGCGGCGGATACATCATCTTGTACGCCTGGACGCCACCCGGGCGGCGGGTCAGCGGCACGATGGTGACGCCGTGCCGGACGACCGCACGGCGGTGGACCCGGGGATCCCCGATCATCGGCGTACCGACCAGGTCGTCCAGCGGCACCCGGTGGAAGCGGGCCAGGGCGAGCAGGAGTTCCAGGGTGGGCCGCCGGCCGCCGGACTCCAGCCGGGACAGGGTGCTGACCGAGATCCCGGTGGCCGCGCCGAGCTGACTCAGCGTCACGCCGCGCTGCTGCCGTAATGCCCGCAGCCGCGGCCCGACGGTGGTGAGCACCTCGTCCTCGGTGGTGACGCCGGTGTCGCCCGGCACCGCCCACTGTCCTTGTCCGGGCCCCTGCCCCGCTGCGGCCCGCCCGGGAGCGCCGTGGGCCGGGGGTGGGCCGGCAGCACGTCGGGATGCCGCCCTCTGGTCCCGCTGGTCGCCGGTCACCGCACCAGTTTGCCATTCCGGCAACGATATTTGGCAGTACGGCGAGTCAGGCGGACGATCCGGAGCACCGGCGGGACGTACCCGCCCGTAGGGAGGCAGTGGTCATGACGTACCCGGTGGTGCACGACGTGGTGGTGGTGGGCGGCGGCGCGGCCGGGCTCAGCGGTGCGCTCGCCCTGGGCCGGTTCCGCCGCGACGTGGTGGTGGTCGACGGCGGTGCCCCGCGCAACGCCCCGGCCGACCACGTGCACAACTTCCTGACCAACGAGGGTGTCCCACCCGCCGCCCTGTATGCGACGGGCCGGGCCGAGGTGGCCCGGTACGGCGTGACCCTGCTCGACGCCACCGTCACCGCCGCCCACCCGCTCGACGGCGTACCCGGGACCACCGGCGCGAACCCGACCCGCGGCGCAGGGGAGAGCAACCCGACCGGCGGCGCAGGGGAGAGCAACCCGGCCGACAGCGCCGGGCCGGCGCGGTTCGCGGTGACGCTGGCCGACGGTCGGGTGCTGCACGCCCGCCGGCTGCTGGTCACTACCGGCCTGGTCGACGACCTGCCCGACGTGCCGGGGCTGGCCGGGCGGTGGGGTCGTGACGTGCTGCACTGCCCGTACTGCCACGGGTGGGAGGTGCGCGACCAGGCCGTCGGGGTGCTCGCCACCGGCCCGATGGCCGCCCACCAGGCGCTGCTGTTCCGGCAGCTCACCGACGACGTGGTGGTCTTCACCCACACCACCGGGCCGTTGCCCGCCGACGACGCGGAGCGGCTGGCCGCCCGGGGGGTAACCGTGGTCGACGGCGAGGTGGCCGAGCTGGAGCTCACCGCCGACCGGCTCACCGGCGTACGGCTGCGGTCCGGGCTGGTGGTCCCCCGGGAGGCGCTGGTGGTCGCGCCCCGGTTCGCCGCACGGGCCGCCTTCCTCGCCGGGCTCGGGTTGACCCCGGAGGACTTCGTCGTCGGCGGGCACGCCTTCGGTGACCGGGTCGCCGCCGACGCCTCCGGCGCGACCGAGGTGCCCGGGGTCTGGGTGGCCGGCAACGTCACGGATCCGCAGGCCACCGTCATCGCCGCCGCGGCGGCGGGGCTGAAGGCCGCCGCCGCCCTCAACGCCGACCTGATCGCCGAGGACACCGACCGGGCCGTCGCCGCACGACGCACGGCCGCACCCGGGCAGACCGGTCCCGCGTCCGAGCGGACCGGGACGGTGGACGACCAGGCAGGGGCCGGACACGACCAGGTCGGGGCCGGACACGACCAGGTCGGGGCCGGACACGACCAGGTCGGGGCCGGACACGACCAGGTCGGGGCCGGACACGACCAGGTCGGGGCCGGACACGACCAGGTCGGGGCCGGACACGACCAGGTCGGGGCCGGACACGACCAGGTCGGGACCATGGTCGGGCAGACCGGGCAGACCGGGCAGCCCGGAGCGGACGGAGGGCTGGCCGGGGCGGTGGACGCGGCGACCGCCCGGCACTGGGACGAGCTGTACCGGGGTCGGGAGCGGTACTGGAGCGGGCGACCCAATCCGCACCTGGTGGACGTGGCCGGCACGCTGATCGACCATCTGGTGCTGGCACGCCGCCGGTAGGTCGGCCCGACTTCCGCCCACTATGGAGTAGCCGACCGGAGATCCGCATGGTTGAAGGAATCACCGGACGACCACCAAAGAAATCGAGAAGTATTGACGCCCCATTTCCCTTCACGTAGGTTAAGGACCGACAACAGGCCACGGGGGCCTCTGGGAGAACTGTTGAACGACGGCGCAGGCACGCCTGCCGCCGCACATGCGGGTACCCGCAATTCTCAGCATTGACAGTCGACGTCTCGGTCGAAGGTCGCTCGCTGACCGGCCACGTGCCGCGTCGCGCCATGCCCCCCGCCACCACTTCACGGGAGGAAACCATGCGACACATCGGGACCGCACTCGCGGGCCTCGCCCTCGTCGGCACCACCGTCCTCGCCGGCGCCCCGGCCCAGGCCGCAGCGCCCTCCGCGACGGACGCACTGGCCCTGAGCTGCCCCTCCACCGGCGCGCTCTGCCTCTACAAGGACGCCGGCTTCCTCAACATCCTGGACGTGCTCAACGGCAGCGCCAGCCTGGTCAACACCAACGCCGACAACGCGGTCACCTCGGTCCGCAACCGGAGCAACTGCGCCTACAAGCTCTACCGCAACGGCGACCGTTCCGACAGCCCCATCACCGTCGGCCCGCGCACCGAGATCTCCAACCTCGGGACGTTCTGGGGTCTACAGTGGAACGACTCGATCAGCTACGCGCAAATCTGGTGCTGACCCCCGAGTCAATCGGAACACCTTTCTCCGTAGCTCGAAAATAGCGCGGAAAACGCGTCCCACAACCATTCACCGAGCCGTCACCGTCGGCTGACGCGTCCATTCGGCGTACCATCAGCCGTCCTCGACGCCGGGGCTCAGACCCCGGCGTCGAGGACGCGTTGCATCGCCGCCCGGGACCGCCGGGCGGTGCGCAGGTAGTCGTCGAGGAACTCCCCCGGGTCGTCCGCGCCGAGCAGCCGCACCACCCCGGCCAACTCCACCCCGTGCCGGGGAAGCTGGTCACCGGCGCGTCCCCGGACCAGCATCAACGCGTTGCGGACCTGCGCGGCGAGGGTCCACCCGGCGGTCATCGCGACGGCGTCCGCCGGGTCGACCAGCTTGGCGTCCCGGGCCGCCGCGAGCGCGTCGAGGGTACGCGTGCCGCGCAGCTGCGGGTACGCCCCGGCGTACCGGAGCTGGAGCAGCTGCACCGCCCACTCGACGTCGGCGAGGCCACCCCGGCCGAGCTTGGTGTGGGTGGCCGGGTCGGCGCCCCGGGGCAGCCGTTCGTTCTCCACCCGGGCCTTGATCCGGCGGATCTCGACCACCTGTTCCCGGGTCAACCCGTCGGCCGGGTAACGGACCGGGTCGACCATCTTCTCGAACTCGGTGCCCAGGTCGGCGTCGCCGCAGACGAACCGGGCCCGCAGCAGCGCCTGCGCCTCCCACACCCGCGACCAGCGGGCGTAGTACTGGGCGTACGCGGCGAGGCTGCGCACCAGCGGCCCCTGCCGTCCCTCGGGGCGCAGGTCGGCGTCGACGCCGAGCGCCGGGTCGGGGGCGGGCGCACCGAGCAGCCGGCGCAACTCCTCGGCGATCGCGTGCGCGGCGGCGCTGGCCGCGCTCTCCGCCGTCCCGGCCGGCGGGTCGTAGACGAAGAGCACGTCGGCGTCGGAGAGGTAGTTCGACTCGTACCCGCCGAGGCGGCCGACGCCGATCACCGCGAACCGCAGGCCGGGCAGCTCCGGCTGGGCGGCCCGGACGGCGCGCAGCGCGGCGGACAGGGTGGCGTCGGTGACGTACGACAGGCCGGTGCCGACCCGGGTGACGTCGGCCAGCGGGCCGGCCGGCGCTCCGCGCTCGGGTCGCGGGGCCAACCCGTCGGCCCGGCTGAGCACGTCGGCGCAGGCGATCCGGACGAGTTCCCGGCGGCGCAGCGCGCGTACCGCCCGGGTGGCCTCGACCGGGTCGGCGTGCCGGGCCGCGGCGGCGGCGAACCCGTCGCAGAGCACCTCCCGGGGCCGGGGGGTCAGTTCGTTCTCCTCGGCCAGCAGCCGCAGCGCCTCCGGTTCGCGGGCGAGCAGGTCGGCCGCGTACCGGGAGGAGGACAGCACCCGGGCCAGCCGGCGGGCCACCGGGCCGGAGTCGCGCAGCAGCCGCAGGTACCACGGGGTGCTGCCGAGCTTGTCGGAGACCTGGCGGTAGTTGAGCAGCCCCCGGTCCGGTTCGGGTGCGTCGGCGAACTCGCTGAGCAGCACCGGCAGCAGGGTGCGCTGGATCGCCGCCGTCCGGCTCACCCCGCCGGTGAGGGCCTGGAGGTGCCGCAGCGCCCCGGCCGGGTCGGCGAAGCCGAGCACCTCCAGCCGGTGCCGGGCCGCCTCCGGGGTGAGCCGCAGCCCGTCGGCGGGCACCCGGGCCACCGACTCCAGCAGCGGCCGGTAGAGCAGCTTGGCGTGCAGCCGGCGTACCTCGGTGGCGTGGGCGACCCAGTCGGCCCGGAAGCTCTCCACGGCGCTGCGGCCGGGGATGGCGGCGTAGCCGAGCGCGGCGGCCAGCCAGCGCAGCGCGGCCGGCTCGGTCGGCACGGTGTGGGTCCGCCGCAGCGCCTGGAGCTGGAGCCGGTGCTCGACACCGCGCAGGAAGCGGTATCCGCGCAGCAGCGCCTCGCCGTCGGCCCGCCCGACGTAGCCGCCGGTCACCAGCGCGCGCAGCGCCGGCACGGTGCCCGGCACCCGCAGCGACTCGTCACCCCGGCCGTGCACCAGTTGCAGCAGTTGGACGGCGAACTCGATGTCCCGCAGCCCGCCCGGACCCCGCTTGATCTCGCGCTCCAACTCCTTCGGCGGGATGTTGTCGATGATCCGGCGGCGCATGGCGCGTACGTCGGAGACCGCCTCGGGACGCTCGGACGCCCGCCAGACCAGCGGGGCGAGCGCGTCGATCCACTCGCCGGCCAACGCCAGGTCACCGGCGGCCGGGCGGGCCTTGAGCAGCGCCTGGAACTCCCAGGTGCGGGCCCACCGCTGGTAGTAGGCGAGGTGGCTGGCGAGGGTGCGCACCAGCGGCCCCCGGTTGCCCTCGGGGCGCAGCGCGGCGTCCACCGGCCAGGCGACCAGCCCACAGACGTGGATCAGCCGGGCGGCGACGGTGGTCGCGGCGGGCAGGTCCTCGTCGGTGGCGGCCACGAAGATCACGTCGACGTCGGAGACGTAGTTCAGTTCGTCGCCCCCGCACTTGCCCATCGCCACCACGGCGAGCCGGGGCCGGGGCGTGCCCGCCGGCAGCTCACCCACCGCGATCTCGTACGCCGCCGCGAGGGTGGCGTCGGCCAGCGCGGACAGCGCCGCCATCACCTGCTCCAGGCCGCGTCCGCCGGTCAGGTCGGCCGCCGCGATCCGCAGCAACGCCAGCCGGTACGCCTGCCGCAGCACCGCCACCGGCGCGGTGGCGGTCGTCAGCCGCCCGGCGAGCGCCAGGTCGAGCCGCCCGTCGGCGGTGGGGGCCAGCCCGTCCGGGGCGGTGCCGAGCACCGTCCACTGCCCGGGGTTGGCGACCAGGTGGTCGCCCAGGGCGGCGGACGCGCCGAGCACGGCGACCAGCCGGCGGCGCAGCCCCGGGTCGGCGGCGAGCGCGGCCAGCAGCTCCGACCCGGTCGCGTCGTCGGCGGTGCGCCGTTCGGTCTCCACCATCCGGTGCAGTTGGCGCAGCGCCAGATCCGGGTCGGCGGCCCGGGAGAGCGCGGCCAGCAGGTCGGCCGCCGACCTGTCGGTGGGTTCCTGCTCGTCGGCCTGCCACAGCCCGAGCCCGTCCGCGCCGAGCAGATCGGCGGCGCGGACCCCACCGTCACCCTCGGCGAACCCGTAGCGGGCCAGCCGTCCCCTCGTCGGTCTGCTCATCTCAGTGCCCGAGCAGGGGCAGGCTGCGGCGGGTGTCGTCGTCCAGCTCACCGAGGGCGAGGGCGGCGAACCGGACGGCGAACGGCTGCCACACCTCCTCGACGTCGGCCATCACCCGGTCGCAGGCGGCCACCACCAGGTCCTCGTCGTAGCCCAGCTCGGCGAGCAGTGCGGAGCCGTGCGCCCATTCGGCGATCATGGCGGTGTCGCACTCGATGTGGAACTGCAGGCCCCAGGCCCGGTCGCCGAGCCGGAACGCCTGGTGCGGGTAGCGGGTCGAGGCGGCCAGCAGGGTGGCGGCCCGGGGCAGCTCGGTGATCTCGTCGGTGTGCCACTGGAGCACGTCCGGGATCAGCGGCACGTACCGGAACAGCAGGTCGCTCTCGGCGGCGTCGCGCCGGCCGACCACCCCCGGGCCCACCTCGGGGCCGGACGGGCTGCGCTCGACCAGGCCGGCGTGCGCGGTGGCGAGCAGTTGCGCGCCGAGGCAGACGCCGAGGGTCGGTACCCGGTGCCGCACGGCCTTGCGCAGCAACCCTTCGAGCTTCGGGAACCAGGGTGCGCCGGGGGTTCCGTCGGGGGCCGGGTAGGCGTGCTGGTCACCGCCGAGCACCACCAGCGCCACGTACCCGTCGAGGTCGTCGGGGAGCTCGTCGCCGGCGTGCGGACGCAGCACCCGCAGTTCAAGGCCCCCCTCCACCAGCCACTCCCCCAGCCGTCGGGGGTCGTCGGTCGGGTCGTTCTCGATCACCAGTGCGGTTCCCACGCCGTCGAGGCTAGCGGGTGCGTCGACCGCCACCGGGAACGCCTCGGTCCGCCCGGCGGGGCGGCTATGCTCGGCCGCTGTGACCGCCGACGACCCGTCCGTCCTGCGCCCACCCGTGCTGCGGGAGGGGGACACGGTGCTGCTGGTCTCGCCGTCCGGGCCGACCAGGCCGGAGCGGGTGGCCCGGGGCATCGAGCTGCTGACCGGTTGGGGGCTGCGCCCGCAGGTGGCACCGAACGCGTACGCCAGGCGGGGTTACCTCGCCGGTGACGACGCGCTGCGCGCCGCGGACCTGAACGCCGCCTTCGCCGACCCGCGGGTGCGCGGGGTGATCTGCACCCGGGGCGGGTACGGCGCGCAGCGGGTGGTGGACCTGATCGACATGGCCGCCGTGCGACGGGACCCGAAGGTGGTGGCCGGGTTCTCCGACATCACCGCCCTGCAGTTCGCGCTCTGGCGGGGTGCCCGGCTGGCCGGGGTGCACGGCCCCGGGGCGGCGTGGGTGGACGAGCGGACCCCGCTGCGCTCGGCGGAGTCGCTGCACGCCGCGTTGATGACCACCGCGCCGGTCACCGTCGAGGCGGTGCCCGGGGAGGAGACGTATCCGGTCCGGGTCCCCGGCCGGGCGGTGGGTCGGCTGCTCGGCGGGAACCTCTGCCTGATCACCGCCACCCTCGGCACCCCGGACATGCCGGACCTGACCGGGGCGGTGCTGCTGGTCGAGGAGGTGCAGGAGCCGCCGTACAAGGTCGACCGGATGCTCACCCACCTGCGCCGTGCCGGGGTGCTCGACGGTCTGGCCGGGGTGGCGGTGGGCCAGTTCACCGACTGCGCGGACGGCTGGGACACCACCGTCGTGGACGTGCTCACCGACCGGCTGGGTGACCTCGGCGTGCCGGTCCTCGGCGGCCTGCCGATCGGCCACGGCCCCGGCCAGCTCTCCGTCCCCGTGGGCACCAGCGCCACCCTCGACGCCACCGCCGGCACCCTGACCGTCACCCCAGCCGTCCGGTAACCCGCCCCACCCGCCTGAATCCGGCCCGGCCTGCCCTGCCGCGCCCCGCGTCGCGCCGTCTCGCCCCGGTGATCAAGAGGTTCGCGTCAGAGGAAAGCGTATTCCTGACCGAAACCTCTTAATCACCGGGGTCAGGGGGTGGAACTTTCAGCTGGCGGACAGGGTCGGGACGGGGGTTTTTCAGGTTCAGTGGTCACTGTCGGTGACGTCAACAGCACCGTCGACCTATGGAGGACCGATGTCCCGCACGATGTCGAAGAAGCAGCTGCTGGTCGGCCTCGCCGCCGCCGGCGTGCTCGGGGTGGGGATCGCCGCTCCGACGGTGGCCTTCGCCGAGGAGTCGGCCACCCCGACCGCCGGCGTCAGCAGCGAGGCCGACCCGGGCACCGACCGGCAGCAGCAGCGCGCCGACCGGCAGAACGAGTTCGCCGAGGCGCTCGCCAAGGAGCTGGGGGTGGACACCGACAAGGTGACCGCCGCCCTGGAGAAGGTGCGCGAGCAGCACAAGGACCGGCCCAAGGGTGACCGGCCGGAGCGTCCGTCGCCGCAGGACCGGCAGGAGAAGCTGGCGGAGCGGCTGGCCCAGGCGGTCAAGGACGGCAAGCTCACCCAGGAGCAGGCCGACGCGATCACCAAGGCCGTCGAGGCCGGGGTCTTCCCGGGCCCGGCCGGTCGCGGCCACCACGGCGGCCCGGAGGGTACGCCCGACAAGTGACCCGCTGAGGCCCGCCCGACCGGAGGCCCGCTCGACCCGGCGGGCCGACGATCGACACGCCAGCGCTGAAGATCGACACGCCAGGGCCGACGTTGCGGTGTCCGACGCACTGGGACACCGCAACGTCGGCCCCCTGGCGTCAGGCGGAGCCGTCCGAGGAGAAGAGACCGAGGTGGGTGCCCACCGGGTCGCGCACCAGGGCGAGGGTCAGGCCGCTCGGCGTGGTCCGGGGCGGCGTCAGCACCGTGCCGCCCGCCGCCTCGGCCCGCCCGCAGGTCTGCGCCACGTCGGCCACCTCGGCGTAGATGATCGCGTAGCCGGGCGCGCCCTCGGCGAGAGCCCGGATGCCGCCGCCAATGCCGGTCGACTCCCCCGCTGGGGTCGTCAGGTAGGAACCGCCCTCGGCCGTGCCCTCGTCGGTGAAGGTCCAGCCGAACAACTCCGCGTAGAAGCTCTGCGCCTCGTCCGGCCGGTCGGTGCCGATCTCGAACCAGGTGACGGGTGTACTGGTCACGCGTTGCCTCCTGTCCCCCGCCGACCGGGCGGCCGGCGGGCTCGGCAGCCAGCCTCCCGGGTGTCCGCGACACCGTCCTGTCGGTGTTTACCGCCCGGTCCACCCGGCCCACGCGCCGATCCGACCGGACAGCCCGCGCGCCAACCAGCCTGGGCGACCCACGCCGACCAGCCGGGCTGTCGACGCCGGCCGGCCCGGGCGGCCGACCCGCGCCGGATCAGACCAGGGTCAGCCGGCGCACCCGCTCGGCCGGCACGTCCAGGTCGGCCGGGGAGAACTCCCGGGTCACCCGCTCCGGCAACGCCTCGACCCCGACGATCCGGTCGGTACGGAAGCAACGCAGCCCGGCACGCAGCCGGCACCAGGCGAGCAGGTACCAGTGCCGGTCGTTGCCGAGGTAGCCCAGCGGCTCGACCTCGCGCGACGAGGGCACGTCGCAGCGGTCGGCGTACCGCAGGCGCAGCACCCGGCGGGCGGCGACCGCGTCGGCGACGACCGCCGGGACGGACGTGGCCGGCCCGGAGCCGACCAGCAGCACCCGCCCGGCGAGCAGGCGTGCGTCGGCGGCATCGGCGGCCGGCAGCACCGCGAGCAGTTTGCGCAGCGCCGTGCCACCGGCCACGGCGAACGGGGTGCCGGCGAGCCGGTGCAGGGCCACCGCCATCGCCACCGCCTCGGTGGCGGTCAGGTTGACCGGCGGCAGGGTGTGCGACCGGTCGACCACGTAACCGCCGGTGCGGCCGGGCTCGGCCCAGATCGGCACGCCGGAACCCTGGAGGGCGGCGATGTCGCGTTCGACGGTACGGGTGCTCACCTCGAACCGGTCGGCCAGCCAACGGGCGCTGCGCGGCCGGGGCGACACCGCCCGCAGCTCCTCCACCAGGGCATAGAGACGATCCGTCCGGTTCACCCCCGGCACGCTACGACGGGGGTACGACACCCCCGGCAGGGGCGCACGAGGGCCGGTACGGGCCCCCGGTTCAGGCGATGCAGGCGCAGACAATCAGGGCCGCGCCGAAGTGGGTGGCGGCGCTGACCCGGGCCGCCGGGTGCGGCTGGTCCGAGCAGATGACCTCGCCGAGCTTGCCCGGGGTGAGCATGTCCAGCACACCGAAGGCGAGCGCCATGACGGCCAGCCCGATCAGTCCGAAGACCACCGTCGAGGCGAGCCCTTTGGCGAAGTCGTCGTAGCTGGTGACGATGGCGGTGAAGACGATGCCGGCGACACCGAGCTGGTTGGCGGCCAGCAGCAGCCCCGCGTTGCCGTTGCGCTGCACCCAGATCAGCTCGCGCAGCTTGCCCGGGGTGAGCACGTCGACCAGCACGAAGCCGGCCGCCATCAGCGCCACCCCGACGACACCGAACACCACGCTCTGCCATGCTCCGGTGAGCAGATCTTCCAGCACCGACGGCCTCCCGACCTCCTGCGCCCGGCGGAGGTGCCGGCACGGTGATCGAGACGATAGCGGCACCACGCAACCCCCGACACCCCCGCAGCGGCGGATACGCGGGCCGTCGGTGCAGCCGGGCCACCGCCGGCCGGGTGCGGACGACCCGGCCGACGGCGGTACGCGCTACAGCGACAGGTAGCGCTGCCGCTCGTACGGGGTGACCTCGCGGCGGTACTGCTCCCACTCGGCCCGCTTGTTGCGCAGGAAGAAGTCGAACACGTGCTCGCCGAGCACCTCGGCGACCAGTTCGGAGCCGGCCATCACGTCGATCGCCTCGGACAGGTTCTCCGGCAGCGCCTCGTAGCCCATCGCCCGCCGCTCGGCGCTGCTCAGCGACCATACGTCGTCCTCCGCGCCGGGCGGCAGCTCGTAGCCCTCCTCGATGCCCTTGAGGCCGGCGCCGAGCATGACGGCGAACGCCAGGTACGGGTTGGTCGCCGAGTCCAGCGACCGGACCTCCACCCGGGCCGAGTTCGGCTTGCCGTACGCCGGCACCCGCACCAGCGCGGACCGGTTCAGGTGCCCCCAGCAGACGTACGCCGGGCTCTCGGTGATCCGGTCCGGCAACGCCTGCGGGAACAGCCGCTTGTACGAGTTGACCCACTGGTTGGTGACGGCGGTGTACTCCCGGGCGTGCATCAGCAGGCCGGCGATGAACGACTTCGCCACCTTCGACAGTTTCATCGGGTCGCCGGAGTCGTGGAACGCGTTGCGCTCCCCCTCGAACAGCGACAGGTGGGTGTGCATGCCGCTGCCCGGCTGGTCGGTGAACGGCTTCGGCATGAAGCTGGCCTGCACGCCGGTGGAGAGCGCCACCTCCTTGACCACGTGCCGGAAGGTCATGATGTTGTCGGCGGTGGTCAGCGCGTCGGCGTACCGCAGGTCGATCTCCTGCTGGCCGGGGGCGACCTCGTGGTGGCTGAACTCCACCGAGATGCCGATCCGCTCCAGCGCGAGCACGGCCTGGCGGCGGAAGTCCCGCGCCACGGCGTGCGTGGTGTGCTCGAAGTAGCCGCCGGTGTCCACGGCGGTGGGCACCGAGCCGTCCTGCGGGCCGTTCTCCAGCAGGAAGAACTCGATCTCCGGGTGGGTGTAGAAGGTGAAGCCCTTCTCGGCCGCCTTGGACAGCATCCGGCGCAGCACGTGCCGTGGGTCGGCCCAGGACGGGCCGCCGTCGGGCAGCAGGATGTCGCAGAACATCCGGGCGCTCTCGCCGCTGACCCCGCCCTCGAACGGGAACACCTGGAAGGTCGTCGGGTCCGGCATGGCGACCATGTCGGACTCGAAGACCCGGGCGAAGCCCTCGATGGCCGAGCCGTCGAACCCGATGCCCTCCTCGAAGGCCGCCTCCAGCTCCGCCGGGGCGACGGAGACGCTCTTGAGCGTGCCCAGCACATCGGTGAACCACAGCCGGACGAACCGGATGTCCCGCTCTTCCAGCGTACGGAGGACGAACTCCTGCTGACGGTCCACTTCCCCAACCCCTCGCCACGTACGTCCGGCACCGGTCGGCCGGTCCGTCCTGACCGCCCAGTCTTCACCGGCCTGGTTAAGCAGACGTTACGCGACCTGCCGCCGCCCGTCCTGCGGTGTCCCGACGGCCGGATCGCCGGGCGGCCCCGCCACCAGGGGCGGGCCGGCCGGGCGCGACGAAAGGGTGGCCGGCGTCTCGCCGCAGCCGCCGGGTCGACCGGCCGCGGCTGGGGCAAGATGAGGGCATGCCCACCCTGCGTCTGGCCCTGTGCCAGGTCAACCCGACCGTCGGCGACACGGCCGGCAACGCCGAGCTGATCCGCGCCTGGACCCGGCGGGCCGCCGACACCGGCGCCCAACTGGTCGCCTTCCCGGAGATGGTGCTCACCGGCTACCCGGTCGAGGACCTGGTCTTCCGTCGTTCCTTCGTCGCCGCCTCGCAGGCCGCGCTGCGGCAGCTCGCCGCCGACCTGGCCGCCGACGGTCTCGGCGACCTGCCGGTCGTGGTCGGCTACCTGGACGCCGACGGTCCGCCGCAGGTCAGCGGGGACGCCCAGCCGGGCCGGGGGGCCCGCAACGCCGCCGCGCTGCTGCACCGGGGCGAGGTGGTCGCGACCTACTTCAAGCACCACCTGCCCAACTACGGCGTCTTCGACGAGGACCGCTACTTCGTGCCCGGCGACACCCTGACCGTGGTCCGGGTGGGCGGGGTGGACGTGGCGTTGACCATCTGCGAGGACCTGTGGCAGGCCGGCGGCCCGTTCGCGGTGGCCCGGCAGGCCGGCGTCGGCCTGGTGGTCAACATCAACGGCTCGCCGTACGAGCTGAACAAGGACGACGTCCGGCTGCCGCTGGTGCGCCGCCGGGCCGCCGAGGCCGGTGCGCCCATCGCGTACGTCAACATGGTCGGCGGCCAGGACGAGCTGGTCTTCGAGGGTGACTCGATGATCGTCACCCCCGACGGCGAGCTGCTCACCCGCGCGCCGCAGTTCGTCGAGCACCTGCTCGTGCACGACGTGGAGCTGGCCGGGGCGGGCCCGCACGCCGCCGACACCGAGGATCTCGCCGACGGGATGCGGGTGGTCCGCCGTACCGTCGAGGTGGTGCCGGCGGCCCCGACCGGGCCGGCGGCCGACGGCGGCACGCTGGCCCCGGTGGCCGACGAGGCCGAGGTGTGGCAGGCGCTGGTGCTGGGCCTGCGCGACTACGTCAACAAGAACCGGTTCCCCTCGGTGGTGCTGGGCCTGTCCGGCGGCATCGACTCGGCGGTGGTGGCCGCGCTGGCCGTCGACGCGCTCGGGCCGCAGCGGGTGGTCGGGGTGTCACTGCCCAGCCAGCACTCCTCGGAGCACTCCCGGGCCGACGCGGAGGACCTCGCCAAGCGCACCGGCCTGGACTACCGGGTCGAGCCGATCCAGCCGATGGTGGACACCTTCCTGGCGAACATCTCGCTGTCCGGGGTGGCGGTGGAGAACCTCCAGGCCCGGGTGCGCGGGGTGATCCTGATGGCACTGTCGAACCAGGAGGGCCACCTGGTCCTCACCACCGGCAACAAGAGCGAGCTGGCGGTCGGCTACTCGACCCTCTACGGCGACTCGGTCGGCGGGTTCAACCCGGTCAAGGACGTCTGGAAGACGCTGATCTGGCGGCTGGCGAAGTGGCGCAACGCCGACGCGGCCCGCCGGGGCGAGACCCCGCCGATCCCGGAGAACTCCATCGGCAAGCCCCCGTCGGCCGAGCTGAGCCCCGGCCAGCTCGACAGCGACAGCCTGCCCGACTACGACGTGCTGGACCCGATCCTGATCGGCTACGTCGACGGCGACCTGGGCCGGGCGGGTCTGGTCGAGTCCGGCCACGACCCGGCGGTGGTCGACAAGGTGCTGCGGCTGGTGGACACCGCCGAGTACAAGCGTCGGCAGTCCGCGCCGGGCACCAAGATCTCGATGAAGGCGTTCGGCCGCGACCGTCGGCTGCCGATCACCAACCGCTGGCGCGAGGACGGCTGAGCACCCGGAACCGACCGACCCGCTCGGCTGAGCACCCGGAACCGACCGACCCGGTCGGCTGAGCAGCACAGCCCGACCGACCCGGGTCGGTCGGGCACCCCGACGCCGGCCGGCCACGGTCGGTCGGCGTCGCCCCGGCGGAGTGAAATCCTGCACTGTTCCCTGCCGTCGACCGGTCGCGCGGTGCGACGATCGCGGCAGAACCCGGGGACCGCGACAGCGGCCTCGAGGAAAGGAGACAGTCATGGTGGAGTCCACCCCGACCGAGGTGACCGCCCTGTACGGCGGGCCGGCCACCCGCCGGGTCCGCACCCGCGACCTGATCGCCGCCAAGGAGCGCGGCGACCGGTGGGCCATGCTCACCTCGTACGACCAGTACACGGCCGGGATCTTCGACCAGGCGGGGATTCCCGCGCTGCTGGTCGGCGACTCGGCGGCGAACAACGTGTTCGGCTACGAGACCACCCTGCCGGTGACGGTCGACGAGTTGTTGCCACTGGTCCGCGCCGTGGTCCGGGCGACCCGGCACACCCTGGTCGTCGGCGACCTGCCCTTCGGCTCGTACGAGGAGGGTCCGACGCAGGCGTTGCGCACGGCGGTGCGGTTCATGAAGGAGGGCGGCTGCCACGCGGTGAAGCTGGAGGGCGGCCGGCGCTGCGCCGACCAGATCGCGGCGATCACCGGGGCGGGCATCCCGGTGATGGCGCACATCGGCTTCACCCCGCAGAGCGAGCACACCCTGGGCGGCTACCGGGTGCAGGGGCGCGGTGACACCGCCGACGAGGTGCTCGCCGACGCGCGGGCGGTGGCCGACGCGGGTGCGTTCGCGGTGGTGCTGGAGATGGTGCCGGGCGAGGTCGCCAAGCGGGTGACCGCCGAACTGGCGATCCCCACGGTCGGCATCGGCGCGGGCCCGGACACCGACGCCCAGGTGCTGGTCTGGCAGGACATGGCCGGGCTGCGCACCGGGAAGGCCCCCCGGTTCGTCAAGCGCTACGCCGACCTGGCCGGGGCGCTGACCGAGGCGACCCGCCGGTTCGCCGACGAGGTACGCGGCGGCGAGTTCCCCGCCACCGAGCACACCTTCTGAGTACGGGCGGTGGGGCGGTGCCCCCGCCCCACCGTTCTGGAACGAGCCACTGTGGGCGGGGGTCCCCTGGTGCGGCGGGAACGGCTAGGGTTCCGCCCGTGGATCATGTTCGCTTGTCAACAGTCGTCCTGACCTGTGTCTCCGTGCTGGCCCTCGCGGCGTGCAGCGAGGCGGAACCGTCGACCACTGCCGCACCGTCGACGTCCGCCGGCGCGTCTGCCACCAGTGCCGCCCCGTCGGCCGCCACCGACCCGACCACCACCGACCCGAGCACCGGCGGCCCGACCGCCGCCGCCGACCCGGCGGCCGACAAGAAGCTCTGCACGACGGCCAAGAAGATCGCCGACACCATGAAGGTCGACGTGATGAAGGCCGCGACGTCCGGTGGCGACCTCACGCCGACCATCCGCAAGGCCTACACGGAGATGGCGCAGAAGTTGGCGAAGGCCACCGCCGGCGCCCCCGCCAGCGAGGCGGTCACCGCGCTGGCCGCGTTCGGGGTCGCGTCCGGCCGGGCAGCGACCGCGGCGAACCTGGACACCGCCGCCGACGCCCCCGAGTTCCAGAAGACCAGCGCGATGGCGAACTCCGCCTGCAGGAAGGCCGGCGTCGACACCAACTTCTGACCACCGCGCCCCACCGCACGACCGCACCCGCCGCGATCGTGGAGGGAGCCGGCCCCGCCGGGGGCACTTCCCCTCCAGGATCGCGGCGGGTGGTGGATCAGAGGTCGGTGACCCGGATGCCGGCGTGGGCCTTGTAGCGCTTGTTGATGGCGATCAGGTTGGCGGTGAACGCCTCGATCTGGTGGGCGTTGCGCAGCCGGCCGGCGTAGATGCCGCGCATGCCGGGGATCCGGGCGGCCAACGCGCCGACGATGTCGACCAGTTCCCGTTCCTCGGTGCAGATCAGCACGTCGAGGTCGATCCGGTCGATCTCCGGGTCGGCCAGCAGCGGCGCGCTGACGTGGTTGAACGCCGCGCAGACCCGGGAGTCGGGCAGCAGGGCCGCCGCCTGCTGCACCGCGCTGCCCTCGGCGACCGGCAGCGCGTACGGGCCCTGCTTGTCGAAGCCGAGCGGATTCACGCAGTCCACGACGATCTTGCCGGCCAGTGGCCCGGCCAGCGCGCCGACGGTGGCCGCGTGCCCGTCCCACGGCACCGCGACGACCACCACGTCGCTACGGCGGGCCACCTCGTCGTTGTCCGCGCCGGTCACGTCGACCCCGGCGGGCAGCCGGGGCAGCGCGGCGATCTCGGCCGCCGCCTCGGCCGCCCGGTCGGCGGAGCGGGACCCGATCAGCACCCGCTGGCCGGCGCGGGCGAACCGGTAGGCCAGCCCCCGTCCCTGGTCGCCGGTGCCGCCGATGATGCCGACGGTCAGCCCGGACACGTCGGGGAGGGTGCTCGCGTCGTATGCCATGGCGTCATCCTCGCAAACCGCCACGCCACCAGCAGCGCAAGGCGCTGTGACGCTGACCGCCCCGCCGTGCGGCACCGCCCCGGGCCGGCGACCGGACCCGCCGGGACCGGGTTCAGGCCCGTTCGAAGAGCACCTTGCGGCCGACCGGGTCGGCGGTGACCAGGCGTACGGTGACCCGCTCACCCCGCGGCAGCTCCCCGGTGCAGCGGGCCCGTACCGGCGGATCGTCCAACGCCACCGTCCCGCCGGGGACCCGGCCGGGCTTCGTCGGGCCGTTCGGGGGCGCGTCGGTGTCCAGCACCGCCGCCGAGAACGTCTCCCCCACCCGGTGCTCCAGCAGCACCGCCTCGGCCAGGTCGATCGCGCCCCGGGTGGCCGCCCCCGCCGTCCGGTCGGTCGAGGCCATCACCTCCGGCAGCCGGGGCAGCGCCGACCGGGCCCACTGCGGCACCTCGCGGCCCTCGTGCAGGGCCAGGCACACCTCCGTGGCGTACCTGTCGGCCAACCGGCGCAGCGGGGCGGTGACGTGGGCGTACGCGGCGGCCACCCCGCCGTGTCCCGGCTGCTCCGGCAGCTCACCGTCGAACGCCGTGTACGCCGCGCCGCGCATCAGCTCGGCCGCCTGGTCGACGAAGGCGGCGGCCCGGGGCTGGGAGGCGTCCAACCCGGCCAGCACCTCGCCGACCCGTACCCCGTCGGGCCAGTGCACGCCCAACGGGGCCGCCGCCGCGCGCAGCCGGGCCACCGCCTCCGGTTTCGGGGCCGGCATGGTACGCAGCAGCCCGATCCGGCCGGCCAGCATGATGTCCGCCGCCGCCATCCCGGTGAGCAGGGAGATCTGGGCGTTGTGGTCCTCCATCGGGCCGGGACCGCGCAGCACCAGCCGCCACCCGTCCCCGTCGGGCTCGACGTCCTGCTCGGGCAGGGGCAGGTTGATCGCGCCCCGACGCAGGCCACGGGCGGTGAGCAGGGTACCGATCTCGGGCAGCAACGCGATCGGGTCGGGCAGCCGGCCGGCGTCGGCGGCTACCTGCACGCCCGGGTAGTCCAGCTTGGCGCGGCTGCGTACCAGGGCGCGTTCCAGCCCGACGGCGACGGTGGCCCCGTCGGCGTCGAGGTCGATGGTCCACAGCACGGCCGCCCGGTCGACGTCGGGCAGCAGACTGGCGGCCCCCTCGCTGAGGGTGTGCGGGTGCAGCGGCACGTTGCCGTCGGGCAGGTAGACGGTCTGCCCACGCCGCCAGGTCTCCTCCTCCAGCGGCCCACCGGGGCGTACGTGGGTGGCGACGTCGGCGATGGCGTACCGCACCCGGTAGCCGCCGGGCCGACGACTGAGGTGCATCGCCTGGTCCAGGTCGCGGGAGGTGGCGGGGTCGACCGTCACGAACGGGACGTCGGTACGGTCGGTCACGACGGGCGGTGGGGCCTCGGCCGCCTGGTCCGCCTCGCGCTGCGCCGCGGCCGGGAAGCCGTCAGGCAGTCCCAGCTCACGGCGCAGCGCGCCGAAGTCGATGCGGGGCGCGAGCACACGTCGGATGACCACGGGGTCAATCCTGGCAGCGTGCCGCGTGATCCGCTCGTCGGCGATCGGGCCACAGGCTCCGTACGGTCAGCCGGTGGTCCTGCGGGCGCGCGCCGGTGCGGTGGCCCGCGCCGCCGCCGTCCGCGCGGACGCCTTACCGGCGGTGGCCTTGCGGGCGGTGGCCTTGCGGGCGGTCGTGGCCGTGGTCTTCGTCGCCGCCGCCTTGCGGGTGGCCGACGCGCTCGTCTTACGGGCCGGCGCCGCCTTCGCGGTCGACTTCGACGCGGGTGCGGTCTTGGCGGTCGACTTGCGAGCCGGGGCCTTCGTGGCCGCGGTGGTCTTCTTCGCGGTCGTGGTCCGCTTCGCCGTCGTCGTCGTCTTCGCGGGCATGCTCTTCGTCGCCGCCGTGGTCCTGCGGGCCGCCGTCTTCTTCGCGGGCGTCGTCTTCTTGGCAGGTGACGCCTTCTTCACGGCCGTGGCTCTGCTGGCAGCCGTGCTCTTCGCGGCGGGTGACGTCTTCCTGGCGGGTGTCACCTTCCTGGCGGGCGATGTCGTCTTCCTGGCGGGCGATGTCGTCTTCCCGGCCGTGGCCTTCTTGGCCGCGGTCCGGGCGGTCGCGGTGGTCTTCTTCGCCGCCGCAGCGGTGGTCCGCTTCGCCGTGGTGGTCTTCTTCGCCGCGGTGCTCCGGGCGGCGGCCGTGGTCTTCTTGGCCGCCCCGACGGTCTTCCGGGCGGCGGCGGTGGTCTTGCTGGCGGCCTTCTTCGCCGGGGCCTTCTTCGCCGGGGCCTTCTTCGCCGTCGACTTCGAGGCGGGGGCCTTCGACGCGGCGCTGCGGGCCGCAGGGGCCTTCTTGGCCGTCGACTTCGAGGCGGGGGCCTTCGACGCGGTGCTCCTGGCGGCCGGGGCCTTCGTCGCCGTGCCGGCCGTCTTCCTGGCGGTGCCGGTGGACGGGGTCCGGCCCGAGCCGGCGCCCGCCGCGCTCGCCGTGGCCCGGCCGGCCGACGCCTTGCGGGCCGCAGCCGTGGTCGTGGTCGAGCGGCGGGCCGCGGTGCTCCGGGTCGCGCCTGCGGTCCGTTGCGCGGCGGCGGTCTTCGTCGCGGCCGGGCGGGTGGTGGCCTGTGCTGCTTCGGCCATCTCGGTTCCCTCCTTGGGGACATGCTCCCGCGTGCCTCCTCACGGAGGCACGGAGTCCTCGACGCGGGCCGTCCCGCGCCGTTCAGTTGCCCTCCCCGGCCCAGCGGGCGTCTTCGGCCTCCCACGCCTCGTTGCGCTCCTGCACCTTCTGCAGGGCGTTCTCCGCGTCGGCAGCCGAGGGATACGGTCCGAGAACGTGCTTGGCAGGGCACACGTCGGCATCGGTCTCGACCCGGTGGTGTCGGGTGCACCAGTAGTAGTGCCCACCACTTCCGCTGTCGTTCATGAGATCACTGTGCACCGGGCGCAGCCCGACCGCCACCGGATCGCCGCAATTGGTCGCGACCACATCCACAGTAGACGTGCTCGACGGCCCCGGAGGCGAAACCGCGAAATTGCTCCCGACCTGCCCGGACGTCGCCGGAACCGGCCCTGCGCGAGACCGCGTCGGCCCGGCTTGCGGGGCCGACGCGACGCCGCGCGGGGTGGGCCGAAAAGCCGGTGGTACGACGCCGGACGCCTCCGGCGGAATCGAACGTCGTGATCATAGCGGCGACGTGTCCGCGCTGCGCCACGGCGACGGTGTCCCTCCGGGGGGGGCGATGCCCGGGTGCCCGCACCGCGCGTGGCACCTGGACGGCGTTGCGGGACAGCCGCCGGGCCGCGGCGCGCGGTGGCCGACGGGTCGGGGACTTCCGGCCCTACCATCCGGACCAGGTACCTGGTATCAGCTCACCCCCGAGATGGACCATCCCTCACCCGGTCCCCCCGGCGGGACCGCTGGCCGGCCCGGGTCGCCCGGACAGCCCCGATGCGGCGGCCCCGGATGCGACCGACCCGGGGTGTGTGCGAGCCTCGTCAGACCTCTTGCGGCGCTGCCATCGCCCGCCACCTGGGCGGGACGACGACGATGTCGACGGCGCCGCCCTGCCGAACCGGGAGAACACCACCGTGGCTAGCCTGGACGTCGCCCTGAAGAACGCGATGAATATCGACGGAGCGATCGGGGTGGCGCTCGTCGACTACAGCAGCGGCATGACCCTCGGCGTGGCCGGCGGCACCGGCGAGATAGATCTGACCGTCGCCGCCGCCGGCAACACCGACGTCGTCCGCGCCAAGATGCGCACCCTGGAGATGCTCAAGATCGAGGACGAGATCGAGGACATCCTGATCACCCTCGGCAGCCAGTACCATCTGATCCGCCCGCTGACCGGCCGCACCGGCAAGGGCCTCTTCCTCTACCTGATGGTGAGCAAGAGCCGGGCCAACCTGGCGATGGCCCGGCACCAGCTGCGCACCATCGAGGAGAGCCTGGAACTGTGACCGCAGACAAGACCGAGACCGCCCTGCCCCGCCGCTCGGCCCGCGCCGCCCGCGCGTCCCGCGTCGCCGCCCCGCCTGCCGCCCGGCCGCTCCCGCCGTCGCTGGCCGGGGACCGCTCGCTGCCGTACCCGGCGATCAGTCGTGAGTTGGCGGAGCTCAGGCACGAGATCCCCGGGGTGCAGGGCTGCGTCCTGGGTGGCGTCGACGGCCTGCTCATCACGCACAACCTGCAGAACGAGGTGGACCCGAACGACCTGGCCGCGCTCGCCGCGACCACCTTCGGCCTCGGGCGGCAGGTGGGCATGCGGCTCGACCAGGGCGACTTCCAACAGTCGACGGTCCGCAACCAGGGCGGCTACCTGAGCGTCTACGCGGTCAGCGAGCAGGCCCTGCTCGCCGTGATCGGCACGGACACCGTCAACGTCGCCCGGCTGCACCTGCACGCGCCGGGGGTGGCCGGCCGGATCGCGGCGCTGCTGACCCCGGTTCCGACGGAGGCCTGACCCGTACGGCGGGGGCGCGGCCGTGCGGGCCGGGCCTCCGCCGTACGGGACGGAAGACCCGATTAGCGGGTGAATCCCGACCTCTGTCCACACTCCACCGCAGCAGCCGACCAGACCCCCTGGAACTGGCTTTTCCGAAATAATCTCCACTGCCGGGAAATAGTAATCACAGATTGGCCGAAAACGCGCGCCCCAGCAACGATAATTGACCGTGAAAGTAACTATGTCGACACATGTTTCTGATCAAGTCGACGCATGCCACTCTCCGTATCCGCACCTGCGACGCGGGCCACGCGTCGGCGGTTTCTGTTGCTGTCAGGGCTACTCGCGCTGACCGCCCCCCTGGTAGCCGCCCCCGCCGAGGCAGAACGCGCCGTCGGCTCCGGCGTCACCATGCCCACCTGCGCCTGGTCGTCGAAGTACGGGGCGACGAGCCTGAACGCCTACTGGCCGGACACCGCCGCCACCTACTGGTCGACCATCTATCCGGTCACGCCGGGCCTGGAAATCACCCTTTCCGGAACCTTCCCCGACGCCAGGTACGCATCTTTCAACGTGTACGACGACAAGCCCACCTACTTCACCCGCAATGGTGTCAGCTCCAGCATGCCGGATTACCTCATCACGCCGGACGCGGGCAGCAGGAATCCGTGGCAGACCGGTGCCGCGCCGGGTGGAAAGTTCACCCTCACCATCACCCACGACGTGACCTTCGGGCAGACCAACCGGATGCCCCTGGCCCGGGAGGACGCCCTGCCCGGCGCGAAGGCATCGGTCATCTTCCGGGTCTACCTGCCGGCCGGTGGCGACGCGACCGTCGTCCTGCCCACCATGACCCTCACCCTCGACGGGGTGTCGCAGACCCTGCCGCCCTGCCCCCCGGGAGGCGGCGGCACCCCCACCACCACCCCGGCGACTCCGAACGCCCGCGAGGCGGGGCTGTCCGGAGCAGGCGGCCCCGGTGACGGGCCGGGGCATCCCGGCGGACCGGACGGACCGGGACACCACCCCGGTGGACCGGGCGGGCCCGGCCATCCCGGCGGCCCCGGCCCCGGCGGACCTGGTCATCCCGGCGGCCCGGGTGGACCCGGCGGGCCCGGTGGACCCGGCGGGCCAGGTGGACCCGGCGGACCCGGCGGACCCGGCGGACCCGGTGGGCCAGGTGGGCCAGGTGGGCCAGGTGGGCCGGGGCATCCGGGTGGGCCGGGGCATCCGGAGGAGACCGGGCAGAAGCTCTTCACCCGGACGTCGGAGGTGGAGAACCTCGCCCCCAACCCGGACAACGCCTACCTCGGGACCTGGGTCACCCCGCCTGCGGCGGACCAGGTGCTGGTGATCCGGGGTCGGGCACCGCGGGCGGTCGCCGGCAACCATCCGGGCGTCTGGCCGCGCCGACACGCCGACCTGCGCTACTTCTCGATGTGCACCAACCTCGGCGGCCAGGTCAAGCCCGTCGTGATCAACCGGTTCGCCGACGCGCCGGCCAGTCTGGGCTGCCGCTACGACGACGACACCCGCCTCGACCGGCACGGCTACTACACGTACGTGCTCGGTCGGGAGCAGCAGCGGGCGGCCATCGAGGCGGTGGCCGACGCGACCTTCCTGCCGTTCTCCGTCTCGTACCCGGTGGCCCCGCACATGGTGCTGCTGCGGAACCTGCTGCCGGTGGCCGGATTCCCGCACGCCACCCAGAACGTGCCGGTGGACAGCACGGCGGAGACGGCCGCCACCGTGATGGGGCCGCACTATCCGCTGCTGAAGGTGTGCTCCCTCGCCAGCCTGGCCGCCGACGGGGGTCGCGTGTGCACCACCTGAGCTGAACAGACGGGTGGTCCGGGCGTCGTCGACGCCCGGACGCTCCTGTCGTCGCACTGCGACTCGTTGCGCCACGACTCGTTGCCACACGACTCGTTGCACCGCGACTTGTTGCCACACGACTCGTTGCACCGCGACCACACGCCCGATCGGATGCCCGACAGCGGTCAACCCGCACCACCGCCCAGGGGTGTACTCCACAGAGTCCCGGCGACATCCGATCTGGAGGAACGATGTTCCTGAACACCCTGCGCGCCCTCGTACCCCTGGCTCTGCTGGCGGCACTGGCCGCCTGCGACTCCGCGCCGGCCGGTCCGGTGGCCGGCTCCGGTTCCCCCGGCCCGGTGGCCGGTTCGGACGCCGCGTCGCCCCCGCCCGGCGGCACCGCCGTCCCCTCGTCCGCCGGCAGCCCGCCGCCGACGCGCGGCACGGCGTCCGCCACCCCGGCGGCCACCCGAACGGCCTGCCCGGTCGGTGCCGCAACCCTCCAGCAGGTGTCCGGGCTGGACAGGAAGACCCACCGGATCGACCCCGACCACATCACATGCGCCCGGCAGTGGGCGACCGCCGGGGTCCTCGCCGTCGACCCGTCGCAGCAGGGGGACGGGGTGCTGCTGTTCGAGCACTCGGCGGGCGGGTGGAAGAAGATCGGCGAGGGCAGCGCGCTGGAGTGCAGCCCGTACGGCATCCCGAAGGAGATCGGCGACCAGCTCGGCTGCCGTGACCACGACTGACACGGACGTGCTGGCGGTGCGGCAGGTCGGAATGGCACGAAAGTCCCGCAGTCAACGGCCGGCGTTGTCCGTGCATGCCATTCTGCGTTGTCTTTCAGCGCCAGAAACGCTGTCGCGACGATCCGACAAGAATTGTGCGCGCCCGGGCCTGGCCGCAAACCGCATCGATTGCTAAGGTCACAGGCAGTCGTACGACGATACACGGGGATCCTCAATGTGGAACCTCGGCGTCCGCCGAGTCCTTTCCCGCAGGCGAGGAGAAAGCAAATGAAGAGTTTGGTGACCCATGGCGTCCGCCGTCAACTCGGCCGGGTCACGGTGGTCGTCATGGTCGGTGCGGCCGGGCTGGTGGGAGCAACGCCGGCACACGCGTTCCCGAGCAACTGCGAGGTCGCGACCATCTACGAGGACGGCGTGGGGATCGGTGGCACGACGAAGTGCACGTCGGGCACCGGAACACATCGGGTGGGCATCCACTGCTCGAACGGCCAGGACTACTACGGGGAATGGAAGAACACGGGAACGTCGGCGACCCGCATCTCCCGCAGGGAATGCCCCGCCATCGGTGTCATCCTGAGCTACCGCTGGCTGGAGGCACGCAGCTGACCATTCTCCGACAGCTGTCCCGAAATCGCATTTAAGGATGGGCGGGGCACCGGTGTGACAAGTCTGAGCCGAGTCCGAATACGGCTCAGACTTGTCACACCGTCGGCAACCTCGCGACCAGCGAGCCCATGCGTCGCTACCTGCACGCCCACGGGAGCGGTATCGGATTGTCCGGCGACCAGGGAGCAGGCAGGATCGATCGGGTGGACATCGTGGCCATGAAGTCACCATGCACGAGCGGGACGGGTTTCAACCGCATGCCCGCCTGCACGACGGCGTGCCAGCCCGCGATGCCGTCCAGCTCCGTCACGACGGGGACCACATCCGCGTCGAGGTGATCCCGTCGGCCCGGGGCATGCCCCGCCGACACCGTCGCCCGCCGGCCGTACGCCTCGCCCGGGGCCGCTGGCTGCGCTGGCAGATCAACTACCGCTTCACCGGTCACTGCACGGCACCGGGGCGTAGGAGTGGCGTAGCGCCTGCGGCAAGCCGCCGACAGCCACCGGGCCACCGCCCCCACGTCGGCAGAGCTCAGGCCAACGCGAGTTCGTCCGGGAAGTGCTCATGAAGCGCGGCGACCATTTGGCGTAGGCAGAACTCAAGGCTGTGGCCGTCGACCCTGATCGCCGCACCAGGAAGCCGCTGACTCAAGACCAACACGGTCTAGGGCTTGCGCTCCCGCTCCCCGTCAAGCTTGACCATCGCGACCAGACGCGTGCCCCGGCGCCTGTCCTCAGCGCCCGCCCAGGGATTGCGTGGTCCAATGATGGCGCAGACATCGGGACAGGGAGACAGCCGTCGTGACCGAGCTGGCCCGGCATGAGGTGGGTAACCGCGAACGTGCGCAACCGCCGCCGCCCGCGATCGTGTTCGAGGCGCTCACCCACCCGCGGGACCCCACCCGCCCCTGGCTCCTGCTGCTCGACGACGAGCAGCCGCCCCGGGTGCTGGAGGCCGCTTACCCGGACCTAGTCGTCTGGTCGTCCCTCTGGCCCCGCCGGCCGGACGCCCAGGTGCGGTTCGAGCTGGCCTCCGATGGCCGGTCTGGCAGCCTGGTGCGCTGGCGTCTGCTGGTCACCGAACCATTGCCCGACGCCTCGCTCCTCGGCCACCTGCGCAAGCGGCTCAACCAACTGATCAACGCCGACCTGCGATACACCTTCGGCCAGTAGTCGGCGCCACAAGGCAGGGCGTAGGCCAGACCGAGTCCGCTGAGCGCTCGCTCAGGGCGTCATGGGGGGTTTCAAACGCCGGCCAAAGTTGACCAACGACGACCATCGACGCCCGAACATAGCACCAGCTCAGAGCCTTGATCACGGCTCTGAGCTGGTGGGCGACGGACGAGTCGACCTGTACGCCGGATTCTGTGCGCGGCGCGTACCCCTCGCGGGGCCCGCACCGGCGGCGGCCATCCATCTCGGCCTGCCGTCGCCGACAGGCTCCTGCGGCCTACCCGCAGACATCGGGCGGGCAGCCCTCAAGCGTCTGCGCCGGGTCGTCAGCTTGCGGTGACGGCCCTTGCTTGGCCTTGCTCCGGGTGGGGTTTACCGAGCCACCCCGGTCACCCGGGGTGCTGGTGGGCTCTTACCCCACCGTTTCACCCTTACCGTCCCCGAATGGGGTCGGCGGTCTGTTTTCTGTGGCACTGTCCCGCGGGTCGCCCCGGGTTGCCGTTAGCAACCACCCTGCCCTGTGGAGTCCGGACGTTCCTCGGCGGCGGGCCGCAGCCCGCCGACGCGACCGCCCGGTCGACTCGTCCGTCGCGCTCCCATCCTAACGAGGTGCCGGCGGGACGCGTCGTAGCGGTGGCTACCGGTCGATCTCGGCTGGGGCGGGCAGCTCGGCTGCGGCGGGGGTACCGATGCACTTCTCGATGTCGGTGGCGGACCCCCAGAGGCTTTCAAAGTAGAAGCGGAAACAGCGGTTCACCACGTCCCGGCTGCGGATACTGAAGGCGACGTGCCGGTGGGAGTCGGTGGAGTACGTGATGATGACCAGATCGTCGTCGTAGATGCCGATGCTGAACGCCTCCGCCGCGTGCCGGGACTCGGTCAGCAGTCTGACCCCGTACCGGTGGCCCCTGCCTTTGGCCGCCCGCACGGCCGCGAGTTCGGTGGCCAGGAATTCGGCCATGGCCTCCTCGTCGCTGTGCAGGATGACCCGGCGGAAGCGGTGGTGCGGCGAGCTGAGCGCCCACTCCCGGCATGCCTGGATGTGGCGGGCCGCCGCGCCCACCGGGTTCGGCCCGTGGCTGCGCAGGTAGCTGACGCAGACCCGCTCGCGGGCGTTCTGCACGGCCTGCCGGGTGGCCTCGTAGACCTGGTCGTCCTCGTACACCTGCACGTCGACGGCGCGACCGGCCTGCTCGGCGAGCAGGGCCAGGCCGGACACGTTCAGCTCGATCGAGGCCAGCGACTGGCGGTGCCGGTCCAGCACCGCCGTCTGCGCCACCACGAAGACGAGGATGAAGAAGAGCGTGGTGGCCAGGAACGGCACCTGGTACTTCTGCAGGGCGCCGAGTTCGCGCCAGAGGAACATACCCAGGACGTAGAGGCACAGGCCCGCGATGAGGATGTAGAGCATGGCGTTCTTGACGATGGCGCCGGCCAACGCGATGAATCTCCCGAGCAAGGTTCCCTCCGCAGCTGCTGTCCGGCCGGCGCGACCGCCCCGGGAGGCATCGACATTAGGCTCTGCCGACTGCCGGCACCACGAACTGCCTGATCCTTGACAGATGACCGCACGGGCCTGCGTCGGATCCCACGGGACGGTGGGCGGCGGTCCGCCTGCTCCCGCCGTACGGCCGTGGTACTAGCCTCTGGGCACCATGGGGCTCTCGGACGTTTTTCTGCTGGTCATCGCCGGTCTCGCCGCGGGCACGGTGAACGCGGCGGCCGGCGGTGGTTCGCTGATCACCTTCCCGGCGATGATCGCGGTGGGCATCCCGCCCGTGGCGGCGAACGTCAGCAACTCGGTGTCGGTCTTCCCCGGCTACGCGGCGAGTGTGGCGGGCAGCCGGATGGATCTGCCGCCCCGCCGGACGCTGTGGCCGTTGCTGCCGACGGCGGTGCTCGGCACGGGGGTCGGCTGCCTGCTCCTGCTGGCCACCCCGGCGCGGGCGTTCGACCTGGTGGTGCCGTTCCTGGTGCTCGGGGCGACGGCGGTCCTGGCCTTCCAGGGGCCGCTGCGTCGGCTGGTCGGGCATCCGGCCGAGTTGGGCCCGCGCCGCCGCACCCTCACGGTGCAGGCGATGGTCGCGGTCGGCACGGTGTACGGCGGCTACTTCGGCGCGGCGCTCGGGGTGATGCTGGTGGCCGGCCTGGCCCTGGTGCTCGATGCGACGCTGGCCCGGGTGTCGGCGGTGAAGAACCTGCTGTCGGCCGTGGTGGGGTTGACCACGCTCGTGGTGTTCGCCCTGTTCGGGCCGGTCAACTGGGCTGCGGTCGCGGTGGTCGCGCCGGCCACGATGCTCGGCGGGTACGTGGGGGCGCGGGTGACCCGCCGCCTGCCACCGGTGGTGCTCCGGACGCTGATCGTCTGCTTCGGCACGGCGATCGGCCTCTACCTGCTCTGGCGGGCGTTGGGCTGAGCGGCCCCGGGGCCGCTCAGTACGCCTCCCCGACGGGTTCGTGCTCGGCCTGCCGGGCGGCCCGGTTCCAGCGGGACCAGAGCAGCCGTTCCCCGTAGCCGGCGGCCATCAGGTGCGCGCAGGCCAGGTAGACCAGCAGGCCGGCGGCGAGCACTCCGGCGCCGACCCAGAACGGCAGCGCCAGCCCGTGTTCGGCGAGCTTGCCGGCGAGGATCGGGGCGGGTGCGGCGGCACCCCAGCGGACCAGGTTGAACGCGCCGGTGGCGACCCGCCGGTCGGCGGAGCCGAGGCCGAGGGCCAGGTCGGTGAGGTTGGCGTTGGCCATTCCCATGCACAGGCCGGCGACGACGAGCACCACCAGCGACTCGACGGTGCCGGCCGAGGTGGCGAAGAGGACCATACAGGCCAGCAGGCCGACCAGCGCCACCCCGACGGTCTGTACCGCGCCGATCCGGTGGGCGAGCCGGTGGCCGATGAGCAGGATGCCGGCGGCCAGGCCGAGCCCCCAGCCGGTGAAGGCGAGGCCGAGGGGGATGACGTCCAGGCCGAGGAAGAGCGGCGTGTAGCCGAGCACCACGAAGAAGACGAAGTTGTAGGCGGCGGTGACCACACAGAGGGTGATGAACGCCGGCCGGCGGTAGGTGGCGAAGATCTGCCCCAGCCGTACGGGCGGCTGCCGGTGGGTCGGCTCACGGAGCTTGCGGGCGGCCACCAGCAGGGCGAACACCATGAACACGCCACAGACGAAGAACGGCAGTCGCCAGCTGACCTCGCCGAGCAGGCCACCGATCAGCGGTCCGACGGCGAAGCCGAGGCCGAGCGCGGTCTCGAAGAGGCCGACCACCCATTCCCGGTCGTTGGCGAGGTTGACCAGGACCACCATGGCGGTGGCGAAGAACATCGCGTTGCCCAGCCCCCACACGCCGCGCAGCACCGACAGTTGCACGATGTCGTCGCTGAACGAGGCGGCGATGGCGGCCAGCCCGACCACCGAGACGCCGGTGACGAGCACCGGTTTGAAGCCGAAGCGTCCGCTGGCCAGGGTCGCCGGGATCATCCCGACGGCCATCACCGCGATGTACGCGGTGAACAGCAGTTCGACCTGCCAGGCGGTGACGCCGATCGCGGTGCCGATGGCGGGCAGGATGGGGTCCACCACGGCGATGCCGGCGATGGCGAGGAAGGCCACCAGCGTGGTGGCGTAGATGGCACTGCGGTGGGGCTCGGTTCGCCGGTCCACTCCGCCTCCTGTCGGGCCGAAGCCGCATATAGCTGTATCGTACAGGTAATTCTGTTGTATCATACAGCTATGAGCGACGACCAGGCGCAGCGAACGGAGTCGGACGAGGCCACCCTCGGCCGGATCGAGACCGAGGTCGCCCTGTTGATGCGACTGGGCGAGGCCACCCGGCGGGCCACCGGCAGCGCCGAGCACCGGGTCCTCGACCGGGCGGCGTACGTGATCCTGCGGCACCTCGACGCCACCGGCCCGCAGAACGTCTCGGCGCTGGCCGCCCGGCTCAACCTCGACGGCTCCACGGTCACCCGGCAGGTCTCGGCGCTGCAACGCGACGGCCTGATCGCCCGCGCCCCCGACCCGGCGGACGGGCGGGGAACGGTGATCTCCCCCACCCCCGCCGGCCTGCACCGGATGGCCGCCGTCCAGGCCGCCCGGACCCGACTCTACGGCGACATCCTGGCCGACTGGTCCCCCACCGACCGGGACACCCTGGCCACCCTGCTGGGCCGGCTCAACCAGGCACTCGACTCCCGCACCCGCCGCCGCTGACCCCGCCCCCTCCCCGCCCCGCCCCGGTGATCAAGAGGTTTGCGTCACCTGCACCCGCGATGGGTGACGCGAACCTCTTGATCACCACTCCCGCCGACTCCCACCGGCCGGCGGGTGGCCTGACGGCCGGGTCGGTCGCGGGATCAAGAGGTTCGCGTCAGTTTTCGGCGGGATGTTGACGCAAAGCTCTTGATCACCGGGGTCGGACGGGGGCGGGGCGGACGGGGGCGGGGCGGGAGTAACGGAATGGGCGAGGGGCAGGGAGGCGGCGGGAGGGGACGGCGGGGTCAGGCGACCGGTTCGCGGGCCGAGTCGGCGTCGCGGTCGGGGCCGGGGGTGACGCGGGGGTCGCCCTCGTCGGCGAAGTAGTCGTCGGGGGTGGTGCCGTCCACACCCTCGGCCACTTTCGCCGCCCGCAGCACCAGCGTGACCAGCGCCGCCACCACCAGGTTCACCAGCACGGCGACGATGCCAACATAGATCGTCTTCTTGGTGTCGAACCCGAAGTCGGACAGCGGGAACGCCGACCCGCCGAAGTGCGCGCGCTTCGACGCCGGGTTGGGGATCTGGTACAGCATCCACATGCCCAGCCCCATGCCAGCCGCCCAGCCGGCGATCAGCGCGCCCCGGTGGAACCAGCGGGTGTAGAGGCCCAGCGCCACCGCCGGCAGCGTCTGCAGGATGATCACGCCGCCGATGAGCTGGAGGTCGATGGAGAACTGCGGGTCGAGGAAGACGATGCAGGCCACCGCGCCGACCTTGACCACCAGCGAGGTGATCTTCGAGACGTTCGCCTCCTGCGCCGGGCTGGCGTCCCGCTTCAGGTACTCCTTGTAGATGTTGCGGGTGAACAGGTTCGCCGCCGCGATCGACATGATCGCCGCCGGCACCAGCGCGCCGATGCCGATCGCCGCGTACGCCACTCCGGCGAACCAGTCCGGGAACTGCTGGTCGAACAGCACCGGCACCACCGTGTTGCTGTCGACGGTGCCCTCCTTCGCCCCGGGCAGCGGCTTCACCCCGGCCGCGATGGCCATGAAGCCGAGCAGCGCGATCAGGCCGAGCAGCAGGCTGTACGCCGGCAGCGCCGACATGTTCCGCTTGATCACGTCCCGGTTCCGGCTGGCCAGCACGCCGGTGATGCTGTGCGGGTAGAGGAACAGCGCCAGCGCCGAACCGAACGCCAGGGTGACGTACTGGAGCTGGTTGTTGGCGTTGAGCAGGATGCCGTCGTTCGGGTTCGGCGAGGCGGCGAACTTCGCGTCCGCCGCGTCGAAGATCGAACCCCAACCCCCCAGCTTGTACGGCAGGTAGATCACCGCCACCAGGATCACGATGTAGATCAGGCTGTCCTTGACGAACGCGATCAGCGCCGGGGCGCGCAACCCGGACTGGTAGGTGTAGGCGGCCAGGATCGCGAAGGCGATGATGATCGGCAGGTGCCGCGCCAGCGCGCTGTCCCCGGTGACCCCCATCGTCTTGAGCACCGCCTCGATGCCCACCAGCTGCAACGCGATGTACGGCATGGTCGCCACGATGCCGGTGATCGCGATCAGCAGGGCCAGCACCGGCGAGTCGAACCGGCGGCGGACGAAGTCGGCCGGGGTGACGAACCCGTGCCGGTGCGACACCGACCAGAGCCGGCAGAGCACCAGGAACACCAGCGGATAGATGACGATCGTGTACGGCACGGCGAAGAACCCGGCCGCGCCCGCCCCGAACATCAGCGCCGGCACCGCCACGAACGTGTACGCCGTGTAGAGGTCACCGCCGACCAGGAACCAGGTGATCCAGCCGCCGAAGCTGCGCCCGCCCAGCCCCCACTCGTCGAGGTGCGCCATGTCCTTCGGCGCCCGCCACCGCGCCGCCACGAAACCCATCGCGCTGACCAGCAGGAAGAGCGCCGAGAAAACGATGATCTCGGTCAGATGATCACGCCACATCAGAGCCCACCTCCGTTCGCGACTGCGGGGCTCGCAAACCCGGCTCACTCCTCGCGCTCACCGCAGCTCCCTCCGTTCGCGACTGCGGGGCTCGCAAACCCGGCTCACTCCTCGCGCTCACCGCAGCTCCCTCCGTTCGCGACTGCGGGGCTCGCAAACCCGGCTCACTCCTCGCGCTCACCGGGCCCCCCGCTTCTTGGTCATCTGGTAGACCAGCGTGGTGGTGGCCACCCCGAGCAGGATCCAGACCAGTTGCAGCCAGTAGAAGCGCGGGAAGCCGAAGATCCGGGGCGAGTCCGCGTTGAACAGCGCCGGGATCAGCGGCACCACGATCGGTATGAAGAGCAACCAGTTCCAGGGGCTGTGGTCCTTCGCCCTGGACGACGCCGCACGCGGCGTCTCCGGTTCGCCAGCGGTCATCTGACCCACCTCCGGTCGTCGTTCCGGCCAGTAACGGCCGGACGCTACGACCCGGTGCGGCCAAGCACGATCAATTGGCGCTTGACGATGCGCCGAACGGCGTTCCGGCTGCGCCGAACGGCACGACGAACGGCGGAACGCATCGACCGACGACGAACCGGCCCGGGAATCCCGGGCCGGTTCGGGGGACGATCCGCAATCAGCGGACCGGGAGGTGGGCGGTGTCGTTGACGGAACGGACCGCGACGCCCCCGTCGGGCCACATGTCGATCACCGAGATGCCGGCGGCGTCCAGGTAGAGCCGGTGCAGGAGGGCGTCGCCGGCCGCGAGGGCGTCGCGCAGGGCCAGCTTGATCGGCGAGACGTGCGAGACGACCACCACGGTCTCCCCCGGGTACGCCTCCCGCAGCGCCACCATCGCCCGGTCGACCCGCTGCCCGACCTCGGTGAACGACTCACCCCCCGGCGGGGCGACCCGGGTCGAGGCGAGCCAGGCGTCCAGTTCGCCGGGCCACCGGTCGCGGACCTCGGCGAAGGTGTGCCCGTCCCAGTCCCCGAAGTCGCACTCGATCCAGTCGTCCTGCGGGCGTACCGGCAGATCACCGAGCGCGGCGGCGATCGCCTCGGCGGTGGCCGTACACCGGGACAGCGGGGAGCTGAGCACGGCCGCGACGGACGGGGCCAGCGCGGCCACCCGGGTGGCGGTGGCCCGTGCCTGGGCCTGACCGGACTCGGACAGCGGCACGTCGGCGCGGCCGGCGTAGCGGTGCTGCACGGTCCACTCGGTCTCCCCGTGCCGGACCAGGATCAGCCGGGTGGCGGTGAAGCTCGGCCTCGGCTCCCAGGACGCCTTGGCGGTCGCCGGGTCGGTGCCGGTGGACCGGGTGGCGGCACGGGCGGCCACTTCGCGGGCCTGCGCCCGGCCGGGCGAGTCGGCACCCGCCACCTCCCGGGGCGGCTCACCGCCGGCCGAACCCGCCGCCGACCGGGAGGGCCTACCGGCGGCGGTGTCCATCGCGGCGTTGGCGAGGGCGTCGGCGTGCCGGTTGCGGTCCCGGGGGATCCAACTGAACCGGACCGACTCGAAGCGGTCGACCAGCGCGGCGGCCCGTGCGGCAAGCGGACGCAGCCCCGGGTGCTTGATCTGCCACCGGCCGCACATCTGCTCGACCACCAGCTTCGAGTCCATCCGGGCGTCGACCTCGGCCGCGCCCAGCTCGGCGGCGGCCTCCAGGCCGGCGATGAGACCCCGGTACTCGGCGACGTTGTTGGTGGCCGTCCCGATCGACTCGGCCCGTTCGGCCAGCACCTCGCCGGTGGCCGGGTCCCGGACCACGGCACCGTAACCGGCCGGGCCGGGGTTGCCCCGGGACCCGCCGTCGGCCTCGATGACGACCGCGCGCACCGCCACCGGGCTACAGACCCGACTCGTTGGTACGCACCATGATCCGGCGGCAGTCCTCGCAGCGGACCACCTCGTCCGGGTCCGAGCGGCGGATCCGGGCCAGGTCGGCGCCGGACAGTTCCAACCGGCAGCCGCCGCAGCGGCCCGCGGTGAGCAGCGCCGCGCCGAGGCCGGTGTCCTCGCGGATCTTGTCGTAGAGGGTGACCAGGTCGGCGGGGAGGTCGGCGGCGAGCGGCTTGCGCGCGCCCTGCTTGAACTCCTCCTCCTTGGCGATCGCGGCCAGGTTCTCGTCACGGCGCTGCTCGACGGCGGCCCGCCGGTCCCGGGCCTCGGCGATGCGGGCCTCGATCCCGTCGAGGGTCGCCTGCGCCGTCTCCCGCTGCTCCATCAGCTCCAGCTCGGCGTCCTCCAGGTCACCCTGGCGGCGGTTGAGCGAGACCAGTTCGTGCTGGAGCGCCTCCAGTTCCCGGGCCGGCCCGCTGCCGCTGGCCAACCGGGCCTCGTCCTTGCTCTTGCGGGCCCGTACCTGGTCGATGTCCTTCTCCAGCCGGGCGATGTCCCGGTCCAGGTCGTCCACGGCGACCTGGGCGCGGACCCGCTCGTCCTCCAGGGCGGACAGCTCCCGGGCCAGGCCCTCCAGCTCGGCCCGCTCGGGCAGCGACCGGCGGCGGTGGGCGAGCTGGGCGAGGGTGGTGTCGATCGCCTGGAGGTCGAGCAGGCGGCGCTGGACCTGGGGTTCAGCCTTCACGGTCGGGGCTCCTTGTCGTCCGTCGTGGGTGCGGCGGCGTGCACGGTCCACGGGTCGGTGTCCAGGTCGGACACCACGGTCTCGACGCCGAAGCCGGCCCGCAGGTGGGCGGCCACGTCGTCCAGCCAGGGTCGTTCGGTCGCCCAGTGTGCGGCGTCCAGCAGGGCGGGCCCGCCGGCGGCGAGGTGCTCACCGGCGGGATGGTGCCGCAGGTCGGAGGTGAGGAACGCGTCCGCACCGGCGGCGGTCGCCGCGGCCAGGAAGCCGTCGCCGGAGCCGCCGCTGACCGCGAGGGTACGCACGATACGCGCGGGGTCGCCCCCGGCGCGAACCCCCCAGACGGTGGCGGGCAGGACGGCGGAGGCACGCTCGGTCAACGCGGCGAGCGTCAGCGGGGCGGGCAGCTCACCGACCCGGCCGATGCCCCGGCCACCGCCGGCCGACGCCGAGCCCGGCGCGGAGGGTTGCAGCGGGCGCAGGCCGGCCAACCCGAACCGGGCGGCCAACGCGTCGGAGACGCCCGGCGCGGCGACGTCGGCGTTGGTGTGCGCCACGTATAGGGCCACCCCGGCGCGGATCAGGTCGTGCACGATCCGCCCCTTCCAGGTGGTCGGGGCGACCGAGGAGACGCCGCGCAGCAGCAGCGGGTGGTGCGCGACGATCAGGTCGGCACCGGCGGCGAGCGCCTCGGCGACCGTCTCGGGGACGACGTCGACCGTGCCGTAGACGCGGCGGACCGGGTCGGTGGGCTCGCCGAGCACCAGACCGACCCGGTCCCACTCTTCGGCCCAGGCGGGCGGGTAACGCCGATCCAGCTCGGCAACCACATCGGCGACGGACGGCGGGGACGCGGTTGTGCTCACGGCCGGTCAGCTTACCGGCGCACGGTGGCGGTCACGCCCACGCCCGTCGACGGGTCAGGCGGCCGAGGTGGCCCGGGAGCGGCCGGGCAGGGCCGCCACCGCCGCCTCCCAGGGGAAGGCGTGCAGGTGCCGTTCCCCCGTACCGGGTGGGTGCAGCGGATAGACGTCGTCGCCGAAGAGCACCGTGGCACCCCACTCGCCCAGCCGTCGCAGGCCGGTCTGGAAGGCCGGGTGCGCGGCCATCGCCACGTTGGTGAACGGCACCACCACCACCGGCACGCCCCGGCCCTGCCCCTCGACGAGCAGGCCCAGCGCCAGCGTGTCGGTGATCCCGGCCGCCCACTTGTTGACCGTGTTGACGGTGGCCGGGCAGACCAGCATCGCGTCGGCCGGGGGCAGCAGGTCCGGGTCGCCGGGGTTCTTGTAGTCGGTACGCACCGGATGCCCGCTCTGCCGGGCCAACGCGGCCCGGTCGACGAACTTCGCCCCGTCGGGCGTGGTGACGACGCAGACCTCCCAGCCGTCGTCCTGGGCCAGGCCGACGAGTCGATCGAGGTGACGGGCCAGCGGCGAGCCGCAGGCGATGACGTAGAGCACTCCGCGGTGCTCACTGCTCTGGTGGGGGCTGCCGCTCATCCGGCCGCCGCCGTGTTCATACTCCGACTCCCATCTGCTCAGCCAACTCCGCAATCGGCGCGGGCAACGCACCCCGTGTGCGACGCAGCACGTCGGTCATCACTTCGTGGGCGATGGGTCGGCAGCGGATCTCGGACGGGGCGAGCCGGTCGCCGCGCAGCAGCATCTCCCCCGCCATCGCGACGTCACCGAGCTGGGAGTAGCCCCGGGCCAGGTCGAGCAGGTGGTGGGCCCGCCGCTCGGGCAGCAGCCCGTTGAAGCTCGGCTCGGGGATGCGCTGGTGGATCTCCACCGCCCGCCCGCCGTCGCCCAGCTCCACGGCGGCGGCGGCCCGGTGCAGTTCCAGGTTGGTCGGGCCGAACGAGGTCCAGTAGTGGTTCTGGTCGCTGCCGAGCATCAGCGCCGCCTCGCTCGCCCCGTACAGCAGATCCTCAACGGCGTCGGAGTCGCCGAACCGGGCGGCGGCCATCGCCCCCTGCAACAGCAGCATGCCGTAGACGGAGAGCCGGTCCGGGGTGCTGTCGTTCAGGCCGCCGGGGGCGAGCTGGTTGGCGATGCTGAGGTTCAGCTCCAGGGCGGGTCGGGCCCGACCCATCGCCACCAGTGCGTTGCAGACCCGGGCCGTGGCGACACCGGCCAGGAGTTGGTCGTCGGCGCGCTGGGCGACCGCCATCGACCGGTCGGCGGCCAGCCAGGCCAGCTCGCACTCGCCCAGCTTGCGCAGCACCGAGGAGGCGATCTGGTAGACCTGCCCGAGCAGGTGGGCGGCCTCCCGCCCCGACTCGCCGCCGTAGCCGGCGTCGGCGGCCTGGGCGTCGCGCAGCAGTTTCGGCAGCGCCCGGGTGAGCATCGCGTAGCGGCCGTACTGGTAGGTGAGCCAGGCGTGGGTGACGGCCTTGCGCAGGTCGGCCAGGGGCGGTGGGTAGGACACCCCGTCGAAGTACGCGGTCATCGAGGAGTACTGCTCCAGGGCTGCCCGGATCTCCTGCACCTCGAACTGGTCGATGCAGCTCAACGCGTCGGTACGCCGTTCCGGGTCCTTGCCGAGCAGCAGTTGCACGTCGATCCGCAGGATCACGGCGATCTCGTACAGCACGGAGAACTTGTCCAGCCGGCGGACCCCGCGTTCGACCTTGTCGACCCAACTCTTGGACTTGCCGAGTCGGTCGGCGAAGACCTGCTGGGACATCTTGCGTCGCCCGCGCCAGTAGGCCACCCGTCGCCCGATCGGAAGCTCGTCCATCGTCTCCTGTTCCTCCCCCTGCCGGGCCGTCCGGCCGGGCTCCGGCCGACCACACCGGGCGCCTTCGATCCGTCCGCCCAGGTTGTCGCTGGTCGCACAGCGTGTACGTCACACGTACAGCCAGTTCTCATAGCTTCGTGCAAGTTGCACGAGTCGTTCGTCAGGTGTCAACGAGCCCGGATCACGACAGTGACGGCGCTCGACGTGAGGGGTGGCGGTGACCGGTCGAGGCCAGAGGAGAGCACGGGACATGTGGGGGAACGTCGGGCCACGGGTCGCCCAGCTGGCCCCGATCGAACGGGTCCGGCTGCGCCGGATCGCCGTGCGGTACGCGGTGCACGGCTGGGAGGTGACCCCCGGCGCCTGCCTGGCACGCAGCCGGTTCGTGTGCGGCCGGGCCGGTTGTCCCACCGTCGGCTGCCATCCCGCGCTGGAGAACTGGGAGCGGGGGGCGAGCACCGACCCGGCCCGGGTGGCCACCTGGTGGCGCAGCCGCCCGCACGGGGTGCTGCTGCCCACCGGCCGCGCCTTCGACGTGCTGGAGGTGTCGGCGCACCTGGGCCGGCGACTGCTCGACGCCGTCCCCGGGCACCCCGCCGGTCCGGGCGTCCGGGGGCCGGTGGTGGTGACCCCGACCGGACGGTGGATGTTCCTGGTCCGCCCCGGCGACCCGCTGCGCCCCGAGCTGGAACACTGCTTCCACGTCGTCCGGCACGGTACCGGCTCGTGGATTCCGGCACCCCCCACCCGGCTGCCCGAGGGCGCGGTGCGCTGGGCGGTCGCCCCGGAGCAGGCCCGCTGGCGGCTGCCCGACTCGTACCTGCTGCAGAACACCCTGATCGAGACGTTGCGGGCCGACGGGGTGACGTTGACCCCGGAGCTGCTGCCCGGCCAGCTCCCGCTGCCCCGACGCGGCCACTGACCGGCCGGGCACCGACCGGCCGGCAGCGGCGGGACGGGGCCGGGTCGGGTTCCCGCCAGCGTCCCCGCCGCCGCCGGACTCGTTGCACACCACGACGGCGCGCACGCGCCACCGGAGCGGGGGTACGACATGGCCAGCGACGAGATGCGGCACACCGGCGGCACCGAACCGCCGTACCGGCGACGGCCCCGCCGCTGGTCGGACACCCGGCCGGCCGGCTCCCGACCCGGTCGCCCCCGGCCGACCGGCTCCCGACCGGCCGGCACCCACCGCACGGCCCGGTGAACTCCCCCACCGGCAGGTGACCCCGCCACCACGTGGACGCCTCAGTCGGCCAGCGGCAGGGCGGTGGAACGCAGCAGCCGACCGTCGTCGGTGACCACCGCGTGCAGGTGGCCGGGGAGCCGGTCGAGCCAGCCGACGCCGGCCACGCCCATCGCCACCGCCGCCGTGGCGTACGCGTCGGCGACACCCAGGTCCGGGCCGACCACGGTGACCGAGCGCAACCCCCGGGCCGGTACGCCCCGGCGCGGGTCGAGCACGTGGTGCCCCCGTTCGTAGACGCCGGAGGTGGCGACGGCCAGGTCGGTGCCGGTGAGCACCAGGCAGGTGGCGTCCGCGTCCCACGGGTGCCGGACGCCGATCCGCCACGGCCGCCCCGACGACGAGTGCCCGCGTACCCGGACGTCGCCGCCGGCGTTGAGGCAGTGGTCGACCGCCCCGGCCGCCACCAGCCGGTCCGAGGCGACCTGGGCGGCCCAGCCCTTCACGTAGCCGGAGGGGTCCAGCCGGCCGGTGGCGTACGCGTCGAAGAAGCCGTCGGTGTCGCCCCACAGGTCGGCGCAGCGGGCCAGCACGGCGCGCAGGTCCGCCGACGCCCCGGCCGGCGGCAGTTCCCCCCGGTCGAGGCGGCGCACCTCGCTGTCCTCGCGGTAGGTGGTGAACCGGGCGTCGACCTCGCGCAGCCAGCGGAACGTGTCGTCGGCGAGCGTACGCAGGACGGCGGCGGGCAGGTCAGTGGCGAGGTCCAGGCTGATCGCCGTACCCATGACCTGCTCGACCCGGCGCAGGCCGGGCCGGGTCGACGCCGCGCCCACCTAGCGGGCCTGGTCGAGGGCGGCCTGCAACGACCGCCGGTAGCCGTCGCTGGTGGCGGTCGCCTGGGAGACCGTGTCCAGGTTCGCGCCCTGCTGGCGCACCACGTCGCCGGTGGTGCCGCTGTAGGCGGCGTCGACCCGGTCGCTGCGCAGGTCGGACTGGCCGCCCTGGGGCAGTTCCAGGGCCACCGCGTCGACGATCCGCGTGCCGGCGACGGTGATCCGCACCTGCACGTTGCCGAACTCGGTGGAGACCACCGGGCCGGTGACCGTGCGGGTGGTGGACTTCGGCGCGGTGGTCCGGCCGGCGGCCGGGGTGCGGCGGGTGCCGGTGTCCCCGTCGGGGGTGGTCCGCCGTGCGGCCGGGGTGCGGCCGGCGGTGGGGTCGGGCCGGCCGGTCGGTCGGGGCGTCGCGGCGGTCCGCTGCGGCGTCGCGCGGGGGGTGGCGGGTTCGGTACGGTCCGGCGTGCCGACCGGTACGCCAGGTGGCAGGTCCACGGCGACCTGGCGGTCCTGCGGTGCGCCCTTGAGCACCACCAGGGCGGTGGTGCCGGCGGCCAGCCCGGTGATCGCGAGCAACGCGCGACGCATGTCAGGTGCCCTCCTACAGCTCGAACGGGGCGAGGTGGATCTGCCGGCGGGGCACGCCGGCCTGCCGGAGCACCCGCACCGAGGAGTCGACCAGCCCCTGCGGACCGCACAGGTAGACGTCGCGGCGGGTCAGGTCGGGCACCAGCCGGCGCAACCCGTCGGGGCTCATCACCTGGCGGGGGCCGGCGTCGTCGCGGGAGCCGATGACGTACCAGACGGAGGTCTGCCGGGCCTGGGCCAGCCAGTCCAGCTCGTGCTGCAACAGCACGTCGGCCGGGGTGCGGGCCCGGTAGATCAGGGCCGCTCCGGCGGGCAGTTCCTCAAGCATCGCCCGCAGTGGGCCGATGCCGCTGCCACCGGCGATCAGCAGGGCCCGCTCCCGGGTGCGGTGCGCGGCGGTGAACGTGCCGGACGGCCCCTCCACCCAGACCCGGGTGCCCGGGTCGAGGTCACGCAGGTCCCGGGTGTGCCCGCCGACCACCTTCACGGTCAGCCGCAGCCAGCGGCCGTTCGCGGCGGCGGACAGCGAGAACGGGTGCGACTGCCACCAGCAGCCCCGGGCCAGGAACCGCCAGCGCAGGTACTGCCCGCCGAGCGGGTCGAGCTGGTGCAGCCGGCGGCCGGTGAGGTAGATCGAGACGGTGTCCGGGCTCTCGGCCACCACGTCGGCCACCCGCAGCCGGTGCCGCAGGTTGAGCAGCAGCGGCGCGGCCAGCCGACCCCATACGAGGGCGGCGGCGACCAGCAGATACGCGGCGGTCCAGCCGGTGCGCACCGGGCCGGGGGGGAAGAGCTGCGCGCCGTTGCTGAACTGGTGGCCGAAGCCGAGCAGCAGTGCCAGGTAGCTGGTCAGGTGCAGGTGGTACCAGAGTTCGTAGGGCATCGCCCGGCGGACCGCCCGGATGCCGGTGCCGCCGACGAGCACCAGGATGCCGGCCGCGGCGAACGCGGACACCATGTCGTCGAAGTCGCGCAGTAGCACCCCCACCTGGGCGGTGACCGGGTTGCCCTGGGTGCGCGCGTAGCCGACCACCAGCAGCGACAGGTGCGCCAGCACCGCCACCAGCAGGGTCGCGCCGAGGTCCCGGTGCACCCGGGACAGCCGCTCGCCGCCGACCCCGCGTTCCAGCACGCCGAGGCGGCTCATCATCAGCACCTGCACCAGCAGCAGGTAGCCGGCGACCAGCCCGGTGACCCGGCCGGCGGCGGTGAGCACGTCGGCGGTGCCGGTCAGCGAACCGGCCGGGGTGTCGAGCCACCACGGCAGCACCGCGGCCACCAGACCGGCCCAGAACAGCGCGGACAGCACCCGCCGGCCGGCGGACCCGCGCCGGGGCCGGGCCGGCGGCGGGGGTGCGGACGCAGCCGGCCGGCCGGCGTACTCCGACGGACCTCGGGCACGACGACCGGCGGCGGGCAGGTCCTGATAGGTCACGCGTAGAGCTTCATCGGGGTGTACTTCCGACGCGGGAAGATCTTGTCGACCTGGGCGGTGGTCAGCCCGAACCGGCCCTGCGCCACCGCGCCGTAGACGTCGAACATGTTGTTGTACTCGGGGACGTCCCCCGAGTCCAGGTCACTCAGCCCGTCCCAGCGGCCCAGCAGCGAACCGGCGAGCTTACGGCCGGACAGGATGGTGACCACCCCGCCGTGGCCGTGGTCGGTGCCGCCGCCGTTGGAGGCGACCCGACGGCCGAACTCGCTGGACACCATGACGGTGACGTCGGCGGCCCGGTCGCCCAGGTCGGTGAAGAAGGCCGCCATCGCCTTCGCCAGCTCGCCGAGCCGGCGGTGGAGCTGGCCGCCGGAGCGGGTGCCCTGATTCTCGTGGGTGTCGTAGCCGCCCATCCCGACCGTGGCGACCCGGACGTTCGCCCCGCCCTTGATGAGCTGGGCGAGCTGCCCGAAGGCGTACCCGACGCCCTCGTACGTGACGCCCTGCGCCGGCTGGTACGGCTTCGCGGCGAGCTGCTGGGCGGTGGACAGCGCGCCCATCCCCTCGATCACCGCCTCCTCGACGGGGTGGTTGATGCCGGTGAACAGACCCCGGATCGCCTTCTCGGTGGCCGCCCGGTAGCGGTCGTCGCCGTTGAGCCGCAGCGAGCCGACGCTGTTGAGCGACAACGCGCCGTTGGTGCCGACCAGCGAGCGGGGCAGGGTGCTGCCGATACCGACGCTGCGGAACGCGGTGCCCTTGCCGAGGGAGTCGACGAGGCTGTCCAGCCAGCCCCGGCCGCCGGTCTCGCTGGGCAGACCGCCGAGGTTGCAGGCGTCGGCGGCCTGGAAGTGGCTGCGGGACAGCCGCTCGTCGGAGACCGCCGGGACGAAGCCGAGCTGACCCGCCTTGAGCCACTTCTCCAGCGGGGCGAACGCGCTGGTCAGCGCGAAGCCCCGGCCCAGGGCCAGCGAGTCGCCGCCGAGCAGCAGGTCGGGGCGGGCCTTGGCGAGCACCGGGTCGCCGGCGGGGGCGACCAGGCTCAGCCCGTCCAGTCCGCCGTAGAGGAAGACGTGGATCAGGGTGCCGGTCCTCGTCGCCGCGAACGACGCGGAGGTGGTGACGAACTGGGCGGTGGCCAGCGCGGTGGCGGTGGCGGCGGCACCGGCGACGAACGTCCGCCGGGTCACCCCGCGTCCGTCCTGCTGCGCCTCCTCCAGGTCCTCCAGCCGGCGGTACCGGTCGGCCTCGGCGGCGTTCTCGGCGGCCACGACGTCGGCCTCGGCGCGCAGCAGCGCCTGCGCCGGGTCGTCGGCGAGCCGGCGCAGGTCGGGGCACTCGGGGTGCAGGGGGAACGCGGGCACGGTCTTCTCCATCGGGTGCGTCACCGGCTTCTCCATCGTCTGCCTCACCGCAGGTGGTGCTGGGGGGACGCGAGGATCGCCCGCGCGACGGCGGCGATCGCCCCGTTGAACGTGGCGTCGACCCGGGCGGTGGCGGACACCCCGGCCACCCCGAGGATCAGGTTCCGCTCCCGCGTCGACAGCTTCTGGTGCACCAGCCGCTGGGCCAACGCGTCCACGTACGCCCCGGCGGTGGTCGGCGGCTTGGCCACCAGCTTCTCCGGCCTGGTATAGGTGAACTGGGTACGGTTTCCGGCGATCAGGTCGGCGGCCTCGTTCCAGCCGTTGACCATCGTGCCGGCCGAGGTCCAGGCGACGTAGACGTCCGGGTAGCCGTCGGGGGTGGGCTGGCCCATCGGGTACTGGCCCAGCTCGCGCAGCTTGTCGTGGATCTGGCGCAGCCCCTGGGCGAACGCGGTGCGTTTGCTGTCGCCCTGCCGGAAGCCCGGCCCGGCCTGCGGCGCGACGCCCAGCGTCCGGTAGGTGGCGACCAGGTACTCCATCGGCCGGCGCACCTTCTGCCCGACCGCCGCCCAGAACTCCGAGGAGCTGAACAGCGACATCAGCAGCGGCTTCACCGAGCCCTTGTTGACGATGTAGATCTGGGTGAGCCGGTCCACCAGGGACTTCGGCGGGGTGTCCGAGACGAACCGGGTGGCCAGGCTGCGGGCCACGTACCGGGCGGTCGACGGGTGCAGCGCGAGGTAGGTGATGTAGGCGTCGATGACCTGGTCGGCCTTCTTCGGGTCGGTCGAGTCGTTGGGGTGGCTGAAGCCGAGGATCTTTACCTTGCCCCGGTAGTGCCGGTCGTGGCGGAAGACGTACCTGCCGTCGTCGACGCCCCGGCCGGTCTGCAGCAGGGCGGCCTGCCGGACGTCCTTCTCGGTGTAGCCGCCGTCGACCCCGACCGAGTACAGCTCCAGGTTCTCCCGGGCCAGGTTCTCGTTGACCGCGTCGGCCCGGGAGTCGTTCTGGTTGAGGTAGAGCAGCAGCGCCGGGTGCCTGTTCGCCGCCACCAGCATGTCCGGGTAGCTGCCCATGGCGTGCTTGCGGACCACGTCCCGGTCGAACGAGTTCCGGTACGCCTCACCGCCGTCGAAGTCCGCCGCGACGTGCAGGAAGTCGTTCCAGAAGTCGACCATCACCTCGTAGAGCTGTCGCTGCGACCAGATCTGCCGGGCCAGCGTGCCGTCGACCATCTCCTTCTCCGGCTGCGCGCCCCGCTCGTTGAGCTGCTCCCGCTGGTCGCGTACCTGCTGGGAGGTGAGGGCGAGGGTGGGCAGCTCGGCGAGCTTCAGCTCGGCGGCGCTCGGCGCGATCTTCTCCGGGTCGAGCTGCTGACGCACCCAGGCGTCGATGCCCATCCGCCTGATGTCGGCGAGCACCTTCGGGGTGGCCCCGAAGGTGGCCCGGCTGGCCAGGTGCCGGACGGGGTCCTTGGCCAGCACCGTCCTGACCGTCACCGGGGTCCGCGCCGCCGCGTCGGCCGGGCCGGAGAAGGTACGCCCGCCGCTGGGCGAGTTCTTCTTCAGCGCCGCACCGGCCCGGGAGCCCATGTAGCTCTCGTTCTGCTCGGTGTAGGTGCGTACCGTGCTGGGCTGCTGGCCGCTGGGCCGGGCCGGCGTGCCGTCGGTGGTGGTCGCGCCGGTGGCGTCCCCGGCGGCGTCGTCGAAGAACAGGCCGCGCACCTGGGGGCTCATCGCCAGCGCCGCGCCGCCGGCCACCACGGCGGCGGTGCCGCCCAGCGCGACCAGGGCGCGCCGCCGGCCGACCCGGTCGCGGTCGTCGCCGTCGTCGTCCAGGTGGGGCAGTCCGGTGCCGGCCGGCTGGTGGAACGCCTGCCGGCCCAACCCCTCGGGTCCCACCCACTGTGGGCCCCGGGACACCGGTGGCGGCCCGTACGGCGCGGCCGGGACCTCGTACCCCGGGGTGTGCCCGCCGGGGGTGTGCGGTCGATGCGGTGGCACATTCTGGTCGGCCATGTACCGGTCCCGTTTTCTTTCGATGCGCCGTACCGCTGCGACCGGGGCGGGGCGGAGGGGTGCGGCGGCGGCTGCCGGAGGAGTTGCCACGGGAAGGTAGCCAAGGGCTGAGCTGCCGACAAGGCTGGTCACGGCCGTCGGCGGGGGCACTTAAGGCGCCGCTGTGCGGCGGTGCCGGCCGGGTGGTTCCGCCCCGGCCGGGCCGCACCGTCCCCAGCAGGGACGACGTGTCCGGCCGCGCCCCCGCCGTAACGTTTTGGCGGTACGTGTCCCGGCGCGCGGCGTTCACCGGCACAGCGAAACTTAAGCCCCCGGTAAGCCGACGCTGAGGTGCTCCGCGCCCGCCCGGCCCGGTCTGGGCGGCCCGTCCCCGGCTGCTCCCGGCCCCGCCCCGCAGGCTGCGCCCGGGGGCGAAAGTAGCAGCAGGAGCAGGGCGTGACCGGCCGTCGCAGCGGGTAAGCCGCCGAACCGCTGAAGCCTGAGGGGAAGGCACCGCCATGCTCAGCAAAGAGGATCAGCGCAGGTTCGAACAGATCACCCGGCAGCTCCGGGAGAACGACCCGAAGTTCTTCGCGCGACTCGACCATCGGATCCGGGCCCGACGCGGGCGCTGGCTGATGCTGCTGACCGTCATCCTGTGGGCGTCGCTGCCCGCGATGACCGTCCTGGCCGGACGGACGGCCGGTGCGGCGTGCGTCGTCGTCCTGGCGGCCAACACCGGCCTGATGTGGCACTTCCGGCACCGCTGGCGCTGACCGCACGGCCATGATCGACACCAGGGGCGCGATGGTGCGGCATCGCAGCGACGGGACACCCCGACATCGCCCCACTGGTGTCGATCATGACCCACGCGCCGGCTCAGCCCGGGTCGAACGCCCGGTAGGCCCGGCGTAGGCGTTCCAGCAGGCCGGGGCCGCCGATCGCCGCCGCGGGTGAGCCGAGCTGCCGCAGCAGCAGCTCGGGGCCGGTGGCCAGGACGTGCGGCCGGTCCGGCAGCGGCACCGGCGACACCCAGAACCGGTCCACCGCCCCGGTGAGCGGCACGTCGGGCAGGTCGGCGAGCACCCGGCCCGCCCCCGCCGCAACGGCCCGCACACCGTCCACGCCCGACGGTACGCCCGCCGGTGTCCGGTCGGACGGCCCGGTGACCGGCCCGACGGCGGAGGGTGGCCCGGTGACCGGCCCGACGGCGGAGGGTGGCCCGGTCACCGGCCCGACGGCGGAGGGTGGCCCGGTCACCGGCCCGACGGCGGAGGGTGGCCCGGTCACCGGCCCGACGGCGGAGGACCCGCCGGCCGGCGTACGGTCGTCGTGCGCCGACCCGACCGCGTCGGCGCGCAGGACGCGCAACCGGCCCAGCAACGCGTCGCGGCTGCGACCCCGCCAGTGCAGCAACTGGAACGGGTCGGCGTCGAACGCCTCGGCGAGCAGGTAGAACGTCGCCGCGAGATGCTTGCACGGCACCGCGACGTCGGGGCAGCCGCAGCGCTGGGTCAGCTCCCCCACCGACCGGGGGAACAGCGGCGCGCCCGCGGCGGCGAACAACTCCTCCAGCTCGGCCGGCAGGTCACCGGCGAGCAGCCGGGCGCTGAAGAACGCCTGCCCGGCCAGCTCCCGTTCGACCCGGTCCCAGAGCGCGTCCGGGAACGGTGGCAGGGCGATGGTCACCGGGTAGGGCCGGGGCCGGGACCCCTGCACGCTCGCCTCGACCCGGCCGGGTGACACGTCGAGCCGGAGCACCTGACCCCGGCGCGCGTACGCCCGACCCCGGGTGAGCCGGGTGCCCAGCGCGAACGACTCCAGCACCTCCAGGAAACGCCGGGACCACCACGAGACCCCGATCGCGCCCCGGGTGCTGCGCGCCCTCAGCCCGCCGTCAACCCGGCGCGGCGGTCCGAACCCGGCGAACGGGCCCTCCGCCCCGGCATCCCGGGGGCTCACTCGACCACCGCCCCGGCGTCCAGGGAGAACAGCTCCCGCAGCTGCCCGGTGGACAGCTCGGTCACCCACTGCTCGCCGCTGCCCACCACGGACGCGGCCAGCCCCCGCTTGTCGGCGATCATCGCGGCCACCTTCTCCTCCACGGTGCCGGCGCAGACGAACTTGCGGACCTGCACCCGCCGTCGCTGGCCGATCCGGAACGCCCGGTCGGTGGCCTGGTCCTCTACCGCCGGGTTCCACCACCTGTCGACGTGCACCACGTGGTTGGCGGCGGTCAGGGTCAGCCCGGTGCCGCCGGCCTTGAGGGAGAGCACGAACAGCGCCGGGCCGTCCGGGGACTGGAACCGGGTGACCAGGTCGTCCCGGTCGGCCTTGCCGACGCCGCCGTGCAGGTAGAGCACCTCCCGGCCGAAGCGCGCCGACAGGTGGCCGCGCAGCAGCGCGCCGAACTCGGCGTACTGGGTGAACAGCAGGGCCTTCTCGCCGGCCGCGAGCACCTCGTCGACGATCTCCTCCAGCCGTTGCAGCTTGCCGGAGCGGCCGGCCAGCGGCGAGGAGTCGTGCAGCAGTTGGGCGGGGTGGTTGCAGACCTGCTTGAGCCGGGTCATCGTGGCCAGCACCAGGCCCCGGCGCTCCATCCCGTCGCTCGACTCGATCCTCGCCAGCATCTCGTCGACGATCGCCCGGTAGAGCGACGCCTGCTCGGCGGTGAGGTTGCAGACCACCTCCATCTCCAGCTTCTCCGGCAGGTCGCTGATGATCGAGGAGTCGGTCTTGAGCCGCCGCAGCACGAACGGGCCGGTGACCCGGCGCAGCCGGGCCGCCGCCTCGGCGTCACCGTGCCGCTCGATCGGCACCGCGTACGACTGCCGGAAGCTGCTGGCCGGGCCGAGCAGGCCGGGACTGGCGAACTGCATGATCGACCACAGGTCGGCCAGCCGGTTCTCCACAGGCGTACCGGTGACGGCGATCCGGTGCCGGGCGGGCAGCGCCCGGACCGCCTCGGCCTGCCGGGTGGCCGCGTTCTTGATCGCCTGGGCCTCGTCGACCACCACCCGGTGCCAGCCGACCGACGCCAGCGCGACCGCGTCCCGCGCGGCCACCGCATAGGTGGTGAGCACCAGGTCGGCCGCGTGCACGGCCTGTTCGAACGTGTCGTCCCGGGCCCGGTCCGCGCCGTGGTGCACGTGCACCCGCAGCCCGGGGGTGAACCGGGCCGCCTCCCGCTGCCAGTTGCCGACCAGCGACATCGGACAGACCAACAGGGTCGGCCCGGCGTCCGGCGGGTCCCCGGCGAGCAGGGCCAGCAACTGCACGGTCTTGCCCAACCCCATGTCGTCGGCGAGCACCCCGCCGAGCCCGAGCGACTGGAGGAACACCAGCCACGCCAGGCCGCGTCGCTGGTAGGGCCGCAGGGTGCCCTTGAAGGCCGGCGGCGGGTCCAGCGGGACGAGTCGCCGTTCGGCCTGCCCGGCCAGCAGGTCACCGAGCGGGCCGTCGGCGGTCACCGCAAGCACCGGCAGGGCGTCCGGCGTCTCCGCTCCGGCCAACCCCATCCGCAGCAGGTCGGCGACGGTCAGCTCGCCGGAGTCGCGCAGCAGCCGCAGACCGGCGGCCAGCCGTTTCGGGTCCAACTCCACCCACCGGCCGCGCAGCCGCACCAGTGGGGTCTTCAACGCGGCCAGGGCGGCCAACGCGTCGGCGTCGACCGTCTCGTCGCCGAGCGCCACCTCCCAGCGGTAGTCGACGAGCGCGTCCAGCCCGAGCGCCCCGGTCGCGGCGACCGTGCCCGGGGCGGTCCGGCTGCGGGCCTGCAACCGGGCGCCGAGCCGCGCCGCCGGCCGCCGCCACCAGGACGGCAGCAGCACCCCGAACCCGGCGGCGTGCAGCACCGGCGCGCCCTCGCGCAGGAACCGGTGCGCCCCCTCGACATCCAGCTCGAGCTGCTCCGGGGCGGGGGTGCGCAGCGCGCCGTCCAGCTCCGGCCAGAGCCGCCCGGCCCGGCCCAGCTCGGCCAGCAGGGTCTCCTGCGGGTCACCGCAGCGGCCGGCGAGCGCCGGTAGCCGCTCCGGGTGCCGCCAGACGTCACCGGCAGCGACGTGCAGGCCCGGCTCGTCGGCGGCCTGGAGACCGAACTCGACGCGCCACCGGCCCCCCTGCCCGATGACCGTCGACGGGTCGGCCGGCACCACGGTCAGGGCGTCGACGATCTCGTCGTCGGCCGGTTCCACCAGCCGGAAACTCGCCCGAACCGGGCCGCCGACGGCATCGCGCTGCCAGGCGTGCAGCTCGGCGCGAAGGGTGGCCAACCCGTCCGGTTCGGCGGTGAACCGTCGTTGCGGGCCGGTCAGCGCCGCCAGCCACCCGGCGGTCACCCCGTCGCGCCGACCGCCCCGGGCCAGGTCGAGGTCGGTCAGCGCCCGGCGGGCGGCGGCATCGGTGAGCAGGTCCAGCACGTCCGCGACCAGCCCGCCGACCCCGTCGACGCCGGTGGGCACGCCGGGTCGACCGGCCGGGCCGGCACCGGCGGGCGGTGCGTCTCCCTCGCGCTGCGCCGAGGCGGGCACCCCCTCGGGGCCGGTCCGCTTCCCGGCCGTCCGGCCGGCACCGGGACGCGGGCGGGCGGGGGGCGATCCGGGGTCGACGGCGACCCGGACCGCCGGGGGCAGGGCGAGGGCCAGCGACCGGGCCCAGGCGGCGTCCGCGCCGGTGAGCAGGGGCCGCCACACCGCCCACCCGACCGCCTTCCCCGTCGACCGGCCGCCCGAGCGCCGGTCCACCGGCGCGTCGCCGTCCGGTCTCCGGTCCCCCGGCCCGTCCTCTGCCGGCCTCCGGTCCGACGGCCCATCCGCTTCCGGCCTCCGGTCCGACGGCCCATCCTCTGCCGGGCGGTCGGTCGGGCGCCGGTCCGCTGGCGCGTCCCCGGGCGGGTGGTCGGCCACACCGGGCAGCAGCCGCCCCCGGGCCACCAGGTCGACCGCGAAACCCGCCAGCTCGGCGAGATGCCGCAGGCCGGCCCCCACCACGGCGTCGAGCCCGTCGAGGGTACGCAGCAGGTCGAACGCGTCGTCCGGGGCGTACCGCAGGACGGGGGTGCGCCAGGCGGCGAGGGTGACCGGGCCACGGGCCGGTTCCGCGACGGTGGCCGGAACCAGCTCCGGCGAGTGCAGCGGCGCGCCCGCCCTGGTGGGGAGGGTGAGCGGCACGGTGCCGGCGGGGCGGTCACCGAGCAGCGCGGCCAGGGTGTCCGGGGCGGCGGCGAAGGGGTGGGGGCGTTCGCGCGGGGCCCGGCCGGGACGGCGCGGCACCCGCGTCGGCCGGGTCGAATCCTCCGCCCACACCGCCAGACCGGCCCCCACCAGCCACACCCCGTGGACGACCAGCACTCGTTCCCCCTCGTCGACGCCCAGGGGTCAGGATAGGCGGCGAGGGTTGGACCATGCCGCTCAGACCGCGCCGCCGCTCAGACCGCGCCGGTGCTGCCGTCGGTCAGCTCACGGAGGATGTCGGCGTGGCCGGCGTGCCGGGCGGTCTCCTCGATCATGTGCACCATGATCCAACGCAGGGACACCTCGCCGAGCTGCGGCTGCGCCACGACATGGTCCAGCGGGAACCGGGCGGCCAGCTCGCGGGACCGGGCGCAGGCCCGCTCGTAGGCGTCGGCGAGTTGGTCGAGGGTCACCCCCTCGGCCAGGGCGAAGCTGGCCGCCGCGTCCTCCTCGGAGGTCGGGAAGACGTCGTCGGGGGTCGGATCGAGCAGGAAGGGGAACCAGTTCCGCTCGACCAGGGCGAGATGCTGCAGGATGCCCGCCAGGGTGGTGGCCGACGGCACCAGCCGACGGGTCGCCTCGGCGTCGCTCAGGCCCCGTGCCTTGCGCAGCACGGTCGCCCGGTGGAAGTCGAGGAACGCGTCGAGCACCGCCCGCTCGTCGCCGGTGCGCGCCAGCACCGGGGCGAGCGTCGGATCGATCCGGATTTCCGCCATCACCGGACGGTAGCGGCGACCGTGTCGTCCCGCTGTCCCCCCGCGGGCCCGCTGTCGCCGGCAAACCCTGCGCTCCGGCGGCCGGCTTGGCAGGATGGGCGCATGGCTGCGACGGTACGGATTCCCCTGGCGGACGGCCCGGCTGACGGCGAGGCGGTCGACGTCGAGCTGGACAGCAACGAACGTCCCCCGCTGACCCACCACCACCTCGGCCCGCAGGGTCTGGTCGACGCCCAGATCTACGAGCTGGAGTCCGCCGGCGACCAGTGGCGCTACCGCTGGCGCGGCCCGGCCGTCTGACCCGGCCGGCACGACCGCTTCCGGTCGGGTGGGCGGTGGTGCCGACCCGACGGCCGGGGCCGGCACGACCACATCCGGTCGGATGGGTCGCCGGTCGGCCGGGTCGCCGGTGGTGGCGACCCGGCCGTCGGGCCGCCGCCGTCGTGGCGACCCCGGCCGTCGGGCCGCCAGCGTCGTGGCGACCCCGGCCGTCGGGCCGCCAGCGTCGTGACGATCCCGACCGTCGGGCCGCCGGTCAGGCGGCCATCCGGGCCAGGGTGCGCGAGCGCAGGCCGTCCAGCACGGCGCGGGTGACCTGGGAGGTGCCCCGGGCCTGGTCGCACACCTCGGCCACCCGGCGGGCGGTGGCCTCGCGGCGGGAATCCCGTTCGTCCCAGAGCCGGTCGACCTCCGCCAGCAGCGGACCCTCCACCTCGCGTTCCACGCCGCGCAGCGCCGGCACCCCGAGCCGCTGGGCCAGGTCGAAGACCTTGCCCGCGTACGGCAGTGGCAGGAACGGGGTGCCGACCATCGCCGCGAAGATCAGGAAGTGCAGCCGCATGCCGACCGCCAGGTCGAAGTGCTTCATCAGGCCGAGCACCTGCCGGGGCGAGTAGTCGCCGTGCAGGATGCGCCCCCGGTCGGCGGCGATCATGTGGGACAGCACCCCGTGCGAGTGCCGGATGTCGTCGCGTTCCATCGGCACGAACAGCACGTGCGCGTCGATCCGCTGCACCAGGAAGTCGCCGATCTGGGCGAGCAACCGGTGGTACCCGTCGACGTCGAGCCGTTCGGCCGCCCGCCCCGGCTCCCGGACACTCAGCCCGACCAGGCGCTTGCCGGCGGGCACCCCCTCCTCGCGCAGCAGCCGGGCCGGGAAGTCCTCCGGTTCCAGCAGGAACGCCGGGTCGGCGGTGACGGTGATCGGGTTGAGCAGCCCGGCCTCCTCCAGCACCATCCGGGACTCCTGGTCGCGGACGGTCACCTCGGTCGCCCCGGCCAGCGTCTCCCGGACCATGCCGGTGTCCACCCCGTCGCTGAGCGGCCCGACACCCACCGCGTACGTCAGCAGGGGCAGGCCGCGTTCCTGGGCGACCCGTACGACCCGCAGGTAGCGGCGGGCCTCCTTGTCGTACAGGATGCCGCCGCCACCGAGGATGAGCAGGTCGAGCTGGCCGAGCACCTCGGCGGAGTCGACCCGGCTGACGCCCTCCCAGGGCACCGCCTCGACGTCGGGATGGGCGAGCGCGGTGTGCGCCGGATTGCGGGAGAACACGATGATCCGTGCGTTCGGCTCCTGCTCCCGCAGGTCGGCCAGCAGACCGGTGAGGATCGCCTCGTCTCCCAGGTTCCGACCGCCGTACGAGCCGAGCACACCGATGGTCAATCCGGTGGGACCCTTCATCCGTCACTCCTCCCCAGGACCGTCCCGGCGCGCATTCCCCCTCCCACCCCACCCATGCCCCGCCTCCGCCCCTCTCACCTCCCTCTCCGCCCGCACTCGCCCCGCCTCCGCCTCCCACCCGGCCCGCCCCGCCCGCCCGGCTCCCGCCCCGGTGCGCCCCGCTTTCGCCCCGGTACGCCCGGCTCACGACCCGGTGATCAAGAGCTTTGCGTCACCGCACCCCGCTCTTCCCGACCCAAACCTCTTGGTCACCGGGGACACCTACGGGAGCGGGGTGGTGATCAAGAGGTTTGCGTCAACCCACCCCCGTCTTGCTGGCCCAAACCTCTTGGTCAACAGGCACAGCGGTGAGGTGGGGCGGTGATCAAGAGGTTTGCGTCAGGCCACCCCGCCTGGCTGACGCAAACCTCTTGGTCAACAGGGACATCGACGGGGGCGGAGGGGTGACCAAGAGGTTCGCGTCGGGTTGGACCGGGCTGTTGACGCAAAGCTCTTGATCACCGGAGCGGGAGCCGGGGCAGGAGCGGGTGCGGGAGGGGCGGGGCGCGGCGTGGGGTGGGTGGGGTAATCGGGTTGCCCGGGGTGTAGGGGCTCGCCAGGGTGGGGGGATGGCCGGTGTGAGCGCGGGTGGGGGCAGGATCGGGTGGGACGAGCTGCCTGGGCATGTCCGGCAGGCGGTGGAGCGGATCATCGGGGACCGGGTGGTCGAGGCGGTCTCCCAGAGTGGCGGGTACTCCCCGGGCACCGCCGACCGGGTGCGGACCACCGGTGGTCGCCGGGCGTTCGTCAAGGCGGTCAGCCCGGCGCAGAACCCGGACACTCCCCGGATGCACCGCGCCGAGGCCCGGCACACCGCCGCACTGCCCCCGTCGGCGCCGACGCCCCGGCTGCTCGGCTGCCACGACGACGGCGAGTGGGTGGCGCTCGTGCTGACCGACGTCGACGGACGGCACCCGTACACCCCCTGGCGGGACGCCGAACTCGACGCGACGCTGCGTGCGCTGGAAACCCTGGCCGGGACGCTCACGCCGAACCCGGTGCCGGACACGCCGACCGCGGCCGAACGGTTGGCCCACGATTTCGGCGGCTGGCGGCGGATCGCCGCCGACCCGCCGCCCCGGCTCGACCCGTGGGTCGCCGGGCACCTGGACGAGCTGTGCGCGGCGGCCGACCGGGGGCTGACCGGGCTGACCGGGGACACCCTGTGCCACCTGGACGTGCGGGCCGACAACCTGCTGATCGGCCGGGACGGCACGGTCACCGTGGTGGACTGGCCGTGGGCCTGCCGGGGGCCCGCCTGGCTGGACACGGCGCTGCTGCTGGTCAACGTACGGTTGCACGGCGGGCACGACACCGAGGCGCTGCTGCGCCGGCTGCCGCTCACCGCCGGGGCCGACCCGGCCGCCCTGACCGGCTTCTACGCCGGGTTGGCCGGCTTCTTCACCGACAGCGCGCGCCGCCCGCCGCCGCCCAACATTCCCACCGTACGCGCCTTCCAGCAGGCCCAGGCCGACGCTCTGCTGCCCTGGCTGCGCCACCGCCTCGACCACCCGTAGAGCGCCGGTTGATCAAGAGGTTCGCGTCACCGGCAGCGGATTCCGTGACGCGAACCTCTTGATCAACCGGGCGGGGCGCGGGGCGGGCGGGGCGCGGGGCGGGCGGGGCGCGGGGCGGGCGGGAGGTGGGGCGGCGGGGGGAGAGAACAGTGCGCGGGTCAGTGGAGTTGGTGGGTGAGGAAGGGGAGGGTCACGTGGGGTAACAGGGGGGTGGTGGGGATGTCCTGGTGGGTGAGGCCGGGGAGGATCGCGAGGCGGGAGGTCGGGCGGGCCGTGCCGTCGCCGCCCGGGTCGCGGTGGCCGCCGCCGAGCAGCCCGTAGAACTCGGCCATGTGGGCGACCGGGATCGCGTCCGCGTCGGCGTAGACCAGCAGGGTCGGTACGGCGAGCGCCGCCACCTGCGGCGTCCAGTCGTACTCGCGGCGGAGCAGGTCACCGGTCTTGGCCCACAACACCGGCCAGTCCTGCGGTCGGGGGGCGATCCGCGTGTAGAGCTGGTGCGGGGGCGTGCCGCGCATCCGCTCGCCGGTCCGCTCGTCCTGGTTGGACATGGCGGCCAGCACCTCGGGATACCAACCCCGCCGCCGGAACGGGGTGGAGACCAGCACCAGCCGGCGTACCAGGTCCGGATGCTGGATGGCCGTCCGCAGCGCCACCCCGCCGCCGAGGGAGTACCCCAGTAGCTGCGCCCCGGGCAGGTCGAGGTGCCGTAGCAGCGCGGCGACGTCGTCGGCCATCGACTCGTAGCGCAGTGGACGAGCCACGTCGGCGGTGCGACCGTGGCCCTGGAGGTCGACTGCGATCACCCGGCGGCGGCGGGCCAGCGCCGGCAGGATCGGGGCGAACATCTCCGCCGCGCCGTAGCCGCCGTGCAGCAGCACCAGCGGTGGGCCGTAGCCGTGTTCCTCGTACCAGAGCCGCAGCCCGTTGACGTGCGCGTAGCTCACGATGTCACCTCCGACCGGCGTCGGGATGCTCCCGGGGGTCGGACCACGGGCCGCCGGGAGCCGCCACGGCGATGCCCCCGGCAGACCTGCCGGCGGCGTCCCATCGGCTCAACGATCCGGCCGCCGATGGTCGACGGCCGTTGTCGTTGCTGGTCGGAGGGTGGGCGCGGCAGGTTTCGAACCTGCGACCCCTCGCTTGTAAGGCGAGTGCTCTCCCACTGAGCTACGCGCCCGGAACGCCCCTGCGAGCGGGCCGGTGGCTGGCAAGCTTACCTGCCGGCCGCCGGCCCGTCGCAACGGTGTGCCCGGAGACCGGTCAGGCGGCGACCGTGTCGGCGAGGGCCTTGCGCCAGCCCTGCTGGTCGCGCGCCTCACCCGGCATGTTCATCTCGGCGAACCGGACGATGCCGGCCTTGTCGATGACGAAGGTGCCCCGGTTGGCGATGCCGGCGAGGTCGTTGAAGACGCCGTACGCCTGGGCGACCGCCCCGTGCGGCCAGAAGTCGGACAGCAGCGGGAACTGGTAGCCCTCCTTCTCGGCCCAGATCTTGTGGGCGTAGACCGAGTCGACGCTGACGGTGAGCACCTGCACGTCGTCGTTGACGTAGTCGTTGAGGTTGTCCCGCACCTCGCACAGCTCACCCTGGCAGATGCCGGTGAAGGCGAGCGGGTAGAAGACCAGCAGCACGGTGCGGTTGCCCCGGTAGTCCGAGAGCCGTACCTCCTGGTTGTTCTGGTCCTTCAGCAGGAAGTCGGGTGCCTCGGCACCAACCTCGATCGGCATGCGAACTCCTTGGTGGGTCGAGTCTGAGGTGGGTTCAGCCTGCCACACCCGCGGGCGACGCCCGGGGTGTGGGACTGCTCAGTCGCGTACGGCCTACTTGCGGCCCTTGGACCCGCGGCGCAGCACCAGCCGGGCGCCGCTCCAGTCCTTGCCGGCGTTGAGGGTCGAGGTCTGCTGGAGCCCGGCGGTCTGCGCCGACTCGGCGACCTCGCTCGGCTCGACGTGGCCGTCGCGGCCGGCCTTCGGGGTCAACAGCCACACGACTCCGGCGTCGGCCAGCGGACCGAGGGCGTCGACGAGGAGCTCGAAGAGGTCGCCGTCACCGTCGCGGTACCAGACGAGCACCGCGTCGACCACCTCGTCGGTGTCCTCGTCGACCAGTTCTCCACAGCGGTCGGTCAGGGCGTCCCGGAGATCCTGGTCGACGTCCTCGTCGTACCCCATCTCCATGACGACCATGCCCGGTTCGATCCCGAACCGGTCCGCCAGGAGACGTACCCCGTCGGCGGCCTGACCAGCGGTCGCGCTCACTGTCGCGTGCCTCCTCATCTCGTCCCTGCCCGGCGGCGTCGCGGTGACGCCGTCAGGCAGAGTCCACACAGTTGTGGTCCGTCGCGCAAGTGGCGCACCGGGTGGAACGGAATTTACCGTGCCAGCAGCGTACGGGCACCCTGGGTAATGGCATCCTCGGAGACCAGCACCTGACGGGCAGCCGGACCTAATGGTACAAACGAGTCAACTGCCGCCACCCGCCGCGCCGCCCCCACGTATCCGGCGTCGACCAGCGCCGCGAGAATGCCCTCCCCCACCCCGCCGGAGCGCCTCGTCTCGTCGACCACCAGCACCCGTCCGGTCGCCGACGCCTCCCGGATCAGGTCCGCCACCGGCAGCGGGGCCAGCCACCGCAGGTCCACCACCCGGCAGCCGATCCCCTCGTCGGCCAGGGTCGACGCCGCCCGCAGCGACATCCGCACCCCGTTACCGAACGTGACGATCGTGACGTCCTCGGCGGAGCCGACGCCGTACACCCGGGCCCGGCCGATCGGCGCGTGGCCGGCGGCCCAGGCGGACGGCTCGGCGTAAGATCCCAGCCACTCACCGTCACCGGGCTCGTACAGGTCCCGGGTGTGGTAGAGCGCGATCGGCTCCAGGAAGACCGAGACCGTGCCGTCCACGACCGCGGCGGCCAGGCAGGTCCGCAGCAGCGGGCCGGCGTCGTCCGGCCGCGCCGGCACCGCGACCACCAGACCGGGCACGTCCCGCAGTACGGCCACCGAGTTGTCGTTGTGGAAGTGCCCCCCGAACCCCTCCTGGTACGCGAGCCCCGGCACCCGCACCACCATCGGGTTGCGGAACGCCCCCTGGGAGAAGAACTGCAGGGTGGCCGCCTCACCCCGCAACTGGTCCTCGGCGTTGTGCAGGTACGCCAGGTACTGGATCTCCGGCACCGGCAGCATCCCGGCCAGCCCCGCGCCCAGCCCCAACCCCAGCACCGACGTCTCGTCCAGCAGGGTGTCGAAGACCCGGGCCGCCCCGAACCGCTCCCGCAGCCCCTTGGTGACCCCGTACACCCCGCCCTTGGCGGCGACGTCCTCGCCGAACACGGCCAGCTGCGGATGGCTGAGCATCCCGTCGGCGAGCGCCGCATTGATGCTCTGCGCGAGGGTCAGCGGGCCGGCCTGCTCCGGCGGCCTGCCCCCGAACGCCTCCACCCGGCCGGCCGCGTCCGGGCCGGCGGCCCGCTGGGCGGACTGTGCCACGGCGGCGGCGACCCGCGACGGCCGGCGGGGCGACAGCGGGGCCACCACCTCGGCCACGGCCGACAGCTTCGGCTCGTCGAGCACCTCCTCGGCGGTCCGGCGCACCTGCCAGCCCCGCTCGTCGTAGCGGGCCAGCAACTCCTCCCCGGTGGCCACCCCGGCCTCGACGAGCAGCCGGGCGGTGGCCAGCACCGGATCGCGTGCCTCGTCGGCGGCGATCTCGGCGGTGCTGCGGTACGCCTGCTCCGCGTCGGCACCGGCGTGCCCCAACAGTCGCACGGTACGCAGGTGCAGCACCGCCGGGCGACGGTGCCGACGCACCCAGCCGGCGGCCTCGGCGGCCACCGCGTGCACGGCCACCGGATCGGTGCCGTCGGCGGCGAAGTACCGCACCCCCGGCCGGGCCCGCAGGGTCCGCTCCACCCAGCCCTCCGGCGACCGGACGCTGATGCCCAGACCGTTGTCCTCGCAGACGAACAGCACCGGGATCCGCAGGCCGGTGTGGTCGTACCAGCCGGCGGTGTTGAGGGCGGCGGTGGCGCTGGCGTGGTTGACCGAGGCGTCGCCGAACGAGCAGACCACGATGGCGTCCCGGGGCCACGGCGAGCGCGGTGGGCCGTCCGGGTCGTCGCGCCGGCCGGCGGTGTCCATCCGGCGCAGCCGCTCCACGGCCAGCCCCAGCCCGACCGCCCGGGGCAGGTGCGAGGCGATGGTCGAGGTGGTCGGCACGACGGCCAGGTCGACGCGGCCGAACACCTTGTGCCGGCCCCCGGCGATGGGGTCCCGGGTCGAGGCGACGATGCCCCGCAGCACGTCCCGGGCCGCCTCGGCGTACGCCCCCTGCCACCCGTCCAGGTCCGGGCCCGCCGGATCGTCCACCGCCGGTTCCGGGCGGGGGCCGGCGGGTACGACGGGTCCGGCGTCGGCCGGGTCTCCCGTCGGGCCGGGCCCACCGGCGGCGGAACCGGCAGCCGTGACGGCCTGACCGGCGGGGACGGCTACCGGGGCGGCGGGCCGCTGGCGGGGCACCGGCTCGGCGGTGCCGTCGGCACCCACCCGGTAGGCGACCGCTCCGGCCGGGGACGGCGGCACGGCGAGGCCGTCGACCGCGTCCGCCGGGCGCACCGACGCGGGGTGCGGGTCGTGGGCCGGGGAGCCGGGGCCGGTCGCCCCGCCCCACCCGGCACCGGCGGCCGACCCGACCGGCGGACCGGCGTCCACGCTCCCGCCCGGCGGACCGGCGGCGTCCGGGGCCGTGGGCGGCGGACCGGCGGCGTCCGGGGCCGTGGGCGGCAGACCGGCGGCGTCCGGGGCCTGGTGCGGCGCGGCCACGGCGTCCGGCAGGCCGGCGTCCGGGGTTCCCGGCGACCCGGCCACGGCGTCCGGCAGGCCGGTCGACAGGCCGCCGGCGTCCGGGGCTCCGGGCGGCGCGGCGACGGCGTGCGACGCCGCGGCCGATGAGCCGGGGGCCCCCGGGAAACCGGGCACGTCCGGGTGACCGGGCCGGGAGCCGGTGTCCGGACCTACGGCGGACGGGCTGCTGTGGTGCGCCCCGACGGACGCGGGGACGTCGTCGACCGCCGGGCGGCCGCCGTCGGTGGCGGCGGCGGCCGGCCGACTGTCGCCGTCAGGGGTGTCGGCCGGATCATGGACGCCGTCGGGGTCACCGGCCGGCGGGTCGTCGTCGGCGTCCGGCTGACCGGTCACCGCCGCAGGATCCCCGCCGGCCCCGACGTCACCGCCGGGGAAGTCGCCTGCGGCCTGGGCGGCACGCAGGCAGTAGAACGCGCCGGAGCGGTAGTGCAGCAGGGCCGGGTCGGTGGGGCGCAGTGCGGCGGCCACCGCCGCGTTGGCCTCGTGCCCGGCCGAGCCGATCGTGTAGAAGCCCTCGTCGAAGCTGCGCAGCCACCGCGCGGCCAGGTCGAGCTGGCGGCTGGTCACCTGCGCGTCGAACAGGGCGAGCAGCTGCCGCCCGGTCAGCGCGGCACCGGGCCGCACGGGTAGCCCGGGGTCACGCCGCCGCTCGGGCTCGGGCAACGCGCCCAGGGTCTCCCGGAACCGGTCGTCGAGATCTTGCGGGGTGGTCACGCGATCAGCATTACCGACGGAGGCCACGCTCGCCCACTCAGACACGACCCGACCGGGATACGACGGTCCGCCGCACCCCGTGGCGGACGGTCCCGGCAGGACACCGACCCGACCGGTTCCCGCAGCGGCGTCGGCTCCCGGGCACCCGTTCGCCGGGCGCTGTTCGGCTGCCGGAGGCGGCGACGGTCTCCGGTGGTCACCTGACGGCCACCGTGGGTCGCGACGCTGCCGGGGTCAGGAACGCACCGGACCCCGGGGAGGCTCCCATGGCACTGTCCCGACGTACCGTCCTGCTCTCCGGCGCGGCGCTGGGCGCGGCCGGCGCCACCGCCGGCCGGTCCACGCCCGCCGACGCCGACGGGCGTCCCGCCCGGCCGGTGGTCCCCGCCCGGCACCGGCCGCTGGTCTGGCCGTTCACCCTCGGGGTGGCCTCCGGCGACCCCGACCACCAGGGGGTCGTGCTGTGGACCCGGCTGGCGCCGCAGCCGCTGGCCGGGGACGGCCTGGGCGGCATGCCCGCACGGACGGTCGAGGTGCAGTGGGAGGTGGCCGTCGACGAACTGTTCCGGCACGTCGTCCAGCGGGGCACGGCGACCGCCCGGCCCGAGTCGGCGCACAGCGTGCACGTCGAGCTGACCGGGCTGCTGCCGGGCCGGGAGTACTTCTACCGGTTCCGGGCCGAGGGGCACCTCTCCCCCACCGCGCGCACCCGCACCGCACCCGACCCGGCGTTCCTGCCCACCGCGCTGGCGATGGGTTTCGTCTCCTGCTCCCACTACGAGCAGGGCTACTTCACCGCCTACCGGCGGCTGGCCGAGAGCGCCCCGGAGCTGATCCTGCACCTCGGCGACTACCAGTACGAGTACGCCCGGGAGTACGGCCCGGACCGGCCGCGCGGGCACGAGGGGCCGGAGACCCGGACGCTTGCCAACTACCGGCAGCGGCACGCCCAGTACAAGACCGATCCGGACCTGCAGGCGGCGCACGCGGTGGCCCCCTGGGCGGTGGTCTTCGACGACCACGAGGTGGAGAACAACTGGGCCGGCGCGGTGCCGGAGGAGCCGGACCCGGACTTCCTGACCCGACGGGCCGCCGCCTTCCAGGCGTACCACGAGAACATGCCGTTGCGGCGGGCGTCGGTGCCGCGCGGTCCGGACATCGCGCTGTACCGGCGGTTGCGCTGGGGACGGCTGGCCACCTTCCACCTGCTCGACACCCGGCAGTTCCGCGACGACCAGGCGTGCGGGGACGGTTACCGGGACTGCCCGGCGGCGGCCGACCCGGGGCGCACCATCACCGGGACGACCCAGGAGCAGTGGCTGCTGGACGGGTTCCGCCGCTCCGACACCCGCTGGGACCTGCTCGCCCAGCAGGTGTTCTTCGCCGCCCGCGACCGTGACCCTGGCCCGACCCGGCTGACCAGCATGGACGCCTGGGACGGCTACCTGGCCTCCCGGGACCGGATCACCCGGGGCTGGGTCGCCGCCGGGGTCCGCAACCCGGTGGTGCTCACCGGCGACGTGCACGCGCACTGGGCGGCCGACCTGAAGCTGGACTACCTCGACCCGGCGGCGCGGACGGTCGGCACCGAGCTGGTCTGCTCCTCGGTCACCTCGGGCGGGGACGGTTTCGACTCGGCCAGCGGCTCGCACCCCTGGCTGCGTACCAACCCGCACCTGCGGTTCCAGAACGACCTGCGCGGTTTCGTCCGGACCACGATCACCCCGGCCCAGCTCAGCGCGGACTTCATGGTGCTGCCGTACGTGAGCCGGGCGGGCGCGCCGGCGTACCCCCGGGCGTCGTTCGTGGTCGAGGACCGGGTGCCCGGCCTGCACCAGACGTACGACCGGCCGCCGTCCACCGCCCGCACCCGGCCGGTGGACCGGGACCGGTACACGGTCGAGACGGAGACCGGGCTGCGCTGAACGGCCCGCGTCCGGGTCGGGCCGGGGGCCGGGGTGCGGGTCAGCCGGGTGCGGGTCAGCCGGGGAGGAAGGAGAAGCGGACCTGACGTGACGGGTTGTCGCCGTTGGGGTCGACCAGGCAGACCGACTGCCAGGTGCCGAGCTGGAGCCGGCCGCCCAGCACCGGCAGCGTCGCGTACGGCGGGACGAAGGCGGGCAGCACGTGGTCGCGGCCGTGGCCGGGCGAGCCGTGCCGGTGCCGCCAGCGGTCGTCGGTGGGCAGCAGGTCGTCGAGGGCCCGCAGCAGGTCGTCGTCGGAGCCGGCACCGGTCTCGATGATCGCCACCCCGGCGGTGGCGTGCGGCACGAAGACGTGCAGCAGGCCGTCGCCCTGCCCGGCGACGAACCGTTCCGCCTCTGCCGTGATGTCGGCGACGGTGGGACGGGAACCGGTCCGGACGGTGATCACCTCACTGCGCATACGGCGCATTCTGCCGGATCCGTCGCGCGACCGCCGCCGGCCGGGAGGGGTGACGCCGGCCGGATGCCGGGCACGGCCGGGCGGTGCCGGCGTCCGGGCGGCCCGGGGGTGCGGCCGGGCGGTCACCCACGCAAAGTTACCGGCGGGTACCTGTGTTCAGCGTCGCGTCTGGGGGAGCAAGACGTGACGACGGGTGCCACCAGAGGGCAGGATGGCGCTAGAGACCTATCCCACACACAACCGAGGGAACGCCTGTGGCTACGGAACGCAAGCGCCCGGTGATCACCGCTGGTCTGCCGAGCCAGCTTCCGGACATCGACCCTGAAGAGACCGGCGAATGGGTCGAGTCGCTCGACGGTGTCATCGACGAGCGCGGAACCAAGCGCGCCCGGTACGTCATGCTGAGCCTGCTGGAGCGGGCCCGCGAGCGGCAGGTCGGGGTTCCGTCCCTGACCACCACCGACTACATCAACACCATCGCCCCGGAGCAGGAACCCTGGTTCCCGGGCGACGAGCACATCGAGCGGCGGATCCGGGCGTACGTCAGGTGGAACGCGGCGATGCTGGTGCACCGGGCGCAGCGGCCGGAGATCGGCGTCGGTGGGCACATCTCGACCTTCGCCAGCTCCGCCTCCCTCTACGAGGTGGGCTTCAACCACTTCTTCCGGGGCAAGAACCACCCGGGCGGTGGCGACCACATCTTCTACCAGGGCCACGCCTCCCCCGGCATGTACGGGCGGGCGTTCCTGGAGGGCCGGCTCAGCGAGGACCAGCTCGACGGGTTCCGGCAGGAGCTGTCGCACCCGGGCGGCGGGCTGCCGTCGTACCCGCACCCGCGGCTGATGCCTGACTTCTGGGAGTTCCCCACGGTCTCGATGGGTCTGGGCCCGCTGAACGCGATCTACCAGGCCCGGTTCAACCGCTACCTGCACCACCGGGGCATCAAGGACACCTCCCAGCAGCACGTCTGGGCGTTCCTCGGCGACGGTGAGATGGACGAGGTCGAGTCGCTCGGCGCGATCGGCGTGGCCGCCCGCGAGGAGCTGGACAACCTCACCTTCGTGATCAACTGCAACCTCCAGCGGCTGGACGGTCCGGTCCGGGGCAACGGCAAGGTGATGCAGGAGCTGGAGGCGTTCTTCCGGGGTGCCGGCTGGAACGTGATCAAGGTGGTCTGGGGCCGGGAGTGGGACCCGCTGCTCGCCGCGGACACCGACGGCGCGCTGGTCAACCTGATGAACACCACCCCCGACGGCGACTACCAGACCTACAAGGCGGAGTCCGGGGCGTACGTACGGGAGCACTTCTTCGGCCGCGACCAGCGGACCCGCAAGATGGTCGAGCACCTGTCGGACGACGAGATCTGGAACCTCAAGCGGGGCGGGCACGACTACCGCAAGCTCTACGCGGCCTACAAGGCGGCCACCGAGCACACCGGGCAGCCGACCGTCATCCTGGCCAAGACCATCAAGGGCTGGACGCTGGGCTCGCACTTCGAGGGCCGCAACGCCACGCACCAGATGAAGAAGCTGACGCTTGACGACCTCAAGCTGTTCCGCGACCGCCTCTACCTGGACATCCCGGACAAGGCGCTGGAGGACAACCCCTACCTGCCGCCGTACTACACCCCGGGCGAGTCCTCGGACGAGCTGGCGTACCTGCGGGAGCGGCGCGAGCAGCTCGGCGGTTACCTGCCGTCCCGGCGGACCAGCCACAAGAAGCTGGCGATCCCGGGGCCGGAGCGGTTCGCCGACGTCAAGCGCGGCTCGGGCAAGCAGAAGGTGGCCACCACGATGGCCTTCGTCCGCCTGCTCAAGGACATCATGAAGGACAAGGAGTTCGGCAAGCGCTGGGTGCCGATCATCCCGGACGAGGCGCGCACCTTCGGCCTCGACTCGATCTTCCCGACCGCGAAGATCTACTCGCCGCACGGCCAGCGGTACACCTCGGTCGACCGGGACCTCTTCCTGTCCTACAAGGAGTCGACCACCGGGCAGATCCTGCACGAGGGGATCAACGAGGCCGGTTCGGTCGCCTCGTTCACCGCCGCCGGCACCGCGTACGCCACCCACGACGAGCCGATGATCCCGATGTACATCTTCTACTCGATGTTCGGGTTCCAGCGCACCGGTGACGGCTTCTGGGCGGCGGCCGACCAGATGGCCCGGGGCTTCGTCCTCGGCGCGACCGCCGGGCGGACCACGCTCAACGGTGAGGGCCTCCAGCACGAGGACGGCCACTCGCTGCTGCTGGCCGCCACCAACCCGGCGGTGGTCGCCTACGACGCGGCGTTCGCCTTCGAGCTGGCGCACATCGTGGAGAACGGCCTGCACCGGATGTACGGCGAGGAGCAGGAGAACATCTTCTACTACCTCACCATCTACAACGAGCCGATCCACCAGCCGGTGGAGCCGGCCGACGTGGACGTCGACGGGCTGCTCAAGGGCATCTACCGCTACGCGCCGGCCCCGCAGGTCGACGGCCCGAAGGCGAACATCCTGGCCTCCGGGACCGGCATGCAGTGGGCGCTCAAGGCGCAGCAGCTCCTCGCCCAGGACTGGGGGGTGGCCGCCGACGTCTGGTCGGTGACCTCGTGGACGGAGCTGCGCCGCGACGCGGTGCTCTGCGAGGAGCACAACCTGCTCAACCCGGGCGCGGAGCAGCGGGTGCCGTACATCGCGCAGAAGCTGGCCGACGCCGACGGGCCGAAGGTCGCGGTCAGCGACTGGATGCGCGCGGTGCCGGACCTGATCGCCCGCTGGGTACCTGGCGACTACACCTCGCTCGGCACCGACGGTTTCGGCATGTCGGACACCCGGCACGCGTTGCGGCGGCACTTCCACGTCGACGCCGAGTCGGTGGCGGTGGCGACGCTGCGGCAGCTCGCCATGCGCGGCGCGGTGCCGGCCGGCGTGCCGGCCGAGGCCGCCAAGAAGTACGCGATCGACGACGTCAACGCCGCCCCGGTCGGCGAGACCGGCGGGGACAGCTAGTCCCCGGGGTACGACGCAGGGCCCGGCGCGGTGCGCCGGGCCCTTTCGCGTCGCCGGGTCGGGTCAGCCGACGGCGGCCAGGTCGGTGAGGCGGGCCAGCGACTCCTCCAGGTCGGCACCGACCCGGCGCAGCCCGAGGCGCAGCAGGGCACCCTTGACCGGGCCGGCCGGCCAGCGGACCACGATCAGCCGGACGATGGTGCCGCCCTCCTCCTCGTCGGCGGTGAGCTGCACGTAGATCTCGGTGCGCGCCTCGGCGCGGGCCCCGGCGCCCCGGGCGCGTTCCCGCCAGCCGATCAGGGTGGGTTCCTGGTAGGCGATCACCTCGGCCTCGTGCGCCGAGCCGCGCCCGGCCTGGACGAGTTGTCGACGGCCGAAGCCCTCCCCCGAGAGGACCTCGGCGGCCCGGACCCCGGCCAACCAGGCGGGCAACTGCTCGGCCCGCTGGACGACTTCCCAGACCGCTTCCACCGGCGCCGTCACGTGCGCACTGCGTTCGACGAGGATCATTCTGTTCTTCCCCCACTGAGGACATCCGCGATATTCCGCACTCTATGCGCTAAATCGGACTTACTGGGACGTGTTCGGAAAAAGACACGCCGAAAACCCTTGCGCCCGCATTGCCTCGCACCTATGGCGCTCGCGGACTTCGCGCCCTAGAGTGCGAACACGTTTCGCGTTCTGGGAGGGTGGATGACGACCGCACCGATCCCCGGTTTCCCCGCCGGTTTCCGTTGGGGGGTGTCCACCTCGGCGTACCAGATCGAGGGGGGCGCCACCGCCGACGGCCGGGGACCGTCCATCTGGGACACCTTCGCGCACACCCCCGGCCGGATCATCGACGGCAGCACCGGCGACGTGACCTGCGACCACTACCACCGGCACCGGGAGGACGTCGCGCTGCTGGCCGGGCTCGGGGTGTCGGCGTACCGGTTCTCGATCGCCTGGCCCCGGGTGCGGCCCGGCGGCACCGGCCCGGTCAACGCCGCCGGCCTGGACTTCTACGACCGGCTCGTCGACGACCTGCTGGCCGCCGGCATCGACCCGGTCGCCACCCTGTTCCACTGGGACCTGCCGCAGCCGCTCCAGGACGCCGGCGGCTGGCTGAACCGGGACACCGCCGCCCACTTCGCCGAGTACGCCGACGTGACCGCCGAACGCCTCGGCGACCGGGTGAAACTCTGGATCACCCTCAACGAGCCGTTCATCCACCTGAGCCTCGGCCACGGCACCGGGGAACACGCCCCCGGCCAGACCCTGCTCTTCGACTCCTTCCCCGCCGCCCACCACCAACTGCTCGGGCACGGGCTGGCCGTCGCCGCGCTGCGCGCCCGCAGCAGCTCCCCGGTGGCCATCGCCAACAACTACTCGCCTGTCCTCCGGCACGGCGACACCGACGCCGACCATGCCGCCGCGGCGGCGTACGACGCCCTGCACAACCACCTGTTCACCGACCCGCTACTGGGCCGGGGCTACCCGGACGGCTTCGACCCGGGCGTGGTCCGCGACGGCGACCTGGCGGTGATCGCCGCACCGCTGGACGTGCTCGGGGTCAACTACTACAACCCGACCGGGGTACGCGCCCCCGAGGAGGACTCCCCGCTGCCGTTCGAACTGGTCCCGCTGGAGGGCTACCCGCGTACCGCGTTCGACTGGCCGGTGGTCCCGGACGGGCTGCGTACCCTGCTCGTCGGCCTGCGCGACAGGTACGGCGACGCGCTGCCGCCGATCCAGATCACCGAGGGCGGCTGCGCCTTCGACGACGTCCCGGACGCCGACGGTCTGGTGCACGACCCGGACCGGATCGGCTACCTCGACGGGCACCTGCGCGCCCTGCGGGCCGCCATCGACGAGGGCGTCGACGTGACCGGGTACTTCGTCTGGTCGCTGCTGGACAACTGGGAGTGGGCGGAGGGCTTCACCAAGCGCTTCGGCCTGGTGCACGTCGACTTCGCCACCGGGACCCGCACGCCCAAGTCCTCGTACGCCTGGTACCGGGCCCAGGCCGGCCGGGGGTGACCACCGTCGACCCGACGCCGGCCTCGCTGCCGGCGGCGCTCGCCGACCCGGTCGTCCCGGTCCGGCGGAGCTGGATCGCGTTGATCTTCGCGGCCAACCTCGGGGTGTGGATGGCCTTCTTCACCCCCATCCAGGTGCTGCTGCCCCAACAGGTGGAACGGATCTCGCCGGACCACAAGGAGGCGATGCTGGCCGTCGTCACCGGGCTGGGCGCGCTCGCGGCGGTGCTGGCCAACCCGCTCGCCGGGGCGCTGTCGGACCGCACCTGCCTGCGCATCGGCGGGCGGGAGTTCGGCCGCCGGCACGTCTGGACGGCCGGTGGCGCGGTGCTCGGCGCGTTGGCGCTGGTGCTGCTGGCCCGGCAGCAGACCATCGCCGGGGTCGCGCTGGGCTGGGTCGCCGCCCAGGTCTGCTTCAACGCGATGCTGGCCAGCCTCACCGCCGGCATCCCCGACCGGGTGCCGGTGGTGCAGCGCGGCGGGGTCTCCGGCTGGGTGGGCATCCCGCAGGCGCTCGGCCTGGTGCTCGGCGCGGTACTGGTCACCGCCCTGGTCAGCGGCACCGTGCCCGGCTACACCGCGATGGCGTTGGCGGTGTTGCTGCTGTCGTTGCCGTTCGCCCTCCTCACCCCCGACGACCCGCTGCCCCGGCAGCACCGCCCGCCGCTGCGGCTACGCGCGCTGGTCGCCTCGATGTGGATCGACCCGCGCCGGCACCCGGACTTCGCCTGGGCCTGGATCACCCGGTTCCTGGTGCAGATCGGCAACGCCCTGGGCACCCTCTACCTGCTGTACTTCCTCACCGACGGGGTGCGCTACCCCGACCCCGAGGGCGGGCTGCTGGTGCTGATCCTGCTCTACACCCTCGGCATGATGCTCACCGCCGTGGTCGCCGGGATGATGTCCGACCGGTCCGGTCGGCGCAAGGTCTACGTGATCGTCTCCGGGGTGGTGATGGCGGTGGCCGCGCTGCTGCTGGCGGTCGCGCCGACCTGGCCGATGGCGCTGGTCGCGGCCGTGCTGCTCGGTGCCGGCTACGGCGTCTACCTGTCGGTCGACGCGGCGCTGATCACCGAGGTGCTGCCGCGCGCCACCGACCGGGCCAAGGACCTCGGCGTGATCAACATCGCGAACTCGGCACCCCAGGTGCTCGGCCCGGCGCTCTCCGCCCCGATCGTGGTCCACCTGGGCGGCTATCCCACGCTGTACGCGGTGACCGCCGTGGTGACCCTGCTCGGCAGCGCCCTGGTCCTCAAGATCCGGGGCGTGCGCTGACCCCCGGCGGCGACCCGGGCGGTCCGGGCCGGGTCGCCGCCCACAGGTCGGCAACGCCCGTCGGCGGCGGGCCGGGTGGCGGCGTCCCGGCCCCCCGGCGAACCCGGTCGCGGCCGGCCGTAGGCTGGACGGCGTGACGGTACGTGTGCGCTTCGCCCCCTCCCCGACCGGTATGTTCCACGTCGGCGGCGCCCGCTCGGCGCTGCAGAACTGGATCTTCGCCAGGCAGCAGGGTGGGGTGTTCGTGCTGCGCGTCGAGGACACCGACGCCGCCCGCAACAAGCCCGAGTGGACCGAGGGCATCCTGTCCGCGCTGGACTGGATCGGCATCGCCCGCGACACCTACGAGGGCCCCTACTTCCAGTCGGCGTACGCCGGTGAGCACCGGGCCGCCGCCCAGCGGCTGCACGACGCCGGCCGGGCCTACTACTGCGACTGCACCCGGGAGGCGGTGCAGGCCCGTACCGGCTCGCAGTACCAGGGCTACGACGGCTTCTGCCGGGACCGGGGCCTGCCGCCGGGTGAGGGGCGGGCGCTGCGCTTCCGTACCCCCGACGAGGGGGCGACCGTGGTGGTCGACCTGATCCGGGGCGAGCCGACGTTCGAGAACAAGCTGATCGAGGACTTCGTCATCGCCCGCGGTGACGGCTCCGCGGTGTTCCTGCTCGCCAACGTCGTGGACGACATGACGATGGGCATCACCCACGTGATCCGGGCCGAGGAGCACCTGCCGAACACCCCGAAGCAGCAGCTCCTCTGGGACGCCCTGGGGGTCAAGCCGCCGGTCTGGGCGCACGTGCCGGTGGTGGTCAACGAGAAGCGGCAGAAGCTCTCCAAGCGCCGCGACAAGGTGGCCCTGGAGGCGTACCGGGACGAGGGTTACCTCGCCGCCGCGATGCGCAACTACCTGATGCTGCTCGGCTGGGCGCCCTCGGGCGACCGGGAGATCGTGCCCTGGTCGGTGATCGAGGAGGAGTTCCGGCTGACCGAGGTCAACCCCTCCCCCGCCTTCTTCGACGAGAAGAAGCTGCGCGCGTTCAACGGCGAGTACATCCGGGCGCTGCCGGTCGACGAGTTCGTGGCCGCCTGCCAGCCGTGGCTGACCGGCACCGGCACCATCGCCCCGCCGCCGTGGCTGCCGGAGGAGTTCGACGCCGACGCGTTCGCCGCGGTGGCGCCGCTGGCGCAGACCCGGATCGCGGTGCTCAGCGAGATCGTGCCCAACGTCGACTTCCTCTTCCTCGCCGAGCCGTCGATCGACGAGGCGGCCTGGGCCAAGGCGATGAAGGAGGGGGCGGCCGACCTGCTCGACGCGGCCGTCGCCGGCTACACGGCGCTGGAGTCCTGGGACGCGGAGTCGCTGAAGTCGACACTGGAGGCGGTCGGCGCGGAGCGCGGCCTCAAGCTGGGCAAGGCGCAGGCCCCGGTCCGGGTGGCGGTCACCGGCCGTACCGTCGGGTTGCCGCTGTTCGAGTCGCTGGAGGTGCTCGGTCGGGAGCGCACCCTGACCCGGCTGCGCGCCGCCCGGCTCCGCCTGGTCTAGCTACCTACCACGACATCGACGCGGGGCCCGCCGGTGACCGGCGGGCCCCGCGTCGGTGTCCGGTCAGGTCCGGGTGGAGCGGCGGCGCAGGAACAGGCCGGCGGCGAGCGCGGCGAGCAGCACCAGGCCACCGGCCGCCGCCCAGAGCCAGCCCCGGCCGTTGTCGTCGGCACCGGCGGCGACCGGGGTGGTCGACGGGGAGCCGGGTGCCGCGCTGCTCGGCGTCGGCGACGGGGTGGGACTGACCGACGGGGTGACCGACGGCGACGGGGGCGCGGCGGCGGTGCCGGTGGTGAGGGTGAACCGCACCTCCCCCTTGACGGGATGGCCGTCACTGGACGGCAATTGATAGTCGACGATGTAGAGACCGGCCGCGCCCGGGGCGAACGGCACCCTGACCCGGCTGCCGGAGAAGGTCGGCTCGCCACCGGCGGCCGGGATGTTGTCCGGCCCGGTCACTGTGATCTTCGTCCTGCCAGGATCGAGTTTGGCCAGGAAGCGCAGCTCGACCGCGGCCGGCGCGGTGGCGACCTTGGCCCCGTTGGCCGGATTGCTCCCGGTCAGCGAGTTGTGTGCCAGCGCCGGCGACGCCGGCAACAACGCCACGCCGAGCGCCACGCCGACGAGCACTGGCACCGCCCGCACCAGCCGTGGGACCCTGCCCCCCATGAAGCCCTCCGCAAAGGTACGATCCGCCCGCTGATCACGCGGCTGAGAAATTGGTCGTTCCAGGATCGCAGATAGTTCCACATATTGTTCCCAGAGCTGCATCCGAGCGATGTTCCAGGAAGTCTGTGCGGTGGGGCCGGCGCTGCCCGGTCACGCACCGATACCGACCGACCCGCGCGTGACCCGCAGCACAGCCATCCATCGAACGGGGCGAGGAGGCGGCGATGGTCGACAGGGTGAGGCGGCTGCTGGCAGTGGTCGCGGTGGGCGTGGCGGCGGCGGTGGTGCTCGGCACCGGGCCGGCGGCGCAGGCGGCCGGGGCGCACCGGGCCGCACCGAAGACGCCACCCGCCGGGGTGGACATCACCGGGGTGGGACTGACCGAACCGCTACGGCTGCGCAGCGACACCGCCCCGACCCTCGTGGTCGCGGTCATCGACCAGGTCAGTTGGTTCGGCCGCACCGGTCAGGCCAAGGGCCCCAAGGCCGCCGACCTCGGTCCGAAGTACACCATCGTGGTCCTCGCCGGGGACGCCCCCACGCAGACGTTCGACCTCTACCCGTTGGCCAAGGGCGGCCCCCGGGCCTTCCGGCCGGCCAAGCAGCCCGACGCGCGCAAGACCACCGCCGGCTGGTTCCTCGGCCGGCTCACCATGTCCGAGACGCTGCGCGCCGCCGGGGTGCCGCTGGAGCGGCAGCTCGACACGGTCAGCGGCGGCGTGGGTGGCGGCGAGGAGCGGGCCCTCGCCGACGACGCCCTCAACCCGGGTCGGGACATCGACGACGCGCTCGCCGAACTCCAGCGGCTGCTGCTGCTCAACGTGGGCGTGATGTTGGTGATCACGCTCGGCCTGGCGGGCATCGCCCTGCTGGTCCGCCGCCGCACCCGCTGACCACGGGCCGGCCACCGGTACCGGCCTCCGCCCCGCCGGTCCGGCCCGGTGCACCGCGCCCCGGTGCCGGGCCGACCGGCACCGGTCAGGCCGGTGCCCGGTCGGCCGCCGTACCCGCCGCCGACCACACCGCCAGCACCACCTTGCCCCGGACGTGCCCGGCCTCGACCAGGCGGTGCGCGTCCGCAGCCTGGGCCAGCGGGAGCACCCGCTCGATGTGGACGGTGAGCCGGCCCGCGTCGACCAGCGCGGCCAGCAGCCCCAGATCCGCCGTGGACGGCTCCACGAACAGGTAGCTGCCGCCGAGCCGGGTGACGTGCTCCGGGTCGGCGACGGAGACCAGCCGGGACGGCCGGGACAACAACGCCGCCGAGACGTCCAGCGCCGCGCCGCCGAACAGGTCGATCGCCACGTCCACCCCGTCGGGCGCGAGCGCGCGGAGCCGGTCGGCCAGGCCGTCGCCGTGGGCGACCGGTTCGGCACCCAACGACCTGACGAAGTCGTGATTGGCCGGTCCCGCCGTGCCGATCACCCGGGTCGCCCCCAGCGCCCGCGCCACCTGCACCGCGAGGTGCCCCACCCCGCCCGACGCCCCGTGCACCAGCACGGTGTCCCCCGCGCCGGTGCCGGCCCGACGCAACGCCTGGTAGGCGGTCAACCCGGCCAGCGGCAGGCCGGCCGCCTCGACCCAGGACGCCTGGGACGGCCGGATCGCCAGGCAGCGTTGCGGGGCGGGGACCAGTTCGGCGTAGCTGCCGTACTGGAGGTGGTCGCGGCGGACGTACCCGATCACCTCGTCGCCGACGGCGAACCCGGTCACCGCCGGTCCGGCCGCCACCACCACGCCCGCCGCGTCCCAGCCGGGCACCAGGGGGAAGTGCGCGGGGATCGCGTCGGCCAGCAGCCCGTCGCGGATCTTCGCGTCGACCGGGTTCACCCCGGCGGCGCGTACCCGCACCAGCACCGTGTCCGGCCCCACCGGGGGGTCGGGCAGTTCCCGCAGGGTCAGCCGGTCGGCCGTGCCCCACCCGTCGATCGCGATCGCCTGCACGTCACCCACGCTAACGGCCGACGGGCCGTCAGGTGATCAGCACCAACGGTGTGGCGGGCGTTGGACGCGCTGCCGACGCCGGCCGGGGCGGACCGGGCCGTGCCGGTGCGCGCCGGCCCACCCGGCCAGGTCGCTGCGGCAGGCGCGGGCCGGCGGGTCCGGCTGGCCGGTCGGACCGGGTTCCACCGCCGCCGGTCGGGATGTCGCGCCGTCGACCGTCTCGACGCCCCGTTGGCGGGGCAGCGCCAGCTCGTCGTCGGCCCGTTCGGCCGCCCGACAGACCTGCTCCGTCGCCAGCCGGCGGTGCGGTCGGGCCGCCCCGGACTGGTCGTGGTGGCCCGGCCGGCAGGGCTCGCCCTGGGCGCAGCCGTGGTCGGCCTCCCCGTGCGCCATCCGGTCTCCTCACACTCGCGTGCCCGCCGGGACGACACCCCGGCGCAGCAGTGCCACCGTACTGGCCGGCACCGACGCGCCGTGCAGCGCGTACCCCCGGGGTCAGGACTTCGGGCGACGCGGGAAGATCGTCTCCCAGACCGGGAACGCGACCAGCCAGATCAGCAACGCGACGGTGAGGGTGCGGATCCAGTTCGCCAGCTCCCGGGTGCGCTCGGCGTCACCGACGACGACGATCGCGGCGGCCAGCAGGGCGCAGGCGACCGCCCAGCCGAGCAGTGCCTTGCCCCACTCCCGCCACTCGTGGCGGGCCCGCGCCCAGCCGTACCTGGGTGGTTTCACCGGCGGCGGGCCGCCCGCGAAACGGTGCGCGAAGCGCTGGTCGGCCCACCGGATCATGGAGTGCCCGAACGCCACCGAGAACCCGAGGTAGACGGCGGCCAGGCCGTGGGTGGCGTCCGCGGTCGCCCCCCGGCGCAGGTCCGTCGCTGCCGCGCCCAGCAGCACCAGATCGACCAGGGGGACGCAGACCAGCAGCGCCGCCCCCAGCCGGGGCCGGCGCAGCGGGTACCGGGCGACCAGCCCGGCCACGAGCAGCACCCAGAATCCGATCTCACACCCGACGATGACCGCCAGCAGCATGTCCACCTCCCCGTTCCGGTCCAGCGTGCCGGGGCGGGCCGGTGGTCACCTCACCGGCGGGGACGACTTCCGGGTCCCTCCTTCGGCGGAGTCGCGGCCCGGCGTACCCCGTTCGGCGGACGGCCGACCGGGCGGCCTCCTCCGCAGGTGGGAGGGGCACCGGCCCGGGGTGTGGTGGGATCGGGACCATGCGGATGCCGGGCTGGGTCGGCTCCGGCCGGCCGGGACGCGACCTGGCGCTGGCCGGGCTGTCCCTGGTCGGCGGCCTGGCGGCCTACGGCGTCGGCCTGCAACCCCAGTTCCCCTGGGCGCCGGACGTGCCGCGGGTGTCCTTCCTGCTGCCGCTGCTGGCGGTGAGCGTGGCGGTCGGGCTGCGCCGGGTGGCCACCCGGACCGGCCTGGTGGTGGGCACGGTGGCGGTGCTCGCCGACGCCGCGCTCGGCGTGTCGGTGGGCGTCACGGTGATCTACACCCAGGTGTTGTACGACACGTGCGTGTACGGCCCGTCCCGGTGGTGGCGCTGGCTGTTGCGGGTCACCGTTGGGCTCAGCGTCGGCGGCACGGTGGTGGGCCTGCTCTGGTGGGGCTGGCGGGGTGCCGCCGTCGGGATGCCGTTCGCGCTGCTCGGGGTGCTGCCGGTGGTCACCGGGATCAGCGTGCGGCAGTACCGCGACCAGGCGGCGACCGAACGGGCCCGCGCCGAGCAGACCGCCCGGCTGGTCGAGCTGGACCGGCGGCAGGCGGTGCTGGCCGAGCGGGCCCGGATGGCCCGGGAGCTGCACGACGTGGTGGCGAACCAGCTCAGCGCGGTGGCCCTGCACGCCACCGCCCTGCTCGCCGCCCCCGGGCTGGACCGGCCGCGCATCGACGCGGCACTGCGGGTGATCCGGGAGAGCAGCGTGCAGGGCATGGCCGAGATGCGGCAGCTCGTCGGGCTGCTGCGGGAGCCGTCCGTGGACCCGGTACAGGAGGCCACCCGGGTCCGGCTGGACGAGCTGGACCGGCTGCTGGCCCGGATGGCCGACGCCGGGCTGCGGGTCCGCACGACGGTGCGGGGGTCGCCCCGGGAGCTGCCGGTGGGGGTCGACCTGGCGGCGTACCGGATCGTGCAGGAGTCGTTGACCAACGCGTTGCGCCACGGTACGGGCACGGCGGAGCTGACCGTGGCGTACCTGCCGACGGAGGTGGCGGTGACGGTGGAGAATCCGGTCCGCTCCGGCGGGCCGGCCGACGGCGCGGCACTGCCGGCCGGGGGCGCGGGCCTGATCGGGATGCGGGAGCGGGTCGCCCTGCTCGACGGCGGGTTCACCGCCGGCCCCCGGGACGGCTGCTGGCGGGTGCGGGCGACGCTGCCGGCCGGGGAGCGGACGTGACCGCTCCGGTCCGGGTCGTGCTGGCCGACGACCAGGCGGCGGTCCGGGCGGGTCTGGTGCTGATCCTGGCCGGCGCGCCGGAGATCGAGGTGGTGGGCGAGGCGGCCGACGGGGAGACGGCGGTACGGCTGTGCCGGGAGCTGCGCCCCGACGTGGCGGTGCTGGACATCCGGATGCCCCGGCTGGACGGGGTGTCGGCGACCCGGGAGATCGTCGCCGCCGGCACCGCCGACGTGCTGGTGCTGACCACCTTCGACCTCGACGAGTACGTCTTCGGCGCGCTGCGTGCCGGGGCGGCCGGTTTCCTGCTCAAGGACACCGACGCGGCCGGTCTGGTGACGGCGGTGCGCACGGTGGCCCGGGGCGAGGGGGTGATCGCCCCGACGCTGACCCGGCGGCTGATCGCGGCGTTCGCGGCGACCGCGCCGGGCGTCGACGCGGCCGACCGCGCCGCCGTGGCCGCGCTGACCCCCAGGGAGCGTGACGTGCTGGCCTGCCTGGGGGTGGGCCTGTCCAACCGGGAGATCGCCGACCGGCTGGCGGTGGCGGAGAGCACCGCCAAGACCCACGTGAGCCGGGTGCTGGCGAAGTTGGCGCTGCGCAGCCGGGTGCAGGCGGCGATCCTGGCGCAGGAGCTGGCACTGCCCGCACCGCCACCATGACATAGATTTATGTCTATATTGACCGCGACCCCTGCGCGGTCGTAGGGTGCGAGCGGAACCATGGGCTCGCAGGCCGGCGGCCGGCCCGACGCCGCCCCCGACCGGAGCTCCGACGGGGATCGGAGGAATCGTCATGATCGCGTCCAGGCGGTCCGTCCTGACGGCCGGCGGCGTCCTCGCCGCCACCACCGTCGTCGCCCTCGGCATGACCACGGTCGCCGGTGGCGCACCCGCCACCGCCACCCCGGCCGGCGGGTGCACCGCCACGGTCCGGGTCGACTCCCACTGGGGCAGCGGCGCGGGCGGCGGCCAGATCGTCACCTTCACCGTCGCCAACACCGCGTCGGCGACCGCCAACCGGTGGACGGTCACCTGGCCGCTCACCGACGGCCAGCGGATCGTGTCGTCCTGGAACACCTCGGTCAGCGCGGCGGGTGGCACCGTGACCGCGACCAACGCGCCGTACAACGGGGTGCTGACGCCTGGCGCGTCGACCACCTTCGGCGTCCAGCTCGCCGGCCCCACCACCGCACCCACGCCGAGCTGCACCAACGACGCCGTCCCGCCGACCACCACCAGCCCGCCGCCCGGGGCCGACGTCACCGTCCGCGAGGTCGACAACCAGCGCACCGTGACCCTGTACGTCGGGCAGACGCTGGGCGTGACCCTGGCGGCCGACTACCTACCGGTCAGCACCACCGGGAACGCGCTGACCCCCGTGTCGAGCAGCGGCGGCTTCCCGACCGGGCAGCCGCTCGTGGCGACGCTGCGGGCCGTGACCCCGGGCACCGCCGAGCTGACCACCCGCACCGACCACGCCTGCCAGCACGCCACCCCGCCGTGCACCCTGCCGAGCGTGCTGTGGAAGGTGCAGGTCGCGGTCATCGAGCTGCCGCCGACCGACGCCGGGCAGACGGTGGTCGTCTCCGCGCCCGACAACCAGCGTGACCTCACGCTGCGCGTCGGTGACACGCTCGTGGTGAGCCTGGCCAGCAACTACGTGCCCCCGACGCTCTCCCCCGCCGGGGTCGTGGTGCCGGCCGAGGTGACCGGCGGCTACCCGAGCGGCCAGCCGCTCATCGCCCGGTACGTGGCGACCGCACCCGGCCGGGTCGACGTCTCCACCATCACCGACAACCTCTGCCGGCACCAGCCGACCCCCTGCCCGTCCCCCCAGGTGCGCTGGGTGGTGCACGTCACCGTCACCAACTGACCGGCACACCCGCCGACCTGCGCCCCGACGCCCGACGGCCCGCCCCTGGCGGGCCGTCGGGTGCCGACGTCGAGCCCCTGCTCAGGGCATGTCACGCTGGAGCCGTGAGCGAACCGGACGGGAGGGAACTGACGGCCACCCTGCGCCGGATCGAACGGGCGGCGGGGGCGCTGGCCACGGCCAGCGTGGCCCGGATGGACGAGAGCCTGCCCTGGTTCCGTGAGCTGCCGGCCGAGCAGCGCTCCTGGGTGATGCTGGTGGCGCAGGCCGGGGCCCGGTCGCTGGTCGAGTGGCTGGGTTCCGGCGGTGGCACCACCGACAGCACCCAGGAGGTGTCCGACGAGGTCTTCGCCACCGCGCCGCTGGCCCTGGCCCGGTCGATCAGCCTCCAGCAGACGGTGGCGCTGATCAAGGTGACCATCGACGTGGTCGAGGAGCAGGTGTCGCACCTGGCCGCGCCCGGCGAGGAGCAGCAGCTCCGCGAGGCGGTGCTGCGGTTCTCCCGGGAGATCGCCTTCGCCGCCGCCCGGGTGTACGCCCGCGCCGCCGAGTCCCGGGGCTCCTGGGACGCCCGGTTGCAGGCGCTGCTGGTCGACGCCCTGCTGCGCGGGGACTCCCCCGACGTGCTGGCCAGCCGGGCCGCCGCGCTGGGCTGGGCGGACGCCCCACCGGTGGCGGTGGCGGTGGGCCGCTCCCCCGGCGGCGAGGTGTCCGCCGTGCTGCACACCGTCTACCGGTACGCCCGCCGGATCGGGGTGGAGGTGATCGGCGGCGTGCACGGCGACCGGCTGGTCATCGTGCTCGGCGGCGCGGCCGATCCGATGGCCGCCACCGAGAAGCTGCTCCCCGGGTTCGGCGACGGTCCGGTGGTGGTCGGTCCCGCCGTACCCAGCCTGGACGAGGCGACGGACTCGGCGCGGGCGGCGCTGGCCGGCTACCGGGCGGCACCGGCTTGGCCGACCGCACCCCGGCCGGTGCCGGCGGCCGACCTGCTGCCCGAACGGGCCCTCGCCGGTGACGCCGAGGCCCGCCGAAGGCTGCGCCACGACGTGTACGCCGCCCTGGTCCGCGCGGGCGGAGAGCTGCTGGAGACGTTGGACGCCTTCTTCGCCGCCGGGGGGACGCTGGAGAGCGCCGCCCGTGCCCTGTTCGTCCACCCCAACACGGTGCGTTACCGACTGCGTCGGATCGCCGAGGTGACCGGTTTCTCCCCGCTGACCCCCCGGGACGCGTTCGCGCTCCAGGTGGCGCTGACGGTCGGCCGGCTGGACCCGATCGTCCCGGCGGGTGCGCCCGGCCCGAGCCAGAAATGACACCGGGTGACCGGTGAGCAGGGCGGCTAGGCGACGATCATCGCCGATGTTTGTAGGAACCCTCCAAGAGTTCTAGTGCGGTTTGGTGTCAGCCCGCACAGCGCTTACCCCGGGGTATCGGGAAGAGTCATAGACGTGCTCGCCGTCCTCTCTCCAGGCCAGGGTTCCCAGAAGCCCGGCTTCCTGACACCGTGGCTCGCCCTGCCCGGCGTCGAGTCACGGCTGCGCTGGTGGTCCGTGCCGGCCGGGGTCGACCTGGTCCGGCTCGGCACCGAGGCCGACGCCGACGAGATCAGGGACACGGCCCGCACCCAGCCGCTGCTGGTGGCCTCGGCCCTGATCGCGGCCGAGCAGCTTCCCCTGCACGACGTGAACCTGGTCGCCGGGCACAGCGTCGGCGAACTGGCCGCCGCCGCGCTGGCCGGGGTGTTCTCCGCCGAGACCGCGATCACCCTCGCCGGGGTACGCGGCCGGGAGATGGCCGCCGCCTGCGCGCTCGCCCCCACCGGGATGGCCGCCGTGCTCGGCGGCGACCCGGACGAGGTGCTCGCCGCCCTGGAGACCCACGGGCTGCACCCGGCCAACCGCAACGGTGGCGGTCAGGTGGTCGCCGCCGGCACGCTCGACGCCCTGGACAAGCTCGCCGCCGAACCGCCGGCGAAGGCCCGGATCGTCCGGCTCCAGGTCGCCGGGGCGTTCCACACCCCGTACATGGGTCCCGCCGAGCAGGCGCTGGCCGCCGTCGCCGCCGGGATCACCCCGTCCACCCCGGCCCGGCTCCTGCTCTCCGACCTCGACGGCGCCGCGGTGGCGCACGGCCGGGAGCTGGTGCACCGGCTGGTCCGGCAGGTCACCGCCCCGGTGCGCTGGGACCTGTGCATGCGGACGCTCGTCGAGCTGGGGGTCACCGGAGTGCTCGAACTCCCCCCGGCCGGCACCCTCGCCGGGCTGGTCAAGCGGGAACTCAAGGCCACCGGCGTGCCGGAGATCGTCACCCTGAACACCCCCGCCGACCTGCCCGCCGCCCGCGACCTCATCGCCCGGCACAGCGGCCCGCCCGGTCACCGCCCGACCCCCCGCGCCCGGGTGGTCGTCGCCCCCGCCGTCGGCACCTTCACCCCCGCCGAGGGCCTCGCCGAGGGCGCCGAACTGAGCGCCGGTCAGGTGCTCGGCCAGGTGACCACCCGGCAGGGACCGGTCGAGGTCACCGCCCACGACAGCGGCCCGCTCACCGAGTGGCTCGCCCACCCCGCCGACCCGGTCGCGCCGGGCCGACCCATCGCCCGCATCGGAGGCCAGGCATGAGCGGCAGTCGGATCGTCGCCCTCGGGCACTACCAACCCTCCCGGGTGGTGACCAACAACGACATCGCCCAGTTCGTCGACACCAACGACGAGTGGATCAGGGACCGGGTCGGCATCGCCAGCCGGCGCATCGCCGACGGCGAGACGGTCGCCGACATGGCCACCGCCGCCGCCGACAAGGCCCTTGCCAACTCGGGCCTCACCGCCGCCGACATCGACCTCGTCGTCGTGGCCACCTGCACCTCGATCGACCGCAGCCCGAACGTGGCCTGCCGGGTCGCCGCCAAGCTGGGCATCACCGCCCCGGGCGCGTTCGACCTGAACACCGCCTGCTCCGGCTTCGCGTACGCGCTGGGCACCGTCGACCACGCCATCCGGGCCGGCGCGTCCCGCAACGCGCTGGTCATCGGCGCCGAGAAGCTCTCCGACTTCACCGACTGGACCGACCGTTCGACCTGCATCATCTTCGCCGACGGCGCGGGCGCGGCGGTGGTCACCGCCACCACCGGCGACGAGCCGACCGGGATCGGTCCGGTGGTGTGGGGTTCCGCGCCGGACAAGAGCGACGCGGTACGCATCGAGGGCTGGCGGCCGTACATCGCGCAGGAGGGGCAGTCGGTGTTCCGCTGGGCCACCACCGCGCTGGCCCCGCTGGCGCTGCAGGCGTGCGAGAAGGCCGGTGTCGACCCGTCCGAGCTGGCCGCGTTCGTGCCGCACCAGGCCAACTCGCGGATCATCGACGGCATCGCCAAGCGGCTCAACATCCCGCAGGCGATCATCGCCAAGGACATCGTCGAATCCGGCAACACCTCGGCGGCGAGCGTGCCGCTGGCCCTGTCCAAGCTGGTCGAGCGCCGGGAGGTGCCCTCGGGCGCGCCGGTGCTGCTGTTCGGCTTCGGCGGCGGGCTGACCTACGCCGGTCAGGTCGTCCGCTGCCCCTGAAGACCCGACGCGGTCGGCGACCGCGGCGCGCCGCCATCCGGCGGAGAACCAACCCCGATGAGAGGAACCCACCGTAATGACCCGTGACGAGATCACCTCCGGCCTCGCCGAGATCCTCGAAGAGGTCGCCGGGGTGAACCCGGACGACGTGGCCGAGGGGAAGTCCTTCACCGACGACCTCGACGTCGACTCGCTCTCCATGGTGGAGGTCGTGGTCGCCGCCGAGGAGAAGTTCGGCGTCAAGATCCCGGACAACGAGGTGCAGAACCTGAAGACCGTCGGGGACGCCGTCAGCTTCATCGAGGCGCAGTCCTGAGATGAGTCACGTCGACGTCGTCGTCACCGGGCTCGGCGCGACCACCCCGCTGGGCGGGGACGTCGCGTCGACCTGGGACGCCATGCTCGCCGGCCACTCCGGGGTGGGTCCGCTCACCCAGGAGTGGGCCGGCCAGCTCCCGGTCCGGATCGCCGCCCAGCTCGCGGTCGAACCGAGCGAGGTGCTGGACCGGGTCAAGCTGCGCCGGCTGGACCGTTCCGAGGCGATCGCGCTGATCGCGGCCCAGCAGGCCTGGGCGGACTCGGGGCTCGCCGACTCCGGGCTGGACCCGGAGCGGTTGGGTGCCAGCGTCGGCTCCGGCATCGGTGGCGCCCTGACCCTGCTCGCGCAGGACGACATCCTGGAGGCGTCCGGCCCGCGCCGGGTCTCCCCGCACACCATCCCGATGCTGATGCCCAACGGTCCCGCCGCCTGGGTGGGGCTGGAGCTGGGCGCGCAGGCCGGGGTGCACTCGGTGGCGAGCGCCTGCGCGACCGGCGCGGAGGCGATCGCACTCGGCCTGGACATGATCCGGTCCGGGCGGGCCGACGTGGTGGTGGCCGGCGGCACCGAGGCGGTCATCCACCCGCTGCCGATCGCCGGGTTCAGCTCCATGCGGGCCATGTCGACCCGCAACGACGAGCCGGAACAGGCCTCCCGCCCGTGGGACAAGGGCCGCGATGGCTTCGTCCTCGGCGAGGGCGCCGGCATCCTGGTGCTGGAACGGGCCGACCACGCCGCCGCCCGGGGTGCGCACGTCTACGCCCGACTCGCCGGCGCCGGCATCACCTCCGACGGGTACGACATCGTGCAGCCGCACCCGGAGGGGGCCGGCGCGATCCGGGCCATCGCCAAGGCCATCGCCGACGCGGACGTGGCCAAGGCCGACATCGTGCACGTCAACGCCCACGCCACCTCGACCCCGGTGGGTGACCTCGCCGAGATCAAGGCGCTGCACCGGGCGCTCGGCGACCACCCGGTGCTGACCGCCACCAAGTCGATGACCGGGCACCTGCTCGGCGCGGCCGGCGCGTTGGAGTCGATCGCCACCATCCTGACCATCCGCGACGGCGTCATCCCGCCGACGATCAACCTGGACGACCCGGACGACGGTCTCGACATGGACGTGGCCGCGAACAAGGTCCGCCACCTGGACGTGCCCGCCGCGCTGAACAACTCGTTCGGATTCGGCGGTCACAACGTCGCCCTGGTCTTCACCCGCCCCTGACGGCAGCAGCAGCCTGACGGCCCGGCCCCCTCGGGGTGCCGGGCCGTCGGCGTCCAGCGTGGTCGGGCTGCGAGCAGCCGGCGGAACCGCGGAGATCATGGGCTTGGTCGCCGCAAACGGTCAGCAGGGCCGGCCACCCGTCGGCTAGCATCCGTCGGCCGCCGCAACCGACGGCGGGAACTCCAACGGGGAAACGGGACGATGATCCGACGTACGACCGCACTGGCCGCGCTCACCCTCACCCTCACCGCCGGCTGCGCCGGTGACACCACGGAGCGGGCGACGACGCCCGCGCCGTCGAGCAGCCCCACCGCCTCGCCGGTCGTCGCCGGCCCACCGTGGTACGACGACGTCGCCCCGGCCGCCGCCGCCACCACGGTCGGCCCGAAGGGCAGCGCCTGCACGCTGTCGATGACCTTCTCGGTGCCGGCGAAGTGGAAGGCCAAGGCGGTGAAGGGCGGGGCCGACTTCCAACTCGGCCCGGCGGTGCCGCTGTGCGAGATCGACGCGAAGCCGGCCGGGAACATCGGCTTCCTGCGGGTCTGGCAGATCACCGGGGGCACGCCGCTGAACCCGCAGGACACGGTGGACAAGTATCTCGCCGCGTTCGACGGTCCGAAGGAGCAGCAGTACCGGCGGACCAAGGCCGGCCCGCTGGACGCCTTCGAGGCCACCTGGACCGAGGACGGCGAACCCAACCGGGCGATCCTGGTGTCCACCCTGTACGGCAAGTTGATGATCACCCTCGACGGCCTGGACACCGAGGAGTTCGAGGCGATGCTGCCGGCGTACCAGCTGGCGAAGTCGAGCGCCAACCTGCCGAAGTGACGCACCGGGTGTCCGGCCCGCCCCCTTCGCGGGCCGGACACCCGGTTCGACCGGTCCGCCCCTCACGGCCCGGACGCACGGATCGTCAGGTCAGCGGGGTGCCGGCACCGCTTCCCGGGCGAGGGTGACCGCGCCCAGCAGCGCCGCGTCGTCGGCGAACCGGGACAGCACCACGTCGGGACGGTGCGGGAGCACCTCGGCCAGCCGGTCGACCAGCAGTCCCCGGATCAGCGCGCTGCCGGCCACCCCGCCCACCAGCACCACCCGCTGCGGATCGAGCAGCAGGCAGCAGGTGACCAGGTGCCGGGCCAGCTCGTCGACCCGGGCGGTGAGCGCGTCACGGGCCGCACCGGGCAGCTCGGCCGCGGCGGCCAGCCCGGCCGCGTGCCCGGCCACCCCCAGCTCGTCGGCCAACCGGTCCAGCGCCCGGCCGGAGAAGTCCAGCTCCAGCATGGTGCCGGGCCACGGGCCGCCGGCCACCGCGTACCCGATCTCGCCGGCCGCGCCCCGGTGCCCGGCGAGGACCCGGCCGCCGACGGTGACCGCCGCCGCCACGCCGGTGCCGATCCCCACCACCAGGCCGGGGTCGGCGTCGCGCAGCGCACCGAGCCGCAGCTCGGCCAGGGCGGCGGCGTTCAGGTCGTTGTCCACCGCCACCCGGGTCACCCCGAGGGCGTCGGAGACGGCGTCGGCCAGGCGCAACCGTTCCCAGCCGGGTACGTTCGGGGCCAGGTCGATGCCGTCGGGGCGGACCACCCCGGGCGAGGCCACCCCGGCCGCCACCAGCGGCCCGCCGACCTCGGCGACCAGCGTGGCCGCCAGTTCCAGCGCCCGGTCCAACGCCTGCGGGGCACCCCGCTCGGCGTGCGTGGCGATCCGCCGGTGGGCCAGCAACCGGCCGGTGCCGTCGGCCACCCCGACGGCCATCTTCGTTCCGCCGAAGTCGATGCCCAGCAGCAGTTCGTCGGTGCGGGTGCCGGCGACGGCCCGGCCGGCCAGTCGCATGCTCACCTGGTCCACCGCCCGGTCACCACCGTCGACCACGGTCGCGACGGTGCCCCGCCGCACAGCCGGGCCGGACCGGAACCGGATCGTCGGATCGACGCGCTCACCGGCCGGCCACCTCGGCGGCGACCGTGTCCAGCGCCTCGTCGGCGCGGGCCAGCCGGTCCCGGGTCGCGGCGAGCCGGTCGGCGACGCCGTCGAACGTGCCCCGCAGGATGCCGACCTGGGCACGGACGGCGGCGGCACCCGGCCCGTCCACCTGCGCCCGGGCGAGCACCAGCTCGGGGTCGACGGCGGCGGCGATCAGGTCGGCCACGGCGTCGTCGGTGAGCCCGTCGACCAACCCGGCGGCGGCGGTCCGGACCCCGTCGGCGGTCCAGCTGTCCGGCGCGCCCGCGCGCACCAGCCGGCCGACGACCGAGTGGGCGGCCCGGAACGGCACCCCGTGCCGGGTCAGCGCGTCGGCCGCCGCGGTGGTGGTCGCGCCGGACGCGACGATCTCCTCCCGGGTCGGCGGGTGCAGCGGCTCCAGCTCGGCGAGGAAGCCGCCGACCAGGGCGAAGAACCGTTCCGCCCGGTCGTTGCTGTCCCAGAGCCGGACCTGCACGTCGGTGGTGGCGTTGTTGGAATCCTCCCACCAGGCCGCCCCGACGTTGTTGAGCACCGACGCGGCGTCGGCGGCGCTCGCGCCGGCCATCGACACCAGGTGCTCCAGCACCACCGGGTTGCGCTTCTGCGGCATGATGCTGCTGCCCTGGGTGAAGTCGCCGGGGGTGGCCACCCACTGCCAGGTCAGCCAGTCCATCAGGGTTCGGGCGAGCCGGGCGCCGGTGGCCAGGGCCTGCGCGTTGAGGGTGCCCACCCGGACCAGGTGGTCGGCCCCGGCGACCGCCTCGTAGGAGTTGGTCACCAGGCCGTCGAAGCCGAGCAGCTCGGCCACCCGGGCCGGGGCGATGTCCAGGTCGGTGCCGGCGAACGCGCAGGAGCCCAGCGGCGAGACGTTGAGCTGGTCGATCACGTCGGCGTACGCGACGGCCTCACCGGCCAGCGCCTCGGCGTAACCGGCCAGCGCGTGCCCGATGGTGGTGGGCTGGGCGGGCCGGCGGTGGGTGTAACCGGTGATCACCACGTCGGCGTACCGGTCGGCGACGTCCAGCGCGGTCGTTCCGGTGGCCAGCACCCTCTCCAGCACCCCGAGCAGCTGGTCGCGCAGGAGCATCCGGAACACCCCGGCGTCCAGGTCGTTGCGGCTGCGCGCCATCTGCACGTCCAGTTCGGACGCGGGCAGGCCGCACGCCTGCGCGAGGGTCTTCTCCAGCAGGTAGTAGGTGTCCTCGAAGCTGCCGTCGAACGCCGGGGCGGGCTTGCCGTCGGCGCGCAGCGTGGCCAGCCCGCGCAGCAGCCGAGCCCCCCGCTCGGCCGGGATGAGGCCCTGCTCGGTCAGCATCACCACGTGCGCCTGGCTGGCGCGCACCATCGCCGGGTACAGGTGGCCGACGTGGTGCTCGTAGGTCGGGGCCAGGTGGTGCCGCTGGTAGGTGGTCAGCTCGCTCATGGCGGTTCCTTACTTCCTTCCGGGCCGGGACGCGGTGTGGGGGCCGGGTCCCGGGTTCTCGGCTGGTCGGTCGGTCAGGCCCAGCAGCCGTTCGGCGTTACCGGCGAAGATCGCGCGGAGGTGGTCGTCGGGCATCCCCAGCTCACGGCAGACCCGCAGCTGGTCGTCGAGGTAGCGGGTGACGTAGCCGCGCGGAAACCACGACGAGTCGCTGCCGTACACGATGCGCTGCGGGCCGATCGTCTCGTAGCAGCGGCGGAACAGGTCCTCCAGCGTCAGCCTGTACGGCATCCAGCGCACCCACTGGTTGGAGCCGGACGTGTCGACGTGGATGTTGGGGCAGCCCCAGGCGGCGAAGAGCAGGTCCTGCACGTGCTGGACGCCGAAGTGCGGCACCACGACGGCCAGCTCGGGGAAGCGGCGGGCCATCCGGGCCAGCTCGTCGGGGCCGCCGTACCTGCCGAAGGAGAGGCCACCGGCGCTGCCGTAGTGGCCGATGTGGATCAGCACCGGCACGCCGAGACGCTGGGCGGTGGACCAGAGCGGGTCCAGGTCGGCGTGGTCCAGCGGGCCGCGCAGCAGCGGGGCGAACAGCTTCAGCCCGCGCAGGCCCCGTCCGGTCACCGCCCGCTCCAGCTCGGCGGCGGCACCCGGCGAGTACGGGTCGTGGTGGGCGAAGCCGAGCAGCAGGTCCGGGTGCCGGTCGACCACGTCGGCGACGGTGTCGTTGCCGCCGCCGGTGACGAAGACCGCCCGCCGCACCCCGACCGCCCGCAGCTCGTCGGCCCACCGGTCGGCCTCGTCCTGCCAGCGCGGCGCGGGCGGCTCGGGGTCGGGGAAGCTCCACGCCTGCCGCCAGGCCTTCGCGTACGGGGCGGAGCCGGCGGCCCGGACGGCCCGCTCGTGTTCCCCGCCCGGGTGCATCCCGGCGGCGTCCTCGCAGGCGTGGATCGTCTCGTCGGTGCCGATCCGGAAGTGCAGGTGGAAGTCGACGATGTCGAGTCCCCGGTCCACGCTCATCGGTCTCCCCCGGTCGCCCCGTCCGCCGCCGTCGGGGTCGGCCCGACCGCCGGGTCACCCGCCGCCGGGGCCGGGCCGTCGGGCGTCGGCAGCGGGTCGGCGGTGGGTGGGGCGGGCGGTGGGGCGGCCACCCAGGCGGCGACGATCTCCCGCAGCCGCGCGCCCGCAGTGGCCCGCACCTGCCGGCCGGCCGCCTCGGAGGCCAGCGAGATGTGCCCCGACCAGCCCTGCCACGGGTCCGGCCGGGACTCGACCAGCACGTACGGGTGGCCCACCGGCAGCTTCGGCTTCGGCGGCAGGTCCGCCACGGCGTCGAGGCGGACCGCGCCGGGATCGAAGCCCAGCACCCCGGAGGTCTCGTACGCGCCGCCGTGCCCACGGGCGGTCAGCGGCCCGTACAGCTCGGTGGTCTCCGCCGGGGTGACCAGCTGGAACCAGTTGACCAGCAGCAGGCTGGCGGTGCGCCGGCCGGAGACCCACTCCATCGCGGCCCGCACGGTGGACATGTTGGCGTCGTGGCCATTGACGATCAGCAGCCGGGGGAAACCGGCGGCGACGATCCCCTCGATCACGTCGGCCAGGTAGCCGACGGCGATCTCCGGCCGGATCGACACCGTGCCCGGCCAGGGCCGGGTCTGCCCCGGGCAGGCCGCGTACGGCACCGCCGGGAAGAGCACCCCGCGCGGCCCGGGGAAGCCGGTGGTCGTATCCCCCGGGGAGCCGGCGGCCGACGCGGACCCGGCGGCCGGGTCGACAGCGCCGCCGGCCTCGGCGACCCCGCCCGACGCGCCGCCGGCCTCGGCGACCCCGCCCGACGAGCCGCCGGCCTCGGCGACCCCGCCCGACGAGCCGCCGGCCTCGGCGGCGAAGCCCTCGGCGAGGATCAGGTCGGTGCCGAGCGGCAGGTGCGGGCCGTGCCACTCGACGGCGCCGACGGGCAGCACCGCGTAGTCGGCCGCCGCCGCTACGGCGGCCAGCTCACCGCCGGGAATCCGGGTGGCGGGCAGCAGCCCGCCACCTGCCGGCCAGGTCACGCCGTCCACTTCGCCGCCTCCCGGGTGGCCCGGCCGCCGTTCTGCAGGCGGCCGGAGAACACCATCACCACGAAGATCAACACCACCTGGAGCATGCCGTACGCGGCGGCGGTGCCGACCTCGAACGAGTACATCCGGTTGTTGATCTCGACCGAGATGGGTGCCGTCTCCGAGGTGTAGATCAGCACCGAGGCGACGAACTCACCCACCCCGTTGACGAACGCGAGCAGCGCGCCGGCCAGCACACCGGGCAGCATCAGCCGCAGGGTGACCGTGCCGAACGCCCGCCACCAGGGCGCGCCGAGGTTACGGGCGGCCTCCTCCAGCGACGGGTCGATCTGGGCCAGCGTCGCCGAACTCGACCGGAACACCAGCGGCAGGAACCGCACGAAGTACGCCAGCGGCATGATCCAGAACGTGCCGATCAGCACCTGGCCGAAGCTGAACGCGTTGCCCGTGCTGAACGCCGAGATCAGGTTGATCGCCACCACCGTGCCGGGCAGCGCCCAGGCCAGCATGACCGCCACGTCGAGCAGCCCCCGGCCCCGGAAGTCGAGCCGGCGCACCGCGTACGCGATCAGCACACCGACCACCACGCAGCCGACCGTGGCGAGCAGGCTCATCTGCAACGAGTTGAGGATCGGCCGGTACGCCCCCGGGTCCGAGAAGATCGTCACGAAGTTCGCGGTGGTGTACTCCGACGGGATCACCTCGGTGGTCCACGAGCCGTCCCGGGAGAAGGCGACCAGGGCGATCGTCGCCACCGGGGCGAGCAGCACCATGGTGGCCAGCACCGAGGCCAGCAGCGCCAGCCACTTGCCGAACGGGTTGGTGATCTCCCGGCGGTGCGAGGCGACGCCCTTGGACTGGGAACGGTAGCTGCGCCGCCCCTCGTACCAGCGCATCCCGAGCAGGAACAGCACCGACGCCACCGCCAGCACCGACGCGTAGGTCGAGGCCATCGGCAGGTCGCCGTTGGTGCGGTTGATGTAGATCTGCATGGTCATCGTCCGGTCCACCCCGAACAGCAACGGCGCGGTGTACGACGCCAGCGACGTCATGAAGACCAGCAGCGACGCCGAGACCAGCGCCGGGGTGAGCATCGGCAGCAGCACGGTGCGCCACACCCGGACCCGGCTCGCGCCCAGGTTGTAGGCCGCCTCCTCCACCGACGGGTCCATCCCCACCAGGGCGGCGGAGGCGGCGAGGTAGAAGAACGGGTACATGGTGAAGGTGTGCACCACCAGCACCCCGGCGATGCCGGTGAACGGCAGCACCGGGTTCTCGGTGCCGAACAGCTGTTGCAGACCGCGCGGCAGGATGCCGGTCTCGCTGTAGAGCAGCTGGAACGAGATCGCCCCGATCAGCGGCGGCAGCGCCGCCGGCACCAGGATGATCGCCTCGATCAGCCGCCGGCCGGGAAACGAGAACCGCTTGAGCAGGAAGGCCATCGCCACCCCGACGATCCCGCAGAGCAGCACGCTGGCCGCCGAGATCCCCAGCGAGGTGAGCAACGCCGACCGGGCGACCCCGCTGCCGGTGACGAACTCGGTGTAGTTGGCCACCCCGTCCACCCCGACGCTCTCGGCGAAGGTGGCGAACATCGGCTGCACCACGTAGCCGAAGAGGATCAGCGCCAGCGGGAAGACCAGCAGGTACGGGAACCACGGCGAGTTGGCGTTGAGGCCGCGCCGGGGCCGGGCTGCCGGCGGCGGGACGGGGTCCTGGGTGACCGGCGGCACGGTGGCCGGGCTCGGCGTGGCGGGAATGGTACTCACGGGGTCACCTCAGTTCGCGACTGCGGGGCTCGCAAAACCGGCTCACTCCTCGCGCTCACGGGGTCACCTCAGTTCGCGACTGCGGGGCTCGCAAAACCGGCTCACTCCTCGCGCTCACGGGCGCACCACCCACATGCGCTGGCGGTTGAGGCGCAGGCCGACCTGGTCGCCGACGGCGATGCCGTCCGGGACGTCGATCGCGGCGACCTGCACCGGCTCGCCGGCCACCTCGACCACGAGGTTGGTGGCCATGCCGGTGAACTCCACCTCGGTCACCCGGCCGGGCAGCGCGCCGGCCTCGGTGGTCGAGGTGAGCCCGAGGTGCTCGGGGCGTACCGAGACCAGGGCGGTGTCCCCGGCGCGCAGGCCGTGGTCGGCGGGGGCGGCGACGGCGGTCTCGCTGCCGTCGGGCAGGCCCACGGTGACCGTGTCGGCGGCGGCGGTGACCACCGGCAGGCTGAGCACGTTGCTGCGGCCGATGAACCGGGCCACGAAGGCGGTCGCCGGCCGGTGGTAGATCTCCTGCGGGGCACCGATCTGGCGGACCCGGCCGGACTCCATCACGGCGATCCGGTCGGACATCGCCATCGCCTCGGACTGGTCGTGGGTGACGTAGATGGCGGTGGTTCCGGCCTCCTGCTGGATGCGCCGGATCTCCACCCGGGTCTCCTCGCGCAGCTTGGCGTCGAGGTTGGACAGCGGCTCGTCGAGCAGCAGGGTACGCGGCCGGATGACCAGCGCGCGGGCCAGCGCCACCCGCTGCTGCTGGCCGCCGGAGAGCTGGTCGATCCGGCGGTCGCCGTAACCGGCGAGGTGCACCTGGCCGAGGGCCTCGGTGATCCGCCGGGCGGACTCGGCCCGCCCCACCTTGCGGATCTTCAGCCCGTACGCGACGTTCTGCGCGACGGACATGTGCGGGAAGAGGGCGTAGTTCTGGAACACCATCCCGGTGTCGCGCTTGTTCGGCGGCCGGTGGGTGACGTCCTCCGTGCCGAACCTGATCCGCCCCGAGGTGGGGAAGTAGAACCCGGCCACCATCCGCAGGGTGGTGGTCTTGCCGCAGCCGCTCGGCCCGAGCAGGGTGAAGAACTCCCCGGCGGCGATGCTGATGTCGACGTCGTCGACGGCAGCGGTGTCGCCGGCACGCGCGAAGCGCTTGCTCACCGACTCCAGCGTGACATCGATCATGATGTCTTCTCCTTTGCGGTACCGGACCTGGCCGGGCGGTGTGGCGGGACGGGCGGTGCCGGGGGCGGGACGGCCCCCGGCACCCGTACGGTCAGCCCTTGTTCTTGATCTGGCTGTTCCAGTGGTTGATCCACTCGGTCTCGTTCTTGCCGATGATGTCCCAGTTGACGTCGAGCGGCTTGAGGTTGAGCTGGGCCAGCCACTCCGGCTGCTGGGCGATCTCCACGGCCGGGATCTGGTAGTAGTCCTTGGCCAGGTCGGCGCGCAGCGTGTCGTCGAAGAGGAACTCGATGAACTTCTGCGCGCCGGCGCTGTTGCCGCCCTTGACCGCGGCCAGGCCGTCGACCAGCACCGGGGCGCCGGAGGCCGGCATCACGTAGCCGAACGGCATGTTGGACTGGTTGGCCTGCAGCAGGATGTCCTGCAGGTTCCAGGCGCTCAGCGTGCCCTGCTGGCGGGAGAGCTTGAGGTAGAGGTCGGCCGGGTTGGCCGCGTACGCGCCCGTGTTGGCGTCGAGCTTCTTGAGCCAGTCGTAGCCGGGCTGCGGGTTGCTGCCGTCCGGCGACTGCCGCATGATCATCGCGGCGTAGATCGACCGCATGGTGCCCGAGGCGGCCACGTCACGGATGACGATCTTGTCCTTCCACTCCGGCTTCAGCAGGTCGTCCCAGTCCTTCGGGGCCTGCTCCGGGGTGAGCGCCTTGTTGTTGTACATGATGACCTCGGGCAGCAGGATCTCCCCGAACCAGCGGCCCTCGGCGTCCTTGTACTTGGCGTCCATCTTGCCGGCGAACGCGGGCTGCCAGGCGGCGAGCAGGTCCTCGCCGGCACCGGCGGCCAGCCCCTGCTGGGTGCCGCCCCACCAGACGTCGGCCTGCGGGTTGGCCTTCTCGGCCCGAACCCGCTCCAGGATCTCCTGGGCACCCAGGTTGAGGATCTCCACCTTCCCCTTGTACTCGGGGTACTTGGCGGTGAACTTGTCCACGACGAAGGTGGAGACCTTCTTGTCGCGGGCGGTGTAGATCGTCAGCTTCTCCGTCTCACCGGCGGCGGTGTCGTCCGAGCCGCCGCCGCAGGCGGTGCCGGCGGCGAGGACGGTGGCGAGCGCTCCGGCGAGCAGAAGTCGACGTCTCATGGGGTACCTCCGAGGGGTGTGGGCGGAAGAATCAGCGGTTCGAGCAGGTCAAGGGGCCGGTAACAGGGTGGGCAGCCCGGCGGCGGCGGCCGAGAGGGCGTAGCTGACCGCGCCGTGCAGCACCGCGCGGTCACCGAGCACGGCCCGGCGTACCTCGGTGGCGCTGGGCGCGGCGGCGGCGACCAGGTCCTGGAGCCGGCCGATGGCGTCGTCGTCGAGGTCGGCGGCGGCCCCACTGAGCAGCACCCGCCCCGGGTCGATCACGCAGACGCACGAGACGATGAGCCGGGACCAGGCGTTCAGGAGTTCGTCGAGGTAGCCGGCGGCGCGCGGGTCGTCGGCGGCCAGCTCGACCAGCGCGCGTACCGGCGAGTCGGGGCGGCGGCCGGGGGCCAGTGCGACCACCTGTTCGGCGATCGCGTTCTCCGACCAGCGGGCCTCGAACGGGCCGATCCCGTCGTGCCCCCGGCCGGCCGGGTCCAGCGGCAGGAAACCGACCTCGCCGGCCGCGCCCCGGGCTCCCCGCCGGACCTGGCCGTCGAGCACCAGGCCGGCGCCGATGCCGTCGGCGACGTGCAGCAGCAGCAGGTCGGCGACGTCGGTGCCGGCACCGGCGGCGTGTTCGCCGGCGGCCATCAGGTTGACGTCGTTGTCCACCACCACGGGTACGCCGAGCGTCCGCTGGACCGACTCCCCTATCGGGCGGCCCTCGATCTGGCCGACCGAGGGGGCGAGCCGGACCGCGCCGCCGGAGATGACGCCGGGCGCGGCGATGGCCACCCCGCGCAGCGCCGGCAGCCCGTCGCCGGCCAGTTCGGGCACCGACCGGCAGATGGTGTCGACGATGTCGCCGGTCAGCCGGACCGTGCGGTGGGCGACCACCGCGCCGTCGCTGTCGGCGATCTCGCAACTGATCCGGGACGGCTCCAGCGAGACGGCGGCGACCAGTTCGGCGCGGGGGTTGAATTCCAGCATCGCCCGGGGCCGACCGGCCCGGGAGGCGCCCGGACCGCGTTCGATCAGGTAACCCTCGGCGATCAGGTCCCGCACCAGCGGGGTGAGCGTGGCAGGGCTCAGGCCGGTGAGCTCGGTCAGCTCGGCCCGGGAGAGCACCCGGACCTGGCGGGCGGTGGAGATCACGGAAAGCCGCTTGATCTCCTTCGACCGCTCCCGGCTCACCGGGCTCGTTGGTGGCGTCACCACGTCTGTCACACTTCCTTCCTACGGCGAACGAATTAAAGAGTCAAGTAACAAGTCCGTCTCAGCCGGCTCACCTCGGACCACCGGAGCAGCGAAAACGTCCGCAATTGGAAGCGATGGGCGGGTTCGGGGCACCCTTCCGGCGCATCGCAAGACATCCCGGACATCGCCCTCTTTATTTCTTCTGCAAAGAAAGAAATACCTTCCAAAGCATTGACGTGCCGCTGCGCTGGTCCCTAGCGTCACCGGGCGAAGGCCTTCCAGTGTGTACGGAACCCGTACCGCTGCCGTACCCGGTGCACCGCGTCCGACGACGCCCACCGTTCCCGTTCCCGCCGCCTCACCGTCCATCCACGACCCCGCGTCGGACGCGCCGCGTCCGACGCGGACGGTCGCTGCCCGGACACCGTGGTCCCGGAAGGATCCGCATGCGCATCAAGGGTTTCCTGCTACCCACCGCACTCGCCCTGGCCGTGGCCGGGGCGCCCGCCACCGCCGTCGCCGCCCCGGCCGACGTGCGCCCCGCCAAGGCCGTCGACCTCGACGTGCTCTTCGTCAGCGCCCACCCCGACGACGAGGCCGGCAGCCTCGCCACCCTCGGCCAGTGGAAGGAGAAGTACGGCGCCAAGGCCGGCGTCGTCACCATCACCCGCGGTGAGGGCGGCGGCAACGCCGTCGGCCTGGAGGAGGGGCCGCCGCTGGGCATCATCCGCGAACGCGAGGAGCGCACCGCGATCGGCAAGGCCGGTGTGGAGAACCTCTACAACCTCGACCGGGTCGACTTCTGGTACACCGCGTCCGCCCCGCTGTCCGAGCAGATCTGGGGCCACGACGACACCCTGGGTCAGATCGTCCGGGTCATCCGGACCACCCGTCCCGAGATCATCATGACGATGAACCCGTCGCCGACCCCGGGCAACCACGGCAACCACCAGCAGGCCGCCCGGTTCGCCGCCGAGGCGTTCGCCGCCGCCGCCGACCCGAACGCCTTCCCCGAGCAGCTCAGCGCCGAGGGCCTCAGCCCGTTCCGGGCCGCGAAGTTCCTGCGCAGCGGCGGCACCGGCAGCTCCGCCGCCGGGCCGCAGTGCGCGACCAGCTTCACCCCCACCGTCCCGACCGACCAGGTCTTCGGCGTCTGGGAGGGCACTCCCAGCGCCAGCGGGAAGACCTGGGCCGAGATCGAGGTCGACGCCCGCCGGGAGTACGTCACCCAGGGCTGGGCCGGCACCGCCGCCGCCCCCACCGACCCGACGAAGATCCGGTGCGACTTCTACACCCTGATCGACAGCCGCGTCCCGTACGACCCGGCGGACACCTCCCCGGAGGCGATCCTGCGCGGCTCGGTGCTGCCGCCGGTGACCGGTGGCCTGCCCAAGGGCACCGAGCTGTACCTCACCACCGACCGGTTCGACCTGGCCCCCGGCGCGACCGTCGAGGTCACCGCGCACCTGCGCGCCCCGCAGAACCGCGCCCTGGTCAAGCCCCGGATCGACCTGCGGCTGCCGGCGGGCTGGAAGGCCAAGGGCTCCGGCGTGCTCGCCAACGACGTGCCGTCGGGCAAGGAGCGGACCCGGAAGTTCACCGTCACCGTCCCGGCCGACGCCGCCACCAGCCAGCAGCAGCTCATCGGGGCCACCCTGACCACCCGCCAGGGTGCCGGGCGCACCGACCGGGCCGTCCGGGTGGTCGCCGACGTCCGGGGCACCCTGGAGCCGCTGCCCGAGGTCGGCACGTTCCGCACCTGGGCCGGTGAGGGCGGATACCCGCAGCTGGACACCCTGATCAAGCCGGTGCTCACCATCGGCTCCGGACAGCAGCGGTCGGTGCGGATCGACCTGCGCAACCACGGCCGGGTCAGCCGCAGCGGCACCGTCACCCTCGGCCTGCCGGCCGGCTTCACCGCCGACGCGGCCACCAAGAGCTATCCCGCGCTGGCCCCCGGCGCGACCGGGGCGGTCACCTTCACCGTCACCAACACCGACGCCACCCTGCCGACCGCCAACGAGGGCGGCACGGACGGCGACTACGGCATCACCATCACCACCACCAGCGCCGCCGGCAGCACCGTGGAGACCGGCGCACTGGAGATCGTCCCGACCACCGAGGTCCCGCGCGCCGGCGACGGCACCGTCGACGGGGTCGCCTCGCCCGGCGAGTACCCCGGCCCGGAGCTGGACTTCTCCCGCATCTGGGAGGGTCAGGCCACCACCCCGCAGGACGCCTCGGCGACCGGTCGGATCGCCTGGACCGCCGACGGGCTGAAGGTGATCGTCCAGGTCACCGACGACGTGCTGGGCAAGAAGGTGGTCCCGCAGGACTGCAAGCGGCAGCGCCGCACCGACAGCGTGGAGATCATCGTCGACCCGAAGGGGAACTCGACGGACACCTCCACCGTGTTCAAGGCCGGCATCTTCCCGATCACCGACGACCCGGCCAACGGCAACCCGCCCTGCTGGCAGCGCGACGCCGACAACCGGCAGGGTCCGGGGGCGACCACCGCACCCGGGATGACCGTGGTCAGCAAGGTCAGCTCCCCGTACACCGGGTACACCATCGAGACGATGATCCCCTTCGCGGTGCTGCCCGACGCGGTGGACCCGGCCCGGATGGGCTTCAACGTGCTGGTCTACGACTCGGACACCCAGGACCTCAGCTCGCAGTCCCGGCTGGGCTGGTCCACCTTCACCGGCGTCCGGGCCGACCCGTACCGCTACGGTCTGGCCACCCTGCCCGGCTACCAGCCAGCGGCCCGGCAGCCCAGCACGCCGGTGTTCCCGGACACCTCGGCGCGCAGCGTGCACAGCCCGCAGACCATCGCCCAGTCGGCCGTCGACGGGGTGGCCCCGGCCGCCGTGCCGAGGCTGAAGAACTCGGCGCTGCGGCTGACCTCGGCCCAGCGGGTCACCGACGGCGTGCAGGTCACCCTGCGTGCCGACCGGGCCGGAACCGCCTACCTGTACGCCTGGGACGGCGACACGGCCCGGGGCGAGCACACCGTACGACTGGCCGCCGGTGACCGGGTCACCGTGACGGTCCCGACCAGCGGGGGCACCCCGACGTCGCTGCTGGCCGCCTTCGAGTCCAGTGGCGCGGCAGTGGCCCAGCAGGTTCCGCTGAACTGATCCGGCACCGCGGTACCCGTGGCCGGTCGTCGACTTCCGTCGGCGGCCGGCCACGCCGGTGTCAGGGGGTCAGCCCGGGCAGCTCGTGGCGGGCAGCCCGGTCAGCGGCACCGGGGAACGACCTGTCGGGCGGGCCTTGCCGGCCAGCACCCCGGCGAGCGCCGTCATCGAGGCCCGGCTGGACGAATAGGTCGCCAGCAGGGTCGGCGAGGTCGCCTTCTCCAGCACGTACGGGGTGTCCATCGCCACGGTGACCGCCGCGTCGGCGGCAAGATCCTTCGGGCCGTCGCCGTAGCCGACCAGGTGCACCCGGGTGCCGCCCTTGGCCACCACCCGTACGCCCGCAGCGGTCAACGCCGCGGTGAGCGTCGCCCGGGTCTTGTCCCGCCCGTCGGAGGTGGTGACGGTGACCGGGCCGGACACCGCGACGCCGCACTTCCCGCGCAGCTGGGTGACCGCCGCGGCGGCCAGCGCGGTGGCGGCGGCCCGGTGCGGGGCGCTGTCGAGCGTGGACATCGCCGGCGTCGGCCGGTCGGCGAGCCGGAACTTCATGGTCAACACCCGGGTGACCGCCGCCACCAGCCGGTCCCGGGGCAGCGAGCCGTCGCGCAGCGCGGCCAGCAACCCGTCGTACGCCTGGCCGACGTTCGGGGTCATCAGGATCAGGTCGTTGCCGGCGAGCAGGGCCTTCACCGCCGCCTCGCCCGGCGGGTAGCGCTTGGCCGGCGGCATGTTCATCCCGTCGGTGATCACCACCCCCTGGAAGCCCAGCTCGCCCCGCAGCACGTCGGTGAGCAGCTTGCGGGAGAAGGTGGCCGGGGTGCCCGGGTCCACGGCGGTGACGTCGAGGTGCGCCGACATCACCGCCATCGCCCCGGCGTCGATGCCGGCCCGGAACGGCGGGAAGGCGGTGGCGTCCAGCTCGGCCCGGGGCTGGCCGACCACCGGGACCTCCTGGTGCGAGTCGGCGGCGCTGAGCCCGTGCCCGGGGAAGTGCTTGACGCTGGCCGCCACCCCGGCGCTCTGCAACCCCTGGACCGCGCCCGCGACCTGTGCGGCGGCCCGCTTCGGGTCCGCGCCGAAGGACCGCGAGCCGATCACCGTGCTGCGGGTGGCGAGGACGTCGGCGACCGGGGCGAAGTCCAGGTTCACCCCCATCGCGGCCAGTTCGGTGCCGGCGGCCTTCCAGGCGGCCTCGGTCCGGGCCGGGTCGTCGGCCGCCCCGGCGGCCAGCGCGCTGGGCAGCGTGGTCACCCCGTCGGTGATCCGGGTGACCACCCCGTACTCCTGGTCGGTGCCGACCAGGAAGGGTGCCGGGCCGGCGGCCAACTTCCCGGCGGCCTCGCGCAGCCCGGCGGTCAGCTTCTTCACCTGGGCCGGATTGTCGACGTTGGTGGTGGACTGGTTGCCGGAGGTGGGGTCGTCGGCGCTGAACCCGACCAGGATCAGCCCACCGAGCCGGTACTTCGCGATCATCTCGGCGGGGGTGTCGACCCCGGCGAGGGCCTGGTTGCCGGCGGCCGAGCCGGGGGTCACCGTCGTCGCCGAACTGCCGTACGCGTACGGCATCAGCACCTGGCCCACCAGGTCCTCGTCGCCGAGCGTGCCGACCAGCGCGGCGGCCCGGCCGGCCGGGTCGTCGGCGGCGGCGGCGGACGCGGCGACGGTCGCGGTGGCCGTCGGGGTGGCTTCGGGGCGGACCGGCGCGGGAGCCTGCCCCTCCCCCGCACATCCGGAGGCGAGCAGCGCGGTCAGGGCGGTGACGGCGACGCCGGCACGTCGCGGGGAGATCGGCACCCGGCCCATCCAACCCGCGCCGGAGATCAGCGGCAACCCGGCCAGGTCAGACGGTGGGTGCGGCGTGCCCGTCCCCGGCCCGGTGTCCGGCTCCCGGGCGTGTCCCGGGCGGGACGCGGCCGATCCGGGTGAGCGGATTCACCAGGCGCCACCACCCGTCGGGCGGCTACCCCTGGCTGGCCGCCCGCCGCGAAAACCCAGCCAAAACGGGCACGGCCGTCGGCCGGTCCGGGCAAGTGTGCGCCTCGGGTGAGGACGACTTCTCCGAGAGCTGTATGCCTGTCCGTCATATTTATGACGGACAGGCATACAGCTCTCCCCGAGACGTGGCTCCGGGAGCAGCCGACCCGGGGGTGGTCGGCGCGGGTGCCCGCAGACGAGACCGGTGGGCGGCAGGCATCGCACGGAGACGGGCCGGCAGGTCTCGGCGGTGTCGGTGGCCGCGGCGGGCGGTGCCGACACCCGGACAGCCACGCCGACAGCATCGGCACATGCGAGGGCGCGCGGGCGGGCTGCGGTCAGCCGACCCGGGTCAGCAGGGTCACCGGCGCGCCGTCCCCGGCGTAGCGGTAGGGCTCCAGCTCGGCGTCCCAGGCGGTGCCCATCGCCTTGTCCAGGGCGTGCGCCAGGGCCTCCGGGCGTACCGACGCCATGATGCTGCGCAGCCGGTCCTCGCCGAGCTGGATGTCGCCGGCCGCGCCCACCGCGGCCCGGAACAGGCCCCGGCCGGGCACGTGCATGAAGCGTTCGCCGTCCGCGCCGGTGCTGGGTTCCTCGGTCACCTCGAAACGGATCATGGGCCACTGCCTCAGGGCAGCAGCCAGCTCGGCACCCGTCCCCGGCCGACCGGTCCATCCACACTCGGCCCGGCGGGCGCCGGGATCGACGGGCTGAGCCGTCCAGTGCAGGTTGACCGGCGCGGCGAGGACGCGCGCGATCGCCCACTCGACGTGCGAGCACACGGCGAGCGGGGTCGAGTGGACGTATACGACGCCACGCGTTGGCACGGTGACCTCCCGGAGGGCGAGGTGCGTCTTCCCCTACGACCTCGACACCCGAGTGGCTGTTGCCACACATGATGACTGCTGTGACGGATGGTGCGCCAGGGAATCGGAAAATTCGCCGGGGGGAAATACCCGGACCGGTGACCGGGGTTGTGCACTCCGACGGGCACGGTGAGCTGCCAGGCACCGTGGTCGTGTATATTTCTCTGGGCGGTTCTGTGCCGTCGCACCACTTCGCGGGCCGACGACCCACCCGGGCGTCCGACGACCACCGAGCGTCAGACGACCACCGGCCGTCACCCGCTACAGCCCCCGGACGTTCCCCGTCCTCCCGTACGTCTTGCAAGGAGCATCTCCGTGGCGAGCAACACCTCGAAGACCGCGCGCGCGTCAGTCCGGGCCGGCCAGGCTGGCCAGGGTGGCGCCCTCAGCGTGCTGGGCGAGTTCAAGTACCTCATCCCGCTCAACGGCGGCAAGCACGCCTACGTGCGGAACCTGACCAACGGCAAGACCGCGCACCTGCGTACCGACTCCGACGCCTTCGTCGAGGAGATCCGGACGCTGGCCACCGCCGGTCACGCCGCCAAGATCCGCGCCGAGATCAGCAACCTCGCCGCCACCCACCCCGACCACGGGTGGGACAAGACCGAGAAGCGTCTCGTCGAGGCCGGCGTCTTCGAGGGCTGAGCCCCCTCCCCCAGCACGACCGGAACCGCCCGTCGGGTCACCCCGGCGGGCGGTTCCGTGTCCGCGCCCGCCACGTCCGCGCCCGCCACGTCTGCGCTCACCACGTCTGCTCCGGCGGGTCAGGCTCCTCGTCGAGCAGGGTGACCTCGCCGGTGTCCAGGTCGTACAGGGCGCCGACGACGTCCACCCCACCCGCCGCGACCGGGCCCGCCAGCATGTCGTCGGTGCGCAGCGCCCGCACCGTACGGCGGACGTGCCGGCGTACGGCCAGCGGGTGCACGCCCGGGTCGTGCGGCCCCGCCTCGGTCACGGCCGGGGTGATCCGCTCGACCAGGTAGCCCAGGTCACCGTCCGGACGCCGGCCCCTCCGCACGCTGTCCACCGTCGCGGCGACCGCGCCGCACCGTTCGTGCCCCAGCACCATCACCAGGGTCACCCCGAGCTGCGCCACCACGTACTCGATCGAGCCCCGCACGGCCCGGTCGAGCACGTGTCCCCCGGTCCGGATCACGCAGATCGACCCGAAGGTCTGGTCGAAGATCGCCTCCAGCGGCACCCGTGAGTCGATGCAGCCGAGCAGCACCGCGTACGGCTGCTGGTCGCCGGAGGCCACGGCCGCGGCGGCGGTCACGTCGTGCCCGTGGACCGGTCGGCCGCTGACGAATCGCCGGTTGCCGGTGAGCAGCTCGGCCAGCGCCGCCCGGGGGGTACGCGCGGCCCGGGGCGGCCCGGCGTCGACGGGCGGCCCGTCGGAGGTCCGGGCGGCCCCGGTGGGCGGTCTCGGCATGGCTCCAGACTGACCGCCCGGCTGGCCCCGTGCGGGCGGGTCGGGAATCTTCTCACCGACACGGTTGGCGTGGTCTGATGTCGGGTAGCCGGTGTTACCGCCGGGTTACGCCGGTGAATGTGTCCCGGGTGCCTGGGAGGTGGCGATGCCGGAGCAACGGGAGTTGCGGCTGCCCGACGGGGTACGCCTGCATGTCGAGGTGACCGGGCCGGTCGAGGCCGAGGTGACCGTGGTCCTGCTGCACGGCTGGACGCTCGACGGTCGGGCCTGGCACCGGCAGCTCGCCGACCTGCGCAGCCGCTTCGGCGACCGGGTCCGGGTGGTCACCTACGACGCCCGGGGGCACGGCCGGTCCAGCTGCATGGCGCTGCGCACGGCGACCCTGGCCCAGCTCGGCGACGACCTCGCGGCGGTGCTGGACGAGGTCGCCCCGGCCGGGCCGGTGCTGCTCGTCGGGCACTCGATGGGCGGGATGAGCGTGATGGAGTACGCCCACCGGCACCCGTCCCACTTCGCCGCCCGTACGGCCGGGCTGGTTTTCGTCTCCACCACCGCCGAAGGCCACACCCACACGGTGTACGGCCTGTCGCCGCGGATCGCCCGGCTGATCCGGCTCGCCGAGACCACCGGGGCCGGGGTACTGGCCCGGTGCGGCTCCTGGCGGCCACCCCGTCCGCTGCTGCGCGCCCTGGCCCCGAGCATCAGGTGGATGCTCTTCGGCGACCGCTGCTCCGGCGCCGACATCCGGCTGGTCACCTCGGCGGTGGCCCGCGCCTCGCTGCGGTCGATCGGGGGTTTCCGCGCCTCGATCGGCGCCCAGCACCGGCTGGCGACGCTCGCCGCGTTGGCGCACCTGCCGGCGGCGGCGCTGGTCGGGGACCGGGACCGGCTGACCCCGCCGCCGTGTGCGGAATCGATCGCGGCGGCGCTGCCGGCCACCGAGCTGACCGTCTGCCCCGGTGCCGGGCACATGCTGATGATGGAGCGTCCGGACGAGGTGAACGCCGCCGTCGCCGGGGTGCTCGACCGGGTGCTGTCCGCCGCCGGGGCTACGCCACCGGGGCCCCGTCGTCCCGTCGACGCCCCGTCCGGCCGGGCGGGCGCCGACGTCCCGGGCGACCCCGCGTCCGCCGGGCGGACGACGCGCTGAGCCGATCCGCCGTCGCCCCGCGCCGCCGCGCCCCGGGCGGGCCGCGCGGTGGTGGTGGAGGTCGCGGTACGGGTATCGGCCCGCCGGTGGGTGGGCGGCTGCCCGTACCCTCATTCCGCCTGGCGTGCACCCGCGTCCGGCGTCGCCGTCGCACAGGAGCCGGTACGTTGACCGACCAGACCACCCTGGAGCAGGAGATCGCCGCCGAGCAACGGCATCTCGACCGGGTGTACGCCCGGCTCGCCGAACTGCGCCGCTCGGCCGCCCGCGCCGAGCGGGACGGCTACCGGCTGGCCGGGGTCGGTACCTTCGGCGCGCTGGTGGAGCGCGACGCGATGGTCTTCCACGCCGCCCAGCGCCGGCACCTGCTCGACGCCGAACACGAGGGGCTGGTCTTCGGCCGGCTCGACCTGCGCGACCGTCAGGTGCTGCACGTCGGCCGGCTCGGCGTGCGGGGCGAGGACGCCGAGACGCTGGTGGTCGACTGGCGGGCCCCGGCCGCCGCCGCCTTCTACCGGGCCACCCCGGCGGAGCCGCTGGGGGTGGTGCGGCGGCGCACGATCAGCTCGTCGGACGAGAAGGTCACCCGGATCGAGGACGACCTGCTCGACCCGGAGGCCGCCCCGCCGGACATGCCGGTGGTGGGTGACGGGGCGCTGCTGGCGACCCTGTCCCGGGCGACCGGCCGGGGGATGCGGGACATCATCGCCACCATCCAGCGGGAGCAGGACGAGGCGATCCGCTCCCCCGCTTCGGGGGTCACCATCGTCTCCGGCGGGCCGGGCACCGGGAAGACGGCGGTGGCCCTGCACCGGGCGGCGTACCTGCTCTACGCCGACCGCAGCCGGTACGCCGGCGGCGGCATCCTGGTGGTCGGCCCGTCGGCGGTCTTCGTGGAGTACATCGCCTCGGTGCTGCCGTCGCTGGGCGAGGAGACCGCCACCCTGCACTCGCTGGGTTCGCTGTTCCCCGGCCTGTCGGCGACCCGCACGGACGGGCCCGAGGTGGCGGCGGTGAAGGGTTCGCTGCGGATGCGTCGGGTGCTGGAGCGGGCGGCCCGGGACGCGGTGCCGGACGGCCCGCAGGAGTTGCGGCTGCTCTACCGGGGTGCGTTGCTGCGCCTGGAGCGGCGCGAGCTGGACGGCATCCGGGACCGGGCGCTGCACCGGGGGGCCCGCCGCAACGAGGTCCGCCGGGTCGGCTTCGACGGGGTGCTCGCCGCGTTGTACGCACAGGCCCGGCGGTCGGCCGTCGCCGGCCTGCCCGAGCAGCCCGCCTTCGAGGACGAGATCATCGAGCGGCCGGAGTTCCGGGAGTTCCTCAAGGCGTGGTGGCCCCGGCTGCATCCCCGGCACGTGCTGGGCTGGTTGGCCCGGCCGGAGCGGCTGCGCCGGTACGCGGCCGGCGTCCTGTCCCGGGCGGAGGTCGGGTTGCTGGCGCAGGCGTACCGGTCGCTGGACACCGAGGGGCTGACGGTGGCCGACATCGCCCTCCTCGACGAGCTGGACGCGCTGCTGGGTCAGCCGGTCCGCCCAAAGAAGGCCCGGCGGGACCCGTTCCAGCTCGCCGGCGGCGTCCGGGAGCTGAGCACCTTCGGGGAGCGGCAGCGGGCCGCGCGGGCGGCGGCCCGGGAGCGGCCCGAGGACTACCGGGACTACGCGCACGTGGTGGTCGACGAGTCGCAGGACGTCTCGCCGATGCAGTGGCGGATGATCGGCCGGCGCGGTCGGCTCGCCTCCTGGACGGTGGTGGGTGATCCGGCGCAGACCGCCTGGACGGGTGACCAGGCGGAGCTGGACCGGGCCCGGGACCAGGCGCTGGGCCGACGGCGGCGGCACCGGTTCACGCTGTCCACCAACTACCGCAACTCGGCGGAGATCTTCGCGGTGGCGGCGGCGGAGATCCGCCGGCTCTATCCGGACCTGGAGTTGCCGAGCGCGGTGCGCTCCACCGGGGTGGACCCGGTGGCGCTGCACGTGCCGGCGGCGGAGCTGGCCCGGACGACTGCCGATGCGGTGGACGCGTTGCTGGCCGAGGTGGCGGGGACGGTCGGCGTGATCACCCCGGTGCCCCGCCGGGACGAGGTCGCCGGCTGGTTGGGCGACCGGGGCGGGGCGCGCCTGCAGGTGGTGACCAGCCTCCAGGCCAAGGGCATGGAGTACGACGGGGTGGTACTGGTCTGCCCCGGCGAGATCCGGGCCGATCCGGGCTCCGGGGTACGGACGCTCTACGTGGCGTTGTCCCGGGCGACCCAGCGCCTCACCACCGTCGAACCGACCGGCTGACCGACCGGCACCCCGGCCCACCCGGCCGGACGTCCGACCGTCACTTGCACACATAGCGATGTGAGCATAGATTGGAGCGGGTCCGCGACGGCGACGGTGGTCCGCGACGGCGACGGTGGTCCCGACGGCGACGGAAGGTGTGGACGTGGGCGCAGGTCATGACCACAGCGCGACGGTGAGCAACGCCGCGCACCGGCACCGGGGCCGGCTCTGGGCGGCGTTCGGGCTGCTCGCCGTGCTCATGGTGGTCGAGGCGGTGGCCGCCTTCGGCACCGGTTCGCTGGCCCTGCTCTCCGACGCGGGGCACATGTTCACCGACGTGCTCGGCATCGGGATGGCGCTGGCCGCGATCACCGCCACCCGGCGGGCCGCCCGGGACCCGCAGCGCACCTTCGGCCTCTACCGGCTGGAGGTGCTCGCAGCCCTGGCCAACGCCGTCCTGCTCAGCGGGGTGGCGGTCTACGTGCTGATCGAGGCGGTCCGTCGGTTCGGCGAGCCACCCGAGGTGCTGGCCGGCCCGATGCTGGTGGTGGCGGTGCTCGGCCTGCTCGCCAACATCGTCGCGTTCGGCCTGCTGCGGGAGGGTGCCAAGGAGAGCATCAACCTGCGCGGGGCGTACCTGGAGGTGCTCGGTGACCTGCTCGGCTCGGTCGGAGTGATCGTGGCGGCGCTGCTGATCGCCGGCACCGGCTGGTGGTGGGCCGACCCGCTGGTCGCCGTGGCGATCGGCGTGTTCATCCTGCCCCGCACCTGGCGGCTCGGCCGGGCGGCGGTGCGCATCCTGGTCCAGGCCGCTCCGGAGCACCTGCCGGTGACCGCCGTGCACGACCGGCTGACCGCCGTGCCCGGGGTCGCCGAGGTGCACGACCTGCACGTCTGGACGCTCACCTCCGGCATGGACGTCGCCTCGGCCCACCTCACCCTGGCCGGTGACGCCGAGGTCGGCACGGTGCTGGCGGCCGCCCGGGGCGCCCTGCGGGAGGATTTCCACATCGAGCACGCCACCCTCCAGGTCGAGCCCGGAGCGAGCCCCGGCGCGTGCGGCCCCGCCCACTGGTGACCCCACCCTGGGCCGGACAGTCAGCCCCGCCGGGTACTCCCGCACAGAGATCACGGAAATTTGCGTCGTTTGAACCATTTGAGAGTATTCACTCTCGTACCCTCAGTCACGAGGTAGGCAGGCGTCACACGCGTACCGGTAGGCTCGGCCCCGGTCTCCGCCAGGCAGAGGCCGCCGCCTAATCGCCCGCCCGGGCGAACCGGGGAACCACGTTCCTGGGGTGCATCCGCGCAAGCGGTAGGGATCTTCCGTCCCGAACCCGTCAGCTAACCCGGTCGGCGGCTGACGGAAGGACATCCGCATGCACGTACGCACCACCACACGGCTGCTGGCCGCAGTCGTCACGGCCCTGGCCCTGGGCGTGTCGGCCGCGCCGTTCACCCCGGCCGCCGCCGCGCCCACCACCCGGCTCGCCGCCCCCGGCGACGACGACGAGGGCGGCACCCCGGCGCTGCGCGACCAGCTCGACGCGGCCAGCAAGGGCTGGCTGGAGGCCAAGGCCGCCCTGGAGCGCTCCACCAAGCGCCAGCAGGAACTCGACGCGCAGCTCAAGACCATCGAGGGGCAACTGGTCACGCAGACCGCCAAGGTCGGCGAGATCGCCGGAGCGGCCTACCGCACCGGCCGGCTCGGGCCGATGTCCGCCCTGCTCAACAGCAACACCCCGAGCGGTTTCCTGGACCGCGCGGCGGCGCTGGAGACGGTCGCCACCCGGGAGGACCAGGAACTGCGCACGATGATCGAGACCCGGGACCAGGCCACCCGGACCCGGGCGGCGGTCACCCGGGAGATCACCGAACAGCGCAAGCAGGTCGCCACCATGGGCAAGCGCAAGGAGCAGGCCGAGCGGGCGTTGGCGGTGGCCGCCGCCGACAAGCCGACCTCCACCTCCCGCGACTCCGGCAGCTCCGACGGCACGTCCACCAGCAACGCCAAGGGGGCGCCCCGCAACTCCGACGGCTCCTGGCCGTCCGAGTCGTGCAGCGTCAACGACCCGACGCCGGCCAACGGCTGTATCACCCCGCGCACGCTCAACGCCCTCAACCAGGCCAAGGCCGCCGGTTTCACCAGGTACGTCTCCTGCTACCGGCCCAGCGGCTCCGGCGAGCACCCCAAGGGCCGGGCGTGCGACTTCGCCGCCCAGAAGGGCGGCTTCGGCGGGGTGGCCAGTGGCGGCGACCGGACGTACGGCAACAACCTCGCCGCGTACTTCATCCGCAACGCCGACCGGCTCGGTGTGCTCTACGTGATCTGGTTCAAGCGGATCTGGCTGCCGAGCAGCGGGTGGAAGGCGTACAGCGGGGGCAACGGGGACCCGTCCAGCGACCACACCAACCACGTACACCTGTCGATGATCTGAGCCGACCCGGTGGTCCGTCCGACGCGGGCGGACCACCGGACCACGGCCCGGCCGCAACAGGCGGGTCGGGTGCCGACCGGGCCGGGCGGCCCAGGTGCCGGCGGTGGTCAGCCGGCGGGTGGCGGGTCGCCGGCCCGGCCGTCCAGGACCGCGCCGAGTCGGCTGGCCAACCCCAGGTGGGCGGCGCGGGCCTGCCGGAAGGCGTAGCCGAACAGCGGGGCCGGCGCGGCGAGGGTGATCTCCACGTCGATCCGCAGCAGGTCACCCTCCATCCGCAACCGCGTGTGGTTACGCACGGTGGTGCCGGGCTGCTGGCGGGCCACCGTCACGATCTCGTCGTCACCGGCCAGCAGCACGTCGGCCTGGTAGGTGACGGGGAACCGCAGCGGGCCCAGCTCCAGCCGGTCGGTGATCGCGTAGCTGGCCAGGGCACCCGGCCGGGCGGGCAGCCGGCGCACCCGGACGATCAGGGGATGCAACTCCTCCTGCCGGGACAGGTCGCTCAGCAGCGCCATCGCGTCGGCCGGTGAGCAGTGCGCCTGCACCGTGTAGCTGAAGCTCTCCCGCCGGACCACCGGGCCTCCTGACCGTCGTCGGTCGCACGATCGTGCCGTACCGGAGACGGACTGGCAACGTCCCTGGTCAGTGGCGTCGACACCGACAGGTGGCCCGGTCAGGCGCCGGGCAGGACCTCCGGGGTGGCGGCACCGGCGAAGTACGGCTCCGGGGCGCCGAAGAGCCCGAGCAGGCCGGTGACCCAGAGCTGTCGGTGCACGAACCGGCTCGGCTCGGTGACGATCAGTTTGACGCCGCTGACCTCGGCGGTCTGGAAGCCGGCGACCATGGCGCTGATCCCGACGGAGTCGATGAAGGTGACGAGTCGCATGTTCAGCTCGATCCGCGCGGGCCGGCCCTTGGCCAGCACCTCGGCGATCGCCTCACGTACCTCGTAGGCGGTGTCGACGTCGATCTCACCACGGGGGGCGATTTCGATGACACCGGCCGGCAGGACCGACTTCACGATCGACAGGCTCACGCGAGCACCTCCACTCGCCCGTCCCCGGGCGCCTCATCAGTACGCGGGCCGCGACCGAGAGTATTCCTCCGATGGCCTCGGTCGCCACCCCTCGGGATGAGCAATTCGCGGATCCGGACGGACCGGACCGTCCCTCTCCGCACCGTTGCTGGTCCTGTTCACCTCAGACGAACGGCACAGCTCGGCCGTTCCAACCGTCCCAGAGTAGCCGCCCCGGTCCACCGACACCCGGATGCGGTACGCCGGGCGAGCCCCGCCGGCTCCCCTTCGCGGCCCGCCGGCTCCCCCGGTGCAGGTTGTGCCGGGTGCCTACCGTGGGCGAGAGATGGGTCACCACGATCGAGGAGACGGATCGATGCTCAGGAGACTGCTCGGCCTGGCCGGGGTCGGCGCGCTACTCGCTCTCGTCCTGGCCTGCGGCTTCGGCGGCGGGGACGACGACGATGACGACGACGGGGACGATTTCGCCCGCGCCACCTCCGTGGTCTCGGTGCGCTGAGCGGCGAGGGTCACCGGGGCGTACCGGGTTTGCGACCCGGGCGGGCGGGGCACTGCTCGGACACCGGCCGGGTGACCGGCCGGGGCGAGGACCGTCCCGCGGCACGGAGACGACATCCGAACTGGCCGCAGACTTCGGCATTCGAGGAGGTAACACGATGATCGGCAGCAACCTTCTGGAGCGCCGCAGCAAGCCCGAGCGGATCGCCGACCAGGCCTGGCACCACCTGCTCTCGGCGGTGGACTCGGCCGGGGACAGCGTCCGGGACGCCGCCCGGTCGGTCCGGGACTCGGGGCTGGCCGACGCCGGCGACCTGGTCGGCTCGACCGCCGACGAGGCCCGTCGGCGGGCGACGCTCGCCTTCGACGCGCTCGCCGGCCGGCGGCCGGCCCTGCCCTGGACCCTGCTGATCGGCGCGGCGCTGGTCGGCGCGGCGATCGGCTGGGCCGCCGGCACCGCCGCGCGGGCCGCCGGCAGCCGGGGTGACCGGGCCGTCGACGACATCGAGTTCGTCGACGTGGACCGGCCGAACTCCCCCGTCGGGCTGGACGACTGACCGCTCCACGGCACGCGCAGGCCCCGGTCACGCTCCTCGGCGTCGACCGGGGCCTGCGCCGTCTTCGATCCACCCCCGTTGGGGCGATGTTGCGATAAAGACTCCAGGTTGATGCCGCAACGTCGCCACCACCGAGTCGATCACTCTCAGCCCGGACGTGCCGCCGGCTCCGCTCCCCGATCGGGGAGCGGAGCCGGCGAGTGTCGGATAGTTGATAGTTGTCAGCGGCTGGTGCAGGTCACCGCCGGGACGGCGTTGGTGCCGGTGACGTTGGCGGTGAAGCCGATGCTGGTGCTCGCGCCACCCCCGAGCGCACCGTTCCACCCGGCGTCGCGCACCGAGACGTTCGCCCCGGTCTGGGTGAAGGTGCCACCCCAGAGCGAGTTGACCGTCTGACCGTTGGCGAACGTCCAGTTCACCGTCCAGCCGGAGATCCCGTTGACGCCGGTGTTACGCACGGTCACCTCACCCTGGAAGCCACCCGGCCACGACCCGGTCACCTTGTACGTCGCCGCGCACCCACCGGTGGGCGGCGGAGTCGTCGGCGGCGGCGTGGTCGGCGGCGGGGTGGTGGGGGGCGGGGTGGTCGGCGGAGGCGTCGTGGGGGGCGGGGTGGTCGGCGGCGGCGTGGTCGGGCCGGGGGTGGTCGGCGTCGGGGTGGGAGTGCCGCCGAGCCGGTCGGCGACCAGGATGCCCCGGCCGTTGGTGCCCAGGTAGACCCGGCCGTAGACCCGGGGGTCACCGGTCAGCGCCTCGCCCGCGTTGCCGTACTGGTGCTGGTCGTCGTTGATCCGCACCCAGGCCGCGCCGGAGTTGTCGGAGCGGTAGACGCCGCTCTTGCCGTCGACGGTGCCGAAGGTGAACACCGCCGGGTACGTCTGCCCGGGGGCGGCCTTGCCGAAGCCGACGTTCACCGCCGCCGACACCCCGGCCAGCTTGGTGAAGCTGGCCCCGGAGTCGGTGGAGCGCCACAGCCCGCCCTCACCGGCCAGCCAGATGTCGCCCTCCTTGCCGGGGACCGCCTTGAACTTGACGTTCCCGGTGGCCGGCAGGCCGGTGGCGGCGGAGGCGGTGAAGCTGGCCCCACCGTTGGTGCTGACGTAGAACTTGCCGGCGCTGAAGCCGTAGAACTTGTTCTTGTTGACCCGGTCGGACTCGACCACGGCGTTGGCCGGGATGCCGGTGGCGGCGGTCCACGAGTTGCCGAAGCCGACCGAACGGATCACCTGCTGCCCGGCGTCACCGGGAGCCCAGACGAACTGGCTGCCGTCGGCGGCGGCGGCGACCGTGCCGCCGTTGTTGACCCCGCCCGGCTCGCTGCCCTGGAACCAGTTCGCCCCGCCGTCGGTGGAGAACGCGATGTGGCTGTCGTTGGGGCGGTCGGCGTCGGTGAAGTTGCCGGCCCGGACCATCGTCGCCGGGTTCGCCTCGGCGTAGTCGAGGCTCGTGGTGGTGGTGAAGACCGGCTGGGTGAACAGCATCGGCGGCACCGCGTCGAGGTCGGTGTGCCGGAACCCGCCGATGTCACCGAGCCCGCTGATCAGCGGCGCCCCGGTGGGCGGGCTGATCAGGTCCTGCACGGCGGTCTCCTCCAGGCCCTTGACCATCGGCTTGATGGTGAGCTGGCCGCCGGTGTCCCACTTGGTGAGGTCGGTGCTGCCGTAGATGGTCGCGCCGGTGCCGTACATGAAGCGGTTCGAGTCGAACGGGTCGATCTCCACCGACTCGTTCATCCAGCCCAGCTTCGGGGTCTCCTCCGGCGGGGCCGGGTTGGCCCCGAAGGTCAGCCACGGCACCGAGCTGATGTCCATCTTGAACTTCTTGGTGCGCTCCGGGTAGCTGCCGAACTCCCAGATCCGGCTCCAGGTCGCGCCGCCGTCGGTGCTGCGCCAGAAGATCGCGTCCGGCCACCAGGAGATCTGGGTGGCGACCATCAGGGTGTTCGGCTTCTGCCGGTCGATGGTCAATCCCGAGTAGCCGAAGTAGGCGTCGCTGCTGGACGACGGGATCGGGCTGATCTGCGTCCACGCGCCGGTGGCCCGGTTGAACTTCCACACGTCACCCTTGCCCCCGTCGTACGGGCCGCCGGTGTCGCTGGTGGCGATGTAGAGGAAGCCGCCGACCGGGTCGACCACGCCCTTGTGTGCCAGGTAACCGGTGGGCTGCCCGGCGATCCGCTCCCAGCTCGTGCCGCCGTTCGTCGAGCGGTACACCGGGTTCGCCTTGTCCGCCACGCCGACGTAGATGGTCTGCGTGGCGTTGCCCGCCGTACCGGTGCCCTTGTCGAAGGTGACCCAGGTCAGGCCCTGGTTCTGGCTCTGGTAGCCGGTGGTGTCGTTGGGGTCGGCCCGGTAGTTGCCGACGTTGGGGAAGTTCGCCACCTTGGCCCAGGTGACCCCGTAGTCGGTGCTGCGCCACAGGCCGTTGCCGCCCTCGGCACCGTAGTAGAGGATGCTGTTCTTGTTGGGGTCGACGGCGAGCCGCTCCCCCATGCCCCGGCCGGGCATGTTGCCGCCGTTCTTGAACGGCAGCGCGGTGGCCTGCCAGGTGGCACCCTTGTCCGACGAGCGCAGGATCGCGCCGTTGTTCGGGTCCCAGTCGTTGGTGTACATGCCGACGGCCGCGTACACCCGGTTGGTCTGCACCGGGTCGGTGGCCAGGCTGACCACGCCGTTGTAGCCCCACTTGTCCGCGCCGACCCAGTCGAGCAGCGGCGTCCAGGACTGGCTGGCCTGCTCCCAGCGGTACGCGCCGCCGATGTCGGTGCGCGCGTAGATCAGGTTCTTCTCGGTCTGGTTGAAGATGATGCCGGGGACGAAGCCACCGCCGTCGATCCGGACGTTCTTCCAGCTGTACGGCTCGGCCGCCGCCGCGGCGGCCGGTGTGGAGGGTGCGACGGTGAACTGTACGGCCACGACGGCTGTCGCGGCGGCCAGCACGGTGGTGACCGCGCCGACGAGACTTCTCCGCATCTGCGGTTCCTCTCGGGATGCCAGGGTCAGGGTGCGACGGCCCCGTGGGGGGACGTCGACGGGTGCGAAGAGCTGCCCTGGCTCCCCGCCGGCACGCTTGGCTCCCGCTGCCGAAGAAGAACCCAACAGTAACCGGTACGCCGCCGAATTAGGAAGCGCTCCCAACTAACTCGGCCATCAGAGCCGGTAGATGACGTCCTCGCCGACCATTTCCCGACTGATGCCCAGCCCGTCCACCGGTCGGGCGGCCACGTCCGCCCACGGCGTGCCGGCCGCCCAGCCGGGCAGCAGCACCACCGTGCGCACCCCGACCTGCCGCAGGTACGCCACCGAGGTGGCGTCCGGGAAGGTCATGCTCGCCGCCCTGATCCGCTCCTGGGACTGCGGGGTGAACGAGGCGAGCCCGTTGACCACCTTGGGGAACCCGTCGGTCGACCAGAGCATCACGTGCAGTTCCCGGATGCCGTCGCTGGGCAGCACCAGCGCCGGGCCGGTCAGCCCGCGCAGCACGGCCGGCTGCTCCGGCGCGGGCACGTGCGGGGTGCGGTTGATGCCCTCCACGCCGACCAGCAGCAGCGGCACCAGCAGCGCCAACCGGGCCAGCCGCCACTGCCGGCCGGCCCGCTTCGGGGCCGGCTCCCGGGGGGCCGCCTGCTCGGCCGCCGACCCGGACCACGCCGCCGACCGCAGCGCCGGCCGTGGTCCCGCAGCCGCCTGCGCCGGTACGGACGCCTCCACCAGCACGGGCGCTCCCGCCGGTCGCAGCGCCGGCACTGCCGGCCCCGCCCCGTGCTCCGTGTCCGGCCCCGCCCCGTGCTCCGTGTCCGGCCCCGCCGGCTGCTCCACGGCCGGCCCGGGCCGCTGCTCCCCTACCGGCCCCGGCGACTGGTCCCCGACCGGCCCCGACCCGGGTTCCGCGTCCGGGGTCGGCTCCGCGCCGGGGGCGGCCTCCCGCGCCGGCTCGCGCACCGTCAACGCCCCGGCGGCGAGCAGGCCGAGCAGCAGGGTCGTCCACAGCACCAGCCGGCCCGGGGTGCGCACCCCGTCCCAGCCCGGGGCGTGCTCGACGAGCGTCACGTACCCGGGGTTGCCGTCGCCACCGAACGTGGTGCCCGCCGCCAGCGCCACGCTGACCAGCGCCGCGCCGGCCAGCATCAACCGGTGCCGCAGCCGCCACGCGGAGAAGAACAGCCCCGCCACCGCCAGCGACAGCAGCACCACCCCGGGCAGCAGGGTCATCTCGCCCGGGAAACCGAGCGTGGCGCGGGCGGCCTCGTGCCGCTCCCCCCACAACCAGGACTCCGGCGGCGCGGTGACGAACCCGCGCCACGGCGGGGAGAACATCTCGATCTGGGCCACCGTCCGCCGGCCGGACGGGTTGCGGGCCACCACCTCGAAGTACGGCGCGGCCATCGCCAGGGTCACCCCGGCGAACCCGATCCCGCCGGCCAGGTCGGCCAGGAGCAGGCGGCGCGGCACCACCGGCCGGGTCCGCCGCCGCAGCCACACCACGCCGTACGTGACCACCGCGCCGAGGCAGAGCAGCCCCAGCACGTACGCGAAGGGCAGGCCGATGCCGAAGCCGAGGGTGACCTGCCAGGCGGCGACCGCCCACCCGGCGACCACCCACCCCGGACGGACCCGGTCGGGGCGGTGACCGTGCCGCAGCGACCAGCCGTGCCCCCGGGCCAGCATGGCAAGCGCCAGGGCGATCCCGCCGATGCTGAGCACGTGCAGGTGCCCGGCCTGGGCGAGCTTCCATGGGGCGTACGCGAAGGCCACCCCGGCCACCGCCGAACCGGCCCGGCCGGCCCCCACCTGCCGGGCCAGCGCGTACGCCCCGAACAGGGCGAGGGCGTGGGTCAGCAGGTAGAGCAGGTTGTAGCGGATCACGGCGGCCACCGGACCGTCCCCGATCATGCCGAACGGGGCGTACCCGAGCAGGGTGTCCGAGTAGGCGTAGGTGTACGGCTCGGGATAGAACGTGTTGGAGTGCCAGACCTGCAACGGGTTGGTCAGCAGGGCGTGCCCGCCCCAGGCCACCTGCCACGCCTGCAACGTCGGGTCGCCGGTGTCCTGCGGGATGGTGCTCGCCGGATCGCGCAGGGTCGGCCAGGTCAGCACCACGGCCAGCAGCAGCGCGCCGAGCGCCGCCAGGGTCCACTCGTGCCGGGCCACCCGCCACGACACGCCCGCCAGCCGGCGACCGAAGACCCGCATCTGATCGACGTCCATCTCTCCACCCCGTCCTTCGCCGTCCGTCAGACTGCCCGAGTCCGATCCGGTTGTCGACACCGTGAACGCCCGAATTTCGCCACCGGCTCCCCTCCGACGGTCCGAATCCGATCTGGCGGCGCGGGCGGGACAGGACCACCCGGCCCGGGTGAGCCGCCCTCACCCGACCCGGGGGGACGGTGGGCGACATGACTGGATCCGACGGGCTGATCCGACCCGGGACGCCGGCCCCCGAATTCACCCTGCCGGCCACCCCGGACGGGCGACGGACCGGACCCGCGCAGTTCCGGGGCCGGCCGGTGGTGCTCGCCTTCTACCCCGCCGACTGGTCCCCGGTCTGCGGCGACCAGATGGCGCTCTACCAGGCCGCGATGCCGGAGTTCGAGCGGTACGACGCGATGGTGCTGGGCGTCTCGGTGGACAGCCTCTGGTCGCACCGGGCGTTCGCCGAGGCGAGGGGCGTCCGGTTCCCGCTGCTGTCCGACTTCGAACCCAAGGGCGAGGTGGCCCGGGGCTACGGGGCGTACACCCCGCAGGGGCAGGCCGGCCGGGCCCTGGTGGTGCTCGACCCGGCCGGGACGGTGGTCTGGAGCTACCTGTCCCCCGCCGAGGTCAACCCGGGTGCCGACGGCGTCCTCGACGCGTTGGAGCAGCTCGGCACCGGACGGCAGGTGACGACCCGATGAGCACCCCGTTGCAGGTCACCGCCCGGCTCCGGACGCCGGTGACCGATACCGACCATATCCGTGGGCCGTTCGACGCCCCGGTCACCCTCGTGCAGTACGGCGACTTCCAGTGCCCGTACTGTGGGGCGGCGTACCCGAACCTGGCCGAGGTGCTGCGACAGCGGCGGGACACCGTCCGGCTGGTCTACCGGCACTTCCCGATCACCAACCTGCACCCGTACGCCGAGCGGGCCGCCGAGGTGGCCGAGGCGGCCGCCCACCGGGACCGGTTCTGGGAGATGCACGACTGGCTCTACGAGCACCAGGACCAACTGGACCCGGTGCACCTGTCGCTCGGCATGGCGCAGGTGGGGCTCCCGCCGGACGAGATCGACGCCGAGGTCGACCGGCACGTGCACGCCGACCGGGTACGGCACGACTTCACCGGCGGCATCCGCAGCGGCGTCAACGGCACCCCCACGCTCTTCGTGGGCGACGACCGCCACGACGGCCCACTCGACCTCCCCACCCTCCTCGCCACCGTGGACGCCGCCACCACCTGACCCCGGCCGCCCGGCCGCACTGCCCCACCCCGCCCGGCGCTGCCCCGCCCGACGCCGCCCCACCCGACCCCGCCCCACCCGACGCCGCCCCACCCGGCCCGGCCCCGCCCGGCGCCGCCCCGGTGATCAAGAGGTTTGCGTCAGTTGATCAAGAGGTTCGAGTCAAATTGAAGATCAACTTTGACGCAAACCTCTTGATCACCGGGGCGGGGGGCAGACCGGGGCGGGGGGCAGACCGGGGCGGGGGGCAGACCGGGGCGGGGCGGGGGCGAGGGTGGGCGGGGCGAGGGGGGCGGGGGGCGGGTGGGGCGGGGCGAGCCGGGGTGGGGTGGGTGACGGCAGGGGGTGTCAGAGGAGGTGGAGGTCGCGGGCTCGGCGGACGGCTTCGCGGCGGCGGGTGGCGTCGAGCTTGCGGTAGATGTTGCGGACGTGGGTCTTGACGGTGTTGACCGACAGGGACAGTTCGCTGGCGATCTCCACGTTGGACAGGATGCTCTGCAGGTAGCGCAGGATGGTCAGCTCCCGCTCGGTGAGCGGCTCGTCCAGGGGTCGCTCCGGGTCGCCCTGCCGGGAGTCGGCCGGTCCGCCCCGGGTGCCGTACGCCCCCCGGCCGGGCGGCGGCGCGGCGTCCCGCACCAGGTCGCTGACCTGCGGCCAGTACGCCGTACCGGAGTCCAGGTGGGCCGCGAGCAGTTCCCGAACCTCCGGCTCAGCCCGGGTGAAGACCCGTCGGTAGCCGTGCCGCCCGGCCAGGTCCAGCACCCGTTCCAGCAGCCGCCCGGCCCGGCGCTCGTCACCGGCCCGTCGGGTCAGCAGCGCGTCCAGGACCCCGGCGGCGAGCCGTACCGGCAACGGCCAGTCGGCCGCGCCCGGGGCGTCCCAGCCGGGCAGGGCGTGTCGGGCGGCCCGTAGGTCACCGGCCCGCAACTCCACCCGGGCCAGCGCCAATGCCAGCACCGGCACCGGTTCCGGCCCGAGGGCCCGCTCACCGAGCAACCGCCGGGCCGTGTCCACGTCACCCTGCTCGCCCCGCAGGTCCGCTTCCAGGGCCAGCAACCGGTCGGCCACCTCCCCGGCACCACCGGCCACCCTCGCACCGCCGAAGCCCACCGCACCGCCAGCCACCGTCGCACCGTCGCACCCCACCGCACCGCGCAACCCCACAGCACTGCCGGCCACCACCGCATTGCCGAAGACTCCAGACGCTCCCGGCGCATCCGCACCACCGGGCGACGTCGGGTCGCCGGGGGACGTCGGGTCACCTGGGGACGTCGGGTCGCCTGGAGACGTCGACCTGCCGACGGTCAGCTCGTCGCGGGCGTTCAGCACCGCCGTCATCGCCGCCGCCGGCTCGCCCGCGTCGCGGAGCAGGGCGGCCCGGCACAGCGCCGCCACCGCCCCGGCCAGGGCCGTCCCGGTGACCGCGCCCGCCGCCGCCAGCTCGGCGGTCGCCTCGGCGGGCTGGTCCCGGTGCACCGCCACCAGTGCCAGCGCCAGGTGTGCGTGACCGCAGTCATCCCGGCCCGACCATCCCTGACAGGCCGGCATGGCCAGGGCCACCCGCGCGGTCTCCTCGGCCGGCGTCAGCTCACCGGCGAGGGCGAGCAGCAGGGCGGCCCGGCTCGCGCCGACCAGCACGGTCCGGGGGCGGCCGGCCCGCCGGGCCGCCGCCAGCGCAGCCCGGAACGACTCTCCGGCCCGTCCCAGTTCCCCCTCGGCCAGATCGGCCAGGCCGAGCGCGGTGCCGGCCACCGCCCGGACATCGGCGTCGTCCCTCCCGGTCCGGGGATCGTCGCCGGTCACGGGGGCGTCGCCGGTCACCGCACCATCGCCGGCTGCCAGGTCGGCACCGGCCGGCGCGTCGAACGCAGCGGTGCCGACCGGCGGGCCAGCAGGAACCTGGGCGACTGACACAGGACCGGCGGGCACCGCCGAGCCGGTCGGCACCGCCGAACCGGCAGGCAGCCCGGCACCCACAGACAGCCCCGCACCCGCAGGCAGCCCCGCATCCGCAGGCAGCCCGGCACCGGCAGACAGCGCCGAATCCGCAGGCGGGGCCGAATCCGCAGGCGGGGCCGAATCCGCAGGCGGGGCCGAATCCGCAGGCGGGGCCGAATCCGCAGGCGGGGCCGGGGCGGTGGCGAGCAGGCGGGCGGCGGCAGCGCGTACCGTCGCGGGGTCGCCGGCCAGCCGGGCCAGGGTGAGTTCCAACGCCACGGCGAGCCGCCGGAACCGGTCCCGGCGCGGCACCGGCAGCGTGTGGGCGGCCTGCACCGCGTCCCGCAGCCGGGCGGTCGCCGCCGCCACGTCCCCGGCGTACGCCCGCTCGGTGCCGGCGGCCAGCGCCAGCTCCGGGTCACGGCGCACCGCCCCGGCGGGCGGCGGCGGGGGCGGCGGCAGGGGCGGCGGCTCCCGCTCGTACGGGACCAACTCCGGCCAGTGGGCCAGCAGCAGTTCGGTGGCGCGGTCCCACTGCGCGGCGGTCAGGGCGTGGTGCAGCGCGTCGGCCGGCCGGCCGTGGTCGGCGTGCCAGTCGGCGGCCCGCCGGTGCAGTTCGTCGCGTTCCCGCCCGTCGAGGCCGGCGAGTTCCTCGCGCAGCAGGTCGGCGAGCATGGGGTGTGGCCGGTACCAGGGTGGGTCGCTGTCGTCGCGGTGCAGGAAACCGCCGTCGCGGGCCAGTCCGGCCAGGAGCTGACCGGCGTCGGGACGTCCGGTCAACGCGTCGGCCAGGTCGGCGCGGACCGCCCCGCCGACGGCGCACCGGCGCAGCACCTCCCGGGCCGGCCCCGGCAACGGGGTGAGCACCTCGGCGCGCAGGTAGGCGGCGACGTCCGGGTGGTCGCCGCCGAACCGTCGTACCCAGCGTTGCGGATCGGCCTGGCCCCGGGCGGCCAGCGCGGCGAAGCGCAGACCCGCCGGCCAGCCGCCGGTGTGTTCCCGGAGCCGGTCGACCGCCGCCGCCGGCACCGGCACCCCGTGTGCCACCAGCAGGTCGGCCACCTCGTCGGTGGTGAAGGCCAGGTCGTCGGGGCCGATCTCGGTCGGTTCCCCGGCCAACCGCAGCCGGTGCAGGGCCGGCGGCAGGCCGGTCCGGCCGGCGGCGACGAGGCGCAGCCGCCCGTCGGCGTGCCGGAGCAGGAACTCCAGCCCGGTGAGGACGTCCGGATCGGTCACCCGGTGCAGGTCGTCGAGGACCAGCCGGACGGGGCGTTCCCGGGCGGCCAGTGCGGCGGCCAGCGCCTCCAGCCCGTCGGGCCGCCACGGACCGGCCGGGGCGTGCGTCGGCTCGTCCGGTCCGGCCCGCAGCGCACCGCACAGGGCCCGGGTGAGGTACGCCCACAGGCGCTGTCCGCTGTCGCCGGCCTCGACCTGCACCCAGGCCACCGGGTCCCCGGTCGACGCCGCGGCCCGCGCCCCGGCGGTGAGCAGTGTCGTCTTCCCCCAGCCGGCGGGCGCGCGGACCACGGTGAGGATGCCGGCGACCCCGTCGTCGAGACGGGCCAGCAGCCGGGGCCGCAGCAGCATCGGCTCGGGCGGGGCGGGCGGGGCGAGCCGGGAGGCCAGCAGCGGCGGCTCGACGGACGCCGGGGTACTCGCGGCGTCGCCGGGGTGGGGTGTCGGGTCGACCGCCCGTACGGGCTGCTGCGGCATTGCACCCCACCCCCACTCGGCGCGTTCCTCCCCGGTCGGCGGCGGTTACCCGGCGCGGCCCGGTTCACCCCTTCGGGACGAGCCCGGTTCACCCGGGACGCGCCGACGATGGGCGCACCGGACGGCGTGGTCCGGTCCCGGCAGGAGAGGCGGGTGGTACGGATGGGACGGCTGACCCGGGGCGCGGTCATCCTCGCCGCCACGGCGGTCGGGTCGGGGCGTTGGCAGGTGGTGACGGTCGGCGTCCCGGCGGCGGAACTGCTGCCCGACGGGCGGTGGCCGGAGCCGCTGCGGCCGCTGGCCGGTGCCGTGGAGCTGGAGCTGCGGCCGGCCCCCGGCGGACGCGGCACCGAACTGGCCGTCCGGCCGCTCGGCGGGCTCGCCGCCCTGCCCGGGATGGCCGCCCACCTGGTCGGCGACGACCCCGACGGCTACCTGCGGCAGGTGTTGCGCGCGGTACGGCAGCTCGTCGAGACCGGTGAGGTGCTGCGCGCCGACCGGCCGGCCGTCGAGCGGGCCGCCCCCGACCGGCCGGTGGTGCCCGGATGAGGGCGCTGTGCTGGGAGGGCGTCGACCGGCTCGCGGTGCGCCAGGTGCCCGACCCGGAGCTGCGCAACGCCCACGACATGATCGTGCGGGTACGGCGCAGCGCCACCTGCGGGACCGACCTGCCGTTGCTCGCCGGTCGGGTACCGGGCCTGGCCGCCGGTGACGTGCTCGGGCACGAGTTCCTGGGCGAGGTGGCCGAGGTCGGCCCGGCGGTACGCCGGCACCGCGTCGGCGACCGGGTGGTGGTCTGCGCCGCCGTGGCCTGCGGGAGGTGCTGGTACTGCCGGCAGGGGTTGTACTCCTGCTGCGACAACGGCGCGACCGGCACGGCGGTCACCGAGGCGACCTGGGGGCAACCCACAGGCGGCTGCTACGGCCATCCCCGTACGGCGGGCGGGTTCGCCGGCAGCCACGCCGAGTACGTCCGGGTGCCGTACGCCGACGTGGGGGCGTTCACCGTGCCCGACCCGGTCAGCGACGACCGGGCGGTCTTCGCCTCGGACGCCGCTCCCGCCGGGTGGATGGGCGCCGAGCTGGGTGCGGTCCGCCCCGGTGACGTGGTGGCGGTGTGGGGGGCGGGTGCGGTGGGTCAGCTCACCGCGCAGGCGGCGACGGTGCTCGGCGCGGACCGGGTGATCGTGATCGACAGGTATCCGGAGCGGCTGCGGATGGCCGAACGGCACACCGGTGCCGAGACGCTGCACTACGAGCACACCGACGTCCCCGCCGAGCTGCGGGAACGCAGCGGGGGGCGGGGTCCCGACGTGTGCGTGGAGGCGGTCGGGGCGGCCGACGGCGGTGGCCGTCCACCGTCGCTGGCCGACCGGTTCACCGGCCGGGGCGGCCCGGTCGAGGACCCGTTGGCGGTGCGGGAGGCGGTGCACGCCTGCCGTAAGGGCGGCACGGTCTTCATCTCGGGCACCTTCGGCGGGTTCGTGGACGCCTTCCCGCTGGGCGCGGTGATGCACAAGGGGCTCACCGTGCGCAGCGCCCGGCAGCACGGCCAACGGTGGATTCCGATGCTGCTGGACCGGATGGCCCGCGACGAGCTGCGGACCGAGCACCTGGCGACGCACCGGTTCGACCTGGACGGGGGCCCGACCGGGTACGCGCTGTTCCGGGACCGCGCCGACGGCTGTGTCCGGGCGGTGTTCACCCCGCACGGCTGAGCCGCCGGGTGGCCCGTCCAGCCGGTGCGGGTCGGGCCCGGGTGGCACACTCGGCGGATGCGCCCCGACCGCCCGTACGACCTCGTCCTGTTCGGCGCGACCGGGTTCACCGGCGGGCTGACCGCCGAGTACCTGGCCCGGCATGCCCCGGCGGGGTTGCGCTGGGCGCTGGCCGGCCGCAACCCGGCGAAGCTGTCGGCCGTACGCGACCGGCTCGCCGCCATCGACCCGGCCCTGGCCACCCTGCCGCTGTTGACCGCCGACGTCACCGACGCCGGGTCGCTGCGTCCGGTGGTGGCGGGCACCCGGGTGCTCGCCACCACCGTCGGGCCGTACGTGCACCACGGGGAACCGCTGGTCGCCGCGTGTGCCGCCGCCGGCACCGACTATCTCGACATCACCGGCGAGCCGGAGTTCGTGGACCTGATGTACGTGCGGCACCACGCCGAGGCGGTGCGCACCGGGGCCCGGCTGGTGCACGCCTGCGGTTTCGACTCGGTCCCGCACGACCTGGGCGTCTGGTACACCGTCCGGCAGTTGGCGGCGGACGGGCCGGTCAGCGTCGACGGGTTCGTCCGGGCCGGGGGGAGGTTCTCCGCCGGGACGTATCATTCGGCGCTCACCGCGTTCTCGCGTACCGCGCAGGCGCAGCGGGCGGCGCGGGCCCGGCGGTCGGTCGAGCCCCGACCGGACGGACGCCGGGTCCGGGCGGTGGCCGGGAAGCTGGGCCGGTCGGCGGCGGTCGGCATGTGGGCGGTGCCGCTGCCCACCATCGACCCGCAGGTGGTGCGCCGGTCCGCCGCCGCCCGCCCGGAGTACGGCCCGGACTTCCGTTACCGGCACTTCGCCGCCGTCAAGCGGTTGCCGACGGTGCTGCTGGCCGGGGTGGGGATGGCCGGGCTGGTCGGGCTGGTGAAGCTGCCGCCGACCCGGCGCTGGCTGCTCGGCCGGGTCGCCTCCGGGCAGGGGCCGAGCGCGCAGCAGCGGGCCCGGTCGTGGTTCCGGGTGCGGTTCGTCGGCGAGGGCGGCGGCCGGACCGTCCGCACCGAGGTGGCCGGCGGCGATCCCGGGTACGACGAGACCGCCAAGATGCTCGCCGAGTCGGCCCTCTGCCTGGCGTACGACGAGTTGCCCGCCGCGTCCGGGCAGCTCACCCCGGTGGCGGCGATGGGTGACGCGCTGCTGGACCGGTTGGTCCGGGCGGGGATCACGTTCCGGGTGCTTCCGCAGTGAGGACGACCGCCGGGTCGCGGGGTCGGTGGCCGGTGCGGGCTTGACCCTCGACCTGGTTGAGGCGACAGCATCATGGGCGTGGAGAGCGAGCTGCTGAGCATCGGCGAGCTGGCCCGGGCCAGTGGCCTGACGGTCAGCGCGCTGCGGTTCTACGACAGGTGCGGGGTGCTGACCCCGACGCTCGTCGACCCGGTGAACGGGTACCGCTGGTACACCGCCGCGCAGGTGACGCCGGCCCGGCTGGTGGCCGGCCTGCGCCGGGTCGGCATGCCGCTGGCCGGGATCACCGCCGCGCTGCGGCTGCGCGACGATCCGGTGCGGGTCGGGCGGCTGCTCGACGCGCACCTGCGCCGGTTGGAGGACGGTCTCGCCGACGCCCGCCGCGAACTCTCCCGGGTCCGTGCCCTGATCGATCCCGAGGAGTCTTGGATGACCACCCGAATCACCCTGTCCCCCGCCGCCCTGGCCGCCGCCGTCGACGCCGTCCGGTTCGCCGTCGGCACCGACCCCGACCTGCCGGTGCTCGGTGGGGTGCTGCTGGACGTCGAGTCCGACGGCGTACGGCTGGTGGCGACCGACCGGTACCGGATGGCGCTGGCCCGCGCCGACGGCCGGGTGGACGGCCCGCCGGTGCGGGCGCTGCTGCCGGCGGCGGCCGTCGACGAGTTCCGGGCGCTGCTGGACACCGGTGGACAGGTGCGGCTGACCGTCGCCGACGGGGAGGTCACGGTCGCCGTCGCCGGGGTCGAGGCGCGCTCGGCGGTGCTGCCGTACGAGTTCACCGACTACCGGCGGCTGCTGCGCCGCCCGGCGGACGCCACGGCCCGGCGGGTTCCGGTCGACGTGGCGACCCTGCGCAGCGCGCTACGGTCGGCCGCCCCCACGGTGACCCGGGAGCACGAGGGGGTGACGCTGCCGGTGACGGTGCTGGGGGTCGACGACCGCGACGGGCTGCGCCTGGTCGACGCCGCCGAACTGGCCGGGCCGGACCCGGCCGACCTGCTGGTCGGGGTGAACGGGGACTTCCTGCTCGACGCGCTGGACGCCGCCGGTGGCCCGCAGCTGGTGCTGGAACTCGACGGACCGATCGCCCCGCTGGCCGTGCGCCGGCCCGACGACGAGGACACCTTCTCGATCCTGATGCCGATCCGGCTCTGACCTCCGGCCTTTCGGGACGGTGGACGCCTGTTCTGACCGCTCGGGTGCGCTGCCTCCCGTGCGGGCGCGCCGGGCAATGCTGCTCGCCGTGCGGTCACACATGGTGACCACTCCTGCTCCCCGCCATTAGTGTTTCGCACGCTTTGCTCTGCTGCCATGACCGCGACAACCACGGCAGGTGACCGTCGCGTCGAGAGCAGCAGAGCAAAGCGTGCGAAGGAGGTTATCCAGGGGGCGCCGCTCCCTGAGAAGTTTTCCCTGCTCATAAGCGCCAGCACGAGGGCGACCCCGCTCAGGGCAGGAAAACGGCCCCGATACCGGTCACCGAGAGTGAGAACAGGAGTTGAACCAGCCCCATCACCTTGGGTAACGACAGAGGTGGCAGCACTCGGCCGGGCCGGGCCCGGGGTGCGGCGGCGCGTTCGCAGGCTCAGACCGGGGCCCGGGGGCCGGCGGGCGCGACGGTAGCATCGGAGGGTCCCACCCTGACCGCCTGGACGGAGCGTACGGAGCAGCATGCTCGACATGGAGTTGATCCGGAAGGATCGCGAGGCGGTGGCCACCGCGCTCGCGAAGCGACTGGATCCCGCCGAGGTCAACCGGGTCCTGGACGACATCCAGCGACTCGACCAGGAACGCCGCGCACTGATCACGGAGATCGACGCCGAGCGGCAGCGCCGCAAGGCCGAGGCCCGGGCGTACGCGCAGGCGAAGCGGGCCGGCACCACGCCGGAGTCCGTCGCGCCGGAGGTCGAGCGTAAGCAGCTCGCCGAGCTGGAGTCCCAGCTCGACGAGGTGCAGTCCCGGCTGCGCGGCACGATGAGCGAGCTGCCCAACCTGCCCGCCGACGACGTGGTGCCCGGCGGCAAGGAGGCCAACCGGGTGGTGAAGACCTTCGGTGCGCCACCGGCCATCGAGAAGATCCGCGACCACGTGGAGCTGAGCCGGGCGCTCGGCCTGGTCGACCACGAGCGGGGCGTCAAGCTCGGCGGTTCGGGCTTCTGGATGTACACCGGCCTGGGTGCCCGGCTGGAGTGGGCGCTGATCAACTGGTTCATCGACGAGCACGTGCGGGCCGGCTACGAGTTCCTGCTCCCGCCGCACCTGCTGCTCGACACCGCCGGTTTCGCCGCCGGCCAGTTCCCCAAGTTCTACGACGACGTCTACCACCTGGACCGGGAGTCCGCCCCGCGCGGGCAGTTCCTGCTGCCCACCTCGGAGACGGCGATCCTCGGCGCCTACCAGGACGAGATCCTGGAGACGTCGAAGCTGCCGCTGAAGGCGTTCGCGTACACCCCCTGCTACCGGCGGGAGGCGGCCGGTTCGCACTCCGACGAGCGCGGCACCGTACGCGGGCACCAGTTCAACAAGGTGGAGATCTTCCAGTTCACCCTGCCCGAGCAGGCCGACGCGGCGCTGGAGGAGATGCTCGCCCACGCGGAGAGCCTGGTCGAGAAGCTGGGCCTGCACTACCAGCGCAGCCTGTTGTCCGCCGGTGACGCCAGCGCCTCGATGAAGAAGACCCTCGACATCGAGGTGTGGATGCCGAGCACCGGCAAGTACAAGGAGGTGTCGTCGGTCTCCTGGGCCGGTGACTACCAGGCCCGCCGGGCCGCCATCCGGTACCGCGAGCCGGGCGGCAAGCAGACCCGCTTCGTGCACACGCTCAACGGTTCGGCGCTGGCCACCAGCCGGCTCTTCCCGGCCATCCTGGAGCAGTTCCAGCAGCCCGACGGTTCGGTGCTGGTGCCCGAGGTGCTCCGCGACCGGCTCGGCACCGACCGGCTCACCCCGCTGCGCTGAGACGTCCGGTGAGGGGCGGGGCCTGCGGGCTCCCGCCCCTCACCGCACCCACCACCCGGCGACGACCGGCCTCACGGTCACACCCGTTCGGTGTCACCGGCCCGGGTGCGGCTGCGGTGCAGCAGCGCCGCCACCCCCAGCAGCACGATGAGCAGCCCGGCGAGCACCGCCGGGCCGGCCGTGTCCAGCGCCGTCACCAGCATCCGTTGGATCCGGGCCGCGCCGACCACCACCGGGTCACCGAAGGCGTCGTGGCGACCCTGGGCGAGGCGGACCTCGTACCAGCCGTACCAGGCGACGTAGCCGCCGGCGACGAGCAGCACCAGGCCGCTGAGCCGGGGCACCCACGCGCCGACGCCGCGCAGCCCACGCACCACCCGGCCGCGCAGCAGCGCCACGCCGAGCGCCGCCACCGCCACCACCAGGCCCATCCCGATCGCGTACGCGACGAACAGCGCCAGCCCGCGCAGGGTCGAGCCGGCCTGGAGGCTGGTCACCACGATCGCCAGGAACGGGGCGATGGAGCAGCTCAGCGACGCCAGCGCGTACGCCATGCCGAACAGCGCCATGGACGGCAGCGAACGGGTCAGCCGGGGGGCGCGGGCCGACGGGCGCGGGGTGGGCAGCCGGCGACCGGCGAGCAGCCACAACCCGAGCGCCAGCAGGCCCAGCCCGAGGGCCACGGTCAGCCAGGGCAGCCGGGGGCGCAGCCAGTCCGCCAACGGTGCGACGGCCAGCCCGAAGGCCCCGAACACCACGACGTACCCGCAGGTCAGGCCGGCCGCAGCGGTGAGTGCCCGGCCGACCGCGCCCCGACCGTCCGCCGGCCCGGCGACCAGCAGCGACAGGTACGCCGGCAGCATCGCGAAGCCGCACGGGTTGACCGCGCCGAGCATCCCGGCGGTCAGCGCGAGCAGCAGCGGGCCGGTCATCAGCCGGCCAGGGCGGCGACCCGGCGGGTGAGGTCCTCGCCGTCGAGGAAGCCCTGGTGGACGACCTTCCCCTCCCGGTCGATGATCAGGAAGGTGCTCTGTTCGACGATCTCGAAGCGCCGCCACAGCGCGCCGGCCCGGTCGTCGATCTGGGTGGTGCCGCCGAGTTCGAACTCGGTGACGAAGCTGCGCATCGCCTTCTGCTCGCCGAGGCCGGCGACCCCGACGATCGGCACGGTGTCCCGGTACTTCGGGGCGATCTCGGCGACCGTCCACGCCTGGCTGGCGCAGGTGGCGCACCAGGGTGCCCAGAACCACAGCACCACCGGGCGGCCGGCCAGCCCGGCGGCGGAGAACGCCGTACCGTCGAGGGTCCTGGCGGTGAAGCGCAGCGCGTCGGGCACCACGGCGGGTGCGCCGGTCGGGGCGGGCGCGGCGGACGACGGCGCTACGGACGACGGTGCGGCGACCGGGACGGCCACCTCGGCGGCCGGCTGCGTCGACGTCGGCCCGACGGCGCAGGCCGAGGCGGCCAGCAGGGTGCCGGCCAGGGTGGCGGCGAGGGCGAGTCGGGCGGCCGGTCGACCCTCCGGCCCGTTGCTGGGTGACGACGACGACCGCATCCGGTGCTCCTCTCGGTGGTGCTACTCGGCCTCGACCAGCCGCAGCGCGAGTTCGGGACAGACCTTGACCGCCTTCATCGCACCTTCCTTCAGCCAGGTCGGCACAGGGGTGGACGGGAAGGCGGGGTAACCGTTGCCGTCGAGCCGGATGAAGTCCGGTACGACGTGGGCGCACAGCCCGTGCCCGTCACAGCGGGACCAGTCCAGGGTGAGCTTGCGGGGGTTGGCGTCGGGCGCTCCGGGCAGCCCCATCACGCCCTTGACCCGCTTGCCGCACCCCTCACCGGTGGTGTGTTGCCGCAGGTCGTCGGCGAACACCTCCATCGCGGAGAGGGCGAAGCGGGAGGTGCCGTCGGGGTGGCTGCACGCGCCCCGGCCCTTCACGTCACCGGCGGCGGCCCGGACCACCTCCACCGGCGCGCTGCCGGAGACCGCCAGGTCGACGGCGCGGGCCAGGTCGGGCAGGCCGCGCTTGCACGGCCCGCACTGGCCGGCGGACTCCCCGGCCAGGTAGCGGACCACCTGGGCGGCCTCGCCCAGCGGGCAGGTGTCCCGGCCGAGCGGGATGATGATGCCGGCGCCGAGGGTGCCGCCGACGCTGGTGAGGCTCTTGCGGGTGATCTCGGCCCGCTGTGCCGCCTCCCAGGTGATCCAGCGGCCGTGGTAGCCGCCCATGAGGATGCCCGGCCCCTCCGGCACCTCGCACAGGTCGAGGATGTCCCGCAGCGGGGTGCCGGCGGCGCACTCCACCACGGCGGCGCGCTTGGCCTGGCCGGTGACGGTGAGCAGCACGGTGCCGGGCTCGTCGTCGGTGCCGAGCGCGGCGTACTCGTACGGGCCGAGCCGGGCGGCGATCGCCACCTGGGCGTACGTCTCGGCGTTGGACAGCAGGGTGGGCAGGTTGCGGACGCCCGAGTCGCTGGACCGTTTCTTGGTGCCCGGCGGGATGTGCGGCAGTCCGTTGATCCCGTTGACCAGCGCACCGCCCTCGCCGGAGATGAACCGGTGCGGCACGGTGACGATGGTGGTGGGCACCGGCATCCGGCGTTCGGCGAGGGCGTCGGTGAGCGAGTCCCGGCCGATCAGGTCGTCGGCGACGCAGAGCACGATCTCCTCGGCGTCCAGCGCGTACGCGGCCAGGGCGGCGCCGTCGAGGATGAGGTGCGGGGCCCGGGTGAGCAGCACCTTGTCCTTCCAGCTCGCCGGTTCCCCCTCGGTGGCGTTGACCACCACCACGGCGGGCAGGTCCTGCCGCTCGCAGGACTCCAGCACCGCCTTGAACTTGCGGTAGAACGGGAAACCCGCCCCGCCCTTGCCCTTGAGCTGGATGGCCTCGGCCAGCCGGAGCAGGTTGGCCGGTTCCATCGGGCCGATCGGCCCGTGTTCCATCTCGTGGGCCATCAGGTCGAGCCGGCCGAACTCGGCGAAGCCGGCGGTGAGCCGGGGCTCGCCGATGCAGGCGACCGGTGGGACCTTCGTGCGCATCACTTGGCCTCACCGCGCAGCCCGGCCCAGTACGCCCCGTCGACGGCGTCCGCGTTGGCCTTGCCCTTGCGCCGGCTGCGGCTGTCGCCGGTGGCCTTGCGGGCCCGCCGGGAGGCCAGGTCGACCAGGGTCGGGGTGTCGTCGACGGGGATGTCGTCGGCGACGTAGCGGGCCGGCGGACGCCAGTAGTCCGGCTCCTCCGGCACGTCGGCCTCGACGCTGTGCCGGCCGGAGCCGCTGCGCGGGGCGGCGGAGATGGGCTCGGCCGAGACGGGCCGGCTGGCGTCCTCCCAGCGGCGCGGGCTGTCCCACGGCTCCTCCGGCTCCTCGGTGCGCCGCCGGGGCGGGGCCGAGTAGCGGGCGGCCACGTCGTCGTCGCGCCGGACCCGGCGACCGGTGGAGACGGGGGCGATGTCCTCCTCGTACCGGGACCGGCGACCGCCCGACACCGGGGCCACGTCCTCCTCGTACCGGGCACGCCGACCACCCGACACCGGGGCCACGTCCTCCTCGTAGCGGGTACGCCGGCCACCGGAGACGGGGGCGACGTCCTCGTCGCGGTCGCGGCGGCGACTGCCGGAGACCGGCGCGACGTCCTCGTCGTAGCGGGACCGGCGACCACCGGAGACGGGGGCCACGTCCTCCTCGTACCGGGCACGCCGACCGCCCGACACCGGCGCGACGTCCTCCTCGTAGCGGGACCGGCGACCACCGGAGACGGGGGCCACGTCCTCCTCGTAGCGGGAGCGGCGACCACCGGACACCGGGGCGACGTCCTCGTCGCGGCGGCGGGGCCGCTCGTCGCGGTCGTCCCGCTCGACGGTCCGGCGGCGCGCGGCCGGTTCCAGGTCGCGCTCGCGGCGGGGTGCCGGCGCGGTCTCCTGGCTGGTACGACCCCGGCCGCCCCGGACGGGTTCACGCAGGGTGCCCGGTTCGGGGACGACCGGGACGGTGAACCGCTCGGGGTCCCGACGCCGGGCGCTGCCGGTCGGCGCGTTCCAGGACGGGGCGAGGGCGGCCTCGGCCCAACTGCTCCGGGTCTCCTTCTCCTCCTCCTTCTTGCGGCCGAGCCCGGTGAGCAGCGTCCGGCCCTTGCCCTCGTCGACGCCCTTGCCGGTCATGGCCTTGTTCAGCGCGGCGGCCTGCTGCTGTTCGCGGCTGCGCTTGCCGAGGTAGACCGACAGCCGCACCATCAGCGCCACCACCACCAGCAGGACGCAGGCCAGGTAGCTCAGCACCACCCAGGACTTGGCGGCGCGGCCGGCGTTGAGGCCGTGGAACAGGGCGAACGGCCAGGACAGGTACGCCAGGGAGTGCAGGCTGCGCCAGAACCACTTGGGCCCGACCCCGGCGAAGCGGACCCGGACGATGCCGGTCCACAGCACGCTCACCATGAGGAAGGCGGCCACCGTGCCGAGCCCGACGTAGAGCCCGCTGCCACCGATGAACGGCACCACGGCGTCGGTGGGTCCGGCCCGACCGATGGCGATCTTGGTGATGACGTGGAAGACCAGGCCGACGACGCCGAGGATGCCGGTGGCCCGGTGCGCGGACTGCAGGAGCACCCGGTGCCGGATCATGAGGACCAGCCGGTCGGTGGCGAGCAGGCCCATCATCACGGTGAGGCTGAGCGACACCAGGGCGACCACCCCGGCGAAGAACTCGGTGAAGAAGAAGCCGTACGCGTACATCGCCGCGCCGTTGCCGGTCATCTCGACCCCGGCCCACAGCAGCCCCAGCGCGGACGCCACCATCAGCGCCATCGTGCCCTTCGACACTGTCCGGACACCACGGCTGCTGGTGGAGGTCCGGACGGTCGCCGCCTTCTCGTTCTGCTGTGCCCGGGCCATCTGCTCCTCGATCGTCTAACGGCGGCGCCACCACCGGCCGACCCTGCTCCCACCTCCAGTACGGACCTCCGGCGCGTACGGATCAGTGCCGCCGCCGAAAATTCTCGGCGGATCGTCGAACCACCCCGGTCCGGGACGCGTGTAAGGCTCGGCGTACGACGTCCCGGCGCGTGGACGGCCGGGGATCGGGGGCCCGTCGGGACGATTCGCACCGGGTGGAGCTACCTGCCCCTTAGAGTGGTTTCGTGGCTTTTGACCGGATGATCGATCGGTGGGGCCGGGGGCCGCTCGTCGCCGTCGTCGGCGTACCGGCCCTGCTGGTGACGGCCCTGCTCGTCGGGGTGGCGCTGCGCTCCGACGCACCCGCCCCGACCCGCCGGGCGGCGGCCCCGCCACCGACCGTGGCCGTCCCGCACGAGGACGAGACCGTGCCGCCCGCCGCGCCGGCCCCGCCCGGCCTACCCGTGATCGACTACGACCCGGCCCCCGCCGGTTTCCCGGCCGACCCGCAGCCGCTCGACGTCACCCCGTTGACCGAGGGCGTCACCCCGACCCGGAACATCGCCGCGTACGACGCACCGGGCGGACGCCCCCGCGCCCTGCTCGCCCCCACCATCAGCGGGGTGGAGCTGACCATGCCGGTGGTGCAGCGGCGTACCGGCTGGACGGCGGTCCTGCTGCCCTCGGCGAGCCGTCGACTGGCCTGGCTGCCCGACGGGGGCTGGAGTCCGGTCGTCCTGCGCGACCAGATCGTGGTGCAGCGGCGCACCCACCAGCTCACCTGGTACCGGCACGGCCGGCCGGTGCACACCTGGCCGGTCAGCCTCGGCCAGCCCGGCCAGGAGACCCCCCTCGGCCGCACCTTCATCCTCGGCACCACGCCACCCCCCGAACCGGTCTACGGCGGGGTGGACGTCTTCGCCCTCGGCGCCGTCCCCGACGACCCGGAGGCGGTACCCACCGGGCTGCGGGGCGCGCACATCGGCCTGCACAGCTGGCAGGACGACGACACCCTCGGCGAGGACGTCACCAACGGCTGCATCCGGCTGACCCGCAGCGCCCAGCGGACCCTCCTCGACGAGGTACGCCCCGGCACCGAACTCGTCGTCGTCGACGCCCTGACCACGTCCTGAGCCCGGTCGCCCCGCACCGCCACCACCGCGACCGCCCGGCACCGCGACGCCGGTTCAGTCGCCGAGCAGCCAGCCGTTCTGTTCGGCGAGCCGGACGGCGGTGGCCCGGTTGCGGGCGCCGGTCTTGCCGATCGCCGCCGACAGGTGGTTGCGGACCGTCCCCTCGGACAGGTGCAGCGCCGCCGCCAGGTCGGCCACCGTGCCACCGCCCCGGGCCGCCCGCAGCACCGCCGTCTCCCGTTCGGTCAACGGGCTCGTCCCCGCCGCGAGGGTCTCCGCCGCCAGCGCCGGGTCGACCACCCGCAGCCCGGCGTGCACCCGGCGGACCGCGTCGGCGAGTTGCCGGGCCGGGGTGTCCTTGACCACGAAGCCGCCCGCCCCGGCCTCCATCGCCCGTCGCAGGTAGCCGGGCCGGCCGAAGGTGGTCACCACCAGCACCCGGCAGCCGGGCAGCGCGGCCCGCAGCGCGGCGGTCGCGGCGATCCCGTCCAGCCCCGGCATCTCCACGTCGAGCAGCGCCACGTCCGGGCCGGTACGGCGGGCCGCGTCCACCACCTCGTCGCCCCGACCCACCTCGGCCACCACGTCGAGATCCGGTTCCAGCGACAGCAGCGCGGCGAGCGCACCCCGGACCAGCGCCTGGTCGTCGGCGAGCAGCAGCCGGATCGGGTCGCTCACCGCTGCTCCACCGGCACGGTGACCCGCAGCAGGAACCCGGTGCCGTCCGGCCGCCGGCCGACCGTCACGGTGCCGTCGAGCCGTCGGACGCGTTCCCGCAGGCCGAGCAGCCCGTGCCCGCCGTCGCCGGCCGGCTGCGGGCCGGCCCCACCGTCGCCGGCCGGGCCGCACCCGTCGTCGGCGATCTCCACCCGGTCCGGGTGCACCCGGATCACGCACCGCCGCGCGCCGCTGTGCCGCACCACGTTGGTCACTCCCTCCCGGACCGCCCAGCCGAACAGTTCCTCCCGCGCCGCCGGCAGCGCCGGCAGGTCGTCGGGCAGGTCACCGTCGATGCCCGCCGCCGCCAGCGCCGTCCGGGCGCCGGCCAGCTCGCCGCTCAGGCTGATCTCCCGGTACGCCCCGACGGTACGCCGTACGTCGGCCAGCGCCTGCCGGGCCAGCCGCTCGACGTCGGCGATCTCGGTGCCGGCGCGGGCCGGGTCCAGCTCCAGCAGCCGCCCGGCCAGCTCCGCCTTGACCGCCACCACGGTCAGCGAGTGCCCGAGGATGTCGTGCAGGTCGCGGGCGGTGCGGGCGCGTTCCTCGGCGACCGCGAGCCGGCGGATCTCGGCCTGGGCGGCCCGCAGTTCGCCGTTGCGCTGCGCCAGCCGGCTCACCCCGAACATGGCGAACGAGGCGAGCAGCACCGCGAAGACGACGGTGCTCTCCGCCTCCCAGCCGGGCACCAGCGCGGCGGCGACAGGTGGGGTCAGCGCGCACAGCACGACCACCACCAGGGCGTCCATCGGGGGCAGCAGGAACACCGCCGCCGCCGCGACGAAGACCAGGGTGGTCAGCCAGTCCCCCGCGGTGCCGGGGATGCCGGCCAGGCCGAACGCGAGCAGCAGCCCCACGGACGCCCGTGCCCGACCGACCGGGATCGGCCGGTGCGCCTGACGCAGGCCGCGCGCCCACTGGAAGATCAGCACGTAGAGCACGCCGAAGACGACCAGGGTGCCCACCCCCACCGCCCGCCGCCAGGGTTGCGCCTGGTGTACGGCGGTGAACAGCGGGATGTTGAGGAAGAACAGCCACACCCCGGCGAGCAGCCAGCCGGTGACCCGCCAGCGGCGGGTCACCGGCGACGGCCTGTCGAACGGGAGGTCCATCGGGTCCACGCTAGTCCCCGCCGGCCGGTGTCCGGGCCCACCGGTGCCGGGCCACCGCTCAGACCCGCCGGGTGTCGCGGCGGAACAGCCGGGCCGCGCCGAGGGCGAAGCCCGCCGTCCAGCCGAGCAGGTTGACGAGCACCCCGACGCTCACCGGGTCACCGGTCAGCGGCGCGCGGGCCAGTTGACCCACCCCCCACACGGGGGTGAACTGGGCGATCCGCTGCATCACGTCGGGCAGCATCTCCACCGGCAGGAACAGGCCGCCGAACATGGCGAGCAGGGCGAGCACCGGCCCCATGAACTGCATGACGTTCTCGGCCGGGCCGAGGTAGCCGATGAGCAGGCCCAGCGCGGCGAAGACCAGCGAGCCGAGCCAGGCCGCCGACCCGGCCAGCAGCCAGACGGACACCGGCAGCCGGACCCCGGCGGCGGCCCCGACCGCGAACTCGATCACGACCGCGACCAGCCCGAGCACCATCGCCGTGGCGACCTTCGTGGCGACGTACGCGGCCGGGTGCAGCGGGGTGAGCCGGAGCTGACGGCTCCAGCCCAGGGCCCGTTCCGTGGCGACCGCCGCGCCCGCGCTGGTGGTGGCCACCATCGCCCCGTAGACGGCGAGGCTGACCATGATCCAGGCGAGCACCTGCCGGCCGTTGGGCAGTGTCTCGCCGCGCTGCGGCAGCCCGAACAGCAGGAAGAACACCGCCGGCATGACCATCGTGAACAGCAGGGTCCGCCGGTTGCGCAGCACCCGGCGCATCTCGATCAGCAGCACCGTCGGGGAGAACCCGCCGAGGGCCGGCGGCCGGCGGTCCGCGGTGGGGGTGGTCAGGGCGGAGGTGGTCATCTCAGGCTCCAACGGTCGCGGTGGGGACGGCTTCGGCGGGGTTGGTGTCGGGCGGGGTGGCGTCGGTGGCGGTCAGGGCCAGGAAGGCGTCCTCCAGGTTGCGGGAGGTGATCTCCAGGTCCCGGGCGGCGGTGCGGGTGAGCAGGTGCCGGGCGACGGCGTCCGAGTCGCCGGTACGGATCAGCACGGCGTCGCCGCGTACCTCGACGGCCTCCACGCCGGGCAGCGCGGCCAGGCCGGACTGGTCGGCGTCGGGCAGGGTGGCCCGGACGATCCGGCCGGCGGCCAGGTTCTTGATCTCGGCGGTGGTGCCGTCGGCGACCACCCGGCCCTGCCGGACCAGCACGATCCGGTCGGCGTACGCGTCGGCCTCGTCGAGGTAGTGGGTGGCGAAGATGATCGTCCGGCCGGACCGGGCGTCGGCCCGGATCGCCTGCCAGAAGTCGCGTCGTCCCTCGACGTCCATGCCGGTGGTCGGCTCGTCGAGGACCATCACGTCCGGATCGGAGAGCAGGGCCAACGCGAACCGCAGCCGCTGCTGCTGGCCCCCGGAACACTTCCCGACGAGCCGGTCGGCCAGGTCGGCGATCCCGGCCCGGGTCAGCACCTCGGTGACCGGCCGGGTCCGGCCGAAGAAGGACGCGGTCATCCGTACCGTCTCGGCGACGGTGAGATCCTTGAGCAGGCCGCCGCTCTGCATGACGGCGGCGACCCGGCCGTGGCGGACGGCCTCGGCGGGGGTGCCGCCGAGCAGCCGGACCTCCCCGGCGTCGGGACGGGCCAGGCCGAGCAGCATGTCGATCGTGGTGGTCTTGCCGGCGCCGTTGGGGCCGAGAAAGGCCACCACCTCGCCCGGGTGGATGGTCAGGTCGAGCCCGTCGACGGCGGTCACCGGCCCGAAGCTCTTCCGCAGGCCGCTCAACTCGACGGCCGGACACTCACTTCTCATGCCACCGAGCGTGCGCCCGCCGGCCGGCTCCTTCCCGGCCCGCCCGTCACCTTCCACCCGTGACAAATGTCAGCGGTGTCGCACCCGGTGTCCGTTCCGCGCCGGAGTCGTATGCCTGCTGGGCATTTTTATGCCTGACAGGAATGTCGGTCTCCCACCATCCGGCGTCCCGCACCCGGCACCGTTCGCCCCTCATCCCGGGCGGACAGGCGGGTCCCGGCGTGGGGCATCGGGCGGTGGAAGGTGGGTATGCCGCCGCAGTCGCGGCGAGGTCGGGGAGGACCGCATGGGGAACGCGTCGAACGAACAGGTCGACACGGTGGTGCTCGTGCACGGGCTGTGGATGACACCACGCAGTTGGGAGGGGTGGGTCGAGCGGTACGAGGCACGCGGGTTCCGGGTGCTCGCCCCCGCCTGGCCCGGCTTCGACCGGGAGGTGACCGCGCTGCGCGCCGACCCCGGCACGATCGCCGGCACCACCCTGCGGCAGATCATCGACCACTACGCGGCGGTGATCCGCGAGCTGCCCGGCGCACCGATCGTGATCGGCCACTCGTTCGGTGGCCTGGTCGCCCAGGTGCTGGCCGACCGGGGGCTCGGTGCGGCCGTCGTGGCGGTCGCGTCCGCACCGGTCAAGGGGGTGCTCCGGCTACCGATCAGCACGCTGCGGGCGTCGTACCCGGTGCTGCGCAGCCCGGTCAACCGGCACCGGGGGGTGCAGATCAGCCCGGACGAGTTCCGGTACGCCTTCGGCAACACCCTCCAGCCGGACGACTCCGACCGGGCCTGGCGGCGCTACGCCGTCCCCGCCGCCGGGCACGTGCTGTTCGAGGGGGCGTTCGCCAACCTCGATCCGCACTCCGCCGCGACCGTCGACACCGGCCGCGACGACCGGCCGCCGCTGCTGCTGATCGCCGGTGGCGAGGACCATGTCGCCCCGCCGTCGCTGGTCAAGGCGAACGCCGGGCTCTACCAGAAGTCGCGGGCGGTCACCGCGTACCACGAGTTCCCCGGCCGCTCCCACTTCACGGTGGGCGAGCCGGGCTGGGAGGCGGTCGCCGACTACGCCCTGGACTGGGCGACCCGGATGGCGCAGGCCCCGGCGACGGCGGGCGGCCCGTCCCGCCGCTGACCTCAGACGAACCCCGGCCACGGTCGTCCGGATCCCGGTCGCACACCCCCGGCTCTTCGGTCCCGTCGCCGTCACGACCCGCCGTCACCGCCGCTCAGTCGCTGCCACAGGAAGCGCAGCGTCAACGCCGACAGGAACGCCCGCTGCTCGTTGTTGCTCGCCGCACCGTGCCCGCCCTCGACGTTCTCGTAGTACGACACGTCCTGGCCGTACGCACCCAGCAGGGCGGCCATCTTCCGGGCGTGCCCCGGGTGCACCCGGTCGTCGCGGGTCGAGGTGACGAACAGGACCGGCGGGTACGTCACCCCGGGCCGCACGTTGTGGTACGGCGAGTACCCGCGCAGGAACGCCCAGTCGGCCGGGTCGTCCGGGTCGCCGTACTCGGCCGTCCAGGAGGCCCCGGCGAGCAGCAGGTGGTAGCGCCGCATGTCCAGCAGCGGCACGTTCGCCACCACCGCGCCGACGAGCGTCGGGTAGCGGGTCAGCACCGCCCCCATCAACAGCCCACCGTTGCTGCCGCCCTCGATTCCGAGCTGCGGCGCGGTGGTGATCCCCCGAGCCACCAGGTCGGTGGCGACGGCGGCGAAGTCCTCGTACGCCCGGGGGCGGTTCTCGCGCAGCGCCGCCCGGTGCCAGCGCGGGCCGTACTCCCCGCCGCCCCGGATGTTCGCCACCACGTAGGTGCCGCCCCGGGCCAACCAGCCCCGGCCGAGCACCCCGTCGTAGTGCGGCGTCAGCGAGACCTCGAACCCGCCGTACCCGGTGAGCAGGGTCGGCCCGGCGGCGGCCGACGGGTCGCCGACCACGGAGTACGGCACCCGGGTGCCGTCGGCGGAGGTGGCGAAGAACTGGCGCACGGTCAGGCCGGTGGCGTCGAAGAACGCCGGCTCCCGCTTGAGGGTCTCGACCGGTCCGCCGACGCGGCCCAGCCGCAGGGACGCCGGCCGCAGGTAGCCGGTGGAGGCGATCAGGTAGTCGTCGCCGAGGTCCGGGTCGGTGTCCACGATCCAGGGCTCGTCGCCCTCCGGCACCCCGGCCAGCGGCGTCCGCCGCCAGCCCGACGCGCCGTCGGGGGTCAGCACCTCCAACCGCCGGTGTACGTCGACCAGGGTGGCCAGGATCAGGTGGTGCCGGGTCCAGACGTGGTAGCCCAACGCGGTCCGCTCGTCGGGCTCGAACAGCACGGTGAGGTCGCGGCCCCCGGCGACGAAGTCGTCGAACCGGGTCGCCAGCAGCGCCCCGGCCGGGTGGGTGACCCCGGCGACCTCCCACGGGGTACGCAGCCGGACCAGCAGCCACTCCCGGTGCACGTCCCACTGGGCGTCCTCGGGCACCGGCACCGGGACCTGCCCGCCGTCGGGGGTCAGCAGGAAGCTGCGGGTCCGGTAGAAGTCCAGGCTGCGGCCGACGAAGTCCCGTTCGTACCCGGGTGTCGGGTCGTGCGAGGCGTACGCGGAGACGTCGTCGTCCTGCCCCTCGTAGACGATGCCGGCCTCGCTCAACGGGGTGCCCCGCCGCCACCGGCGGATCACCCTCGGGTAGCCGGAGACGGTCAGCGAGCCGGGGCCGAGGTCGGTGCCGACGTAGATCTGGTCGGCGTCGATCCAGGTGACGTCGCTCTTGGCCTCGGCGAGGGTGAACCCGTCGGGCACGAAGGCGCGGGTGTCGAGGTCGTACTCGCGGACCACCACCGCGTCCTTGCCGCCCCGGGACAGGCTGACCAGGCAGCGGCGGTGGCCGGGCCGCAGCACCGTCACCCCGTCCCAGACCCAGTTCTCGTCCTCGGCGGCGGCCAGCGCGTCCAGGTCGAGCAGCACGTCCCAGGCCGGCTCGGGCCGCCGGTACTCCGCGAGCGTGGTACGCCGCCACAGCCCCCGGGGGTGCGCCGCGTCCCGCCAGTAGTCGTAGTAGAACCCGTCGCCACGCCAGCCCGGGTACGGGATGCGGTCGTCGGCGTCGAGCACCTGCCGGATCTCGGCCTGCATCGCGACGAACGCGTCGTCGCCGGTCAGCGCCGCGACTGTCGCCGCGTTTCGCTCGTGGACCCAGGCGGCGGCCGGCTCCGCGTCCAGCTCCTCCAACCAGCGGTACGGGTCGTCGCCCTCATCGATCAGCGTCACCCCGTCCAGTATTCCCGACCGGTCAACCCGCCCTCGACCCTGGCCCTGACCGGGCCCGGACGCGGGGACCCGTCGCGCCGGCCTGGCATGGGCGCGGCAGCGCCGGGTATGAGCGGGGCATGAGGGCGAGCTTCCGGCTTGGCCGGATCGCGGGGGTACCCGTCGGGGTCAACTGGAGCGTCCTGGTCATCTTCGTGCTGATCGCGTGGGTGCTGTCGGCCAACCAGTTCCCCCGCTCGTACCCCGACCGGCCCGGCTGGGCGTACCTGCTGGCCGGGCTCGCGGCGGCGGTGGTCTTCTTCGTCGGCCTGCTGGCCCACGAGGTGTCGCACGCGGTGGTGGCGAAACGCAACGGCCTCCAGGTGGAGGGGATCACGCTGTGGCTGTTCGGCGGCGTCGCGGAACTGCGCGGCGAGCCCGCCGACCCGGGCGCGGAGCTGCGTATCTCCGGGGTCGGCCCGCTGGTCAGCCTGCTTCTCGGGGTGTTCTTCGGGGCGATCGCGGTGCTGCTGGCGCTGGCCGGGCAGGAGGGGCTGCTGCTCGGCTCGGTGTCCTGGCTGGCCGGGATCAACGTGCTGCTGGCGGTGTTCAACATCCTGCCGGCCGCCCCGCTCGACGGGGGCCGGTTGCTACGCGCCGCCGTGTGGAAGGCCACCGGCGACCGGGTCAGGGCGTCGGTGGTGGCCGCCCGCGCCGGCTGGGTGCTCGGCGTGCTGCTGATCGGCCTGGGCATCTGGCAGTTCCTGGCCGGCTACGGGGTGGGCGGGCTGTGGCTGGCGCTGATCGGCTGGTTCCTGATCGGCGCGGCCGGGATGGAGGAGCGCCAGGCCCGGCTGGGCAGCGCGCTGACCGGCGTGCGGGTCGGTGAGGTGATGACCCCGCAGCCGCAGACCGCGTCGGCGGAGATGACCGTCGCCGACTTCGTCGACCACTACCTGTTCGCCTACCGGCACACGGCGCTGCCGTTGACCGAGGACGGCCGACCGGTCGGCCTGGTCACCCTGGACCGGGTACGCGGCGTGCCGCCCGACCGGCGGGCCGCCACCACGCTGGCCGAGGTCGCCTGCCGGGCCGACGACCTGGTGTTGGCCCGGCCGGAGGAGCAGCTCAACGACCTGCTCCCCCGCCTCAGCGAGTGCTCCGACGGCCGCGCCCTGGTGGTGACCGGCGACCAACTCGTCGGCATCGTCTCCCCCAGCGACATCAGCCGCGCCGTCCAACGCAGCACCCTCCACCCCCACCCCACCGGGTGACCGCCGGGCCGCCGCGCCCGGCCGCCCGCCGGGCGGTCCGCAACTGGGCCGATGTTGCGGCATCCGCAGCATGCAGACCACGCAACATCGCCGACAATGGTGTCGATCAGGGAGTGCCGGCCCGCTCCACCGGGATCCACAGCTCGGCGTCGGCGTGAGTGCCACCGGCCGCGATGCGGACACTGGAGATCTCCGGGCCCGGCCGGCTCCGGTACGGGTTCGACGGGAACCACTGGGTGAACACGTCCCGCCACAGGTGCTGCACGGCCGCCGGGAACTCCCCGGAGGCCGCGAAGACCGCCCAGGTCCCCGCCGGCACGTCGAGCGCCTCCAGGTCGTCCGGCACGTCCGCACCGGTCACCGCGCCGTACCAGTAGTCCAGCTCGACACCCTCGGACCGGTCCTCACCGAGCAGGTCGCTGACGTTGACGATGCCCGCCGGCTCCTGGTCGGACAGGGCCTCGATGCGGGCCGTCGTCTCCGCCGGGATGCCCCTGACGAACGCCACGATCGCCGGGTTCATCCCCTCGTGCACCAGGGGCACCCGGGCCCGCCGACCCACCAGTCGGAACGCCGGCTTCTCCACCACCCGGTACCGCATGCTGCCACTCCCCTCGACGACGAGCCGGAAGGACAACCGCTGCTGGGAGTGCAACACGGCCCCCGTACGCCGCGCCTCACCCGGCCCGATGCCGTGCATCGCCCGGAACGCGCGGGTGAACGCCTCGGTCGAGCCGTACCCGTGGCGGACCGCTACGTCGAGCAACGTCCGCTCACCCGCAAGCACCTCGGCCGCCGCGACGGTGAGCCGCCGCCTGCGGACGTACTCCGACAGGGGCATCCCGGCCAACGCCGAGAACATCCGCCGGAAGTGGTACTCCGAGGTGAGGGTGATCCGCGCCAGATCGGCCACCTCGATCGGTGCGTCGAGGTGCCGTTCCACGTACGCCAGGGCCTCGTTCAGCCGCTCCAGCACCTGATCTCCTTCCGCGTGCCTGACCCACGCTAGGCAACCGGGAACTGCCGGACCCGACTTCCGGTGCCCGCTGCGGTCGGGTGGTCAGGCGCGGGGGAAGTAGTGGTCGAGCAGGTCGGTGCGGAACACCCCGGCCGGGTCCAGCTCGGTGAGCAGGGCGGCGAAGTCGGCGTACCGGGGGAAGGTGGCGGCGACGACGGCCGGGTCGAGGGTGAAGACCTTGCCCCAGTGCGGCCGGGGGTCGAACGGGGCGAGCCGGGACTCGATCTCGGCCAGCACCGGCTGCACCGCCGCCGCGTCGTCGACCCAGGTGAAGTGCACGGCAAGCGTGTCGCGCCCCTGGTTGGGGCTGAGCCACAGCTCGTCGGCGGCGACGGTGCGCAGCTCGCAGATCTGCAACACCGGCGCGATCCGCTCCCGCATCCCGGCCAGCGCGGCGAGCGCCCCGACCCCGGCTGAGCGGGGCAGGTGGTACTCGGACTGGAGTTCGTCGCCGCTGCTGGGCAGGAAGCCGAGCCGGAAGTGCGGCAACCGCTCGTGCCACGGGCCGGGCTCGCCGAACTGCGGGGTGCAGCTCACCGGGTCCATTCCGGGCACCGGGTGCGCCGGCCGGTCGGCCGGGGTGGTGCCGAGCCAGTCCGGCTCCGGCGGCGGGGCGTCGGCGAGCTGCTTGCGCCAGACCTGGTCGATGTCCGTCGAGCGCCAGGTGGTGAACCCGCTGACGCTGTACGCCGAGGCGAGCGCAGTGTCCAGCGCGCCGACGGGCAGGTCCTCGCGGACGTACTGGCGGACGGTGAAGGTGGGCAGCACGTCCAGGGTGACCCGGGTGACCACGCCCAGTGCGCCCAGCGACACGACCATGCCGGCGAACCGGTCACCGGCGGACCGGTCGACGGTGAGCACGTCCCCGTCGGCGGTGACCAGTTCGAGACCGGCCACGGCGGCGGCCAGGTTGCGGTTGCCGTCGCCGGAGCCGTGGGTGCCGGTGGCGACCGCCCCGGCCACCGAGATGTGCGGCAGCGAGGCGAGGTTGGCCAGGGCCAGCCCCTGCTCGTGCAGCCGGGTCGCCACGTCCCCGTAGCGCAGCCCGGCGGCGACGGTGACGGTGCCGCGTTCCCGGTCGACCTCGACGGTGGGCGGCAACCCGGCCAGCGAGACCAGGTCGCCGGTGGTGTCGCCGATCCGGTTGAACGAGTGGCCGCTGCCGACCGCCCGCACCCGGTCACTGCCGGCGACCAGCCGGCGCAGCTCGTCGAGGGTGGTCGGCCGGTGGAAGGCACGGGCGGCGTAGTGCACGTTGCCGGCCCAGTTGTGCCGGGGCACCCCGCTCACGCGTCGCCGCCCTCGGTCAGCGCCGCGTGCAGGTCGTCCAGCGCCGCGTCGACCTGTCCGACGTCGTAGCCGCGCGGGCTGACCGGCAGGCCCTGCGCCCTGGCGGCGGCCAGCTCGTCGCGGGTCGTCCGGCGTCGCGCCGGGTCGTCCGAGTCCAGTGCCGCGCGGGCGTGTCCCACCAGTGTGTCGACCACGTCGGAACTGTACCCGCGCAGTCCGACGCCGAACTCGGTGAGCGCGGTCCGGTGCACCATCCGGCACGGTTGTCGACGGCGTCCACGGGGAACCATGGCGCGATGAGCAGCTACCGCGACCCGATCCTGCACGGCGACGTCTACCCGTCCGAGGAGGAGATCGACCCGACCGGGGTCGGCCTGGAGCCGGCGAGCGCCCCGCCGTCGGCGTACCCGGACCGGACGGGACCGACGACGGCACCGGCACCCCGGGTGGCACCGGGCGGGGCGCACTCGATCGTCACCCACCACCTGGACGGCTCGACGCAGGTGGTGACCGACCTGGACGGGGACGGGATCGCCGACGTGGTCCAGTTCGACCTGGACGGCGACGGCGTACCGGACATCACCTACCTGGACAGCGACCGGGACGGCCGGTTGGACACGGTGCTGCGCGAGCCGGGCGCCCGCCGCCACTGACCGTCCCGGCCGGCCGCCATGGGTGGCCGGCCGGGTCACAGCTGGGGCATCACCTCGGCGGCGACCAGTTCCAGCTGGTCCAGGTCGGCCAGGTCGAGCACCTGCAGGTAGATCCGCTCGCTGCCCGCCTCGGCGTACCGGCCGATCGTGTCGACCACCTCGGCGGGGGTGCCGGCGACGCCGTTCTGCCGCAGCTCGGCCGGTTCCCGACCGATCACGGCGGCCCGGCGGGCCACCTCGGCGTCGTCCCGGCCGCAGCAGAGCACCAGCGCGTTGGACCAGCGCAGGCTGCCCGGGTCGCGGCCCGCCTCGGCGCAGGCCGCGCGGACCCGGCCGAACTGGGCCACCGTCTCCTCGACCGAGACGAAGGGCAGGTTGAACTCGTCGGCGTAGCGGGCGGCCAGGCGCGGGGTGCGCCTGGGTCCCTTGCCGCCGAGCAGGATCGGCGGGCGGGGCTGCTGCACCGGCTTGGGCAGTGCCGGGGAGTTGCTGACCGGGTAGTGCTTCCCGGCGTGGTCGAACCGCTCACCGGCCGGGGTCGCCCACAGCCCGGTGATGACGGCGAGTTGCTCCTCCAGCCGGTCGAAGCGCTCCCCCACCGGCGGGAACGGGATGCCGTAGGCGGTGTGCTCCTCGGCGAACCAGCCGGCGCCGATGCCCAGCTCGACCCGGCCGCCGCTCATCTGGTCGACCTGGGCGACGGTGATCGCCAGCGGACCGGGCAGCCGGAAGGTGGCCGCCGTGACCAGTGTGCCGAGCCGGATCCGGGTGGTGTCCCGGGCCAGCCCGGCCAGGGTGGTCCAGGCGTCGGTGGGGCCGGGTTCGCCGGTGGACGACCCCATCGCCACGTAGTGGTCGGAGCGGAAGAACGCACCGTAGCCGGCGTCCTCGGCGGCGCGGGCCACCGTGAGCAGTTGGTCGTAGGTGGCGCCCTGCTGGGGCTCGGTGAAGATCCGCAGTTCCATGCCCCGAGCATAGGGAGCCGGGCGGTCGGCCGCTCAGGCTCCGCCGGGCACGCCCGGGTCGGACAGGGTGATCGCGGTCGCCGCCCGGCGGATCGGCTCGGTCACCCGGCGGATCATCCGTTCCCGGCCGGGCAGCCGGGGCAGCAGCCGCAGCATCGTCAGCTGGACGCGGATCTGGGCGGTCGAACCGAGCACCATCCCACGCAGGTTGCGCTCGGCCAACTCCTGATTGGCCCGGACGAAGGGACGCAGTTGCCGTTCGTGGTCGGCGAATCCGGCGCCCGGGTCCCCGCCGGCCCGGGCCAACGCCGCCGCCAGCGTGTACGCCCCGACCAGGCCGAGGCTGGTGCCCTGGCCGGAGGCGGGTGACGGTCCGTACGCGGCGTCCCCGACCAGCGCGATCCGGCCGGTGGACCAGTGGTCCATCCGCACCTGGCTGATGGCGTCGAGATAGAGGTCGTCGGCGTCGGCGGCTGCGGCGAGCAGCCGGGGCACCTGCCAGCCGAGACCGGCGAACTCCCGGGCCAGCAGCGCGTGACGCCCGGCGGCGTCGCCGGGGGCGGGGACCTCGGCCGGGGACCGGAAGAGGAACAGGGCGCGGGCGTCGGGGGCGCCCGCGGTGCGGTAGACGCCGACGCTGCGGCCCGGGGCGACGTGCATCAGTTCGGTGCGGTCGAGGCCGAACCCGGCCGGCACGGTGCACACGGCGATGTGGTGGTCGAGCGGGCGTACCGGGTCCGGGTCGTTGCCGAAGGCCAGCCGGCGCACCTGCGAGTGCAGCCCGTCCGCCCCGATCACCAGGTCGAACGTCTGCCGGTGGCCGCTGGCGAAGACCACCCGCACCGCGTCGGCGGTCGGGGTGAGGGTGGTGATCGAGTCGCCGAGCAGGAGGGGGACGTCGGTGGTGGCTCCGGCCAGGATGTCGACCAGGTCGCCGCGCATGATCTCGACGTCGTCGCCCTCCCGCCCGCCGAAGAGGCTGGCGTCCATGGCGGCGAGGGTGTCGCCCCGGGAGTCGACGAACCGGGTCCGGAGCATGCCGGTGTCGCGCCGTCGGACCTGGCCGCCCAGCCCCATCCGGTCGACCACCTCCAGGGCCACACCGCGGATGTCGACCTTGTAGCCGCCTGCGCGCAGCGCGGGGGCCCGCTCGACGACGGTCGGCCGGAACCCGTGCCGGCGCAGCCACCAGGCGAGGGTGAGGCCGGCGACGCCACCACCGGAGATCAGGACGTTCGTCATGCAGGCAATAGTACGAACGTGTCAGACGGTTGTGCAAGACCCTTGTGCGAGGGACACGCTACGCTGTGCCCATGGGCAATCGGGACGACCTGCTCGCCGGCGCGAAACGCTGCCTGGTGGAGAAGGGCTACACCGCCACCACCGCGCGGGACGTGGCCGCCGCGGCCGGCACCAGCCTGGCCGCTATCGGCTACCACTTCCGCACCACCCGGGCCCTGCTGGACCAGGCGCTCTTCGAGGCGATGGAGGAGTGGGGCCAGGAACTGGAACGGGCATTCACGGTCGACGCCGGCCCGGACGCCACCCCACGGCAACGGTTCGAGGCGGCCTGGACCCGGGTGATCGAGTCCTTCGACCGGCTACGCCCCCTCTGGGCCGTCCAGTTCGAGCTGATCTCCCAGCTCGACCGTGCCCCCGAGCTGCGGGAGGCACTCCGCGCCGCCAACCACCGCGCCCGGCTCGGGCTGGCCGCGATCTTCCACCAGCTCGACCCCGAGGCCGACGAGGCCGAGGCGCTGGCCCTCGGCGCGTTCTACCAGACCCTGCTCGGCGGCCTGGCCGCCCAGTCGCTGGTCGACCCGCAGAGCACCCCGACCGCAGCCGACCTGACCCGCATCCTCGTCCGGATCACCGACGAATTCACCGCCTGACCGCCTGCCGAACGGCGGATGCCCGCCACTGCGGCACGAACCCGCAGGCGGGAGCCGGGCTCAGGTACGCGGGCGACGGTCGGCGACGCGGCGGCGGACGAGCCGGCTGCCGAGGCTGACCAGGGTGCTGCCGACGCCGGTGCCGAACAGCACCAGCACCGCCCCCACCACCCACAGCCCGGAGTCGTCGGTGGCCGCCGCGTGCCCCGACCAGGCGGCCGTGAACGCCACCGTCATCACCGGCGCCACCAGCACCGGGCCGAGCAGCCAGCCGGCGACGGCGGCGACCACGACCAGGGTGAGCACCGCGCCGACCACCTGCCAGACCGCGTACGGGCCGGAGGTCGCGCCGGTGCGGGGGTCGGTCGAGTAGCCGCTCTCCCACCCCAGCCAGGCCGCCCAGGTGCCGATCGTCGCGGCCGCGAGCAGCACACCGCCGAGGAGGGTTCGGGTACGCGTCATCTGCACGTCCCGATCATCGTCGGCGGGGCCGGCCACCGGATGAGCACCCGTACTCACGATCACCGGCACGCCACCCTTCGCAGCGACAACCGCCCTGGTCGGGGGCCGTGTGGCGCGGGTTGACCCGATCGGCGAGACTCGGTCGGACCACCCCCGGGGGCCGTCCCCCGGACCCGGCGAACGGTTGGAGCCCATGGCAGACCCCTCCCTGTTCTGGCTGGCCGGCGCGGTGCTGCTGGTGGCCGCGGGCGTGGCGACCACCCTGCTGCCCCACCGGCGGGCCCACGCGGAGCAGCGGCGGACCGCCTGGTCGGCCGCGCGCGCGGCGATCGACAGCGCGGCCGTCAGCCGGGACGCGACCCCGGGCCGGGTGCCCGAGGCGGAACGGCTGTTGACCCGCGCCGAGTCGCTCGCGGGCCGGCGCGGCGGGGTCGACGCGGCGCGGGCGGCGGCCGAGCACGCCCGGCAGGCCGACCGGCTGTGGCGGGAGCACCGGTGACCGCCCGCGGATACCGCCGGCTGGCCGAGCCGCTGCGCTGGACGCTGCTCGGGATCGCCGTGCTCGTCCTGGTGGTCTTCCTGCTCGCCCAGCGGCAGCAGGGCATCGACGTCAGCTACGGCCGGTCGCCGACGTCGACGGCCGGGGTCGACACGGACGGCGCCGGCACCTCCGACCGGGCCACCGTGCCGTCGGTGGACGAGATGACCGCGCTGGTGGCCGCCGCGCCGGTGGTCCGCCTGCCGGGCTCGGTGGCGTACTGGAACGAGCAGCGGGTGCGGGAGGTGGCCGGCGACACCCGGATCCTGGTCGCCCCGCCCGGCCTGGACAAAGATGAACGGGAGCGGGTCCGGGACGTGGAGAACGCCACGATCCGGGTGATCGGCACCGAGGTCAGCGGCGGCTTCTACCAGGCCAGCTCCGACCGGCTGCCCGCCTGGCGGGCGCAGTTCGCCACCGGGGACGTGACCGATCTGCTGATCGCCCTGATCACCACGCTGCGCAAGGAGTCCACCCCGGCCGACCGAGACGAGTTGCGCTGGCGCGAGCCGAGCGGGCCGGAGCTGACCACCGTCCTGACCGACCTGCGGGCGACCGGGCGGCACATCGCGCCCGGCGCGACCCTCACCGACGTGCCCGAGACCGCCGCCCGCAACGCCTTCCCCGACGGGGCCTGGTACGTCGCGCTGCCCGTGCAGCGCTACGGCGAACCCCTGCCCCGGTACGGTCCCGCCCTGAACGCCCGGTTCCCCGACCGGCCGATCGTGGTGATGTACGGGCTCTGGATCGAATACCACGGGCCCGGCGCGGCGGACTTCGCGGAGTTGGCCGGGGCGAGCTTCTACGGCCAGTTCGCCAACCTGCTCAGCCGCACCGACTACCCGCAGCGCAACGTGCTGGGCGTCTATCTCAACCGGGTCACCGACATCCGCTACGCGGGCCTGTTCGAGCGGCCCCTGCCGTACCGGCCGGCCGACCCGCTGCGGGTGGCGCTACCGGCGTTGCCGTGGCTCTTCGCGGGCTGCGTGGCGGCGTTCATGGTGCTGTCGGCCCGGTCGCTGCGCCGGCCCGACCGCGGGCCGGGCAGCCGGCGGGATACCGCGCCGACCCGGCTGGCCGGGTTGACCGCGTTGGCCGTCGAGGTGTCCCTGCTGACCGACGCCCGCAGCAACCCGGCGCTGACCCGGGGCATCGTCACACTCCAGGCCGCCCGGTCGGCGTGGGAGGAGAAACTGCCCGCCCGGCACGTCCGCACCCTGCTCGACGAGGCGGCGGCCGAGCTGGACGACACCGCGCGTCAGGTCGGCATCGCCAGTTACCGACCGGACAACTACCTGCGGGGCAGGCTGTCATGACACGTTCCCCATCCCCGCGGACCGCCACCGCCCGCCCGGGGCGGGCACGCGTCGCCGGCCTGCTCGGCACCCCGTTCGGCCTGGCCGTGCTGGCCTGCCTGGTGCTGGCCGGCTGGGCGGTGTGGAGCGGCGGGGCCCTGGACGGCCCGATCGCCAGGCACGTCCGTACCACGTCGTTCTACGCCGACCCCGGGCTCGACGTGGACCGGGCGGCGGCGGAACGGGTCATCGGCAACCGCCGGCTGGTGGTGATCCTGCGCTCCCCCGGGGCCGACCTGCGGGACACCTGCAAGCAGGTGCACCGGGCCGCCGACGGGACCGTCGTGCTGGTGCTCAGCCGCGACGGCGACGACTACGACACCTACGGCTGCGCCCTGGTGCCCGGATACGAGAAGAAGAACCTGGGCAAGGCCGCCGCCGCAGAAATGATCATCGGTCGGGGCATCGACACGTTCGTCGACCGTCCACTGGAGGCCGTGAAGGTCATCGCCGTCAACTACGACCGGCTGGTCAAGGCCGGCACCGTGCCCGACGGCGCGCGGACGATCAGCCCGTCGCTGCCCCGGTTCCTGCTCGCCGCCGCGGCGGTTACCGGGGTCGTCGCCGGAGCGTCGGTGCTCTACCTCGGCGGCCGGCGGGCCGGGCGGCTGGCGGCGGCCCGGCGGGTCCGTCGCGACGAACGCACCGACAGCCGCAGCGCGCTCAGCGCCGCCACCGCCGGCCTGGCCCAGCAGATCATCGACCTCGACCCGACGTACGCCCTGCTGAGCGGCCGCCCCGACGGCGAGGACAGCGGCTTCGTCCGACGCTACCGGCAGTTGACCGCCGACCACGCCGCCCTGCTCGACCGGCTGTCGACCCTGGACGACGCCGACGAGCAGGCGGTACGGGAGCTGACCACCCACGTCGAGTCGCTGAGCCGCCGGGCGCAGTCGCTGGCCGACGGGAAACCCGGCAGGTCCGGGTAGCCCGTCGTCCGGCTGTCCGAAGCACGACTGACCGGGTACGGCGCTGGCGCCCCCGGCGAACCGCTTCGTAGGGTGTTCGGGTTCGTCCGATGGCCGCACGGGAGGATGAAGACCGCTGAGTTCCGCCCGATCCGACCTCCCCCGGGAAACGGCGGTCGCGGTCCACGCCGGTGACCCGCCATGAGCCTCGTCCGGCAGCTCGCCGGGTTGCCGACGGATCGCGTCGTGCAGCTCGTCGGCGTACCCACCGACGCGGTCGCGGCGGCCACCACCGGGGAACCGGTGGGCCCGGTCGCCGTCGTGCTGCGGCCCGGCCCGCCCCGCACCCCCGGCTCCCTCGTCCGTGCCGTCCTGGACGACCTCGAACGGGTGGCGGTGGCGCTGCTACCCGGCTGGCTCCCCGAGGCCGCGGACGTCCCCCGCGTCGACCCGTTCGGCCTGGCCGCCGTCCGGGCCGCCGCCAGCCGGCGGGCGCGGGAGTCCGCGCACTTCGCACCGTTCCTGGCACACCTCGCCGACGTGGCGGTGTCCGGGCGACGTCCACCGACCGACCCGTTCCCGCCGGAGATCCGCTGTCCGGGGCTGACCCGGGTGGTGGCGGACGGCTTCGACCGGCCGGGGGTGAGCCTGCTGGTCGAGGTGCCCGCCGGTCTCGACCCGGCCGGGGAACGGGCCGTCGTGGCGGGCGCGGAGTGGCTGTGTCACCACGGCCGGGTCGCCGTGTGGCTGACCGGGACGCCGTTGCGGCACGAGGACCGGGTGGTCAGCGTCGCGCTCGCCCCGGCGGCGGTCCCGCCACCCCGGCCGGTCCCGGCGACGGCACCGACGGTGCGAGGACGTCCCCATCCCCGCAGCAGCACCGAGGCGGCACTGGAGGCCGCCCTGGCCGCCGAGAGTTGGGCGGCGGGCCGGGTCTGGAACCACTACCACCTGTCGCATCCCCTCGCGCCCCCGGTCTGCCTCGACCTGCTCTGGCCCGCGGAGCGGTGTGTGGTCGAGGTCGACGGCCCGGAACACTGCCGGCCGGACCGGTTCGAGGCGGACCGGCAGCGCGACGTGCGGTTGCAGATGGACGGTTACGCCGTCCTGCGCTTCACCAATGCCCGAATCAACCACGACGTCGGCGCGGTGGTGCACCAGATCGGCACCGTCATCCGGGCCCGGCGACGCGACATGGCGGAAGGAACGTTCCATGCCCGGCGATGACCTCACCCCCTCCGAGAGCGCGATCCTGGTCGTCCTGATGGCCGAGGCCCGGGAGGTGCCCAACACCGAGCTGCGCAAGCGCTACGGCGTCGACATCCGCAAGTCGTACCGGGACAAGCTCAACCGCCTCGGCTACCTGGACAGCCGCCGCGAGGGCAGCACCTTCCTGCACCAGCTCGCCGACCGGGGCTGGGTCCGGGTGCAGGAGGACCTGAACTTCCAGTCGGCGCAGGGCCGGATCCTCGGCGGGGCGCTGACGGCGTTGCAGGTGAACCTGCGGGACCGGGTCATGGCCCGCAGCGACTACCGCACCTTCGGCGAGATGTTCGCGCTCACCGACGTGCGGGCCGGTACGCCCCGACCGGACCTGCGGCGCGCCCTCGGGCTGCGCGTCCGGCACGCCTACGCGGCGTTGACCGCCGAGCCGGGGGCCTGGGTCAGTCTGACCCGGTTGCGGCCGTTCTTCGCGGACGTCGACCCCGCCGACCTCGACGAGGCGCTGCGGGATCTGGAGCGCGAGCCGGACGTGGACATCGTCCCGGAATCCAACCAGAAGGCGCTCACCACGGCCGACGTGGCGGCGGCCCTGCGGCTCGGCGGCCAGGACAAGCACCTGCTGGCGATCGGGGTGGGATGACCGGGGCGGAGCACGCGGCCCTGGCGGCGCTCAGGCTCGACTGGGCACCGGTGCCCGACGACGTCTGGCGGCCCTCACCGTTCCACGTGGAGGGCCTGCACACCGCGGTGGTCCGCGACGTCCTCGACGGGGTGGCCGATGCCCGCGACAGCGCCGACAGCAGCCCGATCGGGTTGGTGCTGCAGGGGCAGCGCGGCTCGGGCAAGACCCACCTGCTGGGCTGGATCCGGCAGCAGGTGCAGCAGCAGGGCGGCTACTTCTTCCTGGTCGGGCTGCTCGACGCGCGCGGCTTCTGGGACAGCGTGCTCGCCGCCGTGCTCGACGGGTTGTCCCGGCCGGTGCCCGGCAGCGAGAGCCAGCTCAGGCTGGTGCTGCGTCGGCTCTCCTCGCTGGTCGGGGCACCCCGCTCGGCCCGCCGCGCGGTGATGGGGGACACCGAACTGACCCGGGCGGCCCTGGACGCGTTCGTCGAAGGGCTCGCCGGGCACGCGCCGCACGTGGCCCGCGTCTGCGGGGAGACGGCGCGGGCCCTCGCGCTGAGCGCCTCGGAGGACGTCGCCCACCGGGACGTCGCGGAGAACTACTTCACCTCCGGCGAGGAGGGGGAGGCGGGTGAGCGCAGCGCCTGGGGCATGCGGCGGGCACCGCGCGACGCGCAGCGGATCGTCCAGGAGATCTCCTGGCTGCTGGCCCTGACCGGGCCGTCCGTGATCGCCGTCGACCAGATCGACACCCTCATCGCGCAGTCCGTGGCCGCCGGTGACGTCCTGCACGCCCGGCCCGGCGCGCAGGACGACCCGGAGCAGGCCGCGGTGCACGCCCGGATCGCCGACGGCCTGATGTCGCTGCGCCAGCTCACCCGCCGCACCCTCACCCTGGTGGCCTGCCTGCCGAACTCGTGGACGATCATCCGGAGCCGGACGGTGGACACGGTGAGCGACCGGTTCCGGGTGGCACCCCGGCTCACCACCATCCACGACGCCGCCCTGGCCCGGCAGATCGTCGAGCGGCGGTTCGCCGTCCGGTTCGCCGAGCGCGGCTTCGTGCCCCCGTACCCGTCGTGGCCGGTGCGGCCCGACGCCTTCGCGCAGGCCGAGCAGATGACGCCCCGGGAACTGCTGATCGACATCGACCGGCACGTCCGGGACTGCGTCGCCGCCGGCGAGGTGCGGGAGCTGACCCGGCTCGGTGATCCGACGCGGCCGAGGCCCCCCGGCCCGCACGCCGCTGCGGTCACCGACCTGGAACACCTCGACACGAGGTTCGCCCAGCTCAGAACCGAGGCCGACGTCTCCGGCCCACTGACCCGCGACGGCGAGGACGGTCTGATCCCCGCCCTGCTCGCGGCGGGTCTCACCGCCTGGGTCATGGAACGCGGCGAGGGCGGCGGATCGTTCAGCGTGGACCCGCCGCCGAGCGCCCAGCCGCCGCTGCACGCCCGGCTCCGGCTCACCCTCGACGAGGCCACCGAGGACCAGGTCCACTGGTGTTTCCGGGCGGTCAGCGAGGAGCACCACGCCATCGCCGCGCTGGCCCGGCTCCGCAAGGCGTGCACGGTGGCGGGGCTCGACGCCCGGGTGACCCGCCGCAAGCTCTTCCTGCTCCGCAACGGGGCCTGGTCGAGCGGGGCCAAGACCCGGCAGGCGGTCACGGCCTTCACTCAGGCCGGCGGGACGATCCTGCCGCTGGACCAAGAGGATCTCCGCATCCTCGGGGCGCTGCGGGTCATGCTCGCCGAGTCACCCGTCGACATCCGGGACTGGCTGGCCGCCCGTCGACCGACCCGGAACCTCACCGTGTTACGGCGGGCCCTCGCCTCCGTCGCCGACTGGCTCCCCGCCGCGCCCGGCGAACGCGAACCCGGTCCGCCGGTAGGGCCCAAGCGGGCCGGACCGGTCACCGCGCCACCGCCCCCGGCAGGTCCGGCCGGAACGGCACCTGTCGACGTGGGGTCGCCCGGCGGACAGCCCGCCGCCCCGGGACGGGTCGCCCCGCGGCCGGTCGACGCGGAGGGTTCCGGTCCGCGGCTGACCGTGGGGTACGACCACCGCACCGACGAACCCGTGTCCCTCCCGCTCGAGGCCCTGCGCAAGCACACCACCATCTTCGCCGGCTCCGGGTCCGGCAAGACCGTGCTGATCCGGCGCGTCCTGGAGGAGTGTGCCCTCGCCGGGGTCTCCGCCATCGTCCTCGATCCCAACAACGACCTGGCCCGCCTCGGCGACGGGTGGCCGGAGCCGCCGCCGCAGTGGCGCGCCGGGGACGCCGGGAAGGCCCGGGACTACCTCGCCGGGACCGACGTGCTGGTGTGGACGCCACGCCGGTCGTCGGGTCGCCCGCTGAGCTTCCAGCCGCTGCCGGACTTCCGTGGCGTGCGCGACGACCCCGACGAGTTCCACGAGGCCGTGGAGGCGGCTGTCGCGTCGCTCGCGCCCCGCGCCCAGCTGACCGGTCGCACCAACAAGGTCCACCTGGGGCTCGCCGTGCTGCGTAAGGCCGTCGAGCACTACGGCCGGCGCGGCGGCAGCCGGGTGCAGGGCCTGATCGACACCCTCGCCGACCTGCCGGACGGGCTGCTGGACATCGACGGGGCCGACAAGATCGGCGTGGGGATCGCGCAGTCGCTGGCGGCGGCGATGGTCAACGATCCGCTGTTCGGTGGCGAGGGCAGCCCGATGGACCCGGGCCTGCTGCTCACCCCCGCCCCCGGCGCGCGGGCCCGGATCTCCGTCGTCAGCCTCGTCGGGCTGCAGTCCGACGAGGCCCGGCAGGGCTTCGTCAACCAGTTGCAGATGGCGCTGTTCGCCTGGATCAGGAAACACCCGGCGAACGACCGCCCGCTGCTCGGGCTGCTGGTGATGGACGAGGCGCAGACGTTCGCCCCGTCCGGCGCGATGACACCGTGCACCCAGAGCACGCTGGCGCTGGCGGCCCAGGCCCGCAAGTACGGCCTGGGCCTGGTCTTCGCCACCCAGGCGCCCAAGGGGCTGCACAACCGCATCCCGGGCAACGCGGCGACCCAGCTCTACGGCCGGCTGAACAGCCCGATCCAGATCGAGGCCGCCCGGGAGATGGCCAAGGCGAAGGGAGGCGACATCCTCGACGTCGCCCGGCTCGGCACCGGCGAGTTCTATCTCGCCGCCGAGGGCGCCGCACCGGTGAAGATCCGCACCCCGCTGTCGCTCAGTCACCATCCGCGCAGCCCGCTCACCGTCGAGGAGGTGCTGGAACGGGCCCGCCGCCGGTGAGCTCGACGACCCCGCCGACCTGCGGATCTTGCCACCGGGATCTAGCGTGGAAGGAGCCTGTTCACCGGCAGTAAGGATCATCGATGTTGCGCAAGCATCTGGTCGGGTTGATCGTCGGCATCGTCGTCATCGTGGTGCTGGGGGCCGCCGCCGTGGTCTGGATCACGCTCAACAAGCCGGAGCCGACCGGGCCGGGTCGGGACGCGGCGGCACCGGCCGGGGCAACCGCCTCCGGGCCCACGCAGCCGGCGTCCGGCAGCCCCGCCCCGTCGACCGCCGCGCCCGGCGCGGTCGCTTCGGCGTCGCCGGAGGCCAGCCCACGGCAGATGAGTCGCCTCCTCTACGACGACGGGCAGAACACGGCGACCGTCACGGGTCTGGAGGTGACGGCGGGTACGCTGCGGGTGCAGCTGCGCTATACGACCCGGTCCCCCGGCGGCTGGGTGCTCAGCTGCCCGGCCCGGACGGCGGATCTCCGGTCGTCGCATCTGACCATGGACGACGGGCGGCAGGTCTTCCCGGTCGACACGTACTGCGCGTCGCAGCGGCCCGGCACGGATTTCACCCTGCGGCCCGGCGCGGTCCTGGAGAGCTGGGGCGTGTTCCCGGTCGTGCCGTCCGGCGACAGCCCCTTCTCCCTCACCTGGTACGACCTGGGCACCGTCGAGGGGCTGAAACTCTGAGCGGGCCGTGGGGCCGGCAGTGGCCGGGTCAGTGCGCCGGGGACGACTCCGCCAGGTCGGTGGCGACTGCGGGTGGGGCGGGAGTGCGGGCTTCGGTGGCGCACACCCCGGCGAGGAGGTCGGCGGTGCTGTGCGCCCGCACGTCGGCGGCGTACGTGCCGTCGGCGAACCGGGCGACGACGGCCCGGACGTGCCGCTCGGCGGTGTCGGCGAGCCCGTCGTAGACGGCGGCGAAGGTCTCCCGGGCGGGGCCGCGCAGCCAGCCGGCGGGCAGCAGCCGCAGCGGTAGCTGCGGATCGAGGGTGGGGAACCGCCGGAAGGTGTCCATCACCTCGGTGCGGGCCCGGACCGCCTCGGCGCCGTCGACCCGGCCGGCGGCGATCCGTGGCAGCAGGGGCCGCCAGCGTCGCAGGAAGCTCTCGTACTGTTCGGCGACCGCCGCGACGTCCCAGGCGTCGAGCGGATCGCGGCCGGCGACCGCGTCGAGGTCGACCCGGCGGCCCCGGAACACGGTGACCGCGCCGAGGTGGAGCTGGGTGAGCTGGGCCCGTGCCTTCGGGGTCAGCTCGTGCGGCGAGATCCACAGTCCGTCGTACAGCGGCGCGTAGCCCAGCCACCGGAGCTGGCCGCGCAGGGCACGTCGTTGCGCGCTGCGCTCCTGGGGCAGGGAGAACGCGACGAGGGTCCAGCACTCGTCCCACGGTTGGGTGGTGGTGGTCGCGGCCATCACCCAGCTGCCACCGACGGAGAGGCTGACCGCGGCGGACCGGCTGAGCCGGTACGAGCTGCGCCGCCCCTGCCGGCTGCCCTCCAGTACGCCCCGGCGGGCCAGCCGGCTGATCACGGTCCGCGCGCCGGCGAGGCTGACGTCGGACTCGGCGAGCAGCGCGACGATGGCGGCGGACGGCAGCCACGCCCGGGTCCGCAGCGTGTAGTCGGCCAGCAGGGTCACCGCGACGCCCTGGGGCGAGTTGCCGGCCTGCCGGCGGGGCAGCCGCACCGGGTGGTCCCCGTCGTCGGGGAAGATCTCCTCGATGTCGAACGGGTGTGGCACTGGGACGCTCCGGGCTCGGCTGGGCGACGGTGGCACCGACTGTAGACGGCGCACCGGTGCCCGCCTACCGAACGCGGTCCGGGGTGGACCCGGGCGCGGAACCGGTGACCGTCAAGTGTATCGAGGCCATTCGATTGACACTTGTGGGACCGAGGAGAACACTAAGTGCCATGCAATGCCCTAGGGCCGGGGCAGGGCATGCCGGACGTAGTGGGCCGGCGCGGACGACACGGGCATCCGGGCGTACCCGTGCCGCACGGTCGCGCGGCCGATCTCAACCTGTGAGGGAGTCACGCCCATGAGAATCAGACGGAGACTGCTGCTCGCCCTGGCGGCGCCGCTGGTCGCCACCGTGGCGGCAGCCGCCCTGGTGGTACCGACGCTCCAGCCGGCGTACGCCGCGTCGCTGGTCGAGGTGACAAACTTCGGCGACAACCCCGGTCGGATGCGGATGCACATCTACGTGCCGAACACCCGCCCGACCAACCCGGCGATCGTGGTGGCCATGCACGGCTGCGGCGGCACCGGTCCCGGCTTCTACTCCAGCAGCGAGTTCGCCTCGCTCGCCGACCGGTACGGCTACATCGTGATCTACCCGTCGGCGACCCAGCAGGCCGGTTTCGGCAACTGCTTCGACACCTGGTCGGACGCCGCGAAGCGCCGGGGCGGCGGCAGCGACCCCGTGTCGATCGTCTCGATGATCAACTACACCGAGCGGCAGTACGGCGGCGACCCCCGCCGGGTGTTCGCCACCGGCAGCTCGTCCGGCGGCATGATGACCAACCACATGCTGGCCGTCTACCCGGACGTGTTCGCCGCCGGGGCCGCCTTCATGGGGGTGCCCTACAACTGCTTCGCCAACGCGGCCGACTACCCGCCCGGCGCCAGCCAGTGCACCGGCGGGAACATGAACCGCACCCCGCAGCAGTGGGGCGACGCGGTACGCCAGCAGGCGTACCCCGGGTACACCGGTCCCCGGCCGAAGGTGCAGCTGTGGCACGGCACCGCCGACACCCTGGTGCCGTACTCGCTGCTCCAGGAGACCATCGAGCAGTGGACGAACGTGTTCGGGCTCAGCCAGACGCCCACCTCCACCGACACCCCCCAGGCCAACTGGAACCGCCGCCGCTACGCCGACGCCAGCGGCAACGTGCTCGTCGAGGCGTACAGCGTCCAGGGGGCGGGGCACAGCCTGCCCTCCGGCGGGATGGCCGCCGTCGCCCTCCAGTTCTTCGGCCTGACCAACCCGACCCCGACCACGCCGCCGCCCACCACCCCGCCGCCGACCACGCCCCCGCCGACCACCCCGCCGCCCACCACTCCGCCGCCGACCACGCCCCCGCCAACCACCACCCCGCCGCCCAGCTCCGGGGCCTGCCGGGTCACCGCCAGCGTCAACGCCTGGAACAGCGGCCTGACCGAGAACCTCACCATCACCAACACCGGCTCCAGCGCCGTGACCGGCTGGTCCCTGGTGTTCACGCTGCCCGGCGGGCAGAGCATCACCTCCGGCTGGAACGCCACCTACTCCCCCTCGTCGGGGCAGGTGACGGCCCGTAACGCCAGCTACAACGGCACCATCCCGGCCGGCGGCTCGATCGACATCGGCTTCCAGGCCAACCACACCGGCAACACCGCCAAGCCCTCCTCGTTCACCCTCAACGGCGCGGCCTGCACGGTCGCCTGACCGACCCGGTCCACCTCTCCAGGTGCGACCCTGTCATCCGGTACGGGCCACGCGGCCCGTACCGGATGATCCGCTCCCCCGCCCGGTCACCGGGCGGGGGAGCTTTCCGCGCCCGGCTCCCGGATCCGGTGCGCGGGCCGCCCACCCTGCCCGCCGCCGACGGCACCTCGCTTGACATTAGGCAGGCAGATGCCTGCATAATGCTGGTCATGGCCGGCGACATGGACAAGGTGTTCAAGGCGCTCGCCGACCCGACACGTCGCCGGTTGCTCGACAGCCTCCGCCGCCAGGACGGCCAGACCCTCGGCCAACTCTGTGCCCAACTCGCCATCACCCGGCAGTCGGTGACGCAACACCTCGGCGTGTTGCAGGAGGCCAACCTGGTCAACGCCGTCCGACGCGGCCGGGAGAGATGGCACTACCTCAACCCGGTCCCCATCCACGAGTTGCCGCAGCGATGGATCGCCGCGTTCGAGGAACCCCGGCTACGGGTGCTCGACGCGATCCGCCGACAGGCCGAGGAGCCGCAGATGACCGTCACCAAGCCCACCTTCGTGTACGTGACCTACATCCACGCCACCCCGGAGCGGGTCTGGGAGGCGTTGACCGACGCCGACCTGACCGGCACGTACTGGGGTCACCACAACGTCTCCGACTGGCGACCCGGCTCCCGGTGGGAACACCGACGCACCGACGGCTCGGGCATCGCCGACGGCGGCGGCACGGTCCTCGACGCGACCCCGCCGACCCGGCTGGTCATGACCTTCGGCGACGTCGACGCCGAGGCCGGGCCGGACGCCTCCACGGTCACCTTCCTCATCGAACCGCACCGGGACATCGTCCGGCTGACCGTCACGCACGTGAACCTGCCGTCCGACGAGGACTTCGACGCGGTCTCCGCCGGCTGGCCCGCGGTCATGGCCAACCTGAAGTCCCTGCTCGAAACCGGCCGCGCGCTGCCCCAGGCACCCTGGGAGATGCACGCCGCACTGCGGGCCGCCCAGCGCAACGGCGGCGACGGCACGACCCGGCCCGACGCACCCTGACGCCGGCCCTACCGGCCGGAACGGCCGAGCCCGGACAGGTCCTGGGCCGCGGTGGCGACGCCGAACCACCGGCACAGCCGGTCGCGCAGCTCCCGCCGGTCGTCACCCGCCCACGCCACGTGCCCGTCGGGCCGCAGCAGCAGCGCGGGCACCTCCAGTTCGCCGCTGACGTCGACGACGCGGTCGACCCGGTCGGTCCAGCCCTCCACCGAGAGTTCCCCGGTCTGGTCCAGCAACAGCCCCCGGCCCCGGTGCATCAGCCCGTAGAGGCGTCCTCGCTTCAGTTCCACGTCCCGCAGCCGCCGGCCGACCAGGTCGTGGTCGGCACCGAGGTCGTAGCGGACCGAGATCGCGGTGATCTTTTCGATCAGGTACCGGTTCACCTGCTCGAAGTCCATCAGCTCGGTCAGCAGCCGACGCACCGCCTGCGGACCCGCCGCCAGCGACATCAGCTCCGTCTGCGCGCGGGTGTTGTCGAGCACGTCCGCCGCCACCGGCCGGCGCTCCGCCTGGTAGGTGTCCAGCAGGTCCGCCGGTGTCCACCCGGCGACCTGCGCGGCCAGCTTCCAGCCCAGGTTGAACGCGTCCTGGAGACCGAGGTTGAGCCCCTGCCCGCCCAACGGCGGGTGCACGTGTGCCGCGTCGCCGGCCAGCAGCACCCGGTCGACCCGGTACTGCTCGGCCAGCCGGGTGGCGTCGCCGAAGCGGGACAGCCAGCGGGGCGAGTGCACCCCGAAGTCCGTGCCGGCGGTCGCCCGCAACTGCTGCCGGAAGTCCTCGATGGTCGGTGGGACCGCCCAGTCCTCACTCACCCCGGCCGCCGGTACGACGACGCGGTACAGCCCCTCGCCGTCCCCGACCGGGCCGACCCCGAACCGTAGCTGCGTCCTGCGCACCCGGGTCATCACCGCGACGACCTCGTCGGGTGGCGCGGTCAGCTCCATCACGCCCAGCAGCGTCTCGTTCCTGGTGGGCTCACCGGGAAATCCGACACCCAGCAGCTTGCGCACCGTGCTGCGGCCGCCGTCACAGCCGACGAGATAGCGGGTACGCAGCCGGGTGCCGTCGGCCAGCTCGGCGGTCACCGCGTCCTCGTCCTGGCTCAGCCCGACCAGTTCCGTGCCCCGCCGGATCTCGACGCCGACCGCGGTGGCGTGCTCGGCGAGCAGCCGCTCGGTGACCGGCTGCGGGATGCCGAGGATGTAGTCGTGCGCGGTGTCCATCCCCGACGGCCACTCCTTGGCGATCCCGGCGAAGTAGCCGCCGATCCGGAACTGCTTGCCGTGCGCGAGGAACCGCTCCAGCAGGCCCCGCTGGTCCAGCAGCTCGATGCTGCGCACGTGCATGCCGAGCGAGCGCACCACGCTGGTCGGCTCGGCGTCGCGCTCCAGCACCACCACCCGTACGTCGTGCAGCCGCAGCTCGGTGGCCAGCATCAGGCCGGTCGGCCCACCGCCCACGATGGTCACGTCGATCATGGATTCCCCGTTCGACTGCTCGCGTCGCCTGATACGTCGAAACCAACGCATGCTTCGCGAATCTCGGATTTCGCCAGGTTCTGGCGTCGACTGGAGATTCTGCACCGGCACCGGGGTCTTGCCACAAGGCCCGGGGTGCGATATATGTTAGAAGTGGCAGGGAGAGTCTGACTCCCTGCCTTTGCTGTTTCCCCGCCGCCGTCGCCCGCCGGGAACGCCGCGCCCGTCCACCCGGGCAGCCCTCCGACCAGGCTCCGCCGCCTCGCCCCGCGCCACGCCGCCGGGGCCGCCAGGCGGCCCCTGAAGGCCCTTCAGCGATGCCGTGAACCACCCACGAGGACCCGCTACCGGCCCAGCCGCTCGGCGTGCTCGTGACAGCTCTGCGTGGCGTGCGTGATGAATTCGAGGATGCGCGCCAGCGTCTCGTCGTCGTACCGCCGCAGGAACTTCTGTCCGTCGGTCACGATCGGCCCGTAGATCGCGCCGACCTTCCGGTTGGCCGCCTCGGTGGGCCGGACGGTCACCCGACGACGGTCGGCGCTGTCGCGTTCCCGGGTCGCGTACCCGGCGCGTTCCAGCCGGTCGATCGCGGTCGTGACGCCCCCGGTCGTCATCCCGGCTGCGGCGGCCAGCTCGCCGGGGCTCGGCGGCTCCGGCGCGAACAGCAGCTCGAGGCAGCGCATGTCCGTGCGGTTCAGGCCGAGCAGGTCGGCGGCGCGCTGATCGAGCACGTCGACCGCGCGCTGGTACGCCTGCATCGCCTCGCCGAGCTGCTCCGCCAGACCCATGGTGGGAAATTCTAGCCAACCGTCGTACAGTATCTAGATTATCTAGTAATCAGAGTTTCTAGAGGAGCGGGGACATGGACGTACTCGTGATCGGCGCCGGGACCGGCGGCATGTGCCTGGCACACGGCCTGCGGCAAGCCGGCATCAACGTCGCCGTCTACGAGCGGGACCGCACCCGCGGCGACGGCCTGCACGGCTACCGGGTCGGCATCGACCCGCACGGCAGCCGGGCCCTCAAGGCGTGCCTGCCCGACCAGCTCTACCGCACGTTCGTGGCGACCTGCGCCCGCGCGCCGGAACACTTCGTGTTCTTCGACGAGCGGCTCCGGCCGACGCTCGCGCTGCCCCTGCGCCCGGCCAGCGACGACGTCGACGTCGAGAGGTCGGTGAGCCGGATGACCCTGCGCCAGGTGCTCTTCACCGGCATGCAGGACGTCATCCACTTCGACAAGACCTTCGTCCGCTACCAGCACCAGGCCGACGGTCGCGTCACCGCGCACTTCGCCGACGGGACCACCGCGACCGGCGACCTGCTGGTGGCGGCGGACGGCGTCAACTCGGCGGTACGCCGCCAGTACCTCCCCCACGCCCGCACCGAGGACACCGGCATCATCGCGATCGCCGCCAAGGTGCCGATGACGCCCCGGACCACGGCGCTGCTGCCGACGCGGTTCTTCCCCGGCATCGGCATGGTCCTCGCGCCCGGCGGCAAGTCCTGCATCCTGCACTGGATGGAATTCCCCTGGGACCGGCAGGGCCGGCCGAGGAACGACGACGAACTGCTGGCGCGCTGGCCCGGCCTGCTGTTCGACAACACCCGTGACTACCTCAACTGGGGCATCGCGGCGGCAGCCGACAAGTTCCCGGCCGACATCACGACCTACGGCGGCGACGACCTCATCCGTGCCGCCCTGCGGATGACCCCGACGTGGAGCCCCCGGCTGCGCCAGCTGTTCACCCTCGGCGACCCGAGCACCGCGTTCGCCATCACCATCCGCACCTCGGTGCCGATCCCGGCCTGGCCCAGCACGAACGTCACCCTGCTCGGCGACGCCATCCACACCATGACACCGGGCCGGGGGGTCGGCGCCAATACCGCGCTGCGCGACGCGCAGCGCCTGACCGACGAGCTGACGCTCGTCCGCGACGGGCGCAAGGGGCTGGTCGAGGCCGTCCACGACTACGAGACCCGGATGATCGAGTACGGCTTCCAGGCCGTCCGCGACTCGCGGGAGCAGATGACCGCCGACGCCCTGGTCCACAAGCCGGTGCTGGGTCGCGTCGCGCTGGCCGGCATGCGCGGCTACCTGCGCGTGGTCGACCGGGTGCCGGCGCTCAAACGCAGGATGATCGACGGCCTGTACGAGTACCGCGGCGGCCAGGACTGACAGTACCGGGCACGGACACACCGGTCGCGGCCTGCGCTTCCGCACCCCTACGCCCCGCCGGCCCGGACATCCGTTCGCTGGTGGGGCGGGCGGGGTTCGAACCCGCGACCGAGGGATTATGAGTCCCCTGCTCTAACCGGCTGAGCTACCGCCCCCGTACCGCGCCGGATCGTAACCCGCCCGACGGACCACCGGCCACCGCCGAAGCGGTGCCACCCGTCGGCACCGTTCGGCACGATGGGCTACGCGAGGATAACAGTCAGCAGCGGCTGCGGTGGCACCCGAATCAGCCCGCCGCGCGCAGTTCCGCGAGCACCGAACCGGCCGTACGCCAGCCGCTGGCCAGAGCCCCCTGGATGGACGGGCTGTCCCGGTGGTCACCGGCCACGAAGATCCCTCCGCCGAGCGCCACCGGCTTGCGCAGCCGTCCCTGTGGGGGTGGCGCGGCGGGCAGCGCCTCGGGGACCGACACCGTCGTCAGGTGTTCCCAGTCCGCTGTGGAGCGTCCGTAGAGCCGGTCGAGTTCGGCCCGGATCGTCGGCTCGGGCGGGGCGGTGGGACCGACCACGGAGGTCGCCACGAGGTGCCGGCCGGGCGGGGCGTACGACGGCGCGGCCCGGCTGACCACCACCGTGTTGGCGACGAGTTCCCGCCGGTCGCCGTCGACGAGCAGGATCGGTTCGTCGAGTGGCGACTCGGGGGCGCTGTGGTAGTAGGTGGTGTAGCTGTGGGTGCGTACCCGGGGCAGGGTGGGCAGCAGCGTGGTCGCCGCCGTCGGGTCGGCGGCGACCACGACGGCGCGGCAGGTGATCTCACCGGCCGGGGTGCGGACCCGGCCGGGGGCGACCGAGGTGACCGGGGTGTCGCAGGTGACCAGGTCGGCGGGCAGCGGCGCGGCCACGGCCTGCGGGAGCGCGGCCATCCCCCGGGCGGGCAGGCCGATCCGGCCCCGGACGAAGGACCGCAGGATCATCGCCAGCACGTGGCTGGAGGTCTCCAGTTCCCGGTCGATCAGCACGCCGGACAGGAACGGCCGGATCAGCTCCTCGATGATGGTGTCGGACAGCCCGGCCCGGCGCAGGGCGGTCTCGCTGGTGGTCTCCGGCGCGCCGAGCAGCCGGTGTGCCGGCAGGGTGGCGCAGCCGGTGGCGAGGGCCGCGAAGCGCAGCCGGTCGGCCAGTGAGCCGACGCCGGCGAGCACGGTGGCGGGTGTGCCGCCGGGTTCGCGTACCGGGTGGACCAGCCGGTCGAGCCGGTCGCCGCGGCGGACCAGCACCCCGGAGGTGAACCAGCCCAGGTCGAGGGTGCCCGGGTCGAGCAGGGTGCCGAGCCTCGGGTAGGCGGTGTTGAGCACCTGGAAGCCCCGGTCGAGCAGGTAGCCGTCGACCGCGTCGGTGGCGACCCGGCCGCCGATCCGGTCGCCGGCCTCCAGCAGCCGCCAGGGCACCCCGGCCCGGTGCAGCCGGCGGGCGACCGCCAGCCCGGCGAGACCACCGCCGACGATCACCACGTCCGTCTCAGCGACCATGTGCCACCTCCGTGTCGTCGCGCGCCGACCGGGACAGTCGGCTCGGCCACCACACCATGGGCCCGATGTCGTACGACAGGGCGGGCACCAGCAGCGAGCGGACCACGATGGTGTCCAGCAGTACCCCGACGGCGACCGCCACACCCAACTCGACGAGCACCACCAGCGGGAGCACGGCCAGCGCCGAGAAGGTGGCGGCGAGCACGATACCGGCCGAGGTGATCACCCCGCCGGTGACGGTGAGCCCGGCCAGCACCCCGGCCCGGGTGCCCCGCCGGGCGGACTCCTCACGGACCCGGCTCATCAGGAAGATGTTGTAGTCGATGCCCAGCGCGACCAGGAAGACGAAGGCGAACAGCGGGAACGACGCGTCGACCCCGGGGAAGTCCAGCAGGTGGGTGAAGACCAGCGCGCAGAGCCCGAGGGTGGCCAGGAAGGACAGCACCACCGTCGCGATCAGCAGCACCGGCGCGACCAGCGCCCGCAGCAGCAGCGCCAGGATCACGGTGATCACCACGAGGACGACCGGGATGATGACGTTGCGGTCCCGGGTGGAGGCGTCGGAGGTGTCCACGTCGATGGCGGTGAACCCGCCGACCACGGCGTCGGCGTCCGGCACCCGGTGCACCGCCTCGCGCAGGTTGCGGATGGTCCGGGCGGCGGCGTCGCTGTCCGGTGGGTCGGTCAGGGTCGCCTCCAGTTGCACCCGTCCGTCGACCACCAGCGGCGGGGCGTCCGGGTCGGGCGGGCCGGTCTGGTCCCGCCGGGTCACCGGGCGTACGGCGGCCACCCCGGGCACGCCCTGCGCGACCTGGGCGACCTGTCCGGCGGTCTGCTGCCGGGTGAAGACGGTCGCCGGGCTGCCGGTGCCGCCCGGGTAGTGCCTGGCGATCACCTCCTGCCCGGCTACGGAGTCGGTGCGGTCGGCGAACAGTTCGGACTGGCCGAGGGTGGTGGCCCCGAGCTGGGTGAGGCCGAGGGTGAGCAACGCCAGCACCACGGCGGTGGTCAGCCACACCACCCGGGCCCGGCGGGCGACGAACCTGGCGATGCGGGCCCACACCCCGTGTTCGGCCTGCGGGTCCGCCCGGTCCACCCCGGGGGTACGCGGCCAGAACGCCCACCTGCCGCCGAGCACCAGCAGCGCGGGCAGGAACGTCAGCATCACCAGCAGGGTGGCGGCGATGCCGATGGCGGCCACCGGGCCGAGCGCCCGGTTGGAGTTGAGGCTGGACAGCAGCAGGCAGAGCAGGCTCACGATGACGGTGGCCCCGGAGGCGGCGATGGCCGGGGCGGCACCCCGCCAGGCGGTACGCATCGCGTCCCAGGGCCGCTCGTGCCGGTGCAGTTCCTCCCGGTAGCGGGCGATCAGCAGCAGCGCGTAGTCGGTGCCGGCGCCGAAGACGAGCACGGTGAGGATGCCCTGCGCCTGCCCGTTCAGCTTGATCACGTCGTGCTCGGCCAACTGGTGGACGAAGACCGCCGCCAGCGCGTACGACATCCCCGCCGCCAGCAGCGGGAAGACCCACAGCACCGGGCTGCGGTAGACGACCAGCAGGATGATCAGCACCACGACCAGGGTGACCAGCAGCAGTGGCCCGTCGATGGCCGAGAAGACCTCGATCAGGTCGGCGAGCAGGCCGGCCGGGCCGGCGACGTCCACGGTGAGCCCGTCCCGGTCGCCCCCGGCGATGCTCCGCAACTCGTCGACCACCCGGCCGATCTGTTCGCCCTCGGCGTCGTCGATCGGCACCACCACCTGCAGGGCCTGCCCGTCCTGGCTGGGGATCGGTGGGGGCAGCGGCCCTGCCACCCCGTTGACCTGGGCGAACCGGGTGCTGTCGGCGATCGCCCGTTCCTTGTCGGCGCCGGTGATGCCGGTGCTGCGCGCGTACACCACCAGGGCCGGGGTGGTGGGTCGGGCGACGAAGCCGGCGGCGAGGTCCTGGGCCCGGGTCGCCTCGGCGTCGGCGGGCAGGAAGGCGGCGTTGTCGTTGGTGGCGACGTCGCTCAGCCTGCCGGCGTACGGTCCGGCGATGCCGCCGACGACCAGCCAGGCCAGGACGACCGCCACGGCGGTCAGCGTGGCCGCGCCCCGGCCCCGTCCACCGGCCATCCCGGTCCACCCCTTTAGTCGACGCGGCGGTCGACGCGGCGGGAGCCCGGGTCGACATCCGTCATCCTGCCGTCCGGATACGCTCTCCGGGGCGGAAACCGCCCATCCGGCCCGGTCGCGGCGGCACGGGTCGTCAGCAGCGGGGGCCGTCGGTGGCGGGGGCCGGGATACGCGGAAACGCCCGTCGGCGGGGCCGACGGGCGGGAGTGGAAGGCTGGGCTCCCCCGTTTGGACTCGAACCAAAAACCTGCCGGTTAACAGCCGGCTGCTCTGCCAATTGAGCTACGGGGGACTGCTGCGCCGCGTCGTTCCGGATCTCTCCGGCGCTCGGCGACGGCACAAGAGTACAGGACTTCGGGGGGGTTCGGTCCAGGGGGTTACCGCATTCGACCACCGCGCTACCGCCCGGAACGATCTACGCTCACAATGCGGACAATTCGTCATCCCGGCACAACCAGGTATGACTGCGGAGCAGGATGGGTAGTTAGCTGTCGACCGAGGAAAACGTGGGGCGCGACGATGGTCGGTCCCGACCGGGCACCACCGGCGGGAGCGACGGGAGCGTCAGGTACGGAAGGAGCCGCCATGCGCGGAAAGATCATGTTTCTTGGCGGGCTGGCTGCGGGCTTCGTCCTGGGCGCCCGTGCCGGCCGGGAGAAGTACGAGGAGCTGGTCGTGCGGGGCCGCAAGGTGCTCGACCACCCGACCGTCCAGGAGGCAGCCGGGGTCGCCCAGGCCCAGGCCACCCGCCTGTACAGCGAGGGCAAGGACAAGCTCGGCCAGTCGAAGCTCGGCGAGAAGCTGCACACCGGCAACGGCGGCAAGCCGGAGCTGACCCCGGCCGACGACGCCTTCGCCGGCACCCCGGCCACCGTCGGCGCCAAGTCGGGCGTCAGCCCGACCAGCTCGACCACCACCACCCCGAAGCCGAAGGCGCCGGGCACCGGCACCAACGGCAGCACCCTCTGATCGTCCGTACTCGTCGGGCCGGTCGCCGCGTGGCGACCGGCCCGACGGGTGTCTCAGTCCTTGCCGCTGCTGAACGCCGCGTCGAACGCCGCCGTCGGGGCGTCGAACGCCAGCCGGCGGACGAACTCCAGCGCCTCCGGCGCGCCGACCAGCCGGTCCATCCCGGCGTCCTCCCACTCCACCGAGATCGGCCCGGTGTACCCGATGGCGTTCAACGCCCGGAAGCAGTCCTCCCAGGGCACGTCACCGTGGCCGGTGGAGACGAAGTCCCAGCCGCGCCGCAGGTCGGCCCAGGGCAGGTGGGAGGCGAGCCGGCCACGCCGACCGTCCCCGGTGCGCACCTTCGCGTCCTTGCAGTCGACGTGGTAGATCCGGTCGGCGAAGTCGAAGATGAAGTTCACCGGGTCCAGCTCCTGCCACACGAAGTGCGACGGGTCCCAGTTGAGCCCGAACGCGGGCCGGTGGTCGATCGCCTCCAGCGTCCGCTTGGTGGTGTAGTAGTCGTACGCGATCTCGCTGGGGTGCACCTCGTGGGCGAACCGCACCCCCACCTCGTCGAAGACGTCGAGGATCGGGTTCCACCGGTCGGCGAAGTCCTGGTAGCCGCGCTCGATCATCGCCGGCGGCACCGGCGGGAACATCGCCAGCGTGTGCCAGATCGACGACCCGGTGAAGCCGACCACCGTGTCCACGCCGAGCTTCGCCGCCGCACGGGCGGTGTCCTTGATCTCCTCGGCGGCCCGCCGGCGTACCCCCTCGGGTTCGCCGTCGCCCCAGATCCGGGCGGGCAGGATGTCCTGGTGCCGCTCGTCGATCGGGTGGTCGCAGACGGCCTGGCCCACCAGGTGGTTGGAGATCGTGAAGACCTTCAGGTTGTGCTTGGCCAGCGTCTCCCGCTTGCGCTCGACGTACGAGTCGTCGGCGAGCGCCTTGTCGACCTCGAAGTGGTCGCCCCAGCAGGCGATCTCCAGCCCGTCGTAGCCCCATTCGGAGGCGAGTCGACAGACCTCGTCGAACGGCAGGTCGGCCCACTGGCCGGTGAAGAGCGTGATCGGTCGCGCCATCGTCTGTCTCCCCTGTTGTGGTGGGGATTCCTGAGCTGACCGGGGCGAGGGTGACCGGGCCGGGCCGGTGCGTCGACGGCCGTGCCGGGTCACCGGTGGGTGCACACGCACCTGGGCCCAACGGGTTGCGCCTCCCGTCGGGTCACCGGCCACCCACAGGTCGCCGCCCACCACTCTAAGCCCACCCCACCCCCCACGAAACCCCTCTCCCCCACCCACCCACCCGCCCACGACGATCAAGAGGTTTGCGTCACGACGGGGCGATCCGTGTGACGCAAACCTCTTGATCACCGATGCTCAGTCCGGCCGCCGGCCCGCCTGTCGGCGGCAGGCGGGCCGGCGGTCGGGTGGGACGGGGCCGGGTGGGGTTACTGGGGGAGGGTCCACTTCTGGTTGGGGGCGGAGGAGCTGCACGTCCAGAGCAGGACCACGGTGTTGTCGGCCGAGTTGTTGCCGGAGACGTCCAGGCACTTGCCCGACGCCGGGTTGCGCAGGGTGCCGTCGGACTGCGCCGACCAGACCTGCGGGCTGCCACCGGTGCAGGTCCAGAGCTGGATCTTTGTGCCGTTGGCGGTGCCGCCGCCCGAGACGTCCAGGCACTTGCCCAGCGCCTTGATCGGGCCGTTCGGGGTGACCGTCCAGGTCTGGCGGGCGCTGCCGTTGCAGGTGAAGATCTGGATCTGGGTGCCGTCGGCGGTGGCACCGTTGCGGACGTCCAGGCACTTGCCGGCCAGACCCTTGATCGGGCCGGTGCCGTTGGTCGGCGTGGTGCCGCCCAGCTCCTTGATCCGGATGTTGCGGAACGAGGCGTCGTCGCCGGTGCCGTGGTTCTGGATGCCGATGTGGCCGGCGAGCGAGCGCACCGGGTTGGTGTTGGTGAAGTCGTTGATCCTCGTCCCGTTGAGGAAGACCTGGAGCCGTTCCCCCTCGACCAGCAGCTCGTAGGTGTTCCACTCCCCCGGCGGGTTCAGCGCCGCGTCCCGGGCGGCCTGGTCGGCGGCCTGGAACGAGTAGACCGAGCCGGTGGTCCGGTCGGCGGTGTCGGTGGCGTCGATCTGCACCTCGTAGCCGTTGTCCATCGCCGAGTTCGGGTCGCTCGACGGCGGGAAGCCGATCAGGACGCCGGAGTTGTCGTCCCCGTCGACCTTCCAGTCCAGCTTGAGCGAGTAGTTGGTGAACTGCTTCGCGCTGTACCAGAGCATGCCCAGCCCGCCGACGGAGCTGAGGGTGGCGTTGGAGTTGGTGAAGCTGCCCGGCCCGGCCTGCGACCAGCCGTTGGTGGAACCGTTGTAGAGCGCGGTGTAGCCGGTCTCGGGCCGGCAGTCGGCCTTCGTCCGGCCGGCCGCGTACCGGATGCCGCCGAGCAGGTGGGCGCGGAAGGCCGGCTCGGAGTACGCCGACTGGTTGTGCCCGGCGCCGGTGTAGAACGACCGGCCGCCGTTGTACGTCTTGCACCACACGTGCGGGTGGTCGGCCCCCATCCCACCCCCCGAGTACGACGACTCGTCGAGGTTGGCCAGCACGTGCGCGGTGGAGCGGGCGTTGGTGCGGAAGTTGTACCACTCGTCGGTGCGCTGCCAGGTCGGGCCGAGGTGGGCGGTGGCCGCGTGCGCGCGGTCCTCCACCCGTACGGTGGCCTGCTGGATCGCCGGGTGCGAGGCGAACCACGCCCCGACCAGGTTGCCGTAGAACGGCCAGTCGTACTCGGTGTCGGCCGCGGAGTGCACCCCGACGTACCCGCCACCGGCGGCGATGTACGACTCGAAGGCGCTCTGCTGGCTGGCGTTGAGCACGTCACCCGTGGTGTTGAGGAAGATCACCGCCTCGAACCGGGAGAGGTTGGCGGTGGTGAACTGGCCGCCGTCCTCGGTGGCGGTGACGGTGAAGTTGTTCGCCGCCCCGAGGTCGCGGATGGCCTGGGTGCCGACCGCGATGGAGTCGTGCCGGAAACCGGCGGTCTTGGAGAAGACGAGCACGTCGTAGGCGGCGTCGGCGGCGGACGCCGAGGTGGCCGGGGCGGTGCAGGCGAGGGCGGCGAGGACGGCGGTGGCCGCGCCGAGAATCGGTCGGAGGAGTTTCATGTCGTGCTCCAGTACGCCGGGGGCGCGGGACCGGACACCGCCGGTCCCGCGCCCGTCAGGTCAGGGCAGGGTCCACTTCTGGTTGGCCGCGGACGAGCTGCAGGTCCACAGGAGGACCACGGTTCCGTCGGCCGAGTTGTTGCCGGAGACGTCCAGGCACTTGCCCGAGGCGGGGTTACGCAGCGTCCCGTCGGACTGCGCCGACCAGACCTGCGGGCTGCCACCGGTGCAGCTCCAGAGCTGGATCTTGGTGCCGTTGGCGGTGCCGCCGCCGTTGACGTCCAGGCACTTGCCCAGCGCCTTGATCGGGCCGTTCGGGGTGACCGTCCAGGTCTGCCCGGCCCCACCGTTGCAGGTGAGGATCTGCACCTGGGTGCCGTCGGCGGTGGCCGCGTTACGCACGTCCAGGCACTTGCCGCCCAGCCCCTTGATCGGCCCGGTGCCGTTGGTCGGCGGCGGGACGGTGCCGGTGTTCAGGGTGAACGCGTCCAGGTCGTAGAGCAGCCCGCTGCCACCGGCGAAGGTCAGGTAGAGCGTGGTGGTGCCGGTGGGTGCGCCGGACACCGTGCCGGTGACGGTGGTGAAGGTCTCCCAGCCGCCGGTGACCGGCACGCTGGCCTGCCCGAGCACGGTGCCGGTGGGCGAGCCGGCGCGGATCTGGAGGGTGCCGCCGGCACCGGCCGAGGAGACCCGGGCGGTGAACGAGGTGACGTTGCCGATCTGGTACGGGGAGAACCCGATCCACTCCCCGTTCTCGATGTTGCCGACGGTCTTGCCGCCCTCGGCGGGGGTCTTGTCGTAGAGGGTCACGCCGGACGAGGTCTTGAAGTGCTCGGCCTGCCGGTGCCGGGGCTGGAGGGTGTGCTGGGTGTGCGTGGTGAGCCCACCGGCGTCGGTGTACTCGGCGTCGAAGATGGCGAAGATGTTCGCCGCGTCGTCGTGCTCGCCGTCGACCGGGATGGTGATCGTGCCGGAGCAGCCGTTGACCGAGGAGATCTGGTGACCGTGCTGGTCGTGGCCGAGCACGTAGGTCATCCTGACCTTGGTGCAGTCGACCGTGCCGTCCTCGGGGTCGGTGACGGTGATGCTGAACGGCACCGTGTCCCCGAAGGAGAACAGCGAGCCGTCGACCGGGCCGGTAATGGTGACCGTCGGGGCGGTGTTGCCGACGTTGACCGTCACGCTGTTCGTGCCGGTCGCCCCCTGCGGGTCCCGCACGGTGAGCGTCGCGGTGTACGAGCCGTCCGTGGTGTAGGTCTTCGTCGGGTTGGCCGCCGTGGAGGTGGTGCCGTCGCCGAACGCCCACGAGTAGGTCAGCGCCCCGCCCTCGGGGTCGGCGGAGCCGGCCGAGGAGAAGTTCACGGTCAGCGGCGCGGGTCCTGAGGTCCGGTCGGCGCTCGCCCGGGCGGCCGGCGCCCGGTTGCCGACGCCGACGTAGTCGAAGCGGTACAGGGCCGAGTTGGCGTCACCGTTGTAGTAGCCGGTGCCGTAGTCGAGCAGGTAGTACGCCCCGTCGGGACCGAACGCGGAGTCCATCACCTGCTTGCCCACCCAGGGGAAGCTGTCGATGGTGCCGGGCGACCCGTCGGCGTTGACGTGGATCGGCTTGACCCAGCCCCGGCCGAACTCGGTGGCGAAGAACAGCCCGTCGAAGCTCTGCGGGAACTTCGTCGCCGAGGGGTTGTTCGGGTCGTACCGGTAGACCGGGCCGGCGGCCGGCGACTCGGAGCCGCTGCCGAACGCGGCCGGGCTGCCGGAGTCGCCGCCGTACTTGATCCAGGAGGGCTTGGCCGGCGGGAGGGTGGTCAGACCGGTGTTGCGGAACGAGTTGTTGGTCGGCCCGCCGGTGCAGTTGAACTTCGGGCCTGTCGAGTTGGTGGCGAAGTTCCACTCGTTGTACGTCTCGGACGTGGTGTTGGTGCCGGTGCAGTACGGCCAGCCGTAGTTGCCGGGGCCGGTGACCCGGTTGAACTCGACCTGGCCGGAGGGGCCCCGGTTGGCGTTGGTGCTGCCGGCGTCCGGCCCGTAGTCGCCGACGTAGACGACGCCGGTGGCCTTGTCGACGCTGATCCGGAACGGGTTGCGGAAGCCCATCGCGTAGATCTCGGGGCGGGTCTTCGCGGTGCCCGGGGGGAACAGGTTCCCGCTTGGGATCGAGTACGTCCCGTCGGCGTTCACCTTGATCCGCAGGAGCTTGCCCCGCAGGTCGTTGGTGTTGCCGGCGCTGCGCTGGGAGTCGTACGCCGGGTTGCGGTTGGTGCGCTCGTCCAGCGGCGAGTAGCCGGCGGAGTCGAACGGGTTGCTGTCGTCGCCGGTGGACAGGTAGAGGTTGCCGGCGGCGTCGAAGTCCATGTCGCTGCCGACGTGGCAGCAGATGCCCCGGTCGGTGCCGATGTCGAGGATGTCGACCTTGCTGGACATGTTGATGGTGAAGTCGGCGTTCAGGGTGAACCGGGACAGCCGGTTCACGCCCTGCCAGGCCGACCAGTTGCTGCCGGTGGCGGGCGCGTCGCCACCGGGGGTGGACAGCGGCGGCGCGTAGTAGAGGTAGATGAACCGGTTGGTGGCGAAGTTCGGGTCGACCCCGAGGCTCTGCATCCCGTCCTCGTCGTGGGTGTAGACGGGGATCGTGCCGATGGTCCGGGTGGTGCCGGCGGCGTCGGTGCGTCGCACCGTGCCGTTGCGGGCGGTGTGCAGCACGGACCGGTCCGGCAGCACGGCCAGCGACATGGGCTCGCCCATCTCGTTGACGCCCCGGGCCAGCTCGACCTGCTGGAAGTCGCTGGCGTTGATGGTGTGGGCCGCGGCCGGGGCGGTCGGGCCGGTGGTGGCGGCGACCGTGCCGGCGGTGACGGCCAGCAGCAACGCGGCGGCGGAGGGTAGCCACCGTCGGGAACGGTGACCGGTGGAGTCCTTTATGGACATTGGAGGGCTGTCCCTTCCTGACGGATCACGGCCAGGGCGGGACGCGTGCCGCCGCGCCGGATGCCGGGGTGGTGGGGTGGAGTGGTGGGGTGTGGCAGGGCAGGCCGGACGGCCGGGGTGTCCCGGTCGGCCGGTCAGCACCTCGGCCGGGGCGCGGAGCGCCCGGCGGAAGGTCTCTCGCCGAGGGGTTACCGCGCCGCCGGTTCACCTTGACGAAACATGCCCGTGATGCCACAAACATTAATGGTGACCTATATCAATGTCCATACCCTCTGCCCACCGTTGTGGGTTTTCATCAGATGAAGGCCCCACCCCGGCCACCCGAAACCCGCGCGGGAACCCACATACATCTGATGAAAGACCGGCCGCCGCGCCGGTCCCGCCGCGCCGGGTGCACACCCCGCACCGCTGCCCGGGCCGGGGCGACGACGGCTCAGTGCCGCCGGTGCACGGCCTGGTCGGCCAGCGCGGCCAGCGCGGTGCGGGCCGGCTCCGCCAGCGGCACCTGGGCGAGCGCCACCCGGGCGGCGTCGGCCCGGACCCGGATCAACCGCTCGATCTTCTCCCGCGCCCCGGTCGCCTCGATGATCGTCCGCAGCTCGGCGGCGCCCGCCGCATCCAGCTCGGGATTGCCGAACAGGTCCCGCAGCCGGGCGGCCTGGGCCCGGTCGGCGGCGTCGCGGGCCATCGCCATCATCACCGTCGGCTTGCCCTCCCGCAGGTCGTCCAGGATCGACTTGCCGGTCACCGCCGGATCACCGAAGACCCCCAGCACGTCGTCGCGGAGCTGGAACGCGTCACCCAGCGGGTCACCGAAGTCGACGAGCGCGGCGATCAGCTCGGCCGGAGCCCCGGCCAGCGCCGCACCGATCTGCAACGGCCTGGTCACCGTGTACCGGGCCGCCTTCATCCGGATCACGGTCAGCGCGCTGGCCACCGAGCCGTCCCCGACCCCGGACACCAGGTCCAGGTACTCCCCCGCGATCACCTCGGTCCGCATCCGGGCGAAGACCCGGTACCCCTGCCAGATCTGCGCGGAGGTCATCCCGCACTCGTGGAACATCTGGTCCGACCAGGCCGCGCAGAGATCCCCGCAGAGCAACGCGGTGTTGCGGCCGTACGTCTCCGGGTCGCCCCGCCACGCCGAACGGGTGTGCAGCTCGGCGAAGACCCGGTGCACCGACGGCGCGCCCCGGCGGTGGTCGCTGCCGTCGAGGATGTCGTCGTGGATCAGCGCGAACGCGTGGAACAGCTCCAACGCCGCCGCCGCCACCACGATCGGGCGGTCATCCACGCCCCCGGCCCCCCGCCAACCCCAGTAGCAGAACAGCGGCCGCAGCCGCTTCCCGCCGGCCAGCACGAACCGGTGCAGGGCCGAGAAGATGCCGCGCGGGGCACCGTCCGGCCAGTCCGGGCCCTGCCGGTCGAGGAACGCCACCAACTCGGCGTCGAAACGGGTGCGCAGCTCACTGGCGTCGGTCGGGGCGGCGGTGAGCGTCACCGCCGCTCCCCCGCGCCCGGCGGGCCGGTCGGGGCCGCCGACGCCCCGTCGGCACCGGCTCCCAGCCCGGCCAGCTCCAGCAGCAGCGCCTTGACCTCGGTCGCGGCGAAGGTGTCCCGGGCCGGCGACGGGTCGGAGCAGAGCAGCACCGGACCGTCCGCCGGGTCGGCCGGCAACCGGCCGTGCGAACCGCGCACCGCCCGCGCCCCCGCGTCCAGACCCACCACGCTCATCAGGTAGCGCATGCCGAGCTTCTTACGGGCCAGCGCCACCCCCGCCCGCCGCTTCGCCGCACCCGGCGCGGCCGGGTCGAAGAACAGCTCCGCCGGGTCGTACCCGGGCTTGCGGTGGATCTCCACGTTCCGGGCGAAGTCAGGCGCGCGGGCGTCGTCGAGCCAGTAGTAGTAGGTGAACCAGGAGTCCGACTCGGCCACCAGCACCAGTTCACCGGCCCGCTCGTGGTCCAGCCCGGCCGCCGCCTTGCCCTCGGCGTCGAGCACCTCGGCCACCCCGGGCAGCCCGGCGCACAGCTTCGCCACCGCCGCCACGTCCGCCGGGTCCTTCACGTAGACGTGGGCGACCTGGTGGTCGGCGACGGCGAACGCCCGCGACGTCCACGGGTCCAGGTACTCCATGCCGTCCTGGGTGTAGACCCGCAGCAGTCCCTCGGCGCGCAGCAGCCGGTTGACGTCCACCGGACGGGAGACGTCGGTGATGCCGTACTCGGACAGCGCCACCACCGTGGCGTCGGCGGCCCGGGCGGCGTCCAGCAGCGGGGCGAGCACCGCGTCCAGCTCCGCCGCCGCGGCGGCGGCCCGGGGCGAGGACGGCCCGAAGCGCTGCAGGTCGTAGTCGAGGTGCGGGACGTAGACCAGGGTCAGGTCGGGGGCGTGGTCGGCGAGGATGCGCTCGGCCGCCCGGCAGATCCACCGGGACGACGGCAGCCCGGCGCCCGGCCCCCAGTAGGTGAACAGCGGGAAGGTGCCCAGCGCGTCGGTGAGCGTGTCGTGCAGCTCCGGCGGGTCGGTCCAGCAGTCCGGTTCCTTGCGCCCGTCGGCGTAGTAGATGGGACGGGGCGTGACGGTCCAGTCGACGTCCGCGCCCATCGCGTACCACCAGCAGACGTTGGCCACCGTGTAGCCGGGCTCGACCCGGCGGGCCGCCTGCCACACCTTCTCCCCGCCGACCAGCGCATGGTGCTGCCGCCACAGCAGCACCTCGCCGAGGTCGCGGAAGTACCAGCCGTTGCCGACGATGCCGTGCCCGGACGGCTTTTCACCGGTGAGCAGGGTGGCCTGCGCCGAGCAGGTCACCGCCGGCAGCACGGTGCCCAGTCCGGCGGAGAACCCCTGCTCGGCGACGGCGCGCAGCCGGGGCATGTGGGCCAGCAGCCGGGGGGTCAGGCCGACCACGTCCAGCACCACCAGCCGGCGGCTCATGCCGACACCCCGCTGCGTCCGGCGCGGCGGTGGCACCTCGTCGTACCGGGTCGGTGACGCTCGCTCATCGTCGTACTCCCAGGGTCGTCGGGACGGCTCGCTCGGCCGGGGTGAGGCCGAGGGTGACCAGTTCGTCGCGGGCGAAGGCCAGCTCGGCGGCGATGCCCACGGCCAGCTCCGCGTCGGTGCGCGGCCGCCGCGCCGCCGGCAGCACCCCCCACGTGTACGTCTCGACGTCCAGGTGGTCGCAGCCGGCGGTGGGGCCGGCGAGCAGCGCGGCCAACGCGGCGCGCAGCACCGGCACGGTGGAGGTCAGCGGCGGCTCGGGCGGGGCGTGCAGCGGCACGTGGTAGTGCACCCGCCACGCCCCGGGCAGCCGCGCGGCCAGCGCCGCGTCCAGGTCGTCGGCCGCGTACGCCGGATCGGCCGGGTCGGCGGCATGGGCGCAGCCGGCGGTCCGGGTCTGGTGCAGGAACCTCGGCTCCACCCAGCGGCCCAGCGCCTCGGCGTCGGCGACCGGGTCGGCCGACTCCAGCGCGGCGGACACCTGCACCTTGACCACCGGTAGCCCGACGGCGCGCAGCCGGGCCAGCGCCGCGACGGGCTCCTCCCAGGCGCAGGCGAGGTGGGCCAGGTCGAGACAGATCCCGAGCCGGTCCGGGTCGAGGCCGGCCAGCAGCGTGGCGGCCTGCCCGCTGCTCTCCACCACGCACCCCGGTTCGGGTTCGAAGCCGACCCGCACCGGGCGGCCGGTGTCGCGTTCCACCTCGGCCAGGCCGGCGGCGAGCGCGTCGAGCCGGCGTCGGGACGCTTCGGCGTGCGCGCTGTCCCAGGGGTGCCGCCAGGCCAGCGGCAGGGTGGAGACCGAGCCCCGGGCGGCGTCGTCGGGGAGCAGGTCGGCGAGCACCCGGGCCAGGTCGAGGGTGTAGCGCAGCCGTTGCCCGGTGGTCCAGTCCGGGTGGTACACCGCGCCCTTGACCACCGGGGCCTGGAAGGCCGCGTACGGGAAACCGTTGAGGGTGACCACCTCCAGCCCCCGGTGGGTCAGCTCGGCGCGCAACCGGCGACGGGCGGCCGGGTCGGCGGCCAGCTCGGCGGCGACCGGGGCGGCCAGCCACAGCCCCAGGCCGAGCAGGTCCGCGCCGAGCGCCTCCCGCACCGGCAGGGCGTACGTGTCGAGTTGGGCGAGGATGCCGGCGGTGTCCTCGGCGGGGTGCACGTTGGTGCAGTAGCCGAGGTGGACGGTGCTGCCGTCGGCGTGCCGCAGCCGCATCAGTCGCCGCCGCGCAGGATCGAGTTGCCCTCGAAGGTGCCGCTGGTCGGGGTGTCCAGGTCGGTCAGGTCGAGCCGGCCGGACTGCCCGTAGAACTCCACCGGGTTGCGCCAGAGCACCAGGTCGACGTCGTCGTCGGTGAACCCGGCGGCCAGCATCGCCTCGCCGGTGGCCCGGGTGAGCAGCGGGTCGGACCGGCCCCAGTCGGCGGCCGAGTTGACCAGCATCCGCTCGGTGCCGTACGTGCGCAGCAGCTCCACCATCCGCGGCGGCGACATCTTGGTGTCCGGGTAGATGGAGAAGCCCAGCCAGCACCCGCTGTCCCGGGCCAGCTTCACGGTCACCTCGTTGAGGTGGTCCAGCGCCACCCGGCCCGGTGCGATGCCGCTCTCGGCGACCACCGCGAGACTGCGTTCGACGCCGCGCGCCTTGTCCCGGTGCGGGGTGTGCACCAGGGCCGGCAGGTCGTGGTCGACGGCCAGCGCGAGCTGGGTGGCGAACGCCTCGTCCTCGGCCGGGGTCATGTCGTCGTAGCCGATCTCGCCGACCGCGACCACGGCGTCCTTCTCCAGGTAGCGGGGCAGCAGGTCGAGCACCGGCCGGCAGCGGGGGTCGTTGGCCTCCTTCGGGTTCAGCGCCACGGTGGCGTGGTGCCGGACGCCGAACTGGCCGGCCCGGAACGGTTCCCAGCCGATCAGCGAGTCGAAGTAGTCGGCGAAGGAGGCGGCGCTGGTGCGCGGCTGCCCCAGCCAGAAGGCCGGCTCGACCACGGCGCGGACCCCGGCGGCGGCCATCCGCTCGTAGTCGTCGGTGGTCCGCGACGTCATATGGATGTGGGGGTCGAAGATGCGCATTCACGCCTCCCTGATGGTGAGCCGGTCGAGCAGTGCGGTGGCGTCGGTGGGGAGCTGCCGACCGGCGGCGTGCCGTTCCGCGGCGAGCGCGGCGAGCATGGTGGCCAGTTCCCCGTCGGCCCGGCCGTCCAGATCGTCGACGACGGCCAGCGGCACCCCGATGAAGACGCACTTGAGCACCGCCTGCCGCCAGGCGTCGGCGGTCAGGTGCCTGGCGTACGGGCCGAGGGCGGCGGCGACCAGCCGGGTGTCGTTGGTGCGGATCGCGTCGTGCAGCAGTGGCACCCCGGCGTCGCCGATCGGCAGCAGCGGCAGGGCCTTGAGCACGGCCCGCTTCTCGGCGGCGTCGCCGTACCGGTAGACCTGCTCGACCTGCCCGGCGGCCCGGTCGGCGGGCAGGGCGGCCAGCAGCAGCGCGCGGGCCGCCTCGTCGGCGCTCCAGCCGGGTGCGCCGGGCAGCTCGTGCCGGCCGCACCGGCGGGCGGCGGCCGGGAAGTACCGCGCGACCGCGTCGGGCTCGGCCGCGACGTGCCGCAGCGCGGTGTCCAGCCAGTCGGGACCGGGTGCGCCCTCCAGCGCGGCCCGCAGTCGATCCGGAGTCATCCGTCTTCCCTCCCCAGGTGAGTACGGTCGGCGGTGGTCAGTCCGCCCCGGTGGTGCCGGCGGGCACGGGTGGTGCGCCCGCCGCGAGACCGGCGTCCCGGGCGGCGGTACGCAGGAAGTCCAGCGACCGGGCCGCCACGGTGGGTGCGGCGTGCGAGTGTCGGGGCAGCTCCACGGCGACGAGTCCCCGGTAGCCGCCGTCGGCCAGGGCCCGCAGCACCGGCGGGAAGTCGATCTCGCCGGTGCCGAACTCCAGGTGTTCGTGCACGCCCCGGCGCATGTCGTCGATCTGCACGTTGACCAGGTGGCCGGCCACCTGGCGGACGCAGTCCGGCACGGTCGCCGACTCCAGGCAGCGGCAGTGTCCGATGTCGAGGGTGATGCCGAAGCACGCCGGCTCGCCGAGGGCCCGGTGCAGCCACCGCCAGCCGGCGATGTCCTCGACCAGCATCCCCGGCTCCGGCTCGAAGCCCAGGGTCACCCCGGCCCGGTCGGCGGCGGCCACCACCGTGGCGCAGCCGGCGACCAGCCGGTCCCGGGCCACCTCCACCGGGACGTGGCCGGGCCGGACCCCGGCCCAGAACGAGACCGCCTCCGCGCCGAGGTCCGCGCCGACCCGCACCGCCCGTTCCAGGAAGTCGATCCGGCCGGCCGCCTCGTCGTGCAGCAGCGTCGGGGCGTGCTTGCGCCACGGGTCGAGCAGGTAGCGGGCGCCGGTCTCGACCACCACGCCGAGGCCCAGCGCGGCCAGCCGGTGCGCCACCGCGTCGACCCGACGGGCCAGCCCCGGCGCGTACGGGTCGAGATGGTCGTGATCGAGGGTGAGCGCGACCCCCTCGTAGCCGAGGTCGGCCAGCACCGTCAGGGCGTCGTCGAGCCGGTGGTTGGCGAACCCGTTGGTGCCGTAACCGAACCGCAGCCGCTCGACGGCCGGGGGGTCGGCGGGGGTGGTGGGCGGTGGGACGGTCATGTCGGGGAGAGCTTCCGGGCCAACCGGCCGCCCAGCGGCGCGGCGAGCGCGACCAGCGCGCCGACCAGCCCGGCACCGGCCCGCGCGGTGAGCGCGCCCTGCAACGAGGGCAGCCCGGTGATGCCGGCCCCGACGGCGGCCCGGACCCGGCCGGCGGTGGGCTCGGCGGCGACCCGGGCCTGCGCGCCGCCGTACCGGGCGACGTACCAGCCGGCCAGGCCGACCGGCAACGCGGCGGCGACCATCCCGGCCAGGGGACGCGGGGACGGTTCAGCGGCCAGGGGACGCGGGGACGCGGTGGCGGCCCCGGGACGCGGGGACACGGCGGTGCGGCGGGGCAGGGTGGTGGCGGCCAGCGCGACCAGGGCGGTGCCGGCGAGGGTACGCCGGGGCAGCGCCGCGTCGGCGCCGCTGACCTCGCGTCGGGACAGGGCGGTGACCGTCCAGGTGTGCGCGGCGACGGTGAGCGCCGCCGGCAGCGCCCGCACCGGCCGGCCGGGGGACGCGCCGAGCAGCACGTCCAGCCCCCGGCAGGCGGCCATCACGGCGGGACCGGCGGCGGTGTTCTTCGCCGCGAGGTCGTACCCCCAGATGGTGGCGGCGAGTGGGAGCGCGACGGCGGCGGCGCGGCGACCGCCCACGGCGGCGGCCAGGCCCAGGCCGGCGGCGGTGAGCCCGGCGGCGACCCCGGCGGCGGCGGCCGGGGTGATCCGGCCGCTCGGGATGGGCCGTTCCGGGCGTTCCTCGGCGTCCAGCCCCCGGTCGGCCCAGTCGTTGGCGGCCATCCCGGCCCAGTAGAGCAGCACCGACGCGCCGGCCAGCCCGGCGGTACGCGGGCCGAGCACCCCGGCCGCCGCCGCCCCGGCCACCAGGTCCCCCGGCACGGACAGCGCGGCCGGCGCCCGGACCAGCTCGGCCAGGTCGGCCAGGCTGGTCACCCGGCACCGCCGGCGTGCAGCTCCCGGGCGAAGTCGACGAGCCGCTGCCACTGCGCGCTGAGCGAGTGGGTGGGCGAGTCGATCGGGTCCTTGAAGAAGAACGCCAGCTCGGGCAGGGGGCCGACCCGGCCGGCGGCGTGCGCGGCGGCGGTGAGCCGGGCCAGGTCGAGCACCAGCGGGGCGGCCAGCGCGGAGTCGCAGCCGTGCCAGGTGAACTCCATCCGCATCCCGGTGCCGAGGAAACCGGCGAAGGTGATCAGATCCCAGGCGGTCTTGAAGTCGCCGAGGTCCTCGACGTAGTCGATCCGGGTGCCGCCCTGCGGCACGTAGCCGAGGGTCTCGCCGAGGACCCGCTGCTTGCTGTCCACCTTGGCGGCGTTGGCGCCCGGCTCGGCCAGGGTCGCCCCGTCGCCGCCGCCGAGCAGGTTGACCCCGGACCAGGAGCGCACCGCGAGGTGACGCATCGCGAACATCGGGGCGAGCACCGACTTGACCAGGGTCTCCCCGGTCTTGCCGTCGTGCCCGGCGTACGGCAGGCCGCGCTGGGCGGCCAGCGCCGCGAGCGCCGGCAGGCGCAGCCCGGTGGAGGGGGTGAAGTCGACGTACGGGCAGCCCGCCTCGACGGCCGCGTACGCGTAGAGCGAACTGGGTGGCAGCACCTCGTCGGTGCCGGCGAGGGCGGCCCGCAGGCCGTCCGGGTCGGCGTGGCCGGGGTGGGTGCCGGGGGCGGGTTCGGTGGCGGAGACGTTGACCACCACGACCCGGTTCAGCCGGTGCCGGTCGCGGAACGCGGTCAGCTCGGCGGCGATGGCGGCGGCCCGGTCGGCCTGGCTGCCGCCGGTGGGCGCGGGCCGCAGGTCCTCCTCGACGGCGGCCAGGTCGGCGGCGAGCGCGGTGGCCAGCCGGCCGGGCAGCACCCCGGCGGCGGCGAGCGCCTCGGCCCGCTTGGTCAGCGGCGTGGTGGCCACGTCGTGACCGCCGAAGACCAGGTCGGCGAAGGGGGGTAGGGCGGGCCCGCGCAGGTCGGGAAGTTCGGTGACGCAGCCGGTGGGGCCGGTGAGACCGGCCCGCAGGGCGAGGCCCCCGACGATGGCGGTGGTCGCGACGGAACCGCGCGCTCCCACCAGCCAGACACCCGTTCTCATGGTGCTCCTTCCGTCGGGTGGAAACGTCGCGTCGGTCGAGTCGTAGGGTGGGGCGCGGGGTGGCCCCGCCCGCCCGTCGTTCGGGATGGCACCGGGCACGGCGACGACGTCGGCGGCATCGTCACCGCATCCGGTTCCCGTACGGCGTGCGGACGGGGCTGGCAGGCAGGGCCGGTTCGGCGTCTCGGCCCTGCCTCCCCGCATCCGGCCGATGGCGGCGGCGCGCCTCCGGCCGGACGACTGTGGTCGGTGATCCGGTTTATCGAATCACGTTCATCTATGTTCTAACAGGCGGCCCTCCGGTGCGACCGGGGAATCCCGGTCCGGCCGCACCGGACGGCCGACGTGCGCGTGCCCCGGGCCGACGGCCCGGCGCACGCCCTCCGACACCGACCCCGGCCCGGCCGCGGGGCGCAACCGCGGCCGGTCCCTCGCCGGTCGGCGGCGGAGGTGGCTGGTCAGACGGCGAGCGCGGCCAGGGCCGGCTCGACGTCGGTCCACTGGGAACCGAGTTCCGCCGAGCGGGTCACCGCATCCAGCACGAGCTGGACCTGCAACGCGTCGGCGAACGACGGGGTCGGGTCGACGCCGTTGGCGACCGCCTCGACGAAGTCGCGCATCTCGTGCGTGAAGGAGTGCTCGTAGCCGATGATGTGACCCGGCGGCCACCAGGCCGCCATGTACGGGTGCTCGGCCTCGGTGACCAGGATGCGGGCGAACCCCTGCTCGGCCGTCGGCCGGGTGGCGTCGTAGAACTCCAGTTCGTTGAGGCGTTCCAGGTCGAACACCACCGAACCGAGCGAACCGTTGATCTCCACCCGGAGGGCGTTCTTGCGGCCGGTGGCGAACCGGGTCGCCTCGTACGTGGCCAGTGCCCCGTCGTCCAGCCGGGCCACGAAGATCGCGGCGTCGTCGACGGTGACCGTGCCGGTCGCCGTCGCGGTACCGTCGACCTCGGCGGCCAGGCCGCTGGACGCGCCCGGCAGCGGACGCTCCTTGACGAACGTCTCGGTCACGGCGCTGACCCCGGTGATCCGCTGCCCGGTCACGTACTGGGTCAGGTCGATGATGTGCGCGCCGATGTCACCGAGGGCACCGGAGCCCGCCTTGTCCTTCTCCAGCCTCCAGACCAGGGGGAACTGCGGATCGACGATCCAGTCCTGCAGGTACGTCGCCCGGACGTGCCGGATCGTCCCCAGCCGTCCTTCGGCGACGAGCTGTCGCATCAGGGCGACGGCGGGCACCCGGCGGTAGTTGAACCCGCACATGGACCGGACCCCGGCGGCTGCCGCGGTGGCCGCGGCGGCGGTCATCGCCCGCGCCTCGTCCACCGTGTTGGCCAGCGGTTTCTCGCAGATCACGTGCTTGCCGGCGGCGAGCGCGGCGAGGGCGATCTCGGCGTGGCTGTCACCTGGTGTGCAGATGTCGACCACGTCGATGTCGTCCGAGGTGACCAGGGCACGCCAGTCGGTGGTGTGCGCGTCCCAGCCCAGCCGGTCGGCTGCCTCGGCGACCTTCGCGGCGTCCCGGCCGCAGATCTTCGCCATCCGAACCCGGGCGGGCAGGTCGTACACCCGGTTCACGGTGCGCCACGCCTGTGAGTGCGCGGCGCCCATGAACGAGTACCCGATCATGCCGATCCGGAGTTCGCTGTCGTGAGTGGACAAGGTGGGTCTCCCCCCGTGTATCAGAACCCGAGCTTGAGGTAGTTGCTCGCGTTCTCCTTGGTGATCGTCTCCGAGGCGAGCACGATCTCCTTGGGCACCTGGAGTTCCACCAGGTCGGACATGCCCTTGCCCTGGGCGATGAGGCGGGCCAGGGAGATGGCCGAGGAGGCCATCGACGGGCTGTAGGTCACGGTCGCCTTGAGCACCGTGTTGTCGGCCTGGATGTCCTCCATGGCCTTCTTCGAGCCGGCGCCGCCGACCATGAAGAACTCCTTGCGGTTGGCCTGGTTGACCGCGGCCAGGACACCGATGCCCTGGTCGTCGTCGTGGTTCCAGACCGCGTCGATCTTCGGCAGGGCCTGGAACAGGCCGGTGGCCGCCTGCTGGCCGGAGTCGGCGGTGAACTCCGCCGGCCGCCGGTTGGCCACCTTGAACCCGGCCGTGGCCAGGGTGTCGGCGAAGCCCTTGGACCGCTGCTGGGTCAGCTCCAGCGAGTCGATGCCGGGGATCTCACCGATGATCGGGTTGCTGACGCCCTTGGCCTTGAGCTGCGCCACGATGAAGTTCGCGGCGGCCACGCCCATGCCGTAGTTGTCGCCCATGATCTGCAGCCGGTAGGCAAGCGCGTCGGGGAACGCCCGGTCCAGGTTGACCACCGGGATGCCGGCCTTCATCGCCTCCAGACCGAACGCGTTGAGCTCCTTGCCGTCGTGCGGCAGCACCACGATGACGTCCGGCTTCTGGGCGACCAGGGTGGACAGCGCCGCCCGCTGGGCCGCCGCGTCCGCGCCGGCCTCGACGGTCTTGAAGTCCACGTCCGAGTACGCGCCGGCCTGCGCCTTGGCGTTGTTGGTGATGGCGGCGATCCAGCCGTGGTCGGCGGCGGGGGCGGAGAAGCCGACGGTGACCTTCTTGCCGGGGGCGGCGTTGCCGCCGTCGGCGTTGTCGGCCGCCTTGGTCTGCGCCGCGGTCGGTGCGGATTCGTTGCTGGTGCAACCGGCGAGGAGCACACCGGCGCCGACCGCCGCGCCGCCGAAGAGCAACCGGCGACGGGACAGGTCACGGGGCTGGGTCATGACGACCTCCAGGAAATGACGGATGGTGGGGGTGAAAAAGGCTGTGCTGATCCCGGCCACCGTCGGTGGCCGCCGGAATGCGGTGATGCGGAGGGGCGGGACGCGCCCGGTGGGGCGACGCGTCCGGGTCAGGCGGGGGTGGTCAGCTTGTTGCGGCTGAGGAACTGGGTGACGCTGCGGAACTGCACCTGCTGGATCAGGACGGCGCCGACGATGATGCCGCCCTTGACCATGTTCTGGGCCTCGGTGGACAGGCCGTTGATGGCGAAGAGGTTGGTGATGGTGGAGAAGATCAGCACCCCGAGCAGGGAGCCGACGATGGTGCCCCGGCCGCCGCTGAGCAACGTGCCGCCGATGATGGCCGCGGCGATCGCGTCCAGCTCGTACAGGTTGGCCATGGCCGCCTGGGCGGAGTTGGCCTGCGCGGTCAGCATGATCGCGGCGATGCCGCAGCAGAGCCCGGACAGCGCGTAGAGCAGCAGGGTGTGCCGCCGGACGTTGATCCCGGCGAGCCGGGCCGCCTCCGGGTTGCCGCCGACGGCGACCGTACGCCGGCCGAAGGTGGTGCGGTTGAGCAGCACCCAACCGGCGGCGACCACGGCGGCGAGGATGTAGACCAGCAGCGGGATGCCGAGCAGGTCGGTGCTGGCGATGCCGTTGATGAAGGAGTTGTTCGACACCTGGGTCTGCTTGCCGGAGATCTGGGCGGCCAGACCCCGGGCGGCGACCATCATGGCCAGCGTGGCGATGAACGCCACCAGCCGGCCGTAGGAGATGAGAATCCCGTTGACCAGGCCGACCGCGACACCGACCACGATCGCCGTGAAGATCATGCCGCCCGCGCCGTAGCTCTGGGTGGCGACCGTGGTCGCCCACACCCCGGCGAGGGCGACGATCGCGCCGACCGACAGGTCGATGCCGCCGCCGATGATCACGAAGGTCATCCCGACGGTGACCACCCCGACCACCGAGGCGAGCTTGAGGATGGTCAGCGTGTTGCCCCACACCCAGTCCGGGTTGGAGTAGAGGTCCCAGCGGGTCGCGGCACCGATCACGACCAGCACCACCAGCACGCCGATCAGGCCGAGGTTACGCTTCGCGCCCTCGCCGCCGTCGCCGCTCCAGAAGGACAACCCGCCAGTCCTCGGCTTCTCCTTGAGCGACGCCGTCACGGCCGGGTCTACCGGCGGGGACTGCGCCGGCAGGTCCGCCGGCCGGTCCGGCGTCGCGGTCCCGGTCGACTCACTCATGCCGTCACCTCGTTATGTCCACTGCGCTCGCTCATGCCGGCGCGCCTTCCATCAGAGACCCCGCCATGACGAGGTCGAGCACGGTGTTCTCGTCCAGTTCGCCGGCGGGCGCCTCGCGCACCATCCGGCCCTCCCGCATCACCAGCACCCGATCGGCCAGGCCGAGCACCTCGGGCACCTCGCTGGAGACCAGCAGCACGCCGACCCCCTGGGCGGCCAGGCCGCGGATCACCCGGTACAGCTCGGCACGGGCCCCCACGTCCACCCCCCGGGTCGGCTCGTCGAGCAGCAGCAACCGGGTGTCGCCGAGCAGCCAGCGCCCGACCACCACCTTCTGCTGGTTGCCGCCGGAGAGGGTGCGTACCGCCCGGCGCACGTCGTTGGGCCGGAGCTGGAGGTCGTCGGCGATCCGTTCCGCCTCGGCCCGCTCCCGCCCGGCGTTGGTGAAGCCGAGGCGGGCGTACCGGGTGAAGGTCGCCAGGGTGACGTTGCGGTGGATCGGCTCGCCGAGCAGCAACGCCTGACTCTTGCGTTCCTCGGGTGCCATGCCCATGCCGGCCCGCACGGCCGCGCCGACGCTGCCCGGCCGCAGGGTCCGCCCGCCCATCCGGATGGTGCCGGACTCGGCGCGGCGGGCACCGTAGATCGTCTCCAGCAGTTCCGAGCGGCCGGAGCCGACCAGCCCGGCGATGCCGACGATCTCACCGGGACGGACGCTGAGCGAGACGTCGGCGAACTCGCCGGTCCGGCTCAGCCGCTCGACCCGCAGCAGGTCGTCGCCGGTGGCGGGCGCGGTCGGGCGGTCCGGGAAGACGTACTCGATGGTCCGGCCGGTCATCCGGGCGACCAGGTCGCGGGTCGGGGTGTCGCGGGCCGGCAGGTTCGCCGCGGTGGTCCGGCCGTCCTTGAGTACGGTGACCCGGTCGCCGATCTCGCGGATCTCTTCCATGCGGTGCGAGATGTAGATGACCGCGATGCCCTGGGCGGTGAGTTCCCGGATGATCCGGAAGAGGTTGTCCACCTCGTCGTGCGCCAGCACCGCGCTCGGCTCGTCCATGATGATCAGTCGGGCCTCGTGGGACAGTGCGCGGGCCATGCTGACCACCTGCTTGCCGGCCGCCGGCAGCGCCCGCACCATCCGGCCGGGCGGGATCTCGCCGTGGCCGAGCCGGCTCAGGATCTCCCGGGTACGCCGGGCCATCAGCCCGCGCCTGACGAAACCGGCGACCTTCGGCTCGTGCCCGAGGAAGGCGTTCTCGGCGACCGACAGGTCCTCGACCAGGTCGAGTTCCTGGTAGATGGTGGCGATGCCGGCGCGCATGGCGGCCTGCGGGTTGGCGAAGTGCGCCGGTTGGCCGCGCCATTCCACCTGGCCGGAGTCGGGGCGGTGCACCCCGGCGAGCACCTTGATCAGGGTGGACTTGCCGGCGCCGTTCTGGCCGAGCAGGCAGTGCACCTCGCCGGCCCGCACCTCGAGCTGCACGCCGTCGAGGGCGCGGACGCCGGGGAAGGTCTTGACCACGTCGGTCAGCCGGAGCACCACCTCACCGGCGACGGTGTCGGCGGGCGCCTCGACCAGCGGGGCCTTGTCCCCGGCGGCGGAATGCGACTCGGTGCTCATGATGCCTCCCCGAAGGCGACGTCGCTGGCGAGGACGGCCGCGCCGGCCACTCCGGCGCGCGGTCCCAGCTCGGACAGGACGACCGGCAGGTTGCCGGTGGCCAGCGGCAGCGAACGGCGGTAGACCACGCTGCGGATCTCGGCGAGCAGGATGTGCCCGAGGTGGGCCAGCCCGCCGCCGATGACGATCATCGACGGGTTGGTGAAGCTGACCAGGCCGGCGAGCACCTGCCCGACCCGGCGGCCCCCGTCGCGGATGAGCTGGATGCAGGTGACGTCGCCCTCGACCGCCGCCTCGGCGACGTCGCGGGCGGAGACCGCACCCCGGGCGGCGAGCCGCTCGGCCAGCGCCGGCGAGGTGCCGGTGCGCGCCGCGATGGAGGCTTCCCGGGCCAGCGCCGCCCCGCTGAAAACGGCCTCCAGGCAACCGGCGTTTCCGCAGGTGCAGGCCGGTCCGCCGGCTTCAGCCTGGATGTGCCCGATGTCGCCGGCGCAGCCGTCGGTGCCCCGGTAGACCTCGCCGCTGAGGTAGATCCCGCACCCTATTCCGGTGCCGATCTTGACGAAGAGGAAGTCGTCGACCGAGTGGGCCACCCCGCCGTGCCGCTCGCCGATCGCCATGATGTTCACGTCGTTGTCGACCACCGCCGGGCATCCGTGCTCGCGGCTGATCAGCTCGCGTACCGGGTAGCGGTCCCAGCCGGGCATGATCGGCGGCGAGACCGGCACCCCGTCGCGGAAGCTGACCGGGCCGGGCAGGCCGATGCCGACGCCGTTGAGCCGCTCGTACGCCCCGTCCACCCGGGCCTTGTGCAGCAGGTCGTTGACCCGGTGCAGGATGGCCTTCGGGCCGGAGCGGATGTCGGCCGGCTCGGCGTACGCGGCGACCGGTTCGAGTCGCCCGTTGACCACCTCGACGTCGATCGAACTGGCGCCCATGTCGATGCCGGCGAACCGCAGGTGGGGGTTCAGCTCGACCAGGGTCGACCGGCGGCCCCCCCGGGAGGCGGCCAGTCCGGCCTCGGCCACCAGGCCCAGGCCGACCAGTCGTTCCAACTCGGCGAGGAGCCGGGGCCGGGGCATCTGCAACCGGTCACCCAGCTCGGCCCGGGACGCTGGCCCCTCGTCACGGAGCAGCCGTAACAGCTGCACGTGCAGGGGATCTGCCGTCCGCACGGGACTCACCTCCGCCTCAGGGTTCACATTGACGTCACGCCGTTGTGTTGTGGTCGACACAGTAGGAGACTTCCGTGGCGCGTGTCCATAGCTTCGGTCGTTCCTCCGACAACTTTTGTCCGAACGAACAAAAGCTACTAGTGGATCAAGAAAAGGTTGACAGACCGAGAAATCTCCACAACGACCTGCTACCGAGGCCGGGTGAACACCGCCCGGCGGGCCCGGAGCGGGCGGAGGAAGCATTACCTGATCGCCCCCGGACATGACAAGACCCCGCCCCGCCACGATCGACGCGGCGGGGCGGGGCGGGGCGGGGTCGGTGGGTCCGGTGGGCCTCCCGGAGACCGGGTCAGCGGCCGGGGGCGGCGTTGCGCTTCTTGCGCAGCTTGCGGTCGTCGCGCAGCTCGACGTACGGCTCCTCGTCCGGGTCGTGGCCGGCGGAGATGGCCCGGCCCCGCTCCAGCTCGGCGTCGAACTCGGCACCGAGCAGGATCGCGATGTTGCTCAGCCAGAGCCAGACCAGGAAGATGATCACGCCGGCCAGCGCACCGTAGGTCTTGTTGTAGGACCCGAAGTTGCTGACGTACAGGGCGAAGAGGCCCGAGACCAGCAGCCACAGCAGCACCGCCAGCACGCCACCCGGGCTGACCCAGCGGAACCCGCCGTGCCGGGCGTTCGGCGACGCCCAGTAGAGGATCGCGAACATCAGGCTGACCAGCACCAGCAGCACCGGCCACTTGGCGATGTTCCACACCGTCAGCGCCGTGGAACCGAGCCCGATCGCGTTGCCGGCCTGCTCGGCGAGACCGCCGGTGAAGACCACGATCACCGCGGCGGCGAGCAGCAGCACCCCCACCAGGGCGGTCACCCCGAGCCGGATGGGCAGGGTCTTCCACACCGGCCGCCCCTCCGGCACGTCGTAGATGCTGTTCGAGGCCCGCATGAACGCGCCCACGTAGCCGGAGGCCGACCAGAACGCGGCGACCAGACCGATGATCGCGGCGATGCTGGCCAACCCACCCGACTGGCCGGCCTGGTCGATCGCGGTCTCGATGATGGTGCGGATGTTCTCCTCCGGCACCACCTGCCCGACCGTGTCCCGGACCCCGCTGGTGGCCCGCTCGCCGAGCAGGCCGAGGATCGAGATCAGCACCAGCATCCCGGGGAAGATCGACAGCACCCCGTAGTAGGTCAGCGCGGCGGCCCAGTCGGTCAGGCTGTCCTCCTGGAACTCCCGCCCGGTGCGCTTGAGCGCCGCCTTCCAGTCCGCCCGGTGCAGGTCCGTGGGGCTGTCCGGGCCGTCGTCGGGACCCACCGGCCGGGTACGCGCGTCGGCCTCCCGCCGGTCGCCCCGCCGCCGGTCACGGGACCCGGGCTCACCCGACGGGCCGTCACCGGACCGCCGGTCACCCGACCGGTCCCGGTCGTGCCGGGCTGCGGTGACGGTGGCCGCGTCGTCGCGGTCGGCGTGGGTCTCGTCGGAGGCCATCGCCCCTCCTCGGGGATCTGCGGATGTCACCCTCCGACATGCCCCGACACAGCCGCCGCCTAACCACCGAGCAGCGGCAGAGGTGACGACGGGCACTCCCCCGCCGCCGGGGCGTGCCGGCATCGCCTCGCGATCCGGGCCGCCGTTCCCTGCGGGTCCGCTAAGCCTTCCTGATCGTCGCGGCGACGAAGGCCCGCCAGGCGTACGGGTCGAAGGCCAGCACCGGCCCACCCGGGTCCTTGGAATCACGCACCAGCACCACGCCGGAAAGCTCGTCCGCCACCTCGACGCAGGCCCCGCCACCGCCATTGCTACGGGTGCTCTTGCGCCACCGGACACCGTTCAGGTCCATGTTTCCGCCACCTCCCCTATCAACTCGATGGACTGCTGCTGGGAAAGTGTCTCACCACGGATCGACTCCCATACCTCAACCACCTCGCGCAGGTAATCGGTGCGGTCGACCACCTGCCCGTGGCGCTGTCCTTCCAGGTAGACGACGTCCTCACCAGTGGGCGAGGTGGCAATGACGAAAGGGCCGTCAAGGCCGGGATAGGCACCGGCGGACAGTGGCACCACCTGGATACGGACTCGCGGCAACGTCGTGCCGAGCTTCACCAGGTGCTGCAACTGCTGACACATGACCTCCGGCTGACCGACATTGCGGCGCAACACGTACTCGTCGATGACAGCAGTGAGCAGCGGCGGCCGCTCCCGGGTGAGCACTACCTGGCGCTCGATTCGCGTGGCCACCTGTTGTTCGATTTCGTCGACGCCGAACAGCCCGGCACCGACCAGGATGGCTCGGGCATATTCTTCGGTCTGAAGCAGGCCGGGAACATAGAGCGGCTCGAACCAACGGAACGCCCGCGCCTCAGCTTCCACTGCCGTCCAGTCCCGCGCCCAGGGCACCACGGTTTCCCGGCTGATTCGGCGTTGGATTCGTTCGAAGCGGCCGTCGGTGGTGAACACCGTGTCGCAGCGACGGGCGAAGTCGAGGCTCGGCCGGCGTTCGCAGGTTTCCACCTTGGCGACGAGTGCGCCCGAATAGCTCAGCGCCTCGGCCAGCGCCGCCTGGGACATGCCGTGGGCGGCCCGGGTGAGCCGCAGTTCCTCCGCGAAGTGGTCCAGCATGGACGAGCGCTCCACCAGACAGCCTCCGTACATTGTCGGACCGCTCGGGGTCGACCGGCCCACGCCTGCGTCGTCGGCACGGCGGACCTCCCACCGTAGTCGGACCATCAACAGACTGTCACCCAGCGGGACCGCTCCCGGGATCGGACGGTGGGCGGAACCAGGCCGGGAGCGTCCGTCGGTGTCGTCGGCGGGCGCTCCCCTCCACCATCGACGGAGGCTCGACCGTGCAACAGGCTTTCGGATCGCGCTGCGGATTTCCGGGGCACCCCGACCCCCGTGCGGGTCGACCGGATCGGCCCGAGCCGGGCCACGACGGGCCGGGGCGCAGTCGCCCGACCTGCGGTGATCCCGGCCGGGGCAGGTCGGGCGGCGGCCACTGCGACCGGGTCGGGGCCGGGCCGGGTGCGAACGTGCGACCGGGTCGGCGCTGATGCCCCGGTACCGCCCCCACGTGGCCGCCCGCCCCTCCTGGCGTTGCCGGGTGTGCGGGGCGGCCTGGCCGTGCTCGCCGGCCCGGCTGGCGCTGCTCGGCGAGTACCGCGAGGATCGCACCGCCCTGCTCGTCTACCTGGGCCTCCTGCTGGGCGAAGCCATGGACGACCTCGCCGCCCTGCACGACGGCGTCGCACCACCCGACCTCACCGACCGCATCGTCACCTGGGCACGGTCCCGGTGACCCGACCACCCCGGCACACCTCGCCGGCCGACCGGTGACGCACGGTTCGCGGGGATCTTGGAAAATTCCGTCGCGTCAGGTCATGATCGACTCAGTGGGGCCGATACAGCGGCATCAGGTCGCGGCGATACCGCTATGTCGCCGACTGAGCGCGATCTCCACCCCGCGACCAGGCCGAGGGCGGTACGGGCGATCGGCCGCCCCACGACCACGCCGAGAGGTCAGAGGTCGGCGGGGGCGGTGGCGGCGCGGGCGGCGGCGACGAGCTGGTCGGTTTCGGCGCGCACCTCGTCGGCGTCGACCGGGGTACCGGGGTCGTAGCGGACCGTCCAGGTCAGACCGTCCGCCCCGGCCACCCGCCGGGCCGCGATCCGCCCCGAGCCACCGGGCACCGGGTGCTGCTGGGTGTACGCCACCGAGCGGGTCACCCGGGCCCGCACCTGGTGCGGCAGGTCACCCGGATCGAGCAGCAGGTACGTCTCCGCTGCACCGTCGGCGACCACCAGGTAGCCGTCCCGCTCGGCGGCCGTCGCCGCCGGGGTGACCGTCAGTTCCCGCCCGGACCAGACGGCCTTGAGGATGTCGTGCCAGCCCAACCGCTCCCTGCGGCCCGGCAGCCAGAGCCCGAGATTCGTGGCCACCAGCACCCCGCCATCGACTGCCGCACCGGCACCGGCCGACGCGCCCTCGGCGGGCGACGCCTCGCCGACGGCGGCCATCCGGTCAGCGGGCGGCGCGCCGTTACCCGTGGCGGCCCAGGCCAGGACGCGTTCACCGGCGGCCAGGGGCGGGCGGACGGCGGACGGCACCTTGCGCTTGCGGCCGAACAGTCCCATCAGAGTCCTCCTGCGGCCTGCTCGCGCAGGGCCCGCGCGTGCTGTTCCAGCGAGAGCAGTTCCCCGAACAGGGCGAAGTACTCGTCCTTCTGGGTGACCGGGTTGATCCGCTGGATCTTGGACTTGAGGTCCCTGATCCGGGCGGTCACCGAGCCCCACTGCAACCGGGCCATGGTGATCGAGACGTACCTCGGGTCGGGCTCGCCGTCGAGCCGCAGCGGCTCCACGGCCAGCTCGCCGACCAGCGCCTGGGCGGCCAGGTCGGCGCAGGCGTCCCGGACCGCCTCGATCCACACCGCGCCGCCGGCCGCGACGGCGACCCCGCCCACCGCCGCGATCGCGGTACGCACCGCGACGTGCACCGGGTGCCGGTACTCGGCGGCCTCGACGGCGTCGAACATCGGGCCGGCGAGGACCGGTTCCTGGAGGGCGAGCTTCAACGCCTCCCGCTCGACCATCGACTCCGGACTGTCCACGGCGGGCACGGCGGTACGGGTGCGACCCCGGGGCGGGGCGGCGGCCTCCCGCTCGCCTGGGGAGTTGGCGGCGGCCAGCACCGCCCGCTGCACCGGCTCGATCTCCATGCCGAGGTCACCGGCGAGCTTGCGGACGTACTCGGGACGCTTCTCCAAGTCCTTGATCTTGGCGACCAGCGGGGCGGCCCGGCGCATCGCCTCCACCCGACCGTCGACCGTGTCCAGGTCGTACCGGTTGATCACGTGCCGCAGGGCGAAGTCGACGAGCGGCTCCCGGCGGGCCACCAGATCACGGATCGCCAGGTCGCCCTTTGCCAACCGCAGGTCGCACGGGTCCATGTTGTCCGGGCTGACCGCGATGAAGGTACGCCCGACGAAACGCTGGTCGTCCTCGAAGGCGCGCAGCGCGGCCTTCTGCCCGGCGGCGTCCCCGTCGAACGTGAAGATCACCTCACCGGCCACCGCGTCGGTGTCGAGCAGCAGCCGGCGCAGCACGCCGATGTGGTCGGCACCGAAGGCGGTGCCGCAGGTCGCCACGGCGGTCGGCACCCCGGCCAGGTGGCAGGCCATCACGTCGGTGTAGCCCTCGACCACGACCACCCGGCCCTGCTTGGCGATCTCCCGTTTGGCCTGGTCGATGCCGTAGAGGACGTGCGACTTCTTGTAGATCGGCGTCTCGGGGGTGTTCAGGTACTTCGGGCCGTCGTCGTCGTCGAAGAGCTTCCGTGCGCCGAAACCGATCACGTCACCGGCGATGTCCCGGATCGGCCACATCAGCCGGCGGCGGAACCGGTCGATCAGGGTGCCCGAGCGCGACGGCCGGGACAGCCCACCGGTGACCAGCTCGTCGTGGCTGAACCCCTGCTGGCGCAGGTGCTTGGTGAGCAGGTCCCAGGCGTCCGGGGCGAAGCCGCAGCCGTACCGCTGCGCGGCGGCCCGGTCGAAACCGCGCCGGGCCAGGAACTCCCGCGCCGGACGCGCGCCGGCCGTGGTGAGCTGCGCCTGGTAGAACTCCACGGCGGCGGCGTGCGCGGCGACCAGCCGCTGCTTCTGCCCCTGCTGCGGACGGGCCCGGGGGGCCGACTGGTCGCCCTCGACGTACCGCAGCTGGATGCCGGCGCGGTCGGCGAGCCGCTCGACGGACTCGACGAAGGTCAGATGCTCGGCGTCCATCAGGAACTTGATCGCGTCGCCGCCGACGCCGCAGCCGAAGCAGTAGAAGACGTTGCGGGCCGGTGAGACGTTGAACGACGGGCTCTTCTCGTCGTGGAACGGGCACAGGCCCTTGAGGTTGCCGCCGCCGGCCGACTTGAGGGTCACCGTGTCCGAGATCACCTCGGCGATGGAGGTGCGCTCGCGGACCAACGCGATGTCCTCGTCCCTGATCCGCCCAGCCATGCGGTGCCACCCCCTCGGCCCTCCATCCTGCCCTGCCGGACCGACGATCCGTCGGGCGGGGGATGGCGGGTGGGCAACGCCCGGCTCAGCGGGGAGGACGGTGCAGCCAGCGGGTGACCGGGGGCGGGTCCTCCTCGTCGTACGACCGGGCGGCCCGCACGGCGGCGGACAGGCCGGACCGGCGTCCCCGGCCCGGGTGCGGGGCGACCGCCGGGTCCCGGGCCATGTCGCGCAGCAGCGCCACGGCGAGTCCGAGCATCACCACCACGAACGGCAGCGCCACCATGATGGTCGCCTGTTGCAGGGCGGCCAGGCCCCCGGCGAGCAGCAGCGCGGCGGCGACCGCCCCGATCAGCACACCCCAGAGCACCACGAGTACGCGGTGCGGGCGCAGTGCGCCGCCCGAGGTGAGCGCCCCCAGCACCAGCGACGCCGAGTCGGCGCTGGTCACGAAGTAGAGCGCGACGAGCACCATGGCCAGCACGGTGGTGACGGTCCCCAGCGGGAGCGCGTCCAGCAGCCCGAACAGCGCCTGCTCGCTGCCCGCCCCGACGTCCGCCACCAGATCGCGGGTGCCGCTGGCCTGGGTACGCAGGGCGCTGCCACCCATGATCGCGAACCAGATCGCGCTGGCCCCGCTGGGCACCAGCAGTACCCCGACCAGGAACTGACGCACGGTCCGCCCGCGCGAGATCCGCGCGATGAAGGTGCCGACGAACGGTGCCCAGGAGATCCACCAGGCCCAGTAGAAGATCGTCCAGGACCCGAGCCACGCCGGGTCGGAGAACGCGCCGGTACGGGTGGACATGAACACCAGGCGGCTGAGGTAGTCACCGACCGACGCGGGCAGCACCTCCAGCGTGTAGATCGTCGGCCCCACCACGAACACGAAGACCATCAGCAGCACGGCCAGCAGGACGTTGGCGGTGGACAGCCACTTGACCCCCCGGTGCAGGCCGGAGAAGGCCGAGACGACGAAGGCCAGGGTGAGCGCGCCGATCACGGTCAGTTCCACCGACCGGGTGTCCGGCACCCCGGCCACCAGGTCCAGACCGGCGGCCACCTGGAGCGCGCCGAGGCCGAGGCTGGTGGCCGAACCGAAGACCGTGGCGAAGACGGCGAGCAGGTCGACGGCCCGACCGGCCAGGCCGTCGGCCCGCGCGCCGAGCAGCGGGCGGAACGCGGCCGAGATCCGGTTGTCCCGCCCCCGTCGGAACGTCGAGTACGCCAGCGCCAGCGCGGTGACGGCGTAGATCGCCCACGGGTGCAGCGTCCAGTGGAAGAGCGTGTACTGCATGGCCGCCGCCCCGGCGGCCGGGGTCTGTGCCGCGACGCCGGTGGCCGGCGGCGGGGTGGCGTAGTGCTGGATCGGCTCGGCCACCGCGAAGAAGACCAGACCGATGCCCATGCCCGCGCTGAACATCATGGCGACCCAGGCCAGCGTGCTGAACTCCGGCTGGTCGTCGTCGGCGCCCAGCCGGATCCGGCCGTAGCGGGACGTCGCGACGACCACCGCGAGCACCAGGAAGGCGTCCGCCGCGACGACGAAGAACCAGCCGAAGGTGCCGGTCACCCAGGCCAGCCCGGACTCGCCGAAGTCGGCAAGCGAACCGCGCGCGGACACCCCCCAGAGCACGACCGCCAGCACCCCGCCGACGCCCAGGGCGAGCACCACCGGGTCGGGCCTGCCACCCGTTCGCGTGTCCACGTCCCGCGCCCGCTCAGCCATGGCCACATCGTCCCGGCCGGCGGGCGCGGCAGCGGGCGCTTTCCGCCCATTTCCACGCCCCGTGGACGGCCGAGGTCGTGGGCCGCACGCGGCGACGACCGATCCGGGTCACCCCGCTCAGCCGACGGCGGCTGCCTCCTCGGCCTCCACCTGGCGGTTCCAGTCGGGCTTGGTGGAGCGCCAGCCCTCGTCGTCCATGCCCTGCCGCCAGTAGCCGGAGATCGACAGCGCCTCCCGGGGCACCGACCGCTCGACCCGCAGCAGCCGGCGCAGCTCCTTGACGAAGGTGGCCTCCCCGTGCACGAAGGCGTGCACCCGGCCGGGCGGGAACTCCAGCTCCCGTACGGCCACGACCAGCGCCTCGCCGACCGGTCGGCCGCCCCGGTGCAGCCAGGTCAACGCCACCGCGCCGGGGCTGGGCAACGACTGCTCGTCGGCCGGGTCGGCGATCTCGACGAGGACGACCGCCGGGGCGCCCTCGGGCAGCCGCTCCAACGCCGCGCCGATCGCCGGCAGGGCGCTCTCGTCGCCCACCAGCAGGTGCCAGTCGGCCGTCGGGTCCGGCGCGTACGCCCCGCCGGGGCCGACGAACAGCACCTCGTCGCCGGGGCGCAGCCGGGCCGCCCATGGACCGGCCAACCCCTCGTCGCCGTGGTGCACCACGTCGATGGTCATCTCCCCGGCCGCCGCGTCCCAGGCCCGCACCGTGTACGCGCGCAGCCGGGGCCACTGCTCCCGGGGCAGCTCCCGCTTGACCGCCGTCAGGTCCAGCGGCCTCGGCAGCTCCACCCCGTCGGGCGGGAAGACCAGCTTGACGTAGTGGTCGGTGAACTCCCCCACCGGCAGCCCGGTCAGCTCCTCTCCACCGAGAACGAGTCGGACCAGGTGCGGGGTGGGCCGTTCGGTACGTACCACCCGCGCCGCAGTAACCATCTTGGAGCGCTCCGCCATAGAACTAAGGCTACCCTAACTCCCCAACCCCTCCCCCTCCCCCTCGCCCCCGCTCCCGCCCCGCCCCTCGGCTCCGCTCGGCTCCGGTGATCAAGAGGTTCGCGTCAACCTCCCCGGCGATCAAGAGGCTTGCGTCAATCCAGCGATCAACTTTGACGCAAACCTCTTGATCAACTGACGCAAACCTCTTGATCACCCGGAGCGTCACCCGGGCGGAGCGCAGCGGAGCAGAGGGGCGGGAGCGGGGGCGAGCGGCGTGGCAGGGGCGAGCAGCCCGGCGGGACGGGGCGGTCGGACAAGGACGGCCGGGAGGTAGCGGAGAGCGGCAGGGCCGGTTTTCAGGTGAGGTGGGTGTGCCAGGTCAGGGCGGCGGGGTCGGTGAGGGAGGCGACCTGGTCGATGACGACGCGCAGCCGGGCGGGGTCGTCTCCGGCCTGCCGCCACAGCGGGGCGAAGACCGGGTCGAGGGCGTCCGGGGCGCGGTCGGCGAGCACGGTGACCAGTTCGGTGAGCACCTCCCGCTGACGGTCGTAGCGGGTGCGGGCGTCCGGACGGCACATCACGTACCGCCAGGCGATGCCCTTCAGCAGGGCACACTGCGCCCTGATCCGGCGCGGCACGACCAGGTCGGCGGCGTAGCGGCGGTGCGGGCCGGGACCGAAGCGGTCCCTGGTCGCCCCGACCACGGTCGCCACGAACCGGCCGGTGAGCACGCTGGTGGTGGCCTTGAGGGCGACCTGCGCCCGGTGACTGCCGTCGTACCCGGCCAGCGGGGTGAGCACCGGGTCGGCGAGCAGCTCGACGAGCACCCCGCCGAGGTCGTCCGGGGACTCCCCGGAGTAGACGGCGGCCACGTCGACGCAGAGCGCGGCGCGTTCGTCGGGGTCGTTCAGGAGGGGACGCAACGAGACGTACCCGCCGTGGATGCCGTCCTCGACGTCGTGCACCGAGTACGCCACGTCGTCGGCCCAGTCCATCACCTGCGCCTCCAGGCAGCGGCGGGCCCCACCGGCCGGATCGGGGTCGACGGCCCCACCGGCCGGATCGGGGACGGCGGTCGGGGCGGGGCTGCCGGCGCGCAGCCAGTCGAAGACCGGGCGGTCGTCGCCGTACACGCCGAACTTGCGCAGCCCGGGGCGGCGGGGCCACGGGTACTTGCTGACCGCGTCGAGCGCGGCCCGGGTGAGGTTGAGCCCGGCCGGACTGCCGTCCGGGGCGAGCACCTTCGCCTCCAGCCGGGTGAGCACCCGCAGCGTCTGCGCGTTGCCCTCGAAGCCGCCGCAGGACGCGGCGAGCCCGTCGAGGGTGTCCTCGCCGTTGTGCCCGAACGGCGGATGCCCGAGGTCATGGGCCAGCCCGGCGGTGTCCACCAGGTCGGGGTCGCAGCCGAGCCGGGCACCCATCTCCCGGGCGATCTGCGCCACCTCCAGCGAGTGGGTGAGCCGGGTACGCAGGAAGTCGTCGGTCCCGGCGACGTGCACCTGGGTCTTCGCGGCGAGCCGGCGGAACGCCGCCGAGTGCAGCACCCGGGCCCGGTCCCGCTCGTACGGGGACCGGCCGTGGCCGGTGTCCTTGGGCGTCTCCTCGACCCACCGTCGCGCGTCGGCCGGGTTCCCGTCGACGCCGGGTGGTCGGGCGGGCGATGCCACCATCCGGCCTCCCCTTCACGGTCGTACCCCATGGTCGCGGGAGCCCAGGTTACGCCGCGCCGCGCCGGAGGGCGCGCGCACCGGGAACCCGCGACCCGGCCGGGCACCGACGCCGCGCGACGCCCACCGGCGGCGGGCCGGTGGGCGTCGCGGGCGGTCAGCGGCTGTCGGAGCCGGCCGTCTCGATGGCGGCCCGGCCGGCCTCCAGCCGGGCGACCGGCACCCGGAACGGCGAGCAGGAGACGTAGTCCAGCCCCACCTCGTGGAAGAAGTGCACCGAGTCGGGGTCGCCGCCGTGTTCGCCGCAGACGCCGAGCTTCAGCCCGGGGCGGGCGGCCCGACCCTCCTCGGCGGCGATCCGGATCAGCCGGCCGACGCCGTCGCGGTCGATCGACTCGAACGGGGAGATGCCGAAGATGCCCAGTTCCAGGTAGCGCCAGAAGAACGCGCCCTCGACGTCGTCGCGGGAGAAGCCCCAGCCCATCTGGGTGAGGTCGTTGGTGCCGAAGGAGAAGAACTGCGCCGCCTCGGCGATCTGCCCGGCGGTCAGCGCCGCCCGGGGTACCTCGATCATGGTGCCGATCAGCACCTCGACCCCGCTGTCCCCGACCACCTCGGCGATGATCTTCTCGGCTTCGGCACGTACCGTCTCCAGCTCCTGGACCGCGCCGACCAGCGGCACCATGATCTCCGGGCAGGCCGTGCCCCCGTCGCGGGTGACCGCGACGGCGGCCTCGGCGATGGCGCGGACCTGCATCGCGAACAGGCCGGGGATGACCAGGCCGAGGCGCACGCCGCGCAGGCCGAGCATCGGGTTCTCCTCGTGCATCCGCCGGACGGCGGCGAGCAGCGCCTCCTCCTTGGCGACGTCCTCGCCGCGTTCCTGGGCGACGGCGACGTTGACCGCGAGCTGCTCCAGCGGGGGCAGGAACTCGTGCAGCGGCGGGTCGATCAACCGGACGGTGACGGGCAGCCCGGCCATCTCGCGGAAGATCTCCACGAAGTCCTGGCGTTGCAGGGGCAGCAGAGCGGCGAGCGCGTCGGTGCGCTCGGCGTCGGTGGCGGCGAGGATCAGGCGTTCGACCAGTTCCCGCCGGTCACCGAGGAACATGTGCTCGGTGCGGCACAGGCCGATGCCCTCGGCGCCGAAGCGCCTGGCGCGGGCCGCGTCCGCCCCGGTGTCGGCGTTCGTCCGCACGGCCAGCCGCCGCCGCGCGTCGGCGTGCGTCATGATCCGGTGTACGGCCCGGACGAGCGCGTCGTCGGTCCGCTCCGGGTCGAGGGTGCCCTCGAAGTACTGCACCACCTCCGACGGCGTGACCGGCACCTCGCCCAGGTAGACCTTGCCGGTGGTGCCGTCGATGGAGACGACGTCGCCCTCGGAGACGGTGCGCCCGCCGACGGTGAACCGCTTGGCCGGCACGTTGACCTCGATCCCGTCGGCCCCGGAGACGCAGGTCTTGCCCATGCCCCGGGCCACCACGGCGGCGTGGCTGGTCTTGCCGCCGCGCGAGGTGAGGATGCCCTGGGCGGCGATCATGCCGTTGAGGTCGTCGGGGTTGGTCTCCCGGCGGACCAGGATCACCGACTTCCCCTCGGCGGCCAGCTCGACCGCGCGGGCGGAGGTGAAGACCACCGCGCCGGAGGCGGCCCCCGGGGAGGCGCCGATGCCCTGGGCGACCGCCTCGAACTCGTGGTCGAGCTGGAAGCGGGGGAACATGAGCTGGGCGAGCTGCGCGCCGTTGACCCGGTGCAGCGCCTCGTCGAGGTCGATCAGGCCCTCGTCGACGAGCTGGCCGGCGATCACGAACGCGGCGGCGGCGGTGCGCTTGCCCACCCGGGTCTGGAGCATCCAGAGTTTGCCGCGCTCGATGGTGAACTCGATGTCGCAGAGGTCCTGGTAGTGCCCCTCCAGTCGGGCCATGATGTCGAGCAGCTGGTCGTAGGAGGTCTTGTCGAGCCGTTCCAGTTCCTGCAACGGCACGGTGTTGCGGATGCCGGCGACGACGTCCTCGCCCTGGGCGTTGGCCAGGTAGTCGCCGTAGATGCCCTGCGCGCCGCTGCCCGGGTCGCGGGTGAAGGCGACGCCGGTGCCCGAGTCGGGGCCGAGGTTGCCGAAGACCATCGCCACCACGTTGACGGCGGTGCCCAGGTCGGCGGGGATGCGCTCCTGACGGCGGTAGAGGATCGCCCGCTCGGCGTTCCACGACGCGAAGACCGCCCGGATGGCCAGGTCGAGCTGTTCGCGCGGCTCCTGCGGGAACTCCCGCCCGGTGTGCTTGGCGAAGATCTTCTTGTACGTCTCCACCAGCCCGCGCAGGTCGTCGGCGTCGAGGTCGAGGTCGTCGTGGGTGCCCTTGGCGCGCTTGGCCTCGTCGAGGGCGTGTTCGAACTCCTCGCCCGGCACCTCGCAGACGGTCTTGCCGAACATCTGGATCAGCCGGCGGTAGGAGTCCCAGGCGAACCGGTCGTTCTGCCCTGCCTGGTCGCTCAGTCCTACGACGCTGCGGTCGTTGAGCCCGACGTTGAGGACGGTCTCCATCATGCCGGGCATCGAGAACCGGGCGCCGGAGCGTACCGAGACCAGCAGCGGGTCCTGCGGATCGCCGAGGCGGCGGCCCATCGCGCGTTCCAACGCCGCCAGGTGGGCCTCGATCTGTCCGGCCAGCCCGTCCGGCTCCCGCCCGGTCGCCAGGTACGCCTGGCACGCCCCGGTGGTGATGGTGAAGCCCGGTGGCACCGGCAGGCCGAGATTGGTCATCTCGGCGAGATTGGCACCCTTTCCACCGAGCAGGTCCTTGAGATCCTTGTTGCCCTCGGCGAAGTCGTAGACGTACTTGTCCGTCTCGTGCGTTGTCACCAGAAGCCTCCCACGCGCGCCGGAATTGACACTTAACGAAGGTTCAGTTCTGACTTACCCCGGGGCCGACCACCAGCCATCCGGCCAGGTCAGCGTTCGGTGGGCGAAGGTTAAGCGAACATCGGGCGGGCTGGGACCGTTCGGTGACAATAGGCACAGCCGTCACGACTATCCGCGTTCACGCCGGTTTCTGGGAACGCTTCCACGAGCACGATCACGCAATTCCGGTTCCTCCTCGTACTCTTGACGTCACCCGTTGCGCCAAACCTGACCTTTGCCATATCCCTCGCGAATACACCCTCCGGAGCCGCCCCGTGTCGCGCACCCCACGTACCGGCGTCGTCCCCGTCCCCGAGCAGCCGTCGCGCCCTGACGCCGGTCCCACCCCGGCCGCCCCGCCCACGGTCGCGCCTACCGCGGGCACGCTGGCGCGCAGCGCCGCGCAGGCCGCCGGGCGACTGCTCACCCGCCCCACCGTCGGCCTGGGTGACGTGGTGCCGGCGCCCGCGTCGGTCCGGCCGCGGCCGGCCGCCGACTTCGTCCTCCCCGCCGACGCGGCGGTACGGGTCAGCGCCGATCCGGCCGCCCGGGAGGTCGCCGGGCACCTCGCCGAACTGCTCCGCCCCGCCACCGGCTACCCGCTCCCGGTCGCCGACCTGCCGCCCACCCCGGGCCCGCTCCAGCTCACCCTCGCCGCTGCCGCGCCGCGCGGCCCGGCGGCGACGGTGTCCGACGACGCCGAGGGCTACCGGCTCGACGTCGACCCCGACGCGGTACGGATCACCGCCGGCACCGCCACCGGCCTGTTCCACGGCGTGCAGACGCTGCGACAACTGCTGCCGGCGGCGGTGGAGAGCCGGACCCCGGTGGCGCAGCACTGGGTGGTGCCGGGCGGCACGATCGTCGACCGGCCCCGCTTGGCATACCGGGGGGTGATGCTCGACGTGGCCCGGCACTTCTTCAGCGTCGAGGACGTCTGCCGGGTGATCGACCACCTGGCCCGGTACAAGCTCAACCACCTGCATCTGCACCTCACCGACGACCAGGGCTGGCGGATCGCCGTCGACTCCTGGCCCCGGCTGGCCACGGTCGGCGGGAGCACCGCGGTGGGCGGCGGCCCCGGCGGCTGGTACACCGCCGCCGACTACCGGCGCATCGTCGGCCACGCCGCCCGGCGGCACGTCACCGTGGTTCCCGAGGTGGACCTGCCCGGCCACACCAACGCGGCCCTGGTCGCCTACCCCGAGCTGGCCCCGGACAGGGTCGCGCCACCGCCGTACACCGGCACCGAGGTGGGCTTCAGCTACGTCGACCCCACCGACGAGCGCACGTACGACTTCGTCGCCGACGTGCTCGGCGAGGTGGCCGCGTTGACCCCGGGGCCGTGGCTGCACATCGGCGGGGACGAGGCGTACAAGGTCAAGGGGACGGCGTACACCGGTTTCGTGGAGCGGGCGCAGCGGATCGTCGCCGGGCTCGGCCGGACCGTGATCGGCTGGCACCAGATCGCCCCCGCCGGGCAGGTCGACGGCCGGGTGTTGCAGTGGTGGGGCACCGACGGCGACGACCCCACGGTGGCCGAGGCGGTACGCCGGGGCGCCCGGGTGATCCTCTCCCCCGGCAACCACGCCTACCTGGACATGAAGTACGCCCCGGACACCCCCATCGGGCACGACTGGGCCGGCCTGATCGACGTGCACCGGGCGTACCACTGGGACCCGGCGACCCATCTGACCGGTGTCCCCGCCGAGGCGGTGCTGGGCGTGGAGGCCCCGCTCTGGACCGAGTCGGTGACCTCGCTGGCCGAGATCGAGTTCATGGTCTTCCCGCGCCTGCCCGCCCTCGCCGAGGTGGCCTGGTCCGCGCCGTCCACCCGGAGCTGGACCGGCTTCCGGGAGCGGCTGGCCGGGCACGGCCCGCGCTGGCACGCCGCCGGCATCACCTTCCACCCGTCCCCGGAGATCCCCTGGCCCACCGCGCCGGCCGGGCCGCATCTCCCCGACGCCGCAGGTACGCACCGGAATCCCGCCCCCGACCAGCCCGCACCGGGCCGGGACACCACCACACCCGCCACGCGTTGACCCGACCTGCCGGAGGAGCGCCGGCCGACCCTCCGCCGCCCCACCTCCGATCACCGTCAGTAACTCCCGACCCGAACAGCCACAGACATCACACAGAGTAACCATCTTCGGACCATGATCAGAGACCACCTGCACCCCACCCACCCCAACCAGCCCTGAGCTGCCCATTCTCGCCACCCCCCAGCAACCACCACATACCTCCCTCGCACGCTTTGCTCTGCTGCTCCATACGCGCCGGGCACACGGAGTGACTGTCGCGGAGAGGGCAGCAGAGCAAAGCGTGTGGAGGGGTACGTGGCATGGAGGGTGGATTGTGACTTTGAGTGACCGGGCGGTGGGTTGCCGACGGGTGTCGTCGGTAGCGGAGTTGCGATGACGGATCGGCCCACCGGCGGGTGACGGGGGCCACCCGTGGGGCGGAATCGTGGGCCGGCCGGGGTCGTTACACCTGGTATCCGCGATCGCCCCGGCCGGTCGCCGGCCCGGTCCGGTCCGGACCAGCGGGGCGGCGTTGCGCCATCCGGCACCCGGCCGGCAGAGCCGAGCCACCCGGTCCGGCACGGCCCGCCCAGGCCCGCGCGGCTCCCGGACGTGACCCGCGACGCACGTCACCCCCACCACCCGGTCGATGACCGTGGAATGCCTGAACCGGCGAACCGGTTGTGCCTCCCCGACCGGCGTCCCGCGATCGCCGGTCCGATCTTCCTCTTCACCTGCCGAAGTGGCACTACCACGTCGCCGCACCCCCTGCGGGACGCGCCGTGGCACCCCCGAGATGCAGAGGAGCACCCCATCATGCGTACCGACATCCTGCGTAGGACCGTGCTGACCGCCGCCGGCCTGGCCGTCACCGCCGGTGGCATCGCCGGCCCCGCGCTTGCCGCTCAGGCCGCCGAGACCACCCGGCCCGCCGCCGTCGTGCAGACCGACCGCAAGCCCGCCGGTGAGCGTGAGCTGAAGGTCGACTACGCCGCGCAGCCCAACTTCTACTACTGCGGCCCGGCCGCCGCCCGCAACGCGCTGAGCGTGCAGGGCAAGAACATCGACGTGGACGCGATGGCCAAGGAGATGGGCACCACCGAGAACGGCACCGACAGCATCAACGACATCACCCCGATCCTGAACAAGGAGATCGGCCGCAAGGACGCGTACCGCAGCACCGAGATCCCGGCCGGCAAGGTCGACGGCAGGCGGATCGACAAGCTGCGCGCGGACATCGTCCGGGCGGTGGACGACGGCCGCGCCGTGGTCGCCAACATCGCCGGTACCGCCACCGACACCGACGGCAACACCCATTCCTTCGAGGGCGGGCACTACATCAGCGTCGTCGGCTACCGCGACGGCGGGCGGGTCGTGACGATCGCGGACTCCGCCAACCCGGACACCGCCTCCTACCGGATCGACGTCGGTGAGCTGGCCCACTGGATCGCCAGCCGCGGCTACGCCTCCTGACCCGTCCCGTCGGTCACGCGCAGGGCCGGCCCCCTCGGGGGTCGGCCCTGCGCCGTCGGCACCGCCGGGCGGCGGACGCCCCGACCGGCAGACGGCGACGGGCGCGGTCGGTGCCTCAGCCGCCGGAGTCGTCCAGCTCGGCGCCCTCGGGGACGGTGTCGTCGTCCCGGCTGTCCAGCCAGCCCTCCGGCAGGAAGACCTTGCCGGGAGAGTTCGTCCGGCCGCGCGGCTGACCGAGGGCGGCCACCGGGAACGGTTCGGCCGCGTCGAGCTTGCCGAGCAGGTCGTCGAGCTGGGCCAGGCTCTCGATCATGGCGAGGTCCCGGCGCAGCTCGCTGCCGACCGGGAAGCCCTTCAGATACCAGGCGACGTGCTTGCGGAAGTCGGTGCAGCCGTCCCGCTCGCCCCGGGCCGGGGTACGCGAGCCGGCGGTGAACTGGTCGACCAGCAGTTCGGCGTGCCGCCGCATGGTCACCGCCACCTCGCCGAGGGTCGGCAGCCGACGCTCCGGCTGGCCCTCGAACGCGGCCTGCAGGTCGGCGAAGAGCCACGGCCGCCCCAGGCAGCCCCGGCCGACGACCACCCCGTCCACCCCGGTGTGGGCCACCATCCGCAGCGCGTCGTCGGCCTCCCAGATGTCGCCGTTGCCGAGCACCGGCACGTCGAGCGCCTGCTTGAGGGTGGCGATGGCGTCCCAGTCGGCGGTGCCGGAGTACCGCTGCGCGGCCGTCCGCCCGTGCAGGGCCACCGCCGCCACCCCGGCGTCCTGGGCGGCCAGCCCCGCCTCGACGTACGTCAGGTGGTCGTCGTCGATGCCCTTGCGCATCTTGACAGTGACCGGTACCCCGGCGGGTGACGCGGCGTCCACCGCGGCCCGCACCAGCCTGGCGAACAGCCGCCGCCGCCACGGCAGGGCCGACCCGCCGCCCCGGCGGGTCACCTTGGGCACCGGGCAGCCGAAGTTCAGGTCGATGTGGTCGGCCAGGTCGCGTTCCACCACGATCCGCACCGCCTGGGCGGTGGTCTCCGGGTCGGTGCCGTAGAGCTGGAGGCTGCGTGGCCGTTCGTCGGCACCGAAGGCGATCATGCGCAGGGTCTTCGGGTTCCGCTGCACCAGCGCGACCGTGGTGATCATCTCGCAGACGTAGATGCCACCGCCCTGCTCCCGGCAGAGCTGCCGGAAGCCGACGTTGGTGATGCCGGCCATCGGGGCGAGCACCACCGGCGGCCACACCTGGTGGGGGCCGATGGTGAGCGGGCGCAGAACCGGAGCGGGACTGGTCACGTACCCCAGAATCCCATGCCGGCGGCGGCCCGCCCACCGCGGTGGGCGGCAGCCCTAACCCGGCAGGCTCAGGATCAGGGCCGAGACGTCCACCACCACCGTGGCCGCCGCGCGGACGTGCAGGGCGAACGCGGCCGCGCCACGCTCGTGGGCACCCAGCGGCACCTCCACCAGGTTGGAGAGGATCTGGTTCGGCCCCCACCAGTTCACCGAGGAGGTGTCCGGCCTGGCGGCCCCGGCCGCGAAGGCGGTGAGCACTCCACCGGAGACCGTGTCCGCCACCGTGATGTTGAGGTAGGCACCGACCGGCCCGTAGCGGGACGCCGGCACGACCTGGCCCACGGTGAGGTACAGCGTCCGGCCCGCCTGCAACCGGCCCGACACCACCCCGTCGGCGCCGGCGAGGACGTTGGCGGAATAGCTGGCCAGCGCCCGGGTGTCCAGCAGCCGCACCGGCGGGACGGCGACGATGCGGTTGGCCCAGCGCGACGTGTTGACGTACGCCCGACGACCGTCCCGACCGCCGACCACCAGCTCGGCGGTGGGGGTGACGGCGAGCGAACCGGTCGGCAGCTCCGCCGGGATGGCGTCGTCCGGCGTCGGGAACAGCCGCAGCATCGGGTCGGTGCCGGCCAGCGCCAGCGTCGGGTTCGCCGACGAGCCACCGACCAGCACCGTCCCGGCCTCGCCCGCGTCGTTGAGCTGGCCGCCGATCACCGGTGCACCGGGCGCGGCGTCGGCCGGCGTGCCGGCCAGCGCCGTCGCGCCGACACCGACGCCGACGGCCACCCCGGCCCGGATGACCGTACGGCGGGTGGTGGACGGGGTCTCGTCGGTGCTCATGTCCCGCTTCCCGGTTCCGTGGTCACGCATCGGCCCGCACCGCCCGGTCGCCGCGCTCGGCGGCCCGCCTGATCGCCCGCGCCCGGGCCCGACGGCCGGCGGAGCCGGCGGCGGTACGGGTCGACGTCGGGGCATTGACGACCGCGGAATCCGGGTGGCGCACCAGCAGGCCGGTCGCGTCCAGGATCACCGCCGCCGCGCTCTTGCGCAGGTAGATGGCGACCACGTCCGGGTAGTAGTCGCCGCCGACCGTCTCGTAACCGCCGAGCTGCGTGATCACCCCGTTGGAGAGCAGTTGGCCGGCGGTCCACCAGTTGATGGTGGAGGCGGTGGGCAGGCTGCCGGTCCCCCACACCGTGGCGAAGCCGCCCTGGGTGGTGTCGGCCACGGTGATGTTGCCCAGCATCCCGTCGCCGTACTCGACGATGTCGCGCAGGTGCACGATCAGCAGTGTCTCGGCCAGCACCCGCCCCCGGGCGTCGATCCGGCCGACGCCCTCCAGCAGCCGGGCCCGGCCGGCGGCGCTGCGGGTGTCGAGGAGCCGGGTCGGCGGGACCGGCACCAGCATGGTCGCGTTCGACGTGCTGAACGCCGCGTCCGAGATTCGTCCCACGGAAGTGCCGTTGCCGATCTCCAGCCCGTACACGCCGACTCCGAGGGTGCCCACGGCGAGATCACTTGCCACGTGCAGGTCGCTGTGGGTCAGCTCCAGCGTCGCCCCGTTCGGGTTCCGCAGCGCCAGGGTGGCGGCACCGTCCGGGGCGGCGCTGGTCACCGTGGTGACGCCGGGGCTGTTCCGCTGGCCGAGGACGACCGGCTCACCGGGGGCGGCCGCCGCCGGGGCGGGCTCCACCGGGGGCGCGGCCGGATCGGCGGCGCTCGCCGGGGGCGCGGCCGGATCGACGGCGCTCGCCGGGGCGGCACCACCGCCGACCGCGACGACCTGGCTCGGGTGGCCGACCAGCAGGCTGGTCAGGTCGACGATCACGTGGGTCGGCGCGGAGACCTGCACCGTCAGCACGCTGCGGTACCCGCCGAGGGTGCCCAGCTCGGCGAAGAGGAAGTTCGACAGGATCTGACCGGCGGCCGACCAGTTCACCGTCGACACGGTCGGCCTGGTGCCACTGCCCCAGGCCGTCAGGAAGCCCGGACCGGTCATGCCGACCACTGTCACGTTGCCCTTGAGGGCGTAGCCGTCGCGGACCAGGTGGTCCAGGCTCAGCACGATGGGGTTACCGGGGGTGAGCCGTCCCGTCGGGTCGAGCGTCGAGGCGCCCGCGACGATGGTGCGGCGCAGGTCCGGGTCCCGGCTGTCCAGCACCCGGGTCGGCCGCACCGGGACCGAGGTGGTCGCCCACTCGCTCGTCCACAGCCAACTGTTGACCTCGTCGCCGGGCCGACCCGCCTGGACGAACAGGTCGCCGAGCGGGTCCACCGCGACGGTGCCGACCGGGGAGTCCAGCACCTGCGGGTAGACCTGCTCGCCGGGCACCAGCCGCAGCGGCGCACCCGCGGTGTTCCTCAGGGTGAGCCCGGCGTAGCCGACGCTGAGCGTGGTGGTCGCCGGCCCGGCGTCGTTGGTCGTACCCATGGTGAGGTGGTCGCCCGGGGCGGCGCGGGCGGTGCCGGGCAGGCCGACGGCGGCGGCGACACCCGCGCCGGCCGTGGTCGCGGCGACCGCGGCGGCCCGGCGCAGCAGGCGGCGACGCTCCGGAACATGATCATGGTCGGGTTGCGGCTCGTGCGTCATTCCCACCCCCGTGTCGACATTCAGCACGGGGAATGCTGGCACGTCCCACCCACCGGCTCAAGGAGCGGACGGACAGGGCTCCGCACCGATGCCGGAGAACGGACCGGCCCCGCCCCCGGTCGGGGGCGGGGCCGGTACGACGGCGGTCGTGGTCAGCAGCCGGGCAGGCGCTCGATCAGGTAGCGCTCGACCTGGTCCAGGGCGACCCGCTCCTGGGCCATGGTGTCCCGGTTCCGCACGGTCACCGCGTCGTCGTCGAGGGTGTCGAAGTCGACGGTGACGCAGAAGGGGGTGCCGATCTCGTCCTGCCGGCGGTAGCGGCGGCCGATCGCCTGCGAGTCGTCGAACTCGACCACCCAGCGCTTGCGGAGCTGGGCGGCGAGCCCCTTGGCCTTCGGCGAGAGCGCCTCGTTGCGCGACAGCGGCAGCACCGCCACCTTCACCGGGGCCAGCCGGGGGTCGAAGCGCATCACGGTGCGCTTGTCGACGCCGCCCTTGGTGTTCGGGGCCTCGTCCTCGTCGTACGCCTCCAGCAGGAACGCCAGCACCGCGCGGGTGAGGCCGGCGGCCGGCTCGATGACGTACGGCACCCAGCGCTCGTTGCGGGTCTGGTCGAAGTACGACAGGTCCACGCCGGAGTGCCTGCTGTGCGTGGCCAGGTCGAAGTCGGTGCGGTTGGCCACCCCCTCCAGCTCCGCGAACTCGGTGCCGCCGAACCGGAACCGGTACTCGATGTCGACGGTGCGCTTGGAGTAGTGGGAGAGCTTCTCCTTGGGGTGCTCGTAGAAGCGCAGGTTCTCCTCGGACAGTCCGAGGTCGAGGTACCAGTTCCAGCGCTCCTGCAACCAGTACTCGTGCCACTGCTCGTCGGAGCCGGGCTCGACGAAGAACTCCATCTCCATCTGCTCGAACTCGCGGGTGCGGAAGATGAAGTTGCCCGGGGTGATCTCGTTGCGGAACGACTTGCCGGTCTGCGCGATGCCGAACGGCGGCTTCTTGCGGGCGGCGGTCGCCACGTTGTTGTAGTTGACGAAGATGCCCTGGGCGGTCTCCGGGCGCAGGTAGTGCAGGCCCTCGTCGCTCTCCACCGGGCCGAGGTAGGTCTTCATCAGGCCGTTGAACATCTTCGGCTCGGTGAAGGTGCCCTTGTTGCCGCAGTTGGGGCAGTTCAGCTCCTGCAACGAGGTCAGCGGCTTGCCGTGCTTCTCGGCGTACGCCTCCTCCAGGTGGTCGGCGCGGAACCGCTTGTGGCAGGACTGGCACTCGGTGAGCGGGTCGACGAACTCGGCGAGGTGGCCGCTGGCCTCCCAGACCTTGCGGGCGAGGATGACCGCCGAGTCGAGGCCGACGACGTCGTCGCGCTGCTGGACCATCGCCTTCCACCACTGCCGGCGGACGTTCTCCTTCAGCTCCACGCCGAGCGGACCGTAGTCCCACGCCGAGCGGGTGCCTCCGTAGATCTCGCTGGAGGGGAAGACGAAGCCTCGGCGCTTGGCGAGGCTGACGACGGCGTCGATACGGTCGGCTGGCATGTTTCCTCCTACGCCGGCTGGCGGTCGGCGTGGCCATGAAGACGGGTGGGACCGGACGGCCCGGGACAACGGTACGACCAGCAGCGCCCCGGGCCCTGCAGAATACCGGGGTCGGCTCAGTTGACCCCGCAGACCTCCATGCCGCCGCTCTGCTGGTCGGCGGCGAGGGTGACCTGCTGGGTGTCCTGCCCGCCGCCGCTGAAGGTGACGTCGACCGGCACGGTCAGGGTCTGCGGGTCGACGTCGCCCACCCGGTAGCTGGCGACCGCCGGCTCCTCGGCGACCCGGCGGGTGAACTCGCCCCGCGACTCCCGCCGCCGTGCATCCTCGCAGAGTGTGTCGTAGGCCTTGCCGTACTCCTTGGCGACCAGGGCGCGGTAGTAGTCCTCGGTGACCGCCTGGCCCTGCTCCTCGATGGCCTGCACGTTGCTGACCACCAGCCCGACGGCTGCCGCGCCTCCGCCGCCGCAGCAGATCAGCAGGGCCAGTGCGCCGACGCCGAGGCCCAGCCAGAGCCGCTTGCGGCTGCCCTCGGTGGGCGGGGCGGCGAACGGCGGGGCGACCCCGGGCCCCGGGGGCGGCGGGGGCACCCCCGGGTCCGGCGGCGGGGTGGGCACGCCCGGGGCACCCGGCGGGGTGGGGGTTCCCGGGCCACCCGGGGCGGCGGGCGGCGGTGCGCCGTCCGGGCCGGGTGTCGCGGGGTACGGCGGTGGGGCTGCCGGGCCGGGAGCGGTCATAGGAGCAGGGTAGTGCCCCCCGGCTCAGCAGTGCGGACGCGCGGCCCGATCGGGCCCGCTGCTACCGGACACGCGGCCGGATGCGGGTCAGCGGTGCGGGCGCGCGGCCCGGTCGCTGTCGACCGCCACCACCTCGCCGTCGGGGGCCGCGCCGGCCAGCGTCTCGTACGCCGAGGGTTCGTCGACCGACTCGGCGAGCAGCGGCACGGCGGTGATCTTGACGTCGAACCCGCCCAGCGCCCGCCGGTACGTCCCGACCGACTCCCACTCGGTGAGCAGGCACCAGTGCCGGGGGTCGTCGAGGGCCCGCAGCAGTTCACCGCGCAGGTAACCGGGACGGGCGGCGAGCGCGGCCAGCGCGGCGTGCGCCCGGGCGGTGAAGTCGTCCGCCGCCTCGACGGCGACCACGAACCGGTTGGTGACCAGCACCGGGTTCCTCCTCGTAGAGTCTGTGGGATGCAGCCTACGCAGCGCCCTCTGCTGGCCCGGTTGGCCCGGGCGAACCCGACGTCGGTGTTCCTCGCCACCCTGGCGCTGGTGCTGGTGGCCCTCTTCGCGCCCGGCCCGGTGGGTGGGCTGCTGCTGCTGGCGCTGGCCGCCGGGCTGGCCTACCTGCTGACGGTCACCTGGCCGGTGCAGGCGCCGCAGACCCGGCTGATCCGGCTGGTGATGCTGACGCTGCTGGTGGCGATGGCCCTGGTCAAGCTCTTCTGACATGCACCCATGCGTTTTTGACAATCATTCTCGTTTTCACGGACAGTTGCCGACATGACCACCCGCACCCGCTTGCGCGCCCTGACCGCCGCCACCGCCCTGCTCGCCCTGAGCGGGCTCACCGCCTGCTCGACCGAGGGGGCCGGGGCCGACCCGGACCGGGTGGACGTGGTCGCCGCCTTCTACCCCCTCCAGTTCGTCGCCGAACGGGTCGGCGGGGACGCGGTCACCGTCACCAACCTGGCCAAGCCGGGTGCCGAGCCGCACGACCTGGAACTCAACCCGCGCCAGGTCGGCCAGGTCAGCGAGGCCGAGCTGGTCTTCTACCTCAAGGGCTTCCAACCGGCGGTGGACGAGGCCGTCGCGCAGAACGCCGCCGACCGGGCCTTCGACGTGACGACCGTCGCGCCGCTGCGCGACGCGTCAGCCGACGGGCACGAGCACGAGGGTGAGGACGGTCACGCCGAGGAGAGCGGCGGCAAGGACCCGCACCTCTGGCTCGATCCGACCCGGCTGGCCACCGTCGCCGACAGGCTCGCCGAACGGCTCGCCAGCGTCGACCCGGACCGGGCCGCCGACTACACGACCCGGGCCCGGACGCTGCGCGGCGAGCTGGAGAAACTCGACACCGAGTACGCCGCCGGCCTGAAGACCTGCCAGCGCCGGGAGATCGTGGTCAGCCACGCCGCCTTCGGCTACCTCGCCGAGCGTTACCAACTGGAGCAGATCGGCCTCACCGGGCTCACCCCGGACACCGAGCCCGCCCCGCAGCGGCTGGCCGAGGTCGCCCGCGAGGCCCGCGAGCACCGCGCCACCACGATCTTCTTCGAGACGCTGGTCAGCCCGAAGGTCGCCGAGACGATCGCCGCCGAGGTCGGCGCGAAGACCGCGGTGCTCGACCCGATCGAAGGGCTCTCCGCTGACGGGGGTGGGGACTACCTTTCGGTGATGCGCACCAACCTGACCACGCTCCGTACCGCCCTGGGGTGCTCGTGACCGCTCCCGTCATCCAGGTCGCGCACGCCACCGCCGGTTACGACGGCCGGCCGGTGCTGCGGGACGTCTCGCTGACCGTCACCGCCGGCGAGGTGGTGGCGGTGCTCGGCGCCAACGGCTCTGGCAAGTCCACCCTGATCCGGGCGGTGCTCGGGCTGGTCCCGCTGGGCACCGGCACCGTCGAGCTGTTCGGCGTCCCGCAGCGCCGGTTCCGGCAGTGGCACCGGATCGGGTACGTCCCGCAGCGCCTCGGGGCCGGCAGCGGCGTGCCGGCGACCGTCGGTGAGGTGGTGGCCTCGGGACGGCTGGCCCGCCGGGGTGTGCTGCGCCCGCCGGGCCGGGCCGACCGGGCCGCGGTGGACGCGGCGCTGCGCGCGGTGGGGCTCGCCGACCGGGCCCGGGACCCGGTGGCCACCCTCTCCGGCGGCCAGCAGCAGCGCACCCTGATCGCCCGCGCCCTGGCCGGCGGGCCGGAGCTGCTGGTGCTCGACGAGCCGACCGCCGGGGTCGACGCGGCCAGCCAGGAGGCGTTCGCCGGGGCGCTGCACGACTTCCTCGGCACCGGGGGCACCGTGCTGCTGGTCGCCCACGAGCTGGGGCCGCTGCGCCCGCTGATCAGCCGGGCGGTGGTGGTGCACCAGGGCGGCGTCTGCCACGACGGCCCGGTGCCCGAACCGGCCGGCCACCACGCCGAGCCCGACCACGACCACGTGCACCCGCACGGTCCCGAGGAGCCCGCCGGGCTGTGGAGCAGCTGAACGATGGACCTCTTCCAGTACGACTTCATGCAGCGGGCGCTGGTCGGCGCCCTGGTGATCGGGCTGGCCGCCCCCGCCCTCGGCATCTACCTGGTGCAGCGGCGGCTGGCCCTGATCGGTGACGGCATCGGCCACGTCGCGCTCACCGGCGTCGGGGCGGGCCTGCTGCTCAACCGGTCCCCGGTGCTGGTGGCGGTGGTCGCCGCGATCCTCGGGGCGGTCACCATCGAGCTGGTCCGGGCCCGGGGCCGCACCTCCGGCGACCTGGCGCTGGCCCTGCTGTTCTACGGCGGCATCGCCGGTGGGGTGATGCTGGTCGGCCTCTCCGACGCCAGCAGCGCCAACCTCAACGCCTACCTGTTCGGTTCGCTCACCACCACCTCCCCCGCCGACCTGACCACCATCGCGGTGCTCGGCGCGAGCATCGCGGTGCTCATGCTGGCGTTGCGCCCGGCGCTGTTCGCGGTCTGCCACGACGAGGAGTACGCCCGGGTCGCCGGGCTGCCCGTGCGGGCGTTGAACATGCTGCTGGCGGTCGCCACCGCGGTCACCGTCACCATCGCCATGCGGGCCGTCGGGGTCCTGCTGATCAGCGCGCTGATGGTGGTACCGGTGGCCACCGCGCAGCAGGTCACCCGGGGTTTCCGCAGCACCATGACGGCGGCCATGGCGCTCGGCCTGTTCGCCGCCGGGGCGGGGGTGTGGGTGGCGGCCACCGCCGACACCGCCCCCGGCGCCTCGGTGGTGTTGCTGGCGATCGCGTCGTTCCTCGTGGTGGCGCTGGCCGCCGCCGCCCGGCGGGTGCTGCGCCGCCGGGGCACCCCGGCCGTGGTCAGCGTGCCGGAGCCGCACGAGGTGGTGCTGCGGTGACGCCGGCCGGCGTACCGTCACTGGTATTGGTTACCGTTACGGGGTGACCGGCACCCACGGCTACGACGCCTTCGAGGGCGCGGGCGAGCTGCTCCGGGCGCTGTCCGCGCCGATCCGGCTGGCGATCGTGAGCGAGCTGGCCCAGGGCGAGCGGTGCGTGCACGAGCTGGTCGAGCAGCTCGGCGCACCGCAGCCGCTGGTCTCCCAGCACCTGCGGGTGCTGCGCGGCGCGGGGGTGGTGCGGGGTTCCCGGCGCGGCCGGGAGATCGCCTACGCCCTGGTCGACGAGCACGTCGCGCACATCGTCGCCGACGCGGTCAGCCACGCCGGGGAGGGGCCGTCGCCCGCCGGGGCACCGGCCACCGGGCGCGCGGGGGGTGCCGGGCGGCCCGCGTCGTGGCACGCTGTCGGCCGTGAAGATCTACGCTGACCGTTTTCCGGTCGCCCTCCGTCAGCTCCTCACCGATCTCCTCGTCGTCGCCTGGGTCTACGCGGCGATCCGCTTCGCGATGTGGCTGTACGACCTGGTGGAGAAGCTGGCCGTACCGGGGCGCAAGCTGGAGGGGGCCGGCGGCGGCCTCGCCGACAACCTGGCCGAGGCCGGCGGCAAGGTGGGCCGGGTGCCGCTGGTCGGCGACGAGCTGACCGGCCCGTTCAGCAAGGCCGCCGACGCCGCCCGCGCGGTGGCCGAGGCCGGCCGCGACCAGCAGGACCTGGTCGGTCAGCTCGCGTGGGCGTTGGCCATCGCGGTGCTGGTCTTCCCGCTCGGGCTGGTGCTGTTCGGCTGGTTGCCCCTGCGGCTGCGGTGGATGCGCCGGGCCGCGTCGGCGAAGGCCCTCGCCGCCGGGCCGGCCGGCCGGGACCTGCTGGCGCTGCGCGCGCTGACCAGTCAGCCGCTGCGCCGGCTGACCCGGATCGACCCCGACGTGGCACAGGCGTGGCGGCGGGGCGACGACGCCACCGTCGACGCGCTCGCCGCCCTGGAGCTGCGCCGACTCGGCCTGCGCGGCGGCCGGTAGGCACCGTCGCCTGTTGTGTCCCGCCGGCCCGCAGGCTTAGATGATGGTGAATGTCTTACGCCTGCAGGCCGTCGGCGTGCGTCGGCACGGACGGCCCGGAGAGGGAGCGTCCCCATGCCCGTGTCCCGCAGTCGGTCGATCCTCGCGGCGGGAGCCGCCGGGGTGGTGGCGGTGCTGGCCGCCACCCTCATCGGCCTGCCCCCGGCCAGCGCCGCCACCGGTGACGGCTCCCCCACCGACGCGAACATCGCCTTCGTCGGCCGCTGGGACCGCAGCAACAGCAGCGCGTACGTGCCGAACTGGGCCGGCGCCTACCTGAAGACCGGGTTCACCGGCACCACTGTCAAGCTGCGGCAACGCCGCACCATCGACCTCTACTACAGCATCGACGGGGCCGACTTCCGCTACCTGACCAACGTCAGCGGCACGGTCAACCTGACCCCGACCCCGCTGCGCGCCGGCAACCACACGCTGGTGGTGTCGTACCGGGTGGTCGCCGGCTCGTACACCGGGGACGCGGTGTTCCAGGGGCTCACCCTCGACTCGGGCGCGCGTACCCTGCCGGCGGCGGTCCGGCCCCGGCTGATCGAGTTCGTCGGCGACTCCATCACCCTCGGCACCACCTCGTCCCGCACCGCGCTCACCGCGTACGGCTGGCTGACCGGGGAGCAGCTCGGCACCGAGCACACCCAGCTCGGCTACGGCGGGGGCTGCCTGGTCGCCACCGCCGACGGCTGCGTCAGCGTCGCCAGCCAGTTCCTCCGCACCGGGTACGCGGCGAGCAGCCCCGCCTGGGACTTCAGCCGCTACCAGGCCGACGCCGTGGTGATCAACCTGGGCACCAACGACCGCAGTCACGGGGTGGGCGGTGCGGACTTCCAGAACCAGTACGCCACGTTCATCCGTACCGTGCGGGGCAAGTACCCGCGCGCGGCGATCTTCGCGCTGCGCACCTTCAGCGGCCGGTACGCCGCGGAGACCGCCGCCGCCGTCAGCACGGTCACCGGCGGCGGCGACCGCAACGTGTTCTACGTGGACACCACCGGTTGGCTGCCGGCCGACGGGCTGAGCGACTCGGTGCACCCGAACGACGCCGGGCACCGGGCGATCGCGGCCCGGCTCGCCCCGGTCGTCGCGGCGAAGCTGTCCACCACGCCGACGCCCACCCCCACCACCGCACCCCCGACGACCACGCCGCCGGCCACCACCGCACCCCCGACGACCACGCCGCCGGCCACCACCGCGCCGCCGGTGACCACGCCGCCGGCCGGCGGGACCGGATGCGCCGTCGGGTACGCGGTCACCGGGCAGTGGCAGGGCGGCTTCCAGGGTGAGGTGACGATCCGCAACACCGGCACGGCCCCGGTCGACGGCTGGACGCTGCAGTGGAGCTTCGCCGACGGCCAGCGGATCAGCCAGGCCTGGAACGCGGGCTACACGCAGAGCGGCGGCACCGTCCGCGCGACCAACGTCAGCTGGAACGGCACGATCGCGGCCGGCGCGACGACGAGCTTCGGTTTCCTCGCCGACGCCACCGGTGCGAACAACCGGCCCGCCGGCTTCACCCTCAACGGCACCGCCTGCACGCCGTCCTGACCCCGGTCGGGCGGCCCCGGCCCGGGGTCGCCCGACCGTACGCCGTCAGCGCAGGTAGGCCGCGAGGCCGAGCTGCTGGTTACGCAGGGCGGTGGCGACCACGCCGGCGATCTGCCGGGCCCCGGCCGTCTCGAAGTGGGTGTGGTCGGCGCAGAAGAACGCGCCCACCGCGCCCGAGTTGTAGTCACCGTTGTTCGGGCACAGCTTCAGCGTGTTGTAGAGCGTGTAGCTCAGCTTGTGCAGGTCGATGACGGGGACGTTGTTGGCCCGACCCGCGTCGAAGGTCTCGGTGAGGAAGCCCCGGTTGCCCACGGCGGTGCTACCCGAGCAGGTGATCGCGGCGGCCGGGGTGAGGAAGACCGGGTACGCGCCGCGCTGCTGGGCCGCGCGGGCCATCACGCCGAGCAGTTCCTTGTAGCGGGCCGAGCCGACGTGCCGGTTGCAGGTGGTGCTGCCGTCGTTGATGCCGAACTGGATGAACAGGTAGTCGCCGGCCTTCATCCCGCCGTTGGCGTTGAGCATCGCCTGCCAGCGGGTCGAGTAGGTCTGCGGGTTGACCACGCACTCGCCGGCCGCGTTCATCGTGGTGGTGACGTTGGGGTCGTACAGCCAGGTCTGGATGCTGCGCCCGCCGACCGCGCTGTTGACCACGGTGGCGTTGCCGTTGAGGTACTGGCCGAACTGGTTGCCCCAGCCCACCGGGCAGGCCCCGCTGGACGACGGGTTGGCGACCGTGGAGTCCCCCGCCAGCCACACGGTGACCCGCGGCTGCGTCGTGGGCGTCGGGGTGGGGGTCGGCGTCCGGGTCGGGGACGGGGTGAGGGTGGGCGTGGGGGTGGGCGTCGGGGTGGGCGGGGTGGACGGCGGCGGGCAGGGGGTGACGGTCGGGGTCGCGCCGGTGCAGGAGACCCCGTTGAGCGCGAACGCGGTGGGCACCGGGTTGGCGGTGGTCCACGCGCCGTTGAAGCCGAAGCTGACGCCGGCACCGTTCCCGATGGTGGCGTTGTAGCCGACGTCCGTGGCGCTGACCGCCGTCCCACTCTGGGTGACGGTGGCGTTCCACGCCTGGCTGACCCGCTGCCCGCTGGCGAATGCCCAGGTGAGCGTCCAGCCGGTGAGCGGGTCACCGAGGTTGGTGATGGTGACGTCCGCGCCGAAGCCGCCCTGCCACTCGCTGGTGACCTTGTAGTCGACCCGGCAGCCGGTGGCCGCCGCGGTGGCGTTGCCCGCCGCGACCGCCACGCCGCCCGCGAGGACCGCCAGTGTGATCGCGCCGAGTCCGGCGATCCGTCGCCGCGCTGCTCTCATGATCTGCTCCTAGTCGCCGGTGCCGGGCCGGCGTCGCCCGCCCCCATCTGGACGGCCGCCCGAGCCCCGCGACGATGGCCGCACCCGGGACGAGAGGAGGCAAAAATCGATGTTACTCGATATCAAACTGCTCTCCCACCTCCGCCCGGCCGGACCGGCACACCGGGTGGGGCCGCGCCCAGCCGCACCCGGCCGTAGCCGGCCGTGCTCGGTCGTCGGGCACCACGACCGGCTCGTCTAGGGTGGTGCGGTGCTCTACTTCCTGATCGTGATCGCCGTGCTGCTGCTGGCGTACGCCGCCGTGCTGGTCAGCTTCGTCCGGCGCGGCCGCAAGATCCCGCCGCAGGCGTACCTGGTACTGGCGCTGCTCAACGGGCTCATCCTGGCGGCCGTGCTGGCCTGGGCCATCGCCCGCTGACCCGCCGGCGGCAGCGGGGCCGGGGGTCCACCCCGGCCGCCGTCGGCCCGGGTGGACCCCCGGCCCACCGCACTCGTCGCACCACCCGACGAACGGGATCAGTCGCCGCTCAGCACCACCGGGTCGTCATCGTCGTCGTCGATGTCGTCCTCGCCCCAGTTGCGCCGGGCGAACGGCAGGATCACCCAGAAGGTCAGGAACCACAGGCCGGTGATCACGGTGAGCACCACGGCGATGCCGGTGTCGAGCACGAAGTCGGCGATCAGCAGGACCGCGCTCACCATCGCGACCAGCATGAAGGCCAACCCACCGGAGGCCATCCGGTGGGCGAAGCGGACCAGTTCCGGCTTGCGGCCCTGGCGGAACAGCGCCCGGTGGAAGGCGACCGGCGAGATGATCATCGCGGTGGCCGCGGCGGCGGACAGCAGGGCCAGGATGTAGACGTCCCGCTGGAACTCGCTGGTCCGGGTGAACCCGTTACTGAACGGCAGGGTCAGCAGGAAGGCGAAGAGGATCTGCACGCCGGTCTGGGCGACCCGCAGTTCCTGGAGCAGATCGGCGAAGTTGCGTTGCCATCGCTGCTTCTCGGATTCCTTCGACACGCGTTACCTCCGGTTCAGACGGTACGACCGACGGGGGCACCCCCCGTCGGCAGCAACGCCTGTGCCCGATCCGCAACCGCCCGAAACCGATTCACGAACCCCGATCGGGCCGCTCCGCCGACAGCGTCAGGCCGACCCGCGCACCCGGGCCAGGATCGCCTCGGCCAACGGGCCCGGCGCCTCGTCGGGAATCCAGTGGGTCACCCCGGGAAGCACCACGAACCGGTACTCCCCCGACACGTGCCGGACGCACGCCTGCGCGGCGGCCCGCCCGATCGCCACGTCCCGGTCACTCCACACGTAGCTGGTCGGCACGCCCACCGGACCGACCGCCTTCATGTCCCGCCCCGACATCGCCCGGTACCAGTTCAGGGCCCCGGTCAACGCGCCGGGGGTCCGCAGCGGCCCGGCGTACCCGGCCACCCGGGCCGGGTCGCCGACGCCGGACAGCAGCCGGCGCAGCACCACCCCCCGCCCGGCCAGCAGCACCTTCTCCGCCAGGCCCGCCCGGCGGAACAACGCCATGTACGCCGAGCGCGCCCGCTGCCGGCGGTCGGTGGCCAGCGCGTACCCGAAGGCGGCCGGATGCGGCACCGAGACCGCGGTGAGGGTACGCACCCGCTCCGGGTGCCCTGCGGCCAACGCCCAGGCGACGACCGCGCCCCAGTCGTGCCCCACCACGTGCGCGGCCTCGACGTCCAGCGCGTCCAGCACCGCCACCGCGTCGGCGACCAGCTCCGGCAGCCGGTAGTCGGCCACCTCCGTCGGGCGGGCACCGGGCGAGTAACCCCGCTGGTCGGGTGCGTACGTGCGCAGCCCGGCGGCGTGCAGGGCGGGCACCACCGCGTCCCACTCCCCACCGTGCTGGGGGAAGCCGTGCAGCAGCAGCACCACGTTGCCGCCCTCCGGGCCACCGGCCCGTACGTCGAACGTCAGTCCCCGCGCCGCCACCCGCATGATCGTCAGCCTACCCAGCGACCCGGACCCCCGCCCGGGCGTCGAATGCCGGGAACCATGACCTGCTGGGCCGTTGCCGCAGGTCGGTGCTAGCGTCTGCCGAGACAACTTCACATCCGACAGGGGAGCGCACAGCGCTGAGAGTGCGGGCACCGCCCGCAGACCCTCGAACCTGATCTGGGTAATGCCAGCGCAGGGAGTTCGGTCGACCTCCAGCCGCGCCGCCGTCCGGCTGCCGCCGGGCGCGGCGTGCGTCTTCTCCTGGTTCGATCGCTGGACTGGGAGCACCGACATGCAGCACACCACCACCAACCGGTGGCGCACGATCGACATCGTGGTCGCCGCCGTGATCGCCGTGGCCTTCGGGGTCATCTTCTGGGCCTGGGGCCTGGTCTGGAAGGCCGTCGACCCGGTATTCGCCGCCGCACCGGCCAGCCAGGCCGTGATGTACGGGGTGTGGCTCGTCCCGGCCGTGCTCGGCGGCCTGGTGATCCGCAAGCCGGGGGCGGCCCTGTTCTGCGAGGCGGTCGCCGCCACCGTCTCCGCGCTGCTCGGTGCGGAGTGGGGTGGCGTCACCATCGTCCAGGGCCTGATCCAGGGCCTCGGCGCGGAACTGGCCTTCGCCGCGTTCCGCTACCGGACGTACCGGCTGCCGGTGGCGGTGCTCGCCGGGGCGATGACCGGGCTGAGCGCCGCCCTGTTCGACTTCTTCGTCTGGAACGCCGAGTACGCCCTGGTCAGCTACCGCCTGCCGTACGCGGCACTGACCGTGCTCAGCGCCGCCGTCGTCGCCGGGGTCGGCGGCTGGTACCTGACCCGGGCGCTCGCCGAGACCGGGGTGCTCGACCGGTTCCCCGCCGCCCGCGACCGCAAGCTCGTCTGACCCCGCGGTGGCGAGCGGGGAGGGGTCGGTGGCGTGGCCGGGGTGAGGCTGGTCGGCTTCGGCTGGCGGCACGCCGGGCGGCGGGCCTGGGCGGTACGCGGGGTCGACCTGCGCATCGACCACGGGGAACGGGTGCTGCTGCTGGGGCCGTCCGGGGCCGGCAAGAGCACCCTGCTCGCCGCACTGGCCGGGCTGCTGCCGGCGGACTCCGGCGAGCAGGAGGGCACCGTCGAGATCGACGGCCTCGACCCGACCAAGGCCCGTGAGCGGGTCGGCACCGTCTTCCAGGACCCGCAGTCCCAGCTCGTGATGGCCCGCTGCGGCGACGACGTCGCGTTCGGCCTGGAGAACCGGGGGGTACCCGGCGACGAGATCTGGCCCCGGGTGGACGAGGCGCTGCGTCGGGTCGGTTTCCCGTACCACCGGGACCGGCCCACCGCGGCGCTGTCCGGCGGCGAGCAGCAGCGGCTCGCCCTGGCCGGCGTGCTGGCGCTGCGGCCGGGGCTGCTGCTGCTCGACGAGCCCACCGCCAACCTCGACCCGGCCGGCGCGGACCTGGTCCGCACGGCGGTGGCCGGCGCGTTGGACCCCGACACCACCCTGGTCCTGGTCGAACACCGGGTCGCCGACGCCCTCCCCCTGGTCGACCGGGTGGTGGTGCTCACCCCCGGTGGTGGGGTCCGGGCCGACGGGACCCCGGAGGCGGTATTCGCCGCGCACGGGGCCACGCTCGCCGCCGAAGGGGTGTGGGTGCCCGGCCACCCCACGGTGACCCGGCGGGCCGCCGGGCCGCCCGACGCGGAGTTGCTCACCGCCGACCGGCTCGGCCTGCCGCCCCGACTGGCCCCCACCGACCTGGCCGTACGCGCCGGCGAGGCGCTCGCCGTCCTCGGCCCGAACGGGGCCGGCAAGTCCACCCTCGCGCTGCTGCTCGGCGGCCTGCTCCGCCCCGGGGCCGGCCGGCTGACCGCCACCGCCGCCCTGGCCGACGGGGACACCCGTACGCCCCCGCACCGGTGGCGGGCCCCCGCCCTGGCCGGCCGGATCGGTTCGGTCTTCCAGGACCCGGAGCACCAGTTCGTCACCCGTACCGTCCACGACGAACTGGCCCTCGGCCCGCGCCGGACGGGTCGCCCCGAACCGGCCGTCCGGGCCACCGTGGACGAGCTGCTGGAGCGGCTGCGGCTGACCCGGCTCGCCGGGGCCAACCCGTACACCCTCTCGGGTGGGGAGGCCCGGCGGCTCAGCGTGGCGACCGCCCTGGCCACCGCGCCCCGGCTGCTGATCTGCGACGAACCCACCTTCGGCCAGGACCGCCGCACCTGGGGTGAGCTGGTCGACCTCTTCGCCGACCTGCGCGACGCCGGACACGGCGTGGTCACCGTCACCCACGACGGGGACTTCGTCGCCGCGCTCGCCGACCGGACGGTCACCCTGCGCCCCGCCCGGGAGCAGCCGTGACCGCCCCGCTCCCCCGCACCGCGCCGGCGGCGGCCGTGGGCCACCCGGCCGCACCCGACGGGGTCGGCCGAATCCCGCTCGGGACGACGGTGGGCCATCCCACTGCGGCCATCCCACGCGGAGCGACCGTGGGTGGGCCGGTGCCGCACGCCGGGCGGCGGAGGCGGGCATGATCGGGCTGGAACCCGTCGCGACGCCCGGTGCGCCACTGGCCCGGCGCAACCCGGTGGCGAAGCTCGCGGCCGGGCTGGTCTTCTCGTTCCTGCTGGTGGCCAGCCTCGACCCGGTCGCGCCCGCAGTGGCGATCGCCATGGAACTGGCGCTGCTGCCGCTGTTCGGCATCCGCTACCGGGTGCTGGCCCGGCGGGCGTGGCCGCTGCTGACCGGTGCCGTCGGCATCCTGGTCACCCTGGTGCTGTTCGCCGCCGACCGTTCCGGCCGGGTGCTCTGGGAGGCCGGACCGCTGCTGGTCACCTCGGGGGTGCTGGTCACCGCGTTGGGACTGGTGTTGCGGATGCTCGCGGTCGCCCTGCCCGGGGTGATCGTCTTCGCCACCACCGACCCGACCGACCTGGCCGACGCGCTGGTGCAGAACGCGAAGGCCCCGGCCCGCTTCGCCATCGGCGCGCTGGCCGCGTTCCGGCTGGTGCCGCTGCTCGGTCAGGAGTGGCAGATGTTGACCATGGCGCGCCGGGCCCGGGGGGTGGACGCCGGCCGTAACCCGCTGGCCCGGCTGCGGCTCTTCGCCGCCACGGCGTTCGCCCTGCTGGTGGGGGCTATCCGGCGCGGCAGCCGGCTGGCGGTGGCGATGGACGCCCGGGGCTTCGACGCCGGCACCCCGCGTACGGTGGCCCGCCGCCAGGTGTTCCGCCCGGCCGACTGGCTGCTCGTCGCCGGAGCGGCCGCCCTGGCCGGCAGCGCCCTCGCGGTCAGCGTCGCCCTCGGCACCTTCCGCCCCCTGATCGGCTGACCCACCCACCCGGATTCCCGCCCCACCCGACCGCCCACCCGGCCCGCCGGAGCGGCAGGCCGCCGGTGCAATTGAGCCGAAACAGCGGTATCCGAGGGCTCGGATACCGCTGTTTCGGCAATCTGGCGTAACGGGACCCCGGCCGAGGCGGGACCCCGGCCGAGGCGGATCAGCTGCGGCGGAAGGCGTACCGCCGGTTCTGGCCCTGGGCGGTGGTGGAGCCGGCCCGGACCGACCGGCCCGACCGCGACGGCGGTGGGGGCGGCGTCGGCCGGGCGGCGGCGTCCGGGTGGGACGACGCGACGGCGAGGGGAACCGGGTGCGCGGGCGTCACGGTGAGTGCCGCGAGCGCCGTCGGGTCCACCTCCACCGGGGACGGTACGGGACGACGGGACTTCTTCGGACTGCGCTTGGCGGGCATACGCTGCCTCCTGACGAGGTGCGGAGGGCCGCCCTGCCGCGCGGACGGCGGGCGGGCGGTCGACGGACGGGATCGGCTCCGGACGGCCGGCCACGGGTCATCCCGCTGCGGGGAGGAGTGGGATACGCGGACGCCCGAGCACGCGGACCCGCGGCCACGGCGGCGGGTCGGCTCTGGAGAGAAGGCGTCAGATGCGCATGCCGTCACGCTAACCCACCCCCACACCCGGCGCACCCGGTTTTTCCGACCCCATCGCGGCCGAACCCGTCGCGGCCGGGCCCCATCGCGGCCGAAACCGTCGCGGCAGTCCCTGTCGCGCCCGACTACGGCGGCCCCCGTCGGACGGCCGCGACCACCCTGTGACACTGGGTGGACGGCGGCCTGCCGGCCCTCGCGGGCGCGCGATACGGTCGCAGCACACAGGTGACGTGAGAGGTGGCGGGTACGAGATGACGCAACAGGCGACGGCGCAGATCGGCGTGACCGGGCTGGCGGTGATGGGTCGCAACCTGGCCCGCAACCTGGCCCGGAACGGGTTCACCGTGGCGGTGCACAACCGCTCCCCGGAGCGCACCCGCAGCCTGGTCGCCGAGCACGGCGACGAGGGCACCTTCGTGCCGTCGGAGTCCCTGGCCGACTTCGTCGGTTCGCTGGAGCGGCCCCGCGCGGTGATCGTCATGGTCAAGGCGGGCGCCCCCACCGACGCCGTCATCGACGAACTGGTGCCGCTGCTGGAGGAGGGCGACATCGTCGTCGACGCCGGCAACGCCCACTTCGCCGACACCCGCCGCCGGGAGGAGACGCTGCGCGAGCACGGGCTGCACTTCGTCGGCACCGGCGTCTCCGGTGGCGAGGAGGGCGCGCTGCTCGGGCCGAGCATCATGCCCGGCGGCTCGGCGGAGTCCTACCAGAAGCTCGGGCCGATGTTCGAGAAGATCGCCGCGCAGGTGGACGGTGTCCCCTGCTGCCAGCACGTCGGCCCCGACGGTGCCGGCCACTTCGTCAAGATGGTCCACAACGGCATCGAGTACGCCGACATGCAGCTCATCGCCGAGGCGTACGACCTGCTGCGGGCCGGGCTGGGGGCGACCCCGGCGGAGATCGCGGAGATCTTCCGGGAGTGGAACACCGGCGAGCTGGAGTCGTTCCTCATCGAGATCACCGCCGACGTGCTGGCGCACACCGACGCCGCCACCGGCAAGGCGTTCGTCGACGTGGTGCTCGACCAGGCCGAGCAGAAGGGCACCGGCCGCTGGACGGTGCAGATCGCCCTCGACCTGGGCATCCCGATCACCGGCATCGCCGAGGCGACCTTCGCCCGGTCGCTGTCCGGGCACGCCGGCCAGCGCGAGGCGGCCCGCCGCACCTTCGGCGACGCGGGCGAGAAGTGGCAGGTCGAGGACCGGGACGCGTTCGTCGAGGACGTCCGCCGGGCACTGCTGGCCAGCAAGATCGTCGCGTACGCGCAGGGCTTCGACCAGATCCGGGCCGGCAGCCGCGAGTACCACTGGGACATCGACCTGGGCGGCACCGCCACCATCTGGCGGGGCGGCTGCATCATCCGGGCGCGCTTCCTGGACCGCATCCGGGAGGCGTACGACTCGCAGCCGGAGCTGCCGACGCTGCTGGTCGCGCCGTACTTCGCCGACGCGGTGAGCGACGGCGTGCCGAGCTGGCGTCGGGTGGTGGCGGACTCGGCACGGGCCGGCGTGCCCACCCCGGCCTTCTCCTCGTCGCTCGCCTACTTCGACGCGCTGCGCGCGGAGCGGCTGCCGGCGGCCCTGATCCAGGGCCTGCGGGACAACTTCGGCGCGCACACCTACCACCGGATCGACCGGGAGGGCGCGTTCCACACCCTGTGGGCTACCGCCGACCGCTCCGAAGTGGCCGGCTGACCGGCCTGTCGATGCCGGTGCGGTGTCCACACCGCACCGCACCCGGGCGGCCGGTCCGCCCGGGGCCGTAAAGGCATGACGAGCGCCCCGCCGTTCCGGTGCAGACCGGAACGGCGGGGCGCTTCTCACGACCGGGGCCGGCACGGGTCCACGATGCTCCGGGCCGACCGGTGAGCGGCGGGTTCGGCGTTTCCGCCGGGCCCGTCGCCGGGGCTCAGCGGCGGGCGCGCGACCGGCCGACCGTCACCAGAACCGGCGACGGCGGGCCTTCTGCGGGCGCAGCACGTCGGCGCCCCGGCTCAGCATCCGGCTCACCCCGCTGGGGCCGCGACGGGCCTCCAGGGTGTGGCTCAGCCGGCGGGCGCCCGCCGCGGCCAGCGGCACGGCGACCGCCATGACCGCCCACTGTGCGATCCGCTTCTGAATCATGAGTGCTCACCTCCGCGATTGGCTGCTCACCAGGGGATACCCCGACGGGGAGATCACCAACCGTGGCCGGTCAGCGCGGCGGGGCGACCGGGTTGGGCAGCGCGCCGCCGAACCGGCGGTCCCGCTGGGCGTACAGCTCGCACGCGTACCACAGGTGGCGGCGGTCGAAGTCCGGCCAGAGGGTGTCCAGGAACACCAGCTCCGCGTACGCCGACTGCCAGAGCATGAAGTTGGAGATCCGTTCCTCGCCGGAGGGGCGCAGGAAGAGGTCGACCTCGGGGACCTCCGGGTGGTAGAGGTACTTCGCCACGGTCTTCTCGGTGATCCTGTCCGGGTCGAGCCGACCGGCGGCCACCTCCCGGGCGATCGCGGCGGCGGCGTCGGCGATCTCGGCCTGGCCGCCGTAGTTGACGCAGAACTGCAGGGTCAGCGTCGAGTTGCCCCGGGACATCTCCTCGGCGGTCTGCAACTCGGCGATGACGCTCTTCCACAGCCGGCCCGCCCGCCCCGACCAGACCACCCGGACGCCCAGGTCGACGAGCTGGTCGCGGCGGCGGCGGATGACGTCCCGGTTGAAGCCCATCAGGAACCGGACCTCGTCCGGCGAACGCCGCCAGTTCTCGGTGGAGAAGGCGTACGCCGACAGGTAGGGCACGCCCAGCTCGATCGCCCCTTCCACGGTGTCGAAGAGGCTGAACTCGCCCTGCTCGTGGCCCTTGGTGCGGGGCAGGCCGCGCTCCTTGGCCCAGCGGCCGTTGCCGTCCATCACCACCGCGACGTGCTTCGGCAGCGCCTCGGCGGGCAACGCCGGTGGACGTGCCCCCGACGGGTGCGGGGTCGGCGGCACCGGCTCCCGCCGGCCGGACCTCAACGATCGGATCACTCGGTCATCTCCCTGTCCACACCCTCCACACCGACCCGGGGCGGCAGCACCCGGCCACCCGGCGCACCGCCGTCGTCATCGGTCGGACCACCGCCCACCGCTGCACCGCCCACCGCTGCACCGCCCACCGCTACACCGGCCACCGGGCCGGTGTCCGGCGCACCGGTCGGCGGGCCACCCCGGTCGACCAGCGGCAGCGAGCGTAGCGCGCGCTCCAGGTGCCACTGCAGGTGCGCCGCGACCAGGCCGCTGCACTCCCGGCGTACCCCGGTGGCGGTGGCGTCGGCGACCTGCCAGTCGCCGCTGGTGAGGGCGGACATCAGGTCGATGGTGGCCGGCGCGGGGTGGGCCGCGCCGGGCGGCCGGCAGTCCGGGCAGACCGCGCCGCCCGCCGGTACGGAGAACGCCCGGTGCCGTCCCGGGGTGCCGCAGACCGCACAGGCGGTCAGTGCCGGCGCCCACCCGGCGAGGCTCATCCCGCGCAGCAGGTAGGCGTCGAGCACCAGCGTGGTGGCGTGCTCCCCCAGGGACAGCGCCTTGAGCGCGCCGAGGGTGAGCTGGAACAGCCGCAGCGACGGTTCCCGCTCCACGGGGGTGAGGCGTTCGGCCGTCTCCGCGATCGCGCTCGCCGCCGTGTACCGGGGGTAGTCCCCGAGGAAGCGCCTGCCGTACAGGTCGATGCCCTCGACCTGGCTGACGCTGTGCAGCGAACTGCCGGTGTTGCCCTTCGGGTCACCGGCGAGCTGGAGGTCGACGTGCCCGAACGGTTCCAGCCGGGCACCGAACTTGCTGGTGGTACGGCGTACCCCCCGGGCCACCGCGCGTAGCCGGCCGTGCCGGCGGGTCAGCAGCGTGATAATCCGGTCGGACTCGCCCAGCTTCTGCACACGCAGCACCACCGCGTCGTCGCGGTAGAGCTGTCGGCGGTACCCGGCCATCGGGTCATTCTCTCTCGGGGTGGGAAATCAGGGTCGGATCGGGGTGGGTGGGCGCTGCGCCCCGGATGTGCGCCGGGGTGCGGCGGTCGTAGGTTGCTGGTCATGGCACTTCCCCGCAGCGTGGTCGCCCTGGGCGCGACCGCCGCCCTCATCCTCGTCACCGGGTGCGACACACTGGCGTTCCGGCGGCTGGACTTCGACACCACCGAGGCGGCGACGATCGCCCGGATCACCGTCCGGCCCGGTTCCGGGGACGTCGTGGTGCGGGCCACCGGCCCCGCCACCGGGGTACGCGTCAAGCGGGTGCTCCGCTACCAGGGTGACCAGCCCGACACCACGTACCAGGTCACCGGCGACGAACTGGTGCTGGACACCGGCTGCGGCCCCCGCTGCTCGGTGTCGTACGAGGTGACCGCCCCGCCCGGGGTGCGGGTGCAGGGCGAGACCGGCTCCGGTGACGTCGAGCTGGCCAGGATCGGGTCGGTCGACTTCTCCCTGGGCTCGGGCAACCTGCGGATCGCCGACGCCAGCGGCCCGGTGCGGGCCGAGACCGGCTCGGGCAACATCGAGGTGCTCAACGTCACCGGCCCGGTCGACCTGCGGGCGTCCTCCGGCGACGTCACCGGCACCCGGCTCGGTGGCGACGTCTTCGCCGAGACCGACTCCGGCAACATCACGCTCCTGCTGAGCGCCGCGGCCTCGGCACGGGCCCACGCCGGCAGCGGGGACGTCGAGCTGACGGTGCCGGCGGGCCGCTACCGGGTGAAGTCGAACGTCGGCTCGGGGGAGGCCGAGATCGGGGTCACCAACGATCCGGCGGCGTCGCTGGTGCTCGACCTCGAGACCGGCAGCGGGAACGTGACGGTCGTACAACGCTGAGGCGTCCCGGCGTACCTCACCGGGCCCTGGCCCCGGCGGCGTCGGCCCCGGCCGCCCGGGGTGCCGGGACGACGGGCGTCGCCGGCACCTGTCGGGGCGGCCGCCGGCCGGGGACCAGCTCGGGACGGCGGCGGGCCGCCACGTCCTCGACCCAGCCGACCAGCAGGGTCACCACACCGACCAGGAGGAAGACCAGCACCACCCGGATCGCCAGCCCCCACGGGTCGCGGGGGGACCAGCCGACCAGCCCGACCAGCGGGGTGAGCGCCACCACGAAGGGCATGTGCCACAGGTAGATGGTCAACGCGCGTCGGTTCGCGATCGTCACCAGCCGGCCGACGATCCGGTTACGGTCCACCCAGGCGGCAGCGGTCGGGGCCCGGCCGATGACGACCAGGATGAACGCCGCCGACCACAGGGCGTTGCCCAGCGGGATGTCGTTGAGGTCGTAGCCGCGTGGCCCGGGGTGGGTGAGGATCCAGCCGGCGCCGGCCCCGGCCAGCAGCAGCGCCGCCGGCACCAGCACCCGGCCGGCCAGCCGGCGCAGCAACCCGTCGTGGTGGGCGAAGCCGAGCAGCCAGGCACCGAAGTACAGGCCGAAGTGGTGCGGCACCGCCGAGGTGGTGGTCAGCAGGCCCGCCTCGATCGCGATCAACAGCAGGTAGGGGGCGGCCAGGGTGGGCAGCGGGGCCCGGCGGAACAACCACAGTGCCACCGGGGAGGCGAGCACGAACCACAGGTAGTCCCGCAGGTACCAGATCGGGCTGAGCGCGAGCCCACCCCAGTAGTTGGCCGGCGGGTCGGTGATGGGAAACAGCCACAGCACCACCCGGGGGGTGAACACCAGCCCGGTCAGCAGCATCGCCGGGACGAAGACCGCCGCCACCACCCACAGCGAGGGCAGCAGCCGGCGCAGCCGACGCCCGACGGCGGGCACGCCGGAGCGGTCCAGCGACGCCGCCATCAGCGACCCGGCCAGGGCGAACATGACCGACATGGCCGGGAAGACCAGCGTCAGTGAGGCCAGCCCGGTGACGTGGTAGACCACGACCCGGACGATGGCCAGGAACCGGAGCAGATCCAGATATCGGTTACGCATCAGGCTGCATCTATGTGGGGGGCGGGATGAACGTCCCCTACCCTGCGCACCCGACCTGTGAAACAGCTGCTAATCGGTGCCTGACGTGAAACTTCCCATATCAGGGTCGGAATTCCACCGGGCGTACGGGATCAGAAACCCAGCTTGCGCAACTGCTTCGGATCGCGCTGCCACTCCTTGGCGACCCGGACGTGCAGGTCCAGGTAGACCCGGGTGCCGAGCAGCTCCTCGATCTGCTTGCGGGCGGTGGTGCCGACCTCCTTGAGCCGACTGGCCCGGTGGCCGAGCACGATCGCCTTCTGGCTGGGCCGCTCGACGTAGACGTCGGCGTAGATCTTCATGAGCTGACCCTCGGGGATCATCTCCTCCACCACCACGGCGATCGAGTGCGGCAGCTCGTCGCGGACCCCCTCCAACGCCGCCTCCCGGATCAGCTCGGCGACCAGCACCTGCTCCGGCTCGTCGGTGAGCATGTCGTCCGGGTAGAGCTGCGGCGACGGCGGCAGGTGGCCCGTCATCACGTCGACCAGGGTGTCCACCTGGTGTCCGGAGACCGCGCTGACCGGCACCACGGCGGCGAAGTCAGCCAACTCGCTGACCGCGAGCAACTGCTCGGCCAGCCGCCGCTTGTCCACCAGGTCGGTCTTGGTGACCACGGCGAGGACGGTGGCCTTCAACGCGCTCAGCTCGCCGCTGATGAACCGGTCACCCCGGCCCACCGGCTCGTCGGCCGGAATGCAGAGGCCGATCACGTCGACCTCCGTCCAGGTGGTGCGCACCAGGTCGTTGAGGCGCTCGCCGAGCAGGGTGCGCGGCCGGTGCAGGCCCGGGGTGTCCACCAGGACCAGCTGCGAATCCGGCCGGTGCAACACGGCCCGGATGACGTGCCGGGTGGTCTGCGGCTTGTTGGAGGTGATCGCGATCTTGGTGCCGACGATCGCGTTGGTCAGGGTCGACTTGCCGGCGTTCGGCCGCCCGACGAAACACCCGAAACCCGCACGGTACGGGCGCTGCTCCACGCCTGTCACTCGATCACCGTGCCGAGCACCGTGCCGTCCGGCGCGGCCACGTGGATCGGCGCGTCGGCGGACAGGTCCCGTACCGCGGCGTGCCCCGCCCCGTCCAACGTCGACGCCTCGGTCACCACCACCGCCGCCTCCAGCCGGCTCGCCCCGGCCGCCACCGCCGACGCCACCGCGAGCTGCAACGCCGTGACCGTCAACGAGGGCAGCGCGACGCTCGCCGCCGCGTACGTCCGGCCGTCCTGGTCGCGGACCGCCGCGCCCTCCACCGCGGCCACCCGGGCACGGGCACCACGGGCCAGCACGACCAGCTTGCCGTCCTCGGCGCTCAACTCGGCCGGATCGGACGGGGTGGGCCGGGCGGCCGGCTCGACGGGTGTCTCAGGCATCGGCGGGTTGCCTCTCCTCGGTGCTGTGCTGACTGTCAGGGGAATCGGGTCCGTCCGACGGCACCCGGCTGACCAGCACGCTGTCTATCCGGTTACGTCGGCCGGTGGTGCCCTCGGCGACCAGTTTGAGGCCGGCCACCTCGGCGTCGGCACCCGGGATCGGCACCCGCCCCAGGGCCTGCGCCAACAGGCCACCGACCGTCTCCACCTCGTCGGTGGGCAGCTCGGTGTCGAACAACTCGCCCAGGTTCTCCACCGGCAGCCGGGCGGTGACCCGCACCGCGCCGTCGGCCAGGTGTTCCACCGGCGGGCGCTCGACATCGTACTCGTCGGTGATCTCGCCGACGATCTCCTCCAGGATGTCCTCGATGGTGACCAGGCCGCCGGTGCCGCCGTACTCGTCGACGACGATGACCAGGTGGTTGCGGGCGGCCTGCATCTCCGACAGCAGGTCGTCGACCGGCTTGGACTCCGGCACGAACGTCGCCGGCCGCATCAGCTCGGCCACCGGCGTCTGGTGGGCCCGCAGGTCGCCGCCCCGGGTACGCCGGATGAGGTCCTTGAGGTAGAGCACACCGAGCACGTCGTCGACGCTCTCGCCGATCACCGGGATGCGGGAGAAGCCGGAGCGCAGGAACAGCGCCAGCGCCTGGGAGAGGGTCTTGCCCTCCTCGATCCACACCATCTCGGTACGCGGCACCATCACCTCCCGGGCGATGGTGTCGCCGAGCGCGAAGACCGAGTGGATCATCTGGCGTTCGCCGTGCTCCACCACCCCCCGCTGCTCGGCCAGGTCGACCAGCTCCCGCAGCTCGACCTGGGTGGCGAACGGCCCCTCCCGGAAGCCGCGCCCCGGGGTGACCGCGTTGCCGATCAGGATCAGCAGCGAGGCCAGCGGGTTCAGCGCCCGACCCAGCCAGCGCACCAGCGGCGCCACCGCCCGGCCCACCGCGTACGCGTGCTGCCGGCCCAGGGTGCGCGGAGCCACCCCCACCACCACGAAGCTGACCACGGTCATCGCCCCGGCGGTCACCAGCGCCGCCCGCCAGCCCGCGCCGAAGCTGTCCACCGCGACCAGGGCGACCAGGGTGGTGGCGGTCAGCTCGGCGAGCAGCCGCAACAGCAGTAACAGGTTGAGGTGGCGGACCACGTCACCGGCGACGGCCTGGAGGGTACGCGCGCCGCGCGCCCCGTCGCGGGCCAGCTCCGCGGCGCGGGCCGGGGAGACCGCGGCCAGCGCGGCCTCGGTCATCGCGATCAGGCCGGCGAGCACCACCAGGCCGGCCGCGAAGAAGATCAGCTGAAGATCGGGAAGGCCGGCGGTCGGACCGGCCGCGACTATGTCCATCACCGGGACCGGGTCGACCGCCAGCTGGCCAGCAGCCGGGCCTGGAGGGCGAACATCTCCCGCTCCTCCTCCGGCTCGGCGTGGTCGTAGCCGAGCAGGTGCAGCACCCCGTGCACGGTGAGCAGGTGCAGCTCGTCGGCGGCGCTGTGCCCGGCGGTGGCCGCCTGCTTGGCCGCCACCTCCGGGCAGAGCACGATGTCGCCGAGCAGCGCCGGTTCACCGCCGGCCGGGGCGCTCTCCCCCGGGCCGTGGTCGACGCTGCCCTCGTCCATGGGGAAGGCGAGCACGTCGGTGGGGCCGTCGCCGCCCATCCAGCGATGGTTCAGCTCGGTCATGTAGCCGATGTCGACAAGCAGCACGGACAGCTCGGCGAGCGGGTTGACCCCCATCTCGTCGAGGGCGTGCCGGGCCACGGCGAGCACCGCGTCGGTGTCGACCTCGGCACCGGACTCGTTGGCGATCTCGATGGACAACTGTCTTCCTCTGATTGGTTAGCGGCGTCGGCCGGCCCGGCCGCCCTGGGCGGTCCGCCCCGGCACGGCGTGCACGGCCTGCGCCTGCTGGTTCTCCCGCTCGTCCCAGCGGGCGTACGCGTCGACGATCTCACCGACCAGCCGGTGCCGGACCACATCCGCGCTGGAGAGCTGCGCGAAGTGCACGTCCTCGACATGGCCCAGGATCTCCCGGACGACCCGCAGCCCGCTGGCCGTCCCGCCGGGAAGGTCCACCTGGGTGACGTCACCGGTCACCACGATCTTGGAACCGAAGCCCAACCGGGTGAGGAACATCTTCATCTGCTCGGGCGTGGTGTTCTGCGCCTCGTCCAGGATGATGAACGCGTCATTCAACGTCCTACCCCGCATGTACGCCAGCGGTGCCACCTCGATGGTGCCGGCGGCCATCAGCTTCGGGATGGACTCCGGGTCGAGCATGTCGTGCAGCGCGTCGTAGAGCGGGCGCAGGTACGGGTCGATCTTCTCGTTCAGGGTGCCCGGCAGGAAGCCCAGCCGCTCGCCCGCCTCGACCGCCGGACGGGTCAGGATGATCCGGCTGACCTGCTTGGCCTGGAGCGCCTGGACGGCCTTCGCCATCGCCAGGTAGGTCTTGCCGGTGCCGGCCGGGCCGATGCCGAACACGATCGTGTTGGCGTCGATCGAGTCGACGTACGTCTTCTGCCCCAGCGTCTTGGGGCGGATGGTGCGCCCGCGCCGGGAGAGGATGTTGAGGGTGAGCACCTCGGCGGGCCGCTCGGTGCCGCCCTGTTCGAGCATGCCGACGGTACGCCGGACAGCGTCAGTGGTCAGGGTCTCGCCTTTCTCGATCAATTCGAGCAGCTCGCTGAAGAGGCGCTCGGCGAGAGCATTGTCCGCGGGCGCGCCGGTGATGGTGATCTCGTTGCCGCGAACGTGCACGTCGCTGGTGACCGAACGTTCGACGAGTCGCAGGATCTCGTCGCCCGCGCCGAGCAGGTTGACCATGATCTTGGCGTCGGGAACCGTGATCCTGGTCTGCACCCGGGGCGGGCCGGGAGGTGGGGTGCCGGTCATAGGTCGGGCCGTGGGGCCCTGCGCCACCTGCTTCCATCTCGCGCCGTGCCCTGCTGGCGCGGCGTGCGGACGATACTCCCATCGTATCCGCTCGGCCCCGGCGGCACCGCGTCAGTTTTTCCCGCCTGGCGGGACAGGGCGGTCGTACCCGTCTCCCGGCCCCTTGTCGGGGCCGGCGTCGGGCCGGGAGCCGGCGGGTCGGGCACGGGAGCCGGATCGGGCCGGCGGCCGGCGTCGGGCCGCAGTCAGCCCGGTCAGGCCCGGAAGTCGTACCGGTCGAAGGTCTCCTGGCGGCGGGTGAAGCGGTAGGTGGCCCAGTGCATCGCGACCACCGTCCCGTCGGCGTCGCGGGTGAGCCGCAGCAGCTCCCCGACCTCCCGCCCGGAGACCGTCCGGAACACGTCCGGCGACGGCGACGTCGGCGCGAACACCGCCGGGGGCCGCCCCGCCGGATCGTCCGCGCCCCGGGCTCGCAGCGCCCCGTCGTGCCAGGAGAAGACGTACTCGAACCCCTCGCCCCACCAGCGACCCAGCACCCCGCGCAACGGGCCGGGCGCCCCCGGGCCCGGCCGCCACGGCACGATCTCCGCCGGGTCGTGCTCCGCCGAGGCGGCGAGCAGCCGGTGCGGCAGTTCCAGCACCTCGGCGGCGGTGCCGGAGGAGGCGAGCACCGCGCAGCCCATCGCGCCGGGGGTGCCGTCCCCGCCGCGCCGGCCGTAGACGCCGGCCAGGAACCCAGGCATCGCGCCGTCGTGCCCCACGTGCACCACCCGGTCCGGGAACGGGACCATGATCAGCCCGAGCCCGAAGCCGGCCCTCCAGGCCGTCTCGTCGGTGGTGGTCACCGGCCAGCGCATCTCGTCCAGCGTCGTCGCGGCGAGCACCGCCCCGGTCGGGTCCAGCGCGGCCGGATCGGCCAGGAACGCCGCCCACCGGGCCATGTCCGTCGCGGTGCTCCACAGCTGGCCGGCCGGCCCGACCGCCCCGAAGTCGGTCGGCGGCTCCGGGTGCGCCTCGTCGGAGTACGCGTCGACCAGGAAACCGGTCACCGCCTGCGGCCCCGGGTCGACCGAGGTGTCAGCGAGCGCCAGCGGGGTGAGCACCCGGTCGGCGAGCACCTCGGCCCAGGTGCCGCCGCGCAACGCGCCGACCAGCCGGCCGAGCAGCGCCATGCCCAGGTTCGAGTAGTGGTAACGGCGGCCGGTGGGCAGCACCCGCTCGGCCCGGACCAGGTCGGCGACCAACTCGTCCACCTGCGGCGCACGCAGCGTGTCCCAGACGTCGCCGTACGGCTCGCGTTGCAGCCCGGCGGTGTGCGAGAGCAGCCGGCGTACGGTCAGGTCGCCGTGCGCGGGCAGGTCGAGGTGCCGGCCCAGCGGGTCGTCCAGGTCGAGCAGCCCGTCGTCGCGGCACTGCAACACCAGCACGGCGGTGAAGGTCTTGGTGACCGATCCGATCCGGAACCGGCTCGCCGGGCCGAGCACGGTGTCGTTGCCGGTGCCGCCGACCTGGAAGCTCCAGAGCGGACTGTCGGCCCGGTGCAGCGCCACCGCCAGGGCGGGCACCCGGGCCTGGGCCTGGGTGCCACGGACCATCCGTTCCAGCCGACGCCGGGTGGATGCTCCCTGGCCGTCCGGGTCGGGTTCCGGGTCGACCGTCGACGTCACACCAGGTCCCGGGCCAGCATCGGGCCCAGGGGCGCGCCGCCGAGCAGGTGGGCGTGCACGTGGAAGACCTCCTGGCCGCCGTACGGGCCGGTGTTGAACATCAGCCGGAAGCCGTCACCGGTCAGCCCCTCGTCCTCGGCCACCGCCGCCGCCGTGGCCAGCACCTCGCCGGCCAGCCCCGGGTCACCCTGACCGAGCGTCGCCACGTCGGCGTAGTGCTCCTTGGGGATGATCAGCACGTGCACCGGCGCCTTCGGCCCGATGTCACGGAAGGCCAGGGTGGTGGCGGTCTCCTTGACGATGGTGGCCGGAATCTCCCCGGCGACGATGCGGCAGAACAGACAGTCGGCTCCCATCCCCCCACTCTAAAGACCACCCCTCCCCCACCCGCCCCTCCCTCCCCCTCGTCTCCGCCTCGCCCTTCCGCCCCTGCCCTGCCCTGCCCCGGTGATCAAGAGGTTTGCGTCAATCCCGGCCCGCCGATGACGCAAACCTCTTGATCACCGGCGACACCGCCGGGGACGGTGCTAGGAGACGGCGTTGAGGGGCGGTGATCAAGAGGTTTGCGGCGGGAATCGGGCTGGGGGATGACGCGAAGCTCTTGATCACCGGGGGCAGGGCGGGAGCGGACGGGGCAGGTGGGGAGGGTGGGGCGGGCGGGGAGGACGGGCGGGGAGGACGGGCGGGCGGGGGCGGGTAAGGCGGGGGGTGGGAGGGCAGGGAGAGGGGGTCACCAGCGGGAGAGGCGGGTGGCGAGGACGGCCAGGGCGGCGGGGCCGGCGGTGGAGGTGCGCAGGACCGAGGGGCCCAGGCGTACCGCGCGGGCGCCCGCGTCGGTGAAGGTGGTCAACTCGGTCGGGGCGACGCCGCCCTCGGGCCCGACGACCAGGACGATCTCGCCGGTGCCCGGCAGGTCGACGGTGGTGAGCCGGTCGTCGGCCTCCTCGTGCAGGACGAACGCCGCGCCCGCCCCGGCGATCCGGCGGGCCACCGCGGCGGTGGACTCGTCCGGGGCGCCGGCCACCACCGGCAGCCAGGCCCGGCGGGCCTGTTTGGCCGCCTCCCGGGCCGTCGTCACCCACTTCTCCCGGGCCCGTACGCCCCGGTCGCCGCGCCACTGCGCCACCGAGCGGGACGCCGCCCAGGGCACGATCTCGTCCACCCCGACCTCGGTCATCGCCTGTACGGCCAGCTCACCCCGGTCGCCCTTGGCGATGCCCTGCACCACGACCAGCCGGGGGACGTCCGCGTCGACGTACCCCCGGGAGGTGACGGTGAGGTCGAGGGCGCCCCGGCCGACGGCGGTGACCACGGCGGTGGCGGTGCCGCCCCGCCCGTCGGCGAGCAGCAGTTCCTCGCCGACGCGCAGCCGTTGCACGGTGGCGGCGTGGTGCCCCTCGGGGCCGTCCAGGGTGAACTGGTCGGCAGGGGGCAGCGACTCGACCAGGAACAGCGGCGCGGACACGCCGATCAGGCTAACCGGCCGGGCCGGCCGGGAAGCCACCCGGGACTCCGACCCGGCCGGCACGAGACAGGCCGGTACGCCCCCGACCGGCACGACACACGGCACGGCCCGGCCCGACCAGGACGAGTCGACCGACCCGAGACCGTCGAGCACGGCCCGACCGGGACGAGATCACCCGGCACGAAACCGGCCGCAACACGACCGACCGGGACAAGCCGACCAGGATGAGACCGGTCGGAACGGCCCGACCGGTCAGGCGTGGCCGTTGAAGGCGTCGCGCATCCGGGAGAAGAAGCCGCCCTGCTTGCTCAGCTCGGCGACCTCCTCGCCCCGGGTCTTGGCGAAGTCCCGCAGCATCTTCTCCTGGTCGGCGTCGAGCTTGGTGGGGGTACGCACGTCGAGGTGGACGTAGAGGTCGCCCCGCCCGGTGCCGCGCAGGTGCGGTACGCCCCGGGCACGCAGCCGCAACGTGCTGCCCGGCTGGGTGCCGGCCTTCACGTCGAGGTTCTCGTCGCTGTCCAGCGTCTTGATGGTGAGCCGGGTGCCCAGCGCGGCGGCGGTCATCGGCACGGTGACCCGGCAGTGCAGGTCGTCGCCCTTGCGGGAGTAGACGTCGTGCGGCCGCTCGTGGATCTCGACGTAGAGGTCACCGGCGGTGCCGCCGCCCGGGCCGACCTCGCCCTGCTGGGCGAGCCGGATGCGCATGCCGTCCTCGACGCCGGCCGGGATCTTGACGGTCAGCGAGCGGCGGGTCCGCACCCGGCCGTCGCCGGCGCAGGTCGGGCAGGGGTGCGGGATGGTGGTGCCGTAGCCCTGGCAGACGGTGCACGGCCGGGCCGAGACGACCTGACCGAGGAAGGTGCGCTGCACCGACTGCACCTCGCCCCGGCCACCGCACGCCTCGCAGGTCGCCAGGTGGGTGCCGGCTGCGGTGCCCGCCCCGGAGCAGGTGGTGCAGAGCACGGCGGTGTCGACCGTGATCGGGGCCTCGACGCCGAACGCGGTCTCGTGCAGGTCCAGTTCCAGCCGCAGGATCGCGTCGGCCCCGGGCCGGGTCCGTGGCCGTGGGCCACGGGTGCCACCGGCCGCGCCACCGAAGAAGGCGTCCATGATGTCCTGGAAGCCGACGAACGGGCCGGCCCCGCCGGGGCCACCCGGGCCGCCGGCGCCCCCGCCGCCCGGGGCGAGCGGGTCGCCGCCCAGGTCGACGATCTGCCGCTTCCGGTCGTCCGAGAGGACCTCGTACGCGGCGTTGATGTCCTTGAACTTCTCCTGTGCCTCCGGGTCCGGATTGACGTCCGGGTGGAACTGCCGCGCCAGCTTGCGGTAGGCGCGCTTGATCTCGTCGTCGGAGGCTTCCCGGCTCACGCCGAGAATGCCGTAGTAGTCCCTGGCCACTGCGTTCCGTGTCCTCATGTTCGTCTCGCGTTTGCGCCGGTCGGCGGCCGGAGCCGGCCGCCGGCCCTGACTGGTCAGTTCTGGGCCAGCAGCTCGCCCACGTAGCGTGCCACGGCCCGCACCGTGGCGATGGTGCCGGGGTAGTCCATCCGGGTCGGGCCGAGCACGCCCAGCCCGCCGACGATGGTGCTGCCCGGGCCGTACCCGGTGCTGACCACCGAGGCGGCACGGAGATTGTCGACCTCGTTCTCGTCGCCGATCAGCACCCGGGTGGTGCTCGGCTCCGCCTCGCCGATCAGCTTGAGCAGCACGACCTCCTCTTCGAGCGCCTCCAGGATGGGTCGCAGCGAGCCCTGGAAGTCGAGCAGGCCGCCCCGGGTGAGGTTGGCGGTGCCGGCCAGCGCGAGCCGCTCCTCGGTGCGCTCGACCAGGGTCTCCAACAGCACGGTGGACAGGGTGGTCATCGCGCCGCGCAGGTGTGGAGCACTCTCGTCGACCAGCGCCTGCACCAGCGGCGGAGTGTCGGACAACCGACTCCCGACCAGTTTCTCGTTGACCAGCCGGCGCAGGTCGAGGACGTCGTCGGCGGGGACCGGCGCGGCCAGCTCGACCAGCCGCTGTTCGACCCGCCCGGTGTCGGCGATCATGACCAGCATCAGCCGGGTGGTGGAGATCGGGACCAGTTCCAGGTGGCGCACCGACGAGCGGGCCAGCGACGGGTACTGCACCACGGCGACCTGCCGGGTGAGCTGCGCCAAAAGGCGTACGGTGCGGTGCACCACGTCGTCGAGGTCGACCGCGCCGACCAGGAAGCGCTCGATGGCTCGGCGTTCGGCCGGGCTGAGCGGTTTGACCCGGGAGAGCCGGTCGACGAAGAGGCGGTAGCCCCGGTCGGTGGGGACCCGGCCGGCGCTGGTGTGCGGCTGCCGGATGTAGCCCTCCTCCTCCAGCACCGCCATGTCGTTGCGGACGGTCGCCGGGGAGACCCCGAGCTGGTGCCGCTCGACGAGCGTCTTGCTGCCGACGGGCTCCTGCGTGGCGACGTAGTCCTCGACGATCGCCCGCAGCACGGCGAGTTTGCGGTCGTCGAGACCCATCTCCCACCTCCTGACGCACGTCGTTGCGGGCGCTGTCACACCCGGGCGAGCACTCTGGCACTCGACTGTAGCGAGTGCCAGTCTACGTCGGCAGTACCGCCACCGATATGATCAAGACGGACCATGACGGCGGGGGCGCTGACGCACGTTCGAGGCCAACCTCACCAGTGTCGCTCTGGTGCACCCTTGCCGGCAGCCCCTACCGTGGCGGGCATGACTGAACCACCTCGCCCTCCCGGCGCGGGCGACGGGTTCCCGCAGGACCCGACCGCGCCCCAGGGCTCGCCATACGAACCGCCCACCGCACCACTGTCCGGCGCGCCGGGCGCTGGCGGGTATCCCCCGCCCGGCGGGTATCCCCCGCCCACCGGCGACCAGCCGCCCGCGGGCGGTTACCCCCCGCCGGGTGGCTACCCCCCGCCCGGTGGCGGATATCCGACCGGCGGCACCTACGGCGCGCCGAGCGGCGGCTACGCCAACAGCGAGGACAAGACCTGGGCGCTGGTCGCGCACTTCGGCGGTGCCGCCGGCGCGCTGATCAGCTTCGGCCCGCTCGGCTTCGTCGCCCCGCTGATCGCCTACCTGGTACGCGGGCAGCAGTCGCCGGCCGTCCGGGCGCAGGCCCTGGCCGCGCTGAACTTCCAGATCCTCTGGTCGATCATCGCGTTCGTGCTGCTCTTCGTGAGCTGGTGCCTGCTCTTCCTGCCCAGCATCGCGGTCGTGGTGATCCAGATCCTGTTCGGGATCATCGCCGGCATGAAGGCCAACGAGGGTCAGGCCTACCGCTACCCGATGTCCACCAGCTTCATCAAGTGAGTCCCGACCGGCCGCTCCCCCGGCCGGTCGGGCACCACCGCCGGCCCCGACGCGCCCCGGCAGGGTGCGCGGCGGGCCGGCGCGGCCACGCTCAGGGCAGCAGGTCGCGGACCACCGCGTCGGCCAGCAGCCGGCCCCGCAGGGTGAGCACCGCCCGTCCCTGCGGATAGGCCACCGGGTCCAGCAGCCCGTCGGCGAGCGCGCGGGCGGCGGCGGCCCGGCCCGCGTCGTCCAGCACCTCCAGCGGCAGGCCGGAGGCGAGCCGCAGGCGCAGCATCACGTCCTCCGTGTGCGTCTCGGCCGGGGTGAGGATCTCCCGGGCCAGGCCGGGTGAGTGCCCGGCGGCGAGTCGCTGCGCGTACGTCGTGGGATGTTTGACGTTCCACCAGCGCACCCCGCCGACGTGGCTGTGCGCCCCCGGGCCGAGGCCCCACCAGTCGCCGCCGGTCCAGTAGAGCAGGTTGTGCCGGCACCGGGCCGCCCCGCCGCGGGCCCAGTTGGAGACCTCGTACCAGGAGAAACCGGCCGCGTCGAGGGCGTCCTCGGCGGCCAGGTAGCGGTCCGCCGCCACGTCGTCGGAGGGGTACGGCAGCTCGCCGCGCCGCATCCGGGCGGCCAGCCGGGTGCCGTCCTCCACGATCAGGGCGTACGCGCTGACGTGGTCGACCCCGGCGGCGACCACCTGCTCCAGCGAGGCGGCGAAGTCCTCCGGACGCTCCCCCGGTGTGCCGTAGATCAGGTCGAGGTTGACGTGGTCGAACCCGGCGTCGCGGGCCTCCCGGGCGGCCTCGACGGCCCGTCCCGGGCGGTGGGTGCGGTCGAGGACGGCCAGCACCCCGGCGGCGGCGGACTGCATGCCCAGCGAGATCCGGGTGTAGCCGGCGGCGCGCAGGGTCTTCAGCGACTCCGGGGTGACCGACTCGGGGTTGGCCTCGGTGGTGACCTCGGCGTCGGCGGCCAGCCCCCAGGTGCGGTCGATGCCGTCGAGCAGCCGGGCCAGGTCGTCGGCGGGCAGCAGGGTGGGGGTGCCGCCGCCGACGAAGACCGTGTCGACCCGGGGCGGTGGGGCGTCGGCGAGCACCCGGGCGGCGAGCGCCAACTCGGCCAGCACGGTGTCGGCGTACGACTCCCGGCCGACGCCTCCGCCCAGCTCGGCGGCGGTGTAGGTGTTGAAGTCGCAGTAGCCGCACCGGCTGGCGCAGAACGGCACGTGCAGGTAGACACCGAACCCGCGCGCGCCGACCCCGCGCAGGGCGGTGCCGGGCAGCGCGCCGTCGACGGGAACGGTCTCGCCATCTGGAAGGACGCCGGGCATGGCCACTAGTGTGCCCGGCATGACCTCTCCCGACCGACTCGTGCGGGTCGCCACGGCCCGTGGGGTGACCACCCTCACCCTGGACAGCCCGCACAACCGCAACGCGCTGTCCACCCCGTTGATGACCGAGCTGCTGGCCGGGATCGCCGGGGCGGTCGCCGACGACGCGGTCCGGGTGGTCGTGCTGGACCACACCGGCCCGGTCTTCTGCTCGGGGGCCGACCTCAAGGAGACGGCGGCGGCGTACGCCAGCGGGTCGGTGCCGGCCGGGATGCTCGGTGACGTGCTGGTGGCGGTGCGCCAGTGCCCGAAGCCGGTGCTGGCGCGGGTGGCCGGGCCGGCGCGGGCCGGCGGGTTGGGCCTGATCGCGGCGGCCGACCTGGCGGTCTGCGCGCAGGAGGCGACGTTCGCCTTCACCGAGGTGCGGATCGGGGTGATCCCGGCGGTGATCTCGGCGACCGTGCTGCCCCGGCTGCATCCCCGGGCCGCCGCCGAGCTGTACCTGACCGGCGACACCTTCGACGGCCAGCGGGCCGCCGAGGTGGGGCTGGTGACCGCCGCCGTGCCGGCCGCCGAGCTGGACGCGGCGGTGGCCCGGTACTGCGCGTCGCTGGTCCGGGGCGCTCCCGGGGCGCTGGCCGGGACGAAGGAGCTGCTGCGCCGCCCGGCCGCCACCGACCTGCGCGCGGAGATCGCCGACCTGTCCGCCCGGTCCACCGGCTACTTCCTTTCCGACGAGGGCCGCGAGGGCGTGGCGGCGTTCCGGGAGAAGCGACCAGCCCGATGGGTGGTGGCGGTGGAGGGTGGGCACGGTGAGGGTGCGGGGTGAGTGCGAGGGGTGCGGGGTTTTCCGGACGGCCCTGCGGGAACGTGAACCGGTCGACCGACCCGGGGCCGCCGGTTGGCGACGTACGCTTGGCGAACGTTGAAACGGGAGGTGCGGGTGCGGACGCGGACATTCGTGGCAGCCGGGGTCGTGGTGGCGTTGTTCGCCATCGTCGGGGGCTGGGGAGTCCGTCAACTCGACGGGGAGTTCCGGCTTCCCGTCGCCGGCCGTAGCTGCACCGTGCAGGCCGACGGCACCGTGAAGCTCGACGCCGACCAGATGGCCAACGCGGCCACCATCGCCGCGATCGGCATGCAGCGGCAGATGCCCGAACAGGCCGTGGTGGTCGCCCTGGCCACCGCGTACCAGGAGTCGGGGCTGCGCAACCTCGCCCACGGTGACCGCGACTCGCTCGGCCTGTTCCAGCAGCGCCCCAGCCAGGGGTGGGGCACCCCGGAGCAGATCCGCGACCAGCGGTACGCGGCGAACCGGTTCTACAAGGCGCTGAAGAAGGTACGCGGCTGGGAGCGGATGGAGGTCACCGACGCGGCCCAGGCGGTGCAGCGTTCGGCGTACCCGGAGGCGTACCAGAAGTGGGCCGACGAGTCGCAGGTGCTGGCGCGGGCCCTGCTCGGCGAGGCGACCGGTGCGGTGGCCTGCACGGTGGGGCGTACCCCGGTGATGCGCGGGCAGGCCGCAGCGGCCGAACTGACCCGTGGCCTGACCCTCGACTGGGGGTTGCCCGACGCCGGTGCGGTGGCCGAGCTGACCGACGTGACGGTGCCCGCCTCGGACGCCCGGGACGGCTGGCGGTACGCGCACTGGCTGGTCTCGCACGCCCCCGACCACGGGGTGAAGCGGGTGCGCTTCGACGGGCTGGAGTGGAGCGCCGACAACGGCCGGTGGGCGAAGGTCGCCGACGGCCGGGCGACCGGGTCCCGGGTGCTGGCCGAGGTCTTCGCCGACCCCGCCTGACGGGCCGGGCCGGTGCGGTCAGCCGGCGACGTTCAACCGGCGGCGGACCTTCTCCCTGGTGGAGGCGGGCAGTTCGGGTACGTCGAGCAGCCGGGGCAGCAGCTCCGGCTCCAGGCTGGTGGCCCGGAACACCTCGCCGATGGTGACGCCGTGCGCCGGCCGGTCCACCACCGTCACCGGGTCGCCCGCGCTCACCTCGCCGTCGCGCAGCACCCGCAGGTAGGCCCCGGGGGCGGCCCGGACGGTGAACCGTTTGATCAGGTCGGGCACCCCCCAGAAACCGGCGAAGGTCGTGCACGGGGTACGCGGTTTGGTGACCTGGAGCAGCGCCGACCCGACCGCCCAGCGTTCGCCGATCACCGCGCCGGTCACGTCCACCGCGCAGGTGGTGAGGTTCTCGCCGAAGCCGCCGGGGCGGATGTCGCGGCCCAGTTCGGCCGACCACCAGCCGGCGTCCTCCTGCGCGTAGGCGTAGACCGCCTGCTCGGGGCCGCCGTGTTGGGGCCGTTCGCCGATGAAGTCGCCGGCCACCCCGTCGGCGCGCAGCAGTACCGGGCCGTCGACCGGCCGCTTGTCGATGCCGCTGCGCCCGCTCGCGTCACCCGCCCACTGCGCCTGCGTCACCACGCCGAGGTTCACCGCCGCCACCCTGCCCGTCATGGCCCCAGGGTACGGCCGGGCGCGGGTGGTCACCGTCCCGGCTCAGCCCTTGACGGCGCCCGCCACCAGACCGGAGACCATCCGACGCTGCACCAGCAGGAAGAAGACGATCACGGGGAGGGTGAACAGGGTGGACGCGGCCATCACCGACCCCCAGGCGGTGTCGTCGCGGCCGAAGAAGAAGGTCATCGCCACCGGCAGGGTGTAGCGGCTCTGGTCGTTGACGAAGGTCAACGCGAAGATCAGCTCGTTCCAGGCGGTGATGAAGGAGAAGATGCTGGTGGCCACCAGGCCGGGCGCGACCAGCGGAAAGAGGACCTTGCGGAAGGTCTGGACGCGGCTGGCGCCGTCGATGGCGGCGGCCTCCTCCAGTTCCTTCGGCACGGCTGCCACGAAGCCGCGCAACATCCACACCGCGAACGGCAGCGAGAAGCCCAGGTAGGTGAGGATCAGGCTGGGCAGGGTGTTGTAGAGGCCGAGCCGCTGGATCATCAGGAACAGCGGGATGACCAGCGCCTCCAGCGGGATCATCTGCACCACCAGCAGCATGATCAGGAAGGTGGTCCGCAGCCGGAACCGGAACCGGGCGACCGCCGTCGCGGCCAGCAGCGCCACCAGCCCGCTGAGCACGACCGTGCTGACGGCCACCAGCACGCTGTTGAGCAGGAAGTCGCCGAAGGTCACGCCCGGGATCAGGTTGCCGGTGAGGATCTCCCGGTAGTGCTCCAGGGTGGGGTGGGCCGGGACCGGCCGGGGCGTGGTCGAAAAGATCTCCCGGTTCGGTTTCAGCGAGGTGGCGATCATCCAGTAGACCGGGAAGGCGGCGAAGAGCGCCACCAGCAGGCCCGCGCCGTTGAGGGCGACCTTCTTCACGACGCGTCCTCCTGTCTGAGCACCATCCGGACGTACAGGCCGGTCACCACCAGCAGGATCAGCGTGAGGATGACCGCGATGGCCGAGCCCACGCCGTACTTGGGCGGCGGGGAGAACGCCTCGGCGTACGAGTAGATCGACAGCATGAACGTCGGCCGGTCCTGGGTGCCGCCGGCCAGCACGAACTGCTGGGTGAAGACCTTGAAGTCCCAGATGGTGGAGAGCACCACCAGGATGCCGAAGACCGGCCGCAGCAGCGGGAAGGTGATCTTCCAGAACACCGTCCACGGGCCGGCCCCGTCGACCCGGGCCGCCTCGTGCAGCTCGCTCGGCACGCTCTTGAGCCCGGCGAGCACGCTGACCGCGATGAACGGGAACGAGTGCCAGACCACCACCAGGGTCAGGATCGCGAAGAACAGCAGCGGCGAGTTGAACCAGCCGTAACCCGACCAGTCGGTGCGGCCGAAGAGCGCCTGCGACAGCCCGTCCGGCAGGGCATTGAACGCCCAGGTGACCAGGCCGGAGGTGTCGTCGAAGATCCATTTCCAGACGATCGTGCCGGTCAGCGCCGGGGTGGCCCAGGCCAGCATCACGCAACTGGCCACGAAGGTGGCCATCTTCCGGCCGAGCCGGTGCAGCAGCAGCCCGACCAGGGTGCCCAGCACCATCGTCAGCAGCACGTTCGCCGCCGCGAAGAGCACGGTGTTGCGCAGCACCGTACGGAAGAACGGGTCGCCGAGGATCTGGGTGTAGTTGGCCAGCCCGACGAACGGCCACTCCCGGTCCCCGCGCAGCTGCCGGACGCTGTTGAGCCGGAAGAACGACATCGCCACCACCTGGCCCAGCGGCCAGAGCAGCAGCACCCCGATCACGACCAGGCAGGGCAACAGGAGCAGGTACGGCAGGCGGTCCACCCGGGGCCGCCGCCGCGTGGGGGTGTCCCGGGCGGCGGCCGTCGCGGGGTGCTCGGTCCGGATGCTCACTTGGCGTTGAGGATGCTTTCCATCTCGGCGGCGGCGTCGGCGGTGGCCTGCTGCACCGACTTCTGGCCCTTGATGACCGAGCTGTTCATCGCCTGGGTGACCGTCTTGGTCCGGCTGACCTCCACCCACTTCGGGGTCAGCGGGGTCACCCGGGTGCGCTGCATGGTGCTGGCGAACGCCGCCATCAGCTTGTCGTCGGCGTAGTCGCCGCCCTGCACGAGGTCGGAGTAGACCGGGAAGAAGCCGAGGCTGCCGGCGAAGGTCTTCGCGTTCTTCTTGCTCAACAGCACGGTCAGGTAGTCCCAGGCCAGGTCCTGCCGCTCGCTGTCCTGCCAGAGAGCGACGTCGGAGCCGCCGGCGAAGGCGGGGGCCGGGCCGCCGTCCGGGCCGGGGATCGGGAAGGTCCCCCACACCTTCTCGATGTCGGGATTGTCCTTCTTGATCGCGCCGGCCTGCCAACTGCCGGCGAAGGCCATCGCCGCCTTGCCCGTGGCGAACTGGGTACGGGCGTCGATCTCGTTCCACCCGGCGGCGGCCGGCGGGGCGACCTTGTGCACGGTCACCAGGTCGGTCCAGAACTTCACCGCCCGCTGGGCCTGCGGGCTGGTGTAACCGGACTTCCAGGTGCCGCCCTGGTCGGTCGCGATCTCGCCGCCGGCACCCCAGAGGAAGGAGTAGAAGGGCAGTTCGGAGTTGCCCGGCAGGGCGATGCCGTAGCTGCCGGGCTTCTTGGCCTGCACCGCCTTGGCGACCGAGACCAGCTCGTCCCAGGTCTTCGGCGGCTGCACGCCGGCCTCGGCGAACCAGTCGGTGCGGTAGTAGACGGCGCGGACCCCGGCGTACCAGGGGACGCCGTACTGCTTGCCGTCGAGTTGGGCGTTGCGCACCAGGTCGGGCAAGACGTCCCTGCCGTCGGCCCAGCCGCCGAAGCGGCCGGAGATGTCGGCGAGCGCCTCCTGGGCCGCCCAGCCCTGCGTCTCGGTGTTGCCCAGCTCGGTGACGTCCGGGCCCTCGCCGCCGGCGAGCGCCGCCTGGAACTTCTTCGGCGCCTCCAGCCAGGGTATGTACTGGACCACCACGTCGGTGTCGGGGTGCCGCTGCCGGAACTCGGTCTCGACGCCGTCGAGGAACGCCGTCTGGGCGTCGCTCCCCTCGCCCATCATCCAGACCGTCAGTTTGCTGTCGTCGGCGGCTTCGTCGTCGCCGGAACCGCCGCAACCGGCGAGCACCATCGCGGCCGAGGCCACGACGGCGGTGACCGGGGCCAGCCGCTTCCACCTGTTCACGCCACATCTCCCTCGCACCGTCCGGCACTTACCTTCTCTGCCGCACCCTAGTAGGAAAATTTCCTTTACGACAGGGGGTGGGTGCCGCCCCGCGCGGGCGGACCGCCGACGGTGCGGCGGCCGACGGCGGGGCGTTCGGCGAGGCGACCGTATCGCAGGCGGGGGCCGCTCAGGCAGGCCCCGCGACGACCCGACGGGATCGACGGTCGCCATCCGGACGAGCGGATGCCCGCCCCCGAACCGGGGGCGGGCATCCGCTGGGTTGGTCCGCGCCGGCCGGTCACCGGCCGGCGGGCGGGGTCACCGGTGGGTGACGCCCCGACGACGACCCACACCGGCCACCAGGGCCACGGCGATGGCGGCGAGGACGACCTGCACCAGCAGCTCGGCCCAGTCGATGCCGGCGGTCTGGGTGGCGATGCCCATCGCGCGGGCCAGCACGGTGCCCAGCAGCGCGGCACCGACACCGATCAGCATGTGCAGCCAGATCGGCATGTTCTGGCGGCCCGGCACGACCAGGCGACCCAGCGCGCCGACGATGAGACCGACGACGAGCGCGGTGATGATGCCCCAGACGGTGAACTCCACGGCCGTCCTCCTTCAGTAGATATGTCGTTGGTGAGTGTTTGTTGCTGTGGTGATCGATAGGTTCCCGAAGTGGATAATCTCCAAACCGACTCCGGTAACGATCTGGTCTAGACCGCCCGTCACCGGCGACGGCCCGCGCCGCCCGGTCCCCCACACGCCAGCGGGCGCCCGACCCCGTGGGGGTCGGGCGCCCGCTGCGCGGTGCCGCTTGACTTACCGGTGGGTGACGCTGCGGCGGCGACCCACACCGGCCACCAGGGCCACGGCGATGGCGGCGAGGACGACCTGCACCAGCAGCTCCGTCCAGTCGATTCCGGCGGTTTCCGTGGCGATGCCCATGGCGCGGGCCAGCACGGTGCCCAGCAGGGCGGCGCCCACGCCGATCAGCATGTGCAGCCAGATCGGCATGTTCTGGCGGCCCGGCACGACCAGACGGCCCAGAGCGCCGACGATGAGACCAACAACGAGCGCGGTGATGATGCCCCAGACGGTGAACTCCACGGTCGCCCTCCTCCTGAAGATTGAGTCACACGGTATGTGTGGTTCCTGTCGTGACAGCTAGGTTCCCGACCCGCCGGAAAACCAAACCGACTCACCACCACACATGTCGCCGAACGTCGATCCGACACCGCTGCGTCGGTTTGCCGGCTGTCGATGTCCGCGCAGCTCAGGACACTCGCGCCAGTCCGTCCGGCAGCGGCACCGGGGCGGAAAAATTCGTCCGTACGACACCGGGTACGCACACGCCGACGGCCGGCGGCCCGGTCGGATCACCGGGGCCGCCGGCCGTCGTGGGTACCGGGACGGGACGGGCCGCGCGGGGCACGGCCGACCCGATCGGGTGTCCGCGCCCGGCTACTTCTTGCCGGCCGGCTTGGCGTCGGCGGAGTCCGAGGAGAGCGCGGCGATGAAGGCCTCCTGGGGAACCTCGACCCGGCCCACCATCTTCATCCGCTTCTTGCCCTCCTTCTGCTTCTCCAGCAGCTTGCGCTTGCGGCTGATGTCACCGCCGTAGCACTTGGCGAGGACGTCCTTGCGGATGGCGCGGATGGTCTCCCGGGCGATCACCCGGCTGCCGATGGCCGCCTGGATCGGCACCTCGAACTGCTGGCGCGGGATCAGGTTGCGCAGCTTCGCCGCGATCGTCGTGCCGTAGTTGTACGCCTTGTCCTTGTGCACGATCGCGCTGAACGCGTCCACCGGCTCGCCGTGCAGCAGGATGTCCACCTTGACCAGGTCGGACGCCTGCTCGCCGGAGGGCTCGTAGTCCAGCGAGGCGTACCCCTTGGTACGGCTCTTGAGCTGGTCGAAGAAGTCGAAGATGATCTCGGCGAGCGGGAGGGTGTAGCGCAGTTCCACCCGGTCGGCGGAGAGGTAGTCCATGCCGAGCAGGCTGCCCCGCCGCCCCTGGCACAGCTCCATCACCGCGCCCACGTAGTCGTTCGGGGTGAGCACGGTGGCCCGCACCACCGGCTCGTACACCTCGGCGATCTTGCCGGTGGGGTACTCGCTCGGGTTGGTCACCACGATCTCCTCACCGTCGTCGGTGATGGCCCGGTAGACCACGTTCGGCGCGGTGGAGATCAGGTCGAGGTTGTACTCCCGCTCCAGCCGCTCCCGGATGATCTCCAGGTGCAGCAGGCCGAGGAAGCCGCAGCGGAAGCCGAAGCCGAGCGCGCCCGACGTCTCCGGCTCGTAGTCGAGCGCGGCGTCGTTGAGCTTGAGCTTGTCCAGCGCCTCGCGCAGGTTGGGGTAGTCCGAGCCGTCGATCGGGTAGAGGCCGGAGTAGACCATCGGCTTCGGGTCCTTGTAGCCGCCGAGCGCCTCGGTGGCCGGCCGGGCGTTGATGGTGACGGTGTCACCGACCCGGGACTGGCGGACGTCCTTCACCCCGGTGATCAGGTAGCCCACCTCGCCGACGCCGAGCGCGTCGGCCTTGACCATCTCGGGGGAGATGACGCCGATCTCCAGCAGCTCGTGCACGGCGGCGGTGGACATCATCTTGATCCGGTCCCGGGCGCTGATCCGGCCGTCGATGACCCGGACGTAGGTGACCACGCCCCGGTAGACGTCGTACACCGAGTCGAAGATCATCGCCCGGGCGGGCGCGTCGGCGTCGCCGACCGGCGGGACGAACTGCCTGACGATCTCGTCGAGCAGGTACGGCACCCCGTCACCGGTCTTGCCGGAGACCCTGATGCAGTCGGCCGGGTCGCCGCCGATCAGGTGGGCCAGTTCCTCGGCGTACTTCTCGGGCTGGGCGGCCGGCAGGTCGATCTTGTTGAGCACCGGAATGATCTTGAGATCGTTCTCCAGCGCCAGGTAGAGGTTCGCCAGCGTCTGCGCCTCGATGCCCTGGGCGGCGTCGACCAGCAGCAGCGCCCCCTCGCAGGCGGCGAGCGACCGGGACACCTCGTAGGTGAAGTCCACGTGGCCCGGGGTGTCGATCATGTTCAGGACGGCCTGCTCACCGGCCCGCTCACCCTCGCGGATGGTCCACGGCATCCGGACGGCCTGGCTCTTGATGGTGATGCCGCGTTCGCGCTCGATGTCCATCCGGTCGAGGTACTGCGCGCGCATCTGCCGGGGATCGACCACGCCGGTGAGCTGCAACATCCGGTCGGCCAGGGTCGACTTCCCGTGGTCGATGTGGGCGATGATGCAGAAGTTCCGGATGCGCGCCGGGTCGGTGGCACCAGGAGCGTTCGCGCCGGGATCGAGCGTCGGTGGCACAGCGGTCCGTTCTGGTCGGCTGACGTGAGCGGGCCGACACGCCGCCGGCCCCCTCTATGCTCCCACGTCGCTCCGAACGCGGTCCGATCACTCCTGGGGTACCCGGCGGCGGCTCCACCGGCGGCTCACTCCTCGGGCGGCTCGACGAAGAGCGCGGCGAGCTTCGGCAGCCGGCGGCGGGCCTCCGCCTCGTCGTCGAAGTCCCAGAAGTCGTTCAGGTCCGGCATCCGCACCGGGTCCCGCTGCGCCGGCAACTCAGCCGCGGTCGCCTTGCGGTACGCGTCCCACGGCACCGCCAGCATGTCCTCGCACTCGAACTCCTCGCCGCTGAGCGCCGCCGACCGCACCCGGGGCAGCCCCGCCAGCGAATCCGGGTCGGCCACCGCGGCGGCGAAGACCGCCCGGCCCTGGGTCATCAGCCAGCCCCGGAAGTACTCGAACCCGTCGTCGGAGGCACCCCCGTTTATCAGGTACGCCGCACCCCACAGGTCGACCCGGTACGAGGCGGCCAGCACCCGCTGCTGGTGGTGCGCGTACCCGACGATGTCCTCCGGGGTGCGCTCGGCGAGCAGCGCGACCGCCCGCGCGGCGACCGCGTCGGCCTCTCCCCCGGCCCCGGCGCGGGCCTGGTCGATCAACTGCCAGAAGTCGTCGGTCCTCATGGCTCGGAGTCTCCCAGACCCGCGCCGCCCCCGGCCCCACCCGGCCGGGCCCGGCCGGACCGGGCACGATGGTGGGGTGTCCGCGACGCCGCCGCCGTACCACCGGACCGCCGTGCGACCCGACTGGCCGGACCTGCCCGACGCCCTGCGGGAGGCGGTCAGCGGCCGGCTCGGCGCGCCGGTGGTCGCGGCCCGGACCGCGACCGCAGGCTTCACCGGCGGCTTCGCCGCCGTGCTCACCACGGCCACCGGCGCGCGGGTCTTCGTCAAGGCCGCCGACCTGGCCCGCCAGCGTCACCTCGCCGACTGGTACGCCCGGGAGCTGGCCGTCCTCGCCCGGTTGCCCGCCGGCCTGCCGGTGCCCCGCCCGCACTGGGCGCTCGACGCGGCCGGCTGGTACGCGGTCGGCCTGGACGCCGTCGACGGGCGGACACCCCGCCTGCCCTGGGACCCGGCCGAGCTGGACGCCGTGCTCGCCGGGTACGCCGGGGTCGCCGCCGCGCTGGCCGACCCGCCCGCCGGGCTGACCGCGATCGGCCTGCCCCGGCTGGCCGACCTGGCCCGCTCCGACATCCTGTGGTGGGAGGAGGTGGCCGCCGGGCGGGAGCCGGTGCCCCCGCTGATCCCGCCGGCCCGCGACCGGTTGCCCGAACTCGTCGCGCTGGAGTCCCGCCTGCCCGGGTACGCGGCAGCCGCGCCCGGCCTGGCCCACGGCGACCTGCGGGTGGACAACGTGCTGCTGGACCCCGCCGGCCGGGCCTGGTTCTGCGACTGGAACTGGCTGTGCCACGGCCCCGCCTGGTTCGACCTGGCCGGCCTGTTGATCACCGGGTACGCCGACGGGGCCGGGCTGGACGCCGTCTTCGCCACACATCCGGCGGCGGCCGACGCCCCGCCCGACGCCCTGGACGTGACCCTGGCCGCGCTCGCCGGCTACTACCTCACCGCCGCCGGCCCGCCGGCGACGGCCGCCCCCGCGTCGGGCGTGGGGACGGCCGAGCCGGGCACCGGGACGCCCGGGGGGAACCCGGCGGGTACGTCCGCGCTGCTCGGGGCGCACCGGCGGTTCAGCGGGGAGCAGGCGCTCCGCTGGCTCGCCGCCCGGCGGGGCTGGCGCTGACACCGACCGGCCCCGGACCGGTCGGCCACCGACGGCGGGCCGGCCCGCTGTGCCCGGGGCAGGGCGTTTTGGCTCGTCCCGGCCGACCTGGTAGCCTGGCTTTTCGCGTGGCGATGACGCATGCACGTCGTACGCGGATTGCAGACCAAACCGAGCTATCAAGACGAGGCTGTCGCGTGGCGAACATCAAGTCCCAGATCAAGCGCAACCGGCAGAACGAGAAGCGCCGGCTGCGTAACAAGTCGGTCAAGTCGTCGCTGAAGACCGCCATCCGGAAGTTCCACGAGGCTGCGGAGGCTGGTGACACCGAGAAGGCCACCACCCTGATGCGTGACGCCGCCCGCAAGCTCGACAAGGCCGCCAGCAAGGGCGTCATCCACGCCAACCAGGCGGCCAACCGGAAGTCGGCCATCGCGAAGCGCGTCGACTCGTTCTCGGCCTGACCGAGCGACCCACACCTGACCGAGAGCCCCGGGGTACCACCCCGGGGCTCTCGGCTGTGCTTTTCCTGGCGACGGTGCGCTGCCGTCTTCCCTGGCGACGGTGCGTGGCGACGGCCGCCCGCGTCCCGTCCCGGGTGTGTCGTGGCACGACGACGACCATGGTCGGGCTAGCCGTGGTACCGCCGGGGGCGCAGCGGCGGCCCGGTCGGCCTCCCCGGTGCGGGCGCGTCGGTGACCACCGTGCCGGGTAGCGGGTACGGCACCGGGGCCCGCCCGACGATGGGTTCGAGTTCCCGCCGGAACCGGTCGCGTTCCTGCTCCGGCACCAGTGCCGCCGAGTGGACCACCCGCCCGGCGACCTCATCGTTGAGTTTGACCATGATCGCCACCGCCAGCGGCAGCACCGCCACCGCCCACCAGCTCACCAGCTCGGCCAGGGCGAGGAGCACCGCGAACGCCACCGCCCCCTCGAAGAAGAGGAAGCAGAGCACCGCGCCGGGGTTGATGATGCGCAGGCCGAGCAGCCGGGCGTAGAGCGGCCGGTAGCGGCGGTCGTCCGCCGGTACGACCGACCATCCGGGCCCGCCACGCCCCGCCGCCGGGCGGGCAGGGCCGGTCACCCGCCCACCGTGCCCCACCACCGGGCGGGAGGGGCCGGTCACCGGGCGCTGCCCCGCCGGGCGGCGGCGACCGAGAAGACCGCCTTCTCCAGGGCGTACCCCCGGTCGTCGGCGCCGCCCTTGACCGCCGCGTTGCACTCGGCCGCCGCCCGCATCGCCTCGACCAGGCCCTCCGGCGTCCAGCCCCGGGCCCGTTGCTGGGCGTTCTTGATCTTCCAGGCCGGCATGCCGAGGGTGCTCGCCAGCTGGTAGGGGTCGCCCCGGCCGGCAGCGGCGACCCGGGCCACCGTGCGGACCCCGTCGGCGAGGGCGTCGGCGATCGGGACCGGATCGACCCCGACGTGCAGGGCCCAGCGCAACGCCTCCAGGGCCGCCGGCACGTCGCCGATCATGGTGGCGTCGGCGACGGTGAAGCCGCTCACCTCGACCCGACCCCGGTAGTAGCGGGCCACCGTGTCCGCGCCGATCCGCCCGTCGGTGTCGGCGAGCAGTTGCGAGCAGGCGGCGGCCAACTCCCGCAGGTCGGTGCCGACGGCGGCGATCAACGCCTCGGCAGCGTCGTCGGTGCACCTGCCCCCGCCCCGGCGGATCTCGTCGCGGACGAACGCCACCCGCTCGCGGTGTCCCTTGAGCTTCGCGGCCGGGACGACCGTGGCGCCGGCGGCCCGCAGCCCGTCGGCGAACGCCTTGCCCTTGCCGCCGCCCAGGTGCAGGGCCACCAGCTGGACGTCCGGGTCGGGATTGCGGGCGTAGTCGAGCAGCGCGGTGACCAGGTCCTTGCGGGCGTCCTGGGCGGAACGGAGCACCAGCACCCGCCGGCCACCGAACAACGAGGGGCTGAGCATCTCGGCGATCTCGCCGACGGCCAACATCCCGGCCTGGTACTCCCGGACGTCGACCTGCGGGTCGACGCTGCGGGCTTTCGCCACGGCTTCGGTCACCGCGCGCGTGGCGAGCAGCTCCTCGTCGCCGAGGACGAGCAGAATAGGAGCAAGGTCGACGCCGGTCACGTCGCTCATCTTGGCACGGCGCGGCGGAGGATCGCGCCTGCTCATCGACGGCTGCGACGGCCCACCCCGCACTCAGCGCAAATATAGACATTTACCTCGATTGCCAGCTAGTGCACGCAATATCCCTTCCAGTCCGGATTTTCTCTCGCTTCTGTTCCCCTCACGTGCCGGGTCGACGGGCCCCACCGGCGGATCATCGGCGGCCCGGCGGCAGGCCCCGGGTGACCACCGCGAGCCGGCCGGAACGCACCACCACCGCCACGTCCCCGTCGGTGTCGGTCCGCAACACCCGCACACCGGAGCGGGCGAGCCGGTCGAGGATCACCGGGCTCGGATGCCCGTAGTCGTTGTCGACCCCCACCGGCACCAGCGCCACCGCCGGCCGGACCGCGTCGAGGAAGGCCGGGTCCTGGTAGGCGCTGCCGTGGTGGGCCACCTTGAGCACCTCGGCCCGCAACGCGTGCGGCGGCACCCGGTCCAGCAGTGCCCGTTGCTCCTCGGTCTCCGCGTCCCCGGGCAGCACGACGCGTACGCCGGCCACCGTGGCCCGCAGCACCAGCGAGTTGTTGTTCGGGTCGGACCGGGTGCCCCGCAGCGGGTAGGGCGGCCCGAGAACGACCACCTCCACCCCTGGCGACCGGTACGACCACCCGGCCGCCGGCACCACCTGGCGCGCCGGCCCGACGGCGGCCACCACCAGTTCCCGCCCCGCCACCGGCTCGGTCAGGGTCGGGGTGAGCACCGTGGCCACCCGCCGCCCCCGGGTCACCCCGGCCACGCCACCGACATGGTCGGCGTGGAAGTGGCTCACCACCAGCAGGGAGACCTCGCGTACCCCGAGCCGTCGCAGGCAACCGTCCACCGCCGACGGCTCCGGGCCGGCGTCCACCACCACCGCCCGGCCGTCCGCCACCGGCAGCACGACGGCGTCCCCCTGACCTACCGCGCACGCCACCACCACCCAACCGTCCGGCGGCCATCCGCTCGCCACCAGCCGTACCGGCAGGGTGCCCAGCACCACCGCCGCCGCGCCGACCGCCACGAGTCGGCGCACCAGCGGCCGGCGGACGGCCAGCAGCAGCCCCAGGGTCAGCCCGGCCAGCAGCAACGCGCCAGGCAGCCCGCCCGGCCAGGGCAGGGTGCCGGCGGGCAACCGGGCCCCCACCCGGGCGACGGTGACCAGCCACCAGGCCGGCCAGCTCGCCAGCCAGGCGGCGAACTCCGCCCCGACCGGCCACACCGGCGAGACCACCGCCGCCGTCACCCCCAGCACCGTCGCCGGGGCGATCGCCGGCACCACGAGCAGGTTGGCCGGCACCGCCACCAGGCTCACCGTGCCGGAGATGCCGGCCACCACCGGCCCGCAGGCGAGCTGGGCCGCCGCCGGGACGGCGAGGGCCTCCGCCAACCCGGCCGGTACGCCCCGCCGCCGCAGCCCGTCGCGCCAGCCCGGGGCGAGCAGCAGCAATCCGCCGGTCGCCAGGACCGACAGCGCGAATCCGGCGTCCCCGGCCAGCTCCGGATCGACGAGCACCAGCACGGTCACCGCCGCCGCCAACGCCGGCAGTGTGGCCCGGGGCCGCCCGACCGCCAACGCGGCCAGCCCGATCGCCCCCATGGTGGCTGCCCGTACCACGCTGGGCGAGGGACGGACCAGGACGACGAAACCGATCAGGGCGAGCCCGCAGAGGACCGCCGCCAGCCGGGGGCCGGCACGGGCCCACCGGGCCGCCAGCAGCACCGCACCGACCACGATCGCCACGTTCGACCCGGAGACCGCGTTGAGGTGGGTCATCCCGGTGGCCCGGAAGTCCTCCTCCACGGTGGCCGGCAACCGGCTGGTGTCCCCGACGACCAGGCCGGGCAGCAGACCACCCTGCTCGGGCGGGAGCGGGGCGCAGGCCCGGTGCAGACCGGCCCGCAGGGTGCCGGCGGCGCGTTGGAGCCACGGCGGGGGCCCGTCCCGGACCGGTGGGCCGGACACGGTCAGCACGGCGGCGGTGAGGTCGCCGCCCCGGGGCGCGGCGAGCCTGCCCTCGGCGGTCAGCCGCTGCCCCGGCAGCAGACCCCGCCAGGCCGGGTCGGTGGCGAGCACGAGCAGGCGTACCGAAACCCGAAGGCGGTGGCCCTGCGGATCGGTGATGGTGCCCGACTGCGCGGTGACGAGCAGGGTCGCCGGGCGGCCGGGCGCCCCGCGTACCGGGCGGGGATCGTCGCGGAGCACCAGGTCGACGGTGACCCGGGCCCGCTCGTCGACCAGCGGGCGCAGTGGTACCGCGTCCCGCACGTGCAGCCGGGCGGCGGTGGCGGCACCGCCGCAGACCACGCCGAGCAGCACGGCGACGGCGATCCAGCCGTGCCGGCGGACCGGGGCGGCCGGGGTACCCAGCACCGCGAGCAGGTGTGCGGTGAGCAGGGCGGCGAGGACGGCGGCGCCTGCGGCGAGCAGGACCGCCGTGCGGGTGGTGAGGTGCAGGCAGGCCAACGCCGCCGACCAGGCCGCCACCGCCAGCCCGGCCAGCCGCAGGTCGGGTGCCCGGTCGGCGGTCACACCGTCACCAGATCCTTGAGCTGTTCGTACCGGGCGTCGCCGATGCCGTCGACCTGGCGCAGGTCGCCCACGCTGCGGAAGCCGCCGTGCTGGTCACGGTGGGTGAGGATGCGTTGGGCGAGCACCGGGCCGACCCCGGGCAACGCGTCGAGCTGGGCCACCGTGGCGGTGTTCAGGTTGACCCGGCCACCCGGCGCGGCCCCGCCGGGTGCCGCCGTCGGCCCGGCCGGGGCCGCACCGGAGCCTGCCGCGCCGGGTGGGGCGGTGACGCCGACCAGGATCAGCTCCCCGTCGGCCACCTTCCGGGCCGGGTTGAGCAGTGCCACGTCGGTGCCGGGCAGCGCCCCGCCGGCCGCCTCGACCGCGTCGGCGACCCGCGCCCCGGCCGGCACCCGGACCAGACCGGGGCGGCGGACCCGGCCGGACACCGCCACCACCAGCTCGCCGGTCGGCGCGACGGCCGGACCCGACGCGGGCCCGCCGGAGGACTCCGGCCCGGCCAGGGTCGTCGCCGGGCGCACCGGTTCCGGCTGCGGGCGGGACCGCCAGGCCCAGAATCCCGCGCCGAGCACCACGACCACCGCCACGACCGCCAGTGCCCGGACCCCGCGCCGACCGGGGTCGAAGACACCGGGACCCGGCAACCGGCCGGCCGGTGCCGGGTCGTCACCGTCGGCGGGATGCCGGTGGTCCGGTTCGCCGGGGCGGAACACGGTCGGATCGTCCCCCGCATGACGCCGTGCACCGGCGTCACGAGGGCCGTCGTCGTGGCGACGTGGACCGGCGTCGCGAGGACCGTCGTCGTGACGGCGTGCACCGGCGTCGGAAGAGTCATCGTCATGTCGGCGTGCAGCGGCGTCGGAGGGGCCGTCACCATGCGGCCCGGGACCGCGTGGCACATCGTCGAGATAGTCGCCGAGGTCGAGGGAGCCGGCGTCGCGGAAACCGGCGTCGGCGGCCGGCCGGGGACGGCGACCTGCCGCCGTCCCGGCCGTGCCCGCCTCCGACGGCGACGCCCCACCCGCGCCCGCCGCGCCCGGTACGCGCAGCGCCCCCGGCCGGTAAGGGCGGGGTGGCGGCTGCGGCGGGTCCGCCGTCCGTGCCACCGCCGACACCCCGGCGGTCAGCCGGTACAGCCGTCCCCGCACCCTGTTTTCCTCGTCCTCCGACACGGCGCGAGGTTAGGCCGGTGGAGGGCACCCGTTCGGTCCGACGGAGGTCGGTTGTGGACGGCGACGGCGGCTGTGGACAACCGCCTGATCATGGCCGGATCTGCTATGTGGAACCCGAGCGACGGGCCCTGCGACCGACCCGGTCCGGACCGGCCGACGGGCACGGCGGCCGACCCGTTCAGCCCTGCCTGCGGTGGAGCACGACACCGGCCAGGCCCGGCCCGGCGTGGGCGGCGACCACCGCACCGACCTCGGAGACGTACGTGTCGTGCAGGCGGTCGCCGAGCCGGGCGGTGAGCGCCTCGACGAGGTGCTCGGCGCGGTGCGGAGCGGCCAGGTGGTGCACCCCGAGGTCCACCTCGGCGTCGGCGGCGGCCTCGACCGCCAGGTCGATCAGGCGGGCCATCCCCCGGCTGGCGGTACGCACCTTGTCGCGCACCACGATCGCGCCGTCCGGCATGTGCATGATCGGCTTGACCGACAGGGCGGTGCCGAGCAGCGCCTCCGCCGCGTTGATCCGGCCACCCCGGCGCAGGAACTCCAGCGTGTCGACATAGAAGAAGATGGTGGTGCGGTCGACTGCGGCCAGCGCCGCCGCGCGTACCCCGGGCAGGTCGACGCCCGCCTCGGCGGCGCCGGCGGCGGCCAGCGCCGGGAAGCCCAGCCCCATGCCGGTGGACCTGCTGTCGACCACCTCGACGCGGTCGCCGACCTCGGCGGCGGCGAGCCGGGCCGCGTCGACCGTGCCGGACAGTTCGGCCGACAGGTGCACCGACAGCACACCGTCCGCGCCGTCGGCCAGCAGCCGCCGGTACGTGGCGGCGAACTGCGCCGGGGAGGGCCGGGAGGTGCTCACCGAGACCCGCCGGCCGCCGAGGGCCCGGGTGGCGTCGGCAGGGAGGGTCTCCACCCCCTCCAACCCTTCCGCGCCGTTGAGCACGACGGTCAGCGGCACCACGGTCAACCGGTGCGCCCGCACCGGCCCGGGTGGAAGGTAGGCGGTGGAGTCGGTGACGACCGCGACGGACATGCCCGGCACGCTAGCCGATGCCGGGACCACCCGCCCCGGCCGGCCGGCACGGACCTCACGGACCGGTCGGTCCGGGGCGGTGCGGGGCGGTGCGGACCTGTCGGTTCAGGCGGGCTCGGCCGGTGGCGGCGGGGTGATCGGGCCGACGTTGTGCGCGCGCAGGTGCCAGCCCCGCAGGTCGTTGTGGCGTAGTTCGGTCCAGTGGCAGTTGGCCAGCGAGCCGATGCTGCGCAGCACGGTGTGGTCCCAGCCGAGCAGCTGACCGACGCCCTGCCGGGCCGCGCCCCCGTGGGTGGCGACCACGACGGTGCCCCCGTCGGCCAGCTCGACGGCGGCGAGCAACGCCTCGCCGACCCGCTTGCCGAGGTCGTCGAGGGATTCGATGCCCGCTCCCGGGTCCGGGTCGCCGGCCCGCCACCGGGCGTGCTCGGTGGGGAACCGGGCGGCGGCGTCGGTGAGGGCGAGGCCCTGCCACTGGCCGAAGTGCCGTTCCCGTAGCCGGGCGTCGGGGCGTACCGACTGACCGGTGAGCCGGGTGAGCGTGGCGGCGGTGTCGGCGGCGCGGCACAGGTCGGAGGCGACGACGACGGCCGGGCGCAGCGCCGCGAGCAACGGGGCGGCGGCGCTGGCCTGCTCCCGGCCGAGGTCGTTGAGGGGTACGTCGATCTGCCCCTGCACCCGACCGGCGGCGTTCCAGTCGGTGTTGCCGTGCCGCCAGATGATCAGGCGGGTCATTCGGCGGCGGCACCCGCGGCGTCGGCCTCGACCAGGTCGCGGTCGACGAACGGGAGCTGGGGGCAGTCCTTCCAGAGCCGGTCGAGGGCGTAGAACTCGCGTTCCTCGGTGTGCTGGACGTGGACCACGATGTCGACGTAGTCGAGCAGCACCCAGCGGCCACCCCGCTCACCCTCGCGGCGAATCGGCTTGGCCTTCTCGGGCAGCTCCAGCAGACGCTCCTCGACGGCGTCGACGATGGCCATCACCTGACGCTCGTTGGGCGCCGAGGCCACCAGGAACGCGTCGGTGATGGCGAGCTGGTCACCCACGTCGATGATGACGATGTCCTGCGCCTTCTTGTCGGCCGCGGCCTGGGCGGCGGCCATCGCCAGCTCGTGAGCGCGTTCGGAAACTGTCACCGTTCTCCTTCGATCAACAGTGCGACCCGTCAAGCGTCTCACACCCGGCGGGGAGACGACTTGTCAGTTCTGGCCGCTTACCGGGACGAAGTAGCAGTAACCGGGCGTAATCACTGCTGGTAGAGCCGCCGTTTCGCGATGTACTGCACCACACCGTCGGGCACCAGGTACCAGACCGGTTCCCCCCGGCCGACCCGCTCCCGGCAGTCGGTCGAGGAGATCGCCATCGCGGGCACCTGCACCAGGCTGACGGTGTCGGCCGGCAGGTGCTTGTCGGTCAGCTCGAATCCGGGCCGGGTCACCCCGATGAAGTGGGCCAGTGCGAAGATCTCATCAAGATCCTTCCAGGACAGGATCCGCTCCAGCGCGTCGGCGCCGGTGATGAAGTGCAGTTGCGCCTTCGGGCCGTACTCGTGGTGCAGGTCCCGCAGGGTGTCGACGGTGTAGGTGGGGCCGCCCCGGTCGATGTCGACCCGGCTGACCTGGAACCGGGGATTGGAGGCGGTGGCGATCACCGTCATCAGGTAGCGGTCCTCGGCCGGGCTGACCGGGGTGTCCGCCTTCTGCCACGGCTGCCCCGTCGGCACGAAGACCACCTCGTCCAGGCCGAACCGGTCGGCCACCTCGCTGGCCGCCACCAGGTGACCGTGGTGGATCGGGTCGAAGGTGCCGCCCATGATGCCGATCCGTCGGATGTCGTCCTCCACCCCATGATCGTAGGCCGCCCCGCGCCGGGCCCGCCGGGGCCCGGCGCGAACCGGCCGTCAGGCGGCGGCCGCCGCGACCGCCGTGCGGGCGACCAGGGCCCGGCGCAGGTCGTCGGCGGCGTCGACGACGCTGCGGCGCAACCCCGGGGTGAGGTCGTCCCGGGTGAGCAGGGTCGCGGCCGAATCCAGCGTGGGCTGCGCCACGGCGTAGCGGGGGAAGGCCAGCCGGGCGACCCGTTCGGCCACCCACGGGGTACGCCGCCGCGCCGCCGCCGGCATCTCGGTGAAGTACCGGTCGACGTACGTACCGGTCAGCTCGGCCTGTTCCGGCTGCCAGAACCCCTCGGCCGCCGCCTCGACGAGCCGGTTGGAGCGGGTGGTGTCCCGGGTGACGATCTCCCAGGCGGCCTCCTTCGCGGCCACCTCGGGCAGGGCCGCCCGGCACCCGGTCGCCCGTTCCGCGCCTGTCGCGCTGCGGTCGGTCGCCGCCTCGGCCGCGATCTCGGTCTCGCCGGCCGCACCGAGCACCACCAGTCGGCGCAGCAGCGCCCAGCGCAGCTCGGCGTCGACGGCCAGCCCGTCGGGCACCCCCCGACCGGCCAGCCACCCGGCGAGCAGGTCGGCGTCGGCGGTGGCGGAGAGCAGCCCCCGCGCGGCGGCCAGTTGCAGCGACCCGCCGGCCGGGGCGGTGGCGAGCAGCGCGGCGCAGGCGTCGGCCGTACGCAGCAGCGCGGCGTCCCGGGCGAGCGGGTCGAGGTAGCGGTCGACCAGGTTGCGGCTGCGGGCGAGCACGCTCTCCGCGACGGCCACCTCGGTCTCGGTGGGCAGGGCCGCCGTCAGCAGCGCCACCACCGCCGACACCGGCCGCTCGCCGTCGGTGGCGGCGTCCAGCGTCTCCTCCCACAGCAGCGCACGGGCCAGCGGATCGGTGAGCGTGGGCAGCACCGTGCCGACCGCGTCCACCGAGGCCGGATCGAGCCGGATCTTGGCGAAGGTGAGGTCGCCGTCGTTGGGCAGGAGCAGCCCGGTGGCCCGCCCGGTCAGCGCGGGAAGCGCGGTGCGTCCGTCGTCGGCGGCCGGGTCGAGATCGACCTCGACCCGTTCCACCGCGCCGTCGGCGGCGTACCGGCCGACCGCGATGCGGTGCGGGCGCAGCACCGGGTGCTCCGACGGCGCGGTCTGCACCACCGCCACCGAGGACCACCGGCCGTCGGCGTCCACCGAGGTCTCCGTCCGCAGCGTGTTGACCTGCGGTTGACGCAGCCAGCGGTCGGCCCAGTCGGTGAGGTCCCGCCCGCTGGCGGCGCTGAGGCTGGCCAGCAGGTCGGCCAGGGTGGCGTTGCCGAACCGGTGGGCGGCGAAGTGCTGGTTGAGCCCGGCCAGGAAGGCGTCGTCGCCGAGCCAGGCGACGAGCTGGCGGAGCACGCTGGCGCCCTTGGCGTACGAGATGCCGTCGAAGTTGAGCAGGGCCTGGGCGGCGTCGGCGACCTCCGCCGGGGCGACCGGATGGGTGGACGGGCGCTGGTCGGCCGCGTACCCCCACGCCTTGCGGCGGATCGCGAAGGTCGTCCAGGCCCGGTCGAACCGGGTCGCCTCGGCGGTGACCCGGGTGCCCAGGTACTCGGCGAAGGACTCGTTCAGCCACAGGTCGTCCCACCAGCGCATGGTGACCAGGTCACCGAACCACATGTGGGCCATCTCGTGGGCGATGGTGGTGGCCCGCTGCTCCCGCTCGCTGTCGGTGACGGCCGACCGGAAGACGTCGTCGTCGCGGATGGTGACCAGGCCCGGGTTCTCCATCGCCCCGGCGTTGAACTCCGGCACGAACGCCTGGTCGTACTTGGCGAACGGGTACGGCTCGGCGAAGAGCTGGTGGAACCGGTCCAGGCACTGCTTGGTGACGGTGAGGATCTCGTCGAGGTCGGCGTCGAGGTGCGCGGCCAACGACTGCCGGCAGTAGACGCCCAGCGGGATGTCGCCATGGCTGTCCCGGCGTACGTGCCAGGGGCCGGCGATCAGCGTGACGAAGTAGCTGGCCAGTGGCGCGGTGGGGGCGAACTCCCAGCGCCCCGGGGCGGGGTTGGCGGCGAGCGGGCCGTTGGCCGCGACCGTCCACTGCGGCGGGGCGGTCACGGTGAGGGTCACCGGCGCCTTGAGGTCGGGCTGGTCGAAGGCGGCGAAGATGCGCGGGGCCTCGTCCAGGAAGGACATCGCGTAGAGGTACGTCGCGCCGTCGGCCGGGTCGACGAAGCGGTGCATCCCCTCGCCGGTGTTGGTGTAGGCCATCTCGGCGGTGACCGTGAGGGTGTTCTCCGCCGCCAGCCCGGTGAGCGGGAACCGGCCGTCGGCGAGGGCCGTCGGGTCCAGCTCCCGGTCGTTGAGCCGGACCGCCTCCAGCACCGCGGGCTTGACCTCGACGAACGTCTCGGCGTCGGGGGTGGCGGCACGGAACCGGATGGTGGTCGTCGAGCGGAACCGCTCGTCGCCACCGGTGAGATCGAGGTCCACCTGATAGGACTCGACATCGATCAGTGCGCGACGCGCGGTCGCCTCTACACGGGTCAGGCTCGGCATCCGCTTATCCTGCCCGACGGGGAGCCGGCCGGGCTCCCCGGTACGCGCGGCAATGGAGGATCAACAATGGGTCAGCACCCCAAGGGCGACTTCGACCTGTCCCGGGCGGTCTGGCAGCGAGCCGAGGGCGACACCTCCGACAGCGCGGTCGAGGTGGCCTTCGTGGACGACCTGATCGGGATGCGCAACTCGGCCGAGCCGGACGGCCCGGTGCTGGTGTTCACTCAGGCCGAGTGGGACGCGTTCGTCGCCGGTGCCCAGGACGGCGAGTTCGACCTGGACTGACCGCCGGGCGGCGGCCCCCGGGCGGTACGCGGCGAACCGCTCCGCGCCCGGGGGCACCGGCCCGTCCGGCGATTGCCGCCCCGCGCCGACGCGGGCCGGCGCGGCGGTGCCCGGACGACGGCTCACCCGTCCCCCTCGCCCCAGCCCAGCCCGCCCGGCCCCGGGGCGTGGTGGAACCCGGGGTGGCCGGCGACGTCGGCGCAGCGGTCGCCGTCCGGGCCGACGGCGGAACAGAACAGCCGCTCCGCGTCCCGCCAGGCGTCGGCCGGGGACAGCGCGACCGAGGCCAGCACCAACTCCGGGCGTAACAGGCTCAGCGCCTCCGCGTACGCCACCGCCAGCTCCCGGGCGTGCTCCGGCCCGTCGGCGGTGAACCCGAGGTGCACGGTGAACCGCCGGGACGGCCGGCGCGGCCGGGCGAGCAGCGGCCGCCACGGCGGGGGGTGCCCGCCGGCCCGGCCGAGCACGTCGACCACCTGTCGCTCACGCCAGTACGGCGGCGTGTTCTCCCGCATCCGGTCCTCCCCGTCGTCGACGCCCCACGTCCGCCCGTGGTGGCCGGTGTCGACTCAACCAGGTTCACGGCGGCCCGGGAGGGGCCAGCGGGCACCCGGTCACCGTCCGGCGACGCGGCGGGATTCAGGGCCCCGAACCCGGGTAGACCACCCGCGGCCGACCAGCCGGGTCCGCCCACCGTCACCGCGTCAGGAGAGCCCGATGGCCACCACACCGGCCGACCGCAGCCCGGAGAGCACGCTGGCGTTCTTTCGCGAGGGCTACCGGTTCATCAGCAACAGGTGTGAGCGCTACGACACGGACATCTTCACCGCCCGGTTCCTCCTGGAGCCGACGATCTTCCTGCGGGGGCGGGCCGCGGCGGAACTGTTCTACGACCCGCAGCGGTTCCGGCGCGCCGGTGCGGCACCCAAGCGGGGTCAGCGGACGCTGACCGGGCAGGGTGGGGTGCAGGGGTTGGACGGTCCGGCCCACGCCGACCGCAAGGCCATGTTCATGTCGATCATGACGCCCTCGGCGGTCGGGCGGATCGGCCGGCTCTTCGCCGACGAGTGGCGGATCCGGCTGGCGGCCTGGGGTGGCGGCGGTCCCGTGGTGCTCCGCGACGAGGTGGGCCCGATGCTGCTGCGGGCGGTCTGCGCCTGGGCGGGCGTACCGCTGCCGGAGAGCGAGGTCGGCCGGCGCAACGCCCAGATGCAGGCCATGATCGACGGACCGGCCGCGCTCGGCCCCCGGCACTGGCGCGGGTTGCGTGGTCGGCTGCGGGCCGAACGCTGGATCGCCGACCTGGTGGAACGGGTACGGGTCGGCACCCTGGCCGCGCCCGAGGGCAGCGCGCTCGCGGTGATCGCCGAGCACCGCGACGCCGAGGGGCGGCTGCTCCCCCGCCGGGTCGCCGCCGTGGAACTGATCAACGTGCTGCGTCCCACCGTCGCCGTCGACCGGTACGTCCTGTTCGCCGCCCTGGCCCTGCACGACCATCCGGACTGGCGGGACCGGGTGCGCGCCGGCGACGAGCCGACCGAGTGGTTCGTCCAGGAGGTCCGCCGCTACTACCCGTTCTTCCCGGTCGCCTTCGCCCGGGTGCGGCACCCCTTCGAGTGGCAGGGGCACCACTTCCCGGCCGACCGCCGGGTGCTGCTCGACCTGTACGGCACCAACCACCACCCCGGGATCTGGTCCGAGCCGGAGCGGTTCCGCCCGGAGCGGTTCGCCGGCTGGCGGGACGACCCGTACGGTTTCGTGCCGCAGGGCGGGGGCAGCCACCTGGGCGGCCACCGCTGCGCCGGAGAGTGGATCACCATCGAGCTGATGAAGCAGGCGGTCGGCCTGCTGACCGGGGCGATGGACTACCGGCTCCCGCCGCAGGACCTCGCCCTGGACCTGTCCAAGGTGCCGACCCTGCCGCCCAGCGGCCTGGTGCTCGCCGACGTCCGCAGCAGGCCGGCCGCCCGGCATCACGGGGCTCGCGGATGAGCGCCCCCGCCGGGTCGGCGCGTCCGGCCCCGGCCGGGTCCCGCCCGGCCGCCGCGCCGGGCGGCCCGCCACGCCCGCCCCGGCTCCCCGTCGAGTACGTCCTGCCGCTGCACCGGACCGACGACGACGGCCTGGCCGAGCTGACCGGCTACCTGCGTACCCTGTGCCGGCTGGTCGACGTGACCGTGGTCGACGGCTCGCCGCCGCCGGTGTTCGCCCGGCACGCCGCCCACTGGCACGGCCTGCTGCGGCACCTGCCCCCCGATCCGGCGGTGCGCGGGCTCAACGGCAAGGTACGCGGGGTGCTGACCGGGGTGGCGGCGGCCCGGCACGAGCACGTGGTGATCGCCGACGACGACGTCCGGTACGCCGAGGCGGAGCTGCGGGTGGTGCACCGGCTGCTGGACACCGTCGACCTGGTCCGCCCGCAGAACTACTTCGACCCGCTGCCCTGGCACGCCTGGTGGGATACCGGCCGGACCCTGCTCAACCGGGCGTTCGGCGTCGACTGGCCGGGCACCCTGGCGGTGCGGCGCAGCACCTTCCGGGCGATGGGCGGATACGACCCGGACGTGCTCTTCGAGAACCTGGAACTGGTCCGCACGGTGCGCGCGTACGGCGGCACCGAGGCCAGCCCCGCCTGGCTCTACGTGCGCCGGCTGCCGCCGACCGCGGCGCACTTCCGGGGACAGCGGGTCCGCCAGGCGTACGACGAGCTGGCCCGACCGGCGCGGTTGCTGGTGACGCTGGCGGTGCTGCCTGCGGTGGTGGCCGCGTCGGTGGCCCGCCGACCGGGGCTGCTGGCCGGCGGGGTGGCCGGTGCGGTGGCGCTGGCGGAGATCGGCCGGCGGCGGGCCGGCGGAACGGCGGTGTTCCCCCCGGCCACCGCCCTGGCCGCGCCGTTCTGGCTGCTCGAACGCGGGCTCTGCGGCTGGCTCGCGGTGGCCCGTCGGGTCGGCCGTGGCGGGGTGCGCTACGCCGGTCGGCGGGTGCGCCGCCCGGCCCACTCGGTGCGGACGCTACGGCGCCGGATGGCCCCGGTGGAGCCGGGCGAGCTGACCCGGTGGGTCCGGGCCGACCCGGCCGCCCGGGGCCGCTGACCGCACGCGGCCCGCGGCCCTCCACCGGCGGATGCCGGGGGTGGCCGCGGGCCGGTGCCGGTGCTGCTTCAGTGGCGTACCTGTTCGCGGGACTGCTGCGCGGAGTCCTTCACCTCCTGGGCGGCCGACCGGGTGTCGTCCCGGACGGCGTGCACGGCCTCCTCGGCGGTGCCGCGCAGCGACTCGGTGGCCTGCCGGGCCGGCTCGCGCAGCTCTTCGGTGAGTTCGCCGGCCACCGCGCCCAGCTTCTCCTTGACGGCTCCGGCGTGCTCGCCGGCCTTCTCCCTGACCTGCGCGGCCAGTTCCTGCTCGCGTCGGCTGGCCGGGATCAGCGAGGAGACCAGCATGCCGACCCCGAAGGCGATCAGGCCGGCGGCGATCGGGTTGCCCTCGGACTTGCGCCGGATCACCTGCGGGGCCCGGTGGGCGGCGTCGCCGACGGTCGAGGCCGCCGCGTGGGCGCCGTCGCCGACGGCGGAGGCCGCCGCGGAGGCGCGGTCGCCGACCGAGTGCGCGGCGTGGCTGGTGCCGTGGCCGAGGTCGGAAGCGGTACCCATAACCTTGTCCCTCACATTCTGGAGCGCGTTGCGCGCCCGCTGCTTGCGGTCGTCGACGATGCGGCCGGGGCTGACCTTGTACGCCAGCGCGTCCACGTCGGTGCTGAGGCTGTTGCGGGTGGCCTCGATCTCCCGGCGGATCTGGTCGGGATCGGTGCTCATCGGGTGACTCCCTCCGGGTGCGGCTTCAGCGCGTCGGGGATGCGCTGCACGCTGTCGTTGGTCTGCCTGAGGCCCCGCACGTGCGCGGCGTTCTTCTTGGCCATCGAGTAGAGGACGGCGGCGATGCCCGCCCAGACGACGGCGACGATCAGGCCCGCCCACCCGGCGTCCAGCACGTTGGACAGCCCGGCCCAGAGCGCGATGGAGAGGAAGAGGGCGACCATGTAGCCGCCGAAGCCGGCTCCGCCGTACAACCCGGCGGCCTTGCCGGCCTTCCTGCCCTCCTGGCGGATCTCGGCCTTGGCCAGCTCCACCTCCTGGCGCATCAGGGTGGACAGGTCGGCGGTGACCGACCGCATCAGGTCACCCAGCGAGCTGTTCCTGACCTCGTCCGCGGAGTGCGGCGCACCCGCGGGGTGGTATCCGGAGCCCAGTCCGGACCCCTGCGTCGGCACGGTCATGCCGTCGCCTCCCTTCGGCTGGTCGCGCGGCTCACGGACGGGTCACGCCGCTGGCCGGCACGCCGGGCAGCGGATCGGTCTGGGTCACCGGCGGCAGGGGCTGGCCGATGCCGCCGGCCGGGTCGGCGTAGCCGGTGCCGGTGCCGTCGTCGGGGTAACCGGCGCGGCCGGTCGCGCCGTCGGGTCGGGCCGTACCCTGGGCCGGGTATCCCGGGTCGGGCTCGGCGTAGGTGCCGGGGGTCGGGTCGAGGTAGCCGGTCGGCGGAGCCTGGGTCGGAATGACGGCGGTCTGCTCCGGGTCGTAGCCGCCCGTCGCGCCTTGTCCGCCGGGGCCACCGTCGGCGGTGAGGCCCTTGGCGAGCCGGCCGGCGAGCACACCGAGCACCGCCGCGCCGATCAGGAACGTGCCGGGGTTGCGGCGGGCGTACGTCTTGACCTCGTTGAGCAGGTCACCCGGCTCGCGCTCCTCCAGCCAGCCGGCCACCCCGTGGACCCGGTCGGCGGCCTGGTGGGCGAGTTCGGTGACGGGGCCGCCCTGCCCGCCGTTCTGCGCCATCGAGCGCATCTCCTCGGCCAGTGACCGCAGTCCACCGGCCGCCTTACGCTGCTGCTCGCCGCCCTGGGCGGTGAGCTGGTCACGGGCCTCGCCGTAGAGGTTGCGCACCTGGCGGCGGGCCTCGCCGACCACCTCGTGCCCCTGTTCCCGGGCGGTCTGGGCGACCGCCCCGCCGGCGTGGGCGGCGTCCGTGCCGACCTGGCGGGCCTGCTCCCGGACGCCCGTGCCGTTGCTCTGCTGTCCGTATGACGTGGTGGACGAAAGATCGTGCGTCATGATGGTCCTTCCGCTCGGATACTCGTCGCGGTGGTTGCGGGGGATGTGCCGATCTCGTCGGCCGGTGCTTTTCGACCTACCCCCGCTTTGCGGGTCCATGCACAATTCGCGTTTTCCCCGCTGAAAGTCGCCGGTCGGCCCAGAATGTGAGGATCGTCCGACTGTGCCGCGCAGTTGGCTCCCTGGAGGTGACAGCGATGGCCCACGCCGTACGACGACCCGCCCCGGCCGCCCCGAAGCCCCGGGTCCAGACGGTCGCCGCCGCCGTCGCGGCCGTCTTCCTGCTGCTCGGCGTCCTCGGCTTCGTCCCCGGCGTCACCACCGGCTACGACGAGCTGGCCTTCGCCGGTCACCACTCCGGGGCGAAGCTGCTCGGGGTGTTCCAGGTGTCGGTCCTGCACAACCTGCTGCACCTGGTCTTCGGGCTGGTCGGCCTGGTGCTGGCCCGCCGGCTCGGTGGCGCCCGGCTCTACCTCACCGTCGGCGGGGCGGTCTACCTGGCGCTCTGGCTGTACGGCTTCGCCGTCTCCCGGGACGCCCCGGCCAACATCGTCCCGGTCAACGGCGCGGACAGCTGGCTGCACCTGGGGCTCGGCCTCGGCATGCTCGCCGTCGGCCTGCTGCTGTCCAACGACGCCGGCACCGGCGGCCGGCTGGACGTCCCCCTCGACCGGGGCTGACCTCCCGTCACCCGGGCGGGTGGTTCCCGACCCCGGCGTGCCACGGCGGCGTTTGCCCGCCACGCACCCGGGGCACGGGATCGACGGACGAGGAGGTCACCATGGCGCGCTGGCTACGGAACAACGCCCTGAGCCTGGCCATGCTGGGCGCGTTCGCCGTCTTCCTGGTGTTGCAGAGCGTCACCGGTTGGCAGACCCACAACGAGGAGCTGACCGGATACGGCGCACCCACGCTGAGCTGGTGGGCCTACCTCGGCAGCGGGCACTTCGTCGAGTCCGTCTTCGAGAACTGGGAGTCGGAGTTCCTCCAGATGGGCGGCTACGTCCTGCTCACCGCGTACCTGGTGCAGAAGGGGTCGGCCGAGTCGAAGACCGACGACACCACCGACCGGGCCGCCGACGACGAACGGGAGGCCGGGCCGGACGCGCCGTGGCCGGTGCGGGCCGGCGGGTTCCCGCTCGCCGTGTACCGGCACAGCCTCCCGCTGGTCCTGCTGCTGATCTTCGCGGGGTCCTTCGTCGGGCACCTGTTCGGCGGGGTGGCCGCCTACAACGAGGAGCAGGCGCTCCAGAGCGGCACGGCCCCGATCAGCGCCTGGCAGTTCCTGCACACCAGCGACTTCTGGTTCCAGTCGATGCAGAACTGGCAGAGCGAGTTCCTCGCCGTCGGGGCGCTGGTCCTGCTGAGCATCGTGCTGCGCCAGGCGTCGTCGCCGGATTCGAAGCCGGTGACCGCCGCGCACGCCCAGACCGGCGCGTGACCGCCCCGCCGGCCCGGGTCAGACAGGTGCCCGGCCGGCTCGGGTCAGGCCGCCACCGGCAGCCGCTTGGCGAAACACACGCTGTACGGGTTGTGGACGTACTCGCCGTAGACCGGGATCGGCTGGTAGCCGCAGGAGGTGTAGAGGCCGATCGCGGCCGGCAGGTAGCTGCCCGTCTCCAGGCAGAGCACCGAGTGGCCCTGCTGGAACGCCAGCTCCTCCAGCGCGCTGAGCAACTGCCTGGCGATCCCCCGCCCCCGGTAGGCCGGCCGCACGTACATCCGCTTCAACTCGCCGGTCCCGTCGTCGAGGGACTGCAGGCCACCGCAGGCGACCACCCGGCCGCCGTCGACCACCACCAGGTAGCGGACGTCGTCGTGCACCACGGTGACCTGCCCGTCCAGCCCGCCGTCGGCCTCGCGCAGCTCCCGCTGCTGGGCGGCGACCAGCGCGTCGACCTCCGGGTCGGTGGCGGGACGGGACTCGATCAGCATCAGCCCACGGTAGGACGGGTCCGTTTCACGAAGGTTTCCAGGAAACGACCCGGACCCGACCGGTACCGGGCTATTCCTCGTCGTCCTCGTCGTCGTCCGCCGGTTCCGGGGCCGGGTCCAGCTCGTCCTCCGGGCGCTGCCGACGCGCCTTGCGGGCGGCCAACCGCTCGGCCGCCGCGGGACGCGTCGACTTCTCCTCCAGCCGGACGTCGGTGCCCCGGTTGCCGGGGATGAAGTCGACGCCCGCGTACAGGGTGGGCTGCCAGTCGAACTCCCGCTCACCGATGCGGACCAGGTCCCCGGGGTTGGCGCCGGCCTTGGCCAGCTTCTCCTCCACGCCCAGCCGGGCCAGCCGGTCGGCGAGGAAACCCACCGCCTCGTCGTTGTCGAAGTTCGTCTGCCGGACCCAGCGTTCGGGTCGTACGCCCCGCACGGTGAACGAGCCGTCGGCCTGCGCCTCGATGGTGAACCCGGCGTCGTCGACGGCCTTCGGCCGGATCACGATCCGGGTCGGCTCGGCCGGCGGGGCGGCGCGGCGGGCCTGGTCCACCAGCTCCGCCATCGCGTACGTCAGCTCCTTGAGCCCCTCCCGGGTCGCCGCGGAGACGTCGAACACCCGGAATCCGCGCGCCTGCAGGTCGGGGCGGACGATGTCGGCGAGGTCCTGCCCGTCCGGCACGTCGACCTTGTTGAGCGCCACCAGTCGGGGCCGGTCGGCCAGCCCGCCGTACTCGGCCAGCTCCGCCTCAATGGTGTCGATGTCGGCCAGCGGGTCCCGCCCCGGTTCCAGGGTCGCCGTGTCGACCACGTGCACGAGCACCGCGCACCGCTCGACGTGGCGCAGGAACTCCAGGCCCAGCCCCTTGCCGGTGGCCGCCCCGGGGATCAGCCCCGGCACGTCGGCGACGGTGAACGTGTGGTTGTCCACCCGGACCACGCCCAGGTTGGGCACCAGGGTGGTGAACGGGTAGTCGGCGATCTTCGGCTTGGCGGCGGAGATCACCGAGATCAGCGACGACTTGCCCGCCGACGGGAAGCCCACCAGACCGACGTCGGCGACGCTCTTGAGTTCCAGCACCACGTCGAGCCGGTCGCCGGGCTCGCCCAGCTCGGCGAAGCCGGGGGCCTTGCGTCGGGCGTTGGCCAGCGAGGCGTTGCCCCGGCCGCCGCGCCCGCCCCGGGCCGCCTCGAAGGTGGTGCCCGCGCCGACCAGGTCGGCCAGCACCGTGCCGTCGAGGGTCTGCACGACGGTGCCGTTGGGCACCTTGATCAGCAGGTCGTGGCCGTTGGCGCCGTCCCGGTTCGAGCCCGCGCCGCCCTTGCCGTTCTCGGCCTTGAGGTGCGGACGGAAGTGGAAGTCGAGCAGGGTGGTGACCTGCGGGTCGACCACCAGCGACACGCTGCCGCCGTGCCCGCCGTTACCCCCGTCCGGGCCGCCGAAGGGCTTGAACTTCTCCCGGTGGATGGAGACACAGCCGTGCCCGCCGTCGCCGGCCTGCATGTGCAGGACGACCCGGTCAACGAACGTCGTCACGACGCCAATCCTTCCAGCGGGGTCGGCCCCCGCACCTGAAAAGCACCCCCCGGGCCCCGCCGCGACGGCGGCGGGCACCCGGCGGTGGGAGCATCCCCCACCTGAAACGGCGAAGCGGGCCGGGACCCCCAGGTCCGCGGCCCGCTTCGCCTGCGTGTTACTGCGGCACGATGCTGACGGTCTTGCGACCCCGCTTGGTGCCGAACAGGACCGAGCCGGCGGCCAGCGCGAAGAGCGTGTCGTCGCCACCGCGGCCGACCAGGTCACCGGGGTGGAACTTGGTGCCACGCTGACGGATGATGATCTCACCCGCGCTGACGACCTGACCACCGAAGCGCTTCACGCCGAGTCGCTGGGCCGCGGAGTCACGACCGTTACGCGAGCTGGACGCACCCTTTTTGTGAGCCATTGTCCGACGACCTACTTCCCGCTGGAGATGCCGGTCACCTTGACCTGGGTCAGCGGCTGGCGGTGACCCTGGCGCTTGTGGTAGCCGGTCTTGTTCTTGAACTTGTGGATCCGGATCTTCGGGCCCTTGGTGTGCGCGGCGATCTCGCCGGACACCGCGACCTTGGCAAGCTTCGCCGCGTCGGTCACCAGGTCGTCACCGTCGACGAGGAGCACCGCGGTGAGCTTCACCGCGTCACCGGGGGCACCGGTGAGCTTCTCGACCTCGATCACGTCGCCCTCGGCGACCTTGTACTGCTTGCCGCCGGTCTTGACGATCGCGTACATCGGAGGCGGACTCCCTGTCGTTGAGGCTGCTGGCGGTCGTTCCCATGGCAACTCGCCGGGTAGCTGTGACACCGGCAGCGCGGGCACGCGGGAACTCGGCACACCAAAGTGCGCCGCAGGAAAGAGTACGCCATCACCCGCCCGCCACCCAAACCGACCCCCCGCCCGGCCGGGCCCGCGGTCAGCGGGCGCAGAGCTGGTCCAGCCGCTGCTGGAGCCGGTCCAGCTCGGTCTCGTCGATCGAGTCGACGTCGGTGCCGAGCCGGCCGATCTCGGTGGCCAGGTCGGTGAGCAGGGTCTTCAACTGCGGGTCGGTGGCCCGGCCGGACTGCTGCCGCAGCGCCGTCCGCCAGGTGGTCAGCGCCGTCTCCGCCCGCTTGCGGGCGGTGTCCGCCGCCGCGCTGTCGTTCGCGCCGACCGCCGCGATCATCTTGCCCAGTTCCTCGACGTAGGTGCGCACCGCCGTGGTCGACGCCGCCTCGGCGTCGGCGCAGACCTGCGGCCCGTTGCCGCCGGCCGGGGAGCCGCTCACCGCCGCCGACGGGACCACGGAGGCGGGGGTGGCGGCACCGGACGGCCGACCGGAGGCCGTCGGCGCGTCGGCCCGGTCACCGGAACAGCCGACACCGGCCAGCAGGACGGCGGTCACCACGAGGGCGGCGGGCAGGCGGCGCATGGTCTTCTCCTAGCCGGGGGTGACCGATGGTATCGCCGTACCCACGGCACGGCAGGACCCCTCCCACCGGCGGTACGCCGGGGAAGGGGTCCGCTGCCGTCGGGTACGGCTCAGCCGGTCACGGCCGGGTACGGCTCAGCCGGTCACGGCCGGGTACGGCGGCGGGCACCGCCCCGGCGGGAGCGCCGCCGGCCCGTGCCGGCCTCCCCGTCGTCGTCGCCGTCGGAGTCGGAGTCGCCGAGCGCGTCCGGATCGTCCGCCCCGGCGAGCCGGGCCGACTCGCCGGTCTGGGCGTCGGCCGCGGCCGGGGCGGCCGGGGTCTGCGACTCGTATCGGGACAGGTCGTAGCCCATGGTGTCGTGGTAGCCGTTGTCGGCCGCCGGGGCGGCGACCTCGACCTCGGGGGTCTCGGTGGTCTCCACCACGGCCCGCTCCACCGTCGCCGCCTTGCGGGCGCGCCGCCGCGCGGAGGGGGTGGTCGCGGTGGCCGTCGGCTCGGCCGCCGGGGTCGTCACCGCCGAGGCGACGGCCTTGACCCGTTCGCCCGCGCCGCCACCGGTACGCGGCTTCTCCGGCACCGGCTCGGTGTGGATCACCAGGCCGCGGCCCTTGCAGCACTCGCAGGGCTCGCTGAACGCCTCCAGCAGACCGGCCCCGATCCGCTTGCGGGTCATCTGCACCAGGCCGAGCGAGGTGATCTCGGTCACCTGGTGCTTGGTGCGGTCCCGGCCCAGGCACTCGGTGAGCCGGCGCAGCACCAGTTCCCGGTTGGACTCCAGCACCATGTCGATGAAGTCGATCACCACGATGCCGCCGATGTCACGCAGCCGCAGCTGGCGGACGATCTCCTCGGCCGCCTCCAGGTTGTTGCGGGTGACCGTCTCCTCCAGGTTGCCCCCGGAGCCGGTGTACTTGCCGGTGTTGACGTCGATGACGGTCATCGCCTCGGTGCGGTCGATCACCAGCGAACCGCCGGAGGGCAGGAAGACCTTCCGGTCCAGCCCCTTGATGATCTGCTCGTCGATGCGGTACTCGGCGAACACGTCGGCGGTGCCGACGTACCGGCGCACCCGGTCGACCAGGTCCGGCGAGACGTGCGACAGGTACGACTCGACCATGCCGTACGACTGCTCGCCCTCGATGACCAGCTCGCGGAAGTCCTCGTTGAACAGGTCCCGGACCACCCGGATCACCAGGTCGGGCTCCTCGTAGAGCAGCACCGGGGCACCACCGGCGGTCGCCTTGGCCTGGATGTCCTCCCACTGGGCCTGCAACCGCTTGACGTCCCGGGCCAGCTCGTCCTCGCTGGCGCCCTCGGCGGCGGTCCGCACGATCACGCCCGCGCCGTCGGGGACCAGCTTCTTGAGCACGTCCCGCAGCCGCTTGCGCTCGGTGTCGGGCAGCTTGCGGCTGATCCCGGAGGCGTTGCCGTTGGGCACGTAGACCAGGTGCCGGCCGGAGAGCGCGACGTGGCTGGTCAGCCGGGCGCCCTTGTGCCCGATCGGGTCCTTGGTGACCTGGACCAGCACCGAGTCGCCGGAGCGCAGCGCCTGCTCGATCGAGCGGGAGCGCCCCTCCAGGCCGGTGCTGTCCCAGTTGACCTCACCGGCGTACAGGACGGCGTTGCGTCCCCGCCCGACGTCGACGAAGGCCGCCTCCATGCTGGGCAGGACGTTCTGCACCTTGCCCAGGTAGACGTTGCCGGCCATGGTGCCCGACGAGTTACGGGTGACGTAGTGCTCGACCAGGACGCCGTCCTCCAGGACCGCGATCTGGGTACGGTCGCCCCGCTGGCGCACCGCCATCACCCGGTCGACCGCCTCCCGGCGGGCCAGGAACTCCGACTCGCTCAGGATCGGCGGGCGGGTCCGGCGCTGCTCGCGGCCGTCCCGGCGGCGCTGGCGCTTGGCCTCCAGCCGGGTCGAACCGGAGACGCCCTGCACCTCGTCGACGGCCTTGCGGGGCTCCCGGATCTTGACCACCGTGGGCACGCCGTCGTCGGCGCCACCCTCGCCGTCACCGGCACCCCGACGGCGACGGCGACGCCGACGACGGGTCAGGCCGTCCCCGTCACCCTCGTCCTCGGTGTCGTCGCCCTCCCCCTCGGCCTCGGCCTGGGCCGGTTCCTCGGTCTCGTCCTCGTCGGTGTCGTCCGCACCGCCCTTGCCCCGGCCCCGGCCCCGGCGGCCCCGGCGGCGACGGCGACGCGCGGCGGCCGACTCGTCGTCGTCCTCGTCCTCGTCGTCGACGCCCTCCTCGGTCTCGCCGGTGGGCTCCTCCGCGACGACCTCGACCGGCTCGACGGCCTCGACCGGCTCGACCTCACGGCGGCCACGGCGACGTCGCCGCCCGGTCTCGACCGGTTCCTCGACGGGCTCCTCGGCGACCGGGCCGGGCTCGACCACCCGGAAGACCGGCGGCTCCTCCGGCTGCGGGGCCATGAACAGGACGGTCGGCGCGGCGATCGCGGCCCGTCGCCGGCGGGTACGCGGCTGCGGCTCGGCCGGCTCCACCGGCTCGTCGGCGGCCGGCACGGCGACGCCCGGTGACACCTCCCCGGTCTGCCCACCGGCGACCGGCGACGTCGACCCGGGGGCCGGTCGGTCGGCCGCGGGCTCCTGGGCCACGGGCTCCGCGACCACGGCCTGCTCGGCCACCGGCTCCTCGGCCTGGTCGGCGACGGTCGGCTCGGTCGGGGCAGCCGCCTCCACGGCGGGCTCCTCCTCGGGGGCATCGCCCTGGGCTGCGGAAACCTCACCCACCGACGGCTGGCCGGTCACCGCCTCGGCGGCCGGCGGGGACGCCGGGGCCTCGACGGGCGGCTCGGTCGCCGCCGGGGCGACGGCCTTCTTCCGCCGGGTCCGGGTCACCTTCACCGGCGGCACCAGTTCCGCGCTGCCCTCCTCGACCCCGTCGACGACCACCGGCTCCTCGGTGGCCTTGGCCGGGGTGGCCTTGCGACGGCGGCGGGTGGCCTTCGGCGCGGAGTCCAGCTCACCGGCGACCGGAACGATCACCTCGGCCTGCTGCGACTCGTCGGTGGCCGACGGGGCGCTGCCGGACGCCTCGGCGGGCGCTCCCCCGGTCAGTTCCGGCTGGCTCAGCGGCGCGACCCGCCGTCGGGTGGCCCGCCGCCGGGTCGGTGCCGCCGTGCCGTCCGTGGACGCGGCAGCGCCCTCCGGTGGCGTGGCGGCGACTCCCGCGCCGGTGCCGCTGGTGCTGTCGGCGGTGTCGCCGGCCGGCTGGGAACCGGTCCGTTCGCCGCCCTCGGGCTCGTTCTCGAGCATGGACGTTCTCCAGTTCTGGCGGCCCCGGGCGCGGGTGAGCGCTGCCACGCAGGATCGCCGCAAAAGTGTTTCCGCCGGGCGCGCGACGTGCGCGACCGCCGAAGTCTGCCTGCCAGAACGCCGACCGACGGTCAGCGTTCTCCGATGGCTGCCCCGTCGCGGTCCGCGTCCAACGGATCCACGATCGCGCCCTGCGCGGTCAACACGCCCTGCGCCAGCCGGATCACCCTCGGGGAGACCGGCGGCTCCAGGGCGGCCACCACGCGGAGGCCGGAAAGGACGTCATCGGGTCGCACGGACGGGGTGACCTGCCGTACGACCAGTTCGAGTATCGCACACGACGGCTCCGCTGCCCCGGAAGGCGTCTGCACCGGCGGCAACACATCGATACGGGTCACCGCGCCCCGCGCGTCGAACGTCCGCCGGCCCTGCTTGGTCATCCGCTCGACCTGCACCTCGTCGGCGGCCACGAAGGCGGCAACCGCCCGTTGCGCCACCGCGTGCTCGACCCCGGGCAGCTCGATGCGCCAGTACGACGCCTCGATCCGCTCCGCCAGGCTGCCCCCGGTCGCGACCACCACGTCCAGCACGTCGAGGCCGGGCGAGAGCGCCGCGTCGAGGGCCACCCGTAGCTGCTCCGGGTCCACCACCGCCTGGAGGCCGACCTCCAGGTACTCCGCCTCGCTGGCCACCCCGGTGGGGGCGGCGCTGGCGTAGGAGATCTTCGGGTGCGGGGTGAAGCCCTGGGAGAAGGCCACCGGCACGGCGGCCCGGCGCAGGGCGCGCTCGAAGGCGCGGGCGAAGTCCCGGTGGGAGGTGAACCGCAACGGCCCGCGCTTGGCGTACCGGATGCGGACACGCTGGACGACAGGCGCCTGCCCGCCCTCCGGCTGTGGTTTCCTGCTGATCGTCGTACTCCTCGGTCTGGTCACCGGTCCCCGTGGCGCGGGCTGCCGGTGACGATAGCCGCACACCCGCCGCAACGGGACGGGTGGCCCGCCGTGGCGCGCCGCCCCGTCCCGTCGCCTGTCACTGCTGGGCGCCGGTGGGCACCTTCAACGCGGTCACCGGGGTGAGCGGTAGGAGCTTGCGGCCGGTGGGCCCGATCTGGATCTCGGTGTCCATCGACGGGCAGACACCGCAGTCGAAGCACGGGGTCCACCGGCAGTCGTCCTGCTCGTACTCGCCCAGCGAATCCTGCCAGTCCTGCCAGAGCCAGTCCTTGTCCAGGCCCGAGTCGAGATGGTCCCAGGGGAGCACCTCCAGCTCGTCGCGCTGGCGGGTGGTGTACCAGTCCAGGTCGACGCCGAAGCCCGGCAGCACCGCCGCGGCGGCGTCCACCCAGCGCTGGTACGAGAAGTGCTCGCTCCAGCCGTCGAACCGGCCACCGTTGCGCCACACCTCGTGGATCACCGCGCCGACCCGGCGGTCCCCCCGGCTGAGCAGCCCCTCGATCAGCGACGGCTCACCGTCGTGGTAGCGGAAGCCGATCGCCCGGCCCAGCGAACGGTCGCTGTTGATGGCCTGCTTGAGCAGCTTGAGCCGGCCGTCGATGACCTCGGGCCGCTCCATCGACGCCCACTGGAACGGGGTGTGCGGCTTCGGCACGAACCCGCCGATCGAGACGGTGCAGCGGATGTCCTTGGAGCCGGTGGCGGCCCGCCCCGCCCGGATCACCTCGTGCGCCATGTCGGCGATCTCCAGGACGTCGGCGTCGGTCTCGGTGGGCAGGCCGCACATGAAGTACAGCTTCACCTGCCGCCAGCCGTTGGTGTACGCGGTGACCACCGTACGGATCAGGTCGTCCTTCGACACCATCTTGTTGATGACCTTGCGGATCCGCTCCGACCCGCCCTCGGGGGCGAAGGTCAGCCCGGTGCGCCGGCCGTTGCGGGACAGCTCCTGCGCCAGGTCGATGTTGAACGCGTCCACCCGGGTCGACGGCAGCGACAGCGACACGTTGGTGCCGGCGTACTGCTCGGCGAGGCCGGAGCACATGTCACCGATCTCGGAGTGGTCGGCCGACGACAGCGACAGCAGCCCCACCTCGTGGAAGCCGGAGAACTCCAGCCCCTGCTGCACCATCTGCCCCACGGTGGTGATCGACCGCTCCCGCACCGGACGGGTGATCATGCCGGCCTGGCAGAACCGGCAGCCCCGGGTGCAGCCCCGGAAGATCTCCACCGCGTACCGCTCGTGCACCGTCTCGGCCAGCGGCACCAGCGGCTTCTTCGGGTACGGCCAGGCGTCCAGGTCCATCGTCGTGCGCTTGTGCACCCGGAACGGCACGTCCGGGCGGTTCGGCACCACCCGCTGGATCCGGCCGTCGGGCAGGTAGTCCACGTCGTAGAAGCGCGGCACGTAGACGCTCTCGGTGCGGGCCAGCCGCAGCAGCAGCTCGTCCCGGCCACCCGGGGAACCCTCCGCCTTCCACTCCCGGACGATCGTGGTGATCTCCAGGACCGCCTCCTCACCGTCGCCGAGCACGGCGGCGTCGATGAAGTCGGCGATCGGCTCCGGGTTGAACGCGGCGTGCCCGCCGGCCACGATCACCGGGTCGGCGTCGGTGCGGTCGGCCGCCAGCATCGGGATGCCGGCCAGGTCGATCGCGGTGAGCAGGTTGGTGTAGCCCAGCTCGGTGGAGAACGAGACCCCGAACACGTCGAACCGGCGCACCGAGCGGTGCGCGTCGACGGTGAACTGCGGCACGTCGTGCTCGCGCATCAGCCGTTCCAGGTCCGGCCAGACCGCGTACGTCCGCTCGGCCAGCACGTCGGGCAGCTCGTTGAGCACCTCGTAGAGGATCTGCACGCCCTGGTTGGGCAGCCCCACCTCGTACGCGTCGGGGTACATCAGCGCCCACCGTACGGTCGCCGCGTCCCAGTCCTTGACCACCGCGCCCAGCTCGCCACCGACGTACTGGATGGGCTTGGTCACCTGGGGCAGCAGCGCCTCCAGCCGGGGCCACACCGACAACGTGGCGTCGTGGTGCGGCGACGCGACCGCCGCGTCGTCGGTCGGGGCCGCGGCGGGGCGCGGGGTCGTGGACGGAGCACTCATGGAGCCCAAGGGTACGCGTCCACCGGCGGACGGCTCGCCGCACCGCCGGCCTGCCCGCTCCCGTCACCCGATGCACCGTCGTCGGTCGGCCGGGCGGCGGGGACCGCACCGGCGGGGTGCCGGGCCGGCTGTGCGAGGCTTCCCGGTCGGCGGGGGGCCGGGGGGCGGCCGATTGGTCGAGGTGGCGGCCCGGTACTAACCTCGCAACCGGTGCGAGAGGAGATTGCCGCGATGCCGGAGCCGCAGCCGGGAGCAGACCGGCCGGCCGACGGGGACCGTCCCGTCCCGGGTCGGCAGCAGGATCCGGTGGTCGCCACCGGTCCGGCCGACCTCCCCGTACCGCCGCCCAGCGGCCCCACCGACCCGGCGACGCCGGCTGCGGAGCCCGTTCCGGTTCCGCCGGTCGACCCCGCCGCCCCGGCCGGCGACGCCACCGCCCCCGCAGAGCCGGTCGACCTCCCCACCGCACCGGAGGCCCCGACCGACCAGCACGACCCGGTCACGCAGGACGACCCCACCGCACAGGACGACCCGGTCACCGACGACGACTCGACCGCGCAGGGCGACGCGGCGACGCAGGGCGACCCGCCAGCACCCACCAGCCCTACCACTCGATCCGGCCTGCCGGAGCCGGCCGACCCGCCGGAGCCGACCAGCCCGCCGGAGCCGATCAGCACGCCGGAACCGATCAGCCCGGCGGGTCAGGGCAGCCCGGCCGCATCCACCGGTCCGGTGGAGTCGGCGGGGCCGGCGCGGGGGGTCGCACCCGGCCCGGTCACCCCGGCCCGGGGGTCGGCCGCCGTTCCGGGCCGGACCACCCCGCCCGGCGCACCGCACCTGCCGGACGCCACCCGGGTGGAGCAACCCGACGCCGGGTGGCCGGAGCAGCGTCCCGACCCGACGCGGATCGAGCGGCAGCCCGACGACACCCCGGTGACGCAGCGGCCGGACGCCACCCGGGTGGAGCAGCACCCGGGCGGGCAGCGGCCCGACCCGACGCTGGAGGAGCCCGCGGTACCCCGGTGGAGCGGTTCCGCCGCCGTGCCCCCACCGCCGCCGCGTCGCCCCGCGTGGGGCGAGTCGGTCCAGTTCGTGCCGCTTCCGCCACCCCCGCCGCCCCCGCCGGAGCTGCCCGAACACCGCACCCCGGTCGACCCGTGGGCGGGTGTCGACACGGGCGGCTGGGACGTGCACCATCCGGAGCCGGCGGCGCTGCCGTACGCGCCACCGCCGACCCGTCCCTACCCGACCGACGTCGACCAGCCGCCACCCGCCGCCGCGGCGGTCCTGCCCCACCAGCACACACCGACCCCGCCCCGCCAGCACAGCCCGGCGGCGCCGTACCCGTCGGCCGCACCGGCCGCACCGGCCACCCCCTCGCCGACCCGGCCGTACCCGGTCACGCCGGTGCCCGCCGCGCGGCCGGCACCCCTGCCGCCGGCCCGCCCGGTGTCGCCACCCCCGGCCCGCCCGGCGTCACCGCCGCCGCAGCCACCGCCCGCGCCGCCCCGCACGCCGAAGCAACGGCGGGTCCGCCCGCAGCCGCCCGCCCCGCCGCCGCAGCCACCGCCCAACCGGCCGCCCAAGGGGTACGTCCGCCGCAAGCGGCGACGCTGGCCCTGGGTGCTGCTGCTCAGCCTGGTCTGCTGCTGCGGCTGCCCCGCCTGGTTCGGCAAGCCGGCCTGGCAGCAGTACCCGGCCGACGCCGCCCTGCCCGCCCAGGTGGCCGACCTGACCCTGCGGTCGGACTCCGGCAGCGAGGTCGACAAGCTCAAGACCGAGGTACGCAAGGCGAACCTGCTCGCCGAGGACATCTACGCCGGGATCTACAGCACCTCCGACGGCAAACGGGTGATCGTCTTCGGTGACACCGGCTTCCGGCTCCGGCCGGAGTCCGACGCGGACGACGCGATGGTGCGGCTGACCGACACCTTCAAGCTGGGTACCCCCCAACCTGTCGACAGCGGCGTCCGGGGCCGGTACGACCGTTGCGCCACCGGCTCGTCCGACGGCACCGACGTGGTGGTCTGCACCTCGGTGGACCACGGCAGCAGCACCACGGGTGTGTTCACCAGGCTCTCGGTGGACGACAGCGCCCGGCTGCTCGCCACCATGCGCGCCCAGATCGTCATCCCGAAGCAGGGCTGAGCCCGGCCCCCGTACGGTGGCCGGGCCGGTCCTGCGGTCAGTCCCGCAGGTGGGTCAGGCGGTGCCGGTCACACCGGCCCGCGCCGGTCGGGTGCGGGCGCGGCGGTCAGGCCGGGGCGCTGCCGGCGGTGGGCGTACCGCCCGAGGTGGGTTCGGCGCGGCGGGGGGCGTACCGGGGGACGTACTCCTGGCCGGTCAGCTTCTGGATCTCGGCCATCAGCTCGTCGGTCATCTCCCGCAGCGAGGTGCGGTCGTCGGAGCGGCCGGTGAAGTCCAGCGGCTTACCGAACCGGATGATGATCTTCGCCTTGCCGGGGCGGGGAATCCGGGTGCCGATCGGCTGGACCTTGTCGGTGCCGGTCACCCCGACCGGGATCACCGGCACCCCGGCCGCCACCGCCAGCCGGGCGGTGCCGGTCCGTCCCCGGTAGAGTCGGCCGTCGGGCGACCGGGTCCCCTCGGGATAGACGGCGACCAGGTCGCCGCCGCGCAGCGCGGGGATGGCCGCGTCGAACGCGGACAGCGCGGCCCGGCCACCGGCCCGCTCGACCGGGATGGCCCCCAGGCCGGTGAGCACGAACTTGGACAGCGCGCCCTTCGGGCCGGTGCCGGTGAAGTACTCCGACTTGGCCCAGAAGGCGAGGTGCCGGGGAACGACGGTGCCGAGCAGCAGCTCGTCGGCGACGGAGAGGTGGTTGCCCGCGAAGATCGCGCCGCCGCTCGCCGGGATGTGCTCCAGCCCCTCCACGACCGGGCGGAACGCCAGCCGCATCGCGGGTCCCACGGTGAGCTTGCCGATGGTGTAGAGCAGCGGCACGGGTCCTCCGGCGGTCGTACGGTGAAACAGGCGGTGTCACGGTAGCGGACGGACGCCCGTAGGACCCAACGGGTGCACGCGCGTCCGCCTGCTGGATGGCGCGGGTGGTCGTGGGGTCCCGGCCCGCCGGGCCGGGACCCCACCGACGACTCACACCGGGCGGACGGTCACCGTCACCCGCTCGCCGTCGCCGACCTCACCGGCGAAGCCGTCGACGCCGTCGGCGAAGTCCACCGTGTCGGCGAGCACCTCCCGGGCCACGAACCCGGTGTACGCCGACACGGCCGCCCGGACCTGCTCGGAGCCCGACACCGACACCACGATCCGGTCGGAGATGTCCAGGTCGGCGTCCCGGCGGGCCTGCTGCACCACCCGGACCACGTCCCGGGCCAGCCCCTCGGCGGCCAGTTCCGGGGTGACCTCGGTGTCGAGCACCACCACGCCCTCACCACCGGGCAGCGGCGCGGAGTGCTCGGCGTCCGCGGCGACCAGGCGCAGCTCGTACTCGCCCTCGGCGAGGGTGACCCCGGCGGCGACGGGGGCGCCGTCGCGCAGCTCCCACTCCCCCGCCTTGACCGCCCTGATCACCTGCTGCACCTGCTTGCCGACGCGGGGGCCGAGTGCCCGGGGCACCACGGTCAGCACCTGCTGGCAGTAGCTGGCGACCTCCGCCGAGAACGCCACCTCCTTGACGTTGACCTCGTCGGCGACCAGGTCGGCGAACGGCCGGAGCTGGTCGGCGACCGGGGAGGCCACGGTCAGCTTCGGCAGCGGCAGCCGGACCCGCAGCCCCTTGGCCTTGCGCAGCGACAGCGCCGCCGAGCAGACGTCCCGGGTGGCGTCCATTGCCGCGACCAGGTCGTGGTCGGCGGGCAGGTCCTGCGCCGACGGCCAGTCGGTCAGGTGCACCGACCGCTCGCCGGTGAGCCCGCGCCAGATCTCCTCGGCGGTCAGCGGGGCCAGCGGCGCCACCACCCGGCAGAGCGTCTCCAGCACGGTCCACAGCGTGTCGAACGCGTCGGCGTCGCCCGACCAGAACCGGTCCCGGGAGCGACGCACGTACCAGTTGGTCAGCGCGTCGAGGTAGGACCGGACGGTGCCGCACGCCCCGGAGATGTCGTACGCGTCCATCTGCGCGCCGACGGTCTCCACCAGTTCCCGGGTCTTGGCCAGCACGTACCGGTCGAGCAGGTGTGTGCTGTCCACCCGCCGCCGGGCGGTGTGCCCGTCGGCGTTGGCGTAGAGCGAGAAGAAGTACCAGACGTTCCACAGCGGCAGCAGCACCTGCCGGACGGCGTCGCGGATCGCCGGCTCGGTGACCGGCATGTCGCCGCCGCGCAGCACCGGCGAGGACATCAGCATCCAGCGCATCGCGTCCGAGCCGTACGCGTCGAAGACGTGGTAGACGTCCGGGTAGTTGCGCAGGCTCTTGGACATCTTGCGCCCGTCGGAGCCGAGCAGGATGCCGTGGCTGAGGCAGTTGCGGAACGCCGGCCTGTCGAACAGCGCGGTGGCCAGCACGTGCATGGTGTAGAACCAGCCCCGGGTCTGCCCGATGTACTCGACGATGAAGTCACCCGGGTAGTGGTGCTCGAACCAGTCCGCGTTCTCGAACGGGTAGTGCACCTGGGCGAACGGCATCGACCCGGACTCGAACCAGCAGTCCAGCACCTCCGGCACCCGGCGCATCGTCGAGCGGCCCGTCGGGTCGTCCGGGTTGGGTCGGGTCAGGTCGTCGACGGCCGGCCGGTGCAGGTCGGTCAGGCGTACGCCGAAGTCCCGCTCGATCTCCGCCAGGGAGCCGTAGACGTCGACCCGGGGGTAGGTCGGGTCGTCGGACTTCCACACCGGGATCGGCGAGCCCCAGAACCGGTTGCGGCTGATCGACCAGTCCCGGGCGTTGGCCAGCCACTTGCCGAACGAGCCGTCCTTGATGTGGCCGGGCGTCCAGTTGATCTGCTGGTTCAGCTCGACCATCCGGTCCCGGAACTGCGTCACCGCGACGAACCACGACGACACCGCCTTGTAGACCAGCGGGGTGTCGCAGCGCCAGCAGTGCGGGTACGAGTGGGTGTAGGTGTCCTGCCGCAGCACCACCCCCCGCTCCTTCAGCTCCCGGATCACCGGCTTGTTGACGTCGAAGACCTGCTCACCGGAGTACGGCGGGACCAACGCGGTGAACCGGGTGTGGTCGTCCACGGTGACGATCGTGGGGATGCCGGCGGCGTTGCAGACGTTCTGGTCGTCCTCGCCGAACGCCGGGGCGAGGTGCACGATCCCGGTGCCGTCCTCGGTGGTGACGAAATCCGCGCCGAGCACCTGGTAGGCGTTCTCGCCGGCCTGCTCGACGAGGAAGTCGTAGAGCGGGGTGTAGCGGCGTCCGACCAGGTCCCGGCCGTACACGGTGCCGACCTGCCGGTAGCCCTCCAGCTCCTTGGCGTACGCGCCGAGCCGGGCCGCGCCGACGACGAACCGTTCCCCGTCGCGGTCGAGCACCGCGTACTCGATGTCGGGGCCGACGGCGAGCGCGAGGTTGGACGGCAGGGTCCACGGCGTGGTGGTCCAGACGCCCAGCTTCACCGGCCCGCGCAGCAACTCCGGGGCGGACTCGTCGGCGGTCAGCCCGAACCACACGGTCAGCGTCGGGTCGTGCCGGTCGCGGTAGACGTCGTCCATCCGGGTCTCGGTGTTCGACAGCGGCGTCTCGCACCGCCAGCAGTACGCCAGCACCCGGAAGCCCTCGTAGACCAGGCCCTTGTCGTGCAGGGTCCTGAAGGCCCACATGACGCTTTCCATGTAGTCCAGGTCGAGGGTCTTGTAGTCGTTGGTGAAGTCGACCCAGCGGGCCTGCCGGGTGACGTACCGCTCCCAGTCCTGGGTGAACTCCAGCACCGAGGACCGGCACGCCTCGTTGAACCGGGCCACCCCGAGGTCGAGGATCTCCGCCTTGCTGGTGATGCCGAGCTGCTTCTCGGCCACCACCTCGGCGGGCAGTCCGTGACAGTCCCAGCCGAAGCGCCGCTCGACGTGCCGGCCGCGCATGGTCTGGTAGCGCGGCACCACGTCCTTGACGTACCCGGTGAACAGGTGGCCGTAGTGCGGCAGGCCGTTGGCGAACGGCGGGCCGTCGTAGAAGACGTACTCGTTCTTACCGTCGTCGCCGGCCGGCCGGGCCGTCACCGACGCCTCGAAGGTCTGGTCGGTGCGCCAGTGCTCCAGGACGCGGCGCTCGACGTCGGGCAGGTCCGGGCTCGCCGGGACGCCGGCGGCGGTCGGGTCGTGCAGCGGATAGCCCATCGGGGGTCGCTCTCCTCTGGCAGCTCACTCAGTCGTGGTCTGCGAGGACGAGCCCTGTCCGGTACGCCGTCGTCGACGCCCCGGGCCGGGCCCGCGGTACCACCCCGCTTGACGGTCAGGATCGACCGCCCGCTCGTTGGCCGGCTGTGACGGGCCGCCCCGTCCGGTTCTACTCGGGCCCTGCGGGCCCTTTCTTCCGGAGGCTCACCGGTGATGGCCGGGTCGTCGCCTGTACCGGCAAGGATACTCGACCTGTCCGGGTCACCGCCGCCGAGTAACGGGGGTGCGGGCGGCCGGGCCGACCCATAGATTCGCGGCCATGGGTGAGCACGCGATCGAGGCGGTGGGGCTGCACCGCAGCTACCGCAGCCGGACCGGCTGGCTACGACCGCAGCGCCGGGAGGTGCACGCCGTCGCCGGGGTCGACCTCGCGGTGGGCCACGGTGAGCTGTTCGGCCTGCTCGGCCCGAACGGCGCCGGCAAGACCACCACCATCAAGCTGCTCAACACCCTGCTGGTCCCGACGGCGGGCGCGGCGAGGATCTGCGGCTTCGACGTGGTCCGGCAGACCCGGGAGGTGCGCCGACGCATCGGGTACGTCTTCGGCGGCGACCGGGGGCTCTACGACCGGCTCTCCGCCCGGGACAACCTGCGCTACTTCGCCGAGCTGTACGGCGTACCGGGCCGGGAGCAGAAGCGCCGGATCGCCGAACTGTTCGAGCTGGTCCGGTTGACCGGCCGGGAGGACGACCGGGTCGAGGGCTACTCGCGGGGGATGCGCCAGCGGCTGCACATCGCCCGGGGGCTGCTGCACCGGCCCCGGGTGCTGTTCCTCGACGAGCCGTCGATCGGGGTCGACCCGGTGGCCGCCCGGGAGCTGCGGCAGACCGTCGCCGACCTCGCCGCCACCGGCACCACCGTGCTACTGACCACGCACTACATGGCTGAGGCCGACGAGTTGTGCGGTCGGATCGCGGTGATCGCGGGCGGCCGGATCCAGGCCCTGGGCACCCCCGCCGAGCTGCGTCACCACGCCGACGGCCGGCGGGTGCTGGAGGTGGAGGCGTACGGGGTGACCGACGGGCAGCTGGCCGCCATCCGGGCCCGGCCTGGCGTCCGCGAGGTGAGCCTGGCGGTGCACGGGGCGGCGCAGGTCCTCGGGGTGCAGTCCGACGCGGGGGTGGACGTGCAGGCCGACGTGCTGCGGGAGCTGGGCGGGGTACGGCTGGGCCGGGTGACCGCCCGGCAGCCCACCCTGGAGGACGCGTACGTGGCGATCGTCAACCGGGCGGCGGAGCCGACGCCGGTGGCCGGGCCGGTGCCGGCGTGAACACCGTGCGGATGATCGCGGTCGGCGCGCTGCTGCACGTCAAGCAGCTCAGCCGGTCCCCGTTCGAGATCGCCATCGCGTTGTTCGTCCCGGTGGTCCAGGCGACCCTGGCGGTCTACCTGTTCCGGGCCGGCGGTGAGCCGGACCGGCTGCTGGAGGCGGCGGTCGGCGCGGGCCTGATGGGGGTCTGGTCGACGGTGCTGTTCGGCTCCGGCGGGGCGATCCAGAACCAGCGCTGGCAGGGCACCCTGGAGATGATCATGTTGGCGCCCCGGTCGCCGGCGTTGGTGCTGCTGCCGGTCACCCTGGCCACCGGCATCACCGGCACGTACGCGATGCTCGCCACGCTGGTCTGGGGCCGGCTGCTGTACGGCATCCCGCTCGACTTCGCCCACCCGGTGGCCTTCCCGGTGGCCGTCGCCGGCTGCATCGCCGGGCTGGGCATGTTCGGGCTGCTGCTGGCGTCCGGCTTCGTGCTGCTGCGGCACGCCAACGCGCTGGCGAACATGCTGGAGTACCCGATCTGGCTGGTCTCCGGGATGCTCGTGCCGGTCACCGCGCTGCCCGGCTGGACCGGTCCGGTCGCCGCGGTGCTGCCGACCACCTGGGGCGCCCGCGCGGTGCACGAGGCCGCGTCCGGCGGGCCGGTGTGGCCGGCGCTGGCGGTCTGCCTGGCGATCAGCCTGACCTGCCTGGCCGCCGGCTGGGCCCTGATGACGTACGTCGAGCGCCGGGCCCGGGTCACCGCGACCCTGGCCCTGGCCTGAGGAGGCACCGGTGGGCGCGCTGCTGCGGCTGGTCGGGGTGGGCGGGGTCATCGCCTACCGGGCCCTGTTCAACTGGACCACCCCGTCGATCTTCGTGGGCACCCTGCTGGTGGGCCCGCTGTTCCAGCTCTTCTTCTTCGCCTACCTGGGGCGGGAGTTCGGGGTCGCCGACGACCGGTTCTACATCGTCGGCAACGCGGTGCTCTCCGCCGCGCTGGCCTGCGTCTACGGCGGCACCATGGCGGTGGCCAACGAGCGGCGTTTCGGCACCCTGGGGCACGTGCTGCTCTCCCCGCGCAGCCGCACCGCCATCTTCCTCGGCCGGGTGCTGCCGTACGCCGGCAACGGCCTGCTGATCGCGGCGAGCACACTCACCGTGGCCGCGCTCCTGCTCGGCCTGCGGGTCCCGGCCACCGCCCTGCCCGGCCTGCTGCTGGCGCTGGCCACCGCCTCGCTGGCCTGCGGTTTCTTCGGCCTGACCCTGGGCGCGCTGGGGTTGCGCTTCCGGGACGTCTTCCTGATCTCGAACGTGGCGGTGGCGCTGCTGCTGCTGTTCACCGGGGTGAACGTGCCGGCCGACGACCTGCCGGCGGGCATCCGTGCGGTGGGCGCGGTGCTGCCGATCACCCATGCCGCCGACGCGGCCCGGCGGCTGGCCGCCGGCGCTCCGCTGGGCGACGTCCTGCCGCCGATCGGCGTGGAGCTGGCCGTCGGGGTCGGCTACGCCGTGCTGGCCGCCGGGCTGTTGACGGTCTTCGAGGCGGAGTCCCGTCGCCGCGCCTCGCTGGACACCCTCTGAGCCGGCGGCGCTAGCCGGTGACCTCCAGGTAGCGGTCGACCATCGCGTCGACCTGCGCCGGCACCTGGAGCTGCACGAAGTGCCCGGAACCCACGGTCTGCCCGATGAACGCCTGCGGGGCGACTTCGGCCAGCCGGGCGTAGTCGGCGAACGGGGCGTTGCTGCCCACGAAGAGCAGCGGGCGGTCCCAGCGGCGCAGGGCGGCCACGTCCTGCTCGGCGGCGATCCAGTCGGCCAGCCCGGCGATCGGCGCGTACGCCACCTCGGTCGACGGGCGGGCGGTGGCCGCCACCACCCGCTCCACCAGGCGCGGGTCGGAGTACGGCGGGAAGTACGACCTGACGATCGACTCCCGGACCGCGCCCGAGGTGTCCTCCCGCAGCGACGCCGCCACCTGGGCGATCGCGGCGGCGGAACCGGGTGCCCCGGCCACCGCGGAGTCGAGCAGCCCCAGCCGGGTGAACCGGTCCCGGTCCCCGGCGGCGGCCTGCAGCGACCAGACCCCGCCCAGGCTGTGCCCGATCACGAAGACCCGGCGCAGGTCGAGCGCGGCGGCGAAGGCCCGCAGGTGACCGGCCATCGCGGTGACCGCGTAGCCGTCGGCCGGGGGCGGGCTGGCCCCGTGGCCCGGCATGTCGACGGCGATCACCCGGTCCTGGCGGGTGGCCAGGTGCCGGGCCAGGGGTGCCATGAAGTCGTGGTCGCAGCACCAGCCGTGCACCAGCAGGAAGGTGCTCCGCCTGCCGTGCCCGTACGTCCAGTACCGCATCCCGGCGGCAGTCTGCCCGTCCATCGTCGAACCCTCCCCGGTGTTTTCGCAGGTAGTGGCGTCCTTCCACTTAAGCGCGCCCGGTCGGACAGGGCACGGCGTATTGTTCCTTTTGGCACACCTGGACCTTTTCGGGTGGCGCAGCGGTGGGACGGGAGCGGGCCGTGGACGGGCGGATCGACGAGTTCTTCGCCGCCCTGGCCGCCGACGGCCGGGGCCGGTTGCCCGTCGCCCCCAGCGGACTGCTCCGCTTCGACATCGTCGCCGAGGGCGGCGAGACCGCCACCTGGTTCGTCCGGCTCGACGGCGCACAGATCCGGGTCGCGCGCACCGGCGAACACCCCGACTGCACGGTCGAGGTCCGACCCGAGGCGTTCGTCCGGCTGCTTGCCGGCCGGGACAACATGGTGTCGATGCTGCTGCGCGGCGACGCCTCGGTCGCCGGCGACCTGGCGCTGCTGTTCACCTTCCGGCGGCTGCTCCCGGTCGCCGCCGACAGCGTGGGCACCGAACCCGCCGCCGAACTGGTCCCCCACACCGCCTCCGGTGTCATCGGGCTGCACGAGGTCACCAGCGTCTTCGCCGGCAACATGTTCATGATCAGCGGGAAGAACGGGGACGTGCGGGCCACGCCGACCTCCCCGCTCGGGCTCTTCTCCTTCGACACCCGGTTCCTGTCCACCTGGGCGCTGACCATCGACACCGAGTCCCTCTCGGTGCTCTCCGTCGACGACGTCGCCACCTACGAGGCGAAGTTCGGGCTGGTCCCCGGCGAACCCACCCACTACGTCAACGCCACCACCTCCGTGCTGCGGCACCGCTGGGTCGGTCCGGAGTACGAGGAGGAGATCACCCTGTTCAACTACGCGCCGGAACCGGTGCGCTACGTCGTCCGGCTCGACGTGGGCGCGGACTTCGCCGAGGTGCTGGAGGTCCGCGACGGCTTCCGCCGGGCCCGGCCGGTGACCGTCACCATCGCCGACGACGCGCTACGGCTGCACTACAAGCGGGCCGGCCTGCACCGGGAGACCGTGATCACCTCCAGCACGCCGGCCAGGATCGACGAGCACGGTCTGACCTGGACGTTCACCGTCGACCCCCACGGCACCTGGTCCACCCGGCTGCGGGTGCTCGCCCTCCTGCGCGACCTGCACCGCCGTGACCTGCGGGAACGGCTCACCAGTTCGGTGGGGCGCAGCCAGCACCAGCGGGGCCGGGACATCACCGAACGCACCGCCGGGGTGCCCCGGCTGCGCGCCGACCACAAGGCGCTCCAGCGGGCGTACGAGTACGGCGTGCGGGACCTGGCCGCGCTGCACTACCCCGGGCTGAACTTCCCGACCGCGCTGCCCGCCACCGGGCTGCCCTGGTCGATGGCGCTGCTCGGCCGGGAGAGCCTGGTCAGCAGCTTCCAGGCGCTGCCCTTCATGCCCGAGCGGGCGGTCAACACGCTGCGCATCCTGGCGCTGAGCCAGGGCGTCCGGCACGACCCGTTCCGCGGCGAGCAACCCGGCAAGATCCTCCAGGAGAGCCGGTACGGCGACTCCGGCGCGTTCAACGACACCCCGGAGTCGGCCAGCTTCAGCGCCGCCGACACCACCGCCGCCTTCGTCATCCTGCTCGACGAGTACGAACGCTGGACCGGCGACGCGGAACTGGTACGCCGGTTCGAGTTCGAGGTCCGGGCCGCCATCGGCTGGCTCGACCACGACGCGGACCGGGCCGACAGCGGCTACGTCTGGTCCACCCGCCGCCCGACCCGCACCGGGCCGCAGAACGAGAGCTGGCGCAACTCCGCCGACGCGATCTGCTTCGCCGACGGCCATCCACCCACCTACCCCCTGGCGATCTGCGAGATCCAGGGGTACGCCTTCGAGGCCCGCCGCCGGGCCGCCCGGATGGCCCGCCGGTTCTGGGACGATCCCGCCTGGGCCGACCGGCTCGAACGCGACGCCGCCCGGCTGCGGGAACGGTTCGACCGGGACTTCTGGCTGCCCGAGCAGGGCCACTACGCGGTGGCGGTGCAGCTCGACGGCGTCCCGCTGGACTCCCTCACGTCCAACATGGGGCAGCTGCTGTGCACCGGCATCGTCGCCCCGCACCGCGCCGAGCAGATGGTGGCGCACCTGATGTCCCCGGCGCTGTACTCCGGCTGGGGCATCCGCACCCTGGCCAGCACGGCAGCCGACTACAACCCGCTGGGCCACCACACCGGCGCGGTCTGGCCCTGGGAGAACTCGCTGATCGCCTGGGGGCTGCGCCGGTCCGGGTTCCGGGCGCAGGCCGCCCGGGTCGCCACCGGGCTGCTCGACGCCGCCCGGCACTTCCAAGGCCGGCTGCCGGCGTACCTCACCGGCTACGACCGGGCCACCACCCACGTCCCCGTCCCGCACGGGTTCACCGACAGCCCGTACGCGCCGTCGGCCGGAGCGCCCCTGATGCTGCTGCGCGCGCTGCTCGGGCTGGAGCCGTACGAGGACCATCTCGCCGTCGACGCCGCGGTCCCCGAGGAACTGGGCCAGATCGAGCTGCTCGACATCAGGGGCCGCTGGGGGTACGCCGACGCGCTCGGCCGGGGTCGCCCGTTCCGGGACCGCCCGGTCCCCTAGCGCGCCCCCGGCCGCCGGCCGGGTGCCCCGGGGTCAGCCCAGGGCGGGGAACCAGAGCGCGATCTCGCGCTTGGCGCTGTCGGTGGAGTCCGAGGCGTGCACCAGGTTCTCCCGGTTGGACAGCGACAGGTCACCCCGGATCGTGCCGGCGGCGGCCTTGCGCCCGTCGGTGCTGCCGATCATCGCCCGGACCACCTCGATCACCTGGTCGCCGGAGAGCACCAGCGACACCAGCGGCCCGCTGGTCATGAACGTCTTCAGCGGCGGGTAGAACGGCTTGTCCACGTGCTCGGCGTAGTGCTGGTCGGCGAACCCGCCGTCCAGCGTCCGGATCTCCAACGCGTCGATCCGCAGGCCCTTGCGCTCGAAGCGGGAGATGATCTCGCCGACCAGGCCACGGCGCACCGCGTCGGGCTTGATCAGTACGAGGGTGCGCTCATCCGGGCTGCTGCTGGACACGCTGGGTTCCTCCTGTGCGCACAAGGCGGTTCGGCTGGGTACGGTCAGCCTAGCGACCCGGTACCGGCACCGGCGCGGCGGCTGCTCTTTCCCTCGGTCGCCGCGCGGCCTAGCCTGGCTCTGACCCCTGGGAGGTCCACTGTGGCGAATGGCGGGAACCGCACCATCGCGCCGGTACGCAAGCTGATCGCCGCGGTGCTCGGCACCGTGGCGGTCTTCGTCGTCCTGTTCGGGCTGGGCATGACCAGCTGGGCCATCGTCGCGCTGGGCGTGGCCCTGGTCGTGCTCGCCGTCGCCCTGGGCACCGTACGCGGCGGCGGACGCACCTGGGTGGTCGGCGTCGGGCACGTGCACAGCGCTTCCGAACCCCCCACCCAGTACTCCTTCGGCCGGTGCGAGCTCCAGTTGGTGATCGACGCGCCGGGCCTGCCGCCCCGGTCCAAGAAGATCATCGAGCCCCGGGTACCGGTGGCGAAGTGGCCGTCGCTGGGGCAGACCCTGCCGATCCGGGTGGCCCTGGACGACCAGCGGCACGTCCGCGTCCTGTGGGACGAGGTACCGACCCACACCGAGGCCGCCGCGGGCGTGACCGACCTGCCCCCGGAGTACGCCGACGCCGAGCCGCTCGACGACATGCTGATCCAGCAGGAGGCCCCGCCGTGGGCGGGCCGCACGGCCGACGACGACTTCCACGACGAGTTCCGGGACGACCTGCGCGACCCGCCGCCCGCCGACCCGCTCCGGGCCGAGCCACCGCACCCGGACCCGGTCCGGTCCGAGCCGCTGCGCGACGACGTGGAGGTGCTGACCGACGAGCGGGAGCCGGTGGTGGTGCACCAGCGACCGGGCGGCCCGGTGGTGCTGGAGGGCACCCTGGTCGAGCAGCCGGCGACCGGCCAACTCCCCCGCCGCGCCACCGCCCCCACCGCCTCCGCGTCCACCGCCGGCACCGCGTCCACCGCCGCCTCTGCGTCCACTGCCGGCACCGCGTCCACCGCCGGCACCAGCCCTGCCGGCACCGCCCCTGCCGGCACCGCCCCCGCCGGTGCCGCCGCCGGCCCGGCGACCGCTGCGCCCACGGCCGCGCCCGCCCCACGGCCGCCCGCCGAGGAACGGTTCGACGCGCCGATCCTCGACCCGGTCGACGTACCGCTGGACGGGCCCACCACCGGTGACGGCCGGCTCGACCCCGACCTGGACGAGGCGATCTTCGGGTACGACCCGGCCGCCGCGACCCCCGGGGGCGACGATGCGGCCGGCCCGATCAGCGGCGTCGGGCTGACCCTGCTGGTCACCGACCTGTCCCGCTCGCTGGACTTCTACCGGGACCTCGGCTTCGAGGAGTTCGACCGGGGCGCCGGCAACGCGGTGCTCGCCTCCGGGCAGACCCGGCTGGTGCTGCGCGAGGTGACCGGGGCCGCCCCGATCAGCCGCCGGCTGGTCCACGTCAACCTGGAGGTCGACGACATCGAGGCGGCGTACCGGCGGCTCAAGGACACCGGCGTCCGGTTCACCTACGCGCCCCGGGTGGTCAACCGGGGCACCAAACTGGAGGTGTGGGCCGCCGCCTTCCGGGATCCGGACGGGCACGGCATCGCGCTGACCCAGTGGCGGGAACGCGCCGAGGCGTGACCCGGCTCAGCCGAGGATGACCCGCCGCACGTGCAACGCGTACGCCCAGACCAGGGCGAAGATGACCCCGAGCCCGAACAGCGACCAGTGCAGCAGGCCGGCGAGCAGCAGCAGTCCCTGCAACACGGTGCCCACCGACCAGGCCCACGGGCGGCGCATCAGACCGGCCAGCAGCACCGCCGCCACGGCCAGCGCCACGGTGGCCGCGATCGCCGCCCCGCCGAAGTGCCCGCCGACCAGCCGGATCGGCTGGATCGCCAGCAGCAGCACCAGCGCCTCCAAGCCGAGCGTCCCGGCCCCGAGCCCCCGGACGGCCGCTTCGGGGTTACGCAACCCCGAACGCCGCCCGGCCGGGCCACCGCCCTCGGCCGGGCCACCGCCCTCGGCCGGGCCGGTACGGTCGGACGTTGCGCTGCCTGCTGCCGGGTCGGTGACCTGCGCCGGGTCGGTGCCTACGGCCGGGGCGGTGCGGTCGGGTGTTCCGGCACCTCCGGCCGGGCCGGCGCTTCCGGCCGGCTCCGGATGGTCGGCAGGGCGGCGGTCCGGGTGCGGGCGGCCCGGGGTCGGGCCGGTCATCGCTTCAGCAGCCGTCGGGCGTCGGCCACCGTCACCACCGAGCCGGTGACCAGCACCCCCACCCCGGCCAACTCGCCGGGCACGTCGTACTCGGCCTCGGCGACGGCCGCCTCGATGGCGTCCGGCATCGAGTCGGCCACCTGGACCCGGTCCGGCCCGAAGACCTCCCGGGCCAGCTCGGCCAGCTCCTCGACGGGCATCGCCCGGGGAGAGCTGTTGCGGGTGACGACGAGCGAGTCGAGCACCGGTTCCAGCAGCTCCAGCAGGCCGGCGGCGTCCTTGTCGCCGAGCACGGCGAGCACCCCGACCAGCTTGCTGAACGCGAACTCCTCCTGGAGCGCGGTGACCGTGGCGGCCATCCCGTGCGGATTGTGCGCCCCGTCGAGCAGCACCGTCGGGGCGTTGCGCACCTTCTCCAGCCGGCCGGGGGAACTGGTGGCGGCGAAACCCTCCCGGACGGCCTCGACGTCGAGCTGCCGCTTCGCCCCGGCCCCGAGGAACGCCTCGACGGCGGCCAGCGCCACCGCCGCGTTCTGCGCCTGGTGCGCGCCGTGCAGCGGAAGGAACACCTCGTCGTACACCCCGCCGAGCCCCTGGAGGGTCAGCACCTGGCCGCCGACGGCGACCGCCCGGCGCAGCACCCCGAACTCCGCGCCCTCCCGGGCGACCGTGGCACCGACCTCGGCGCACCGTTCCAGGATCGGCCGGGCCGCCTCCTCCTCCTGCGCGGCGGCGACCACCGTCGCGCCGGAGTGGATGATGCCGGCCTTGTGCAGGGCGATGTCCTCCAGGGTGTCGCCGAGCCACTCGGTGTGGTCCAGCCCGATCGGGGTGAGCACCGCCACCCCGGCCTGGAGCACGTTGGTGGAGTCCTCGGCGCCGCCCAGCCCCACCTCCACCACGGCCACGTCGACAGGCGCGTCGGCGAAGGTGGCGAACGCCAACGCGGTGGTCAGGTCGAAGTAGGTGAGCGGCTCGGCCGACCGCTGGTCGACCAGGTCGGCAAGCGGCTTCACCTCCCGGTACGTGGCCACGAAGCGGGCCTCGTCGACCGGTTCCCCGTCCAGGCTGATCCGCTCCCGGACGGTCTCCAGGTGCGGGCTGGTGTAGCGGCCGGTGTGCAGGCCGAAGGCCCGCAGCAGCGAGTCGATCATCCGGGCCGTGGACGTCTTGCCGTTCGTCCCGGTCAGGTGGATCGACGGGTACGCCCGCTGCGGGCTCCCCAGCAGGTCGAGCAGCGCCTCGATGCGGTCCAGCGAGAAGTGCATGCGGGTGAACCCGCGCGCCGCCAACTCCGCGTCGACGGCGGCGAACTCACCGCGCCCCTCGCCGGACCGGGCGGGCTGATCGGTACGGTCGGTCACGAGGGAAGCGCCTCCAGAGCGGCGTCGATGCGGACCAGGTCGGCCTCGGCCACCGCCAACCGGTCGCGGATCTTCGCGACCACCGGCTCGGGCGCCTTGCCGACGAACGCCGGATTGTCGAGCTTCGCGCGGGCCTGCGCGACCTCCTTCTCGGCGGCCGCCCGGTCCTTGGTGAGCCGGGCCCGCTCGGCGGCCACGTCGATCGACCCCCGGGTGTCCAGCGCCACGCTGACCTCGCCGGGCATGGCGAGGGTGGCGCTGGCCTGGAAGTCGTCGGCCGGGGCGTCCAGCCGGGCCAACGAACGGATCAACGGCTCGTGCGCCGCGATCTGGACCCCGGCCAGCCCGTCGAGGCGGGCGGCCACCCGCTGGGTGGGTCGCAGCCCCTGGTCGGAGCGGAACCGCCGGATCTCGGTCACCACCCGCTGGACGGTGCCGACCTCGCGCTCCGCGGCGTCGTCCACGAGGGTACGGTCGGCGCTCGGCCAGGCCGCCGTCATCACCGTCTCGCCCCCGGTCAGCGCCGTCCACAGCTCCTCGGTGACGAACGGGATCACCGGGTGCAGCAGCCGCAGCAACTGGTCCAGCACGTGCCCGAGGACCCGGCGGGTGGCGTCGGCGGCCGGCCCGTCGGCGGCGAGCACCGGCTTGGCCAGCTCCACGTACCAGTCGCAGACGTCGTCCCAGGCGAAGTGGTAGAGCAGGTCGCACACCTTCGCGAACTCGTACGCCTCGAACTGCTCGTCGACCTCGACGGTGACGTGCGCCAGCCGGGACAGGATCCACCTGTCGACGGTCGAGAGCTGGTCGGCCGCCGGCAGCGGGCCCTCGGTGTGCGCGCCGTTGAGCAGCGCGAACCGGGTGGCGTTCCACAGCTTGTTGCAGAAGTTGCGGGAGCCCTGGCACCACTCCTCGCTGACCGGCACGTCCCCGCCCGGGTTCGCGCCCCGGGCCAGGGTGAACCGGGTCGCGTCGGCCCCGTACCGGTCGATCCAGTCCAGCGGGTCGACCACGTTGCCGAACGACTTCGACATCTTCTTGCCGTACTGGTCGCGGACCATGCCGTGCAGGGCGACCGTGTCGAACGGCTGCCGGCCGTCCATCGCGTACAGGCCGAACATCATCATCCGGGCGACCCAGAAGAAGAGGATGTCGTAGCCGGTGACCAGCACGCTGGTCGGGTAGAACTTGGCCAGGTCCGGGGTCTGCTCCGGCCAGCCGAGGGTGGAGAACGGCCACAGGCCGCTGGAGAACCAGGTGTCCAGGACGTCCTCGTCCTGGACCCAGCCCTCGCCGGTGGGGGGCGTCTCGTCCGGGCCGACGCAGACGATCTCGCCCGCCGGGCCGTACCAGACCGGGATGCGGTGGCCCCACCACAGCTGCCGGGAGATGCACCAGTCGTGCATGTTGTCGACCCAGGCGAAGTAGCGCTTGGCCAGCTCGGCCGGCTCGATCTTCACCCGGCCGTCGCGTACCGCGTCGCCGGCCGCCTTCGCCAGCGGGGTGGTGTTGACGAACCACTGCAACGACAGCCGCGGCTCGACAGTGGTACGACACCGCGAGCAGTGCCCCACCGCGTGCACGTACGGCCGCTTCTCGGCCACGACCCGGCCCTGCTCGCGCAGCGCCGCCACGATCGCCGGGCGGGCCTCGTACCGGTCCAGACCCTGGAACGGACCGGGCGCGGTGATGACGCCCCGCTCGTCCATGATCGTCAGGGCGGGCAGGTCGTGCCGCTGGCCGATCTCGAAGTCGTTGGGGTCGTGCGCCGGGGTGACCTTGACCATGCCGGTGCCGAACGCCGGGTCGACGTGCTCGTCGGCGACGATCGGGATACGCCGGCCGGTCAACGGCACCTCGACCTCGGTGCCGACCAGGTGCCGGTAACGGTCGTCGTCGGGGTGCACGGCCACGGCGGTGTCCCCGAGCATGGTCTCGGCCCGGGTGGTGGCGACCACCACGTCGTCGCTGTACCGGATCGAGACCAGCTCACCCTCGTCGTCGGTGTGCTCCACCTCGATGTCCGACAGGGCGGTCAGGCAGCGCGGGCACCAGTTGATGATCCGGTTCGCCCGGTAGATCAGGCCCTCGTCGTACAGCTTCTTGAACATGGTCTGCACGGCCCGGGACAGGCCCTCGTCCATGGTGAAACGTTCCCGGTCCCAGTCGACCGAGTCGCCGAGCCGGCGCATCTGGCCGAGGATCGCCCCGCCGGACTCGGCCTTCCACTGCCAGACCCGCTCGACGAACTTGTCCCGACCGAGGTCGTGCCGGGACAGCCCCTCCCCCGCGAGCTGCCGCTCCACCACGTTCTGGGTAGCGATGCCGGCGTGGTCCGTGCCGGGCAGCCAGAGCGCCTCGTACCCCTGCATCCGCTTACGGCGCACCAGCGAGTCCTGGACGGTGTGGTCCAGGGCGTGGCCCATGTGCAGCACGCCTGTGACGTTCGGTGGGGGGATCACGATGGTGAACGGGGGCTTGTCACTCTGCGCCGACGCCCGGAAGTGGCCGGCGGCTACCCACTGCTCGTACCGTCGCTGCTCTACCTCGCCGGGCTGGTACTGGCCGGCAAGGGTCGGGGCGTCGGGGCGTCGGGCATCCAGTCTCTCGGTCACCTGTGAAAGTCTACGGAGCGCTTCGGCGGACCCGACGTGCGCCACCGGTCATTCGCGTACGGTGGCGAACATGTCCGACGCACATCTCACCGAGCGTCAGCTCATCGAGGGTCCCGAACCGGTCGAGCTGACCGACGAGCCGATCCGGTTGAGCACCCACGACCCGGAGCAGAGCCCCCAGGGGCGGCGCCCGGTGTCCCGACGCCGGCGGATCGCGCTGACCGTCGCACTCGTGGTCGGCCTCGTCGGCGCCGCCGCGCTCGGCACCGCCGGTTGGCGCATCGCCCAACAGAAGGACGTCCGGCTGGACCCGCCCGGCCACCTCGCCGGTCTCACCCGCGACGACTCCGACCGGGCCCGCAGCACCGCCGACTACCTGCGCGCCGGATTCGCCGCCGACATCGACCTGGACCGCAGCATCGGTACGGTCTACCGCGACCCCGCCGACGAGAAGCGGACGGTGCTGTTCTTCGGTGGCACCACGCTGCTCTGGCAGCCGGAACGCGACCTGGACAGCCTGTTCCGGTTGATGGCCGACGAGACCGGCCGGGTGACCGACGTCCGTACCGTGCCCGCCGGGAAGTACGGCGGCGTGATGAAGTGCGGCCGGACCAGCGGCGACGGCGGCGACTTCGCGATCTGCGGCTGGGCCGACCACGGCAGCGTGGCGATGGGCATGTTCGCCAACCGTTCCGTCGACGACTCGGCCGGCCTCTTCCGCCAGCTCCGCGAAGGCATCCAGACCCGGGGCTGACCGCCGCCGGGCCTCTCCCCTCACCCAGCGCGCCCGTTACCTTTTTGATCGTCCCCAGGCCCAGGCCCCCGGTTACCCTCGCCGCTCCAGGGCTCGCTCGGCGGGCCTTGCGTTGACCGTGCCATGTCGGCGACGTTGCGCCTTCCCAGCCGAGCATTACCGCGACGTCACCACCCAAGCGGTGCCTGACCGGCCCGGGGTCGGGCTGACCGCCCCGATCCCGGGCGGTCAGGGCCGTCGTGACGACGCCGGCAGGTGATGGCCGTGCAGGGCTGCCGGGGTGGGTGGTGGTGACGGGTCGCTCGGCTTGGCGCTCGGTGTGCCGTCGTGGCGTGGTCGTCGTCGATTGCTTCAGCAGCTGTGGATTGCTCCAACGTCGGGGAAGTCGGGGTATCGCATGCTGAGTCTGCGCTGGATCTGGGGGTGGGCATGCTCCACGTCGGGCTGCCTATCGCCGACATCGGGGATGTAGGGGTATTCCGTGTCGGGATGGCCGCTTCTTCGCCCCATCAGCCCTGACCCCGGGGTCCTCGGCCTGGCGCGAGGAGTCTCGGAGGGGCGAGGGCCCAGGGCGGGGCTTTCCGTGTCGGGCTGCCTATCGCCGACATCGGGGGTGTAGGGGTATCCCGTGTCGGGATAGCCGCTTCTTCCGCCCACCAGCCGTTAACCCTCGGGCCCTTGACCCTCGGGCCCCTAATCCTTGGGCCCTTGGCGTGGGACGAGGAGTTCTGGGGCGAGACGTCCCGGAGGGTATGACCTTTCCGCTTCCGGTGGTGGGCCTTTCCTACCGGTGGCGCGGGCCAGTTCCGGGGGGGGGGGAAGTGGTGTGGAATGCAGTTGAGGCCAACCCCGGGTGGGGTTGGCCTCAACTGAAAGATTGTCCGGCGGTGTCCTACTCTCCCACACCCTCCCGAGTGCAGTACCATCGGCGCTGGAGGGCTTAGCTTCCGGGTTCGGAATGTGACCGGGCGTTTCCCCTCCGCCATGACCGCCGTAACACTATGAACATATCAAACAACACACACACCCACAAAAAACCACTACCACCCTGTGGGGGGTTGTTCGGTGTTTGTTCAGAGTTGCACAGTGGACGCGTAGCAGCCTTGTTATCAAGTCCTCGGCCTATTAGTACCGGTCAACTCAACCCGTTACCGAGCTTACATTTCCGGCCTATCAACCCAGTCGTCTAGCTGGGGGCCTTACCCCCACAAAGTGGGGTGGGATACCTCATCTTGAAGCAGGCTTCCCGCTTAGATGCTTTCAGCGGTTATCCCTTCCGAACGTAGCTAACCAGCCGTGCCCCTGGCGGGACAACTGGCACACCAGAGGTTCGTCCGTCCCGGTCCTCTCGTACTAGGGACAGCCCTTCTCAAGTATCCTACGCGCACGGCGGATAGGGACCGAACTGTCTCACGACGTTCTAAACCCAGCTCGCGTACCGCTTTAATGGGCGAACAGCCCAACCCTTGGGACCTGCTACAGCCCCAGGATGCGACGAGCCGACATCGAGGTGCCAAACCATCCCGTCGATATGGACTCTTGGGGAAGATCAGCCTGTTATCCCCGGGGTACCTTTTATCCGTTGAGCGACACCGCTTCCACACGCAAGTGCCGGATCACTAGTCCCGACTTTCGTCCCTGCTCGACCTGTCAGTCTCACAGTCAAGCTCCCTTGTGCACTTGCACTCAACACCTGATTGCCAACCAGGCTGAGGGAACCTTTGGGCGCCTCCGTTACCCTTTAGGAGGCAACCGCCCCAGTTAAACTACCCACCAGACACTGTCCCTGAACCGGATAACGGTCCGAAGTTAGATACCCAAATCAACCAGAGTGGTATTTCAAGATTGCCTCCACCCATACTGGCGTACAGGTTTCACCGGCTCCCACCTATCCTACACAAGTCCATTCAGATACCAATGTCAAGCTATAGTAAAGGTCCCGGGGTCTTTCCGTCCTGCCGCGCGTAACGAGCATCTTTACTCGTACTGCAATTTCGCCGGGCCTGTGGTTGAGACAGTGGGGAAGTCGTTACGCCATTCGTGCAGGTCGGAACTTACCCGACAAGGAATTTCGCTACCTTAGGATGGTTATAGTTACCACCGCCGTTTACTGGCGCTTAAGTTCTCCGCTTCGCCCCCGAAAGAGCTAACAGGTCCCCTTAACGTTCCAGCACCGGGCAGGCGTCAGTCCATATACATCGAATTACTTCTTCGCATGGACCTGTGTTTTTAGTAAACAGTCGCTTCCCCCTGCTCTCTGCGGCCATACAACGCTCCACCCGCACGGGGCTTCACGTCTCCGGCCCCCCTTCTCCCTAAGTTACGGGGGCAATTTGCCGAGTTCCTTAACCACAGTTCGCCCGATCGCCTCGGTATTCTCTACCTGACCACCTGTGTCGGTTTGGGGTACGGGCCGCTCGAAACTCGCTAGAGGCTTTTCTCGGCAGCATAGGATCACTGACTTCACCTGAATCGGCTCGGCATCACGTCTCAGCCTCCATGCGGTGCGGATTTACCTACACCACGGCCTACACGCTTACCCCGGCACAACCACCGGCCGGGCTCAGCTACCTTCCTGCGTCACCCCATCGCTTGACTACTACCCGCCAGGTTCCCACGCTCCCCAACCTCAACCCGAAGGTCTCGGCTGGTTCGGGTGGTTAGCACAACGAGGTTCATCAGGGACGCTCCTTCGCGGGTACGGGAATATCAACCCGTTGTCCATCGACTACGCCTCTCGGCCTCGCCTTAGGTCCCGACTCACCCAGGGCGGATTAGCCTGGCCCTGGAACCCTTGGTCATCCGGCGGAAGGGTTTCTCACCCTTCTTTCGCTACTCATGCCTGCATTCTCACTCGTGCCGCGTCCACAACTGGGTCACCCCGCTGCTTCACCCCCGGCACGACGCTCCCCTACCCATCCACACACCTGCACGCACCATCAAGGGTACGCGTGGTTA